>NZ_KE386496.1:3326003-3916740 GCF_000427445.1 Methylocapsa acidiphila B2 | reverse complement strand
GTGCGGTAGAAAAGTCGCGCCACTGCAACGATTCTACAATGGAGCGAAACCGCCGCGACAAAAAAAAGCCCAGCTCGCGCTGGGCTCCCAAAGTCCAATAGAGTCATGTACCAAGGGCTTTATTTTCCCAAAGCGGCGACTCGATGGCTCAAGCGAGAAACCTTTCGCGAGGCCGTGTTCTTATGGACAATTCCTTTTTGCGCGGCGCGCATCAAAAGCGGCTCCGCCGCGTGCAGCGCAGCAGCCGCCGCTGCGGAATCGCCCGACGCGATCGCCTCTTCGACCTTGCGAACATAGGTCCTCATTTGGCTCCGGCGCGCCTTGTTGATCTTTGTGCGCCGTTCGATCTTACGGACGGCCTTCTTGGCCGAAGGAGTATTCGCCATCTACGCTATGTTCCTGGATTTTCGCATCGCATTCTGCGTCGCTCGTCGTCGACGGCCATGCCTTGCTGGAAGAGCCGCGCTTATACACATGAACGCTCGGCTGCGTCAATGGTCGGCGCAGGCTGCGCCATTGCAATGGAGATCGCCCTGCGACGCTCCGACGCGACGCTATTTGGTGCCGAACATCCGATCGCCCGCGTCGCCGAGCCCGGGCACGATATAGCCATGCGCGTTCAGCCTTTCGTCGATTGCTGCGGTCCAGATCTCGACGTCCGGATGCGCGCCGCGAAGCTTGGCCACCCCTTCCGGCGCGGCGAGAAGGCAGACGAACCGAATGTCCTTGGCGCCGCGCTTCTTCAAGCCGGCTATGGCGGCCGAGGCGGAATTGCCGGTCGCCAGCATCGGGTCCATCAGGATGACGAGCCTCTCGGGGAGATCCTGCGGAGTCTTGAAATAATATTCCACGGCCTCCAGCGTCTTCGGATCGCGATAAAGGCCGATATGCGCGACCCGCGCGGAGGGCACGAGATCCAGCATTCCGTCAAGAAAGCCCGCGCCAGCGCGCAGGATGGGCGCAAAAATCAGCTTCTTGCCTGAGATCACCGGCGCCATCATCTTCGCCACAGGCGTCTCGACCTCGATCATCTCGAGCGGCAGATCGCGCGTGACTTCGTAGCAAAGCAACATTCCGATCTCGTTGAGGAGTTGCCGGAAGCTCTTCGTCGACTGTTTGCCGTCTCGCATCAAGGTGAGCTTATGCTGCACCAGAGGATGGCCGATGACGTGAACTCCTTCCGGCGCGTCGTCCGCCATGTCCTGCTCCTGTCGGCCGCTATAAAAAGGACGAGCCTTGCGCCGTCGCAGGCAGGCCCAGATGCGCGGCGAGGCTCGCGCCGATGTCTGCGAAGCTTTCCCGTCGCCCGATCGCTCGACCCGGGACTCCGGGTCCGAACGCCAAAATCGGCGCATGCTCGCGCGTATGGTCACAACCGGACCAAGTCGGGTCCGTTCCGTGATCGGCGCTGATGACGGCGAGATCGCCGGGCTGCATGGCGGCGAGAAGCTCCGGCAGGCGGGCGTCGAAACGCTCGAGGCAACGGGCGTAGCCGGCAATATCCCGCCTATGGCCGAACTCGGTGTCGAGATCGACGAAATTGGTGAAAATCAAGCCGCCGTCCGGAAGCGCGCGCAGCGATTCGAGCGTTGCGTCGAAATGCGCCATGTCACTGTCGCGCTTCACCTCTCGGCCCGTGAAGCAATGGGCGAAAATGTCCCCGACCTTGCCGATCGAAACGATCTCGTGGCCGGCATGCACAAGCCTTTCGAGAAGATTGCCCAACGGCGGCGGAATCGCAAAATCCTTACGGCGAGGCGTGCGCTCGAACCCTTTGTCCGCATCCCCGAGGAAGGGCCGCGCGATAACGCGCCCGACATTCAACGGATCGCAAAGGCGGCGCGCGATCCGGCAAAGCGCATAGAGCCGCTCGAGCCCAAACGCGTCTTCATGCGCGGCGATCTGAAAGACCGAGTCGGCCGAGGTATAGCAAATCGGCGCTCCGGTCCGCAGATGCTCCGCGCCCAGCCTCTCGATAATCTCGACGCCCGACGCGTGACAATTGCCGAGAACGCCAGGAATTCCGCTTTCGGCGATCAGCGCCTCGGTCAGCCCAGGCGGAAAGCAGGGGTCTGTCCTCGGAAAGAAGAAGAACGCCTTAGCCGCCGGCGCTCCCGCCATTTCCCAGTGGCCGGCCGGCGTGTCCTTTCCGTGCGCGCGTTCGACCGCGTAGCCCCAAAGAGCTCCCGGCGCCCGCGGCCTGGAAAACCCCTCGGGCCAGGCTCCGCTCGACGCTTCGATGACAAGGCCAAGCCCCAGAGCGTCGAGATTGGGCGCGCGCAAGGCGCCACTACGGAAACCTTCGCGATCCCCCCGCCCGCTGGCGCAGGCGCCGGCGAGATGTCCCAGCGTATTCGCCCCGGCGTCGCCATAGGCTGCGGCGTCTTCCGCGCCGCCGCAGCCGAGGGAGTCGAGGACCAGAACGATCGCGCGGGGCATGGACTTACTTCAACCGGTCAAGCGCTCGAAACGGCGCCGGCCTCGGCCTTGATCTCGAAGGCGGCGGCGAATAGCGCTTTCGTATAGTCGCTGCGCGGCGCGGCGAGAAGCGCGGCCGCCGGGCCCGCCTCAACGACTTTGCCTTGACGCATCACGATGATCTCGCTCGCCAAGGCGCGCACGACCTTGAGATCGTGACTGATGAAAAGATAAGCGAGTCCGCGGCGCTTTTGCAGATCGCGCAGGAGATCGACGATCTGCGCCTGCACAGACATATCGAGTGCGGACGTGGGCTCGTCGAGAACAATGAATTTGGGCTCGAGAACGATCGCCCGCGCGATCGCGATGCGTTGTCTCTGGCCGCCAGAAAACTCATGCGGATAGCGATCCATCGCGGACGGATCGAGACCCGTGTCGCTCAAAGCCTGCGCGACGATCTCGCGGCGCTCGGCGAATTTCAAGGCCGGATTTTGCACGCGAAGGCCTTCGGCGACAATGTCGCCTACGGAAAGGCGCGGCGAAAGCGACCCGTAGGGATCTTGAAACACAATCTGCATGTCGCGTCGGAGCGGCCGCATCGCCTTGAACTTCAATCCGTCGATCCGCCGCCCGAGAAAAACGACGCCGCCCTCGGAATGGATCAGGCGCAGTAAGGCGAGGCCGAGTGTGGTTTTTCCTGAACCCGATTCGCCGACGACGCCGACAGTCTCGCCTTCCCGCACGGTGAGCGAGACTCCGTCCACCGCTTTGACGAAACCGACGGTCTTGCGCAGAAAGCCGCGCTTGATCGGAAACCAGACGCGGACGTCCTCCGCGCTGAAGATCGGCTTGGCCGCGAGGTCGATTGCCGGCGGCGCCCCTTTCGGCTCCGCTGCGATGAGGGCTTGCGTATAGGGATGGCGCGGCGCGGCGAAGACTTCCGCGACGCTTCCCGCCTCGACGATCTTGCCCTTTTGCATCACCGCCACGTCATCCGCGATCTTGCGCACGATGCCGAGGTCATGGGTGATAAACAGCATGGCCATGCCATGACGCGCCTGCAGCTCCTTCAGGAGGTTCAGGATCTGCGCCTGCACAGTGACGTCAAGCGCGGTCGTCGGCTCATCCGCAATGAAAAGATCCGGACGATTGGCGAGCGCCATGGCGATCATGACTCTTTGGCGCTGACCGCCCGACAATTGATGCGGGAAGGCGCCGAGCCTTTGGCGCGGATCGGGAATGCCCACCTCCTCGAGCAACTCGACGATGCGCGCGCGGATTTTTTCCGCGCCGCGCGCGCCATGAAGCTCGAGGATTTCGCCAATCTGACGCTCAATCGGATGCAGAGGATTGAGCGAGGTCATCGGCTCCTGAAAGACCATGGTGATCTCGGCGCCGCGAATGGCCCGGAGCCGCGCGTCGCTACAGTTCAGAAGATTCTCGCCCTTGAACAGGACCTGGCCTTTCGGCAAGACGCCGGGCGCGAGGAGCCTCACGATTGAGAGGGCTGTCACCGATTTGCCCGAGCCGGATTCGCCGACCAGAGCGAGCGTGCGCCCGCGCTCCAGCGCGAAGGAGACGCCATCGACGGCAGGCGCCGCGGCAGCGCCCGGCTGGAAAGACACGGTGAGGTCGCGGACGTCGAGGAGGCTGGGTTCAGGCATGGAGAGGGGCGGCTTCCATTAAAAGTCGACGTCTAGGCAAAAATAGATCTTGAAAGGACCAAGCGCCGCCCCACGCCTATCGCAGCGTCTTCCTGGGGTCGAAAGCGTCGCGGACAGCCTCCCCGATAAAGACGAGCAGCGACAGCATCAGCGCGATGACGATGAAGCCGGTGAGCCCAAGCCAGGGCGCCTGAAGATTCGATTTACCTTGCAACAGAAGCTCGCCCAGCGAGGGCGAGCCCGGCGGCAGGCCGAAGCCCAAAAAGTCGAGCGCGGTCAGGGTCGTGATCGAGCCGTTGAGAACGAAAGGCAAGAAGGTCAGCGTCGCCACGGTCGCATTGGGCAGGACATGCTTGAGGATGATGGCGGCGTTGGTGAGGCCTAGCGCGCGGGCCGCGTTGACATATTCGAAATTGCGCGTGCGCAGGCATTCAGCGCGCACAACATGCACGAGTTGAACCCAGGAAAACAAAAGCAAGATGCCGAGAAGCACGAAGAAGCTCGGCGTGATGATCGAGGATATGATGATCAAAAGATAAAGATGCGGCAGCGATGACCAGATCTCGATGAAACGCTGAAAGACAAGATCGGTCCAGCCGCCGAAATAGCCCTGCACGGCTCCCGCCGCGATCCCGATGACGGAGGAGACCCCCGCCAGGGTTAGCCCGAAGAGCAGCGAAAGACGATAGCCGTAAATGAGTCTGGCGAGCACGTCTCGGCCCTGGTCGTCTGTGCCGAGCCAGTTCCACTCGATATCGGCGCAGCCGCCGTGATCGAGCTTTGCGAAGCGCTTCGCCGCGGCGGCGCATTGCGCGTCGGTCAACATCCAGGTCGGCGCCGAGGGCGCGGGCGTGGGCAAATGTCGGTTGATCGTCTTGTAGGAATAGCGGATTGGCGGCCAGATCATGAAGCCGTGCTCGCGGATCTCCTTGTCGATGACCTCGTCGCGATAATCGGTTCGGGCGAGAAATCCGCCGAATTTCTCCTCCGGGTAATCATGGAAAACCGGCGTCAAGATTTCGCCCTTGTAGACGACGAGAATCGGCCGGTCGTTGGCGATGAATTCGGCGAAGAGCGACAACACGAACAGGACCATGAAGATCCAGAATGACCACAAGCCGCGCTTATGGCTCTTGAAATTGGCCAAGCGGCGCTGGTTGATCGGGCTCAGGCGAAGCCAGCCCCGCGCCGGCTCGGAAGGCGCGACGCGCTTCACGGCGAGGCCAATGTCGGAGGCGGGCGCGCTCATGCCTCAGACCTCCCTGGTCTCAAAGTCGATGCGTGGGTCGATCCACATATAGGTGAGATCGGACAAGAGATTCACGACGAGCCCGAGCAAGGCGAAAATATAAAGATTGGCGAAAACGACCGGATAATCGCGATTGACGATCGATTCGAAAGAGAGGAGGCCGAGGCCGTCCAATGAAAAGATCGTCTCGATAAGGAGCGAGCCGCCGAAAAACGCCGTCACGAACGCGCCGGGAAAGCCGGCGACGACGATCATCATCGCGTTGCGGAACACATGGCCGTAGAGAACGCGGTTTTCCGCGAGGCCTTTCATGCGCGCGGTCTGAACATATTGCTTGCGAATCTCGTCGAGAAACGAGTTCTTGGTGAGAAAGGTCGAGGTGGCGAAAGCGCCGAGCGTCATGGATGTGACCGGCAACGCGATATGCCAGAAATAATCGACGACCTTGCCGAAAAGCGAAAGCTGCGGCCAATTCTCCGAAGTTAGCCCGCGCAGCGGGAAAATCTGCCAGAACGAGCCGCCGCAAAAAAGGACGATGAGAAGGATCGCGAAAAGAAAGCTCGGGATCGCATAGCCGATGATGACGACCGCCGAGGTCCAGACGTCGAAGCGCGTGCCGTCGCTCACCGCCTTCTTCACGCCGAGTGGAATTGAGATGGCGTAAGAGAGAAGGGTCATCCAGAGCCCGAGCGAGATCGAGACCGGGAGCTTCTCCTTGATGAGCCGCAGCACAGGCACGTCGCGGAAATAGGACCGTCCGAAATCAAAGGTCGCGTAGTTCTTGACCATTAAGAAGAATCGCTCATAGGCGGGCTTGTCGAATCCGAATTGCTTTTCGAGCTCGGCGATGAATTTCGGGTCGAGCCCCTGCGCGCCGCGATATTTCGAGGAGAAATCGCCGCCCCCCGACGCGCCCATTTCGCCTCCGCCGCCGAAATGGGCAGTGGCGCCGGAGTCGACGCCCTGCAATTGCGCCAGAATTCGCTCCACCGGCCCGCCCGGCGCGAATTGCACGATCGCGAAGGAGACGAGCAGGATTCCGAGGATCGTCGGAATCATCAAAAGGAGGCGGCGGGCGATATAGGCGAACATCAGGCGCCGTCAGCGGCTGACGAAATTGATGCGCTTGGCTTTATCTTCATCATACCACCAGGTCGAGACGACGCCGATCTCATATTTCGGGTTGCGGTCTGGGCGGCTGAAGACATCCCAATAGGCGACGAGATGATTGGGCTTGTTCCACATCGGGACCCAGGAATGTCCAGCCCGCAAAATGCGGTCGATGGCGCGGCAGATTGTGGTCAACTCTTCGCGGGTCTCGACGACGAGCGCCTTCTCGATCAAGGCGTCGACGACCTTATTGGAAATTCCGGACACATTGCGCGAGCCGGGCATTGTCGCCGCCTCCGAACCGAAGGTCCCCCGCATCCCTTCGCCGGGGGTGAGGCCGAGACCAAAGCGTGAGGTGACGACGTCATAGTCAAAGGCGTCGGTCCGCCGCTTATATTGCGCGGCGTCCACGACGCGATAGCGCGCGTCCACGCCGAGAAGCTTTAGATTCTTGATGAGCGGCGCGGTGTGCGGCTCTAGAGAATTGTCGAAATCGAGGAATTCGATTTCAAACGGCTTGCCGTCCGGCAGCGTCAAGACCGAGCCTTGACGCTTGCAGCCGGCCTCGGCGAAGAGCGCGCTGGCGCGGCGCAAAAGCTCGCGATCCTGCCCGGAGCCGTCCGATTTCGGCGGCGAATAGACCTCGTCGAACACCGCGGGCGCGAGTTCCGACCGATAGGGCTCGAGAAGCGCCAGTTCCTCCGGCGAAGGCTTTCCCTCCGCAGCCATGGGCGAATTCTGAAAGAAGGAGACGGTTCTGGAATAGACGCCATACATGATATTGGCGTTGGTCCATTCGAAATCGAAGGCGAGGCCAATCGCCTCGCGAATGCGGATATCCTTGAACTTGTCGCGCCGCATATTGAGGAACCAGCCCTGGGTGCCCATGGGCGATTCGTCGGGCAGGGTCTCACGCTTCACGCGACCGTCCTTGACGGCGGCAAAATCATAGCCGGTCGCCCAGACCGCCGAGGTGAACTCCTCCCGAAAGGTGAAGACTCCAGCCTTGAAAGCCTCGAAAGCCACTTTCCGATCGCCGAAATATTCGAACCGGATGCGGTCGAAATTGGCTTGCCCGCGATTCACCGGCAAATCCTTCGCCCAATAATTCGGCTCCCGCTCGAATGTGATGAAATGGCCTTGGTCGAAACGTCCGACGCGATAGGCGCTCGATCCGAGCGGCGGCTCGAGAGTCGTCTCGTCGAAGGGATGCGCCTTATAATAAGCGGCGCTGAAAATCGGTTGGCCGGCGACGATCAGAGCCGCCTCGCGGCTATGCCGCGGCTTTAGCCGGACGACGACCACGTCCTCCACCTCGGCTTCGGCGGAGTCCATGTCCCGTAGGGCTTGCCGGATCGACGGATGGCCCTTCGTCTTCAAAATATTCAAGGAGAAGGCGACGTCGCGCGCGGTCAGAGGCGAGCCGTCGTGGAAGCGCGCCTCCTTGCGCAACAGAAAACGATAAATGTTCTTATCGGGGGAGACGCGGACGGCGCGGGCGACCAACCCATAAAGGGAATCTGGCTCGTCCCCATGCCCCGTCATGAGCGTATCGAAAATAAGGCCCATTCCCGCGGCGCCGTCGCCCTTCAAGATATAGGCGTTCAAAGTGTTGAAAGTGCTGAAATTCTGGTTGCCGGAGATCGAGCTGACCTGGAGCGCGATCTCGCCGCCCTTCGGCGCCTGGGGATTGACATAGGCGAAATGATCGAAGTCGGGCGGAAGCGCGAGATCGCCAAAAATCGAGAGACCGTGGCTTTCGACCTCTTGAGCCGTCGCGGCTGCCCGGGCGAAGCCAGCGGGCGCGGCGAGGCTTCCAGCCAGGAGGCGAAGGAAGAAGCGGCGCGTGAAGGACGAGGGGAAAGGCAGGGATCGATTCGCTGTCAAATTTGCCTCGCGGCGCAAAATCGCCTTTCGGCGAAAGATAGGGACTCGGCGCGCCGGCTCCAGCTCGTGAATCGAGCGAGGAAATGTTGGAGTTCCGACCAGGACCGCAGGCTCTAGGCGTCATAATAGACGCGAAAACGCCGCACGGAAACCCGGCGGCGTTTCAACGCGCTCCCAAGAAGCGGAATATAGGGCCTATTTGCTGCGCCCGCGCTGCGGATGATCCGCCAGTCGGCGCAAATAATCGATCATATCCGCGCGCTTGGCGGCTTCGGCCTCGCTGGCCTGGGCGCCTCCATGCGGGCTCGCGAGATACTGATCGAGCTCATTCACGGTCCAACTAGCCTCTTGAGCCCGAAGCGAATTCGAATGCGCCAAACCGGCGACCGAGTTTTTCGGGCGATCAACGATCGCAAAGAGAGGCGGCCCAGCCTTGGCGACGACAGATTTTTCAACGGCGTCGCAAGAGGCGCAGCCCTTCTCCTCGGCATCAGCCTTTTTCTCCGGCGCCGTAAGCATTGCAGCAGGCTCGCTCGCCACGACGCTGCGCGACTCGCTCACAGCAGCGGCAGGCTCCGACGCCGCCGGCGTGGCCTCGGCGACGACCGGGGCCGGAGCGCTCGCATTCACATCGACGGGGCTCTTTTCCAGGACGACGACCGAATGAGTCGGCTTGGCGTGCATTCCATGGGCGAAAATGCGATTGGACACGCTGGTCAAAACCAGCGCGAAAAGAAGCGCGCCCAGCAAGCCGCCGGCCATTTTACCTGTCTCGATAAAGTAAGTTCCCATTGCCGCACCACATTTCATCGCTCTAACTCGACCTCCCGCCTTTGCGTCTGAGGCCGAGGCGCGCAGCGATTCACGAGCCCGAATCGATCGACGGCGCCCGTTACGCTGCAGCGCAACATCACATGCTCCTTAGATACATTGCATTGCAGCATAATTAAAGGGGGAATCGATGCTACTTTTTGTCGCCGCCTCCGCGCTGCAAGCTAAAAGCGCGCCAAAACGTTTCGGCGCCGCCCGGAACATGCCATAGCCATGCGCTCTCAAGCTTGCGCGAAAGGGTCCGCCAAACATGACCGCCAAAAAGATCGCCTATCAGGGCGAGCCGGGCGCAAATTCCGACATAGCCTGCCGAAACGCCTATCCGGATTGGCTCCCCCTGCCCTGCGCCACCTTCGAAGATGCCCTGACGGCGGTCATCGAAGGCGCGGCGCAGCTCGGAATGATCCCGATCGAGAACTCCATCGCCGGCCGGGTCGCGGATATTCATCATCTTTTGCCGAGCGCCGGGCTTTTCATCGTCGGCGAATATTTTCTGCCTATTCACTTTCAATTGCTCGGCCTCAAGGGCGCGCGGCTCGACGCCATAGCGTCCGTCCACAGCCATGTTCATGCGCTCGGCCAATGCCGCAAGATCGTTCGCAAGCTCGGCCTTTCGGCGCATGTGGCTGGCGATACAGCCGGCTCGGCGCGCGAAATCGTCGAAGCGGGCGATCCCACCAGGGCCTCGATCGCGACCAAGCTGGCGGCGGAGATTTATGATCTCGACGTGCTCGCCGCCGATATAGAGGACGAGCCGCACAACACGACCCGCTTCGTCGTGCTCTCGCCGACGGCCGTCTGGGCGCCGCGCGGCTTGCCGACAGTCACGAGCTTCGTTTTCAGGGTGCGCAACGTTCCGGCCGCCCTCTATAAGGCGCTCGGCGGCTTCGCCACGAACGGCGTGAACATGACCAAGCTCGAAAGCTATATGGTCGAAGGGGAATTCACCGCAACCCAGTTTCTGGCCGACGTCGACGGCCATCCGGAGGACCCGGCGCTCGCCCTGGCGCTCGAGGAGCTGGCGTTTTTCTGCAAGGAGCTGAAAATTCTCGGGGTCTATCCGGCGCATCCTTTTCGGATCGACAGCCAGATGGGCGCGCGGCGGGCGTGATCGCCGGCAGGTTCAAACGCGCAAAGCCAAGAGGCGCAGCTATCGCGCCGCGCTCGCCAGTCTCGACCAATTCGGCCAGCCCATGGCGCTCAATTGGCTGAGCGTCACCAGCCTGGAGAGCTCGCGTTTGGCGAAGACGCGCTCCCAGCTGCGATTGATTCGCTGGATCCGGCTCAGTCCATCGACGTCGACGCGCTCCGCCGCCGGAACAGGGCCCGGAGCGAGAGACGCAAGTCGCGCCGTCAGGCTCTCCGCATCCGCCAGAAGGCGGTCGAGGGCGAAAATCACGCTATTCTCGTCGATCGAATCGAGCTTGAGGCCCTGCCGCACCGTTTCGAGCAGCGCATTCGCCGAAGCGGCGATCGCGTCATACCTCCTCCGCTCCTCGGGCCATTCTCCGTCCGGTTCAGCCGAAGTCAGGCCGAAAACCGACGCGGCTATGGCGAGGCGGCGCGCCTCCAGCCCATCGAGTCGCATCTTGATCCGCCAAGGCAATATATCGCCTCGCACCCGGAGCACGAGATCCGGGCAAAAGAACCAGATCAGGACGACCGACAGGCCGAGGGCGAGAGCCAGATAATCGAACAGATGGACATCGGGGTTGGCGATTTCCTTGGTGTAATCGGCGTCGGCTTGAGCCCGCTCGAGCTCGGTTTCGGACGGCTCGTCGGCATAAGCGACGATGAGCGCTTGGCGGCCCGCGTCGGACGCCGCCGCCGGCTTCACATTGGCGAAGCCGGTGAAGGCCGCGATCAAGAAGACCGAGAGAAAAAGAGGACAAACCGCGAGAACCTGCGCCAGCGCGCGGCCGCACCTCGATCGGCGCGCCCAAGTATCGGCGGCTCCGTCGCCTAAATTCGCGATAATGCCGCGCCGAGATCGCTTTAAGCCGGTTCGTAGCGACACGCGGACTCTCCCTGGGACATTCTTGATCTTTGTCCTCTCAACTCGATGCGTGCAGGAACACCGTCCGCATCAGGAGCCAATAGCCGCCGAGGAGCGCTATGATGATGGAGGCCCCATAAACAAGCCTCGGGCTTCGCTTTCCCCCCGTCAAGCGGTCGATCGCGAGGAGCGCAGGGACGACGATGAGGACAATGCCTATTTGCCCGAGTTCCACCCCAATATTGAAGCTGGCCAAAGCGGGCGCGATTGCATTGCGCGGAACGCCAAGCTCGAGAAGACCGCTGGCGAAGCCAAATCCGTGAATGAAGCCGAAAAGAAAAGTCACCATCCAACGATTATCGACATTGCGCGAGAAGAAGTTTTCTACGGCGACGAAGATGATCGAGAATGCGATGGCGGCCTCGATGGGCGCGGCCGGAAGGCGCGCAATGCCGAGCACGGCCAGCGACAAAGTCACCGAGTGGGACACGGTGAAAGCAGTGACGATCTTGACGACGGGCCAGACCCGGCGCGCCCAGAGCACGACGGCGAGCAGGAACGCGATGTGATCGTATCCGGTGAGAATATGCTCGACGCCGGCGTAAAGATACCGTCCCGCCAGCTGCCAAACGCTCGCCGGAGGCGCGGAAAGATCGAAGCGGGCGTTGCTCTGATCGACGACCGACTGCGACGCGTTCGCGCCTTCGCCGATGAAAGTATGTTGCCTCGCCCTTGATCCCGCGACCTCCAAGAGCGGCTGGGCGTTATAGAAAATATTGCCTTGGACGTCGCTGCAATCGAAGGTCATGACGATGCGCGCGCCGTCTGCGCTTTCGGGATCTTCGCCGGCGGAATCGACCGAGCCGCGGCATTTCTTGCCGTCGGCGCCTTCGAGATCGACGCGCTTGAGAATGAACAGGCCGATCGCCTTCTCGAGCGCGCCCGGCGCGGAAAGGTCGGACGCTTGATCCTCGGTGGAGAACATGCGTTCGAGGTCGGTCGCGAGCAATGCGACGTCGACGCTATAGAGGCGGTCGCCCTTCGGAACGATCCGCGCCGTCGAAATGTCGGCGGTGTGGGCCGCCGCGGGAAGAGCAGCCGCAAAAAGCAGGAAGACCAGCGCGGCCAGCACAGCGCCGCCTCGCGCTAAAATTGGATTTCCATTGAGCGCCGTCCAATTGAAGCCGGCCGTCGAGCGCCTCGATGCTTCGGCCATCCCGGCCTGCGGTGACGACGATCCCGCGCGACGGGAATCGCCCGCCGCCATGCGAACAGTCCACATTCTCAGCCTATCCTCCCCAAAACCCGAGCCTCTCGCTCTGGCGGCGCTGGCGTCCAGCCTCGATTGAAGGGACGTCCTCTTTCGGCGTTTTTTGCCACGCTGAAGATCAGAAAGATAGTATCTCGTCGTCCAAGGCGCAGCTTGCGCTTAACATCGGGTCGGGCGTCCCACATCGCTCGAAAGCGGACGGACAAAGACCGCTTCCAACCCGCGATGACTCACTAAGGTCTTGCTCTCCATATGTTGCAGATTCGCAACATATATGGGCTTTATATGATCATTTTAATTTTTGATCTTACAGCATGCGGGAGCTTCCCTTAACTTCAGGCGCAATCGAAAGGGCTTGGCGCGCCTAAGCGATAAAATGGAAAGCTCGGGGAGAGGGCTGCATGCCGCAGCAGAGAAAAGGCGTCGATCGGGCGGACATGCGGCAAATCAAGAAAATCGCCATGGCCAGCGGATCGGCTGTCGCCTTGATGATTGCTCTCACCTTCGGCGCGCGCGCGGAGACGGACCAACCAACGGCTAAAACCGACGCACAACCAGCTGAACAAGGGGCCGTCGCGCTCGCCCCGATCGACGTGGAAACCGCATCCAACGCGCCAAACCCAGAACCGTATACATTTCCGAACTTTGCGGGAAATCCATCGACGAGCGCGGGAACAGGGACTCCCGCCGACATGAACGACGCAGCGAGCGCGTTCACCGTCTCAGGCCAAGAAGTCAACCAACGCATTTTCTCGCGGCCCGCCGAAGCGCTCGAGATCGTGCCCGGGCTCGTCATCACGCAGCACAGCGGCGACGGCAAGGCGAACCAATATTTCCTGCGCGGCTTCAACCTCGACCACGGAACCGATCTCGCCATCTATCTCGACGGCATGCCGATGAACATGCCGACCCACGCGCATGGTCAGGGCTATTCCGATCTGAACATGCTGATCCCGGAGCTCATCAGCTCGGTGGACATCAAGAAAGGCCCATATTTCGCGGACCAGGGCGATTTCGCCTCGGCCGGCTCGGTTCATATCAATCTCCTCGACAGTTTCGACGGCCAATATGCGAAAGCGACGCTCGGCAGCTTCGACTATTTGCGTTATTTGGGCTTTGGCTCGATCAAAACCGGCGAAGGCAATATTCTCTACGCCGCAGAAATCGGATCCTATAACGGCCCATGGGCCTATCCCGATGACTTGAAAAAGCTGAATGGCGTTTTGCGCTACAGTCAGGGCACCGCGCTCAACGGCTTTTCCATCACCGGAATGGCCTATGGCAATCACTGGAACTCGACCGATCAAATCCCCGAGCGCGCGGTCAGCGAGGTCGGCCTCTTCGGCTCCCTGAACCCGACTGACGGCGGCAATACGGAGCGCTTTTCGCTTTCCACCCAATGGGCGAAGACCGAAGGTGGCAACGCCTGGCAAGCCAACGCCTTCGTGGTCAGAAGCGGGCTCAATCTCTGGAACGATTTCACCTATTTCCTCCAAAATCCCGTCCAAGGCGACCAGTTTCATCAGCACGAGACCCGCACCTTCGGCGGGGCGAACGCCTCCTATACATTGACCAACACGATCGCCGGAATTCCGACGGAAACGGAGTTCGGCGTGCAAACGCGGTTCGACGCGATCAATCTGCTCCTGACCGACACGCAAAACCGGCAATATCTTTCTACAATCCGAAAAGATTACGTGAAGGAAGGCAACATCAGCCTCTTTGCTCAGCAAACCTATCATTGGAGCGACTGGGCCAAGATGATCGTCGGGATTCGCGGCGATCTCTACGCCGGCTCCGTCAACGCCGTGTCCCAACCTCAGAATTCCGGCAATGCCGTCGCCTTCGTTCCGGGACCAAAAGGCAGCCTGATCCTCGGCCCGTTCAACAAGACCGAGTTCTACATGGATATTGGCCAGGGCTTCCACAGCAACGACCTGCGCGGCGTCACCGTAAAGGTCGAGCCCACAGACCCGATCAACAGGCTTCAGCCAGCGACCTTCCTGACGCCGACGCAAGGCGCGGAAATCGGCGTCCGGACCAAGGCGATAGAGGGGCTGAATAGCTCGATAGCGCTGTTTGGCCTCGACGCCGCCTCAGAGAATATTTTTTCTGGCGACGCGGGAGACACCCAGCCGAGCCGATCGACCCGCCGCATCGGCATCGAATTGACCAATGATTACCGACCCATATCCTGGCTCGATATCGAAGCCGACGCCACCTTTGCGCGCGCGCGCTTTCTCGGCTACGACTACGCGCAGGCGGCGACTTACTACTCGCTCACCGGCTACCCTCAAGCGCAAATCGGCAATGCGCCAGGCAATTACATCCCCGGCGCGCCCGCCTTCATCGGCACGTTGAACGTCCAGATCGGCGAAAAGACCGGATGGTTCGGTGGGCTCGGCTATCGTTACTTCGGGACACGGCCCTTGACCGAGGACAATGCTTTTAGATCGCCCGCGACGGGGCTCCTCAACGCGCGAGTCGGATATAATTTTGACAATGGCTGGCGAATCCAGCTCGACGCCTTCAACATCACGAACAGCCGGTCGGACCAGATAACCTACGCCTATGGCTCGCTGCTGAAGACGGACTCGCTTTACAACGCCTGCAACAGCTCGACGCCGCCGCCGACCTCGGTTTGCCAGAACGGCGTCATGGACCGCGTCCTTCACCCGGTCGAGCCTCTGGCTTTTCGCTTGACGCTTCTCGGCAAGTTCTAAAGGACCGTTTAAATACGCCGCTCGCCTATGAGGGCTTTTGCAGGCGCCGGGCCTTCTCAACCGCGCACTAAGCCCCGGATATATGCTTACCCCGCATGACGCACATGTATATGCGCATGGCTCTTTGCATGGTCTTCGCCATGGGCGTGGGTCTCCTCGTGAACTTCCACCGGCACAACCACGAGACGGCCATGCCGTACGCCGCGCTCGGCGATGAGATGCTCGGCAAACTGTCGAACGGTCCCCGTCACGCCGCGCAGGAGCGCGACCTCCATGCAACTCGCATGATCGAGACGAATCTGCGTCGAGGCGACTGAAAGGTCGTGATGCGCATGGTGGGCGTCAGCGAGACGCTTAGCGAGCTCTCGCACCGTGTGATCATAGACATAGACCAGCGCGGCGACGCATTCGCCGGCTTCGCTCGATTCCACGCCAGCCTGCTGCATCCCTGCGCGCGCCAGATCGCGCATGGCCTCCGAACGGTTGTGATAGCCACGTCCGCTCATAAAGCGGTCAAGTTCGGCGATGAGCTCATCGTCGAGCGTGACGGTCACCCGCTGCATAGAATTAAGCCCCCCTCTTTGGCCTCCGGCCGCTTTCGTCGTCAGCCGCATTCGCCGCGCGTGAAGAGGCGGCCAAATCGCCTGATTGCGAGCAGCATTCAGATGGAAAATCAATTCCGCCTGTTCCGCTATCAGGCCTAGCATAAATAGACGGATGTTGTCGTCCGGCGAGCGATCAATACGGCGGAAATTCTCTATTTCAGCGGTCGCTGTGATCCACGATCAACTATTCGAGCAGCATCAGAAGATCCCTGGCGTCGATTTGCTGGCCCGGCGCGACGAGAATTTCGGAAATCTTGCCGTCGCGCGGCGCATGTAGCGCGGTCTCCATTTTCATCGCCTCGAGCGTCGCGACAATGTCGCCGGCCTTCACCTCCTGGCCCTGGCGCACGGCGATCGTCGACACCGCGCCCGGCATCGGGGCCCCGACATGAGATTCATTGCCCTCCTCGGCCTTTCTCCGCGTAACAAGCTTCACCGCCGCGCCGCGATTTTGCGTACGGATAAGCCGCGGTTGACCATTGAGCTCAAAGAAGACTTTGACCTGTCCGTCCTCGTCCGTATCGCCGATGGTTTGCAGAAGCAGGACAAGCGTCTTTCCAGGCTCGATCTCGATCGAGATTTCGTCTCCCGGCTGCATCCCATAGAAAAACACAGGCGTCGGCAAGACGGAGACAGGGCCGTAGCGGCGCAAGGTGGCCGAAAATTCCGTGAACACTTTCGGATACATCAGCCAGGAGGCGAATTCGTCGTCGCTGATCTGGCGGCCGCTGGATTTCTCCGCCTCCGCGCGCGCCGCTGCAAGATCCGTCGTCGGCAACAACGAGCCGGGCCGCGCATCGATCGCCTTCTCGCCCTTCAGGGCCTTGGCCTGCAGCGCCTTGGGCCAACCTCCTGGCGGCTGACCGAGATCGCCCTTCAACATTTCAACGACGGAGGTCGGAAAAGCGATCTCGCGTCTGGGATCGAGCACGTCTTCCGGCGTCAAATTTTGCGCCACCATCATCAAAGCCATATCGCCGACGACCTTGGAGGACGGCGTCACTTTGACGATGTCCCCGAACAGATCATTGGCAGCGCGATAGGCCTTCGCCACCTCGTGCCATCGCGTCTCGAGGCCAAGGCCGCGCGCCTGCTCGCGCAGATTGGTGAACTGCCCGCCCGGCATCTCATGGAGATAAACCTCCGACGTCCCGGCCTTGAGATCGCTCTCGAACGCCGCATATTGCGCCCGCGCCGCCTCCCAATAGAAACTGAGCTGGCGGATGGCTTCCGGGTCCAGTCCCGTATCGCGGGGGCTGTTGCGCACGGCGGCGGCGATTGAGCCGAGGCAGGGCTGCGAGGTCATCCCGGACATGGAATCGATCGCCGCATCGACGGCGTCGACGCCGGCGTCAATGGCGGCGAGCACAGTCGCCGCCGAAATTCCCGACGTGTCATGCGTGTGCAGATGCAGGGGCAAGCCGACGGATTCGCGCAAGGCCTTGACGAGAACGCGGGCGGCGGCGGGCATCAACAGGCCAGCCATGTCCTTGATCGCGAGAATATGGCAACCGGCGCGCTCGAGCTCCTTCGCGACGCCGACATAATAATCTAGTGAGAATTTCGCCCGCGTAGGGTCGAGAATGTCTCCGGTGTAGCAGATCGCGCCTTCGGCGAGTTTCCCAGTCTCACATACGGCGTCGATGGCGACGCGCATGTTCTCGACCCAATTGAGGCAGTCGAAAATACGGAAAAGATCGATTCCAGCGGCCGCGCGTCGGACGAAATAGGTGACGACATTATCGGGATAATTCGTGTAGCCGACGCCATTCGCGCCGCGCAACAGCATTTGCGTCAGGAGATTAGGCGCGCGCTCGCGCACAAGGGCGAGCCGCTCCCACGGATCTTCCGAGAGGAAGCGCATGGCGACGTCGAAAGTCGCGCCGCCCCAGCATTCGAGCGACAGAAGCTGCGGCAGGCCCTTCGCATAGGCCTCGGCCGCCGCGGCTATATCCTTCGTGCGCATGCGGGTCGCGATCAGGGACTGATGCGCATCGCGCATTGTCGTATCGGTGACGAGGACGCGTTCCTCGGCGCGCATCCATTCCGCGAATTTTTTCGCGCCGAGCGCCTCGAAGCGCTGGCGCGCGCCCGAGGGCGCCGCCGCGGCGGCGAAGCGCGGCGGAACCGGGATTCGCGCCGTCGCCGGCGGGCGCGCCCTTCCGCGGGTCTCTGGATGGCCATTGACCGTGACGTCGGCGATCCATGTCAGCAGCTTGGTCGCGCGATCCTTGCGCTTCTTGAAATCGAACAGCGACGGCGTCTCGTCGATGAAGCGGGTTGTATAATCATTGGCGATGAAGCGCGGATGATTGATGATGTTGTGTAAAAAGGCCAGATTGGTCGCGACGCCGCGGATGCGATATTCGAGCAGAGCGCGATCCATCCGGCGGATCGCCTCCTCCGGCGTGGCGGCCCAAGCCGTCACTTTTTCGAGCAACGGATCATAATAGCGGGTGACGATCGCACCCGAATAGGCCGTCCCTCCGTCGACGCGGATGCCGAAGCCCATCGCGCCTCGATAAGCGGTGATGCGGCCGTAATCCGGGATGAAATTATTCTCCGGATTTTCGGTCGTGATCCGACATTGCAAGGCGTGGCCGGAAAGCCGAATCTCTTCTTGCCTAGGTATGCCGGTTTCCTCGATCCGTCCGATGCGCTTGCCTTCTGCGATCCGGATCTGCGCCTTCACGATATCGAGCCCGGTGACGACCTCCGTGACCGTATGCTCGACCTGAATGCGAGGGTTGACCTCAATGAAATAAAAGCCGCCGGATTCGGCGTCGAGCAAGAATTCGACAGTGCCCGCCCCGACATAGCCTGTCGCCCGGCCGATCTTGAGCGCCGCCTCGCAGAGAGCGCCGCGCGTCGCCTCATCGAGATAGGGCGCCGGCGCGCGCTCGACGACCTTCTGGTTGCGCCGTTGAATGGAACAATCGCGCTCGAAAAGATGGACGAGCTCGCCATGGGCGTCGCCGAGAATTTGAACCTCGACATGGCGCGCACGACGAACCAGCTTTTCGAGGTAGACCTCGTCCTTGCCAAAAGCGCTTTTCGCCTCGCGTTTCGCGCTGGTCACAGCCTCAAGAAGCTTGTCCTCGCTCTCGATCGGCCGCATTCCTCGACCGCCGCCGCCCCAGGACGCCTTCAGCATGACTGGATAGCCGATTTCCCGCGCGAGGCGCTTTACAGAGGCGGGATCATCTGGAAGCGGGGGCGTCGCCGGCATAACCGGCACGCCGCAGGAGACGGCGAGATTGCGCGCCGCGACCTTATTGCCCAAAGCGCGCATTGTCTGAGGCGACGGGCCGATAAAGACGATTCCTGCGGCGGCGCAGGCCTCGGCGAACTCGGGACTTTCGGAAAGAAAACCATAGCCCGGATGGATGGCGTCGACCTTCGCTTCCCGCGCAATATGGATGACGTCGTCAATGGCGAGATACGCCTCGAGCGGCCCCTTGCCGAATCCGATCTGATAGGCTTCATCCGCTTTGAAACGATGCAGCGAAAGCTTGTCCTCTTCCGCATAAATCGCCACAGTGCGAATACCCAATTCGGTCGCGGCCCTAAAAACGCGGATTGTGATCTCGGATCGATTTGCGACCAATAAACGGCGGATTCGGGCCATGGATGCTCGCTCTGGTCAAGATGATGAAATCTCGGTCGCGGACCGCCGCTTCCCATTTCGCTGCGCGATCTTCGCGTTTTGCCACTCTTTCACAAAGCAAAAACTGCACGACGCCACGAAGCGACGCCAGCACGGCCGGCCGCCCCTTCCCGGCGCGGATCAAACGATCTAGGCAAATTTGTCGCCAGCGCTGATGTAAGCAGGTTGCAAATGAACCGATCGAGTTTTTTCGACATCTAAACATCGAGCACATCCGATGTCTCATGACGACTTACTCCAATTTAGTGAACTGGAGCTCGTTCCGTATGATTTGGTCCGACGGGATCGCGATCGGATTCCTGCGCAACCAGCCGCTTTCATCCTAAGCGTAACCAATAGCGCAAAAGCGAACTTTTAGCGACCGAGTTGACGCCCCCTCTGAGAGAGGCGTCGCAAGGGAACAGACGCCTGCAAGAAAGTCGTCCAAGCGCCCCGCTCCGTCGAGACATGCGTTCCATCAAGGCAGAAAACCGACGAATCCGCCGCTCGCCGAAGCTCCCCTCGAATAACCAAAATCGCCCAATTACACCGAAACGACGTATCGTCGCTTTTGCGGTCGGCGACGCATTACTTGAAAAAATGCGGAATCCAAAAGAATAGAATCAAGAGATACGCAATAGACAGAGCAAAAGACAGGATCAACCCGAGCGAAAACGCGCGTCGATAGATCGAGGCAAAAAGAATGACATTCCATAAAAAAATCGGAAAAAGCAAAAAGCTTGCAAGTTCTTGCGCCGGCAATTCATCGCCAATAAACCCAAAGCCCAGCACCAGGATAAAGCGAAAGAAAAAATTGATTAAGGCGACGATCGCCCCGACAAAAGCTAATGCCGTAAGAGTTTGGGCCAGCCGTTCATCATGGTCCAGGAGTTTAGCTACCAAAGCCGCAAACAAGGCCAGAAGCGCCGCAGCCGTAATTCCAATGCCTATCGCGCCGAAAAAAGAATGGGTCGGAAGCTTGACGGCAAATTCGGAGACGACAAAGAGGCCGAGGCTGAGTTTCAACAAAAAGCTGGAACTCGGCAAAACCTCCGGGCCAACTTCAGACCGCAGAATGCCAAGGAGGCCATGAACGGGCGGCGGCAATTTGATCATCATTTTAACACTCGGATTATACCAGAAAGCGGGGAATGGACGGCGACGAGCCGCTGGACGAAGGCCAAAAGGCAATAACGGCGCATACAAAAGCGATCCGATATGCCCGCGTAGCCGCCAACTCACCAAAGCGGAGAATTGGCCATAGATTATCCGGCGCCAAGGGACGAACAGGAAAATGGGCGCCCGTTTCAAGTAGCTGCATACGGGTTCTCGACATCAAGCTCCGACGGCAGATGTTCATGATCCCCGCATAATTGCCGATCTGCGAAAGCCCGAATGCTGGATACTCCGCCGCATGCCGAAGTCATTAGGAGCGGATCTCCCTGCAACGAAGTGACAACCATCGGATCTCATCGACGCCTTGCAAGGTACAGCGCCCCATCTTTATTCGCCAGCATGCTTCCTTTACATCGCTTCACGACGAAGCGGAAAATTCGGGTGCAAATCTCGGTGATCTAAACCAGCGATCCAACCTTTCGTCCAACATCGCGATGCGACGAAATTAGATCCGGAATTCCCAATCGTTAGATCGGAGCGCGCTGCGCTCTCGGTCCGATATCGACGAAGTTGAAAAACGCGGTGCGCCAATCCGGGCCCTTAAGCTAATTCCCCCGCCAGTTGAGAGCCAACGAGCGGGGGAACCAGAATTTTCTTATGATTTAGGCGTTCTAGAACCTAGATCAGATCGGGAGGAACTCGGGGATGACCGGGCCGCCCGTCTCCACCTCGTAGCGAGCGCCGCTCGGGGTGAAGAAGAACATCAAGCCAGCGAAGGAGCTGTCGACGTCATAGGCCAAGTCAGCCAGACGTTCCGTATCCCAACGCGCGTCCTGCACCTTGACGGTGAGTTCCTTGGTTTCACCGGGCGCGATCGGGGCGTTGTCGCTCAGCGACAGGCCACGCTCAGCCAGGATATATTCAGGATAGTCAACCTTCTGGGTGTAGACGTCGGGGTTCAAGAAACGAAGGGTCGCGGTCGCAAACTCGCCGACGCGAACCGGCTCCTTGCCCGTGTTGGTGATCTTATAGGTCGCGACAAGCTCGCGGCCCGGCACCTTGTAGGTCCCACGGAGATACTCAACCTTGATCGGAGATTCCGGAATGTTGAGCGCGTCGATAGCCCGGATGTTGCCGGCCTGAAGCGGAATCGTGCGCGGGAATTCGCTGGCGGTCAGAGCATAAGAAATGATCACGACCAACAGCGTGGCGGCGAGGGCGCCGGCGCCGATCTGACGCTCCAAAGGAGTGATCAGCTCTCCGCCCTTGCCGGACGCCACCGAGATATACCGGCCGACGAAGCCGCGCTTGCGGAACCAGTAGAAGACCCAAGCGACGCCGGCGATGAACCACACCGTGTGCCAGAAGTAGATGTTGCCGATCTTGTACTGCTCGAGATCGATAACTTCGCCGTTCAGCAACGTGACCGGATTTTTGAAGTCCGCCATGTCGCCCTTGATCTCAACCCATTGGCCGGGTCCGATGATCGGGCCGCCGGTCTGGACGCTGAGCTGGGTGTGGACGTGCCACCGGCCCTGACGCCGCGCCTTCAGCAGAACGCGGAATTCATAGGTCTTGCCCAATTCGAGCGAGGTGGAGCGAGGAACGAACTTTCCGCCGAGGAACGAGCCCTCGCGAACCAGCACCGGACCAGGCATACCGACGTTGAGGAAGGCGACTTCCGGCTTGGCGACGGCGACGGGCCAAGCGTCCATGATGTGAAGCTTGCCGGTGATTTCCATCTCTTCGTTGACGTTGAGGGAGGTCTTCGACCACTTCACGTCATACCAGTTCAAAGTGCGCATGCGGAGGAAGGCCGCCTGCGACTTTTCACCATGGGCGTCGGCGGGGCCGGAACCGGCCATGGACGCAGCGAGACCAACGGCCAATCCAAGAGCCCAGAGCCTTCCGGCCTGACGCTTGGCGTGACCCGCCAGTGTACTAAACACGGATGTTTTCATTTAATGTCTCCCACACGGCTGAGCCGTGGCATTGTCTATTTCAACGAGTCTTTGTTCAGCTTTGTGCGAATCTTAGACTTCTTTGGTGTAGGCGACGGTCGAGAACAGCTTGCCCACGTACCACCACCAGAAATACACCAGGATCGAGACGAAGCCGGAGAAGAAGGCCGCAACCGCGACGACGTCCTTACCGAAGGTGCGCATCGTGCCGCGCTCGACGATGCGGAGATATTCAGGCATCGAGGTGCGGACGTATTCAAAGCCAATCAAGTCGGCGAGAGACATGAGAAGGCCATATTGTTCCGTCGCCTGATGATAAGGCGCAAGAATCGGCCAGTTGGAGGGATAGAGAAGAAGACCCCAGCCCATCGCGCCGACGATCGCGGTGACGATGAAGCTGCGGCTCAGCAAGAGCACGATATCGAGGAACAGAGCAGCCGGGACCAAAGAGGTCGGCCAAACGAGGCTGATCGGGAAATAGGTCCAACCCCAGAAATTGGTGTAGCGGTTGACCCATTCACCGAAGAGAAGGCCGAGGACCAGGAAGGTCGCGCCGAAAGGAAGGCGGAAGCTTTCCCAGAAATAGGCCTGAGCGGCGGCCGGGAACGTGACGAGCACGATCGGAAGAACCGTCGGCCAGAAGCGGCGATCTTTCCAGTCGATCCAGAAATCCCAGTCGCCCATGGTGAGCATGGCGTGAATGTGATAGCCGCCGAGGGTGATCAGGAAGAGCGAAGCCAAGAGGAGAATATCGGCGGTCTTGACGAGCCCGGCGGCCTCGGCCTTGGAATTGAACGGCGAGCCAGCCGCGGCGCGCGCGCCGGCGGAGAGCACGCCGGCGTCGGCCGCCAGCGTCGGCGCATTGGCGCCAGCGCCGCCCTCGAGACCCGGCGACGCCTCAATCGCTTCGGTCACAGGACCGCCCGCGGCCAAGTTTGGTTTGCGTTTAAACATTAACATTCCTCCCTATTGCTCCGCCGCGCTCATCGGCCGGTTTTTCGGAGCAAATACCAGTTGGTGTCAGATCTTACTGCTAGGCCCCATCAGCGGCCGCTCCTCAAGCGTAACGCTTCGAAGAAACGACCGCCGCCTCGGGCCGACGCCAGCGAGCTCGATAGCTGTGACCGAGCCCGCTCTTGCGGACATTATTCCGCCGGCTCGAGGCCGACGACGTCTTCGTAACCCGTGCAGAGTTCCTTGATCCGGCCGAGGATCTGCAGTGAAACGCCGAACACAGAAAGCATGAACCAGCCGAAGAACACGAACATCCAGTGCAGCGGAGCGACGAACAGCTCTTCCATGAACCAGAACGTGTGGCCCCACTCATTGAGCGCAACGTTCGGGAAGATCATGAACGGGCCGACGAACAGAAGCAGATAGGCGACAGAGTAGCCCTTCGAGCCGAAGGTCGGGAGCCTCGTCCGAGCGTACACGAATCCGCCTACGCCCATGATGATGTAGATCGGATAGCTCATGTAGAATTCGATTATGTGGCTCGGCGTGAAGTCGGTGTCGCGAATAACCGTCTGGTGCCAGGTGCCGTCCTGCTCGGTGAAGTAGCTGGCGCCCCAGTAAATGGCGACGCCATACACGAAGATCCAGTTAAACAGATAGAAGATGCGGCGGAGCTCTTCGCGCGGGGCGACCGTGTCGAGGTCATTCGGACGCGTCTTCCAAAGATAGCCGATGAGCCCAAGGAAGGCGATGAGCTCGGTCGGCTCTTCGATGTACAGGATGGTCATCCAGTATTTCTGGAATTCCGGCGAGAACGAGTCGAGACCGGCGTACCAGCCGAAGACTTGCTCATAAATGCGAACGCCGATGTAGAAAACGGTCAAAGCGACCGTGCCGATGATGAAGGGCTTCGGATCCCATACCGGCGTCGCCGCCGAAAGCGCTGCAGCGTCAGCGCGGCTAGGGGATGTTTCGGTAATTAAACTCATCTCACGTGCCTCTCAGCTCTTGGGGATAAGATCGTTTTTGTTGTGGGGATTTAGGGCCGTGAATCTGGTCGTCGGACGCGTTCTGCTCCCTTGATCCAGATCCGTCATCAACCCGCTGCGGCCAACGTGGCTGACGGATCGGCCGATCGTCCGCCGCAAGGATTAGATCTGACCAGAGGCACGAACAATATTCGGTCAGGTGGGCGGTAATGACATTTTTTCAGGCAGGTCATTACTACCTAATAGGGTAGGATATCGTCCCGGCGGCGGGGCGGCGCCATTGTCCCTGGCGTGCGCGCGGTCGATTGTTTGCGTTCGGTCAGGCCTTGAATTCGGCTCGGAGGAAAGGCTTTGGCCGCGAGTTGGGCCTGATTATGTTGAGCTCGCCTTAGGGGGCTCCAGTCAATTGGTCGAGCCGGTCGCTTTCTCTCGAAAGCCTGCGGGACCGCTGTCGGGGGAGGACATGACGCCTTTTTGGGAATGGATATTGCTGTGAAGGCGGCCGAGACTTCGCGTCTGCCGAAGCGGAATCGGGGCGCGGCAAAGGGTCGCAGCGTCGCGACCTGGCTCGTCCTTGCGGGCGCGACCCTGACGAATCTCCTGCTTTGGGGGCGCGCGACGACGAGCGCGGAGCCCTGCTCGGTGGAAGGTCAAGAAAACGGCGCCGTGAAATCCGTCGACGAAAGGCTCGAGCTCGAACTCGACAGCGGTGACGTGCTGAAGATCGCCGGGGTTCTTCCGCCCGCGCCGACCCCGACCGATCCGGACCTCGACGCCAAAAGCCGCGATCGCCTGACGGGCTGGTTGAGGGGACAAGCGGTTTCCTTCCATCGGCTGGATCCGCGCCCAGACCGATGGGGGCGCGCCCCCGCCGTCATATTCGCGACGGTGGGGACGCCGAACGCGGCGCCCGTCGACGTCGGCGCGGCCCTGCTCGACGCCGGCCTCGGCCGCTTCGACCCGGCGGCGGGCCTGTCGCCGCCTTGCCGCGCTGCTCTCCTTGCCGCCGAGGCCGCCGCCCGCGCCGCGGCGCTTGGCGTTTGGAGCGATCCGTATTATTCGATAATCGCTGCGTCCGACCGCGAATCTTTCCGTGAAAAGGCAGGCACTTCCGTCATCGTAGAAGGTCGCGTGAGCCGGGTCGACATCGGAAGCGCGCGGACGACGCTTTTCTATGGTCCACGCCGAAACTTGGATTTTTCCGTCACGATTTTGACCCGCAACATCAAGAGATTCGAGTCCGCCGGCTTGGATCCGGCGCAATTCTCAGGTCGCCTCCTTCGCGTGCGCGGTCTCCTGGAGATGCGATTCGGTCCCCAAATCGAGGTCTCGGACCCTGACGAGATCGAGCTCATCGCACAAGACCAAGACGCCGTCGCGACCCGTCCACCCAGATCGCGACGCTGAAGCGGATCGCCGGCGCGGATGAACCGTCACCCAAACCCAACTCGATCGCTGCAATGCGATTGCGCCGCGACGGCCGGCGGACCGAGACGCGGCCGCCGCCCATGCCGGAAAGGCGCGAGCCCCGAAGCCTTGATGACGGCCGAGGTCGCGGTTTTTGCCCGGCGCGTGGCGCGTCATTGGCCGCGCGCCGCGCTCGCGGGCGCGCTCGCTTTGGCCGGCTGCTCGACGATGGAGCCCCAGGGGGGGCAACCGTTTCAGGCCGCCACACCGCCCGCGCGCCCGGCCAACGCGGAAACGAAACGGTCGGCCGAACACGCCCGAATGGTCGCGCTTTTCGATGGCGAATATAGGCATCCGACGGCCGAACGCTATCTCAATGAGATTCTGGTCAAGCTCGCCAATGCGACCGAACGGGGGAGCCAGCCGTATAAGGTCACGATCCTGAACTCGCCGATCGTGAACGCCTTCGCGCTGCCGCCCGGCAACCTTTACGTAACGCGGGGTCTTCTCGCCCTCGCGAACGACGCCTCCGAAGTCGCCGCCGTCATGGCGCATGAGATCGCCCATATCAGCGCGCGGCACGCCGTTCGGCGCGAGGAGGAGGAAAAGCGCGCCGCCGTGATCAGCCAGGCGGCCAGCGCGCTCCAGAGCAAACAGAAGAGCGAAGAGGTCGAGGCCTCGGCCCGCCGCACGATCGCGAGCTTCTCCCGGCAGCAGGAGCTCGAGGCTGATCAAATCGGGATCAAGGTCGTCGCCCGCGCGGGCTATGACCCCTATGGCGCCGCCCGTTTCCTCGACGCGCTCGGCCGTTCGTCCGCTCTGCGGACGTCATTGATCGGCCAATCCGCCAGCGCAGCCAAACCGGACATGCTCGCGACCCATCCTTCCACGCCGGAGCGAGTTGCGGCCGCGATCAGCGCCGCCCGCCAGATCGGCGCGCCGGGGCTGGGCTCGCGGGACAGGGCGCCTTTTCTCGCCGCGATCGATGGCGTGGCTTTCGGCGACTCTCCCTCGGAAGGCTCGATCCGCGGCCGCAAATATCTGCACGGTCGCCTCGGCTTCGCCTTCATGGCGCCGGAGGGGTTCATTCTCGAAAATTCCTCGAAAGCCTTGCTCGGCGTCACCGCGGCAGGCGATGAAGCCTTGCGCCTCGACAGCGTCAAGCTGGCGCCCGGAACCTCGTTGCCCGCCTACATGGCCTCGGGCTGGATCGACGGAC
Organism: Methylocapsa acidiphila B2; assembly: GCF_000427445.1. Taxonomy (GTDB): domain Bacteria; phylum Pseudomonadota; class Alphaproteobacteria; order Rhizobiales; family Beijerinckiaceae; genus Methylocapsa; species Methylocapsa acidiphila. The sequence goes on along the minus strand of NZ_KE386496.1, from coordinate 3,889,695 downwards.
TGGACGAAAACTCGATCGAGACAACCGAGATCAACAATTCACCCGCCGCGATGGCGACCGCGCATGCTGGCGAGTGGAGCTTTCGAGTGGCGGTCATCCGATTCATGCCGTCCGAGGCCTACCGGCTCATTTTTGCGACCCGCGCCTTGACCGACGCCAGCGAAAAGCGTTTTCGCGCCTCGACGGACTCGTTTCACCGCGCGTCGGAAGACGAGATTCGAGCGGTGCGGCCCTGGCAAATCGCGATCGTCGTCGCAAAACCAGGCGACACGGCCGAAACGCTTGCGACGCGCATGGCGGTCCCCGACCGTCAGCTTGACTATTTTTTGCTGATCAACGGCCTCGAACGACGCGGACCGCTCCAGGCCGGCGAACGATACAAGATCATTATCGAGCAACCCTCGGAATAGCTCGGTCCTTTGAGGCGCGGGGCTCTGCCGCATCGTGGTTGCTTTCCCCGGCGGACTGGATAGCATCGACTGCCTCCGCCGGATCGGCGCGCCGTGCTTTTTCTCCGGCTGCTTCCGACGAAGCGCATTCCTCCAGCCAGTTCGATAGACGGCGGATCGGCTCCATTTCATCGATGGGCTCCGCCATCGACCGATCAGAACCGGGACGCATCCTCACATGCGCTTGATATGGCTTCTCCTTTTGATCCCCTATATCGCGCTGCTCAGCGTCCCGCTCTACAATCACAAAGCGCCCGCCCTCTTCGGATTGCCTTTCTTCTATTGGTACCAGTTGGCTTTCGTGCCGATCACCTCCCTGCTGATTTATCTCGTTTACCGGCTGGCGCGCCATGATCGGTGAGGTCGATTACGCGGCGCTTGCAGTCTTCGTCTTCTTCTTCGTCCTCGTCACGGCGCTGGGCTTCGTCGCCGCCCGCTGGCGGCGTCCGAAGACTCTGGCGCATATCGACGAATGGGGACTCGGCGGACGCCAATTCGGGCCTTGGATCAGCTGGTTTCTGATCGGCGGCGATCTCTACACTGCCTATACCGTGATCGCGGTTCCCGCCCTCGTCTATGCGGTCGGCGCGTTCGGCTTCTTCGCCCTGCCCTATACGATCATCGTCTATCCAATTGTTTTTACAATTATGCCGGCGCTATGGAAGTTGGCGAAAGAGCATCATTACGTCACCGCGGCGGATGTCGCGCATGGAGCCTATGGCTCGCGGCCCCTGGAGCTCGCGATCGCCGTCACCGGCGTCATCGCCACCATGCCTTATATCGCCTTGCAGTTGATCGGCATGGCCGCGGCCATTCACGCCCTCGGCCTCGAAGGCGAGCTTCCGCTCGTCGCCGCTTTCATCGTCCTGGCGCTTTACACTTATTCCTCCGGCCTGCGGGCGCCCGCCTTGATCGCCTTCGTCAAGGACGCGATGATCTATATCGTCGTCGCCGCAGCGATCGCGCTCATTCCACTCAAGCTTGGCGGCTATGGAGCGGTTTTCGCCGCCGCCGAGGCAGCGTTCCAAGCGAAGGGAAGCGGCGGCATTCTCCTGACGCCGGACCAATATCTTCCCTACGCGAGCCTGGCGCTCGGCTCGGCCCTTGCCTCGTTCATGTATCCTCATACGCTAACCGTGGTGTTCGCCAGCTCCGGACCCGACGTGATCCGCAAGAACGCCTTTCTGCTGCCAGCCTATACGCTTCTGCTGGGCCTCATCGCCCTCCTCGGATTCATGGGCCACGCCGCCGGCCTGAAGCTCGCCAATAATAATGACGTGGTCCCGACCCTCTTCAAGACTATGTTTCCGGGGTGGTTCGCCGGTTTCGCCTTCGCCGCGATCGCCATAGGCGCGCTCGTGCCGGCTGCGGTGATGAGCATCGGCGCCGCCAATCTCTTCGCCCGCAATTTCTGGCGAGCCTATGTCGATCCGCAAATCACGGCTCACGGCGAGGCTAAGGTCGCGAAAACCGCCTCTCTGGCGGTGAAGCTCGGGGCCTTATTGGTGATTCTCTTTCTGCCGACGCAATTCGCGCTCGATCTGCAATTGCTCGGCGGCCTATGGATTTTGCAAACCTTCCCAACAGTGGTGTTCGGCCTGTTCACGAGCTGGTTTCGCGCCGGCGCGTTGCTCGCCGGCTGGGCGGTTGGCTTCCTTGGCGGAACTTGGCTGGCCTGGGTCAATAATTTCAAGCCTTTGCATACATTGACCTTTGGCGAGCACCATTTCGTCCTTTATTCCGGGTTGCTGGCCCTCGCCGCCAATATTGTCGTCGCACTCGTCGTCAATGCCGCGCTGGAGCGCCGCCGGGCCGCGTCCGGCGTCGCCAAGGGCGCGAAACAGGATCGCGTAAATTAGGGCCGTTTCGATTCAGCTCATCTTGACGACTTACATTATATAATAGTGTTAGCTCGAACGAGATCGAAACAGGAACAGGCCTATGAATAGGTTCGCGAAAGAAACGCCGCAAGCGCAAGCCTTTTGCCGCTGTTGCGTCGTCGGCGGCGGGCCTGCGGGAATGATGCTGGGGCTGCTCCTCGCCCGCGCCGGGGTCGACGTGATCGTCGTCGAGAAGCACGCGGACTTCTTACGCGACTTTCGCGGCGACACGATCCACCCCTCGACTCTCGAGGCCTTGCATGATCTCGGCCTCCTCGACGATTTCCTGAAGCTGCCGCATCAAGAGGCGCGCACGCTTCAGGGCCGAATCGGCGACGTCACGATTCCTCTGGCCGATTTCTCGCACCTTTCCACGCACGCAAAATTCGTCGCCTTCATGCCGCAATGGGATTTTCTCGATTTTCTCGCGGCGCGCGCCAAGCTCTATCCGAGCTTCCGGCTCGCCATGTCGACGGCGGTCGAGGGTCTTATCGAGGAAAACGGACGCGTCGTCGGCGTGACCGCCAAGACCAAAGACGGGCCGCTCTCGATTCGCGCCGATCTCACGATCGGGGCCGACGGTCGCCATTCAACCGTGCGCAAGACGGCGGGACTGACGCCGCAGGACATTGGCGCGCCGATGGACGTGCTCTGGTTCCGCCTGTCGCGCTGCGAGAGCGACCCGATCGAGACCTTCGGCCGGATCGACGCCGGGCAGATCCTGGTTCTGATCAACCGGGGCGAACATTGGCAATGCGGCTATGTGATCGCCAAAGGGTCCGGCGAACGGATGCGGGAACAGGGAATCGCGGTTTTGCGCGAGCGGATCGCCGCTCTCGCGCCTTTCGCCGCGGATCGGGTCGGTGAGATCGAGAGCTTTGACGCCGTCAAGCTGCTAACCGTTACGGTCGATCGCCTGCCGCTTTGGAGCCGGCCGGGCCTTTTGTGCATCGGCGATGCGGCGCACGCCATGTCACCGGTCGGCGGCGTCGGAATCAATCTCGCCATTCAGGACGCGATCGCGACCGCGAATATTCTGGCCGAACCGCTACACGGCCAAGGGGTTTTGACGGATGATATGCTGGCCAAGGTTCAAAAACGGCGCGAATGGCCGACCAAAGCCACGCAGGCGATCCAAGTCTTCATCCAGAAAAGGATGATTTCCCGAGTTCTCGCAAGTTCCGGCAAATTCGAGCCGCCGGGTTTCCTGCGCCTTTTCATTCGTTTCCCAATCCTGCGGCGGCTGCCGGCCCGAATCATCGGGATCGGCATTCGCCCGGAGCGGGTGAAAAGCCCCGCCGCCGCGGTTTGATCGATCCACACGACGCTCGGAACCAAAGCTATGGCTGAGCCTACTGCGCGATGACGCTTCCCATTCGACCGCGCGCGCGGTAGGTAAGTGGATCAACAATGTCTCGCTATGGCTTCCCCCATGCCGACAGGATCCATGGTCGCACCTTCGAGGTCTGGAGCTTTCGGGCGCCTGTTCCGGAACCCCCGCCCGCCGCGGCGGATTTCGAGCGGCCTCGCATTCCTGTTGGTGGCGGCCCTTTGCGCGGGAACTACCGCTTCGGCGCCGGCGCAAGCTGCCCCGGCCATCGTCGTCGAATATCCGTCGGGCGCCGTCCTTTATGAGGACCATGCGACGCAGCCCTGGTATCCTGCGTCGCTGACCAAGTTGATGACGGTCTATGTGGCGCTGAAAGCCGTTCGCGAGCATCGGCTGACGCTCGACACCCCCCTCGCAGTTTCCGCCCGCGCCGCGTCCATGCCGCCGTCCAAAATGGGCTTTCGGCCGGGAACGCTCGTGACGCTCGGCAACGCCATGAAAATGCTGATGGTCAAGTCGGCCAACGATCTCGCCGTCACCATCGCGGAAGGGATTTCCGGGTCCGTCGAGGCCTTCGCCGATGAGATGAACGAAGCTGCGGCGTCGCTGGGGCTCCGCCAATCGCATTTCGTCAATCCGAATGGCCTGCCCAATCCTCAGCATATCTCTTCGGCGCGGGATTTCGCGGTTCTCGCAATCGCCCTCTATTCGACCTTTCCGGAGCAGGCGGACCTCTTTTCGATCGGGGCCTTGCGGCTTGGCGGGGACATCATCACCAATCACAACAATCTTCTCGGCCGTTATCCGGGCGTCGACGGCATGAAGACCGGCTTCACCTGCGCAGCGGGGTTCAATGTCGTCGCGAGCGCCACGCAAGGTGGCCGGAAACTCATCGCAGTCATCCTCGGCGCGCCGAATGTCGCGCAACGCACGATCAAGGCCGCGGCTCTCTTTGATCGCGGGTTTTCCGGCGTCGATCGCCCGACGGGTTCGGTGACCGCACTCGCGGGCCCTACGAACGCGCCGCCTCCTGACCCTAACCAGAATGTCTGCCGCAAGCGCGGCAAGCTCGTCGCGGAGTTCAACGCCGAGAACGAGCGCCTGATCGCAGCGCTCGACGGCGGCAGATCCGTCCCCGCCTCAGCCGGTCCTGAGGTCTATAGCGCAAACGCCCTCGCCCGCACCGCGCCCATGGCGCGGCGAATCGCTTTGGTGCCGACGCCATCCTTCGATCCGACGCCAGTCTTCGTCGGCGCGCCCAATGGATATGTCGGCCCGATCGCGCAAGCCCGCCCAGCGCATTCGCCTCTCGGGACTGCAAGTCCTCCGGAATCAGCGAGCGCCTATGCTCCGCTCGACGCTCCGAAGCTGGCCGCGACACCCCTCGCCGCCGATCCCTCCGCGGGCCAGATCGAGCCGAACGCGAAGCGCGCCCATCTCGCCGCGGCGCGTCATCATGGCCGGCGCCATGCGACCGCCGCCGCGGAACAAGAGGCCAGCGGCGGCGAGGACGCAGCGCCGCCGCCAAAAAAGCTCAAGACCGGAAAAGCCAAATCCGCCAAATCTGCGGAAAAGACCAAGCCCGTCGCAAAATCCGGTCACGCGGCAAAGACCAAAGCCGCCGAGCGGCCGGAAGCCGCCAAAACCGCCACAGCTGAAAAGAAGAAGTCGGCGGAGCCGAAAAGCAAGGCCGACAAAGCCGCGCTCGACAAGCGCCATCCCGCCAAGCCGGCGACAAAGCTGGCGCAAAAGCAGGCTACGGAGCCGAAGTCCACAGCCCGCTCGGGCAAAGCGAAGCAAGGACATTCCGACGCCGATGCAGGGCAATGACGCGCCGGCGGCGAGTCCTGAGCCGACCGGCGAGATCGCGCGGGGCGATTTTTCACGCCTAGATCGCAGGCCGCCGCCGCCTTTCCCCCTGACGATCGTCACGGGCTTTCTCGGCTCCGGCAAGACGAGCCTGCTCAATCGCTTACTTCGCGATCCGGCTTTCGCCGACACGCTTGTCGTCATCAATGAATTCGGCGAAATCGGGCTCGATCATCTGCTGGTCGAAAAGGTCGACGGCGACATGCTGGTCATGACCTCGGGCTGCCTCTGCTGCTCGATTCGCGGCGATCTCATCGCAACCTTGGAAGACGCGGTCCGCAAGCGCGACAATGGACGCATCGCGCCGTTTCAAAGGGTGGTGATCGAGACCACGGGGCTCGCCGATCCGGCCCCTGTCCTTCACACCATCATGTTTCATCCCTATCTCATGCTGCGGTTCCGGCTCGACGGCGTCGTCACTTTGATCGACGCCGTGAACGGCCAAGCGACGCTCGACGCGCATGAGGAAGCCGTCAAGCAGGCGGCGGTCGCCGACCGGCTCGTCCTCACCAAATCGGATCTCCTCGACGAAGGCGGAAGCGTCCGCGTCGCTGATCTGAAAGTCCGGCTGGCTAATCTCAACCCCGGCGCGCGTCTTCTCGATGCCGCGAAAGGCGAGGCGACTGCGGCGGCCTTGCTCGGCGCCGGGCTCTATGACCCGAGCCGCAAAAGTCTCGACGTGCAGGGCTGGCTCAATGCGGAGTCTTTCCCGGCCGCGGGCGCAGCAGGCCCATCTATCAGCCAAGACCAACATGATCATGGCCATCACGGCCATGACCATTCTCACGATTCACACGACGTGAATCGTCATGACGCCCGCATCCGGGCGTTCTGTTTGCGCCATGACGCGCCGATCGGCGCCGCTGCGTTCGATCTGTTCATCGAGTTGCTGCGCAACGCCCATGGCCCCGCCCTTTTGCGGGTGAAGGGAATCGTCGCGCTGGCCGACGAACCCGATCGGCCGCTTGTCATTCATGGCGTGCAGCATGTCTTCCATCCGCCGGCGCGCTTAGCCGCATGGCCGGACGCCGATCGCAGCACTCGAATCGTGTTCATTTTGCGCGACATGGCGCCGGCATTCGTCGAAGGGCTTTGGCGCGCGCTCGTCGGGCCTCCCGCGCCGGACCAGCCCGACGCCGATGCGCTCGCCGACAATCCCTTGGCGCCGGCGCGCGGCGGGCTGCTCGCTTGAACCGGCCACGCGGGACGCTTAAATCCACCAAAAACGTCAAACGTGTTCGGGTTTCGAAAGCGAAGGCGAAATTTTCCGCGAAATGACGGATCTGCATTTTCGCGTTCCGCTCAAAAGCTTCCAGCGGCGCTCCTTCTTTAATGAAGGCGATGGATGGACGACGAAAGACAGCGACTCGACAAATGGCTCTGGTTCGCGCGCGTGGCGAAAACGAGAAGCCTCGCCGCCAGACTCGTCGTCGAGGGCCATGTCAGGCTGAACGCCAAGCGAATCGAGACCCCGGCGAAACCCGTCGGGCCGGGCGACGTCCTCACGATCGCCCTCGAACAGCAGGTAAGAATTCTGAAAGTTTTGGCTCCGGGCACGCGCCGGGGCGGCTATCCCGAGGCCAAGCTCCTGTTCGACGAACTCACGCCCGGCGTCCAGAGGCTCGAATGAGCGGCCGGGCGGAAGGTGAGAAATATGCCGGCCCGCCCTCGAACGTCCTTGCGCTGGTCCGTCAAAGGCGCTAGTGCATCGAAACCGAGCGAGCGCGGTCAGGCTTATATTTTTAGTTATAAAATCAATAACTTATGCAAGCTCGGCCGCATGCCTCCTAGCGCGCAGGAGCGGCGTGCGCAACCGCCCAGCATCAGGACTCGCGAGGATTCGCCTGCCCTGTCCAAGGAGCGAGATCATGACTTATGTCGTCGTCGAGAACTGCATCAAGTGCAAGTACATGGATTGCGTCGAAGTCTGCCCAGTGGATTGCTTCTACGAAGGCGAGAACATGCTCGTCATTCATCCAGACGAATGCATCGATTGCGGCGTCTGCGAGCCCGAATGTCCCGCTGAGGCGATAAAGCCTGACACCGAGCGGGGACTCGACAAATGGCTCGAGCTCAATCGCGACATGGCCAAGGCCTGGCCAAATGTGACGGTCAAGCGGGAGGCCATGCCAGACGCCAAGGCCTTTGACGGGCGTCCCGGCAAATTCGACGAATTTTTCTCGGCGGAACCCGGCTCTGGAGATTGACTCTGGGCCGACGACCGCCTCTCGGGGGTCGAATCGCGTGGCGGGGCCACGGCCACGACGCGCGGTTCCGCATAATATTTTGATTTTCGATCTTTTCTGTGCTAACTTCTTGCGACAGTCGCTGAAGCGTGAGCTTACGACTTTCTATCAGTCATCCGCGTCTTGGGAAGCCCGCAAAGCACCAAGGCGATTATTTTTATGATGGCCCGCGCGGGTCAAGCTTGCCTCGCCAGTTCGGCCGCTTCATAGGCGGATGATCATCATATAGGAATGGCTTGCTTCGCGCCTTGCCTGGGCGCGTAGACGGTGTTCCATGCGCGGCGACTCCGGTTTCCGCCGTCGATGACACGTCCCGTCTCCAAAGCGGGACTAGAAAGGAGCGCGCTGCTTATGGCGTCCGTCAAGAAGACAACAAAGCCTTCCAAGACAAAAGGCGCTCTCCCCTCGACCGCGCGAACCGACGCCGGGAAAACTAAGACCAAAGCATCAAAGGCGCCAGAGGCGAAGGCCAAAAAGCTCGCCGCCGCTACGGCTAGGCCGACGGCGGCTCGACGCAGCGGAAGCAAAGCTCATTCTTCCGTCGCCAGCGCGGCGAAAAGGATATCCACGCGCACGACGTCCGCCCCTAAAGCGAGCGCGCCGCTCGACAAGAGTCAGAATCAGCCCGGAATCGGCGCGTCACAAGGCGAAAGTACCTCCGCCGTCTCGGCGAAAGCCGCTGCACGGACGAAAAATGCGGCGCCCGTGATTAAAAATACGGCCAAGATGCCCGAAGCCCACACCGACGGCAAGGCGGGCTCTGCCGCGAAAAAGGTCGCCGAGACCCGCACGCGGAGTAAGAGCCCCAAGCCGGAGACCGAATCTTCGTCTCGCGCGAAATCCGAGACGTCAGGCGCGGCGGCACGTGAGGCTCCGGCGTCGAAACAGGCTCCGGCCCAATCGAATTCGTCGATCGAAGACGCGTCGCTCCACGGCGATACAAAGGCGCAAAAGCAAACCCAACCGGCGGCCGTCCCCGCGGCGACCGTCCTATCCTCGAGCCTGACCCCAGGGGAAAATGAGCGGACAACGGTGACAAAGAAAATTGAAAAAAAGACATCGGTGAGGTCAACCGGCTCGGACGCCTCGCTTGCATCCATCGAAGACAGCGCGGCCCAAGCGCCGGCTCGAGACGACGCGCGGATCCGCCAAGACGACAAGGCTTCGACCAAAGCGGCGAAGATCCCGGCGTCGCTTGAGGCCCAGGCGAGCGCGGCTGGACGCCCGAAGGCAGCGGAGCCCAAACAGGATGAGACGAAGCAAGGGGAAAAGCCGGCCGCCGCGCTGAGCAAGCCCGGAAAGGCGACGAACCCGGCCCGGCAGGGATTCAAGCCACTCGAGTTCATTGTCTATCCCGCCCATGGCGTTGGGCAGATCATCGCAATCGAAGAGCAGGTCGTCGCCGGCTTCAAGCTCGAGCTTTTCGTGATCAGCTTCATCAAGGACAAGATGATCCTGAAAGTCCCGACGCCGAAGGTCGCGAGCGTCGGCATGCGCAAGCTCGCCGAGGCGGGCGTCGTCAAGAAGGCGCTCGATACTTTGGCGGGCCGGGCGCGGATCAAGCGGACCATGTGGTCGCGCCGGGCGCAGGAATACGAAGCCAAGATCAATTCGGGCGATTTGATCGCGATCGCCGAGGTCGTGCGCGACCTTTATCGCTCGGATGCGCAACCGGAGCAGTCTTATTCCGAGCGGCAGCTTTATGAGGCCGCGCTCGATCGCATGGCGCGAGAAATCGTCGTCGTGCAAAAGCTGACCGAGACCGAGTCGCTGAAAGTTATCGAGGGACAGTTGCTCAAGGGACCCCGCCGCAGCAAAGCGGAAGAGGTCGAGGCGGAAGCCGAGGAAGCGGATATCGAAGAAGCGGCCTGAACCGTCGCAAAGATCGAACGAAGCGAGAAAGGCCCGGTCAAACGCCGGGCCTTTTTATTTTGCTGAGGCTCGACCGCGCGCCGCATGAATGATGGCTCCGGGCTTGAAACGCATCGTCCCGGGGCCATATTCCCTCTACGACAAAGCTGTGGGACGCCTTTTTAGGGTCCCCTGGAACGAAGGCTCGAAAGCTTCGGAAATGTCACGTGCGCCGAACCTAAAGTCGCCATTTCTGCTGGCGTTCGATGAGATCGAACGGGCGGCGGAAAGAGCCGCGAAAGCCGTCTCGAACGGCTACCCGCCCTGCAACATTGAGCGGATCGTCGGGGGTGAAACCGACGAGGTTCGGCTGCGAATCACCTTGGCCGTCGCAGGCTTCGCCGCGGATCAGCTCGAAGTTGCAGCGGATCCAAACGAGCTGACGATCCGGGGCCGACAAAAAGACGAGCGAGCGCGGACCTATCTTCATCGCGGCATTGCCGCGCGGCAATTTCAGCGGGTTTTCCGCTTTGCCGAGGCGATGGAGGTCGCCGAAGCGAGCCTTCAGGACGGCCTGCTTTCGGTGGAGCTGATCCGTCCAGAGCCGCGCGGGCATGTCAAAAGGGTGGCGATCAATGTGCGAGACTGACGGTTCGCGCGCGTGCGGGTCTCGGTGAGACCGCAAAAAAGGAGAAGCAATGATGTTGAACGAGACGAAGGAAGACTCGGGGCTATTGCTCACCAATGAGCAACTCGCGAGCTTGGGCGGCGGGCGCGTCGCCTATCTAAAACCGATTCTCTCGGAGGATGTTCGCAAGGTGTTTCCCGCGGCGCCGCAGTTGCAACCGGGGCTGCAGCTCTTCGCGCTCTTGGCTGCCGACGGAACGCCCATCGTCCTCACCGATTCGCGCGACGCCGCCGTGGCCAATGCTCTGGAGCACGAGCTTGAGATGGTGAGCGTGCATTAAAGCGGAAAAAATTCACGCCGATCCATAGAGGTCTTGGCTGGAGCTTTTTCGAAAGGCGGGTCATCATGCCCTCGAGCATATTCGGGCAGAATATGCTCGAATTCTTGAGGTTCGAGCGATCTCTCTATCAACCGGAAGAATTCATTCGGTCGAAGAGCGCTCCGCGAGAAGGCATGGTCACGCATGACGGATGCACAAGGCGTCGACACCCCCTCCACGCCGACGCCTTATGACGCCGAGGCTGACGCCAAGCGTCTTTTGCGCTGCGTCCGTTCCGGTGCGCTCGCGACCTTGAGCGCCAAAGAGGGCGGACCTTTCGTCAGCCTCGTCAATGTGGCGACGGCGCCCGACGGAAGCCCAATCCTCCTCGTCTCACGCCTCGCCGCACATACGCGGCAGATGGAAGCCGATCCCCGCGTCTCGCTTCTCCTCGCCGAAACCGGCGAGGGCGATCCGCTGGCCCATCCCCGCTTGACGCTGACGGGCCGCGCCGCGCGGGCCGACGATCCACCGGATAGAGCCGAGCTGAAGGCGCGTTTTCTCGCGAAGCATCCGAAGGCCGCCCTCTATGCCGATTTCGGCGATTTTTCATTCTGGCTCGTCTCAATCGAGCACGGCCATTTGAACGGCGGCTTTGGCCGAGCCGGGAGCTTTGCGGCGGAACGGCTAATGACGCCCATCGCGGACGCGGCGGATCTTATCGCCGCGGAGGCGGAAGCCCTCGTCCACCTCAACACAGACCACAAGGATGCGCTCGAGCTCTACGCCACGGCTCTCTCGGGCGCCACAAAAGGCGAATGGCGCGCGACCGGCATCGATCCGGACGGCCTCGACCTCGCCTGCGGCGATGAAACCGCGCGCATCGTTTTTCCGCGCCACGTCGAGTCACCCTCGGCCTTGCGCGCGATTCTCGCCGAGATCGCCAAAGCCGCAAGAGAAAACCAGCCGGTTAGCGGATTTAATAAGTAGAGCGTCACGTCTCCGTTCAGCGAATTTCCGCGCGTGACCATCGGCCCGGCGCGGGAATCTTGCCTCACGCTCTGCTCGGCTTTGGAACATGCGCGCGAGTGGGACGTTGGGCTAACGCCGCGATTCGAAGCAAAACAGGGGCGTCTCGGGCGGGAGGCGAGAATGCGCAAAGCAGGACCAGTCAATCCCGAGTTTCCAGCCGAGACTTTCGGTTTCGAGGGGCTTGAAAGCGTCTTTTACAATCTGGAGGCGCCGCGCCTTTATGAGGAAGCGATCGCGCGCCGCGAGGCCAAGATCGCGAAGGGCGGCGCGCTGGTCGCCGAGACGGGGGTCCATACGGGCCGATCGCCGAGCGACAAATTCATCGTGCGAGATGCGCTCACCGACCCATCAGTCTGGTGGGACAATTGCCAGTCGATGACGCCGGAGCAATTCGACAGGCTGCGCGCCGACATGATCGCCCATGCGCGGGGCATGGACCTATTCGCGCAGGATCTTTACGGCGGCGCCGAGCCGGCGCATCGGCTGAATGTCCGCGTCTATTCGGAACTCGCCTGGCACTCGCTGTTCATCCGCAACCTGTTGATCCGGCCGCCCGCGGACGAACTCATGAGATTCCGCGCGGATCTCACGATCGTCGATCTACCGTCCTTCAGCGCCGATCCGGCGCGCCACGGCTGCCGTTCTGGAACGGTCATCGCCATCGACTTCAGCCGGGGAATCGTCCTCATCGGCGGCACGAGCTATGCCGGCGAGATCAAGAAGGCTGTCTTCACCTATCTCAATTTTCTGCTTCCGGCCAAAGGCGTCATGCCCATGCATTGCGCGGCCAATATCGGCCCCGCTGGCGACACGGCCCTGTTTTTCGGCCTCTCGGGGACCGGCAAAACCACCCTATCCGCCGATCCTCGCCGCAGTCTGATCGGCGACGACGAACATGGTTGGGGCGAGGAAAGCGTCTTCAATTTCGAAGGCGGCTGCTACGCCAAGGCGATTAGGCTGTCACGCGAGGCCGAGCCGGAGATTCACGCGACCTCGGAGCGTTTCGGTACGATCATGGAAAATGTCGCGCTCGATCCATTGACGCGGGCGCCTAATTTCGATGACGATTCAAGGACCGAGAACACACGGATCGCCTATCCTCTCGACTTTATCGCCAACGCCGTCGCTACGGGACGGGCGGGCCATCCGAAAAATATCGTGATGCTCACCTGCGACGCTTTCGGCGTCTTGCCTCCGATCGCGAAGCTCGATCCGGCGCAGGCCATGTATCATTTTCTGTCGGGCTACACCGCGAAGGTGGCGGGAACGGAAAAGGGCGTCAGCGAGCCGCAGGCGACCTTTTCGACCTGCTTTGGCGCGCCATTCATGCCCCGCAGCGCGTCGGAATATGGCGCGCTTTTGCGCGCCCAAATCGCCAAACATCAGGTCGATTGCTGGCTCGTCAACACGGGCTGGACGGGCGGCAAATATGGAGTCGGTCGACGCATGCCCATCGAGGTCACGCGCAAGCTCCTGAACTCCGCCCTCGACGGCGCACTTTCCCACGGGGGCTTCCGCCCGGACCCCTATTTCGGACTTCTCATCCCTCACGCCGCGCCGGGAGTCGATCCGCGCATCCTCGATCCGTCCCAGACCTGGGCGAGCCAAACGGAATTCGCCGACGCTGCGCAAAAGCTCATCAAGATGTTTCGCGAGAATTTCGTGAAATATGAGCGGCAAGTCGATTCTCTCGTCATCGAGGCGCAACCTGGACTGGGCGTCGCAGCCTGAACGCTTCGCCTAGCCCGGCGTCGACGACGAGCCTCACGGCAGTCTTTCAATTTCGGCCGCCAATGATTTGAGCCGCACATGCTCAAGTCTCGTCCGGGCCAGGAAATCGAGCACCGGCTGCGCCGCGGCGCGGTCTCGAACCGCGAGCGACGTTTCGAGCAGAACGCGGGCGTCCTGCGGCTCGCGTTGCGCGGCCCAGTTGGCCTTGGCCAACCGCAATGCGTCTTCGGCCCTCCCCTGCAGGCGCAAGGCGAAACGCGCTTCATCGCCCTGATGGAAGTTTTCGCCCCGCATTTTACTCGCCGCAAAGCGATCGCCGATCTTCGCGACGAATTCCGGTAGATCCGCCGCCGCGAGCTGCTGTTTGGCTAAGGCGAGACGAAGCAACAGGCTGTCGACGGAGGTCTTATCGGCCAGTAAATCCGCGACTTCCGCCGCCCTCCCTTGATCCAACAGAAAATCGGCGTAGGCGGCAAGAAGATAGGCGCTTTGGCGCCCAACGCCCAAGGCCTCCTTGAAAAACCGTTCGGCGTCGTCGTTCCTTCCCATTCTCATCGAGATTTCAGCAAGGACTGTGAGACTCCAGACGCGCTGGTCTTGCGACGCACCCTCGCGCTCGCGCAAGACGTCCTGCAAAAACTCGTAACTCGCTTGCGCCCTCCCGTTTAGGCTGTTCACGTCGCTCAAACATGTGACTGCGAGCAAAGGATCCCGGGACTCGGCGAGCGGCAGGCAACTGAGCCGCGCTTCGTCATAATTCGCCTGGAGCTTCATGATGACCGCGCGCGTGAGCCAAGCCTGAATATTGCCCGGCTCTACGCTGAGTACCTGCGCCAAATCCTGCAAGGCGCCGCTGAAATCATGGCGGTTCTGCCTGATCATCGCGCGCAGAAGACGAACTTTGGCCGACGCTTCCGGCTCATTCCACCAAGGCTGCAACACCCCTTGAGCATAGCCATAATAGCGTGGATCCGACTCGATCTTTCCAATCCGAATGTAAAACTGCGCTAGCTTGAGGGCGATATCGAGAGTTCCCGGCGCACCGTCGAGCGCCGCCCGCAAAGTGCGCAGCTCCCTGTCGTAGGGCGCAGCCGAAAGCGGAAGCCGCTCAAGTACTTGATTGTCGCTCGTAGGCGTGAACGGCGCTGCGAAAGCCGCCGAGACTCCATACAAAGACACAACGAGAATCAACGCAAAACACGTTTCGCTCCGCTTGATGCAGGCGAACGTAGCCGCTCTCTTCGTCTCCATGCCATCTCCATGCGTCGGAGGTCGACGGTATGCAATCATAGGAGCTATATTGACTCCGCGTGAGCCGATCAGGCGCATTTTTGGTCCAACCACTCTCGAAAGCGTTTGTTGTTCAATTTTCGTGCAATCTCGCGCCACACGCAAATGTTGCAATTGCGGCCGCCGGTAGCCGCGCGGCGAACCTGTGCTAATGTCAGCGGCCGACTGTGAATTGATTTCCAACATTTTGTAAATTTTTGCTTTGACGCGGAGGCCCTTCGGTCCCTAACATACGCCGCGATAGCTTGGGGCATCGGATGCGCCGCAAGCGGCTACGTACGGCCGCGGGGCGACTCAGAGGATGAGCGAGGGGAGCAAACCCGTGCGATGGCCGCCTCAATGAGGCTTGTTCGACTCAAGAAGCAGCAAGCTAAAAAGCTATTTGGAGCGAATTTTATCGAAAACCGCACTCAACGCCTACGTCGATGTCGTTCTTATTAAGATAAATCTATGTTCTGACAATAAAAACAGGAAATCTGGTCGAGGCCCAGAGATCTATAAAGAACAATATTAATAGAGGGGGAGATCATGAAACGCCTTGGCATTTTATTCGCCTTTATAGGCATAGTCCTCGCGTCCTCTTCGAGCCGAGCATCGGATCACGCCGACCCGATGTGGCTGCCCGAAGATGAACAAGAGGCGAATATCACCGGGCTTTTCTTTTTTCCGGATGGCGATCAGATGGTTGCGATCTTGGACGTGCGGAGGTCGCTGACCGGGCCCCCACCCTATAATCTGGAGCCATTTGAATATAACATCAACATGGATCTACATAGCAAGGTGACGTTCGACAACGCCGAGGACGTCGCGCGCTATGGCGGATCGATCCCTAGCCCCGAGATGATAAGCCCGGACGTCACGATAAGGTTTCGGCTGAACAACGATACTTCAGTCAAGGAGCAATCCTTCAAGGGATTGAAAGATCCAGAGAAGATTAGAGTCTATACGGGCGTCCGCGATGACCCGTTCATCTTCCCAAAGTTTTTCAAGGTCAACGTGATCACGATGGTTTTGAGCATTCCAAAATCATCGTTCCCTGATAACCAACAAAACTGGCTTCTTTGGGCGACCACCAATCGCGTCAACGGCGGGGAACAGATTGATCACGTCGGCCGCTCCAATAGGACGCAACTCGGCCGTTTCGACTTCCTGAACACGATACCGCCCAACGAGCAGGTCGCCGCGATCAAGGACCGATCGAAATCGAGGGCGATGATTCAAGATTTTCTGAAGAATTGGGCGCCTCCGCTGGCCAATCTCAATCAGCTCAGCGGCTTCTTGATCAGGCATTACGATTATGTGCCGGATGTGATGGTCTACACCAATCAAAGGCCGTCGGGTTTTCCAAACGGGCGGCGCTTGGAAGACGACGTCTCTTATTTGACCTGCCAACAAGGCGACTGCCCGCTGCAAGAAAATTCCTTCATCGATTCGAATCAATGGCCCCGCGCCACAGTCAACGACAAGCCATTATTGAAAGAGTTTCCCTACCTCGCCGAACCGTGGCCCTACCACCCGCAAGCGCCGGGCGCCATGGGACCCTATGTGGTCCGGTTCCTGTCGCGTCCTGGCGTGCTATGGGGCATAGCCGCGATTGTGCTCGCCTTGATCATCGGCCTATTCCTGTTGCGGCGGAGAAAGCGCAGCGCCTATTCGTGATGGCGGCGGCAAGCCGCGGTTCGGGTGAGCCGCGTTTTCCCGATGCAGGAAGCACATTGAAAGCAAACTTGAGATTGCGTCGATCGCCGAGATCCGCGCCGCCTGTCAAGACGACGTCGGACAACAAAGCGAAGGGGAGGATGACGTGAAGATCAACTCGTTGAAATCCGCCATATTACTCGTAACCCTCGCCACGATCGGATGGGCTGCGCCTGGCGTCGCCGGGGACGATTGGAAGGCGAAATGCGGCACGGGCTCCGGCAATGTCAAGGATGAAGCAATGTGCGCCGGGCGCACAGCGGACTCCCTGCCCGGCTCCGACGAGGATTATTATCGCGACATGGACTATGGCGCGACCAAGAATCCGGAGGCCCTGGCCCAAACGCTCGCGCCCTATCTTCCCGGAATCACGCCACAAGAAGCTGTCAAAGCCGCCGCGATCGGACGTAACAATTGGATCGTATGGACCGCCGGCAATGACCGGATGTGGGATGTCCTCAACAAGAAATCCTTCGGCGAACTGGATTTCCTGAAAACGATCTCGAACCACCCCGGCCTGAAGTTCAGCCGCAGCAATCGCTGGAACTATCTCGGTCTCGTGAACGAGCCGTGCTTCTCCAAGCCGACTGCGCCGCGCAAAGACCGCTTCGGCCTCTGGCTCGACATGCGTGATCCGAGCTGCGCGCCGGATCCGTTCGAGAATGAGGCGAAATATCCGGGCGTCAAGATCGGCGCCCGCGGCCGCAGCGACAATTTCCCGGTCGGTTCCTACTATGGTTACGCCACAGGCATCGTTGGCCTACGGCTATTCCCCAATCCTGACTTCGACGAGGAGGCGGAAAAGAACTGGGACCCAGAGCGCTTCTACAACGATCCGAGCTATTACAATAATAAGAACCTCGTGCGGCCCTATCGGGTCGGCATGTCCTGCGGATTCTGCCATGTCGGGCCGAACCCGACCAATCCGCCCGCGGACCCCGAAAATCCGAAATGGGAAAATCTCAATTCCAACCCAGGCGCTCAATATTTTTGGTGGGATAGGATTTTTACTTATACTGCGGACCCGACGAACTTCGCCTATCAATATTTCCATACGTCGCGCCCTGGAGCCCTCGACACCTCGCTCATTTCCACGGATTACATCATAAATCCGCGCACGATGAACGCGATCTATAATCTCGGACCCAGGTTACAAAACGCCTTGAAGCTGGGCCACGAAAAGCTTGTAGGCGGCGAGCAGGACAACAAGCAGTTCAATGAATACGTGCCGCCCGGCACCCCTTTGACCAAATTTTTCAGCAAGCCGGATCAGGTATGGACGCCGCGCGTTCTCAAGGACGGCTCCGATTCCGCCGGCGCGTTGGCTTCCTTCAACCGCGTCTATGTCAACATCGGCCTCTTCAGCGAGGAATGGTTCGAGCATTTCAACCCGATCGTCGGCGGCAAGCCGATCAGCCCGATCGAGATCAAGATCGGGCGCGCCAATTCCTCCTATTGGCAAGCGAATGAAAAGCAGACGCCGAACACGGCCTTGTTTTTCGTCGCCACGGCCAAGCCGGACTATCTGAAAAACGCGCCCAATGGCGCCGCCAATCTCGCCGCCGACGCGGCGACCATGGCCCATGGCAAAGAGGTCTTCGGCGAGCGTTGCGCAAGATGTCACTCGAGCAAGCTACCGGAGAAGACCTATAGTTTCTTCCCAAATGACGGCTGCGTCGGCAAGGATTACCTCACGTGTTGGAACGCCTATTGGGATTGGACTAAATCCGACGAGGCCAAGCTGGCCTTCAAGAAAATCGTGACCGCGGATGATTTCCTTGTCGACAATTTCTTGTCGACGGATCTGCGCGTTCCCGTGAGCCTCCTCGAAACCAACGCCTGTAGCCCGCTCGCCACTAATGCGATCAAGGACAATATCTGGAACGATTACTCCTCCACCTCATACAAAGATCTTCCCTCGGTTGGCACGATCACCGTGCATCATCCGTTCACGGGCGAGCCGAGGCCCTATGAAATGCCGGCCGGCGGCCGCGGCTACACGCGTCCCGCTTCCTTGATCAGCCTTTGGTCCACAGCGCCTTTCCTGCTCAACAACTCGGTCGGCGAATTCAACCCGAGCCCGTCGGTCGAGGCGCGGCTGGCGTCCTTCAACAGTTCGATTGAGCAAATGCTCTGGCCAGAAAAGCGGACCGGCAATATCGATTATGTGACCGCTTCCGGGAAGAAGCTTCGCGGCCAGGTCGACGTCACGACGGCGCCGAGCTATCTGAGAGTGCCTAAGGGCTATCTGCCCGACTTCCTGCAAGCCGGCTTCAACAATTCCGAAAAGCTCCAACCCTTGGTTGAAGCCTTACGGCTCGGGCATTTCTTCGATGAAGACGGCGTGGCGCTCGGTCCTATACCCAAAGGAACGCCCGTCGCTCTACTCGGCAATATCGACCTCGACAAGCGCGACAATCCAATCGACGAAATCAAACATATCGCGCAGCTCGGAAAGGTTCTGCTGAAGCTCAAATTCGATCTCAAGGCGCTGCCGAGCGATGCAAGCGACGACGACGCCCGTCGGGTCTTCAGCAATGTCCTGGACGATTTGCTCGCGGTGAACAAATGCCCCGACTTCGTCGTCAATCGCGGGCATTATTTCGGCACGGATTATTTCAAGGAAGAGCCCAGTCTGAGCGATGACGACAAGCGAGCCTTGATCGCCTTCTTGAAGACGTTTTGAACCTGCGGGCGAGGCTCGCCGCCAGCGACGCCTCGCCCGTTAGAAGGCTCAATCCCAACATTCCATTAGCTGACGTGAGCCTGCGTCGGAGCCGGCATTTGTCCCCAGCCGCCCGACTCCAGCCGCACGAATATAACGAGGACGAGCCATGAGCGTCACCGATAATGCGAGCTTCGAATATATCGTGGTCGGCTCCGGCGCCGGTGGAGGCACGGTCGCGGCGCGCCTAGCAGAACAGGGCCGAAAGGTCCTCGTCCTGGAGGCTGGCGGCGATCCGATCAAGTTGAAGGGCGGCGACGCGGCCTACCCGGACGATAAGGAGCGCCTGCCGGACGATTACGAGGTCCCGGTATTTCATGCCTGCTCGACCGAGAACGAGGCCATGGCTTGGGATTTCTGGGTGCGTCATTTCGGCGACGACGCCTTGCAGAAGAGGGATCTGAAATATCGCGAGGAATGGAAGGGAGAGCGCGTCGACGGGGTGTTATATCCACGCGCGGGCTGCCTCGGCGGATGCACCGCCCATAACGCGATGATCACGGTCTATCCTCATAATGAGGATTGGGACGCGTTGGCGAGGCTGACCGACGACGCCTCCTGGAGCGCGACCAACATGCGCAAATATTTCGAGAGGCTGGAGGATTGTCGGCACCGGGTCTTCCTCTACCGTTGGCTGGCGAAGCTCGGCTACAATCCGACCAGGCATGGTTGGAACGGCTGGCTCAGCTCGGAAATCGAAATCCCAAAAGCCGCGATCGAAAGCGAGCAGCTGGAAAAGCTTCTCAAGAAATCCATCAGAACTGAGATCAAGGCGCTCGCCTCTCCTCTCAAGCGCTTCCTATGGTTCATTCTCGGCCAGGGCGATCCCAATGATTGGCGCCTCGTGACCAAGAACGCTTTTGGAATTCATTATCCTCCGCTCGCGACCCGCAACCATTCCCGGACCGGAACTCGGGAGCGCTTGCTCAAGGCGCAAGAAAAATTTCCAGGCAATCTGACTATAGAGCTCGACGCGCTGGCGACCCGCATTCTCCTGGACGAGAATAACCGAGCGATCGGCGTGGAATATCTCAAGGGCGCTCGTCTCTACCAGGCGCACAAGGGTCCGAGCCGCGAGCCCGGCGAGTTGCGTCAGGTCCACGCGTCGCGGGAGGTGATCCTCGCCGGCGGCGCTTTCAATACGCCGCAATTGCTGATGCTGTCCGGCATCGGCCCAAGGGAAGAGCTCGAACGCCATGGCGTTCCGGTTCGCGTCGATCTGCCCGGCGTCGGCAAGAATCTGCAGGACCGCTATGAGGTCGGCGTCGTCAATGAAATGAAAGAGGAATGGAACGTCCTGAAAGACGCCACCTATTCGAGCAAGGATCCGCAATACACCGAGTGGAAAAATAAGAAGGAGGGCGTCTACGCCACCAATGGCGCGGTCCTCGCCGTCATCAAGCGTTCCGCAGACGAGCGGCCATTGCCCGATCTTTTCTGCTTCGCCCTCCTGACCGATTTCAGGGGCTATTATCCAGACTATTCCGTCCGCATCGTCCACAGCCTGAAACATCTGACATGGGCGGTGCTCAAGGCGCATACAAACAACACGGCCGGCGAAGTCACTTTGAATTCCACCGACCCGCGCGAGCGCCCGAACATCAATTTCCGCTATTTTCAGGAAGGCAATGACGCGCAGGAAAAAGACCTGGACTCGGTTGTCGAAGGCGTGAAATTCGTCCGCAGGCTCGCCGAACCGTTGAAGGCGAGCGGCTATTTCGTGGCGGAGCTGGCGCCGGGCGCGGCGGTGGCGACGGACGAGCAGATTCGCGATTTCGCGAGATATCAATCCTGGGGGCATCACGCATCCTGCACTTGCGCGATCGGGAAAGACGGCGATCCCATGGCGGTCCTCGACGGCAATTTCAGAGTCCGCGGCGTGATGGGGCTGCGCGTTGTGGACGCGTCCATCTTCCCAAGAATTCCGGGGTTTTTCATCGTCAGCTCGATCTATATGATCGGCGAGAAAGCGGCCGACGTCATTCTCGCCGACGCGCTGAGCTCGCGGCCCTTGGTCGTTCCCTCCGTGGCCTGACCGCGCGCTGCGCGATTTTCCCGACGCTTCCCGATCAAGCGATTAACGCGATCGGGAGGCTTTTAAGCCACGGATATTGAATGACTAGGGCGGTCGCTGTTTCCTGTTTCTTGCTCCTGGCGAGCGCGACGGCCGCCTTTGGCCATGCAGGCGACGGGATCGGCGACGGCCTCACCTCCGGTTTCACCCATCCGCTGCTCGGACCCGATCATGTCCTCGCTATGGTGAGCGTCGGCATCTGGGGGGCGCAGCTCGGCGCGCCGGCGATTTGGATCTTGCCGATCGGCTTTCCCATGATCATGGCGGCGGGCGGCGCGCTCGGCGTGCTCGGCGCCCCCCTGCCCGCGACCGAACTCCTCATCGCTCTTTCGGTCCTCACGCTCGGCCTGTTGGTCGCCCAAGCGCGGCGTTTGCCCTTGGCGGCCGCCCTGGCGATCATCGCCGTGTTCGCTGTCGCGCATGGGCATGCGCATGGCGTCGAATTGCCAATGGCGGCGAATGCCTTGGCCTTCAGCGTCGGATTCGTGGCGGCGACGGGCATGCTGCACGCCCTCGGCATCGGGATCGGCTTGCTCGTCAACTGGCCCACGGGCGCGCTGGCGATCCGCTACTTGGGCGGCGTCATCGCCCTCATTGGACTCTATTTCGTCTTTGATTATGCCGTTGCGTAGATGCGCCGGCGCAAGGCCTGGAGCTTCTCTCATAGGCGCGGCGATCTGCTTTTCTCCGAGCGGGGCGCAAGCGCATAGCGCCTTCAAGACTCTCGGGAGCTTTTGGTCCGGCGCGCTTCACGTGCTGACCTCTTTCGATCAAATCGCGCTTCTTGTCGGATTGGCGATTTGGGCGAGCCTCCAGAGCCGCCGCGGAGACGCGCCGATCGTCGGCACGCTTTGCCTCGGCTCATGGGCCGGCTCGCTTGCGGTCTTCGCCAGCGCCGCGCAATTCGATCCCCTCGTCTACGCCTCCGCTTTGATGGTCTTGATCGGAATTGCCGGAGCCGCCGCGCTCGACCTCGGCAAAACCACGCTGATTTTGATCGCGGCATGCTGCGGTTTTCTCATCGGTCTCGCGAGCCAGATGGGCGCGGAAGGCCTGCAGCCGGCTTTGTTCGGACTCGGAGCGGCGATCGCCGCATGCTCGCTGGTCAGCTATGGCTTCATCGCCATCGCTCCATCTGCTCCCAATTGGGCCAAGATCGCGCTTCGCGCCGGCGCGAGCTGGATCGCGGCGATCGGACTCATGGTCTTCG
This sequence comes from Methylocapsa acidiphila B2, assembly GCF_000427445.1. Lineage (GTDB taxonomy): Bacteria > Pseudomonadota > Alphaproteobacteria > Rhizobiales > Beijerinckiaceae > Methylocapsa > Methylocapsa acidiphila. The sequence continues at coordinate 3,867,363 of NZ_KE386496.1, read as the reverse complement.
CGCTGCAATTCGCGCATTTGCGAGGACGAGCGTAATGCGCCTCCTCGCGCTTGCGGGCTTGGCTTTCTTTCTCACCAGCATGACGGCCAACGCCCATCTGGCGTCGGACAGCTATCTTCGCATCCAGATCGACGCGCAACGCGAGGTCAACGGGCAGTTGGATGTGGCCTTGCGCGACCTCGACGCGGCTATCGGCCTCGACGCCGGCGCCGAGGGGATCGTCACCTGGGGCAAGCTCAAAGCGAAGCGCGCTGCGATCGAGGCCTATGTCCTCAGGCGCCTCACGATCAGCGGCTGCGCGCTGCGCCCCTCCGACTTCATGGTCGATTATCACGCAGGCAACGCCTATGCCGCGATTTTTTTTCGCGCCGATTGCCCACGTGCGGCCGGCCCCCTGACTCTCAATTATCGGCTGCTGTTCGATCTAGATCCGACCCATCGCGGCCTGTTGACGCTCGTGCAGCCGACCGGCGAGCGTTCCGACGTCCTGTCGCCCGACCACGCCGAGGCCTCTCTCGATGCGGCGCCGGACTCGACGCAGGACGAAATCGGGCGATTTATCGGGTTCGGGATCAATCACATCCTGCTCGGCTACGATCATCTGTTGTTCGTCGCGGTCCTCCTGATCATGGCGGCCTTCCAACGCGCCCCTCGCAAGGGCTGGAAGCCGCTCGACGGCTTCGGCCGCGTCCTGGTCGAAACCTTGAAGATCCTGACCGCATTCACTTTGGCGCACGCGATCGCCCTGACGCTCGCCGTGCTGGGCGTCGTCGACGTTCCGTCGCGCTTCGTGGACCCGGCCGTCGCCCTCACGATCATGCTTGCGGCCGCCGACAATGTCTGGCCGATTCTGTCCCGCGTTCGCTGGAACGTCGCTTTTGGCTTCGGCCTGATCCATGGGCTGGCTTTCGCCAGCGCGCTGACGCCCATGCAGTTGCACCCCTCCGGCCTCGCGCTTGCGCTGTGCAGCTTCAACATCGGGGTGGAGCTAGGGCAAGTCGCGCTCGCCCTTCTGCTGATTCCAATCGTTTTCGTCGCAAGGCGGGAGCCGATCTATCTGCGCGCCCTGGCGCCGGCGCTTTCCTGCATCGCCTTCGCTCTCGCCCTGGCCTGGTTCATCGAGCGAACATTCGGGGTCTTCTGGAGCATTTGAAGCGCGTCGCGCTTGACAAGCTCTTCCATTGTTTCCTCAATGTGGCATGTTGACGCGCAGCGGTCGATGTAGATCCCGCGCGCGAGCCGGTCGCGGCCAGTTCACGTCATTTGCCGAGTTGACGGCCAAGTCATTTGCAATTCCTGCGATAACAACAGTTTTGCGACATGGCGCTATGGGAGGGGAGCATGCCGACGACATCCAATGAAGAATTCCAGATCGGATTGACCATGTCGGGCGCGATCTCGGCGGGCGCCTACACCGCAGGCGTGTTCGACTTCCTCATTCAAGCGCTCGACGAATGGGAAAAGGCGCGCAACGGCGACTATCGAAACGAGGGCGTGAACCCCGACGAAATCCCCAACCATAGGGTCGCGATCAAGGTCATGGCGGGCGCCTCGGCTGGAGCGATAACCGCCGCGATCGGCGCCGTAGCCCTGGCCGACGCGGACCAGGCGCCCACGCCCTTCCCGCCGTCTCCACCGGCCGGAACACAGAAAATCAAATATTACCTGCCGAAGCTCTATGAAGCCTGGGTGCTCCGGCCCACTCTCGTCTCCGAAGGCGGAGCGCGCAATGATTTCCTGACGAATACGGATCTCGCCGCGCCGCCTGCCCCGGACGATGATTTCACGCGCACAAGCGGCATTCCCATACCGCCTCCCGACTCGCCCCAACCGGTGACCTCTCTGCTCAACGCGCGGCTACTGGACGAGATCGCGAAAGCCGGGGTGGCCGTTTCGCGCTTGAGAGAAACGCCGCGCGCCTATGTCGCCGAGCCGCTGCATATCTACATGACCCTGTCGAATCTGCGCGGCGTGCCCTACAGGGTAACCTTCGAGGGCGGCGACTACCACATGATTTCGCATGGCGACCGGGTTCATTACGCGGTCAACGGCTTGGGCGACTGGCCCAGCCACAGCCCTTTCGCCGATAATGACAAGCCACGCAAGATCAACGCCGCCGACCTCGTCATCGATCAAAGCGATCCGCAAAAATCACTGAAATGGAAGGACTATGCGATCTGCGCCCTCGCCTCGGCCGCCTTTCCCGTAGGGCTCGCCCCACGCGAGATCGGCGCGATCCTCGGCGCCGACGCCGAGAAGAACGAATATGATGGACGCCGCTTTCCGCTCGACGCTTTGGTCGACGAATATGGCGTCGATCCGAATTTCACGACAGCCGAGCTGCAGGCCCCGCTGTTCTGGTTCACGACGGCGGACGGCGGGATCATCGACAATGATCCCTTTGAATACGCCCGCTTCACGCTCAAAAACGATCCCGCGGCGCCCAACAAGTCGAAACTCGAGGAGGCCGATCGCGCCGTGATCATGGTCTCGCCCTTTCCCGAGCTCAAGCCCATCAAGGCCGAGGGACAGCCGGAACTCGGCATTCTGAGCATATTTTCCGCGCTGATGCCGGCCCTGATCGATCAAGCGCGCTTCAAGCCCAGCGAGCTCATCCTCGCGGCCGATCCGACCTGCGCGAGCCGGTATTTGATCGGCCCGAGCCGCCTCATGAATGTCAATGACCCTCAAAGCGACGCGCGCTACACGATCGCAAGTGGGCTTCTCGGCGGTTTCGGCGGCTTTGTGGCCTTCGCGTTCCGAGATCACGATTACCAGCTCGGGCGCCGCAATTGCCAACGCTTCCTGCAAAAGATACTCACCGTGCCGCCGGAGCACCCGATCTACAAGGCGTGGCCGGCGGCGGCCAAAGCGAATAAGGATTTCAAGGTCGAGGCGTCAGCGGCCATGTCGGAATCCTACACGATCGTGCCACTGTTCGGGACAGCCAAGGCCGAGGTCCTCCAGCCTAAATGGCCACGCATTTCGCAGGCTCTTTTTGAAACGCTGCAGGAGCGGATCGCGCAGCGCTTCGATTATGTCGCGCCGGCGCTTCTGAGCCAGAGCGTGAAAGAACCCTTGCGCGCCCTTCTGGGGATCGCGCTGCGTCCATTCCCGCGCGGGATCGGCCTGATCCGCGACAATACGTTGAAATTCGCGCGCGCCACGATCCTCGCCGATCTCGTCCGTCGCGACCAAATCGAAGGCTGGGACTTGCCCCCAACGCCGGGCGTCGACGAGCTCGACGCCCGCCTCGTGCTGGCCCAATTGATCAGCCCCGCCTATGATCTCCGCAGCGCGCCCGGTCTCGCGCGATCGACTCTCTTAAGCGAAGAGAAGGTCGGAAGCGTGCTGAACATGGGCCAAAGCGCGGCCGCGAAAAACAAGCCTTTCGAGATCTGGCGTTCGCCCTGGTCCGACAAATCGGGCAATCCGCTCTATGCGCTTGCGAGCCGTAAGCCTAGCCCTCTCCAACAACTCTTTGGCGTCAAACACGCCGGCGCGTGGTTGGCTAAGCCCAAGGTCGACGCGCCAGGCCTCTGACCCTCCACAGCATAGAGAGACATGAATTACCATTAGTGATTTGACGAAATATAAAAATAATCATAGGTCATTAAAAGTAATAGTGCAGCGCATTTCGCAGCGGGTCGGCCCTATCGGCAGGAGAAGACCTTGACTTCAGCATTTGTTGTTTCGACCGCCGATCTACCACGCGCGAAAGTCGGCGGCGTGGACGATCCCACAGTCCGATGGTCGGGCGCATTCGCGACATATGGCGGACATGGCGCGACCCAATCCTCGACGATCGTCTATGAAATCGAGCCCGGCGGGCGGCTCGGCTGGCACACTGACGCCACTGAGGAGACGCAATATATCCTCGCCGGCGAATTGCGGATGGAAGGCGGAATTATCCATCAAGTTGCGCCGGGGAGCGTTTTTGTCATCCCGACGCCCGTGCGGCACGATCTCGCCAATACCGGCAGCGAAACATTGCGCGCCGTCGCCTTTTTCGCGGCGCCCATGTTCACCCAAAGCTTCGACAATGCGATGCTGCCGCCAAACGTCCATGTTCTCGGCACGCCAAACCGAGAGGGCTGAGGGAACATAATCCGCCGCAACGTTCCCTTTGGGACCGTTGGCGCATGGGTGGACCTTCTGCGATATTCATAAGCTCGGGCTTGAACCCGCCGATTTTGCAGTGCGGCGAAATAGGGCTTGCCGTCGCCCGAGGACAACGAAGCGCCCCAGCGCGGCTGGATAAGCGTCGAATGCTTCAAGATGCGTGCGACTTCGAAGCGATCGCACAGGGACGCACAACAAGACCCCGCAGCCGCGCCTCATCGCACGCCCCCGCTTTGCCGCAAAAAGCGCGGCCGCGACGCCGTAACCAGTCGGCCGAAAAGCGCGCGGCGGGATCCCGCCCCTTGATCTGACAACGCTCTCTCGTTATTGCGAACCATCTCGAGGCGCGGCGCCCCGCGATGCGGGACCGGAACGGTTTGAGCGCTCGCGCGCTTGGCGGGGCGCGTTCCGAGACAGAAAAGGCGGCGTCACAATAGGCACATGTGAATTCTGGAGATAGGCGCGGAGCCTGACAGCGGAGCCTCGACGGCGCCCGCGAAAGGAATGAATGTCCGCGCGAGAAAGGGTCATGTTCGACAGCGTCACGGCAACCGCCTTCGCCCGCCTGCACCTCGGATTTTTGGACATGAATGGCGGGCTTGGCCGGCGTTTCGGCAGCCTGGGGCTTGCGATCGACGGTCGAGCGACGCGGCTTTCGATCCGTCGCGCCGCGGGGCCCCGGATCGAAGGCCCCGAGGCCGCGCGCGCGTCGAGCCATCTCGCCTGTCTGAAGGACAGTCTACGGTTGGCGTCGGACTATGATCTGCAAATTCATGAAGCTATCCCCGCCCACGCGGGCCTCGGATCGGGAACCCAGCTTGCGCTGATCGTCGCCGCCTCCGTACGACGTCTCGAATGCTTGCCCTCCAACCCGGCGGAAGACGCGATCCTCTTGCAGCGCGGCGCGCGATCCGGAATCGGCGCCGGGCTTTTCGAGCGCGGAGGCTTGATCGTCGACGGAGGACGCGGCGCGCAGACGGCGACGCCCCCCGTCATCGCCCGCCTGGAGTTCCCCGAGGAATGGCGGGTGATCCTCGTCATCGATCCGCACACGGAGGGCGCTCACGGGCAGGAAGAGCGGGCGGCTTTCGCGCAGCTCGAGAATTTCGCCGCCTCGGCCGCCGGGGAGATTTGCCGCCTGGTCCTAATCAAAGCGCTTCCCGCCGTCGCCGAGGCCGATCTCGACTCCTTCGGCGACGCCGTCACGCGCATTCAGGACATTGTCGGGGATTATTTCGCACCTGCGCAAGGCGGCTCGGCTTTCGCGAGCAAAGCGGTTGGCGGGGTCATGGAGACGCTGCGCCGCCATGGCGCGAAGGGAACCGGACAATCTTCTTGGGGGCCGACGGGCTTCGCCTTCGCGCGCGACGCGGACGAAGCTCACCGACTCTGCGGACTCGTGCAAGAAAAAGTCAAAGCATCCAGTCTAGACATAGCCGTCTGCAAAGGACTTAATCACGGCGCGCTGGTGAAAGGTGAAACTTTCGCGGCGATCAAATAGGGGAATAATGCGTGGCCAAGAATATTTTACATATGCTCAGTCCATTGAAGCACATGAGCCCGTTCGATGTGAATATGGCGCTCGACGCGGGTTACGATTCCATCACGCCTTATAGTGGGGTCACGCTCGAAGACGTCACGCCTCTTGTGCAGGACGCCATGTTTTCCCGCTCTCCGAAAGACGCGGTGCGCACCGGCATTTTCATCGCCGGGAAAGACGCCGGGCTTGCTCTCGACATGATGGAGCTCGTCAAAAAGACCTTGCTGAAGCCGTTCGAAATTTCCGCTTTCGCGGATCCGGCGGGCTCCTTCACGACCGCAGCGGCTATGGTGGCCTGCGTCGAGAAGCTTCTGAAGGACAAGAAGAACGCTTCGCTCGCCAAGACCAGGGTCTTGATTTTCGGCGCGACCGGGGTGGTGGGCTACGCCTCCGCCGTCATCGCCGCCTTGGAAGGCGCCGAAGTCCGCCTCGTCGGCCATGATGGCCTCGACCGCGTCCAAGCCAAGGTCGACGACATCAAGAAGCGGTTCAACATCGAAACCAAGGCGGTCGACGGCAGCTCGGAAGACAAAAAAGTCGCGGCGCTTCAAGGAATCGACGTCGTGCTTTGCGCCGCCGCTGCGGGAAGACAAATCCTGACAAAGGAACAACTGTCTTCGACCAAATCGCTCCTCGTCTCCGCGGACGTCAATGCGGTTCCGCCGGCCGGCATCGAAGGCCTCGAGCTGCATGGCAACGGCCAGGAACTCGCTGGCGGCAGCCTCGGAATTGGGCCACTCGCCATTGGGGACATCAAATACAAGACAGAATCGGGATTGTTCCAGCGCATGGCGGCGTCGACCAAGGCGCTCAGCCTCGATTTCCGCGACGCATTCGCGCTCGCCCGTGAGCTCGTCTGAAGCCGGAGCCGCGATTCTGATCGCGGCGACGTCCGGGCGCGCTTTGGCCGCGGCGGCGCGGCGGACGGGTTATCGTCCGCTCGTCGCCGATTTTTTCGACGACGGCGACACGCGCATCTTGTCTGAAGCGAATTGCGCCGTCGCCGGCGATCTCGGATCGGGCTTTGAAAAGGCGGCTTTGATCGAGGCGCTGGAAAGTCTCGCGCGAGGCGCCTCGCCCTTGGGCCTCGTATACGGCGCCGGATTCGAGGACCGAATTGAGATCCTGGAAGAATTGGCGCGGCGATGGACGATCTTCGGAAATGCGCCCGAGGTCGTGCGCCGCGTGAAAGATCCGTTCGAATTAGCGGCGCTTTGCCGCTCGCTCGGGGTCCGGCATCCCGAGATCAGCCTCGACATGCCGCACCGCCCGCGAAACTGGCTTGTCAAAACCATTGGCGGAGCGGGCGGCAGCCATGTCGCGCCGGCCGGGGCTCAGCGGGCGGAGAGCGAAAATGTCTATTATCAGCGCGTCGCTTCGGGTGAGCCGATCTCGTTTCTCTTTGTCGCCGACGGCGCCGACGCACAAGCGATAGGCGCAAGCCGCCAATGGACCGCGCCGACCGGGGACGAGCCCTTCCGCTTCGGCGGAAGCCTCCGCCCAGCAGAGTGCGGTCCGCGTTTGGAGGCCCGTCTGGCGGAAATCGCGACGGCCATCGCCCGGCAATGCAAGCTTCGTGGCCTCAACGGCATTGATTTTCTCGTCGACGGAGATGAAATCGTCCTGATCGAGATCAACCCGCGACCGGGCGCGACGCTCGACATATTCGAGGATCGCGAAGGGTCGCTCTTCCAAGCGCATATCGACGGTTGCCTCGGCCGACTTCCGGAGCGTCCACTGGAGTTCGAAGGCGCCGCCGCCGCGGCGATCGCCTATGCGCGCCGCCCGATCCCCTGCATGCCGACGCTCGATTGGCCGGACTGGGCCGCCGATCGGCAAAAGCCGCGCAGCGCATTGAATTTGGACGATCCGCTTTGCACAGTGAAGGCGCATGCCGCCCTGCCGGGAGACGCGCGCAAGCTGATCGCGGAGCGGACCGCCTTCATCCTCGACAACCTAGAACACATTGGAAATGGAGCGGCATCTTGAGCACCATCGGACCTAGCATCAATACATTGACCGGGCACGCGGTCGATCGCCTCATCGCCGACGCGGCCAAATTGCGGATCGCCGTCTCAAAGGGCGAAAGAGGCGAAACCATCATCGACGCGGGGCAGTCCGTTCCGGGCGGCATTGAAGCTGGCTTGCGCCTCGCCGAGATTTGCCTCGGCGGGCTCGGCGCAGTCGAACTCGCGCCCAACGGCCCGAACCCGAAATGGCCGTTCCAGATTTTCGTCCACTCCACCGATCCCGTGATCGCCTGCCTCGCCAGCCAATATGCCGGCTGGGCCCTTTCGCATGGCGAGGGCAAGACTGCATTTTTCGCCCTTGGTTCGGGCCCCGGACGCGCGCTCGCCCGCAAGGAGCCGCTCTTCGCCGAGCTAGACTATCATGACCATTCCGAACGGGCGACGTTGGTGCTCGAATCGAGCAAGGCGCCGCCGCCCGAGATCGTCGACAAGGTCGCCCGCGATTGCGGCGTCAAGACCGAAGACCTCACCTTCATCTTCGCCCCAACCCAGAGCCTCGCCGGCAGCGTTCAAGTCGTCGCCCGGGTTCTCGAGGTGGCCATGCACAAGGCGCATGAAGCGAAATTTCCGCTCGAGCGCATCGTCGACGGCCTGGCCTCGGCGCCGCTTTCGCCGCCGCATCCGGATTTCATCCAGGCGATGGGGCGCACCAATGACGCGATCATCTATGGCGGCCAAGCGCATCTCTTCGTGAAGGGTCCGGCGGCCGACGCGAAGGCTCTCGCCGAGGCCTTGCCGAGCGCGGGATCGCGCGACTACGGCCGCCCCTTCGCGGAAGTGTTCAAGGCCTATAAAGGCGATTTCTACAAGATCGATCCCGCCCTGTTCAGCCCGGCCCGCGCCATCGTGACCGCCGTCGAGACAGGAGAAACTTTCCACGCGGGCGCGCTCGACCAAGCTTTGCTCGATGCCTCTTTCGGCTAGAATCGGCGCGCCGGCGCATGTTGCGCGCCGGCTAAAAATCGCCGTCGCCGTCGATCTGTATGATTGGCACGCCAGGGATCTCGCGGCGGCCTTCGCCCGCGCGGGGGCGATCGCCGCGCCGATCCGCCTGTCTCAGTGCGGATTCGACACGCGGCGGCCCGGCGGGCTGGTCATTCCCGGCTTTGGCGCGGAATTGCCGGACGCCGTCTTCGTGCGCGCGATCGGGTCCGGCACTTTTGAAAGCGTGACGCTGCGCCTTGGCGTCTTGCATAGCCTCGCCGATGTCGGGGTGCCGGTCGTCAATTCGGCGCGGGCGATCGAGCTCTGCGTCGACAAGGCGGCGACGAGCTTCGCATTGGCGCGGCGGGGCATTCCGACGCCGCCCACCTGGACGGTGCAGTCGGAGCAGGCTGCACAGCAGATCGTGCGGCGCGAGGCGGGACGCGGGCCGCTGGTCCTGAAGCCCTTGTTCGGCGCGCAGGGATTTGGATTAAAGCTGATCCGCCGCGTGGAAGATCTTCCTCCCTTCGAAGCAGTCGAAGGTGTTTATTATCTTCAGCGCTTCATCGCCGGAGGCTGCGACACCTTTCGCGACATCAGGCTCTTCGTCTCTCATGGCGAGGTCATCGCGGCCATGACGCGTCACGCCAAGCAATGGATCACCAATGTCAAGCTCGGCGCGCGGCCGGAACCGTTCGAGCCCGACGCCGCGATGATCGACCTGGCGCTCCGCGCTTCTGCCGCGGTCGCCGCTGAATTCGCCGGCGTCGACATCATCACGGACGCCGCCGGCGCAGCCTATGTGCTCGAGGTCAACAGCATGCCGGGATGGCGGGGCTTGCAAAAAGTCACCCCCTTCTCGGTCGCCGATCGGCTGGCCGGAGATCTCCTCGCGCGCATCGGATTCTACGGATCGGAGGCGACCAAGTGAAGAAGAGCGCGACAGCGTTGTGACGGAGATCGCGGAAGCCTTCATCGCCTCTTGCCGCGATGAAATCGAGGCGCCGAAGCCTGGCAATGTCCATATTTTCGCCGCCGGCCACGGCATGACCGCGCAGGAATTCCTGCGCAGCGCGGAGGTTTCGGCGCCGGCGATCAGCGACCCCTCCGCTTCCGTCGGCCAGCGCATCCTCGGCGCCATCGAGGCGACCTGGGCAAGCGTGGGGACGAACACCAATCTCGGCATCGTCCTTCTTTGCGCGCCGCTGGCGAAGGCCGCGCAGGCCGGGGGCGCGTTGCGGCCCGCCTTGAAGAGCGTCCTTGCCGAATTGACCCGAGCGGACGCCGCCGCCGCCTTTCGCGCCATTCTTCGCGCCTCTCCGGCGGGCCTCGGCGACGCGCCGCGCCACGACGTTCGCGACGCGCCCGACGTCACGCTTCTGGAAGCGATGCAGGCGGCTGCCGATCGAGACCGCATCGCATTTCAATATGCTTCAAACTTCATCGATGTGTTCGAGACCGGCCTCAGCGCTCTCGCCGCCGCGCGCGGTCGCGGCTGGAAAGAGCCATGGCCGACGGTCGAGGTCTATCTCGCTTTTCTCGCCGGCTTCCCCGATAGCCATATCGCGAGAAAGAAAGGCCCGGAGATCGCCGCCGCCGTCCAAAGCGAGGCGAAAGATCTTCGCAATCGCTTTGTCGGATTTTCGAACCCGTCGGACGCGCTCCCCGAGCTTTTGAGCTTCGATCAACGGCTCAAGACCGCCAGGTTAAACCCCGGCACCTCCGCCGACCTTACCGTCGCGACTGTTTTCGCCGATCGACTCGCCCGTATCTTGATCTATCGACCTAATGATGGTTGACTGCGCCGCAGCGGAACGCCTCCGCCGCTATCTGGCCAACCCGCCTGGCGCAATGCCGGGCGTTGACAACAAGGATATTCATCGGCATTTGTCGAGCCGCCGCCACCGCAGTTTGAACATCGCTGCAGTTTGAAATGGAAACCCAAGGGGGATTACAAGCATGGCCAAGATAAACAGGCTCCTCGTCGGCGAATCGCTCGTAGGCGAAGGCAATGAGGTCGCCCATATCGACCTGCTGATTGGGCCGCGCGGCAGCGCCGCCGAGACCGCTTTCGCCAACGCGCTCACCAATAACAAAGACGGCTTCACCACGCTGCTCGCCGTGATCGCCCCGAACGTCCTCGTCAAGCCGGCGACGATCCTGTTCAACAAGGTGACGATCAAGAACGCCAAGCAGGCCGTTCAGATGTTCGGACCGGCTCAGCATGGCGTCGCCAAGGCCGTTGCGGACAGCGTCGCCGACGGCGTCATCCCGATCAAGGAAGCTGACAACCTCTTCATTTCGGTCGGCGTCTTCATCCATTGGGAAGCCAACGACGACAAGAAGATCCAAGACTACAACTATCAGGCGACCAAGGAAGCCATTGCTCGCGCCGTCAACGGCGAGCCGACCCCGGCCCATGTCGTCGCGCAGCGCAACATCGCCAAGCATCCTTTCGCGCCGAATTGAGCGCCTGAAGGACGTAGAATTCAGAAGGGGGCTTAGGCCCCCTTCTTATTTTGTGGGTCATCACGCGCTTGTGACGAGGGCGGCAAGATCGTCTCTCGTCAAAGCGCCGTCGTGCAGCGCGGAAGCGACGAGAACTCCGCTAACCCCGGCCTCCGACAGAGTCGCAAGATCGGAAGGCCCGCGGAGGCCCCCCGCGGCAAAGACTGCGGAATGGTTTGCTAGGCCGACAACCGCCCGGATCCGCTCCATGTCGGGCCCCGATGTCGCCCCGACGCGCGAGAGCGTCATTGCGATGACCCGCTTCGGCCAGAGTTCCGGCGCGGCGTAGAGCCCCTCCGGCCCCAGAAAGATCTCGCCCCGAAAATCGAGCGACAGAAGGACGCGGTCCTCGCCGCGAAGCGCCTTCAGGACCGAGAGATCTCCTAAATTCTCGCTTCCCAAAACCAGATGCGCGCGCCGCTGGCGGGCGAGCCATGAACGCGCCTGCTCCGCGTCGCGAACGCCGGCGTCGACCCAAAAGGCGACGCCCGGAAAAGCCTCGCATAATTCGAGCAAGCTTTCTTCATGGCTTCCGCGCGCCTCGATCGCGTCCAGATCGGCCGCGTACACGATGGGAAAAGGAAAAACACTCAAAAGCCCCGCGACGACGTCCCGCGGAGCGCTTGTCGGCGCAAGAGCTGTGACGATCGGCGCATAGGCCTCCCTTTGGCCGAAGCGGGCGCGGACCACCACGCCATTTTTGAGGTCGATCACGGGAATGACGTGCATGAAGTCTACAAGCCTCGATGGGCGACAAAAGACCAATGGCTGCGATGCGCGCCGCCCTGCGAGAAAGCGCGTTTGGAGAGCTCGCGGCTAGAATCGAAGCCGCGATTTCAAGCTCGTTTGAGTCTATATCGAGCGTCTCAAATCGAACTCGGCGCAAAATGCGCCCGGGATGATCGCTATGGAAACTATCATCGGCTGGGACATCGGCGGTGCGCATCTCAAAGCCGCGCGCGTCGAAAATGGTATTGTCGCCGCCGCCGTTCAAATCGCCTGCCCGCTTTGGCTCGGCCTCGCGGAACTCGATCGCGCCTTCGGCGAAGCCCTGGCGGACATCGGCGCGGCTCCCCTCAATGCGGTCACCATGACCGGCGAATTATGCGACGCCTTCGCAACGCGCGAGGACGGCGTCGAGGGGGTCGCAAAAATCGCCGCGCGAATACTCACCCCGGGCCGGACATGGTTTTACGCCGGTCGATCGGGCTTTGTCGATGGCGGCGGCGTGGAGGCGCATGCGCGCGACATCGCCTCCGCCAATTGGCACGCGAGCGCGACCCTGGCCGGTCTGCGGATGCGGGAAGCGCTTTTCGTCGACATAGGCTCCACCACGACCGATATTATTCCCATCGCGGAAGGACGAGCAGCGGCGCTAGGCTATAGCGACGCCCAGCGCCTCACGCATGGGGAACTGGTCTATACCGGCCTTGTCCGAACCTTCCTCATGGCTGGACCCAAGCGCGTCCCGTTTGGAGGGCAATGGACTCCCTTGATGAACGAATGGTTCGCGACGACGGCCGACGTCTACCGCATTCTGGGCGAATTGCCGGAGGAGGCCGACATGACGGATTCGGCCGACGGGCGCGAGAAGACGAAGCCTGCGTCGCGCGCTAGGCTCGCGCGCATGATCGGACGCGACGCCAGCGAGGCCGACGACGACGCTTGGGACAGGCTCGCGCGTATTTTCGCCGAAGCGCAATTGCGCGAGATTATGGACGCTGCGGAGCTCATCTTATCGCGCGGACTCGTCGGCTGTGACGCGCCCGTGGTCGGCGCCGGCGTCGGACGCGGACTCGTCAAGAAACTCGCGGCGCGGCTCGACCGGCCGTTCATCGCTTTCGACGATTTGATCGAGGCCGCGCCCGAGACGCGGAGCAAGGCCTGCGACTGCGCGCCGGCGTCAGCTGTGGCCTTGATCGCGGCGGATTATTTCGATGCGTAAAAGGCGTCGCGCTTTTGCATGAGCCATGACCAAGCCTCGCGCTCCGCGGCGCCCGCCGTCTTCTCGATCGCAATGGAGAGATAGGCGATCTCCTGGTCGATCTTCTCCCGCGGCAGCATATGCAAGCGACTGATGAGAATGGCGCCTTCCAGCACGGCGTTCCTCGCGCGATTGAAGCCCTCGAATGGCGCATGTTGCTCGCGATGCAGAACCTCGCAATGGAACCTCGGTCGCTCGGCATGCTTCTCGATGCGCGCGACGGCGAGTTCCGCATGGGCCAGCGCGCAAGCCAGACGCGGCGCGGGCGATTGGCGCGCCGGAACAAGCGGCCAGTCACGTCGGCCGGTGACGAGGCCAGCGAAAACGCGCGCATCGTCGATATAATTGGCGACGGCAAAAGGAACGCGGGCGAGATTGTCGAGCGTCGTCGACGGACGGAACGGCGCGATGATCCATCCGTCTCCCGCCTCGATCAGGCCAAGCGGCGCCAGATGAGCCTCGCCAGCGGGATCGATGGTCGTGACGATGACTTCACGGATCATCGGCACGTCGGCTTCTCCTCCCGTAAGGCGCGCGCCGTTGCGCAGGTCATATCAAGCCTTCGCGCGCAATGTATGCCCGGCCTCCCGCAGTCGGTTCTTGTCTTCCTCCGGCCTGTCAGCCCCGCAGCCCCAGTCGAGCGGATCGTCCTGCGCATAGCGCTTGCCGAGCGAAAAGGCGGTCTCGGCCTTGGCGAGTTCCGCACCCAAATAGAAGGCATGCGCCCCATCGGCCTCGACGCCCAATTTCGGAAAGAGCGAGAAGGCGTCGCGCGCGACGTGATGCCCAGCGCGGTTGAAGACATGAATGCCGTCCTCGGCCGTCGCGATGCGGAAATTCGCGTCGCGCACTTCCGCAGCGGTCTCTGCGATCTCCCGGCTCGTGGACGGATAGGGCGCGCGGTCATGAAGTTGCAGCAAGCCCGCGCCATAGCCCTTTGGCAAAGCATTGTCGGCTGCGGCGGCGAACATGAGGCGCCGCGCGGCGTCGTGCTCCTCGATCGTCCTTCGCGTATGGGGGCTGACCTGGACGGTGAGCACATTCCTGATCCCGAGTTCCGAGCAGAGCCCCAGCAGGATCGCGGTGACCCCGCCTGAATCCGCCTCGGTCAATTCGGTGAGATTGCCTGTCCCCATCATCATCTCGACATGCGGAAGACGCCGCCTCGTTTCCATATAGCGTGCGAGAGAGGCAGCGAGCCCGAAATGAATTGGGTCCAAGATCGGATCGACGATGAAGGAAAGCCCGCGCCGCTCCGCTTCCTTCGCGGCGCGAACCAAAGAATCGACGTCGCCATGTGGCGCGGGCACGAGGATCGGCGTCGCTTGCGAGCCCTGGGCGATGTCGAGCGAGCCTTCGTCGAGGCTCAGGAGGAAATCGGCGCCGGCGCCGCCCCCCCGCGCCAGTTCAGAGCGATCGGCGGAATCGACGCTGACCCGATGCCCGGCGGCCTTCAAGGCGCGCACGCAATCTTCGAGATGCGGAAAGGCGGTGTCGGGAAGGCCGCCGATGTCGATGACGTCGGCCCCCGCCCGCCGCATGGCCTCGGCGCGGACGAGCAAGGCCTCGATGGACAGCATCGGCGCATCGACGATTTCAGAAAAGATCCGAATGTCGTAGCGCGACAGATCCGGCGCCTCCCCGCCGCGGCCGAGAAAAGCTGGGAGATCGCTCAATTCGTCCGGGCCGCGCACGACCGGCGCGCCGAGCGCGGCGGAAAGACGTGCGAGGTCGGCGCGGCAGCGGCCAGGCAAGATGATCCGGTCCGCAGAAATGGGGCGCGGCAGCCGCCCCATGATGATCGCTTCGGTCATCAAGGCCGCCACTTTCACGCCAATGTCGCGGATTTCCCAGCTGAAGCTCGTCTCTCCCATGGACCGCAGCAGCCGTTCGAGGCGGGGATAGGCGAGACGCCCGGTCAGGAAGAGGAGACGCTCGCTCATTTCACCGGCAATTCGCTCCGGCGGCGCGCGATAAATTCCTTGAGGTCGCTCAAGCTCTCGGCCACCTTCGTCGCTTCGAAGCTTTTCAGCTTCTCGAAATTTTCGAGATCGATCCGGCGCGGAAAGACTTTCACCATTCCATCGGGCGCCCGCGTTTCGAGTTCCGGCGCGGTGTCGCAGGCAAAGACAATCGATGGGACGCGGCATTTGCCGGCCTGGGCGAAGACATTGCTCGCGAGATTGTCCGAGATGCCATAGACGAATTTGGCGACGCTGTTCGACGTCGCCGGCGCGACGATCAGCGTGTGATAGACGCCGTGATAAAAATAGCCGACCTGGGGCGAGCTCGCGGCCTTGTCGCTGAAGACACGGGCGGTCTTGGGCAGGTCGAGCTTCTGCTTATACATGCGCAGCACTTCCGCCGCCGCTTTGCTGACGAAAAGGTCGACATGCTCGAGCTCGCGCGCGAGCTCGATGCATTCGTTGAAGAAATGGCCCGAGCCGGTGAGCGCCCATCCCCAGCGCGGGGTGACGACTTTGCTCATGTCCGCACCAAATTCGAATCTCCGACAGTTTCAAGACAAAGAGACGTTCGCGCCGGGCATTCCGCCGTTGCGCAACGTTTCCACCGCTCCTGCGAGCGACGCAGGGCCCGCGAGCCAAACTTCGGCGCGGCTTCGCGCGGCGAAGCGCGGAAACAGCGGATCGACGATTTGATCCTCGGCGAGCTCGCGCGCAGAGAGCGGCGGCGTCAGATCGCAGGATTTGATGAGGAGGAGGCGGTCCGCCCCGCAGGTCTCCGCGAGCCAGGCCGCAAGCGAATCCGAGCTCATCTCCCAAGTCGACGGCAAAGTCGGATCGGCGAGCGCCATTTGCGACGGAAGCCAAATCGGGATCTTCCCGACCTTCAAGGCTGTCTCGAACTCGGGGCGCGAGCCAGCCAGAACAAAAGCGTCCGAATGGGCGCCGAGAGCGATGGCGAATTGCTCCATGGCGAGAAGCGCCATGCGGTGCGCCGAGGCGTCGTCAAAGCCTATCGCATTTTGCGCATTGCGCACGCCATCGGCGAAAAGGCCGCCGCCTGGCACGAGAACAAGAGGGCCGCCCCACGCGGCCAAGGCCGCGAGCCATGCCGCACGGTATGGCGATTTCAACAGGCTGCCGCCGAATTTGACGACGGTGAGGCTCAATGGCTCCTCGTGTTTCCGGCGCCGCCGCCGAGGCTCGGGAAAAGCTGGTCCACAGCGCCCGATTCCATCGCCCGCTCGCGCTTGATCTCAACGCCCACCATGCCGCAAATGACGTCGAGCTTCTCGATGCGCACGCAAACGCGGACGACCTGCGGATGGCCGAGGACGGAATCGGCGAGGTCGCGCGCCAAAGTCTCGATCAATTCCACATGCCCGCGCCCAAGGAGGATCTTGATGGCGTCGACCACGAGATCATAGGAAAAAATGTCGCGCATGTCGTCGGAGTGCCGCTGCGCGCGCTTGACGTCGACATCGATGTTGAAGCGCACATTCTGCTTCACGCCGCGCTCGAAATCATAAGCGCCGATCGAGCAAGGCATGATGAGATCATGCACGAAGACCCGGTCCGTCTCGATCGCGCGCTCGACCGGCGCGGCCTGACCGCGCGCCATGAGGAGACGCCAATCGACGCTCGCCTCGCCGGAGACGGTCCCGCCATCCCCTCGCCTTGGAATAAGGTCCCTGATCATGCTCACCGATGCGGCGTCGATCGACGCGCCGCGCAGGCGGCCATGGCACAAGGCGCCGCGAAAGCCGAGATAGTTCGGTTGAAGAGGTAGAAGACGCGGCACGTCGGGCGCTTCGAGCGAGCCGGCGAGGCCCGAGATCAGCCCGACCTCTCGGCATTGATCGACGAATTCGACGAGCGCCGCCACGTCCATGTAATCGAGCAGGCGACCAAGTCCCTTGGTCGCCGTGTCGAGCATGGCGCCGGCGAAGCCCTGCCCGGCCATGAGACGCAAGGCGTCGAGGTCCGGCTCCCGATCCGCGAACAGAACGCCAATAAGCTTGACCTCTTTCGCCAGACCGCCCAGCGCGCGAATGCAATCCGCGCCCGAGGTCCCCGAGGCAAAACCGAGCTTGACATAGTCGACGCCCGTCGAGGCCATCCGCGCGACCGCGTCGACCGCGGCCTGCGCCGAGGCGAAGGAATCGCCCGCGGTCGCGCTCACCAATCTGCGTTTCGCGGCGGCCCGCACGACTTCGGCCACAATAGAAGTGTCGAGCGCGCCGAGCGCGCCTTTCGCCGGGTCCTTGAGGTCGACAATATCGGCGCCGCCCTCCCAGACAGCGTCGGCTTCGAGAGAGTTCGCCACGCTCGCGAGCATTAATGTCATTCTAGCGCTTCCCCGGACATCGTTAAAAACTTCACGCGCGCCCGTCCGATCGACCGCGAGCATTCAACATCGCCGCACGGACCCGTCAGCCCTCCAAGCGCCTCGAGACCACAGGGCGCTGGGTAGAGGCGCAGGCCGCACGGAGCAGGCTGTGGAATGATCGACTTGACGCGAGCGCGCGACGCGCTTGGCGCTCTCATGCCGAGCCCGAGCGAAAGCTCGCCAGCAACGCCAGCTGTATGGCGGTAGCCCTATATAAGACCTGGCGCCCCAAATGCAATCGCGACGGGCGGGCGCGGAGGCTCACGCGCGCTCGACGCGGGCCGCGATCAGGGCGCGCAGCCGCGCGACGACGACGCCGGCTCGGCGTTGAAGCGCCGCGCCATTGCAAGACCCCGCCTCCACGACGCCGCGAATGCTGTTCGTCAGCAACATATGATCGGCGCCGGCGAGCGCATCAGGACAGAGCGATCCTTCCATCGGCGTCAATCCCGCCTCACCGGCCAGATCGAGGAGAAGCGCCCGCATCCGGCCGGGCAAAGCGCCGTCCGAAATCGGCGGCGTCTCCAAACGGCCGTCGCGGACGATAAAGACATTAGCGACGCTCGCGCAGGCGACGAGATCGCGCGTGTTGAGCATAAGCGCGTCCTCGGCGCCATGCGCCCTGGCCTCCTGAAGCGCGATCAGATTGTCGAGATAGGGCAGCGCCTTTGCGCGCGAAACCGGAGAGAGCTCGTTCCGGCGCGTCGAGGTCGCGATCCAAAGGGAAACCGGCGTCTCGCGCGCCAGCGGCAGAGGCGAGAGCGTCATGACGATCGTCGGGCGGGGCTCCTCAGGAGGCGCGAGTCCGCGCGGCCCCGCGCCTCTGGTCAAGGTAAGCCGGAGCGCCGCCTCCGAGGCCCCTTCAGCGGCGAGATAATTCGTCACGTCGGCGCGAAGCCTCGCAAGATCGACGGCCCTCGCGAATCCAAGGATCCGGAGCCCGGACTCGAGCCGGGCGAGATGTCCGTCGAGATCGAAAGCGCGGCCCTTATGCACGCGCATGGTCTCGAACAGGCCGTCGCCGAGCAATAGCCCGCGATCGGCGATCGGCACATGCGCCCTATCGGGGGCGACGAGCCTCCCGTCCAGCCACACGCGCGTCATTGTCTGACGATGCGCCCAAGGAAATTTCGCAGGATTTGATGGCCGTGCTCGGTAAGAATCGATTCCGGATGAAACTGCACGCCGAAGGTCGGATGCTCGCGGTGCTGCAAGGCCATGATCTCGCCGTCCTGCGACCAGGCCGTGGCGGCGAGCGAGGCCTCGCCGCCTTCGAGATCGACGATGAGGGAATGGTAGCGCCCGACATTGAGCGGGCTTGGCAACCCTTCCAAGATGCCCAACGCGTCATGGCGCACCAGGCTCGCCTCGCCATGCATCGGACGCAAGGCGCGCCGCACTGTCCCGCCGAAAACCTGTCCGATGCATTGATGGCCGAGGCAAATTCCGAGGATCGGCGCCCGGCCGGAATATTCGCGAATTAGCGCCATGGAGACGCCGGCCTCATTCGGCGTGCAGGGTCCAGGCGAAATCACGATCGCCTCAGGCGTCTCGTCGGGGAGCGGCGCATCGTTGCGCACCACCACCGGAGTCGCCCCGAGCTCGCTCAGATAGCCGGCGACCGTGTGAACGAAAGAATCGTAATTGTCCACGACGAGGATCATCGAGCGAGTTCCTTGACCCCAAAAGCCTCGAAGATCCGCCGCGCCTTATCGAGCGTCTCGTCATATTCGGCTGCGGGGCTGGACGCCGTGACGATGCCGCCGCCCGCCTGGACGACGCATGCGCCCTTGCGGAAGCTCGCCGTGCGAATGACGATATTCGTATCCATGGCGCCGTCGAAGCCGATATAGCCGATCGCCCCGCAATAGGGTCCGCGCGCATGGCCTTCGAGCTCGGTGATGATCTCCATCGCGCGAAGCTTCGGCGCGCCCGTGATGGAGCCGCCGGGAAATGCGGCGGCGAGGAGATCGACCGCGCCTTGTCCCTCGCGGAGGCGCCCCACGACGGACGAAACGAGATGATGGACGGAGGAGAAGGTCTCGAGCCCGCAGAGCTGCGGCACTTGCACCGAACCCGGTAGGCAGACGCGCGAGAGATCATTGCGCAAAAGGTCGACGATCATGACGTTTTCGGCGCGATCCTTGCGGCTTTCCCTCAGCGCCTGCGCCTGAATGCTGTCGAGGAAGGCGTCGGCGAACCGCGGCCGCGTGCCCTTGATCGGACGCGTCTCGACGCGATCGCCCTCGAGCCGCAAAAATCGCTCCGGCGAGGCTGAAGCGATGACAAAGTCGGCATGGTCCAGATAGGCGGCGAAAGGCGCCGGGTTGACCTTGCGCAAATGCCTGTAGAAACCGAAATGATCGAAATCATCTGGCGCCGCGGCTAGAAATCTCTGCGAAAGGTTCGCTTGAAAAATATCGCCGGCGAGAATGCGCTCGATGACCTCGCCGACCGCCCGCTCATAGCCGCTCCGGGTGAAATTGCTCGTCCAACCTGAAAGCGAAATATTTCCGGCGGGACGCGAAACGGCGTCCCGGCCGAGTTCGCTTTCGAGCCAGCGCCCCCGTTCGACGGCTCGGCGCCGCCGGGCCGCGGGATCCATCTCGGGCAAGCCTGTCGAGAGAATGAACCCGCGCCGCTCCAGGGCGTCGAAGGCCGCCACTACATCGTAGAGGCCTAGAGAGAGATCAGGGAACTCGAGTTCGTCCAAGGCCGGCTTCGGCAGACGCTCGAGGCTGCGGCCGAGCTCATAGGAAAACAGCCCAGCGGCGCCGCCCTGAAACGGCGGCAGGCCGGGCGTGGGTTCGATGCGATATTGCGCCAAAAGGCTCTTGAGGCGCTCGATCCAGCCGATGTCCGCATCGCGGACTTGAAGCTTCGCGAAAGGATCAACCGCGACAAAGCTATAGCGGCCGAGCTTGCCGTCGGCCATCGCGCTGTCGAGAAAGGTGAGAAACGGCAAATGACTCAGAGCGGAGGCCGCTTCCGCCGCGTCACGAAAGGCAATCTCGATGACATGCATAGGCTCGCCTCAACGGCTTCGTCCGACTGGCCTCTCGCCCTCCCGATCGGCGCGCCGCGCGGTCATCGGGAGGATTTCAGCCCTCAAGCGGCCTCCCAGAGTCGCGAAATCGGCTCAGGCGCCTTTCTTTCAACCTTTGCGGCCAGAAGCCGCTCCCCCGACAACGCTCTATAAAAGCCTCGGCCGAACGCCGCGCTGCGCCTGCGCCTAGTTCCGAGAACCTTTGGCGCCGCCCTCTTTGGCCGGCTCGGACGGCTTCGGCGCGGCCGGGGCCTGCGGCTGGCTTTCCTTCGCAGGCGCGGCCTTCTCAGCCGGCGGCGACGCCGGCTTCGCGGCGGGCCTACCCTTATAGGCGACCAAACCGCGCGGCCTCCTGGCAAAAGACGCCGCTCTCGGCGTTTCGCCGCCGGCCGTCGCTTGCGTCTCGCGCTGAACGGGCAGGGAAGATTGAATCGGCATGGACAACTCCTCGAATAGTCCTTTCGGCTGAAAACCCGTCCTTATCCGATCGGGCTTCCAAAGAGCATATCCAAAAGGCCTTGATTGCGTATTGGCGCGGATCGCGCGGATCGTCAAACGCCGATAAAAAACCAAGCCCGACGAAAATATGCCCCTATATAATGTGGCTTTGAAAAAAATCGATCGTCGTCTTGCATGGCTGAGCGCCATAACGTAGCATTATCGAATATCCGGCTTCAAGATCGCCCGCGATAGGGAACGCGGACGAATCTTCGAAGGCCAGGCGGCGCTTTTTCAATCGCCCTAGCGCCTCGTCAACGTCGTGACACGCTGCCGGACACAAGATCCCAGACGCTGATCAGCCGCTACGGCGAGGTCTATAGGCCGCGCCCCACGCGGTCGCTTCGGCCTAAAGCCACGCGGGAGGACCCTCCGATGCAGATCTCACGGGTCGCGGCCCGCCCGCGAACGATCGCCCGCATGGGCCGTTCGGGCGATCCGCTCCTTGCGCCGAAATAAAAAAACCGAAGCCATCGCGCGCTTTCACAGTTCCCGCCGGCACAAAAGCGCGCTAACAGCCCTATCCGAAGCCTGCGCCGCAATATCGACCTCGCGGCTCGGCGCCGAGGACCGGCCCGCAATAAATTAAGGGCGAACCCAATGCGATGTGAGCAGCTTTCGAGGAGGCGCCATGACTGAAGCCCAGATCGACGGGAGGCCGGCCTCGCTCGACGCGGCGGCCCAGCGCGCTGCGGAAATTTTATCACGCGCCCGTTTGCCCATCGTCGCCGGCCTCGGGACCGACATAGCCGGCGCCCGCGCCTCCATCGCCTTGGCGGAGCGCATTCGCGGCGCCTATGACCACCTGGAATCGGACAAGATCTTCACGGATCTCGACGTCATGCGCCAGGCCGGGCGTTTTGTCACGACGCCGAACGAGGCGCGTCTGCGCGCCGATGTCCTCCTCTTCATCGGCAAGGATCTGACCAAGATCTGGCCGCAGCTTCTCGAGCGGCTCGCGCCGGCCGCCGTCCCGGAATTCGATCTCGCGCACGCCACGCGCAAGCTCGTCTGGATCGCGCCGGGCCGCGCCGCGGCCCAAGTCGACGGCCTTGACGTCACGACGATCGACTCGAACGATCCGCATGTCGCGCTCGCGAGCTTGCGCGCCCGCGTCGCCGATCGGCCGGTCAATTCCGGCAAGGGCGCCAAGCGCAAGATCGACGAGATCGCGCAAATTCTCAAAGGCGCGCGCTTCGGCGTCGCGGTTTGGGGTCCCGAGCTTCTCGATAGCCTCGCGATCGAGATGCTCTATGGCCTTCTCGCCGATCTCAACAAGACGACGCGATTCTCCGGCCTTCCTCTCGGCGCCGACTCCAATGCCGGCGGCGTCCTGCAAGCCTCGGGCTGGATGACCGGCTTCCCCATGCGCACGTCATTCGGACGCGGCTTCCCCGAGCATGACACCTGGCGGTTCGACGCCGCCCGCCTCGTCGACAGCGGAGAAGCCGACGCCGCGCTCTGGATCTCGGCCTATGGCCGCGAAGTCCCGCGCTGGAAAAAGCAGATTCCGCTCATCGCGCTAGTCCCCTCGCAAGTCAAGTTCGATCACGAGCCGCAGGTCCGCGTCGAGGTCGGCGGCCCGGGCGTCGATCATGATTCGGCGGAATTCGCGCGGGAAGTCGGCGCGATTGTCGCCCGCCGGGCTTCGCTGCCGAGCGACGCTCCCTCCGTCTCTTCCGTCATCGACCGGATCGCGCAACATATCGGCGGAGAGGCCTAATGCTTATTCTCCTCAAGGGCGGCCGTATCGTCGACCCCGTCAATAATCGCGACGGCATCGGCGACCTCTGGATCGAGGACGGGCGAATCGTCGCGCCGCCCGCCGGGCGACAGCCTGACCAGATCCACGACGTGACCGGCAAGATCGTCATGGCCGGCGCCATCGACATTCATTCCCATATCGCCGGCGGCAATGTGAACACGGCGCGCCTGTTGCTGCCGGAGCTGCATCGCGCCGATGCCCCGCTGCAGAAGGTCCTGCCCCTGGCGAGCGCCAAATGGTCGACCTTCGAGACCGGCGTTCGCTATGCGGCCATGGGCTTCACCACGGTGATCGAGCCGGCGCTCGCGCCGCATCAGGCGCTTCAAGGCCATCTCGAACTTTCGGACGTGCCGATCCTCGACAAGGGGGCGCTCACGATCCTCGGCAACGACGATTTTCTTTTGTCCCTGCTGCGGGAGGGCGAAAAGCCCGGCGCGATCGCGGATTATGTCGCGGCGACGCTGGCCGCCACCAATGGCCTCGGCCTGAAGACGATTAACGCCGGCGGCGCGACATCCTTCAAATATAACGTCCGGGCCTTCGGCCTCGACGATGCGGTGCCCTTCTACGGAACCACCTCACGCAAGATCCTCGAGGCGCTGCAGCAGGCCGTCGACGATCTCAAGATCCCACATCCGTTGCATCTGCACGCCAATAACCTCGGCATTCCGGGCAATGTGTCGACGGCCCTCGCCACCATCGAGGCGGCGCGCGGCAAGCCCCTACATCTCGCCCATCTACAATTCTATTGCTATGGCGACGAGGGCGATCATGGCTTCTCCTCCGGCGCCGCCGCCGTCGCCGCGGCTGTGAACGCTGCGCCGAATGTGACCGTCGACGTTGGGCAGTCCATGTTCCGGCAGACGGTCACGATTTCGTCCGACGTGCTGCGTCAGTTCAATGCCGTGGGCCAAGCGCGGCCGAAGAAATCGGTGATTTTCGACGCGGACGCCGAGGGCGGCGGCGTCGTGCCTTACCATTATCGCGAGACCGAATTCGCCAACGCCGTGCAATGGGCCTGCGGCCTCGAGCTCTTCCTGCTGATCGACGACCCTTGGCGCGTCTTCTTCACGACCGATCATCCGAACGGCGCGCCTTTCACGACCTATCCAGAGGTATTCGCGCTGCTCATGAGCCGCGAGGCGCGGGCCGAGGCCGCCGCGCGCCTGCCGCAGGCGGCGCTCGCCGTTACGACGCTGCCCTCCATCGCGCGCGAGTACACGCTGAACGAAATCGCCATCATGACCCGCGCCGCGCCGGCGAAGCTCTTGGGCTTGAAGGATCGCGGCCATTTAGGCGAAGGCGGGCTCGCCGATGTCGCGGTCTATTCGCCGGACAAGGACATCGCCAAGATGTTCGGCGCCGCCCATCTCGTGTTCAAGGACGGCGATCTCGTCGTACGCGACGGAACCGTCACGCATTACCGGTGGGGCAAGACGCTCAAGGTGAATCCAGGCTATGACAAAGCCATGGACCGTCGCCTCTCCGGCTATTACGACCATCACTTCGGCGTCTCTCATAATATGTTCGCGGTGCCGGAGCATATTCTTCCGCGTCCCGATCCGTTCCAGGAGGTCGAATGCGCCCAATAGTCAGGAACGGCGTCCGCATCGACGAGTCGTTCGCCGAAGCTTTTCCCATGCGCGGCACGGCGATCGTCATCACCGGGCCCAATCAGCGCTGGGCGAAACAGGCCGCCGTCACCATGACCGGCTTCGCCACATCCGTCATCGGCTGCGGCTGCGAAGCCGGCATCGACCACGAGATTTCCGCCAAGGAGACGCCGGACGGGCGGCCGGGCGTGCGCGTCCTCATCTTCGCCATGTCGTCGGACACATTGCAGACTCAGCTCGTCAATCGCGTCGGGCAATGCGTGCTCACCTCCCCTGGATCCGCCTGTTTCGGCGATCTGGAAAGCGAGGACCGGCTGCAGATCGGCGACGCCATTCGCTATTTCGGCGATGGATGGCAGGTGTCGAAGAAGTTCGGCGCGCGGCATTTCTGGCGCGTTCCGGTCATGGACGGAGAATTCCTCTGCGAGGCGACGACCGGGCTGACCAAAAAGGCGGTCGGCGGCGGCAATCTGCTCATCATGGGCGCGACGCCGAAGACCACCTTTCGCGCGACCGAGGCTGCGGTCGCGGCGATGAACGAAGTCAAGGACGTGATCCTGCCGTTCCCCGGCGGAATCGTCCGCTCCGGCTCGAAAGTCGGCTCGAAATATAAAGCCATGTCGGCCTCGACCAATGACGCCTATTGCCCGACCTTGCGTGGGGCCGTGGCGACCAATCTGGACGAAGACATCGGCTGCGTCCTCGAGATCGTCATCGACGGCCTGAACGAGCAAGCGGTAGCCAAGGCGATGCGCGCCGGCCTCGCGGCCATTCTCAAGCTCGGGCCAGAGGATGGCGCCGTGCGCGTCGGCGCCGGCAATTACGGCGGCAAGCTCGGCCCGTTCCACTTCCATCTGAAGGATCTCCTGCCGTGAAGCCACTCGTCCTCGCGCTCGAACAGGAGCCGGATCAAAGGCTCGACCTGTCGCCTCTCTCCCCGCACCGGCTCGACGGCAAATCGGCGAAGGAGATCGCCGAGATCGAAGTGCAGACCACGCGCGAGAAAGTCACGGTCGGCGATCTCTTTCGCATTCGTCCCGGCGATGCGCAGACGATTGTCTTCGAGGGCGGATCGACGCGGCTCGACAATGTGGGCCTGGGCCTGAAGGGCGGCGAGATCATCGTCGAAGGCGACGTCGGCAAATGCGTCGGCCGGAGCATGAGCGGCGGCAATCTCGTCGTCGCCGGCGACGCCGGCCCCTATGCCGGCTCCGCCCTGTCCGGCGGACGGCTCGAGATTGGCGGCAATGCCGGCGACTTCCTCGGCGGGCCTCTCGAAGGCGAGCTCGAAGGCGTCACTGGCGGCTTGTTGATCGTACGTGGGGACGCCGGCGCCCGCGCTGGCGATCGTCTACGCCGCGGGACGCTCGTGATTGAAGGTTCCGCCGGGGATTATCCAGGTAGCCGCATGATCGCCGGAACTTTGGTCGTGCTCGGCGCGACCGGCGTCTTGCCCGGCTATCTCATGCGGCGCGGCACGATCGCGCTCGCCAACCCACCCGAGCTCGCGCCCACTTTCCTCGATTGTGGCGCGCATGAGCTCGCCTTTGCGAGCCTCTCCTCACGGTTGCTGAAACCCGAAAGCCGTGGCGCAGCCAAGCTCTTCTCGAGCCTGCTCCACCGTTTCGCCGGCGATTCCGCCGCGCTCGGAAAAGGCGAGATCCTATTCCCCGCCTAAGGCGCGCCAACCTTCTGGCAAGGCGCGCTTTTCCTCTCAGCCTCGCGGCCAATGAGCGCGCAAGCCGTTTCCTGGATTTTCCATGCCGTCACATTCGCCTGAGCTCCTCGGCGCCGGCCAGCGGACGCAGATCGGCCTCGGCCTCGGCAGCAATATAGGCGACAAGGCCGGCAATATCCGGCGCGCACTCAACCTTCTTGAAGAGCGCGGAATTGTTCGTTTGACGGCGGTTTCGTCCATCTATCGAACGGCGCCCTGGGGCTTTGTCGAGCAGGATTTTTTCGCCAACGCCTGCGCCCTGGGCGAAACCCTGCTGGAACCGCTCGAGCTTCTCGCCGCGACCACCGCCATAGAACGCGACATGGGCCGCGAGCCCACGGTGCGCTGGGGTCCGCGCCTCATCGACGTCGACATTCTTTTCCATGGCGACGCGTCCTTCCAACACGAACAGCTCAACCTGCCGCACAAGGATCTCTTCAATCGGGCCTTCGTGCTGATCCCGCTTGCCGAGATCGCCCCGAGCTTGAGCTTGTCTGGACGCTCAATCCAAGAGGCCGCCGCCGGCTTCGCGGCCGAGCCGATCGAAAAATGGTCGATCGACGAGTCCGGGACGCAATCGGCCGGGGAGTCCTGAGCCGCGCCGACGGCGAGTTTTCGCAAAGCCTCTCAGCCCCGCCTTACTCGGCGCTCGTCATCGCCCAGCGAATCCGCCAAACTCGCGGATAATGCTGAGAATCGTTCATACGGCCGATTGGCACATCGGACAGAGCTTGCGCGGCTTTTCCCGAGACGCCGAGCATCGCGCCGTTTTCGCGGAGCTGACGGCTCTCGTCGCGGAACGGGAAGTTGACGCGCTCATCGTCGCCGGCGACGTGTTCGACAGCCAAAATCCCGGCGGGGAAGCGCAGCGGCTCTTCTTCGATCTGCTCGCCGGCCTCCATCGCGCGCGGCCCACCATGACGACCGTCATCACCGCGGGAAATCATGACGCCGCCGGCCGATTGGAGGCGCCTGGCGCGCTGCTCGAACGTTTCCGCGTCCACGTCATCGGCAATGTCGCGCGGCGCGAGGGCAAGATCGACATAAGGCGGCATCTCATCCCGCTTGCGGACGCATGGGGCGAGATCGCCGCCCATGCGCTCGCCCTGTCCTATCCGACCGCGGCCTGCCTGCCGCCGTTTTCATCATCGGACGCTACCGGTTCGCCCATCGTTCGCGCGGTCTCAGAACTCTATGGGGAATTGTTCGAGAGCGCGGCGCCCTTGCGCGCCGGTCTTCCCCTCATCGCCACGGGCCATCTCCACGTAGCCGGCGGCGTCGAGTCAGAAGGCGCCGAGCGACGGATCCTCATCGGCGGCGAGCACGCGGTTCCGGCCGGCATGTTCCAGGGACGGGATGCGGCCTATGTCGCGCTCGGCCATCTGCACCGCGCCCAAGATCTCGGCGCGGGCGTGCGCTATAGCGGCTCGCTTTTCCCGCTCTCCGCGACCGAGCACGCCTATCGCCACGGCGTCACCCTCGTGACACTCAAAGGCGCCGAAACCCGCATAGAACACATCCCGCTGACGCGCCCGGTCCCGTTCCTGCGGCTGCCTGAGCACGGCGCGCTGAGGCTGGACGAGCTTTCGGATCGATTGGCGGCCCTCGATCTCGATCCCGCCCTGCCGACCGACAAGCAGCCCTTTCTGGCGATCCGGCTGGCGCCTGAAGGCCTCGCCGCGGGTTTTCGCGCCGAGGTCGATCGAATCGTCGAGAGCGTTCCGGTAAGGCTCGTCGACGCCCGCCTGGCCGTTTCCGCCGAGTCGGAGCCAATGGCCGACACCGTCGCGCCTCTGGTCAGGCTCGCCGAGCGCGATCCCGAAGACATGTTCCGGCGCGCCTTTGAAAAGCGCTATGGCCGCCCGCCGGAGCCTGCGCATCTCGACGCCTTCCACCATCTCCGCGCGGATTTGTGACTATGCGCGTCCTTGCCGTTCGCGGCGAAAATCTCGCGAGCCTCGCCGCTTTCTTCGAGATCGACTTTCGACGCGAGCCGCTCGCGGGCGCCGGGCTGTTCGCGATCACCGGGGAAACAGGCGCCGGCAAATCGACGATCCTCGACGCGATCTGCCTCGCGCTTTACGGCGCCTATCCACGCGTCGCCATAGACCGGCGCGAGAGCGCCCCCGACCCGAGCGGCAAGGAGATCAGCGGGCAGGATCCGCGCGCGCTCCTGCGGCGGGGCGCCGGCAAAGGCTTCGCCGAAGTCGATTTTCTGGGCTCCGACGGGCAAGCCTATCGCGCGCGCTGGGAAGCGCTGCGCGCGCGGGGAAAAGCCAATGGCGCTCTGCAAAACGAGTTACGAAGCCTGATTCGCATTGCCGACAACCAGCCGATCGCCTCGGGCAAGCGCGACGTTCTCATCAAAGTCCAGGCTCTGACTGATTTTACCTTTGATCAGTTTCGCCGCACGGTCCTGCTGGCTCAAGGCGAATTCGACGCCTTTCTTCTGGCCGGCGAGAATGAGCGCGCCGAGCTTTTGGAGAAAGTCACCGGCACGGAAATCTACGCTGCGCTGTCGGTGCGCGCACATGAGGAAGCTGAACGACGGAAAAAGTCCGTCGAAATCCTTGAAACGAGGCTGGCGAGCATCGGCCTTCTCGACGCGCCCGCGCGCGTCGCCCTGGCGCAAGAGCGCGAGAGCCTTGCCCAGGAGGTCACGGCGATCGGCGCCGCGACTGACGCTTTGAAGGCGCGTCTCGAACATCACGCCCGCATCGGCGCCGCCCGCGAAAAATGGGCGGAAGCCGCGAAAGTCCATGAAGCCGCCCTTGCGGCGTCAGCTGGCGTCGCGCCCGAGCGCGGCTTGCTCGCCGAATTCGACAAAGCCGAATTCTTACGGCCAAAGGCCGAGGCCCTCGCGCGGGCGAAGGAAAGCCGCGCCCGCGCCGAAACAGCCCTCACCGGCGCGAGCCTCCTTCACGCGCGGGCGCGGGATGCGGCGCTGAGCGCAACGGCCGAGCGAGAGACGGCGCAAGCCGCCGACCTCGAAGCCGAAAGCCAATTCAAGGCGTTCGGGCCCATTTGGACTCGCTGCGGCGAACTCGACGAAGCGATCAAGCGCGCAGCGATTGAACATGAGATGGCCGAGGCCAAGCGCGTCGCCGCCGAGCGCGGCGCGAAAGATGCTGTGGCCGAATTCCAACGCCTCGATGCGCTTCGCGCCGAAGCCGGCGCTTCGCGCGCGCGAGCGGCGGCGAGCCTCGAGGAGCGCCCGGAAAGAACGCTTCTCTGCGATCGCATTTTGGACATTGAGGACCTGCTGCAAAAGCGCGTCGAGCTCAAGAGCCGCAGCCTGGAAACGCAGGCGATTAATGTCCGCGCCGGCGAGGATGAGCGCCGCTTCGCGGCGCATGTCGCGGCGTTGAAAGCGTCTTCGGATCAGGCGCGGACCGAGCGGGATCGCCTCGGCGCCGAATGCGAGGCCCGTCGCAGCGCCTTTGCCGCGATTGGGGAGGACGCGCTGCGACGGCGAGACCACGCGCTCAGCGAGCTTCTCGCCGGGCTCCGCGACGCCGCCAACGTTCTCGAACGTCATGCGCAGGCGCAAGGCGAAATAGAGCAAAACGCGGCGGCGGCGGCCCAATCGGCTCGCGACATCGAGCAGGCGCGAGCGGAATGCGCGGCCGCGCAAATCTCGCTCGCAACCCATAAAGCGGCGCGCGCCGAGATCATCGGCCTGATCGATCTCGCCGACGCCGCCCTCTCGCCGGAGGCTGCTTCGCTTCGCACGAGTCTTGTCGCAGGATCGCCCTGCCCCGTCTGCGGCGCGCTGGATCATCCAATCGAAGAACGCAGCGACATTGGCGCCGCATTCGTCGCGCGCGTCCAGGCGCGGCGCGCCGAGCTCGACCAATTAATCGCCGGCGCCGCCAGCGCCATTGAGGCCGGCGAGCGCGCCCGCGCCGCCGCCGAGTCGCGCCGCGACTCGGCGCTGCGCCTGGGAAAAACGGCGCTTGCCGCCCAAGAATCTTGCGCGAGCGAATATGATGCGGTTCTGGTCCAGGATCTCGAACCGCGCCGAGCCGCCTTGTCGATCAGCGCCGCGCTCCCAGCCTCGCCCGAAGCCGCTCTGGCCCCGGTCTTGACGCTTGCCGCGATCGTCGGCGCCGAAAGAGCGACCCTCGCCGAAGCTTTCGGCCGAGCGGCCAATCTTCGCGCCGACCTCGACGATCTGAGCGAGGCGCAACAAAAGACCGCTGCAACGCTGGACCAGGACTTAGCCGCGCTGGCTGCGCAGACCCAAGCGCTTCACGCCGCCCAAATCGAGCGGTCCGGCGCAGCAAGGGGTCTCCGAGAATTAGACGACAGACTGGCGTCGATCGATCGCGAGCTCGCGCCCTACCTCGGCGCGGGCGACATAAGCGCGGCGGATCTCGATCGCGACGCCGACGCCGACGCCGCCCGCCGGCAATTGAGACGCCTCGCCGATGAGCGTCGAACAGTGAAAGCGGCCTTCGCCGAGGCCGAGGCGGCCCTGCAGGCACTCGAGCCAAAGCGCGCCGCGGCGGCCGAAGCGCATCTAGGCGCCATCAAAACTTTGGAAAGCGCGACGTCCGACGCCTCGGTCCGGGCGACGGATCTCGACGCCGCGCGCGACGCCCGAGCCGCTCTGCTCAACGGCGAGCCCACGGGCGCGCACCGCACGCGCTGCAATGAAATCCGGCTTCGCGCGCGCGCAGCGCTCGATTCCGCGCGCGCGGCGGAATCAGAAGCGGTGAAAGCGCTCGCGGCGGCCGCTCAAAGCGAAAGCTCTTTGGGCGCCGGAATGGCCGAGGCCGAATTGGTTTTGACGCAATCGGAAGGGGCGTTCGCCGCCGCCGCAGCAGCCTCCGGGTTCACGATCGAACGCGCATGGGATCTGCTCGACGAGGCGCCCGCCGCGCGCGAAGCGCTTCGGGAGAAAATCGCCACGATCGACGAGGTCTTGTCACGAGCGGCGACGGGCCTCGCTGAGAGACGACGCGACCTCGACGACATTCTCGCGCAGGGCGCTGAAGAAGAGGATGCGCCCGCGCTCGGCGCCGAGATCCTGGACCTGCAGGAAAAAGCCGGCGCGGCGCAACGCAGGCTCGGCGCGATCGACAGCCAAGTTTCACGCGATGATGCGGCGCGCGGCGACGCAGAAGCCTTAAATCGCGAGATCGAATCGGCGCGGGCGGGAGCGACCGTCTGGCGCGACGTCGATGAGGCGATCGGGTCAGCGTCGGGCGACAAATTCCGCAAATTCGCGCAAGGCGTGACGCTCGACCATCTCGTCGCGCTGGCCAATCGTCACCTCGCCGCGCTCGCGCCGCGCTATCGGCTCACGCGCGCCACGGCGGGCGATCTTTCACTTCACGTCATCGATCGCGATATGGGCGACGAAAAACGCGCGACCCGCAGCCTGTCCGGCGGCGAGCGGTTTCTGGCGTCGCTGTCGCTCGCGATCGCCCTCTCGGGGCTCGAGGGGCGCAGCGCCTTCGTCGACACATTATTCATCGACGAAGGCTTCGGCTCGCTCGACGCGGAAACGCTCGACATCGCGATAGACGCGCTCGAATCGCTGCACGGACAGGGCCGCAAGGTCGGCGTCGTCACCCATGTCGCCGCCATGATCGACCGCATCGCTGTGCAGGTGCGCGTCGAAAAGCGCGGCAATGGACGCAGCACAGTCAAAATCTTGCCCGCGCGCGCGCCAGCCTGAATGGCTCCGCGCCGCCCGCGCGACTGGATGAGACTCTGGATCAGCCCGCGGCCGCTGCAGCCTTTTCGGCTGCTGCGACGGCAGCGGCGGCGCGCTCCTGCGCCTTTTTCTTCGGCTGGCCCTGCTTGGGATTGTTCTGCGGCTCGCGCTTCAAGACGCCGAGTCCGTCGAGCAGACGGGCGACGCGGTCGGTCGGCTGCGCGCCTTTGGCGATCCAGGCCTGGGCCTTCTCTGCGTCGAGCACGAGCCGATCGGCGGCGTCCTTCGCCTTCAACGGATCGAAGACGCCCAAGCGCTCGATGAAACGACCGTCGCGCGGCATGCGCGAATCGGCAACAACGACGCGGTAGAAGGGACGCTTCTTGGCGCCGCCGCGCGACAGACGAATTTTCAGGGGCATTGCTTTTCCTTATCTGTTGGCAATTGAACTTGGTTAAGCGGGTTATTCTTGGACGAGGCGCGGGCTCTCGACAGATCCGAGCAATTTCGCGCTCATTTCTTCTTCCCGAACGGATTGAGGCCGCTCAAGAGCCCACCGCCGAGGCCCGGGAGCTTCTCGCCGCCGAGCCCCGGCAATTTCGGCGGATTGGCCAAAATGCCGGGCGGCGGCGTAGAGGGAAGGCCAGACGGGGCCTTCGGCGCGCCTTTGCTCGGACCGCCTGACCCCGCTTGCTTTTGCCCGAGCTGCTGCTGCAAGGCCGCGAGCTGCTCCGGAGAGGGCTGCGGCATTCCGCCGCCCGGCAAGCCGAACATCGAGGCCATCTTGCTCATCGGCCCGC
Source organism: Methylocapsa acidiphila B2 (assembly GCF_000427445.1). GTDB lineage: Bacteria > Pseudomonadota > Alphaproteobacteria > Rhizobiales > Beijerinckiaceae > Methylocapsa > Methylocapsa acidiphila. The sequence continues at coordinate 3,834,798 of NZ_KE386496.1, read as the reverse complement.
CCCGCTTGGCCCCGCCCATGGATTTCATCATGTCGGCCATTTGCCGATGCTGCTTCAGGAGCTTGTTGACGTCCTCGACCTTCACGCCCGAGCCGGCGGCGATCCGTCTCTTGCGCGACGCCTTGAGAATATCCGGATTGCGCCGCTCGGCCCCGGTCATCGATAGAATGATGGCGCGCTGACGCTTGATGGCGCGGTCGTCGATCTTGGCGGAGGCGAGTTGCTCCCGCACCTTGCCGACGCCCGGCAACATGCCCATGATGCCGCCCAATCCGCCGATTTTCTCGACCTGCGCCAATTGGTCGGCGAGATCTTCAAGATCGAACTTGCCCTTGCGCATCCTCTCGGCGATGCGCTGCGCCTTTTCAGCATCGATCGTCTCGGCGGCTTTTTCGACCAGCGAAACAATGTCGCCCATGCCGAGAATGCGGTTGGCGATGCGGGCGGGATGGAAATCCTCCAGCGCGTCCATTTTTTCGCCGGCGCCCAGCAGCTTGATCGGCTTGCCCGTGACCGCGCGCATGGACAGAGCTGCGCCGCCGCGGCCGTCGCCATCGACGCGCGTCAGCACAATGCCGGTGATGCCGACCCGTTCGTCAAAGCTCTTGGCCAGATTGACGGCGTCCTGGCCGGTGAGGCTGTCGGCGACGAGCAGGATTTCATGCGGCCCCGAAGCGGCCTTGATCTCGACCATCTCGGCCATCAGCGCTTCGTCGATGTGCGTGCGTCCTGCCGTGTCGAGCATGACGACGTCATAGCCCTGCAAGCGCGCGGCCTGCTCGGCCCGCTTGGCGATCTGCACCGGCGTTTGGCCGGCGACGATCGGCAAAGTGTCGACGCCGATCTGGCGGCCGAGCACCGCGAGCTGTTCCTGCGCCGCCGGCCTTTTGACGTCGAGCGAGGCCATGAGAACCTTGCGCTTCATCTTTTCGACGAGCCGCTTGGCGATCTTGGCCGTGGTCGTCGTCTTGCCCGCGCCTTGCAGGCCGACCATCATGATCGCGACCGGCGGCGCGGCGTCGAGATTGATCGGATCGGCTTCCGAACCCAAGGTCTCGATCAAGACGTCATTGACGATCTTGACGACCATCTGGCCGGGCGTCACCGATTTGATGACATTGGCGCCGACGGCCCGCGCGCGCACCTTGTCGACGAAAGAGCGCACGACGTCGAGCGCGACGTCCGCCTCCAAAAGGACCCGGCGAACCTCGCGCAGCGCGACATTGACGTCGGCCTCGGAAAGGGCTCCGCGCCGCGTCAGCGTGTCGAAAATTCCTGAGAGCTTTTCCGAAAGCCCTTCAAACATGCGCAACCGTCCTGTCGATAATCCCTCCGGCGGCGGAGGGCGGCCGCAGCGGCCAAATCTGGGGAAGAGCCCCCGAACCATAGGCTCGGCTCTCCCCGACGATCGAGAACCAAGCTTTGCAGCGCCTATCGATCAAATGAAATCATTCGGTCGACAAGACATCGCTTGAATTTCAGAAGCTTGAGTCTGTTCCGATCAGATCGAATCAATCTGATCGGAACAGACTCAAGCTGCAGCATTTTCGCGCCCGCCATGTCTAAGAACGAGCAATTCAATGAGGCGTTCAACGCAAAACGCGCCCGGGGGCGCAACGCGCTGCCGGACGTTAACCGCGCCTCCAATAGAGGCTAAAGCGGCTCGATCGCGATGGACGCCCTTCTAGCGAAGGCTTATGGCATTTGTAACTGGGCGGAAGCCGAAAAGTCAATAATCGTGATCCCGTAGCGCCTTCCGATCGGATCGCGTCATCCAAGCGACAAGAACTCGCGCCAGATTATCCGATTGAAGCATATTTCGAGCACTTGCTCTGGACCCTGGCGCAACTTGGCGTTGGAGCTATTTGCCAGCGTCAAAGCCGCGGTCTTCGCAACGCAAAGCCTCAAACCAACCGCGCATCGCACCATTGGCGCGACCGCCCAAACATGCTAAATCCACGCGGCGCCGAGCCCCAGCAGCGGCGACAATGCGACGGCGCCGACCGGTCCAGGGCGGCAAGTCCCGGTAGCTCAGCAGGATAGAGCAACGGTTTCCTAAACCGTAGGTCAGGGGTTCGAATCCCTTCCGGGACGCCACCGCTCAGCCGCGATCAGCTTCCGGATAGCAATTGCGCGCGGGCGCCGGACCACGCCACGCCGCACCGAACTGTCGCATTCAGCATCGACGAGCCTCCGCCCGACTACAGACGCGCCATCTCGGAACCTGAGATCGCTCGCGCCTACCCGAGCTGGACGCGACCGCGCCGGCGCGGCGAAATAACGCATATTGTATAACTACTAAGAACTTTCAGCATATAATTTATGATTTTCAATATGATTTTGTCTTATATCAAAACCACAATCCCTCGGTCGTGTGACATCACATCATGCATGATCAATATCACACGCCATCCAAGGGGAACCGGGTGTGTCAAGAAAGCTGCAACATCTTTTCGTGGTAAGCTCGATTAGCGCGGCTCTTATTGCGGGAACAGCAGCGCGCGCGACCACAACCATCTCAGCGCCGAGCGTAAATGTCAGCACCGTCAAGCAAGGCGGGGCCGTCCAAATCGCCACACAGGCTACGGCGAGCCCAACCATATCGAACTATACGGTCGGCATTCAGGTTTATTTCAACAACACAGTCATCGTAAGCCAATTCTTTCAGAATTTGACGCTGACGAGCAGTCCCATGACCGAGCGGTATAATTGGACCGTGCCGGCGAATGCGACCACCGGAACCTACACAATTCTCGCTGGCGTCTGGAACTCGAACTGGGTTTGGAGCACGGGCGCATCCACGAGCGTAACAGTAACGAGCTCGGCTTCGGCAGGAACGACCGGCGGCCAAACCACTGGATCGACGGGCTCTACGGGAACGCCTCTTTCCTCGAGCACTGCTGGCGCGAACCTGCCTGCGGCTGCGCAGGCTACGCCCTATTATTCCTGCTCCACGAACTGGTATGTCGACGCGTCGAGCGGCAGCGACAGCAACGCTGGAACCAGCTCCGGCGCTCCGTTCAGGACGATCGCCCGCGCGACGACGAAGAACGCCTCCCTTGCGGCCGGCGGCTGCGTCAATGTCGCGCCGGGAACCTATAATGAATTCGTGACCGTCACGAATTCCGCCGGCAAGGCCGGCAATCTGAACAGCAAGACCGGCTTCGTCGTGTTGCGCTCGACGACGGCTCTAGCGGCCAAGATCGTCGGGCCGAGCTCGAACGGCTATTCGGCGGTCACGCTTCCGGCGAGCTACGCCGTCATCGACGGCTTCGACGTGTCCGGCGGCGCCAACGCCGGCCATTGCATCGACGGCGGCTACAATGTGCCGTCCAACCACGCCCATCACCTGACGATCATCAACAACCACGCCCATAATTGCGGCGGCAGCGGCATATCGGTCAATAGCGGCGACTATTACATCATCGCCGGCAACACCTCGAACAATAACGCCGGAACCAGCGGCTACCAGACCAGCGGCATCAGCCTCGCCTCTGCGGTCAACGCGACCGGCTTCACCGCGACCTCGACCGACAGCAGCTACTACCATAACATCGTCGCCAATAATATCTCCTATAACAATGTCGAGACCTTCGCCTGCTCGACCTATGGCATGAGCGCCGGATGCCACACCGACGGCGAGGGAATCATCGTTGATTGCTTCGACTGCAGCGGCGTCGGGGTCTATACGGGGAGAACCCTGGTGGTCGGCAATCTCGTCTATGGCAATGGCGGCAATGGGATCCAGGTCGGACGGTCGAGCAATGTCGTGGTCGCGAACAACACGTCCTACGGAAACTTCACCGACGTGAACAATTACGGCACGGCGCGCGGCGAGCTCGGCAATATGGCCGGAACCAACACGACTTGGGTCAACAACATCGCCTGGGCCACGCCGGGCGCCGGCGTCCTGGCGAAAAACGTGCCCCTGTTGGACGAAGGAAAGATGAGCATATCCGGCGTCACCTATCCGGGAACCGGCGTGACCTGGAACAACAACATCTACTGGGGCGCGGGCGTCGCGGTCTGGAACGGCGCATCGATCAGCTCGTCGATGAATTTCTCGAAAAACCCGGGCCTCGTCGCGCCGACGGGCGGGAATTTCACGCTGACCTCGTCCAGCCCGGCTCAGGGCTCAGGCCTTCCCGAAGGCTTTTTGACGGATACGACGCCCAATATCGGCGCCTATTGAGTTCGAGCGCGCCCCGATTGGACGGGCGCGTCCAATCGACCAAAACGCGCGCCAGATCAATAAGCTCGAGCAGGTTCTCATGAGACTTCGGATAGATCCGAATGTCTGAGCGCCAAGAACGTCGATCGCCTTTTCCGAACATGCTTGAAGGCCCAAAACCATTCCCAAGCCTCGGGCCGACGCCAAACCGCGCCGGCCCGAATTTCCTTCGCAAGAGACCAGGCCAACAGTGTCGTCCGAACGGTTTCGCGCCGCCATTTAAGGCTTGACGAAACCTGTCGGAGATTTCATCTCCAGAGTGTCCTTATTGTCTTGAAATGATAGGCCATCGCCTCGAGCGCAGCTCTCCGCCCTTTGTCCAGGCGCGATGCACAGCCCTGTGCTTCATGCTATGAGCTTGCAGCATCGGGCTCGGCCTGGACTCGCCGAGGCGGTAAAGTCAGTCTCCCGTCCTTGGGACGGATCGATTCTTGAAATCACAAGGCAATTGCACCGGCTTTCCAACCGCGACGCGCCGTCAGGTTATTTAACAATAAAAAGAAGGCGACTGCATGCGCACCTACAGCTTTCATGAGGTCCTCGACCATATTTTGCTGGCCCGTTCATTTACGAAGACGAAGTTCGACGTCATTGGGCTGCCCGATGTTACGCTGCTTTTTACATTTCTGCGCGGAAAACCCAGACGATTATTGCGTCCCGTTATCGTCATTTATCAGCATATACTCTTTGTTTTGTCGCTTGTGCGCGCATCGAGAACCCATGACCTCATTATAGCGCGAGAGTTTCTGAGCGTCCCTTTGATTTGCGTCGCGCTTCTTGCCGCGCCGGCCAGGAAAAAAATTTGCTTCATCGTCAATCATAATTTGCAGAAAGCGCTGACGCTCAAGACGCAACGATTCGCTTTGACCCTCCTCTGCAGAATGAACTTCAAATTCGTCTTTCTTGAAGGAATGGACGGCCTGGAAAAATTAGGCGTTCCAATCAGGCGAGAGCAATTCTTCTATTTGCCAAACGTCGTGGTTCCGGTCGCTCCCGGAACTGCGCCGACGTCGAGGCAAAAAAGGCGGGTGGGCGCGATCGGCGAATATCGGCCGGAGAAAGGGATCGCAAAGCTGATTCCCTATCTGATCGCCCTACAGCAACATGCCGACATCGACATTATGCTCGGTTCGTCGAATAGCGCAGAACTCGAGAAGGCTCTCGACTGTATTGTAAACACAATTGAAATTGTCGATACGTCCACGCCAGAAGCCTATGCAAAAGCACTCTCTAGCTGTGATGTCGTAATTTTAAATTATAGCTATGATAATTACTACTATAGATCGAGTGGGGTCATCGTGAACGCCATCGAATGCGGCGCAAATATTGTTTGTCCTGATTACCCAGTCTTTCGAAAGCAAGTTTTAAATCCTATTCAGATCGGAGCTCTATTTACAGATGAGTCCGAAATATTTGACGCGATCACAAGCGTATTGGCCCAGCGCGATGCGCTATGCCGGAACATCGAGGCCTATGCGGCGGCGCGCACGCCGCAAGCGGTTGCACGGCACATTGACGAATTTGCAAAAATAAACCGGCTGATCTGACTGAGAGCATCGTTTCAACACCCGATCGACGCCTCGCATCGAAGATAATGGAACGCCATTCGCTATCTTGAGAGGTTTAAGGCCTCGGCGAGAGCCCCATTGAGCAAACCGCGTGGCCGGGCCGGAATGCGCGTGACATGGGAGCTAAACGCTTGCCGAACGACGAGAACTCCGCGGCTGCGCCGCCCCGGCGGGAAGATTATAGAGTCGTCGCCGGCTCCATGGGGCCGCGCCGCGATTTCAGGATCACCGTCGGCCTTCGAGAAGGCTGGGATCCGGAAGGCCGCGTCTTTGACATTTCCGAAGCCGTGCGGACCGCACGGGCCTGGATGAGGCGGCGGGTCGGCGCGGGACTGCCGGCGCTCTCCGGCATGTTCGCGCGCGCGGAAGTGACCTATGCTTGGCCTCGGCCTGATGGCTCCGTCGGCTCCGACCGCGAGCCGGTCGCAATCTTCGCTGGCGAGGCCGTCCATGCCTATCTCGGTCATCTGTCTGATAGCGACATCGAGGCTATGCTGAATGAACTTGCGGTAGAGCTCGGCGCCGCACTCGGCCAGGAACGGCTTTATGTGGCGTTTTGCGGACGCACATGGATCCTCGACGCCGGCCGCGACGAAGAACCGACGCGATCAGCGGCGCTCGGCTCGCCGTGACCGAGGGATCGAACCAAGACCTGGTTAGGTCGGCGGCAATATAGAAGAACTCACGCAAGCGCCTCCTCCGTCAAACCTACAGCGACCGACGATCGCTCGCATAGAGCAATCGCAAACGCCGCCGATAATTGCATATCCAAACCAACGCAACCGAGTGGATCAACAAGCCGCGCGCCACAAGGCGGAACGCATTCAGCGCTGATCCAGAATTCGACGATCCAACTCACATTGCCCCACATCGCCAAAGCGTTAATTTGCACCGAGCGATTCGGGTCACGCTCTTTAGGAATTCCTGACCCAAGCTTCCAATAGATGCGCGCCAGCGCCGCCGAAAAACGCGGCCGCGCATAGCGCCTTCTGGCCCGACGCCCATCCCCGCTTCCTCGATCCGTCGCCATTGCGGATCACACCGTCGCTTCAGGCCATGACGACGGACGCGACGCATTGATCGACCGGCTTCCGCGACAGATTTGCCGGCGGACTCTCTATGCCGCGAGGAAGCTGTTCCTCGACGCCTAAAGGTTTATGAAAAACTACTCTTCAATTCGACTCACTGTGTCAACGCAACCTACAGAGCTGGATGCTTCCATTAACGTCACCTCGTCGCTGACGTAGCGTTATTCTACGCGTGACGAAGCGTTGTTGAGTAAAACTCTCAGTGTTGATTGGAGCGGTTGATGAGAATGTCAAACAATTGGTCACGCGCGATTATCACGTCGCCAGCGGAGCGGATCGCGCAATGGGTCAGCCGGGTTGCTGTAGCGCCGCTGTTCCTTCTCGCCTCTGCGGTCGCCGCCTCAGCGACCCCGGTCATCTTTAATCAGCCTTTCTCTGCAAAGGCGGGCGACGTCATCAGCCTCACGGGAACTGGCTTCGGCGCTGCGCCGCAGATCTTCCTCAAGCCAGCGCACCAAACGAAGCCTCTAGCCATCCCGACCTTGCGGGGTCAAAGCACCTCAGTCGCATTTCAGGTGCCGAAAGGCCAAGTCTTCGACGTCTATGAGATCTGGGTGTCCGACGGCTCGACGACGAGCGCCCATGTCCTCATCAATGCACCTCATCCTATGCAATTCAGCGATCAAGAAGTCATGGGCGGCATGCTTTTTCGAATCTTCGGTAGAAACCTTTATGTCAACGGGACGACGCCAAAGGTTGCCTTTGTGGACACTCAGACCAATACGTCCCTCGCCGCTACGGTGAACACAAGCGCGTCGAACGACGCGTATCAGCTCTACCTGATCGCTCCGAGCGGCATTGCCGCAGGGCGAACCTACAAACTTGTCGTCGACAATGGATATGGATCCACAACGGCAGACAACACTGTTCTTGGGCGCGCAATCGGCGTCGATCATTTTGGAGTACGCCAGGCATGGGGCGTCGATTTTATTTATCAGAACGGGCCAGGCTACAAGGCCGGCGTCGCCGGAACCAACGAGAACGACCACCATGTCTATGACGTGACCAGCGATCCGTCCCTAAACGTTCACGCCAAGGGTGACGGCGTGACCGACGCGACCTGGGCGATCCAGCTCGCGATTAACACTGCCGCCTCGCATGGCGGCGGCCTCGTCTATCTTCCGGCCGGGACCTATCGCCTGGCCTCTCCGGCAGGCGTTGGGCTAACCTTGAAATCCGGCGTCATGTTGAAAGGCCACAGCGCCGCCGACACCAAGATCGTCTATGGTCCGACGACGCCGCAAGGCTCGTCCTACCAATTCTTCGCAATCTACTGGCCGCCCGGGACCAATCTCTCCGGCATCACGGACCTCTCCCTACAAAATGTCGACAAGACGAGCCAGATCGTCGTAAGCTCGACCGTCAACCATGGTTCGGCGAGCAAGATCGCCCTTCTGCGCGTCAATTGGGATCTCGGCAGCGGCCAGTCCATTAATCTCCAGGGCGACAAAATCGCGATCGTGACCTGCACGATCAAACAGTCGCCCAATAGCCAAAACCCCAATGCAAATGGCGCTAGCGGCGTTGGTCCTATTATAATTCAACAAGCAAGCAATTTTCTATTTTTCCAAAATATGGTGTCCTGGTCGAGCGGCCAAAACCAAATGGATAGTTTGACCAATGCCGTCATCGAAGGCAATCATTTCACCCGCAACGCCGATCTAATGGTCGCGACTTCGGCCCAGACAAGCTGGCCCTATCCATATGGCACGAATCCGATCACTGTCGGCGCCGTCGTCGAGCGCACGCCCGGCCGGCAAGTCAGCGTCAATTTCGGCAAGAATCTCGTAATTAACAGCAATATTTTCGATACTGCGGGCAATGCGCTGAAATATAACTGGGACGATGGCGAGACTGTCCTGAGCGAGGGCGGCGGACCTAATCCAAGGACGGACAGCGGCACGGCGACCTCGGCGACGGCCCTGTCCATCGCCGACGATTCGCGGTGCACCGGCGTCTGCTCCTGGAACTATTATCCCAATTCGGTGGTGAGCATCGTCAGCGGCGCGGGCGCTGGCCAGATTCGCCACATTGTATCTCGCAACAACAACACGTTCACGATCGACCAGCCCTGGGACGTCATTCCATCGCCTGGAGATCGCTTTGCAATCGACGTGCCGTCTCTGGAGAACGCGCTCATTCGCTCCAACACCATGTCTGGCAATCCACGAGGCATCGTGCTATGGGCAGGCACGTTTCTCAACACATCAATCTTCTCGAACGCCATGACCGACAACGGCGGCGTCATCGTGCGACCAGACCAGCGGGCGATGAATGGGACGAATGGCGCGCAATTCCATTTCGGTAGGGTGCACAACATCTAAATATACAATAATACCTTGACCAACACGAAAAGTCTGTTCGGCTCGAATATCGTGGTGAACTTCGCTCTAATTCGGCCAAATCAGTTCTGGGGCTTGGCCGTCGACGGCGTCGAAATTCGCAACAATAAGATCACCGCGCGGACAAATACGCCGTGGCGCGACTTTAATGAGGGTTATCTCAACAGTACAGTCTATCAGAATCCCACAGCAGACTATGTCGAGCAAAGCGTCAAGCCAGTCGTCGGAACGATTTTCCAGAACGACATCTGCGTGAATTGCCCAATCAATTTTGGCTTGAGCACCGGCGACCTCAATACCGTGATCTGGAATTCGACCATCACGACGGGCTCGACAATCGCGCTTATCAATGCGAGCAATATGTCCAAGCTCGTTGCCGACACAAAAATCTGGAAGACGACGACGCAAGCATCGACGGGCACGCTTGTCGGCCCTTGATCGCGCCCTGTCCCTCTCTCCGGCGCCTGGAGCGCGTTTCAATTGGATGCAATCATCCAATCGACAGGAGCGCGCTCCAGATCGATACGTCGTAACAGGGTCTGATGAGACATCGAATTATCCGATGTCTCAATGCCGATAAACCCGATTCAGTTTTTCGCTACTTGCGTGCCGTCGGGGAAAGCCCAACGCACGATGCTATGAACGCCCCGCGGATCAAATCGTCTGATTATAGGCGCCGACCTCGGGGCTTTCGCGCAAGACGCCGTCGACCGCCGCGAACATTTCGCGCATTCTCGCCTCCGACACCGGGCTCTCGACAACGACGACCAGCTCGGGCTTGTTCGACGATGCGCGGACCAGCCCCCAGGTGCCGTCCTGCGCGGTCACGCGCACGCCATTGACGGTCACAAGGTCACGAATTTTTTGTCCAATCAGCAACTCGCCATTCGCTTCCATGCCCTTGAAGCGCGCGAGCACTTTTTCGACGACGCCATATTTCTTCTCATCGTCGCAATGCGGCGACATAGTCGGCGATCCCCAGGTCTTAGGCAATTCGTCATAGAGCTCGGCCATTGATTTCTGCGGATTGCGGTCGAGCATCTCAATGACATGGATGGCCGTGAGGATGCCGTCGTCATAGCCGCGCCCGACCGGCGCGTTAAAGAAGAAATGGCCGGATTTCTCAAACCCGGCCAGCGCGCCCAGATCAGTGACCCGGCGCTTGATGTAGGAATGCCCGGTCTTCCAATAATCGGCCTTGACGCCTCGCGCGAGCAGTTCGGGATCAGTCGCGAACAATCCTGTCGACTTGACGTCGACAACGAATGTCGCGCCGGGATGCAGCTTGGCGAGATCCCGCGCCAGCATGACTCCTATTTTATCGGCAAAGATCTCCTCGCCGCGATTATCGACGACGCCGCAGCGGTCTCCGTCGCCATCGAAGCCGAGGCCGACGTCGGCGCCTGTCTCCCGCACCTTATCGGCCATCGCGTGCAGCATCTGCAGGTCTTCTGGATTTGGATTGTAGTGGGGAAAGGTGTAGTCGAGCTCCGCATCGAGCGGGACGACCTCGCAGCCGAGCATTTCCAGCACTTTCGGCGCGAAGGCCCCGGCGGTGCCATTGCCGCAGGCCGCGACGACTTTCAGCTTGCGCGCAATTTTCGGGCGGTTGGTCAGGTCGGCGATGTAGCGAGCCGGAAAATCCTCGACGAATCGGTAGGAGCCGCCCTCGGCGTAGCGATATTTTCCCTCAAGCACGATCTCCTTCAGCCGGCTCATTTCATCAGGGCCAAAGGTGACGGGTCGTTGCGCGCCCATTTTGACGCCGGTCCAGCCATTGTCATTGTGAGAGGCCGTCACCATCGCGACAGCCGGAACGTCGAGCTCGAACTGGGCGAAATAGGCCATTGGCGAAAGCGCGAGCCCGATGTCATGAACCTTGACGCCCGCCGCCATCAAGCCATTGATCAAGGCGTATTTGATTGAGCTCGAATAGGCGCGAAAGTCGTGGCCCGTCACGAGCTCCGGCTTGACGCCCATGTCGCGAAGCAAGGTTCCGAGCCCCAAGCCCAGCGCCTGCACGCCCATGAGGTTGATCTCCTTCTCGAAGATCCAGCGCGCGTCATATTCACGAAATCCCGTCGGCTTCACCATGGGAAGCGTCTCATAGGCGTAGGTGTTGGCGTCGAGTTGTGGCGCGGGCTTCGGAAACATGATTTCCATTCCTCAAGAGCTCGAAGGTCGGCGGACGCCGAACCCTGTTGAATCACGATCATCTAGAGCGCGTTCCGACTGGACGTCCAATCGACAAGAACTCGCTTTATATCAAAGGGTTGGAGCATATTCTGATCGGAAAAGTCGATCAGAATATGCTCTATACGGGAATGCGGAAAATCCCCATTCCACTCCCCACAGAAAGACGCCGGCCTGCTCAAAGGTTCGCGGCGCGCAGCTTTCCCCAGATCAGACGAATCAATCGCGCCGGCAATGAACTAAAGAGCAGACTATTTTTGGGCGTGTCCAACGCCGGACAGGCGCGCGGACCGCAACGGAAGCGCAACCCGCGTCAATCGCGTCGGCGCTCATGTCTATTGAATGCAATTTACCGATAAATGACAGGCGCGACCATCCGCGAATGTTCAGGAAGAACCACGGACTTTCAGAGCCCGCCGCTCATTCCGCCGCCGCCCGCGCGTCGGCCTGCGCCGCGAGCCAGCGCTCGGCTTCAAGAGCCGCCATGCAGCCGAGGCCCGCAGCCGTCACGGCCTGACGATAGACCTCATCGGCGACGTCGCCTGCAGCGAAGACGCCAGGCACATTCGTCGCGGTCGAGTTGGGCGCGGTTTTGATGTAGCCATTCGGCTTGACCTCGAGCTGACCGATGAAAAGATCCGAGGCCGGCTTATGACCAATCGCGACGAAGACGCCATGCGTCTGGATCTCGCGCGTGGCTCCCGTCTCAACATGCTTGAGGCGCACATGGGTGACGCCCAAAGGATCGGCGTCGCCGCCGATCTCGTCCACGGCATGGTCCCAAATGACGTCGACATTGGGCCTATTGAGCAAGCGCTCCTGCAGAATGCGCTCGGCCCGGAACGAACTGCGGCGGTGAACCACCGTCACCTTGCTCGCGAGATGGCTCAGATAGAGCGCCTCCTCAACGGCAGAATTGCCTCCCCCGACGACGACGACCGGCTTGCCGCGGTAGAAAAATCCATCGCAGGTCGCGCAGGCGGATACCCCATAGCCCTTGAACTTGGTCTCGGAGGGGATCTCGAGCCATTTCGCCTTGGCGCCGGTCGCGATCACCATTGCGTCGCAGGAATAGGTCGCGCCGCTGTCTCCTTTCAATTCGAAAGGACGCCGTCCGAGATCGACCGACACGATATGGTCGGAGACCATGCGGGCGCCGACATGTTTGGCCTGGGCCTTCATCTGCTCCATCAGCCAGGGGCCTTGGATCGGCGCGGCGAAGCCTGGATAATTCTCGACATCCGTCGTGATCATGAGCTGGCCGCCGGGCTCGAAGCCGGAAATCAAAAGCGGCTCCAACAAAGCCCGCGCTGAGTAAATGGCCGCCGTATAGCCAGCCGGCCCCGACCCGACGATGATCAGCTTTGCATGGCGGTCATTCGCCGCGGACGAACTCGTTGACATGATGGGCCTCTTGCGAATTGAAGCTGCGGCCGGGAAGCGGTTTTCGGATCGAGCCGGGGAGCCGCGCGCGTCGGTCACAGCAATTTTTGCGCCCTCGAGCCCGCGCGTCCGAGGAGATCTTCGGGGGTGTTCCACCAAAGATCTCCGGCGCGGCCGCCGGCTGGGAGACGCCCCAGCCAAAGCACGAGCGCTATCGGTTAGGGAGCGGGTTCCAGGAACATGGCGCCGACGCCCGCCGATACGGCGATTCCGGTTTGGACGCCAATCGAAAGAGGCTGCAAGGTCACGGTGTTTCCACGGCCGCCGACGAGGACATTGGCACCAACTCCTGCGCCAAAGGACGCCCCCGCTCCAACCCCGGCATATTCGCCGGCCAGCGGAAATGGCGTTCCATGAGGAGCGGCGACGGCGACGCCCCAGGCAAAACGGCTCGGTCCGTTGATGCCGAGCGCCAAGCCGAACCGACGAACCGTCCCGACATAGCGCTCAGGCCGACCATGGCGCGGACGAAAGACGCAAGAGAGCGCCCTGCTCGAAGTGATGACGAATCCAATGCCTGGGGATACCCTGCAATCGAGCATTCCGGTACGGACCGCCGCGGTCGCCGGTGCCGTCATGGCTGCGCCGACAAGGGCTGCGCCAAACAGCCACGCGGGCAGCTTCGAGCAAAAAGGCAAGTGCATGAAAATTTACTCCATCGCTATCTGGCTCGGTCCGGAGATCAGCGTCGCGCCGAGTCACCCCTGCGCGGGTTTCGGCAAGAAAGCCGTCCGCCGTGCTAATGCCGCCGAGGCCTAGACTCTAGCAATGACCGCCCTGCTCCGCCAGTTTTCATCTTTCGCCGGCGTCGGCTTCATCGCCACGGCCGTCCACTATTGCGTTTTGATCGGGCTTGTTCAATTCGCCGGGCTTGGGCCCGTCGTGGCCGCCTTGGCCGGCTATAGCGCCGGCGGCGCCGTCTCTTATGGTCTTTCGCGCCGCTGCGTCTTTCACTCCGCGCGGCCCCATGACGAGGCCGCCTGGCGCTTCGCCGTCGTGGTCTCGGTCGGGTTCGGCCTCACCTATCTCCTCATGTCGCTTTTCGTCTCTGTCGCGGGGTTTCCCTATTTGCCCGCACAGGTTGTGACGACCGGCGCGGTCATGCTGTGGAATTTCGCCGCCCATCGCGTCTGGACCTTTGCTGGCCCATCTGCTTCACGATGGCGGTGAGCCGGTGGATCGCTTTGACCCACTCGGAGGCGACGCCCATGACCTATGACGAGTACAACGCCTTCTGCGGCGCGCTGCCGGCGACGAGCCATGTCGTCCAATGGGGCGGATCGCACGTCTGGAAGGTCGGCGGAAAGGTGTTTGCGATTGGCGGCTGGGATGAGGGCGCGCCGCGCTTAACCTTCAAGGTCAGCGACATCGCCTATGAGATGCTGAAGGAACAACCCGGCCTGCGTCCCGCGCCCTATCTCGCCTCGCGCGGCTTGAAGTGGATCCAGCATTTCGAGGAGCCTGGCCTCCCGGACGCGGTGCTGCGCGACTACATCCGCGAGTCGCATTCCATCATTGCGCGAGGGCTCTCGCGGAAGAAGCGCGTGGAGCTCGGATTGGAGATCGCGCAAATCTAAGTACGACGCTTTCGCCGTAACTATCCTGCGCGACGATATTGCAGTTCTGCCCCGTCTGAATTGCGATGAACTTTTGCGGCGCGAGACTCAAATCCGCAGATCGAAAAAAGCGTCGACATCGGGAAATCTTCCCAGCTTGTGTTGGGCTTTGCTCCCAATCAACCACGAGGAAAAGCGGCTATCGTCGCGCCTAGAGCCCGAGTGTGGAGTCTACAAGGTTCGGGTTGGTTGCGGCGCGAAATCGGGAAGAATGCGATGTGCCTCTATTGCTTGGACTCTTTGGCCCCGAACCCGACCCGGCGCACCCGCTCCAGGCGCGAATTGCTGCGTTGCGCCGCTGTTCTTGGAGCTGCGCTGCCCTTCGCCGTCGGCGCCTCGAACAACGCGTCTGGCGCGGAGCAAGGCCTGCCCGCCTCTGAAGACTTCAAGACGAGCGTCAACGATCTGATCGCGCGTGCGAAATCGCCCGAGCTCGTAGCCTACCGCCTCTTCGAAATAGACGGCCCCGATCTACCGTGGAATGATCTCGGCCTCGACGCCGCGAAGGGACAACAGGTTACCTTCCTCCTCACTGGACGCATGTGGATCGCGCGCCAATTCGACCTCTGGTTCTCCCCGGGCCTCGCTTTTCATGCCCGCACGCGCGGCCTACGGCCCATGTTCAATCCGGGAACGGACACGGGCACCATGGCCGTCGCCCATGACGGCCCGCTCGAAATCGCCCGCGCCGCCGCGCAGTTTTCCGATGAGGACGGAACGCTCTGGACTCCCTTGGACGAGTATCGAAAACAGGAGGCGAAAATCGTGGGCGTCGCCCTGCTTTGGAAAGGCGACGCCGCCGCCGGCCTCGCCAGTCTCGCGGCTTATGGCGACGTCGACGGTCTCGTCGCAAGCGAGATCGCCCGGTTGAAGCGAGGCCGAAAGCTGCCAGAGGGTTGGTCGGACTATTTCAGTCTCGGCGGCGGCGCCGAGATATTCTCCCGCGCCGAGAATGGCGAAATCGTCTGCGAGAGCGCCCGTTCAGCGTCGATCATCGAGCGCCCGCTGGCGCTGCCTTTCTCGACGCGCCCCAAGCTCGGCTGGCGCTGGAAGATCGATCAACTGCCTTCTGCCGTCGCCGAGGATCAGGCTCCATTCCACGACTATCTCTCGATCGGCGTGAAATTCGAGGACGGACAGGACCTCACCTATATCTGGAGCGCGGCCCTGCCGACCGGCAAGGTGTTTCGTTGTCCGCTGGCCGGTTGGAATAAAATCGAAACGCATCTGGTCGTCGCAACCGGCGCGGGCGGGCTCGGCGCCTGGGCCGCGTTCGAGCGCGACGTGGCCGCTGATTATGCAGCGCATATCGGCGGGCCGGCTCAAGCGATCAGCCATGTCTGGCTGCTCGCGGTCACGCCCTTCCAGCGGCGTCGCGGCGCGTGTCGCTACGCGGACATCAGGATTGGCGCGGAGGGTGGCCCAAGTGTCGAATTGTAGCGGCGCGCGTCAGCGCGAAGCAGGTCCGACCGCCTTCGCCTTGAGGCGTTTTGGCTGCAACTATGGCGCGAGCGCGAGGCGACGGCCTATGGGTTGCTCATTGGGCGATATTCCATGAGCCCTTCAATTCGCGCCAGCAGCCCGTCGCGGACATTGCGATAAGCTTCGAGAATGCGCTCGCGGCCGCCTTCAACGACGGTCGGATCGAGCGTCGGCCAGTAGACGACCTCCACAGCGAGGCTTCGGGTGAATTCGAGCGCCTTGTGATGCGCCTCGGGCGACAGCGTGACGATGAGATCGAAAAACGAGTCCTCAAGATCCTCGAACATATGCGGTTTGTGCCTGGAGATGTCGATCCCGATCTCCTCCATCGCGGCGATGGCGAAGGCGTCTTTCGTGCCGCGCTTGACGCCGGCCGATGCGAAATAGACCTCGTTTCCAAAAAAATGCTTGCCCAGCGCCTCCGCCATCGGCGAGCGCACGGCGTTCAGCGTGCAGGCGAAGAGCACGGATTGAGGCCGGTCCCTGACGAGGGTCTTCATCTCCGGGCGCCTCAGCATCGCTCGGCCGGTCGGAACGAGCGCGAAAAATGATTGATGCAGTCAAGCCAACGCCGCGACGACGCTCATTCGAGCTACCGGCGGCCGAATGTTTCCGAAGATGCGCCCAACTGATAAAACCCGCGTCACCCCTTCCAATGCAGGGCGGCGACCAGCGTGAAAATTCGCCGCGCCGTGTCGACGTCGAATTCGATCTTTCCCTTGAGCCGCTCCATCAGAAGCTGCGCCGCTTCATTATGGAGGGCGCGACGTCCCATATCGATCGCCTCGATCTGGCTCGGCATGGCGGTGCGGATCGCGGCGTAATAGCTTTCACAAATAAAAAAATAATCCTTCAGCAGGCCCCGCAAGGGCGTTAGCGAAAGAATGTGGACGACGAGCGGCTCGCCGCCCTCGTCATGGATCTCAAGCGCGAGCTTCGCCTCCTGCAAAGCGATTTTCAATCCGTAAGGACCGGAGTCTCTTCCCGGCAAAGCGAAGCAATTTTCCTCGAGCAGATCGTAAATCGCGATTTGGCGTTCGTGCTCCTTGTCGGCCGTGCTGCGGCCGATCGAAGCCTCATCGAGAGTCACCGATACGAGGCGATTGCGGCTATGCGGGTCCGCTCCGCTCATGACGGCCGAGGCGCGAGACGCAAGGCGACGGATCTCGCGTGGGCGTCTAGTCCTTCGGCTTCGCCGAGCGCCACCGCGGCCGGTCCGAGCGCGGCGAGGCTTGCAGCCCCGCATTTCAGGATCGACGTCTTCTTGACGAAATCGAGAACGTTGAGGCCGGAGGAAAACCGGGCCGAGCGGGCAGTCGGCAAGACATGGTTCGAGCCGCCGACATAATCCCCGATCGCCTCGGGCGTGTGCGGGCCAATGAATATGGCGCCCGCGTTGCGGATCTCCTGGCTCAGCTCGTCCGCGTCCGCCGTGACGATCTCGAGATGCTCGGGTGCCAGCTGGTCGGCGAGCGCGATGCTCTCACGCAGCTCCGAGACGATGATGACGGCGCCGAAATCCCGCCAGCTCGCGGCGGCGATCCGCTCGCGCGGGAGCGTCGTCAATTGTCTCTCGACGGCGGCTTCGACCGCGCGGGCGAGATCGGCGTTATCTGTGATCAAGATAGACTGCGCCGCTGCGTCATGCTCGGCCTGGGCGAGAAGATCGGCCGCGATCCATTCGGGATTGGCGCCGGCGTCAGCGATGATCAGAACTTCGGAAGGTCCCGCGATCATGTCTATGCCGACCGTGCCGAACACGCGCCGCTTGGCGGCGGCGACATAGGCGTTGCCCGGACCGACGATCTTGGCGACCGGCGGAATCGTCTGCGTCCCAAAAGCCAGGGCCGCAATCGCCTGGGCGCCGCCGACGCGGTAAATTTCATCGACGCCCGCGAGCTTCGCCGCCGCGAAGACGAGCGGATTGATCTCGCCATCGGGCGCAGGCACCACCATGACGACGCGGGCGACGCCAGCGACCTTGGCCGGAGTTGCGTTCATCAGAACCGAGGAGGGATAGCTAGCCGTGCCGCCCGGAACGTAAAGCCCAACCGACTCTATCGGACGCCAGCGCCAGCCGAGCTCAACGCCGAGCGAATCCGTGAAAAGATGATCCTGGGGGATCTGCCTCTCGTGAAAAGCGACGATCCTTTGATGCGCTAGCTCGAGCGCCGCGACCGCCTGGGGCGGGCACAGCGACACGGCGTCGTCGATCTCCTCCGCTGGGACGCGCAGGCCGAGCGCCGAGAGATCGACGCGGTCGAATTTCTTCGAATAGGAAATCAGAGCCTCGTCGCCCCTCGCGATCACCTCCGCGATGATCGCCTGCACCACGTGATCAACGTCTTCCGAGGCTTCCCTCTTCATGGCGAGAAGAGCCTTGAACGCAACGCTGAAATCCGGGCTTCTCGTATCGAGCCACGAGGGCATAAACCTGTCTCCTTGCGATGAAATCCGGCGCACGCCGCGACCGAGGCCCCGCTTCATGGCCGGCTTGGAGGACCAACCGGAATCGGTCATGAGACAGCGGGTTGCCCCATGTCTGCGAAAAAGTCGATCCTCTTTTTCAAGGACGGCTCCGCCGGACCGTCGCAGCGGGCGTGACTTCGCTCCGCCTGGGCGTCGGCCTCCGACCGCCTCGCGCCCGCTAGCGCTTAGGGCGGTTTTGCATCCAGGCGCTTAAATGGCCAGAGGTCTCTTTGGCCTGAAATCTGCTCCTGAGGCCTGAAACTCAAAGCAGCTTTTCGATTTCCTTCTCGAGATCCTTGGGCGTCGTCGTCGGCGCGAAACGGCCTGCGACTTCGCCTTTCCGATCGACGAGGAATTTGGTGAAATTCCATTTGATCGGCTCGGTGCCAAGGATGCCCTTCGCTTCGCCTTTGAGAAATTTGAAGAGCGGATGCGCGTCCGCGCCGTTAACGTCGACCTTCGCGAACATGGGAAATGTCACGTCATAGGTCAGGGAACAAAACTGAGCGATGGCGGCCGAATCGCCAGGTTCTTGCGCTCCGAACTGATTGCAGGGGAAGCCCAAGACCGAAAAGCCGCGCGCGCCATATTGACGATAAAGCGCTTCAAGCCCCTCATATTGCGGCGTAAAACCGCATTTGCTCGCTGTATTGACGATGAGGAGCACTTGACCGCTGAAATCCGCCAGTGGCTTCTCGCCGCCGCCCAGAAGGTTCGCGGCAAAATCAAAAACAGTGCTCATGCCATTCTCCCCGCTAGGCTCGGCCCCTTCGAGGATCCCGCCCAGCCGATCGCGCCAACCCGGCGAATATAGACCAAAGGTCCCGCCGCAGCTACGTGCGTCGTGCGGAGGCCGAACGCCGCCAGAACGCGAGCAGGAGCGCATGTCATGCGACCCTGCGACGCCCGCTCAAGCCCCAGCGCGCGCGGCGCTCAAGCCGACGGAGAGCGCTTGTGCGAGGGAGCTCACATGGTCACGCACGAGGCCCCGATGGTCGCCTGGCACAATGCTAAGCTCGAATTCCTCGGCCAAGTGACGCCAAAGCCTCCCGGGGTTTTCCGGATAGATGAGAAAGCGCTCGGCCCGTAGAAACGTGATTTTCCCCGGATAGTAGCGAGGCTCATAGCATCGCCACGCGCGCAGAGCGCTTTGGAAGACGTGTCGCACTGGAAGCGGCAAAGGAGCGCCATTGGACTCTTGCTGTTCCGCACGGTCGAACCCGACGCTCTTGTTTAGAGCAGCTCCGCGGAATCGGTCCGCGACCTCCAAGGCGATCTCCCGCATTGACTTTTTCGACAAGGCCGAAAGGCGGTGCTCAGCGAGACGCCGCATAACCGTCAGCTTAGACATCAACGGCCAAAAATTCTTGTGCGGATAGCCGTCCAAAAAAGCGAGAAGCCCGATTTTCTCGCCCGCCCCCGCTAGCCGTTGAGCTATTTCCAAGGCCACCAAGCCGCCAAAGGAATAGCCGGCGAGAAAATATGGCCCCCGCGGCTGAATTTCACGTATCGCCTCGACATAGACCTGCCCCATTTCCTCGACCGTGTCGCAAGGCTCACTCTCGCCGTCGAGCCCGCGCGCCTGGATCGCATAGACCGCGTGGGGCGAGTCTATGAGCTTTCCAAGCTGGGTGAGCTCCATGACGTTGCCGCCTAGCCCATGCGCGATGAACAACGGGGCGCCATCGTTTCCTTCCTTCAAGAGGACGAGAGGCGAAAATTTCGGCGCGGCGGCGCTGCTCACCACGGCGACCAACTTCGCCACGGTGGGCGCTTCGTAGATTGTGGTGATCGGCAGGCTCCGCCCGGTCTCCCGCTCGATGTCGAGAAACAGGCGCGTCAGGATCAAAGAATCGCCGCCAAGATCAAAAAAATCATCGTCGGGAGAAATAGGCGAACGTTGCAGCAACCTCTGCCAAATCTCAATCAGCTTATCCGCGATGAGATTATTGTGAAGTCGCGTCGCGTCTTCGATCGTATTCACCGTCTGATCTCCTTCAAAACGGCGCCAAATGGAAAATACCTAAACCACGCCGCCCGCGCTCGGCGGCCACTCGTTGCGAAAGCTGAGGCCGCTATGTTTCAACGGCGCGGCGTGAATCTCGATTTGCAATATTTCGTCGCGCCAATCGGTTCGACCCGAAGCCGTATCGCACGCTCTTCAACGAGGTCAGCGTTCACGGGGAACCGGTGTTCTAGGCGTCGGCGGGTCGGCGATGCGAACGCCAGGACTGCGCCCGCATGTCCAATGGCGCATTCGCAGGAAAAGACAGATCCGCTTTGAATAATCATTTATGCTAATCAAAAAAATACATTCATCAGCCCTGCGGGGACAAGTTTATACGCGCAGATAATCTTCATGAAGAATAACATAAACAACATTATCTTAACAAGGATGACGTGATCCTAATGAGTGGAAATATCGGCGTCATAACTTGTCCTGACAGGCGAAGGGAGGCCGCCGAAAGCCCGGCCTGAGCGAACCGAGCTGTTTCCGCTGAAACCTACAGGTCTCGGTCTGCGCAAAACGCCCCTAGCTGCTTCCCGAGTCCGGCAATATTCATGGATGCCGGAGACCGCAATCAAATAGAATATAATTGAGCGCATGTCCGGGTTGATCAGGACGTCTTCGGACACCCCATAAAATGCGACGCCGAGGCAAGCCGTGAGCGCAGCAATTCCAATTGCGCCATTGCCCGCCTTGAGATTGCGCACGCCTGTAACGAGCACGCCAAAAAACACGTAGAGAAAGGCCGCGCAACCAATATAGCCCACGTTCAATAGAAGCTCGAGAATGCCGTTATGCGATTCCGGCATCATCCATCCGAGCGCGTTCCAGACGTCGACAGCGAGGGGGTTTTCAGACTGCCAGAAGGCGCGAAATCCCCATCCGAGCCACGGCCGCTCGCGAATAAACTCGATCACATAGACCCAAAGATCCGTCCGTCCGGTCAGCGTCGCATCCTTGCCGATCAATCCAAACAACACGTCAGGCGCAACAGCGGCCAGAACGATTGTTCCGCCCAACGGAATCAAGCCCAGGAAAGCAACAATTCGGGTGACGCCGCGCTTGGCGCCCAACAAATATAACCCCAGAACATAAAAATATATCAGTCCTTGAACAATTGCCGTTCCCGACGTCGAAAGAAAATCACAAAATAGAAAAAAAGCCGCAGCCAAAATATATAATCTTTTCCTCTGATCATACCTTATATAGAGATAAGACGCCGCCAATACGCCTGCAGCCATTGCTGCGCCAAAAACATTTTTATGGGAGTATACGCCTTGCAGCGCGTGCGTGCCGGGCATGAGAACATATTGCTTCCAGGCGATTCGCCCCGCGAATGAAATGAGCGCGACAATCAAAAGCTGGCTGACAATAATTTGAAACACGCGGTCCGCGCCGAATTGTTCAACGAAATAGATCAGTAAAAAAATTGATCCTACAAATGTCAGCGCTCTCTTCAAACTAAAGGTCGGCGCGACCGACCACAAAATAGACCCGAGCGCGATGATACAGATCAATAATAATCCATGATATTTCACCCAGCTGATTTTGCGTCTGACGATCGACGCGCCAAGCAACACAAACCCCGACAGAGCGATGAGCAAATTGAGCCCGGAAGCCAACCAATTTGATTCGCTGAAGACTTCGGGGTCTCCGAGGCTACGCGACTCGAAAAACATTTGATTGATCGGAATGTCCAGACCTGTCCAAACCGCGCAGACAATATAGAGTAATAGTTGGATCGCGAGGCCATGTCGTTTGCTCGGCGCCGCGATCGGACTTGGCCTGACGGCGCCTCCAATCGGCAATCTGCGCATGCCAGAAACAGTGATCATTTGGCGTAGAGCTTTTCAATTGTCGAGACGGGCGAGACTGACTTGCCATGCCCTTCGGCCGATCTTGCGGCGAAAAAATGCGGCCCCCAAGCTCTATATCATGCAGGCAGGCCTGGCGCGCCAACCGCCGACGCGATCTTTTGGTCGCGTCCATCAATTTAAGTCGAAGCGGACGAGACCTGTCTTCTGCAAAATAATGCGGCCGATAAAGCCCGGGATCACCTTGCGATAGCGCGGCCACAGCCGACGCGGCTCGGTGACGAGCCGGAAAAGCCATTCTAGCCCCGAGCGCTGGACGAAGAGCGGAGCTTGGGGCTTCGCGCCCGAGTGAAAGTCGAAGGCTGCGCCAATGCCGATGAGCGCCGGAGCGTTGAGCCGATCGCGCATTCTCGCCATCCACTGCTCTTGTTTTGGCGTGCTGAGGCCGACCCAGATGAAATGAGGATCAGCGGCGTTGATCCGCGCGGCGACCTCGTCTTCTTCTTCGACGGACAGGGGACGGAACGGCGGGCAATAGCTCCCGCAGACTTCAAGGCCTGGAAAACTGCGCTGCAGTATTTCGCCGAGCTTCTCCGCCACCCCCTCGCCGCCGCCGTAAAAGAAATGCTTGTACCCCCGGCCAATGGAATGTTCGCAAACGGCCATCAACAAGTCGGGGCCGTAAACGCGGTTGACCGAGGCACCGAACTCTGCCCGACACAGCCAAACTAAAGGCATGCCGTCGGGAGTCACCATCCCGGCTTTGTTGAGGATGTCGCGCTGTCCCGCTCTCCACTGGCCCTGCATGATCGAATGCACGTCGGCGACGCAAACATAGTGGCGCGCGCCCGACGCAATCCACCGATCGAATGTCCCCAGCGCGCTCCCCATGTTCAAAGCGCTGACCCCGACGCCGAGTATGTTGGCGCGGTGCGGCCAAGCCTCCGCGTTGACTGCCGTCGACAGCGGCGCGCCGCCGCTCGAGGCGATTGATTCGATGTGCATGAAAGCTCTACGCCTTCTACTGGCTGCCAGCGTTGTTAGTCCACAACGCAGGTCGATTAAATTGAGGCCCGTGATATTGGGCGTGCATTGAATAAATTAACCAAAACGCGCATCGTCCACGAATTACGGATCGGGGATGCTAATAGCGTCAACATATCTCAATAGCCGCTTGCATACAAGGATCCCGGCGGCCCAGGACCTAGGCCGCGGTCTGGGCCGGGCGGGCAAACGGCATTGACAAGGCGACGCTTGCCGCTGTGAAATCTGATATAATGCGAATAACGCCAATGATCACGATACTACGGTCGATAGGAACCATAGTGACCACGCAACGAATTCAGATGAATCCCTCGGAAACGGCGATCCATCCCAAAAGCAGGCGCGAGCTGCGGCCTGGCGGATGCGCCTCCGGGCGTTCCGCGGCGCGATGGTCGCTGCGGCGGCATGCGTCTAGCGATGGCGCCGCAGCATGAAAATTCTCATGTCTTGTTACGAATGCTCGCCGGTGCGCGGCTCCGAAAGTGGCGTCGGCTGGAACTGGGTTCGCGAAACTCGGCGGCTCGGACATGAGGTCTGGGCTCTCGCCGCCCCTACCTATGCTGACGAAATCATGCAAGGCTGCCGCAGCGATCAGCTTGCGGCCAGCGTCAACTGGATCTTTCCTCAAAGCCCGTTCTGGCGGCTCGAGCCCGGCGAGAAGCCGAAAGCCGAACGGCGCCACAACCTCCTTTGGCAGATCGCGGCGTTGAAAGCCGCGCGCGATCTGCATCAGTCCGTGCAGTTCGACGCCATTCATCACGTCACTTGGGGTGGCATCCGCTATCCATCCTTTCTCGGCCGACTGGACGCGCCCTTCATTCTGGGTCCTGTCGGCGGCGGAGAAACCTCACCGCCTCAGTTGCGCGACAGTTTCACGCGTCGCAACCTGTGGACTGAGCGCTTGCGCGACGTCTCCAATCGCACCTTGGCCTTCAATCCGCTTGTGCGCCGCATGTTGGAGGAGGCCGCAGTCATCGTGGCGAAAACTGAGGAGACGCGCGAGCTCGTCCCGTCGCGGATGCGCAGCAAGACCGCGGTTTTCCTCGAGCTCGGCGTTTCGCCGGATCGTATCGAGTCGCCGCGCACATTCAACCAACGCCCCCCACGACTCTTGTTCGTCGGGCGCTTATTGTATTGGAAGGGCGCTCACCTCGCGCTCGCCGCTCTCGGCGCATTGCGCGAAACCTCGCCGCTTGCGCGCTTGACCATCGTCGGCCGGGGGCCAGAGGAGCCAGCGCTCCGCGCGCAAGCCGAACGAAGCGGCCTTGCCGACGCGACCGACTTCGTTCCATGGATGCCTCAGGCGGAGCTCTTCGAGCTCTATCGAGAGCATGACCTCTTTGTCTTTCCGAGCCTGCACGACAGTAGCGGCAATGTCGTGCTCGAAGCGCTGTGCCATGGGCTTCCTGTCGTCTGCCTCGACCTCGGCGGGCCGAAGGAAATTGTGACGGAAACAAGCGGCGTCGTGGTCGCAACGACGGGCCTCGGGACGGACGAAACCGCTCGGGCGCTCGCCGCTGCAATCTCCAATGTGTTGGCCGAGCCCGCGACTCTGCAGGCGCTATCGCTCGGCGCCCTGGCGCGAGCGCGTGCGTTTTCTTGGCCCGATCGCGTCGCGCGCTTCTTCGAGATGGTCTCGCCTTTTCTTGACGAGGCGCGCCGCGCAAAAGGCTCGTCAAACCTGATTCGCTTGAATTCCCTCTAACCAGCGACGCTCTTCGCAACTTCGCTCTTATGAGCCAGCGCGCGGCGGTAGACGGCGACGATCCGTTCGGGGTAGTCGGCTATGTTGTAACCGCGCAAGAAGGCCTCGCGCGCGCCGCGCCCGAGACGGCGGCGCAGTTCCAGATCCGTGATCGCTGCGGCGAGCGCCGCCGCCAATCCCTCGACGTCGCCCGGCGTGACCACGAGCGCTGACGCGCCATCCTCCACCACTTCGGCCAAGGCGCCTGCCGGCGTGCAGACCACGCAAAGGCCGAAGGCCATTCCCTCCAACACCGACATGGCCATGCCTTCCGCATAAGACGGAAGGACGAGGATGTCCGCCTCCGCGAGCAGCGACTGCGTCTTCGCTCGATCGACCCATCCCGGAAATTCTATGCGCTGCCCGAGGCCCGCGCCGGCGGCCTGCGCGGCGAACTTATCCTCCTCGGCTCCTCCGCCAGCGAGCACCGCACGCCAATCCAGCGCGCGCAGCTGCGGGCGGGCAAGCGCCTCGATCAGATCATGAACGCCTTTGCGTCGGCACAAATAGCCCAGAAACAAAATACGCGGCTGCGCCGAATTCCTCGGCGGCGAGACAGCGGACGGAGCTGGCACTCCATTGGCTACGATTTCGACGCGCTCGGCGGGAACGAGAAGGAGATCCGTCGTCGCAACCTTGGCCGCCTCGCCCAGCACGATGACTTTCGTCGCGCTGAGAAACATCGCGCGCACGACCGCGCGCGCCCAGGGCGGCAACCGCAAATAAAAGCCGCCGTAGTCGGGATCATGGAGATGGATGATCATATCCAGCCCCAACAATCGCCCGAAGCGCATGATAATGATCTTGCGAAGCGTGCTTCCGCCATTCGCCAAATGAATATGAAGGAGTGGGCGGCGGGGCGCGTACAGAAGGATGCGCACGAGGCACGCCGTCATGAAAAACGGCCAAGCGAGAACAGTTTTCGGTCCTCGGGTGTCGATGACCGTCATCGGAGGCAGCTTTTTATCCCGCCATGCGCCAACCACATAGCCGACGAGCCGGCCGATGCCTCCGCCGTTCTCGAGACCGCCGGGCGTCAACATCAACACAGGGCGATCGTCGATCTCTTGCTCAATCAAATTCATTTGAACGTGTCCGCCATCCGCGCGCAAGCTCGAGCCCATGACGCAACTCAAGCAACCGGAAAGAAAGGAATTCGGCGCTCGCCGCGCGACGGAGGCTGCACGCCGACATCAAGAGAGCGAGTGAAGCGGCGGGGCCCACATCACGCCTCCGGCCCTAGCCTACAATATGCCAGGGTCTCAATAGGCTCGGCTACGAACGACTTCAAAAAAGGTTTTGATGATAATGTAGATATCGAGCCCGAACGACCAGTTTTCTATATACCAAAGATCATGCGCGACGCGACCCGACATCTGCTCGAAGCGACTGGTCTCGCCTCGAAGGCCGTTGACCTGCGCCCAGCCGGTGATTCCTGGAACGGCGTGAAAACGGCACCCATATGTCGAGATCTTGTTTCTGAACTCGTCATCCAGCGCCAGCGGATGCGGCCGCGGCCCAACCAGCGACATGTCTCCCTTGAGGACATTGAACAGCTGCGGCAGTTCGTCGATGCTCGACTGGCGAAGCAAAAGGCCAATGCGCGTCACGCGGCTGTCGCCGCGCCGAACTTGCCTAAAATTGGCGCCCTCTTCCATCACCGTCATGGTGCGAAACTTAAAAATGACGAATGGAACTCCATTGAGTCCGTTTCGCCGCTGACGAAAGATGACCGGACCAGGGCTGTCGAGCTTGATGGCGATCGCGGCGATGATGAGGATCGGCGCCGAGACCAGAATGGCCAGACACCCCAGCACGACGTCGAGCATGCGCTTGGCCTTACTCTCCACAACCGACGATGGCGGAACGCGCCCCTCGAGCGTGAGAGACCTAGCCGTTGTCGAGGCCGCGCGATGATGCGCGGATTGAATAGACGGGCTGTGGAAAAATCGCATTGCTGAAATACCTGAGCAAAATGCCTGCATATGTCCGATCGGCAATTCTGATCGGAAGAATGGAGGGCAGAATGCGGAGAGCAGGCCGATTCAGCAAGAGGTAGGGCGGCGTATGGTGCGCTGCGTATATGTCGCCTTCCACTCCGCCAAAAGGATGATGCGGACCTTGCCGCGCGGCGTTTCCAGCGCGCTATCCGCGCGGTCGTTCAGCAATTTCGATACGCAACATCAATCCAACATTGGATGAGCAATCAACATAACGGACTGACCACAGGGATCTCGCTTGTGACCATTAAGCTCAAGCCATTACCGTCACTAATTTTTCGTTCGGCGCGTCAACACGCGCCTTTCATGCTTAGCCGATTATCGGTTCACCAAGCGACCGCTATCAAGCGCGGGTAGGAAGAAAATCCGCAGCGGCGCCGAAGAGCCGCGCGCCAGCGCCGCTTGCGAGCGCGACCGGCCTCTCAAAACAGGCTGCCTTGCGCCGTTGAGCGAGGGACCGGCTCGGCCGCGATGGGCTTTTGCACGTCGGGCGAGTCATTGGCGACCTTGTTCACCACGGGGCCAATCTCGAAAAATTCGAGGACGTCGTTCTCGGGCGGCCGCAGGAGCACAAAGGCAGCATCGGCCGCCGATTCATCCGCGTCGAGCCAAAGTTCGAAATTCCCAGGCTCGAGAACAGCCGGCAGTCGATCATGGATTGCCGAGCTCGCGCCATTAGCGGCGGTCGTGATGATGCAGGCTGTGTCCTGTTCCTCGCCATTGGGTCCCGCCCAGGTTTCCCACAACCCAGCGAAACCCAGCGGCGCGCCGTCGCGGCGACGAAAAAGATAGGGTCTGCCCGTCTGTCCTTTGGCCGCGGGCGCGCGGCGCCATTCGTAGAAGGCGTCGGCGATGAAAAGACAGCGCCGGCGCTTGAAGGCCGCCTTGAAGCTCGACTTCACGAGCAGCGTTTCCGCTCGCGCATTGAAGATCAGGGGAAACGCCTTCGGGTCCTTGACGAAATGCGGCAGGAATCCCCACCGAACGAGCATGAAATGGCGCATGGCGCGGCCGTCGGCGTCGCGTCGCCCGATCACAATCGGCACGGGCTCTGTTGGCGCAATGTTATAGCGCGGCGGAAAATTCGGCTGCTCGGCATAGTGGAAAAATTGCCTCATCGCTTCCGGCGGCAAGGTGATTGCGTAACGCCCGCACATGATCCAGCTCCAGGAGCGATGGTACAGGGAGAGCCCCCTCGGCCACGACGGTTCATAGCTGGTCCTAGTCGAAAAACCGGATCAACTTCGTCCCCGACTTGCTCTAAGACACCGTGAGAATTCTCGAACGCCCTCACGGTAAGGAGGCCTACGTGGCCCTCTCGAACCCCGCGGGGGCGTCAGCTCGGGCGCTGGCTTCATTCTTCGAGACGCCATTTCGCACCAATGGCTCCTCAGGATAAGGCAAGCGGCGTTTTCGAACATTCACTCAGAAAGGAGCCGATGCAGACCTTCTTCGTCGAAATCAAATGCGCGCTCGGCCGCACCTATGAAGTCGCCAACGCCTTGGCTCAGGCCGAGATCGCGTCCGAAATCTATTCGATCGCCGGCCATTACGACATTCTCGCCAAATTTTACGTCGGCAAGAGCGTCGATATCGGCCATTTCGTCGGCGAGCGGGTTCATGTGATCCCGGGCGTCGTCGACACGCGCACGATCATCGCCTTCAAAGCGTTTTGAAATCAGGCTCCTGCTTTCGGCGCAAAGTGTCAGGCGTCGGGTCCCGTGAGCAGCGCCCGAAATTGTTCGAGGCAGGCGTCGCGCTCGAAGATGTCCGCCAGCTTGCGACCGTCTCCCAGGGCCGGATGCGCGCCTTCACCCAAGAGGCGGCTGATTTCGGCGGCAACCGCCGCCGCATCGCCAGCTGGAACAAGAATCGCCGTTCCCTTCAAGACTTCGAAAAGCTCGGTTCCGGCGTCGGCCGTAGCAAGGACCGGCTTGCCGCTCGCGAGCATGCCGCCGAGCTTCGACGGCAGCACCAAGTCGGCCGCACCTCGGCTTTGCGGCAGAATATGCAGATTGGCGAGGTTGAGCAGTTCGCATAGCCGCACCTCGGGCTGCAGCGGGAGAAAATGGACGTTTGGAAGATCTCCGCTCTCGCGCATGAGCCGTTGCTTTTCCGGCCCGTCTCCCGCAATGACAAAATGCAGACGGGGCTTGCCGGCCAGACGCCGCGCCGCGTCGAGGACGACTTCTAGCGCCTGTTTCGCGCCGACATTGCCGGCATAAAGGACCACGAAATCCGCATCAGTCAGATTCAGTTCGCTGCGAAAGCCGTTTGGCTCATCGAGCGGCTTGATCTTGGCGAGATCGACCCAATTCCGCACGACGCCGATGCGCTGCGGTTCAACGCCCTTGGCGATGAGCTTCTTGCGCATCTGTCCCGAGATCGTGATGACGCTCGCGAATTGTCGAAGCAACCAGGACTCGGCTTTCATGACAAGGTTTTGCAGGCCCTGCCCCTTGAGATGGCCAACGGCGAAGGCGGCGTCGATCTCGAGATCCTGAACATGGAGAACGAGGCGAGCGCCGAAAAGCTTGGCGAGAAGCCCGATCGGGGCGCCAAACAAGGTGGGCTCGACACAGAGAACCAGATTTGGCCGCGACGCGACGATGCGCCAAAGGACCGCCGGAGCCGAGAAGACGGCGAAGCTCAACGGCGCGATGACGCGCCAGAGGCCGCGCATCTCGGACCGCAGCAGAATCGGACAGCGCCAAATGGAGACGCCGTCGCGAATCTCGCGCGCGTATCGCAAGGCTTTATAAGGTTCCGGGACGCGCCAACCTGGATAATGCGGCGGCGCGGTGACGACGATCACCTCATGGCCATGCGCGGCGAGATCGGCCCCGATCTCGCCAGTGAACCGGCCGACGCCGATCATTTCGGGCGAATAATTAATGCCGTAAATCAAGATTTTGCGCTTGGTTTCGCTCGGGGCGGAAGGATGCGGCATGAATATCCTAGAAGCTCACGAGGGAAGGAAGTCGAGGCCGATCATTGGCCAAATGATTATTGCATTACAATAACAGCCGTCACAAGCGGGCGGCGGGCGAGCCGCCCGCTTGCGCGGCCGAGACGCTTCGGGCAGGAGGAATTGGCGCGAGAAAACCAAGTCCCGACCGCAGCGACGGCTGCTTCGCCGCCAACCTCTTGAACAGGAATGGCAATAACGGATGCCAGAGCGTCGCTTTCCGAAAAAGCGACGCTTCGGATCCTTGAGTCGGAGCGCCATTGCCCGCCGTCACGCGCCCTAGTTTAAAGTAGAAACGGAGTTGTAGCCGCGATTAGGGCCGGACTGTCGTCACTGTGGTGATGCCCTGTGAGATCGTCGTCGACGTCGACGAAGCCGTTGGCGTCACAAGCGTCTTGCCCTGGAGCGCCGCGCGCGCGGTGGCGCTCTCGGTCACGGAACTCGCCGTCAGGCCCGCTGTCGAGGCGACGAGGTTGGCGTACTCCAGAACCTTCTGGCTTTCGATCGAACCGGCATTGGCCGCGTAGATAATGTCCTGATTGCGCATCTGCATCCGGGTGGCCAGGAAATAGCCCGCGGGGTCGCGGAAATTCACCCAGAAGATGACCGGGACGAGATCTTCCCTGAACCGCGCCACATCGGCGCCGAGCAGCGCCGCAACCTCGCGCGGCTCCCGGCGATAGAGGAAGACCGCACCGGCGTCGGCGCGCGCGTCCTGCAGGCCGCCAGCCTTGGCGACCGCCTCGGCGAGATTGATTCGCCAGGCGTCGAAAGTGAATTCCGCCTGAGAGCCGAGGACGTCGACCGACCCCGTCGCGCCAAAGGCGATGAATTTCTGCTGCTCGCGATAGACGTAAATGCGGTCGCCGGGCTGGATGTAAATATTATTGGACGGGTTCATCACCAGATTTTCAAAGGGCACGGTCGCGCGGCGATTGTCGCGCTCCAGCATGACCCATGTCTCATAGCCCTGCCCCCTGATGCCGCCCGCGCGGGTGAGAGCGTCAAGAATGCGGTCTCCGGCGCCCGTCGCCGGAACCGCGAAACGAAGCGGCGTATTCACTTCGCCGACCACGCTGATGAGCGAGGTCCGCTGCTGCGACAATGTCACGACGGCTTGCGGCTCGATGGCGCGGTTCTTAATTTTCTCGACGATTTCATTCTGGACCTGAACATTGTCTCGGCCCGCTGCCCTGATCGTGCCGGCGAAGGGAATCGTGATATTGCCATTATTGTCGATGGGCTGGTCCGGGAGCGCCACGTAATTGCCGGGGCGGACGCCGGCTTCGAGCGGAATGAACAAGCCTCCGGCAGCGGCCTCGAAAATCGTGACGGAGATAATGTCGCCGATGCCGAACTTGATGTTGGAGGCTGGCTTGCGGTCGGTGAACGCGCCAGCGAGACCTTTCGGCTCATAGGCTGCGAGAATGTCGACCGCCTCGGGCGTGAGCCTGATCAGGGCGTAGGGAAGAAGCGCAGAGGAGCCGCTTTGGATGTCGGGCGTGACGGGGCCATTGACGGGGAAATAGGAGCAGCCGCCGACATTGAGAAGCGCGGCGCTGAAGACAAAGGCCCAGGCCGATCGAAAACTCAACATGAATGCAACCCTCCACTGCCGTCCCGCACAGATAACGCGCCTCGGCGAGAAGGGCTAGCCGATCCATTGGCTACTGGCAGACTAGAGGCGCAGTATATTTGAACCTGTGGCAAAATTCGCACGGTCGTCCCCGACGAATCGCGATTCTCTCTTGAGACCCAATCTCCATCGAGGCGGCGCAAATCAAGACTCGGTTCGATATTGCCGAGAGACGTGACGAACGGAATGACGCGAACAATTGGAAACAAAGGCGCCGATAAACGAATAGCTTAAAACAATGCTCGTCAAATCTTTAAATGAGTCAGTAACGGTCTGGCGGTTCGTCAATAGACGCAGGATCGTCGTACCTATCTGTCGAGATGATCGCAAGCGACCCGCGTAAGCCTAATTGACCGGCGGCTTGGGCGGCGCTTCGCAGATAGGTGATCGGACCCTCGCAGCCTGTGGATCGGCTCGCCGGCGCCATATCCATTTGGCATAGGCTCGACAGGCATCCGCCATGTCGGCAGTCTCGCCTCCGCCCACTCGACGTACCAGCGTAAGGCCGGCCTTGAAATAAATTGGCGGACCGAGTTTGGGCGAGGACGCTAAGGCTCGAGTCTAGGCTTCAAAGGGCCGTCAACTTTGACCGGCCCTCAATGCCGCAATGCAAAAATCCATCATTTGATCGACGGTAGGCTCCGGATCCTGCGCGCATTCCGCCATAAGCCGAGGGTGGCAGAAACGGGTGCAGGCGCTTCGAATCAAAATTGCATCGAGCTCCGCGTCTCCGGAACGAAATTCTCCCGACGCCATCCCTTGTCGGATAATTTGAATCAGGATCTTGTCGAGCGAATCGAAATATTCGCGCATGATCGACCAATTCTCATCATAGGCCGTCTCAAATAATTCATGCAGCTTGCGATCGGAAAGAAAGCGCTGAGCGTTAAGTTTCTCGATGAGCGCGATAACATTGCGCAACTTCTTGCCCGCGGGACCGTGCGACCTCGCGATCTCCGCGACGCCAGCTTCGATCTCCTGGAGAATGCGGCGTCCGACCGCTTCGTTGATCTCGGCCTTCGCCGCGAAAAAACGATAGACGTTCGCCGGCGACATCTGCAGCTCGCGCGCTATGTCCGCAACCGTTGTCTTTTGAAAGCCGATCTGGCGAAAAAGACGTTCCGCCACCTCTATAATGCTGAGGTGCGTATCGACTTCTCTCTGTGCGCTCAAGATTTTCATCCTACACCAATTCTAAACTGATAAACAAATATATCCAGCTTTAGTTAATCCTGCTTCCCCCAAATGGGTTTCGCGTCGTCGTTATGAAGCCGGCGCGTCAATTAAGCCATGCTTTTGCGTCGGACCGAGGCGCAAAGGTCCACCTCTTGTCCCTCTGTCCGAAGGGAATCGGGCCCTTCATCGAAGCAACGTCCAAATCCCTGGCCGCCCATTGCGAAAACGGCATTGCCGGGATCGACTTTGGCTAGACCGGCAAATCGACGAATTGCGGCTTAAACCCATCAGGCTGGGCCTGATAGTTCAGCCTGATTGATCTGCCTCAAAAATTTTATGTCGCTTCTGCCACATATCATGACTAATGTACATGGTTAGGCGTCGGCTGCAGGAATAAAAGGAAATCGTGGGCTTGATCTTTCGCCGCTGATGCGCTGAAAAGCGACGCTTTCCCGATGTCGTCTCGGACTTGACGCGTCTATCGCCCGAGGGCGATCCTGCTGAAAGTGCGCATTCACACATTTAAAGTGATATCCGAAGGTAATTGTTTATTCGCTTGGCCCTCCTAAGGCACGACAGAGGCTCTAATGCCGTCCCTTGACGATGTAGATCTGCGCACCCTCCTGCAACTCGATTCGGATCTCTCCGGAGAATCGCTTGAGGAGTTCATCGAGAAAGTACGGCGACAATATGAGCTCGCCAACGTCGCCTATTTTTGTCCCTCGTTCCGCGGCTATTCGCTTGCGGAGCCTTTTGTCGCCGTGACGCGCGGGGAAGACGGCAAAGCTCATTACACTCCGGAAGATTATCTCTTTTTAGATCCGGCGTTCACGATCGGCGCGCGTGCGCTTTTGCCGATCGACTGGGCTCGGCTTCCGCAGACGCCCAATAAGAAAGTGCGCCGTCTCTTCGGCGACGAACGGGAAACGGGCGCTCGCCAGCAAGGCCTGACCATTCCGGTGCGGGGTCCCACCAATGGGATTTGGGCGATATTCATCGCCACGTCGAACGAGACCGATCAGAGTTGGGCCGGTCGCCGTCACGAGCTGACGAGAGACCTTGTCCATATCGCCAATTACGTACATCAGCGCGCTTACGATCTCCATGGCGAAGAGGCGCAAGTCGGCCTCAACGCCATCACCAAGCGCGAAATCGAAGCACTTGAGTGGTCCGCAGAGGGAAAATCCATTGAGGACATCGCCCTCTTGATGCGGATCTCGGCGGAGACCGTCAAAGCGCATCTCGATTCGGCGCGGTTCAAGCTGCATTCGCTCAATCGCGCCCACGCCGTCGCCAAAGCGATCCGGGCTGGTTTGATTCAATAAGCCGCCCGCGCGACCTTCCGGGCTAAATATTCGCCAAGCCGGCTCGGGTTTAAGCCGGCGCGCCTTGAAGGCTGACGATCTTGGCGGCGAGTTCGCCCAGCGTCATCCCCG
Source organism: Methylocapsa acidiphila B2 (assembly GCF_000427445.1). Classification (GTDB taxonomy): domain Bacteria; phylum Pseudomonadota; class Alphaproteobacteria; order Rhizobiales; family Beijerinckiaceae; genus Methylocapsa; species Methylocapsa acidiphila. The sequence continues at coordinate 3,800,540 of NZ_KE386496.1, read as the reverse complement.
GCGCCAAAATGTCGCTGGGGATCAGTATTCCCCGGCTTTCGTCCAGAGCTGACAAAAGGATCATTCGTCCGAGGCTATCGAGAGACAACCCTTCGAGCGTCGTTTCGGCTGTTATTGTCGCTGTCTTGAGGTCGCGAGGCAATTCGCCTTGCTGGGCCAAAGCGCGAATGAGCGCTATGATGTCGTTCGTTAGGACGTCTGAAGCCGACATGGGCGAATTCTCAGTTGATCCGAGGGCGAGCTCGCCGATACGGTAAAGTTCGCGCGCGCGACCCCTCTGAATTTTGCCGGAGGTTGTTCGAGGGATTGAGCCTTTTGGAAGACAGACAACTTCGTCGACTTGGAAGCCGAGATCGCGCTGAATAACAGCTCGCAATTCGGATGTGAAGACCTCTGGAGGCGGAAGACGGCGCAGTTCGACGCCGAGCACGATCATGTCCCGCAAATTATCGACCCGCGGCACAGAAAAAGCGACCGCTCGCTGTACGAGATCCGGAAAGGCTCTCGATGCAGCCTCCTCGAACTCATGCGCGTGAATTGTCGCGCCGGCGCGAATCAGGACGTCCTTCACACGCCCGGCGACATAGACCTCGCCGTCGAGAACAAATCCGAGATCGCCCGTATCCAGCCAGCCCCCTGGTTGGGGATCTTCATCGGAACCGAGATAACACTTCGTCACCATTGGTGACGATATGAGAATTCGACCTTGCACGCCGTCTCCGAGATCGCCGCCAGACTCATCGGCAATTCGAACGACGACCCCCGGCAGGGGCGGGCCGTTGGAGAGCAAAGGAAAAGACCCCGAGCTTTCGGGGGCTGTCAGATCGATCCGGCCGGCATTATGGAACGCCTCCGCATCGATCCAGGCGAGGCGTCGCGCCGTTCCCGCCGCCCGAACCGCAACGGTCAAGGTCGCCTCCGCCAAGCCGTAGCCCGCCGAGATAACCCCTCGCGCCAATCCATGCTGAGCGAAAAAAGTTTCGAACTCATCCACCCCGCTGGAAGATACGGGCTCCGCGCCAAAGAACACGACGCGAAGCGAAGATAGGTCGACACCCAACAGGCGGCGCGTGAAGACCGGCTTCAGCACGACGGCCGCCGCCGACGGAGGCGCAGCGGAATAGGTGGCCCTCTCGCGAGTCATGATCCGCAGCCAAATCAACGGATTTTTAGTAAATGCCTCGGTTGGGACGAGCACGAGCCGAGCATCGCAGTAAATCGGCATCATCGTTCCAACGACGAGGCCGAAATCATGGTAGATTGGAAGCCAGGAGACCATACAGTCGTCGGCGCTAAATCCTGTTCTCTCAGCAGTGAGCTCGACGTTCATTGTCAACTGCCGGTGAGTAATGGCGACGGCGTCCGGCTCGCCGGTGCTGCCCGACGTGAATTGCACGAAAGCCAAATCTTCCGGCTGGTTCGGCGTCGGCTCGCAAGGCTCTCCCTCAGAAGGAAGATCGATCTCGGAAAGCAAAACCGCTCCGAGTCGGCGCGCCATTTCGCCGAGGACCGGCGCGTCGCCGCCGCCGGCCACTATGATTTTCGGGGCGACGATGCGGAGCATCCCGTCGAGTCGCTCGCGCGAGAGCGACGACCGGCCGGCGTCGACAGACGGGGAAAGAACGCAGATTCCCGCATTGGAGGCCCATGCCCCAAAAATTGTTTGAAGCAAATGCCGGCCGCTCGGCAAAAGCACAGCAATTCGGTCTCCGGGCTTGACGCCAAGACTGCGAAAATACCGAGCCGTCAAACACGCCAAGTCGAAAAGGCGTCGGCGCGGCAAAATTTCTTCCGGCCCATGAGCGCCCGCCTCGATCAAAATGTCTGAGCCGTCGCTCGTCTCGGCCAATCGATCGAGGATACTTACCCACATAGGTTGCACTCGCTTGGTAGCCAAAACCGTAGATGCGTATCCACGCCGTCGTAGTATACATGATGATATAAGATTTTTTTTGAAGATATGCGGGCCAGTCGAATGTTGGGTCAAGACGAAATTTAACTTGCTGGTTCACTATCGAAGCGATTAGCTCTTTCGCCCTGCCCCGCTTTGACGCCAATATGACGTCGTCGCTTGCTCCTATCCAACAATGCGCCGGACCTGGCCGAACCGATTTTTTTCCCAAAAATGTGATATGTTTTTAATTGCGGCTCGAATTCCTTTGGCCATGGCGGTGAGCTCAAGATGCCCCTAGACGACCTAGGCCTACGCGCTTTGCTTCAGCTCGAAGGCGAACTCACGGATCAGAGCCTTGAACATTTTATCGATCTTGTTTGCCGCCGCTATGGCCTGTCCAATATTGCCTATGTTTGCCCCTCTTTTCGTGGATACTCGCTGACAAATCCCTTTATCACTCTGACATATAGCAAGGAATGGGTCGAGCATTACAGAACGCAGGAATATATGTTCATCGATCCTGCTTGGACGATCGCAGCTCGATCGTTGCTCCCGATCGATTGGGCTCGACTGCCGCGGACGGACAAAAAAGTGCAGCGCATCTTCGGCGAGGCCACCGACGCAGGGGTCGGCCAACAAGGTCTAACCATTCCTGTCCGCGGCCCAATCAATGGTCTCTGGGGAATCTTCGTCGCGAATTCCCATGACGGGGACGCCGAATGGTCCAACCGACGCTATGAGCTCATCCGAGATCTCGTCCTTGTCGCAAATTACGTGCATCAGCGCGCCTATGAACTGCACGTCGAGGAACGACCAGTCGACCTCAACGCCATAACCAGGCGCGAAATCGAGGCGCTCGAATGGACCGCCGACGGCAAATCTGTTGAAGATATTGCCGTCCTGATGCGAATCTCCGCGGTGACGGTTAAGGCCCATCTCGATTCGGCGCGCCATAAGTTGGCCGCGCTTAATCGCGTGCATGCGGTCACGAAGGCGATCCGGGCCGGTCTGATCCGCTGAATTGCCCGGGCCTAGCTAAGAATAATTTTATGACGAAATTCGTTTTTTGTTATTGATCAGATTATCGGTTTGGAGTATCAAATTTCGGCGTCGAGAAAGTCTGGCGGCCATCCAAGCTTCGGGAATATCGGACCGCTTGAAACGCTGTTTTTATCTCGCCAGGATCGCGCCCTGCGTGCATCCGATCGGTAGCGCCCGCATACGACGATGCTCGGCAGGTATTTAGGCGCCGGTCAATCCCCGTTTGGGGGAATATCTATAATCCAAAATCCATATCAAATCTGGGCATCATCCTAACGATGGAGCCCAACATGATAAGCATTGTTCACGGCTTTGAGCGCGCCGAGCGGCCTGCGCTCTTCGATGAAATGTTTCGCCAGCGCAAGAAAGTCTTCATCGATCAGAAGAAATGGGACCTGAAGCCGATCGACGGAGAATTTGAATATGACGAATTCGACCGCGACGACGCTGTCTATGTCTGCAGCCTCTTGCCGGACGGATCGCTCGCCGGCTCGGCTCGGTTTCTGAATACGACGACGGACCATATGGCGGCCAGCGTTTTTCAGAATATGTTCCCCGGCTTGATGATTCGGTCCCCGACGATCTGGGAGATCACGCGATTCGCCGTGCCGGACGATCGCCGTCTTCAGCCGAACGGCGTCTCTCGCGCCGCTTGCGAACTCCTTCTCGGAATTTGCCTGTTCGGCCTGGAACATGGCGTTTCGCAAATGACCGCCATCTATGAGGCTCCCCTCGCGCGCATGTTCACGAAATGCGGCCTGGATCACATCATCCTCGGCCGGCACAGAAGCGAAGAGCATGGCGCTTTGCATTTTGCTCTATGCGATATCTCCCGAGAGCTCGAGGCGTCGGTTCGCGCCAAGACGGGTCTCCTACCTTACGAAGCGGTTGCAGTTGCAGCGGAATGAAATATTTCCACCCAGATCCTTTTGGGCGCATCGCCGCCATACAGCTGGTTGATTTACGAATTGGACTCGGGCGAAAGCTCCGATAAAGTCGGTAGGCCAGACCGAAGGCGAAGCTACCTCAGCTTCGCCTTGTCTTTTTCTAGGCTCCACCTCACCGGGCGCGGTTCCGGCCTTCGTCCGTCCTTTCGATCACCATCCTCCACTCACGCGTCGGCTCCGGCCCTCGCCCGGGAAAGCGACCCTCGCCGGGGCCGATCGGCGAACGCGCGCCGTCATGCTCACGCCTCCGCGCATTTCGGCCTGGACATCCCGTCGATCGCGGCGATTTTCGCATCGGTTGTCATGAAAGATGCTTATGAATTGGCGACGACCAATCGAATCGGACGCCGCGCGCGACAAGGCGGCGATGCGCCGAGCGCGGGACGGCGAAGGAGGGATCGATGCCGCACATCCATGTCTGCTCGCTGGCGAAAGTGCCCGAGACGATCCGCGCGACGGGCGCTCGAAGTCTCGTTACCTTGATTAATCAGGAGACGACCGTCTCCCGGCCGCCGGAAATCGCGCCGGATCGGCATCTTCATGTCGCTATTTCCGATATTGTCGAGGAAATCGAAGGGCATATTCTCCCGGCGGATCGCCATGTGGACGAATTGCTCGCTTTCGTGAGGCAGTGGGACCGGGCGGAGCCGATGCTGATCCATTGCTGGGCGGGAATCAGCCGTTCAACCGCTGCGGCTTTCATCGCCGCCTGCGCGCTCAGCCCGAAGCGTGACGAACATGAGATCGCCCAGGCGATCCGGAGCCGGTCGCCGACGGCGACGCCTAATGCGCGGCTCGTCGCCCTCGCCGACGCCATGCTCGGACGCAGCGGACGAATGGCGGAGGCGATCGCAGGGATCGGCCGCGGCTATGAGTGCGACGAAGGCGTCCCTTTCGCGCTGGATTTGCACTGACTGCGGACGGAGTCTAGGAGGAAGGCGAAACGCTTCTTCCTCCCAGGAACACAGGCCGTGCCCGATCAGAATGAAGACGTCTCCGCGCTCCCCTTCGAGCGCGCGCTCGCGGAGCTTGAGCAAATCGTCGATCAGCTCGAGAAAGGCTCCGTGGCGCTCGAGGAATCCATTGCAATCTACGCGCGCGGCGAGGCGCTGAAGAAGCATTGCGAGAAGCTGCTGCGCGACGCCGAGCAAAGGATCGAAAAAATCACCCTCGGCCCGGACGGGCGGCCGAGCGGAACGGAGCCGCTCGACGTCGAATGAGCCTGCGCTGAAAATGCGGATTGGCAGGGCGCTTGCTTCGACATCCATCGGCGCGATCCTTTGCCCCCGCATTTCGAACCGAGGTCCTATCCCATGGGTGACTACGCTTTCGCCGAGCCGCCGATCATTTCGCTCATGTCGATGTCGACCAGGCCGTTCCCGGTTCGGCGCATCTATTGCGTCGGCCAGAATTATCGGGACCACGCCAAGGAAATGGGAGCCAATCCCGACGTCGATCCGCCCTTCTTCTTCATGAAGCCAGCCGACGCCATTCTCCAGAATGGCGAGACCATGCCCTATCCGCCCGGCACCAGCGATCTTCATCACGAAGTCGAGCTGGTGGTCGCGATGAACATGGGCGGCAAGAACATCCCGCCCGAAAAGGTCAACGACATGGTCTTCGGCTATGCCGTCGGCCTCGACATGACGAAACGCGACGTTCAGAACGAGGCGAAGAAAAAGGGCCGGCCCTGGGAGATGGCGAAGGCTTTCGATTTCTCTGCGCCCTGCTCCTCGATCACGCCCGAAATGTATACGGGCGTTGTCGCCAAGGGGAAGATCCAGTGCAAGGTGAACGGCGAGTTGCGCCAGAACGCGGATCTCGGCGACATGATCTGGGACGTTCCCCAGATCGTGCATTATCTTTCGCAGCTTGTGGAAGTCATGCCGGGCGATCTCATCTTCACCGGGACGCCGGCGGGCGTCGGGCCCGTCGTCAAAGGCGACAAGATCGAGGCGACCATCGCGGGGTTGGAGCCTCTCCTGATCGAGATCGGCTGAATTTTATCGGCGGGCGCGCAGTCCCGAACGCGCTTCCATATTCAAGACGAGTAGGGAGGGCGCGAGACGGATGGCGTCGGGGCGCCCTCGACTTTCCGCGCGGGCGTAGCGCATCGCCGCCGCCTCATCGACAAATATGCCGCCGCAGAGGCCATGGGTCTCGACCACAATCCAGTGATCATCCCCGTCGCGGCCGACGATGAAACTAGGAGGCTCCTGTTGCGGATCCCCATCGATTTGGGCCGCATCATTTTCTTTTAACACGAAACTCAAAGATGTCTCCATCACTGCGGTGCGAGGGGGAGGAGCCCCGTTCCCCGCGCGATTAAGCCGACGCAAATGATCAGGGCGACCACGCCGGCGTAAACAAAATCCGGCCGGTTTGAGAGGCGCGGCATTCTGGTTCTCAATCGTGTTTTCATCGCTTTCTCCGATCTGCCGCATCAAGCGGCCAATACTGGGAGATTGATGAAAACCGCATAAAAGTTCGATACGGCGCGCGACGACGGGAAGTTAAGGAAACATATAGGCCGACCCGCATAAGTTCAGGCTGATTTTCGGATCAATGCGAAACCCGCTTAGCCAGTTCCGCGTCATCAGGGATCACCCCGCGATCTTCGAAAAATCGGCCACTTCATGCACGGCGCGACGCAATTCGTTGAGCAGCCGCAACCGATTGAGCCGAAGCACCGGATCCGGCGCATTCACCGTGACCTTATCGAAAAAGGCGTCGACCGGCGCCCTGAGCCGCGCGAGCGCGCCCATCGCGCCTTCGAAATCCTCGCGAGCGACGCACGCCTTCGCCTCCCCGGCCGCCGGCGCCAGAGCTTCGGCGAGCACAATTTCCGCTGGCTCCACAAGCGCATCCGGCGCATGATCCTCCCTATAGGAGGTGGCTTCGTCCGCCCCCGCCTTCTTCTCCTCCGCGCGCAAAATATTGGCGGCGCGGCGATAGCCGACGAGAAGGTTCTTGCCTTCCTCCGAATCCAGGAAATTGCCGAGAGCCTCGACGCGACGCGCGATCAAGAGGATATCGTCCTGTCCCGGCAGAGCGAAAACGGCGTCGATGAGATCATGTCTTTCGCCGCGCTCGCGCAGGAAAACCTTCAACCGATCGGCGAAAAAGCTCAGCAGTTGATCGATCAATTCACCCCTAGAGGCAAGGAAGACCTGGCGCTCCCCAGCGAAATCCGCTTCGAGTTCGGTCGCGATCTCCGGCTCGGTCACGCCGTGGCGCGCGAGCGATTTTTCGTGCAGCCGCTCATAAGGCTTCAAGAGCGCCTGCAAGTCGTCATAGCGCGCGCCATCTCCGGCGCGCGGCTCCGCCTCGCCCGAGAAGCGCGCCTCGAGATAGCGCCGGAGCGCCGCCAAAATGCCTTTGCCCGGCTCGAAGGCGAATTCCCAGGCCCAGCGTCCGCCCTGGGCCAGCGCTGCGAGTTCGGCGTCGTCGGTCGCCTCCTCTTCCCAAAGGCGCCGCAAGACGAATGTGGGCGCAGCTTCGCTCGTCGCGACCTGATGCGCCAAGGCGGATTCGAGAATGGCGCGCAGCGGCAGCCGAAGTTTGTTCTCGAGAATAATGGCGATCGCGCCGAGGGCCGCGCGGCGCAAGGCGAAAGGGTCCTTGCTGCCGGTCGGCTTCTCGTCGATCGCCCAGAAGCCGACCAGCGTGTCAAGCTTGTCGGCGAGCGCAACGCAAGCGGAGACGGGCTCGCACGGAATGCGGTCGTTCGGCCCCTGCGGCTTGTAATGGTCGCCGATCGCCTCCGCGACCGCCGGCGCCTCGCTTTGAGCCAGCGCGTAATAGCGGCCCATCAGCCCCTGCAGCTCGGGGAATTCGCCGACCATTTCCGAGCTGAGATCCGCCTTGGCGAGAAGCGCGGCGCGAGCTGCGAGCGCAGGATCCGCGCCGACATGATGCGCAAGATCGCCGGCTAGAAGCACGAGCCTTCGAACGCGCTCTCCCTGCGTTCCGAGCTTCTCGTGAAAAACGACTTGGTCGAGTTTGGGAAGCCGGTCCTCCAGCCTGATCTTAAGATCGGTCTCCCAAAAGAACTTGGCGTCGGAGAGCCGCGCCCGCACCACGCGGGCGTTTCCGCCGGCGATCGCCGCGCCGCCGTCGCGCGCTTCGATATTCGCGACAAGCACGAATTTATTGGCGAGCGATCCAGTCGAAGGGTCTTTCAGCACGAAGCATTTCTGATTGGCGCGGATCGTGGCGCGGATCACCTCCGGCGGAATATCGAGAAATGCGGCGTCAAATTCGCCGATCAGCGCAACCGGCCATTCGACGAGCCCCGCGACCTCATGCAAAAGCGCCTCGTCCTCGACCAGCTCGAGGCCTTGCGCCAAGGCGAGGTCGCGCGCGTCATAGAGGATGATGTCGCGCCGCCGCGCCGGATCGAGCACGACCTTGGCCTTTTCCAGAGCCGGAACATAATCGTCGAAGCGCCGGACTTTGATCTTGCTAGGCGACATAAACCGGTGGCCAAAGGTAAAATTGCTCGCCTCCAACCCGTCGATAGAGAAGGGAACGACCTCCGTCTCCTCTGTCTCCGGTCCGAAGGTCGCGAGGAGGCCATGGAGCGGCCGCACCCAGCGCAAGGAATCGGTCCGCGCCGAAGCCGCGCCCCATCGCATCGATTTCGGCCAGGGAAAACGGCGGATGACGGCCGGCAAAAGCTCGGCCAGGACGTCAAGGGTCTCCCGGCCCTGCCGCTCGATCACCGCGACATAGAACTCGCCCTTCTTGAGATCTTTCTCGATCCGGGCCTGATCCAATGAGGCGAGGCCGGCGCTTTTCAAGAAGCCCTGAACCGCCGCCTCCGGCGCGCCAACGCGCGGCCCTTTCTTTTCCTCGCGCGAATCGGGCTGGCGGGCCGGCAGGCCTGCGACATGAAGCGCAAGGCGCCTTGGCGTGGCGAAGCTCGCCGCCCCTTCATAGGCGAGGCCACGCTCGCGCAGGCCCTCGACGACGAGGCCTTTCAAATCCTCGGCGGCCTGCGCTTGCATGCGGGCGGGGATTTCCTCGGAGAAAAGTTCGAGAAGAAGATCGGGCATAGTCTCGTTTCAACGCGGGGGCTCGAGCTTCCGCGGGGACCGTCAAGCAAGCGAGCGCCGTCTTCTATAGACGCGGCTTTCGCAAGAAGGAACAGCTGAGCGAAAGCTTCGGCGTGGCAGGCCGTTTCCGAGCCTATTCACGATCACGCCGGAACCCCATGGCGGCGCCGGAGTTTCGCCCGCACGGACTGAGGCGCGGATGGAGAAAAGCCATGGATATTGCAAGGGTTTCGGCATTCGCGGGCGTCGCTTTGCTTGCAGCAGCGACAACCGCTTCGGCAGGTCCCATGAACGTGGCGAGCGCCAATGTCCTCGCGCCGTCGCAAACGCAGATCGAGCCAGTCGTTTACCGGCATCGGGCTTATTATCATCATCATCGCTACGTGCGCCACTGGCGTCATCATCGCTACTACGGCTGGAACCCGGGCGCAGCGGTGGCCGGAACTGCGCTCGGCTTGCTGTCGCTTCCTTTCTTGGCGGCCACGAATGACTGGTGCGACCCCTATTATTACGGGTCCTGCTCTTATGGCGATTATGGTTGGCCTTACGCCTATGGCTACGGCTATGGCGGATGGCCCTATCGCCAATACGGCTATTGGAATAGGGGCTGGCGCCATTACGGCCACTGGCGCGGGGGATCTCATTACGCTGGCTGGCGCGGCGGATGGCATGGACGCCAATTCGCCGGCTATGGCGGCGGCCTCTATACGGGGCGCAGCGTCGGTTTCGGCGGCGGGTTCCACCCTGGCTTCGGAGGAGGCGGCTTCCATGGCGGCGGCTTTGGCGGAGGCGGCTTCCACGGCGGCGGCTTTGGCGGAGGCGGCTTCCACGGCGGAGGCTTCCATGGAGGCGGCTTCCATGGAGGCGGCTTCCACGGCGGCGGTCGCCGCTGAGCCGCCCCATAGGCCCGATCGTCGCTTGCGCGTCAGGCGCCGCCCGCCTCAGTCTTGAGCCAGGCGGCGCCACAGGCCTTTGAGAGCTCGCGCACGCGCAGAATATAGCTTTGTCGCTCCGTGACGGAAATCACCCCGCGGGCGTCGAGCAGATTGAAAATATGCGAGCATTTAAGGCACTGGTCGTAAGCCGGCAGGACCATCAGATGGCGCGCGCCCTTGTCGCCCTGGGCAAGCAGCGCCCGGCATTCGGCCTCGGCGTCCTTGAAATGCTGGAAAAGCATGTCGACATTGGCCGCCTCGAAATTATGGCGTGAATATTCTTCTTCGGCCTGCTTGAAGACGTCGCCATAGGTTATTTTCTCGGCGCCGTCGCGACCGTTGAAATTCAAGTCGTAAATGCTCTCCACCCCCTGAACGTACATGGCGAGTCGCTCGAGGCCATAGGTGAGCTCGCCCGCGACCGGGGCGCATTCGACGCCGGCCACTTGCTGAAAATAGGTGAATTGCGAGACCTCCATCCCGTCGCACCAGCACTCCCAGCCGAGGCCCCAGGCGCCGAGCGTCGGGCTTTCCCAATCATCCTCGACGAAGCGGACGTCATGCAGCCGCAGGTCGATCCCGATCGCATCGAGCGACGCCAAGTAAAGCGCTTGAAGATCCGGCGGCGATGGCTTCACGATCACCTGAAACTGGTAATAGTGCTGCAGCCGGTTGGGGTTTTCGCCATAGCGGCCATCCTTCGGCCGGCGGGACGCTTGGACATAGGCGGCTCGCCAAGGCCTCGGCCCAAGCGCGCGCAAGGCCGTCGCCGGGTGAAAGGTGCCGGCGCCGACCTCCAAATCATAGGGCTGAAGGATGACGCAGCCCTGCCCGGCCCAGAATTTTTGCAAGGTCAGGATCAGGCCCTGGAAAGAGCGCGCCGGATCGAGCGAGCCGCCTTTCGTTCCATCGGCCCCAGGCGCGATTTCCGTCGCCATGTCAGTCATCGGCTTTCTGCCTCCTCGCGTCGTCCGGGCCCCGCAGGCTCGACGTGCGGCCCTGCTACAATAAGCAGCGAGGTTTTTCCACCTCGATCGGCGACGAGCGAAGATTCGCCGGACGAGAACCGCGCCGAAAAAACCCAAAGGGCGCGATTAACGACGCCGTCACTTGTTGGCGGCGCTTGCCGGTTTCACGTTGCGCTCCAAGTAATTTGGATGCACGTTTCCAATGTAATTTTTCATTGCCCCGGAGGAGGGAAAAATGAAACTTGCAAGAATATTGTTTCTGGCGGCTTGCGCCGCTTTTGGCGCAATTGTAGGCGCCCTAGGGCCGGCTCAAGCCGCCCCGACCGCGGGGCTCGCGCTCGCGGCCCCAACCGTCCGTAGTCTCGAACAGCCTACCGCCGGCGTTTTCCCGGTTGAAAAATCCTACTGGTACTATCGCCGCTGGCACTATTATCATCCGTACCGGTGGCACAGATGGCATTATTATCATCCCTATTACCATCGCTGGCACTATTATCATCCCTACCGCTGGCACAGATGGCACCGCTGGCATCGGTGGCACAGGCATTATTGGTGACCTAGCGACAAGAACGGCTCGACGCCGCTCCACGCATGGAAGATCGGTCGATCGATAGGCCGATCTTCTTCGCAAAGATCGCCGACGCGGACAGCTGCACATTCTTTGAGCGGGCAGCTTGACCCATATGGGGAGGCAATCCATGTTGCTTGTGTTGCGTGCTGAAGCGGCTGCAGCTTTCTCGAGGAAAGACGAGCCTTTTCCATCATGTAGCGCTACCGGCGTGGCTCGATCATGAACTGCGTCAGGGATCCCGACGAATGGCGGCGCGCCAATGCGTCGATCACGAAACCGTCAGAGGAGACATGAATGCGCATTGAACTGAAACTTGGTCTGGCCAGCGCGGCCCTGATTGCTTCTCTCGCCTTTGCGGGCGCCAGCCAAGCAGCGCCCGTGGCCGGCCTCTCGGCCATCGAAGCCGCGCAACCGGCGAGCGACCGGCCGCTGGTGGAGAAAGCGCATTACACGGGCCATCCGCACACGCATCACCACCATTATCATCATCACCATCATCACGGCTGAGGCCGCGCGAGCCGCCGGCCATGCGCCGGAACGACGCCTAATCATTTGAGCAGCGGCGGCGATCACCACTCAATCGCCGCCGCGCCGCGATGAATAGCTTCGGCCGTTTTGGTGAAACTCATCCCTTCGTGGAGAACGAGGCCCGGAGCCAGAGAAACCGGGGCGCGACTTCCTTTCTTGGCGCGGACGAGCACGCGGATCGCCGCCGCCCCGTCGCGCGGATAGATCGGCAGCACGACGATCGCTCCCGCGCGCCCGCCCAAAGCCTCGAAAATCGCCGGCAAAGCTTCCGGCCGATGGATCAAGACGATCGATCCTCCAGGCTCGACGAGCGCCAATGACGCCGCGAGCCAATCGACGAGCGACTCTGTCCCTCCCGCCGGCATCGCATGAGCCCGGCGCTTCGCCGCGTCGGGCGAAAGTCGCGCCCGGCCGGGATCGTGAAAGGGCGGATTGGTGACCACGAGCTGGGCCGCCTCATCCACGAGCCCCGCTCCGCGCCGCGCCCGCGGCGATAAAAGATCGGCCTCGAAGACCCGCCCTCGATCGGAAAGCCGGTTCAACGCAACATTTTCGCGCGCAAGAGCCGCCGTATCGGGATCCAACTCGAGAAGGCCGATCCGCGCCGCGGGTCGGGTCAGCGCCAGCGCCAGGCCGGCGGCGCCGACTCCGGCGCCGACATCGAGCGCGAAGCCCGCAAAATCTCTCGGCGCGGCTGCGGCGAGCAGCAAGGCGTCAGTGCCCGCGCGATGTCCGCGCTTCGGTTGAAGAAGCTTCAACCGGCCATCGAGAAACGCATCCGCCTCGTCCGCCGGCGCTTTATGCGCGCCTTCTTCATCCATTCGGCAATTCCTCGCCGAGACCCGCCTCTGTCAGAACGGCCCGCGCCCGGGCCGCGTCGGCGGCGTCGATCATGAGCCGGCGCGGCAGAAAACCGAGCGATCCTTCGACCGCGCTCATGTGCCGATCGGCGACGAAGACGGCTATTCCGGTTTCGAAGAGGATTGCTTCAATCCGGGAAATCAGCACAAGGTCGTTGGTGCGAAGAAGTTCAATAGAGCCGCGTTCAGAAGCGCGCGCCGACGCCTCCTCCCCGGAGATCAGCGCCCGGCACGACCGCTGAATCGCCTCCGCGAGTTGCGAAGCGCGAAGCAGAGCCCTAAGAAGTGCGCGCCGGCATTCGGAGATTTCCATCTTGGGCGTTGTCATCCCTTTAGAAGAAAAGGCGCAGGAACCGGGCATCGAAGGGCTCCTCGCCCTCGTGACCGCGGACATGGAGCGCGTCAACCAGACGATTCTGTCGCGCGCGGCGTCCGATGTCTCGATGATACCCGAAGTCGCCAATCATCTCATCTCGTCCGGCGGCAAACGCCTGCGGCCCATGCTGACCTTGGCGGCCGCCGGGCTTTGCGGCTATGGGGGCGCGGGTCATATCAAGCTCGCCGCCTCGGTCGAATTCATGCACACGGCGACGCTCCTCCATGACGACGTCGTGGACGAAAGCGACATGCGGCGCGGCAAGCTTGCCGCTCGGAAGCTCTGGGGCAATGAGGCGAGCGTGCTCGTCGGCGATTTCCTTCTCGGCCAGGCGTTCAAGATGATGGTCGAGGTCGGCTCGCTCGCCTGCCTCGACGTTCTCTCGACCGCCGCCGCGGTCATCGCCGAAGGCGAGGTCATGCAGCTTTCGGCCGCGAAGGACACGGAGACGAGCGAGGACGACTATCTGGCGGTGATCCGCGCCAAGACGGCCGCGCTGTTCGGCGCCGCCGCCGAAGTCGGCGCGCTCCTCGGCCAGAGGCCGAAGCCCGAAGTGGCGGCCTGCCGTGGCTATGGCCTCAATCTCGGGATCGCCTTCCAGCTCATCGACGACGCGCTCGACTATGGCGGCGCCTCCTCGACATTGGGCAAGAATGTCGGCGACGATTTCCGCGAGGGGAAGATCACCCTGCCGGTCGTTCTCTCGTTTCGGCGCGGCACGCAGACGCAACGCGAGTTTTGGCGCCGTACGCTGGAAAAGGGCGAAATCGCCGACGGCGATCTCGAAGCCGCGATCGCGATGATGCATAAGCATCGGGCGCTCGAGGACACCATCGAGCGGGCGCGCCATTACGGCGCTATGGCAAGAGACGCGCTTGAGCTGTTCCCACCATCGCCCTGGAAATATGCGTTGAGCGACGTCGTCCATTTTTGCGTCAATCGGACGTTTTAGACTCGGAACGCGGATAATTGACGTCGGTAGGCGGCGCACGCCGCCTACCCGGAGAGGTCGCGGCAGGCCTCGCTCGCCAATCGAAGTCGCTGATCGAGCGTTGCCTCGAACCGAATTCGCGCCTGTTCGCCGGCCTTCCCTCCATCTCTCCCAAAACAATCGAGCAACGTCATCCGGCCGACGGCGGCGAAATTCGCCTCGGTCCGGCCAAGTGCATGACTTGCGCTTCACTAGTGTAAGGCTTAAGGTAAATCATAATCTCTTAAGCATTTTAATTATGGCTATGCCTATTCAGATCGCCAAATTCATTTCATGCGGATTCTGCGCTGCGCTTTTATACTGCGTCGGAGCAAGCGCATTCGCGGCTTCGTCCGACGCGCCGGCTCCCTCCCGACCAGCCGCCGAGGTCGTTCAGACGTGGCGCAACGCGGTTCGAACCAAGATTCTCCGCATCCGGGTGACTCCAAGAAACGGGATCTCGGACAACGGCGCGGTCGTGGTGGGATTTTGGATAGATCGTCGAGGAAATATCACAGGCGAGCATGTCATCCGAAGCTCGGGCGCGCCAGCGCTCGACAAATCCGCTCTCGCCATGATTCTGCTGGCTAGTCCGGTGCCTCCCCCGCCCGAGGGCATTAGCGGCAATCAGTTCCACTTTGTTGCGCCAATTTCTTTCCACGCCCAGTGATCTGCGGATCGGCGCGATCTATGGAGCTCCGCCGGCCTCGCCGAGGCGCTTCTAGCTATCGACCCGGCCTATTTTGGCACGGCCGAGGACGCCGTGCAGGTAACAGGTTCTCAAGCTTGCTCGCTAATATTTAGAGAGGAGCCGACGGTCGCCGCGGTCGTTCGGAGCCGAGGCCATCGCTCGAACGCCTTTCGGTCGGATCGACGCATCCGTTGGAAAGCGCCCCGTTCGGTGGCGAAGGACGGGAGCATGCCGGAGACGATAAAGTCTTCAGCCTTCGTCCCTTAGCATGCTCTCCAACAGCCTCGCGCGCAGAATGAGACGAGCATGGGTAGGACTCGAATTGAGTGGGCGGTCAGCGCCGTCGCGCCCTGGTGGCTCGGGATTGCGCTCGCGGCGTCGCTTCCCGCGGACGCCGGCCAGGAAGCCTCGATCGGATCTTCCCTCGCACCCTTGGTCTTTCGCACCGCAGCAGCCCCCGCCCTCCTGATCCCAGCTCAAAGCGGCGCGCCAGACGACGAATACAGGCGCTTCGGCGGCGAAGCCGGAAAGATCTGGCGCGACGCGCGACTGGCCCTCGGAGATCCAGACGAATTCAAACGCCTACCCGACGAGATCGAGCCGCGCAGCGACCTGAAGCGGCGCGCAGGCAGATTTCCGACGCTCGACCGAAGCCACAAAGGCGACCCCTTCGTCGGACTGCGGCCCACTTTCGACACGCAGCTGCGTCGACCTGGCGGGCTCGCCGCACTGCGGGCGCATGATCTGATTTTCGACCACGACGAGACCTCCCCTACCGGAAGCTTCACTGTCCTCGACGAGGCGGCCGGCGATCCGGAGAGCGCGGCGAGCTTCGAGCCCTGGCCCGATGGGGAGAGCCCAACGACGCTTCATTCCGGCGCCGACTCTTCTCCGCGTCAGGACGGTGGAACCGTGACGATGCGGCCGGCAGCGATCAATGAGCGCATCCTGCAAGGCTCGACGCCGCCGGTTCGGCGCGCCATCGCGCTCGGCTCGACGACGCCGGCCCCGGCGGATTCAACCCCTGTCGAGGTCGTTGCGATCGCCGGGGCGCCGCGAACGCCGGGGACAAGCGCCTTTTCGCCCGCCGCGCGGCCGAATTTCGCCTCCCTGATCGAGCAGGATCAATCGGCGCGGGAGAGGCGCTGCCTCGCCGAAGCCATTTATTTTGAAGCCCGCAGCGAATCCGAGGAGGGCCAGGCCGCCGTTGCGCAGGTGGTCCTCAACCGCGTGTCGAGCGGCCTTTATCCGCCGACGATCTGCGGCGTCGTCTATCAAAACCGGCAGCATTACAACGCCTGCCAATTCTCCTTCGCTTGCGAAGGCAAGTCGCTGCGCGTCACAGAACCAGAGGCGTGGCGCGCCGCCGTCAGGATCGCCGACGAAGTCACGGCCGGAAAGACCTATGTCTCAGACGTCGGCGGCGCGACCCATTATCACGCCAATTATGTACGGCCGCGCTGGGCTAAAAGACTTGAAAAAATGGACGTGATCGGACGCCACGTCTTCTATAAGCTTCGGCCGGGTCAAACCTGACGCCGAAATCCGCCTTGTAAAGCGCGGCCCGGCGCAAAGCCGGCGGCCTCGTGAACGAATTTCGCCGCCGCTGCTCAAGAAATCCAGGCTTCGCCTGAATCATTCCATCCGTTTCGGGATGGGCGGCCCATTCCTTAGCTTGCTCCACGGACTCAAAACGGCCATGTTGAGAGCAGAAAATCAGCGAATTCGGCGCTCCTCTTGGCGGGAGCGGCCTCGAATAAAAGGCGGTCGCATGTCGCTCGAATCCCTAATTTCCGGCAAAGGTCAAGGTAGCCTCTTGCGGCGCGTCGCGTTGCGCGGCCTCGCCCTCTCCGGGATCGCAGCCTTCCTCCTTCCGGCGGCGCTGGCCGGGGCGCAAGCGCGCGCAAGAGAAAACCTTGCGATCGCTTCGCCCTTCGAGGTTGGAGAGAGTCCCGCTGGCAATTATCTCGCGGCGCTCGTCGCCGGGGCCGAGCGCGACACCATGGCGGCCTCGACCTTTTTCCGCGAGGCTTTGCGGTTCGATCCGCGCAACCCTCCCCTGATCGAACGCGCATTCGTGGCCGCCGTCTCGAACGGCAATATGCCGGAAGCCTTCGCCCTGGCGAACCGTCTGATTGCGCGCGAGCCCGACAACAGCCTCGCCCATCTCGCGCTCGGCGTGCAGGCGATCAAGGCGAAGCAATTCGCCGTGGCGCGCGCGCATTTCGCCAAGGGCGGCGCCGGCCAGCAGCGCGACATCACAGCCACGCTGCTGACGGCCTGGTGCTATGCGGGCGAAGGCAACGCCCGCCGCGCCATCGAGCTGGTCGACCGGCTCCGCGACGAGAATTTCGCGGTTTTCCGCGATTATCACGCGGGCCTCATCGCCTCGAACGCCAATAATAACGCCGAGGCGGCGAAACGGATGAAATCGGCTTATGAGGCCGACAAGAACACATTGCGGCTCGTCGACGCCTATGCCCGCTTCATCGCCAACGCCGGCGGCCGCGACGACGCGATCGGCGTCTATGAGGCGTTCGATCAGATCCTTCCCAATCATCCGATCATCACCGCGGCCGAAGCCGATTTAAAGGCCGGCAAGCGGATCGAGCCCTTGGTCAAGAACGCCGAGCAAGGCGCGGCCGAAGTGCTCTATGGCCTCGGCGCCGCCGGAGGCCGGCAAGGCGACGAGCTCGCCGCGATGATCTATCTGCGCCTCTCGCTTTATCTTGCGCCGCAAAACAGCCTCGCGATCATCACGCTGGCCGATATTTACGAGCGCATTAAGCAGAACGAGCAGGCGATCGACGTTTACGGGCTGGTGCGCGAGAACGATCCGCTCCGCACGACCGCCGATATTCAAACCGGCCTGATCCTCGAAACCCTGGGTCGGACGGACGAAGCGGCCACCTACCTGAAACGGATCGTCGCGGAACATCCGAAGGACGAAGATGCGCTATCCGCGCTGGGCAACCTGCAGCGCGCCCACAAGCAATATGCAGATGCAATCGAGACCTATACGCGCGCCTTGAACGAGACGACCAAGAGCGAAAAAGCCAAATGGCCGCTCTATTATTTCCGCGGCATTTCCTATGAGCGTGAGAAGAAATGGCCGCAGGCCGAGGCCGATTTCAAGGAAGCGCTCAAGCTTTTTCCGGATCAGCCCTTGGTCCTGAACTATCTCGGCTATAGCTGGGTCGATCAGGGCGTCAATCTCGACGAGGCTTTCGGCATGCTGCACCGCGCTGTCGAGCTGCATCCGACCGACGGCTATATTGTCGACAGTCTCGGCTGGGCCAATTACAAGCTCGGCCGCTATGACGAGGCGGTGAAGGAACTCGAGCGCGCGATCGACCTCAAGGCCTCCGATCCGGTCATCAACGACCATCTCGGCGACGCCTATTGGCGCGTCGGGCGCAAGCTCGAGGCGCATTTCCAATGGAACCACGCGCGCGACCTCGGCCCCGAGCCCGACGACAAGGCCAAGATCCTGCAAAAGATCGAGCATGGGCTCAGCGACGAGGCCAACCCGGCCGCAGCCGAGGCGCAGCCCGAACGCAGCGGGGGATGAGCCGGCTTCAAGCGCGAGCGCCCGGAAACGCCAAAGCGACAGCTTGACCCCTGCGTCGAAGCGAGCTTTGGTCCGGCCGCCGCGTCGGCGATCGAAGGTCCGACGCCCTCACGAACGATCGCAGCATCCGAATTGCACCTCCTCACCGAACGCGCGCCCGCGAAAATCAACTTGACCTTGCATGTCCTCGGCCGCCGCGCCGACGGATGGCATGACCTGGAAAGCCTGGTCGTTTTTTCGCGCGGCGGCGATTGCCTCTCTCTGGCCGCCGGCGAGCCCTTATCTCTTGTCGTAGACGGCCCGACCGCAAGCGCCGCCGGCGCGCTCGACGACAATCTCGTCCTGCGCGCGGCGCGCAATTTCTCCAAGCATTATGCAGGCGCGAAGCTCGGCGCCTTCCATCTCGTGAAGCGCCTGCCCGTTGCGGCGGGCATCGGCGGCGGCTCGTCGGACGCGGCGGCGGCCCTGCGGCTTCTCGCCCGCGCCAACGGGATGTCGCTGGCGGAGCCGGGCCTCGCCGAGGCCGCGCGGGAAACCGGCGCCGACGTACCCGTCTGCCTCGGCCGCCAGGCGCGGATGATGCGGGGCGCGGGCGAGAAGCTCGGGAATCCGGTCGCCCTGCCCCCGCTCATCGGCCTCATCGTCAATCCTGGCCAGCCGCTCGAAACCAAGAGCGTCTTCGCCAAGATGAACATCGCGCCGGGGACCGAGAGCGACTTCGGCGCGCATCCGAATTTCACCTCCAATATGCCGATCGACGCCCTGATGGCCGCGTTGCGCAAGGGGCGCAACGACATGGAGGCCGCCGCCTGCCGGCTCGCCCCCATCATCGGCGACGTGCTCGCGGTTCTTTCCGCCGCGCCCGGCTGTCGCCTCGCCCGCATGTCGGGCTCGGGGGCGACCTGCTTCGGCCTGTTCAAGGATTGCCGCTCCGCCGCGCGGGCCAAAAAGGCCATTCTGCGCGCCCATCCCGGCTGGTGGGTCAAGGCCTGCGTCCTGAATTGAGGCGGATGTGCAAAGCGCGCCGAATCCAGCCGGTTGAACTTGGCGACGCGGCGGGCTAAGCTTTCCACGTGACCATCTTTTGAGGTCGCGGGCGTAGTTCAATGGTAGAACGGCAGCTTCCCAAGCTGCATACGAGGGTTCGATTCCCTTCGCCCGCTCCAGCTTCGCGCCGCCGAGGCAATGGCTTCGGCTGCCTTTTTGCTAATGCTCAATATGCGATTGGGTATTCCGGCGAAAGGCTGTTTTGCACTAGCATTGATTGCATTACTGATCTGCAAGCGGATTCGCTCCATCGCGGCAATTCAGATCGGCAAGGCTCAATGAGCTTTTCGTTCCATTAAGCAACAGAGAAGTCATAGCTGCTTTTACCGGCAAGTTCGAACTCGTAAGTTAAGAATTCACACCGCTCTGCTTCCGACATATTTGACACTTGAACAACCATGTCGCCGATCAGATAGCCCGGTTTGTAATAAAGATAGCCGAGTCCCACAACATTTAATACTTGCCCTATGACGACATGGCCCTTTTCGTTTCGAAAAAGCGAAGTAAACCGAACAGCTCTCGGGTCTGCAGGCGAGGTTAAAACAAACTCATAGGCGCCATCGTGTCGCAACTGCGGGGAAAACCAGTCGCTCCTTGTCGTTAGCTCCTTTAAATTAGTCGTAGCCAAGTCTATTTCGATTGGAGAGGCCGAAATTCTAAAGCCATGAGCTATTGACATTACGTCTATCCACTCGAAGTGCGGCGATGACACTCGAACCAGCCGGCTCACCGTCAAGAAGCCAGTCGTTTGCTTCCAATAGCGCCCATTGAATAACCAATTGCGCAATTCGAGAAGATTCCTCGGAAGCTTTTTGCGTTCAAGAAACTGAGGAGTCCTAATGCAAAAAATAAACCCGTCATTCTTCCACACGCAATTACAATTGTAACCGCCTGGATCGCCGTAACACATGAATGCATCATCGGCCGGAATCTCGTGAATTCCGAAAAGTTCGATACATTGATCTATCAATGTCCGATACATCGTACCAGAATTTGGTATCCAACGCCCCATCAGCCCCCGTCCTCATCAACATTCTTGCTGAGACCATAAACTCCGCGTGAGTTCGCGTTGATCGGTAGAAGCACCTATCCTTCCCGGAAGTAGACCAGAATTTCTCTGTTCCGATCGAGTCCTACTGCTAAGCCGCCCGCGTCTTGCGCCGCAGCCCGTAATTCTTAAATTTCTCGACGTTCTTCGCGACCTCCGCCTCGTCCAGCAATTTCGGCGTCCCCACCTGCAAGGCCGTCGCGTACTGCTTGCAAAGCGTCTCGAGTTCGACGGCGATCCACAGGGCCTCGCGCAAATCGACGCCCGTCGCGACCATCCCGTGATTGGCCATGAGCGCGCAGGTGCGCCCGGAAAGCGCCTCGAGCACGAGCTCCGAAAGCTCCGCCGTGCCATAAGTGGCGTAAGGCGCGCAGCGCACCGTCGGCCCGCCGGCGAGCGCGATCATGTAATGCGCGGCCGGAATCTCCATGCCGCAGATCGCGAAGGCCGTACAATAGATCGGATGCGCGTGAACAATGGCGCCCACGTCGGGGCGCGCATGCAAAATGTCGCGGTGAAACCGCCATTCGGACGACGGCGCGAACTCATGGTCGTAGCTTCCGTCCATATTCATGAAGACGATGTCGTCGGGCGTCATCACGTCGTAAGGCATGCCCGACGGCGTGAGGAGAAGCCCGTCCTTCCAGCGCAGCGAGATATTGCCGGCCGCGCCTTGGTTGACGCCCTGGCGTTCAAGCCTGAGGCAAGCGTCGATGATCGACTGGCGGGCCGCGAATTCCTTGTCTTTGGCCAAGATTGCTTCCCTTGCTTAGCTTCTTTCGAATGCGACCGGGCCTTGCTCAAACAACCTCCTCGGTCCAGCTTCGCCCGTCCCGCTCGACGAGCGCGATCGAGGCCGCCGGCCCCCAGGTGCCGGCGAAATAGGGACGCGGCGGATCGTTCGACAGGCTCCAGGCCTCGCGGATCGGATCGATCCAGCGCCAGGCGGCCTCGACCTCGTCGCGCCGCATGAACAGGGTTGCATTGCCGCGAATCACGTCCATCAGCAATCGCTCATAAGCGTCGGGCGCATAGATCTGGAAGGCCTCGGCGAAATTCATGTCGAGCGGCACGTAGCGCAGCCGCATGCCGCCGGCGCCCGGCTCCTTGAGCATGAGCCAGAGCTTGATGCCCTCGTCCGGCTGCAGCCTGATGACGAGCCGCGTCTTGGAGATTCGGCCCGCGTCGGCGCTGAACATGGAATGCGGGATCGCCCGAAATGCGACGACGACTTCCGAAACCCTTTGCGGCAAGCGCTTGCCCGTACGCAAATAGAAGGGCGCCCCCGCCCAGCGCCAATTGGCGACGCTGACCTTCAGCGCGACGAAGGTCTCGGTCGTGCTTTTGTCATTGCCGACGTCCTTCGCATAGCTCGCCACGGCGCCGCCTTCGCTCGCGCCCGCGCCATATTGGCCGCGCACGGTCAAGGCCCCGATATTGCTCGCGTCGATCGGCGCAAGGGACTTCAGGACCTTCAGCTTCTCGTCCCGCACGGCGTCCGCGTCGAGCGAGCTCGGCGGCTCCATGGCGACGAGGCACAAAAGCTGAAGCAGATGGTTCTGCACCATGTCGCGCAGGGCGCCGGCGTTTTCATAATAGGCGGCGCGGCCTTCAACCCCGATCGATTCGGCGACGGTGATCTCGACATGGTCGATGTGGGCGGAGTTCCACAAGGGCTCGAACAGCGCGTTGGCGAAGCGCAGCGCCATCATATTTTGCACCGTCTCCTTGCCGAGATAATGATCGATGCGGAAAATCTGGCTTTCGGCGAAGACCGCGCCAATCGCGTCATTGATGCGCTCGGCCGAGGCGCCGTCGCGGCCGACGGGCTTTTCCACAATGATGCGCGAGGCCGGGGTGACGAGCCCGTGACGGGCGAGCTGCTTGGCGACCACGCCGAACCGGTCCGGGGCGGTGGCGAGATAAAAAGCCCGCACGCGGGTCGGATCGCCCGCCAGTTTCGTCTCGAGCAAGGACCAGCCTTCGTCCGAGCCAACGTCGAGCGGGACGTAGTCGATCATTTCGAGAAAGGCCTGAAGCCCGTCGCCGGGCGCGGCGGCGCCGAATTGCCCGAGAGCGTCCGCGATCGTGGCCTGATAGGCCTCGCGCTCGAGCGGCTGGCGCGAGACGCCGATGATGCGCGTCGGCGCCGAGAACTGGCCGTCGAGGAAGCGCCGATAAAGGGCTGGAAACAGCTTGCGATGAGCGAGATCGCCGGTTCCGCCGAAGACGACGAGATCGAAAGGCTCGACCTTGACAATGCGCGAGACCATTTTTGTCTCCCTAACGGGGGCCTAGACGCGAAAACGCGCGAGGCCGCAAAAGGCTAGCATTTTCTTTGCTATGCACTGAGAAGAAAGGCGACGGCTAGCTTCCCTTTGTTTTCGGCGAGTCCCGCCCGTCGCCCTGGCGTCGCCCGCATCCGGGCACTAGGATCGACCCTCTTTTTTCGCCTTCGGGCGCCAGACTTGAAATTTCAGGAGCACCCGATGCCGCTTCATCGTCAATCCGCCGTCGGGGCCGCGCCGATTTGGTTCGTCAACGCCGAGACCTGGCCCGAGATCAAGGCGAACCTGCCGGCCTCGGCCCAGGCCTTCGCCGCGGCCTGCGGATTCGAGCCAAAGCCCGGCCGGGTCCAGATCGCCCCCGACGCGCAGGGTGGAATTGCCGTGGTGCTCTTCGGGATCGAGCCCGAAATCGCGCGCCAACGCGACCTCCTCCTGCCCGGTCGGCTCGCCGCCTCGCTGCCGCGCGGGCTCTATCGTTTCGCCAATGCGCCGCATGATCCGACGCTGGCCGCGATTTCCTGGCTTCTGACCGCCTATCGCTTCACCCGCTACAAAGGCGCCGACGCCGCATTCCCGGAGCTTTGCGCGCCTGAGGGCGTCGACGCCGACCGGGTCGAGCGCATCTCCGAGGCCGTCGCCTTCGGCCGCGATCTCATCAACACGCCGGCCAATGATCTGGGGCCCGACGCGCTCGAAGCCGCCGCCCTGGACCTCGCCTCGCATCATCACGCCAAGGCCTCCGTGACGCGCGGCGACAAGCTTTTGCAGACCAATCTGCCGCTCATCCATGCTGTCGGACGCGCCTCCGACAAAGCGCCGCGCCTCGTCGATTTCAGCTGGGGCGATCCAACAAAGCCCAAGGTCACGCTGGTCGGCAAGGGCGTCTGTTTCGATTCCGGCGGCCTCGACATCAAGCCCGAAGCCGCCATGCTCTTGATGAAGAAGGACATGGGCGGCGCGGCGACGGCGCTGGCGCTCGCCTCCATGATCATGGCGGGCAATCTGCCCATTCGCCTGAGGGTGCTGCTGCCGGCCGTCGAGAACGCCATCTCGGGCAACGCCTTCCGCCCCGGCGACGTCTATCCGAGCCGCAAGGGGCTCACCATCGAGATCGGCAATACGGACGCCGAAGGCCGGCTCGTTCTCGCCGACGCCCTGGCGCTGGCCGACGAGGAGGCGCCGGAGCTTCTCTTCGATTTCGCGACGCTCACCGGCGCGGCGCGCGCGGCGCTCGGCCCCGATCTGCCGCCCTTCTACACCATGGACGATGATCTCGCCGACGAGATCGCGCATTTCGGGACGGCGACGCAGGACCCGGTCTGGCGGCTGCCGCTCTGGGACCCCTATGACAAGCTTCTCGACGGCAAGATCGCCGATCTCAACAATGTCTCGGGCGGCTCCTTCGCCGGCTCGATCACGGCGGCTTTGTTCCTGCGCCGCTTCGTCGAGCGGGCGAAATCTTGGGCGCATTTCGACATTTACGCCTGGGCGCCGAGCGCGAAATCTGGCCGGCCGGAGGGCGCGGAGGTGCAATGCGCGCGGCTCCTCTATGACCTGCTGGAAGCCCGCTTCGGCGCCGGCGCGGCGGTCGAGAAACCCGAAGAGAAAACGCGCAGAATCGTCCGCCGGGTGAAATTGACGCCTGAGGAGTTGGCTGAGGGCGCGGCGGTCGGGCTGGAGGACAAGTCGCCATAGGGATTGGAGTGGATGGCGGCGGCGGGTTTTGAGACGAAGCGGTCATTCGCTCAGTTCGCCCGAAAGGTGCTATTGCGCCATCCCTCACGTCGCGGCGGCGAGCAACTCGGCTACAGTGAGAGGACGGCCCGCGTCTGCGCACAGACGAAACAGCGTCCTCTTATGAAATCGCTGGTCATTTGTTACCTCTTTTCCGACCCAGTCCGGTTTCTCGAAGGCCTGCTCTTCATCCGCAAGCTCTATCTCAGCCAGAACAATGCCTGCCAATAGGCCCTCGTAAATATCGACAGCCCATATGAACCCAGCATGAGGGATGCTGTGGCGCGTTTTCTCGACACGCCGGCCTCCACAGACAGTATTGAGCATCTCTTCGGCATCTGCTTCGGGGATTTCATACTCAAATTCGGTTCGACGCGATCCAAATCGCGGGCCTTTCACGGCGATAGACGCCCTGTTCTTACCAAGTCGGACGCGAACTTTGCATCCGTCGAACTCCCCGATAAGGCCATCTTGCAACTTTTCGCTATCACAAATAGCCGAGCGCCATGCATCATTGGCAACGAGGAATTTCCGCTCGACCTCGACTGGCATTCTGGGTTGCGTCCTCTCGATTCACAGGCGACACCGTTCTCTGCACCAGGTAAAGTAGACCGCCTCTCATGTTGAAATCAAATTCATGAGATCCAGCGACTTATGGTCGTAGCAAACGCGCCGTCTGGATTTCGTGGCCATTGTTTTTCCGGGTGATCCCAATAAAGCTCAATGCCATTCTGATTAGGATCGCGCGGATTGAGCGCTTCGGTCGCTCCATGGTCGCTGGCGCCGCCAAGCACAACGCATGGAAAGTGGGTCAATAGTCCGCGCCACCTGAATGACGCCAGTGCGCCGGGAAGTTCCAAAAAAGCCACTATCGCGAAGAACCGCTTTTGCTCGACGCCATTGCTCAGCCGCGATTTTGCGGAGTCTGCTCGTGGCGCAATCCAGGCCCAACCCAATCCGCTCACCCCGTAGCCCCCTCGCCATGCCCCCTCGCGACCCTCGCCCCGTGTCCGCCATCGACACGCAGGCGCTCTACGGCGAGGCGGCGATGCTTTACGATGATCATGAAGGCGGGGGCTCGGTCCGGCTCGCGCGCGACGGCTATGTCGGCTGTCTCTCCATGACCGCGCTCGGCTTGGCTATCCCCGAGCCGACTGATCTTGTGGCGGCGAATCGGAGCTTCGTCGATCAGGGGCCGGACATGAGGCTTCCGCCCATCGAGGCTCTGCCGCTCGACGCCCGAGTCGCGGTCTGCGGCGCGAACGGCGTCGGACATTCGGCCCAAATCGGGCTCAGAAGCCTTGCGACGCATTGACAAAAAGCCGCGCAGCTTCACCATGTGATGGGGAGACGCGCATAGCGGAGGCCGCAACGACGCATCAGCCGAATTCCGCCTGCCGCCGCGCAACAGGTCAACGCCAATCGGACGAAAGATCCGCTCGCGGCGATTTAGAACTCGCTTGCCGACTGACAAATAGGCGGCCGCTACTTTTGCGCGACGCCGTCGATGGAGCTCTTCTAAACCTCACCTATACTCAATTGCCCGGCCTCGGAGGCGCGCATGCGGATTTTCTTAAATCAAGCAATCAGAACTGCATTTTTTGTGGCCGCCATGGCCGCGGCGTCGGTTTCTTTTGCGGCGACGGCTCACGCGGGAACCGGATCCCGCAGAGCGATCGACGCCGATGCGGCGAGCTTCAGGAAGAGCGCCGTCCTCGTCAACATCGACAAGTCAAGTCAAACAATGACGGTTTTTTTAGGCGGCGTGCCGAAATATCAATGGCTGGTCTCGACTGGTCGGCCGGGATATTCAACTCCGTCCGGATCCTTTAACGCCACTTCGATGAATGAAATTTGGTACAGTAAAGAGTGGGACAACGCGCCCATGCCCCATTCTATTTTCTTCATTAAAGATGGCCACGCCATCCACGGCAGCTTCGACGTCAAGAATCTTGGGAGGCCGGTCTCGCATGGCTGCGTGCGCATCGCGCCCAAGAATGCCGCCGCGCTTTATGCGC
The DNA here is from genome assembly GCF_000427445.1 of Methylocapsa acidiphila B2. Classification (GTDB taxonomy): domain Bacteria; phylum Pseudomonadota; class Alphaproteobacteria; order Rhizobiales; family Beijerinckiaceae; genus Methylocapsa; species Methylocapsa acidiphila. Next base: position 3,773,996 of record NZ_KE386496.1, on the reverse strand, counting down.
TGGTGAAGGAGAACGGCTTGGAGAACACGCAGGTGATGGTGACGGGCGTCAGCCCGGGCGGCGAATATGGGCCCGCCGGGGCGCAGGCAAGCCAGCGCTCTGATTTTTTCGCGCCTTCCTTTGGCTCTCCTTATGGATATCAGGGTCGCTAGGGTCGCTGCGCGCCTAGGGAAAGGCAACATCATGAGCGCTCAATCGACGGCTGAAAAACACCAGCGCGGTGAAGCGGCGGACTCCGCGATCGAGGCCGCTATTGCCGCCGAGCGGAGGCGCTGCATCGACCGCGTGCTGGCTTATGCTGCGCTCAGGGATCAGGCCGCCGTCAATCTGGACAAGGCCGAAGACGGCGACGGCCCCGAGAAGCCGAGCGAGGGAGCCGCTGAGCGCGTGCGCATGCAGGCGGAGGTCGCGCGCGACATAGCCGCTTTCCTGGCCGAGGAGACGAATCGCTAATCCTCGCCATGCCCAGTTCCGACCCTCGCCTCACCCCCGCCCGCCCCGATCTCGCGGCCGCGCAATTGCGCGGCCAAGTCTCGGCCGACGAATTCGTCGAAGGCCGCCCGGTCCAGATCCGGGTCGGGATCGCCGACCTGCGCCGCGAGCCGCGCCCCGATTCCGCGATCGACACGCAGGCTCTCTTTGGCGAGGCGGCGATGCTTTACGAGGATCATGAAGGCTGGGGCTGGGTCCAGCTCGCCCGCGACGGCTATGTCGGCTATCTCTCCATGACCGCCGTCGGCCCTGCCCTTTCCGCGCCGACCCATTGGGTGGCGGTCAATCGCAGCTTCGTCTATCCGGGGCCGAACATGAAGCTGCCCCCGCTCGAAGCCCTGCCGCTCGGGGCGCGGGTCGCGGTCAGCGGCGCGAGCGGCGCCTTCGCGCAGATCGATGAGGCGGCCTATGTCTTCGCCGCTCATCTTCGGGCCGCGGACGAACGAGAGTCGGATTTCGTCGCGGCCGCCGAGCGGTTTCTGCACGCGCCCTATCTCTGGGGCGGCAAGACGAGCCTGGGGATCGATTGCTCGGGGCTCGTGCAAGCAAGCCTCGACGCGGCGGGAATAAGCGCGCCGCGCGACACTGATCTGCAGGAAAAGGCGCTTGGCCGCGCGCTCGCCTTCGACGAGACGCTCGAAAGTCTTGAGCGCGGCGATCTCGTCTTCTGGCGCGGCCATATCGGGATCATGCGCAGCGCGACCGAGCTTTTGCACGCCAATGCGCATCATATGCTGGTCGCCAGCGAGCCCTTGCGCGACGCGCGGGACCGCATTCTCGCCTCGACAGGCGCGCAAATTACCTCCATCCGGCGGCTCTAATGAAATTTTTGGCCATGACCGGCAGGATTTTTGCCACGGAGCAAAATTGACGTTCCCCGGCCCCGACATTATTTCTGTTCCATGGCACTCCGCACCATCATCACTCCGCCCGACCCTCGCCTGCGCCTCACTTGCGCGCCGGTCGAGAGCGTCGACGATTCGATCCGCGCGCTCATGGACGACATGCTCGAGACCATGTATGACGCGCCGGGCATCGGCCTCGCCGCGATCCAGATCGCCGTGCCCAAGCGCGTGATCGTCATCGACGTCGCCAAACGCGAGGAAGAAGCCGCCTCGGCGAACCCGATCTGCCTCGCCAATCCCGAAATTCTCTGGGCGTCCGAAGAGCTTTCGAGCTATGAGGAAGGCTGCCTCTCGGTTCCGGAATTTTATGAAGAGGTTTTTCGGCCCGCGCGGGTGCGCGTCGGCTATCTCGACCGCGAGGGGCGGCGCCAGGAGATCGAGGCCAATGGCATTCTCGCGACTTGCCTTCAGCATGAGCTCGATCATCTGAACGGCGTCTTGTTCATCGACCATATTTCCCGGCTGAAGCGTGAGCGCATTCTCAAGAAATTCAGCAAGGCCGCGCGACACGAAGGCGCCGACCGCAAGCGCGGCGCGGGCCGCGCGCGCGAAGAGGCCGACGCCGGAGCCTGATCTCGCCTTGGCCCCTTGGCCGAGCCTCAACCCATAGGCCGAGCATTTGCGCATTGTATTCATGGGAACGCCGGAGTTCTCGGCGCCCGTGCTCGCCGAACTCGTCGCTCGCGGCCACCAGGTCGCGGCGGTTTATACGCGCGCGCCAAAACCCGGCGGACGGCGCGGCCTGGAGCCGACTCTTTCCCCCGTTCACGCGACAGCGCGGCGGCTCGGCCTCGAGGTTTTGACGCCCAAAACTTTGCGCACGGACGAAGCCGCCGAAACGCTACGCGGCTTTGCCCCCGAGGCCATGGTCGTCGTCGCCTATGGCCTGATCTTGCCGCGCGCCATTCTCGATATTCCCGCAAAGGGCTGCTTCAACCTGCACGCCTCGCTGCTGCCGCGCTGGCGCGGCGCGGCGCCGATCCAGCGCGCGATCATGGCCGGCGACCAAGAAACCGGCGTCATGGTCATGCGAATGGAGGAAGGGCTCGACACGGGGCCCGTCTCATTGTCTGCGCGCGTAAGAATCGGGCCAGAGGCGAACGGCGGCGAGATCCATGACGCCTTGTCCGCAGCCGGCGCCTTGCTGATGGCGCAAGCCTTGGCGGGGATTGAGGAGGGCGGGCTCGCCTTCAAGCCTCAGGCCGAAGAGGGCGTCACCTATGCGCATAAGATCGACAAGGCCGAGGCGCGGATCGACTGGACGAAGCCCGCGCGGGAGGTCCATGATCTGATCCGCGGTCTGTCGCCCTTTCCCTCCGCCTTTTTCGAGGCCGACCTTGGCAAGGGGCCGGAGCGCGTCAAGATTTTACGCAGCGCGATCGCCGAGGGTTCCGGCGAGGCCGGGCGCGTGCTTGACGACGCTCCGACCATCGCCTGCGGCGAAGGCGCGATCCGTCTTCTCGAGCTTCAGCGCGCAGGCCGGACGCCGATGAAGGCGGAGGATTTTCTGCGCGGCGCGAAGCTCGCTGTCGGGACCCTGCTCGGCGCGCCCCAATAGACCATGCCGCGGTTCAAGCTCATCATCGAATATGACGGCGCGCCCTATGTCGGCTGGCAAAGGCAAGCCAATGGCTTTTCCGTCCAGGAGGCGGTCGAGGCCGCGCTTCTGGCGATCAGCGGCGAGCCGGCTGCGGCGCGCGGCGCCGGGCGGACCGACGCCGGCGTCCACGCCAAGGGCCAGGCGGCCCATGTCGATCTCGCCAAGGACTGGCGCCCCGATCGCCTGCGCGACGCCTTGAACGCGCATTTGAAGCCCGAGCCCGTGGCCATTCTCTCAGCAGAACGCGTCTCCGACAGTTTCGACGCGCGCTTTTCCGCCATCCGCCGGCATTATCTCTATCGGATCATCAATCGCCGCGCGCCTTTGACTATCGAGCGCGGCCGCGCCTGGCTGGTGAAGCGCAGGCTCGACGCCGACGCCATGGCCCAGGCGGCGGCGGGGCTTCTCGGCCGGCATGATTTCTCGACCTTCCGCGCCTCGGAATGCCAGGCCGATAGCCCTGTGCGCACCCTCGACCGCCTCGACGTCAAGCGAATCGGCGACGAGATCGAGATCCGCGCCAGCGCGCGCTCCTTCCTACACCGGCAGGTGCGCTCCATGGTCGGCTCGCTCGAATATGTCGGCAGCGGGAAATGGAGCGCCTTTGAGCTTGTCGCCGCGCTTGAGGCCCGCGACCGAAGCCGTTGCGGCGTGGTCGCGCCGCCGGACGGGCTCTATCTGATGCAGGTGGATTACGCCGACGAATAGCCGGGCGGAGAAAGCTCAGACCAGCGCAATCGCCGCGACGAGGCGGCCATAATCCGCTTCCTGCCGATGGACCGACCGCCGGTAGGAATAAAAGCGGTCGGCGTCCGCATAAGTGTCGAGGGCGAGATCCTCGAAACGCCCAACGCCGGCGCGGCCGAGGCGCAGCCCGATGAAGCCCGGCAGGTCGAACATGAAGCGCCCCTCACCGCTCGACGGGGTGAAAAACGCCGCATATTCCTCATCGAGCTCCACGAAGCGCGCATAAAATTCCGGGCCGACCTCATAGCTCTCCCGCCCGATCGTCGGCCCGAGCACAGCGATCGTCGAAGCGCGGTTCGCGCCGAGCGTCTCCATGGCCGCGAGCGTCGCTTCGAGCACCCCGGTCAAGGCGCCTTTCCAGCCGGCATGGGCGGCCCCGATCACCCCCGCCGAAGCATCGGCGAAGAGGACGATGCCGCAATCGGCGCCCGTGACGCCGAGCCCAAGGCCCGGAACATTGGTCGCGAGCGCGTCGCAGCGCGGCCGCTCCGAAAAAGGCTCGGTCACGATCACGGCGTCCGGCGAATGGATCTGGTAGGGCACCAGGAAATGGGTCGGGGCAACGCCGAGATGCGCCGCCATCCTGCGCCTGTTCTCGGCGACGGCGTCAGGGTCGTCCCTCGACCCCACGCCGCCGTTCAGCGAGGCGTAAAGCCCGGTCGAAACGCCGCCGGCGCGGGTGAAGAACCCATGCGCCACGCCTGCCTCCTCCAAGAGGCCTGCCGAGATCGCCGTCGACGCATCTTTCGTCATGCCTGTCCCGTCTCGAATCCCGCCGGAGCTGGAAAGCTGCGCGGCGTCACCGCCAGCGCCTTGAACAAATTCGCCATGTCGGTCGGCGCGCCCGAGCCGCCGGCGAGCCGCTCCAGCGCGGAGTCTATCCCGGCGCTCTGCCGGGCGTCGGCCTTCCGGCGCAAGGCGGCGGCGCGCTCGAAAATACCGAGCCTGCGGAGGAACTCGCCTTGCGCCACCGGACCATGCGGCTGCGCGCCGGCGGCGGCCGCGGCGAGCGACAGGGCGCGGAAATCGACATGGGTCGTGAGATCGGCCTCGCCCGGATCGCGCAGAGGATCGGCGAAGCGATGCCGACGCAAGGCCTGCAGGGTTTCGCCGCGCGCCGGCGCGTCATAGCCGTAATCCAAAGCGAGCAGCGCCCCGCCCTGGCTCGCGATGCGCAGCGCCAGAGCGCTCATGAGCTCGATCGCGGCGACGCCAAGCTCGAGAATCTCTCCCCGCTCGCCGGCTGCGGCGAGCTTTAGCTCGGGCTCTGGCGCAAGGCCGAAGCCGAGCTTTCCCTCGCAATCGAGGCCGACGAGCCGCTCGCGCCAGCCGCCTTCGGCGCAAACATAGTGGCGCACCGGCAGAGCGTCGAAAAACTCATTGGCGACAAAGATCGCCGGACCCGCAGGAACCTCTTCGACGCGCGCATGCCAGGCTACGGCGACCCCGGAGCCGGCGAGCGCCAGCCTTTGGACTTCCCGCAACGGCTCGCTCGTCTCGACGAAACGCAGATCGATCGCCTGCAAAAAATCCGGCGCGACCCGCGCCGCGCGCAAGGCGTCCGCCATCAAGACGCCGCGTCCCGGGCCGAGCTCGACGAAGCGAACCGGATTCGGCGCGCCCATCCCGCGCCAGATCTCGACGCTCCATAGGCCGATCAGCTCGCCGAACATCTGGCTGATTTCCGGCGCGGTGATGAAATCGCCCTCGGCCCCGAACGGCTGCCGCGACCTGTAATAGCCAAGCTCCGGATGGGCGAGGGCGAGGGTCATGTAGCGCTCGAGGCTGATTGGGCCGTCCTGGGCGATGATCTCATGGATGAGGGATTCGAGGAGGTTCATGCCAAAGCGAAGGACCGGCGTGTCGCTCGAACGATGAAATAAGCGCCGACCGCGATCAAAGGCAAAGACAAAAGCATGCCCATGGTCGCGCCCCCGAATAGAAATCCAAGCTGCGGATCCGGCTCGCGGAAAAACTCGCAAGTGATTCGCGCGACACCATAGCCGACCGCGAACAAGCCGACGACGAGTCCCGGCCGTTGCAGCGCGCCAAGCCGGACCGCGATAAAGAGAAAGATGAACAGGGCGACCCCTTCAAGGCCCGCCTCATAGAGCTGGCTCGGGTGGCGCGGCAAAGGCCCGGCGCCTGGAAAAACCATGGCCCAGGGAACGTCGGTCGGACGGCCCCAGAGCTCCGGCTTGATGAAATTGGCGATGCGCCCGAGAAAGAGCCCTATGGGCGCGACGGCGCAGCAAATATCGCCGAGGCTCAGGACCGACACGCCTCTGCGCCTCGCGAGGACATAGACCGCGATCGCCGTTCCGACGACCCCGCCGTGAAAAGCCATGCCGCCATGCCAGACGGCGGGGATTTCCTCGGGATGCTCGAGAAAAAAGACCGGATTGTAGAAGATGACATAGCCGATGCGGCCGCCGAGAATGACCCCGATCGCCGCATAGAAAAGAAGATCGTCGATGCAGGCGACGTCTGGGCGCGGCGTCCCGCGCCACAAGGCGCCATTGCGGACCAGGGCTCGCGCATAAGCCCAGCCGAGCGCCAGGCCCGTGACATAAGCGAGCGCATACCAACGAATCGGAAAAGGTCCGATCGTGATCAGAACCGGATCGATGGCAGGATAGGCAATGAGGCTCAGCATGGGCGCTCCGATGTCCCGCGGTGATGCGATGCGGGCGAAACCGCGTCAAGCAGGGGCCCCTAATTCTGCCTCAAGACCGTTACCTTCCTATGTCAGAAAAATTCCCGCACGGGACGGCGGATATGCTAAACGGGCGCGCATAAGAGCGCGAACACGACGGATCGAACGGTTTTATCGGCGTGGGCCTGCTCCCGCTTTTCAGGAGCCTGTTCGAGACGGGGTCGACGGGCTCTATCTATGTGAACATGTCGCCAATTTTTTGAAGCTGAGCGGTCCCTTTTCGATCGAATGAAGCGATCCGAAGGGAAGCTTCTCGAAATCGCACGAGTCCCGCCCGAGAGCGTCAATCGCCGCGATCGGGGAGCGCCTCAACGGAGTCGATTTATGTCGCAGAACCGAGTTTTCGAGGATTTTGCGCGTCTCATGACGGACGCGACCGAAGTCGCCCAAGGCGTCCGCCGCGAAGCCGAAACCGCGATGAAAAGTCAAATGGAGCGTTTTCTCGCGACCATGGACGTTGTGACGCGGGAGGAGTTCGAAGCGGTCAAGCAGATGGCCGCGACGGCGCGCGACGAAAACGAGAAGCTGAGCCGTAGGCTCGCGGTCATCGAGGCCGAGCTCGCCGCCAAGGAAAAGCCCCCAAGAAAATAGGGGCGCCGGGCGGCAAGGCCGGCGCAATGTTTCGCGCCCTCCATGGCCCGAGCGCGGCCTTTGAGCGCGCTTCCTTTCGTTTCTCTTGCCGTCGGCCTTTTTTGAAGACAGGCGGTCGGCGCAACTAGAGCCCCTGGAGCCGCGCCATGGCGGATTACGATATGGAAGACGAGGCCGCATCGCGTTGGAGCTTGCGCGCGCTTTTGCGTGAATGGCCCTATTTCGCGATGCTGATTCTTACTCTGTTCGGCGTCGCCTATACGAGCGTCGGCCGCCAGTCCATGACGACCTATTGGATGATCCTGGTCCCATGCTTCGCCGCGATTTGCGTGGCGTCGCATTGGCCCGAGGTCGAGGGCCGCGCGGCGCATTGGCGGTTGATCCGGACGCAGGTCCTCCATTGGATCGCCGTCATCCTGGCGATGGATCTCGTTTTCGTCGCCGATGTGCGCAAGATCATGAATTCCGACGCGAGCGCCCTCATGGCGCTCACCGTTTTGGCGCTCGGCACGTTCACGGCGGGAATTCATGTCTCGTCATGGCGCATTTGCCTGGTCGGAGCGATACTCGGGCTCGGCGTGCCGGCGATCGCCTGGCTGGAGGAATCGACCTTGCTCATTCTCCTCGGCGTCATGGTCCTGGTCGCGATCGCAGCGCTCTTCTTGTCATGGGGCCGGCGCCCCTCCCGATAAGAACGGCGCGCGCGGCTCGACCCGATAAAAAGAAGCGCCCGCTTTTCCGCGGTGACGAGCCTCTTGAATCGAGCGGGCAAGAGCGGCCGATGGCCCCAAAAGCGGATTTTTGAAAATCTGGCTTTTCAGCGCGATTTCGGATCCGCGGGACCTTGGACCAGGGCTTTCGCCGCCACGCCGCCATGCGCCATACGCGCGGCCACGCCGAGTTCAGCTTCCGGACCGGTCGAATAATGCGCGACGGCGAAACGCAAGACAACGCCGATCGCCGCCGCCAACGGCACGGCGATCAAGAGGCCGACGAAGCCGAAAAGATAGCCGAAAGCCGAAATCGCAAAGATCACGGACACAGGATCAAGCTTGATGCGCGCGCCGACGAGATAGGGCGAAAGCGCGTAATCAGCGACGGCCTGGCCAACCACGAAAACACCGACCACGACCGGAATGGCGCTCCAACTCGGCCAAAATTGCAGGATCGCAACCACGACCGACAGCACGAGTCCAGTCAGCAGGCCGAGATAGGGCACGAAGCTCACGAAGCCAGCGGCTAGCCCGATCAGCAGGCCGTGGTTGAGGCCGATCAGCCACAAGGCCAAGGCGTAATAGATCGCGAGAACGAGGCAGATCGTCCCCTGGCCGCGCAGAAACGCCTCGATCGTGCCGTTGATTTCGCCGGCCAGATGGCGGACCTCCTCGCGATAAGCCGCCGGAACCGCGCGGTCGAGCGTCGCGAGAATGCCTTGCCAATCCTGGATCAGATAGAAGGCGATGATGGGGGCGACGACCAGGAGCGAAAAGATCGAGATCAGCGCCTGCCCGCCCGACCATAAGGAGCCGAGTATGCTCGTGACCCAGCCGGCCCCGAGCTGCGCGATCTGTCCCGTCGCCTGCTCAGCCTCGGTCAGCCCTTCGCCGACGATCTTGCGCAGCCAGGGACGGCTCGGATCTTCGGCGAAGGCCTGCAGCTGCGCGACATAGGCCGGGAATTTATCGATGAACAGAGCGATCTCGGCGCCGAGCACAGGCGTGAGGAAGAGGATCGCCGTGATGACCGAGCCGAAGAAGAGCCCGATGATCGCAAGCGTCGCGACCGCGCGGTTCAGGCCGAGCCTTTCAAGATGGTCGACCACCGGGGAGAGCAGATAGGCGAGGGCGATCGCCGCCACGAAGGGCAGCAGAATTTCGCGCAACAGCACGACCGCCGCGAAGACGATGACGAGAGTCGCGATCCAAAAGACGAGTGTCCGGGGCGGCGGTTTCATGGCCGACACTATGCCGATGCGCGCGCCTCCCCGCAATACGCGTTGAACGCGGAAATCGTTGGCCTTGCTCGGATCGCGCCGAACGGTTCGCGGCCCGTCAGCACAATCGCGGAATCCATTCCCGAGTCAGAAACCCGTTCTATTGGGGACAATATCCCGCGGACCTGTTGCATAGAGCCGCCACGTTGTGATTCCTTAAGCAAAGACCGATTGAAATTCATGTGAGTCGCGCTTCTAGCGCGTGATTCGGATCTTTTCGTCTCGCCGCTCGCCGCGTCCCTCGAAGCGCTTGCTTCGAATCCGCAATGTCCCAAAGGTCCCGGAATGTCCCTTTTACAATTCGAAGCCACGCGCACGGAACATCCTGTCGACCTGATCGAAAGACTCGCGGCGCATAACCGTTGGCCTTTCGATCGCGACGACGAGGATGAGATTTCGATTTCTGTCGCGGGAAGCTGGACGGATTACAATATCGCCTTCACTTGGCTTTCCGACCTCGAGGCTTTGCACGTCGCCTGCGCCTTCGACCTCAAGGCGCCGACGCTTCGCAAAGTCGAGCTCACGAGCCTGATCTCGCTGATCAACGAGCAATTATGGGTCGGCCATTTCGACATGTGGCCAAATGAAGGGGTCGTGATGTTCCGCCATGCGCTGCTTCTCGCCGGCGGCGCTGCGCTGAATGGCCCCCAATGCCAGACCGTTCTCGCGAGCGCGGTGCGCGCCTGCGAGCGCTACTACCAGGCCTTTCAATTCGTGGTCTGGGCGGGCAAGACCGGCCGCGAGGCGATCGACACGGTCATGCTCGAGACCAAGGGCGAAGCCTAGAGATGGCGGAGGCCACGGCGGATCGCTTCCCCTCGTCGCTCGTCCTCGCCGGCGCCGGCAAGATGGGGGGAGCCTTGTTGCGCGCCTGGCTCGACCAGGGGATCGATCCACGCCGCATCGCCGTGCTCGATCCGCAGCCGTCGCCGCTCATCGCTGCGCTCGCCGCCGAGAAAGGTTTTGCGCTCGATGCGCCCACGGAGCCGCCAGAGGTTCTCGTCCTTGCGATCAAACCGCAGTCGCTCGACGAGGCGGGCGCGCTCGAGCCGCTGGCCGGCGCGGGGACGCTCGTCGTTTCTATCCTCGCCGGCAAGACCATCGCCAATATCGCGGCGCGTTTTCCGCGCGCCGGGGCCGTCGTCCGGGCCATGCCCAACCTTCCCGCCGCGGTCGGGCGCGGGATCTCCGCGCTCTGCCCAAGCGATTCGGCGAGCCCGGCGCAACGGGCTTTGGCGGAAGCTTTGATCGGCGCCGCCGGCCGGTTCGAATGGCTCCCCAACGAGCGCCTGATCGACGCCGTCACGGCCGTCTCAGGCTCGGGCCCGGCCTATGTCTTCTATTTGACCGAATGCCTGGCCCGAGCCGGAGCGGCTTTGGGCCTTCCCGAGGATGTCTCGGCCCGGCTCGCCCGTGCGACGGTCGAGGGTTCGGGCGAGCTTCTGTTCCGTAGCCCCGACAGTACGCCCACGGAATTGCGCGAGAGCGTGACTTCGCGCGGCGGAACGACGGCTGCGGCGCTCGAAGTGCTGATGGCTGAAGACGGCCTTGCGCCGCTGATCGAGCGCGCCGCGGCGGCGGCGCGGCGGCGCGGCGAGGCCCTCTCTGGATGACGCGCGGCCCGAAAGCGCTTTTGAGTCGGCGCCGTCGCTACGCGGCCGCGGCGGCGCAGATATTTCTCGCCGGGGAAGCCGCCGCCGCGGATCATGACCCTTTTCTGGCGCTGTCGACCCATGTCGAGGGGGTCGTCAATTATGTCCGCGCCTCCGAAGTCCAGGCCCTGGTCGATCTCAATCAATCCAAATGCCTGCTCGTCCTGACCAATGGAGAGGAACTTCGGGCCTGGCAAAAATGCGCCTCCATCGCGGGCGACCCCAAGCAATTCGGCTTTGTCGCCTTCACCTCGCCATTCGGAAGCGTGTTCATTTTTCCCGGCTTCGTGTCGAGCTTGCGAGGCACCAATCGGTCCGGCTGCAACATGGCCTTGCGCAACGCCCGATTCATTCCGGTGGAGGAATCCTGCGCCGACGCCCATAAGGCGCTGACGGCCGAATAAGCGAGGGCGCGCCCTGGCCAGGCGCCTTGGAACTGAGGCGTCGAGGCGCTAGATAAGCGACAGCGACAATGGCCAAGGACCTCGGAGGCGGAGATGGTCGACAAGGATGACGACGACGCGACAGCCGCGTTCGGAGCGCTCGGCGCGAAGGATATCGCGCCTGCGCCGCAAGATCCCAAGGCCGCCATCGTCGATGCGTTGCTCGAACTCGCCGGCGAGCGCAATTGGGAAGATATCACGATCTCGGACGTCGCGACCCGGGCGAATGTCTCGCTCTCAACTTTCCGCGATTGCTTTCCATCCAAAGGGGCCGCGCTCGCAGCCTTCTCGCGCAAGATCGACCGAATTGTTCTCGAAGGAACAGGCGACGATCTTCTCGGCGAGCCGGCCAAGGAGCGCCTGTTCGACGTGCTGATGCGCCGGCTTGACGCTTTGGCGCCCTATAAGCTCGGGCTCGAAGGCGTTTGGGATTGGGCGCGGCGCGATCCGCTCGGCGCCGCCGCTTTGAACGGCGTCCTCGTCAATTCGATGCGCTTCATGCTGGAAGCGGCGGGCGTCGATTCGGAAGGCGTCGTCGGCGGCCTCAAGCTGCAAGGATTGGCGCTGGCCTGGACCCGGGTTCTCGGGGTTTGGTTCCGCGACGAGGACAAGGGATTGGCCGCGACCATGGCCGCGCTCGACCGAGAATTGACGCGCGGCGGCCGATTCGTCGAACGGGCGGAAGATCTGAACCGGCTCGCTTCTCCTCTCTTCTCGCTGGCCCGCGCGGTGTTCGACCATCGCCGCCCAACGGTGGATAAGGAACGCGGCGAGGCGCGGGAGGAGCGCGCCTCTTCCTAGAACGCGCGCTCATTGGATGGATCCGTCCAATCGACGAGAACTCGTTCCGGATCAACGAGTTGGAGCGAGTTCTCGTAAGATGTCGGATAAATCGCTCTAAGCTGGATCAGGAGGGGTGCGCCGCCGTTGTGAAACTGGCTCCTCGACGCGGGTCCAGTCTTTTGCGGCGAGATCGATGACTTTCGGCGCGGCGGGACGACGGCCGTCGGGCGGGGCTGCATATTTGCCGACCCGAATCCGCTCCGTCACCCAGAATCTGATCGATGGCGCGGTCAGAGCCAAACCGATGAAGTCCGAGACGAAACCCGGCAAGATCAGCAGGATCGAGCCGAGCCCGGCGAGGGTCCCGTCGAGGAGAGCCTCGCGCGAAAGGCCGGCCTGCTCCTGCGAACGATTGGCGAGGGCCTTGCGCAACCGAAAAGCGGCCGAGAGGCCGAGCCGCCGCAGCATGGCCGCGCCGGCGAGGCTCGTCATGAGGCAGAGAAGAACAGCGCCGCTGAAACTTAGAATTTCAACGATCATGCCGAAGACAACGATCTCCGCGATCAGCCAGATCGCAAAGCCGAGCATAAGCTGAGTCGGGAGACGCATGCGCGCACCATCCGATCAAGAGCCACGGCACGGCCGTCGCCATGCCCCGATTTCCGCCTTTCTCTCCCAAAATAGGATTATATGTTAAAGTTCGTATTATGGCGAACCCGCCCTGAGCGAAAATCAGACCTCAAGTAGAGCGATGCAAGATTCATTCGACGCTACGACGATCATATTCGCGCTCCTCGCAGTTTTTGTGATCTGGAAGCTGCGCTCCATTCTCGGGACGCGGAGCGGAACAGAAAAGCCGCCGAGCAATCCCTTCGTGAGCCGCGCTCCCGAACGCGTCGCCGCGCCGCCGCGGCGTGACGACAACATCGTGGTTCTGCCGGGCGCGCCTGATATTCCTGTCGCGACGCGCGAGGGCGCGCCCGCCAGTCCGGACGACCGCTGGAAGGGCTTTGCCGAGCCCGGGTCTAAGACCTGGACCGGGCTCGACGCGATCGCGGCGGCCGATCCGTCCTTCGCGGTTCAGCCCTTTCTGGACGGGGCCAAGGCCGCTTATGAGATGATCGTTTCCGCCTTCGCCGCAGGCAATCGTCCGGTGCTGGAGAATCTCCTGGCCAAGGATGTCTACGATAGCTTCTCAGCGGCGATCGGCGAACGTGAAAAGCGCGGCGAGAAGGTCGAGACGACCTTTGTCTCGATCGACAAGGCCGTCATCGACGACGCCGAGCTTTCGGGGCGCACCGCGCTCATTACCTTGCGCTACGCCGCGCAGATCATCACCGCGACGCGCGGCCAGGACGGCGCCGTGATCGAGGGAAGCGCCGATAAGGTCATCGAGATCAAAGATATATGGACCTATTCTCGGGACGTCGGCTCGCGCGATCCAAATTGGCGACTGACCGCGACCAGAACCGGGTCCTAAGCAATATTCTAAAAAAATTGATCGCCTTTTTCGACATTCAGGCATCGGAATCCGATGTCTCCTGAGCATCTGGCGCGAGGGTCGCGGCGACTTCCGATGAGAGCCGCCCGCCGGTGTCGGTCTATCATCGCATGAGCCGTGCGACTCAAGACTTCGCGCTGAGCGAACTGTCTTTCGCGGATCTCGACGGCTTCGCCGTTGACGATCATATCGAAGCCTTCTCGGTCTTCCGGCGTTCTTGTGCGGCGATGGTTGCGGCTCGCCCTGTTTTACGCCAGGCGGTCGCATCCTCCCCTGCTCTTCTCGCGGTCTGCCGGGCCGCCTTGACCGAGCCCTTGGGGGATCGCGCTCGAGCGCGGCGTTTCTTCGAGACGCATTTCAGGCCCTACCGGGTCGAGACGCGCGCTTCGAAAGGGCATAAGCTCGGCTTTTTCACAGGATATTACGAGCCCGTCGTCAAAGGCTCCCTGACGCGGACCGCGGCGTTCACCGCGCCTCTTCTTTCGCGCCCCGCGGATCTGCCCGCCGCCGCCGATGGCGCAGCCCCCTATCCCGACCGCGCCGCAATCGAGTCCGGCGCGATCGCAAGCCATGCCGCGCCGATCGTTTGGCTCAGCGATCCAATCGAGGTTTTTCTCATCCAGGTGCAGGGCTCAGCCCGCGTCCGCCTCCCCGATGGACGGCTCCTTCGTCTCGTCTATGCCGGACGCAACGGCCAGCCCTATACGTCGATCGGCCGCGTTCTGATCGAGGCGGGCGAAATCGCCGAGGCTGAAATGTCCCTCGCCCGGCTCAAGGCCTGGGTGCGCGACCACGGCCAAGAGCCGGGCCAAGCCGGGCGCGCGCTCATGCAGCGCAACAAATCCTATGTGTTCTTCGCGCTCGACCCGACGCTGGATCCGGCCGATGGCCCGATTGGCGGGCAAGGCGTCAATCTCGCGCCGCTCCGCTCCATCGCCGTCGACCGGACGATTTGGCCTTATGGCTCGCCGGTCTGGATCGATGCAAAGATTCCCTGGGCCAGTTCCGCGCCTTCGCCGTTCCGGCGGCTCATGGTCGCGCAGGATACCGGCTCGGCGATCATCGGTCCGGCGCGGGCGGATATTTTTTTCGGCTCGGGGGATGACGCAGGCGCGCGCGCAGGCGATATTCGCGACGCGGGGGAATTTATCGTTTTTCTTCCGACGGAAGAAGGTTTTTCACGGTGAAGGAAAGCATGTCGTCTTTCGGCAGGGCCCGCGCGCGCCGGCTCACCGCCGAGGAGATCGAGCTTTGGCTCACCGTCGCCAAGACTGTGGAGCCGCGGCGCGGCCATCTTTTGCCGAAGCCCGCGCCGGTCGAAGGCATGGCTGCTCCCTCCGTCGACCCCGCGCCCGCCGTCGCTGCGGAGATCGCCCCGGCCGCCCCCGCGGCGACGCCCCGCTCGCAAAAGCCGCCGCCGCTGGCGCCGCTCGAGCGGCGACTTCGGCAAAAGCTGTCGCGCGGCCTGGCGGCGCCCGATGCCGCGATCGATCTTCATGGCATGCGCCGGCAGGAGGCCTTTGTCGCCCTGCGCCAATTCCTATCCCGCGCGCAAAGAGACGGCGCGCGCCTCGTTCTCGTGGTGACCGGCAAGGGCGAGCGCGGCGGCGCGGAAGACGGCGATTCCGGCGTGCTGCGGCGGAACGTGCCGCAATGGCTGCGCGGGCCCGAATATCATGCCATTGTCATCGGCTTCGAGGAGGCCGCTCGCCCGCATGGCGGCGCAGGCGCCCTCTACGTTCGGTTGAGGCGGCGCGATCGGGCGCCGCGCGGAAACCCATAAAATGACCCTTGAAACCAGCAACCTATCGGACCTGACCGCGCCCGCGCTCCACGACATCGAGCGGCTGGCGGAGGCGGCTTTCGCGGCGCTTCCGGACAATTTTCGCCGCCTTTGCGAGGGCCTCGTGATCCAGGTCGAAGATTTTCCCGACGACGAAACGCTCGACGATATGCAATGCGAGAGCGAATATGATCTCTTGGGACTGTTCCGCGGCCGCGGCCGGGCGCAATCCGAAGCAACGCCCGTGACCGGCCAGTTTCCCAATATGATCTGGCTCTATCGGCGACCAATCCTCGATTTCTGGGCGGACCAGGAGGATGGGCTCGGCGCCGTGATCACCCATGTCCTCGTGCATGAGATCGGCCATCATTTCGGCCTCTCCGACGACGATATGCAGGCGATCGAGGAAAGCGTTGCGTAAGCCTAATCTCGCGTCTCGCGAAAGCGCGCTTCCACGTAGGCGTCGGCGCGCTTAAAATGCATAAAATCTATAGACATTAAATATTTTTATGGTCTAACGTCATCCCATGCGGCGCCGCCGAACAAGTGGCGCCGCCGCGGCGCAGGGCGATTCCCGAGTTGCGCGAAAACCGACGTAGCGGACCACAATGATCTTGGATCGGCTCTCTCCCCGTCAGCGCGGCCGATCCGCCTATTGCGCGCCGCGCGACCGGAAATCCGTCGCCGCCTTTCAAGGCCCATCGTCGAGAACGCCGCCCGGCGGCGTGCTTTTGACAGCTTCTCTCGGCCAACTCCCGCCAGGCCCTCCACCATGGCCTGAGAGCGCTGATGCTTCGGCGCTATCGCGCTCTCGAGCCCGCTCTCCGCTCGACCGTTCTTCTTTCGAGGCATGCTGAAAATGAAAAAGTTCCTGTGCTTCAGGGCCATGGCGCTGGCGCTTGGCCTTATCCCTTTCGCCGACGCGGCCAGCCGGGCCGAAGAGACCCTGCCAAAGCCTTCAACGCCGTTTCAGGGCAAGATCGCGGACACGCGGGAGCAATCCGTTCCCGCCTTTCCTGCGTCGCCGCGCGCGCCGGCCGACGCTCCGAATATCGTTCTGATCCTGCTCGACGACGTGGGGTTCGGCGCTGCGGCGACCTTTGGCGGACCGGCCGCCACGTCGGAACTCGACAGGCTCGCCGCCGGCGGCCTGCGCTACAATCAATTCCACACGACTGCGATTTGTTCGCCCACCCGCGCGGCCTTGTTGACCGGCCGCAATCATCATCAAACAGGGTTTGGCAATCTCGCCGACGTCGCGGCGGGCTATCCCGCCTATAATTCCATCTGGCCGAAGGAGACGGCGTCGATCGCCGAGATCCTGCGCCTCAACGGCTACAGCACGGCGGCTTTCGGAAAATGGCACAACACGCCCGATTGGGAGATCAATCCGGCGGGGCCTTTCAATCATTGGCCGACGGGACTCGGATTTGAATATTATTACGGCTTCATGTTCGGCGAGACGAGCCAGTGGGAGCCGACCCTTTATCGCAACACGACGCCGGTCGATGCGCCGAAAAAACCCGAGCAGGGCTATCACCTCACAACCGATCTCGTCGACGACGCCATTCATTGGCTGCATCAGCATGACGCGGTCGCGAGCGAAAAGCCTTTCTTCCTTTATTTCGCGACAGGCGCGACGCACGCGCCGCACCATGTGCCCAAGGAATGGATCGCCAAATATAGCGGCCAGTTCGACCAGGGCTGGGACCGATTGCGCGAGGAGACTTTCGCCCGCCAAAAGAAGCTCGGCGTCATTCCGGCCAATACGGAGCTGACCCCTCGGCCCGACGGCCTGCCGGCGTGGGATTCGTTGACCGCCGATCAGAAGAAGCTCTACGCGCATCAAATGGAAGTCTACTCGGCTTTCCTCTCTCAGACGGATTATGAAGTGGGCCGCTTGTTGCGCTCGATCGCCGACTCCGGCAAGGCGGACAATACGCTTGTCATCTATGTGGTCGGCGACAATGGCGGCAGCGCCGAAGGCGGCCTCGAAGGGTCCGACGCGAATTTCGCGACGCTGACCGGCTCGCGAGACGAGGCTCCGGAGATGCTCTCGCATCTGTCCGATCTCGGCAGCCCGCTCTACGACAATCACTATGCCGCCGGCTGGTCCTGGGCCACGACGGCGCCGTTTCAATGGATGAAGCAGATCGCCTCGCATTTCGGCGGCACGCGCGACGGACTGGTGATCTCCTGGCCCGGCCACACGAAAAACGCCGACATCGTTCGCAGCCAATTCAGCCATGTCAACGACGTCGCGCCGACGATCTACGAGGCCGCCGGAATTGTCTTTCCCGACAAGGTCGACGGCGCGGCGCAAATTCCGCTCGAGGGAAAGAGCCTGGTCGCGAGCTTTGCGGACCCGGCGGCGAAGAGCCTGCACACGAAGCAATATTTCGAGATCTTCGGCAATCGCGCGATCTACAAGGACGGCTGGGTGGCCGGCGCGCGGCACTATGCGCCTTGGGAATTATTCACCGACATCTCAAAAGTGTTCCGCGGCGGTTTCGAGAATGATCGCTGGGAGCTTTACAATGTCGCCGAGGATTTCAGCGAGGCGCATGACCTCGCCGAGAAATTCCCCGAGAAGCTGCGGGAACTCAAGGCCGAATTCGACTGGGAGGCTCGCCGCAATGGGGTCTACCCCTTGGTGCCCCTGCCCGTGGGAGCGCCTTCGCCAGTCGCCGGAAAATCGCATTTCGTCTATCTCTCTGGGGTCGAGCGCTTGCCGGGCCATGCCGTGCCCGACGTCGGCGGACGCTCGCATCGGCTGACCGCTTATATCGATGCGTCGGAAGGGCCGGTCGAAGGGGTGATCGTCGCGCAAGGCGGGCGTTATGGCGGCTATAGCCTGTTCGTGAAGGACGGCAAGCTCATCTATGAAGCGAACACTTTCGGCAAGATCCACGAGACCCTGGAATCGGCGCAACCTTTGCCATTGGGCAAGGCGCGCATCGATTTCGTCTTCGAGGCCGATCCTCGGCCGGCTTCGGGGCTGCCGCCTCTGCTGGCGCCGAAAAACGCTCCCGGAACCGGACGCCTCTTTGTCGACGGGGTCGAGGTCGCGCAAAGGCGTTTCAGCAAATTCGGCAGCTTCGGCAGCGCCATCACCGAGCCCTTCGACGTCGGCAAGGACAGCGGCTCCGCCGTTTCGCAGAGCTACGAAACGCCCTTCGCCTTCACCGGAAGGGTCGAAAAGATCGAAATCGACCTCCAGCCCGCAGGCGGCGAATTGGTCCGTCGATAGTGGTCAAACCCCGACGCTCGGTTTTCGAGCGTTGGGGTCGGCCAGCCCATAAAATCAATAAGCTGGTGGATCGATTTGCTCCGACGGTGGGGCGCTACCCACCTGACCGGATCGCAACCCATCGATCGAGCCGAACAAGGTCGACCCCAAAGCTCGCGCTCATCCCGGCCGGACGTCTTCGTTCGGCCGGGTCGGCTTCATTTGCTCCGGGTCGGCGCACTTGCTAGAACACGCGCTCGGCGGCGTAAAAGCCCGCTTTCGTCTTCAAAACCCGATCACATTGCATGTTTGTGGACCTTTCCGTCCAAAAGCATGGTGATCTCGGCCAATCTGGCAATACAAGCGTCTCGTAGCTGCTCGACGGCGACGCTCCTAAGACCTGGAACCCCGCCCAAATGGAAAAATTCACGTCGCTCACCGGCGTCGCCGCGCCTCTCGGGATCACCAATATCGACACCGACATGATCATCCCGAAGCAATTCTTGAAGACGATCAAGCGGACGGGCCTCGGCGCAGGCCTTTTCTCCGAGATGCGCTACAAGGACGACGGCTCCGAGAACCCCGATTTCGTCCTGAACAAGCCGGCCTATCGCAACGCCAAAATTCTCGTCGCCGAGGATAATTTCGGCTGCGGCTCGTCGCGCGAACATGCGCCCTGGGCGCTGCTCGATTTCGGCATTCGCTGCGTTATCTCGACGAGCTTCGCCGATATTTTTTACAATAATTGCTTCAAGAACGGCATCCTGCCGATCAAGGTCTCGCGCGAAAATCTCGTCAAGCTCATGGACGACGCCGCGCGCGGCGCCAATGCCACGCTCTCAATCGATCTCGAATCTCAGGAGATTCGCGGCCCCGATGGCGGGGTCATTCGATTCGACATCGACCCGTTCCGCAAGCATTGCCTCATGAACGGCCTCGACGACATCGGCTTGACCATGGAAAAGGCCAAGAAAATTGAAAGCTACGAAGCAAAGACAGCAGCCGAACGCAGCTGGCTTTGATTTGAATCGCAAGCGTCGTCACGCCGAAGCGGATTGTTCCTTGAAAGCAAGAATTTAATTCTCCGATCGGGGGCTGCGCTAGATCGCGGCTGCGCGTCAAATCGCGCAAAAAAAGCCATGGCGCCGCGCGAAGCTTGGTGCTAGTCTCCGGCCCCGAACGGGCACGATCCGTTCAGGGTATGGAAACGAAAAGCGCCCGGCAATTCGCAACACTGATCAAAGACAGAGGGTAATATGGCTTGGACGACCCCCATCATCGTTGAAGTTTGCATCGGCATGGAAGTGACGAGCTACGCCTCCGCCGAAATCTAACGGCTGGGCCTGAATAGTCCGGCGCGGCCGGGTCCTTCCGGAGCCCGTGCGAATTCGGCGCCGGCCCATGGCCGGCAAGGGTCGCGAGCGAGATCTCCGCCGCGTCCCCTCAAACCCGATCTTCACGCAGCAAGACCGCGCCAGCATTTCCTTCGAGCCGCCGGAGCCTCTCCGTGCGGCTCGATTTGCGATTGGACGGCGGCGAGGAATGGCCTTTAAAGACAGGATTCATCCTTCGGACCTGTCCAGCATGGCGCGATTTCAAATCGCGCGTTAGGATCAAAGCCGCATGAATGAGCCAATTCGCGAGGCCGCTCCGTCCAAGCCCCGACTTCCCAGAGGGGTGAGGCTGAAGCATGACGAGACGCGCGGCGAATGGCTTTTGCTCGCCCCCGAGCGCGTGGTCAAGGCCGACGCTATCGCCGTCGCCATCTTGCAGCGCTGCGACGGCGAGGCCACCTTCGATGCGATCGTCGACGATCTGGCCGCGACTTTTTCGGCCGACCGCGCGCGGGTCGAGGCGGATGTCCGCGCGCTGCTCGACGACCTCGCCGCCAAGAGGATGGTGGACCTATGAACGCCGACGCGAAACGCATCCCAGCGCCGGTCGGCCTGCTGGCCGAATTGACGCATCGCTGCCCGCTCGGATGTCCCTATTGCTCCAACCCGCCGGCTCTAGAGCCGCGCTCGGACGAGCTCGATACGGCGATCTGGAAAGATGTTTTTTCGCAAGCGGCGGCCCTCGGCGTGCTCCACGCCCATCTGTCCGGCGGCGAGCCCGCAGCCCGGCGAGATCTCGTCGAGATCGTCGCGCATTGCGCCAAAGTCGGCCTCTACACCAATCTGATCACGTCCGGCGTCGGCCTCACCGAGGCGCTTGTCAATGCGCTCGCTGAAGCGGGACTGGACCACGCTCAGCTCTCGATCCAGGATTCCGAGGCGGGGTCCGCCGACCGCATCGCCGGCTATGAAGGCGCCTTCGCGCGCAAGCAGTCCGCCGCAGCTTGGATCGCCCGCGCCGGCCTGCCGCTCACCGTCAACGCGGTCATTCATCGCGCGAATGTCCAGCGCGCCGGCAAGATGGTGGAGCTCGCCGTGGCGCTCGGGGCGCGCCGGGTCGAGGTCGCGCACACGCAATATTACGGCTGGGCCATGATCAATCGCGCCGCGCTCATGCCGACGGCGGCGCAGGCGGAAACCGCCATCGCCGAGGTCGAAGCGCTCCGCAAGACTTATGCGGGAGTCATCGTGATCGACCATGTGATTCCGGATTATCACGCGCGCTATCCCAAGGCCTGCATGGGCGGCTGGGGCAAGCGCGGCTTGAATGTCACGCCCTCCGGCAAGGCGCTTCCCTGCCATGCGGCGGAGACGATTCCCGGCCTCGAATTCTGGAACGTGCGGGAGCGCTCGCTCGAAGACATCTGGTTCAACTCGCCGGCGTTCAACGCCTTTCGCGGAACCGATTGGATGCGCGAGCCTTGCCGCTCCTGCGATCGTCAGACCATTGACTACGGCGGCTGCCGCTGCCAGGCGCTCGCGCTCGCCGGCGACGCGCGTGAGGCCGACCCCGTGTGCCATCTCTCGCCGCATCACGGCAAAGTGGCCGACGTCGCGGCGGAGGCTTCTAGCGAGATTCCTGAATACGCCTACCGGCGCATGAAGCTTTTCGAGCCGGCGCAATAAATTTCCGCAGATTTCTTTGGCGGGATTTTCCCTCGACACCTATGGATAGGCGTTTGTTCTTTAATTTTAAGGTCTTGGCCCTAGCTGGCTACGCCGCATGGGCCGCTTCCGCTTACGGCGCTGAAAAGGCGTCGGAAGGCGAGATCGAAAAATTGAGGCGAGAGGGCCACACGATCACGCAGGTGACGCCGATTTTCAGCCAGCTGGTCGTCCGTTCTTTCCCAAAGGGCTTCAAACCGGTTTTCGAAGATCTCACCCAAAACGGCAGTTTTTTTATTCATGAGTTCGTGCCTGAGGGCGAATCGGCGGAGATTTGGACCGAGATGCTTACGGACACTGGAATGAAGGACATGGCGTCCAATCCGCAGGCGTCGCCGCGAGCGCTCGCTTTTGCAATGGCCGACGGTTTCGAAAAGGCATGCCCTAGCTCGTTTAAGCTTCTAGATCTGGGCGCGATCGAGCTCGGCGATTATGACGCGTTCGTCGTGGTCGCGAGTTGCGGAACGGCTCCCGCAGCAAATCATCCGCATAGCGAGACCGCTCTCATCATAACCATCAAAGGTGAAAAAGATTATTACACAGTGCAATGGGCGCAGCGCGGACCTGCGTCGAAATTACCGTTAACATTGGACCGCTCTATATGGGATGATAGGCTCAAAAAGCTTCAACCCATCAAGTTGTGCAGCGTGACGCAGGGCGAAGGGCCGCCCTATCCGAGCTGCGTCGGCAATTAGCGCGTTCAGAGTAAGTTGATCGCCTCCTTGGATCATGGCATGCTCCATCTCTTTGTTTATGAGCTGCTTTCTTGTTGACCCATGACGTCGATTTGATCTGGTCGCGCTCCAGGAAGCAATTCTCGGAGCATCTCGCGTTACTTGGCGCGTCAAGCGCTCCTGCACCAGCACGCGAAGGGCGGCCGCGCCGGTCTTTCCGCATGAGCGGTGGAAAACCGGGCCAAGCCTTGGAAAGCGAGCCTAGCCGGCTTATACCAATGAATGCGGCGGACGAGGCCGCAGAGCCGTGGCCCCGCGCCCGGCAGGAGGCATGAACGATGGCGGACGTGGTCAAAGGCCCGCTCGACCTCTTCGAGGCCCTCAAATCCGTCACGCTCGACGACAAGTACGACCTGACCAAGGAGCGCATTTTCGTCTCCGGGCCGCAGGCGATCGTCCGACTCCTCCTCATGCAAAAAGAGATCGACCGTCAAGCGGGGCTCAATACGGCCGGCTTTATTTCCGGCTATCCCGGCTCGCCGCTCGGCGGACTCGATCATAATTTCCATCGCGCCAAACGCGTCTTCGACGCCAACGACATTCGGTTTCAGCCCGGCCTCAACGAGGATCTCGCGGCGACCGCCATCTGGGGGGCGCAACAGGCGGAGATGCGCGGCGAGGGCCGCTTCGACGGCGTCTTCTCGCTTTGGTACGGCAAGGGGCCGGGCGTCGATCGATCCGGCGACGTCTTCCGCCATGTGAATCTCGCCGGCGCGTCGAAGCATGGCGGCGTGCTCGCCCTGATGGGCGACGACCACACAGCGGAATCCTCCACGACCGCGCATCAATCGGAATTCACCTTCGTCGACGTGATGATGCCGATTCTTTCCCCAGCCGGCGTGCAGGAGATTATCGACTTCGGGCTCTATGGCTTCGCCATGAGCCGTTTCACCGGCGCCTGGGTCGGCCTCAAATTTCTGAAGGACACGATTGAATCGACGGCGTCGATCGACGTCTCCTTCGCGCGCGCGGCGATGCGCGCGCGCCTCGATTTCGCAATGCCGCCCGGCGGTCTCAATATTCGGGCCCGCGACAGCGTGCTCGAGCAGGAAAAGCGCCTACAAAACTACAAGCGCGACGCCATGCTCGCTTGGCTGCGCGCCAATCGCTTGAACCGGATCGTCACATCCGGCGGCGCGCATGCCAGGATCGGGGTGATCGCGGCCGGCAAATCCTATCTCGACGTTCGTCAGGCGATGGACGATCTCGGCATTGACGAGGTCAAAGCCAACGCGTTCGGGCTTCGGCTTCTCAAGATCGGCTGCACTTGGCCGCTCGAGCCGACCGCCTTGCGCGAATTCGCGCGCGGGCTCGAGCTGATCATCGTGGTCGAGGAGAAACGCTCGCTGATCGAGCTTCAGCTGCGCGAGGAGCTATACGGCTCGCCGAGCCAGCCGGTCTGCATCGGCAAGAAGGACGAGCAAGGCCGCTGGCTCTTCCCGGTCACCGGCTCGCTCGACGCCAATGACATTGCGATCGCGATCGGCCGCCGCATCTTGCGTTTCACGCAGAACGAAGCGCTTGAGCAGAGACTGCGCAAGCTCGAGCGCGCGCAGGCCGATCTCGCCGCGAGCGCCGACATCGCGGTGCGCACGCCCTATTTCTGCTCGGGCTGCCCGCACAACGCCTCGACCAAAGTGCCGGAAGGCATGCGCGCCTATGCGGGGATCGGTTGCCATTACATGGCGCAAATGATGGACCGCGCCACCGAAGGCTATACGCAGATGGGCGGCGAGGGCGCGAATTGGGTCGGCGAGGCGCCCTTCTCGAAACGCCGGCACGTCATCCAAAATCTCGGCGACGGCACCTATAATCACTCGGGCCTGCTCGCCATCCGTTTCGCTTGCGCCGCCGGAGTCGACATTACCTACAAAATCCTCTTCAACGAGGTCGTCGCGATGACCGGCGGACAAAGGCTCGACGGCGGCCTCACCGTGGACAAGATCGCGCGCCAGGTCGCGGCCGAAGGCGTCCGCCGCATTGTCGTCGTGACGGACGAGCCGCAGAAATATCATACCGGCCTCGACTGGCCCGAAGGGCTCGACATTCGCCATCGCGAGGACCTCGACGAGACGCAGCGCGAGCTCGCCGCGGTCTCCGGCGTCACCGTTCTGATCTATGACCAGACCTGCGCCGCTGAAAAGCGCCGCCGCCGCAAAAGAGGCGAGTTTCCGGACCCCGACCGGCGCGTCTTCATCAATGAGCGCGTCTGTGAGGGCTGCGGCGATTGCGGAATCAAATCGAATTGCGTCTCGATCCAACCGCTCGAAACCGAGTTCGGCCGCAAGCGCGTCATCGATCAATCGAGCTGCAACAAGGATTTTTCCTGTCTCGAGGGGTTTTGTCCGGCGCTTGTGACCGTCCATGGCGCCAAGCCAAAACAGGCGGTCATCGCTAAGGACCATGATTTTCCGGCCCTGCCGCAGCCTTCGATCCGCTCGATCGGCGCGCGCCCCTATGGGATCTTGGTGACGGGGGTCGGCGGCACGGGCGTCGTGACGATCGGCGCCATACTCGCCATGGCGGCGCATCTCGAAGGCAAAGGCTGCGGCACGGTCGATATGGCGGGACTCGCGCAAAAAGGCGGCGCGGTCTTTAGCCATGTGAAGATCGCCGCCAAACCCGAAGACATTCATGCAATCAGGGTCGCCGCCGGCGAGGCCGACCTCGTCCTCGGCTGCGATCTCGTCGTCTCCGGCTCGAAAACCATTCTCGCCGCGATCCGCAAAAACGAAACGGCCGTCGTCGTGAACGCCGCCGAGATCTTCCCCGGCGAATTCACGCACAACCCCGACTATTCCTTGCCGTCGGAATCTCTTTCGCGGGCGATCCGGCTGGCCGCGGGCGAGTCCGCGCGCTTCATCGACGCGACCGGCATAGCCTCGGCGCTGCTGGGCAATTCCATCGCGGCCAATATGTTCATGCTCGGCCACGCTTGGCAGCAGGGCGCCGTGCCGCTCGCCGAGGCCTCTATCTTGAGGGCGCTGGAGCTCAATGGCGAAGCCGTCGAGATGAACAAGCAGGCCTTCCTTTGGGGACGGCGCATGGCCGCTGACTCGACCGCCGTGGACGCTATTGTCGCGCCTTTGCGGCGTCCAGAGTCGGAGCGGAACGAGCCGCAGTCGCTTTCCGAGCTGATTGATCGCCGCGCCCGTTTTCTCGTCGCCTATCAAGACGCCGCCTATGCCGAACGCTATCGACGCCTGCTTTCGCGGGTCGCCGAGGCCGAGAGCGCGCTAACGCACGGCCGCGAGGCGCTCACGAAGGCCGTCGCGCGGAATCTTTTCAAGCTGATGGCGGTCAAGGACGAATATGAAGTCGCGCGGCTCTATGCGGACAGCGCCTTCGTCCGCCAGCTCGAAGCGACATTCGACGGCGAACTCGAGCTCGAGTTCCATCTGGCGCCGCCAATCCTCGGCCGGACGAACGCAAAGGGCGAACCCTTAAAGGCGAGCTTCGGACCCTGGATGATGCGGGCGTTCAAACTGCTCGCCAGACTGAAAGGCCTGCGCGGCACCCCATTCGACCTCTTCGCCTATTCGGGCGAACGTCGAATCGAGCGAAAGCTAATTGTCGACTACCAAATTTTGCTCGAGGAAATTGTTGCGAATCTATCTGGCGACAATTATGCGAGCGCGGTCGCGCTGGCCTCGATCCCGGACAAGATCCGGGGTTTCGGCCATGTAAAGGCCAAGCATCTGGAAGCGGCCAAGGCGGAGGAGCAAATGCTGCTCGACCAGTTTCGCGCTGATCCGGCTTTGACGAAGCTCGCGGCGGAATAGCCGTTCGTCGCACGGTTTTTCATGGGATCGCGGAGACGCGCGCCATGGCGAAAGTTCATTTCCCCTTAGCCTGTCTCGTCGCTTCCTCGGCCTTTGCGATCGCCGACGACGCCTATCGGCCGGATCCGACCATCGCGGAAAAATCGATCATTGAGCGCTGCCTAGCCGAATCTGAGCTAGCCGCGGATCGACGTAAATGCATCGGGAAGGTCGCGGAGCCTTGCCGACAAACCCCGGCTGGCGCCAGCACAGCGGGGATGGTCGATTGCGACGCGCGGGAAATCACGATCTGGGACGAGCTTTTGAACAAATCCTATTATGACGCGAGAAATCTAGCGAAGAGCGACGAGATCCGCGCCTATCTCACGGATGCGCAGCTCGCCTGGATCGAGTTCCGCGACCTCGCCTGCGCATGGCCGCGAAAGCTTTTCCCCAACGGGACGATCCAAGGTCCGCTCGCGGGCGACTGCATTCTGCAGCAAACAGCCCTGCGCGCGATCGATCTCCTGGAGCTGAAGGATTGGCTCGAGGAGCGCTGAGCCCTTTTCGAGCCATGCCGTGAATGGGTCCACGGCATGAGCGGGCGCGCGTCCTTCAACTCATCATGTTGGTCCGAAAACTCTGCAATTTTTCGGCATGATGCACTACCGCACGATCACATTCTTGAACTGCCACGGATCTTCCACGTCGATGTCCTCGGGGAACAGGACCGCGCGATCCTTGATCGGCGTCCAATCCGTATATTGGCCGATGACGGGCCCGAGATAGGGAGTCTGGACCTCCAGGCAGCGGCGGAAGTCGATCTCGTCGGCCTCGACGACTCCGGCCTCGGGGTTTTCCAAAGCCCAAACCATGCCAGCGAGAACCGCGGACGTGACCTGCAGCCCGGTCGCATTCTGATAGGGCGCGATGCGGCGCGTCTCCTCAATGGAGAGCTGCGAGCCATACCAATAGGCGTTCTTGGCGTGGCCATAGAGAAGGACGCCGAGTTCGTCGATTCCATCGACGATCTCATTCTCGTCGAGAATATGCGCCTTCGGCTGGACTTGCCATTGCGCGCCGGCCATCTCGTCGAGCGAAAGGACGGCGTCGTCGGCCGGCCGATAGGCGTAATGGCAGGTCGGACGATAGATCAGTTCGCCGCCCTCGCGCAGGGTGAAATAATCGGCGATGGAAATCGCCTCATTATGGGTGATCAGCCAGCCATGCTGAGCCTGCGCGGTCGGCGTCCAGGAGCGCACGCGGGTACCCGCGCCCGGTCGCATCAGATAGATCGCGCAATCCGGCCCAAAAGGATGCCGCTTGCCTTCCGGCGGCAGATGCTTTTCATGCGTGCCCCAGCCGAGTTCGGCCGGCTGCAGGCCTTCCGAGACAAAACCTTCGACCGACCATGTGTTGACGAAAACCCCCATGGGTTTCGGCGACTTGGCGCGTTGGGTGTCGCGCTCGGCGATATGAATGCCCTTGACGCCGACCTTATGCGCGAGCCGCGCCCAATCCTCCCGCGTTTGGGGGGAGCCTGCGTCGATCCCGCAATCGGCGGCGACATTCAAGAGCGCCTGTTTGACGAACCAGGAGACCATGCCCGGATTGGCCCCGCAGCAAGAAATGGCCGTCGGGCCTTTGCCGAGCGCGCGGCGAACATCGAGCACGCCCTCGCGCAGCGCGTAGTTCGAGCGCTCAGACAAGGTGAGGCGCGTATCGGTGTAGAATCCGAGCCAAGGCTCGGCGACGGTGTCGACATAGAGCGCGCCGACTTCATGAGCGAGACGCATGACCGCGGCGGAAGAGACATCGACCGAAAGGTTGACGATGAAGGGCTGGCCGCCGCCCGTGGTGAGCAATGGCTTCAGAAGATCGACGAAATTTTCGCGCGTGACGGCCTGCTTGATGAAGGCGATGCCCCGCTCATCGAGAAGATGACGGTCCTTGTCCTCGGGATCGATGACCGTGAAGCGCGATTTGTCGAAGGTGAAATGGCGCTCGATCAGCGGCAGCACGCCGCGCCCGATCGAGCCGAAGCCGATCAGGACGATCGGGCCGGTGATTGCGCCATGCACGGGCCATTGCTGCGACATTGATTCATCTCCAATAGATCGAGTTGGGGGGCGGCTTCGCCAGAGCCAATGAAAAAGGCGAATGGAGCCGCTGGAGGCCGTCCCGAACGTTGGATCGGGCGGCGCTCCAGTTCATTGCTTTGTCTTATTTTGTGACGTCAGAGCGACGCAGGCGCGGCGGCGCCATTTCTGATCCAGCGCCGCGCCGGAGGTCGAGCGCGGCTCACGCGGCGTAGAGGAACTCGGTCTCCACTCGATGCGCCGAAAAATCGAAAGCCCCAGCGGCTTTGACCAGGCCACTGGCGTTTGTCAAAGCGCCCGTCTCGAGCTCGAGTCCAAGGAAGCGCGCCTCGTCCACCGGACCCGGAAGAGCGAGTCCCAAGGTGTGGCGGCGCGCGAAACCGAAAGGCTCATAATAAGGCGCGTCGCCCACGAGCAAAATCGCCTTGTGGCCCGCGGCGAAGGCGCGGAACAAGCCCTCGGCCATGAGCTTGCGGCCAATGCCGCGCGAGCGGCATGTCTTGGCGACCGCGAGCGGACCGAGAAGCAAAGCCTGGACCCCGCCGGCGTCGACGGGCCAAAGCCGCAGGGTGCCGACCAGTGCGCCAGCCGCCTTCGCAGCAAGCGCAAGGCCGGGCGCCGGCAAGCGCCCGTCGCGCAGGCGCTGAGCCGTCTTATCGAAGCGCGCCGGACCGAACGCTGCGTCAAGAAGGCTTTCCCGCGCGAAAATATCGCATTGCCCCTCATCGACGATTTCGATCTCGGGCGCGACGAAAGGTTGGAACCCGATCGGCGACAGGGTTTGCATGTCATTCAAGAGAAAGGTCATCTGAGCCTCCGCCGGCCGCTGGGCCGGGATGCGCGACGACCCTCGCACCGCGCGCGGTCTCGAATATCGAGACAACGCCGGCCGTCCGGGACAAGAAATGGGGCAGTGGAGCTTCGCTCCGTGCTGGTCCAACGACGAAAAATCGGGCGCCTAAGGACGGCGCCCGACCCCGACCTCCAGCCTTACGCGGCTGGTCAGATCACATAGGATTTCAGCGGCGGAAATCCGTTGAAGCCGACCGAAGAATAGGTCGTCGTATAGGCGCCCGTCCCCTCGATCAGCACTTTCGAGCCAATCTCGAGACTGATCGGAAGGAAATAAGGCTCCTTCTCGTAGAGCACGTCGACCGAGTCGCAACTCGGGCCAGCGAGGACGCAAGGCGCGGTCTCATCGCCGTCGAAAGCCGTCCTGATCGGATAGCGGATCATCTCGTCCATCGTCTCGGCGAGTCCATTGAACTTGCCGATGTCGAGATAGACCCATTTCACCTCATCATCGTCCGACTTGCGGGAGATCAGCACGACCTCGGCCTCGATGACTCCGGCATTGCCGACCATGCCGCGGCCGGGCTCGATGATCGTCTCAGGGATATGATTGCCGAAATGCTTGTGCAGCGAGCGAAGGATCGCCTGCGCATAAGCCTTCACCGCCGGCACGCTCTTCAGATAGCGCGTCGGAAAGCCGCCGCCGAGATTGACCATCTGCAGCACGATGCCGCGATCCGCGAGATCGCGAAAGATCGCAGCCGACGCCTTCAAGGCGGCGTCCCACATGTAGGGATTGCGCTGTTGCGAGCCGACGTGGAACGACAGCCCGAAGGCGACGAGGCCCAGCCGATGCGCATGTTCGAGAACGCGCGGCGCCATCTCGACGGCGCAGCCGAACTTACGCGACAACGGCCATTCGGCGCCTGCCCCACCACAAAGCATGCGACAGAAAACCTTCGATCCCGGCGCAGCGCGGGCGATCTTCTCGACCTCGGCCTCGCAGTCGACGGCGAACAGCCGCACGCCGAGCGCATAGGCGCGCGCGATGTCGCGCTCCTTCTTGATCGTATTGCCGAAGCTGATGCGGTCCGGCGATGCGCCCGCCGCCAACGCCTGCTCGATCTCGACCACCGAAGCGGTGTCGAAGCAAGAGCCGAGAGCCGCCAAAAGCTCGAGCACGCGCGGGTCGGGATTGGCCTTCACGGCGTAAAAAACGCGCGTGTCCGGAAGCGCCCTCGCGAAGGCCGCGTAATTATCGCGCACGACCTCGAGATCGACCACCAGGCAGGGCCCATCTTCACGGCGATTGCGGAGAAACTCCAAGATGCGATCAGTCATCGCGGCATCCCTTCGAAGGGCGCGGACTTCCGCGCCAAGACGAATAAGCTTCGGGGTGAATGGCGATGCTAAGCGACGCCCGCGCTGTGGAGACGCGACCGCGACAGTTGACCCGCCATCCGCGACCACGATCGTTTCCACGAAGCCAAAGCCTCGAGGACCGCGCGCGGTCAGATGCTGCGCCGTTGGACATGCCCACCGTGAACACGCGGAATTCCGCGGTTCAAAGCGTTCATGGCCTTCGCTTGGAATGGGATTGGTTCCCCTTCCGCACGCCCGGCAAGAAAGACAAGCCTCTTCGGTAAGTCGGCTTTGGAGGCCGACAGAGACGAAAAAGCCCGGTCCGTCGTTGCTTTAAGTCGCGTCCCCCGTTTGGCGGGGTTCGCCGGTTCGCCTCCGGCTGTCGGTCCTTTTTTCAGGCGGTTGACCGGCCTCTTGTCCGGATCCCCACCAACCGACACACGACCACAGGCACGTGCGAAATTGGGCAGACCGAGAGATATGCGATTCGGCGCGCTTTTCAAGCATTTTTTGAGGGCAATCGACTTGCCGCTCCCGAACTCGACTGCCTGTGTCAGATCGGCAACATGGATGGGCCGACAATCGGCGGTTCGCTCACCTTGCGCCAAGATGAGAGGAAGCGCGAAGCGCCAACTCCAGGCGCTTCATGCTTTTTCCATAATGTAAAAATAGAAGTCGCGTTTAAGCTCTGGTTGTCGAAGCTCGTTTAAAGAAAGCGCCGTGGATTTTTGCGCGTAAAAGGCTGCGACAGCCCGGACAAGCCCCCGGGCGGCGCAAGCTCACTCAGTCGACACGAAGCCGAAAGGCGATGATCGCCGCCGCCTAGTCGCCGCGCCTTGCCTCCGTCGCGAAAAACCCATAACGCCGATAGCCTCCCGCTCTTCCTCTCTCATTCCTTGTGCAAGCTCATGATCGACCTGAACCGCCGCATGCTCGTTCAAGGCCTTGTCGCATCGGGCGGCGCCATGGCGTCGAGCCTCGGCTCTGCATCGGCTCAGCCGTCGAAACTCACGCCCCCGCCACCCGACCCAGCGACGCCCAAATTCGACTTCGACGATGTGGTGCGCCGCGCTCGCGACCTCGCCGCCGCCCGTTTCGAGGCCGCCGCGCCGGCGCTCCCGGACGGTTTGAACAGACTCGACTTCGACGCCTGGCGGGATTTGCGGTTTCGCCCGGACAAGGCCTTTCTCGCCGGAAACGGCAGCCGGTTCCGCCTGCAATTATTTCATCTCGGCCATCTCTACCGACGCCCTGTCACGATCAACACGATCCGCGACGGCATCCCGACGCCGATCCCTTATTCCGCCAACCTCTTCGACTACGGCCGCACCAAGCTCGACAAGCCCTTGCCGGTCAATCTCGGCTTCGCCGGCTTTCGCCTCCATTATCCGTTGAACTCGCCGAAAGTGTTCGACGAGGTGATCGCCTTTCTCGGCGCGAGCTATTTCCGCCTGCTCGGCCGCGATCAGCGCTATGGCATGTCCGCCCGCGCGCTGGCGATCGGCGCAGGGACCACGACGGAGGAGTTTCCTTTCTTTCGCGAATTCTGGATCGACGCGCCCGAGTCCGGCGCTGATCGGGCGACGATTTACGGGCTGCTCGACAGCGAGGCTACGACCGGCGCCTTCCGCTTCGACCTCTACCCCGGCGTCGATACGGCCGCCGAAATCTCCGCGACGCTGTTTCCGCGCAAGCCGAACGTCAAATTCGGCCTCGCGCCGCTCACCTCGATGTTTTTCATCGGCGAGAACGACCACCGATTCAACGAGGATTTCCGTCCTGAATTACATGATTCCGACGGGCTCTTGATCCATTCCGTCACCGGCGAATGGATCTGGAGGCCCCTGCGCAACCCGCCGCAGCCGGAGGTCTCGACCTTTCTCGATCCGAATATTCGCGGGTTCGGACTCTTGCAACGAGATCGCGAATTCGAGCATTACCAGGACCTCGACCTCGCCTATGAGATGCGGCCCGGCTATTTCGTCGAGCCGAGAGGAAGCTGGGGAGAGGGCAGGATCGAGCTCGTCGAGCTTCCGACCGAGCATGAGACCAACGACAATATCGTCGCCTCGTTCCTGCCCAAGGACGCGCCCGAGCCGAATAAGCCCTACGGTTACGCCTATAGGCTGACTGCGACCATCGATTCTGCAAGGCTCTCGCCCAATGGGCGCGCGCTCAACACCTATCAGACGACCGCGGCCGCACTCGGCTCGTCCGAGCCGATCGCGCCCGGCTCGCGCCGCTTCATCATCGATTTCACCGGCGGCGATCTCGCCTATTACGCGCTCGACCCTTCCCTGGTGGAGGTCGTCCCCTCGACAAGCCAAGGCAAGATCCTGCGCTCCTTCCTCGCGCCAAATCCCCATATCAACGGCTTTCGCGCCGCCATAGACGTCCAGTTGGAGCCCGGCCAATCGACCGATCTTCGGGCCTTTCTGCGAACCGGATCGCGCGCCTTGACGGAGACCTGGACCTTTCCGTGGCGCGCCGAATAGGCCCAAGCGCATCGCCTCGGATTCGGCCGGCGCGGCTCGAAGATCTCGCCGCCATTCTGGCGATCGAGGCCGCGGTCTTCGATTGCGACCAGCTTTCGCGCCGCAATTTGCGCTATTATCTCACGTCGGGGACCGCGATCCTGCTCGTGCTCGAAAGCGACGCTCACGTCATCGGCTACAGCCTCGTGTCCTTTCGCCGGAACTCCACGCGCGCGCGGCTCTTCTCGCTCGCTCTAGATCCCAGCGCGCATGGCTGCGGACTCGGCCGCCTGTTGCTCGCGGAGAGCGAACGCGTGGCGAAGGCGCGCGGCGCGCTGGCGCTACGCCTCGAGGTGCGCATAGACAACGCCCCCGCGATCAAGCTCTACCAGCTGAACGGCTATCGCGGCTTTGCGATGATCAACGATTACTATCAGGACGGCGCTCCCGCCTTGCGCTTTGAGAAGGCGCTGGCGTCTGGAACAGGATGAGCCAAAGCGCAAAGCGGTATTGCGTCTTCATTCCACTCTGAGTAATAGAACCGCGACACTATATAGCATTATTTAGTATGAGACATATTGCCGCGCTGTTGTAATTTGCGACAACCCAAAACTAGATGTCGCACTCTGCCACAAGACACTCAAACGTTTGATGTCTTATTTTACAGATACTCCCCATTAGATAGATATTTCCTGTCGTTTCCAATTGATGCCGGACATCCAACCACGGCTAATGCTTCCAATTGCGGAAGGCGGAGCTCACGCTTGCAGCCCAGGGAGCACCAGTTGATGTCGCGGATTTATCTCACCGGCTGACGATCGTTCAGATCCCACGCCCGACGGCGCTCATTCCGAGCCGCCTTTTCCGCCGAAACGATGCGACCAACGCCCGCCTAAACAGGCGTCGCGCGGCCGCCCGCTGCATCCCCTTCCGGGATGACCCGTGCCGCTGGGTCGTTGGTGAGCGGACTTCATCTCACTTGTCACTTCCCCGGCCATGGGCTCTGCACGCGGCCGGGGCTTTCCCAAGGAGCCCTCTCATGCCAATGCAAAGTGGCGACGCGGCAAGGTCGGACGTCACAAGAAAGCCGTCGAGCGACTTCATTGACCGCCGCGCTCGTCGGAAGACGGTTGGCTTGATCCCGGCAACGGCCATCGCCATCGCCTTTTTCTACCCCGCGCCGGCGCGCGGCGATACGACCGAGCGGCTGCTTGACCAGCTTCGGACGAAGGGAATTCTGACGAAGAGCGAGTATCAAGAGCTGAAGCGGCGTCATGCCGCCGAACTTGCCCAGCACGCCGTCCAGCAAGCCGTCGCCAAGTCCGACGGCCCCGCGTCGAAGGGCGACAAGCCTAGCGCCGCGCCATACGACCGCTTCGTCACACGCGCAGACAAAGGGATCGGCGTCCGTATCGGAGACGTCGACGTTGGGCTTCAGGGTCAGCTCGTCTTTTTCGGCGCGGAACAATTCAAGCAGAGAGGCGGGAATGTCGCGGTGGGCGGCGGGCTCTCCGGCGGAAGCACCATAAACAACTCAGCTTCAATTCGCTCCGGCCTGCTCCCGAGCTCATTGGTGCTGAACATCGCCACCGTTCAGTCTGGATATAACATTGGCTTCACTCTAGGCCTCTACACCGGCGGCAACAACGTTAACGTCGGCCTTCTCAACGGCAACAGCTCGGGGACCTCGGTCGCGATGGGCACGCCGGGCGCAGACGTGCGCCAAGTCTTCGGAACGATCGGAACGCCAGATATCGGAACGGTCAAGATCGGCCGCGACATCGGGCTGTTCGGTTCCGACGCAATTCTCAACGACTTCACGCTCTTCGGGACCGGCACTATCGCAGGAAACGCGAGCCCCGCCAACACCAGCCTAGGCCGGATCGGCTTCGGATATGTCTATGCCGACTGGATTCCGCAGGTCTCCTACACCTCGCCGAACTTCTACGGTGTCACATTCTCGGTCGGCGCCTTCTCGCCTTACCAGGAGTTCAACAACGCCGGCTCGTTTGAGTCGCCATGGGGCGCCGCGCCCTATTCCGGCACATTGACCGGGCATGATCAGCCGGGATTTCAGGCGCGCGTGAAATATGTCGGCCGGCTCGCGCCGGATGTGAAGCTGACGGCCTGGACCGATGGGCTCACGCAGCAACATCGCGTCGAGGCTGACGACGCTGTGCTGTTGCCGAGAGGCGCGGCCGTGCGCGCTTGGGCAGTCGACGGCGGCGCAAGGTTGGACTTCGGGCCAGCAACATTCGTCGCCTATGGATATTATGGCGTCGGCCTCGGCACGACGGCCCTCTATTTCGACGGCGTCAGCATCGATGGCGAGCGACGCGCATCGTCCGGCTTCTATGCCGAAGCCGCTTACACGCTGTTCGAACGTCTGACCATCGGCGGCAGTTACGGCGTCAGCTATCTTCACGCGAACGCCATCGATTACCCGCGCTATCACGGCGACGGAACGCTTGTCGCATCGAACGCCTCCGCGATTGGCTTTGTCCGATACCAGTTCAGCGATTGGGTCACGCTGCAGAGCGAATATATCCACTCAGTTTCGCACAATTTGATCGGGGAAGGCATAAGCTCGGATGCTCTGGTCCTAGGAACGACTTTCACCTTCTGACGCCCGGGACAGTAAGCGGAAGGCATAAAACTTGCCTTACGTTGAATGAACCGACAAACGCCGCGAATAATGCGTCAATTGGCGAGCTATGACCCTGCGACAATTAGCGTAGTTGAAAGTTGGCGTCCGTCGAATTCTTGATAATAGTTTTAGGCGACGACCCTCGGCGCCAAAAATTCTTGTGAACATGCAAAAATGATGGCGCGAAATGCACGAGGTTGCTGCTTCAATTACGCAAGAGACCCGCGCCAAATTCTTTGAACGCGGCGAATTGCCTGTCGATGAGGTTAACCAGCTTATCTTAAGATCCTGGCTGCGATGTGTCGAATTCGGGCTCGATCAAAGTCGGCTGCCCGGCATCGAGCTGCCGAACAAGCAAGAGCTAAACGCGTTGCTGGAACGCTACAGTCAGCTCAGGCGCCTTTGTCGACCGGAGCTTGACGCGCTAAACGGCGAGGCGCGGGATACAAGCGCCATTGTGATTCTCACCAATGCGCAAGGCATAGTTCTCGACACGATTGGCGACGTTTCCTTCGCAGGACAGGCGGCGGAGGTCGCATTGCGGCCAGGCGCCCTTTGGAGCGAAACCTCCGCCGGCACAAACGCGATCGGAACAGCGCTGGCGGAACGCCGACCGGTCACCTTACACGGCAAAGAGCATTTCTTCGAGAGCCACCAAGTTCTCACATGCGCCGCTATGCCCATCGTCGATCCGCGCGGCGTCGTCATCGGCGCGCTCGACTTGTCGGCGCACTCGAGCATGACGCATCTCCACGCGCTTGGCCTCATCCGTCTCTCCGTAGAGCAGATCGAGCACCGTTTTTTCAACGGCGGCGCTTTTCACAATTACACGGTCCTGCGTTTCCATACCGATCCCGCTGTGATCGGCGCAACCCGAGAAGGCCTGCTGGTCTTTGACGACCGCCAACGCCTCATCGCGGCCAACCGTCGCGGCTTGTCGTTCGTGCAACGAGATTGGAGCGCCCTGGACGCGACGACATTCGAGGAATTGTTCGAAACCGCTCCAAACAACATGTCTCAGCCGACCAAACTTATCGGCGTCGACGGCGGCAGCTACTACGGGATCATGAATCTGCCGTTGGATTGTCACGCCCGACCGACCGATTGTCCTTGGGATTGGCAGGATCGCTGTCATGGACCTTCGGCGCATCTCGCCGAGCATAAATTGCGGGACGCCGCGCATGCCGCCATGAGGGCCACGGTAGATACGTGCGAAGGCAATTTTAGCGAGGCCGCGCGTCGGCTTGGAGTCCACCGCAGCACGCTCTATCGACGTCTGAATAAGCGTGCCTCGAGTGAGGGGCGGCTGTAGCAAAAGATTGTCGCGAGGCCAAGGAAGCGGCGATATTGCTCAAGAAAACTTCAGTTGCGCCATTGCAGTTCTCGGCGCCGCTTCCAAAGCAGCGCGCCTGCCCAGAACGCATCCTTCCTTTCTCGGGATAAGAATGCGCCATCAGACTACGGGATCGAATATCCGAAGGACTCCGGCGAGCCTTACTCTCGAAGCGGCCCGTCCTTGAGCCTTGTGAGGTCGAATCCGTCAATATCCTGAAGCAGCTCGACGAAAGCAGTCGCGCCATAATCGGCGCAGGCCTCGCCTTTTTCCGCGTCGGCCGCAGCGGCGTCTCCCATGGCGCCCGAGGCCGACAGATCCTGCGACATCCAGCCGAAGCCCGTCGGCCTGCCGGCGCGAAGCCAGTTGAACTCGCCCTCGATCGCCAGGCTTTCGGAGGCGAAACTCTCCGCCCGGTCGCGGCGCACCAAGTCGGGCCGGAAGCTGAGCATCAATGAGGTCTCTACGTCGCCGGCATGAATGCCATGGGTTAGCTCCTTCGCAGGAAAAAGCCCGTCCGGCGCGCCGAACCGACTCCAGGACGCCGTCACGACGAGCATGCCGAGCCTGGCGCGAAGATCATGCGCGATAATGCTGAGGATGGCGCTATTGCCGCCATGCGAATTGAGCAAAACGAGCTTGCGGCAGCCGGCGCGATGGACGCATTCGCCAAGCTCCGTCCAAACGCGGAGGGTCGTCTTCGCCGACAGGCTGAGCGCGCCTGGAAAATCCCGATGCTCGATCGAGCAGCCGCAGGTCTGGACGGGCAAGAACAGGACCCGCAGATCGTCCGGCAGGCGCTCGATCACCTTGGCGATATAGCCTTCCATGATGAATGTATCGACGCCGAGCGGCAAATGCGGCCCATGCTGCTCGATCGCGGCGACGGGCAGGACGGCGATGACATTGGCCATGTCCTCATCCTGGAAATCCGTCCAGGTCATCTCGGCCCAGAATCGTGTGGGCGGCATGGCGTCATCCTTCGTGGCAGCGTGGAAGATCCACTATCTGGCGCCGACGGCGCTATAACACCGATTGCATCGGCGTTCATATCCATCTCGGGCTCGCCCTCAGCGCGACGGCTCGCGATTGCGCCGCGCGAGTTCAGGCTCCACCAACTGATATCGGATCAGCCAGGTCATAGCCCTGCTCCACGACTCCTCGGTTTCGCCGCGCAGATCCGTCTTCGAGACATTCATGAGCTCGCCGGTCCGTGCGTCCCGGATGCGAAATTCCAGATATTGCTCCATCACGCTCACCTTGCGAAAAAAGGCGAGGAACGACATGTCCGCGCCGAGGTCGCGCGCGATCGCCGCCTCGCATGCGTTGCACTTTCGCAGCCAGTGCGATTTGACCATTTCATTGGTCGAAGCGCTCCCATCGACGGTCTCGAAAAGGCCGGATTGCGCAAGCCGCTCGCGCGCGAGCGCAGTGGCGTGGCGCAGCATCTCGGTCTCTTTCGGACTTTCGCCCGCGAGCGGACCGCCCGCCGAGAAATCATCGAGCTCGACGTCGAAGACCGCGAGCTTAATTCGCGGCTGCGGCTCGGGCGACGCCGCGAGAGGCGCAAGCGACGCGGCAAGGAGCGCGCCCGCTCCAATGAGCCGCCAACTCCAACGAGGCGCCGCCGATGGATGAGTTTTCATGATTTGATCCTAAAGCGCCAAAGAATATGTGGATAGGGGCGTCGACAGCGTGGCGCGACGCGCGCGCCGATCGAAGCGTGAGCACGCGAAAATCTTGGCCTCCCGCCTCAGCCCCTTTCTAGGGAGGCCGCCTCCGCCTGCAGGTCCCTTTCCATCCCGTCGAGACCGGAGCCGATCGCTCCCTTCACCAATTCGGCGACAGCGGCGGCGTCTTGAGGAGCGGACTCGAAGTCGATGGTCCAGGCCACGACCGCCTGCAAGTCAAACGAATCGAAGACTTCAACCGTTCCTCGATAAAATGTCACGGGAAATGGCGATGTCGCTCGCAGATAAGTGAGTCGCCTTTTCGCCGGATCTATCTCTTCTATAATGTCTGTTATCTCACCCCCGTCTTGCGTCGTCATCCTCCGACGAGCGCCTATGCCGTCTCCTTCCACGGCGCATGTCGCGATGATAGGAAACCACACCTCCAGCCGTCCGATCCGGCTGATCGCCTCCCAAACTTTCTCTGCGGGCGCGCTCAACTTCTTCGTGATGGGTTGCTTCATGCGCATTGGATCGCCTTATGCGTGGCCGGGTCGAGCGACGAAAATCAAAGCGAAGGCGCCTCGATCCGATAAAGAATAGGGGCCGACCGCCGAGCCTGCATCGGATGCGGTCCCGGCAGGACTTGGGAAAATTTCCCGACCCTCCTTGCACATGCTTTACCCGCAATCGGGAAGCTGCGACCTTTCTCGACGCCGATGTTCCTCCTTTTTAAAAAAATCGCCGCGCTCGAGGCTCGCAATGAGGACCGCCCGTCTGCTCAACCTCAAGGTTTTCGTCATGCTTAGGGTTGCGCTGGGCGCGCTCGCTTGCGCCGTGGCCGCCGCGACATTCGTCATCATGGAGACGCGGATGGAGCTCAGCCACGGCCTCGAGACGAAGATGGAGCTTATCGCCGGCAAGCTCGGTTTGCAGCCGATCAGCTTCCAAACCGGATTTGATCGCGATGAAAGATTGCCGGATTGGAGCTTCATAGCGGACAGGCTGATCGACGAAGGATCTTGCATCCGCTTCGAGAACGCCGACCGCCAGCAAGTCTATGCCACCTGCCTCGGCGTAGGCGCTTCCGACGCCGCCACGCCACGGTGGTTCTCGACGCTCTACCGCACGCTTTTCGCACCCCTAGGCCCACTGAGGCGAGCAATCGAACCTCGCGGCGGCGTTGCGGCGACCGTGGAAGTCTCGCTCGACCCCATGCTTGGCGAGACGCGCGCCTGGAGCGAAACGCGGCGGATCATGTCGGTGACGGTCGGCTCGATCGCGCTCCTGAGCGTCGTCGTCTATTTCGCCATCGATCGCGCCTTGCGGCCGACCCTGGCCATGCAGGCGGGCATAGATCGGCTCGGCGCCGGCGACTTGTCCTACAGGCTTCCGCAAGTCCCGCTCGTAGAGTTGCAGCGGATCGGCGATGTGATCAATCGCATGGCCGCGCGCCTCGAAGCGGCCATGGCCGAACGGGAGGAGCTCGCGCGCCGCCTCGCCGTCGCTCAGGAGGAGGAGCGCCGCCACTTGGCCCGCGAGCTCCATGATGAATTCGGGCAAAATCTGGCGGCGATCAACGCGATCGCCGGTTCCGTCGGGGCGACCGCTAAAGCCGTATGCCCGGAGCTGATGCCGGAGGCCGCAAGCCTGTCGCAGATCGCCATGAAGATGATGAACGAGCTGCGCAACACGATGGCGAGACTGCGCCCGGCCATTGTCGACGAACTCGGCCTCGTCGCGAGCCTCAGAGATCTCGTCGCCGGCTGGAACGGCCGCTTGGGGACGACGACCCGCTTCGCCTTTACGGATCGTGGCGATTTACATGATTTGCCCGACGCCTTGGCCATCACCCTTTTTCGCATCGCGCAGGAAGGCGTGACCAACGCCGCGAGGCATGCAAGCGCCCGCAATGTCGATCTCACTCTCGAGCGGCTTGCGGACGAGCCAGATCCATCGACCAAGGGCGCCGTTCGGCTGACCGTCGAGGATGACGGACGAGGCCTCGCCCCGGACGATAGAGTCGGGGTTGGATCAGGCCTCGCAGGGATCAGCGAAAGGGTCGCGATCTTCAAGGGCCGCATGGAGTTTTGCGGCGGCGCGTCAGGCGGCGCCAGGCTCGCCGTAACGCTTCCGATCGCCGCCGCGCAAGGAGACGCGTGATGGCGCCGATCAAAGTCATCCTCGTCGACGATCACGCCATCGTGTTGCAAGGCTATCGTCGCCTTCTGGAGAAACAGGCGGGCATAGAGGTCGCGGCGGAGGCAACCGACAGCAAAACCGCCTATCGGCTCTATAAGGAGGTTCAGCCGGACGTCGCAGTCGTCGACGTCTCCATGCCGGGGCGCGGCGGCATAGACCTCATCGGGCAGATCCGCGCCTGGGACGCCTCAGCGCGGATCGTCGTCTTCACCATGCATGCCGACGCGATCTACGCGATGCACGCCTTCCAGGCCGGCGCGAGAGGCTACATCACCAAGAGCAGCAATCCGCTGTTGCTGGCGGAGGCGATCCGCGATGTTTTCGCCGGACGCAAGGCGATCTCGCCGGACGTCAGCCAGGAACTCGCCCTGCGCCGGCTCGACGGCGACGCTTCGGCGCTGAACGCCCTGTCGCCCCGCGAATTCGAGATCTTGCGCCTGCTGCTCGACGCGAGCCCCCCGGCCGAGATCGCGACGGCGCTCAACTTGAGCCCAAAGACGGTGGCGAACTATCATTCGCTCATCAAGCAGAAGCTCGGGGTGCGCTCCGACATTGAGCTTCTCTATCTCGGCCTGCGCGAGGGCCTCGTCGCGCCGCCGCCGGCGGGATGAGGTCAAGATGTGTAATCGATGCCCTCGCCAAATAAGTAGCTGTATCTACGCCATCTGAATGGTAGTAAGCAGGCCCGCTAGCTCTTTTGGAACGAGCCTACAGCGCCTCATGGCTTTCTGCAGTCTGAGCCGGTTGACGATGCGTTGTCCGCCGAAGGCGTCTTGGGCGATGGGCAATAGGTCGTGGCCACGATGATCGACAACCCATTTTGGTATTTGGACGCTCAATCCGATACTGTAGGTGACAGTTGTTGTCTCAGTCGTTGCGAGGCTCGGCTGTTTGGCTACCATCACATCGCAGATCTTGTCCGCGATTGCCTGCAAGTCCGGTTGTTTCTGTAAACGTAAAAGATGCTCGTCTCCCGAACTAATTGTTACACCCGGTATAGTTGGTGCCTTGCGTTCTTCAAGCAAAAGCGCAAAGAGCACGAGCGGATCAAGGAGATAATTTTCAAAGCTGTAGCGGCCGATCGCGTAGACACGCCCGGAGGATAAATTGGAGATATCACGGTCAATGATCCCAAAGAAAGTCCGGTCGAGTGGATCAGTATCCAACTTATTAACCCACTTTGTAACAACTGTTGATCCACCTGCCACCTTCGTCGTTCCTGCTCCAACGGACACAGGAATAAAGGCGATCGATGGGGAAGGCTGAAGCGCCATTGGATCTTGACTGGGTCCATAATCAACCAAAATGTCACGAATTGTTTCGTAGAACTCAACATCCGCTTCGTCCTCGACAAAACAGAATTTCGTTGCTCGCGAGACGGTGACCAAACCAGCAGTCAGTACCGACACAATGTCTGCGCGGACTTCGACCTTGGCGATCGAGGTCGCTCCTCGCTCGAGCTGAAAGACCGAACCAGCTGGGGCGAGCGCAACGGTCGATGGCGAATGGGTGGTCATGATCACTCGTACGCCATATTTATTTACAAGAACTTCCGAGATCACATCGAGAAACTGCGTAGTCATCGATGGGTGCAGATGCGCGTCAGGTTCATCGAGCAACAACAGTTTAGGAAAAAGCCCTTCTCTTCCAGCAGTAAACAACCAAAGTACAAGCTGGAGCAACACCTTCTCGCCTGATGAAAGATCGATAGCGCCAATTTCATCGCCAGTCTTCCGATCCTTTAGGCGGAGTTCGTAATTGCTTAGGAGTGGCGTACGTTCGGGCGAGATCATCTCATAAGGAAAGCCCGCCG
This sequence comes from Methylocapsa acidiphila B2, assembly GCF_000427445.1. Taxonomy (GTDB): domain Bacteria; phylum Pseudomonadota; class Alphaproteobacteria; order Rhizobiales; family Beijerinckiaceae; genus Methylocapsa; species Methylocapsa acidiphila. The sequence goes on along the minus strand of NZ_KE386496.1, from coordinate 3,731,615 downwards.
CCGTCAACGATTCATTTACAACTTGCCATGGAGGGGGGCCAAGCGGCTTGCCGTCAGGTCCAATGCCCGGCTCGTTACGCTCCAGACTCTCGAGAATCTTGATCCGATGAGCCACGAATAGCTGGCATAGGCCAGTGGTGATATCAATATCACTGATCGCGAACTCAAAGTTGTCAGAGTTCGTAGTGGATGTCATATTCGCATTTGTCGGACCGACGGCGGATCTGGCAAGAAGCTTGTTTATCTTTTGCGCGCGAACCGTCGACGCGATGTCATGCCTGTAGCTAGAAATTTGAGCCGCCTGCTGTAAAGCCTGTTGACGGTAGGAAGCTATGTTCGCAAGCGAAGTAGGCGTGCCTCCAGAAAAACGTCCGGCGCTTGGCACATATCCGATTTCATCCGGACTATAGATGACACCTGTGACGCGCACCTCTAACGGCAGATGGGGTAGATTGGGCGGAACGGTCCCACTGAATAGATGGGCGAGCACCTCAAGCAGTTGCGTTTTGCCTGAGCCATTCTTGCCGGTTAGGATCGCAAAACTAGGAATGTTCTCCCACGACAAGTTGCTAATCGACTTGTAGCGCTTCCCATTCGATGGAAATATCTCAATTGAAAAAGGGCTTGTTAAAGTATTCATTGCAATTCTTTCTGATTAATAGATCAATATTCATAAGAAGTACAGGCCCGTAGAATCGACCGAGTGGAGCGCGCGTCCAATTGGAAATTTTTCTTTGTTAAACGCCGGCGTCTTGAATCGCAGACCGCTGGATAGGACACAAGGAGACGGGCAAAAAGTAGGGACATGGCCGAGTCTTTGCCCCAACCCGCTATAGTGCACTTTACGCATCCCGAAACTTCCCCCTTCTTCTGAGAAGCCTGCTATAGTTCGAGCCAACCCAGGCACAAGAAATTCAGCCCGTTGAGGGATTTTCGTTGAAACCCAGCATCGCCCTTTTCTTCGCGGCGCTCGCCATCGTCGCCTCGCCTGCCGTCGCCCTCGACAAGGTGACTTTCGCGACCAATTGGCTCGCCGAGGCCGAGCATGGCGGCTTTTATCAGGCGCTGGCCGACGGCACTTATGAAAAATTCGGGCTCGACGTCACGATCCTGCAAGGCGGCCCGCAGACCAACAACAAGCTTCTGCTCGCCGCGGGCAAGATCGAGTTCAATCTCGGCGCCAACATGATCCAGGCTTTTGACGCCGCAGCGCGGGATGTGCCGATCGTCGTCGTCGCATCCATGTTCCAGAAGGACCCGTTCATCTTCATGTCCCATCCCGGCGCCGGCCTCGACCGGTTCGAGGACCTGCCGAAGGCGAGGGCCTTTGTCGGCCGCGACGCGATCGTCTCGGTCTATCAATGGCTGAGGACGGCCTACGGGTTTAAGGAAGAGAACATCAAGCCCTATAGTTTCAATTCCGGCCCCTTCATCGCGGACAAGGGCTCGATCGAGGAGGGCTACGCCACCTCCGAGCCCTATGAGGTGGAGCGTCAGGGCAAGTTCAAGCCCAATGTCTTCCTTCTCGCCGACTACGGCTATGATTCCTATTCGACCACAATCGAGGCGCGGCGCGACCTGATCGAGAAGAACCCGGATCTCGTGCGTCGCTTCGTCGATGCCTCCATCATCGGCTGGTATAATTACATCTACGGCGACAACACGAAGGCCAATGCGCTCATCCGGCGCGACAACCCGGACATTACCGAAGGGCAGCTGGCCTATTCGGTCGCCAAGCTGAAAGACTATGGCATTGTCGACTCGGGCGATTCGCTCGAGCATGGCGTCGGCGCCATGGCCGACGCGCGAATGCAGAGCTTCTTCGCCAAGATGGCCGCGGCCGGCCTTTTCAAGCCCGACCTCGACTACAAGCGGGCCTACACGCTGCAATTCGTGAACAAGGGCGTCGGCCTCGAACTGCGGCCGCGCCCGTGAGATTGGCGCTCGCAACCGGCGAGGCGATCCTGCCATGCTGGAGATGACAAGACCGCAAACGCTCGTCGCCCTGCGCGGGATCGGCAAGACCTACGCCAATGGAACGCGCGCGCTCGAAGGCGTCGATCTCGACATTCGCGCCGGCGAATTCCTGACGCTGCTCGGCCCTTCGGGCTGCGGCAAATCGACGATCCTGCGGCTGATCGCCGGCCTCGACGCGCCATCCGGCGGCGTCCTGACCCGCGCCTTCGACAATCTCGGCGCGGAGATCGGCTTCGTATTTCAGGAGCCGACGCTCATGCCCTGGGCGAGCGCCTTCGACAATGTCTTCCTTCCGTTGCGCCTTCAGGGCCAGAGCCGGCGGACGGCCGCTCCCTCCGTCGAGGAGGCGCTTAGCCTTGTCGGGCTCGCCGATTTCGCCGCCGCTTATCCGCGCGAGCTTTCCGGCGGCATGCGCATGCGCGTCTCCATCGCGCGCGCGCTCGTGCTGCGCCCCTTGCTCTTGCTGATGGACGAGCCCTTCGCCGCGCTCGACGAGATCGCCCGCTTTCGCCTCAACGACGATCTGCTGCGGCTGCAAGAAGAGCTCGGGGCGACCATCGTCTTCGTCACCCATTCGGTCTATGAGAGCGCCTATCTTTCCAGCCGCATCGTAGTGATGGCCGCGCGGCCCGGCCGGATCACCGCTGAGATCGGCGTCGACAACGCGGCCGCGCGCGACGAGGCCTATCGCGTGAGCGCGGCCTATGCCGCAACCTGCAAGCGCGCCGCCGGGGCGTTGCGGGACGCCGTTCATGGAGAAGATCTTTGACGCCCGCGCCACAATGGGCTCTGCGCTATGGCCCGCCGGCGCTCGTCATGCTCGCCCTTCTCGCCGGCTGGGAAGCCTTCGTCCGCCTCGACGACGTGCCGCCCTATATCCTGCCGTCGCCTATTCTCGTTCTCGAGACTCTGGCGGCCGACCGCGCGATCCTCCTGCCGGCGCTGTTTGAAACGCTGAAGGTCACCTTCGCCGCGCTCGCCGCCGCCGTGCTCGGCGGCGTCGGGCTCGCGCTTCTTTTCGCGCAATGGAAATGGATCGAGCGGTCCTTCCTGCCCGTCGCGGTCGTCCTCCAGGTCACGCCGATTGTCGCCATCGCGCCTCTGCTCCTGATCTATCTCGAACCCGCGACGGCGGTGCTCGTCTGCGCCTTTCTGGCCGCTTTTTTTCCCATCCTGTCGAACACGGCGCTCGGACTCGCCTCGGCCGATCGAAACCTCGTCGATCTGTTCGAGCTTTATCGCGCCTCGCGATGGCGGACGCTCCTGCTTTTGCGCCTGCCCTCGGCCCTGCCCTATTTCCTCGGGGGCTTGCGGATCGGCGGCGGCCTCGCGCTCATCGGCGCGATCGTCGCCGAGCTCGCCGCCGGCGCCGCGGGCCAAGGCGCGGGGCTCGCCTTCCGGATCATGGAGGCAGGCTACCGGCTGAACATCCCGCGCATGTTCGCGGGGCTCGCCCTGATCTCGCTCGCCGGAATCGCGATTTTCGCGGCGCTTTCGGCGCTGTCGGCCTGGCTCCTCGGCCGCTGGCATGAGAGCGCGCTCGGGCCGGAGCGGTAGGCGGCCCAAGCCGCGCCGCAAGGAACCGATCTTCGGCGACCGTCGCGGGGGTGGTTTGAATGTCGTCTTCTGCCCCCGATGCAGCATGTCCGCTCACGGCTATCGACGACCGGAGTTGAAAACATTACGCGGCTTCGCAACCGAAAGTTAACGGCGCGCATTCGCATAACGCGGCAATATGGAACCTTGGTTTGGACGCCGCTCCTTGCTGCGCTTGAAAATTCCCAGACGCGGGTTCACTCTCTATCGAGAGGCCCTACATTTTTATGATTCAATTTTAAAGGATTGGCGATGACGACTGTTTATGTGGAGGCTCGCCCTAAGGGTAGGCCAGAAGGAAGTGCAATCACTGATTATGTCGTTGAAGACCACGCGGATCATGTCCTTGCCACTTTCAAGACCCAAAAAGAGGCGATCGATTGGGCAAAACAAAACGGCCATAAGCCGCATGTGGCCCGCGTCCGCCATTTGAATAACAAGAAGAATCCTGATCACTGGCGGCCGGTTTAGTTGCTCCGAACACACGTCGGGATCGTCGATAATCTCAAAAGTGCGACGCACTTTTGATGCGTGGTGAGCCTCCGCAATCGCCCGATTCAGCTCTCAAATCAAAATCCTTTCCACCTCGTCGAGCGTGACTTCTTCCGCGCGGCGGTCATAGAGCTGCGTCGTGCGCGTGCTTGCATGGTTCGCCATCTGCGCGGCGCGTTCGAGCGTGCCGCCGTTCTTGAGATAGGCGGTGACGCCCGTCGCCCGGAACGTGTGATTGCCAACGCGCGTCGTGACGCCTGCGGCCTTGGCGCGTCTCTGGATCATCGCATAGGCGTTCGCTTGGGGCAGGGGATTGCCGGTCAGCTGGCCGGTCGCCCGGCTGTAGCTCTGGAACAAGAGCGCCTTCGGATCGGCTGCGAGGCCCGCGCCGTCGAGATATTCATGCAGGTAGGCCTCTAAATTGTGATGGCACGGCATGGCGTGCTCTTTGCCGCCCTTTTCGTGCAGCCGCACCCAGAGCCGCCGGTTCTGCGGGTATGCGTCTTCGACGCGCATGCCGATCGCCGCACCGATGCGAGCGAAGGAATAGACCATGAGCCCGATGAGCGCGCGGTCGCGGAGGCCTATGACGGTCGAGGCGTCGATCGCGTCGATGAGCTGGCACGCCTCGGCCGGATCGAGCACCGACGTCTTGCCGCGCCGCACGATATGGCGCGGCCCGCGCACGGCGGCGGCGGGATTGACCGGCATGATCTGGCCGATCACCATCCAATCGAACAAATGACGCAAGGCCGCCAGGCGCAATTTCGCGGTCGGCGCGGATCGCGCCCTTTGCAGCTCTTCGACATAGGCGGCGACATGCGCGCTCTCGATGGCCGCGAGCCGCGTCACGCCCTTCGCCTGAAGCCAGTCGAGGAATTCGACCGCCGCGCGCGCATAGGCGCGGCGCGTATTCGGGTTGCGGATGTTGGCGGTGAAGAATTCAAAGAAGCGGTAGGAGGCGCGCACACCGTCGGCGGCGATGAGGACGGGGACACACGGTCGGTGAAGGCGGCAAGCTGGTTCATGCAACCTCGCGCAAAGGCAATGCTCGCTTCTGGCGGTGCTCCCAAGTCTCGATCAGAAACAATGCGAGGGAACCAGCGGCGTTGACTGACAAACGGGCAATGCGAGCATCAAGTCGCCTAAATCCCTTTTCACGGCCATGCGCGTCACCGGCATGAGTGCGCAGCGCGCCTATACCCTTGGCGACAGATGTCAGGCCGCTGAGAACCTGACGAACGTCCGCTTCTATGTCGGAAGGAAGATCGGTTTTGCCGGGCGACAAGCCCAATGGCTCTTGGACGGCGCGAATCAGCCCATCAATATCTTTCTTCGGAGGTAGGGGCAGATTCAGTTCGATCAAAATCGAACGGCAGACGGACTCGATCAGCGAACAGGCCGCCGTTACTGTGTCCTCGGGATCATCGGTCAACCCCTGCTGTGCCCGGGCGATATCGCGCTGTACCGTATCGAAATCGAGCAGCGTCGTCTTTTCAATGATCGCGGCCACAATGGCTCCTGACGCTTGCCGCGTGACGAGCTGAGACTTGCCTCCTACAATCGTCAGAGCGAAGCCATCCGCCTCAAGAGCCCTATTGAGATGTTCGACGACGGCGTGAGCCTTCTCCGGTTCGGCCAAATAATCGTGAGGATCAGCAACCCGGTGCAAAACTCGGGTCAAGACTGCATCCCCGTTTTCTCCGCGCGCGACTTGCCGCAGGAATTCTGTGGTTGCTGGTACGCGCGAAGTCGCGCCGATGCGCATGTCGAGACCACAGTCGAGGAAAAACTGTTCGATCTTCGGGCCTGAACGATAGACCCCGACTGGCGGCGTCGAGTCGTTGCCCGCCCCGCCGGTGATGACATCAACGAGAGCCTTGATGACAAAAGGCGAAAAGCCAGACATGGCGAATCACTTTTAACGTATGTGATAAAAGACATTATCATATAGTAATGGCCCATGCGCAATCCTCGTCCCGCAAAGCGCTTTTCAAGAAGGCTTAGCCCTGCGGGGAGGGCGCGGCTTTAGGATTGGCGGTCGTCGCGGTCGAAGCTCGTCCACTCGATCCCGAACCCTTTGAACGAGCGAAAGCGCTCGCGCCGGCAACGCCGGCGGCGAGGGCTGCGGCCCTTCAAGGTGAGATAAAGGGAAACGAGCCCGACCACGCAGCTCGTCCAGTCCCGGATGTTGTTCAACATGCCGGCGTGGCGACTCGCATGGTGCGGACAATAAAAAACCCGCCTTGTGGGCGGGTCGGTGATGCGGCTCTTGCGCCGCGTTCGTCGACGCTAGGTCCTGTTGACAAATATGCGCATCCAGATCCTGATCGCGGCGATTTGGACGAACCCGAGATAGCTGGCTGCGGTTTTGTCGTAGCGGGTTGCGAGGCGCCGAGAGTTTTTGAGCTTGTTGAAGCAACGCTCGACGCGGTTGCGCAAGGCATAGATGTGACTGTCGATCTGGATTTGGATCTTGCGGTTTCGGCGCGTCGGAATGATGGCCGCAGCGCCTGTTTTCTCCAGCGTTTCGCGAATATGATCGGAATCATAACCACGATCGGCGAGCAGGACTTTGGCCTCAGGTCCTTCCGCTTCCATCAAGGGGGCGAAGCCCGAATAATCCGAGACCTCGCCTGCGGTGATCTTTGCGGCTATCGGCAGTCCTTCGCCGTTCGTGCGGAGGTGAATCTTTGTCGTGAAGCCACCTCTCGAGCGGCCAAGACCCTGACGCGGAGTCCCCCTTTAGCGCCGGCGGCGCAGTGATGCGCCCGGATGATGGTCGAGTCGATCATCTGGACGGTCTCGCCAACGCCCTCGGTTTCATTCAGGGCTTCCAGAAGGAGCTCCCACAGCCCACTGAGAGTCCAGCGCCGGAACTGCCGATAGACCGACGACCATTTGCCGAAATGCTCGTGCAGGTCCCGCCATTGCGCGCCGGTGCGGGCAATCCAGAAAATCCCATCGAGAACGAGGCGGTGGTCCTTCGGCCGTCGCCCGCTATGCGCGCCGCGAACCGTCACGAACGGCTCGAAACACGCCCATTCCTCATCCGACATCAATCCCCGAATCAAGCCCGCCTCCTTCCGAAAGCGACCTTGAATCAGAACCTTACCCTAATGGGAATCCTATTTGTCAACGGGACCTAGGTCGAACGAATCCTTTTGATCCTGAGATTTACACTATCAAATTCCAAACGCAGGACAAAGCGTCTTCCGGCAGGGCGCAGGGCTCGATGATGATTTTGATTTTCCGAAATTATATCGGTACGGGAGAGAAGCCAAGCAGCAGTATCCATTGCACCTGAGTTTTGCACCAAAAAAGCTTTTTGAAGTCAATGCTATCTTCTTTGAGCATCATTCTTAAATTATGCACGTGGGACCGGCCCGTTATGTCTTCCGATGGCGCAACTCGGCTCCCGTTCATTTCGATTCGACTGTCTAGGACTCGCCCGATCCAAGACAGCCGAGCTGCTTCCTCGACGCCGATATGGCGCGGCGCGTCAGACTGCGCTATGAAGCGCCGCCGCGTTCGCGCGGCGATCCAACCGCTTCCGTCCGTCGAGCCAAACGATCGCCCGGCCCTTTTTTTGAGAGTTTTCATGAGAGCAAGCCGCTTCGACATTCTTGGCCTCGGCAATGCGATTGTCGATGTGATCAGCCGGACCGACGATGACTTCCTCGCCGCCCAAGGCCTGAACAAAGGCGGGATGGCGCTGATCGACGAGGCCCGCGCCGAAGAACTCTACAGGGCCATGGGGCAGGCGACCGTCATTTCCGGAGGCTCGGCCGCCAATACGATCATCGGCATGGCGGGCCTCGGCTGCCGCGCCGCTTTCATCGGCAAGCTCAAAGACGATGAACTCGGCGGCCTTTTCGCGCATGACATCCGCGCCGCCAAAGTCGATTTCTCCACCAATTTTTCATTTGATGGCCCAGCGAGCGCGCGGTGCCTAGTTCTCGTTACGCCTGACGGCCAACGCACCATGAACACGTTTCTCGGCGCGAGCCAGAATCTGACCGAGAGCGACGTCGATGAAGAGCGGGTGAAGGACGCTCGCTTCATCTATCTCGAAGGCTATTTATGGGACCCGCCGGAGGCCAAGGCGGCTTTTGTCAAAGCCGCGAAAATCGCGCGCGGCGCTGGGCGCAAGGTGGCTTTGTCTTTGTCCGATTCCTTTTGCGTCGATCGCTATCGCGACGAATTCATCGGGCTCATTCGGTCGGGTTCGGTTCAGATTCTCTTCGCGAATGAAAGCGAACTCCACTCGCTCTATCAGACCGCCGATTTTGACACGGCGCTCGGACAGCTCCGCGCGGAAAAAATCCTCGGCGTTGTGACCCGCTCGGAAAAAGGCTCCGTCGTCGTGACAGGCGACGAGATCCTGACGGCCCCCGCCGCGCCGGTTGAGGCGGTCGTCGACACGACCGGCGCCGGCGACTTATTCGCGGCTGGATTCCTCGCGGGACTAGCCAAGGACAAGGATCTCGCGATCTGCGCCAGGCTCGGCGCGCTCGCGGCGGCCGAGGTCATTCAGCACATTGGCGCGCGGCCCCAAGCCGATCTGGCGCAGCTCGCCGCGCAAAGCGGGGTCACGCTGTAAGGAGCTTTTCAAGGGGTGTGAAATCCCACAAGACCAGTCCCGGCATCGTCCTACTTCAGAAGCACGCCGCCTGCGAAAACCGCGAGGCGGACAGTCCTGAGGAGAAAGACGATGAAAATTCTGAAAATCACGCTTTTTGGCGCTGCGCTGGTCTTGGCTGCGCCCGCTTTCGCCACTTACGCGGCGCCCGAGGGCAACGGCCATGTCGGCGACACGGCTTCATATGCCGCGCCAGAAGGCAATGGCCATGTCGACACCGCGTCCTACGCGGCGCCCGAAGGCAATGGCCACGTCGGCGACACGGCCTGATCGCGGCCCGGACGAATCGCGAAAGCGTCGAACGATAGATCTTTAGAAGATCTTGGACTCAACCAAACCCCGCTGAGATCCTGTTTCGATTAGTGATCGAAACAGGATCGGCTTACCCGAATTTCGGAGCCGGACGGGGGAGAGGCGATCGATTTCGAGCCACGCGGAGCGCAGCCATGAAAAAAACATCTAAAATTTTGCTGGCGGGATTAATCGTCGTCGGACTGGCCGTGACGAGCGTGATCGCCACCTGCATGGCGATACGCCACCCCTCGCCCCCTGCGATCATCGGAGCGGATGCCGCCTTCACGCCCGCTTATGGCAAGCCTTTGCTGAACTAACGCGGGGACAATTCGACCAAACCGTGAGACGCCCAGCCGAGGGAATTTGCGCTTTTTCCCGGAAGCCCAAGACTTCTAAATCTTGAGCGCGGCTTTCAGCTCGAGCAATTGGTCGCGCTTTTCCGTCGCGAGCCGGCGCGCCTCGTCGGATTTCGCATCGGCGACGTCTTCTTCCGCATCCTTGACGTCGGCGGCGAGCCTCGTGGCGTCAAATTCGTCGAGCGGAATCGCACGCTCGGCGAGGATCGTGAAACCGCCCGGCGCGACATCGGCAAAGCCGCCGCGCACGAAATAGCGGAGCTTGGTCGCCGGCGCGGCGCTGATCTCGACGACGCCCGGCTTCAAGGTGGACATCAAAGGCGCATGATCCTTGAGAACCGTGAACTCGCCCTCGACGCCAGCGACGACCACGGAGTCGACGTCACCGGAAAAGACGAGTTTTTCGGGCGAAACGAGTTCGAAGTGAAAAGCCGCCATGTCGCATCCTTGAATGTAAATTCACGCCTCGAGTCGCACCATATGAAGCGACTCGAGGACATAGGGCCAAAAGCTCTTAGGCGGCTTCGGCCGCGAGGCGTTGGGCCTTCTCGATCGCCTCGTCGATGGAGCCGACCATGTAGAAGGCCGCCTCCGGCAGATGATCATAGGCGCCATCGACGAGGCCCTTGAAGCCCTTGATCGTGTCGGCGAGGGAGACGAGCTTGCCGGGAGAGCCGGTGAAGACCTCGGCGACATGGAACGGCTGCGACAGGAAGCGCTCGATCTTGCGGGCGCGGGCGACCGTCAGCTTATCTTCTTCCGACAATTCATCCATGCCGAGAATGGCGATAATGTCCTGCAAGCCCTTGTAGCGCTGCAACAGCTGCTGAACCTGGCGCGCGACGGCGTAATGCTCATCGCCGACGATCAGCGGCGACAGCATGCGCGAGGTCGAGTCGAGCGGATCGACCGCCGGATAAATGCCCTTTTCCGCGATGGTGCGCGACAGAACGGTCGTCGCGTCCAGATGGGCGAAGGAGGTGGCGGGCGCCGGATCGGTCAAATCGTCGGCGGGCACGTAAATGGCCTGCACCGAAGTGATCGAGCCCTTGGTCGTGGTGGTGATGCGTTCTTGAAGCGCGCCCATGTCCGTCGCAAGAGTCGGTTGATACCCGACCGCCGAAGGAATGCGGCCGAGCAGCGCCGACATTTCCGAGCCCGCCTGAGTGAAGCGGAAAATATTGTCGACGAAGAACAACACGTCCTGGCCTTTGTCGCGGAAATCCTCGGCGACTGTCAGGCCGGTCAGGGCGACTCGGGCGCGAGCCCCCGGAGGCTCGCTCATCTGGCCATATATCAAGGCGCATTTCGAGCCCGCCGCAGAACCGCTATGTTCGCGCGGATCCAGGTTCACCTTGGATTCGATCATTTCGTGATAAAGGTCATTGCCTTCGCGCGTGCGCTCGCCGACGCCTGCGAAAACCGAATAGCCGCCATGAGCCTTGGCGATATTGTTGATCAGCTCCATGATCAACACCGTCTTGCCAACGCCTGCGCCGCCGAACAGGCCGACCTTTCCACCCTTCGCGTAGGGGGCGAGAAGATCGACGACCTTGATGCCGGTCACGAGGATTTGCGCTTCCGTCGCCTGCTCCGCATAAGAGGGTGCCGGCTGATGAATTCCACGATGGTCTGGGGTCGTGATGGGGCCGGCCTCATCAACCGGTTCGCCGATCACATTCATGATGCGGCCGAGGCATGCCTCGCCGACCGGCACCGTGATCGGCGCGCCAGTATCCGTCACCGCCTGTCCGCGCGTAAGGCCCTCGGAAACGTCCATCGCGAGACACCGGACCGAGTTTTCGCCTAGGTGCTGCGCGACCTCGAGGACGAGACGGTTGCCCCCGTTATCGGTTTCGAGCGCATTGAGGATTTCCGGCAGATGGCCCTCGAACTTCACGTCGACGACGGCGCCGATGACCTGCGTGACGTAGCCTGTGGGCGTATTGGGTGCGGCGTCAGCCATGGTTCGTCCTCTTGATGTCTTTAATGCTCAAAGCGCTTCGGCGCCGGAGATGATCTCGATCAGTTCCTTGGTGATCATCGCCTGGCGCGAGCGGTTGTATTTCATCGTTTGCTTTTTGATCATTTCGCCGGCGTTGCGCGAGGCGTTGTCCATCGCGCTCATGCGCGCGCCCTGCTCGGACGCTGCGTTTTCCAGCAAGGCCCGCAGGACCTGGATCGAGATGTTGCGCGGCAGAAGGGTCGCGAGAATCTCTTCCTCGTCCGGCTCGTAGTCATAGACGGCCTGAGGCGCCGCGCCATTGGCTGCGCCGCCAAGCGCGAGCGGAATCAGCTGCTGCGCCGTCGGGATTTGGGCGATGACCGATCTGAAACGCGAGAAGAATAGGGTGCAGACATCGAACTCGCCAGCCTCGAACATGGAGACGATCTTGCGCCCGATGGCGTCGGCGTTGTCGAAGCCGAGCGAGCGAACGCCGCGAAGATCGACGACCTCGATGATCTGCCGCTCGAACTGCCGGCGGAGAAGATCATTGCCCTTCTTGCCGACGCAGAGGATCTTGACCGTCTTGCCCTGCCCCGCGAGCGAGATCGCGGCGTCGCGCGCGAGCCGCGCGATCGAGGAGTTGAACGCGCCGCAAAGCCCGCGTTCCGCCGTGCAGACGACCAAAAGATGGACATTGTCCCTGCCGGTCCCGGCGAGGAGCGCCGGCGCCGGCGAGCCATCGCCGATCTTGGAGGCGAGGCTCGCCAAGACCTTGTCCATCAGCTCGGCATAGGGGCGCGCGGCCTCGGCCGCGTTTTGCGCGCGCCGCAGTTTCGCCGCCGCGACCATTTGCATGGCCTTGGTGATCTTCTGCGTCGCCTTGACGGAGGCGATCCGGTTGCGCAGGTCCTTCAACGAGGGCATGGTCTGTCCACTCTATGTCTCGACGTCGCGCTTGGCGATCAGGCGAAGTTCTTGGCGTAATTTTCGACGATCGACTTGAGCTTCGCAGCAGAGTCGTCCGACAGATCCTTCGAGGCGCGGATCGTCTCGAGCAGATCGGCATGCGCCGTGCGCACCAGCGCCAGGAGCCCCTCTTCGAAGGCCCGCACGCGGTTGACCGGGAAGGCGTCGAGATAGCCGTTGACCCCGGCGTAGATCACGACGACCTGCTCCTCGATCTTCAGCGGCGAGAACTGCGGCTGCTTCAGCAACTCGGTGAGGCGGGAGCCGCGCGCGAGCAGACGCTGCGTCGTGGCGTCGAGATCGGAGCCGAACTGGGCGAAGGCCGCCATCTCGCGATATTGGGCGAGCTCGCCTTTGATCTTGCCGGCGACTTTCTTCATCGACTTCGTCTGCGCCGAAGAGCCGACGCGCGACACCGAGAGGCCGACGTTCACGGCCGGCCGGACGCCCTGGTAGAACAGATCTGTCTCGAGGAAGATCTGGCCGTCGGTGATCGAGATGACGTTCGTCGGAATATAGGCCGAGACGTCGTTGGCTTGCGTTTCGATCACGGGCAGAGCGGTGAGCGAGCCGGCGCCATTCGCGTCATTGAGCTTGGCGGCGCGCTCGAGCAGGCGTGAATGCAGATAGAAGACGTCGCCCGGATAGGCCTCGCGTCCCGGCGGGCGGCGCAGCAGCAGCGACATCTGCCGATAGGCGACAGCCTGCTTGGAGAGATCATCATAGATGATCAGCGCATGCATCGCGTTGTCGCGGAAATACTCGCCCATGGCGCAGCCGGCGAAGGGCGCCAAGAACTGCATGGGGGCCGGATCCGAAGCGGTCGCCGCGATGACGATGGAATATTGAAGGGCGCCCTGCTCTTCCAGAACCTTCACGAATTGCGCGACCGTCGAGCGCTTTTGCCCGACCGCGACATAGACGCAATAGAGCTTGGCGAACTCGTCCGTGCCCTGATTCAACGGCTTCTGGTTGAGGATGGCGTCGAGCGCGACCGCGGTCTTGCCGGTCTGACGATCGCCGATGATCAGCTCGCGTTGGCCGCGGCCGATCGGGATCAAGGCGTCGATCGCCTTGAGGCCGGTGGACATGGGCTCATGCACCGACTTACGCGGGATGATGCCCGGAGCCTTGACGTCGACGCGGGCGCGCAGCGAAGCGTTGATCGGTCCCTTGCCGTCGATCGGATTGCCGAGCGCGTCGACCACGCGGCCGAGCAATTCCTTGCCGACCGGCACGTCGACGATGGCGCCGGTGCGCTTGACCGTCTGGCCTTCCTTAATGTCGCGGTCGGCGCCGAAAATGACGATGCCGACATTGTCGACCTCGAGATTCAAGGCCATGCCGCGAATGCCGTTCTCGAACTCCACCATCTCGCCGGCCTGGACATTATCCAAGCCGTAGACGCGGGCGATGCCGTCGCCGACGGAGAGAACCTGGCCGACCTCGGTGACAGCCGCTTCGTTGCCGAAATTGGCGATCTCGTTCTTGAGGATTGCGGAAATTTCTGCGGCGCGGATATCCATCAGCCGACCTCTTTCATGCGTGTGCGGATCGAATTGAGTTTTGTCTTCAGGGAGCTGTCGATCATGCGCGAGCCCAATTGCACGATGAGCCCGCCGATGATCGCCGGATCGACCTTGACGTCGATTTCGACGCTCTTGCCTCCAGCGACCTCGAGGAGCGCAGCCTTCAAGGCCTCGACATGCTCGTCCTTGAGCGGCTCGGCGACCGTGACGGAGGCGCGGGCGAGCCCTTTGGCGTGATCGTTCAGGATGTTGAAATCGCGGATCATGTCCTCGACGGCGAAGAGCCGGCGCTTGGAGGCGATCAGCTTGAGAAACTTGGCGGCCGCGCCGCCGATCTCGGCCTTGTCGAGGATGGCGCCGAGGGCCCGGACCTGCTCCGCGGCGGTGAAGACCGGGCTCTTGACGAAGCGCGCGAGATTGGCGCTCGATTCGATCAGGCCTAAAAATTGCGCCAGATCGGCTGCGACCTGATCGGTCGCGCCCGTCTCTTGCGCCAGAGCGAAGAGCGCCTCGGCGTAGCGTCCCGCCATTCCGGAAACGAGTGTTTCTTGCTTCGCCAACGCCGGTCCCCAAAATCCTTGCGCCCGCACGCGCCAATCGGTCCGGCTCTTCGCGGCCGACTGCGCAAAACCCCATGAGCTGCGGGCTGAAGTGAATACGGGGAAGGCCGCAAAGAACAAAGCGTCCAGATCCCCGAAGGCAGCGGTCCCTAACATAGAGCTTTTTGCAGCGCAACCCTAACAGAGACGAATGCCTCGCTTGTAATTGCCGCGATCAACGTCGGCGCATCGAATGAGTCACCGCGCGTTGCGCGCCGCATTCGCAATCGTCCAAAGGGCGCGCATCGCAATTGCTTGCGACAGGCCCGGCTCGCGCCGCGCCCTGCCGATCGCCTCGGCGAGCAGTTCGACCGCGCGCAAAAGCCGCGCCGAGGTCCAGGCGCGCAAATGCTGATCGAATGCGCCGGGACGCCGCCATCCGCCGGCGCCTGCGTCCTGCGACGCATTTGGGGCCTCCAAGTCGAGACGGGCCCGATGCAAGGTCAAGCCGTGACGCAAGGCCGCGCCGAGGAGCTGGTTATAATCGCCGCCCTCATGGAAGACGCGGCGCGCGCCGGCCTCGAGCGCCGCCAGATCGCCTTGAAACGCCGCGTTGACGGCCTGGTCCTGCACAAGGCTCGAAGCGTCCGAGACGATGGCCGCAACGTGATCGACGTTGATTTCGCCGTCGCCATGGGCGTAGAGCGTAAGCTTGGCAATTTCTGAGCGCGTCGATGAGCGATCCTGACCGAGCAAGGAGGCCAAGAGCGCCCGGGCGTCAGGCGCGATCGACAGCCCGGCGGCGGCGATCTCAGCGTCGATCAACTGGCCGACCTCCTTGGGAGAATCCGGATAGCATTCGATCGCCGCGGCGTTTTTCTCGCGCTCGCAAAGCTTTCGCAGCGGCGCGTCCTTTTTCAGGGCGCCGGCTTCGATCACGATGGCGCAGTCGCGCGGCGGCGCCGCAAGCACTGCCTCAATCGCGGCGATGAAGGATTTCCCCTGGGCCTCGATCGCGATCGCCCGCCTTCCCCCGAAAAGCGGGATTGTGTTGGCCTCGTCCGCGAGCCGGAGCGGATCGGCGGCGAGATCGTCCCCCGAAAGGCGAACCAGCTGAAACGGGTCCTTGGGGTCGTCGACCGCCGCGCGGATCAGCGCCCGCCGACGTTCCGCGACGAGCCCGACGTCGGGGCCAAACACAAGATAAAGAAATACATGGGCGGGAGGACGGCCTAGAAAACGGTCAGCCTCGTAGGATTTGACCGCGACCATGCGAGGGCCTAGCCGCGCGCGGCTAGCGCGGCGGCGATCTGGGTCCGGATTTGATCGGCGAGCGTTTTGGCGTCGCGGATCTCCGCGTCCCGCGAGGCGCGAATATTGGCGAATCTCTGGCTGGTCCGGTCATAGGTCGCGAAAGTGGTCGCGCTTCCTTTCAGGATCGGATCGCCGCCTTGCACGGGAATGAGCTTATACTCGGCCGTGACGACGACGGTCGCCGCGCTCGGGTAGCCGGTGACCGTGTCGATCAAAGGCGTCTGCGCGTTTTCCCGCACGCCAATCATCAATCTGTAGCGGGGCGTCACGTGCGAGCCCGTCCCATTCAGGGCGAAGATCAGCTCGTTGACGAGATAATGCCCGAGCCTGTCGGGCACGGGATCGATGGCGATCGCCTGCATCTCGCCGGCGACGTCGCCGCTGGCGCTGAGCGGCCCGTAAAGCGGCTGGAAACAGCCCGCCAGCGCCAGCGCAAGAAACGGCGCGGCCAGGCGGCCTCCTTTGCGCGCGCGCGCAAAAAGATCAGACGACGACATTCACGATCCTTTGCGGAACGATGATGATCTTCTTGACCGCGCGGCCCTCGAGCGCGCGCTGAATCCCGTCGAGCGCGAGAGCCGCGGCCTCGATCGCCTCGTTTTTTGCGTCGCGCGCGATGACGAGATCCCCGCGCTTCTTGCCATTGACCTGCACCGGCAAGGTGATGGCGTCCTCGACGACGAGCGCCCGATCGGCTGTGGGCCACGCCGCCTCGGCGACGAGCCCGGCATTGCCGAGCCGCGCCCAGCACTCTTCCGCAAGATGCGGCATCATCGGCGCGAAGCAAAGCACGAGGAATTCGGCCGCCTCGCGGAACGCCCGGCGGATGTCGGCGCCGATCTCCGCGCTTTCGATCGCGCCGATCGCCGCCGAGAGCTTATTGGCGAGATCATGCACCTGCGCGACCGCCCTGTTGAAGCGCAGGCGTTCGATGTCCTCCTCGACCTTGATCAAGGCGGCATGGGCCGCCTTGCGGATCTTCAGCGCCGGCTCGGACAGATCTTCGGGCCACACCTCGTCATTCGGCGCGGCGAGATCCGCCAGCTCGCCGACGAGCCGCCAAAGGCGCTGGACGAATTTTGCCGAGCCTTGCACGCCTTCCTCAGTCCAAATCACGTCGCGCTCGGGCGGAGAATCGGAGAGGACGAACCAGCGCGCCGTGTCCGCGCCATAGGTCTCGATGATCTCGTCTGGATCGACCGTATTGCGCTTCGATTTCGACATTTTCTCGATAGGGCCGATGTCGACGTCTTCTTCAACCATTTCCGGACCATGCCCGAGGCGGTCATGGCCGAGTCGTGAGTGGCCCAGACGGAATGCCTTTCGGCCTTCAGGCGTCTGCTTAATCTCCACCTCGGACGGATTGAGCCAGGCGCCGTCCTTCGTGCGGTAGGTTTCGTGAACCACCATGCCTTGCGTGAACAGCCCCGCGAAGGGCTCCTTCAACGCGCCGACATGTCCGGTCGCCTGCATCGCGCGGGTGAAGAAGCGGGCGTAGAGAAGATGCAGGATCGCATGCTCGATCCCGCCGATATATTGGTCGACCGGCAGCCAGCGCTCGACCAAGCCTGCGCTCGTCGGCGCGGCCTCGTTCCAAGGATCGGTGAATCGGGCGAAATACCACGAGGAATCGACGAAAGTGTCCATCGTGTCGGTCTCGCGGCGCGCCGGCGCGCCGCAACACGGACAGGCGACATGTTTCCATGTCGGGTGCCGGTCGAGCGGATTGCCAGGCTCGTCAAACGTGACGTCCTTCGGCAATTCGACCGGAAGCTCTGGCGCGGGGACAGGGCCGCAAGCCTCGCAATGAATGATCGGGATTGGGCAGCCCCAATAGCGCTGACGGGAAATCCCCCAATCGCGCAGGCGGAAATTAACTTGGCGCTTGCCTTGCGGGCGATTGCCGAGCGGCGTCGTCTCGAGCCGCCGCGCGACTTCCTCTTTCGCCGACTCGATCGTCAAGCCGTCGAGGAAGCGCGAATTGATCAGAACACCCTCCCCGTCATAGGCCGCGTCGGTAATTGTGAAGGAGGCCGGATCGACTCCCTGCGGACAGACGACGGGCGCATTGCCGAGGCCGTAGACATTGGAAAAATCAAGGTCGCGCTGATCATGCGCCGGGCAGCCGAAAATGGCGCCCGTCCCATAATCCATTAGAACGAAATTCGCTGCATAGACCGGCAGGAGCCAATCCGGATCGAAAGGATGGCGAACCCTGAGCCCCGTGTCATAGCCGCGCTTCTCCGCGGTCTCGACGGCCGCTTCGGAGGTGCCAAGATGCTGACATTCGGCGATGAAGGCGGCGAGCGCCGGATCCGCCTTTGCGCGTTCGGCCGCGATCGGATGGTCGGGCGCGAGCGCAATAAATTTCGCGCCGAATAAAGTGTCGGGCCGCGTCGTATAGACCTCGACCTCTCCCGCTTCGATAGACGGCGCAGGCGCGATCTCGAAGCGCACGAGCAGGCCTTCCGAGCGGCCGATCCAGTTGGCCTGCATCAGTCGGACTTTTTCCGGCCAGCGCGGCAAATCATCAAGCGCGCGCAGGAGATCCTCCGCGAAGTCGCTGATCTTGAAGAACCACTGCGTCAGCTCGCGCTGCTCGACCAGCGCGCCGGAGCGCCAGCCGCGCCCGTCGATCACCTGCTCATTGGCAAGCACCGTATGATCGACCGGGTCCCAATTGACCTTGGACTGCTTGCGGTCGACGAGCCCGGCGGCCAAAAAATCGAGAAACATCCTTTGCTGATGCTTGTAATAGCTCGGATCGCAGGTCGCGATCTCGCGCGACCAATCGAGCGATAGGCCCATCGACTTGAGCTGCGCCTTCATGCTGGCGATATTGGCGTAAGTCCAAGCCGCCGGATGGCTTTTGTTCTGCATGGCCGCATTCTCGGCCGGCATGCCGAAAGCGTCCCACCCCATCGGGTGAAGGACGTTGAACCCCCTCGCGCGCTTGAACCGTGCGATCACGTCGCCCATGGTGTAATTGCGGACATGCCCCATATGAATCCGCCCGGACGGATAGGGGAACATTTCGAGCACATAATATTTGGGCCGGGACTCCTCATTGAGGGTTCGAAACGTGCCGGATTCATCCCATAGCGCGCGCCATTTGGGTTCCGTCTCACGTGCGTTATAGCGCTCGCAGTCCATGATTTCCGATCGTCGGTCGCGTTTGATATTGAGGCGTCACTGGTGCGTACACAGCATTATTTGGACCGGTGGGTCAATTGCGCCGCAACCTCCGGGCGCAGACGCGCTCCGCATGGGCTGCCCGTCGCCGCACGAATGGCCCACGAATGAAAGGCGACAGCTTTGCAGCAATTTCCTCCCGGCCAAGACGCACCATCGCGTCAAAGCGTTAACCTTTCGCAAACCACGCTCGAGCGCTTGGCCGAAGTTCGCGAGCGGATCGCCCGCGCCGCCCGCGACGCCGACCGCAAGCCGGACGAGGTCGCCCTCGTCTGCGTGTCGAAGACATATGGCGCCGACGCCATAGAGCCGGTGATCGAAGCGGGGGAGCGCGTTTTCGGCGAGAACCGCGTGCAGGAAGCCATGGAGAAATGGCCCGCCTTGCGCGCGCGCCATCCAGACCTCGAATTGCATCTCATCGGCCCGCTGCAATCGAACAAGGCGCATGAGGCCGTGAGCTTCTTCGACGTGATCGAGACCGTGGACCGGGAAAAGATCGCCAGGGCGCTGGCCGCGGAAATCCGCAAAACCGGGCGCCATCCGCGCCTTTACGTTCAGGTCAACACCGGCGCCGAGCCCCAGAAGGCGGGCGTCTTGCCGGAAGAGGCCGACGCCTTCATCAAAGCGTGCCGCGAGATTTACGGGCTCGAAATAGCAGGCCTGATGGGCATTCCGCCCGTCGGCCAGCAGGCCTCGCCGCATTTCGCGCTTTTGAACCAGATCGCCAAGCGCAATGGCGTTGGCGCGCTTTCAATGGGCATGAGCGGCGATTTCGAGCTCGCTATCCAGCTCGGCGCCACTCATGTCCGGGTCGGCAGCGCGATTTTTGGGCCGAGATAAAGCTAAAGGTTAAGGGCGAAGGAGACGGTGCTTGAGCATCGACCGGCGGGCTCATTGGGATCGCGTCTATGGAGCCAAGGCCGAGAATGAGCTGAGCTGGTTCGAGGAAAGTCCAGCGATCTCGCTCGACCTTATTCATGCGACGGGGATTCGGCCGACGGCTTCGATCATCGACGTCGGCGGCGGCGAGTCTCGATTGGTCGACGCCCTTTGCCGCGAAGGGTTCAAGGCCGTCACTGTTCTCGACATTTCAGAAAAGGCGCTGGCCGCCGCCAAGGCCCGGCTCGGTCCGCAGGCCGCACATATAACCTGGATCGTCGCCGACATCACTGTTTGGGAGCCATTCGTGACATACGACCTCTGGCACGATCGCGCGACCTTTCATTTTCTCGTCGAGTGGGCTGATCGCCTGGCTTACGCCGAGCGTGTCGCGAAGGCGGTGCCGCCAGGCGGGCATGTCATCATCGGCGCCTTCGCTCTGGATGGTCCCGAGCGCTGCAGCGGCCTCCCCGTCCAGCGGCATGATTCCGCTTCGATCGGCGCCATTCTCGGAGACGGTTTCGCACTCTATGACTCCCGCCGACATGAGCATGTCACGCCGTCCGGAGTCACGCAGCGTTTCCAGTTCAGCTGTTTTCGCCGCTTATCGTGAATTGGCCGCTGACCAGTGTCGGCGCCCCTTCATCTGATGATCAAGATCGTCTTCTGCGAAAGGCGCGGCAGAAGCCGACGCAAGTCGTCGCGCTTGAGCGCGATGCAACCCTCGGTGGGTAAAAAGTCCAGCCGCGCGCAATGGAGAAAGATGGCGCTCCCGCGTCCTTTGCGGCGCGGGTAAAGATTATAGTCGAGCGCGATCACAATGTCGTAGAGATGGTCGTCGCGCCATAGTTTTTCATGAGACGGGCGGAAAGGCGCTGCGACGAGACGATTGTAGCGCGCGCTTTCCGGATCGTCGCACCAGAGATCGCGTCGGGAGAGCGGCCGCATCGGCAAAAGCGTCTCGTTTCGCGCGACGCGATCGGCGCGGTAGAAGCCGAAAAGAAGGCGGAAGGGACCAGCCGGCGTGGCGCGGTCGCCTTCCCGCTTGTCGTGCTTGATCCGGCCGCCGCCGATCGCGCAGCCGAGCGTCACGGCCCCCGCCCGGAGCCGCCCTAAGCTAAAACTTTGCAAGAATGCGCCGGCCGGTTGGAGCGTCACGACGAGGCTGCGGAGATGGCGCTGGCGGAGGCCGGGCTCCAGATCGCGTTTTTTTCCGGCGCCCACAGCCGCTCCATTTCCGGCGCGCGGCGCCGTGGAGAAATCGCGGCGATTGCGGATCTGGCGGGGAGATTTCGCGGCTGAGCTCACCGGAAAATGTCTTTCCTTGTGCATTTCACGACCAGATCATCGCCAGATCGGCTTTAAAGCTTGCCAAGCAGCGCAAAGCAAATGACTCTTTCAAGTCCGGGGACGAAAGCATGCGCCAAGGAGAGATGCGAATAGAGCACGATTCGGAAAAGCAGCCTCGAATTTTTCCCCGGCGCCCGGCTCTCAGTCATGGGAAACGTACGTATTCCTGATTTTGGTTCGATCCATTCCAATATCGTCTTCATCTAGCGAAGACGCGCCGCACGGAATATATGCCGATCATCGGGCCGGGGGGCGATGATGCGGATTCCACCAAGGACAGGTCCATGACGCAGGTTCTGAAAATCCTGATCGCAGACGACGACGCAGATCTGCGCGCGGCGTTGGCCGAGCAGCTCTCCCTCCACGAGGAATTCGCCGCCGTCCATACGGATTCCGCTGAAGGCGCGCTTGACGCATCGCGCAAGGAGCCGCCGGATCTGGTCATCATGGACGTCGGCCTGCCTGACATGGATGGACGTGAGGCCGTCAAGCGCATGCGCGAGGAGGGGTTCAAAAATCCGATCATCATGCTGACCGGGCACGACACCGAATGGGACACCGTGCAGGGCCTCGACGCGGGCGCCAATGATTACGTCACCAAGCCGTTTCGCTTCGCGGTCCTGCTCGCCCGCATGCGCGCGCACCTGCGCCAGCATGAGACAAATGAAGAAGCGATGTTCCGCGTCGGACAATATACGTTTCAGCCGAGCGCCAAACATTTGGTGGGCGAAAATGGCGTGAAACTCCGCCTGACCGAAAAAGAAACCGCCATCCTCCGCTTTCTCTATCGCGCCGGGCAGGCCGTCGTGACGCGGGAAGTGCTTCTCCGCGAGGTCTGGGGCTATAATTCCAACGTGACGACCCACACGCTGGAGACGCATATCTATCGACTACGCCAGAAAATTGAGCGAGATCCCGCCAAGGCGCAGCTTCTCGTCACCGAGGCGGGCGGCTATAAGCTGATGCCCTAGCGCGCGTTCCGAATGGACGGACCCGTCAAATCTGGGGCGGTCGATGCGCTCGAATGGGCTCTCATTCGGGCCGGGAGGACGCCGCGATGGCCCTGGATGACGATATTGCGAAGCTCAGCCGCAACGCCGCCTTCGCGGCGCTGGAGCCGGAGGCTTTGCGGTTGATCGCCTTTTCGGCCGAAACGCGAATCCTTCGCGCGGGCGATATTTTGTTTCGCCGCGACGAGCCCTCGAATTGCGGGTTCGTCGTGCTTTCAGGCTCCATCGCGCTCGACGCGTCCAATCTCGGCGCCGCCAAGGCCCGCATCCTGCGCCCGCCGGCGCTCATCGGCGAGACGGCTCTTTTGACCGAGACTCTGCGGCCGGCGACAGCGATCGCGCGCGAGCCCTCGAGCGTGTTGCGCATCTCTCGCCACCTTTTTCATCGCGTCCTGAGCGAGCATCCACGCAGCGCCGAACGGCTGCGCCGGGCCCTCGCCGGAAAGCTTGCGCAATATGCGAAGGAACTCGGCGATCTGAGGCGCGGCGCGCTGTCTCCATCGGATGAAGAAGAGGCCTGAAGCTTCCGGCATGCGCGCATCGAGGCCGGTGGGGCGCTGGCCTCAGATTTCAGATCCCACGGAACGCCAGGCGTCCTACAGATCCAAGTGAACGATCACCGGCACGTGATCGGACGGGCGGTCCCACCCACGGCTCTCACGCAACACCTGCATTCCGCCGAGTCGCGGCTTGAGGCTCTGGCTGACCCAGACATGATCGAGCCGCCGGCCCTTGTCTGATTTCGACCAATCCTGCGCGCGATAGCTCCACCACGTATAGAGCTTTTCCTCGAGCGGAACATATTGGCGCAGGGCGTCGACCCAAGGCCCGGCCTCGAATACGCGGCCGAGCTTTTCCACCTCGATCGGCGTATGGCTGACGACCTTGAGCAGGGCCTTATGGCTCCAGACATCCGTCTCGAGCGGCGCGATATTGAGGTCGCCGACCATGATCGCGTTCTTGCCTGCGATGCGGTCGGAAACCATCCAACGCTCCATCTCCTCCAGGAAGGCGAGCTTATGCGCGAATTTCGGATTGATCTCCGGGTCTGGTTCGTCGCCGCCCGCCGGCACATAGAAATTATGGAGGTCGATGGCGTCGCCGCCGGCGGGCGTCAGGCTCACCGCGATATGTCGAGCGTCGCCCTTCTCGCAAAATTCGCGGCGGCGGATTTCGGCCAAAGGCAGTTTCGAGGCGATAGCCACGCCATGATAACCCTTTTGCCCGTTGATCGCGACATGCGCATAACCAAGCTTATGAAAAGCCGCCAAAGGAAATTCGCTGTCGCGGCATTTCGTCTCCTGGAGGCAGAGCACGTCCGGCGCCTGTTCACGCAGAAAGCGAGCGACGAGGTCGATGCGCAAGCGAACGGAATTAATGTTCCAGGTGGCGAATGTCAGGCGCATGTCGAACCCCATATCAATGGCGTCTGCGACTGACCATGCAAAAGCGGGAGCCGCAAGCCTCAAGCGCAAGCAGCCCACAAGATTAAAAAGGCTTCGGAGCAACAAAAAAGATGGGCGCCCGGCTTGTGACCGGACGCCCTCTAGGAGCGAAATATCGTCGGGAGGGGTCCGACGAATGCTGATCCAGACGAAACGGGGGGATACGTCCGGCCAGTGGCATCGCTCACATGAGACCAAAATAATCGCGCCGGGCGCGGATTCAAGCTTCGCAGCTAGCTTGTTCGGCCCGTCGGCGGGTCAATTATTTGTGTTGAGCACGCGTTCCTGCGTGATCTGGAAAAGGGCCGGATCCGGCTTCTTCGACAGGTCAATGTTGAAGAGCGAAATCAACGTCTCGTAGCCTTGCGGATCGGTGATCTGCCATTGCTTCAAGGTGAATTTCGCCGGATCGAACACCAGCCTGATGCGCGAGGTTCCGCCGAAGGTCGCCTTATCCTCGACCACGATCGTGACCGCGTTCGGATCGCTCGCGACATCGACGACCTTCACGTCATTGACGAGGTCGACGTGATCCTTGAGCAGGAATTTCAGCGGGGTCTGACTGATGAAATAAATATCCTTGGTGGCGGTCTTCCGGTCATGCACGGCCACCGAGAGTCCATCGGCCACGATCTCCAGCGTCGCCGGCTCGGCATATTCGAACCGGAGCTTTCCGGGCCGCTGAACGAAGATCTTTCCTTCCGAGCGTCGGCCATCGGCGCCGATCTGAACAAAATCGCCGACCATCGTCATGGCGGCGTTGAAATAATCATTGGCTTTCTGGATCGCGACGGCTGGCTCGAGCGGCACGAAGGGCTTGGCCGGCGCGGCGGCCGCGGGGGGCTTGGCCGGCTTCGGATTGGTCGTCGCCGCTTCGGCGCGAAGCTCCGGAGCGGCGACGATACCGACCGCGATCGCGAGAAATGCCCTAACCCATGATTTCATGAACGCCGCCTCTGAGGTCGTAAAACTTCACGATTTGAAAGTTGATATGCCGTTAATGGAAGGTGAGGTCCAGCGCTGGCTTCGCTGAATTGCCCGGCTATAGTCGCCAGAATTACGCCTCCGCTTGCGGCCGAGTCCTTGAACTTGTCCGATTTCAATCCATTACGGCGCGACCGAGGCCGTTTGCAGACCGCAGCTCGCTTCGACCACATCCGGCCGCGCGCTTTGCAAGCCGAGGGGAAGATTGAGCCGCGGCGGTTTCCGATTGAAGAAAGCCGGCCTCGGCGCATCGGGCGCCGGCCGAGACCAAGGTCGTATGCGGTCCCCGTCGGCCGGCGCCCCTTGAGCAAGAGCAGGGCCGATTTTATATCTTAGGTCGAACGTTGCGCGGCTTCAGGAATTGTCAACCGCCGGGGGGAATGATTCGGAGAGAGACGTGTTCCCGCTCAATCATCTATCGCAGCTAGCCCCGCAGCGCCGCGACCTGCAACGGCGCGTTTCTCATGCGAGGAACGAGGAGTTGAACCAGATCCACCCGCTTGCCCATAGGCGGCAGGACGCCGCCTCTGCCGGCCCGAAACACGCGCCGGCAGAGGCGGCGCGGCCGAAGATCGGCATCGCTCTCGGCGCCGGCGCGGCGCGCGGCTGGTCGCATATTGGCGTCCTGCTGGAGCTCGGCGAACATGGAATTTTCCCCGACGTCGTCGCGGGAACGTCCATCGGCGCCGTCGTCGGCGGGTGCTATGCCGCGGGCAATCTCGCGATGGTGGAGGCTTTCGCGCGCGGCCTGACCAAGAAGCGCGTGGTCAGCTTGATGGACGTGTCCTTTTCGGGCGTCGGCATGTTGAGCGGCGGCAGGCTCAAACATCACCTGAGCCAAGCCATCGGGAACCGCCGCATCGAGGATCTCGACAAGAGCTTCGCCACGGTCGCCACCGAGGTCGAGACCGGACATGAAATCTGGCTGACGAAGGGCGACGCGATGGAGGCCATTCGCGCGTCCTACTCCCTGCCCGGCATATTCGAGCCCGTGCAGATCAACGGCCGCTGGCTTTTCGACGGCGCTCTCGTCAATCCAGTGCCGGTCACCGTCTGCCGCGCGCTCGGCGCCGACATGGTCATCGCCGTCAACCTTATCGGCGACGGCGCGTTTCGCGGGATCGTCATCGACGATCGGCTCTCGATGGAGTCGACGCTCGAAACGCTCGGCGCCAAGCCGCAGAATCTACAGTCGCTCAGCGCGCGGCTGTTCGGCGGGATGAGCGGAAACCTGCGCCGGTTCTTCGGCAAGCGCGAAGACGGCGCCCCGGGCATTGCGACCGCCATGATGGATGCGTTCAACATCGCGCAGGGGCGCATCTCGCGCTCGCGCCTCGCCGGCGATCCGCCGGATGTCACCATCAACGCGAGGCTGGCCAAGATCGGCCTGTTTGACTTCCACCGCGCCGATGAGCTCATCGAGATGGGCCGCGAGGCGACGCGGCGGGCGATCCCCGAAATCGCCGATCACATCGCCATGACGCCGGCCAGCGCCAGCGCCTAGATCATGATGCTTTTGGATCGCGACACCCAAAAGCAAGCAACCTAATCAAGTCTCGAGAACTCGAGCGGGATTCTACGCAAAGAGCCGGATTTCGCTTTTTCGCATTCCGCTCCAGACGTTCTCCGGAGATAAAATAAGGAAAGAGGCGAAAGGTCGCCTCCGCCTTTTCCGCCGAGCCGGAACGGCTGACGGATCATCCTAACGGCTATGCGATGATTCCGCGGCGCCCCCCGTCGCGATATATTCCCGCATCGCCCGATGCTCGAACTCGCATTCCGCGATCCTGTAGTTGACCAGATCGCCGATCGACACGATCCCCGCGAGTCGGCCCTCCGACATGACGGGAAGGTGGCGGAAGCGCTCCTTGGTCATTTTCTCCATGGCGCTGAGAATATGCTCGTCCTCACGGGTCTCGACCACGCCGGTCATATGGGCGGTCACCGCGTCGGAGAGAGCCGCCGCGCCGCCCTTGCTGATCGCGCGGACGATGTCGCGTTCCGACACAATGCCGAGAACTTTGCCTTCGGCGTCGGCCACCACCACGGCGCCGATGTTTCTGGCGACGAGAATATCGGCGGCTTCCGCCAAAGTGCGATGCGGCTGCGTCGTGACGACCTCCCGGCCCTTGTCCGAGAGAATGCGAGCAATTGTCATCCACGCCTCCCTAGAAGATAGTCGCAGCCGATTTGGCCGCGCTTCAGCCGCCAACAGCGACGGCAGATATTTTCTTGAAAGAATGCGCTTGTTCTCACCAACGCGCAATAGCGCGTTACAGCGGCCGAAGTCGGCTCGCTACAGAGACTGATGGATGCTGTAGAGCGATTAAAAGCGCGGCTCAGCCAGGGCTTCGGCGTAGTCTTTCGCGGCGACGGCCATGAACCGGCCGCTCGCCTCGTCGAGCGCCAGAAGCTTGCCTTCGGCTATGCCGAAATAGGCCCCGTGCAGGCTAAGATTGCCGCGCTGCTCGAGGTTGGCGATCGAGGGGAAACTGCGCAGATTGGCGAGGCCTTGGATGATCGATGCCTGCGCCAAGAGCTCGACATAGGGCTCGAGCGGCGCGCGCGCCGGCCCGATCTTGGCCGCGGCCGGGCCGATCAGACTGATCCATTTGCCGATGAAATCGCCGGAGGAGAGCGGCCTTTGGTAGGGATCGAGATCGGCCTCCGCATAGGCGCGCACACCGCCGCAGCTCGCATGGCCCAGCAGCACGATATGGGCGACGCGCAGGCCGAGCACGGCATATTCGAGCGCCGCCGAAGTCCCGTGTAGATCATCGTTCGGCGCATAGGGCGGCACGAGATTGGCCACATTGCGCAAGACGAAGATCTCGCCCGGCCCCGCGTCGAAGATCACTTCGGGCGAAACCCGCGAGTCGCAACATCCGATCAACATGATGCGCGGATTTTGCCCGGCTTCGGCCAATTGCTGGAAGCGATCATGCTCGCGCGCGAAGCGCCCTTCGAGAAAGGCGCGATAGCCGGAGACAAGCCGTTCGGGCAGCAGCGGCCTCGTGGGCGCGTCGGAAGGGTCGAGCGACGGTTCGGACATGGCCTTCGTTTAAGCCTTGCCGCGGGCGCGCGCAACCCGCCGACGAAAAGGCCGTCGAGGGCGCCGATCAGATCGCGGATGGTTTGCTGGGCGGCTTGGCGTCGGGGGCAGGCATCGATTTCAGGACGCGCGAGATCGGATCGCTCGACACATAGATCGGCGGCTGAAACGGTCCTTCATTGGCGGCGATCAAGGCGATGATCAAGACCGTGCTGACGGTGAAGATGACCATCGCGGCGAGATGCGGCCTCGGCCGATCAAGATGCAGCATCGCGATGCTGATCTGTCCCGTGAGCGCGAGGATCAGGACGCAGGCCCATTTGATCGTCTCCGAGGTTCCGGCGCTGAGCACGAGGCGATCCGCGCGCGCGCTTTGAACTTTGAGCGCCGTGTCGAGCAGCAGGCCGTCGAATTTCGCATTGGCGTCCTTGGGATCATGCTGGGTCGCCGCGACGACCTTGAGCAGCGCGCCCAGCGCATCCTCAGCCTCGGGCGCGCCGGCGCCCGCGTCGGCCATGCTCGGCCATTCCTTCTCGGTGACGGCCACGACATAGGAGCGAATGGATTGACGGATGCGGTCGGCGGGCAGGCCGCTGGCGGCGGCGAGCGCGCTGAGCATGCTGAGGCTGGCGCTTTCAGTCTCGACAGCGGCGGCGGCGCGCCGCTCGCGGTCCCAGACGTCGCTTGCGACAAAGCCGATCAATATGCCGAATATGACCATGATGGCGCTGAAAAGCTCCGCCACCGCGCCATTGAAGGACAGCATCCATTTGCGTGTCGCGCGGCCAAAACACAACCAAAACAAGAACACGGCGGACACTGTATAAAACCCGGCCACGGCCAGGAACATCAACGGCAAAGGCAAGGCTAGCCAGGCGTCGATCATAGGGGGACTCTGGTGGTGGGAGACGAGAGGTCTCGATAATCTCTAACTGAAAACGTCAGATGACAAGCCCGCCGAGGTCAAGATTGCGATATGGACAGATTTTGGCGGTGGGCAAGCGCGGCGCGCCTCCTGCTCTCTGCCCCCTTGCGGCGATCGCCGCATCGATGCCGAGATCAACTTCAGCCGCGACGCCATGCGTCTCAGCGCGGAGCGAGTTCTCCGATCAAATGGTTGACGACGCCGGCCATCGCCATGGCGGCGCCGAAGTCGAATTTGTTGATGGCGACAAAAGCGCCAATTCCCCGCGTCGGCGCGAAAGCCGTGTAGCAGAATATGCCCTGCAGGCCTCCGGCCTTTTGCAATATGAGCGGCAGGTCGCCGTGCGGCTCCATGACGATCCAGCCAAGGCTGAGAGCATCCATATGGCCGGACTCATCCAAGCCATAAACAGGATCGAGGCCGTCGCGTTGTAGATAGGCGGCGTGATCGAGCAGCCGAATCTCCGCCGATTTCGACGCAAAGCGATCGAGGTGCCAAGACAGCCAGCGTAAAATGTCGCCAGGAGTCGAATAAATGCCGCTCGCGCCTCCAGCGATCAGCGGCGTCTTCACGTCGGGCAGCGGCTCGCCGTTGAAATTATGCCCCTGAAGGAGACGCTCATGATCGCCCGGACGCAGCGCGAGCACCGTGTCCTTCAGGCCGACCGGGCCGAGGACGCGCTCCTCGAGCAAAGCGTCATAGGGCTTGCCCGCGGCATGCGCTAAAGCAGCCGAAAGCACGTCAAATCCGAAATTGGAGTAAAGCGCGCCGGCGCCCGGCGCGAAAATCAAAGGATCGGACTCTAACCCCTTTCGATAGGCTTCCGGCGTGAGAGTCGAAAACGGGTCGTCGGGCGGGCCCGACGCGCGCGCGACCTCCCTCGGAAGGCCCGACGAATGCGTCGCCAATTCTATCAGAGTTATCTGACGCCCGTCGCGACCGGGAATCATGACGTTCCAGCCAATGCGGTCTTGCAGCCGGTCGGTAAATTTGACCGTTCCGTCCGCCACGAGGCTGGCGAGAACTTGTCCCGTAAATGCTTTGGTCAAAGAGCCGACGCGAAGCATTGTGTGTCGGTCCGGCGCCGCGCCTGATCCGTCTGAAGTTTCACCGAAGCCATAAACCGCGGTCTCGCCGTTGCGCACGACTCCGATTACGAGCGCGGGAACTCGGCTTTGCAAGAAGAGCACCGTCCCCGTGAATTCGACCGTCTCGTTGAGAAGCTTGTCTTCCGCCCGGGCGCTTGGCGCGAAGAGGGCGACTTCGATCGCCATGACGGCGAGAAGGCGGATGAGCGCGTGAAGCATTCGACTCATCGGCTCATCCTGATCGGGCGGTGAAGGCCTGATTGCCACGGCGCGCCGCTTGCGGTCCCAAACGCCGCATAAAACCCAGCCACAACCAGGACCATCAACGGCGAAGGCGGGGCGAGCCAAGCGTCGATCATAGGGGAAATCCCGGCGGGGGAAGACGAGAAACCTCGATAATCTCTATTCGAAAACGTCAGATGACAAGCCTGCCCAGGTCAGATTGTCGACCGAGCAGCATTTTGGGCGACGGACTATCTCCGATGCGACGCTCTTCTTCGGGACGAGAGCGGCGATCGGAGTCGCATAGCCTATCGCGGAAAATGAAAATAACTGTTCCTTCGAGCCGGAGACTCCGCGCCCATGAATCTCCAGCCCTCGCCATCAATTCTTTGCGCTCAAAATCGGAACGGGCTAGACCCTGCGAAAATGAAACGACGGAATGAGCGATGGACAGGGATCAAACGGTTGAACAGCTCGCGAGCTTGGAGGTTGATCTCATCAACCGCATATGGGGCTGCGTGAGCGAGGAGGAGGACACCTTCGAGGCCATCTCACGACAGCTCGTCGACAACCCCGATCATGCCGACTTGCAGAACTTCATCAATCACGCTTTGACCGGCGTCTTGCTCGCAGTCGCATTCTTTCGCTTTACCGAGACAATGAAGCCGTTTCTCGAGAAGAAAGATATGGGCGACGCTTTTATGCGCATGGTCCATAACAAGGCGAAAAATGTCGTCGATCATTGGCACGAGCCGCCAGAAAAAACGGCGGAATGACGCCGCCCGGTTACACGATGAAATAATTCATTTTCAAACTACCAGACGAGTGAGCTCGGTCTCCTCTCAGAATGAGATAGAGACGCATCAGCGTCATTTAGCCAATGACCGCTTCCTTCCGCATCGGTTCAAGCTCACTCAACTATCCTCCGATCTCCTCGCGCCGGATCTCGAGCTCCAGCCATTCTTCTTCCGCCCGCCATACTCAAATTCTTCGTAAAAATTTCAATTCAGTCAGCTAAATCTAGGTCCCGTTGACAAATAGGATTCCCATTAGGGTAAGGTTCTGATTCAAGGTCGCTTTCGGAAGGAGGCGGGCTTGATTCGGGGATTGATGTCGGATGAGGAATGGGCGTGTTTCGAGCCGTTCGTGACGGTTCGCGGCGCGCATAGCGGGCGACGGCCGAAGGACCACCGCCTCGTTCTCGATGGGATTTTCTGGATTGCCCGCACCGGCGCGCAATGGCGGGACCTGCACGAGCATTTCGGCAAATGGTCGTCGGTCTATCGGCAGTTCCGGCGCTGGACTCTCAGTGGGCTGTGGGAGCTCCTTCTGGAAGCCCTGAATGAAACCGAGGGCGTTGGCGAGACCGTCCAGATGATCGACTCGACCATCATCCGGGCGCATCACTGCGCCGCCGGCGCTAAAGGGGGACTCCGCGTCAGGGTCTTGGCCGCTCGAGAGGTGGCTTCACGACAAAGATTCACCTCCGCACGAACGGCGAAGGACTGCCGATAGCCGCAAAGATCACCGCAGGCGAGGTCTCGGATTATTCGGGCTTCGCCCCCTTGATGGAAGCGGAAGGACCTGAGGCCAAAGTCCTGCTCGCCGATCGTGGTTATGATTCCGATCATATTCGCGAAACGCTGGAGAAAACAGGCGCTGCGGCCATCATTC
Organism: Methylocapsa acidiphila B2; assembly: GCF_000427445.1. Lineage (GTDB taxonomy): Bacteria > Pseudomonadota > Alphaproteobacteria > Rhizobiales > Beijerinckiaceae > Methylocapsa > Methylocapsa acidiphila. Next base: position 3,700,141 of record NZ_KE386496.1, on the reverse strand, counting down.
CGACGCGCCGAAACCGCAAGATCCAAATCCAGATCGACAGTCACATCTATGCCTTGCGCAACCGCGTCGAGCGTTGCTTCAACAAGCTCAAAAACTCTCGGCGCCTCGCAACCCGCTACGACAAAACCGCAGCCAGCTATCTCGGGTTCGTCCAAATCGCCGCGATCAGGATCTGGATGCGCATATTTGTCAACAGGACCTAGGCATTTATGCCTTTTTGTGTGTGGATTCTGAGCCAAATCAAGCGCTGGATTCTTAGTTTAAGTATGCTCTGCTTTCGGTTTTCATGCCAAAAGAAAGTTTAAGCGCCATGTCACTCGGAACGATATTGCTTGTCCTCCTTATCCTCATGCTCATTGGCGTCTTCCCGAGCTGGCCGCACAGCGCCAATTGGGGCTACGGTCCGTCGGGCCTTCTGGGCACGGTGCTGCTCGTCGTTCTTGTGCTTGTAATTCTCGGCCGAATATGAGCCGGCGAACAGGTCTTAAAAACTTCTTTTTCCAAGCTATTTTTTGACGGCTTGGAAATTTATACAGACAAATCGCTGCAAAGACGAAAAAATATATAAAACTTTATTTCGGAACATTTTAGGTCGATGGCGATTTTCTCAATGGTTGGTTTTGAGCCGCCCATTTTTATTGGAGTTAAATCATGAGCAGCACAACAGACAAAGTTACGGGCGTCGTCAACACAGCGGTTGGCAATGTCAAGCAGGCCGTCGGCAAAGTTATCGGCTCCGATAAACTTGAGGCGGAAGGGCTTGTCCAAGAAGCCAAAGGCGAAGCCCAGCAGGCTGTCGGCGAAGCCAAGGACGCAATCAAGCACGGCGCGAACAAGGTGGCTGATGCGGTCAACAAGAAACTCTAGAGCGCGTTCCGATTGGATAGACTCAGCCAATCGCTCTAGTCGCTTGGCCGGCCCATCTTTGGGCCGGCTCGGCGCATCGCATTTTTTAGTTATTTGAGTTGCCGGCCTCGTCCGACGGCGGGCTATTGGACCAAAGCCCTTTGAGCCCGTGGCCAGAGAGCGGCCTGTCAACCTGGCCGGATGTCCGAAGGTTGTGATGTGCGCTCCGACAATAGAATCGTCTCGACTGCAAATTTAGTCGTCGGCGCGGCAACAAAGGCTGCAAAGCGCGATGCTGTTTTATGGTTCGCCGCATCACGTTTTTTCCGTCGTCATAGTTTCACGGCCGCCGTTTTAGCCGCGTCCGTCGGAGCTTCTCCCTTATCGGCGCAAGAAAAATCGCGTGATCTCGCGACGTTTTTCAGCGGTCATCTGACCGCTACGGGAAAGTTCCAAAACCATCTCGATGGTTCCGCGCGCGGCGTTCGGGTCGACATCCGCGGGGCGTCGGAAGGAAACGCATTCAAACTCATTGAAGACACGGTCTATTCCGATGGTCAGAAGCAGCACAGGGTCTGGAGATTCTTGAAGGTCGCCGAAGGGCGCTACATCGGTCAGCGCGCCGATCTGATCGGCCAGGCGACGGTCAGCGCGCAAGGCAATAAAATCGATATCGCCTATCGCGCCCGCGTCCCGACGAAGGATGGCGCGACCCACGACCTTGATTTCAAGGAAGTCTTTGTGTTCATGCAATCTGGGACGGCTGATTACCGGCTGAGCGTGTCCCTTCTGCTCATTCCGGTTGGGGAAGCACATCTTATCGTTCGAAAACAGCCCAGATGAATTGGCCGGCAATTCCAGACATTCGAACTCTTCGCCGCCCCTACCCTCCGATTTCCTCGCGCCGAATTTCCAGCTCCAGCCATTCCTCTTCCGCAGCCTGTAGCTCCGCCTCCGCCTTGGCGAAGGCCGCGGATGCGGCCGAAAATTTCGCTGGATCTCGCGCATATAAACCGGGATCGTCCAACGCCGCTTGAAGCTTGGCCATCGTCGCCCGCAGCTCCTCCATGCGCTTCGGAAGCGTCTCCAGAGCGTGTTTTTCCTTGAAGGACAGGCGGGGCTTGGCCGGCGGCTTTTTCTCCGCCCGCGCCGGCGCCTCGGCCTTGGGCTTCTCGCCGCGCGAAACATTCGCGATCGGCGCGGCGCTCACCCCGGCTCCGCGCTGCGCCACCATGTCCGAATAGCCGCCGGCATATTCCATCCAGCGGCCCGAGCCCTCGCTCATGACGACAGAGGTCGCGATCCGGTCGAGAAAATCGCGGTCGTGGCTGACAAGCAGCAAGGTGCCCTTGTAGTCCGCGAGCATTTCCTGCAGCAGATCGAGCGTCTCGAGATCGAGATCATTGGTCGGCTCGTCGAGAACAAGAAGATTCGATGGCCGCGCCAGGGCGCGGGCGAGCATGAGCCTGCCGCGCTCGCCGCCGGAAAGCCGGCCGATTGGCGTCCTCGCCTGCTCGGGGCCGAAGAGAAAATCCTTCATATAGCCGACGACATGCTTGCGCTCGCCATTGATCTCGACGAAATCGCTGCCGCCGCCGGTGAGCGCGTCCTTCAGCGTCGTGTCGGCGTCGAGGCTCGCGCGGCCCTGATCGAGCGTCGCCATCTGGAGATTGGCCCCGAGGCGGATCGCGCCCGCATCCGGCGCGAGCGCGCCGGTCAGGAGCTTTATGAGCGTGGTCTTGCCCGCGCCATTGGCGCCAATGATCCCGAGCCGGTCATGGCGCAGGATGCGGGTCGAGAAATCCTTGACGATGACGCGCTCGCCGAAGGCTTTCGCAACGGCCTCGGCCTCGATGACGAGCTTGCCGGAGACCGCTCCCTCGCTCGCGACGAGCCGCACTTCGCCCGCGGCTTTCGTGCGCTCGCGCCGCTCCGTGCGCATGGTCAAAAGATTGCCGAGCCGCTTCTGATTGCGCTTGCGCCGCGCGGTGACGCCATAGCGCAGCCAATGCTCCTCGGCCACGATCTTGCGATCGAGCTTATGCTGCTGGCGCTCTTCTTCCTCGAGCTCGGCGTCGCGCCAGGCCTCGAATTCGGCGAAGCCGCGATTGAGCGCGCGGGTGCGGCCGCGATCGAGCCAGACCGTTTTCCGCGACAGATTCTGCAGGAATTTCCGGTCATGGCTAATCAACACGAGCGCGGAGCGCGTCGCCTTAAGCTCCGCCTCGAGCCATTCAATGGCGGGCAGGTCGAGATGATTGGTCGGCTCGTCGAGGAGCAGAATGTCCGGCTCGGGGGCGAGCGCGCGGGCGAGCGCGGCGCGCCGCGCCTCGCCGCCGGAAAGATGGGCCGGGTCTTCCTCGCCGCTGAGGCCGAGCTCATTCAGCAGGGTTCTGGCCCGATAGGGATCGTCGGTCGGCCCGAGCCCCGCCTCGACATAGGCGAAAGCGGTCGCATAGCCGGAAAGGTCTGGCTCCTGCGGCAGATAGCGCACATTGGCGTCCGGCTGCATGAAACGCGTCCCGCCGTCGCATTCGAGCAGGCCGGCGGCGATCTTCAAAAGGGTCGATTTGCCGGAGCCGTTGCGCCCGACGAGGCACAGGCGTTCTCCGGCTGACACGGAAATCTCGGCCGATTCCAAGAGCGGCCTGCCGCCGAGGGTGAGCGAAATATTCTGCAAAAGCAGAAGAGGAGGGGCCATTCTTGCCTGAAATCGCGGGGTTTGCCGGAGGTTCTGGTCCCTCTAACGCATTTTCCGGCGCGTGGGAAACTCCGGGACCCGCCTCGACAAAAACAAGGCGGTTGCCCTGATTTCCTTTTCCGAAACCGCGGCCGCCGCAATCACCTCGTTTTGCGCTCGTTTCGAGCCGTGATGCCGTTTCGGCGGCCGTTGGACACGCCAAACCCCGCACATATCAGCTTACGGCCGACACTGTGCGCCGAAGACCTAGAAAGATAAAGATTAAGTCTATTCGATTTCAGCGCTCGTCGCGTCGGTCATCGTCGCGGAAACGCCGGTCGTCGCGGTCTCGATCCGAATCGTCGTCCCTATGGATGCTCCGGCCCTCTAAACCGCGAAGCACGCCGCCGGCGACACCTTCGTCCGGATCGGCTTCACGCCAGCATCGCCCATCGTCGTTACAGACCGTGCGGGCCTCAATAACGCCGCTGTCCGTCGGCAGCTTGTTCAAAGTCAAGGCCGACGCACTTGTGATGAGGGCGAAGCTTCCGGCGGCCGCATATAGGATTATCCTGCAAGTCATAATGAACTCCTATCAATGGTTGAAGGACAACTGTTCGATCGATGAATGGTTGCTCCTAATTGGCGCGTCACGTTTGCGTTTTTGTTTCGACCCAAGGCAGCGGCGGAGCAAAAAATTTAGCGAGCGGCGGGAATAACAATGTAGGTCTTGAAGTCTCCTCGATAGCGGCGCGATGCGCCGGGCTCATGGAGACGCAAATGTCCATTGAAATCGACGGGAAAAAGATCGACCGCCGCGGCGCGCTCGAATGCATGGTCTGGGCCGGCGCAGGCGTCCTTTGGACCCTCGACGGCGGCGTGCCGACGTCCAAGCTCTTGCCAGTGGGCGGTGCGGCGCAGGCTGCGGAAAAAGCGCAGAAAGGCTTCAGTTTCCTGCAGATTTCAGACAGCCATATCGGCTTCAACAAGCCGGCCAATCCCAATCCGCTCGGAACCCTGCAGGAGGCGATCGACAAGGTGAACAGCCTGCCGGAAAAGCCGGCCTTCATGATCCACACCGGCGACATCACCCATCTCTCCAAGCCGGAGCAATTCGACGACGCCGAGAAGGCGATCGGCGAGGCCAAGCTCGACGTCCATTATGTGCCGGGCGAGCATGACGTGATCGACGAGCAAAATGGCCAAGCCTATCTCGAGCGCTTCGGCAAAGGCGCGAAGGGCGCAGGCTGGCGCTCCTTCGACGCCGGCGGGGCGCATTTCATCGGCCTCGTCAATGTCGTGAACCTGAAGAGCGGCGGATTGGGCTTTCTCGGCGACGAGCAATTGGCCTGGCTTGCCGACGACCTCAAAGGCAAGTCCGCCTCGACCCCGATCATCGTCTTCGCCCATATTCCGCTCTGGGCCGTCTATCCGGAATGGGGCTGGGGCACCGACGATTCCGCCAAGGCGCTGGCGCTTCTGAAGCGTTTCGGCTCGGTTACAGTTCTGAATGGCCATATCCATCAATTGATGCAAAAAGTGGAAGGGAACGTCGCCTTTCACACGGCCATGTCGACCGCTTTTCCGCAGCCGGCGCCTGGAACCGCGCCCTCACCCGGACCTATGCTCGTGGCGGCGGACAAGCTCCGCTCCGTGCTCGGCGTGACGCGCGTCGAATATTGGCCGGGCAAGGCCGCGCTCGCCATCACCGATTCGTCGCTCGCCTCGAGCTGAGCCTATAGGAGCCAAAGGACAAAACATGCAGAAGCTGAACCCGGCGCGCCGCGCCCGAGGGTGGCGCGAGAGCGGCGTCGCGCTCCTCTCCGCCGCCTGCCTCGCAACCCTTAGCGCATCGCCTCTTGCAGCCGCCGAAGCGGAGGTCAATATCGACAATTTCGCCTTTGCGCCGGCCGAACTCACGGTCAAAGTAGGAGCGACCGTGACTTTCCGCAATCGGGACGATATTCCGCACAGCGTCGTCTCGTCCAACCAGTCGTTCCATTCGAGCGCGCTCGACACCGACGAGACATTCTCCTTCGCCTTCGAAAAGCCCGGAACTTACGAGTATTTTTGTGGCCTGCACCCGAAAATGACCGGCAAGATCATCGTCGCGCCTTGAGCGCGGCGATCACAGTTTTCGATCAGATCAGGGCCCGGAGCGACTGCAAGCCTCAAAAAGAATTTGAACCTTCCCATGCGTTTAACCTAAACGCATCGAGGTTAGGCTCTTTCCGGCGCCCTTGATTGCAGGACCCTTCATGTCCGAAAATTCAGCGATAGATTTTTTCACGGTCTGGCAGAGATACCGCAAGGTCGTCGACGCCAACTATATGCACCACGCGGAGTTCAGCGCGGCGATCGAGCGAATTCTGCGTTCGCGTTTCGACGGTCGGCCGTTCTCCGTTTTAGATTTGGGCTGTGGCGACGCGTCGATCCTCGCCGCCCTTCTCGCGAAAATGAACATTGAGACCTATGAAGGCGTAGATCTGTCCGAGGCCGCCCTGGCGCTGGCGGAGCAAAATCTCAACTCTCTGTCTTGTCCTGTGCGTCTGACTCATTGCGATCTCGTCGAGGCCCTGAATAACGGCCATCGGCGCTACGACATTATTCACTCGAGCTATGCCGTTCATCATTTATCCACGGATCGGAAGGCTGAGTTCTTCGCCGGCGTCGCAAAGAGGCTGGAAAAAGACGGAATTCTTTTACTGACCGACGTCACGCGCGAGGAGGATGAAAGCCTCGCGGTTTACTTCCAGAAATATTGCGATTGGTTGCGCCGCGATTGGCATGGGTTGAACGTAGACGAGAAAGCGGCGATTTGCGATCATCTCGTTAACAATGACCTGCCCGAAACGCGCGCCACTTTGGAATCTCAGGCTCGTGCGGCAGGGCTAGACGACGCCCATGAAGTGGCGCGATTCGGCTGGCATCGGTTGCTCAGCTTCGCCCGAAAGCAAACGGATCTCAGAAGCTTATAACTTCGCCAACGAGGTCGAACCGCGCGCAAGGCCGACAAACCTGTTGCAGCGCGGCGGCCTTTGTTGAAAGTGAGCCGCGCATCACGGCATTTGTTGGCCAATGGCCGGCGCTTCCGACGGACCGCTCATGACCGACAGCGCCGCCGCGCCTCCAAAAGGGACGCCGATCGAACGTCCGCTTCGGCTGGCGACCGGTTTGACGCTGTTCGCCTTCGCCGCCAGCCATTTTCTCAATCACGCCTTCGGGATCTTCCGCCTCGACGTCATGGAGGCAGTCCGCGTCGTGCTCATCTGGCCCTGGCGCACGTTGGTCGGACAGGCGGCGCTCTATGGGTCTTTCATTATTCATGGCGGCCTCGGCCTCTACGCCATCTTTCGGCGCCGCCATTTTTGGATCCCAAAAGCCGAGATGCTTCAGCTTCTTCTCGGTCTGTCGATCCCTCCCCTCGTCATTATTCACGCGACCAATGTCCGGCTCGGACATTTGCTCTTCGGCCTCGATCTCGCCTATCCGGGCATTCTTCACCGCTATTGGGATCTCTCTCCCCATTTCAGCCTGCCGCGGCAATTCGTCCTGCTGCTGGTCGTCTGGATTCACGGCTGCATCGGCCTCAACAGCTGGCTGCGCGCAAAGCCCTGGTATCAACGCAGGCTGCCGGCCCTCGCGGCGCTCGCCGTTTTGATCCCGAGCCTCGCCATTGTGGGGCTCGTCGACGGAGGGCGGGATTTCGACGAGAGGGCGGCGCAGGACAAAGGCTTTCTCGCCCGGAACGAGGTTCAGACCAAGGCGCAAACCGCTGCGCTGGGCGCAATTGGCGAGCGCTTGATCTTGATCTATCTCGGCCTTGTCGGAGCGGTCTTCGCGTTTCAAGGCGCGCGCGAATGGCGCGAGAAACGCTTCGGCGCCGTCTCGATCCGCTATCCGGGCGGCGTCGAGGTCAATGCGCCGCGCGGATTCTCCATTCTCGAAGCCAGCCGATGGGCGGGCATAGCGCATATGTCCATGTGCGGCGGACGCGCCCGATGCTCGACCTGTCGCGTGCTCGTGCTGGCGGGGCTAGACCTGCTTCCGTCGCCGAACGCCGCCGAGACGAGGACGCTCGCATGGATCGGCGCCTATCATAAGGTGCGCCTCGCTTGCCAGGTGAGGCCAACGAACCCAATCGCCGTCGTTCCCCTGCTTTCGCCGCAAAATTTCGATCCAAGCCTCGGCCCGCCCGTTTTCGCCGCTTCCGAAGAACGCGTCATCGCCGCGCTTTTCATCGATCTACGCGATTCGACGCGGCTCGCGGACGGGCGCTTGCCCTATGACTCGCTTTACGTGGTGGACCGCTATGTCTCGATTGTCTGTCGCGCAGTCGAAACCCACGGTGGTCAGGTGACCAGCGTCGCCGGCGACGGCATCATGAGCTTCTTCGGCGCGGACTGCGACGCGCCGACCGCTTGCCGACATGCGCTATTGGCGCTGCGCGACATATGGCGGGCGCTCGCCGCTTTCAGCGAGGAATGTGAGCGCGCGTTCGATTTCCAGTTGCGTTTCGGCGCCGGCTGCCATGTCGGCCTCGCCGTCGTCGGCGAGCTCGCGAGCCGCCATTCGACCCAATTCCTTGGCGAGGTCGGCAATATAGCGGCGCGGCTCGAAGGCCTGACCAAGGAACTCGAATGCGCGGCGCTCCTCTCGCGCGCCTTGATCGAGCAGGCTGGCCTCGCGACCACGGCGGCGGAAAGCCATCGGGTCCAGATCAGGAATGTGAGCGCGGAAATCGAGATGATCGCGCTCCGCGCGCAAGACGACCTCGATCATCTGCTCGCCGCCCGCGCGGGACGCGTCTTTGAACAGCGCCGACGGTTTCACCGCAAGGGATTGCCGGAGGACCCAACTTCGGCATAGTTCGAGAGGGGCCTTCAATTCATCGGCCCGCGCAACGCTGGCGGCGACATGGTCAGGCATAACGAAACCCTTGCCCGCGTGGAATTATTCCGATCGCTGACGCCGGATGAAATCGCGCGGCTCGATACGCGCTGCATCTGGCGGCGCGCCGACGCGAAGGAATGGATCCTCGACTATCAAGAGGAAGGCACCGACGTCTTCTTTCTGGTGAGCGGCGTCGTACGGGTCATGATTCGCGCCATATCCGGGCGCGAGACCATTTTGCGGGACATCAACGCAGGGGCGTTTTTCGGCGAGCTCGCCGCAATCGACGGACAAACGCGATCGGCGGGAATATTTGCGATCACCGAGGCGACGATCGCGAAAATGTCCGCCCCGACCTTCCTCGAAACCGTCACTGCTCATCCGGACGTTTGCCTGCAGCTGCTGAGGCTCGTCACCGGGCAAGTTCGGATGCTCGCCAATCGCGTCAATGAGTTCACGACGCTTGCGGTCCGCGATCGCCTTTATCTGGAACTGCTTCGGCTTTCTCGCCCGGATCGCGACGACGCGCGCCGAGCGATCGTCTCGCCGCCGCCCGGCCATGCCGATCTCGCGGGACGAATCAGCACGCGCCGCGAGGCCGTGACGAAGGAGCTGAGCGCCTTGGAGCGCGAAGGGCTGCTCAGCAAGAGCCGGGGCGCGCTCGTCCTCCTCGACGTTCCGCGGCTAATGGCGATGATCGACGAAGACAAGGATTTGAGCGAATTGCGCCGCGACGCTTGAGCCAACCCCTACCGCCGCCCGTCACTCCGCCGCGCGCTTCATTTCCGGATAGGTGCAATGCGCTTCCGCTTCGCGGCGGAATTCGATGATCTTCGGCTGCTCGACGAAAGGCAGCTTCAAGCTCTGCCAGACATCGACCAAGGCTTCGACGAGTTCGGCGACATGCGCGTCCGAATGGAGCGGGGTCGGCGTGATGCGGAGCCGTTCCGATCCCTTCGCCACGGTCGGATAGTTGATCGGCTGAATATAGATCGAATGGCGCTCCAGCAGCATGTCGGTCGCGGCCTTGCAAAGCTCCGCGTCGCCGACCAGGACCGGCACGATATGGGAGGGATTGGCCATCACCGGCAGCCCGGCCGCGCTCAAGGCGTGCTTGGTCAGCATGGATTGACGCTGATGCTGCGCGCGAAGCTCCGCGCCTTGGCGCTGCTTGAGAAAGCCCACCGCCGCCTTGGCCGCCGCCGCGACCGCCGGCGGCAGCGCAGTGGTGAAGATGAAGGACGGCGCATAGGAGCGCACGGCGTCGACGATCGCCTCGCTCGCCGCGATATAGCCGCCGAGCGTGCCAAACCCCTTGGCGAGCGTCCCCTCGATCACGTCGATCCGATCCATGACGCCGTCGCGCTCGGCGATGCCGCCGCCATGGGGGCCATAGAGCCCGACCGCATGGACTTCGTCCATATAGGTCATGGCGTTATAGCGCTTGGCGAGATCGGCGATCTGACCGACGAGCGCGATGTCGCCGTTCATCGAGTAGAGGCTCTCGAAAACGATCAGCTTGGCGCGCTCGGGCCCGGCCTTAGCCAACAGCTCCTCGAGATGGGCGAGATCATTGTGGCGGAAAATCTGCCGCTCCGCCTTCGAGCGACGAACGCCCTCGATCATGGAATTGTGATTGAGCTGATCCGATAGGATCAGGCAATTGGGCAGAAGATCGCCGATCGTCGAGATCGTCGCCAGATTGGAGATCCAGCCGGACGTGAAGACGAGCGCCGCCTCCTTGCCGTGAAGGCCGGCGAGTTCCGCCTCGAGCTCGACAAGCGGATGATTGGTCCCAGAAATATTGCGCGTGCCGCCGGAGCCAACCCCATGCCGCGCCGCCGCCTCAGACATGGCCGCGATCACCTCTGGGTGACGCCCCATGCAAAGGTAGTCATTGGAGCACCAGATCGTGACCTCGCGCGGAAGTCCCTCGCCGCGCCGCCAAAGCGCGCGGGGAAAAGCGCCAGCGTCGCGCTCAAGATCGACGAAGACCCGGTAGCGGCGCTCATCCTTCAAGCGCGTAATCGCATCGTCGAAAATCCGCCGATACACCATGCTGAACGTTCCCCAGGCTCCGATCGCCGCGGCGGGATGGACGGATTGAGACGCCGCCCAAAGCTCAAATCCGAAGATGCTCGTCTAAGACGACGAGCCTTCGTTTATCCTTTTTTCGTCGGCCCCAAAAGACTTTCCCCGGCGGCGTATGGTCTCAGCCAGCCGCGCATGCCGGCTGGCGCGTGGCAATCGCGCCGGAAATGTGCAAGGAAACTCGCGCCGCCCCGACTCCGTCGCGAAAAAATGTAGAGACCTTCGCGCGAGCGGTCAAATCACCCTTCCGCAAACGATTGTCCATGCGCATCCTCGTTACCGGCAGCGCCGGATTCATCGGCTTTCATTTGGCTCGCCGCCTCCTCGAAGCCGGCCATGACGTCGTTGGCGTCGATGGATTCACGCCCTATTACGACCGAACGCTCAAGCTCAAGCGCCACGAGATTTTGGCTCAGAGCCAGAGCTTCACCGGCTGCGAAGCCATGCTCGAGGACCTCCCGGCGCTGCAAGACATATATGGCGAGGGTTACGACGCCGTCTACCATTTCGCCGCGCAAGCCGGGGTCCGCTACAGCCTCGAGAATCCGCGCGCTTATGTCGACGCTAATCTGGTCGGGACCTTCAATCTGTTGGAGCTCATGCGCCATAAGCCTCCGGCGCACGCCTTGATGGCGTCGACCTCCTCGGTCTATGGCGCGAACGCCTCGGTTCCTTTCCGCGAGATTGACCGCGCCGACCACCCGTTGACCTTTTACGCGGCCTCCAAAAAGGCGAACGAGGAGATGGCCCACGCCTATGGCCATCTCTTCGGGATCCCGATCACCATGCTACGCTTCTTCACGGTTTACGGTCCCTGGGGCCGGCCGGACATGGCGCTGTTCAAATTCGCCGCGGCATTGTTCGAGGGGCGCCCCCTCGACATCTATAACCGGGGGGACATGCGGCGGGACTTCACCTATATCGACGATCTCGTCGAAGCGATGATCCTCCTTCTCGAGAAGGTCCCGCCTGCCCCGTCCCGACGCCAATCCGCTCCCTCCGAAATCGACAGCCTTTCTCCGACGGCGCCGTGGCGCGTCGTCAATATCGGCGCGCAAACGCCGATCGCTCTCATGGATTTCGTCGCGGCGATCGAGGCGGCGACCGGCCTCCGCGCTGCGTGCAATTTCATGGACATGCAGGAGGGCGACGTTCCGCTCACCCATGCGGACACGAGGCTGCTGATCCAACTGACCGGATTCACCCCGCGCACGACGCTCCAGGACGGCGTCAACGCCTTCATCGCCTGGTATCGCGCCTATTTCGGCTTGTGACGCCTCGATGGCGCCGGGCCGGCTTTCCGATCGCGACTGACCGGAAAGCCGATTTTGCGGCCGCCGCCTCGGACGCGACTCACGCCCGAGCGCGCTTCGAGTAAGCGGCGGCCTTCTACGCCTTAACGAAAACTTTTGAAGTCAAATAAATTTACCTTCGCACCGAACGCGCTCGTGTCACTGCGTGACCGAACCGCGCGCGCGGCCGCCGGGCACGCGGCAGGAGCAGCCGTTTCCGATGAACGACGCCTCAATGAGCAGGCAGGTTCTCGCCGGCGTCGCGCAATAATTGCCGTAGCCGCCGACAGCCACGCTTCGGCCTGTCACGACCGGCGCCGTCACCGCAGCCGCGACCAAGGGCGCAGTCACAGCCGCCGCCACCAAAGGCGCCGCGGCCCAGTCCCACCCATAGGGATAATCATACGCATAGTCATAGGGGTAATCCGTGCCCCAGCCCCAGCCCCAACCGAGGCCCGCGGCCGGCCATCCCACGGTCCCCCAGGAATTGTTCCAGCCCCAGCGGTTGCGCCAGCCCCAACCTGGGCCCCAGCCCGCATGGCGCCAGCCGTTCCAGCCGCCGCGCCAGCCGCCCCATCCGCCGCGCCAGCCGCCGCCCCAGCCAACCCCATGGAAACCGCCGCCGTGGAAACCGCCCCCATGAAAGCCGCCGCCGTGGAAACCACCGCCCCGGAAGGCCATGGCGGGGGTGCTGGCGATCAGCCCAGCGCCGAGCACAGCCGCGCTCGCCAATGCATAAATGCGTTTCATCGCTTCCTCCTTTTGAGGCCCCCCGCTGGCTTAGGCCGAAGCTCGAAGCGTCGCTCATCGACGTCGGGGCGAAGGGTGAGAACGGAATTTAACGCGATGGCGAAGGAAATTGTTCCGTAGGCCGAACAGAGTTCGGCCGGAGCGCAGATCTCGCATGGAAGGCTGTTTGGCCGGTCTCCAGCTTTACGAACCGCCTCTTTAATATCCGTCGAACGCTTTCCGGGTGGACGGACTCATTTGATTAGTTCAATCGGATCAGACCACGCTGGAGCGTAGCGCTCAAATAAACTGCGGCTGAAACTGATCTCAGCCGCAGTCCCCGCGAGGCATTCGCCCCGCATTTCGCATAAACGCCGGCCACTACGATTTAGCCCGATAAACAAGTTGCTTTCGCGCAGCTTGAACAACGTATTTTGTTAAATCAAAATTAGAATTGCTTTGCTTGAACATGCATTCAAGTCAATTCGTGACTAGGCCGCGCGCGCGACCGCCCGGCACTTTGCAGGAACAGCCAGTCCCAAGGTAAGCGGTATCGTAGAGCAGGCAGGTTTTCATATCAGTCGCACAATAATTGCCGTAACCGCCGACCGCCACGCTCCGGCCGGTCATGAGTGGCGCAGTCGCCGCGGCTGCGACGGCCAAAGGCGCGGTCAAAGCGGCCGCGACAGGCGAAAATCCCCAGTCGTTATTGTAGGGATAGCCATAACCCCATGCAAAATTATAGGGATAGGCGTAGTTCCAGGCCATGCCGTGATGACGCCAGCCACCCCGCCACGCCTGATGCCAGCCGTGCGGATGATGCCAGCCGCCGTGCCGGTAGCCTGGGCCATGCGCAAAAGCCGGACCGCTGCATGTTAAAGCGACGCCAAGCGCCGCAGCGCTCGCCAATGCAAAAATGCGTCTCATCGCTTCCTCCTTTTGATGTCCCTCCGCGAGCGCGGCCCGATGCTTCGAGGCCAATCGCCGTTGTGATGCGGAGGGCGCGTTGAGTTCAATGCGGCGACGAAGGAAATTGTTCCACCGCATGAGACCGAGCGACCGCGCCGCGTGGAATGACCCAGGCCGAAGCGGCGCGGGAGAGCTTTTCTCCGCCATCGAAATATGACAAGCATCCCGACCTTGACATTGGGTGGGACGCCAAATGACGCATGCGCCAAAACTATCGCCGTCGCGCCGCTCCGTTTTTCTTTGCGCCTTGCTCGGATTTGCCGTCTTGGCGCGGGGGGCGGAGGCCGCCGATCCAATCACTATCGGCGCGATCGAGATCCTGAGCGGACCCAACGCCAAATATGGCTTCTCGATCAAGAACGGCTTCGATCTCGCCCTCGAGGAGGTCAATCGCGCCGGCGGCGTGCGCGGCCGCCCCCTGGCGATCGCCTATGAAGATACCGGCGGCAGCAAGGAGCAGGCGATCAACGCCGCGCGCCAGCTGATCGCTCGAACCAAGGCGCCTTTGCTGCTCGGGCCGACCCTGTCGACGGAAATGTTCGCCGTCGGCCCGATCGCCAATGAGCGCAAGGTTCCGATCATCGGCACATCCACCACGGCCAATGGCGTCACCGCGATCGGCCCTTATGTTTTCCGCACCTCCCTGCCGGAAGCCGATGTCGTCCCGGTCACGTTGCGGACCGCCCAAGCGAAATTCGGGGTGAAGAAGGTCGCCGTTCTCTACGGCCGCGACGACGCCTTCACCAAATCCGGCTATGACGTGATGAAGGCGGCCTTGGAAAAATTGGGCGTGGAGACGCTCGCGACCGAAACCTTCGGCGCGAAGGACACGGATTTCTCCGCTCAGCTCACTAAGATCAAGAGCCTCGACCCGGACGCGGTTGTGATGTCCGCGCTCGCCGACGCCGGCGCCGGCATTTTACTCGCCAAAGAGGCCCAGGGCTTTGCGCCCAAAGTGCGCTTCATCGGCGGCAACGGCCTGAACTCGCCGAAGGTTCTGGAGATCGCCGGCGCGGCCGCCGACGGACTTCTCGTCGGCAGCCCTTGGTTCATCGGCAAGACCGACGCCGCGAACCAGAAGTTCATCGCCGACTACAAAGCGAAATATGGCGGCGAGCCCGATCAGTTCGCGGCCCAGGCCTATGACGCCTTGCATGTCGCCGCCTCGGCCATCAACGCCGCGAAAGATGTGACCGGCGAAGCGATCCGCGACGCCTTGACCAAGACGAAGATCGTCGGCGTCACCGGGCCGCTGTCCTTCACGCCCGACCGAGACCCTGCCGATTCGTCGGGCGTTCTCGTGCTCGAGGTCGAGCATGGCGCGTTCAAGATCCTCGACTGATCCACCAAGACGATAAAGTTCTCGCGCCAAGACCGGACATGCTCGGCCAGCAAATCATCAACGGACTCGTCGCCGGCTCGGCCTATGCGCTTTTCGCATTGGGCCTGACCTTGATGTTCGGCGTCCTTGGCGTCGTCAACCTGACCTATGGCTTTTACTTCGCTGTCGGCGCCTATCTCGCCTTGCTTGCGGCCGGCGCCGGCGCGCCGATCGCTCTGGCTCTGCCTCTAGCGGCGATCCTAGCCGGGCTCGTCGCCGTCGTCCTGGATTTCCTGCTTCTGACGCGGTTGCGCCGGACCCGCGCGCCGGAACTCGCCTCCCTTATGGTGACCCTCGGCGCGACGCTCTTTCTTTATTCCGCGATGTCTGCCCTCCTCGGCTCGGAAATTCGCCGCTTCCCCGCCGGCCTCCTCGACAATGGCGCCTTCGCGCTTGGAGCCTATCGGATTTCCGTGGGACAGATCCTGATCGTCGGCACGGCGGTCTTGCTCTCGCTCGGCCTTGTCAGCCTCATGGGCGCGACCCGCACCGGCCTCGCCATGCGCGCGCTCGCCGAGAACAGCGACGCCTCGGAGCTGATGGGCGTCGACACGCAGGCGATCATGCGACGCGTGTCCTTCCTCTCGGGCGCGCTCGGCGGCGCGGCCGGCGTGCTGATCGGGCTCGAATATAACGCCATCGCCCCTTACATGGGCGAGGCGATGACCTTAAAGGGCTTCGCCATCATCATCCTGGGAGGACTCGGCAATATTGGCGGCGCGCTCGCGGCGGGTCTCCTCGTCGGCGTGCTCGAGGCGTTGACGGCGGGCTATGTCTCCTCTGTCTATAAGGAGGCGGTCGGATTCCTGCTCCTGGTGCTCACGCTCTGGGTGCGGCCGCAAGGCTTGTTCGGGCGTCCCGGCGCGAGGCGGGCCTGACATGGCGCAAATCGACGACTTCCTCTGGACCTATCAGAACCTCCTCGCTTCGCTCGGCGTCAACGGGCTTTTGGCGCTGAGCATGTATGTCGTTCTCGCCATCGGCCAATTGTCCCTCGGCCAGGCGGCTTTCATGGGCCTTGGCGCCTATGCTTCAGCCCTGCTGACTCTGAAGCTCGACGCCCCGTTTCCCGCAGTCATCGCCGCCTCCATGCTGGTTCCGGCGGCCGTCGCGCTCGTCATCGGCGCGCCGACCTTGCGTCTCTCCGGCGTCTATCTCGCGCTGGCGACGGTGAGCCTCGGCGAGATCCTGCGCGTCGTTCTCGTCGAATCCGACCTGACCGGCGGCGCCCTCGGCCTCTCCGGCATTCCAGAGAAAGCCGGCCTGCCTCTGATCTTCGCCTGCCTCGCCCTCGCGCTCGTCGCCTTCACGCTGATTTGCCGCTCCCGCATCGGCCGCGCCATGGAGGCGATCCGGGAAGACGAGATCGCGGCGAGCGCGAGCGGGATCGATCTGCCGGCCTATAAGATGGCGGCGCTCGTCGCCTCGGCCATGCTCGCGGGCCTCGCCGGCGCGCTCAACGCGCATATTTCCTCCTTCATCAGCCCGAACGAATATGGCTTCGACGCCGCCGTGACGATCCTTAGCTTCGCCCTGCTCGGCGGCATAGGCTCGCCCTTCGGCCCCGTGATCGGCGCCTTCATCCTGACTCTTCTGCCGGAGCTGTTGCGGCCGCTGCACGACTATCGGCTTGTCGTGAACGGATTGATCATCGTCTTCGCGGTCCTCTTCATGCCGCATGGCCTGCTCGTCTGGCCCATTGGCCGCATCGGAGCCAAGGCGTGACCCGGCCGCTTCTCCAAATCTCCGGCCTCAGCGTCCGGTTCGGAGGCCTCACCGCGGTTGACCGTCTCGATCTCACGGTCGAGGCCGGCGCCATCCACGGGCTGATCGGCCCCAATGGCGCCGGCAAGACCACGGCCTTCAACCTGATCGCCGGCGCGGTTCGGCGCAGTGCGGGCGAAATTCGTCTCGACGGCGCGCCGGTTGAGGGTCTGCCGCCTTATGCAAGGGTGCGGCGCGGGCTCGCCCGCACATTTCAGAACATCCGCCTCTTCGGCGAGATGACGGCCCTGGAGAATATCCTCGCTGGAATGCACACGCGCCTCAAAGGCTCGCTCTTCGAGATTCTCCTGCGTCCGGACAAAACCCGCCGGGTCGAGCGGGACGCCGTGACAGAGGCCCGCGCGCTGCTCGATTTCGTCGGACTCGCCGCCGTCGCGCGCCGCCGCGCCGGGGAGCTTTCCTATGGCGATCAGCGTCGCGTGGAAATCGCCCGCGCGCTCGCCGCCGCGCCGAAGCTCCTCCTGCTCGACGAGCCCGCCGCCGGCATGAACCCGGCCGAGACCCGGGCGCTCTCCGAGCTGCTGCAGCGCGTGAAGGCGCGGGGCGTCACAGTGCTGCTCGTCGAGCATGACATGGGACTCGTGATGCGCCTCTGCGACAAGATCACCGTTTTGAATTTCGGCCGCAAGATCGCCGAGGGCGCGCCGCGCGAGATCCGCGCCGATCGCCAAGTGATCGAGGCCTATCTCGGCGCCGAGAGCGCGCACGCCCTGGCCTCGCCATGAGCATGAACGGCGCGCTTTTGGAGGTTCGCGGGCTCGAGCTCGGCTATGGCCGCAGCACCGTGGTCGAGGGCCTCGACCTGTCCGTTCCCGAGGGCGCGATCGTCTGCCTGATCGGGGCGAATGGCGCCGGCAAAACCACGGTCCTGCGCGGCCTGTCCGGCCTCATTCGCGCGCGCCGGGGCGCGGTGCTCTTCGAGAGAACCGATCTCGCCAATAAGCCGGCGCATCGCATCGCCCGGGCCGGAATTGCCCATGCGCCGGAAGGCCGCCAGATTTTTGGCGAGATGACGGTTTCCGAAAATCTTGCGATGGGCGCCTATCTGTCGCCGAGCAAGGCCGAGACGGCGCGAAGGCGCGAAGGCGCGCTCGCCCGCTTTCCCCGCCTCGCCGAACGCATGCGCCAAAGGGCCGGGCTCCTCTCCGGCGGCGAGCAGCAAATGCTCGCCATCGCACGCGCGCTGATGGCCGATCCGAAGCTCCTTCTGCTCGACGAGCCCTCAATGGGGCTCGCGCCGCTCTTCGTGGACGAAATTTTTCGCGCCATCGCGGCGCTCAAGGCGGAAGGCCGGACCATCTTGCTGGTCGAGCAAAACGCCCATGCCGCGCTCGAGCTCGCCGATTACGCCTATGTGCTCGAGACCGGGAAGGTTTCGATCGAAGGCCCCGGCCGTGAATTGCTCGCGCGACCAGAGATCGCCGACGCCTATCTCGGCGGATAAACCGCCCGACGCCGCGCTTGCCGCGCCGGACGAGGGCGCCTATCTGCGCATCACAAACAGGCTTCAGCCGGGAACGAGAGTTTTGCGATGGACGATCGACCTGACGCCTTCCCCGAAAGAATTGCGATTAAGCCGGCGATCGCGACCATCGGCGAGCCGGATCATCTGACCAAATTCGACGCCATTCTCCCCACGCGGAAGCCGCCCAAGCCCAAGGTGGTGATGGGGGAAGACCCCGCCCTGTCGAAAATGTCGGACGCGCCTACATTGCTCGAATTCTTCGAGAAGAGGATCCATCCGCACACCGTCAATCACCTGCTGCAGAGCGCAACCCTCGCCCTAAAGTCCGGCGCGGGCGAGAAAGACGTGCTCGCCTGCCTCCTCCATGACATCGCGCTCGGCGGGTTGATCGGCAGCGACCACGGCTATTGGGGCGCGCAGCTCATCGAACCCTATGTGGACGAAGAAGTCGCCTTTGCGGTGCGCTACCATCAGGCGCTGCGCTTCTTCCCCGACGCATCAGTCGGCTATGAATATCCGAAGTCCTATATCGAGCTTTTCGGGGAAGATTATCAGCCGGAGCCCTATATTCGGGCCGATTACGATTATGCGCGCAACCACAAATGGTACGGCAAGGCGCGGCTCATCACGCTCAATGATCTCTACGCCTTTGATCCCGACGCCAAGGTCGATCTCCAGGTCTTCTCCGACATTATCGGACGCCATTTCCGCCAGCCGAAGGAAGGCTTGGGCTTCGACAATTCCCCCGTCGCACATATGTGGCGCACGATGATCTGGCCCAGAAACTTTCTTTGAAGAAGAATTTTTTGTGTCGATCCAGCCGAGGTTAAACGCAATCGAGTTCCCGCAGATTGCCTAAACTTACGCCGATCCCGCTCTAAATCATCATGATCCAGCACAGCCCTCTGGGCCACGCTTCAAAAGACCACGGACAGGAGCGGATCATGAAAGTGTTGATGGTTCTCACCTCCCACGACCAGCTCGGCGACACGGGCCGCAAGACCGGCTTCTGGCTGGAGGAATTGGCGGCGCCCTACTACGTCTTCAAGGATGTTGGGGCCGAGATCACCCTTGCATCTCCCAAGGGCGGCCGCCCGCCGCTCGATCCCAAAAGCAATGAGCCGAACTTCCAGACCGACATCACCCGGCGGTTCGAGAAGGACGCCAACGCCGAAGCCCAGCTCGACAGAACCGTGCGCCTCGATAGCGTCAAGCAGGAAGACTATGACACCGTCTTCTACCCTGGCGGTCATGGGCCGATGTGGGATCTCGCCGAAGACGCGAGCTCGATCAAGCTGATCCAATCCTTCCTGGCCGCCGGCAAGACCTTCGCGCTGGTTTGCCACGCTCCCGGAGTTCTGCGCCACGTCAAGACCCCGGACGGCAAGCCGCTCGTCGCCGGCAAGACCGTGACCGGTTTCACCAATGGCGAGGAAGACGCGGTCGGATTGACGAAAATCGTGCCCTTCCTTGTCGAGGATGAGCTCATAAGCCTCGGCGCCATTTTTTCCAAGGTCAAGAACTGGGACGTTCACACGGTCGCCGACGGCCAGCTGATCACTGGCCAGAATCCGGCCTCCTCCGGCCCGACCGCCAAGCTTCTGATCGATACGCTGAAAAAGCGCGGGCGATAGCCACGGTCAGTCATGCGGAGAGGCTTTCAACGCAGATACTCGACCTTGCTTCCAAAAGCTTGCGCTGAAGTCGCGTCGAAACTCGGCGTCCGGGAAAGCCGAAAGTGGAGGCCGACTCCTTTTGCGGCTCGGCCTCCCGCCAATTTATTCCGCCATACTAGGCTGGCCATGCCCCAGCTGGGCGCTTCCATCTTCCGAGCGCTTCACGGTTTTAATTAGCGCCAGCACTTTCGGCACAAGGAAGGGAAGGACGATTGCAGTCGCGACCGAGGCGGCCGCAGCCAAAAGCTTGATATAGCCGGCGAGCCAATAGGTTGCATTCCAGATGGTCCAGACCTCCATGAAATGCGTCGCGGCGCAGGCGAGGATGAAGACGCCGAAGGCCACGAAGATCCACGAGAAGGGCATGTCTTCGCGAGCGCGGTAGATAAGATAGATGAGCGTAGACGAGATCGCTATATAGGACAATCCGATGAGGAGATCAGAGCCGACATGCATCATATAGAGCTGCGTCACCCACAAGTAGCACATCCCGTGGGGCATGAAGGACTCATCGCCAAAGCCTCTCGCGAAGAGATTTCTGGCGAGCATCGGCCAAGCGACCAACAATATTGTAGCAGGAGCGAGCAGCGCCGCTGCGTAGGATAGAATTCGTCCGCCTTTCGACATGATCGTTTCCTCCACTTGCTTGTTATTCTGCAAGGAACAATCTTTTGCCGCATCAAAGGGTTCGAAGTCGGCGGCCGGAACTTTCCCCGCGCCGCCCTTCGGACGATTTCAGAATTTCCTTCCTATGTTGTGAAATCAGCCGCTGATCATTCAGCGCCACGCCTACAGGGTCGGCGCTGGCTGTCATTCACAAGAATGTTATAGACCAAATTCGCCGGAGTTCAATGAGCCGCAACCGCTCATGCTTGCTGCGGGTCTTCGCGGTCCGACAATTTCCCACATTGCACACGGCAAACCGCGCCGCGCCCTAATTTCTCACCCATCCATCTTCAACGCCGCAATAAAGGCCTCCTGCGGGATCTCCACTTTCCCGAATTGCCGCATCTTCTTCTTGCCGGCCTTCTGCTTCTCCAGCAGCTTGCGCTTGCGGGTCGCGTCGCCGCCATAGCATTTGGCCGTCACGTCCTTGCGCAAGGCCCGCACCGTCTCGCGCGCGATGATCTTGCCGCCGATCGCCGCCTGAATCGGGATCTGGAACATATGCGGCGGGATCAGCTCCTTCAGCTTCTCCACCATCGCCCTGCCCCGCATGTCGGCCCGATCGCGATGCACCAGCATGGAGAGGGCGTCGACCGGCTCGGCGTTGACGAGGATCGACATTTTGACGAGATCGCCCGGCTTGTAGTCGGTGATGTTGTAATCGAAGCTGGCGTAGCCTTTGGACAGCGATTTCAGCCGATCGTAAAAATCGAACACCACCTCGTTGAGCGGCAGGTCATAGGTCGCCATGGCGCGCTTGCCGACATAGTTCAGATCGACCTGCACGCCGCGCCGCTCCTGGCAAAGCTTCAACACCGCGCCGAGATAATCGTCCGGCGTCAGGATGGTGGCGCGAATCCACGGCTCCTGGATCTCCTCGATCCGGGTCGGGTCCGGCATGTCGGCCGGATTATGCAATTCGATCGTCTCGCCATCGCGCTGGATGATCTTGTAGACGACCGAGGGCGCCGTCGCGATGAGGTCGAGGTTGAACTCGCGCTCGAGCCGCTCCTGAATGATTTCGAGATGCAACAGGCCGAGAAAGCCGCACCGAAAGCCGAATCCGAGCGCGGCCGAGCTTTCCATCTCGAAGGAGAAGCTCGCGTCGTTGAGCCGAAGCCGCCCCATGGCGGCGCGGAGATCGTCGAAATCGGCGGCGTCCACCGGAAAGAGCCCGCAGAAGACCACAGGCTGGGCCGGCTTGAAGCCGGGCAGAGCCGCGTCGCAGGATCTGCGCTCGTCGGTGATCGTGTCGCCGACGCGGGTGTCGGCCACTTGCTTGATCTGGGCGGTGATGAAGCCGACCTCCCCGGGCCCAAGCGCCGCGACGTCCTGCATCTTGGGCCGGAACACGCCGATCTTGTCGATCTCATAATGGGCGTCCGTGCCCATCATCTTGATCTTCTGGCCCTTCTTCATGACGCCGTCGATGATCCGCACGAGCACGACGACGCCGAGATAGGCGTCATACCAAGAGTCGACGAGCAGCGCCTTCAAGGGCGCAGCCTCATCGCCCTTGGGCGCCGGCAGGCGCTTGACGATCGCCTCGAGCACGAGATCGACGCCGAGCCCGGTCTTGGCGGAAATCAGCACGGCTTCGGAGGCGTCGAGGCCGATCACGTCCTCGATCTGCTGCTTGATCCGCTCCGGCTCGGCGGCGGGCAGGTCGATCTTGTTCAGGACCGGCACGATCTCATGGCCCGCGTCGAGCGCGTGATAGACATTGGCGAGCGTCTGCGCCTCGACGCCCTGGCTCGCGTCGACGACGAGCAGCGAGCCCTCGCAGGCGGCGAGCGACCGCGAGACCTCATAGGCGAAGTCGACATGGCCGGGCGTGTCCATGAGGTTCAGAATATAGGTCTTGCCGTCCTGCGCCTTATATTCGAGACGAACCGTCTGAGCCTTGATCGTGATGCCGCGCTCACGCTCAATGTCCATCGAATCGAGCACCTGCTCGACCATATCGCGCGCGGCGACCGTCCCCGTCGCCTGGATCAGGCGGTCGGCAAGGGTCGACTTGCCGTGGTCGATATGGGCGACGATGGAGAAATTGCGGATATTTTCGAGGGGATGCGTTGTCATGGCCTGCGAAATAGCAGGGGCGGACGGTCAAGGGAAGGACAACCGGCGCGGGGAGGCCAGGCCGGCGCGGCTGCGTCGGCGCGTCCCTTCTGGCAAAGCTGGGCTTTAAGAGACCGAGCGGCGCGCCTGATCGACCAAAGCGGGGCAAAAAACGAAGCCGCGGGCGAAGGAGGCAAGATCAAAGCGATCGAGATTTGAATTTGGTGGGCGATAAGCCATGCCACCGATAGAAGGCCCGGATGAAATGGGCCGAGTCGGAATATCCGAGCGCCAGAGCGACGTCAGCTATGCGAAGAGCCGGATTTTCGAGCATTTCGATCGCGCGTTTGCGCCGCCGCAGATCGGTTAGCTCTTCAAAGCTTGTGCCCAGCATCGAAAGACGGCGCTGCACGCTCCGGACCGACATGCCGAGCGTTCGAGCCGCGGCGGGCAGAGATATTTTTCCGGTCGCCGTCATCACGTCAATGATGCGCTGAATCGATTGAACGAGCACCGCGTCATCCACGCAAAACAAGTCGAGCTTGCGCCTCGCC
Organism: Methylocapsa acidiphila B2; assembly: GCF_000427445.1. Taxonomy (GTDB): domain Bacteria; phylum Pseudomonadota; class Alphaproteobacteria; order Rhizobiales; family Beijerinckiaceae; genus Methylocapsa; species Methylocapsa acidiphila. The sequence goes on along the minus strand of NZ_KE386496.1, from coordinate 3,677,053 downwards.
AGTTCGGACGACGTCCAATCGTGAGGCTGTTCAAATTGGAATTTGCTGATTCTCGACTCAAGGTCGGCCGCCGGAAATTTGATGACGGCAGCTTTCCCGACTCCGAATTTGACAGGAGCCAAGAAGAATTCCTCAATTCGCTGCGTCTTTGGCGGAGGACGATGCGGAAACTCAATAAGGCTCGGCGCCCATTCCGAGCCAACCAGCGAACGGATCATCCGGACAACGAAAAAGAACACCGCCTCATATAAAAACCGCGCGGCGTCCGGATCGCTGCCGACGAGACAATGACTCCATATAGCCTGTTCGCCTTGAACGACGAGCTTGACGTCCGAGCCGGCCATGAACGAAGGCACGGCGCGCGCGTGATTCTGCAAGCATTCGCGCAAGGTCGCTCCGGACATGAGCGTGCGCCCGATCAAGCCGAGACGGGCGGGGTCGGCGGCTTGCGCGCAAGTCAGGGAAAAAGCGTCGTCGCCGAGAAACCGCCCGGAGACGCTGAATGCGGTGAGCACCTGCGCCCTCGTGACAAATTCGCACCGTCCCCCATCCGACGGGCTATCAAGACCCGCCCGCCGGTACGTCAAGGCAAGCACGTCATCCCGCTGATCTAGGACTTGCGGAAGCATGTGCAGAATGCTCGCGCAAATCGGGGAGCGATCGGACATTTGAAAACCTACTGACGCATCACGTGAACGTTCGAAACTCTGGGCGCAAATGCACTGGGATGATGTGAGAGCAAAAGTCGATGCAGCCCTATTGCCGGCTTTTTGCCCAACTGCGAGGTTGGTCGAAATGGCGCGAAATGGCAATACTTCAACTTCGTTGCAAGCTAAAGAGATCAAGCGCCCGTTCGAGCAATTTGCAAAACGAGACCTGGCCATCGAACGGACGTCGGCGAAGAAGGCCAAGCCGAGACGACGCGGCGGCGCGATATGGAATTGTCGCGTTGCGGTCGCCCGGTGAGATTGGCGGCGCCCTATTCCCACACTTGGCTCGATGGGATTCACGGAGGAAAGGCTGATGAAATATCTGGTGCTTGCGTTGGTTTTGGCAGGGGCGTTCGCGCCCGCTCAATCCAACGCGCAAGTCAAAATCGACATGTCGAAGATCACCTGCGGCGAGGTGCTTGCGATGCCCGCCGACGATCAAAGCGACTTCGCCGCCTTCTTCAGCGGCTGGTTCGCCCAGAAGAACAACCGCACTTTCGTTGACGTGGGCCTGTTCGAGAAGAACGTCGTGAGCGTGATGGATTGGTGCAAGTCCAACAAGTCGGAATCGCTCATGGCCGGGCTGCAGCGCGCCTATGAGAAGAAATAAGAAAGACGATTGGGGACGGACATGAAACGCAATTTATTTTTTGCCGGCGCTCTCGCCACCCTTTTCGCGGTCGCGCCAGCGACGGCGCAAGTCACGATCGAAATGTCGGAGATCACCTGCAAGGACTTCGCGGGATACGACCACGACACGCAAGACTTCGTCACCGAGTGGATGCGCGGCTATTTCATGGCGAAGCGCAACCTCACGGTTATCGATTCCCGTTACGTGAAGCGGAACACGGAAAAGATTCTCCGCTACTGCAAGAAATTGCCGAAATCGTCTTTCATGGATGCGATCCAGAAGAACGCGCGATAATAGCAGAAGCCCGCCCGGAAGGCCGGGCTTCTTTCTTATGAAAGTCGCATCGCGGCCCTTTGGTCGGTTGACTCATCAAGACGCATACACCTACCGCGCGAAACCAGCTTCGCGCCACCCACAAGATTTCCCGTTCTCTCGTCGAACCGCGTGGCGGCGCTGAACCATTTGATTTCCCTAATACACTCTCCCTTGCTCCCATGGAAACGCAGGCAGCCATTCGCCCGCGATGAATTATGTTCGCGCAACCAGCGTCGATTCATGCTGAACTTGCAAAGTCGTTAGGGCGGCGGCCTCGCCCCTCTCATGAACGCGATGGTGTCGACATGGGCGAATGGAAAAAATTTATCGCGGGCGGCGTGCTCGTCCTCGGCGCCGTCCTCGCGATGGTCATTTATGCGGACTGGAACCAAGCCGTTCAAGTCATATCGATGGGCGTTAATTATATCCGCTATGTGGGCGCCCCCGCAGGAACCATCGCCACCGAAGTCGCGGCGAGTTCCAGGCAATCGACGCCCGCTCGACGCAACTCGCCTTCACCGGCCAATGGGGCCGACGCGGGAGACAAGGATTGGCCGAGCTACAATAAGACTCTGACCTCGAATCGCTTTTCTACGCTCGATCAGATCACGGCGGCCAATGCCGCAAATCTGAAGGTTCTCTGCACCTATGACACAGGGCAATATACGGGATTTACGAGCGGGTTGCTGAAGATCGGCGACTCTCTGATCTTCACGACCGAATTTGATATTTTCTCCATCAATCCAAATGATTGCACCCTGAACTGGCGAGTCCACGAGGACTATCAGCCGGCGACCCCGCAAGGCGTGTCTCGCGGCGCCGCCTATCTCGACGGCGCGCTTTTCCGCGGCGCGCAGGACGGGCGCGTTCTCGCCTATGATTTCAAGACCGGCGAACGGCTTTGGGCAACATCCATCGCCGACCCCAAGAAAGGCGAAAGCGCGCCTGCGGCGCCGATCGCATGGAACGGACTTGTCTTCATCGGCAACGCCGGCGGGGACATAAAGGGCGTCAAGGGCCGCATGTATGCGCTCGACGCGAAGACCGGAAAGATCGTCTGGGAGCTTTATCTCGTCCCGAAAGCTCCCGGCGACGTCGAGCGCGGGCCGCAGGGCAAATCGACGCTCGACAATTCCACCTGGGAAAGGCCGCCCGGATCGCCAATCAGCGGCGGCGGCACATGGACCTCCTACACGCTCGATCCAGAAAGCGGCCTGCTTTATGTGCCCGGCGGCAACCCAGGTCCCGACTTCGGCGCCGACATGCGCAAGGGCGGCAATCTTTACACCGGCTCGGTTGTCGTGCTCGACGCCAAGACGGGAAATTACCGGACCCATTACAAGCTCGTGCCGAAGGATTGGCACGATTGGGACGTCTCCGGCGCGCCGGCACTGATAAAGACTGCGGCGGGCAAGAACCTGATGGTCGTCGCTCCGAAAGACGGCCATCTTTATGGTTTCGACCTCTCGACTCAGGCGATGCTGTATCGTGAGCCCATGACCAAGGTCGAGAATGCCGACGTCGAATTTTCAGCCGGCCAGCCGGTTCATTTTTGCCCCGGCTCGATCGGCGGCGCCGAGTGGAACGGGCCGGCTTATGATCCGCAGACCAATCTCGTGATGATCGGGGAGGTGCAATGGTGCACGACAGTGACCTTGCAAACGAAGGAGCAAATGCAAGCCGCCAAGGCAGGACAGCCCTGGTCCGGCGAGGCGTCGCTAAATCCCTTTAATGTCTGGGGCAAGCAAGATCCATTCGGCGACTGGGCCGGCTGGGTCTATGCGGTTGACGCCGATAGCGGCCAATGGCGATGGCGGGCGAGGACGAATTATCCGATTCAGAGCGGCATGACCCCAACCGCTGGCGGCGTCGTGTTTTTCGGCGACATGGGCGGCAATTTTTATGCGCTCGACGCCTTTGACGGGCATAAATTATGGGGCAAGAAAATCGGCGGCGCCGTCGGCGGCGGCGTCATTACCTATTTGGCTGGCCAATCCCAACGGGTCGCCGTCTCCACGGGTCTGACCGAAATCCTTTGGCCAACGGAAATCACCACCGCCAAAGTTTCTATTCTCGGAGTCGATTAGGGTTTGTGGGCCAAGTTGCGCGTCCCTGGAGTCAAACTTTTAGGTCGAGCGGCACGCCGCGAAACCTGGCTCAAAATCGAAAACCCGCGCATGGACGAAACTTTACTTGGCCCGCGGATGCGCGTCGCGATAGGCTGCGAGGAGACGGGCGCTATCCACCGCCGTGTAAATTTGCGTCGTCGAGAGCGACGCGTGGCCCAATAGCTCCTGGATCGCGCGGAGATCGCCGCCGCGCTCGAGCAAATGGGTAGCGAAGGAATGGCGCAGGGCGTGCGGCGTCGCGGTCTCAGGCAGGCCGAGCGCGCCGCGCAGGCCCGCCATAGCGAGTTGCACGATACGTGGCGAAAGCGGGCCGCCTTTGGCGCCGACGAACATCGGCTTGTCCGGCGGCAGGACATATGGGCAGAGCGTTAGATAGGCCTCGATGGCGCGGCGCACCGGTGCAATGACCGGAACGCTGCGCGCCTTGCGCCCTTTGCCGAGAACCGTCAGCGCGTCGATTTCGCCGATCGGAGCCTCCGCGCGCTTTATGCCGAGCGCCTCGGAAATGCGCAGGCCGGCGCCATATAAAAGCGCGAGAACGGCGGCGTCGCGGGCGAGAATCCAGGCCGGCTTGTCCTCGCCGGCGCGGGCTTCGGGGCGCATCGCCTCGCGCGCCGCGCCTGCGGGCAGCGGCTTCGGGAGACGACGTTGGATCTTGGGCGCCCGCGCGAGCGCGAAGGCGCTTGTGGCGGTCTCGCCATTGCGTTCGAGATAGCGCGCGAAGGAGCGCAAGCCTGCGAGTTGGCGAAGAAGCGAGCGGCTGCCCGCGCCCTCGCCCCGCCGTTTGGCCATGAAGGCGCGCACATCCCCCGGCGCAAGCGCGCCGAATGTGGCGAGGCCCGGAGCGGCGCCGAAATGCACTGCCGCGAAGGCCAGGAATTGGCGCAGATCGCGCGAATAGGAGTCGATCGTATGAGCGGAGACGCGGCGCTCGCCGATCAAATGCCCAAGCCAATGCTGAGCCGCTTTCGCTAGCTCGGGATCGGCGGGCGAGAAGACGAGCGACGCGGGGGCTGCGGAGTCAGCGCTGGGGAGAGGGGCGGCGGCCATGGGGAGAGGATCGCGCCGCGCCCTTAAGACTTTATCAATTCCACAGGGATCGGCGTCAGAGAAAAGGTCGTCCGGCCATGGCCTTTCCCGCCTTGTCCAGACGCGCGCCTCGAACAGAAGCCGCGTTGTTTAGTGACCGTGACCGAAGCCCTGCGCCTTGGCTTCCGCCGCGACGGTCTTGATCTCCTCGACGGCCGCCTGGAACAGTTCATCGGCCTTGCGATGGATCTGATGGTCGGACTGCTCCACGCCGGCCTTGTCGAAATCGGCGCGAATGGTCTTGAAAATCTCGTCGGCGTGATTTTCCTCGAGATCGGCGGCGATCAGCGAGGTCGCGTAATCTTCCGCGTCTGCGCCGGTCTTGCCGAGCTTCTCCGCGGCCCAGAGCCCGAGCCATTTATTGCGCCGAACATTGGCTTTGAATCGCAGCTCCTCGTCATGCGCAAGCTTGGCTTCGAAGGCCTGTTCACGCTGGTCGAAAGTCGTCATGAGGCTCCCCATTTGGAAGTGTCAAGAAATCCGCCTTCGCGGGATGAGGCCTATTTTAGCGAAGTTTCGCGAAAAAGCCATGCGTCGCGCGGCAAGGTCGAAGCTCGATTTCCTTCTGTATTCGGTTGCTGAACTCTGCTAGAAAGTCGAGGCTGGCAACGAATTGGGAGAATCAATATTAGATATTTCTCAAGCGTTTGGCCCAGCATTGTGCGATCGTCCGCTTTCGGATAGGGTCGACCGGTCAGCTTGTTTCCAAGGCTGGAAAGAGCTAGGACCTCGGCCGAGTTTTCGGCGACGCTCGATGCGTAGCCTACGCCCGCCCGTCCGGACTCCGCAGCGCCGTTGCAGGTTTGGACTCGGCGCCTAGGACGTTCACAGGAGCCACGGCCGCCCATGGATCATCTCAAGCCACGGTTAATCCCAATGAATCGCCGCCGTCGCATTTATGAGGGCAAGGCCAAGGTCCTTTATGAAGGACCGGAGCCGGGCACGCTCATCCAGCACTTCAAGGACGACGCAACCGCTTTCAACGCCAAGAAGCACGAGGTGATCGACGGCAAAGGGGTGCTCAATAACCGTATCTCCGAGTTCATCTTCCAAAATCTCAACGATATCGGCGTCCCCACCCATTTCATCCGCCGCCTCAACATGCGCGAGCAATTGATTCGCGAAGTCGAGATCGTGCCGCTCGAAGTCGTCGTGCGCAATGTCGCCGCTGGCTCGCTCTCGACCCGGCTCGGCATCGAGGAGGGCACGCAGCTCCCCCGCTCCATCATCGAATTCTACTATAAGAACGACGAGCTCAACGACCCCATGGTGTCGGAAGAGCATATCACGGCCTTCGGCTGGGCGAGCCCGCAAGAGATCGACGACATCATGGCCCTCGCCATTCGCGTCAACGATTTCCTGTCCGGCCTCTTCCTCGGCGTCGGCATTCGCCTCGTCGACTTCAAGATGGAATGCGGCCGCTTGTGGGAAGGCGACATGATGCGCATCGCCGTCGCCGACGAGATCTCCCCCGATTCCTGCCGGCTGTGGGACATCAAGTCCAACGACAAGCTCGACAAGGACCGTTTCCGCCGCGATCTCGGCGGGCTTGTCGAGGCCTACACGGAAGTCGCGCGTCGCCTCGGCATCCTGCAAGAGGGCGAGGCGCCCCGCGCGGCCGGCCCTAAACTGGTTCAGTAAAAGCGCCGATCGGCCCGCTCCGGCCGAACTGGGGTGGGATTTGCGATCAGACGCAAATCGAACTATGCGGAGGCTTCGGCCTCCGTTTTTATTTGCAAATCCCGAGCGCTCTCGAGCGAAGATGAAAAGCTGGATCGATCCGAGATGAAAGCCCGCGTCACCGTCACGCTCAAGAATGGAATTCTCGATCCGCAGGGCAAGGCGATCGAGGGCGCGCTGAAATCGCTCGAGGTCGAGGGGATAGAGAGCGTCCGCCAGGGCAAGATCTTCGACATCGAGCTTGCGGCCGCCGATCGCGGCGCCGCCGAAGCTCTGCTCCGCCGGGCCTGCGAGAAGCTTCTGGCGAACCAGGTCGTCGAGAATTTCCATGTCGAGATCCTTGCGGCGCAATGAGTTGATCGAAGCATGAAGGCCGCCGTACTTCTTTTCCCCGGCTCCAATCGCGAGGGCGACGCCTTGCGCGCCCTCAAGGCCGCTGGCGCCGAGGCCGCCATTGTCTGGCATCGCGAGCGCGAGCTGCCGCAAGGCGTCGATCTCGTCGTGCTGCCCGGCGGCTTTTCCTATGGCGATTATCTTCGCTGCGGCGCGATCGCCGCGCGCGAACCCATAATGGACGCGGTCCGCGCCCATGCCGCGCGCGGGGGGCTCGTGCTCGGCATTTGCAACGGCTTTCAAATTCTCGTCGAGAGCGGCCTTCTGCCGGGCGTCCTGATGCGCAACGCCAATTTGCGCTTCATCTGCCGGATGCAGCATTTGAGCGTCGCGCGTGCGGATACGCCTTTTGCCTCACATTATGAGACGGGCCAGGTCATCAAGGTCGCAATCGCCCACGGCGAGGGCAATTATATCGGCGATGCCGAGACGATCGCGCGGCTCGAGGGCGAGGGTCTCGTCGCCTTCCGCTATTGCGACGCCAATGGCGCCATTGGAGGCACCGGCAATCCGAACGGATCGATGAACGACATCGCCGGGATTTATTCTGAAAGATTCAATGTTCTCGGCCTCATGCCGCATCCAGAAAATCTGATCGATCCGCTGGTCGGCGGGACGGATGGAATCGGCATGTTCGAGAGCTTGGCGGCGCGCGCCTGAAGGCCTCGCCTTCCCTTCCCCCGCTTGCGGGAGAAGGATCCGCGTGCCTATTACGCCGCAGGCCAAAATTGGACTTTCCCTTGCCCCTAAACCCCGACCCCGCCGTCACCACCGAGCTTGCCGCCGCGCATGGCCTCAAGCCCGACGAATATGAGCGCATTCTCGCCCTCATCGGCCGGACGCCGAGCTTTACCGAGCTCGGCATATTCTCGGCCATGTGGAACGAGCATTGTTCCTATAAATCGTCGCGGCTGCATTTGCGCCGGCTGCCGATCAAGGCGCCCTGGGTAATCCAAGGACCGGGCGAGAACGCCGGCGTGATCGACATTGGCGACGGCGTCGCCTGCATCTTCAAGATGGAAAGCCACAACCACCCCTCCTATATCGAGCCCTATCAGGGCGCGGCGACGGGGGTCGGCGGCATTCTGCGCGACGTCTTCACCATGGGCGCGCGGCCGGTCGCCTGCCTGAACCTCCTGCGCTTCGGCGCGCCGGACCATCCGCGCACGCGCCATCTCGTCGCCGGCGTCACCGCCGGCATCGGCGGCTATGGCAATAGTTTCGGCGTGCCGACCGTCGGCGGCGCGACCAATTTTCACAAAGGCTATGACGGCAATATTCTCGTCAACGCCATGGCCGTGGGCGTCGCCAGGACGGACGAAATTTTCTACGCCAAGGCGACCGGCGTCGGCAATCCGATCGTCTATCTCGGCTCCAAAACGGGCCGCGACGGAATCCATGGCGCGACCATGGCCTCGGCCTCTTTCGAGGCGGACGCCGAGGAAAAACGGCCGACCGTGCAGGTCGGCGACCCGTTCACCGAGAAACTGCTGCTCGAAGCCTGCCTCGAGCTGATGCGCACCGGGGCCGTCATCGCCATTCAGGACATGGGCGCGGCGGGCCTCACCTCCTCGGCGGTCGAGATGGGGGCCAAGGGCGATCTGGGGATCGAGCTCGATCTCGACGCCGTGCCCTGCCGGGAGCCCGGCATGTCGGCCTATGAGATGCTGCTCTCGGAGAGCCAGGAGCGCATGTTGATGGTGCTCGACCCCGGCAAGGCGCAGGAGGCCGAGGCCGTTTTCCATAAATGGGGCCTCGACTTCAAGATCATCGGCAAGACGACGGCGAACCTACGCTTCGTGGTCAAGCATCGGGGCGAGGTGAAAGCCGATCTGCCGATCAAAGAGCTCGGCGACGCCGCGCCGCTTTACGATCGCCCGCATATCGTCTCTCAGAAGCAGCCGCCGCTTGGAGCCATTGCGGCGCCGGTCTCGAACGCCGAGGCTCTGCTGCGACTCGTCGCTACGCCGGATCTCTGCTCCAAGCGCTGGATTTATGAGCAATACGACCATCTGATCCTCGGCAATACAGCGCAGGGACCCGGGGGCGACGCGGCCGTGATCCGGATCGGCGACGGCCCTAAGGGCTTGGCGCTCACGACCGACGTCACGCAGCGCTATTGCGAGGCCGATCCCTATGAAGGCGGCAAGCAGGCGGTCGCCGAAGCCTGGCGCAATCTCACCGCCGTCGGCGCCCTGCCCCGCGCGGCGACGGATAATCTCAATTTCGGCAATCCGGAAAAGCCGGAGATCATGGGCCAGTTCGTCGGCTGCATCGATGGGATCGCCGAGGCCTGCCGCGCGCTCGACTTCCCCATCGTCTCCGGCAATGTCTCGCTCTATAATGAAACAAGCGGGCGCGCGATCCCGCCGACGCCCGCGATTGGCGGCGTCGGGCTCCTCGAGGACGTGAGCCGCACCGCGACGCTCTCGATCAAGCGGCCGGGCGACGCGATCCTTTTGTTCGGAACGACCGAGGGCTGGCTAGGCCAATCGCTTTATTTGCGCGAGATTTGCGGGCGCGAGGAAGGCGCGCCGCCGCCCGTCGATCTCGCCGCCGAGAAGCGCAACGGCGACTTTGTCCGGGGCCTCATCAATAATCGCGCGCTCACAGCGGCGCATGACATCTCGGACGGAGGGCTCGCGGTCGCCCTCGCCGAAATGGCGATAGCCGGCGGGATCGGCGCGACAATCGAGACGCCCAAGGCCATTCCCTCGCCGAATTTCCTCTTTGGCGAGGATCAGGCGCGCTATCTCGCCACGGCTGCGCCAGAAAAAGCCGAAGCGATCCGTAATGAAGCGACAAAGGCCGGGGTCCCCTGTGAAATTATCGGGTCGACCGGCGGCGACGCGTTGACCCTTGGGGATGAGACCGCCATATTGTTGGCTGACCTATTGCAAGGGTACGAAAACTGGCTGCCCGATTATATGGCCGGCGGCGATCCCTGAGCGCTTCGGTGGGCGGCCGCGCAGCGAGAGACCGCCCCTGTCGCGGCGCATCATAAGGACGAGGACGAATTTCATGGCGATGGAACAAGCAGATATCGAGCGCCTGATCAAGGAAGGCATCCCGGACGCCAAGGTGCAGGTCACCGATCTCGTCGGCGACAAAGACCATTACGCGGCGGTGGTGATTTCCTCCGAGTTCACCGGCAAGACCAAACTGCAGCAGCATCAAATCGTTTACAAGGCGCTCGGCGGCAATATGGGTGGCGCCCTCCATGCTTTGCAGCTCACCACCTACGCGCCAAAATAAGGCTTTTGTCGGAAAGCTGACAAAGTCGCACCGCTTCAATCGCCCCGGCCGAGGCGAAGCTTTATCTGAAAGGATCCGGCAATGCCCATCAAGGATATTATTCAATCGACCATCGACAAGAACGACGTCGTTCTGTTCATGAAAGGCACCCCGAACTTTCCGCAATGCGGCTTTTCCGGGCAGCTCGTCCAAATCCTCGCCCATCTCGACGTTCCCTATGAGCATGTGAACGTCCTTGAAAATGACGAGATCCGTCAGGGCATCAAGGAATTCTCGAGCTGGCCGACCATTCCCCAGCTTTACATCAAGGGTGAATTCGTCGGCGGCTGCGACATCGTCCGCGAAATGTTCCAGTCCGGCGAGCTATCTGCCCATCTGACCGGCAAGGGCGTCGAGCACAAGGCTCCGGCCAAGGCCTGAGTCCGCCGCTCCGGCCAGCCGCACATATTCCGCCCGGCCTCGCGCCGGGCGTTTCATTTCCGGGCTCCGTGGCCACGCCGAGAGGGAACGCTCTGCTCGACGGTTCGGATAGCCCGTTGCTTCTCGGAAGTTTCCGCCGCGCATCGCTTGCCCGCCCTGGCCGCGTTCCGAGCAGGCCTAGCCCTGAAGCGCCTTCAGCAGCGCCAAAGCCTCTGGCGAATCCCATTGCGCGGGCCCGGCGAGCGTCCCGATCTCGCATCCATCCTTGCCGATAAGGATCGTCGTCGGCAGGCCCAAAATCTTGCCGGCCTGCTTCAAGGTCTGAAAAATATCCGCCGTTTCATCAGCGTAAAAGGCGAGATTCTTCACCCCGATCTCGTTCAGAAAGGCCTTCGGTCGCTCGAGCTTCGCCGTGTCAATATTGACCGCGACGACCTGAAAATCCTTGGAGCCGAGCGCCCCTTGAAGACGGTCCAGCGCCGGCATTTCTTGCCGGCAAGGCACGCACCAAGTGGCCCATAGGTTCAAGATAAGATCGCGACCCTTGAAATCGGCGAGGCTCACACGCGCGCCATCCGACCCTTTGAAGGCGAGCGCGGGAACCGGGCGAGACGCCTTTGCAAGGCTCAGCGCCGCAAGCTCGCCGCGAGCCAAGGGCTGAAGCCGCGCGGCCTTGGCCGCCGACTCCTGGCAAGCCGGGTCGCTTTCGGCAACCTTGCCGGAAGGCGGCTTGATCGCGTAAAGCACCCCGACAACGACTACAGCGGCCGCAACGAGGCCAGCCGCGACCGAGAGGCCACGCGGAAGACCCGGCCGCTTCTCCTGTTTAGAGACTTGCTGCGTCATGCCGACATCCTTCACGATCCGTCTGCGGTTCGGTTGATCGCTATCATGCACCGGACCCTGGTTTCAATGCATAGCGGCCGGCGGCGCAAGCGTCACTTTTTCGGCATTGTCTTTTAGAGCGCGATCAAAATGAGCAACAAGATGTGGGGCGGCCGGTTCGCGAGCGGACCCGACGCCATCATGGAAGAAATCAACGCCTCGATCGGCTTCGATTACCGCCTCGCCTTGCAGGACATCGCGGGCTCCAAGGCCCATGTGGCCATGTTGGCGCAAGCGGGAATCGTGACCGAGGCGGACGCCGCGGCGATTGCGCAAGGGCTCGACGCCATTCGCGTCGAGATCGAAAGCGGAACTTTCGTGTTTTCCCGCGCCCTCGAGGACATCCATATGAATGTCGAGTCGCGGCTGACAACCCTCATCGGCGCGGCGGCCGGGCGGCTTCATACCGCGCGATCGCGCAATGATCAGGTAGCGCTTGATTTCCGCCTTTGGATTCGCGACACGATCGACGCGCTCGACCTGCAATTGCGCGATTTGCAAGAGGCCCTGGCGGAGAAGGCCCTCGCCCATGCCGGCAGCGTCATGCCCGGCTTCACTCATATGCAATCGGCCCAGCCCGTCACCTTCGGCCATCATCTTCTGGCCTATGTCGAAATGCTCGCCCGCGACCGCTCGCGCTTGCGCGACGCCAGGGTCCGCCTCAATGAATGTCCACTCGGCGCTGCGGCCCTCGCCGGGACGTCGTTCCCGATCGACCGGGAGGCGACCGCCGCGGCGCTCGGCTTCGATCGGCCGACGGCCAATTCGCTCGACAGCGTGTCCGATCGCGATTTTGTTTTGGAGACGTTGAGCGCGGCGGCGATCTGCGCCGTCCATCTGTCGCGCTTCGCCGAAGAGATCGTGCTTTGGGCGACGCCGCAATTCGGCTTCGCCTCTCTCTCTGACAAATTCACGACCGGGTCGTCGATCATGCCGCAAAAGCGCAATCCCGACGCGGCAGAGCTCGTGCGCGGCAAATCGGGGCGCATCATCGGTGCGCTCAGTGGCCTGCTCATCGTCATGAAGGGCCTGCCGCTGACCTATTCCAAGGACATGCAGGAGGATAAGGAAGGCGCCTTCGACGCACTGCAATCGCTTTCGCTCTGCCTCGCCGCGATGACCGGCATGGTCCGCGATCTCGAGCCGGATCTCGCGCGCATGAAAGCGGCCGCCGGCGCGGGCTACGCCACTGCGACCGATCTCGCCGATTGGCTGGTGCGCGAGCTGAAGCTGCCTTTCCGCGAGGCGCATCACGTCACCGGCCGGCTCGTCGCCCTCGCGGCGGGGAAGAACATCGGGCTCGACGAGCTGACGCTCGCCGAGATGCAATCCGTCGAGCCGAACATCCGCGACGACGTCTACGCCGTTCTCGGCGTCGACAACTCGGTCGCGAGCCGCACGAGCTATGGCGGCGCGGCGCCATCCAATGTCCGAGCGCAGGCGGAAAATTGGCTTGCGCGATTAAAGTGAGAAGAATCCTCTCTGAGAAACCTATCGTAGGCGATAGCGTCTCAAAGGATGCGGCGAGCGCTCGAGCCGACGTCCTACCGGCTCGAGCTCGGCCTCGTCGCCATGAAAGCCTTTGAAGGATGGGATCGTTCTGAGACGGCGCCTACCGCCAGACGCCCAACGCCGCGTTCTCGATCGGTTCGCGCTTTCCCTCGGAAATTGATCTGTCGTAAGCCGTTTTTCTTAGGCTTTGGATAATGGGACCTTCGGCGCCGCTCCGTCGCGGGGCGCAGCGTTTCTGAAAAAGAAACCGATGGGAGGAACCATTCATGCGCGCCAATTTCCGAAGCATCTTCGGCGGCCTCGCCGCAGGGACGATTTTCGCGACGCTCCCCTTGCTCGCCGGCGCGGCGCAGGCGCAAGTCAAGAAGCCAACGCCGCCCCAACAACGCCCGGCGCAAGAGCCGGCGCAGCCGCCGGCCGAGCCGAAATCTCCCAACCAAAAGAAGCCGAATATTCTTGTGATCATGGGCGACGACGTCGGCTGGTTCAACATAGGAGCCTATCATCGCGGCATCATGTCAGGCAAGACGCCTAGCCTCGACAAGCTCGCCGACGAAGGCATGATCTTCACGGATTATTACGCAGAGGCGAGCTGCACGGCGGGCCGCGCCAATTTCATCACCGGCGAATTGCCTATCCGCACCGGCCTCACCACCGTGGGTCAGGCGGGCGCCGACGTCGGCCTGCCGGACCAGGCCGTCACGCTCGCCACTGTGCTGAAGGCGCAGGGCTACGCCACCGGCCAGTTCGGCAAGAACCACCTCGGCGACCTCAACAAATTCCTGCCGACCGTGCACGGGTTCGACGAGTTCTTCGGCTACCTTTATCACCTCGACGCCATGTCGGACCCCTACTGGTATTCCTATCCCCAGGATTGGGTCGACAAATACGGGCCGCGCACGCTGGTGCACAGCTTCGCATCGGACGTCGACGATGCGACCGAGCAGCCGCGCTGGGGCAAGATCGGCAAGCAGAAGATTATCGACGAAGGACCGCTCGCGCCCTTCCCCGACATGAAGGACATGCAGGGCTGGCAGGAAGGCCGCAAGGCGAAATACGACATGGAGACTTTCGACGAAGTGCTCGTCAAGTCTTCCGAAGCCTTCATGGACAAGGCGAAAACGGCTGGAAAGCCCTTCTTCGTCTGGCACAACACGACGCGCATGCATGTCTTCACTTTTCTGCCGCCGAAATATCAGGCGCGCATGAATGCGACGGGTAATTACGGGCTCGAAGAAGCCGGCATGGCGCAATTGGACGACAGCGTCGGCGCGCTTCTCAAGCATATCGAGGACATGGGCGAGACCGACAACACGATCGTCATTTTCACCACCGACAATGGCGCGGAAGTGTTCACCTGGCCGGATGGCGGCATGACGCCCTTCAGGTCGACCAAAGGCACGATCTATGAGGGCGGCTTCCGCGTTCCGGCGATCATCCGCTGGCCGGGCAAGGTCAAGCCGAGATCTGTTGAGAACGGAATCTTCTCCGGTCTCGACTGGCTGCCGACGCTCGCCGCCGCCGCCGGCGCCCCCGACATCAAGGACAAGCTTCTGAAGGGCGTTGAGCTCGGCGGCCGGACCTACAAGAATCATCTCGACGGTTACGATCAAACGGATTTGCTACTGGGCAAGGGGCCGACCGCACGGCATGAAATCTTCTACTTCGGCGGCCCGCATCTCGGCGCGCTGCGGCTCGACGACTTCAAATACCAGTTCTTCCAACAGCCCTATGGCTGGCCGGGCGAAAAGGTCGACACCGACATGCCGACCATTATCAACATTCGCCAGGATCCGTTCGAGCGGACGCCGTCAATTCGCGGCGAAACGCTCAACAATCTCGGCGGCGGCTATATGAACGACTTCATGGCGCGCGAGTTTTGGCGCTTCGTGCTCGTCCAGAAAGAAGTGGCGAAGCTCGGCGAGACGGCGATCGACTATCCGCCGATGCAGGCGCCGGCGACGTTCAATCTCCAGGCTGTGAAGGAGAAAATTGAAGAAGCCATCAAAGCCCACGAAGGGCAATAGATTTCGCAGCGGCGGGCGCGCTCTGGAGCGTCCGTCGCCGCTCGAGCGCTGACACGGAACCATACTCTCGCGAGAAGCTCATGGCCGATGACGCCGCCGCGCCTGTGTCAAATCGGCAACTCTAAGACAGAAAACAGGCGTGCGGGTTGCGCAACCGGTAGCCGACGATGGTAATAGGCTCCAAATTAATTTTCGCCCGGAAGGCGCCGCCGCCTTCGACGAAAGCGGCAGTTGGAGTTCTGCATGCATAGCCCGTTTAGGCCCGCCGCCCCGAAATCCCTCTCAGCGACGCTTTGTCTCGGCGCGCTCCTAGCCGTCAGCCAGCCAGCGGCGGCGACCGAATACGGCCTCGGTAATTATCTCCTCGGATATAGCCTACCCATGACCGGCTTCACGCCCCCGCCCGGCGTCTATTACTCGAACACGTTTTATCTCTACTCTGGCAGCGCAAGCCCGACCATCAAGTTTCCTTTAGGCAAACACCTCGACGCCGGAATCGGCTACAGCATAGTGGCGAACATAAGCCAAATCTCCTGGGTCACTGACTTGAAGATTCTCGGCGGCTCGCTCGGCTTCGCCGCCCTCTTGCCTCTCATCGCTGAGCGCACCACGGCGAGCCTCGAATTCGTCGGCCGCTTGGGCGTCCAGCGCGAATGCAGTCGGACAGGGAGCACGAATGCGCTCGGCGACAGCGCCTATGCGGCCTTCATCGGCTGGGATTCGGGCGAGCATCATTGGAACGCGACCCTCACCGGGTTCGCCCCGACAGGCTATGATTCATCCACATCGATTAGCTTCACCGGCTTGAATCGGCCGGGCGTGGACATCAAGGGCGGCTACACCTATCTGAGCCTCCAGACCGGATTTGAAGCCTCGGCCGCGCTCGGCATAACCATCAACGCCGTCAACAGCGCGACGAACTATCAAAGCGGAGACGAGCTCCATTTCGAAGGGGCGCTCATGGAGCATTTGCCCTTCGGCCTCGCAGCGGGCGTCGGCGGCTATTACTATCAGCAGGTGACGCCGGACAGCGGCTCGGGCGATAGACTCGGCGCCTTCCGTGGGCGCGTCGCGTCCATCGGGCCGCTGTTGACCTACACATTCCAACAGGGCGCGCAACAGGTGACTGTAAGCGGCCGATGGTTCCATGAGTTCGACGTGGCCAATCGCGTCCAAGGCAATTCGGTCTTCGCCTCCCTCTCCTTTCCTCTCTAGCGCCAATCGGCTCGGCGAGGACTGCTCGACGGTAGCAGAATGTATGGAGCCAGCGCCGCCAGAAGATCGATCCGCGCGCGCGCCGGCTTAACGGCGCTCGCCGCTGGCTTCGCTCTGGCCACGCTGGCTTTTGGATTTTTCGCGCGCGCCGAACCGCAAGCCGAGGCGCCCGCGCATTTCGTCGGCGCATCGGCTTGCGCTTCCTGCCATGCCGCCGAGACAGAGCGCTGGAAAGTCTCGCATCACGCTCAGGCGATGCGGAACGCTACGCCATCGACCGTTCTCGGCGATTTCAACGGCGCGCGGCTCGAGCATTTCGGCGTCGTCACACATTTTTCCCGCGCCGGCGAAAAATTCATCGTTCACACCGATGGGCCCGACAGCGTGGCGCATGATTACGACATCGCCTACACGTTCGGCGTTTTTCCGCTGCAGCAATATCTGATCGCCTTTCCCGGCGGACGCTATCAGGCGCTGGGCGTCGCCTGGGACAGCAGGCCCAAGGCGCAAGGCGGCCAGCGCTGGCTCCATCTCTATCCCGACCAAGCCTTGCGTGCCGGCGATCCGCTCCATTGGACCGGCCGCGACCAGACATGGAACTATCAATGCGCCGCCTGCCATTCGACGGATCTGCGCAAGAATTATGATCTCGCAGCAAACGCCTATTCGACTGCATGGAGCGATGTGAATGTGGGCTGCGAGGCCTGCCACGGTCCCGGCTCGCGCCATATCGCCTGGGCCAAGGAACATGCCGGCCCCTCGGCGCCGTCCGAGGGCGCGCCAGCGGAGAGCGCCGTCGGCCCGCGGATGGGATTGACGACGCGGCTCGAAGACGCTGCGCTCGACCAATGGCGCATGAATTCGACGACCGGCATCGCTCAGCGCGTCGCCCCCGCGACAGGACGAGAACTCGAGATTTGCGCGCCTTGCCATTCCCGCCGCAAGCCGATCGCGAAAGACCCATCTGTCGGCGCAGCCGTCCTCGACGGCTATCTGCCGGCCCTGCTCGAGCCCGGCCTCTATCACGCCGATGGGCAGATCGACGGCGAGGTTTTCGAATATGGCTCGTTTCTTCAAAGCCGCATGCATCACGCCGGCGTCGCCTGCTCCAACTGTCACGAGCCGCATGGCGCGAAGCTGCGTGCGGAAGGCAATGCGCTTTGCGCTCAATGCCATTTGCCGGCGAAATTCGACGTCGAAGCGCATCATCACCACGCGCCGGGAAGCGCGAGCGCGCAATGCGTCAATTGCCACATGCCGACCAAAACCTACATGGAGGTCGACGCGCGGCGCGACCACAGCTTGCGAGTCCCGCGCCCGGATCTCACCTTGACGCTGGGCGCGCCGAACGCCTGCGCCAAATGTCATGCCGACAAGCCGGCCGACTGGGCGGCGCGCGCCGTCGCCGCTTGGTTTCCTGCAGGACGCCAGACCAGGCCTCATTATGGCGAGGCTCTCGCGGCGGGCCGGTCCGGCGCCGCAGATGCGGAGCAGCGCCTCATCGAGCTGGTCGTAGATCGAGACCAACCCGCGATCGCGCGAGCGAGCGCTCTCGCGCTTTTATCGCTCTACGCCACATCCGCTTCGGAGAGCGCGATCAAAACGGCGATCGCTGATCCAGATCCGCTGGTTCGCTCTGCGGCGCCGCGGGCGCTGCCTTCGCCGCCCCCGGCGACCTTGGTTCAGGTCGTCGCGCCGCTCCTCGGAGATTCCTTTCGCGCCGTCCGAATCGAGGCGGCGCGCGCGCTCGCCGGCGCCGATCACAACGCGCTGACGCCAGAGCAGGAGAGCGCTTACGCAAAAGCGTATCTAGAACTCTACGATTCCGAAATGGTCGACGCAGACCGGCCCGAGGCGCATCTGAACCTCGGTCTTTTGGAGATCCGCCTCCGGCATCCGGCCGAGGCGGAAGAGCAATATAGTACCGCTCTTCGCCTAGACCCGAATTTTACGCCGGCGCTCATCAATCTTGCCGATCTCGACCGCATGCGAGGCCGCAACGAGAGCCTGGATCTATTGCGCAAAGCCATGGCGCTGGACCCTAGAAGCGCCGACGTCAGGCATTCGTTAGGATTGGCGCTCGTGCGGCAGCGCAATTACGCCGACGCGCTTCCGCAATTGCGCGAAGCCCACGAGCTCGCTCCCGATAATGCGCGCTACGCCTATGTCTATGCGGTGGCGTTGCATTCCATCGGCGCGCGCGATCAGGCCATGACGCTGCTCGCGGAGACGCATCTGAAGCGTCCCGCGGACCGCAACGTTCTTCTGGCGCTCATATCCATGGCTCGGGAGTCCGGCGATGTCGCGACTGCGCTCGCCCATGCCCGGGAGCTTGCGGCGCTCGATCCAACCGAAGCGCAATATCGCGATCTAGTCCGCGCTCTCGAAAGCCGCAAGGCGCAATAAAGCGCTGCGCTTTCGCAGGAACGACGGCTTGAATTCTGCGACGGTCCCTATGGACTCCGCGCACGGCGACGCTATCTAAATCGCGCCGGCGCTACAGCCGTGAACCGGAGGAAACCAATGACTGTAATGGATCGCCGCGCGATGCTCGGGACTTTCTTCGGAGCGTCCGCAATCGCTGTTCTTGGCTTGGAAGCAGCGTCGAGCGCCGCTTTATCGGCGCCCCTATCGACGATGAAGGCCCCGCCGACTCCGGCGAATAATCTCGTCCAGGACGCAGTCGTGGTGGTGCGTAGGCCGCGCCGCAGAGTGTGTTGGTGGCGTAGGGGGCGGCGCGTCTGCGCCTGGCGTTAGAGTTTTTAAGGGCGGCACGCAGCGCCGCCCTTTATTCTACCCAGTATTGGATCCAAGTCGCGCAGGCCTCGCCGCTGAAGCGGGATGCGCCGAAAGATCGCTTTGTCGCGCCCCTCAATGGGCCTGCTTGGCCAATTCCGGCTTTTGCTTCGCCGCTTTTGCGCGCGCCCGCCATTCCTCGAAGCGCTGCAACACGACAAAGACGGACGGGACGAAGGTCACGGTCAGAATCGTCGATCCCAACATGCCCGTCAGGACCGCGATGCCGATCGACTTTTGCGCATTGGCCCCGGCGCCGGAGCCGAGCACCAGCGGCACGACGCCGAGAATAAAGGCGAAGGACGTCATCAGGATTGGGCGGAAGCGGGAACGCGCGGCCTCGACCGCCGCAATCAGAATATCATGGCCTTCCTTGATCCTGAGCTCTCGGGCGACTTCAACGATCAGGATCGCGTTCTTGCTCGACAAGGCGATGAGCAGGATCAGACCGATCTGTGTGTAGAGATTGCTCGCGACCCCCAACCCGATGAGCGCGCCGGCGGTGCCGAGCAGGGCGAGCGGCACCGAGGCGATCACCGTCACAGGCGCGATCCAGCTTTCATATTGTCCCGCCAGGACGAGATAGACCAAGAGGAGGCTCAGCCCGTAGACAAAATAGATCTGCCCGCCGACCTGCTTCTCCTGAAAGGACATGGCCGTCCAGTCATAGCCGGCTCCGGGCGGCAATGTGCTCTTGGCGATCTGCTCCATGACCGAAATGCCCTGGCCGGAGCTATAACCCTGCGCGGTATTGGCCATAACGGTGGCGGCCGGATAAAGATTATAGAGACTGATCAGCGGCGGGCCGGCGACCGTCTTGATGTCGGCGACGGTGCCGAGCGGAACCATGTCGCCGGAACTGTTCTTGACCTGGAGGGTCCGCAGCGACTCGGCGTTGACGCGCGCCGAGGCCTCGGCCTGCACATAGATCTGAAACACCCGGCCGAATCTGTTGAACTGGCCGACATAGCTCGAGCCCATGTAGGCGCTCAACACGTCGAGCGCGCTGCCGAGCGGCACGCCGAGCGTCTCGGTCTTGACCCGATCAAAGGCGACGTCGAGCTGCGGCGCGTCGGCCTGGAAATAATTGCGCGCCAGCGAGAACATCGACTGTTGCGAGGCCCGGTCCGCCACGGCGTTGGCGAGCCGCTGCAATTCAGCGTAGTCGAAGCTACCGTCGCGGATCTCGACCTTCATCGTCGCGCCGGCGACATTGCCTACGCCCTGGATCGGCGGCGGCGGCATGACGAAGGCCACCCCATCCTCGAGCGTTGCGACCCGCGCCGACAGGGCGTTGTAGAGACCGAGCAGATCCTCGCCTTTACCGCGCTTATCCCAATCCTCGAGGATGACATAGGCGACGCCGGCGTTGGAGAGGCTCGCATTGTCGTTGAGCGCGGCGACGCCCGATATCGCCACAACCTGCTTGACGCCCGGCTGGGCCTTCACCCGCTCCCGGACTTCGTCCAGCGCATGCACGGTGCGCTCGAGCGCGGCGCCCTCGGGCAATTGCACGATCACGAGAAAATAGCCCTGGTCCTCGATCGGCAAAAAGGCCGTCGGCACGCGGCTGAGGCCGAAGCCGGAGAGCACGACGAGGCCGACGACGACGGCCGTCATGAGCCCGGCATGCTCGACCATGCGCGTGATCAAGGCCGCATACCCGCGCTCGCAGACGTTATAAACGGCGTTGAAGCCGCGGTAGAAGATATTGCGCTGCTCCGGGGGCGTGACATGCCGTAGCCAGAGCGCGCATTGCGTCGGCTTCAGGGTCATGGCGTTGATTGCGCTGATCAACGCGGTGGCGGCGATGACGAGCGCGAACTGGCGATACATCTGGCCGCTGAGGCCCGGCAGGAAGGCCGCCGGCACGAAGACCGCCATGAGCACGAGCGTGATGCCGATGATCGGCCCGAGCAGCTCTTCCATGGCCTTGACCGCGGCGTCATGCGAGGAGAGCCCGCGCTCGATATGTTTGGCCGCGCCCTCGACCACGATGATCGCGTCGTCGACCACGATGCCGATCGCAAGAATAATCGCGAACAAGGTGGAAAGATTGACGGTGAAGCCGAAGGCCGCAATAGCGGCGAAGGCGCCGATGATGGTGACCGGAACGGTGGTCGCCGGCACGAGAGTCGCGCGCCAGTCCTGGAGGAAGACGAGGATGACGACCAGCACAAGAAAGGCCGCCTCGATCAGCGTCTTATAGACTTCATGGATGGCCGCGCCGACGAATTTCGTCGTGTCGAACGGAACGGCCCAGGTCACGCCCTGCGGAAAAGACGCCGCAAGCTCGGTCATGCGGCCCTCGACGCGCTTGGCGACGTCAAGCGCATTGGCCTCGGGAAGCTGGACGATGGCGAGGCCGGCCGACGGGCGCCCGTCGAGCTTGAAGTCCTGGCTATATTGCTGCGCGCCGAGCTCAATCTGGGCGACGTCCTTCAGGCGCGTGACCGGGCCGCCGCTCTCCTGCGCCGCCTTGACGATGATGTTCTCGAACTCGGCGACTTTGTCGAGATTGCTCGGGACGTTGATCGTGTATTGGAAATTCTGTCCCGGCGGCGCCGGCGGGATGCCGACCTGGCCTGCGACCGTCGAGCGGCTTTGCAGGTTCACGGCGCTCGTCACGTCGGAGGGCGAGAGCTTGCGCGCCTCCAATTTCTGCGGATCGAGCCAGATCCGCATCGCATATTGGCTCGCCCCGAAAATCGACACATTGCCGACCCCGTCGATGCGGGAGATTGCGTCGAGCAGGTTGATGGTCGCGTAATTCGACAGGAAAAGACTGTCGTAGCGGCCGTCCGGCGAGTTCAGCGCGACGATCTCGAGAATGGAGGTCGAGCGCTTGTTGGTCTGCACGCCTTGAACTTGCACCGCCTGCGGCAGGGTCGACATCGCCGTCGACACGCGATTTTGGACGAGGATTTGCGCCTTGTCCGCATCCGTGCCGATCTTGAAGGTGACGGTGAGCGTATATTGTCCGTCGCTCGTGCTCATCGACGACATGTAGATCATGCCCTCGACGCCATTGACCTTCTGCTCGATCGGAAGCGCGACGTCGCGCACGACCGTGGACGGGCTCGCGCCCGGATAGCGCGCCGTCACCTGCACCGTCGGCGGCACAACGTCGGGATATTGCGCGACTGGCAGGCCGAGAAGGGAGACGAGCCCCAAGATCACGATCAGGAAGGCGATGACATTGGCGAGAACCGGCCGGTCGATGAAGAAGCGCGCGATCATGGCTGGTCCCGCGAGGCCGTGGCTTCAGTCTCCAGCGGATGGACCTGATTGCCGGGAATGGCGCGCTGCAAGCCGCCGACGATGACCTTCTCGTCCGGCTTGAGCCCGGATTTGATGATCCTGAAACCGCCATCGACTCGATCGCCGACGTCGACTCGGCACTCCTCGACAATATTCTTGTCGTTCACGATCAGGAGATATTGGCCCGCTTGCGACGTGCCTAGCGCGATCTCGGGCGCGAGAACGGCCTCGGCGTCACGCTCGATCGGCAGCCGCACGCGCACGAACAGGCCGGGAAGGAGCGGCGTGTTCTTATTGTCGAGAACCGCCCGGACCGGGAGCGTGCCCGTGTTTCGATCGATCTCAGGCGCGATATAGTCGATCACGCCGGAATGCGGATAGTCCGCCTCGGTCTGCAGCCCAACGTCCACCGGAACCGGCTGGATCTCGCGCATGGTCACGCCGAGCTCGGCGAGCCTTTGCCGGATCCTGAGCACTTGCTGCTCGTCGACATTGAAATTGACATAGATCGGATTGACCTGGACGATCGTCGCGAGCTTGGTCGGGCCGTTTGCGCCGACAAAGGCGCCGATGTCGGCGAGGCGCGCCGAGACGATCCCATCGAAGGGCGCGACGATGGTCGTATAGTCCAGACTGCGCTGAGCCTGATCGACCTGGCCCTTGGCCTGCGCCAGCGCCGCATAGGTCGAATCGCGCTTCGCCTTGGCCTCGTCGAGGGAGGCGACCGAGGAAGATTGTCGCGCGACCAGCTCCTGCTTGCGCTTAAGATCGGCGTCGGCCTGCACGAGAAGCGCCTCCTGCTGCTCCTGTGCGGCCTTGGCGATCGCCAAGGCGATCTTGTAGTCTTGAGGATCGATCTGGAACAGGAGATCGCCCTTCTTGACCCTCGCGCCGTCCTTGTAGCCAAGCGTCTGCAGAAAGCCCTGCACGCGGGCGACGAGATCGACCCTGTTGTAGGCCGCCGTGGAGCCGGTCAGCTCGCTATAAAGCGTCACCTTACGTTGCTGCGACTTGACAACCGTGACGTCAGGGACGGGTGGCGGTTGATATTTGTTTTCGTTGCAACCGGTCAGAGCCAGAAGCGACAAGGCCCCGGCCGCCAAAACGTAACGCAGCTTCGCCGCAATGTCCCGCGCCATAGCCCGATTCCCAGTTCCGATTCCCTATGTTTTGAACGTTCGGAAAGCACCAGCGCGGCCATCGCCGCGAAGATGAGCCTTCATCCCGCTTGTCGTCTCAGCGAATCTCGCCGCAAGTTAACCTCTGTCGTCAGCTAAAACCAGCAGGCGAACATAATTTCCTCGGCTTCAACGACTATTCATCGAGGCGCCATAGGATCAACCGATCTGTCGTTCGGGAACGTCTTGACCTTGCGCCCAATCATTGCTTCGCTCGGCGGCGTCGTCCCCCGGACTGGCGCCGACGACAAGCGAAAAAAGCAGGGCTGCTCGCGTTTCGGTTTACGGAAATTTTCATGATCAAGAGCATCGCCACCACGCCATTTCCGGATCAGCGGCCGGGCACTTCGGGACTGCGCAAGAAGGTCGCGGAGTTTCAAAGGCCGCGCTATGTCGAGAATTTCGTCCAATCGATCTTCGATATCCTCGACGTGTTTCACGGAGAAACGCTGGTTGTCGGCGGCGACGGGCGCTATTTCAACCGCGAGGCGATTCAGACGGTCGTGAAGATCGCGCTCGCGAACGGCTTCGGCCGAATCCTTGTCGGGCGAGGCGGCATATTGTCGACGCCCGCGGCCTCGAACCTCATCCGCAAGCACGGCGCCTTTGGCGGGGTCATCCTCAGCGCAAGCCACAATCCGGGCGGCCCACACGGCGATTTCGGGATCAAATACAATGTCTCGAACGGCGGCCCCGCGCCCGAGAAGGTGACCGAGGCGATCTTCGCCCGCACCAAGTCGATCTCGGAATATCGCATCATCGACGCGCCCGACATTGATCTCGATCGTCTTGGGCCCACGCTTCTCGGACCGGGCGAGGTCGTCGTCATCGATCCGGTCGAGGAATATGCGGAGCTGATGCAGAAGCTCTTTGATTTCGACAAGATCCGCGCCCTGTTCCAATCGGGCTTTCGCTTCCGCTTCGACGCCATGTCGGCCGTGACCGGCCCCTATGCGACGCGGATTTTCGAGGATCTGCTCGGCGCGCCGGCGGGAACCGTGCTCAATGGGACGCCGCTGCCCGATTTCGCCGGCCACCACCCCGATCCCAATCTCGTCCACGCCAAGCATCTGTTCGATCTCGCCATGAGCGTGGACGGACCGGATCTCTGCGCCGCCTCGGATGGCGACGGCGACCGCAATCTCATTATCGGCCGGGGGCTCTTCGTGACGCCCTCCGACAGTCTCGCGCTCCTCGCCGCCAACGCCTATCTCGCGCCGGGCTATGCGAAGGGAATCGTCGGGATCGCGCGCTCCATGCCGACGAGCCGCGCCGCCGACCAGGTCGCCGCCCGGCTGAAAATTCCGCTCTTCGAGACGCCGACCGGCTGGAAATTCTTCGGCAATCTGCTCGACGCTGGCAAGGCGACGATCTGCGGCGAGGAAAGCGCCGGCACCGGCTCGAACCATGTGCGCGAGAAGGACGGTCTTTGGGCCGTTCTCCTCTGGCTCAATATTCTCGCCGCGCGGCGCGAGAGCGTGAAGGACATCGTCGAGAAACATTGGGCCTATTACGGGCGAAACTATTATTCGCGCCATGACTATGAAGAAGTCGATTCCGATGGCGCGCATGCGCTGATCGAGGGGCTGCGCGCGGCCCTGCCCGACCTAAAGGGCAAGACTTTCGCCGGGCTGACCATCGCGGAAACCGACGACTTCGCCTATCACGATCCGGTCGACGGCTCGGATTCGAAACATCAGGGCATACGCATCCTTTTCGAGGACGGCGCGCGCATCGTCTACCGCCTCTCGGGGACAGGGACCTCCGGCGCGACCCTCAGAGTTTATATCGAGCGCTTCGAGCCCGATGAGGCGCGCCAGAATCTCGAGACGCAAGCTGCGCTCGCCGATCTCATCGGGATTTCGCGCGAACTCGCCCGCATCGGCCATTTCACCGGACGCGAAGCGCCGTCGGTCATCACCTGAACCGTCAAATCGCGCGCGGCCGGCGCAGATCGAGGGTCAAAGGGAACTCCGCCGAGCGCTCCTCGGGCGGCGCCTCGCAAGGGCCGGGCGTGTGGCCGAAGTCCTGGAAGCGCGCGAGGCGGCGCGCCTCCGCCTCATAGGAATTGACCGGAAACGTATCGTAATTGCGTCCGCCGGGATGCGCGACATGATAGACGCAGCCGCCGAGCGCTCGCCCGCTCCAGGTGTCGACGAGGTCGAAGGTCAAGGGCGCATGGGCGGGAATGGTCGGATGCAGCCCGTTAGCTGGCTGCCACGCCTTGAACCGCACGCCGGCGACAGCCTCGCCCGAGGCGCCGGTCGGCGTCATCGGCATGCGCCGGCCGTTGCAGGCGATGACGTGACGCCCTTCCACAAAGCCCGACGCCTTCACCTGTAGGCGCTCGACCGAGGAATCCACGAAGCGCACCGTGCCGCCGATCGCGCCTTGCTCACCGAGCACATGCCAAGGCTCGAGGGCTTGGCGCAGCTCCAGCCGCACGCCGCCATGCTCGACCACGCCATAGAGCGGGAAACGAAACTCGCGCTGCGCCTCGAACCAGACCGGATCAAAAGGGTAGCCGGCGCGGCCGAGATCCGCGAGAACGCCGAGGAAATCCTCCCAGATGAATTGCGGCAATAAAAAGCGATCATGGAGCGCCGTGCCCCAGCGGATCAGATTGCCTTGTTGAGGCTCGCGCCAGAACCAGGCGACGAGCGCCCGCAGCAGAAGCTGCTGCGCGAGGCTCATGCGCGCGTCCGGCGGCATTTCAAACGATCGGAATTCGAGAAGGCCGAGACGTCCGGTCGGGCCGTCCGGCGAAAAAAGCTTGTCGATGCAGATTTCGGAGCGATGCGTATTGCCGGTGACGTCGACCAGAAGGTTTCGCAGCAAGCGGTCGATCAGCCAATATGGCGCGGGCTCTCCGGGACCTGGAACATTGGCGAGCGCGATCTCGAGCTCGTAGAGTTGATCGTGCCGCGCTTCGTCGACGCGCGGCGCCTGGCTTGTCGGGCCAATGAAGAGGCCGGAAAAAAGATAAGATAAGGACGGCCGGCGCTGCCAATAGAGGATGAGGCTTTTCAGGAGATCCGGCCGCCTCAGGAAAGGCGAGTCGGCGGGCGTCGCGCCGCCGAGCACGACATGATTGCCGCCGCCGGTCCCGGTATGGCGTCCGTCCGTCATGAACTTGTCGGCGCCGAGACGCGTGTGGCGCGCATCCTCGTAAAGGCCGGTCGTCGTCTCCACCGCGGCCCGCCAGCTTTCCGCCGGATGGACATTGACCTCGATGACGCCGGGGTCGGGCGTGACCTTCACGACATTGATCCGCGGATCCTGCGGCGGCGGATAGCCTTCGATGTGAACTTGCGCGCCGGCGGCCTCCGCGCTCGCCTCGACCGCGGCGAGGAGTTCGAGATAATCCTCCAATGTCTCGACCGGCGGCATGAAGACGCAAAGGACGCCGTCGCGAGGCTCGACCGAAATCGCGGTGCGCACGGCGCCGGCGATCGCTTCTTGCTCGATGCGCTCCTGCCGCCCGGCCCCAGGCTCCTCCGCGACTCGCTCGAACGGCTGCGCGATCTCATGCGCCGGCGGCAGCGGCGCGCGTTCCGCGAAAGGATCTTGCGCCACGACATAGGGATAGGACGCCGGCGGCACCCAAGGCAGCGACGACAAAGGCAAGCGATAGCCGACCGGCGAATCCCCCGGCACGAGAAACAGCTTGCCGCGCCGCAGGCTCCATTTCTCGCTGAGCCAGCGCGATCGCGGAACGCCGTTCGCCTGCGCGTTCCAACGTTGAACGGGCAGGACGAAGCCGGACGGATGGGCGAGCCCCCGCGCGAAGGTGCGAATCATGCGGTTGCGCTCCTCCGGATCCTCTAGCTTCGGATCGAGCGCGTCCGTGTTCTCGGGCAGGTTGCCTTCCTTGATGAGCCAAGCCGCGGGATCTTCATAGGCCGGGTGCACATAGTCGGCCTCGATGCCGAGTCCTTCGGCGATGCCCACGGTCAGGCGTTCCGCCAGCGGACGCTGCGCTTCGTCGCGCGCCGCCGTTTCCTGTTCCGCCGCCCTGGTCTCTCCGACATCCGCGATAAGGCCGGGATTCTTCCAGATCGGCTCGCCATCCCTGCGCCAATAGACTGCAAACCCCCAGCGCGGCAGGCTTTCGCCCGGATACCATTTGCCCTGACCGTAATGGAGCATGCCGCCCGGCGCAAAACGCTTGCGCAAGCGGCGGATGAGCTTGTCGGCGAAGGCGCGCTTCGTCGGTCCGACGGCCGCCGTGTTCCATTCCGCCGATTCAAAATCGTCGATGGAGACGAAGGTGGGCTCGCCGCCCATGGTCAGGCGAACGTCCTGCGCTATGAGATCGGCGTCGACCCTTTCGCCCAGGGCGTCGAGCCTCTCCCAGGCTTCTTCGGAGAAAGGCAGCGTGATTCGCGGCGCCTCGGCGACGCGCATGACCTGCATGTCAAAATGAAAATCGACATTCGCCCGCTCGACGACGCCGGAAATCGGCGCGGCCGACTGATAATGCGGCGTCGCCGCCAAAGGGAGATGGCCTTCGCCGCAGAACATGCCGGAGGTCGCGTCCATGCCGATCCAGCCGGCGCCGGGCAAATAGACCTCCGCCCAGGCGTGAAGATCGGTGAAATCCTGCTGAGTCCCCTTCGGCCCTTCAAGCGGCTCGATGTCCGCGCGCAGCTGGATCAGATAGCCCGACACGAATCGGGCGGCGAGGCCGAGCCGCCGCAGGATCTGGACGAGCAGCCAGGCGGAATCGCGGCAGGACCCAGACCCGAGCTCCAGCGTCTCCTCAGGGAGCTGGACGCCCGGCTCCATCCGGATCACGTAACGAATAGCCTGCTGCAGCTTGGCGACGAGATCGACGAGAAATGAGACGCTATGGACCGGTTGCTTCGGCAAGGACTCAAGATAGGCTGCAAGGCGAGGACCGAGCGGCTCGAGTTCGAGATAGGGGGCGAGCGCGGCCTTAAGCGCAGGATCGTAGGCGAAGGGAAAGGATTCGGCATAGGGCTCGATGAAGAAATCGAACGGATTGACCACGGCCAGCGCGGCGGTCAAATCGACCTCGATCTTCAGCTCGGTCACTTTCTCGGGAAAGACGAAGCGCGCCTGCCAATTGCCGTGCGGGTCCTGCTGCCAATTCACGAAATGGTTTGCGGGCGTCACCTTGAGCGAATAGCCGAGGACCTTGGTTCGGCAATGCGGCGCCGGACGTAGGCGAATCGTTTGCGGCCCGAGCGAGATCGGCCGATCATATTTGTAATGCGTGACGTGGTGAATCGCGGCGGAAATGGTCATTGGAACCCTCGTCCGGCTTGGCGGTGCCGCTCGCCGACGCTTCATGAGGCCTCATAGGCAAGCCTCAGAAATCTGGCATCTGCAGGGAGCCGAGGCGGCCGGCCGACCTGATCCCGTCCGAATAGGCTCTGTTCGAGACCAAAATTCGTCGCGCTCGGCAAGCACAAATTCGAGGCGCCCCAGCTTCGACGAGCCACGGCACCCGACGGGCGAAGACGATCACAAGCATTCGGGCTTGAATCGTTTTTTCCCGACGGGACCCAAGGCCTCGGCTCCGATCGTCCTCTTGCATCCTGTGACGCCTAAGCTTGAGAGAGCCGCAAAGGCGGCGCTAGGAATTCGAGCCGTTGTTGACTAAGATCAATGACGGTTGGATTTCACCGACCCCCCCGCGCTGGAGGCTCCATTGGCTGATCAGCTTCACGAAAGCGAGCATGCGCGCTACGCGATCGAAGCAGCCGGGATCGGGACATGGGACTGGAATATAGAGGGCAACGCATTCAGCTGTTCGGACATCTGCGCCCAATTTTTCGACGTCGGCCCCGAAGCCGCCATGAGTTATCAGGCCTTTGATTCGCTGATCCACCCGGATGATCGCCAACGCGTCGGCTTGGCCTTCGCCGCCGCTATGGAGCATGGCGATTTCGACGTCGAGTACCGCATCGCTCTCGCCGACGGACGCGTGCGATGGCTGCATTCAAAAGGTCGCGCGTACCGCGATCCCGGCGCCTGCCCTAGGCGGATGAGCGGGGTCACGATCGACATCGACGACCGCAAGCGGATGGAAGACGAACTGCGGCGACGCAAGGAGCATCTCCGGCTCCTGCTCAACGCCGTGCCCGACGCCATGATCGTGATCGGCGAAGACAGCATCATGCAATCCTTCAACGCAGCGGCCGAGCGCCTGTTCGGCTATTCGGCCGATGAAGCGATCGGCCGCAATGTCAGCGTGCTCATGCCGGCGCCCGACCGAGAGCGCCACGACGGCTATGTCGGGCGCTACCTCGAGTCCGGCGAGAAGCGGATCATCGGCGTCGGAAGGGTAGTCACAGGCCTGCGCAAAGACGGGTCGACCTTTCCGATGCATCTCTCGATCGGTGAGGTCCGCGCGGGCGCGCGGCGCCACTTCACGGGCTTCATTCGCGATTTGACCGAACGTCAGGAAACTCAGGCCCAGCTTCAGGATCTGCAATCAAAGCTCGTTCATGTCTCGCGCTTGAGCGCGCTCGGCGAGATGGCCTCGAGCCTCGCGCATGAGCTGAATCAGCCTCTCGCCGCGATCAGCAACTACATCAAAGGCTGCCAGCGGCTCCTCCAGACCGATCGCGAGAGAAACGCGGAAGCCGTCCAGGACGCACTCGAAAAAGCGGCGGCTCAAGCCTTGCGCGCAGGCGAGATCATCCGCCGCATGCGCGACTTCGTCACAAGGAGAGAGACAAACAAAACGCGCCACAGAGTCGCGCGCCTGATCGAAGAGGCGAGCGCCCTGGCTCTCGTCGGCGCGCGAGAGCAAGGCGTCATGTTGCGTCTTCATATCGATCACGAGATCGAATTCGTTCTTGTTGACGGCGTGCAGATCCAGCAGGTTCTCGTCAATCTCTTCCGCAACGCGCTCGAAGCAATGGAATGCGCGCCACGCCGCGAGCTGATGGTGACAGCCACGCCTTTTCCGACGGACCTTGTCGAGATCATGGTCTCCGACACTGGTCACGGGGTCTCCTCCGACGTGTTGCCGAAGCTGTTCGAGCCCTTCGTGACGAGCAAGGAAACCGGCATGGGCGTCGGACTGTCGATCAGCAAGACCATCGTCGAGGCGCACGGCGGGCGCCTTTGGATGGAATCCAATCCTTCGGGAGGAACCGTATTTCGGTTCACGATCCCCAAGGCGCCGGAAGCGAAGGCCCATGCGCGCTAGCAACGGCTCATGCCACGTGGTGCATGTGATCGACGACGATCCGGCGTTGCGCGACTCGCTCGATTTCCTGCTTGGATCGGCGGGTTTCGCGGTGCGCCTGTTCGATTCAGCGGAGGCGTTTCTTCATGCGCTCCCCTCCATCGGCGGGGGATGCGTCATCACCGACGTCCGCATGCAGGGATTGGACGGGCTCGAGGTCGCCCGCCGCTTGGGCGCGGGGAAGCACGCCATCCCCGTGATCGTCATCACCGGGCACGGGGACGTGCCCCTCGCCGTCAAGGCGATGAAGCTCGGCGCGACCGATTTCATCGAAAAGCCCTTCGACGGCGATGTGCTCATCGCGGCCGTGCGCGCCGCAATCGAAAAAGACGGCCAGACCCACGCGGCGGACGCCATGACCGAGGAAATGAGCGCGCGACTCGCGACATTGAGTCACCGCGAAACCGAAGTCTTGAGCGGGCTCATGTATGGCAAGACTAATAAGGAGATCGCGCGCGAGCATGGTCTGAGCGCGCGCACGGTCGAAGTCTACAGGGCCAAGCTGATGGCCAAGATGAAAGCCGATAGCGTTTCCGAACTGGTGCGTTTCGCGATCAAGGCAGGCTTCGCCGCCCTCGAACCCGAGCCCCCCGAGCGCCTCTGAAGAGGGCGCGTCAGGTGCCTTCCAGGCGTCAGGTTTCGCGCGATGCAGCGCTCCATGCCCTCAGGAGGCCTGCTCCGCGCCCCATTTCAACAGATGCTTTTCGATCTCATAGACCGGCAGATGGATCAAATCCCGGTCCAGTTCAGCGCGAACCGCAGACCTCACTGCAGGCGAGCTACTTTTCCGAATAAGGCCAAGAGCATGCGCCGGCGCCACGATGAACAGGCCTTTGGTTTGGCCGCTCGACACGAGCTCATGTAGGCGTTGCGCCAAGGCGTTGATGAAATTCTTGTCCGCCTCCTCGTGTCGATCCGACGGCTCGACCGCGCTGCGGAAGCTCGCCGCCGATTGCTGCACCCTGCCCGGCTTATCGGCATTCAACACGCGATTGGGCTCCTCCTCATGCTCGCGGACCTCCCGCGTCTTCAGATTGGGAAACATCTCGTCTCCCTCATTCTCGAGCAGCAGCGCCTTGCGCGCGTCCGAAACGATGATCCAGTCGCCAGCATGCATTTTCACTTTGGACATCGGACTCTCCGAATGACTTCGGTCAACGCATGCGCCGGCCGAGGACCGGCGCGCGCGTTCCTGTCTGTTCTTATCCTGCTTTTTTGATCTCGATCTTCTTAGTCACTTTAGGCGCCGGCTTGGGCGCCTTGACCGTGAGAACGACTTTCGCGAAATTGGCCTCGATCGAATTCGGGTCGATTCCCGACAGCAGTTGAATCGCGCGCAGGGACGCGCCATAGCTGCGCTCCGAGACCCGGCGGTTCTCGTCCTTCTCCTCTTTTTCCGATTTCTTCTCGCCCTTGCCAGTCAGAACGTCGTCGGTGAAATCGATTTGGACATCCTTCTCCTCGAGGCCAGGACTCGGGATCAGAGATTTGAACGGCATGATCGAGACTCCCAATAGGCGGGACGGCAAGCGGCGCCCGGAACGAAAGGAGCATCAAGCCAGGCCCGCCGCCTTGATTTCAATCAACCTCCCCCAATCGGGCGTCATTCGCGCTTTGGCGCGACTGCAAATCCGACCAGCGTTTGATCAAGGTCAAGGCCGCGCTGGCGTCCACGCCTCACAATGGCTAATCACCGCAGGCAGCGCCTTCGTGACGCGGCCGTCGCCATTCAATGTGAGTTCTCGATGTTCAGATTCAACCGCTACGCCCCCGTCCTGTCGCTTGGCGCAACTTGCCTCTTGCTCGGCGCTCTCGCAGCCAATGCGCAAGAGGGGAACCCCGCGCTCGGCCAAAGGCTTGCGCAAGAATGGTGCGCGAAATGCCACGCCATCGGACTTTACGGAGATAGTTCCTTGAAGGAAGCGCCGCCCTTTCGCGAGCTGCATAAGCGCTACAATGTAGAGGATCTCGCGGAATCTTTCGCCGAGGGCATCATGGTCGGGCACCCGACAATGCCTCAATTTCGCTTCGACCCTGATCAGATTCAAAATCTGATTTCTTACCTCAAGACGTTGGAGCGTTGAGCTCACAGCGCTCTTTTCACCGCGTTGCGAGACGCCGCTTGAGGCGTCTCGCAACAATTTCGTCAGCCGAGCGTTAGCCGATCCTCCACCGATTTCACTCCCGGCGCCGACCAGGCAGCCCTCTCGGCGAGGCCGCGCTCATACCACGCCTTGACCTTGCCTTCGAGAATGACCTTATTGTCCTCGACCGACACGTGAATGGAATCGGCTTCGATCTCGGCATTGCGCTTCAAAGCCTCGATGATTTTCTTCCTGACGTCCGGCGCGTCAATATGCGGCTTGATCTCGATGAGATTGGTGACCCCGAGTATGCCGCTCAGCTTGTGAATGGCTGACTCCGCGGCGATGCGTTGAAACTGCCATTCGACGGACCCGCTGAGCGTGACCCATCCCCGCTGCACCTTCACATGGATGGACTCTTTCGGAACCTGCGCGCTCCAACTCAAGATGTTGACCGCGCGCTGCGCGATCTCGTCGTCCGAACGCTTCGGTTGGTCGCCGTAACGCACCTCGATCTCCTCGGCGATCGCTTTCACGCCTTTGACCCTCTCGACCGCATGCTCCGCCGCGAGCTTCTCGACATAGCTGCCCACATGGCCGGTCAGCGTGACGACGCCCTTTTCCACAGCCACGCCTATATTGGCCGCATGAACGCTCGGCTCGAAATCGAGCTCGTCAATGATGAATTGGCGCAATATCTTGTCGTCCATGCCGAACCTCCTGAAGCTTCGCACTACAGCGTCCGAGCGCCGCAGCCATGGCGGCGACGATGGCCGAAAACCGCGCGACGACGTTTGATTTGGGTCAAGCAGAGCGGTCTCGCGCCATGAAGCGACCGCAGGATCACGCGTTCGCGGGCGGCCTAATTAGTCTCGGCCGAAATCCGCCGAAAGCGCAGCAAAGCAAGGCCGAGGAAGAGCCCTCCGATGAGAGCGACGATGAGGAATTCGGGCCAAACGAGGTCGAGTCCCGCGCCCCGGTAGAGGATCGCCTGCGCGAAGGACACGAAATGCGTCGAGGGCGACGCTTGCATCACGATCTGGAGCGCCCGCGGCATGCTTTCGATCGGCGTGTTGCTGCCCGACAAGACATTCATCGGCACGGACACAAGCAGGTAGAGAAGGCCGAGTTGAGGCATGGTGCGCGCCACCGACGCGAGGAATATGCCGACGGCCGAGGCGAAGAAGAGATAGATCACCACCCCGACAAGAAAAAGCGGCACGGAGCCCGCCACCGGAATCCCGAGAAGGCCGCGCACGATCACGCTCAAGGAAAGCCCGACCGCGATGGTGATCACGAAAGCGTTGGCCCAGATTTTCGACATCGCGATTTCAAACGGCGTCACCGGCATCACGAGCAGATGATCCATGGTCCCATGCTCGCGCTCGCGAATAACCGCCGCGCCGGACAAAATAATCGCCAACATCGTCACATTATTGATGATGCCCATCACGCTTGTGAACCATGACGTCGTGGCGTTCGGGTTGAAAGCGATGCGAATGTCGAGGCTCACGCGTTGCGGCTGCGATCTTTCGGAGCGGGCCAGGAAATTAGCGATTTGAGTCGTGAGAATCTGCTGGATGTAGCTTGCGCCGATTCCGGCCTGAACCACGGCCGTCGCGTCGACATTGACCTGCAGCGCCGGTTGCCGGCCAGCAAGGACGTCGCGCTCGAAATGCAGGGGGACGTCCAGGATAAATGTGTAGGTTCCATTATCCATCAGGCGACTGACGTCCTGCAAGGCGATCGCTTTTGGCGGCCTGAAATAGGGCGGCAAGCGGAACCCTTCGACGATAAGATGAGAGAGCGGCGAATTGTCCTCGTCGATTATCGCGATGGAAGCGTTGTTGAGTTCCTGCGACTTGCTCTGCGCCATCGAATAGACTGCGAATGAAAAGGCCCAGATGACCAATCCGACAAGGACATAGTCGTGCGCGAAGCTGCGGATTTCCTTGGTTCCGAGCCAGAATATATTGGCCAGAGACGGCATTGGCTCCAACTCTATCTAAGCGGAATTGCGGGAGTGCGGGCGCTATTTCTCCTGGTCCCGCAAGAGAAGAAAGCTTAGCAGAATAAGGACCACGGCGAAGATCGCGAGAGAGCGGAAATTTCCGGCGAGATCCGCGAAGCCGAGCCCCTTGGTGAAGACGCCGACGCTGATTGGCAGGAAATAGGTCATCGGGAACATGCGCCCCATGACAGCCGCCGCGCCGGCCAATGAGGACACCGGCGTCAACATGCCTGAGAATTGAAAGGCCGGCAGATAGGAGAGGATGGCGGTTCCAAACAGCGCGGCGATCTGCGAGCTGGCGAAGGACGAGATCAACATGCCGTAGCCCGTCGTGGCCGCGACGTAAAGCAGAGCCCCGACGACGAGCGCGAACAGGCTCCCCTTGAGCGGCACGGCGAAGACGAGAGTGGCCATCAGCAGGAGGACAGCGAAATTGGCCATGCCGATGGCGATATAGGGAAGCTGCTTGCCGAGCAGAAACTCGATCCGCGTCACCGGCGTGACATAGAGATTGGTGATTGATCCGAGCTCCTTCTCACGCACGATCGCGAGCGCCATCAAAATGGCGGGGATGAGAATGAGCAGAAACGCCAGGGTCGAGGGCGCCATCGTGTAGATGCTATAAAAGTCCTGATTGTAGACCCATCTCGTCTCGATCGTCGCTGGCTCGGCCTGGCTCGCCGACGATCCCTCCCTTGTCGCGAGATCGACGAGATATTGTTGGTGCATCGCCTGTAGATAGCCGCGAATGGTTTCGGCGCGGAAGGGCATGGCGCCGTCGATCCAGGCGCCGACCGATATGGGGACGCCTTTTCTAACATCGCGCCCGAAGCTCGGCGGAATCTCGATTCCGAGCTTGATGTCACCGCTTTTCAGTCGCTGCTCTAGGCCCGAATAGTCCGAAAGCGGCGGCCTTTCAATGAAATAGCGCGAGCCGCGCAGCTCCTCGAGATAGGCGCGGCTCTCGGGCGTATTGTCATGATCGAGGACAGCGAAGGTGAGGCTATCCACGTCGGTCGAAATGCCGGCCGCCATCACCCCCATGAGAAAAGCCGTCCCGAGCAACGCGAACCCCAAGCGAATCGGATCACGCATGAGCTCGAGGGTCTCGCGGATCGTATAGGCGAACATGCGCCGCGGGCTGAACCACCTGTTCAGCTTGGCCCCCGGGGCGACGGCGGGTCGATCCGCCCTATCCCGAGCAGCCGCGGCCATGGTCTCCCGCCCGTCATCGCCGCCGCGGGCTTCGATCGATTCCTCCAGATAGGAGATGAAGGCGTCCTCGAGCGTCGCCGCGCGCCGCGCCTCGACCAGGGCGGACGGCGCGCCCGTCGCGAGAACGCGGCCGGCGTCCATGAGGGCGATCCGGTCGCATCGCGCGGCCTCATTCATGAAATGGGTCGAGATGAAGATCGTGACGCCGTGATTGCGCGACAGATCGATGAGGAGCCGCCAAAAGCCATCTCGCGCTATTGGGTCAACGCCAGAGGTCGGCTCGTCGAGGATGAGCATTTCCGGTTCGTGAACGATCGCGACGGCGAGCGACAGGCGCTGGCGTATGCCGAGCGGCAGGCTCGACGCGGTTTGGTCGAGATAGGCGGCGAGCCTGAACTGACGGATGAGCGCGGCGATCCGCGCCTTCGCCCGCGCTGGAGCCAAGTGAAACAGGCGCGCGTGGAAGTCGAGATTCTGTCTAACGGTCAGTTCCGTGTAGAGCGAGAAGGATTGCGACATATAGCCCACGCGGGCGCGGGCGCTCATGCCTTCCGCTTCGATCGCATTGCCGAACAGAAGGGCCTGGCCGGAGGTCGCTGGCAGAAGGCCGGTGAGCATTTTCATCGTCGTGGTCTTGCCGCACCCGTTCGAGCCCAAGAAGCCGAAGATCTCGCCGCGCTCGATCGAGAAATTCACATTGTCGACGGCGGTGAAGGCGCCGAAGCGGCGGGTCAGGTTCCGCGCGACGATGACAGGTCCATCCTTCGATGGCGGTCGGGGCGGAATGACGAGGCTCCCGCCGCCGCTTCGGCGCTCGGCGGGCAGCAAGGCGATGAACGCCTCCTCCAGGCTCGACGCGCCGGTCTTCGTCTTGAGTTCGAGCGGAGTCCCTCTCGATATGATTTTGCCGCCGTCCATAGCGACGAGCCAATCGAAGCGCTCTGCCTCCTCCATATAGGCGGTGGCGACGATGACGCTCATGTCGGCGCGCCGCTCGCGGATCCGCTCGATCAGTTCCCAGAATTGGCGCCGCGACAAGGGATCGACGCCGGTCGTCGGCTCGTCGAGGACGAGAAGGGTCGGATCATGGACGAGGGCGCAACAGAGCCCGAGCTTCTGCCGCATGCCGCCAGACAGATTCCGGGCGGCCCGATCCTTAAACGGCGCGAGCCCGGTGCTTTTAGTCAGCTCGTCGATGCGCCAGTCGCGCTCCGCTTTCCCCTGCCCGAACAAGCGGCCGAAAAAGGCGATATTCTCGCTGACGCTCAGGTCAGGATAAAGGTTCTTCCCCAAGCCCTGCGGCATATAGGCGATGCGCGAGCAGACTGCCGTCCTGTGGCGCGCCTCGCTCATATCGCCGCCGAGGACCCATACATCGCCCGTCTGAATCCGCCGGCCGCCCGCGAGCAAGCTCAGGAGCGAGGATTTTCCGACGCCGTCCGGCCCGATCAAGGCGATCTTACGGCCAGCCGGCACGTCGAGCGAGACCTTATCGAGGGCGAATTTATCGCCATAACGTAGGCTGACTTTTTCCAGCCGCGCGACGTTTTGCTCGTCAGGAGTCACTGGCCGGCCGGCTCCGCAGCCAATCTGGCCATTCGACTTTCTGATCGACGCGAATATAGGCGTTCCCAGGCAGGCCGGTTCGGAGGGACTCGGCGTATTTCGTCAGAATGTCGGGATCAATCCGCACCTTGACCCGAAACATGAGCTTGTCGCGCTCGCTTTTGGTCTCGACGGCCTTTGGCGTGAACTGGGCCTGGGTCGCGAGAAATGTGACTTTGGCTCGGATCGGATGCTCGGGATAAGCATCGAGCACGATCCGCGCGTCGGCGCCGATCTTGACCCGGCCGGCGTCGAGCGTCGGCAGATAGATCGCCATGTAGACATCGCCGATATCGAGCATGGTGAAGACCTTGCCGCCAGCGGCGAGCACCTCGCCCGGTTCGGCGATTCGATATTGCACACGTCCCGCGCGAGGGGCGACGAGCGTGTTGTCGGCGATATTGACCTTGACGAGTTCGACGTCGTGCTGAGCCGCTTCCAGCGCGTGAGAGGCCTGGATGGCGCGGGCTCTGGCAGCGATCAAGCCTTGACTAGTTCCGTTGAAGGCCTGCAAACGCTGATCATAGAGTTCTCGCGTGGCGTAGCCCCTTTTTAGCAAGGCGCTCGTCCGATCGAGTTCCTGCTGAGCCAATTTCAGCTGGCTCTCCAATTGCGCCACATTGGCCTGGGCCTCCATGAGCAAATGCTCGTTTTGCCTCACCAGGGCGTCGTCTTTCTTGAGCGTCGCTTCGAAATCCTGCGTGTCCATGCGGGCGATGATCTGCCCGGCCTTCACCATGTCGCCCTCCTCGACATAGAGCTGAGCGACGCGGCCTGCGAATTTAGTGTCGATGTCGATTTCCTCGGCATCGATCCGGCCATTGCCAAAAACGATGCCGGCGGGAAGGGGCGGCGCGCGAAAATGCCGCCAATAAAAAAAGCCGCCCGCCGCTCCAGCCCCTATGAGGACGACCAGAATTGCGCGACGGAGCCAGGAGCGGCCCGTCGGCTCGGCAGGGAGCGCCGGCGCGTCGATAATCGCCGGCAACTTCCCGGCCGACGGCGGAGAAGCTGATGGAAGGGCCCCCGTCTCCAGCGCGTCGCCGCGCTGGGCTTTGGCCTCGATGGACAGCGGCGTTTCGATCTCGGCAGGGGGAAGGCTGCTCACGCTCGGCACGTCCTGGAGTGATGCCCGCGCCACCTCAAATACAGGTCGGCGACGGCTAGGAGCAATCCGCCGCACATGGCGCGATGACACGCCCGCAAAAATATGCGCCGCTGCCGTCCTTTTCAATGAAAATACCCGTTACGCGCCCATTTCCTCCAATGCGGCGCGATTGCGCAAGACGACATGACGAGCCCCGTCGAGCTCAACCACGCCGGCGCTTTGCAGCTCGGAAAAGCTCCGCGACACGGTCTCCAAGGTCAGGCCGAGATAATCGGCGATGTCGCGGCGCAGCATCGGCAGCTCGATCCGGCCAGCCTGCCCGCTGCGCGCATCCATTTCGAGCAAAAAGGCCGCCAGCCGCTCGATGGCCGTCTTGCGGCCGAGCAGGAGCATGTGCTCTTCCGCATGCTGCAGATGATTGGCTGTGGTCAGCCAAAGCTCGCGCGCGGCGGCGAGATTTTGCGCGACCACCGATTCGACCTGTCGCCGCTTGAAGACCAGAACCTTGCTGTCGGCGACCGCCTCCGCGGTCAAATGCCGTCGGCCGCCGAGGTCGAGCCCGAAAAGATCCCCGGCGAGATGAAACCCGCCGATTTGCCGGCGCCCGTCCCGCAGCAGCTTATAGGTGCGCACGGCGCCATGGGCGACCTTGTAAACGAATTCGGCGTCCTCGCCCTCGCCATAAATTTCTTCATCCCTGGCATAGTTCAAGCTCATGCCCGAGAGTTCGGCCGCGCAGTTGAAGAAGCCGACATCGTAGTTCGCGAAATGCGTCTGGCGCTGCAAGGAATGCGGTGAACTCGTTGTAACCGGCTGCATAAGCATGTGAGCGCTCCTTGATGACGCCGAAAGTTAACTTGAACTTTATGGGCGAAACATTCGGGTCGATGCCTTAGGAACTTTCCCATAGGTAGAACACCGGAGGTCCGAAATCGATCCGCGCCGGAACCTTTGGCCGCAGGCGCTGCCCCCGTCGATTTCGACAAAATTCCGGCGCCGTTCTTGAATGCAAGGCTTTCACGGCGACGAACAGGGCCGCGCGAGCCGAACTTCAGGCGTTCGAAGCAGGCGGCGCTCGGGAACCAGTCAGCCGCGCTGGAAATATTTTTTTGAGCTTTCGAGGAACGAGATCAATGTCGGAAGGCGTCTTTATCGTCCTATTGGATCCGGTCCCGAAAAAGGAAGCGGCCTTCCATGAATGGTTCGCTGAATTCTTCGACCATGTTCTCGGTCTGCCGGGGATGCGCTCCGGCCAAAAATTCACGTTCGGCCCGAACCAGATCGACGTTCGACCCCTGCAGCAATTTCTGGCGGTCTTCGAGCTCGACGAGGTTGAGTCCGTCCGAAATGGCGCCGCCGAAAAATATGGCGTGAAGACCAGCAAGGAGATCCTGCGTCTGCCCGATTGCGTCGATCAGACGACCATCATGCCGACCTTTTTCGACGCGGTCTCCCCGATTCAAAGCGCGCCCGAAGCGCCCGAGACGCCTTTGGAGCAGCAGAACCTTCTCATTTCGCTGATCAGCGTCGGTCTCGACAAGCAGGCCTCGTTCGCCGAAGCCTATGTCGGCGAGCGCCTTGGCGACATGCTGAGCATCCCCGCGCAGATTTCCGGCCGGCTCCTGCAGGTCAGCAAGCACCAGATCCAAAATCCGATCTATCCCTTTGTCGCGATCTATCGCAACAATGACAGCCAGCAAATCCTCTCGGCTTGGCCCGCCCCCGGAACCAATTGGCGCTCGATCGCCGCCGCGCGGGCGCGCGACCCGTCGATCCGAGCCGACGGACGCCTCGCCAGCATGAAGACGCGCGATTTCCTTTTCGAGCCCTATGTCGCGCCGGAGGCAGCGAAGCCCGCCGCTTAAAAAATGTCCCGAAAGCTGGGGGCCTTTTTCACCATTGAGACGCCGGAAATATCCGATGTCTCAAAAGAACGTGCTTCAATTTATTGATCTGGCGCGAAGCGTCGCGCCGACGCCTCGCCGAGCGGCGCCTTTCTTGAATGCTTTGCTGCGCGTCGGGACCGCTGTCGGACGGACCAAACCGATGCCGAGCGTGGCGGATTGCCAACCCTATCCGGCGGCTCGAAGCGAAACAGAGGCGAACAATGAGTGATAAAGACGCCATCATGAAGGGCCTGATCGAAGGGCTCGTCGCCAAGGCGAAAAACGCCCATCGCGACACCAAGATCACGACGATCGCCGGCTCGACGCATATCATCTCGGGACATAGCGTGCAGGATCAGGAAATCGCCATCGGCGACGTCTCCGTGTCCTGGACCGACGGCAGCCGCACCTATCTCATCCCCTATTCGTCCATAGACCATATTTTGATGGTTTAGGACCGAGGTCAGGCTCGGCGTGGATTGACTTCCGAGGTCTGCGCCAATTCGCTCCGGACCATAATCGCTTTCCAATCGTCTTAAGCGGAGTCCATGTCAGGCTCGCCCCGACGGACGGGGACAAAGAGCCGACGGGCGTTTACAATGACCGCAACGGGACGCCCGCGCTTGATCTGGGACGCGAGCGCCGCCCGATGGTGCCGCACGCGATGGCGCAACTTCAAATTAGTCCGAGCGCGGAGCACCCGCTTCGGGGGAACGGGAACATGGCTGAAATCGACCAGCTGAACGTCTTTGTCGAAGGCGGCGAGGAATATGAGTTGCGATCAAACGAGGACAACTCCGCCTATACGCTCCATTTCAAATCCGAAAATCAGATCGTCTCGCTTCAGGGCGAGGATCTCGCGTCCTTCCTCAAGGAATATAATCTGATCAAGGTGCAATATCCGCAATATGGCGCGGACCAGAGACTGGCGCAGATTTGGGACCAGGGCGGCTACAGCTGGCTCGCCGCCGGTCAGGAAGGCGAGGAATAGCGCCGCGCTCCACGGCCCTAGCGACGAGATTTCAGGGCCGCCGCGGCCCGGTGGGCGATCTCTTCGCGCTGCTTTTGAAAAGCCGCAAGATCCGCGCGAAGGCTCGCGACAAGCGCCGGGTCTGAACTCTCGGCGGAGCCGCCTTCAAAGGGCGGCTTTGGATCATATTCCACTGCAAGTTGCGCGCGCCGCGCCCGATCCGCGCCAAAAACGGCGGCGCAGAGGGTCAAGGCGAAGTCGATCCCCGAGGTCACGCCGGCGCCCGTCACGCGGTTGCGGTCGATGACGACTCGATCCACGACGGTTTCGACCCCAAAATATGCGAGCTGATTGATCGAGGCCCAGTGGCAGGTCGCCCGGTAGCCGGTCAGAAGTCCTGCCGCCGCGAGAACCAGCGAGCCGGTGCAGACCGAGGTCACATAGGCCGCGCGCGCGCCCTGGCCGCGCAGGAAATCGAGGACCTCGTCATCTTCCATGAGCGCAGCCTGGCCAGGTCCACCAGGCACGAAGAGAACATCCGCCTGCGGGCAATCCGCGAGGCGCGCCGTCGGCAGCAGGCGCAATCCGCCGGGGTCGCTCGCGACCGGCTCGAGATCCTTCCAGACGAGATGGACTGTCAATTCCTCGAAATGCGCGAAAATCTCGAAGGGTCCGGTGAGGTCGAGCTGGGTGAGCCGAGGGTAGAGAAGCATGACGATATTCATCCGGGCCTCTCCCCTCGCATTGGAATGTGACGCCGTCTTGAGACGCTCAGGCTCTAGCCATTGGGCAAATTGAGCCTGATGTGCAATTCGCGCAATTGCTTGGCGGTGACCGTCGAAGGCGCGCCCATGAGGAGATCCTCAGCGCGCTGATTCATTGGGAACAAGACGATTTCGCGCAAGTTTTCCTCGCCTGCGAGTAACATGACGATGCGGTCGACGCCAGGCGCGATCCCGCCATGCGGCGGCGCGCCATATTGGAAGGCGCGATACATGCCGCCGAATTTCTCCTCGAGCACACTCTCGTCATAGCCGGCGAGGGCGAAAGCTTTGCGCATAATGTCGGGGCGATGGTTGCGGATCGCGCCGGAGGACAGCTCGATTCCATTGCACACGATGTCATATTGGAAGGCCTTGATCCCAAGAACGGTTTTCTCGTCCGCCGCATCCAGGCCGACGAAAGTTTCATGCTCGAAATTCGGCATGGAGAAAGGATTGTGCGAGAAATCGATCTTCTTCTCGTCTTCATTCCATTCATACATCGGGAAATCGACGATCCAGCAGAATTCAAACACGTCGCCGCTTGAGAGGTTGAGCTCCTTACCGATCTTGAGCCGCGCCGCCCCGGCAAACTTATAAATGTCCTTGGGCTTGCCGAGCACGAAAAAGACCGCGTCGCCCGCCATAAGCCCATCAGGCCGCAGACGCCGATAGGGCTCCGCCACTTCGAGCGGAAATCGTTCGTCGTCCAGCGTTTCGGGCGCCGGCAGTTGGACCCATTCACCGGATCTTCCGCTCAGCCCTCGGCGAATATGTTCGCCGCGCTCCAGGCCGATATTCTTGGCGACTGGCCCGGCGCCCGCCTCCTCCCCTTCCCGCCAAAAAATATAGGCGAGTCCTGGCTGCCCTTCGCTCTTCGCCCAGCTGTCCATGCGGTCGCAGAATGTACGCTGGCCGCCGCCCGGCGCGGGGATGGCCCACACCGCCGCCTCGGGATCGGC
Organism: Methylocapsa acidiphila B2; assembly: GCF_000427445.1. Lineage (GTDB taxonomy): Bacteria > Pseudomonadota > Alphaproteobacteria > Rhizobiales > Beijerinckiaceae > Methylocapsa > Methylocapsa acidiphila. Next base: position 3,633,730 of record NZ_KE386496.1, on the reverse strand, counting down.
GGCGAGGCGCTTCGCAAAAACGCCGAAGCCCGAGTCCCTGAAGGCGTTGGTGACGTCGTGAATGAGGAGCGGATTGCGCAGGTCCGGCTTGTCCGTTCCGAAAGCGCGAATCGCGGCGCTGTAGGAGATCAAGGGAAATTTCGGCGTCACGGGACGACCGCCGCCGAATTCCTCGAAAATCCCACGCAGGACAGGCTCGACCTCCGCGAAGACATCCTCTTGCGTCACAAAGCTCATCTCGACGTCGAGTTGGTAGAACTCGCCGGGGCTGCGGTCGGCGCGCGCGTCCTCGTCGCGAAAGCAAGGCGCGATCTGGAAATAGCGGTCGAAGCCCGCGACCATGATCAATTGCTTGAATTGCTGCGGCGCCTGCGGCAGCGCGTAGAATTTGCCGGGATGCAACCGCGAGGGCACGAGAAAGTCCCGCGCGCCTTCAGGGCTGGAGGCGGTCAGGATAGGCGTCTGAAACTCGAAAAAGCCGCGCTCCTTCATGCGGGCGCGCAGCGAGTCGATGATCTGACCGCGCAGCATGATGTTCTTGTGGAGCTTGTCGCGGCGCAGATCGAGAAAGCGATAACGCAACCGCATGTCCTCGGGATAATTATGCTCGCCGAAGACCGGAAGCGGCAATTCGGCGGCGGGACCCAGCACTTCGATCTCGGTCACGTAAACCTCGACGAAGCCGGTCGGCATTTCCGGATTCTCGGTGCCGTCGGGGCGCTTGCGCACGAGCCCGTCGATGCGCACCACCCATTCCGAGCGCAGCTTCTCCGCCAGCGCGAAAGCCTTCGAGTCGGGGTCGACAACGCATTGCGTAACGCCATAATGGTCACGCAAGTCGATGAACAGCACGCCGCCGTGGTCGCGGATTCGGTGGCACCAGCCAGAGAGGCGGGTCGTTTCGCCGGCCAGCGCTTCGCGCAGGTCGCCGCAGCTATGAGAACGGTAGCGATGCATGATTTCGGTCACAGGCAAGAGGATCGCGGACAGGGCCGCCGGGCGCGTTTCGTGATGAGGGCGGAGAACGGCATGGGCGCGGACTTCTGTCAAGGCGCGAGGGTCCCCCGATGGCGCGAACCTATAGCCGCGCGTCGGGCTTTGCTTTATTGAGCGAATATGAGCCTGATCGCGACCACGCAACATCTGGCGGACGCCTGTCGCCGCTTTGCAAAGCACTCCTTCGTAACGGTCGATACGGAGTTCTTGCGGGAAACCACATTTTGGCCGCGCCTCTGCGTCGTTCAGATCGCCTCGCCCGAGGAAGCCGTCGCGGTCGACGCTTTGGCTGATGGATTGGACCTCTCGCCTTTTTTCGAGCTGATGGCCGATCAGTCGCTCACCAAGGTGTTTCATGCCGCGAGGCAGGATATCGAGATCATCTGGAATCTCGCCAAGCTCATCCCCGCGCCTCTGTTCGACACCCAGGTCGCGGCCATGGTCTGCGGCTTCGGCGATCAGGTCTCCTACGGCGATCTGGTCCAGACCGTAACGAAAGTCGTGCTCGATAAGTCTTCGCGCTTCACCGATTGGTCGCGCCGGCCTCTTTTGCCCGCCCAGGTCGATTACGCCATCGCCGACGTGACCTATCTCCGCGATATTTACGCCTTCCTCCGGCAGAAACTGGAGCAGAGCGAGAGACTCGCCTGGCTGAGCGACGAAATGGCGCTTCTGACCTCGCCCTCCACCTATTCCCAGCATCCGGAAAACGCCTGGGAGCGTTTTCGCAACCGGGTCCGCAAGCCGCGCGATCTCGCCGTGCTGATGGAGGTCGCGGCTTGGCGCGAGGCCGAGGCCCAGGCGCGCGACGTGCCGCGCTCCCGCGTCCTCAAGGACGACGTCCTGATCGAGCTCGCGCTCGCGGCGCCGCGGACGGCCGATGCGCTCGGCAATCTGCGGGCCTTTCCGCGCGGCATGGAGCGCTCGCGCGCCGGCGTCGAAATCCTCGCCTCGATCGAGCGCGGCCTTGCGCGCGACGCGAAAACCCTGCCCAAGCTCGAGCGCGAGCGTCGCGGGGGCGGCAATGGCGCGACGGTCGAGCTTTTGAAGGTCCTGCTGCGGCATGTCAGCGAAAGCCACGGCGTGGCCGCCAAGATGGTCGCCACCGTCGATGATCTTGAGGCGATCGCCGCCGATGACAAAGCCGACGTTCCAGCTCTCCGCGGCTGGCGGCGCGAGCTATTCGGCGCCAAGGCGCTCGAGTTGAAGCAGGGCCGCCTCGCCCTAACCGTGGAGCATGGCAAGGTCGTCACGCTCGAATGGCAGGAGGCGGCGGCGGAGGAGTCGTGACGCGCAGCGGCTGCGCGGATTTCGAGTCCCGCGTCACCCCGCGACGGTGATCGCCGGCTCTCGCCCGATGAGCCTCGCCAGCTGCTTCAAGCGATTATGGACCCGCTCGCTCGCCAGATCCGCGAGATCGCTCGGCAAGGTCAAAACTACCCTAGATTTCACGCAAGCGACCGGGGTTCGCGCCAGAACGTCCGGCATGGCGCCAGACAAAAGATAGGCGAGCCGCATCGCCGCGGCGAGGATGCGCGCCTTGTCGAGGGAGCGCGAGGAAACGAGCGCGCGAATCTGCGGGCTCACGTCGGCGTCGAGGCCGAGATAGCGGTAGGACATGGCCAGGACGAGAAATGACCGCCCGGGATGGTCGACCCCCATGAATGCCGTGTTCTCGATCAGATTCAGGCTTTCCTCGCTGCGATAGTCCGGATGAGCGCGCCAATTAACGTCGGCGAGAAGGCAAGCGGCATGGCGGAGGCGCTTTTCCTCGGCGGTTTCTTCGAGATGGGTGGAGCGCATGAAGAGGTCGGTCCAGGCGCAAAGATCCTCTGCATGGGCCGGCGCTCGCGAGAAAAGCTGATTGAACTCCGCCGCCGCGATGAGCAGAGGGTCCTGCTGCCGTTCCGAAGCGTGCAGCATTTCGTAAAGGAGGCCCTCGCGGACGCCGGTCGTCGAGATCATCACATCCTTGGGCTGCGCCCGGCGAATGATTTCCTCGAGCACGACGGCGCCATAGGCGAGGAGCGGACGCCGCGCCGCGCTGACGGACTCGATCGAGATCAGGGTTTCCGTGTTCACCCTTTCGACGAGGCCGGCGAAATCGGCGGCGTCCTGCGCCGGAATCACATAACCGTGCATCACGCTCAACGGATAATGACGCTGGCTCATGTGGAGCTTGGCCAAGGCGCGCCAGGTGCCGCCGACGGCGTAGAAGGTGCGCCCGGCAACCCGATCGAGAATGCGTGATTTCGCGAGCGCGTCGCGCACGATCTTGACCGCAGCGCGCGGCGACTGCCCGGATGCGTCCATCAAGGTGAGCCCGCCGAGCGGCAGGGTCGCGCCCTTGCCGAGCGTCGCGCCCTTGACGTCGATAAGCTCGAGCGAGCCGCCGCCGAGATCGCCGACGACGCCATCAGGCCTCGAGATCCCGGCGATGACGCCATGCGCCGAGAGTTCGGCCTCGCGATCGCCGGACAGAAGCGCGATCTGCGCGCCGATGGCTTCCGAGGCGGCGGAGAGAAACTCAACCCCGTTCAAGGCGTCGCGCGCCGCGGCCGTCGCGATCACATGCAGATCGCCGACGGCCATGATGTCGCAGAGAACGCGGAAACGGCGCAGCGCGGCCAGCGCCTTGTCCACTCCCGCTTTCGGCAAGCGCCCCGTCGTCGCCACGCCATTGCCGAGCGCGCAAAGGGATTTCTCGTTGAAGATAGGCCGCGGCGAGCGCGTGCGGCTCTCATAGGCCACGAGGCGCACCGAGTTTGACCCGATGTCGACGATCGCGACAGGATGTTTCGCCCGCACGTCCACGGCTTGTTGTGGATTGAAATTCAACATGATCGAATCAACGGGTTTCCAACCGCTTGAAGAGGGTCTTGGGGCTCGAATGCTTGAGAGATTTGCCGCGCCCGGAAAGGCTCGGATTGGTCATGAAATAGGAATGGGCGTTAAACGGCTCCTCGCCCGGCGCCGCCTGTATGCGCGCGCTCGATCCGTCAGGCAAGACCCGGTAGCTCTGCTGATTGTCGATCAGATTGGCGATCATGATCTGATCGAGCACCTGCTCGTGAACGGTCGGATTGAGGATAGGCAAGAGCGCCTCGACCCGGCGATCGAGATTGCGCGGCATCAGATCGGCGGATGAAATATAGACATGCGCTTTCGGATGCGGCAGCTCGTGACCGCCGCCGAAGCAAAAGACGCGGGCATGCTCAAGAAAACGGCCGATGATGGATTTGACCCGAATGTTTTCGGAAAGGCCCGGAAGACCCGGCCGCAGGCAACAAATGCCGCGAATGACGAGGTCGATGACCACGCCAGCCTGGCTCGCCTCATAGAAAGCGTCGATGATCTCCGGATCGACCAGGGCGTTGCATTTCGCCCAGATCGACCCCGGCTTTCCCGCCTTCACATAGGCGATCTCCTGCGCCACATGGTCGAGCAGGCGCGTCTTCAGCGAGATCGGCGACACCGCCATGCGCTCGAGGCTCGCGGGCTTCGCATAGCCGGTGATGAAGTTGAAGATGCGCGAAACGTCGCGGCCAATCGCCGCATCGGCGGTGAAGAAGGAAATGTCTGTGTAGATTTTCGCGGTCACCGGATGATAGTTTCCGGTGCCGACATGGCAGTAGGTGACCAAGGCGCCGCCTTCCTTGCGCACCACCATGGATAATTTGGCGTGGGTCTTTAGTTCAAGGAAACCGAAGACCACCTGCACGCCAGCGCGCTCGAGATCTCGGGCCCAGCGTATGTTGGCGGCCTCGTCGAACCGCGCCTTCAACTCCACGAGGGCGGTCACCGATTTGCCGGCCTCCGCCGCATCGATGAGGGCGCGAACGATCGGGCTGTTGGACGAGGTGCGGTAGAGAGTCTGCTTGATCGCCACCACATTCGGATCGGTCGCCGCCTGATTCAGGAACTGCACGACGACGTCGAAAGACTCGTAAGGGTGATGGACGACGAGGTCCTTCTGCTTGACGGTCAGAAAGCAATCCCCGCCATTGTCGCGAAGCCGCTCGGGAAAGCGCGGATTATAAGGCTTGAACTTGAGATCCGGCCGATCGAGGTTCACGAGCTCAGACAATTCGTTCAAGGCCAGCATTCCGTCGAGGATGAAGATCTCCTCCTCAACCACGGCGAGCTCTTCGGCGACGAAAGCGCGCAGTTCTTCCGGCATAAGGCTGTCGAACTCGAGCCTGATGACCGATCCAAGACGCCGACGCTTCAGGGCGGTCTCAAACAGGAGAACGAGATCCTCCGCCTCCTCCTCCACCTCGAGATCGCTGTCGCGGATAATTCTGAACAGGCCAAGCCCGCGGACGCGATAGCCCGGAAAAAGGCTCTGCGTGAACATGCCGATCATCGTCTCCAGCGCGACGAAGCGCTGGCGCCTGTCTCCAGCGCTCTCGGGCAGCCTGACGAACCGCTCGATTTTGGCTGGCAAACGGATCAGCGCCTTGGACGTTTTATTGCCGCCGGGCTCGATCAGTTCGAGCGCGATGGTGAAGCCGAAATTTGGGATGAAGGGGAAGGGATGCGCCGGATCGATCGCAAGCGGCGTCAACACCGGAAAGACATGCGTGATGAAATATTGCTCGAGCCAATCCGCCTCGGACTTGGAAAGATCGGGCGCATCGACGATGGCGATGCCCACGCCGTCGAGATCCTGGCGCAGCTCACGCCACCGGCGCTGTTGCTCGACCGCTAGGAGGCTCACCCGCTCGCGGATCTTTGCGAGCTGCTCGGCCGGCGTCAGCCCGTCTTCCGATGGACTCGTGACTCCGGCGCGGAGCTGGCCACGCAGACCGGCGACGCGCACCATGAAAAACTCGTCGAGATTGTCGGCCGAAATCGACAAGAAGCGCAATTGCTCAAGAAGCGGATGATTGCGGTTCGAGGCCTCCTGCATGACTCGCCAATTGAATTCGAGCCAAGACAACTCTCTATTGATGAAGCGACGCGGCGAATGGGCCAACTCACCGACATCCTTGCGCAAGCCGACCAACGACGGGGCGCCGTTAATTGCGGGCTCGGGCGCGCGAGGGACCTCGATCGCCGCGCTCGGCGCGCCTTTTTCGCGCGCCTCGGCGGATGCAGCGGACTCTAAACCCTCGTCTGGCTTGGCCGTGCGCCGCGTCCTGCTCGCGCGCGGCGAGCCGATAGGCTTTTGTCCCTGAGCCGGTGGACGCAATATGGCCTCCTCATTGGAAACGAGCCGGAATGTCATTGTTTTTCATGACGTAAACATGAATTGCGAAATCTGGCGCCGCTGCGGCGTCGAACCTTAGGCCGCAAATATGCCGCGCCCGCTTTGGCGCGCAGGGCTTTTGCTCTGCAAGACGCGCCAGCCGCACGCCGCTCGCGCGACCGACCTTCGCGCATAGATTTAAGAGCGGCGCTGTCTGCCCCCGATGAATGGAGGGTTCGCTCGACCGGCCGCCCAAGTTAAAGTGAAATAGGCGACGATCAAGATAATGTTCACACTTATCCAGATCATCGAGAAGAAGTTAGGAATTGCAAGGGTGGCGAGGATCTGAGCGATGGCGCCGAACAGCCAAAGAACGCCGCCCCAGGGCGTCGCGAGCCAAAGTCCGACGGCCGCCACCAGATCGAGGATCGCGAAAAAAATTGCCGCGGCGCTCCAAATCGGCGCGGCCGTATCGAACAGCGCCTTTTCGGGCAGGAGCATCGCGCTCCATTGAAGCAGGCCTTGGGCGACCCAGATCACCGCCAGCAGACGCATGAAGACGACGAGCACGCGGCCCCAAGAAAAACGTCTCGACGTCTCCCCGGTCCCTTTCGTCGTCGAATCGCCGAGCCTGATTGCCGCGCCGGAGTCGCTCGGCTCCAGTTTCTTTTCGGATCCCCAAGGCGCCTTCATGGCGCGTGGATTTCCGCGGAGACCTGAAGCTCGCCTGCCGTCAAAGGCGCAAAATAAGTATCGACGTCGGCCGGCTGCACAGCTTCGATCTCGGCCGGCCGCCAGGCCGGACTATGGTCTTTGTCGATTATGGCCGCGCGAACGCCTTCGTAGAAATCTTCGCCCCTGGCGACGCGCGCAACGATCCGAAACTCCGTCCGCAGCGCCTCGTCAATGTCGAGGCTTCCGCCGATCTGCATTTGCCGCAAAGCGATCGTTAGGCTCGTCGGCGATTTCGCGCGGATCGTTTCGAAGGTGGCGAAAGCGAATTCCGATCCGCCATAGGCCGCATCGTCGATCTCGTCCAGGATCGCAGCGACAGTCTTGGCCGCAAAGCACCCATCGATGAAATGCCTCTGGCCGGCCAGAGCCGATTCAGGCGCCGGCGCGGCTTCCGCCGCGATAGCCGCGGAAACGTCTTGGCCCTCGATCAGCCTACCCGCCAGGGCCTCATGACGCGCGGAAGGCACGTGAGCGGAGGCGAGCCCGAAGGCGATCGCGTCGCCGCAAGTCAGACGCGCGCCGGTCAAGGCGATATAGACGCCGGCTTTCCCCGGCAAGCGCGGCAGGAAATAGGTGGCCCCGACATCGGGGAAAAAGCCGATGCCGACTTCAGGCATGGCGAAACTGAATTTCTCTCCGGCGACGACATGCGAACCATGAATCGAGATCCCTGCTCCGCCGCCCATGACGATCCCGTCGACGAGTGAAACATAAGGCTTCGGATAAAGCTTGATGCGCCGATTGAGCACATATTCCTCACGCCAGAAGGCGAGCTGATCGTCGAAGCGTCCCGCTTTGCCCAAGTCATGCAGCTGTCGAATATCCGCCCCTGCGCAGAAGGCTCGGTCGCCTGCCGCCTTGACGACGACGCTTTGGACCGCAGGATCATGTTCCCAGGCGTCGAGCGCGCGCGCGATCTCGCGCACCATCGGCAAAGTCAACGCATTAAGCGCGTCGGGGCGATTGAGGACGATGACGCCGCAGCGTCCCTCTTTCGCGCAGGATATTTCCGGATCGCTCATGACCTCTCCTCGAAAATTCAACACGAGAGCTAAGCGCGCTTTCGAAGAGGACTGGCTCCGGCTTCTCGATGATTCACGCGCCTGCCCTACGATTCGAGCCATCGTGGTCGACCGGCGCCTCGAGATTGACGGATTAGACCCCGGAAGGCGGCCGCGTCAACGCAGCTGCCTCTAGGCAGGTTTGATGCCGCGAGCCTTGGATCGCCGGACGATTGGATAAGACGAAGACATATTCTGGGCCTATAATGTGTTTCTCCGACTATCTGGCAGCCGGAGCATCGTTGGAGGTTCATATGGCGCTCCCCAAACTGTCCGCCGGTGCGGCGGCGCTCCTTATGATTGCGTCCCTGCCCGTCGGCGCCGAAGACGCGCCCGTCGAGGCCCAAATTGTCGATGCGATGAACAAGCTTTTCGGCGTTCACGCGGGCTTTCGCGCCAATCACGCCAAGGGCATTGTCGCCGTGGGCCGGTTCAAACCCTCTCCAGAGGCGTCGACCCTGAGCAAAGCAGTACTGTTCGATGGCCCCTCGGTTCCCGTGACCGTCCGCTTCTCGGACGCGACCGGCCTTCCCACCATCCCTGATGGATCGGGCGGCGCCAATCCCCATGGGCTTGCGATCAAGTTTCACCTGCCGGACGGCAATGAAACCGATATGGTCATCAACTCATTGAAGTTTTTCCCCGTGGCGACCGGCGCTGAATTCCGCGACCTGCTGCTGGCATTGGCGGAAAGTCCGCCCGATGCGCCAAAGCCGACCAAATTCGAGACCTTCGCCAAAAGCCATCCGCAGGTTGCGCGCGCTCAGGCGACAGTCGCGACGCCCGATAGTTTCGCGGACGAGCAATATAACGGAGTCGACGCGTTCATTCTGGTCAATAAGAAAGGCGCGAAACAAGCCGTCCGTTATATTGCCGTCCCGGAGAAACTCGTTCATCTGGACCAGGCGGAGGCAGCGAAAATGCCTCCGGATTTCCTCGTCGACGAACTGACCGCGCGCTTGGCGAAAGGCCCTGTGACCTTTTATCTGAAGGCGCAGCTCGCGTCGCCTTCGGATCAAACGAAGGATCCGTCTCTCCCCTGGCCGGATGAGAATAAGGTCGTCGAGCTCGGCGTGCTGACGATCGACAAAGCCGCGCCCGACAGTCTCGAGGCGCAAAAGCAGCTCTTGTTCCTACCGGGTCGACTCGTCGATGGGATCGAGCTGTCCGACGATCCGCTGATCAGCGTGCGCGACGGCGCTTACGCTGTTTCCTTCTCGCGCCGAAATCCATAAACGCGGGCGCCTTGCGCCGACTGGACGAAAGCCTCGGCGTTCAAGCCAAACGTCCGGCTGGCGCTCCCCATCGCCCGAATAGCACCCTGCCATGAGACAAAATAAAACCTCGGGACCGGAAGGCCCCGAGGTTTGTCGATGAAGCGCGAGCGCCTGCGCCCGTTCTATTCCTCGGCCGCCACGCGCGGCTGTTCCAGCAAGGCCGTCGGCTGCGGCGCGGCGGACTGCGACGATTCCGCCTTTTGCGCCAGGATCAACTCGTCCCGCAGGGTCGCGACGCGGCGAAGTTTCGCCATGGCCGCGCCAGTGCCGGCGGGAATGAGCCGACCGACGATGACGTTTTCCTTCAAGCCCTCGAGCGTGTCGGCCTTGCCGTTGACGGCGGCTTCGGTCAGCACGCGGGTCGTCTCCTGGAAGGAGGCGGCGGAGATGAAAGACCTCGTCTGCAGCGAAGCCTTGGTGATCCCGAGGAGAACCGGCGTTCCAGAGGCCGGCTTTCCGCCCATCTCGACAGCCTTAGCATTGGCCTCGTCGAGCTCGAGCTGGTCGACCTGCTCGCCGGACAGAAATTCCGTGTCGCCGGGATCGACGATATCGACCTTCTGCAGCATCTGGCGGACGATCACCTCGATATGCTTGTCGTTGATGCTGACGCCTTGCAGGCGGTAGACTTCCTGGATCTCATTGACGAGATAAGCCGCGAGCTCCTCGACACCCTTGATCGCCAGAATGTCGTGCGGAGCGGGATTTCCGTCGACGATATAATCACCCTTCTCCACGACGTCGCCGTCCTGAAGATGGATGTGCTTGCCTTTCGGGATCAAATATTCGATCGGCTCCGCACCTTCTTCGCTCGGGATGATCGAGACGCGCGTCTTGTTCTTGTAGTCGCGGCCGAATTGCACCGTGCCAGAGGCTTCGGCGATGATCGCATGATCTTTCGGACGACGCGCCTCGAACAATTCCGCGACGCGCGGCAGACCGCCGGTGATGTCGCGCGTCTTCGCCGATTCCATCGAAATGCGCGCGATGATGTCGCCCGCCTTGACCTCGCCGCCCGGATCGACGCCGATGATCGACTCGACCGGCAGCGTGTAGCGGGCGTCGCCGCCGCGCTGCAGCTTACCGACCTTGCCGTCCGCCGTCTTGATCACGATGGACGGCTTCAAGGTCGCCGACCGTTGATTTAATCGCCAGTCGATGACCACGCGCTTAGCGATGCCGGTCGCCTCGTCGATCGTTTCGGTCATCGAGGCCCCTTCGACGAGATCCTCAAAGCCGATGACGCCGTCGATTTCGGTCAAGATCGGCCTGGTGTAGGGATCCCATTCGGCGATCCGCTGGCCGCGCTTGATCTTGTCGCCTTCGTCGACTTTCAATCTGGCGCCGTACTGCACGCGATGGACGGCGCGCTCGACGCCGTCCGAGCCCTCGATCGCCACTGCGACATTGCGCGCCATCACCATGAGGTCGCCCTCGGAATTGCGGGCGAGATGGCGATTGCGGATCTTGACCGTTCCTTCGAAATTAGATTCGATGAAGGACTGGTCGGCGATCTGCGCCGCGCCGCCGATGTGGAACGTGCGCATGGTGAGCTGCGTGCCGGGCTCGCCGATCGACTGCGCCGCGATGACGCCCACGGCTTCGCCCATGTTGACCGGCGTGCCTCGCGCGAGATCGCGGCCATAGCATTTGCCGCAGACTCCGTTCTTGGCTTCGCAGGTCAGCACCGAACGGATCTTCACCTCCTGGATGCCGGCGGCGTTGATGCGCTCGATATGCCACTCCTGGATCATCTCGCCGGCGGCGACGATAATCCCGCCGTCAAGGTCCTTGAGGTCCTCCGCAGTGGTCCGGCCCAGAATGCGGGTGGCGAGCGAGGCGACCACCTGGCCGGCGTCGATGATCGCGCGCATGCGGATGCCGTTTTCAGAGCCGCAATCGACCAAGGTGATGATCGAGTCCTGCGCGACGTCGACGAGACGCCGAGTGAGATAGCCCGAGTTCGCCGTCTTCAACGCCGTGTCGGCGAGGCCTTTGCGCGCGCCGTGAGTCGAGTTGAAATACTCGAGCACGGTGAGGCCTTCCTTGAAGTTCGAGATGATCGGAGTCTCGATGATCTCGCCCGACGGCTTCGTCATCAGGCCGCGCATCGCCGCGAGCTGCTTCATCTGCGTCGGCGAGCCGCGCGCACCCGAGTGCGACATCATGTAGATCGAGTTGATCGGCTTGTCGCGGCCGAGGTCGTCCTTCTGAACCGACGAGATGCGGGCCATCATCTCCTCGGCGAGCTTGTCCGAGCATTTGGCCCAGGCGTCGACGACCTTGTTGTATTTCTCGCCATGCGTGATGAGGCCGTCGTTATACTGCTGCTCATATTCCTTCGCCAGCGCGCTGGTCTCGGCGATGATGCGCGGCTTTGTCTCCGGCACGACCATGTCGTCCTTGCCGAAGGAGATGCCGGCCTTGAAGGCCTCGCGGAAGCCAAGCGCCATGATCCGGTCGCAGAAAATGACCGTCTCCTTCTGCCCGCAATTGCGGTAGACGATGTCGATCATGTTGGAGATTTCCTTTTTCGTCATGAGCTTATTCACGACGTCGAAGGGAATCTTCGTGTGGTTCGGTAGAAGCTGGCCAAGGATCAAGCGTCCGGGCGTGGTGTCGAAGATCTTCGACACGCGCTTGCCCTCCGCGTCATAGGTCCAGGCGCGGCCCTTAATCCGCGTATGCAGCGTGATCGCCTTGGCCTGCAAGGCGTGCTCGATCTCGCCAATATTGGCGAAGGCCATGCCCTGCCCAGGCTCGCCGTCGCGCATCAGCGAGACATAATAGAGTCCGAGCACGATATCCTGACTCGGCACGATGATCGGCTGACCATTGGCCGGATGCAGGATGTTGTTGGTCGACATCATGAGCACGCGCGCTTCGAGCTGCGCCTCGAGCGACAAGGGCACATGCACCGCCATCTGATCGCCGTCGAAATCGGCGTTGAAGGCGGCGCAGACAAGCGGATGCAGTTGGATCGCCTTGCCTTCGATCAGCTTCGGCTCGAAGGCCTGAATGCCGAGGCGATGCAGCGTCGGCGCCCGGTTGAGCATCACCGGATGCTCGCGGATGACCTCGTCGAGAATGTCCCAAACTTCGGGCTTCTCCTTCTCGACCAGTTTCTTCGCCTGCTTGACCGTCGCAGAGAAGCCCTTCGCGTCGAGCCGCGAATAGATGAAGGGCTTGAAAAGCTCCAACGCCATCTTCTTCGGCAAGCCGCATTGATGCAGCTTGAGGTCGGGACCGACGACGATGACCGAGCGGCCGGAATAATCGACGCGCTTGCCGAGCAGGTTCTGGCGGAAACGGCCCTGCTTGCCTTTCAACATGTCAGCGAGCGACTTCAACGGCCTCTTGTTGGCGCCGGTGATAACGCGGCCGCGGCGCCCATTGTCGAACAACGCGTCCACCGCCTCCTGCAGCATGCGCTTCTCGTTGCGCACGATGATGTCAGGCGCGCGCAATTCGATGAGGCGCTTCAGACGATTGTTGCGGTTGATGACGCGGCGATAAAGATCGTTGAGGTCCGAGGTCGCGAATCGCCCGCCGTCGAGCGGCACCAGCGGCCGCAAATCCGGCGGAATGACCGGAACCTCGGTCAGGATCATCCACTCCGGCTTATTGCCGGAATGCATGAAGGCCTCGATGATTTTCAGGCGCTTGGCGAGCTTCTTCGGCTTGAGCTCCGTCGTCGACTGCGCGATCTCGATCTTGAGTTGCTCTGCGATCGTGGCGAGATCCATGTTGCGCAGGATCTCGCGGATCGCCTCGGCTCCGATCATGGCGGTGAAGGAGTCCTGGCCGTACTCGTCCTGAGCGCGCAGGTAATCCTCCTCGTTGAGGAGTTGGCGGTCCTTCAACGGCGTGAGGCCCGGATCCAGAACGATATAGGACTCGAAATAGAGGATGCGCTCGAGATCCTTCAGCGTCATATCGAGCAGCAAGCCGATGCGCGACGGCAGCGACTTCAGGAACCAGATATGCGCGACCGGAGCAGCAAGCGAGATATGCCCCATGCGCTCGCGCCGGACCCGCGACAACGTGACCTCGACGCCGCATTTCTCGCAGATGACGCCCTTATATTTCATCCGCTTGTACTTGCCGCACAAGCACTCGTAGTCCTTGATCGGGCCGAAGATGCGCGCGCAAAAAAGGCCGTCGCGCTCCGGCTTGAAGGTGCGGTAGTTGATCGTCTCCGGCTTCTTGATCTCGCCGAAGGACCAGGACAGAATTTTCTCGGGGCTGGCGATCGATATCTGGATCTGATCGAACGCCTGAGGCTGCACGACCGGATTGAAGAGATTCATGACCTCTTGATTCATAGCCATCTCCTGATGCTTCGGCGGAGCGGCGGCGCAGCCGAGCCGCTTGCCGGAAACTCTCGAAATAACGCTCAATCAGACGCTGGCGCGCAACGGTCCGCGCCAGCGCGCCACGGCGCTATTCAGCGGCCTCGGCCGGCGGTTGGACCAGAGGCTTCACCGTGGACGTCAGCTCAACATTGAGGCAAAGCGAACGCATCTCCTTGACGAGAACGTTGAAGCTTTCGGGAATGCCGGATTCGAAGGCGTCGTCTCCCCGCACGATGGATTCGTAGACCTTCGTGCGCCCGGCGACGTCGTCGGATTTCACCGTCAACATTTCCTGCAGCGTATAGGCCGCCCCATAAGCCTCGAGCGCCCAGACTTCCATCTCGCCGAACCGCTGACCCCCGAATTGCGCCTTGCCTCCAAGCGGCTGTTGGGTGACGAGGCTGTAGGGACCAATCGAGCGCGCGTGGATCTTGTCGTCAACAAGATGATGCAGCTTCAACATGTAGATGTAGCCGACGGTCACCCTTCTGTCGAAAGCTTCGCCGGTGCGTCCGTCGTAGAGCGTCACCTGGCCAGAGGAGTCGAGCCCCGCCTGCCCGAGCATTTCCACGATGTCCTTCTCGCGCGCGCCGTCGAACACCGGAGTGGCGATCGGCACGCCGCGGCGTAAATTCTCGCCAAGCTCGACGACTTCCACGTCGGACAGCTCGGAGATTTCCTTGTCGGCGTGATAAATCTCGCCGAGCTTGCGCCGCAAAGGCGTTGAGTCATTGTCCCGCAAATAGGCGTTGACCGCCGCGCCGACCTGCTTGCCCAAACCGGCGCACGCCCAACCGAGATGGGTCTCGAGAATCTGTCCGACATTCATCCGGCTCGGCACGCCGAGCGGGTTGAGGACGATGTCGACGGGCTGCCCATCGGCGAGGAAGGGCATGTCCTCCTGCGGCACGATCTTCGAGACGACGCCTTTATTGCCATGCCGTCCCGCCATCTTGTCGCCAGGCTGAATCTTGCGCTTCACCGCGACGAAGACCTTCACCATCTTCATCACGCCGGGCGACAATTCATCGCCACGCTGCAGCTTTTCGACCTTATCGAGGAAGCGGCTTTCGAGGCCCTTTTTCGCTTCGTCATATTGCTTACGCATGGCCTCGAGCTCGGCCATGGTCTGGTCGCTCTCGACCGCGAAGATCCACCATTGCGAGCGCGGATATTCCTCGATGAGCTCCTTCGAGAGCGCCGTCTCCTTCTTGAAGCCGCGCGGGCCGGCGATCGCCTTCTTGCCGACCAGCAGATCGAGCACGCGGGCGTAGACGTTGCGGTCCAGAATCGCGAGCTCGTCGTCGCGGTCCTTGGCGAGACGCTCGATCTCCTCGCGCTCGATCGCCTGCGCGCGCTCGTCCTTCTCGACGCCGTGGCGGTTGAAGACGCGCACCTCGACGATCGTCCCCTGCACGCCCGGCGGCACCCGCAGCGAGGTGTCGCGAACGTCCGAGGCCTTCTCGCCGAAAATCGCCCGCAACAGCTTTTCTTCCGGGGTCATCGGGCTTTCGCCCTTTGGCGTGATCTTGCCGACGAGAATGTCGCCCGCCTGCACCTCTGCGCCGATATAGACGATGCCGGCCTCGTCGAGATTTTTCAGCGCTTCTTCCGAGACGTTCGGAATGTCGCGCGTGATTTCCTCGGGGCCGAGCTTGGTGTCGCGCGCCATCACCTCGAATTCATCGATATGGATCGAAGTGAAGACGTCGTCCTTGACGATGCGCTCGTTGAGGAGGATCGAGTCCTCGAAATTATAGCCGTTCCAAGGCATGAAGGCGACGAGCACATTGCGGCCGAGCGCGAGGTCGCCGAGATCCGTCGACGGGCCATCGGCGATGATGTCGCCCTTGCGAACGAAATCGCCGACCCGCACCAAAGGCTTCTGGTTGACGCAGGTCGATTGGTTCGAGCGCTGGAACTTCATCAGCCGATAAATGTCGACGCCCGGCTTGCCGGCGTCGGTCTCCTCGGTCGCGCGGATAACAATGCGGGTCGCGTCGATCTGATCGACATAGCCCGTACGGCGCGCGGCGATCGCCGCGCCCGAATCGCGCGCGACGACAGCCTCCATGCCGGTGCCGACCAGCGGCGCGTCGGCCCGAACGAGCGGCACCGCCTGGCGCTGCATGTTGGATCCCATCAGCGCCCGATTGGCGTCGTCATTCTCGAGGAACGGAATCAACGCGGCCGCAACCGAAACGAGCTGCTTCGGCGAGACGTCCATGAAATCGACGCGCTCGCGCGGCACCATCATGACGTCGCCGGCGTGCCGGCACACGACGAGATCCTCGGTCAGGCTCTTATTTTCGTCGACCGGCGCATTGGCCTGGGCGACGTAATATTTGCCTTCCTCCATCGCCGATAGATAGACGACCTCGTCGGTGACGCGGTTGTCCTTGATCCGCCGATACGGCGCTTCGATGAAGCCGTATTTATTGACCCGCGCAAAAGTAGCGAGCGAGTTGATGAGGCCGATATTCGGCCCTTCCGGCGTCTCGATCGGACAGATGCGGCCATAATGCGTCGGATGCACGTCGCGCACCTCGAAGCCGGCGCGCTCGCGCGTGAGGCCGCCCGGACCCAGAGCCGAAAGGCGCCGCTTATGCGTGATCTCGGACAGCGGGTTGGTCTGATCCATGAACTGCGACAATTGCGACGAGCCGAAAAACTCGCGCACCGCGGCGGCGGCCGGCTTGGCGTTGATGAGGTCCTGCGGCATCACCGTATCGATGTCGACCGAGGACATGCGCTCCTTGATGGCGCGCTCCATGCGCAACAGGCCGAGCCTATACTGATTCTCCATGAGCTCGCCGACCGAGCGCACGCGGCGATTGCCGAGATGGTCGATATCGTCGATCTCGCCGCGTCCGTCGCGCAAGTCGACAAGCGCCCGCACCACCGCGACAATGTCCTCCCGGCGCAGCGTCCGCACCGTGTCGGCCGCGTCGAGATCCATGCGCATGTTCATTTTGACCCGGCCGACCGCTGAAAGATCGTAGCGTTCCGGATCGAAGAACAGGGAGTGGAACATCGCCTCCGCCGTCTCGAGCGTTGGCGGCTCGCCCGGCCGCATCACCCTATAGATGTCGAACAAGGCCTCTTCGCGCGTGCTGTTCTTATCGACCGCGAGCGTGTTGCGGATGTAGGGACCGATATTGATGTGGTCGATGTCGAGCAGCGGCAATTCATCGAAGCCGGCCTCGATCAACAAGGGCAGCGACTTGGCGCTGATCTCATCGCCGGCTTCGGCGAAAATTTCGCCGGTCTGAGGATTGTAGAGATCGACCGCAATATATTGCCCGTAGAGATCCTCGTCCTGCGCGCGCAGAAACTTCACGCCTCTTTCAGCGAGCTGGCGCGCGGTGCGCGCCGTGAGCTTCTTGCCGGCCTCGAGCACGACCTCCCCGGTGTCGGCGTCGAGCAAATCGACGACGGCTTTCATGCCCTTCAGGCGCTCGGGATCGAAAGGCTGACGCCAGCCTTCTTTGTCCCGTGCGAACGTGATCGTCTTGTAGAAGGTCGAAAGGATTTCCTCGCCGTCCAAGCCGAGCGCATAGAGAATCGAGGTCGCGGGAATCTTGCGGCGCCGGTCGATGCGCGCATAGACGATGTCCTTGGCGTCGAACTCAATGTCGAGCCACGAGCCGCGATAAGGAATGATTCGCGCCGCGAAAAGAAGCTTCCCCGAGGAATGGCTCTTGCCCTTGTCGTGATCGAAGAACACGCCCGGCGAGCGATGCATCTGCGAGACGATGACGCGCTCGGTGCCATTGACGATGAAGGTGCCGTTGAGCGTCATCAGGGGCATGTCGCCCATGTAGACGTCCTGCTCCTTGATGTCCTTGACGGATTTGGCGCCGGTGTCGGGATCGACGTCGAACACGATGAGGCGCAGGGTCACCTTCAGCGGCGCGGCGAAGGTCATGCCACGCTGGCGGCACTCGTCGACGTCATATTTCGGCGGCTCGAACTCATATTTGACGAATTCGAGCAGCGAGGTGCTCGAGAAATCCGAAATCGGAAACACCGATTTGAAGACCGCCTGCAGCCCTTCGTCCGGCCGGCCGCCTTGCGGCTCGTCGACGAGCAGGAACTGATCATAGGAGGCTTTTTGAACTTCGATCAGATTGGGCATTTCCGCGACTTCGCGGATATGGCCAAAGAATTTGCGAATACGCTTACGGCCGGTGAAGGTTTGAGCCAAATGATGAGCCATGTCGCTTCTCGCACCTCTTCAAAACGGCGGCCTCCCGGATGGAGGCCCGCCTCTGCCGCATCCAGCTTGGACGCTGGAAAATCGGGACAAACGCCGAGCATTGCGCTGCCCCCCGCGCCGCGGCGCAGGAGCCGCGAGGCGTTTCGCTGAACGGCCGAATCGACCTTTCAGCAACGGATCGACGGCCCTGCGGTTGTCCACAGGGCCGTCGCATGGAAAATTCAAGATCGCATCGGCGATCCGTGAAAAATCACTTGAGCTCGACCTTGGCGCCGGCCTTTTCGAGAGCGGCCTTGATCTTCTCGGCCTCTTCCTTGCTGGCGCCTTCCTTGACCGGCTTGGGCGCGCCCTCAACGAGATCCTTCGCCTCTTTGAGGCCAAGGCCCGTCACCGCGCGCACTTCCTTAATGACTTCGATCTTCTTGTCGCCGACCGCCGCGAGCACCACGGTGAATTCGGTCTGCTCCTCGACCGGCGCGGCGGCGGCGGCGGCCGGGCCAGCGGCGACTGCGACGGCGGCGGCGGCGGAAACGCCCCATTTCGCCTCAAGAAGCTTGGCGAGCTCCGCGGCTTCAAGCACGGTGAGGCTCGACAGATCCTCGACGATTTTCTCCAAATTGGCCATTATTCAGTTCCTTCGATTGGTCTCAATTGTTCGTGTGCTGTCTCTGAATGAAGATCGCAGCGTCAGCCGGCGTCTCGATCGGCATAAGCCGCAAAGACGCGAGCGAGCTTGGCGGCGGGCGCATTGGCGAGCTGCGCGAGCTTCGTCGCGGGCGCCTGGATGAGGCCGAGGAGCTTGGCGCGCAATTCGTCCAGCGAAGGCAGGGTCGCGAGCGACCTCACCCCATCCGGATTCAGCGCGGTCGAGCCCATGGCCCCGCCCAGGATGACGAGCTTGTCGTGATCCTTGGCGAAAGCCACCGCCGCCTTGGGCGCCGCCACCGGATCGTCCGAATAGGCGATCAGCGTCGGCCCCTGCATCAGACCCGAGATCGAAGCGACCTCCGAGCCTTCGAGAGCGATCTTGACGAGACGGTTCTTGGCGACTTGCACGGTGGCGCCGGCTGCGCGCATCTGCTTGCGCAGATTTTGCATTTGCGCCACGGTCAGGCCGGAATAATGCGCGACCACGACGACGGACGTCTTCTTGAAGACCTCCGCCAGGGCGGCGACGCTTTCCTTTTTTTCCGCTCTGTCCAAGTTACTTTCTCCTTGCGCGGGCGCCTGGCTTCAGCCGGGCGTCCGCAGGCTGCAACTGACGCTTGGCGCGACGGCGGAAGACCCGCGCGCTGCAGCGTCGCTGTGCCTGTCCCCCGGAGGGCTTGCGCCGCCCCGGACAGAGGGATTTAGACCAAACTCGAAGGAAGCAGGCTCGGCGAGCCGTCCTGCGCTCCACAATCCGGTTTCACCCCGTCTATGCCGGCTTCCCGCGCCATCCCGCACAAGACGGAACAACGGTCGAGAGATTAAGCGGAACGCCGCCGAAGAGGCGGAATATCGCGCCGGCAGTCTTGGACAGGACAAGGCCGGAAGGGACAGGCGGGCCCCGCCTATCCTCCGGCCTATCCGCCGCACCACAAGCCACCCCGCGCCAATGGCACAGGGCATCCTGGAGTTGCGGAAGCTTGAATGGGTGCGGGGTCGCTATCTCCGATCGACCCCGAACGTTCTATGTAAACCACTCGCCGAAGAATGCCAAGGGGCGCGCGCGCTTTTATCTCCCTAGGGGAAACTCGCAGCGCCGCGCCCGCCGACGGCGATCCAAACCGCAAAGCTGGAGCATGATTTAATCAAAAAAGCCGACTGACTTCTTCCGAAACACGCCCTAAGCCGGCACCGTCCCGGGATCGACCTTGACCCCCGGTCCCATGGTCGAGGAAATCGCCACGCGTTGAATATAGGTGCCTTTCGCGCCTTGCGGCTTGGCCTTGGCAACCGCATCCACGAAAGCGGCGATATTCGCCACGAGCTTGTCGTCCTCGAAGGACGCCTTGCCGACGCTTCCCTGGATAATCCCGGCCTTCTCGACCCGGAACTCCACCGCGCCCCCTTTGGATGCCTTGACCGCGGCGGCTACGTCCATGGTCACGGTCCCGACCTTGGGATTGGGCATCAAGCCACGCGGACCGAGGACCTTACCGAGCCTGCCGACCAGCGGCATCAAATCGGGCGTCGCGATGCAGCGGTCGAAAGCGATCGTTCCGCCCTGGACCGTCGCGACCAGGTCTTCCGCCCCGACAATGTCAGCGCCCGCCGCCGTCGCCTCGTCGGCCTTCGCCCCACGAGCAAATACCGCGACGCGCAATGTGCGGCCGGTCCCGTTGGGCAGGTTCACGACCCCGCGCACCATTTGGTCGGCGTGCTTCGGATCGACGCCCAAATTCATTGCGATCTCGACGGTTTCGTCGAACTTCGCGCTGGCGCGCTCCTTCACGAGCTTCACCGCCTCAGCGAGCGGATAGAGCTTGACCCGGTCGATGCCTTCGCGCGACTTCTGCACGCGCTTGCCTACATGCGCCATCTGCCTACCCCACTATCTCGAGGCCCATCGAACGGGCGGAGCCCTCGATCATCGACGCCGCGGCTTCCACCGTGGCGCAATTCAAATCGGGCAGCTTCTTCTCGGCGATCTCGTTGATCTGCGCCTTGGTCACTTTCCCGACAAAGCCGCGCCCCGTGGTCTTCGACCCGGACTGAATGCCGGAGGCCTTCTTCAGGAAGTAGGAGACCGGCGGCAGCTTCATCTCGAAAGTGAAGGACCGGTCCTGATAGGCGGTGATGACGACGGGGATCGGCGTCCCCTTCTCCATCTGTGCGGTGCGGGCGTTGAACGCCTTGCAAAATTCCATGATGTTCAATCCGCGCTGACCGAGCGCGGGACCGATCGGAGGCGACGGATTGGCCGCCCCGGCCGGCACTTGAAGCTTCACGTAGCCCGTGATCTTCTTCGCCATATCATGCTCCCAAACAATGCCTGCCCTTGTCCAAGGCGCGGCGGTTGCGGTCGTGGTGCCGACAGGGACCGGATCGGCGCCCCGGACCTATCTCCCACGTCTGTCGCGCGGATGATCTCGAGGATCCGCCACGCGGTTCGGCTCGCCCTATGGCGAGACAGGCTCGACCCAGGATTTCGCGCCGCTCTCGAAGCGCCGCGCATCGCGCCGCCCCTCGAAAATCTCCTTAACTCAGATCCTTCGAGCCCTTGTCGCTCAAACTTTCTCGACCTGAGCATATTCCAGTTCGACCGGCGTCGCGCGCCCAAAGATCGACACCGCGACCTTGACCCGGGAGCGGCTCTCGTCGACCTCCTCGACGACGCCGTTGAAAGAGGCGAAGGGACCGTCCGCCACGCGAACCGTCTCGCCGACCTCGAACGAGATTGACGATTTGGGCCGCTCGACGCCTTCCGCGACCTGCCCCTTGATCCGCGCGGCCTCGCTGTCGGAAATCGGCATGGGCTTCTTGTCAGCGCCCAAAAATCCGGTGACCTTCGGCGTGTTCTTGATCA
Organism: Methylocapsa acidiphila B2; assembly: GCF_000427445.1. Lineage (GTDB taxonomy): Bacteria > Pseudomonadota > Alphaproteobacteria > Rhizobiales > Beijerinckiaceae > Methylocapsa > Methylocapsa acidiphila. The sequence continues at coordinate 3,612,385 of NZ_KE386496.1, read as the reverse complement.
GATGGTAAATGTCGTCGGACAAATCGCATTTGATCAGCACATAGCCCGGGAAAAACTTCCGCTCCGAATTGAACTTGCGGCCGCGGCGCACTTCAACGACCTGCTCGGTCGGCACGAGAATTTCCTCGAACTTGCCCGTCAGGCCGCGCTGCGCCGCCTGCTCCTTGATCGATTCGGCGACCTTCTTTTCGAAATTCGTATAGGCCTGGACGATGTACCAGCGCATGCTCATCGGGTAATCTTCCAATCCCTTTCGATTTAAATTCAATGCCCTAGGCTCAAAATTAAAGTGACGGCCAAACGCAGCCCCTGATCGACGGCGAGGAAGAACAGGCTGGCGAAAAAGACCATGAGGATCACCAAGCCGGTCGTGATCATCGTCTCGCGGCGCGTTGGCCAAGTGACCTTGGTGGCTTCCGCGCGGACGTCCTGAAGAAACACGAATGGATTGACCATTTCAGCAAAGCCTTGAATTCAGATCGGCCTAGAGGTGCGAGCTTTGCGGCCCGCCCAAAAAATCAGGGCGCGCAACCGAAAGGCCGCGCGCCGCTTGTCATCGACTTATAGTCGGATTGTAAAGATATAATCAAGTAGGGCCGCAACGCAATTCCCAAGGTTTGCGGCGGCTTCAGCGTTGGGGGGCGGTCGTTCCGGCTCAGGCCTCCGCAAGGCGCGACGACAGCCCTGCCGCCCACTGAAACGGCGCGGATCCGTCGAACAAGGCTGCGCGCCGAGGCTTTCATTTCGCGATGATCCCGGCTATGGAAGCCGATCGCTCCGACGCGCCGCACAATGATGAACGCAATTCATGTCCTGAACGGGCCGAACCTCAATCTCCTCGGCGCGCGGGAGCCGGAACTTTATGGCGACGCGACGCTCGCCGCCATTGAGGCGCGGCTCGCCGCCGTCTGCGACTCGCATGGAATCGCCTTGCACTTTCGTCAATCGAACCATGAAGGCGATCTCGTGACCTGGGTGCAAAATGCGGGCCTAGCCGGCGAGCCCGTGATCCTGAATGCGGGCGCCTACACCCATACGTCGATCGCCTTGCAAGACGCCATCAAGGGCGCCAAGACGAAAGTCATCGAGGTTCACCTTTCGAACGTGCATGCAAGGGAACCCTTTCGCCATCATTCGTACATTTCTCCCGTCGCGCAGGGCGTGATCCTGGGGTTCGGCGCTTTATCCTACGATCTCGCGCTGGAGGCCCTTCTCGCTGGCGCGGGACCAAGCGAAAGTCGAAGAAAATGAAATATCCGGGGGAAAAGCCGGCCGATAATTCCAATAGCGCAGCCGTCGATACGGAGCTTGTCGAGGCGCTGGCGAAAATCGTCACGCGCCTCGGCCTCTCCGAGATCGAATTCGCGCATGGAGATTTCAAGATCCGCGTAGCGAGGCAGCTGACAGCCGCTCCGGCTCCAGCAGCGTCGCTGGCGGCGCCCCAGCCCGTTCCCGCCAGCGCGCCTCAGACTTCGGCGCCTGCGGCGGAATCCCCCGGCGCGGTCAAGTCTCCCATGGTCGGCACGGCTTATCTGCGCTCCGCCCCGGACGCCGCGCCATTTGTTGAGATCGGCGCGCGCGTGAAGATCGGCGACAAGCTTCTTCTTGTCGAGGCGATGAAGACGTTCAATGAAATCGTCGCGCCCCGCGCCGGGACCGTGACAGGCATTCTGGTTCAGGACGGCCAGCCCGTCGAATATGGCCAGCCTCTTCTCGTCATCGAATAAGGGCCGCACGTTCGGCAAGAAACATGTTCGACAAGATCCTGATCGCCAATCGCGGCGAAATCGCCCTGCGGATTCTGCGCGCCGCCAAAGAGCTCGGCATCTCCACCGTCGCCGTGCATTCGACCGCCGATTCCGAGGCGATGCATGTGAAGCTCGCAGATGAATCCGTCTGCGTCGGACCGCCCTCGGCGCGCGACTCCTATCTGAACATCCCGGCGCTTCTCGCGGCCTGCGAGATCACGGGCGCAGAAGCCCTGCATCCGGGCTACGGATTTCTCGCAGAGAACGCGCGTTTCGCGGAAATCCTCGCCGATCATCACATCGTTTTCGTCGGCCCCAAGGCCGAGCATATCCGCATGATGGGCGACAAGATCGAGGCCAAGCGGACCGTGAAAGAGCTCGGCATCCCCTGCGTGCCCGGCTCCGACGGAGCGATCTCCGGCGATCACGAAGCCGCCGCGGTCGCGCGCGAGCTCGGCTATCCGGTCATCGTCAAGGCGTCCGCGGGCGGCGGCGGCCGCGGCATGAAGGTCGCGCGGTCGCAAAGCGAGCTTTCAGTCGCCCTCGCGACCGCCAGGCTCGAAGCAAAGACAGCCTTCGGCGACGACGCCGTCTATCTCGAGAAATTCCTCGAGAAACCCAGGCATATCGAGGTCCAGATCCTAGGCGACGGACGCGGCAAGGCCATTCACCTCGGCGAGCGCGAGTGCTCGTTGCAGCGCCGGCATCAAAAGGTCTGGGAGGAAAGCCCATCCCCCGCCCTAAACGCGTCGCAACGCGGCCATATCGGCGAGGTCTGCGCGAGCGCGATGCGCAAGCTCGGCTATGTGGGGCTCGGAACGATCGAGTTTCTCTATGAGGACGGCCAATTCTACTTCATCGAGATGAATACGCGCATTCAGGTCGAGCATCCGGTAACCGAGATGATCACAGGCGTAGATCTCGTCAACGAGCAGATCAAGATCGCCGCCGGCTCGCCGCTCTCCCTCACGCAAGAACAAGTCATCTTCCACGGCCACGCGATCGAATGCCGCATCAACGCCGAGCATCCGGCTACGTTCAGGCCGTCGCCGGGCGAGATCGCCTATTATCATCCGCCGGGCGGCCTCGGCGTTCGCGTCGACAGCGCCGTCTATGCCGGATATGTAATCCCGCCGACCTATGATTCCCTTGTCGGCAAGCTCATTGTGCACGGGCGCACCCGCAACGAAGCGCTGATGCGGCTGCGACGTTCGCTCGACGAATTCATCATCGACGGCATAGACACGACAATTCCCTTGTTCCAGACCTTGGTGCGCAACGCGGATATCCAAAACGCGCTCTACGACATCCATTGGCTGGAGAAATTTCTCGCGACCGGCGGCATGGACATAGCCGCGGCCTGATTCCGCTCAAAAGCTGACCATGGTGCGGATGCCGAACACCGCCGCGTCGGGGATCCGTCCGACGGCCGAATTTATCGGATCGACGGCGCCGCCGCCCGGATGGAAAATATATTGGAAATCCGGCTGAACGATCCAGCCTGGAACGATCTGCGCCTGATAGGTGACCTCGAGGTCGAGCTCGTAATTGCGCAAGGGCCTGGACTCGCCGGAGAAAAACGCCGTATCCCGATCGAGGGCCCGAACCGGCGCTGAGAGATGTGTAAAAACCGCCGCGCAGCCAAAGGAATCGTCGGGCCTTTGCGCGATGAGCCCCATGAATTCGACGCCGCCCTCGGCATAAAAATCGATCAAGTTGCGATCCGGAGGGCTAAACGAGATGCGCGAGAAAGCGCCGATTCCTTTTTTCGGGTCGTCCGAGCCTGGCAATCTCCAGAGCATCTGATCGATGACGCCGTAAATGCCGAAATTACCATTATGCACCATCGGCCATCCGCTGCTCGTTGGAGCGGCGAGCGACTGGCCGTCATAGCCGATATGATAATCGCTGAATGGGCCAAAATGATACCATCCACCGACCCGGACGGTTCCGGCGAGCCCTGGCGCGTTCTTATCTTGATTATAGCGGTATTGAGCCTCGGCGATCACGAAGGGCGGGTCCTGGATGCGGAAATTTATGCCCGCCGGATCCTTCACCTCCTGCTGCCCGGTGAAGCCCGCGCCGGAAGGGTCGCCATTGAATATGGCGGCGAGAAGCGCGAGCTGTTCGTTCGGCGTGACCTTGACCCTGATTCCGGGCGTGCTCAAAGGATAGCCCGGACCGCCGCTCGGCAAGTCAGAAGAGGTGATGGTCGGCCAGCCGAAGGAGTTATTGACGAAGAGCGCTCCTGCGTCGGTGTTGAAGAACTGATTGTCCGCCACCTGTTGCCCGACGCGGATCGAGACCAGATCGCCGAAGAATTTTTGCTCGAGCCAAAGCTCGAAAAGGCGCGTGGTCGGCAGCGCCTCTAGGCTGCTGATCGGCGCGAGATTATAAATATTATGCGCGGAAATTCCCCTTCCCTGGATCTGATAGGCGTTTACGCGGAAGCTCATGCCGTCGAGCCCCATGAGCATGCCGAGGTTCGAGTCGACGACCATGTACAGCACACTCTCATAATCGAGCGTTTGCTTCACGCCGCCGGTCGGATTGCCGAACGTATCCTGGATATAGTTCAATTGAAGATTGACGCCGCGATCGAGCAGCGCTTTCTTGAAATCGCCCAAAGCCGGAACAGATGACGAAATGCTCGGCTGTTCGGCGTTGGCGACTGTCGGCGGCGAAGCTGGCGCGGTGGACGGCGAAGCAAGCGCGGCATCTTCAGCGCGCACAGCCTCAAAGGGAGCCGCGGCGAAGCCCGCGGCGAGGATCGCGGCGGTCGCGACACGCATTGCGTGCAACCTGCTTCGATTGTTGGTCCCTTGGACGAAGCGAGTCAAACCCTGGCGCATAGCCTCTCCCACGCCGCAATAGCCTAAGCGCAACGCTTAAGTGATAAAGCACGGTGGAGGCGCAGACCAATATATATTGTATATACGCTGGAAATAAAAAGCTTTGCGTGATAATATTGCCGCACCTATAAAATTATTGCCATGAATTGGCCTAAAGGCGTTGAGCAACATAAATAGATATGACACGAACGACGATGGTCGTCCGCATTTCGCAAGTTGAATTGGTCGCATTTAACGACGTAGCCGGCGGCGCGCAACGAAGATAGCCTGGAGCATATTCTGATCAGATCGAATTAATCTGATTGATCAGAATATGCTTAAATCTTTGAAACGGGAGCGATTTCCAATCGGCCGAATGAGTCCATTCCGTCCGAAAGCGTTTTGGCGAAAGGCGTTTGACGCACCCTCGATCGAACCCCGCTCCAATCTAAGGCTCGCAGCCTCTCTGTTTCCTGGCATGGGCAAATTACCGGAGCGCGCGTCAAGAGTGGGACGCGGAACCGGCTTTCGGGACATTTCGCCCCTATGAGGCGGAGCTTGGAGCGGGTGAAGGGAATCGAACCCTCGTATTCAGCTTGGAAGGCTGCTGCTCTACCATTGAGCTACACCCGCTTGAAAGCGTCGCCGCTGCGATTCCTATACGCTAGGACCCGTTCCCGCGTCAAACCCCGCGCCAGCCGCGACAGGCTCTCGTTGTCCGCTAAGGCGCTGATTTACCGCCGATATACGCCTCGCGCGACGAGCCGCCGAGGACGACAACGGCGTCAATAGCCGACGACGATCGGCAGGCACGGTCCCAACGGCGGCCCGAGAAAAGCCATTTGCTGCGCCTGAAGGGTCTCGGCCACAGTCAATTTGGTTAGCACGGCGTCGCGGATCTTCACCCAATAATGGCGCTCCGGCCCGGCGCTTGCGACCGCCAGATCGAGCAAGGCGTAGGACATGACGAAATCCTGCGGAACGCCGAGGCCCTTGTCATATTGAACGCCGAGGAAATATTGCGCGGCCGCAAAGCCCTGCTTCGCGGCGCAACGGTACCATCCCGCCGCAACGATGAAATTTTGCGGGACGCCCCTGCCATTGGCGAACATGAAGCCAAGAAGCGTCTGAGCGCGCGGATCGCCTTGAACCGCAAGGTCCGAGAAAATTTTCGCGGCTTCCGCATAATGATGGGCGGCGTAAGCGGCGTTCCCTGCCCGGAAGGCGTCCCCGGCCGTAAGGCTCGCCGGCCAGAGCGCAATAGCGAGGAAAGCCGCGGCGCAGCGGCGGAGCTTGGTTCGAGCCCCGCCCGACGGCGAGGCGCTCCTGATCCATTGTGCGAGCGCGCTGATCGCCATGGCTTTTCCTTCTACCTACACCAAAGCGCTTCCCGCTCGAACCGCCGAGCCCGAGGCTCCGCAGTCGGAGCCAATCGCCAAAGCGAACGAAGCCACTTCAAAATATGTTGAGCCTAGCTTCGAGCAGCCAACAGATCCAAATGGCCGGCGCGAAAAAAAGGCCGAAAGGAAGCCGCGCTCCGCGTCGCATAGGGACCTGCGCACGCAAGCGGCCGAGCCCGTAGGCGGCAAGCGCGCTCAGAGCCGCGAGTTCCACTGCAACCGGGATGAAGGCCCAATCAAGCCAAACGCCGGCGACCACAGCGAGCTTCACGTCGCCGAGCCCGATGCCCTGGCGTTTGCGCAGCCCGCGATAGGCTTCGCGAAGTCCGAAGAAAGCGAGACCAACGAGCGCCCCACGCAATGCGGCGGCGGCGACGCTTGCGCCAGGGTCGGCGAAATCCTGGCTTGCTGCATCCGCGAGTCCGAGAACAAAGGCCGCGAAGCTCAGCTCATTGGGGATGACGAACCGCCGAGCGTCGACGAATGCGATGGCGATCATGAGTAGCGCCAAGGCGCAGCCGAAATAGCCCGCGGGGCGCGGGACGAGGATCAGGCTCGCAAGTCCGGTCGCCGCGCCAAAAGCGATGGCGGCGGCGTGCTCGAGACGCGCGCCGCGCGTCGCGACCAGGACCCGACGAGCCACCGCCGCGCGATCGCCTCCACGGGTCCTGGACGACTGCTCCGGCCGACTGGGCTCGCCACGGCCATGCGCGGCGATCATTGCGGAACGGCCCAAGGGTTGGGCGACACCGCGCCCGGCGGATGAAGCGACCCGACCTTGTCCCCCCTCATCTTCGAGCGCAATTCCTCCGCGACAAAGGACGCGTCCACCCCGTCGCGAATGATCTGCGGGCGGATGAAAATGATGAGCTCGGTGCGCTTACCCTGCCTGCTGCTGTTGTTGACGAAGGCGTTGCCGATGACCGGAATCTGATCGAGGCCGGGAAGGCCGTCGCGCTCGCCGTTTTGATTATCCTGAATGAGGCCAGCGAGCAGCACGGTCTGGCTATCCGCGACCAGGATCGAGCTCTTGACCTTGCGCTGCGAGATCGTCGGCGTGAGGTTCGGGTTGGACAGCTGGCAATTTTGGCACACGCTGATCTCCTGCTCGATGTCGAGCAGGACATTGCCGTTGGAGTTGATGCGCGGCAGGACGCGCAGAATAATGCCCGTATTCTTGTAATCGATCGTGCTCACGACGGTATTTGACGACGTCAGCACGGTCGCCGACCCCGTCGACACAGGCACCTGGTCGCCGACGGTGAGGGTTGCGACCTGATTGTCGATGACCACGATGGATGGATTCGAAAGGATCTTGACTGTCGTCACATCATGCAGGGCGTTGATGACGACGTTCGGCGTATATTTCGAGCCGAGAACCAGGTTGAAGCCCGCCTGGCTGGTGCTAAGGGGCAGCGAGCCGCTGGACGAGTTCCCGACTGAGTTGCCTCCGGCGGTGGTCGTCGACGTGCCGCTGGACGACGTGCTGGCGTATGTGTGGCCGAGAAAAAACTGGACCCCGTAATTAAGCTGATCAGTGAGCGTGACCTCGGCGATGGTCAGGTCGATCGCCACCTGCATGCGCGGACGATCGAGCTGATTGAGCGCCCTTTCGATAACGCGGTAATTTTCCTGGTTGGCGTAGATCACGACGGTGTTGTTCACAGCGTCGGCCATGATCCTGACGCCTGGCAGAAGAGACGAGGCCCCGCCCGGACCACTTTTGAATGACGCGGACGAGGCGTTGGAGCCGGTGGCGGAGCCGCCGCCGTCTTGGCCATCGTTCGAACGCAAGCTCCCGAACGGATTTTGCGTTTGCCCCGACGAGCCGCCGCCGCTACCGCTACCCGACTGATTGTTTCCGAATGAAGAGCCAGTCCCGGTCGAAGAGCCGAAGCTCCCCGAAGAGCCGCTCGAAGAGCCCCCCAAAGAGCCGCCCGATGTGGAAGACGAGCCGCCGGTCAGCCTTTCCAAGCTCGACGCGCCGGCGCCCGGCGCGATCTGGTTCGTCGCGGATTCGGACAATCCGCCGCTTCCGCCGATGAACAGATCGCTCAGCAATTTGGCGATCTGCTTGGCGTCGCCATAGCGAACACGATAGACCTTCACGCCCGTGCTCGCCGTCGCGGATCCGTCGAGCCGGCCGATCCATTTCCCCGCGGCTTGGAGCAGTTCCGGCTTGCGCGCGACGACGAGGACCGCATTCAAGCGGCTGATCGCCTGGAACTTGACCAAATTCTGGCTCATCCCGGCCTCGCCGGAATCGAGGATCTTTTCCAGCTCGCCGATCAAAGGCTCCGGGGTCGTATTATGGACCGGAAAAACCCCGACCGATTGGCCGCGCATCCAATCCACGTCGAAACTCAGAACCGTGTCAACAGCGGAGCTGCGCTCGACGCCATTGCCCACGACCAGGATCACGTTGTTTCCCGGATCGGCGCGAATGGCGCCGGGCTTGGTCGCAAAACCTTCCAGAAGCTTCATGATCGTCGGCGCGGACACATGTTGCAGCGGGATCACCGTCAGCCCGTAGGTGGGCTCAAGAATGCGGTCGCGTTCGGCGCGGTCGACGCCGCCGCTGCCGATCGCCTCCTCCGCCGGGACGATGTGATAGCCGCCGGCGTCGTGAACCAGGACAGCGTTGCCGGTGCGCAGCGCGCTCTCGAGCACGTATAATAGGCGGCCTTTGGGGATCGGCCGGCCGGATGAAAGGCTGATTGAGCCCTGCACCCGCGGATCGATCGAATAGCCGACGCCCAAAACGTCGCCAAGGATCACTTTGGCGACCGTGGTCACCGGCGTGTTCTCGAAATTGAGCTCGACCCCTTCTCCATTGGCCCCGCTGGCTCCGCTGGCGCTGCCGGGCAAACGCGCTGACTGGCCGCCGCCATTGCCGTAATAAACGAGGGGCCGATCATTGCCCGTGCCCGTGCTGACGGATTCGGTCGGACGTGGGAAGCGTGGCTGCAGATCGAGGCCGCGAACGCGGTCTAATGCGTCCGGCGCCTCGGTGCCGACGCTGCCGAGGGGAGGAGAGGAGCAAGCCGCGAGCATGCCGCAGGCGCACAAAATAAGCGCCGCAAACAATGCGGCGAGACGAGAACGCAACTCTTGGGTTCCGACGCTGAACAACAAGGCAACCTAGCGAACACGGCCAACCTGGAAGCGAAAGCCACTCAAACTAAAGACGAAAGCCGCTCACAAACGAGAACCGCTCACATGGATTTGCTTTTTCTCATAGAGCGCCGCTAGGATCGCGGGCCGACATCCCGTCTTTTTGATGCTGGGATTCAGCTTGGCCAAATTTACCCGGTTGGTCAAGTCGAAATCTGAATTCCAAATATAATGCAATACGCTCGACATCATGTCGCCACATAATCGCCCTAACGCTACTAGCTCGTTCGCTTTTTCAGCGCGGCATAGATTCGTCGAGTCCGACAGAGAGCTGTCGTAATGACCAAGACCGCCATCGAAGACTTTGCAAGACATTTGCACGAAAAAAACTTTTTACTGTCAGACTCAAATATCAACTTCAGCTCGGTGGCCGAGACTAGCCCAGAACGCACCTTACGTAAATTGTGGGAGGCGACGGATCTTTCCGCAAATGGCTTCGCCGACGAAGTGGCCCAGTTCTATGGCCTCAAGCGATTGACCTTGCCCCAGCTCGTCGCGGCCTCCGCCCTGACGGAACGATTTTCGCCGCGTTTCCTGCGCGAGACGGCGATCTTTCCTTTCGAGGCGCAAAAAGGGCGGTTCAAGCTCGCCGTCGCCGATCCGAGCGACGCGGCCTCGGTGCGGGCCGCCGAAATCGTCCTCGGCGGCCCGGTCGAGCTCGAGGTGGCCTCCTTCGAGGACATAACCACCGTACTCGGCGAACGGCTCGGCGGCGAAGAGGCGGCGGCGCCGGACGCCGGCGCGAATTCCGCGCGCTCCGACGACGACATCGAAAGCCTGCGCGACCTCGCCAGCGGCGCGCCGGTCGTGCGCGCGGTCAACGACCTGCTTGAAAAGGCGATGGAGCTGCGCGCCAGCGATATTCATATCGAACCCTTTAGGTCTGGCTTGACGGTGCGGATGCGCGTGGACGGCCTGTTGCGGGCGACGCCCGCCCCGCTCGACGCGCTGCCGCAGGCTCTCATCTCGCGGATCAAGATCCTGGCCGGCCTCAATATCGCCGAGCGGCGCCTGCCTCAGGACGGCGCAGCCCGCCAGAAGGTGGCGCGCACGGAAATCGACATCCGCGTCGCGACCATGCCGACCCAGCATGGCGAGTCCGCGGTCATCCGCCTGCTGCCGCGAGACCGCGGCCTGCTCGACATCGCCAAGCTCGGATTTTCGCCGGCCGACGAAGCTGTGATCTCCCGTCTGCTCGCGCTGCCGCACGGCTTGATCGTCGTGACGGGGCCGACCGGCAGCGGCAAGACCACGACGCTCGCCACGCTGCTGTCCATCCTCAATGAGCCGTCGCGCAAGATCCTGACGATCGAGGATCCGGTTGAATATGAGATTCAAGGCGTGAACCAGTCGCAGGTCAAACCCTCGATCGGGCTCAACTTCGCGACGGCCATGCGCTCCTTCCTCCGGCAAGATCCCGACGTCATCATGGTCGGCGAGGTGCGCGATTCGGAAACGGCGGGCATCGCCATCCATGCGGCGCTCACAGGCCATTTGGTGCTCACGACCTTGCACACCGAAACCGCGGCGGCGGCCGTCCCTCGCCTGCTCGATCTCGGCGTCGAAGGATTTCTCCTCAAATCGACGCTTCGGGCGGTGGTCGCGCAACGTCTCGTCCGCATTCTCTGCGACCGGTGCAAGAAAAAGCGCGTGCTGAGCGCCGCCGATTTTGACGCCGATCCCCGCTACCAGGCAATCGGGCTCGAGCCCGGCGACTCGGTCTGGGAGCCCAAGGGCTGCGAGCGCTGCGGCGGCATCGGCTATCGCGGCCGCGCCGGCGTGTTCGAAGTTCTCGAGCTGAACGGCGCGACGCGCGAGCTCGTCGGCGCGCATTCCGACGCCCATGAGATCGACTCCGCAGCGCGGCGCGCCGGCATGACCACCATGATCGAGGACGCGGTCGCCAAATGCCGCACCGGCTTCACCTCGGTCGCCGAGGTCCTCCGCGTCACGACGGTGCGCTGAGGCGATGGCGAGCTTCCGTTACCGAGCGTTGACCCAGAGCGGCGAAGTGGTGAGCGGCTCGCTTTCCGCGCCCACGGCCGACGAGGTCGCGCATCGCATCGAATATCTCGGCCTCATTCCAATCGAAACCATCAACGAGGACGCTGGCGGCGGAGCTTGGCGTTTCGATCTCTCCTTCCTGTCGGGCCCGCGGCCGGAGGACGTCACCTTCTTCACCGGCGATCTCGCGCTACTCTTGAAGACCGGAGCCCGGATCAACGACGCGCTCGAATTATTCTCCGACGATTCCGACATTTCGCGGCTGCGCCCTACGATCAACAAGATCTCGGCGGGGATCCTCGCGGGAGAGAGCTTCGCCGACGCCTTGTCTCAGCATCCGCGGCTCTTTTCGCCCATGTATCTGGCCCTTGTGCGCGTGGGCGAGGCCTCGAGCACGCTGCCGCATATCCTCGAGGTTCTCGCCGCTGAACGAACCCGCGCGGAGGCGCTGCGCCGGAAGGTCGGCGACGCCTTGCGCTATCCGGGCTTCGTTCTGGCCGCGGCGAGCGCGGTCCTGCTGTTTTTTCTCACTTTCGTGCTGCCCCAATTCGCTTCCGTGCTGCGCGACTTCAACGCCAAGCTCGACCCGGTAGTGTCTGGCTTCCTCGCCCTGTCCGATATTTTCCGCGCTCACGCACAATTGATCGGCGCGGCGCTCGTCATCATCATCGGGGGCGGATGGTACGGATCACGCCAGCCCATCGTGAGAAGCTCCGTCATGGAAGCGCTGGCGCGCCTGCCGCTGGTGGGAAGAGTTTTGAGCTTTCACCGAACTTCTATATTCTGCCGCAATCTCGGCGTTCTGCTCGGCAGCGGCGTCCCTCTCACGACCACTTTGCGGATCCTCGCGGATATGATGGCGACGACGAGCCGCTCGCCCGCATGGAGCAAGACGGTCGACCTCGTTCGACACGGCGGCAAGCTCTCGGACGCGCTCGCCGAAACCAAGGCGATCCCGCCAATGGCGATCCGCACGCTGCGGCTCGGCGAAGAGACGGGGCAATTGCCCATGCTCGCTGAGCGCATCGCCGAATTCTATGAGGCTAAGCTGCAGCGTAGTCTCGACCGGCTGGTCGGAATTATCGGACCGGTCGCAATCGTTGGAATCAGCATCATCGTCGGCGGCTTGATCGTATCGGTCATGACCGCGCTAATGTCGGTGAGCCAAGTCGTCGGATGAACGCGGAGCCAATCGTGATGAAAGAATTGAAGACGCCCAAGCCTTCCAGGATCAGAGCGCGCCGCCACAGGCGCGGCCTCGGCGAGGACGACGGCTTCACCCTGGTGGAAATTTTGGTCGTCATCACGATCATCGGCCTCATCATGGGTCTCGTCGGGCCGCGCGTTCTCAATTACCTCAGCCAGTCGAAGGTCAAGGCGGCGACCATTCAGATCCAGAGCTTCGCGAGCTCGCTGGATCTTTATTATCTCGACGCCGGACGCTATCCTTCGACCTCCGAGGGGCTGACGGCTCTCGTGCAGCGGCCCGCCGGCGCGACCGCATGGAACGGGCCCTATCTTAAGAACGGCAACGTCCCCAATGATCCATGGGGACATCCTTACGCCTACCGTTCGCCCGGCCAGCATGGCCCCTATGACATCGTCTCCAATGGACCCTCCGGCCAGGACGGCGGAAACGCCACCGCCCCGACGATCACGAGCTGGGAGAAGCGATGAGGCGGCGGAGCGCCGATCGACAAAGCGGCGAGAGCGGGTTCACTCTGCTCGATATGGTCTGCGTCCTCGCCATAGTGGCGATGCTCGCGGCCATCGTGGTCGCCGCCTTTCCGCGCCACACCTCGCGCGCGAGGCTCGAGGCCTATGCGGTCGAGGCGGCGACTCTGCTCAAGTCCGATCGGAACGCGGCGATCCGGCGCGGCCAGCAAGTCGGCGTGGAGCTCAGCGCCTCAGCGAAGACGATCCGCTCGGGCGCGAGCGGGCAAGTGCTGCAGCTGCCGGAGGACGTCGCTTTCGACGCCGTGCTTGCGGCGCAATGCGCGGGCCGCGACGCCGGGGCCATGATCTGGTTCTTCCCATCCGGCATGTCCTGCGGCGGAACGCTCTCGCTCTCGCGGCTCGGCGCGACTTTCGAGATTCGCGTCGCCTGGCTTACGGGAGGCGTTGAGATTGTTCCTGCCAAGACATTTTGAACCCTCGTCGGAAACCTCCGTCCGGCGGCGCGAGGCCTGTGCGGGCTTCACGCTGATCGAGGCGCTCGTCGCTCTCGCCATCGTCGCAATCTGCCTGAGCGCGATTGGATCGCTCATGGCGACGAATTTTCAGGCGCCCTCCCGGCTCCAGCATCGCCTCGAGCTCGCCGAGACCCTGCGCGCGATCGAAACCGGTCTTCCAGATCGCGCGACGCTAACGCCGGGAACCCTTTCCGGCGAAATGTACGGACACGAGTGGCTGGTCGAAATCCTGCCCTGGCCGGAACAGGCGGCCGATCCGGCGAATCCCATTCCCTGGATTCCGCAAGCCGTCGCCGTCACGGCGCAATCGCCGTCGGGGGCGACGCTGCGGATCGAAACCATTCGCTTGCGGCAAAGGCCGAGCCCGTGAGGCGCGCCCTTTCCATTGTCCGCCGCCTGCTGAGCGACGCGCAAGGCTTCACCATGATCGAGGCCCTGGTCGCGGTCGCCTTGACCGGACTAATTTTCGCCATTCTCGCCACAGTGACCGCGCAATGGCTGCCGAACTGGAAAGCCGGATTCCATCGAACCCAACGCGTGGAGTTGCTGGGCCTCGGGCTCGACCGGATCGTCGCCGATCTCGTCGCGGCCGAATTCGTGTCGGGCGAGGGAACGAGGCCCTTATTTGAGGGGGGGCCAAGCTCCGCGACCTTTGTTCGGACAGCGCTCGGCGTAAGCGGAACGCCTGGGCTCGAGATCGTGCGGCTCGCGGAAGACGAAGAAAGCCACAATCTCGTGCGGGCGAGAGCGCCCTTTAGGCCGATCAGGGCGGGAGAGGTCTCCGCCCTCGAATTCACCAACCCGATCGCCCTCGTTCGCGACGCCTATCGGCTGACGTTCTCTTTCGCGGGCCACGACCGCGACTGGCGGGAAACATGGCGGGACGCCACCCTTCTGCCGGAAGCCGTGCGGGTCACGGTCCGTGATCGCGCGTCGGACGAGATCATCGCGGTCTCAACGGCGACCCTCCTGCACGTCAACGCCCCGGCCGAATGCGTCCGCGCAAATTCCGCGCTGGGATGCATTCAGCAACTCACCAGGCCGAATGGTCCAAAAGCGCCATGAAGACCGCGGCGAAGACTAGCATTTCTCGCGACGTGATCGCCGCCCGACGGATCTCCCCGGGCGCGGCGCACGACGACGGCTTCATGATCGTGGCAGTCCTCTGGATCCTTGCGGCGCTCGCGGCCCTCGCCTCGGTCTACGCCCTATATGTCGCCAGCACCGCCGCCGGCGCGCGCGTCGGAAGCGACCGGATTCGGGCGGAAGCCCTGGTCACGGCGGGGATCGAGCTTACGGCCTATCGGCTCCTCGGCGCCCAGGAGAGTGCGCGGCCGACGTCCGGCGCTTTCTCCTTCCAGCTCGGAGAGGCCGATGTCGGCGTCGAATTTCAGTCGGAAGGGGCTCGAATCGATCTTAATTTGGCGCCCAAGGAATTACTGGCCGGCCTCTTCAAGACCCTCGGGGCGCAACCGGAGGCCGCACAAAATTACGCTGATCGCGTGATCGGTTGGCGCAACAAGGACGACGTCGCCGGCCAAAGCAAGGAATCCGAAGTCTATCGCGACGCCGGTTTGAGCTATGGGCCGCGCAAGGCGCCGTTCCAGAACGTCGACGAATTGCGCCTCGTCGCGAGCCTGCCGCCGGAGCTTGTCGAGAAGGCTCTCCCTTTCGTAACCGTCTTCAACGGCCGCGCGGAGATCGACGTGATCCTGGCCGCACCGGAGATCGTCGCCGCCTTGCCCAAGATTAACCCTGATATGGTCGCGGAAATTCTCGAGAAACGCCAAGCGCTCAAGCCGCAAGCAGTGTTGTCGCTTCTCGGCGCCGCACGCTCCAGCGTCGCAATCGACCCCCGCAAGGCGACCAGGACCAAGATTCGCGTCGCCTTCGAGAACGGACGCAGCATCAACGCCGAGGTCGTCATCCTCGTTCTCGAGCCCGGCGGGGAGCCTTATCGAATCTTATCGTGGCGCGACGATTTTGACGGACCGGTCTGACAAATGCCGCCGATAGGTAATGTAATGATCGACTGACCCGGAATTGATTTGGCGGTTCCAAAGCGATGTGGCGAACTCTGATATGATTTGGCGAATACAAACATGACTTGGCGCGCAAGGATCGCCGAAGCGTTCTGGCGTTGGATCGCTCATCTCGAAGCGGCGCTTCTCGCCCTTCGCGAGAACGTGCGTTCGACTCCGCAGCTGCGCCTGTTCGAGGGCCAAGACGGCGCATTCACGCTCGACCAGACGGACGGAAACGGAAACCCGGATTCCGACGGCGCGCCGCTCCGGATCATCGACGGGCGCGTCGATGCGCCGACTTCGGACGATCTAGCCGCGAAATTTCGCCGCGCCAAGGTCGAGCTCGTGCTTCAGCCGACGCGATTCATGTTTCGACCGCTCGAGCTGCCGGGCCGCGCCTCGGACTTTCTCGAAGGCATCATCCGCGCCCAGATCGACCGGCTGACGCCCTGGACCGCCGCCGAGGCGGCCTTTGGCTGGCGCAGGTTGGGCCAAGGCGAAAGCGATCGGATCGTCGTCACCATCGCGGCGACCGCGCGCAGCTTGATCGCGCCTTTCGTCAACGCCTTCTCCGAGCTCGGCGTCGATTCGATCATCGTTTGCGCGCCCATGCCAGGCGCCGAGCCGAGCCAGCCGCTCATCAAAGTGCTCGAACGAAAAGTCGAAGGCGCCCGTCAGGCGCAGCGGCTGCGGAGGGCTCTCGTCACGTCGCTCGCCGCAGGCGGAGGGCTCGCCGCCGTCGCCCTCCTCGCCGTTTTCGGCGTCGGCGGCGACCTCGAGGACCGGACCGACCAACTAAACCAACGCATTGCGGCGCGCCGGGCGGAACTGCGATCGGCGCATGACGCGACAGGCGAGGCCGCGGCCGCGCTGCAAAGACGCAAGCGGGAGACCGCGTCGAGCGTCATCGTCGTCGACGCCTTGTCGCAGATCTTGCCTGACCATACCTATCTGACCGAGCTTCGCGTCCTCAGCGACAAGATTCAGATCATCGGCCTGACGCAGGACGCGCCCTCGCTGATCCGGCTCCTCGAGCAATCGGCGCATTTTTCCAAGGCGGTCTTTTTCGCTCCGACGACGCGCTCGGCAAATGAAAGCGCCGAGCATTTCTCGATCGAGGCCAAAGTCCAACCCGTCTACACGGCAGGCCGATGAACAGGATTCGATCTCTGCTCCGGGGTCTGACGCGCGACCAAGCCTTCGCGCTCGCCGGCTTCGCCGCGGCCATGGCCGGATTTGCGCTCATCGTCTGGTCCTCGCTTTCGAGCCTGATCGATGATTACCAAGCCTATTCGACCGCTTCGGAGCTTCTCGACAATATCGAAAAGCGAGGCAGGCAGGCGGCCCAGCTCACGCCGCCGGGCGGCGGCGCGTCCGGCTCTCCGTTTTTGGAGGGCCGAACCGTGACGGTCGCCGGAGCGGCGCTTCAGCAGAGGGTCGGCGCGGCGGTCGCGCAAGCGGGCGGCAATGTCCGCTCCTCCCAGATCGACCTTCAAGGGACCCAGGCCGAGCAAGGCTATGTCACCGTCACCGTCAATTGTGAAATTTCTCAAACGGGCTTGCAGCCTTTGCTTTATGATCTCGAAGCGGGGATGCCGTTTCTCTTCATCGAACAGCTCGTGATCCAAACGCCGCAGTCGAGCAGCGATAAGGAAGGTCCGATGCGCGTTCGAATCGACGTCTCTGGCCAGTGGCAGGTGGAAAAATGATCCGTCCGGCTCTAGCGTGCCTTTTGTCGGCTCTCGGCGCTCTTGCTTCGGTCGACGCTGCGGCTCAGACGCCTCTGCGCGCCAATCTGATAGAAAGCGATCTCGGCGCAAGCCGCCCTCCTAGCAGAGAACAGCCAAGCGTCCCGCCGCAGCGCGCCGTCGTCCCGGCGCGGCCCGGCACGCCGGAGCGCGCCCTGAGCCCCAATCCTCTCTGGGACATTCCCGTCGACAGCTTGGCGGCCACAAGGGAGCGGCCGCTCTTCACCTCGTCCAGGCGCGCGCCCGACGCCTTCGTCCCCCCGCCTATGGTCGAAGCGCCGCCTCCGCCGCCGCCTGAACCGCCATCGACCATGCCGCCATCGCTGACGCTGCTCGGAACGGTCGTCGACGCGAGCCAGAGCATCGCAATTTTTTCCAACCAAACGTCGAACGCCGTCGTCAGACGCCATATCGGCGAAGCCGAAGACGGCTGGATTTTGCGGTCTGTCAACGGGAGATCCGCCAAGCTCGCAAAGAGCGACCAGGAATTCACCCTCGCCCTGCCTACCCGCAACTCGGACGCTGCGTCGGAAGGAATGCCGGGCGGACTCCCAGGAGCGCCGCGGCCGGGAATGCCGCCTGGCGCTGTGTCGCCCAATGGAGGCCTCCCGCCCAACATGCCCCCGCAGCTTCGTTTCCCGCGGCGGTAGGCCGCGCCTGCTTCAAAAACGCGAGTCTATTCTGGTCGATCCGACCGGTTCGATTCGATTGGAATATGCGCGAGAGTGGGTCGCGAAAAAGTGCGATCACATTCATCCTGTTGGATGTTTCGATCCAACAGGATGAATGGATCCGAGGGCGCCTCAATGCGCGAGCCGCTCCAGCAGATCGCGCACATGGACCTGATCGGATTTGTAATTGCCGGTCAGCGTATACATCACCAGGTTGATCCCGCCGCGAAGCGCGATTTCATGCTGTCGGCGACCGCCCGGCGTCAGCGCATAAAGGCTCTCTCCGTCCGAGTCGCTCGCCCAACCGGCGGCGAGATCGTTGGAGGTGATGATGACCGGGGATACGCCGTCGCCGGCGCGAGCCGGCCGCGGGCCGCCGTCTGTCGGGGCCGGCGGCAAGGCCTCGATCCAGGTCTCGCCATTGGCGTAGCGTCCGATAAATCCGTCGATCAGATAGAAAGTCTTGGTCACGACATGATCCGGCGGCACTGGCTCGAGCTCCGGCACGTCGACGCCGTCGAGCAATTGGCGCAGCCAAAGCGCTTCCGGCGTCGGCGCGCCGCCCGGATGCGCGGAGAGCGCATCGCGCGTGTCGAAGACAATTGTCCCGCCTTGCTTCATATAACCGCTGATCTTGGCGACCGCCGCGCGCGGCGGCTGCGCGGCCTTGGCCGAGATCGGCCAATAGAGGAGCGGGTAGAAGGCCAGCTCGTCGCGCGCGGGATCGACGCCGACGGGTTCTCCAGGGGTGAGCGACGTGCGGCGGGCGAGCGCGCGGGAAAGGCTTGCAAGACCCTGTCGGCTCGCCTCGTCGACCTTGGGATCGCCGCTCGCCACATAGGCGAGCCGCGTGTTCAGCGCCGATTCGAGATCGCGCTGCGTGAGCGCCGACGCAGCCGGGTCGGCGACGGCTCGGTCGGGCGCGGCCAAAAACCCGCAAGCCAGGATGGCGAAGGCGGCGATCGCCGCCGCAGCGCGCCGGGGCCGTGGGCGAAGGCCGCCGGAGAGCCAGAGCGACGCCGAGGCGTCGGCGGCGAACAAAAGAAAGGCGGCGGCGATTAGCCAGGGCCTGAGATCGATCGGCTCGGAGCGCTGCAGCGGCGCCAAATCGAGCCCAAGGCCCGAAAAATCCGCTGGCGCCAGCGCGTCGTCGGGACGCAGGACATTGACCGCGAGAAACGCGTCCACGGAGCCGTAAATCCCAGGCGGATGCTCCGCATCCGCTGGCCCCTCATATCCAGTTGAAACGGGCTTGGCGCTCGGCGGCGGCGCGCCGAGGACGCCGAACCCGTCGAGGATGCGGTTCGGCGCCAACATGCGGGCTTGGTCGGCCTCCGCATCGACGCCGCCCTTGGCCGCATCCTGATCCGGCTGACCGGACAAAGCCACAATCTTGCGCAGCATGTCGACGAACAGACCCGAGAGCGGCAGATTCGACCAAGCCGTATCGGCCGTCACATGGAACAGAATGGTCATGCCCTTTCCGATCTTCATGGCGGTCACGAGCGGCGTTCCATCGGAGAGCTGCGCCAGGGTCTTCGCCGGAAGGCCGGGGTCTGGCTCAGCCAGAACCTGCCGGCTGACCGTCACCTCCGCCGGAACGGCGAGCCCGAAGAAAGGGCTTCGGCCATCGAAGGGCGCCAACGTCTTCGGCGTGTCCCAAGACATGGCGCCACCGAGCACCCGCCCGCCGCGCCGGAGCCGGACCGGCGCGAGATCGTCGGCCCCTGCGGCGAGATGGGAGCCCGCAAAGCGCAAGAGGACTCCGCCCTCCTCGACGAAGCGAAGCAGATCCTCTCGGGCCGGCCCGGATACGGCGCCGATGTCGGCGAGAATCATGATCGCGACATGTTCGGCGAGCAAGGCCCGAATGGGCTCGGCCTCTCCCGGCTTCGCCTCGCGGACGTCGGCGAAAGGCCCCAGCGCTTTCCTGAGATAATAGTCGGGGGCGAGAAGAGGCTGCGAAAGATCGGCGGTTTCGCCGCTGACGAGGCCGATGCGGCGGCGGCGCCATCTTTCGTCGAGGAGCGAAACCGCCGCGGCGGAATGCTCGTCGACAATTTCGAGCCGGGCGATCTCGTTGCGCAATTCGACGGGCATGTCGAACCGGACCTTCGACTCCGTCGCTCCAGCGAAGTCGAAGGGCGCCGCGCCGATGGCTAGGCCCTTCAGATCGAGCGCCCGGACAATCCCTTGCTCGGGTCCACCGCGCGCCGCGCGAAGCACGCGCGCCTCGAGCCCTCCGGCGAGGTTTTGCGGCCCGGCCAAGGCGCGAACCGGATCGGCGCCCGCCAAAATCTCGACATGGCCCGGCAGCGCGGCGAGCTTTGCGGCGAAATCGCGCGCATGACCCTGCTCAATTCCGTCGGCGATCCAGACGATCGAGCCATCGGGGTGGCGGCCGCTGAATTTCTCGATCGCCCCGAGTAGAGGAAGCCGATCAGGAACGTAAGGCGCCGGCGCGAGCGCGCGGAGCCGTTCCAACGCCTTAGCGGCGTCGCCGGTCGCGATCTCACGAGGCCCGTCCGAGGCGGCGGCGACGGCGATCGGCTGCGCGCCCCGCCCGGCCGCCTCGACTCGCGCGGCGGCGGCCGCGATGCGGCGATCCCAACTCGGCGCCGCCGGCCAGCCATCGTCGATCACGACGAGCAAAGGCCCCCCTCCTACAGAGAGGATCGGCAGGGGACTCCAAATCGGCCCGGCCATGGCCAAAATGATGCAGGCGGCGACGGCGAGGCGCAAAAGCAGAAGCGGCCATGGCGTCCGCGACGGCGTTTCCTCGGCGGGATGCAGGTCCAGAAACAGCCGCAGCGGCGGAAACGGCTCTCGACGCGGCGTCGGCGGCGTGACGCGCAGCAGGATGTAGAGCGCCGGCAAGAGAGCGAGAGCGCCGAGCGCCAAAGGCGCTGAGAAAGCGAGAGGAAGACCAAGCATCAGGAGGGCGAACCTCGCAGCGCAGGATCGCGACAAGCTTCGAGATGCATGCGCAAGGCCAGAAGAGCCTCGGAAGCCGGCCGGTCCGTCCGATGCAGCATCAAGCTCCATCCGCGCGCGCGCGCCGCCGCCCGAACGGCGTCGCGATGGGCGGCCAAGCGGCGGACATAGGCGTCACGAAACGCCTCCGCCCGGCCGACGCGCAGCCGCGCGGTGGAATCGACGTCGAGGAACTCCGTATGCCCGGAAAAAGGAAAAGTCTCCTCGACCGGATCGGCGATCATAACGAGATGGCCCTGTGCGCCGCCGCCGCTCAAGGTCTCGATCGCGGCGGCGACGTCGCGGGGCTCGCTCAGAAAATCGCCGATCAGGATAGCCTGGGCGTTGCGGGGCAAGCGCGCCGCCGGCGGAAGCTCCGCCGGCCGGAAATCGCCCGCGCACTCCTCCCGCAGCAAAACTTCGGCGAAGCGCTCGACGACGTCGCGGGCGGCTATGGGGCGCGTCAGTCCGAGCAAGCCGACGCGTTCGCCGCCGCGAGTCAGAAGATCGGCCGCCGCGAGCCCGAGGACCAACGCGCGGTCGATCTTCGGCTGCAAGGCGAGCTGCGAGGAGAATCTCATCGAGGCCGAGCGGTCGATCCAGACCATGACCGTGTGGGCCGCCTCCCATTCCCGCTCGCGAACATAGAGCCGGTCGTCCATGGCGGAGCGGCGCCAATCGATCCTGTTCGCGGCTTCGCCGGAAACGAACGGTCGAAATTGCCAGAAGGTTTCGCCTGAGCCCGCGCGTCGCCGCCCGTGCACGCCATGCATGACGCTCGCGGCGACCTCCTTTGCGGCGACGAGCAAGCCCGGAAAGCGCCGTGCGAGCAGAAGCGCCTCGTTCAGCTGGCGCGCCCCGATCCGGCCTTCCTCTTTTGCGAGCACGCGCGCCTGCGCCATGATCAGCCGAGCCGGCTCGTCAATTTGGCGACGAGGCTCGCGACGGTCTCCCCCTCGGCGCGAGCGGCGAAGGTCAAAGCCATGCGGTGCTTCAGAACGGGCGTGGCGAGCGCCGCGACATCCTCGAGCGAAGGCGACAGCCGCCCGGCAAGCAGCGCGCGGGCGCGGGTGGCGAGCATCAAGGCCTGCGCGGCGCGCGGTCCAGGCCCCCAGGCGACATGCTTCGCGATCGCAGGATCGCCGTCGTCCGGACGAGCCGCGCGGACGATGTCGAGGATGGCCTCGATGACGCTCTCGCCCACTGGCAGGCGACGCACGAGGCGCTGGGTCGCGATCAGATCTTCGGCGGTCATGGCGCGCTTCGCCTGGGCCTGCGCGTCGCCGGTCGTCTCGATCAGGATGCGCCGTTCAGAGGCGCGGTCCGGATAGGCGACGTCGATCTGCATGAGGAAACGGTCGAGCTGGGCTTCGGGCAGAGGATAGGTTCCCTCCTGCTCGAGCGGGTTTTGCGTCGCCAGCACATGAAAAGGCTGCGGCAGATCGTGGCGCTCGCCGGCGACAGAGACATGATATTCCTGCATCGCCTGCAGAAGCGCCGATTGCGTGCGCGGGCTCGCGCGGTTGATCTCATCGGCCATCAGCAATTGGGCGAAGATCGGGCCTCGGATAAAGCGGAAGCTCCGCCGCCGATCGGCCGCCTCCTCCAAGACTTCCGAGCCGAGAATATCGGCCGGCATGAGATCAGGCGTGAATTGGACGCGCCGCGCGTCCAGGCCGAGCGCAATGCCTAAGGTTTCGACGAGCTTCGTCTTGGCGAGGCCCGGCGCGCCGACGAGCAGGCCATGGCCGCCGGACAAGAGCGTGACGAGGCTCTGCTCGACGACTTCCGCCTGGCCGAAGATGACGGTCTCGATCGAGGCGCGCGCTGCGGCGATTCGCTCCAGCGCGGTCTCGGCGGTTCGGGCGACGGCGTCTTCAAACGAAGCTGTGACTGCTTCCGGCATGTGGTCTCGCCTTTCCATGCGGCCGCCGCGAAGAAAGCCGAATGCTTTCCTTTCGCTTATAGCCCATTAGATTGCGCGTCAAAATCGCGTTGTCCATTCGGATCTCGCAGGATCGCGTCGGATTGAGGGCTTTCGCCGGCGGCGCGCCGCGCGCGGACGGCGACAAGCGGAGGCAGGGCTTTTCATGGGCGACGACCGCGCGACGAATGAGCCGCCTTTCTGCGGCGAGATCGACATGCGAATCGCGCGTGACGGCTCATGGTTCCACCAAGGCGGCCGGATCAACCGGCCCGAGCTCGTCCGCCTATTCTCGACCATCCTTCGCAAGGAGGCCGACGGTTACGTTCTCGCGACCCCGGTGGAGCGCGTCAGGATCGTCGTCGAGGACGCGCCTTTCATCGCCGTGGAGATGACTGTGACGACGGAAGATTCCGGGCAAGTCCTGCGGTTTCGCACCAATGTCGATGATTGGGTCACCGCCGACGCCGCCCATCCGATTCGTTTCGAGACCGGCGAAGCAGGGGGCGTGAAGCCTTATATCCAGGTTCGCCCCGATCTGTGGGCGCTCGCGACGCGGGCTCTGTCGCTCGATCTCATTGCGCTTGGCGAGTTCCGGCGGCATGAGGGCGCGCTTTGCTTCGGCGTGGCCTCGGCGGGAGCCTTCTTCCCCATGGAAGGCAAGGAGCAACCGAAAGATGAGGGCGAAAACCACGAGGGACCCAACTTTGGCCGCCAATCCGCCTGAAGCGCGCTTTGCGCCGGAGCTCGTCTTCGACCGCATCAGATCGCGGCTTTCGCTGGAGCCTGAATGCGCGAGCCGCGAGAGCCTCATCGCTCTCGGCGAAGCCGCGCCCAATGAGCCGGGCGGAGACCCGCTGCATTTTTCGGGCGCCCGGCCGGCGGCGGTCCTCGTCGGATTGGTCGATCATCCAGGCCAGGTGAGCGTCATTCTGACCCTCAGGGCAGCCGCCTTGCGCGCGCATTCCGGCCAGATCGCTTTTCCCGGTGGAAAGATCGACGCGCAGGACGAAAGCCCGATCGCCGCGGCGCTGCGCGAGGCCCATGAGGAGATCGGCCTCGACCGCGGACGGGTCGAGCCGCTCGGCTATCTCGATCCGCTTTGGACCGGCACCGGCTTTCGCATCCTTCCGGTGGTCGCCAAGGTGACGCCGCCGCTCGCGCTCGAGATCAATTTTCACGAGGTCGCGGAGGCCTTCGAGGTGCCCTTCGCCTTTTTGATGGACGCCGCCAATCATTTCCGCGGGTCGCGCGAGTTCGCGGGAAAGATACGCCATTTTTATGCAATGCCTTATGGCGAGCGCTATATTTGGGGCGCGACAGCGGGGATTCTCCGCAATCTCTATGAAAGGCTTTATGGCTGATGTGGCGGATCATGCTGGAGCCGGCGCTTTTGTTCGTCTCCCCCTTCGTCGCCTATGTGATCTATCTCGCGCTGCGCCGAAACTATCCGTTCGCCGTCGACCATTGGACTCAGAGCGCCGTCGCGTCGCTGTTCCTTGCGGGGCTCGCGATCGCCGCAGCCGGCATGATCGCCTTCGGCGTTTTCGCGGTACGGCACGAAGGCGCCTATGTCCCCGCCCATATCGAAAATGGCAGGCTGGTTCCGGGCCGCCTGCAATGAGCCGGCGCGACGACGACTGCGCCGGGATCCCCGCGCCGGAAGCCGCGACCGTTCTGCTGCGCGACCCCGCGCTGATTCAGATCCTCGACGCGATCGATCGGGACGGCGATGAAACGAGGATCGTCGGAGGCGCCCTGCGCAATGCGCTTTTTGCGCGCAACGTTCATGAAATCGATCTCGCGACCACAGCCGACCCCGAGACGGTGACGGCGCGCGCGAAGGCGGCGGGCCTGCGCTGCATCCCCACCGGAATCGATCATGGCACCGTGACCCTTCTCGTCGACGGCCAGAGTTTCGAGGTCACCAGTCTGCGCGAGGACGTCGAGACAGACGGACGCCGCGCCAAGGTGCGTTTCGGCCGCGATTTCGAGATCGACGCCTTACGGCGTGATTTCACGATGAACGCGCTCTCCATGGGGCGAGACGGACGGCTCCATGATTACGTCGGCGGGCTCGACGACATAGCAGCGCGAAAGATTCGCTTCATCGGCGAGCCGACGCGCCGCATCCGCGAGGATTATTTGCGCATCCTGCGGTTCTTCCGATTCTCCGCGGAATTCGGCGAAGGGCCGCTCGACCCCGCAGGGCTCGCAGCCGCCATGCGCGAGCGCGATGGTCTGGCCTCGCTGTCGCGCGAAAGAGTTCGGACCGAGACCCTCAAGCTTCTCTGCGCGCGCCGGGCCGCTGAGGTCTGCTCCGAGATTTGCGCCGCGGGCCTTCTCGGGCCGCTCCTGGCTTCTGCGCCCAATCCAGCCCGGCTGCGGCGCGCCGCGGCCATCGTCCCGAGCCCGCCAGACCCGCTTTTGCGCCTCGCGGCCGTTTGTCTTTACGTCACCGAAGACGCTTTGCGGCTGCGCGAGCGCCTACGCCTATCCAATGCGGAATTCGGCCGTCTCGAAGCCGCCGCCATCGCCGGCGTCGCGTTGCACGGCGCGGAGGCGCCGCCCGAGCCTAGCGATCTCCGCCGCCTGCTCTATCGCCACGGCCGTCGCGCCGCGCTCGACGCCTGCACGCTGGCGGAGGCCGAGGCGCGCGCCCCCGACGCCGCGGCATGGGAGGCCGCGCGCGGCTTTCTGCATGACGTCCCGGCGCCGCACCTGCCGTTTTCGGGCGCGGATCTCATGGCGCGGGGCCTCGCCGCCGGAAAAGTCATTGGCGAAATGTTGAAAAGCCTAGAGGATCAGTGGGTCGCTGCAGGCTTCCCGGAAGATCCGGGAAGCCTGGCGCGGCTGCTCGACGATGCTATCGCTTCGGCCAAGCGACAGCCTCGCATCACACCGTGAGGGCGACACGGCATAGGCGGCGTGTTCTGATCGAAAAAGCCGAACAACCTCTTTGGATCATGCCTTAGCGCATGATGCCCGGCTGTTTCGGCGGTCCCTCGAGGTAATTCGGCTCGATGCCGGCGACGTCGATGAAGACGACTCCCTCCTCGACCTTAAGCGGATATTCGGCGAGGCTGCAGGGCTTGCCCTTGATGCATTTGCCGGTCGTGCCGTCGAACTGCCAGTCATGATGGTGGCATTCGAGATTCTTGCCGTCGAACCGCGCGTCGGCGAGCGGCTCCTTCGCATGCGGACACATGCCCTGGAAAGCGCGGGGTTGCCCGCCTTCCGGCCAGACCACGAGGCAGAGTGTCCGATTTACGACCGCGACATCATATTTGCCTTCGATCAGCTCGGATAAATCACAAGCCTTCTCGTACATTGAAACCACTCCTTAATTTGGATCGGCCTTCGCGATGATCTTCGCCCTTCCTGGCTCTGCGCGGCAGCGCAGCAAGCGGCGTGCCATAGCTATCCGCATTTTGAGAAGTCGACGGGACGCGGCGGAGCGCGCAGATGAGAAAAATGCGCGCGCATGAAGGTTTTAACTGCGCTCGCCCGCGCTATCATGCGGGACGAAAGCCCTGGGGAGCGCGCCGTGAACGCGGAACATCGAACGCCACAAGAGGTCGCGCGGCGGCTCGGCAAGCGCGCGCGCGAGCAGTCGGCCGACGACCCTCGGGCGGGCGGCGGCGCGTGGCGGCGCGAAAATTTCGTCCTTCCCCGCGCCGAGGCGCGCGAAAAAGCGCGCGAATGGTTCGATAAATATCCGAAGGCCGCCTATCTGACCGAAGTCGAATTCTGGCGCGAGCTTCCCGACGGCCGAATCGAATTCACGATGCGGCGGCTGCCGAGCGCCGATTAGGCCGCATTGTGAAAAATTGAGCTGAAATCAATTCGGTCAGAGCACGACGTCGGGCGTCTGCCATGCGAGATGCTGGCCGGCGTCGACCGCGATCATCTGGCCGGTCACGTTGCGAGCCTGCGCGAGATAGAGGACGGCGTCGGCGACGTCGTCGAGCGGAATCGCCCGATGCAATGGCAGGCCCTCGACCTCCCGCAAGAACCCGCCTTCGCCCTGCTCGTCATTAGGCAGAACCGGCCCTGGTCCGACCGCGTTGACGCGGATTCGCCGCGCGGCGAAGGCTTGCGCCATCGTGCGGGTGGCCGTCCAAAGCGCCGTTTTGCTCAACGTATAAGAAAAGAATTGCGGCGTCGGGCGCCAGACCCTTTGATCGATGACATTGACGATGGCGCCCTCGGCCTCGGCAGGGAGCCGCCGGGCAAAGTCGCGCGCGAGGACTGCCGGCGCGCGGAGATTAATCGCGAAATGCCTCTCCCAGCGCTCGAGATCGAAATCGGCGGCGGCGTCGTCCTCGAAAATCGCGGCATTGTTGACGAGAAGAGAGAGCGGCCCAAAAACGGTCGAAGCCTCGTCGATCATGCGCTCCAGGGCGCAAACGTCGCCGAGGTCGCGTGCGAGGACGCTCACACGGCCACCGTCGGCGATCATCCGCGCCGCGGCCGCTTCCGCCTCGGCGCGCGACGACGGCCGGCAATGAAGGACGACGGCGTAACGCGCCGACGCGAGGCGCTCGCAAATGCGCAGGCCGATGCGCCTAGCTGCGCCCGTCACCAGTGCGATGGGGGAAACCTCCGGGCCGGTTCCGGCGTTCATTCAACTCTATCCGATTCCCGAGATCGATTGCGGAGAGATTTAAGACAAGTTCAAGCTGAGACCAAGGCGTCCGTTCTAGTTTGGGGGCGAGTCGCCGGAATGAGCTCGACGCATCGGAAGCCTTCAAGAGTCCGCATGACGCGGTGGTTAGGCTGGCTCCGCCCAATCAAACCGACAAAGAACGGGATATAGATCGTCCATTTTTCTTATGACGTTACAAAATTCGCTTGTTAAATTCATTCCCAGCCGGCCGGATCGGCCAGGCTCTAGACAGCGAGGTCAGAACTCTATTCCAAGCACGCGATTTTTCGATGGATTCGACATAGGAGGGTGCAGAAATGGGTTTATTGAGCTTTGCCAAATCGGTCGGCGCGAAGATCATCGGCGCGTCCGAAACGGCCCCTGCTTCCGCTGAGCAGTTGAAAAAAGAAGCCGAGAAACACGGGCTCGACGTCTCCAAGGCCGACATCAAGGTCGAGGGCGACAAGGTGATCTTGTCCGGAAGCGCCGCCTCCACCGAGGAGGCCGAGAAAATAGCGCTCGCCATCGGCAATTCGGTCGGCGTCGCGAAGGTGCAAAACGATCTGCAGCCGGCCAAGGCCGCCGCGGAATCCAAATTCTACACGGTCAAATCGGGCGACACGCTTTGGAAGATCGCCGAGACCGAATATGGCCATGGCAAGGGCGGCCAATATAATGTGATCTTCGAAGCCAATAAGCCGCTGCTGTCCGATCCGGACAAGATCTATCCGGGCCAGGTGCTTAGAATTCCTCCTCTGGCCGCCTGAGTCGGCTCGTCGTCGGGCGCGCGCGGGAGACCGCCGCTCGCCCGACGCGATTTTAGACGTCGAATGGCCAGTCTTGGTCGTTTGGCCGAACCGCTTAAACCGGAATTAGCGCCGCATCGCGCCGCTTGCCCTTAGGATTACGGAATCCCCTGACGCCAGGCGCCGCCTTGACAGTTGCCAAGGGGGCGCCTATCTACGCGTTGCCATTGGCACTCAACGATTGTGAGTGCTAACAAGGTGCGATGTCAATTTAGCCGTGGGATCGAAGGCGGCGCGCCCGGCGCCGTCTCGCATGTCCTAGCGGGCCAAAGGGGAACTAGGAGACATGAGCTTTCGTCCTTTGCACGACCGCGTCGTGGTGAAACGCCTCGAAGGCGAGGAAAAGACCAAGGGTGGGATCATCATTCCCGACACCGCCAAGGAGAAGCCGCAGGAGGGCGAGATCGTCGCGGTCGGGCCTGGCGCGCGTGACGAAACCGGCAAACTGGTTCCGCTCGACGTGAAGGCCGGCGACAAGGTGCTGTTCGGCAAATGGTCCGGCACCGAAGTCAAGATCGACGGCCAGGATCTCCTCATCATGAAGGAAAGCGACATTCTGGGCGTCGTCGCCTGAGTTCGCGGAATCCTTTCATCCGATATTTGAAGACCTCGGTTTAGGAGTTTTAACATGGCTGCCAAAGACGTCCGTTTCTCGTCTGACGCCCGCGATCGTTTGCTGCGCGGCGTCGACGTCCTCGCCAATGCGGTCAAGGTGACCCTCGGCCCGAAAGGCCGCAATGTCGTCATCGAAAAATCTTTCGGCGCGCCGCGCATCACCAAGGACGGCGTGACCGTCGCCAAGGAAATCGAGCTTGCCGACAAGTTCGAGAATCTCGGCGCCCAGCTCGTGCGTGAAGTCGCCTCCAAGCAAAATGACGTCGCCGGCGACGGCACGACGACCGCGACCATTCTCGCCGCCTCGATTGTCCGCGAAGGCACCAAGGCGGTCGCCGCCGGCCTCAACCCGATGGATCTGAAGCGCGGCGTCGATCTCGCCGTCGAGGCTATCGTCGCCGATCTCAAGAAGAACTCGAAAAAGGTCACCTCGAACGAGGAGATCGCTCAGGTCGGCACAATTTCGGCCAATGGCGACAAGTCGGTCGGCGAAATCATCTCGACCGCGATGCAGAAGGTCGGCAACGAGGGCGTGATCACCGTCGAGGAGGCCAAGAGCCTCGAGACGGAGCTCGACGTGGTCGAAGGCATGCAGTTCGATCGCGGCTATCTCTCGCCCTATTTCGTCACCAACGCCGAGAAGCTCGTCGCCGAGCTCGAGGACCCCTACATTCTCATCCACGAGAAGAAGCTCTCCTCGCTGCAGGCGCTCCTTCCGGTGCTCGAGGCGGTGGTCCAAACCGGCAAGCCGCTCGTCATCGTAGCTGAGGACGTCGAGGGCGAGGCGCTCGCCACGCTCGTCGTCAACAAGCTGCGCGGCGGCCTGAAGGTCGCGGCGGTCAAGGCGCCCGGCTTCGGCGATCGCCGCAAGGCCATGCTCGAGGACATCGCGGTCCTCAGCGCCGGCCAGCTGATCTCGGAAGAGCTCGGCATCAAGCTCGAGAACGTGACCCTGCCCCTGCTCGGCCGCGCCAAGCGCGTGCGGATCGACAAGGAATCGACCACGATCATCGACGGCGCCGGCGAGAAGAAGGACATCGAGGCGCGCATCGCCCAGATCAAGGCCCAGATCGCCGAGACGACGTCCGACTATGACCGCGAGAAGCTGCAAGAGCGCCTGGCCAAGCTCGCTGGCGGCGTGGCGGTGATCCGCGTCGGCGGCGCGACCGAGGTCGAGGTGAAGGAGAAGAAGGACCGTGTCGATGACGCGCTGAACGCCACCCGCGCCGCGGTCGAGGAAGGCGTGCTGCCGGGCGGCGGCGTGGCTTTGCTGCGCGCGATCAAGGCGCTGGACAATCTTGTGACCAGCAACTCGGATCAGAAGACCGGCATCGACATCGTCCGCAAGGCGATCCAGACCCCGGCGCGTCAGATCGTCGACAATTCGGGCGGCGACGGCGCCGTCGTCGTCGGCAAGCTGATCGAGAACCCCGAATATGGGTTCGGCTATAACGCCCAGACCGGCGAATATGGCGATCTCGTCAAACTCGGCATCATCGATCCCACCAAGGTCGTCCGCACCGCGCTGCAGGATGCGGCTTCCGTCGCCGGCCTTCTCATCACCACCGAAGCCATCATCACCGAGCAGCCGAAGAAGGATGCGCCGGCGATGCCGGGCGGCGGCGGAATGGGCGGCATGGGCGGCATGGACTTCTAAGACAAGATCGGCGAGGTTGGGGCCGACTTCGTCGGCGCCAATTCCGGGTCGATAGATTGTCAACGCCTCGGGCTAATCGCACCGCCAACGACACCAAGGTCCCGGCTTCGCCGGGACCTTTTTTATGGCAAAAAATTCTCGGCGAAATTTTGCTAAGAGAACAATGTAAATAGCGGCCGATCTATTTCCATTATCTAATTGAAGCTCAAGCCCGCTGCTTTCCAATAGCTCGCGAAATGCTCTAAGATCGCTCCAGTCTGCGGCTGAGGGGGGAGAGCCAAGGAAGTGCGTCGAGCGTTGGAGCCGGGATCGGACACGGCCAAGCCACGGAAAACCGCGACAAGAGCCGATCTGCTCGACGCGGTTCATAACTCGTGCCCGACGCTCTCCCGCGCCGAGTCGAGGGATATTTTCGAAATGGCGCTCCAGGAGATCGCCGACGCTTTGGTCCGCGGCGAAAACGTCAAGCTCCGCTCTTTCGGCCTATTCAGCGTAAGGGCCAAGCGCGCCCGCGTCGGCCGCAATCCGCGCACCGGAGTCGAGGCCCCAATCAAGCCGCGCCGCGTCCTCACATTCAAGCCCTCGCCCGTGCTCTGCGCCGCAATCAACGGCTTATCGATCGAGGAAGAGCCCGAGACTGAAACGGGCGATCAGAAAATCATCGGGCCACGTTGACAAGCTCGAAGGCGCGGCCTCAATGCCGCCTCGCTTGGTCAGGATGGTTCCGAAGCGATCCAGGTCCAATCCTGGCGAACGAGGCGCGTATCGATTGGACGGACTCGTCCGATCGATACGAACGCGCTGCAGCTCGACAAGTTTGGGCGTGTTTTGGTGAGTTATCGGATATATCCGACATCCAAATGACGAAAAAGTCGGTCGACTTTTTCGGAACATGCTCTAAAGCCGATTTCAATCGGAAATGATCCGGCTGAAAAGGAAATTGCTCAGAGTCAAAGACTTGGAGCTCGTTTTGAACTTGCGCAGGGAGCCACCAGCCTTGCCCGCGAGACGGCCTCCGGAGCCGAAACGTCATCGATCGACGCCCGACTGCGCGCGCGGGCGCAGCCCTTTCCACGCGCCCCATCCCGACAAAAGCTCCCCAGCAAGCGGACGCCAAGGCTAACCATGAAGATTCTCGCCGCCATCCTCGCTCTCTTTTCCATTGCGACCGCCGTCATCGGGCAAAGGCACGGCGACAGTACAGTTCTTCTCCTCGCCGCGACCGCCCTGCTTTGCGCCGTCACGACCTACCGCTCGACCGCCATTTCGAGCTTTTTGCGCATCTTCTCGACCATTTTCGCCGTCGAGACCGTCTTGTTCGGCGTGATCTTTCTCATCGCCCAAGTCGGCCTCTGGCCGGCGTCGCTCGAAGATTACGCGCTTCCCGAGAGCCTGCCGCTCACCGTCGCGCTTTTTTCGATGCTCGTTTACGCGCTGTCCTTCATTCCAGTCGTGCGCGCCATGACCCGCATCGCCGACCGCTATTTCGAGGCGGACGACTCGACTCGCGCCAGGGTCTGGCCGTTTCCCTCCTACGGCGCCTTGGAGCGCCGCGTCGCGATCGCCATGGTCGTGTTTCTCGTGATTTTGAATCAGGCACAAGTCGGGATCGAGGTCCGCCTGTCCTTCTTCAACAGGGACTTTTTCAACGCGATCCAGAACAAGGACCAGGCGACCTTCTGGGCGCAGCTTCTCACCGTGTTCATGCCCTGGGTGTTCATTTACATCGCGTCGCGAATTGTCGAATTCATCGTGCAATCAACGCTGATCATCCGGTGGCGGCGCTGGCTCACCGAAAACTATGTCGGCCGTTGGCTCGATCGGCACACGCATTATCGCATGTCGCTTTCGGGAAGCCTCGCCGACAACCCCGACCAACGCATCTCGGAAGACATCAACCGCTTCATCGACGGCGGTCAAACCGGCTATGGCATTTATTCCTTTTCAATTCTCCTGATCTCGACCCTAAGCTCGCTCGTCTCATTCTCGATCGTTCTGTGGGAGCTTTCCGCCAATTTCACTCTGCCCGGCACCTCGATCATCGTGCCAGGATTTCTGTTCTGGACCGCTTTAATCTACGCAGGCATTGGAACGGTCATCACTCATTTCATCGGGCGGCCGCTGGCGCGGCTCGCCTTCGCCCAGCAGCGCTATGAGGCGGATTTCCGCTTCTCCCTCGCCCGCCTGCGGGAATATGGCGAACAGATCGCGCTTCTCTCCGGCGAGAGCGCCGAGAAAGCGTCGCTGTCATCGCGTTTCTCGGCGATCATCACCAATTATTTCCGGATCGTCGCCTGCCGGAAGAACCTCATCGGCTTCACCGCCTCCTATGGCCAGTTGAGCCCCATCATCCCCTATCTCGTCACCGCGCCCTTCTATTTCGCCGGCAAGATCCAGCTCGGCGTCATGTCGCAGACGGGACGCGCCTTCGCTACGGTCGACAGCGCTCTGACCTTCTTCATCACCTATTATGTCGCGTTGGCGGAATATAAAGCCGTCCTCGACCGTCTGATCTCCTTCGACGCCTCGATCGAGGGCGTCTTGGCCGCCGGCGGCCTCGCGCAATCGTCCGCCGCCGCCGCGCCGAAAGAGCCGACGGACGTCGAGATCCGCGACCTCGTCTTGCGGCTTCCCGACGGACGCGAGATCGTCAAAGCGGCAAGCGTAAAGCTTGCGGCTCGTGAACCCGCGCTTTTCATCGGTCCATCCGGCTCGGGCAAATCCACTCTGTTCCGGGCGATCTCGGGCGTCTGGCCCTTCGGCGACGGTTCGGTCGACTTTCCGGTCGGCGCGCGAATCATGCTCCTGCCGCAAAAGCCCTATCTTCCGATCGGAACCCTGCGCGCGGCGATCGCCTATCCGGCTCCCCCTGACTCCTATGACGAAGCCGCGATCCGCGAAGCGCTCGTAGCGGCGTCGCTTCCCGATCTCGCCGGGCAAATCCATGTCGAGGATATTTGGTCGCTGCGCCTCTCAGGCGGGGAGCAGCAGCGCGTCGCAATCGCCCGCGCGCTTCTCACGAAGCCCGATTGGCTCTTCCTGGACGAGGCCACGGCGGCGCTCGATGACGATATGGAGGCCAAGATCTACGAAACCCTGGTCAAAAGACTGCCGACGACGACCATCGTGTCGATCGGGCATCGCGCGAGCCTCTATCGCTTCCACCGGCGCCGCTTCCAAATGCAGCCAGCAGAAAAAGGCGTATTCACGCCGGTCGAGCTGGCGCTCGCCGCAGCCGAATAGGCTAAGGTCTCGGCCCCTGGGCTAGGCCTTGGACCAGGTCAACTTGACTTTGAACTCCGCCTTGGAATCGCCCGGCGCGATCCATAGGTTGCAATCGCTTCCAAGCGAGGCGCCGAATTCGATCTCGACCTTCTCCGGGCGCCCCTCCATACCCGCGACGGAAGCGTCGAGCGTCTTGACAAGCTCAGCGAGCGCGCCGAGAGCCGATTGGAAGCTGTCGCGCGTGCCCTTTGCAATTTCGTCGGTGACCCAGACCTCAGACAGCTCGCCGTCCGGTCCGCGGCCGCCGAAAAACAATCTCTTGTCATCCGAGAGTTCGACGACGAGCAGCGCTGTCATTTTGGGCTCCTGAGGCAAGGCGCGTTGTTATTCGGCCCGCAGGCCGTTTTTCACGTGCGCAGATCGGCATGTCATTTCGGCGACGGCTCGCGAAGCCGTACGACCAGCTTCTCAAACAATGGATTGGCCGCCGAGAACACGTAATCGAGCGCCGCCACAGCGACGTGAGCGCCGCCTCTGGCGATGAGCCAATCGGCGAGCGACGCGACATGATCCTTCGGGCAGCACAGGGTGAGGCGCCCGTCGCCGGCCCGATGGCGCAACCGGGCGCCAAACAGCGCCTCGGCTTCGGCGAGCACGGGCTCCGCGAGGCTCGCAAGATCGGTCGAAACCTCTCGCGTGAGCCGCGCCTCCTCCTCGGCCGCGATTCGCGACAGAATGATGCGGGCGCTTTCCAGCGCCTGCGGCGTCCAATCCGCGTTGAGAGAAGCGACGAGATTAGCCTGCGAGCGCAGGATAACGCCGTCGTCGAGCGTCTTCAGCGCATTCGCCGTTAGGGTCGCGCCCGTCGTCGTGATGTCGACGATAAGCTCGGCCTGACCCGCGGCCGGCGCGCCCTCGGTCGCTCCCGAGCTCTCGACAATGCGGTAATCCGAGACATGGCGCTCGGCGAAGAACCGCCGGGTCAAATTGACATATTTGGTCGCGACCCGCATGCGCTCGCCCCGCCGGGCGCGAAAGGCCGCGGCGACGTCCTCCAGATCCGACATCGTCTTCACGTCGATCCAGGCGCGCGGCACGGCGACGACGACATTGGCGCCGCCGAAGCCGAGCGGGGTCAAAAGAGCGACCTTTGCGTCGGCGTCGGCGAGAGTCTCGCGGACGAGATCCTCGCCCGTGACGCCGAGATGGGCGCTTCCAGCGGCGAGATGAGCAACAATGTCGGAGGCCGACAAATAGGCGATCTCGACATTCTTGAGACCGACGATCGCGCCGCGATAGTCCCGCGCGCCGCGTCCTTGCAAGAGCTCGAGCCCGGCGCGCGCGAAAAAGGCGGAGGCGTTTTCCTGCAGCCGCCCTTTTGAGGGCACCGCGAGCACGAGAGGCCTTTCGGCGGCCGCGCTCATAGGCGGTTCCCGGCGAAATCGCCGCGCAGGCGGTCGACGAAGATCGCCGCGCCGACGGCCGGAATGGCGGAAGGCGCGCCGAGCCGCTGCAAGAGCTGGTCATAGCGTCCGCCGCCAGCGACGGGCTTCTGGCCTGGCCCGCTGCGCTGATGCGCCTCGAAAACGAAGCCCGTGTAATAGTCGAGATTGCGGGTGAAGCTCGCGGCGAAATGAAGCTCGCTCACCTCGAGGCCGAGCGCGGCGATGAAGCCGAGCCTCGTCTCGAAACCGTCGAGCCTGGCGGCGAGATCCAGCCCGGCCTCAGCCGCAAGGCGACGCAATTGCTCCGAGGCGCGATCCGGATCGCCCGCGATGCTCAAGAAACGCTCGATGATCGCGCGCGTCGCCGTCGACAATCCGTTGCCGGCCTTGAGGGCCGATTGCTCGAGAAAGCGCTCGGCGATTTCCGCAGCGGTCCGACCGCCGACCGGGGCTATGCCCGCGATGGCGAGGAGATCTTCCACGAAGGCGCGCGCGCCTTGCTTATCCGCCCCTTCGAGAAGGCCGAGGACGCCGCCATGATCGTCAGCGCCGCCGCCGAGGCTCGGGCTCGCGATGGCCTCGATTGATTTCCCCTGCATATGGCCGCGCGCGATGCGCCGGCGCCAGAGCGGCGAAAGGTCGAGCGCCTCGAGCAGCCCCGAGAACAGCCCGGCGTCGCCGATCCGCACGCGCAAATCGGCGCCCTCGCGGTCCGGCCGTCCGGCGTCAGCGGCGGCGAGCGCCAGCGTGAGGATCTCGGCATCGGCCGCTTCGCGATCGGCCCGGCCGAAGCTCTCGATCCCAGCCTGGGCGAACTCGCCTGCGTGCTCGCCGGAGAAGCGGAACACCGGCCCGCAATAGGAATAGGCCGCGCTCTCGCCCGGCGTCCGCGAGGCGAGATAGTGGCGTGAGACGGGAATCGTATATTCTGGCCGCAGGCAATATTCCGCGCCGGAGGCGTCGCTCGTGAGATAGAGCTGGCTGCGAAGATCCTCGCCCGAATCGAAGAAGATCGAAGCCGGCTGAAGGATCGGCGGCTCGCATCGCGCATAGCCGGCGGCGATCAAATGCGCCGCGACCGCTTCGGCATGTTCATCGACCAGGGACAAAGGCGACCGCCTGCAAAATGGCTCCGATGACGGTCTCTTTAGCAAGCGGGGCCGCCCGCCGCGACTGGTTTCAGCGCAAAAGGTGAATCGCCTGATCGCGCCAAGCCTCGAAGCTCCGACCGGACCCGAAAAGCCGCCGAAAGAGATCACGGTTCTGAGAGTTCGGTCCGCTATGCAGCGGACGTCGAGCCCCGGCAGAGCCGCAAAGAGCAAACGCCTTCCGCTAAGAATGACGAGCGTCACAACAACGCAATAACTCAACCTTAACCGGAAACCGCGGCGGAAAACAACGCTTGGATAACAATCGCCCGGATGCTTCGGGAGCCCGCTCCAGCGCGATGACGCCCGATTTTGAGCCTCGCCATTTTGCGAGCTGCGGGAGGATCTTATTTCATGATGCAATGGACTTCAAAAACCTGCGCAGGCAGGTAGTGGGTCAGTTTGAAATTCCGCAGAGCAGACTGGCATGGAACCAGCTGAAGGCCGTAGCGGTTAGAGAGACCCATGTCTGATTCGACTCCAAATTAGATCGCAATTATTTGATAAGAGTCAAGGGGTATGACCATATAAGATATTAGATAAAAGGATTTCCAGATATGCCGTCTGCAACCACCCCGGCTCAGACCCCGCAGCCAGCTCAGGCAACGCCGCCGGATCAAGACCCGCCGATCGTCAATTTCCAATTTAGCAGGGGACAATTTTACTCTCTGCTAGGTGTAATAGCCGCTGCCTTTTTCGGCTTGCTTTATGTCATATACGGCGGATTAAAAGATGAAATAAAAGAGACTAAAAACGCGACAATAGAACTAAATTCTTCATTTCGTGAGGCATATACAAAAAGTATAGATGTAAAAGATTTGCTTTCTAAGTCGCCTAGACTAGAACAAACACTTGCAGAAACTCATGATGTTGTGCTTCACTTGCAGGACAGCATGAAGCTACTTGAGCATGTGCCAGAGCGGATCGACGCGATACAAATCGACGAGCAAAAAATCAGGATACAATTAGACAATGTGCAAAAGCAGGTTCATTCAATACCGGGCGTGCCAAAATAGCGCGCTCTAGGTGGAACTCTGCTAGCACATATGCCATATTCTACCCATGACCCAAACGCCAAAACGCCCCCGCGACACGAACCAGCTTGCCAAGTTCGTCGTGGACGTGGCGACGGGAGAAGGTGAGACGCTACCAGCTACGCCTAAACAGCAGCGGGCGGCAAAGGCTGGCGCTAAGGGCGGTCCAGCTCGGGCGCGAGCTCTATCTGGTGGCGAGCGATCAGAAATTGCCCGTGTCGCGGCCGAAGCACGATGGAAGAAGGGCGGCTAGGCCGCCTCATCGTCTTCATCATCCTCCGGCGCATTAAGTCGGAGTTCAATATCGAACGTCAGATCCATGGGAAGTTCAATTGGCTTCTCATCGGCATTGACGGAGTTCCAATGCATGATGTCGAGTGTAAGCTGCAATCCGTCGCCGACCATCTGTTCGCGGCGTGTGACTGCTGATTTCAAGAATGGTCCGCGTTCTGCTTCGTCGATGTCGATCCACAAGTGCAGTTGTTGACCACCCTGCGTAACACTGAATGAGTGGTTGGCGCGATATGCGCGTCCTGTTTTGCCGTCGCGCCGGGTTTCTTCACGTGCTGCCTCGGCAAATTGCTGCGCCAAAAGGTCCAGCGGATTTCGTGGAACTGGGAGCGGCCAGCCTTTGCCCGCAGCCCACCTTGCCACATCCTTCATATCGATTTCTAGTTTCCCGGTTTCGTCTTTGTACGCCCGGATAAGTCGTTGCATTTCACGTTTTTTAGACATCCCTTCTCCTGTTATTCAACTGGATACACACTTCCCCATCCGTCGACGACCGCGTTCGGCAAAACGGATGATCGTACTTTTGCAAGATAGTTTTGGAACCTAGCGTAGTTGTTCGTTCTGTGGCGAATCTGCCCCGCTATCAGCCCAGGGTGAACACTGATCATCTTGGCGAACGCCAAGATATCGCGGTCGTGGAAAAAGGGGGCTTTGCGCGCGACGAATGCGTCCATCATCTTTTTGGGAACGCAGAAATCAGCAGCCGCCGCATTCGCAACGCATTCCTCGTCTGCGACGTTTACTTCCTCCGCAATATCGCCCGCCAAGTCAGTATCCAACATGACTTTGTCTTTGCCGTGCCCTTGAAGGACATGCTCAATTTCGTGACGAAGGACGAACCAAAAATTATCAATGCGGTCGAAGCGCATCGTCATCGCGATCACGGGAGATCGTTCGTTCAGCCAGAAGCAAACTCCGTCGATCTTGGCTCCCGGAAGAGATTCGACGATAAGGTAACGAACCCCAGCTTCAGCCAATATGCGGGGTGCTTTTCGCGTGGCTTCAGGAGAAACGAGAAGTGACTTTAATTTTGGGACCGCCGACGAGAGCGCCTCGGAGCTGTAACGAGCTACCAACATTTCACTAGCGATCTTCCGCACTCGGTATAACCAAGCAATTTGTGTTGGCGTCGCCGGCGCGCTCACTTCCGTCTTTTTCGCGGAATGTGGAAGGATTTCTATATCTTCAACGCGGTTCGTTCCAAAAAATCGCACGAGTTCCTGTTCGATACCAGGATCACGGACATCTTTGGCGTTGATCCATCCCCGTTTGATCATGTCTGCCAGCGGCAAGCCGTGATGGATATGCGCCCGCGTAGCTCTTTTCGGGTCTGGCTGTGCGACTATCCGCGCTTTGGCTAAGTCATAAGCACATTGCAGCCCTAAAAAAACACTCGCTTCGACGCCGAACACTTCCTCCAGCAGAAGCGCGAACTCAGCAGTCATTGGTTGCTTGTCGGCGGCGAAGCGGTTGATCTTCTGTTCGTCCAGGTCCAGCACGACGGCAAGGGTCCGCTTTGTCCAGCCCCTCTCTGAGAGGAGCCATTCCAACAATTGACCAGGTGTCTTGAAGCGCGTCGTATCCATGCATCCCCCGCCGACTCAGCGGCAATCATCAAAATATCGAAATTTTAAAATTTTGCAAACTGACCGTTATGCTTGACTTATGGCTAAGAAAGGATAGTTTGAAATGCATGAATAAGCTCGACCCAGCCGAACGCGCCCGCATCCTTCACCTTCTCTGTGAAGGCCAGTCAATTCGCGCAATTACTCGCCTGACCGGCGCGAGCAAGAACACCGTGACAAAGCTGCTTATTGATGCTGGCAAGACGTGCATGGCCTTTCACGACGCCAACGTGCGGAACGTGAAAGCAAAGCGCATTCAGGTTGATGAAATTTGGAGCTTCACCTACGCTAAGCAAAAGAACGTCGCGACGGCGAAGGCCGCGCCTGACGGCGCCGGCGACACTTGGACATGGACGGCGATTGAAGCCGATACGAAGCTGATCGTTTCCTATTTTGTCGGCGGGAGGGATGGCGAATGCGCCATGTGGTTCATGGACGATCTGCGCTCGCGGCTCGCCAATCGCGTCCAGCTCACATCAGACGGGCATAAGGCTTATCTTGAAGCGGTCGAAGGCGCATTCGGCGGTGATATTGATTATGCCATGCTGGTCAAGATTTACGGGGCTTCGCCCGAGGGCGCCAAGGGCCGCTACAGCCCCGCCGAATGCACCGGCGCGCGTAAGGAACGGATCGAAGGCAATCCCGATTTTGCGCATGTTTCCACATCCTATGTGGAGCGGCAAAATCTCACGATACGGATGCATATGCGCCGCTTCACCCGCCTGACAAATGCCTTCTCAAAGAAGATTGAGAACCACGCTTACGCGGTCGCGCTCCATATGATGTATTACAATTTCGTCCGCATTCATTCGAAGCTGCGGATGACGCCAGCTATGGCGGCCGGCGTTTCAGATCGCCTTTGGGAAGTTGCTGACATCGTGGCGCTGGTCGAGGCCAGCGAGGAAGTGTCTTCCCCGAAAAAGCGCGGGCCTTACAAAAAGTCAGTCGAATAAATTTCAAACTGACCCACTACCCGCAGGCAAGGCGAGCCTTCGTCCACGTCTCGCCTGCGCCGCATCGATTGGAGCCGCGCTCACCGCCGGCATGACTCCCACCGCCGGCCACGCGGATCCTGGGTTTTCACTCCCTTCGGGCGGCCTCATCGTCAGCAGCAGCACTTACGTTGGGACGGCCGCCACTGTCACGATCGGGCAGACATTGCCCGGCGGCGGCTTGGCGATCGCCGATGGGACATATCCCAATGTTTTCAAAAACAATACGGTGGATGGAAGCTTCGGCGTCACGTCGCCGATCATCCTCAGGCAATATCGCCTTTCCCCCGATAGTCGCTCGGCCCATCTGATCGGCAGCTTGAACGTGACCGAGCGAACCGGCATCGTCACCAGCTTCAGCTCCAAATCGGAATTGGCGCTCAATCTATCGACCAAAAGGAGCGCTTTGACCTTCATGGGTTACAACGCGCCGCTCAACACGCTCGACGTGTCGAACTCCAATACGCCCTCCCATGTCGATCCGACCAACCCGGTCGCTTTGACCTATCAACGGGCGATCGTTCAGATCCGCAGCGATCGGGCGCCGCCGCTCGTGACCTCCGTCAACACCTATAGCGGCAATAATGGCCGCGCCGCGATTTTGAACGACAGTTACGGATCCGACGTTTACTACACAGTCGGAAACGCCGGCAATGGCTCTGGAACTCAGCCGACGATCATTGTCAACAATACCGGCGTGCAAATCGCCAAGCCGAAAACGCCGGATACGATCGTCGTCGGCGCGCTGCAAGGAACGCCGGGCGCAGCCACCGGGTATCAATATGGATATTCAGTGACGCAAAACGGCTATGCCGCCGACAAATCCGGCAAAGATGACAATTTCCGCGGCGAGACGATTTTCCACAACACACTGTACGTCAGCAAAGGCAGCGGGAGCAATGGCGTCGACACCGTCTATCAAGTCGGCGCGTCCGGAACATTGCCTCCCGAATTGACTGCGGCGGCCGCTCAATTCGCCATCCTGCCCGGCTTCCCCACCGGTCTCGCCAAGGCCATCTCCACAGATCCAACTTCGGCCAAGTTCGCGACGACCAATTTTCATCCGTTTGGGATCTGGTTTGCGAACGCTACGACGCTCTATGTCGCCGATGAAGGCGATGGCGTTAACACGCCGGCGAACGCGGGGCAAAATCCGAACGCGGGCCTGCAGAAATGGATCCTCAGCGGCGGAACCTGGCGCCTCGCCTACACGCTCCAAAACGGGCTAGCTCTCGGCGAGCAATATAGCGTCGCCAACTTGGATTCGAGCCTTGACCCCGCCACGGACGGGCTGCGCAATATTACCGGACGATCAAATGGCGATGGCACTGTCACAATCTTCGGCGTCACTTCGACCGTCAGCGCGTCAGGCGACCAAGGCGCAGATCCAAACCGTCTCGTGTCGATCACGGACAATCTCGCCGCCACGAACCTTCCCGCTAACGAAAAGTTCAATATTCTGGACACCGCCGACTACCAACAGGTTCTCCGCGGCGTGGCCTTTAGCCCTTGCGAGGACGAGGACGAGTCGCGCTGTTTGAATCATCGCTAATTGGGCGAGCCCACACGTTAAATATTGGCTGCCTTTCCTCCGCGAGCAAAGGGCGCTTTCGCCGCGCCCTTTGACTCGTAATTGCGCCGACGCCATCGACTGAGCGCGCGATCAAGCCGCCCTTGGGTTTCGATCTTGCCTGAAACTAAGCTAAACCGTGGCGCGCGAGAACCTCGCGGACCGCCGCGACAAGCTCCGTCTCCTTGACGCTGAACTGCGCCTTGGCGCGAAGCTCGAGATAATCCGTGCGGTCCTTGGTCGAGGCGGCGAGTTCCGCCCCGAGCGCAAGGTCGCGAATCGCCAGCTCGCCTTTCTCCCGCTCGTTCGAGCCCTGGATGACGGCGCAGAGCGAGCCGCGCTTGTCGGCATATTTGAGCTGGGCGTTCATGCCGGACGAGCCAAGGTAAAGCTCCGCCGCGATCCCTTCGCTGCGCAGCGCGGCGACGAAGCCTTGATAGCGGGCGAGGTCGGCGGCGGTCTTATCGAGGACGAGCACGACCACGGGACCGCGCCGCGCCGCGCCGGCGACGATCCTGGAGCCGACGAGCTTCAGCGCCGAATAGAGCCGCGAGACGCCGATGGAGAAGCCCGTCGCCGGGACATTCTCGCCGCGAAAGCGCCCGACGAGCCCGTCATAGCGCCCGCCCCCGCCGACCGAGCCGAAGCGGACCGGATGGCCATTGTCGTCGCGAACATCGAAAGTCAGCTCGGCCTCGAAGACGGGGCCTGTGTAATATTCAAGGCCGCGCACGACCGTGGGATCGATGCGAATCCGACCATCGTCATATCCGGACGCTGCGACAAGCGCGGCGATTTCTTCGATTTCCTGCCGGCCTTCTTGTCCGACCTTGCTATCGGCGAGCCTTGGGTCGAGCGAGGCGACTTGATCTTCCGGCGCTTTGCCGGGTTCGATCAGCCCAAGAACAAGCTCCACCGAGCCCGGATCGAGATTCGCGCCCTTGGTGAAATCCCCGCTTTCATCCTTGCGGCCGGAGCCGAGAAGCTCCTTGACCCCGGCGAGCCCCAGCCGGTCCAACTTGTCGATCGCCCGCAGCACAGTCAGGCGGCGGCCGGCGTTCTCTTCCCCACCGAGCCCTATCGCTTCCAAAACGCCGTCGAGCACCTTGCGGCTATTCACCTTGATCACATAATCGCCGCGCCGGATGCCGAGCCGCTCAAGCGTGTCCGCCGCCATCATGCACATCTCGGCGTCGGCCGCGACCGAGGCCGCGCCCACCGTGTCGGCGTCGAATTGCATGAATTGGCGGAAGCGGCCCGGGCCTGGCTTCTCGTTGCGAAACACATAGCCGGCGCGGTAGCTGCGATAGGGCTTCGGCAATCTGTCGAAATTTTCAGCCACATAGCGGGCGAGCGGCGCGGTCAGGTCATAGCGCAGCGAGAGCCAACTCTCGTCATCGTCGCGAAACGAGAAGACCCCTTCATTGGGGCGGTCCTGGTCGGGCAGGAATTTGCCCAGCGCCTCCGTGAACTCGATCAAGGGCGTCTCGACCGCCTCGAACCCGTAAAGCTCGTAGGACTCCTTGATGGCGGCGAGCATTCTGTCGGTCGCGGCAATGTCGGCCGGCCCCCGGTCGGCGAGGCCGCGCGGCAGTCTCGCGCTCGCACGCGGCGCATTTGTC
The DNA here is from genome assembly GCF_000427445.1 of Methylocapsa acidiphila B2. GTDB lineage: Bacteria > Pseudomonadota > Alphaproteobacteria > Rhizobiales > Beijerinckiaceae > Methylocapsa > Methylocapsa acidiphila. Next base: position 3,569,018 of record NZ_KE386496.1, on the reverse strand, counting down.
TTTTGGTCCGTCATCTCTACATTAAGTCCCGCTTCCTCGCGGCTTCTTACGAGGCCTGTGACGAAGCGGCAAGCGCGGGTCGCCCCAAGGGCGGGATGAGGAAAAGCGGAAACTGTTTTCCGCCCGCATCCCGCTCTCTAACTAATTGGATTAGATCATGTACATGATCTAGACGCCGTTGCGCAGGCCTTGGAACCGACGGAAAACTTCCCACATTTGGCACGGCGGGTGGAAAAACCGCCGAATTCGCAGGGAGAAAACCGATGTCACCCGAAGAGCGCCAGCTGCTTACAGGTCTTTTCGACCGCGTGCAGAGTCAGGCGAATAGTCCGCGCGACAAGGAAGCCGAGGCGTTCATCGCAGACGCGGTGCGGAGCTTGCCTTTCGCCCCCTATCTTCTCGCCCAGACCGTCATCGTCCAGGATCAGGCGCTGCAGGCCGCCAACACGCGCTTGCAGGAGCTCGAATCGAGGGTTCAAGAACTGGAGCAGCAGACCTCGCGCGGGAGCGGCGGCTTCCTGAGCGGGATCGGCTCGCTGTTCGGCGGCGGGGCGCCGCGCGGCCCGGCTGCGCCTCCGCAGGATGGCGGCTGGCGGCAGTCTCCGCCTCCAAGCGGATGGCAACAGCCGCCACAGCAAGGCTATGGCCAGCCCTATCCTCCGCAGCAACAAGGTCCCTGGGGCGGCCAAGCGCCCGGTCAAGCCTTCGGCCAGCCCCCTGCCCAAGGCGGCGGCTTTCTGAAGGGCGCGCTCGGCGCAGCGGCTGGCGTCGCCGGCGGCGTGCTTCTCGCCGATTCGATCCGCGGGCTTTTCGCCGGGCACAATAATTCGCTCGGCATAGGCTCGGGATTTGGCGGCGGCGGGCTCGGCGGAGGCCTCGGCGGCGAGACGATCGTCAATAATTACTATGGCTCGGATGAACCGGGACGCTCGCAGCAGGACGCCTACCAGGACGCCGACCAGGATCAGGACGATTTCCAGGACGCGTCCGATTACAATTCGGACGTCGGCTACGACGACGGCAGCACCGACGTCTAGACCGCATTATCGCGCGCCGGCATGCTCGAGGAGGCTCGCCGGCGAGGCCAGCGGGTCTCCCTACGGCTGCCCCTTGCGTCGCCATGCAAGACTGTCGCTGGCCGCGCTCGCGGCTCCGTCGCTTACCGCGGCTGCGCGGCTGTCTCGCTTTCGATGGGCAAACAGACGCCGCGCGAAGATCGCAAAGACGATCGTTGTCTTCGCGATCTTGAGCTGAGTCAGCAGCGCCATGTATCTGTGCCACTCCAGCGCCCGCGCGACGGTTTCAGATTCCGTCACCAGTTTGCCGGCCAGGTATGTGGAGCAGCCGGGAACCGTCGATGATGTCGGCGGCCACACTTCATCCAAGGCCACTAAGGCCCGAATAAAATTCTCCGGCGCATGTGATTTGGAAAGGAACAGGTCAATATTGGCGATGAAGTGATCAATGAGCATCACCCGGCTCAATTGGTCGTTATTCCCCTGGCCGCATCTGTCATAATTTACAACGCCGTTAAGGTGAGGATGTTGGGAGAACTGATTAGTCCCGTGCAGGCGGTAAGCCGAGAGCGGACGATCGATCAGAACACTGCCGGTCAAAACGCTGACGCCGCGAATCAAATAGGCGTCCGTGCTATTCGGCAAGGCCGCCAGGGCTTTGTTATTCAGAAAAAGCCGGAGCGCGTCACGGCGAAAGCAATTGCCCGAAGTGGGAGACCAGCACCAGGTGGCGACGTCGTAGGGCCGAACTAAGTGAATCTGATTCTCGATTTCTGGGGAGGGGCCGTCCAAAGACCATAACCCAGCGCCTCGCGCATCGACCCTACGAATTAGATCCGCGCATTTTCCTCGCCCCGACCTGACATAGTCGCTGAGCCCAGAACAGGACCCAAGGACGACCCGAGCGTCGACTGTTTGAACCATGTCTGATGACGACAAGCCCACCGGCACGCGCAACGAAAGGTGGACAAAGACATGGGTCTCGATGAAGCCTGGCAAAAGAAAGTCATCAGCGTCGAGGAATACGACGTATTCCCCAGAACTTCGCGCGAAGCCTTCGATTGAGGCGACGCTCTGCCCCCCGTTGTCTCCCCGCTGAATCCACGAAAGAGTCGGAAACTCTTTCGCCAACTCACGCAGTACTTCAGCGCTATTGTCGGTCGATGCATTATCGACCACGATACATTCAATATTGGGATAAGCCTGCGCGAAAACAGACGCGACGGCTTGTCCCAAAAAGCGGCCGTAATTATAATTGACAATAATTACGCTTACCAAGGGAAGCTCTAGGCCATGGACCAATTTCCGCGCTCCAAATAATTCTTTTAAGTACTTGAATAACTGACGAGGAGAGTAGGACTTGCATTGAGACGGTCGATAAGAATCATTGTAATTTTTTATATTGTGCTTTTACCTTGTAATCGTGAAACCGGCAACTAAGCTGACCTCGGCCCCTTCGCCCCTCTGACCGATCGCCGTCGGCCATCCCCGTTTCCGCTTGACTTTTACGCTCTTAGCCGTGATGAAGCTGCATCCACTAGCTGTGGATCATCGCGCTCCGGCTGCGTGAAGGATGGTTTTCATCATCCTCCTGTCGAGCGCGCCAGCGCTTATCCGCTCGACCGCCCAGGCCACGCAGGGCGTCGCACTTCCCATTTGAAAGCCGCAACGCCGGATCGCCCGGCAGATAATGCGGCTCATCGAAAGATTCCCCATTGCAAGATTTCAACGGTCTCGGCCTCGCCGCGCCGCTTCTTCATGCGCTCTCTCACCAAGGCTTTACCTGTCCGACGCCGATCCAGGCCCAAGCCATCCCAAACATCATGGCTGGCCGCGACCTTATCGGCATCGCCCAGACCGGAACCGGCAAGACCGCCGCTTTCGCCCTTCCCATTCTCCATCATCTCGCGACCAATGAACGCCCGGCGCCGCGCGGCGGCTGCCGCGTGCTCGTTCTCAGCCCGACGCGAGAACTCGCCAGCCAGATCGCCGAATCCTTCCGCAATCTCGGCTCCGCCATGCGGCTATCCGTCGCCGTGATTTTCGGCGGCGTGCCGCATGGTGCCCAGATCAAGGCGCTCGCGCGCGGCCTCGACATTCTGGTCGCGACGCCCGGCCGGCTCGTCGATCATCTCGACTCCCGCGCAGCGCATCTCGGCAAGACCGAGTTTTTCGTCCTCGACGAGGTCGATCAGATGCTCGACCTCGGTTTCGTCAAGGCGATCCGCCGAGTCGTCGGCGAGCTTCCCAAGCAGCGTCAAAATCTGTTCTTCTCTGCGACCATGCCGAGCGAAATCGCCAAGCTCGCGGGTGACCTACTCCATGATCCGGTTCAGGTCTCCGTTACCCCGATCGCAAAGACCGCCGACCGCGTCAACCAACAGGTCCTTTTCGTCGAGACCCACCGCAAGCGGGACATTCTAGTCGAGCTTTTCGCGAACGCCGACATGACCCGCGCGATCGTCTTCACCAGGACCAAGCGCGGCGCCGATAAAGTCACCCAGCATCTCGACGACTCCGGGATCGCGGCCCTCGCCATCCATGGCAATAAGAGCCAGAGCCAGCGCGAGCGCTCGCTCGCGGCCTTTCGCTCCGGCCGCGTCCGCGTCCTCGTCGCCACCGACATCGCGGCGCGCGGCATCGACATCGACGGGGTGACCCATGTCGTGAATTTCGAGCTGCCGGAAGTGGCTGAAGCCTATGTCCACCGGATCGGCCGGACGGCCCGCGCCGGCGCCGAGGGAACGGCGATCTCGCTCTGCGACAATGCCGAGCGCGACCTTTTGCGCAATATCGAGAAACTGACGCGGCTCCGGCTGCCGGCGCAGGACCGGCGCGCGAGTCCCAACATGGCGCAGGCGCCGCGCCCGACCGGGAACGTCGCCAGCGCGCCGAGCCGAGCGGCGGAAACGCCTGGATTTGGACGCCAACCTCGCGCGGCGGCCGATCCCTCCTCCCATCATTGGGCCAAGGAGCGGCGCGGCGGCGGACGCGCGCCGGCCGGATCGCATGACCTCCATGCGCCAAGCGCACACGAGCGCCCCCGCACCGGTCAGGCGAACCGACAAAACGGACCCCGCCGCGGCGGCGCGCCCTCGGCCTAAGCCGTTTGTCGACTGAATGGAGACATTCGGTCGACGCGGCCTTGCTGCAGTTTCTAGAGATCAAGCAAAGTATCGCCGATCGGATCAATTCGATCCGGTCGGAAATTGCTTGCGATCGTCACGAAAACAAAGAGCGGGATTAAGGAAAAGCGCTCTTGCTCTTCCTTAATCCCGCTCTTGAATCTTTTGGGCCTGGAGCGCGCTCCAGAAGATTATCGACGGACCGGCTATGACCAAAAGCGATTGACCGAAAACGCGGCGTTTTCGGTCACGATGGCTTTGCGCTTCAGGCCTTGGTCGGCAAAGCGCTTTTCGCCTTTTCGACAATGGCCTTGAAGGCCTCCGGCTGGGCGATGGCGAGTTCCGAGAGCACCTTGCGATCGATCTCGACGCCGGCCTTAGCGAGCCCGTCGATGAAGCGCGAATAGGTGAGGCCGAGCTCGCGCACGGCGGCGTTCAGGCGCTGAATCCATAAAGCACGGAAAACCCGCTTCTTGGCGCGCCGATCGCGCGTCGCATATTGCATCGAGCGATCGACCGCCGCCTTGGCGGCGCGGATCGTATTCTTGCGGCGGCCGTAAAAGCCCTTCGCCGCATCCAATGTCTTCTTGTGCTTAGCGTGCGAGGTGACCCCGCGTTTGACGCGCGCCATAATAAATCTCCGGACCGATTCAGGTCATGCTGAACAAAGGATGGAATAGACTTCAGCCATTCGGCAGGAAGTATTTAATGATGTTATCGCCATCGCTCTTGAACAGAACATTGGTGCCGCGCAGGTTCCGGATCTGCTTATTCGTCCGCTTGATCATTCCGTGGCGCTTGCCGGATTGCGCATAGATCACCTTGCCAGTGGCGGTGATCTTAAAGCGCTTCTTGGCGCCGGATTTCGTCTTCAGCTTGGGCATTTTGCTCGTCTCCGCGGGCGCTCGGCGCCCTTCATGTAATTGTCGCGTGGCGCCATTGGCCCCACAGCCGTTCGTTTCCGAACGAGCGAAAGAACCGCCACGGCAGCCCTACGGCCGGGCGGTTCGGAAGCGCGTCTTATAAAGAAAGAGCCATGAAATGCAATGGCGAGGTCGCCAGCCGGTCGCAAAACTTTAGCTCTTTTGCTGGACAGCATCGACTCTAGCGCCTAGGCTTCTTCTATCCTCGCGGCGTTTTCCGTTCGGATTGAACGGAGATTAGCGATCGTGCCGCCCCGCCTGAACCTTCCCGCCTTGCCGCCATCCGATTCGCCCGCTCCGCTTCCGCCGCGCGCGTTTTTGATTGACTCCACAATCGAATTTCGACGCGTCGCGCAAGCGACCTCGACCGAGAGGCGCACGGCATGACTTATATCGTCAAGACGGCAAGCGACCATATCATCCGGGCAAATTCGGACAAGATCACGATCTACTACAACCAATGCCGCGCCGCATCACAGAGATTGTCGGATGACCTCCTCTCGCATGGGCATTCGGCGCAAGTTCTTCGCTGCGCAGGTCTGAAGACCAATGCGCCCGACGCCGACGATCGCTGGCGCGTGGCGGGAGCGCAGGAGTTTTGGATCCATTATGTCGTCCGATTCGACGGCTGCATCGTCGATCTGACCCGGCGCCAGTTCTTCCCGGATTGCGATAATCCCTTTTATCAATCCGCCGAGGCCTTCGCCGCCGAATGGACGAGCTTCGGTCCTGAGCTCCAAAATCCCCGTCACCGCGCCAACGCAACTGCAGCTTAAGACCTCATACCGCTAGCTTCTGGCCTGGGGGCGCAACGGCATATCTCTTGCGTCCAGCTTAAAGGCTAAAATAGGAGCGCCTGAGCATGGATGCGACGCCTAAAATCGCGGATGTTATCCTGCAGCTTTGCCAGGACGCGCCTGACGCCGGAACAATTGATCCCGTGGACGCGGCCAAGGCTTTTGCGGAAGTGAGCGGCAGAGGCCGCAGCGCCCCATGGGAAGGTTATCTTCAGCCCGTTCGCGACAATGCGGTAAAGCTCGCCAAGGAAGGCAAGATCATCATTTATCGCAAGGGGGTCGCCGCGGATCCCGACACATTCAAAGGTCCCTATCGGCTCGGACGCGCGCCCGCCTGACCGAAAAAGGGATATCGAGGCGATATCCATTTCCTCGGCCTATAGAGAAACGCCCTCAAACTGGACGCTTCCTCGACAAGCCTTAATGAATGTCGCCGCCGCTGCTTTGGCCGCGCCCACCGGCCGCCCCTGGCGTACGCGGCGCGCCGCCTGGTTGACCTCCTCCTTGATTATGGACGCCCATGCCGCCTCCATTTTGAGGCCCTGGGCTCACGCTACGTCCTTCCGTGCCGCCCATGCCGCCAGTCTGAGGCCCAGGACTGACGCTACGTCCTTGCGTTCCCATATCGCCCGGATGGGCGCCTTGATTGCGATGGCCCATGCCGGCCCCATTTTGTGGACCCGGACTGACGCTACGCCCCTGTCCAGTCTTATCCATGTCCTCCCCCGGCCCGCCGCGCCCGACCCGGTTGCGTTCGCCGCCGCGCCAATGGCCCTCTTGGCCAGGGGTCCATCCATGCCAGCCGGAACCGCCACCCCAGCCGTGCCCTCTACGCCAACGATAGCCGCACCAGTAGAATCCGGGTCCGCGCCAACCGTCCGAATAGAAGCAATAGTCGCGACCGCCCCAGACAAATTGCGCCTGATGGAACAATGCCGCGTCAGTCGCCGCGCCCAAGCGCGCGCTCTGCATCGGTCCGGCTTCGGCGCTTCCGCTCACTCCGGCCGCGGCGGCGGCCACGATGAGCGCCGCCGCTGTCGTCGATAAATTATGCATTTGATTCTCCTCGAGGTTCAGCTTCAGAGGCAAACTTCCTGGAGAAGCAACTGCGCAAACAACCGACAGTTCCGCGAAGATTGGGGAAACCCGACCGCCCTTAGCCAATATCCGCGGCGTCTTGCCGACGCGCCAATTCAGCGCACTCTTCTAAAGCTCGCTCTCCTGCGGCCCCAGAGTGCGCGTTTGGGCGGCTCGACGCCTATTGCCGGTGCGGCGCCAAAAAGTCTTCGGCTCGATAAAAGAGCTCATTGGCGATGCGGAGCTCCGCCGCCGCGGCGTTCTCGACGATCTGCTCGGGGCGCGAGGCGCCGATAATCGCGGACGACACATTTTCATTGCGGAGAACCCAGGCGAGCGCGAATTGCGCCAGGCTCACGCCGGCTTCCTCCTCGGCCAAGGTCTTCACTTTCTGCACCGCCTCGAGAAGAGGCCCCTCCAGCCAACGCTTCGGCAGCATGGAGCCCATCGATTCGCTGCCCGCCCGCGACTCCGGCGGCGGCGGGGCGCCGGGCTTATATTTGCCGGTCAGCACACCCTGCGCGAGCGGCGACCAGACGATCTGGGTTATTCCCAATTCGGCGCAACGCTGGATTAGACCGGTCTGCGGATAGGGCCAAAGCATTGAATACTGCGGCTGGCTCGACACGAAAGGCGTGACGCCCTCGAGCTCGGCCGCCGCTTCGATCTTGTCGAGCGGCCATTCGCTGAAACCGAGATAGCGCGCCTTGCCCTGCTTCACGACCTCGGTCAGGGCCTCCATGGTCTCCTCGAGCGGCGTGTCATTGTCATAGCGATGACACTGATAGAGGTCGACATAATCGGTTTTGAGGCGGCGCAGGGACGCGTCGATCTGCTTGAAGACCTGCGCGCGCGAAAGGCCCTTGTCGGTCTCGCTCATCGGCCCGTAGAGCTTGGTCGCGAGAATATAGGAGCCGCGATCGATCCCCGCGAGCGCCTCGCCGAGCAGCGTCTCGGCAGCGCCGCGCCCATAGACATTGGCCGTGTCGATCAGATTGATCCCGACGTCGAACGCCTTGTGGACGCAGGCGATCGCCTGAGCTTTCTCCACCCCGCCGGAATAGGTCAGCCAGGAGCCGAGGGAAATGGTCGAGACCTGGAGGTCGCTGTCGCCGAGCTGCCGATATTTCAAGACTTTGCTTCCCCTGATAGCGACGCGGCCCAATCGAAAGCGGCGGAGCGCATGAATGCGCTCGAATCGAAGTGCTTGAAGCGGAACACAAAAATGCTGCCCCGGCTTTCGCCGACCCGCGCGGAGCCGCGCCGAGCGTCTTCACCGCGCCATGCAGAGCCTGTGCCGCCTCGTCCTTATCGGCCCGCGACGCGGGCGTCCAGGGCGTGGCCGCGAGCGCCGTTAGAAAGCGGCGGCTGGATCTTTTTTGGACTTGCCGCGGCGCGCCATGACGGAAGGATTTCGGCCGTAACCTTCGCGGACGTTCTCCAGAACGAAGCTGGCGCGACGGCCGGGCGGATTGGCGCGAGCCGGCGCGCGGCGTCTGGCCTCGGCGTCTTGTCCGGCCGCGGCGCTTCCTCGGACCTCGGCGCCGCCCGCTGCTTCAAATCTTTTTCCGGCGTCGGCGCTTCCTGGGGCTTTGGCGATTCGGCTTTCTTTCCGCCGAATAAAATCGCCCTCATCTCCCGCTCGCCGATGGCGTCGGCGATCCCCTTGAAGGCGAAAAAGGGAATCAAGGCCACGAACACGAGGGCGGCGTCGGACAGGGTGACCAAAAGCCCGTGCTCATGCAGATCGGGGAGGCTTTGGGCGAAGGTTTTGCCCTCGAAATGACCGACGAGGCCTTTTTCGAGGACATGGAACGCGATGAACAGGATCGTCAGCGCGAAGGCCTGATAGGGAATCGAGAGGATCAGCATCCGGTTGCTGAATCGCCGCCCGACTTTAAGATTTTCCGCGAGCAGCATCACTTTCGCGAGCATCAAGGCGTTGATGGCGGCGAAGCCTTGGGCCTGATAGTTCAGATGGTTTTCCGCCAGAATTACGGTCCGGTGCAGGTCCGAGATCGCGAAGAGGAGCCAAAGATAAAGGAACATGACAAGAAGCGTGCGCAATTCGCGCAAGGCCTTGTCCTTAAGATTGGAGCCGCGTCGATCGGAAAGGCTGCCTCCGCCCAATTGGATTGATCTCCCCACGGACGTCCGTCGACGCTCGATCGAAAGCATTTTGCGCCGAAGAAATGCGTTCGGGACATGACGTCGTCATGTCCGCCCACCGCGATCACGCTGACGACGAGCCTAAGCGCTGCGTCAAATCTGCTGAGGCTTCCCGAGAGGCGGCTTCGAGAAACCCGGCCGATCTATACTTCCCAACGATCGGATCAACCGGCTAATCTCGTCGATCCAAGAGAAGGCGGCCTGGTCCAGCCGTCGCCTCGAGACAACGCGCCTTATTTCAGATGCTGGGCGAGGAACTTGTTCATCTCGAACATGGTCACTTTGTCCTTGCCGAACACCGCGCCGAGCTTGGCGTCCGCGAGAATCTCGCGCTTATTCGCCTCGTTCTGCAGCTTGTGCTTCTTGATATATTCCCAAACCTTGCTCACGACCTCTGTGCGCGGCAGGGGCTCGGCGCCGACGACGGCGGCGAGTTCCTTGGAGGGCGTCAAGGGCTTTGTGAAAGCGCTGGTCGCCGGCTTCGCCTTCTTTGCGTCCTTAGCCGGAGCCGCGGCCGCGGCCTTGGCGGGCGCTTTCGCGGCGGCGGGGGCCGGAGCGGCGGCGCGCTTGCTCGGCGCGGCTTGAGGCTTTTTGCTTGAAGTCGTCATCCCGTCTGCCTCCATGAATTTCGTGTCGGATGATTTGAGCGCAAATACCGATCGGCGAAGCTGCTTCCGACTCATTTGTGAACGCGCTTGTCATGACGGAACCCCAAGGATCGCGCCTCGTCAAGCGAAGGACATGAAGATTGTCGAAGCGCGCGGCCGCGCAAGGGCCTGTTTCGGCGGGCGAACCGCTGCCGATACGGTGACATGGACAGCGATTCGCCCCTAGGTGCGAGACGCTTTTCCCGCCTGCCGAAAGGCGGCTCCCCCGCCGCCACCTTTACGACCTCGGCTTGATCGAATAGCTTATAAATATTTGAGTTAGAATGGCTTTGTAGGCCTCCCGCAAAACGTCCTCCGCGCCCTTTCAGGGAAAACGGCGGCGTTTTTTTTGAATGCGCACCGCCTCACAGCGGGACGCGGTCCGCGCAGACGCAAAACTCATTTGGGGAAAACTGAATTTTTCGACCGGGCCGCCGCCCTGCGCCTGGAAATTTGTTTCAGATCATCGCCTCGGCGGCGTTCTCCATATGGCGCTTCGCCAACGCCTGGCGCAGCTTTTCCAGAGCGCGGCTTTCGATCTGGCGCACCCGCTCCTTGGAAATGCCGAGACGGGACCCCAGAGCTTCGAGCGTCGCCGCCTCATCCACGAGGCGCCGCTCGCGCAGAATGCGCCGCTCCCTCTCGGAGAGGCTGGTCAAAGCATCGTTCAGCCAATCGATCCGCCGATCGGTGTCGATCGCAAGGCCCGCGGCCTCATCGGGCAATGGTTTGTCGTCGACGAGAAATTCGACCTTTTCGCTAGGAGCGCTCCCCTCTGAATCGCCCATCGGCGCATTCAAGGAGACGTCCGGCGCCGAGAGACGCGCCTCCATGGTCTCCACATCCGATCGCGTGACGCGAAGCGCCTGGGCGATCTGGCTGAAAAGCTCCATATTGCCAAGATCTTCGCTTCCGCGCGTCAACTTCGCCCGAACCCGCCGGAAATTGAAGAAGAGCGCCTTTTGCGCCGAACTCGTGCCGCCGCGCACGATCGACCAATTATGAAGGATATAGTCCTGCATGGAGGCGCGAATCCACCAGGTCGCATAGGTGGAGAAGCGCACCTCGCGCTCTGGCTCGAACCGCGCCGCGGCCTCCATCAGCCCGACATGACCTTCCTGGATGAGGTCCGGCACCGAGAGCCCATAATGGCGAAACCGCACAGCAAGAGCGATGACGAGCCGCATATGGGCCCGCGCAAGCTCATGCATGGCCTTGACGTCGCGCTGGTTTTTCCAGCGCAGCGCCAGCGCGCGCTCTTCTTCCGGCCCCAGAAAGGGGGCGGCCATAGCCGCCGCAGCCAACTGCCGTCCAATGCCGGGAACCTGCGCCATGAGTCTCGCCCATCGACTTACGGACGCCCTTATGCGGCTCGGAAGGCCGAGAAGACTTTCCGAGCCAGTCATGCGCGTCCGGCGCGTCCGGCCAATCGCGCTATTCTTAAACGAACGCCCGGCGCGGCAGGTTCCGCCAATCCTCACGCCAGAGGCGGCGCCCGGAAGCCGCGCGACGGACCCACGGCGCAAGGGCGCTTGCTCAATCGTCCAGTCTCGATCATATTTTAGAAGGATTCCGATCCGCTGCATCCAACTCCGGCCTTGAACCGGACGCTTGGGAGAGGTTCATGTTCATTCAAACAGAAGCTACGCCTAATCCCGCCACGTTGAAATTTTTGCCGGGACGCCCTGTCATGCCCCTCGGGACGCTGGACATAAGAAGCCCGGACGGGGCTGAGCAATCGCCGCTCGCTCAAGCGCTCTTTGCGCTCGATGGGGTCTCCGGCGTGTTTTTCGGGGCCGATTTCATCTCCGTCACCAAATCCGGCGGCGATTGGCAAGAGATCAAGCCGGCCGCGCTCGGCGCCATCATGGAGCATTACCTCTCCGGCGCGCCATTGCTCTACGACGAATCGGCCCTTCCGTCGCAAGGCGACGGCGACGAGTTCTTTGCGCCGGACGACGCCGAAACGGTCGCAACGATCAAAAAGCTCATCGAGAGCCATGTCCGGCCGGCGGTCGCCAATGACGGCGGCGACATTAAATTTCGCGGATTCCGAGAGGGGACCGTCTATCTCGCCATGAAAGGGTCGTGTTCCGGCTGTCCTTCTTCATCGGCGACATTGCGGCACGGAATTCAGAATTTGCTCAAGCATTACCTGCCCGACATCCGATCCGTCGAACAGGTTTAGGCGCGATAACCAAACGGCCCTATGGACGAGGCGACTGGCGGCGCATAAGCTTCACAGATTAGCTTGAGAGCCGCATGACGTGAATGGAGAGCTGACGGGGCATGAAATAGCGCGCGCATGAAGATCCTGGCGATTGACACCGCGCTGCCTGCGGTTTCCGCGTGCGTCCTCGACGACGAAGCGGAAGAGGCGGAGGCGCTTGAGACCATCGCGATGGAGCGCGGCCATGCCGAGGCTCTCTTGCCCTTGATAGACAGGGTCATGGCGCGCGTCGACGGCGGCTTCGGCGGGCTCTACCGCGTCGCCGTCACCGTCGGGCCCGGATCCTTCACCGGCTTGCGGGTCGGCGTCGCCGCGGCGCGCGCGATCGGAATCGCTTGCGAAATTCCCGTCGTCGGGGTCTCCACCTTAGCCGCCCTCGCAGCGCCCCTGATCCTTAGTCAAAAGCCGGGCCTTGTCGCGGCGGCGATAGACGCGCGCCATGGCAATGTCTTTTTCGCCGCCTTCGGGCCGGACGGACGGACGATTCTCTCTCCCCGGCTCGCTCCCGTCCATGAGGCCGCCCGATCGCTCGGAGAGGGGCCCGTCCGGCTCACGGGTCCGGGCGCGCCGCTTTTGGCTCAGGAAGCCTTGGGCCTCGGGATCATGGCGGAGATCGTCAGCGAATTCGCCGCGCCGGACATCGAGTTCGTCGCCAAGCTCGGGCTGCTCGCCGATCCGTCCTCCGCGCCCGCGCGCCCTCTCTATCTGAAAGCGCCGGACGCCAAGCCGCTCGATTCCCAGCAAATCCCCGCGCCCGCGCCCTGAGCAAAATATGTTCGGCTTGTTCGCCAAAGGGGTCGCGACCGCCACCCGCCCGATCGGCGCCGAGCGGAGCGCCGAATGCGCCATTCTGCATAGCTCGAGCTTTGCTTATCCTTGGAAGGAGGCGGATTTCGAGCAGCTGCTCGCAGCGCCGGAAACCAGCGCCCGCGGTGCGATCGAAACCAAGGAATCGAATCTCGCAGGATTCATCTTGTCCCGATGCGCGATCGACGAAGCGGAAATCCTGACTATCGCCGTCGCGCCCGCTTGGCGGCGCAACGGAATCGGCCGCAGCCTTCTCGCCGCCCATCTGGCCGATCTCGCCGCCATGGGGATCAAACGGGTCTTTCTGGAGGTCGACGTCGCCAATGTCAGCGCGCGGACGCTCTATGTCAGCTTCGGCTTTCGCCAGGTCGGCGAGCGCAAATCATATTATCGAGTGGCCGACGCCGCGCCCGCGACCGCCCTCGTCATGCGGCTGGACATAAATTAAACCGCGGCGCGCCGCGGCAGGGAACTTGCCTGTTTTCTGGATCGTCATATGGCTTTAGGATAGGCGTGAGAGGCTCGAGTCTCGAAGAACGCAGGGAATATGTCGGGTTTGAATGATTTGCACGAGGGGCCAGGCGTTTTGACCGAAGCCGCTCATCGCGCGGAAAGCGCGCCGCGGCGAAGGCTGTTCATTCAGTCCTTCGGCTGTCAGATGAATGTCTACGACGCGCAGCGCATGGCGGACCTTCTCGCGCCGGAGGGCTACGCGGAAACGTCACAGGCCGAAGACGCCGACGTCATCGTATTGAACACCTGCCATATTCGCGAGCGCGCCGCCGAGAAGATTTTTTCCGAGCTCGGCAAGCTGCGCGCCGTCAAGTCGGAGCGCGCGGCCTCGGGACGCGACACCAAGATCGTCGTCGCGGGTTGCGTCGCGCAAGCCGAAGGCGGCGAGATCTTCCGCCGCCAAAAGGCCGTGGACGCCGTCGTCGGCCCGCAAAGCTATCATCGCCTGCCCGAGCTTTTGCGCCGCGCGGAAACGGAGCGCGGCCTCGTCGAGACCGAATTTCCGGCGCAAGACAAGTTCGATTTCCTTGTTCCTCCCACGCCGGAACAGGTTCGCAAGCGCGGGGTCAGCGCTTTCGTCACCGTCCAGGAAGGCTGCGACAAATTCTGCAGCTTTTGCGTCGTGCCCTATACGCGCGGCGCGGAAAGCTCGCGGCCGGTCGCCGAGATCGTCGCCGAGGTCAAGACGCTTGTTTCCGCAGGCGTGCGCGAGGTCACTCTGCTCGGCCAAAACGTCAACGCCTATCATGGCGCGAACGGCGCTGGAGGCGCCGCCTCTCTCGCGGAGCTTTGCGCGCGAATCGCAGCGACGCCCGGCCTCGCCCGAATTCGCTACACGACCAGCCATCCCAACGATATGAGCGCCGACCTGATCGCGGCCCATCGCGATGAGGCCGCGCTGATGCCCTTCCTCCATCTGCCGGTCCAGGCGGGCTCGGACCGTATCCTCGCCGCGATGAACCGGAAGCATAAGAGCGCGGATTATGTGGCGCTCGTCGCCGAGATCCGCGCGGCGCGGCCGGACATCGCACTCTCGTCCGATTTCATCGTCGGCTTCCCCGGCGAAACGGAGGCGGATTTCGAAGCCACGCTCGATCTGGTCGAGCGGGTGGGATTCGCCAGCGCATTTTCGTTCAAATATTCGCCCCGACTCGGCACGCCCGGATCCGATCTCGAGAATCAAGTCGAGGAAAGCGTGAAATCAACGCGCTTGTCCCGGCTTCAGGCTTTGCTTGAGGCTCAGCGCCAAGCTTTCAACCACGCGCTGGTTGGAAGCGTCGTCGAGGTCTTGTTCGAAAAGCCCGGCCGCCACCCCGGCCAGATCGCCGGCAAGACGCCCTACATGCAGGCCGTTCACGCCGAGGGCTCAGCCGATCTCATTGGCGAAACATGCCCCGTCGAGATCGTCGCGGCGGGCTCGAACTCGCTGTTCGGCCGCGTGGCGCCGAGCCGCGCCGCCCGAGAGGTTCCGATTTGAAACCAAACGATCGAGCCGCCCAGCTCGTCCGCCCCGAGGCCAAGCCGCTCCTCGGCGAGGCCGAGACGGTCGAGATCAACCTCGTTTTCGAGGACAATCGCTACGCCGCTCTTGTGTTTGGCCAATACGATCAAAATCTCGCCAAGCTGGAGCGTCGGCTCGGCGTGATCGCCAACGCCAACGGAAATCTCGTCACGATCAAGGGCGCGCCGGAAGCCTGCGAGCACGCCCGCCGCGCACTCGAAACCCTCCATGCGCGGGTCAAGCTCGGCCAGCCGGTGAGCCTCGGCGACGTCGACGGCGCGATTCAAGAAGGCGCATTGCAAGGCTCGCTTTTTCCCAGTGAAGCGGAGGTCGGGCGGGTCGTTTTCGAGCAGATCGGCACGCGCCGCAGCGGCTCCGTGCGCGCCCGCAACGCCGCCCAGGACCTTTATCTGCGCGCTCTCAAGCGTCATGAGCTCGTCTTCGCGGAGGGACCCGCAGGCACAGGCAAGACCTGGCTCGCCGTCGGCTACGCGGTCCTGCTTCTCGAGCAAGGGGCCGTGGAGCGGCTGATCCTCTCGCGGCCAGCGGTGGAGGCTGGCGAAAGGCTCGGCTTTCTGCCCGGGGACATGCGCGAAAAAGTGGACCCCTATCTGCGTCCGATTTTCGACGCCTTGGCCGATTTCATGGACGCCCGCATGCTCGAGCGCGGCATGCAGACAGGCATGATCGAGGTCGCCCCGCTCGCCTTCATGCGCGGCCGCACCTTGAGCCGGGCCTGCATTCTGCTCGACGAGGCGCAAAACGCGACGACGATGCAAATGAAGATGTTCCTGACGCGGCTCGGCGAAGGCTCGCGTATGATCGTGACCGGCGACCCGACGCAGACCGACCTGCCGCCGGGGCAAAAGTCCGGCCTGAGCGAGGCGATCGAGCTTCTCTCCGGCCTCGACGGCATCGGCCATGTCGTGTTTCGAGAAACCGACGTCGTCCGCCATGATCTCGTCCGCCGGATCGTCGGGGCTTATGAAGCGGCGGCTCGCCGGGCCGGCCCCGGCGCCGAGAAAGCGCGCAAATGACATCCGCGCAACCGACCCCTGCGCAAAGCGCCCCCACGATCGAACTCGCGATCGAAGCCGAGGGCTGGACTGGTTTCGAGCAGCCCCTTCGTCTCGCCGAGGAGACGATCGGCGCTGCAGCGGCGCTCGGCGGCGTCGCACTCGCCGAAGGCGCCGAGGTCAGCGTCTTGCTTTGCGACGACGCCTTCATCGCGGACCTCAACCGCAAATGGCGCGGCCTCGACCGCCCGACGAATGTCCTTTCCTTCCCGTCCGGGGGCGATCTGAGCGAAACTCCGATCCTGGGAGATATCGCAATCGCCTATGAAACCGCCGCCAGAGAGGCGCAGGAAGCCGGCAAGCCGCTGAGGGATCATGTCGCCCATCTTCTCGCCCATGGCTTCCTGCATCTGATCGGCTATGATCATATCGACGAAGACGAAGCGCTGGAGATGGAGGCGCTCGAGCGGGAGATCCTCGCGCGGCTCGGGATCGACGATCCTTACAAGGAAGCCGAGGCCGCGGCCGCGAATTGACGATCATGACAACCGAACGCGACATGCTCCAAGTGAGCGAAGGCGGAACCGACAGGCCGGCAGCTGAAGCCTCGCCCAGTCTTTTCGAGCGGCTGCGCGCCCTCTTTGGTCTGGGCGGCGCCTCGATCCGCGACGACATCCAGGACGCGCTGGCCGACACCTCGACCGATGCGGGCTTTTCGCCGCACGAGCGCGCCATGCTGAAGAACGTGCTCTCGCTGCACGCCTTCCGAGTGGCGGACGTCATGGTGCCGCGCGCCGACATCATCTCGGTCTCGCTCGAGGCCAGCCTGCTCGACGTGCTTGCGACCTTTCGCTCGGCGGGGCATTCCCGCCTGCCGGTGCATGGCGACACGCTCGATGACCCGCGCGGCATGGTGCATATACGCGACTTCGTGGCCTATTTCGCCGAGACCGCCGTGGACGCACCGCACGCCGAGCCCGCATCCGCGCCGACGGCGCAGGACACGCCGCCCGAGACCACTGCGGAGGCCGAGCCTGCGCCGTCTCGCGCGGCGAACGGACCGGAGAGAAGCCCTCATGCGGCATGGATCGAGCCCTTCAGGCTCGACGTCGCCTTGTCGCAAGCGAATATCTTGCGGCCCGTTCTTTTCGTGCCTCCCTCCATGCCGGCGCTCGACCTTCTGCTGAAGATGCAGGCCACGCGGACGCATATGGCGCTGGTCATCGACGAATATGGCGGGACCGAGGGACTCGCCACCATCGAGGACATTGTCGAGACGATCGTCGGCGACATCGAGGATGAGCATGACCTCGATGAAAGCCCCAAGATCGACGCCACGGCCGAAGGCGCCTTTATCGTCGACGCGCGGGCGAGCCTCGAGGACGTCTCCAACGCCATCGAAGCCGACCTGACCGAGCTCAGCGACGCCGAGGAGGTCGACACGCTGGGCGGGCTGATCTCGAGCCTCGCCGGCCATGTGCCGGTGCGCGGGGAGATCATCGTCGAAGGCGGGCTCGAATTCGAAGTGCTCGACGCCGATCCGCGCCGCGTGAAGCGAATCAAGATCCATATCGGCCACATCCGCCGTGCGGCTGCGTCGGGCGCGCGCACGGATCATGCGCAAGACGATAAAACCGACGTCTCGTCGCCGGGGGCATGAGCCGACGGATGTCGGAGCGTGGGGCGTCTTAGATCTCGAAAAACTTCGCCGAAGTCTGGCGTCGCGCTCGCTCATCCAGCGGAGCCGCTGTTTTATTTGCGCCGGACGCCATCACGAAAATGGCGCGAATAGCGCATAAGAGCGCCCCCGAGACTTAAACCTTTGGAACATTGCATGCGCGCGCTCGCCGCCTGGATCACTCGCGCCGAGAGTTGGCGAAGGAGTCTGCTCGCCTTCGCTGTTGGAGCGGTCGGCGCGCTCGCCATGGCCCCCTTCGATTTTCTTCCCCTGATGATGGTCTCAATGACCGTCGGCGTCTGGCTGATCGATGGATCAGCGGAGGCGAAGGCCATATATTCGGCGCGCCCGCGCGGATTCGCCGCCCGTCTCGTCCCGCCGCGGGCGACCAGACGCGCCTTCGCGGCTGGCTGGTGGTGGGGCTTTGGCTATTTCGTCGCGGGCCTCTGGTGGCTCGGCGCGGCTTTTCTCGTCGACGCCGACGAGTTCGCCTGGGCGCTGCCGCTCGGAGTCCTCGGTCTGCCCGCAGTCCTGGCCTTTTTCCCGGCCTTTGGTTTCGCCCTGGCGCATCTCCTGTGGTCGTCGGGACCAGGCCGGCTTTTCGCCTTCGCCGCCGGGCTCACATTGGCGGAATGGCTACGCGGCCATGTCTTGACCGGCTTTCCCTGGAATAATTTCGGCATGGCGCTCGGCGACCATCTGGTCACCGCCCAATTGGCCTCGGTCATCGGCCTTTACGGGCTCGCCGCCATCACGATCCTTCTGTCTTCGGCCCCAGCGGTCCTGGCCGACGCCGCGCCTAAACCGGGCGCGCGCGACGGAAGCTTGCGGCGATGGGCGTCCGCGCCCGCAGGCGTAATGCTTTTCGCTCTCCTCGCTTTCGCCGCCATCTGCGGCTTCGGCGCCCTTCGCCTCGCGACGGCCGATCGCGCCGACGTCGCCGGAGTGACGCTGCGCATCATGCAGCCCAATCTCCCCCAAGACGACAGGTTCAGACCGGAGAACAAGGCAGAGATTCTCGCGCATTACCTGCGGCTGTCGGATTTGGAGAGCGCGACCTCGCCAGCCGGCGTGACGGTCCTGATCTGGCCGGAATCGGCCTTTCCGTTCATCTTGTCGCGCGATCGCCAGGCGCTGGCTCTGATCGGCGCCTTCTTGTCGCCAAGAACCGTTCTCGTTACCGGCGCCGCGCGGCAGGAGAATGGCGTTCCGCCCCCGCCCGAGGTGGTCTTGGCGGCTGATGCGCGTCCGCGCCCGCGCTATTACAACGCCGTGCAAGTGATCGCGAGCGGCGGGCGCATCCTCGACAGTTACGACAAAGTGCATCTTGTTCCGTTCGGCGAGTATTTGCCGCTTCGGTCAATCCTGGAGGTCTTGGGCCTCCGCAATTTCGTGCACGTGCCCGGCGGATTCGAAGCCGGGCCGGAGAGGCGGACGCTCGCGGTCCCCGGCCTGCCGATCGTCTCGCCGCTCGTTTGCTACGAGGCGATCTTTCCAGGCGAGGTGGAGCCCGATTGGTCGAACGGCCCGCGGCCCGGACTCTTGCTCAATTTGACCAATGACGGCTGGTTCGGGGCGACCGCCGGCCCTCATCAGCATTTCGCGCAGGCGAGGCTGCGCGCGATCGAGGAAGGCCTGCCCCTCATTCGCGCCGCCAACACCGGCATTTCCGCCATCATCGACCCCTATGGTCGCATTCTCGCCCAGTTGCCCCTCGGCGCCGAAGGCCTGCTCCAGGGCGCCCTGCCGCAGAGCATCGCCCGCCCGATCTTCGCCAAGGCGCCTTTCTCCTGCGCGTTCGTCGTCTGGATCGCGATGCTTCTGGCGGCCGTTGTGGCCCGGCGGAATGATTTGACAAGAGGTTACGACTGATCTTTATTCATATTTGTTTATGACGCGCTTTTTTCCGCTCCGAAGTTAGGAGATCGGACGCGACCCTTTGGCAGTTCTGGAAGTCAATTGCGGCGAGCGCTGGGGTTTCCCATTGGTAGCGCCGGACGCAGAAAGCTCTACAATAAAGGAAGAACGCCTGGCGATGAGTGAAGCAAGTCTGACGATGAGCAAAATGAAGAAGGTCCCGAACCCGATCGACCGGCATGTCGGCAGCCGCGTTCGAATGCGGCGCGTGATCCTCGGCATGAGCCAGGAAAAGCTCGGCGAAGCCTTGGGACTGACATTCCAGCAAGTGCAAAAATACGAGAAGGGCGCAAACAGGATCGGGGCCAGCCGATTGCAGCAGATCTCGCGGACTCTCGACGTTCCGCCGGCTTTCTTCTTCGAGGGTGCGCCCTCCTTCGAAACCGTCCCCAATGGCGAAAACGGCCATGCCGGCGTCGCGGAAGATTCCCATACGAGCTATGTCGCGGATTTCTTATCCACCGCCGAGGGCCTGCATCTCAATATGGCCTTCGCGCGGATCCACGATCCGAAGGTCCGCAAGCGGATCATCGATCTCGTGACGGCCTTGGCCGGAGACGAGACGAATGGACGGGACCGGTCTGAAGACGACCCGGTCGACTGAGCCCGTGTCTTGACGCTGTCGCTACGCCGCTTTTGCCGAGCGCAGCGCCCGACTATTCCCTTCGCCTGTAAAGGATCGCCAGAGCCTTTTGCGCCGTCGCGACTTACGCGGCTCGGCCCATGACGCGCCGTCCGCCACGCGCCACAGCTCCGGACATGGAACAAAAACGATCGCGAGCCCGCTCTGATTGAGCGATGACGCCGCTTTCGCCTCGTATTGTCCGAAATCCCGTTGAACCTTATCCGTTTGGTCAATGAGATAAGGCTCACTCAAGGGCTTAACGCGTTTTCCGATGGAGTTGACGGTCTCAATTCAGTCGCCGCTTTGGCGAGCCGCCGTTCTGTCTATCGAACGTTTCCAGCCAAATCGCTTGACAAAACGAACAAGTTATTTCTACATCCCGGGCTTGTCACGCCCAGGCCGGCGCGTCTCCAACGCCGACGCCCGCCTTTGGAGCGCGACCGATAATCTTCGCCGCCATTTGAAATTCGCCGCACCTTTGATTTTTTCGCCCATGGAGACGAGCAGTGCCCCGCGCGAACTATCTTTTCACCAGTGAATCTGTCTCGGAAGGGCATCCCGATAAGGTTTGCGACCGGATTTCCGACGAGATCGTCGACTTGTTCTTCCGCGAGGGCGCAAAATCCGGCGTCGATCCCTATCAGATCCGCGTCGCCTGCGAGACTCTGGCGACGACCAATCGCGTTGTCATCGCCGGCGAGGTTCGCGGCCCGGCCATCTCGAAAGAGCAGATCGAGGCGACGGCGCGGGACGCGATCAAGAACATTGGCTACGAGCAGGACGGCTTTCACTGGCGGAACGCCAATGTCGACGTGGTTCTTCACGCCCAATCGGCCGACATCGCGCAAGGCGTCGACGCGAGCGGCAATAAGGATGAAGGCGCCGGCGATCAAGGCATTATGTTCGGTTACGCCTGCCGTGAGACGCCGGAATTGATGCCGGCGCCGCTTTTTTATGCGCATAAAATCCTCGAGACCCTCGCCAAAGCCAGAAAAGCTGGTGAGGGCGACGCCGCCAAGCTCGGGCCGGACGCGAAAAGTCAAGTGACTGTCAGATATGTCGACGGTAAGCCGGTCGGGGTGACCCAGATCGTGCTCTCGACCCAGCATCTCGACGAGAATTTGAGCTCGTCCGACGTCCGCGCGATCGTCGAGCCTTACATTCGGGCGACGCTGCCGGAAGGCTGGATCAACCCAGAGACGGTTTGGCACGTGAACCCCACCGGAAAATTCGTCATCGGGGGACCTGACGGCGACACCGGTCTGACCGGCCGCAAGATCATCGTGGACACTTACGGCGGCGCGGCGCCCCATGGCGGCGGCGCTTTTTCTGGAAAGGACCCGACGAAGGTCGACCGCTCGGCGGCCTATGCCGCCCGCTATCTCGCCAAGAATGTCGTCGCGGCCGGACTTGCCGATCGCGTGACCATTCAGCTGGCCTATGCGATCGGCGTCGCCGATCCACTGTCCATTTATGTCGATACCCATGGCACCGGGAAAGTCTCCGAGGATCGCCTGGAGGCAGCGCTCGGGCAGAGCATGAGACTTTCGCCGCGCGGAATCCGGGAGCATCTCAATCTCAACCGGCCGATCTATGCGCGGACCTCCGCTTACGGACATTTTGGCCGCGCGCCCGACGTCGAGGGCGGCTTTTCCTGGGAAAATACGGACCTCGCGGACAAGATCAAAGCTTATCTCGCCTGAACTCTCGCAAAGACCGTTCGGCGGCTCGGATGACGCGAAAAAGGCAATTCGGCGAGCCGGCCGCCGGGGGTCCCGCTTCGCCGACGCCCGAGAATTTCTCAAGTCCCGATTTGGCGAGGCCCGATCTTTCGGCGGAGACTCCGGACCGCCCCCGGGGCCTTTACGGCCGCCGCAAAGGAAAGAGGCTGCGCTACCGGCAGGCTGAGCTGCTGCGGACGGTCCTTCCCGGCGCCGCTCTGGACGCCTCCCGGCCAATTTCCGACCCCCCGTCGCTTTTTCTTGAAAAGCCGACCGCGATCTGGCTCGAAATCGGGTTCGGCGCCGGCGAGCATCTCGCCGCCGAGGCCCGCCTGCACCCCGATCTCGGCTTTATCGGCTGCGAAGCCTATCTGAACGGAGTCGCCAAGGCCGTGGCCCTCATCGAGGAGGGACATTTGACGAATGTGCGCCTTTATAATGGAGACGCGCGCGCCGTGATCGAGGCGATACCCGAAAATTCCTTGGATGGAGTCTATCTTCTCTATCCAGACCCTTGGCCGAAACGACGACAGCGCAAGCGGCGATTCCTCTCCGATGAGATGCTCACGGTCCTCGCGAGCCGCATGCGTCCTGGCGCCGAGCTGCGCTTTGCAACCGACATAGACGACAATGCCGGCTGGACCTTAGCCCGCGTGCTGAGGTCGCCAGATTTCCGCTGGGCGGCCGAAAACGCCTCGGACTGGCTGCAACCCTGGCAGGGTTGGGAAGGAACGCGATATGAGTCCAAGGCTCTTCGCGAGGAACGCCGGCCGGTCTATCTCACCTTCCAGCGTTCATAAAAGCTTTCGACTGCTGTGGCGCGCGCCGGCTGAAAGGCCCGAATCCTCGCGCGGAAGGACGAATGCTCGCGGCTCACGCGTCATTCCAGATTGATCGCAGCCTTAATGTCGGATGCGCCGGTGACGGATAGAACGCGGGCTCAAGGCAGCAGCCGAGGATATCGGACGCCCCTCCAACGCGCCTCTCTTGACCCGTAAGGGGGCGCGCGGAAACATCTTTAAAATCAAGCCCGTAAAATAGCCGACTTGAAGGCTCGTGATCAGTGCGGCCATCATTATGACCGCGCCGACCAGGCTCTGCGCCGGCTGAAACGAATTAGAGAAAACAAGAACGATCAGCACTGCGCAGGTCGGCCAAAGGACATAGACCCTAAAAAACAACGCAAGCGTGAGTCCTAAAAATGCACTTCCCGCAATGGCAATAAGCATGGCGCCGCCTCCCGGCGATGATTTTTTTGAATTTAATTATTTTGACAGAAATTTTAACGCCATCAAGTGTTATTCATCAGAATATCGCTTGAACGCGGCACAGCCTTAATATTCCGCGTAAAAACGTCGATCATATGGACGAATTTCGGCTAGATCTGAGCTTTTATCTTCCTCCCGATCGCGCAACGATACTGCTTCACTTAAGCTAGATCTGATGCTTTCACGCCCCCCTGAAACGAGGGCGCAGGGCCACGCGACAACCGCCCTGACCCGACGGAACTCGATAGTCAAGCTCCTGATGAATGTTGTATAGGTTAAGGCAACATTTGCTGGACCTGTGAATTTTCGAATGAATTTCCAGTCCGTCGACCGAAACCAATCACCGGTCGGCCCGAGGAGCCTCGGTCCGCCTTCTCCGCCAACATCGACGGCGCTCGCCGACGTGGCGGCCGATCGCCATTTGGACGGGCTGACGGTCGAGCTCGCCTTTTTGTCTCGTTATGGCGCGCCTCCCGAGTTTCTCCGCCTTGTCCAGGCTCAAGCGCGGGAACAGGCGATTTCCCCCGACGCCGCCTTGCTCGCCACCGGCGTCGTCGACGAGTCGTTCTACTACAGCTCCATCGCGCGCCATCTCGGCTTGCCGTTCACGCAAACCGACCACGCGCTCGGGGCCGGCGCCCGCTACCCCCATTCCATTCACGCCGGCGTCGCTCCCCTGCAAGGAGACATGGGCCTGCATTGGCTCGCAGCGCCGCGCGGCGCCGCTCTCGCCGATCTCCTTCGCGCGGGCGGCGGTCATCATCTGGCGAGCGCCGGCCTCGCCATCACCACGCCCGCCCATTTGTCGCGGCTCGTCCAGGCTTTCGCCGCGCCGACCATCGCGGCCGCAGCGAGCCTCGGCCTTTCGAGCGTCGACCCAAGCTTTTCGGCAAAGGACGGCGCGACGGAGGCGCAACGCCGGATCGCCGTCATAGCGGTCGCGATCGCGGCCCTCCTGCTCGCCCTGGCGCCCACTTTCGCCTGGACTACATTGTCTCTCAGTTTGAACGGCTTGTTCCTGGCGGCGATCATGTTGCGCCTCTTCGCCGGCTCGGCGAGCGTCGCTGCGGCGAGCCCGCCCTCTCCTATCCGGCTCCCAGACCGGATGCTCCCGACCTATTCGATCGTCATCGCCCTCCATCGTGAAGCGCGCATCGTGGCGCAGCTCGCGACGGCGCTGCAAGCGATCGACTATCCCGGTATTATGGCGCAACCGCCACAAGAAATCAGTCAGCCCAGCGCCTAAATCTGCCCCATGGCAGAGATACGCACAGTTACGACCCTTCGCTCCAAAAGAGCGGAAATCATCGCCTCAATCGCGAACTATGAAAAGAAGCTCGCGCAAGCGCGGGCCGACCTGGCGCACATAACCGCAGCGATCACGATCTTTGAGGCATCGGGCGATCGGGAAGAAATCCCGCCCTATGTCGATATTCATCGCTGCTTCAAGCGAGGCGAGGCCATCGCCTTATGCAAGGAAGCTTTGGCGCAAGGCCCGCTCAATACGCGCCAGCTAGCCTTGAAGGTCATGGCAGCGAAGGGGCTCGACACTGGCGACAAGGTACTCGCTAAGGCTGTCGCGGCCCGGCTTATCCATGCGTTGCGCCAGCAATGCCGGAGAGGGATGATTGATGGGACGGAGAAGCGCGGGGGCGTCCGAGTGTGGAGCTTATTCGTGGCAAGGCCGCCACATCAACGCGCTCATGAAAATATTTTTTGAATTATTGACAGGCCTATCCGCAGGCTAAGGCCTGTAACATAAACTTTCATTCCTGTCAATGGGCGATTGACTGGCAACCATATGCTGTGACTTTGATTGTTACGCCGATATGCGGAGTGTGTGGCAGCTCTCCGTTAATGCTTATTATTGAGACCATAGTCTGTGCCTAGCACAGACGCCCTTCTGCGGCTTTGCCGCAGGCCCTATCTCATTTGCCCTGAAAAGGGATCAGCCATGACCTTCGATTCAATCTGTGGCCAAACTGTCGGGCCTTTTGATCCGCTAACGGCCGAACAAACTAATTATCACACGATCCAGACGAAAAATGAGACCGCGCTTCCTATTGACTCCGGCGACCAATTCGAGGGGATTGTCACGCTTGAGCAAAGTGATTTTGATGAATTTATCCAATGCATGACGACTCCAAAACAGCCAACAGAAGCGATCCGCAAGGGGACACAGCTCTTGAAGTTGCTCCGAGGCCAGAGCCTTTAAACACTGTTTTATTGGCTGAACGTCACTTAACTGCTGACTTCAAATCTTCGAGAAGCGAGCGGATCTCAAATTTTTTTTCAACCGAAGCAAAAATATGGATTCCTAAAAACTATTGTCGAGCCTTCGTCATTCAAAACCCGGAGTCCCCAAATCATATTTTGGGGTTTTATACATTATCTGCGGCGTTGATCCAGAAATCTAATCTTATCAACCGCGACGATCGGAAGGCCCCACGTGGCATTCCTGTCCCTATGATTAGAATCGGTTTCATGGGGCGTGATGATTTAGCCCCACAGGGACTTGGTGTTGCCTTGATAATAGATGCAGCACGGCGCATTCACCGTAATCCAGATATCGCGGCTTGGGGAATCGTGCTCGAAAGCGAAGGTGGTCGCGACAATTCAAGTCTCTATCAGTGGTACAAAACACTGGGATTCGAAGGTTGCAAAGGCAATGAGTTTTCATTGTATGCGCCACTTGATAGCTTACGAAACGAATAGCGTCATCAAATAGCTTTCGTGCGCTGCCAATATCCGCTGAAATCCACAGACGGCCCGCGCCGCATCGCCAGACCAGAAACCATATGAACCTGCTCGCCGTTGCTTATCCGGCGATGGTCCTCCCGCCAAGATGCCTCTTGCGCGTAACGAAGCAGGTACGGCCCGGCAATATGATGATGATGGCCTTGCTCGGCGCGGCGCATGCGGCTGAAAAATTCTTCCGCCCAATTCGTGCAAGCGCCGTCTAGGCTGTAGGCCTCTTGGTGATTGATGCGCTTCATCTCGTATTGAGCATGCAGCGCGTCCCAAGAGCTTCCTTCGTCCGCATTGATGACGGTTCCCTTGGCAATGCGCGAGCGGATGAATGAAAGAGCCTGCCCTTCGGTGCGGAAGACGGCCGGAAGCGAACGGCCATTACGCTCGCGGACGATGACGACAGCTTGGCGCTTGCCGTTTTGGTTGCGGCCTAAGCGGCGATCGACGCGGTTTTCCTTGATGTTTGCCGGCTTGATGTATCCGCCAAAATACCCGCCGTCGATCTCGGCGACCTTGCCTTCGCCGCCGACCGTGCGGCCCTTCATTTCCTCTGCCATTGCTTCCCGCAGTTTGTGCAAGAGGACGAAGGCGGCCTTGTAAGACAATCCGAGATCGCGAGAGATCGCCAGAGCGGACTTCCCCTTCACTTCATTGCAGAAGATCGCGATGGCCGCGAGATAGCCGCGTAGCGGGAGTTTATGCGAGGCAAACAGCGTCCCGCTGGTGACAGTGAAGTCCTTCTTGCAGGCCTTGCAGCGGAACCGGAGCGAGCCATTTGGGCGCCGGCACTCATAGGGCTCCAGCCCGCCGCAATGGGGGCAGACAGGCTTCCCTTCCGTCTCGGGCCAACGGACTTTGCAGAACATCGTCTCAGCTTCCGCGTCCGACATGCGGAAGACCTGAGCGAGGCTCAGGGTCTTGGCAGGGCGGGAGAGGAGGAAATGCTGCGACATATTCGCTACCTATCGAATTTGATAGCTAACGAATATGGTAGGTTTGACAGCCTGTCAACAACAATCTATCGTTTTTGATAGCTCTCTTAAACGATAGGCTTGGCTATGGGATTCGCAAAGACCGAAGAGGAATGGCAAGCGCGAGCTAGCTCTTTTTTGAAAGCCAAAATGAAGGAAGCTGGCGTCACCTATGTTGAGCTTGTGGACCGGCTGAAAGAGCACGGCTTTGAAGAGACCGAAGCCTCTATCACGATGAAGCTAAAGCGGGGGACATTCGCCGCGACATTTTTGCTGGCCTGCCTTGCAGCGCTAGAGCTAGAAGGCATAAGGTTAGACGACTTTTAATAAATTGGTATTTTGGAAATGGTTATTAAGGCGTGGGGGCCGCTATTTGCGCTGTTAGCGCTCTTTGGAGCTAGCCTCTTTGGTTTATTGGGCGTGGAACATCCCGAACCACATAGTAGCGGCCAGCCAGCCGTAGCCCCATATCATAATCGCGATTCCCGCAAGTTTGCTGCGACGCTGGATCATAATCAATATTATGATAAAGGAGAGCAAAAAAGTCATTGGGTTGAGCAAATTTTTGAGAAGCCCACCGATACTTTGCTTGTCATATTCAACGGTCTTTTGGTGCTCTTTACGTATCTCCTTTATTACGCCACTGCTGGTTTGTTTAGGGAAACTGCCGGGCTGCGCATTGCCGCTGATCAACAAGCGGCCGATATGAAAGACACTATCTCTGCGGCTCGTGATTCTGCTAATGCAGCAATACTTGCTGTTGGCACCGAGAGGGCGTGGATATGCTTTGAAACTGTTGAAAGTTTTCCTTCCTTTAATAGCAGGATAAATGAAATCTCGTTCCAAAGGGCCGTAGGGTTCTCCGTTCGTTGGAAGAACTTTGGTAGGACACCCGCTATCGGCGTAATTATTTTCATCGACCATAGGATCATTAATCAGAGTGATGATACCCCTATCTTTGAAGAGGATATCCCCGTCTTTGGGGCAAATTGGCAAGAATCGCGCGGGGATTTCCCAGTTGGCCCAGGGGCTTCTGCCAATTCTACTCCACGCGCTATAGGAGATCTCGAATTGGCTGCTGTGTTGAGCGGGAGTAAAATAATGTTCCTTTATAGCGCCGTGAAGTATACAGATATTTTTAATAGCACCACAAGGGTCTCTGAGGTTTGCCTTCGTATCCAAGGAAATGGAATGATGCAAAAAAAGGGGATTGAGGTACCAAACTGGAGAATTAATCCAGTAGGAAAACAGAATACTACAAGATAGAAGCGCGCCCAGCGCAGCCGCCCTCACTCACTGACTCCTTTCGGAATCAGATGGGGGACTGGAGCTAAATCGCTTGTGGCAGTTGCGCCATAATACCGGACTATCCGCGCGGCAAGCTCGACATCAAGCTCGTCGTCGAGTCGGATGACCACCCCACCCGTCTCGCGCTCGAAGCTTTGCGCCTACCGCCGACCTATGAGATCGTCGTCGCGCCGCCTGGGTCGCCGCGCACGAAACCGCGCGCGCTCAATGTCGCCCTGCCGCTCCTCCGCGGCCAATTCGTGGCGGTCTTCGACGCGGAGGACGCCCCCTCGGCCCTGCAGCTCCGCGAGGCGGCCGAGCGCTTCTTGCGCGAGCCCCGCCGGCTCGCCTGTCTTCAAGCGCGGCTGACGATCGACAATATCGAGGATTCTTGGCTGACCCGGATGTTCTCGATCGAATATGCGTCGCTGTTCGACGTTCTGAACCCCGGGACCGCTGCGCTTCGCCTGCCGCCGCCGCTCGGAGGGTCGTCGAACCATTTCCGCGCTGACGTGCTGCACGAAGTGTGCGGCTGGGACGCCTGGAACGTGACCGAGGACGCCGACCTCGGCCTTCGGCTCGCCCGTTTCGGCTATCGCGCGGGCACGCTGCCTTCCCACACCCAGGAGGAAGCGCCGAGCAGGTTCAGCGCCTGGCTCACGCAAAGGCGGCGCTGGTCCAAGGGATGGATGCAAACGCTGATCACCCTGAGCCGGCATCCGCGCCGCCTCGTCGCCGAGGTCGGAGCAATCAACGCCGGAGCGTTGGTTCTAATGCTGACGAGCCTCGTCCTCGCGCCGCCGCTTTGGCCCTTTCTGACCGCCGCCACCATTTACGAGCTCGCCGCCTTCGGCCTGCCCCATCCGGCCACCGGGCTCGACTTCGTCATCGCGGCGCTCTGGGCTTCGGTGGTCCTTTTCGGCGGCGGCTCGGTGATCTGGCTCTCGCTGCTTGGCATGAAACGGCGCAAGCTCCTCGGCCTTTGGCCGTTTCTGCCGCTGCTTTTTCCCTATTATCTCATGATGTCGGCCGCCGCTTGGGCCGCGCTTTATGATTTGATCCTGCGTCCGCATCATTGGCACAAGACGGAGCACGGACTCGCGCGAAGCTCGCGACACAATATGGAGACGATCGCCGCCCGCGCCGCCGCCGCGAGAAACGCGCCCCCCGGAGCCTGATCCCGACGATTGTCGCCAGCCCGGCGCGCCCCCGCGCTTGCGCTGTATCAAGCTCGTCACATGCCGCGCATTATAGTGTCAGGCGGTTCACGCGCGAGCCAAGCCCCGCGGCTCGATGCGCGAAGACCAAGGCGGCGACAAGCGAGGACACGATATGAATGCCAGCGATGTGATGGTCCATGACGTCGTCACGGTCGGCCCTGACGATGATTTGGCGAAAGCCGTCCGGCTCCTCGTCGATCATGACATCAGCGCTCTTTCGGTTGTCGACGGCGAGCGCCGGGTGATCGGAATTCTGAGCGAAGGCGATTTGCTGCGTCGCGAGGAGATCGGCACGGAGAAAACGCGGCCGTGGTGGCTCGAAGCCATCACCCCCGCGAGCGTGCTGGCCTTCGACTATTCCAAATCGCATGGCCGCAAAGTATCCGAGCTCATGTCCGACCGGGTCGTTTCAGCCGGCGAGGACGCCACGCTCGCCGAATTGGCGAATATTCTGGAGAAAAATCGGATCAAGCGCGTTCCGATCGTGAAGGACGGCAAGCTGGTTGGAATCGTCAGCCGGTCCAATCTCATACAGGCGCTGGCCTCGGCGCCGCCGCCGCCCGCCGACGACCGGCTTGCGGATCGCGGGATCAGGGCGTCGGTTCTCGCCGAGCTCGGCAAGCAATCCTGGACGGATTTCGGCGAGCGCAATATCGTCGTCTCGAACGGCGTCGTGCATATTTGGGGGCTCGTCGGCACGCCGGAGGAGCGCAAGGCGCTCGTCGCGCTGGCCGAGGACGTCAGCGGTGTGCGCGCGGTCTCCGACGAGATGATCGCGGCCTATTGAACCGGCGGACGCGCCGGAGCGGAACACGAGAAGTCAAAATGGCTCTTTGAAGGGCCGAAGATCGAGTTCATGCGTCCAGGCGCTTTTCGGCTGCCGATAAAGCGCCCAGAAACTTTCCGCTATGGCGTCCGCATCGAGGAGGCCGTCTGCGCCCTTGGCCTGGACGAAATCAGGGAAATTGTCGCGGGCGTAATCGCCATTGATGACGCCGTCGATCACGACATGCGCCACATGCACGCCCTGCGGGCCGAGCTCCCGCGCAAGGCTTTGCGCCACCGCGCGAAGCGCCGCCTTAGCCGAGGCGAAGGCGACAAAAGGAGGCCGCGCCTTCAGCGAGGCGGTCGCGCCGGTGAAAAAGATTGCGCCTTTGCCCTTGGGAAGCATTTTGCGGGCGGCCTCCCGCCCGACCAGAAAACCGCCGAGCGCATTTTGCCGCCACATGGCCTCGAAAACACCGGCTTCGGTCTCGAGCAGAGGGGTCCGCGCATTGTTGCCGACATTATAGGCGACGAGCTTCAGGTCGCCGTCGGCGTCGGCCTTTTCGAACAGGGCGATGACATCGTCCTCGCGCGAGGCGTCCGCCGCGATGGGAAGGGCGCCTCCGCCGGCTTTCTCGATCGATTTGGCGATGGCTTCCAGACGGCTCGCGGTTCGCCCAGCGAGGACGACCCGCAGGCCCTCTCGCGCGAAGCGTCGCGCCAGCGCCGCGCCGACGCCCGCCTCCGCTCCAACGCCAATCACAACCGCCGTGCCCGAGGCCAAATGATCCCCCGATTTTGGTCTGTGGCGTCTGCCGCTCTGGCGCGTCGAGATTCAAGAGTCAGGCCGCCGAAGCCGCGGTCCTCTCTCAGGCCTTGCCGAAGACAAGAATGAAATTATTGCACGGCAGGCCGTCGACCCTCTTTTTGAGGACGACGCCATGTTTATTGGCGGCCCTTTCGAGGTCGGAGACGTCCTTCAGCCCCCATTCCGGCACATTCGCCGCAAGGATTTCATTGTCGAAGGCCTCATTCGACTCCGTCGTATATGCGCCCGCGACCTTGAACGGGCCGTAGATCGCCAGAAGGCCGTCGTTCTTCAAAACCCTGGCGGCGACCTGCGCGATTCCGTCGATGATCGCGACTGGAGCCACTTGGAAAAGGTTTATGACGAAAATCGCGTCGTAAAGCTTATCCTTTGGATCAGGCCAGGTCTCTGCGCTCGTGAGATCGATGGCGATCGGATCCGCCACATTGGCGTTGCCGGCTTCCGCTCGCTTGGCCTTGATCGAGTCGAATACTTCCGAATTGTAGTCGGAAGGCTGAAACCGCAGCTGCGGAAAATGCGGCGCGAAGTAGTTAATATGCATGCCGCTGCCGCTGGCGAGTTCGAGGGCGTCGCCGGTCTTAGGGAAAAGCTCTTGGAAAGCTTTCAGGATGGTGTTGCGATTGCGATTGCCCGCCCAGGCCACATAGGGGCTCAGCGGATAGGGATCTATGGCGGGCCGATCGGCCGGTATCGCGACAGGCATGGTTTTCTCCTTTGCGTCTTCAAATGCGACGCGGCGCGTCATTGCGAGTTTCGCTCGACCCGCCGCCTCGCTCTCGCTCCGCCCATCATCAGGATAGGCTCAACAACTCCTTCAGGAAGGCGTCTATGCGCGCGTCATAGCCGGGGTCGACGCCGAGCAAGGCGAGATGGCCCCATTTGGAAGACAGGGTCTTCAGCTCGCTGTTCGCAATGAGCTTCTGCTCGGCCTCGATGTCCGCGAGCGGAAAGAAGCCGTCCTCCTCGATGGCGATGACGAAGGTTCTCGCCTTGATGCGGGCGAGCGCGCTTGCCTTGTCGCCGCCGCCGGCGCGGCTCACGTCATTGTCGCGCCATTTCCTTGCGAGGAAAATCAGATCGTTTGGATCTTGCGGCAGGAAATGTCCCTCGACGAAGCCGGTGAGAAAATCTTCATCGGAAACAAAGCCAAGCTTACGCCAAAGCGCCTGCGCATAGAGGTCTGGGGTGAAGCCATTGAGCGCGAAGAGGCGGGCGTGGCGGCGCAGTCCGCGATGAACGGCTGAGGCGTCGGCGTACCAGCCGCCGTCCCAAGCCGGATCGCTGGCGATCGCCGCGATGAAATTATCCAAAAGCAGCCTGTTATGCGGCGATGTTCTCGTCGTGCCGGCGATTGGCGCGGCGCGCGCGACCGCATCGGGAAAGCGGACCGCCCATTCATAGGTCTGCTGCGCGCCCATCGAGGCGCCGAGGACCAGCGCCAATCTTTCCACGCCGAATCTTTCGACGATCAGCCTGTGCTGGGCGCGCACGTCGTCGCCGATGCGGGCGCGCGGGAAGCGCGCGGCATTAAAGGGCGGCGGCGCAGTGCTCGGCGAGCTCGAAAGCCCATTGCCGATCTGATTGACCAGAATGATGAAATATTTGCTCGGATCGAGCGCGCGCCCAGGGCCGACATAGGCCTGCTCCAGGTTTTTCGTCGTTCCCGAATACCAAGTCGGAAAGAGGATCGCATTGTCCTTGCCGGGCGACAGTTTGCCAAAAGTCACATAGGCGAGCTTCAAGCCTCGGATCGCGCCGCCGGCCTCCAGCTCGAAATCGCCGAGATCATAGGTTTCGTAAGGTCCATGAACGTCTTGGGAATGAGAGCAGCGGCTCAAGCTTTTCTCCGGGCTGCGGGCGCCGACGAGAACGCGGCGAAGGCGAAGGCGAAGGCGAAGGCGAAGGCGAAGGCGAAGGCGAAGGCGAAGGCGAAGGCGAAGGCGAAGGCGAAGGCGAAGGCGAAGGCGAAGGCGAACCATTAATTTCTAAATCTATAGATAATGTCAATAATATTCTCGCGACCGCCCAACTGCATTTTGCGCATGGTTCGCGACCGGGCCGCAGTAGACCTTGTTATTCCATAGAAGATATATATTGTGTGTGGCGGAACGCGCAAAATCGCGCGCGACAAGCCGATTTCGGAGGGCCACAGCCGATCTATTGCGGCTCGGCGTCAGGCCGTTGATGAAATTGGGCTATCGAGCCGATACAATGCGCGCCATCCTGATGAGAAGGCGCGCTTCAACCCCGGAGCAAAAGCCAATGAGCCTCAGCAAGGTCTATCTCTATGCCGAAATTCAGGTTTCGCTTCCCTTCGCCGAAATCGACTGGCCATCGATCAATGTCTCGATGAAGCAAGAGAAGGGCTTGAAGAGCAAGACCTGGCTCAGCGGCCTCAACACCAATACGATCGGCGGATTCTATGAATTCGATTCGGTCGAGAACGCCAAAGCCTATGCCGTCGGCTATCTCGCCAAGGCGGCCGAGCAGCTCGGCGGCAGCCTAACGGTGCGGCTCTATGACGGAAATGCCGTCGAAGCGGCGAGCCGCGGCATGGACTCGCCTTTTTACAGCGCTGCGCAGGTCGAGGCCAAAGATCGCGACGCCGCTTGATCGAGCGCCGCCAGGATTATCGCCGCTCGGTCTAGGCGACTACCGTCGATAGAACCGCCGGCGCTTTTGTCCGAAGGCGCACCTTCGGCGAAAACAACGCCGGCGCCATCGACGCACCGGCGTTCAGGGCTCCTCACAGAGAATCGTTTTTTTTCTTGAGGGCGGTCAACCAAGCGTCGACGTCCTTCTTGATCTCGTCCTTGGCGTGGCCATAGGCCTCGTGAATTTTAGCTTCGAGATGCTCGCGCTTGCCTTTCAAGTCGGCGATCTCTTCGTCGCTGAGCTTGGTCCATTTCTCTTTGACCGAGGCCGCGAAATGTTTCCAATTTTCCTCAAGGTGATCCCAGTCCATAGATCTCTCCTGTCGGCGGCTTTTCTCGTCCGCGCTGGAAGAACCTATGCCGCGACGCAGCGGATTCCCTTTGATCTAAATCAGGCGCACTGAAAATGGATTTGGCCCCCGTCGCGCAAGGCGACGGAGGCCAAATCGAGCAGCATTCCGCGGCTACGACGCCGCTTCCCAGATGCGACGCCTCAGGCGGCGACGCCGAGCGCGTCCGCCTTTTTCAGCAGAGCCTCGGCCATGCGGATGCTCGCGATGTCGATGAGGCGCCCGTCGAGCGAGACCGCGCCCTTGCCGGCCTTGGCCGCGTCGTCCATGGCCGCGAGGATGCGGCGCGCCTTGGTCACTTCGGCCTCGGACGGCGTGAACACCTGGTTGGCGAGCTCGATCTGCGAC
Source organism: Methylocapsa acidiphila B2 (assembly GCF_000427445.1). Classification (GTDB taxonomy): domain Bacteria; phylum Pseudomonadota; class Alphaproteobacteria; order Rhizobiales; family Beijerinckiaceae; genus Methylocapsa; species Methylocapsa acidiphila. Next base: position 3,534,813 of record NZ_KE386496.1, on the reverse strand, counting down.
GGATGGATCGCCCATTTGCCTTCATAGCCGAGCACGGCGGCGCGGTTCGCCGCCGCGATGAAGGCGTCGGGATCGTTGAAATCGCCAAACGGGCCGTCGATCGGCCTTAGACCATAGGCGCGGCAGGCGACCATCATTCGGGTTTGGGCGGCGTGCCAGGGATCGCTCCAGAAATATTGGCGATTTCCGTTGGCGTCCTTGTCCGTCAGCACGCCATAATCGGCGTTGACGCCGCCGATCACCGTCGTGCGCGCGCGCGTCGAGGCGGCGTAATCGGCGACGCCGAAGGACATGGCCTCGAGCCGCCGGCTCGATTGCGCGATCGCCTCGACATTGGCCATGCCGAGCGCGGTCTCGATCAGGACCTCGAAACCAATGCGCTTCTCGCGTTTCTTGGCGGCCTCGATCTGGGTGACCAGCATGTCGATCGCATAGACGTCGGCCGGAACGCCGACCTTGGGGATCAGAATCATGTCGAGGCGCGGGCTGGCCTCCACGATGTCGACCACGTCGCGGTACATGTAATGGGTGTCGAGGCCATTGATGCGGATCATCATGGTCTTCGCGCCCCAGTCGATCTCATTGAGCGCCGCGATAATGTTCTTGCGGGCCTGCTCCTTGTCGTCGGGGGCGACGGCGTCCTCGACGTCGAGGAAGATAATGTCCGCAGCCGATTTCGCGGCTTTCTCGAACAGTCCGGGATTGGAGCCCGGAACCGCGAGTTCGGAGCGATGCAGGCGGGGCGTCGCCTGTTCGATGATCGTGAAGCTCATGGCCGTCGTTCCTCTTTGATGCTTCGTTGTGGCGTGGCGCCTGGTCTGGCGCGCCGCGCCGGTTCAGCCGGTGGCGCCGAGGCCGCTCGCGATGCAGTTGATCGAAAGCAGCAGGTTGGACTTGTAGGCTTCTTTCGCGAGCTCGTTGGTCGAGGCGCGGAACCCGCGCAACAGCTCGACCTGTTCGCGATTGATCTTGTTGATGGTCGGCAGGCGATGCTCTAGCCGGCTGCGGTAATGCGGGAAGCGCTCACCGATTTCGTCCTCCTGCGCGACGCGGCGGACCATATCCGCCGTCAGCGCGAATTCGGCCTCGATCAGCCCAAAGATCTCATCCCGCACGGCGGCGTCGGGCACGAGGCTCGCGTATTCCCGAGCGATCGACAGGTCGACTAGGCACATGGTCTTCTCGACCTCGGCGATGATCAGCCGGAACAAGCGCGATTCGCGGAACATACGCTGCAGCAAGGCCTCGCCGCGCTCCTTGCGCACGTCGAGGAAACTGGCGATGCCGCTGCCGACGCCATACCAGCCGGTGATGACGTGGCGGTTCTGCGACCAGGCGAAAACCCAGGGAATCGCGCGCAGGTCGCTCAAAGTGCGCGCGCCGAAGCGCCGCGCCGGCCGCGATCCAATGTTCAAAAGTGAAATTTCATCGAGTGGGCTCGCCGACTGGAAATAGGCGAGAAGGCCGGGATTGCCGATGAGCCCGGCATAGGCCGCATGCGACGCGCCGGAAAGCGCCTCCATCGCCTCGTCGAACTCGGCGCGCGGCGCGAGCGCCTCCTCGCGCTCGGACAGGAGCACATGCTCGAAAACGCCAGCCGAGAGCACTTCCATCTGATAGGCGGCGGTGCCGCGATTGGCGTATTTGAACGAGACGACCTCGCCTTGCTCGGTCACCCGGAACCGGCCCTTGATCGAGCCCGCCGGCTGCGCCGCGATCGCATGGGCGGTCGGCAGGCCGCCGCGGCTCACCGAGCCGCCGCGGCCATGAAAGAAGGCGATCGGAATTCCGGCCTCCTGGCCGACCTTCGCCAGGCGGTTCTGCGCCTTGAACAGCTCCCAGTTGGACGACAGGAAGCCGCCGTCCTTGTTGGAGTCGGAATAGCCGATCATCACTTCCTGGATGCCGCCTTGCGCGCGGGCGCTGCGCCGCACTACGGGCACGGAGAGCAATTCGCGCATGATCGCCGGCGCGGCGCGCAAATCGGGAATGGTCTCGAACAGCGGCGTTATCGGCAAGGTGCAGGCCTCGACGCCGGCGGCGTCGCGGAACATTCCCGCCTCCTTGGCGAGGAGATAGGCGGCGAGAATATCGACGACCGAACGGCTCATGCTGAGGATGAAGCTGCCGAATGCCTCGCGGTCGAATTCCTCGCTCGCATCGCAGGCGAGCTTGAACATGTCGAGCGTCTGCTGCGCGTCGGGCGGCAACGTGAGCGTTGAGCGCCCGCCTTGGCGCGGCTTGGCGAGCTCGGCGACGATCCAGGCTTTCCACTCGGGCGATTCGGGATCGGGCGGGTCGCCCGCGTCGGCGCCGGCTCTCGCGCGCCAGAGGGCCTGGACCGTCTGGGTTAGGCGTGTCGTGTTCTCGCGGAGATCGAGCCTGACCGTGCGGAACCGGAAGACTTCGACTGCCACGCGCAAGGGACGCACGAGGTCGGCGGCGAGGCCGACGCTGCCGCTTTCGCTCAGCGCCTCCTCCATGACCGCGAGATCGGCGATGAGTTCGTCGGCGCTGGCGTAATCGGCCGCGCCGACGGATCGCCCGCCCTCGACGCGGACGAGCGTCGCCTTGAGCTTGCGCTGCATGCAGGACAAAAATTGACGATAGGGCTCGCCGGGATTGCGCTGGGCGATTTGGTCGCCGTCGCCGCTCGCCGCCAAGGCTCGGGCGAGCGCCTCGCGAAAGGCTTGCGGAGGCGGCAATGCGCGCTCGGTGATGGACATCCGCTGAAGCAGAACCGACAGCCGCTCCTCGTAGTGACGCAAGCTCGCCAAAGCATTCTCGGCGAGCGCGCGGCGCGTGACGTCATTGGTGACGAAAGGATTGCCGTCGCGATCGCCGCCGATCCAGGAGCCAAACTGGAAAAACTGCGCGAGCGGAAAGTTCTCCCCCGCGTAGAATTGATGCAGCGCGCGATCGAGCTTCTTGAGCAGCTCGGGAACGCCGTCGAAAAGGGTCTCGTGGAAGAAGTGAAGACCCCAGGCGACCTCCTGATCGACCGAAGGCTTCTCGAGCCGCAATTCGCCGGTCGTCCAGAGAAGCTCGATCTCGTCGCGAAGTAGGTCGAGAAGGCCGGAGCGCTCACGCGCGGTCCAACGCGGTTGCTCGAGCTCGACGAGAAGCCGGTAAATGCGGCGGTGCTTTTCCAGAACGGTGACCCGCTTGGCTTCCGTCGGATGCGCTGTGATGACGGGCCGGATGCGCAAGGAAGCGAGCTGGTCGCGCAGCTCGCTCGCCGCGACGCCGCGCCCGGCGACCGTCGCGATGAGATTGGCGAACGTGCCCGGCAAGGCAGCCTCGCCGCGCTCGCGCTCGTCCCGACGGCGGTCGCGCATGCCGGCGTGCTGCTCGGCGATCGCCAGCAGCTGGAACCAGATGCCATGGGCTTGGAAGACGCGCGAGAGAAGCTCCGGCGTGACGTCGCAGAATTTGGCGTCTCCGGCGAGCGCCGCCGCGATTTGCGGATTCTGGCGCTCGACGACGTCAAGAAGCAGTTGGAAGAGGATGTCGGCGGCTTCGTCGCCGCGCAACGGAATTTCGCCGACGGCCGACTCGGCGGCCATCTGCGTCGACAGGGCGCAGACGTCCCGCTCCATCATGAGCGGCGCCCGCGGCGGCCTGCCGCAATATGTTGAATCGCCTTCATCATGTCGCCCCCCTCGTTTCAGAAACTGCGGCTCGATTACGGCTGTATTGGCGCTGATCCGCGGCGCGAAACGCAAAGCGCCGCGGATGGAGCTCCAGGCGGAAAACCGCCTAGAGCGCATTCCGATTGGATAGGCTCAAAACCAATCGACCAAAGCCCCGCGGCTAGTGCGCCCGCGCGCCGCCTCTTTCGGCCAGCACCTTCGCCATTGTTGCGCCGAGCTCGCTCGGGCTCGGCGCCACGGCGAGGCCATAGGATTTCATGATCTCGGCTTTCTCTGCGGCGCTGTCGCCGGTCGCGGAAATGATCGCGCCCGCGTGGCCCATGCGGCGTCCCTTCGGGGCGGTGAGGCCGGCGACATAGCCGACGACCGGCTTCGTCATGTTTTTCTGGATCCAGGCCGCCGCCTCGGCTTCCTGAGGCCCGCCGATCTCGCCGATCATCATCACCGCCTCGGTCTCCGGATCCCGCTCGAACAGGATGAGATGATCGAGGAACGAGCTGCCGTTGATCGGGTCGCCGCCAATGCCGACGCTGGTCGAGACCCCGAGCCCGAGCTCCTTGAGCTGGGCCGCGGCCTCATAGCCGAGCGTGCCCGAGCGCGACACGATGCCGACCGAACCCTGCTTGTATATGTTGCTCGGCATGATGCCGAGCATCGCCTTGCCGGGACTAATGATGCCGGCGCAGTTCGGCCCGACCATCAACGTCCGCCGCTCGCGATTGTAGCGCAGCAGATAGCGCTTCACCCGCATCATGTCCTGGGCGGGGATGCCGTCGGTGATCGAGCAGACGAGCTGAATGCCCGCGTCCGCCGCCTCCATGATGGCGTCGGCGCAGAAAGCCGGCGCCACGAAGGTGATGCTGGTCGTCGCGCCGGTGGCGCGCACCGCTTCCTTCACCGTGTTGAACACCGGCAGGCCGAGATGGGTGGCGCCGCCTTTGCCTGGCGTGACGCCGCCGACGACCTTGGTGCCGCAGGCGATCATCTCCTTGGCGTGAAACGTTCCCTTGTCGCCGGTGAATCCCTGGATCAGGACCCGGCTGTTTTCGTCGATCAGAATGCTCATTCGTTATGAAGCTCCCTCGAGCATTTATCAGGCGAAGCCAGAGCGTCGCTCCTCAATGAGCGAGCTCCGCGCCACGGGGGTCAGGTCAGCTCGCGCGCGCCTGCTTGCCGGCGCCGGACGCAGCGGTGACGGCGGCTTGCGCGGCATTGGCCAAGGTGTCGGCGGAGATGATCGGCAGGCCGCTCTTCTCGATGATGTCGCGGCCCGCTTCGTAATTAGTGCCGGCGAGGCGCACAACGAGCGGAACGTTGACGTCGAGAGAACGGCAGGCTTGCACCACGCCTTCGGCGACCCAGTCGCAACGATTGATGCCGGCGAACACATTGACCAGAATCGCCTTGACGTTGCGGTCCGAGAGCACGAGTCGGAAGGCCGCCGCGACGCGCTCGGGCGAGGCGCCGCCGCCGACGTCGAGGAAGTTGGCGGGGCTGCCGCCGGCGTATTTGATCATGTCCATGGTCGCCATCGCGAGCCCGGCGCCGTTGACGATGCAGCCGATGTCGCCGTCGAGGCCGACATAGTTGAGGTTGTGCTCCGCGGCCTGGACCTCACGCGGATCTTCCTGCGAATGGTCGCGCATGTCGGCGACGGAGCTGCGCCGGAACAAGGCGTTGTCGTCGAACGACATCTTGGCGTCGAGCGCCAACACGCGGTCGTCCTTCGTCACCACCAGCGGGTTGATCTCGACCATGGTGGCGTCCAGATCGCGAAAGGCGCGATAGCAGCCGAGCATCGTGGCGACCGCGCGGCTCACCTGCTTCAGGTTGAGGCCGAGGCCGAACGCGATCTCGCGCGCCTCGAAGGCCTGAAGGCCGACCGCCGGCTCGACGACGACTTGGAGAATCTCCTCGGGGTGCTCCTTGGCGATCTCTTCGATCTCCATGCCGCCGAAGCGCGACGCGATGATGCGGACGCGTTCGACTTTGCGGTCGAGAACGAAGCCGAGGTAGATCTCACGCTCGAACGGTTCGGCGACCTCGACATAGATGCGCTGAACGACCTTGCCTTCCGGGCCGGTCTGGTTGGTGACGAGATGCTTGCCGAGCATTTCATTCGCGGCCGCGCGTACTTCATTGTAGGTCTTGCAGAGCTTGACGCCGCCGGCTTTGCCGCGCCCGCCCGAATGAACCTGCGCCTTGACCGCCCAATGCCAGCCGCCGAGTTCTGTTGCGCAATAAACGGCTTGATCGGGGCTATAGGCGACCGCGCCGCGAGGCGTCGCAACGCCGAAATTGGCCAGGAGCTCCTTGGCCTGATATTCGTGAATGTCCAGCTTCGCCTCCTCCGTGTGTGCGGACCGCGCCCCCTCGGCGCGACCCTGAAATTCAGTCACAATCGCCCGACGCCGAAACGGCCCGGCGATACTCTCGGAAGGGCTCGAGCCGCAGGACCGCTTTATCACTGTGCGATGCAGGAATGCTATTGCTTGAGTTCAAACTTTAGCAGCCCTTCGCGGTCTTGACCATCCACTCGGGCGCCCCCGCCCGCACTTCCAGGCGCCACCTTTAACCGCCTGAATTCGATTTGTCTTGTCGCCGGAGCGTCAAAAACGCCGCAACGGCGCTGCTTTTGAGAAAAAGGTTGAAACGCCTACGTTTGCGGTTATAGAACGGCGCCGGTAGGCGCGGGCGCATCGGCGACCGGCATCGCGGGCCACACCCGGTCGGTCTTGTAGTCGAATGAAAGTCGATAGGCCTTTTCAATTGGGGCATTTTGCATGTCTATTGATTTCGGCGCCGCCCTCACGCGCCGTTGTTCGTCGGTCGAGGCGTTGCGCATCATGAGTTGGCGCGCCGCGACTTTGCGCTTACAGTCCCTGCGCCTGTTGTCTCCGCTGGTATGATCGAGAGCCGCGCAGCTCGGCGCAACGCCCAATGCGCCGGCCGCTTCGGCGCTCGGACGGCCGTCTCTCGCCTGCCGGCTCGAAGGCCCGGGCGAGACCTCGAAGCAAACGCACCCCTCGAAGCAAACTCAAAGGCGCCATGGCTTTCGATCCCCGTCAATTGCTTCTGAATATGTTCGACGCCGCCGTCGGCGCCGCCTCTCCCGTCCGTTGCCTGCCGCCCCATCTGCCCTCGCCGCCCAAGGGCCGGACGATCGTGGTCGGCGCGGGAAAGGCGGCGGGATCCATGGCGAAAGCGCTCGAAGACCATTGGCCCGGACCGCTCGAGGGCCTGGTGGTGACGCGCTACGGCCATGGCGCGCCATGCAGCCGCATCGAGGTGATCGAGGCTTCGCATCCGGTCCCCGACGCCGCGGGATTGGCGGCGGCGGAACGCATCCTCGCGGCGGTTCAGGGCCTGACCGCCGACGATCTGGTCATTTGCCTGATTTCGGGCGGCGGCTCGGCTTTGCTCGCCTTGCCGGCGCCTGGCGTGACCTTGGCTGATAAGCAAAGCGTCAACAAGGCCTTGCTGAAAAGCGGCGCGACCATCACGGAAATGAATTGCGTCCGCAAGCATCTGTCCGCGATCAAGGGCGGGAGGCTCGCCGCCGCCGCCGCGCCGGCGCGGGTCGTCGCTTTGTTGATCTCCGACGTCCCCGGCGACGATCCGAGCGTCATCGCCTCGGGCCCGACCGTCGCCGATCCGACGACGAGCGCGGAAGCTCTCGCCATATTAGCCAAATATGGGATCGCCGCGCCGGACAATGTCCTGGCGCATTTGCGTTCCGCCGCGGCCGAGACGCTCAAGCCGGACGATCGGCGGCTCGCAAAGGTCGAGAACGTCATGATCGCGACGCCGCAAATGTCGCTCGAGGCCGCCGCGGCGGTCGCGCGCGAGGCGGGCGTCGCGCCGCTCATCCTCGCCAATGACATCGAGGGCGAAGCGCGCGACGTCGCTCTGGTCCATGCCGCCATGGCGCGGCAATCGCGTCGCTTCGGCCAGCCGATCGCGCCGCCCTGCGTCTTGATCTCCGGCGGCGAGACCACGGTCACAGTGCGCGGATCCGGGCGGGGCGGCCGCAACGCCGAATTCCTGCTGGCGCTCACAGTCGCGCTCGATGCGCATCCTGGGATCTATGCCCTCGCCGGCGACACCGACGGGATCGACGGCACCGAGGACAACGCCGGCGCCTTGCTGTTCCCCGACAGCCTCGCCCGCGCGGCGGCCCTCGGCGTCTCCGCCAAGGCGCGGCTCGCCGACAATGACGGCTACGGGTTTTTCAAGGCGGTCGGAGATTTGGTGGTGACGGGTCCGACGCTCACCAATGTGAACGATTTCCGCGCGGTCCTGATCAGCGATGAGGTCGACGACGCTGCGACGCGCAGGCGCTCGCCGCGGGCATCCAAAAGCGCGTTTCGATTGGCGGAGCTCCTGCAATCGATAAGAGCGCGCTTCAGTTGAGTAAATTGGAGCATGTTCTGATCGTAAAAGTCGATCAGCTTTGTCGGAACATGCTCTAGCGGCGATCGCCGGTCGCGGGATTCGCCCCGCTGACTTGTGATCGTCAATGTTTTCGTGAATATTGTCGCAAGCTATCTTATGGAGGATGCAATATGCCGGGTCGCCACTTTCTCTTCGTCCCCGGGCCGACCAATGTGCCGGACCGCGTTCAGCGGGCCATGCTGGTGGCGATGGAAGACCATCGGTCTTCTAAATTTCCGGAACTGACGCTGCCTCTGTTCGAGGACTTGAAGAAAGTCTTCAAAAGCGTCGATGGCCAAGTCTTCATCTTCCCGTCCTCGGGCACCGGCGCCTGGGAAGCCTCCCTCAGCAACACGCTGTCGCCGGGCGACAAGGTTCTGGCGTCCCGCTTCGGCCAGTTCAGCCATTTGTGGATCGATCTCGCCCAGCGGCTCGGCCTCGACGTGCAAGTGCTCGAGGAAGAATGGGGCACGGGCGTCAAGCCGGAGAAAATCGAGGCGATCCTTCGCGAGGACAAGTCGCATCAGATCAAGGCGGTGCTCGCGGTCCACAATGAGACCGCGACCGGCGTGACAAGCGACATCGGGGCCGTCCGCAAGGCGATCGACGCCGCCAACCACCCGGCTCTCCTCTATGTCGACGGCGTGAGCTCGATCGGCAGCTTGGATTTCCGCGCGGATGAATGGCGCGTCGATCTCGCCATCGCCGGCTCGCAGAAGGGCCTGATGCTGCCGGCCGGCCTCGGCATCGTCTGCGCGAGCCCCCGCGCACTCGCCGCCACCAAGACCGCCGGGCTGAAGCGCGTCTATTTCGACTTCGCCGACATGATCAAGGCCAATGCGACGGGCTATTTCCCCTACACGCCGGCGCTGCCGATGCTCTACGGCCTCCGCGAATCGATGCGCATCCTGTTCGAGGAAAAGCTCGAGCATGTGTTCGAGCGTCATCACGTCCTCGCTGGCGGCGTCCGCGCCGCGGTCAAGGCTTGGGGCCTCCATCCCTGCGCCAAGGAAGCGAAATGGGATTCCGACACGGTCACGGCCATCGTTGTCCCGGCGGGCATCAACGGCGCCGACGTGATCGACACCGCCTATCGTCGCTATAACCTGTCGCTCGGCGCCGGCCTGTCCCAGGTCGCCGGCAAGGTCTTCCGCATCGGCCATCTCGGCGATCTCAACGACCTGATGGTTCTCGGCGCGATCGCCGGAGCGGAAATGGCGATGCGCGACGTCGGCATCGACATCCAGCTCGGCAGCGGCGTCGGCGCGGCTCAAGAGCATTTCCGCTCGACCATCATGGCCAAGGAAAAAAAACCGACTGATCAGGAGCGCTTCGCCGAAGTGCATCCCGAAGGCGTCCTCAACGATTGAGTCGAAGCCTCGGCGCGAAGGCTTTCTTCGCGCCGAGGCGCTTGTCCTACCAACGTCCGTTCCTCGCCGAGCCGTCGGCCCTTCGAGGCTTAACGGGCCGCAGCGTTTTCTAGCCAGCCAAGACGGGCGGCCCGCCGAGGCCGTTCTACTTGCGTAGGAGGCGATAGCGCCGGCCTTTCGCCGGTCCGCCCGCACTCCGCGCGCGAACCGGCGAAAGGCCGAGACGCGAAAGCCGCGAGCGAAGGTCGACAAAAACCGCGCCGTTCGGCTTACCTTCCGTCAACACGACCCTGATTCAGCGGCGACCATGCGTTCGCAACCCACGTTCTAAAGAGAGTTAGCGCCGTGCAGCATTCGATCGTCTTTCTCGACCGTTCGACACTCGAGGCGAATTTGCGGACGCCTAATTTTCCGCATAGCTACAAGGAATACGAGAAGACCGCGCCGGATCAGATCGTCGAGCGCCTCGCCGACGCAACCATCGCGATCATCAATAAGGTGCCGATGCGCGAGGCGACGCTCGCCCAGTTGCCCAATCTCAAATTGATCGCGGTGGCGGCGACGGGCACGGACGTAGTCGACAAAGCCTATGCGAAGTCGCGCGGGATCGTCGTCTCGAATATCCGCAATTACGCGTTCAACACGGTTCCGGAGCATGTCTTCGCCCTCGCCTTCGCGTTGCGTCGCAACATTGTCGCCTATCGCGACGACGTGCGCGCCGGCCGCTGGCAGGAATGCGATCAATTCTGCTTCTTCGATCATCCGATCCGCGACATGCGCGGCTCGACGCTCGGCATTATCGGTTATGGCGCGATCGGTAAATCGCTGGCGCAAATCGCAGAGGCCTTCGGCCTCAAGGTTCTCGCCTATGACGTGTTCCCGCAGCCTGGCCTTGTCGATTTCGAGACCGTGCTGCGCGAGAGCGACATCATCACGCTTCACGCGCCGCTGACGGCGGAGACCAAGAATATGATCGGCCCGCGCGAATTGCGCATGATGAAGCGCGACGCGGTCCTGATCAACACCGGCCGCGGCGGGCTCGTCGACGAGGCGGCGCTCGCCGAGGCCCTGACGCAGGGCGTCATCGGCGGCGCCGGCTTCGACGTGCTGACGGTCGAGCCGCCCAAGCAGGGCAATATCCTGCTCGATCTCCGCCTGCCCAATTTCATCATCACTCCGCATGTCGCATGGGCGAGCCGCGAGGCGATGCAGGTTCTCGCCGACCAGCTCATCGACAATGTGGACGCTTTCGCCGCCGGAAAGCCGCAGAATGTGGTGGAAGCCTAGGCTTTAGCGATCGAGCCTCGCCGCCGAAGCCGCGGCGAGCTCCAAAGCGTTCGTCGGACGGTTGATCGACGTTTCCGTTTCCGGCATGCTCCGGCCGCCTGAGATCCGAGAGAATTCGAACGAGATCGTTCCGGCGGGGCTGCGCAGTTCGGCTGGAGCATTCGCAAGCGCGAGAGAGCGCAGTCGAGCAAAGGCGCGCGGTTCAATGCGCGGCGGGCCCGACGCAGTCGCTCTTTGGGCTCGCAGCGATTTTATCCGGCGCGGCGCCGGACCGATGGCCGTGCAAAAAGTGAAGTTCAGTTCCGACTTGCTCGCCGAGGCGCAAGATCGGCCGCATCCAGTTTCGAGAGGAGGATCCATGCCGTCGGATATCGAAATCGCCCAGCAGGCGACGCTGCGCCGCATCACTGACGTCGCGCTCGACAAGCTCGGCGTGGGGGACGAATTTCTCGACCCCTATGGCCACTACATGGCGAAGATCTCGCTCGACTACATCAACAGCCTGGCTGATCGCCCGGACGGCAAGCTGATCCTGGTGACCGCGATCAGCCCCACCCCCGCCGGCGAAGGCAAGACGACGACGACCGTCGGCCTCGGCGACGCCTTGAACCGCATCGGGAAGAAAGCTTCGATCTGCCTGCGCGAACCTTCTCTTGGCCCCGTCTTCGGCATGAAAGGCGGCGCGGCGGGCGGCGGCTATTCCCAGGTCGTGCCGATGGAGGACATCAACCTCCATTTCACCGGCGATTTCAGCGCGATCGCGCTGGCCAACAATCTATTGGCCGCCTTGATCGACAACCACATTCATCAGGGCAATGAGCTCGGCTTCGACGTCCGGCGCGTCACCTGGAAGCGCGTGGTCGACATGAACGATCGGGCGCTGCGGCAGATCACCGTCGGCCTCGGCGGCGTCGCCAACGGCTTTCCGCGCGAGGACGGTTTCGACATTGTCGTCGCTTCGGAAGTGATGGCGATCTTCTGCCTCGCGACCTCGATCGCCGACCTGAAGGCCAGGCTGGCGAAGATCGTCGTCGGCTACACCAGAGACCAGAAGCCCATTCATGCTGGCGACTTGAACGGCCATGGCGCCATGGCCGTGCTGCTGAAGAACGCGCTCAAGCCCAATCTCGTCCAGACTCTCGAGAACAACCCCGCCTTCATCCATGGCGGTCCCTTCGCTAATATTGCGCATGGATGCAATTCAGTGCTCGCCACCAAGGCGGCGCTGAAGCTATCCGATTATGTCGTGACCGAAGCCGGGTTCGGCGCGGATCTCGGGGCCGAAAAATTCGTCGACATCAAATGCCGCAAGTCCGGCCTGCGGCCCCAAGCGGCGGTGATCGTCGCGACGATCCGCGCGCTCAAATATCATGGCGGCGTCGAGCTGAAGGATTTGAATACGGAGAATCTCGACGCGCTGTCCAAAGGCGTCGCCAATCTCGAGCGTCACGTCAACAATATCCGCAACCATTACGGCTTGCCCTGCGTCGTCGCGATCAACCATTTCACCTTCGACACGATCGCCGAGCTCGATCTTCTGCAAAAGAAAATGGCGCATCATGAAGCGCCGGTCGTGGTCTGCCGGCACTGGGCGGAAGGCGGCAAAGGCGCGGAGGAACTCGCGCGGACAGTCGTCGAGCTCATCGACAAGACGCCGAGCGACTTCCACTTCGTCTATGAAGACGAGGCGACGCTTTGGGACAAGGTGACGGCGATCGCGACCAAGCTCTATGGCGCGAGCGAGGTGACGGCCGATTCGAAGATCCGCGCCCAGATCAAGAAGCTCCAGGATGCGGGCTATGGCCATTACCCGATTTGCGTCGCCAAGACCCAATATTCCTTCTCGACCGATCAAAAGCTGCGCGGCGCGCCGAGCGGCCATGAGATCAATATTCGCGAGGTGCGGCTCGCCGCGGGCGCCGAGTTCATCGTGATGATCTGCGGCGACGTGATGACCATGCCGGGCCTGCCGAAGGTTCCCTCGGCCAATAATATCGACCTCGACGACGCCGGGAAGGTCGTCGGCTTGTTCTAGCCGTTCACTCGGCAAAAGACCGTTTGAACAGACAAATCGTCAGAGCCGGGATGCGTTTTCTCATTCCGGCTCCGACTCACGACCTCGCCATCAGCTCGACCGCAAAGCCATAGATGCGCAGGCGCTGCGGCTCGGGCATGGCCGCAAGCGCCTCGAGATAAATCACGCCGGCCTGGCAAAGGCGCGCGTCGGCGAGCGGCGGATCGGGTGTCTTGCCGTCGAGCAGGGCTTCGATCTCCGGCGTCTCGAGGCCTTTGGCGCGAAGCGCTTCCTCGAGCTTCTGGAAATCCTCCGCCGTCGGGTCGTCGCGATCGATTCGATTGGCCTGCCCGTCGCGGATAGCCTCGACGCCGGCGCTCGCCATGGCCCCCACGAGGCCGCGATTTGCGACCGAAAATTCGAGAAAATCTCCTCTGGCGCCGCCATAGAGGAAGTCGACGCAGAGCCCCTGGTTCTTCTCGGCCAGAGCGCGCAGCATGGCGAGCTGCATCTCGAACACATGGTCGAGCGCGAGCTGGCCCGCCTTGGCCGCGAGCACTCCATGCGAGGCGCGCAGAAGGCGAACGGCCTCGATCATGAGAAAATCGGCGCTCGCCCTTTCGCCGGTCGCGGCAGCCCGCCGCGCCGCCTTGGCGAGAAAGGCCTCGTATTCGACCGGGAAGCTCGTCTTCATCCGCTCCAAAAATTCGGCATATTCAGGGACCGCCGCGAGATTGGCCTCGATCGCACGCCGCGCGGCCTCGACGGCTTCAGGCGAGACCGAAGCCTCGGCGTTTTGCGACGAAGGCGGGCTTCCCAGCCGATTCGCTTCTATCCAAAAGGTCCAGCCGAGAATGAGAGCGACGAGAGCTGCGAGGCCGAGCAGCGCAAGCCTCAGGACATGCATGGAAGCGGATCTCCGCGTCGAGATAAAGGAAGTTCGCTTACAACCCAGAGATTGGCAAGCCATCCGCAAGGGCGCCGCGGCGAGCCGATCACCCAACCGCCCGCAGCCGCTCGAACCCTTCAGCGAGATCGGCTTTCAGATCCTCGATATCCTCGAGCCCGACCGAAAACCGCAACGCCGGTCCTGGCGGGCTCCATTGGGTCGCGGTCCGATAGACGCGGCAGTCGAAAGGAATGACGAGGCTCTCGAAGCCGCCCCAGGAAAAGCCCATACCGAACAGCTTGAGCCCATCGAGCATGGCGGCGAGCGCCGCCGTCGAGCAGGGCCTGAGAATGACGGAGAAAAGTCCGGAAGACCCGAGGAAATCCCGTTTCCACAAGGCGTGGCCGGGGCATGACGGCAGAGCCGGATGCAGGACGACGGCGACTTCGTCGCGCTCCGCGAGCCAAGTGGCGAGTGCGAGTCCCTGCCGCTCGGCCTCGCGCAGACGCAGGTCCAGCGTGCGCAAGCCGCGCAAGGCCAAAAACACATCCTCCGGGCCGGGACACATAGCGAAGGCGTCGAACGTCGCGCGCAGGCGGTTGAGCCATTGCGCATTGGCGGACACGAGCCCAAGCAAAAGATCGGAATGGCCGGAAAGATATTTTGTGCCGGCCTCGATCGCCATGTCGACGCCGCGCTCATGCGGCGGAAAGAAGATCGGCGTCGCCCAAGTATTGTCGAGGATGGTGCAGACGCCCTTGGCGCGGGCGACCTTGGCGATTGCGGGGACATCCTGCATCTCGAAGCTTTGCGACCCCGGCGCCTCGAGAAAGATCACGCTGGTGTTGGCCCGGATCAGCGCCTCGATTCCGGCCCCGATCCAAGGATCGTAATAGGTGGTCTCCACCCCCATGCGGGCGAGAATTCCATCGCAGAAAATACGGGTCGGGCGATAGGCCGAATCGGTGACGAGGATGTGATCGCCGGCCTTGACAGCCGTCAGAAGCGCGAGGCTGATCGCCGCGAGGCCGGAAGGCACCAGCACAGTTCCGGCGGCGCCCGAAAGTTCCGTCCAGGCGGTCTCGAGCGCCTCTGTCGTCGGCGTGCCCTGCGTTCCATAGGAGAATTTCGCATTGCGCCGGGTAAGATCGTCCAGGGTCGGAAAAAGCACCGTCGAGCCCCGATAGATCGGCGTATTGACGAAGCCGAATTGCTCTGAAGGCCGCCGGCCCGCATGGATGAGCCTCGTCTTGGCCTTCAAGCCCTTGCGGTCGTCGGGCGTCGTCTCGGTCATGGGCCTCGCGTCCAATCTGTCTTATGCGCGCCGCAAACTGGGGTTTTGATGGCGCCCTCGTCAAGCCCGCGCCGGCCGGCTTCGCGTGGCGAGGCGCGTTCGATCGTGCCCTTCCCCGCAGCTTGACCGGCCGGATCAAAGGCCTCACCCTGAGCGCTCAACGCCGCGCTCCAGGCGATCGCGGCGCGTTTCGGCGCGCAATCGTGGATCAATTCGGAATCGTCTCACATGCTCAAGAGGAACGTCTTGGCGCTCGCCGCCGGCCTGATGCTCGTCGCAACCCTCGCTCACGCCGGCGCGCTCGACCAAATCAAGAAGCGGGGAACGCTAGCCTGCGGATCGAACACCGGCGTCGCCGGCTTCGGCCTGCCTGACGACAAGGGCCATTGGACCGGACTCGACGTCGATTTCTGCCGCGCTGTCGCCGCCGCGATCTTCGACGACGTGGGCAAGGTGAAATTCATCCCCTTGAGCTCGAAGGACCGATTCACCGCCCTGCAATCGGGCGAGGTCGACATTCTCGCCCGCAACACGACCTGGACGCTTTCGCGCGAGGCCGGCCAGGGATTTCTTTTCACCGGGATCACTTATTTCGACGGCCAGGGCTTCATGGTGCGCAAGAAGCTGAACCTCTCTTCGGCCTTGGAGCTATCCGGCGCCTCGATCTGCGTCCAGCAAGGCACGACCTCGGAATTGAACCTCGCCGATTTCTTTCGCGGCAATAACATGAACTACGAGCCGGTGGTCTTCGCCTCCGCTGACGAAGCGCGCAAAGCCTATGATTCCGGCCGCTGCGACGCCTATACGACGGACGCCTCCGGCCTCTATGCGGAGCGTCCGAAACTCGCCAATCCCGACGATCACGTCATCCTGCCGGAAATCATCTCGAAAGAGCCTTTGGGACCGCTGGTGCGGCAAGGCGACGATCAGTGGTTCAACGTGGTGAAATGGGTGGGTTTCGCCATGCTCGACGCCGAGGAGCTCGGCGTCACCTCGAAGAACGTCGATGAGAAACTCAAGTCGGATCGGCCCGAGATCAAGCGCTTGCTCGGCCTCGAGGGGAATTTCGGCGAGGCCTTGGGGCTCACCGGGGATTGGGCCTATCGCATCGTCAAGCGCGTCGGCAATTATGGCGAGATCTTCGACCGCAATCTCGGCGAGGGCTCCAGCTTGAAGATCAAGCGCGGGATCAACTCGCTCTGGACGAAAGGCGGCCTGCAATACGCGCCGCCGATCCGCTAGGGTCTCGCCGCGTGGCGCCGGCCGCCGCGTCTTCGCCGCCGCCAGCGGTCGGGCTCGCCTTTTGGCGCGACCCGCAGGCGCTGCGCATCGCCGTCCTTCAGGCCGTCTTCCTTCTCGGCCTCGGCTGGCTCGCCGTCGAGGCGTTTATCCATGTCCGAGCCAATATGCAGGCGCGCGGCATCCCGACCGGCTTCGGCTTTCTGAACGACACCGCGGGCTTCGACATCAACCAATCCTTGATCAGCTATTCGGCGACCTCGACCTATGGCCGCGCTTTCCTGGTCGGCCTATTAAACACCTGCCTGGTCTCGGCGATCAGCCTCGCTCTTGCGACAATCGTCGGCTTTACGGTGGGAATCGCGCGGCTTTCGAAAAACTGGGCCGCGGCGCAGCTCGCGACCGTCTATGTCGAAATCCTCCGCAATGTGCCGCTGCTCTTGCAGCTTCTCTTTTGGTACAACGCCGTGCTGAAGGCCTTGCCGGGGCCGCGCCAGTCCTACGCGCTGCCCTTCGGCGTCTTTCTGAACAATCGCGGTCTTTTCGCGCCCGAACTGGCGCTCGGCCCTGGCGCGCCCTGGCTGGGCGCGGCGCTCGTCGCAAGCGCGGCCGCGGCAATTGCGGCCTGGTGGCTTTCCCGAAGGCGGCGACCGGCCATGAACGCCAGCTTGCGCATCGGCGCCGCCGCACTCATCCTCGGGCCGCCCGTCGCCGCCTTCCTCATCGCCGGGGCGCCGCTCAGCCTCGTCCCGCCGGAGCTGAAAGGATTCAATTTCATCGGCGGCGTTCGGTTGCTGCCGGAATTCGTCGCGCTCGTTCTCGGCCTTAGCCTCTATACGGCCGCCTTCATCGCGGAGGTCGTCCGCGCCGGCATGCAGGCGGTGCCGCGCGGACAGAGCGAAGCGGCGGCGGCGCTCGGCCTCTCGCGCCTCGCGGCGATCCGCCATGTCGTCGCGCCGCAAGCCATGCGCGTCATCATTCCCTTGCTCACCAGCCAATATTTGAACCTGATCAAGAACTCGTCTCTCGCGGTCTTCGTCGGCTATCCGGATCTCGTCCAGGTCTTCGCCGGCACGGTGCTGAACCAGACCGGCGCCGCAGTCCAAGTGATCTTCATCACCATGGCGGTTTATCTCACGGTCTCGCTTCTCGCCTCGCTGGCGATGAATCTGTTCAACCGCCGCTTCGCCTCGATCGAGCGCTAGCCATGCCCGGCGCGACGCAGGATCGACGCCCCGCCTCGGCCCAAGCCTTCGTCCGGCAAGGGCCAGCGCCGGCGCAGCCGCCGCCCGCCAGCGAAAGCTTCGCCGGCGGGCTCCGCGGAAATCTTTTCGGCGACTGGCGCACGAGCCTCGCGACCTTGGCGGTCCTGACGCTCGTCGGCCTCGCTTTGCCCTCCCTGCTTCGCTTTCTGATTTTCGATGCGGTCTGGTCCGCCCCCGACGGCGAGCTCTGCCGGGCGCCGGGGGCCGGCGCCTGCTGGGCCTTCATTGCGCAAAAATTGCCCTATTTCATCTATGGCTCCTACCCGGAAAGCCAGCGGTGGCGCGTCGATGTGACTATGTTCGTCGGCGCCGTTTTGATCGTCTGGCTGTTGTGGCTCGACGCGCCGGCGCGCCGGCTCGCCGCCTTCCTTTTTTTTGTGGCCTATCCGCTGCAGGGCTTCATTCTGCTCCATGGCGCGCCGGCCCTCGGCCTGCCGCGCGTTGAGACCCATTTATGGGGCGGCGTTTTCGTCAGCCTACTCGTCGCCTCTGTCGGAATGGTCTTTTCCCTGCCGCTCGGCATTCTCCTCGCTCTCGGCCGACGCTCCCGCCTCCCGGCGCTGAAGCTCGCCTGTACCGGCTTCATCGAATTCGTTCGGGGCGTGCCGATGATCACGGTCCTGTTCATGGCCAACACCATGCTGCCGCTCTTCGTCCCCGAAGATCTCGCGCCGGACCGGCTGGCGCGTCCGCTAATCGGGGTCGCGCTCTTCGCCTCGGCCTATATGGCGGAGGTCGTGCGCGGCGGCTTGCAGGCGATCCCCAGAGGTCAGTTCGAGGGCGCCGCCGCGCTCGGCCTGCGTCCCTGGCCGACCTTGCGCCTCGTCGTCCTGCCCCAGGCGTTGCGGCATGTCATTCCGGGGGTGGTCAATTCCTTCATCAGCCTATTCAAGGACACGACCCTGGTCGCGATCGTCGGCATTTTCGATTTCCTGAAAACGATCGAGGCGGCGCGTCAGGACCCGGCTTGGGCCGGCCCGACCATTTCGGCGACGGGCTATATTTTCGCGGCGCTTTTCTATTTCGCCTTTTGCTTCGGCATGTCGCTTTATGCGCGCTTCGTCGAGCGCAGGCTCGGGAGCGCCGCAGCATGAGCGATCACATGTCTGATCCGGCGCAAGACGCAGAAGGACCCGCGATCGAGATGATCGGGGTCAATAAATGGTTCGGCGCCTATCATGCGCTGCGCGACATCGACCTCATCGTCGCGCGCGGCGAGCGAATCGTCATTTGCGGCCCGTCGGGCTCGGGCAAGTCGACCCTGATCCGCTGCCTCAATCGGCTCGAGGCGCATCAGTCCGGCCGGATCATCGTCGATGGAATTGAACTCACGGCGGATCTGCGCCGCATCGACGAAGTCCGCCGCGAAGTCGGCATGGTCTTCCAGCACTTCAATCTGTTCCCGCATCTGACCATTCTCGAAAATTGCACCCTCGCCCCCATCCACGTGCGCAAGCTGGCGCGCGCGGAGGCGGAAGAACTCGCCTCGGCCTATCTCCGCAAGGTGCAGATCGCCGAGCAGGCGGATAAATATCCAGGCCAGCTCTCGGGCGGGCAGCAGCAGCGGGCCGCAATCGCAAGGGCGCTTTGCATGAGCCCCAAGATCATGCTCTTCGACGAACCGACCTCCGCTCTCGATCCTGAAATGGTCAAGGAAGTCCTGGAGACGATCATCGGGCTCGCTGAGGAAGGGATGACCATGGTGTGCGTGACGCATGAAATGGGCTTCGCGCGGCAGGTCGCCGACAGAGTCGTTTTCATGGACGACGGCGCTATCGTCGAGATCAATCGTCCGGAGGCCTTTTTCACTGCGCCGAAGCATGAACGGACGAGGCTTTTCCTCGGCCAGATCCTGAAATAGCCTCTCGAGAACGGCTTGCCGCCTGTTGCTTTGAATAGATGATGAGTGGTTTTTTCAGAAAATCTTCAGCGCCGAGGCGCCAATTTGCGACTTTCGGAGATATGATCCGGCGCAAGCTTGGAGAGTTTTCCTAGAAAGCCAGTCCACATTTTTGATTGGAACATGCTCGAGCTTATTGATCTGGAGCGAATTTTGTCGATTGGACGATTCCAGCCGACCAGAACGCGCTCAAGGCCGGAATATGGAGGCGCAGATGAAGATCAATCGGATGTTGCTTTTAGCCGCGGGTCTAGGCCTCGGAAGCTTCTGCCTCGGTTGGACGGGCGCTCTCGCGCCCTCGGCGTCGGCCATGCCGATCGCCGGCCTCGGTTCGGCGGCGCAGGCGGACGCTCCGGCCGGGGTCGAAAAAGCCCGCTGGATCTGCGGTCCCTACCGCTGTCGCTGGGTCCCCGGCTGGCGGCGCTATTGGGGGCCGCGTCCCTATTGGCGGCGTCCCTATTACGGCTATTATCGTCCATGGTGGGGCTGGCGGCGTCCGTTTTATTGGTGAGGCAGCCGCGCATTGTTGGCGAGGCAGCCGCGCGCAAGCTTTGCAGAATATCACAAGCGCGCCGAGAGCCCTCCCACTCGGCCAACTCTGGTAACGAACCCCGACGCGCCGCGTCGGGGTTTTTTTGTTCAGACTTTATCCGCGCGCCTGTCTAGAATTGAAAGTAAATGAATTCCGCTTTTTCGAAAATGCCGAAGAGAATAATATTGTAGAAGAGCGCCACGGCCGCGGCCATCCCGAGTGCACGAATATTGCGCCAGCGCACGAGAAGATCCGGCTTGGCGAAGATCAGATAATCAATGGAAAGAAGCAGCGAAATCTGAAAGATCGCGAGCACGATCTCGAACGACGCCAGGCCCAGGACCTTGAATGTGCCGTAGTCGATGGGACCGATGCGGCCGAGATGGCCGATAATCCAAAGCGCGTCGGCGAGCGAATTGGCGCGGAAGAAGACCCAGCCGACGAGAACGATCGCGCTTGTCCATAAGAAACCCGCCGCGCCGAGAAAAAGGCCCCCTCCTCGCGTTTCGACGATGCGACGCACCCCGCTCGTCCGCTCGACAAAGGCGCCCCCCAGCCGCTCGACGCAGAGAATCGCGCCATGCAAGCCGCCCCAAATGATGAAGGTCCAAGCGGCGCCGTGCCAGACGCCGCTGAGAAGAAACACGATCATCACATTGCGCAGCGAGCGCAGCATCGAGAGCCGGCTGCCGCCGAGAGGAAAATAGACATAGTCGCGGAACCAGGTGGACAGTGAAATATGCCAACGGCGCCAGAATTCAGTGAGGCTGCGCGAGAAATAGGGCTGCCGGAAATTCGTCATGAGATCGAATCCGAGCATTTTGGCGGAGCCGATCGCGATATTGGAATAGCCGGAGAAATCGCAATAGATCTGAATCGCGAACAGCGCCGTCGCGAGCAACAGATAGGACCCGTTATATTGATGCGGATCCTTGTAGATGCCGATGACCACGGGCGCGATCAGATCGGAAATGCACATCTTCTTGAAGAGCCCATAGCCGATCAGCCAGAGCCCGTCCCTGAACCGTTGCGGATCAGCGAACTTGTCCTTCTGGATCTGCGGAACGAGCCTGGCCGCCCGTTCAATCGGACCGGCCTCGAGCTGCGGAAAGAAGGCGACATAGAGCGCATAGCGAAGCAGGTTGCGCTCCGCCGGCAGTTTCCGCGCATAGACGTCGAATGTATAAGACAGCGACTGAAACGTATAAAAAGAAATGCCGACTGGAAGAATGACGTCTATATAGATGAAATCATAGTCATAGCCGAAGCCGGAGGCCGCGGCGTGCACGTTTGATATGAAAAAATTATAATATTTGAAGAAGGCGAGCAGGCCGACATTGATCGACACCGAGCCGACCAAGGCCAAGCGGCGCGTCAATTCGCGTTTCGCCCCGTCGATGATCCGGCCGCCGACATAATCGACGAGCGTCGTGAACATCAAGAGGAAGACGAACAAGGGCCGCCAGCCCATATAGAAAATATAGCTGGCGATGAGAAGAATGGGCCATCTCGGCCGCACCGGCAGACGGAAGTAGACGGCGAGAATGGCTGCGAAGAAAACCGCATATTCGAAGGAATTGAACAGCACGGCGTTAGTCCTTGCCGTTCACGATCGGGGCGGTGACTTCAGCGAGACGGTTCGAATACAAGGCTGCGCCTTCCTTGTTGAAATGAACCGGGTCCGAAAAATAGCGCGGCTCGAAAAGCCAGGCGGAGGGACCCGCCACATAGAAGCCCGGCGTCGAAGGCAACGGCTGCGCCTTGGCGTCGAAAACGGTGGGTTCCGGCGGGGCGAATTCGCCGACGCGAAGCGGCCGCGGAATGAAGATCACCTTGAAGCCATATGCCGCCGCGAGACCCGCCAGCTCTTTGAACTGGGGCGCGTCGGGATCGATCGTCCATCGCCAGGGCAACATCGGCTGGTCGATCGGCAGACGATACTCATCGGGCAAGCGATCATTTGGATAATGGCTCTGCCCCTTGATGAAATAATATCCTCGATCGTCAATGACTCCGGCGACGGCCTCTTTATTTTCTCGATAGGCGTTGACGATCCCGCCTTGCTGCCTCGATGAGATCAAGAACAAGGCCAAATCACGAGGGAATGTACGGAAAGGGAAGAGCAGATCGATCAGCAGCTTGTCATGCGCGAGATAATCGCGCCACTCAGGCTCTCCCTCCTCCTCGGTCAGCAATTGCAAGAGCACATGCGTCGGCCTCTCGCCGCGCGTGAGAACGCGCTTCAAGAGATCAATCACCCGGCCATCGCTCGGCCGCCCGGCGTTGAAGCTTTCGACGCCGCGTCCAAGCGCGGCGTCATAGATCGTCGGGTTGAAGCCCGCGAGAACCTTGCTGTCGCCGAAAACGAGGAGGCGCACCCGCGCCTCCTGCGAGAAAATAGAATGCGACGTCAAATAGCCGACCTTCGCCGCCCCGAGCGCATCGGCGCCGTTGCGGACGAACGGGAAGGCCGCGAAGACGCCATAGAGCGCAAGCCAGACGATCGCCGAAATCAATGCGAAATAAAGAACGTCGCGGCGCAAAGGCACCCAGCGCGGATCCGAAGGATGCGCGTCCCGTTTTAGCGTAGCAAGCTTAATCATCTAATCTACACTTGGAAATATTTATCCTCGTAGGTAAAAGAGCTTATAGTTTTTCTCGCAAACGCCGGTCAAGCTGACAAATCATTTCAGTGGATTACGAAAAAGGCCTTCGCTCTCGATAGAAAGCCATTTCCCTTTTGGTTCACGAGAGCGGACGAGCCTGCGGGGCGTCCCGTAAAGGCCTCCGCGACGAAATAGCCGTCCGTGGAGCGCAGCGGCCCTTCAAAAACCTGTGGAGCATTTTCCGGAGCGCGACTTTGCTTGGGTTCGAACATTATCGATTGCTCTAACTTGCCGCGGGATGCAGGCGGAAGATCTAATTCCGGCCTTCCTCGTTCTGCAAATGGATCTAGTCGGATGGATCCGCATCAATGGAAGGAACGAAGCGCTTGAGCGGCCGAGACGTCAGCCATGACGAGCCTACGACGGCGCTTTCCGACGCCGCTCGCCGCGCGGCGGGCGGCGTCGGCTTCGTCCATCTTCATGTGCACAGCTCCTATTCGCTCCGCGAGGGAGCGATGTCGATCTCCGCCCTCGTCAAGCTCGCCGCGGCCGACCGCATGCCCGCCTTGGCGATCACCGACAGCAACAATCTCTTCGGAGCTCTGGAATTCTCCGAAAAGCTCGCCAAGGAAGGCGCGCAGCCCATCGCGGGCCTCCAGGTCACGCTCGACCTCGGCGATGGGGCAGCCATGGCAGCTCGCGGCGAGGAGACCGGCGCGGGGCGCGCGGAGCTGGTCCTTCTCGCCAAGAACGCCGCCGGCTACCTGAACCTCATGCACATAGCTTCGCGCGCCTGGCTCGATCCGGCGCAGGGCGAGCTTCCGCATGTCCGTCTCGCCCGGCTCGAGGGCCGAACCGACGGACTTATCGCTCTGACCGGCGGTCCGTCGGGTCCTCTGGACCGCGCCTTCGCCGGCGCCCGGCCGGAACTCGCCTTCGCTCGCGCGGCGGAACTGGCGCGACTTTTTCCGAATCGCCTTTATGTCGAGCTCCAGCGCCATGGCATCGCGTCGGAGAGCGAAATCGAGCCGCGCCTTCTCGACCTCGCCTATCGGGCCGCCCTGCCGCTGGTCGCCGCCAACGAAACTTATTTCGCAACCGACGCCGACTACGAGGCCCATGACGCGCTGATCTGCATCGCCGAGGGCTCTGTCATCGGCGAGGGCGCCCGCCGTCGGCTCTCGCCTGAGCATCGTTTCAAGACTCGCGCCGAGATGGTCGCGCTCTTCGCGGATTTGCCCGAAGCGACGCAGAACTCGGTCGAGATCGCCTTGCGATGCGCCTATCGGCCCTTGACGCGCAAGCCCATGCTGCCGCGTTTCGGCGCGGCGAATGCCGGAGAAGACGCCACGGGAAACGACGAGGCGGAGGAGCTGCGCCGCCAGGCCGAGGCCGGTCTCTCCGCCAGGCTCGCGGCCCATGGGACCGCGCCCGGAATATCGTTCGAGGATTACGCCGCGCGGCTCGCCTTCGAGCTCGACGTCATCACCAAGATGAAATTCCCCGGCTATTTCCTGATTGTCGCCGATTTCATCAAATATGCGAAGTCGCAGAACATTCCGGTCGGGCCGGGGCGCGGCTCGGGCGCGGGCTCTCTCGTCGCCTATGCGCTCACCATCACCGATCTCGATCCGATCCGGTTCGGCCTTCTCTTCGAGCGCTTCCTCAATCCCGAACGCGTCTCCATGCCGGATTTCGACATCGACTTTTGCCAGGATCGGCGCGACGAAGTGATCGCTTACGTCCGCCGCCGCTATGGCGACGACAAGGTGGCGCAGATCATCACCTTCGGCTCCTTTCTCGCGCGCGGCGTGATGCGAAACGTCGGCCGCGTTCTCGAGATGCCCCTTGGCCAGGTCGACAGGCTCGCGAAGCTCGTGCCGCAGAATCCGGCCGCGCCGATCAGCCTGAAGCAAGCGGTCGAAACCGAGCCGCGGCTAAAGGAGGCCTCCGAATCCGAGCCGCGCGTGGCGCGCATGCTCGAGATCGCGCAAAAGCTCGAAGGGCTTTACTCCAACGCCTCGACCCATGCGGCGGGCGTTGTCATCAGCGACCGACCCCTCGAGGAGCTCGTCCCGCTCTATCGCGATCCAAAATCCGACATGCCGGCGACCCAGTTCAACATGAAATGGGTCGAGCCGGCGGGCCTCGTCAAATTCGATTTCCTCGGGCTGAAGACCCTCACCACGCTGTCCACTTGCGTCAAGCTGCTCGCTTTGCGCAACATCGAGATCGATCTCGCCAAGATACCTCTCGACGACAAGAAAACCTACGAGATGCTCGGGCGCGGCGAGACGGTCGGCGTGTTCCAGCTTGAAAGTGCGGGCATGCGCAAGGCGCTGGTCGAGATGCGCGCCGACCGGTTCGAGGACATTATCGCCCTCGTCGCCCTCTACCGGCCGGGACCCATGGCCAATATCCCAACCTATTGCGCGGTGAAGCTCGGCGAGGAGGAAGCCGACTACATCCACCCGAAGATCGAGCACATTCTGAAGGAGACGTTCGGCGTCATCATCTACCAGGAGCAGGTGATGCAGATCGCCCAGGTTCTCTCCGGCTATTCGCTCGGCGAGGCCGACCTCTTGCGCCGCGCCATGGGCAAGAAAATCAAGGCCGAAATGGACGCCCAGCGC
This sequence comes from Methylocapsa acidiphila B2, assembly GCF_000427445.1. Classification (GTDB taxonomy): domain Bacteria; phylum Pseudomonadota; class Alphaproteobacteria; order Rhizobiales; family Beijerinckiaceae; genus Methylocapsa; species Methylocapsa acidiphila. The sequence goes on along the minus strand of NZ_KE386496.1, from coordinate 3,509,697 downwards.
GATCGCTTCGTGAGAGGCGCCGTGGAGAACGGCCTGACGAAAGCGAAATCGGACGAAATTTTCGATCTGCTCGCCAAATTCGCCGACTATGGATTCAACAAGAGCCACGCGGCCGCCTATGCGCTGATCGCCTATCAGACCGCCTATCTCAAAGCCAATTTTCCGGTCGAATTTCTCGCCGCCTCGATGAGCCTCGAAAAATCTAACACCGACAAGCTCGCCGAATTCTGCAACGAGGCGCGGCGCTTGAAGATCAAGATCCTACCGCCTTCCGTCTTGACGTCGGGCGCCGATTTCGAGCCGGCGAAAGCAGCCGACGAGCCGGCGATCCGCTATGCGTTTGCGGCAATCAAGGGCGTCGGCGAAGCGCAGGCGCGCGCGCTCGCATCGGCGCGGCGCGATCGCGAAGCTGCCTTCCGCGACCTCGCCGATTTCGCCTCGCGGCTCAATCCGCGCGAGGTCAATAAGCGCATGCTCGAATGCCTTGCCGCCGCCGGCGGCTTCGACGAGCTGGAGCCGAACCGGGCGCGCGTCTTCGCCGGCGTCGAATCCATGCTCGCTCACGCCCATCGCCGCGACGAGGAGCGCCGCGCCGGCCAATCCGCGCTCTTCGGCGCTGAGGCGGAGGAGCCTTTGCCGCTCCCCAAAGCTGAGCCCTGGCCGCTCGCCGAGCAGCTTCGCCGCGAATTCGACGCGGTCGGATTTTTTCTCTCCGGCCATCCGCTCGACGCCTATGCCGCAGTGCTCGCACGGCTCCGGGTTCAGCGCTGGGTCGATTTCGCCCGTGCCGTCAAACAAGGCGCCTCGGCCGGGCGCCTCGCCGCGACCGTGCTCGATCGACACGAGCGGCGCACCAAATCGGGCTCGAAAATGGGGATCGTCCAGCTCTCGGACCCGTCGGGCCAATATGAGGCGATCCTGTTCCAAGAGGGCCTCAACCAATATCGCGACCTTCTCGAAAAAGGCGCCGCGGTTCTGCTGAGCCTGCAAGCCAATGTCGAAGGCGAGGACGTCCGCGCCCGCATCGTTTCGGCCGAGCCCCTGGATCAGGCGGCGAGTCGCGTGCAAAAAGGCCTGCGGATCTTCCTGCGTGACGAAAATCCGCTCCGCCATGTCGCGCAGCGCCTCGCAGCGCGGGGCGACGGCGAAGTGGCTCTCGTCCTTCTGACGGGGTCCGGCGAGATCGAGATGAAGCTGCCGGGCAAATATATGGTTTCGCCGCAAATCGCCGGCGCCTTGAAGGCGATACCGGGCATCGTCGCGGTCGAGCATATATGAACTTGGCGGGAGCCTTCGGGAGGGTCGGATGATCAAGCTATACTGGGCGCCGCGCACGCGGTCCTTGCGCGCATTATGGGTCCTCGAGGAGGCCGGCGCACCTTATGAGCGCGTGCGCATCGATCTCGCCGCCGGCGAGCAAAAAAGCGCGGAGTTTCGCGCCATCAATCCCATGGCCAAGGTTCCGGCCCTGACCGACGGCGCGCTTGCCGTGGCGGAGTCTGGGGCTATTTGCGCCTATGTCGCGGAGGCCCATCCCGACGCCGGCCTCTCGCCGCAGCGCGGCCATCCGGCGCGCGGACGTTATCTGCAATGGTTGTTCTTTTCGTCGGGCTGCATCGAGCCTGCTTTCCTGACCAAATTCGCCAATGTCGCCGTTGATCCGCGGATGGCGAGCTTCGGTGATTTCGACCGCGTCTTCGACGTGCTCGAGGCCGCGGTGCAACCGGGTCCGTGGCTCCTCGGCGAAAAATTCACGGCGGCCGACGTTATGATCGGCCTCGATCTTCATTTTGGGATCGACATTTTCAAGCTCGTTCCAACGCGCCCGGTCTTTCGCGCCTATGTCGACCGCTGCCTCGCCCGCCCCGCGCTGCAACGCGCCAAGGCGATCGAGGCGGATGCCGTTTGAATTGAGCGGAACCCACTGCAAGGCGGGCTGGCTCGTCAACATGCTCCTTGTCGCCAGCGGCGGGGGCTCGCGCCCTGCGACCGATTGAGTGTCGGCGACGATCGCGGAGGTCGCCCGAGGGCGGCTCCATCATTGAGAAGGGCCACGCTACCCGCGTTGGCCATTCTCCTTCGGATATCAGCTACCGGGAGCGCTCGACGGGCTTCGCCCAGAGCATATTTTTGAAGGCGGAGCGAGTTTCTGGCCGACCGAACGAGTCCCCTCGGTCGGCCAGCCTTTAGTGATGATTAAAGAAGATCAATGCGTTGGTGAGATCCCCGATTGGCTGACCGCCCTGCGCCCTGACGGCGGCGTCGCGGCTGGACACGCCGGGAAGCAAAGGCAAATTATAGCGCCGCGTCAGAAAGCGGATCACCGAGGTGGTGTCGTAGACGGTATGGTCGACATAGCCCTGCTCCGCATAGGGCGACACGAGAAGCGCCGGGATGCGCGTGCCGGGGCCGAAACGGTCGCCCTTCGGCGGCGAGACATGATCCCAGAAGCCGCCGTTTTCGTCATAAGTGACGATCACCAACACGTCGTTCCAGATCTTGCTCTTTTCGATATGGGCGAGAACATTCGCGATATGGGCGTCGCCGTCGACCACATCGGCATAGCCGGGGTGCTCGTTGAGATTGCCTTGCGGCTTGTAGAACGTCACCTCGGGCAGCGCGCCCGCGTCAATATCGGCGATCAACTTTGCGCCTCCGAGGCCGCCATCGCGCAGATGCGCAGCTCTGGCCGCCGTGCCAGGCGCATAGGCGGCGAAATAGTTGAACGGCTGGTGATGATATTGGAAGTTTGGAACCGGGGAGGCGTTCTGTCCGTCAAGCGCGGCCTGCCACGCGCCGCCGTACCAGGCCCAGGTGACGCCCGCGTTGCTGAGCAAATCGCCAATGGTCTGCGCCGTTTGCGGCGGCAGCACGCTCGCCGAATTCGGGTTGGCGTAGGCCGGATCCTGCCCCGTCGCCGGCGGGACGGAGCTCGGCTGATAGGGCGGCTGCATTGTGTTGACCGCGTAGAAGTCCGGCGTCAGCGCGCCGTCGTTGACATATTTCGGCGGGCCGCTCAACGCCGAGGCCGGGGAAGCCGGATCGATCTTGAGGCTGACGCCATCGGGATTGACGGCCGCGATCGAACCTTTGGCGACGCTGGTGTCGGCGTGCGGATAGTAGGGCGCACAGGAGCAGATCAGAAATTGATGGTTGAGGAAGGACCCGCCGAAAGAGCCCATGAAGAAATGATCGGCGAGGGTGAAGCGCTTAGCGTAACTCCACAGAGGCAGCGTGTCGGAATCATAGCTGTAGTAGCCCATCACCAGGCCGCCGGAATCGGCCCATGCCGCAAAGCGGTCATTGGCGCCGTTGTTGATCTGCATCTGGTTGTTATAGAAGCGATGCACCAGATCTCGCGTGGTCACGGCGATGGATTGGTTATAGCCCTTGTCGTCGTCTATGCCGAACGGCTTGTTCGGCATGTGCTCGGTCTGCGCCTCGGTGACGGCGGGAACGACGCCGGCCGCGGTGAGCCCGCCCCAGATCTTCGGAAGCTCCGCGAGCACCGTGCCGTTGCGGTCCTTCTGCACGCGGAACGCCGACTGCGCGAAGGCGTTCGCCAGCCCGTCCGCGCCCGGGAAGCGGCCGTAGAGATTGTTGAAGCTGCGGTTTTCGGCGTAAATCACCACGACATGCTTGATTCTCGCGAGATCCCCGCGCTCATGCCCGCTTTGAGCCCCCGTGAGAGTCTCGGAATGCGCCGTTCCCACGAACACTCCGGCAGCGACCGACGCAAGCGCCCATCTTGAACGATAAAGCCTCATCTCCACCCCCCCCCCGAAGAATTCCAAACGCCAACCCAATAGGGTCCGCCCACAACAGAAATGCGACAGCACCACACGACGAAAACGCGGATGCGTCAGGCAAACGTTATTTTTTCGTCATACTGAAAGGGCAGTTTCGCCGACGTTTGCGGTCCGAACTGGCGGGGGTGACAATGGCGCGGTTCCGGACGGCTCAAGTCGCAGGCGCGTTGGCGGCGGTCCTCACCTTCGCGCCCGGCGCGTTCGCTCTCGAGGGCCAGAACCCCGGCGACGCCGATGATCCCACCTTTTCGCGCGCGACCATTTATCGGCAAGTCGAAAAGCTCCGCGTTCTCGGCCGTCGCATGTTCCGCGATCCGGCGCTATCCGCATCCGGGAAAATGTCCTGCGCCTCCTGCCATGATCCCTCTCGCGGCTTTTCGCCGGCGAACGCGGCGAGCGTCCAACTCGGCGGCGTCGATCTCGACCGACCAGGGCTGCGCGCGCCTCCGAGCCTTTGCTATAAGCAAGGCGCGCCCCCATTCAGTCGCCATTTCTATGAATCGGAGGAGGAAAGTCCTGGCGGAGGCGTCGACGCCGGGCCGACCGGCGGCCTCACTTGGGATGGTCGCGTCGACGCGGCCAGCCAGCAGGCGCTGATTCCGCTGTTCTCCCCGTTTGAAATGGCCAATAAAAACGCCTCCGCCCTCAACGCATTGATCGAGGCGAATTACGGCGCGACGCTGCGCAAGGCGCTGACCGACTGGATGCCGCAAGGGCCGCACCCCGCGTTGCAGGCTGCAGTCAAGGCGCTGCAAATCTATCAGGAAACGCCGCAGGAATTCTTCGCCTACAGCAGCAAATATGACGCCTATCTCGGCGGCGCGGCGGCGCTGAGCGACCAGGAAAAGCGCGGGCTCGATCTCTTCAACGACGAGAAAAAGGGCAATTGCGCGAGCTGCCATATCAGCCTTGCGCCAAAGACCGCGACGCGGCCGCGCTTCACCGACGACGGACTCGTCGCGCTTGGCCTGCCGCGCAATAGGGAAATCGCCGCCAACGCCGATCCAGCATTTTATGATCTCGGCCTCTGTGGTCCGGAGCGCACAGATCTCAAGGACCATCCAGAATATTGCGGGTTGTTCAAGGCGCCGACCCTGCGCAATGTCGCGCTGCGCAAAGCGTTTTTCCATAATGGCGTGATCCACGATCTCCGTGGAGCGGTGGCCTTCTATGTCGAGCGCGACGTCAAGCCCGAGAAATGGTATCCGCGCCGCGCCGACGGCTCGATCGATAAATTCGACGATCTGCCGCCGCAATATTGGGACAACGTCAATATGGAGCCGCCCTTCGGCGGCAAGCCGGGCGATGCGCCCGCGCTGAACGACGCCGAGATCGACGACGTCGTCGCATTTCTCGAGACGTTGACCGACGGCTACATCTCAAATCCGCGCATAGGACGGCGCTAGTCCTTCAAGGCTAAGGCCGCTCCCTTGCGGCCGCGCGCCAAGGCCGCCTTTGCTCCTCAGCGAGCGCATTCATCATTTGCGGATCTTCTCGACAGACTCATATTTGAGCCTATGCTGCATGCCGATTGGTCGGACGAACAACCGGAGCGGCGCGCGTCCTAGAGCGGGACGCGAACAACGTGGAATCCGGTTTCTCGCTTGAAATCCCGCTCTCGCTTTCGATACTCGATCATGCTTGACGCTTTGGATGCCTTATCCAAAAGAATCACGACCCAAACGATTTAGGCCATGCCGCAAGCGCTGACGCCGCAAAAATTCGTCGTCTCCGGCCGCCCCCGGCTCGGCGAGATCGTCGATCATCCCAAAATGGAATTCGCGGATTACGAGCGGCGCCTCGCATCATTGCAAGAGGTGCTTCAGCTCATCCAGCAAGCCTATCTCGGAACCACGGAGCGCGCCGTCTTGGTTCTCGAAGGGTGGGACACCGCCGGCAAAGGCGGCCTGGTGCGCCGGCTCGGATGGGCGCTCGACCCGCGCAGCTTCAAGGTGCATCCGATCGCGGCGCCGGACGCGCATGAGCGCGCCCAGCATTATCTCCAGCGCTTCTGGCGACGCCTGCCGCAGAACGGGCAAATCGTGGTCTTCGACCGCTCGTGGTATGGCCGCGTGCTGGTCGAGCGCGTCGAGGGATTTGCGACCGAAAAGGAATGGCGGCGGGCCTATCGCGAGATCAATTCATTCGAGCGCATGCTGACCGATTCCGGGGTTCGCCTCACCAAGCTGTTCCTGCACATCACGCCGGAGGAGCAGCTCCGCCGCTTCCGCGACAGGCTCGTCAACCCGATGAAGCGCTGGAAACTATCCTATGAGGATTTTCGCAATCGCGCCCGGTGGTCGGATTACGAGACGGCGATCGCCGACATGATGGACGAAACGTCCACGAGATACGCGCCCTGGCACTTGATCCCGGCGAACGACAAGCCCTATGCCCGCGTGGCGGCGCTTCGCATCCTCGCGGATCGGCTCGGCGCCGACGTACCGCTGGAGCCGCGCCCCATAGATCCCGATCTTCTCAAGGAGGCGAAGCGGGCGCTCAACCTCTCGGCCTCGGATATGGAGCGCGCCGCCAGTCCGGTGAAATCGAAGAACAAGACCAAGGGCGACGGCTCGGCGGCGTAGAGCGCTTTCAACCGAATAGACTTATTCGATCTGCTCGGGAATATGCTACAGGCGCCGCAAAAGCCGTCTCGCTGGACGCAGGAACGCGACCTAGGGAAGGCGGTCGAGCGGAAGCTCCTGGCAGTTCTCCGGGTGAGGCCACGAGGTCTTCCCCGCGTCCGCGTCGCTCATGACCACAGGCGGATCGACGGCCTCGCCCGTCTGCGGCTCGTAGGATAGCTTAAAGGCATGCTCGACGGGGCGATCCTCGAAACTTGTCGGCGTCGCGACGATGGCGTAACCGCCGAGAGTTTTTTTGGCGCCGCCAGCGACGACGCCCGCCTGCAGGGCGGCGACATGGACGCTTTGCGCGAAGCTCGCATCATTCGAAACAAAGCGGCGGCGGTCACGCAAGGCGAAAGCCTCCTGCATCTCGCCGGGCTTCGCCGCCTTGAGCGTCTTGGCTTCTCCCCATTCCACCGGATCGATATAGAGGCGCGTGGGAAAAAACGTGAATTCGGCGCTGCGCTTCGCGTTATCGACGGCGTCGATCTTGTAGACCACATAGACCTCGCCAGGCTTCGCCGCGCGGACCGCGCCCGAAGCCGCATAGCTGTTGCAAAAGCCGATCTGGCGATAATCTATGCTCACGGGCGTGGATGAATTGGTGGAGCACCCGGCGAGCGCGGCCGCCAACAGGCCGAAGCTCGGCAGCAAAGAGCGCGATCTTAAAATCATCTTGTGCCCCCCAATGCTATGAAAAGCTCGGCTTGCGACGATCCCCGCGGGTCCGTCGCCGCCTTCCTTATCTCAGATCAAATAGCGCTCCGCCGAGCGGAGGACAAGAATCCTTCCTCCGCCAAGCTTAAAGCCGAATGAGCAAAAGTGAAAACCTAGCGCGCCTCCCGCTTCCCGCCCCGATGCAACGCCAGAGAGTTTGACGAGAGGGACGCGCCAAGCATAGCGCCAAAAACGACCCGCGCGGCAAAGAAACGTCCTCGTCCGGCGCTCAAACCCGACGAGGACGCCCGATGCTCAGCACACCGCAACATATAGGCTGTAGCGATTGAGCTTACCTACTGCGCTCAACCAAACGCGCTGTAGAACATCCACAGCATATAGCCTGGAAGGATGAAGCGCGTCGTCATCATGGCCCACCAAATCGCACGCGCGACGGGGTCCTTCGCTTTGTCTTTCGGCGAAACTTTGGGATAATTCGTGGTCTCTTGCACCGCCACAATTTCCTCCTATACGGCAATGTTCACATGACTTCACGCCATAGGAAATGGTGTGCGCTCAGCTCTTCACAAGTTGTTGCGGCCACGCGCATGCCGCGACAAATTGGCTCAGAGCAAAACGCCGGCTCGGCTACTTTTGCACCGTTTAAGCCCACGGCGACGCTCAGGGCAAACTACAAGTGAGTCTACAAGTTGTCGAAGCGTCGCGCATCGCGATTGCCGCAACAGATCAGTAAGACCAAAAGCAACCCGGCTCACGGCAGGGATGCCACAACTTCACGCTGTTCTCGCGCGAATCGAAGACAATTTACATCTGAAGCTCGAGATATGAAGGCGCGCGGCGACGCGCAGCGAAAGCCCGCGAATGCCTGTGGATCGCCCATAGCAGCGACGCCGCCTAAAACCTCGGAATGTCCGGAAACGCCAGCTTGCCGCCATGCACGTGCATCTGGCCGAGCTCGGCGCAGCGATGCAACACTGGAAACATTTTTCCGGGGTTCAGCAAATGCTTCTCGTCGAAAGCGCATTTGACCCGGATCTGCTGCTTCAGATCGATCTCATTGAACATTTCCGGCATCAGGTCGCGCTTCTCGATCCCGACGCCATGCTCGCCGGTCAACACGCCGCCGACCTTGACGCACAGACGTAAAATATCGGCGCCGAATTCTTCCGCGCGCAAAAGTTCGCCCGGCTTGTTGGCGTCGTAGAGGATGAGCGGATGCAAATTGCCGTCGCCGGCATGGAAGACATTGACCACCCGCAGCCCGTGCTTTTGCGAGAGATCGCTCATGCCGGCGAGGACGTTCGGCAATTCCTTGCGCGGGATCGTGCCGTCCATGCAGAAATAATCCGGCGCCAGCCGTCCGACCGCCGGAAAGGCCGCCTTGCGGCCGGCCCAGAAGGCCAAGCGCTCGGCGTCCGAGGTCGAGCTTCGGCATTGCGTCGCGCCTCGCTTGCGCGCGATAGCCTCGACGAGGCCGACGAGATGGTCGACCTCGACCGCAGGCCCGTCGAGCTCGATGATCAGGACCGCCTCGGCGTCGAGCGGATAGCCAGCATGGACGAAATCCTCGACCGCCGCGACGGCGGCTCTGTCCATCATCTCCATGCCGCCCGGAATGATGCCCGCCGCAATCACATCGGCGACGCAGGCGCCGGCCGCCTCGCTCGAGGCGAAGGCGATCAGCAGCGCGCGGGCAGTCTCCGGCGCGCGGAGAATCCGCACCGTGACTTCGGTCACCACGCCAAGCATGCCCTCCGAGCCAATGACGAGGCCGAGCAGATCATAGCCCGCCTGATCGAGATGGCGGCCGCCGAGCCGCACGCGCTCGCCAGTCATCAGCACCAGCTCCAGCCCAAGCACATTATTGGTGGTGAGGCCATATTTGAGGCAATGCACGCCGCCCGAATTCTCGGCCACATTGCCGCCGATCGAGCAGGCGATCTGCGACGACGGGTCCGGCGCATAATAGAAGCCGCGATGTTCAACGACGCGGGTGATGGCCAGATTGGTGACGCCCGGCTCGACGACGGCGAAGCGATTGTCGAAGTCGATCTCCTTCACCTTATTGAATTTCATCATCGAGAGAAGGACGCCATCCTCCAGCGGCAAGGCCCCGCCGGAAAGCGAGGTTCCCGCCCCGCGCGCGACGACCTTCACGTTTTGAGCGTGGCAATAGGCGAGAATCGCCTCGACCTGCTCGACCTTGTCCGGAAGGACGACGACCAACGGCAGCGCGCGATAGGCGGTGAGCGCGTCGCTCTCATAGGGCCTTCGGCTGATCTCACTCTCGATCACGCCCTCGCCAGGCACGATCTTGCGCAAGGCGGCGACAATTTCGCGGCGCTTCGCGAGACTGGCTTGGTCGATGTCCATGGGTTTCATCTTGCGCGTCCTCGCGCTCGAGCGCATTTGCGCTAGCGGCGCGCCTATTTAGTGTGACGGATAGCTTAAAGCGCATCAGGCAGCCGCCTTGCAATCGGAATGGGCCGGCCTTATAAACCGGCCCATTCCACACGCGGATCGCGCGGCCCTGCTTCAAGGGCCGCATCCGGTGGCTTTTTGCCGTGGTTCATCCCCTTCGGATGATCTCCTGGCGGGAGGCTCACATCGCTCCGCGGCGGCGTCAACCGGAGAATCATCCTATGTCTTTGCCTGATTTCACCATGCGCGGCCTGCTCGAGGCAGGCGCCCATTTCGGCCACCAGTCGCATCGCTGGAACCCGAAGATGGAGCCCTATATTTTCGGCGCGCGCAATAATATCCATATCATCGATCTCGCCCAGACGGTGCCCCTGCTGCATCAGGCCCTGAAGGCGGTGTCGGACACGGTCGCGCGCGGCGGACGCGTTCTTTTCGTCGGCACCAAGCGGCAGGCCCAGGATTCCATCGCCGATGCGGCGCGGCGGTCGGCGCAATATTACATCAATTCCCGCTGGCTCGGCGGCATGCTGACGAATTGGAAAACGATTTCCGGCTCGATCCAGCGCCTGCGCAAGGTGGATGAGCTTTTGAGCAGCGGCGCGACGGGCCTCACCAAGAAAGAGCGCCTGATGATGTCGCGCGAGCGCGACAAGCTCGAAAAGGCGCTGGGCGGCATCAAGGAGATGGGCGGCACGCCGGACCTCATCTTCGTCATCGACACCAATAAGGAACAATTGGCGATCAAGGAGGCGGCGCGCCTGCATATTCCGGTCGCGGCCATCCTCGACACCAATTGCGATCCCGACGGGATCACCTATCCAATCCCCGGCAATGACGACGCCGGCCGCGCCATCGCGCTCTATTGCGATCTCGTCGCCCGCGCCGCGCTCGACGGCATTTCGCGCAGCCAGGGCGACGCCGGGATCGACTTCGGCGAAGCCGAGCAGCCGATCCCGGAGGAACTCCCTGCTGAAGCCGCGGCGGGCGACGTCTTCGAGGCGCCGGCCGAGGCCTTCGAGCTTCTCACCGCGCCGCGCGGCGCGCCCGACGATCTCGCCAAATTGCCGGGCATCGGCCCGCAGATCGTCAAGAAGCTCAATGACGCCGGAATTTTCCATTATTGGCAGATCGCGGCCATGACGGCGGAAGAAACCACGAAAGTCGATCACGACCTCAAGCTCGGCGGCCGCATCGCGCGCGACGATTGGGTCAATCACGCGCGCGGCCTCATCGCCGCCTGATCGGCGGCCGAGCCGCTCGAACTGCGGCGAGAACACGTCCGCGGCGCATCGAAAGCAGCTTGATACGTGGGTGGGCGATGGGCAAGCCCGCCGGAACCTGAAGGAAAACGAGAATGGCGAGCGTCACGGCCGCGCTGGTGAAGGATCTTCGCGAGAAGACCGGCGCCGGCATGATGGACTGCAAGGCCGCCCTCACCGAGACGGAGGGCGACATCGAGGCGGCGATCGACTGGCTGCGCAAGAAAGGCCTGTCCCGGGCGGCGAAGAAGTCCGGCCGCGTTGCGGCGGAAGGGCTCGTCGCGGTCGCGGTTCACGGCAATGACGGCGTCGTCGTCGAGGTCAATTCGGAGACCGACTTCGTCGCGCGGAACGAGGAGTTCCAGGCTCTCGCGAAAACGATCGCGCTCGTCGCGGTCGAGAAGGGCCTTTCCGACGTCGAGGCGATCAAGGGCTCCCACTATCCCGGCGGCGGCACGGTCGCCGACGCCATCGCCAATGCGATCGCGACGATCGGGGAAAACATGACCCTTCGGCGCGCGGCGCTGCTCCATGTGGGCCAGGGCTTCATCGGCCAATATGTCCATAACGCCATCGCCGATGGGCTCGGCAAGATCGGCGTCGCGGTCGCCCTCGAGTCGACGGGCGATAGCGTGGCCCTCGCCCCGCTCGGCCGGCTGATCGCCCTGCATGTGGCGGCGGCGAGCCCGGCTGCGCTCGAGTCCTCCGGGCTCGACCCAGCCGTCGTCGAGAGGGAAAAGACCGTGCTCGCCGAGAAAAACGCGGGCAAGCCGGCGCATGTCCTCGAAAAAATCGTCGATTCCGGCCTGAAGACCTATTTTAAGGAGGTCTGCCTCATCGATCAGGTCTCGATCCATGCCGAGCACGCCGGCAAGACGATCGGCCAAGTCGTCAAGGAAGCGGAAAAATCCGTCGGCGCGCCGGTGACGCTCAAAGGCTTCGTCCGCTATGCGCTCGGCGAGGGAATCGAGAAGCAAGAGACCGATTTCGCCGCGGAAGTTGCAGCAGCGGCCGGAGGGCCGGCCTGAGACGCGACTGTCGAGCAGGGCGGCCGCGCCCTGTTCGCCATGACGTCATATTTGACGTCCGTCGGATTTCGCGGGAAGTTCGATCAAATGCACGCGCGTTTGGTCGATTCGCGTCCCTCACGACGGAGAGCTTCCATGACATTTCGTAGCGCTTGTTCGCTGATCGCGATTGCGGCGGGCTCGATTGGCTTAAGCCTTGCGTTCCCCGGACCGGTTTCAGCTCAAACGGTCCGCCAAGACTGCAGCGCAAAATATCAGGCTGCCAAAACCGCCGGAACCTTGGGCGACCAGACCTGGCAGCAATTCTATAGCCAATGCGCCGCCGAGGCCAAAGGGACCGCCGCGCCGACGACGGCGGCGCCGGCCACTGCGCCCGCGCCCGCCCCAACGCCCGCGGCTCCGGCAGCCAATCCGCTCAAGCCGGCGGCGCCGGCCGCCGCGCCCAGCACCGCCGTGTTCCCGACCGCCATTTCGCCCACCTACGCCAAGGAACTGCCGGGCAAGGCGCGGCAGAAAACCTGCCTCGATCAATACAAAGCCAATAAAGCCACAAATTCCAATGGCGGCTTGAAATGGATCCAGAAGGGCGGCGGATATTATAGCGAATGCAACAAGCGGCTCAAAAGCTGACGTCCGCGTTTTTGTTGCGGCCGTAGCCTCACAAATAAGCGAACGCCGCGCCGAGCGTTCCGAGCGCGCCGAGCGCGATCGATAGGCCCCACGGCCAGCGCCGCCCGCGCATGATGATCGAGATCGTCGCAATGGCGATGGAGATATGCAGGAAAGTCACGGAGATCGTCAGGATATGATGGCGATGCTCGTGGCGCTCGCTGGCATGCAGCTTTTCCTCGGTTTGATGCTCGAGTTCCTGACCCTTCGCGAATAGCTCTTTCTCGTCTGAGCCATAGCGCTCTGATTGCTTCTTGTAGTCGTCGCCGGCCTCGCCGCCTTGCGCCGCGGCTATCGCGTAAATGTTCTTCTTGATGCTTTTCGCCTGATAGAAATTCCACGTATCGGTCGCTTTATTTTGCAAAAGCACGGCGGCGTTCTTTTCGCCGATCGTCGCCGCCGTCTCAATCGTCTCCAGACTGCCGACGGTGGCCGCGATGACGGCGAGAATGGCGATCGTGATCGACACCCGCGTCAGAAACGAATCGCCCGTATGCGCGACGTGCTCGGCATGTTGCGCATGGTCGAAATGCTCGGTCGGAGATTCCTCCATGGACCTATCCTTTTGAGAAACTCGGCCGCCGGGTCATAGACTATAAGGCCGCGCAGAGGGACCCCGCGCGGCGAAAAAAGAGCGCCTTTTCATGAAGTGCGCGCAACAGAAGCGCCGCCTTTCGCGACTCTGCTACTTGGAAAGAAATATTTTCTCGAAATCGGACTGCGGCCCTTTTATCGGAGTTTCCAAGACCGATAAAAGGGCCGCAGTTCGACGAGCCTTCGTCGCATCAAGCCTGGCCGCCCCCGGAATGGACAGGCTCTAGCGTTCGATTTATAAGCTTGCGCGATCAAAGGGCCTGCCACAGCGCCTGTTGGATGAGGACTTCGAAGATTATGCCGGACGCCAGCGTCGCTGAACTCTTGCCGGACTCCGCCCTGCTCCGCCGCACGATGGTCGAGTGCCAGATCCGCACCTTCGACGTCACCGATCAGACCCTGCTCGAGCGGCTGCTCGAGGTCCCGCGCGAGCTTTTCCTTCCCGCCGAGCTTGCGCCCCTCGCCTATTCCGACGCGAGCCTGCGGATCAAATCCGGCCGGCCCAATGACGAATCGAGAGTTCTTTTACCTCCACTCGTCCTTGCGCGACTCATTCAAGGCGCGGGACTGCATCCGAGCGACAAGATTTTGGACGTCGCCCCGACGACGGGCTATTCAACCGCGCTTTTTGCCGGGCTCGGCGGCGCGGTCGTCGCCCTCGAGTCTGATCAAGCCTTGCGCGACGCAACGCGCGCCAATCTCGATCGCTATGGGCTCGGCCGCGTTCGCACGATTTTGGGCCCGCTCGCGGAAGGCGCGCCCAAGGACGGCCCTTTCGACGTGATTTTCATCAATGGCGCGGTCGAGGCCAATTTGGAACCGCTGCTCGGGCAACTGCGGGAAGGCGGGCGTCTGCTCACGATCCAGCTTCAACCCGACAACCCAAGCGGCGTAGCGGGCAAGGCCATGCGCTATGAGAAGGTCGACCAAGTGATCGGCACGCGGGCGCTCTTCGACGTTTCCGCGCCGCTTCTCGGGGCCTTCCAAAAAGTGGCGGAATTCACATTTTCTTGACGCTTCCTGGCCGGCCCTCTCTCTTTTCCGCCTTCTTTCTGTAGTTACGATCAGCCAGTCGACAGGCCCTACCTCTTGGACTGGACGGATTTGCAAGCGGAGCCGCCTCGAAACTAACTTCTGGCGTTGCGCATCGGGAAGCGCAGCGCGGAAATTCGTGGGTTTCGAGGGGAGGAGCGGAGCGCGGCACGATTCGGACGCGGAGATGGGTCCGGAGCCGAAGGATTGATCGCCAGCCATGCGCCGCGCCGTTTTTCATAACATCAAACTTAAATCACGCATCACTATAGCGCGCGCCGCCGGAGCGGCGATTATCGGGGCGCTTTGTCTCGCGCCGACGCCGATCGCCGCCGAGACAATGTCGGGCGCCTTGGCGCTCGCCTATGGCGGCAACCCCGACATGAACCAGCAGCGCGCGGGCGTGCGCGCAACCGATGAAACGTTGCCGCAGGCCAGCTCCAGCTGGCGGCCGAGCGCCAGCGTTTCCGCCGACGCCGGCTATAACTACCTCGACTATACTCAGGCCGACGGCCTTACGAGAAAGCGGACGGGCTCCCTGCCCCGAACGGTCAGCCTCACCGTCAACCAGACGGTCTACAACGGCAACCGCACGATCAATGGCGTCCGGCAAGCCGAGTCCAATATCATGGGAGCGCGCGAGAACCTTCGCAACACCGAGCTCAACGTTCTTCTGAACGGCGCGACCGTCTATATGAACGTCCTGCGCGACACCGCGATACTCGACTTGCGCCGCAACAATATCACCGTTCTCGAAGAACAATTGCGCCAAACCCGCGATCGTTTCAACGTCGGCGAGGTGACGCGAACCGACGTCGCCCAAGCCGAAGCCAGCCTTGCGAACGCGCGTTCGGATTATTTCGCGGCCCAGGCCAATCTGCAGACGAGCATCGCCAATTTTCGTCAAGTGATCGGCATCCAGCCGACGAAGCTCGAACCCGCGCGGACGATCGAAAGCCTTTTGCCGCGCAATGTGGACACCGCCGTGCTGGTCGGGCTTTCCGAACATCCGGTCATTCAATCGGCGCTGCATTCGGTCGACGCCGCCGCTTTGCAGGTAAAGCTCGTCGAAGGCGAGCTTTACCCGACCGTGGGCCTCGTCGGAAACGTCCAGGCGAGCGGCGCCTATAGCGGGTTTCCCAAAGAGCAGCTTCTAAACGCGCAGGTGCTCGGCCAGATCACCGTGCCGATCTACAGCGGCGGCGATGTCTACGCCCGCGCCCGCCAAGCCAAGGAGACGCTCGGACAGGCGCGCATCCAGGCCGACCTTGAGCGCGATTCGGTGCGGGCGGGCGTCGTCTCGAGCTGGGGCCAACTCGACAGCGCGAAGGCGGTCATTCAATCCGCCAGAGCGGCGGTCAAGGCCGCCGAAATCGCGCTCGACGGCGTCCGCGAGGAGGCGAAGGTCGGCCAGCGCACCACCTTCGACGTTCTGCAGCAGCAACAGATCCTGCTGAACACGCGGGTGAGCTTGGTCACGGCGCAACGCGACCGGGTCGTCGCGTCCTATGCGGTGATGGCGGCGATCGGCCGCCTATCGGCCGCCAATCTCAACCTGAACGTCGTGCAATATGACCCGACCGTGCATTTCGATCAGGTCAAGGACAAATGGATCGGCCTTCGCACGCCGGATGGGCGCTGAACCCAGGCGGTTGGCGCCGGCGCCAGCTCGAGCCAAGCTTCGCGTGCGACGGTTCGCTTTAGAGCGTCGTGCTCGCGCGGATCGTCCGCTTTACGCCCTAGCATCGGATTTCACGGAACCTTAGGCCACGCTCGCCTTGCCAGCCGCAATGCGCCGGGACTAACCTGATGTCGCGAATCGAAGTCAATTGGCGGCGGCGCGCGGCGCGCCAATTCGGACGACGCGCCCGTCTCTTGTGAAAGCAATCGCGGCCATGAACGCAGCCAATCCCATCCTGAAAATCAGCGATCCAGTCGAGCCCCGTGCGCATGAGCCTTCAATGGAGGAGATCCTGCTCTCCATTCGGCGAATCATCGCGGACGATCAGGCTCTGCTGGCCGGCCGCGACGGCGAAGCCGCGCGCGTCGCGGAACCGCAGCGCCCAGCGCCCGGCGCATCCAAGGCCGAGCCAGGCGAGGCCGCGCGCACACCGGATTTGGTTCTTGCTCTTCCAGACGATGAAAACGCCGAGCCCGAGCTTTCCGCCGCCAGTTCGCCGCCGCAAGCCGACGCCGAGCCACGCCTTCTTTCTGCGGCGGCCGATAAGTCCGTCGCCGCCGCATTCAATCTATTGATCGCGAGCCGCTTCGCGCGCAATTCGGAGGCTATCGCCTCCCTGACCCGCGACATGCTGCGCCCGATGCTCAAGGCCTGGCTCGATGAAAATCTGCCGGCTCTCGTGGAGCGCCTGGTCCGCGCCGAGATCGAGCGGCTCGCGCGGCAGGATTAATTTTCAAGACTTGGATCGAAAGGGCCCAGGGCAAAAACTGGCGGCGTCTGTAGTCTAGTGGCGGATAGGCGGATAGTTTTGCCAAATGCGTTGCGGCGCCCGATCGGCTCCTGACTTCGGCGGAGCGTCGCCGAACGCCATTGCCCGTCATTCATTAACATCAAGCATCCCGGCCGAGCGCCCCAGCTTGACGCTCTTGATTTACGATTTGAAACGTCGCGCAAAGCAGCTTCGCTTCTTTTCCGCGCGCCTCTCGCGGCGCGTTTCTCCTCGACTCTTCCATATCTCAATTGCATGCGGTCTTAATCGCTTGCCTTTTCGGCGCTCCTTTGCGATCGCTCGCGTCTGGCGCGATCCGCCCCCCGAGGCCGGGGCGGACAGGAGACGGAAGCGAATTTCGATGATGGAGAAGACGTTCGATCCCGCGACGGTCGAGGCCCGCATCGCAGATGCCTGGCGAGAGGCGGAGGCATTCCGGGCGGGACGTCCCGACCGTCACGACGCCGCGCCCTTCACAATCGTCATTCCGCCGCCGAACGTCACGGGCTCGCTCCATATGGGCCATGCGCTCAACAATAGCCTGCAGGACATTCTGTGCCGGTTCGAGCGTATGCGCGGCCGCGACGTCCTCTGGCAACCCGGCATGGATCACGCCGGCATCGCGACGCAAATGGTCGTCGAGCGCCAATTGATGGAGCGTCAGGAGCCAGACCGCCGCACGATGGGCCGGGAGCGATTCCTCGCTCGCGTGTGGGAATGGAAAGCAGAGTCGGGCGGTGCGATCGCGGCGCAATTGCAGAGGCTCGGCGCTTCCTGCGACTGGTCGCGCGAGCGCTTCACGCTCGATGAAGGCCTCTCCCGCGCCGTCGCCAAGGTCTTCGTCCAGCTCTACAAGGAAGGCCTGATCTATAAGGACAAGCGCCTCGTCAATTGGGATCCCAAGCTGCTCACGGCGATCTCCGACCTCGAAGTCGTGCAGATCGAGACCAAGGGACATCTCTGGCATTTCAAATATCCGGTCGTCGACGACGCCGGCGCCGAGACCGGCGAGTTCATCACGGTCGCGACCACGCGGCCGGAGACCATGCTCGGCGATTCGGGCGTCGCGGTTCATCCAGACGACCCGCGCTACAAGCATCTCCACGGCGCCAGGGTGCGGCTTCCGCTGGTCGGACGGCTGATCCCGATCGTCGCCGACGAATATTCCGACCCTGAAAAAGGCACGGGCGCGGTCAAGATCACGCCGGCGCATGATTTCAACGATTTCGAGGTCGGACGCCGGCGCCGGCTCGCTTTGATCAATATTTTCAACGCGGAAGCCAAGCTTTCCCTGCAGGAAAACGACGAATTCCTGCTCGGGCTCGACGCCTCGGCGGACGCCGGCTATGTCCTCGACAATCTGCACGGTCTGTCGCGTGAGGCGGCGCGGCGACAGATTATCGAATTGATGAACGCGCGCGGGCTGCTCGAAAAGATCGAGCCTCACCCCCATACCGTTCCGCATGGCGACCGCTCCGGCGCGATCATCGAGCCCTGGCTCACCGACCAATGGTATGTGGACGCCAAGACCCTGGCGGAGCCCGCGCTCGAGGCCGTCCGCGCCGGACACACGAGCTTCATTCCGAAAAATTGGGAGAAGACCTATTTCGAATGGCTCGAGAACATCCAGCCCTGGTGCGTCTCGCGCCAGCTCTGGTGGGGCCATCAGATCCCGGCCTGGTATGGTCCGGATGGAAAAGTCTTTGTCGAGATTTCCGAGACGGAGGCCGAGATCGCCGCCCTCGCCCATTATGGCGCGCCGACCAATCTCATCCGCGACGAGGACGTGCTCGACACCTGGTTCTCCTCAGCGCTCTGGCCGTTTTCGACTCTCGGCTGGCCAGATAAGACCCCGGAACTCGGCCGCCACTATCCGACCAATGTACTCATCACCGGCTTCGACATCATCTTCTTCTGGGTCGCGCGGATGATGATGATGGGCCTCCATTTTATGGGCGAGGTTCCGTTCCGCGACGTCTACATCCACGCGCTCGTCCGCGACGAGAAGGGCGCGAAAATGTCCAAGTCCAAGGGGAACGTGATCGACCCCTTGAATCTCATCGAGCAATATGGCGCGGATTCCCTGCGCTTCACGCTCGCTGCGATGGCGGCTCAGGGGCGCGACATCAAGCTTTCGACGCAAAGGGTCGAAGGCTATCGCAATTTCGCGACCAAGCTCTGGAATGCGGCGCGCTTCGCGGAAATGAACGGCTGCGCCCGCGTGGACGGATTCGATCCGCGCGGGGTCGCGGTCACGCTCAACCAATGGATTCTCGGCGAGACCGCCAAGGCCGTCGGCGAGGTTTCGGCGGCGATCGAGGCCTATCGCTTCAACGACGCCGCCAACGCCGTCTATCGTTTCGTCTGGAATATTTTCTGCGATTGGCATCTCGAGCTGGCGAAGCCCTTACTGCTCGGGGCCGATCCGCAAGCCCGCGACGAGACGCGCGCGACGACGGCCTTCGTCTTCGACGCGATCCTCAAACTTCTCCATCCGTTCATGCCGTTCATTACGGAAGAGCTCTGGGCGATCAAAGGCGCTGAGGGACCGCCCCGCCAAACCCTGCTCACCCTCGCGCCATGGCCGCAGCCGGAGGATTGCCAGCCCGGCGCCGACAAAGCCGCCGAGGCCGAGACGGAAATCGGCTGGCTCATCGATCTCGTCTCGGAGATCCGCTCGGCGCGTTCGGAAATCAATGTTCCGGCGGGCGCGCAGATCCCCTTGGTTCTCATTCCTCGCGCCGAGGACTCCGGCTTGGAGGGGCGGGCTCTCCGCTGGGAGGAGACGATCAAGCGGCTCGCGCGGGTCTCGAATGTGGCCTTCTCGAAAGAGGCGCCGGAAAAATCAGTCCAGTTGATCGTGCGCGGCGCGCTCGCCGCCCTGCCCCTCGAAGGCGTCATCGATTTCGCGGCTGAAAAGGCGCGGCTCGCGAAGGAGATCGCCAAATTGAAAGGGGAGGCCGCGAAGATCGAGGCCAAGCTCGGCAATGCGGACTTCGTCGCCCGCGCGCCGGAAGAGGTCGTCGAGGAAAACCGCGAGCGGCTCGCCGAAGCGCGCGCCCGGACCGAGCGGCTCGAGGCGGCGCTCGCGACGCTCGGCGGGGCTTGAGGCGAAGCAGCCGCGCGGGCCGGGGGGACGTCATCCCCCGCCGACGATCGCGTCCAAGACGAGCTTCCCGTTCAGCAGGATAATGGCGAGCGCGATCAGGACCGCGACCGCCGTCGTCGGTCGCGGCGCGACGAGGCCGCCCATGCGCGTCCTCGAAGCCGTGAACCACACGAGCGGGACCACGGCGAAGGGCAAGGTCAGACTCAACACGACCTGGCTCAGGACGAGCAGGCTATTGGTCGTCGCCTCGCCGCCGATGAAAATCGCCGCCACGGCGGGAACAATGGCGATGGAGCGCGTCAACAGCCGCCGCGCCGCCGGATTGAGCCTGATCTTGACAAAGCCTTCCATCACGATCTGGCCCGCCAGGGTCGCGGTCAGGGTGGAGTTTAGTCCGCAGGCGATCAGGGCGATAGCGAAGAGCTTGGGCGCGAGCGTGCTGCCGAGCAGAGGCGCGATCAGCCGATAGGCGTCCGGCAACTCAGCCACCTCGAAATGTCCATGCGCGTAAAAGGCCGCCGCGGCGAGGACCAGGATCGACGCATTGACGATAAGCGCGAAAAGCAACGCGACCGTGGAGTCTAGAATGGCGAGGCCGATCGCGCGCCGCTTGTCGATCTCGCGCGAACCTATCGCGCGGGTCAGCACGATTCCAGAATGCAGATAGAGATTATGCGGCATGACGGTCGCGCCGAGAATGCCGAGCGCGATGTAGAGCATTTGCGGGTTGGTGAAGAGTTCGCGGCTCGGCAAAAGCCCTTTCGCTACGGCCGCCATGTCCGGCCGGGCGAGAACGAGCTCGATCGCGAAGCAGGAGGCGATCAAGATCAGAAGCGCGACGACGAAAGCCTCGAGCTTGCGAAAGCCGAAGCGCATGAAAGCGAGCACGAGGAGCGCGTCGAAGGCGGTGAGGATCACGCCCGCTCCGAGCGGCAGGCCAGTCAGGAGTTCGAGGCCGATCGCCGTGCCAATGACCTCGGCGAGATCCGTCGCGACGATCGCGAGTTCCATGACCAGCCAAAAGACAATGCTGACCGCAGGCGGAAAGGCAGAGCGGCAGACTTGCGCGAGGTCGCGCCCCGTCGCGAAAGCGAGCCTCGCCGAGAGGGCCTGCAACACAACGGCCATCAGACTCGAGAGAACCGCGACGAACAGAAGCGCCGTGCCGAAGCGCGAGCCACCGGCGAGCGCCGTCGCCCAATTGCCGGGATCCATATAGCCGGTCGCGACGAGATAGCCCGGCCCCGCGAAGCTCAGAAAACGTCGCAGGCGCGAACCGGACGGCGGAACAGGGACGCTGCCATAGGCCGCGCCGAGCGAAGGCGCAGCGGCCGACTGTAGTGCTGAAGCCACATCTGATCTCCGTCACGAACGCCTAAAATGTAGCACAGGCTACAAAATCATCAAGGATCTAGATATTGACACGACGGCTGTTTCTCAGAACCTAAGGAGCGGCGCACGCCCATCGCCAAGTCGCCGATTCCCGGCCGCCAACACGCCGGCGAAAAATGCTGGGCGCCTCCTTGAACTTGGCTTAGCTGGACCCAGGCGGTCGAAAAGGATTACGGGCAGCATGACCGCAAAAAAATTGGCGGCGGCGACGGCGGCTCCGGTCGAGATGCCGGACGAAGCCGATCAAGCGCTTCGGTTCGAGAAAGCCCGCGCCGCGCAGGCGTCCGCGCTTCTCGAGGATTATGTCGAGCTGATCGACGACCTGCTGGCGAGCGGCGGCGAGGCGCGCCCGACCGACATCGCCCGCCGCCTCGGCGTCTCGCATGCGACCGCGATCAAGAGCATCGCCCGTTTGAAACGGGAGGGCCTCGCGACCTCCAAGCTCTACCGCGGCGTCTTCCTCACGCCCGAAGGGCATAGCCTGGCAGCCCGCGTTCGCGCTCGGCATCGTCTCGTCGTGGATCTCTTGATCGCCGTCGGGGTGCCGCGCCAATGCGCCGAGCTCGACGCCGAGGGAATCGAGCACCACGTGTCGGACGCGGCCCTCGCCGCTTTCGCACGGTTTCTGAAACGCCATTCCACAGCGTCCTGATCGCGGCCGCACAAAACATTGCGGCGCGCGATTGTGGTTAATTGATTCTTAACCTGCCGCGCGGAACCTCAACCAGAACAGTCGCGCCATGCGCGGGCCTTCGCTGGTCGAGCCCCGACCGGCGGCGCGCACTGCGCCCATGAGGAATTCTTTGTGCTTTTTACGCCACAGCCAGCGGCAAGTTGGCTTTGACTTGTCCAGGCAAGAAGAAAGATGTTTTTTGCGCGCGAACAACTCGCTAATTTATCTCTCGAACAAGCTTATTTCAGCGCGGCGGCGAGCTGGGCGAGCCTGTTGCGTGAAAGGCGTCGGCCCAACCGGCGGGGCCTACAGCGTCGGCGTCGCCTTCGGCGATGGGCTCGCCCTCATCCTTTTTCCGTCGCAACCCAACATGTGATGGCTTTCATGGTCACACCCATTTTCGCCAAAGCCCATCTCGCCGGACGGCGCGTGACGTTTGGCACTTCGCGCTTGGAGCCGCCGGCTTATTGGAATGACCATGGGACCGGAGCGACGGCGCGCCGCGCCGCAGCGCTTAGGCCTAGTGGTAAATTTTTTGCGTTCGGCGATGCGAAGTGGGCGTTTCGCCTCCATTTGGGTGATGCGGAAACCGCGGACGCCAGACAAATTCACGCGGCGCGGCAAACCGAAACCGTTCGCGCGCGTTATGGGTGCATGCAAGCTGTTTGGTTTTAGCCGCAACCGCTTCGGCGGCGCGAAAAGAACGTCCGTCTTGGAAAATGCCAATGTCCATGTTGACATCTAGCCGCATCGTCACCTTCGCGCTGCTCGGGCTCGCGGCCACACTTTGGGGCACGCATATTCGAGCGCTGGAAGGCGCCGGCCGCTCCGTCGCGGCGGACAAAACGCCCATGCGCGCCTATCAGACGCCGCGCGCCGCGCTTCAGGCAGGCCTCGAGGATTTTCGCCTCGGCAATCCGAGTTCCGCTCTAGCGGCTTTGGAATATGCGGCCTCTGGCGGCGAAGCCTTGGCGCAGTGGAAATTGGCCAAGATCTACGCCACGGGCGACGGCGTTCCGCGGGACGACGTCAAAGCCTATGACTATTTCTCGCAGATCGTTTCCGGCTATGACGAGGACAACCCTAACCAGCGCGATCTTCCCCTCGTGGCCAGTGCCTTTGTGTCGGTCGGCGTCTACCGGCTAAACGGGATCGCGGGATCCGACGTCAGAGCCGACGCCGCGCGCGCGCGGCAAATGTTCCAGATCGCCGCGACGAATTTCGGCGACGCCAATGCGCAATATAATCTGGCGCGGATGCTTCTCGACGGAGCCGGAGTCCAAAAGGACACCCGCCGCGGCTTGCAGTGGCTCGACCTCGCCGCCAAGAAGGGGCATATCCAAGCTGAGGCTCTGTTGGGCAAAATCCTCCTGACCGGCGTCGACGGCATTCCGGCGCAAAAGCCGCTCGCCCTGATGTGGCTGACTTTGGCGCGGGAGGCGGCGAGCGACTCCAAGAAGGATCAGGCCATCGTCGATCTTTACGAAAAGGCCATGACGAACGCCAATGACGAAGATCGTCAGGCCGCCTTGGTCTATCTCGAGGATCATCTCAAGCGGCAATATTGAAGTCTCGCGCACTGCCTCTGGGTAGGCGCGAGATTCGATAAGTCCCTCCCCCGGCTCTGTTCGCCAAGACGGCTTCGCCAAAGGCGAGGAAGGACTCTCGCCGGCGTTTCGCCCGTGGGCGTGGCGGCTCTGCTTTCCCTGTAAGCCATCGACGCAACCAGCCGGCCCGCGCTGGAGCGCCCGCCGAACCAGTGGCGCGCTGCTCAGGGGCGCAACGCATCCATTCGAATTGCCCCCCCCGCGCGATCCCCCACGACCGATGGACATGGACTAGCTCCCCCGAGGCGACCAAAACCGGTTGCCCGAACCTCTGCGAGATGCCAAATACCGGCGCCTTGCGGAATGCGCGCCCCGCGGGCCGGGCAATTCCGCGGCGCAAGCGACATTTTGCGGCCTTGGCACAGACCGACGATGATTTAGAGGGGATGGGCGCGGGAACGGGCTTTCCCCTTTATCCTCGCCCGCGGGTCAGCGCTTTCCGACCGAACAGAGCTTGTCTGGCTGGAAATCGCTGCTCATTCAAAAACTTCAGCATCCAGCTCATCGGAGCTATTCAATCCGATCGGAAAATGCTCTAGGCCTCTCCTGAGGCGCAAAGACACGAGACAAATTTGGCGGAGGGGACGTGCCTATGATTGGAATGAGCCGGCTGGTCGGCGCTTTTGTCCTGACGATTTTTCTATTCGGCGCCCGCGCAGAGGCCCAAGACAGCAGCCTCATGGACATGAACATGGACATGGGATGCATGATGATGGCCGGCATGCACGAGATGCGGCTGGCCGCTTATTCGCACGCCTCCGATTCCCGAGAAGACGTGTGCTCGGACATCCCGGCGCCGGGACCGGTCACGCTCACCCTCAACGCCGTCTCGAAAGAACTTCGCGACATGATGATCGAGGTTCGCGTCATCAGGAGCACTGGAACCGCAAGCCCGCCGACAGGCGCAGCGCTCGAGGCCGCGACACTCGCTTATCTGCCGCCGAAAACCTATCGGACGGGCGTCGTCACCCTGCCTGTGAACTTCGACAAGGCCGGCAAATATTCGGTTCTTCTAAACGTCGACGACGGCGCCGGCATGGCGATGGCGAGCCAATACGACCTGACCGTCGAGCAGGGAGCGAAGCAATGGTATTATGTGTTGGCCTTCGCCATCGCAGCCGTTGCAGCGGCCGGCGGATTTTACGTCTGGGACGAACGCCGCAAGAAGCTGAAGGCGCCGGCCAAGAACGGCTAAAAGCCGGCTTCGTCGCAAAGCGCGCCGGACGCCGGCCCTGTCCCCGTTCCCGGCGCGTCGGCAGCGCCAGGAATGATTAACGAAACTCTGGCGATCGCCCCATAGAATCAAGCCTGCTGGATCGCCGAGAGCTTCCAATCCGCAGGCCCTCCGCCGGCGCGGCGGGCAAAGGTCCAGACCTCGGTCGCCTCCTGCGGCCTCGTCGAATCTCCCGAGACGATTTTCCCGCTGGCGCGATCGGCCATCACGTCGATCAAGGAAAATCGCATGGCGACCGTGGCATATTCATTGGCCTCCTCCCGCCAGGCCTCAGAAAGGTCGCCCTGCAGGAACGCCACGCTCGAAAGCTTGTTGATCAGGCCCTTCTTTGCATTATCCGCGAGCTCTTCGGCGAAATAGGACGCCATCTCAGGCGTGACCAACGCACGCAGCGCGCCGAGATCCTCTGCGCCATAGGCCGTCTGGATTGCCGCCAGCCTCTGCTCGAAGGCGGCGAAATCGGCGGAATTGACCTCGATCGGCATGGCGCGGCCGGCGACGCCGCCTGCCCCAAAGCCTGAGCCAAGACCGGTTTGCCCCCCAAAGCCCCGCTGGTCGCCTTGACCTGCGAAGCTTCCGAGACCGGCGAAAGGAGACGCCGAGGGACCGCGATCCGTGAAGCCGCGCGGCACCGCCGGGCGCCAACCGCGGATCAGCGCCAAGCCGAGCCGGAACAGGAGATATAAAATCCCGATCTGAAAAATTAGCCCGAGGATCGAAAGGCCGCCGCCGAGGCCGCCGAACAATCCATGGCCGAACAAGAGTCCGAACAGCCCCGCGCCGAGAAAGCCGCCGAGCAGGCCGCGTCCGAAACCGCCAGAGAAGAAGCCGCCGGGCGAGAAGCCGCCCGACGTCGGGCGACGGAAGGTGCTATCGTTCGGCGTGGTCATGGAGCGCTCCATGGGAGAAGCGCTCCGTGGCGCCGTCGCAGTCGCGGGCGGCGCGCTAAAGGTGCGCGCGCCCCGACTGCCGAAGGATCCGCCGGACCCTGCCCGCGCGAATGCGTCGCCGGCGAGCCCCACGCCGAATGCGGCTGCTAAAATCAATATCGAGAGTTTGTGGCGTAACGCCATGACGCGAAATCCTGCCGTTGAACGGGCGCCTTCGCCCCGCGGCACTATATGGGGAATTGCAGCCCAAAGCGCAAAGGGAGGGCGCGGCCGGACGCCTATAAGCGCAAAGGTTCAGAGGCGGAAAATCCAGAATATCTTCGCCGTCGCCTGGGGCGAACGCCGATTCTGTCATTTGAAGTCCATAATTCGCATTCTCGCGCTTTCGGCGCTTGGAGGCTTATGTTAGAAGGCCCGCGGTCCGAGCCGCGCCGGGGTTGCGGTTTTCGAGCGGAAACGCGAGAGTTGAAGCGAAATGAATGAGCGCCGCGCCAATTTCGACTATGAGGATTTGATCGCCTGCGCGCGGGGCGACCTGTTCGGCCCCGGCAACGCGCAATTGCCTCTCCCCCCTTTGCTGATGTTCGATCGGATCGCCGAAATTTCCGAGCATGGCGGGGCCAATGGCAAGGGCGTGATTCTGGCGGAATTCGCGATCAAGCCCGACCTCTGGTTTTTCGGCTGCCACTTCAAGGGCGATCCGGTGATGCCCGGTTGTCTCGGCCTCGACGCGCTTTGGCAATTGCTCGGCTTCTATCTTGGTTGGCTCGGATTGCCGGGCCGCGGCCGGGCGCTCGGCGTCGGCGAGGTGAAGTTCACCGACCAGGTCCTGCCGACGGTCAAGCGGATCATTTACGGAGTCGACCTGAAGCGCGTGTTCAAGACCAAGCTCGTGCTCGGCATCGCCGACGGATGGCTTGAAGCCGATGGGACTCGCATTTATGAGGCCAAGGACCTAAAAGTCGGCTTGTTCCAGGCTGCGGCCTGACCAAGACAAGCGTCGAGGGCCTTGGACGCGGTCGGCGCGCGGGCTTAGACGCCCAAGCGACGGCGTTTTTTGGCCTCTTGGAACTTCGCGGTTTCGCGAATGAAGTAAAAGAAGCCCCCAAATAGGGATCGATCGTCGCGGGCTGCGCCAAACGGGCGAGCGGCGGAAGTGGGAGATACGCATGAGACGGGTCGTCGTCACCGGCATGGGCATTGTCTCCTCGATCGGGAACAACGCCCAGGAGGTGCTGGCCTCGCTCCGCGAGGCCAAATCCGGCATCGTCAAAGCCGATAAATATACCGAGCTCGGCTTTCGCAGCCAGGTTCACGGCGCGCCGACGCTCGAACCGGAGAGCATGATCGACCGCCGGGCAATGCGCTTCCACGCCACCGGCACCGCCTGGAATCATGTCGCGATGGACCAGGCGATCCTGGACGCCGGCCTGTCGGCGGCCGAAATCTCGAACGAACGCACCGGCATCATTATGGGCTCTGGTGGTCCTTCGACCAAGACGCTGATCGAATCCGCCGACATCGCCCGGACCAAGGGGCCGAAGAAGATCGGTCCTTTCGCCGTGCCGAAAGCCATGTCCTCGACGGCTTCGGCCACGCTCGCCACTTGGTTCAAGATCAAGGGCGTCAACTATTCGATCTCGTCGGCTTGCGCGACCTCAAATCATTGCATTGGCAACGCCTATGAGATGATCCAATACGGCAAGCAGGACATGATGTTCGCCGGCGGCTGCGAGGAGCTCGATTGGACCCTGTCCGTCCTGTTCGACGCCATGGGCGCCATGTCCTCCTCCTATAATGATCGTCCCGCGGTCGCCTCACGCGCCTATGACAAGAACCGCGACGGCTTCGTCATCGCCGGCGGCGCCGGCGTGCTGGTCCTGGAGGAATTGGAGCACGCCAAAGCGCGCGGCGCCAAGATCTATGCCGAGGTGGCCGGATACGGACTGACCTCCGACGGCTATGACATGGTCGCGCCGTCCGGCGAAGGCGCGGCGCGCTGCATGCGCATGGCGCTCGAAACCGTCAAGACGCCGATCGACTACATCAATCCCCACGCGACCTCGACCGGCATCGGCGACCTGAAGGAGATCGAGGCGATCCGTGCCGTCTTCGGATCGGGCGACAAGGCGCCGCCGATCGCCGGAACGAAATCCTTGACCGGCCATTCGCTTGGCGCGACCGGCGTCCAGGAAGCGATCTATTCGCTCTTGATGATGCAGAGCGGCTTCATCTGCGAGAGCGCCAATATCGAGGAGCTCGATCCGGCCTTCGCGGACATGGACATTGTCCGCAAGCGCCGCGACGACATGCAGTTGCGCGCCGTATTGTCGAACTCCTTCGGCTTCGGCGGCACCAACGCGAGCATTGTCCTCAAGCATGTCGACGCCTGAACCGCAGGGCGCGGGAGGCCCGGGGCCGCTCATGCGCGGCAAGCGCGGCCTCGTGATGGGCGTCGCCAACGATCATTCCATCGCCTGGGGCATAGCCAAGGCGCTCGCCGCGCAAGGCGCGGAGCTCGCCTTCACCTATCAGGGCGAGGCGCTTGGCAAGCGGGTCAAGCCGCTCGCCGCCAAGACCGGCTCGAGCCTTGTCCTGCCCTGCGACGTCGAGGACCTGAACTCGGTCGACGCCGTGTTCGCCACGCTCGAAAAGGCCTGGGGAAGCATAGATTTCGCCGTCCACTGCATCGCCTATTCCGACAAGTCCGAGCTGAAGGGACGCTACGCCGACACGACGCGGGAAAATTTCCTGCGCACGATGACGATCTCAGCCTTTTCCTTCACCGAGATCGCCAAGCGCGCGGCGGCCCTCATGCCGCAAGGCGGCGCCCTGGTCGCCCTGACCTTCGGCGGCGCGACCAGGGTCATGCCCAACTACAACGTGATGGGTGTGGCCAAGGCCGCGCTCGAGGCGAGCGTGCGCTATCTCGCCGCCGATTACGGACCGCAAGGCGTTCGCGTGAACGCCATCTCGGCAGGCCCGGTGCGCACGCTGGCCGGCGCCGGAATCGCCGATGCGCGCTTCATGTTCAATTTTCAGAAGACGCATGCGCCGCTGCGGCGCACGGTCACCATCGACGACGTCGGCGGCGCGGCGCTCTATCTCCTATCCGATCTCTCGGCCGGAGTGACGGGCGAGATTCATCATGTCGATTCCGGCTATAACATCATCCTGATGCCTCGGCCCGAAGCGCAAAAGGCTGATAGCGCAGCGACGGAATAGACGCATTGGTCGGGCGTCGCGCGCGAAGAGCGCGCGCTTGTAAGGGCGAAGGCCGCATGCTATCTGCGGCGCGGACCATCCGCGGCTGTTCTTGCCGCCGCGCGTGGAGAGGTGGCAGAGTGGTCGAATGCACCGCACTCGAAATGCGGCATAGGCGCAAGCCTATCGGGGGTTCGAATCCCCCCCTCTCCGCCATTTCAGTCCTTGAGTGGACCCGGCATTGCTCCGCCATCGCCTGACACGACGAGCGCAGACTTTTGCGCGGGACGAAGCGTTGGCCCAGTTTCGCACGGCGCATAGCCGGCGGAAGCGCCCGCGTTTGGGCAGAGAAGCGCTAGGGCTCACCCCAGCCGACGCGCTCCAAATCATCTCTGTTTCCGGCCGTTCACGGCGATACGGCTAGCCGAGCGGCGCCATTAGGGCACGGTTCAGCAGGACCATGTCTTTGTCAATTCAGCCGGCCGATCCGCTCGCTAGCCCGCTTCTCCCCAAATGGACGCTGCTGAAAGCCTGCGCGCCCGAGGGCCTGCTCTAAAGGCTCCCTGCAAAGTTAGCCGCCTACTTTCCTCTTTCGTGCTTCGCAGGAGCGCAGCCTGCAGCAGGTCGAAAGGAGCATTTTGCGTGTTCGCCTTTTTCGATTAGGACACGCTTTGCTTTTGTGACGGCCGTCGCCACGTTTTCGCTCCTGTGGGTTGATCCTTTGGGAGCACGCTCCGCCTCCGCCGCCTTTTCTCTGACCGCGCGAACATGCTGCCGCAAGACAAGCTCGATCTCATTCTCCGCCGCCATGACGAAATCTCGGCCCGCCTCGCCGGCGCGCCCGAGGCTGCGGTTTACGTCGCCCTGTCGCGCGAGCTCGCGGGGCTAGAGGAGGTCGTCCGGGCCATCCGCGAATTTCGCACCCAGGCTCAGGAGGTCGCCGGGCTCGAGGCCATGCTCGCCGACCCCGCGACCGACGCCGAGATGCGCGGCCTCGCCGAGGAGGAATTGCGCGAGGCCGAAGGAAGGCTCGCGGCGCTCGAACGCGATCTGCAGCTCGCGCTTCTGCCGAAGGACGCCGCCGACGAGAAAAGCGCGATCCTCGAAATCCGGGCCGGGACGGGCGGCGACGAAGCGGCGCTTTTCGCCGGCGATCTTTTCCGCATGTATCAGCGCTACGCTGAAACCAAGGGCTGGCGCGTCGAGATCCTCTCAGCGAGCGAGGGGACGGCCGGCGGCTATAAGGAAATCATCGCCGAGGTCGAGGGCCGCGGCGTTTTCGCCAGGCTCAAATTCGAATCCGGGACGCACCGGGTCCAACGCGTGCCGGACACCGAGACGCAAGGCCGCATCCATACGTCGGCCGCCACCGTCGCGGTTCTGCCGGAAGCGGAGGAAGTCGACGTCGACATCAACGAGGCGGATCTCAAGATCGACACCATGCGAGCGCAGGGCGCCGGCGGCCAGCATGTCAACAAGACCGAATCCGCGATCCGCATCACCCATATCCCGACGAACACAATCATCTTCGTTCAGGACGAGCGCTCGCAGCACAAGAACCGGGCCCGCGCCATGGCCCTTTTGCGCGCCCGCATCTATGACATGGAACGGCAGAAGCTCGACGCCGAGCGCGCCGCGGACCGGCGCAGCCAGGTGGGCTCGGGCGACCGATCGGAACGGATCCGCACCTATAATTTCCCGCAAGGGCGCCTGACGGATCACCGGATCAACCTGACCCTCTACAAGCTCGACAAGGTCATGACCGGCGAGGCTTTGGATGAAGTGATCGACGCGCTCGTCACGCATCATCAGGCGCAACTTCTCGCCGCGAGCGAGGGTTGAGCGCCGTGAAGCTCTGGCTCGGCGCTTGGCAATTCTGGGCCTTGGCCTCGGCCGGCTTCGCGGCGCTGACCGCAATCTTCGCCAAGATCGGCGTCGAGAACGTCAATTCCGATTTCGCGACCTTCATCCGCACTTTGGTCATTCTGGCCGTGGTCGCCGCGATCCTGGCCGCGACCCGGCAATTTCAGCCCCTGGCCGAAATTTCGGCGCGGACCTATCTGTTTCTCGCGCTCTCTGGCCTCGCGACGGGCGCCTCCTGGCTCTGTTATTTCCGCGCTCTGAAGCTCGGGGACGCCGCCCGGGTCGCTCCGATCGACAAGCTCTCGACCGTGCTCGTCGCGCTTTTTGGCGTCGCCTTTCTCGGAGAACGCCTCTCCGCGCCGAATTGGCTCGGCGTTCTCTTGATCGCCTGCGGCGCCCTGCTCGTCGCCTATAAAGGCTGAGGCGGACGCGACCGGCGCAAGCCTTTCCAGGGAACCTTACCTAGCCTGGAGGGTTAGCCTGCGCACTGATCGGGCGCGCCAACCCTCGCGCTCATGCTCCGCCGGCATGGCCCTCCCCGCACGTCTGCGATGACGCTGCGCCTTTCGGGGCGGGGGTTCGCGCGCCCCCCAAAATCAAGTCGGAACCGCACCATGCTCATACGATATGGCTATGAACTGGCCTTCACTTGCCCACAACCGACATTGATGGTCTGCCTGCTCGACGCCCATCGCGACCAGTCCCCGCAGCTGCGTTATAAGCGCCCGCCGACAACCAATCCCCTGGTCGCCGCCGCAACCTATATCGATAGCTTCGGCAATGCGGTGCTGCGGTTCGTCGCGCCGCCCGGCGATCTCACGATCACATCCGACGCTGTCATCGAGGACAGCGGTCTGCCCGAGACGATCGACCTCGACGCAAACGAAGTCCCGGTCGAGCAATTGCCCAATGAGACGCTGCAGTTCCTGCTTGCCAGCCGCTATTGCGAAACCGACCTCCTCGGGGACATCGCCTGGGAGCATTTCAAATCGAGCCCGCGGGGCTGGCGCCGGGTCCAGGCGATTTGCGACTTTGTCTGTGATCGCCTGACCTTCGGCTACGAGCATGCGCGCCCGACCCGAACCGCCTTTGAAGCCTATCAGGAGCGCGTCGGCGTCTGCCGGGATTTCTCCCATCTCGCCGTCGCGTTCTGCCGCTGCATGAATATTCCGGCGCGCTACGCCAACGGCTTCCTGGGCGACATCGGCGTGCCGCCGGACCCGGCGCCTATGGATTACAACGCCTGGTTCGAGGTCTTTCTCGACGGCGGCTGGCGGACCTTCGACGCGCGCCACAATATGCCGCGCATCGGCCGCATCACCGTCGCGCGGGGCCGCGACGCGACCGACATTCCACTCGTCAATTCCTTTGGTCCGCATGTCTTGAAGACCTTCCGGGTCTGGACCGAAGAAATCGATGAGGCGACGCTCCGGGACCTCCTGACCCGCGAGGAGAGCGGCGCCCGACGATCGATCGCTTGACCGGCGAGGCCGATGCTTCATCGGATGTTGACGATTTATCCGCAATCCTTCGAACTCAATAAAGCCACGGTTTGGTTCCATTTGGGCCAAAACGGGTCCCGCCGGCCGCGCCGCGCCTGCGCCCTCGCCGATTTGAGACATGGGACGGATTGTGTCGAACATTGGATCGCCCCGGAAACACCATTCCGCCCCAAGCGGCTCCGTCTCCTCGACCGGGCGCAACCGCGTCTTCGGCGCCGTCGCGTTGATCGCCTCGGCCGCGAGCCTCGGCGGCTGCGGCAACAATCTCAAAGGGTTTCTCTTGCCTGTCGCTGAAGGCGCGCCGGGGACAAGCCAAGTCGAGATGGTGGTCGCGACGACCCGGCTGAAAGCCGACTCCCCAGGCGAGATGTTCTCGGGCTATCGCAGCCGGGAGCCGAGCTTCGCCGACATTATCGTGTCAATTCCTCCACCTGGCGCCCATCAAGTCGGCCAAGTCGAATGGCCGAAACAGCTTCCCGGCAATCCGGCGACGGACTTCGTGACGCTCAAGGCCGACATCACGGACAAAAAGGCGGCGATCGCCGAATTCTCGCGCCTGCTCCAGAAAGCCCCGAAAAAGCAGGCGCTGGTATTCGTCCATGGCTTCAATAATCGCTTCGACGATGCTGTTTTCCGCTTCGCCCAGATTGTCCACGACACCGGCAGCGGAGACGAATTCGTGCCGGTCCTGTTCACTTGGCCATCCAAGGGCAGCGTCCTAGCCTATGGATATGACCGAGAAAGCTCGAGCTATTCGCGCGACGCGCTTGAAAACCTCCTGCGTTGGCTTGCGTCAAACCCGAAAGTGGATCAGGTGACCGTCCTCGCCCATTCAATGGGCAATTGGGTGACGCTCGAAGCGCTTCGCCAGATGGCGATCCGGGACGGGCGCGTCGCGGCGAAGATCCGCACCGTTCTGCTCGCGGCTCCCGACGTCGACGTCGATCTCGCGCGCGAGCAGATCGCCACGATGGGGCCGGAGCGGCCGAATTTCATCCTCTTCCTGTCCGAAAATGATCGCGCCCTCGCGGTTTCTCGGGAACTCTGGGGCGGGCCGCGGCTCGGCGCCATCGACCCCTATGTCGAGCCTTTCAAGACAGATCTCGCGCGCGAGAAGATCCAGGTGGTCAACCTGACGAACTTCCAATCGACCGACAAATTCGACCACGGGACCTATGCCGGAAATCCGAAGGCGGTCGCTATTCTCGGGCAAAGCCTGGAGAGCGGTCAGACGCTGACGGATTCGCGCGTCGGGCTCGGCGAAAGGATCATGACGACGACGGCGGGCGCCGCCTCCTCGATCGGCCATGCCGCGAGCCTAGTCGTGACTGCGCCAGTCGCCGTCGTCGATCCTATGACGCGCGAGCATTTCTCCGACGAGGTCGACGCTTTCACGCATTCTGTCAATTCCGCCGCAGCGCCGCAATAGGAGGCTGGCGCTTAGGCCGCGCGAAGATCCGCCGCGGAGCGCAAACCCTCGGCGAGCGCTTTATCGCGCTGCTCCGGCCCCATATTGATCCCTTCGGCGACGATGACCTCCGGATCATGGATTCCGATGAAGCCGAGGACCGTGCGGAGATAGGCCTCCCCATGCTCGGCGGCGGCGAAGGGCGCGGCTTCGCCATAAAGGCCGCCCCGCGAGGCGACGATGATGGCGCGCTTGTCGCCGGCGAGGCCCTTCGGACCCTCCGCCCCATAGGCGAATGTCTTTCCAGGAACGAGAATGCGGTCGACCCAGGCCTTCAACTGGGTCGGAATAGTGAAGTTATACATTGGCGCGCCGATCACCACGATGTCGGCGGCGAGAAATTCTTCGAGCACGGCTTGGCTCTCGGCTTGCTCGCGGATCACGGACGAGTCCGCGCCTTGAGCGGCGCCTGAGAGAGGATGGGCGCTGGGGGCGGTCGTCGGCGACAAATGCGGCAACGGAGCGGCGGCCAGATCCCGATAAGTCACGGCGAGATCAGGCCGCTCGCGACGTAGCCTGTCAACGACCGCCTGGCCGATCGGCCGGCTGACGGAATGCGCGCCGAGGATGCTCGAATCGATGTGAAGGAGCTTCATTGAATCCACCGTTGGTATAAGTTTGTAACTTAAACTAAATACGTGACTTCAATTGCAGCGCACAAGGAGGCACATTTTTGGTGCTAGAGCACAAAGAGGTGACCGTCCCCGACCCGCGACTCCATGTGGACTGCCGCAAAGTGAGCCAGGTTCTGGCGCGCATCGGCGATAAATGGAGCGTCCTGATCGTAATGTTGCTGGGGGATGGGCCGCACCGCTTCAATGAGATCAAACGGATGGTGGGGGGCATCTCGCAGCGGATGCTGACACTCACCCTCAAGGGGCTCGAGCGCGACGGCTTGGTGACGCGAACCGTCTTTCCGACGATCCCGCCGCGCGTCGATTATGAATTGACGGATCTCGGCCGCTCGCTGCGCGAGCCAGTCTTAGGGCTCGGCCAATGGGCGCAGACTCACATGGCGGAGATAGAAGAGGCGAGGGTCAAGTTCGATCGACGCGTTGAACGAACTTGACTGCGCTTCCGCGCGGAAGCTCCCCGAAAAGCCAGACGCATTTCGGCAAGAAATGTCAGGCCGCGCAGGACAGCTTGACTGCGACGCCAGTAGCGAAGACGCGGTTGAGGCGCACGCCCGTCGCCTCGATCGGACCGACGCCGTCGGTCTCGTATTGGACGCCGATGATCGCGTCGGCGTCGATGTCCTCGGCCCGGCGGATGAGCTCGCGCAAGGCGCGCTCCCGCCAATCCTCGCTCAAGACGCCGCCGGTGGCGGCATGCCAGGCGGAGGCCGCGCGGATCTTGCCGATCTTGTAAAGAACGCGGCCGCCTTCAATGTCGTTGGTGGAGCTGATACGCATGACGCCGTCTCCGAATTTCGCAGAAACCCTACCCCCGGAAGGTTTCCCATGACTTAATTGCTGTCTCTGGGCCCATCCTTTGGAGCGGCAATATGGCAGGGTTGAGATGAACGGGAGGTGAGCCGCAGCACGGCCTCAAACTTGTCGTGATCATGCAAACTTGGCTCAGGAGCCGCGCCGGCGGGCCTTTCGCCTCAGCCTATCCCAAACACGATCTCGCCAGACACCAGCGTCAGCTTCACTTTCCCTTCCATCCGCGCCTCGTCGAACGGCGTGTTCTTGCAGCGCGAATGGAGTTTCGCCGGATCGACGACATAGGGCTCATCGGGATCGAAGCGAATGAGATCTGCCGGCGCGCCGATTTTCAGCCGTCCTTGCGGCAGGCCCAGAATCTCGGCCGGGCGGGTCGTCATGGCGGCGAGTAGGCGGGGGAGCGAGAGGTCGCCCGCGCTGACGAGACGAAGGCCGGCCGACAGCATAGTCTCGAGTCCGATCGCGCCGTCCTCGGCCTCGGCGAACGGCAGGCGCTTGGTCTCGACGTCCTGCGGATTATGATCCGAGACGATGACGTCGATGAGGCCGCAAGCCAGAGCTCCGACCAAAGCGCGACGCTCGTCCTCCCGCCGCAAAGGCGGGGCGAGCTTCAAGAACGTACGGTAATCGCCGATGTCGTTCTCGTTGAGGGTCAGATGATTGATCGAGGTCGCGCAAGTCACCGGCAGGCCCGCCGCTTTAGCCTTCGCGATGATGTCCAGCGAGAGCGTCGTCGTCACCAGAGCAGCATGGTAGCGCGCGCCTGTCAGGTTCACGAGGCGCAGGTCGCGGTCGAGAATGATGGCCTCGGCTTCGCGCGGGACGCCGGCCAGGCCGAGCCTTGAGGCATACTCGCCCTCGTTCATCACGCCTTCGGCGGCAAGATCGCGATCCTCGGCGTAATGGATGATGAGCGCGTCGAAATCCTTCGCGTAATCCATGGCGCGGCGCAGCGTGCGGGCGTTGCGGATTGAGCGCGCGCCATCGGTGAAGGCGACCGCGCCCGCTTGCTGCAACAGGCCGATCTCAGCGATTTCCTCGCCTTCCAGGCCGCGCGTCAGGGCCGCCGAAGGCAGAACCCGCACGCGGCCGGTGTCGCGGGCGCGGCGCAACAGAAAATCGACGACGGCGGCCTCGTCCACCGGCGGATTGGTGTCCGGCCGGGCGAGAATGGTCGTGACCCCGCCCGCGGCGGCGGCGGCCGTCGCCGTGGCGATGGTCTCGCGATGCTCGGCGCCCGGCTCGCCGACAAAAGCGCGCATGTCGATGAGGCCGGGCGCGACGCAATCGCCGGCGCAATCGACCACGCGCGCATAGGGCGGCAGATTGGCCGGGACGACGCTCGCGCCGAGATCGCGGATCTGCCCGTCGATGATGAGGACGCCGCCCAACGTCTCGGTTTCTTCGGCCGGGTCAATCAGCCGGGCGTTGACGAGCGCGAGCGGCTGATGCGCGATCGAGGCGGAGGTTAGAGCCTTCATGTCGTCGCGCCCTCTCATCCGTTCGGCAGATGTTGCGCTAAAGCCTCGAGCACGGCCATGCGCACGGCGACGCCCATCTCGACCTGCTCGCGGATGCGGCTCTGGGCGCCGTCGGCGACGCTCGAATCGATCTCGACCCCCCGGTTCATCGGGCCGGGGTGCATGACGAGCGCATCCGGCTTGGCGAAACGGAGCTTCTCTTCGTCGAGGCCAAAAAAGCGGAAATATTCCTTGGCGGAGGGAATGAAGCCGCCTTGCATGCGCTCGCGCTGAAGCCGCAGCATCATGACGATGTCGGCGCCGTCGAGGCCGCCGCGCATGTCGCGGTACACTTCGACGCCCATGCGCTCGATCCCGGCCGGCAACAAGGTCGAAGGTCCAACGGCCCGCACGCGCGCGCCGAGCGCCGAGAGAAGCAGGATATTCGAACGGGCGACGCGGGAATGAAGAATGTCGCCACAGATCGCGACGACGAGACCGGAGACGCAGCCTTTATTACGGCGGATCGTCAAAGCGTCGAGAAGCGCCTGGGTCGGATGCTCATGCGCCCCGTCACCGGCGTTGACGACCGAGCAATCGACCTTTTTGGCGAGAAGATGAACCGCCCCGGCTTGGGCGTGCCGCACCACGATTATGTCGGGGCGCATGGCGTTCAGGGTCATGGCCGTGTCGACCAGGGTCTCGCCCTTTTTCACGCTGGAGGTCGCGACTGACATGTTCATGACGTCCGCCCCGAGCCGCTTGCCAGCGAGTTCGAAGGAGGATTGCGTGCGGGTGGAGGCCTCGAAAAAGAGGTTGATCAGCGTGCGGCCGCGCAGGGTCGAGCGCTTTTTCTCGACCTGGCGCGAGACTTCGATCGCCTCTTCGGAGAGATCGAGCAGAGCGGCGATGTCGAGCGGCGAAAGGCCTTCGATCCCGAGCAAATGCCGGTGCGGAAATTTGAGGTCTCGGGGCAAGCTTGGCATGCGGCGGGTTTTACAGGAGCGCAACGGCCGCGTCACATAGGTTTGATCGGTCTCAGCCGATAGACCCAATAATTTTCTCGGATTATCTCGTGATCTCCCCCTAGAGGGCCCAAGGCGTCAGCGAGGCGGGAATATTCAGCTGCGATTCCGCATGCTATGAGCGACGTCGGTCACTCCACCGTCATCTTGATCGGAACCCGGAACGCTATGAGAAAGCTCCTCTTTGCCGCCGCCTCCGTCGCGGCGCTCCAAACCGCCCCGTCGCTCGCCGCGGATCAGACTCTCGTCTGCTGGTATAATGACAATGGCGCCTTCGCCGCCGCCGAGGCCGCCCCCGCCAGCGCGACGCTCGGCGCGGTGCTGCGCACCGGCGACAGCGGCGACAAGGCCTATTCCTATGTTATTTCGGGGCGCAGCGGCGCAGCTTGCCCCTATCAGGTGCCGCTCGGCACGAAATCCGCGAAGACGTCCGCGCTGGTGCGTCAGGACGAAGCGAATTGCACCAATGACGAGGTCAGCGGCGCAGAACCCGCAACGCTGGGCGGCTCGGTGACGGTCTTCCGCGCGTCGAGCCAGACCACTGGCGCCAGCGTGCATTTGACGGGCGCGACGAAGCCCAACTCGACCTATCGCGTCAAGCTGAAATGCGGCAAGCAGCTCGGCGTCATCAAGACCGACGACAAAGGGGACGGAAACGCCACTTTCGATTTCGTGAACGACGGGCTGGGGTCGAGCTTCGCCTTCGACGTCTCGCCGGAATCCGGGCCCGCTCCGGGCGATACGTTCCAGAGCGTCAAGATCCCGCGCTGATTATGGCGAATCCCCGGCCTGGCTTTGCAGGTCACGGGTCCAAGCCATCGCTTCCGCTTCAAAGACCCGAGCATGTTCCGGGCGGTCAGATTGCTTCAATCTGACCGAAACATCCTTCAGCCGATGTCGTCTATGATCGGCGCGTCCTCATCGCTTTGCCGCATGGCTTCGCGAAGGCTCTTTTGGCGCCGGAACCCCTCGTGTGCGCCGAGGAAGGCCAGAGCCAGAAGGAAGGGCGCCAAATAATAGATCAGGCGAAACAGCAGCAAGGACGCGAGCAGCGACTCCTGCGACACGATCGGCACGGCCTTCAGCATCGCCGCTTCGAAGACCCCGATGCCACCCGGCGCATTGCTGACGACGCCGAGGATGCAGGCAAAAACATAGGTCGCGGCGAAAGTGAAGAAATCGAGCGCGGCATGGTTCGGCAGCAGCCAGAATAAGACGCCGGCGGCGGCGCATTGGTCGATGACCCCGAGAGCGACCTGGCCGAGGGTGAGGCCGAGCCCCGGTAATTCGAGCCGGAATCCCTGAATGCGGACGTGACGCCGGCGGATCGTCACCCAAATGAGATAGGCGAAAATCGCGGCGAGCGCGCCGAGGCCCATCAGCATGTTCAAGGCCGGCTGCAAATGATTGAGCGCGCTGATGGCTTCCGCCTGAAAGGCCAATCCGGCCCCGATCACGAAAACCATGCCGAACCAAAAGGTCACGCCGGCCACAATGGTCAGGCTCGCGACTTTGCTCGGCGCGAGGCCCGCTTGGGAATAGATCCAGTAGCGCACCGTTCCCGCGGTGATCAGCGGAAAGCCCAGCGTGAAGGAAATGGCGTAGCTCGTGAAGGAGGCGAGCGCAGTGGTCGGATAGGGCACGCGCGTCTTGAGCTGGCGAAGGGCCAGCGCGTCATAGCCCGTCAAGGCGAGAAAGGAGACAGAGGTCAAGAGAGCGGCCATCGCGATCTGTTCCCCGCTCGTCGCGGCGATTGCATGCCGTAAATCGGCGAAGCTGACGGCCGAAAACGTCCGCGCCAAGACATAGACCGAAAAAATCGCGATCGCGATGCTGCAGGCGGCCGCGATCCTCCTGCCGACGGAGGAGCGTCGCGCTTTCTCATGGCCCGCGTCGACTGCATCGGTCTCGTCGAATGGCAGGCTTTGGGACATCGCCCCCCTTTTGCGGGGGAATGCAGCCGCGGGTCTGGCCCCGTCGGCCCCCATATGAGC
This sequence comes from Methylocapsa acidiphila B2, assembly GCF_000427445.1. Lineage (GTDB taxonomy): Bacteria > Pseudomonadota > Alphaproteobacteria > Rhizobiales > Beijerinckiaceae > Methylocapsa > Methylocapsa acidiphila. Next base: position 3,470,264 of record NZ_KE386496.1, on the reverse strand, counting down.
GTCATTGCAGAAATGACTTTGATCCAATGCCTGTTCCTTGTCTCCGTCTCGCCCGTCGAGGGGCGTGACGCGTCCTCCCTTTGGCCCGGTGCCTCTTCCGCGAGCGGTTATGCGGCGCGATCGCGACACTAGCAAGACCTCTGTTTGAATGCTCGATTTCCTGGAGACGACATTCGACGCCGCGCGCAAGAGCATTGCTCTACGCGTCGCGGATCCCTTCTGATCTTTCCATAACGATTTATTGATGCCGGCCCGCGGCGCTTGCGCTTGAAATGCCGCCGCGACCTCCGACCTGATCAGGCGGCGCAAACCCGATCCCGCGCGAAGCCGCGAGCGGCCCCGCAGCCGAGAGAGATCCCGCCTGCCAAACAGGTCCAAATGATAAAAGTTTTTCGAGATGAGCGATTTTGCACAAGCTAGGTCCCGTTGACAAATAGGATTCCCATTAGGGTAAGGTTCTGATTCAAGGTCGCTTTCGGAAGGAGGCGGGCTTGATTCGGGGATTGATGTCGGATGAGGAATGGGCGTGTTTCGAGCCGTTCGTGACGGTTCGCGGCGCGCATAGCGGGCGACGGCCGAAGGACCACCGCCTCGTTCTCGATGGGATTTTCTGGATTGCCCGCACCGGCGCGCAATGGCGGGACCTGCACGAGCATTTCGGCAAATGGTCGTCGGTCTATCGGCAGTTCCGGCGCTGGACTCTCAGTGGGCTGTGGGAGCTCCTTCTGGAAGCCCTGAATGAAACCGAGGGCGTTGGCGAGACCGTCCAGATGATCGACTCGACCATCATCCGGGCGCATCACTGCGCCGCCGGCGCTAAAGGGGGACTCCGCGTCAGGGTCTTGGCCGCTCGAGAGGTGGCTTCACGACAAAGATTCACCTCCGCACGAACGGCGAAGGACTGCCGATAGCCGCAAAGATCACCGCAGGCGAGGTCTCGGATTATTCGGGCTTCGCCCCCTTGATGGAAGCGGAAGGACCTGAGGCCAAAGTCCTGCTCGCCGATCGTGGTTATGATTCCGATCATATTCGCGAAACGCTGGAGAAAACAGGCGCTGCGGCCATCATTCCGACGCGCCGAAACCGCAAGATCCAAATCCAGATCGACAGTCACATCTATGCCTTGCGCAACCGCGTCGAGCGTTGCTTCAACAAGCTCAAAAACTCTCGGCGCCTCGCAACCCGCTACGACAAAACCGCAGCCAGCTATCTCGGGTTCGTCCAAATCGCCGCGATCAGGATCTGGATGCGCATATTTGTCAACAGGACCTAGGCTCTTTAAAGATGTTTCCGTGACGATCGACAGCTCAGGCGAAGCCGAAATGAGCCGAATCAAAATAAAAATGGTTAGAAGGCGTTAATCTTCCCCGATGATCATTCCATGGGAGCTCCGCGAGCTTCAGCCCCCCTCCAGACTTCACGAGTAAAGACGATGACCCAGCAAGACGCAGCCTCCAATACGGCGACTCGCTCGAACGGCGCCCATGACCTTCTCTCCCGGCTCTATCGTGAAATCGGCATCTCCGCTGTCGCCGCCGCGCTGGAATCCACGCGCAAGCCTCAAAAGCCGGCGCAGGTCCAGACCCAGCCGCTTCCAGCGATCCTTCGCGACGACGAGGCGGCGTGACCGGCTCGGAAGCGCGCGCGGACGGAAGACGTCGAGTTATAGTTTGGCTCCTTTTTCGCTTTGCGGTATAGGTTAGGCATGACTGACCTCAGCCGCCGGCTTTTCTTGCAGGGCGCCGGCGGATTCGCTTTGGCGACCGCCGGGTTCGGCTCCTACGCTTTCGCCCTCGAGCCAGGTCTGAGCCTTCAAATCACCTCCTACAGGCTCACCCCGCCGAATTGGCCCGAAGGCTTGACGGTCAGAGCCGCGATACTCTCGGATATACACGCCTGCGAGCCTTGGACGCCGGCGGCGCGCGTTCGCTCCATCGCGGAAGCCGCGAATGCGCTCTCGCCAGACATTATTTTCATCCTTGGCGACTTCAACGGTTCGCAACGACATCTCGTCCGCCCGGTGACCCCGCCGGAATGGGGCGAGGCGCTGTCCGTCCTGGACGCGCCGCTCGGCGTGTATTCGATCCTTGGAAATCATGATTGGTGGCATGGCGCGCTTCCAGGCATGCCGAGCGACGACGCCGCCGGGATACGCCAAGCCTTGGCGGCGGCGCGGATCAGGCTCCTCGAAAATGACGTCGTGCGCATTAGCAAGGGCGGACGGCATTTCTGGGTCGCCGGCCTTGGCGACCAGCTCGCCGGCGTCTTTGGCCGCCATATGGGCGAGGGCGCCGACGACCTGCCGGGGACGCTCGCCCAGATCACCGATCGCGGACCGGTGATCCTCCTCGCCCACGAACCCTACATCTTCCGTCGCGTCCCCGATCGCGTCTCTCTAACGCTCTCCGGCCACACGCATGGCGGACAGATAAATCTCCCGTTTCTCGGCACGCCGCTGTCGCTTCGCCGATTCGGCGCGACATTCACCGATCTCGTTTACGGCCATATCGTCCAGAACGGCCGCCATCTCATTATCTCGGGCGGTCTCGGCACGTCGCATATTCCGGTTCGCTTCATGCGGCCGCCGGAAATCGTTGAGTTGACGCTCGGCGGGAGCCCCATTGCCTCGGGCTTGCAGGCTCGAGCCAACGCGCCGGGCCAAAGTTAATCCTGCCTCCTTGAACGGCGGGCCTTACATAACGATGACCTTGGCCCCGACCTTGACCCGATTATAAAGATCGATCACGTCGATGTCGGTCATGCGGATGCAGCCGGAGGAAACGCTCCGTCCGATCTTAGACGGCTCATTCGTGCCATGGATCCGATAGAGCGTATCCTTGTCGCCCTGATAGAGATAGAGCGCGCGCGCGCCGAGCGGATTGTCTGGCCCGCCTTCGACGCCTCCCGCAGCCAGGGTCGGACGCAAATGCGGCCAGCGCTCGACCATATCGGCCGGCGGCACCCAACGCGGCCATTCCGCCATTCGCGCAACCCTCGCCGTTCCCGTCCAGCCATAGGCTTCCGAGCCGACCGCGACCCCGTAACGGATCGCCTTCTTGTTCGGCTCGACGAGATAGAGATAGCGATGCTGGGTGTCGACGACGATCGTGCCGGGGTCCTGCCCCGTCGGATCGTCCACCCTGTAGCGGTGGAAATCGGGGTCTATGTCGGCTGTCGCGACGACAGCGAGAAATTCGGCGTCCTTCGCTGAAACCGCCGGATCCGGAACAGCCTGGTAAGTGCACCCGGCGACCAGGACCACGAAGGGCAGCGCGAGAACGCCGAAAAGAAGCTGAGCTGTGCGGGTCATGGAATTCGCGCGAGCCTGATTGGTATCGGGTGGATCGCGCGAGATATATTTGATTAGACCTTTTTGTACTATGATCGCGATCGTCTGACGACGGCAATTCGGCGAATTGCTTTACGTCCGTGGCGGAAAGGACACGAAATTATGCGCCCTTCGAGAGGCGCAGCATTTGAGTTTTCGTGGACATGCGGCGAAGAAGGCCATAAAGGAAGCGGCTTCCAATCCGGCGCGCCCGCAAGATCCGTCGAGTGTCCCATCGTGACGACGCTTTTCCTGAGCCATCCTTCGAGTTTCGAGCACGATACCGGGCCCGGCCACCCCGAACGTCCAGACCGCATTCGCGTCATCGATCAATTGTTCGAGCACGAGCGCTTTCATCTGCTCCATCGCGCGCTAGCCCCGGGCAATGACCGCGCCGCCATCCTGCGCGTGCATCCCGAAGCCTATGTCAATTCGATCGAAGCCGCCGCGCCGAAGACCGGGCGCATCAATCTCGATCCCGACACGATCATGAGCGCGGGGACATGGGAGGCCATCTGCCATTGCGTCGGCGGGGCGACGGCGGGCGTCAATGAGGTGATGCGCGGCGACGCCAAGAACGCCTTTCTCGCCGCCCGCCCGCCTGGCCATCACGCCGAGCGCGCGACGCCCATGGGCTTCTGCTTTTTCAACACGGCGGCGATCGCGGCGCGCCACGCGCAAGCCGTCCATGGCGCAGAGCGCGTGGCGATCGTCGATTTCGACGTTCACCATGGCAATGGGACGCAGGATATTTTCTGGTCCGATCCCACGGTCCTTTACGCCTCGTCGCATCAAATGCCGCTCTTTCCGGGCACCGGCGCCGTGGACCAGCGCGGCGAGCATGACAATATCGTCAATGCTCCGCTATCCGCGGGCAATGACGGGGCCGTGTTCCGGGACGCATGGGAGACGAAGATCCTGCCGCGCGTCGAGGCTTTCGCGCCCGATTTGATCGTGATCTCGGCCGGATTCGACGCCCATCGCCACGATCCGCTCGGCGGGCTCAAGCTCGTCGAAGCCGATTACGTCTGGGTGACGACAAGGCTCATGGAGATCGCCGAGAAACATGCGAAGGGCCGCATCGTCTCGATCCTCGAAGGCGGCTATGACCTCGAAGCGCTGGCGCGTTGCGCCGCGGCCCATGTGATCACGCTCATGGGCGCCTAAACAGGGGGCGTGAGAAAAACCCCGCCTACTCCAGGCCCTCGCTCGAGACGATCTCGATGCCGAAGCCCGAGAGGCCGACATAAGTCATCGGCCGTGACGCCCGCAGCCGGATCGAGGAAACGCCAAGATCGCGCAGGATCTGCGCGCCGAGTCCGATCTCGCGCCATTCCTTATGGCGCAGGGCCTCCAAATCGGGCTTTGGCGCGCCCGGAATATTGACCGGCACGCCCGCCGTCCCGTCCCGCAAGAAGATGAAGACCCCGCGCCCCTCCTTCTTGAAGCAGGCGAAGGTCTTGCGGACCGTATCACCTCCCATGATCAGGTCGGCGACAATGTCGACGCGATGCAGCCTCGTCGGCACCTCGCGCCCATCGCCGATCTCGCCCTGAACGAAGGCGAAATGCTGGACCTGATCGAAGGGCGTGACATAGGCGTAGCCCATCAGTGGCCCGCTCGGCCCCTCGACCGAAAAGGCCCCGACGCGCTGCACGATTTTTTCCCGCGCCTGCCGATAGGCGATGAGATCGGCGACGGAAATGCGCTTCAGGCCGTGTTTTTCTGCGAAAGCCACGATTTGCGGCCCGGCCATCACCGTGCCGTCGTCATTGGCGAGCTCGCAAATCACCCCGACGGGCGGCAGGCCGGCGAGGCGGCAGAGATCGACGGCGGCCTCGGTATGGCCGGAGCGCATGAGCACGCCGCCGTCCCGCGCGATCAGCGGAAAAACATGGCCGGGGCGGACAAAATCCGACGCGCCCATATTGCCATTGGCCAGGGCGCGCACCGTATTGCTGCGCTGCTCGGCGGAAATGCCTGTCGTCAATCCGTGCTTGGCGTCGACCGAGACGGTGAAGGCCGTGCCATGCGGCGCGTCATTGGTCGCCACCATGGGCTGAAGGTTCAGCCGCTTGGCCTCGTCGCCGGTGATCGGCGCGCAGACGATGCCGCAGCAATTGCGGATGATGAAGGCCATTTTCTCGGGCGTGCAATGGGCGGCGGCGCAGATCAGATCGCCTTCGTTCTCGCGGTCGTCGTCATCGGTGACGATGACGATCTCGCCCCGCGCAATGGCCTCGATGGCCTGGGTGACCGAATTGGCCATGGGCGCAAGCTCCTTGGTTTTATGGGCGTCGAGCAAATCGTTCGGCGTCACGGCGCCGCCGGTCTCGCGCAAAATCTGCTGCGCGGTCTCGCGCGAGACCCAGGCGTCCTCTTGATTGCAGATCTGCGAGACCGCGCCTTTCGAAAGGCCGGTCCGACGGGCGAACTCCGCGCGGCTGAGATTGTTTAGTTTTAGCCAATCGCCGAGCTTCATAGGGCGCCTTGGGCGGCGGGGTTAGTTTAGTGAAGCTAAACTAATATGTGAGGGGGCATTTGGAAAGGGCGAACCGAGGTCACCGCCGTCATTAGGCCTGTTGGAACCAGCGCAGTTCGTAGCTCTATTAGATCGCTGCAAAGGGTGGAACGCGGACATTGGCTCCCGATATCTGCACGCTGTAAGTGGTCGGCCTCACCGTGCACAAACCTTGAAGGCGCTCTTCATTCTATAAAATCCGCTGAAACGAAAGACTATCCATTGGCCTGATTTGACCCGCCGATATCAGCCTGATCGCCCCTTGGGTTTTTTCTTATGGTTAGCAGCCATCCGCCGAGAGCACCAAATACGCAGGCAATCCCAAATATGAACAATTCGAAAGTTAAACGAAAACCAATCTGCTTCAATAATATATCTACCGGGCCGGTTCCACTAATAATCCACATTTGGGAATTGTACCAATGCATCAAGGGCCGCCGCACAATAGGCAGGACTCGGAAGGCCGCTGCGACGATGTAAAAAACCGACAAAACTCCAAGAATAGTGGTCGCCATGTCACCACTCGCGGGTGCAACACGACGTTGTTCGTCAGCCTGCGCGAGCCGCTGCTGATCGGCCTGCCGCCTCGCCTGCTCAACACGACGTTGCTCGTCAGCCTGCGCGAGCCGCTGCTGATCGGCTTGCTGCCTCGCCTGCTCAACACGACGTTGCTCGTCAGCCTGCGCGAGCCGCTGCTGATCGGCTTGCTGCCTCGCCTGCTCAACACGACGTTGCTCGTCAGCCTGCGCGAGCCGCTGCTGATCGGCTTGCTGCCTCGCCTGCTCAACACGACGTTGCTCGTCAGCCTGCGCGAGCCGTTGCTGATCGGCTTGTTGCCTCGCCTGCTCAACACGACGTTGCTCGTCAGCCTGCGCGAGCCGTTGCTGATCGGCTTGCTGCACCACGGCGGCTGGCATCTCTTCGTCTTGTTGACGGGGTGGCGAAGCTGAGCTTGGATTCCGAGCTATTTCGACCCTTCCATCGAATTGCGCGGGATCAAATGGCGGCGCAGCCGTCAGTGCTGTAGTTGGCGGTCCACTGACTCCAAATTGAGAAGGATCTATAGCCGTGATCCGCAGATTTCCTTTGCCCGAGGTATCGTAGCTTGCACTCCATAATATTCCCGCACCACCCGTCATTTTGTAAATTGGCAATCCAAGCTGAGCGGATCGCCGGAAGTTCCCCAAGAAATCAATTAAAAATCCCTTCTGCGGGTGTTTGCCGGCCGCCAAAAAGTTGACGCTGTCCGCATCCAACGGCTCCAATACAACACTGCCCCACGTAGCAATCACCCCACTTGGAAGCCCCGGTTCCGCACGCATTAAGAAAATCCTTGGCTGCTCCTTATAATGAGCAGCGAGCCGCCTTAACTCATTGTCGACGTCAGAAGGGCCAAAGAAGGCGGGGGTAATATTCTCCGAGACATAGACTGCCGTTCCATTTTGAGAATGTAGCAAGGAATTGCCGCGCGCGAATCGCCCGTTTTGACCTGACAACTCCTCACTGCTCGTGCAAAAAATGAACGAACTGAATTGCTCGCTTGGGGAACATTTGTATCGCCTGTAAGCTAGTTCGTTTACGATCAAATCACCAAGACGGATTCCTGCAACTGCAAATGTTGAGCGCATCGCTCGTTGAGGATTTGGACTCGGATTTTGGTTTGGTTTTGCCTCCGCTTGCCGCAATTCTGATCTACATTCATTGCGAACCGCCGATAGCCTAGGTCCCGTTGACAAATAGGATTCCCATTAGGGTAAGGTTCTGATTCAAGGTCGCTTTCGGAAGGAGGCGGGCTTGATTCGGGGATTGATGTCGGATGAGGAATGGGCGTGTTTCGAGCCGTTCGTGACGGTTCGCGGCGCGCATAGCGGGCGACGGCCGAAGGACCACCGCCTCGTTCTCGATGGGATTTTCTGGATTGCCCGCACCGGCGCGCAATGGCGGGACCTGCACGAGCATTTCGGCAAATGGTCGTCGGTCTATCGGCAGTTCCGGCGCTGGACTCTCAGTGGGCTGTGGGAGCTCCTTCTGGAAGCCCTGAATGAAACCGAGGGCGTTGGCGAGACCGTCCAGATGATCGACTCGACCATCATCCGGGCGCATCACTGCGCCGCCGGCGCTAAAGGGGGACTCCGCGTCAGGGTCTTGGCCGCTCGAGAGGTGGCTTCACGACAAAGATTCACCTCCGCACGAACGGCGAAGGACTGCCGATAGCCGCAAAGATCACCGCAGGCGAGGTCTCGGATTATTCGGGCTTCGCCCCCTTGATGGAAGCGGAAGGACCTGAGGCCAAAGTCCTGCTCGCCGATCGTGGTTATGATTCCGATCATATTCGCGAAACGCTGGAGAAAACAGGCGCTGCGGCCATCATTCCGACGCGCCGAAACCGCAAGATCCAAATCCAGATCGACAGTCACATCTATGCCTTGCGCAACCGCGTCGAGCGTTGCTTCAACAAGCTCAAAAACTCTCGGCGCCTCGCAACCCGCTACGACAAAACCGCAGCCAGCTATCTCGGGTTCGTCCAAATCGCCGCGATCAGGATCTGGATGCGCATATTTGTCAACAGGACCTAGGGTCGCTAGGTTGAATACCGCTCCGGATCAATTGTGCGGCGCTACTCCGATTGGGACGAAGTTTACTATCAATGCATCCTATTTCTTTCTGTGACAGCTTTCTCCATTCTGTTTGAGCCGCTCGCGCTGCAACCCCTTGAATGACGCCGTTGAACAACCGAAACAGGTCTGGCGGCTGCTGAGCCATTGATTCGAAGGCGCTCCCAACGCCGAAGCTGAGGGCCAGTAACGTAGTGAGTAGCCCGCAACGAAAACGCCTGCCCATGACCACCCCTGCCGAAGGTTTTGAAGTGGCCATCACACCTTCTCAATCTATCGCGACAGAAGGACCGAAAGGAGAATTGCCACTCAAACTTCTATATAATGCGAAAGGTCCTCGGGCTATCGCGACCATCCGTGAAATTGACAGGAATTCTAATTATTGCTCCGCTCACGTCTTTGGGGGGGCAAATCGTAATGATATGCTTGTAAAATAACTATACCTTGCGTGTTCCATATATCTTGATATTTTCACTACGCTGAAAGGCTGCTTTGGGTCGATATCGTTGAAAAACTCGAATTTTGTCGTGGATCACGATTCTCAAGGCCCAAGGCGGGCTTAAAGAAAATCGCGCCAAGGGTTCAGCAGAGCGACGAGTTTTGCAGCGTGCAGTCTTCGTACGAGATTCTGCATAACGATCATTAGCTGCAAGGACCCTCCGCGCGCAAAGTCGGGATTTTCGTCCCCGCTCATTTTTCGACTTTTTCAACAATATCGGTCGCAAGCTGAAGTCTGGATACAGGGGCGGCTCGTCTGATCCGGTTCAGCGCCGGCAAATCCTTTTCTCGCCCCCTCCGCCTGCCTATCGGCGCATAGGCCACGCCAAAGAACATAACGGCCTCGGGCGTGACGAGCATTGGCCAGGTGCCCAGCCCCCTATTCCCCAACCACCTCCCCCGAACCGCCAAACTCCGCCGGAAAATCCTTCAGTTTCGGCAGCCCGTCGCGCATCGGCAAAATCGTCTCGGCATAATTGACGTGGACCTGCGGCTGGAAGGGAAGATCGGGAATGGTCGCGGCGTAGACGTCGATGAGGCCGAGACCTGGATGGCTGGTCAGCACATGCCCGCCGCAAAGGCAGCAGAATTTCCGGTCGCTCTTTTCCGTCTTCTGATAGGCGCCGAGATGCTCGGCTCCCTTGGTCACTTTCACCTGTTCCTGCTTCCAGAGCGTGAAGGCGTTGACGGGCGAGGCCGACCAGGACCGGCACGAGCGGCAATGGCAATAGCCCATCGCCGTCGGCTCGCCGCTGACCTCGACTTCGACCGCGCCGCAGAAACAGGCGCCCTTATAGCTGGTCATGATTTCGCTCCCTCCCCCACCTGCCCGCGATGGCGCAAGAATTGGTCTGCCAGCACGCAGGCGACCATGGCCTCGCCCACCGGCACGGCGCGAATGCCGACGCAGGGATCATGTCGGCCTTTGGTGACGATTTCCGTTTCGGCGCCGCCGCGATCGATGGTCAAGCGAGGCTGAAGGATCGAGGAGGTCGGCTTCACCGCAAAGCGCGCGACCAAAGGCTGGCCGGTCGAGATGCCGCCGAGCACGCCGCCGGCATGGTTTGAAAGAAACCGCGGCGCGCCTTCGTTCCCCGCGCGCATCTCATCCGCATTGGCCTCGCCCGAAAGTTCAGCAGCGGCGAAACCGTCGCCGATCTCGACGCCCTTGACCGCATTGATCGACATGAGCGCGCCCGCGAGCTCGGCGTCGAGCTTGCCATAGATCGGCGCGCCCCAGCCGACGGGAACATTTTCGGCCACGATCTCGATCACCGCGCCAATGGAGGAGCCGGCCTTCCTGATCTCATCGAGATAGGTCTCAAAGAATGCGGCGGCCTCGGCGTCGGGGCAGAAGAACGGGTTTTTTTGCGTCTCCGCCCAGTCCCAGCGGGCGCGGTCGATCTTATGCGGGCCGATCTGCACCAAAGCGCCGCGCACGCGCACGCCGGCGATCACCTTGCGGGCGACGGCGCCCGCCGCGACGCGGCTCGCCGTCTCGCGCGCCGACGAACGTCCGCCGCCGCGCGGATCGCGGATTCCATATTTCAGGTCATAGGCGAAATCGGCATGGCCCGGCCGGTACTTATCCTTGATGTCGTCGTAATCCTTGGAGCGCTGATCCGTGTTCTCGATCATGAGCGCGATCGGCGTTCCGGTCGTGACCTGGCGGCCGGTTTTATCGTCCACAAAGACGCCGGAAAGGATCTTGACCTGGTCCGCCTCCTGCCGCTGCGTGGTGAAGCGCGAGGTGCCGGGGCGGCGCTGGTCGAGGAAATGCTGAATGTCCGCTTCCTCGAGTTCAAGGAGCGGCGGACAGCCGTCGACGACGCAGCCGATCGCCGGCCCATGGCTCTCGCCAAAGGTCGTCACGCGAAAAAGATGACCGAATGTGTTGTGGGACATGAGCCGGACTTGATTTGGCGCCGCCGAGGTTAGAACGGTCGATCGCGCCTTGGGATTAGAAGAATTCCGCCGCCGAGCGTCGGATTTCGACCTTCATCTCATGGCGGCGAGTTTGGCGAGCGGGGCGAGTCTCGCCGATAATGCCAGCCGTAAGACGAATGGATAGCTGAGATTTCTGGCGTCGGGGCTCCGGCGATCACGCCTCACCCCTTCTCCCTGAGCAAACGGCCCTTCTCGCGATTCCAATCGCGCTTCTTTTCCGTCTCGCGCTTGTCGTGCAATTGCTTGCCCCGCGCGAGCGCGATCTCGATCTTGGCCCTGCCCTTGTCGTTGAAATAGATTTTCAACGGCACGATGGTCATGCCCTCGCGCTCGGTCGCCTGCGAGAGCTTGGCGATCTCGCGCGACTTCAGGAGCAATTTGCGGGGCCGCTTCGGCTCATGATTGAAGCGATTGGCCTGCAAATATTCGGGGATGTTGGCGTTGACGAGAAAAAGCTCGCCGGCGCGATCGACCGAAGCGTAGCTCTCCGCGATCGTCGCCTTGCCGGTGCGCAGCGACTTCACCTCGGTGCCGGTCAGCATCAGGCCCGCCTCGAAAGTCTCGCCGATCTCATAATTATAGCGCGCCCGGCGGTTTTCGGCGGCGATCTTGAACAGGCGCTCCTTTTTTTCGGCCACTCAACGCACCCCGCGCGACAAATGCTCAGGCATTGATGAGCCCAGCATGGATCATCGCCACCTTGATCTGCGCCCGCGCGACGTCGGAGGCCGGCAGCATGGGCAGCCGCACCTCGTCGACGATCTTGCCGAGCGCCGCGAGCGCGCATTTCGGACCGGCGGGATTTGGCTCGACGAACAAGGCCGCATGAAGGAGGCTCAAGCTGTCGTGCAGCTTCAAGGCCGCGGCGTGATCGCCGGCGAGGCTCGCCTCCTGCATTTTCGCGCATTGCCTCGGCGCGACATTGGAGGTGACGGAGATGCAGCCATGTCCGCCGAGCGCATTCACCGCCAGCGCGGTCATGTCCTCGCCCGAAAGCTGGATGAAATCCGGCCCGAGCTGCTGCCTTTGCAGCGCCGTGCGGGCGAGATTGCCGGTGGCGTCCTTGACCCCGGCGATATTCTTCAACTCGTAAAGCCGCTTCATCGTGTCGATCGACATGTCGACGACCGAGCGCGGCGGGATATTATAGATGATGATCGGGATGCCGACCGCGTCGTTGATAGCCTTATAGTGCCGATAAAGCCCTTCCTGCGAAGGCTTGTTGTAATAGGGCGTGACGACGAGCAGGCCGCTCGCGCCGGCGCCTTCCGCGAATTGGGCGATGTCGATCGCCTCCTGCGTATTGTTTGATCCGGCGCCGGCGATGACCGGAACCCGGCCCTTGGCCTCGTTGATGCAGGCGGCGACAACCTGGCGATGCTCTTCATGGGACAGAGTCGGGCTTTCGCCGGTCGTTCCTGTCGGCACGAGGCCATGCGTGCCGCACTCGATCTGCCAATCGACCAAGGCTCGGAAGGCCGCTTCATCGAACTTGCCCGCCCGGAACGGCGTCACAAGTGCGGTGATCGAACCTCCAAATTCGGCCTTTTTCGTCATCCGGATCCAACCTTTCCACTTATCCGCCCGATAGACGCCGCAATTTGCAGGCTGAATTCCCTCTGTTGAAAAGGAATCACGTCCGCAGGCAGACATAGACGCCAGCAGACATAGACGCCAAAAGCGCGTCCGAAAAGGGCCGGACGATCACTTCGCGGCGCGGCCTTTTATCAAATGCGTCCTTTGTTAATAAAGATTGGCTTGAAATTGATCTTCTTCAGCGTCGCTTTTTAGGAACGGACGAAGCATGCTCAAGAGGCAATCCACGGCTCGGCTCATGGCCGGGATCTTTGCTTCCGCGCTTTTCGGGCTCGCTGGCGCCTGGATCGAGAAGCGGGGGATTGGGTTCGATCTCTTCGGCCTTCAGGACGATGGGCCAACCCTCGTCGCCTTCGACCCGCCGGACGTCCCTTTCCTTCATGAAGGTGAATTTGCCGAAGACGACGAGGCGAGCCCGGCCGGACGCGGGTTTGCAGAGGCGGAAACCTCCGCTCCGCGCAATATTTCGCCGGCCTTGGTCGCACATGAGCTTGGCCTGGACCTGACCGGATTGACCGAGGCGATCGGTTTCTACAAGGCCGGCTCTATCGCAGCCGGCGACGCGGCCGCCAAAGCAGCCAAGGACAAGACCGTTCAGACGACGCTCGAATGGGTCGCCTTGCGGAATTTTCCGCGTGAAGCCGGGTTTGAACGCATCCAGGCCTTCATCGCCGCGCATCCGACATGGCCGGCGCTCGCCTGGCTGCGCAAGCGTAGCGAAGAAGCACTCTACGGCGACCGCAAGAGCCCGGCGCTCATCAAGGCTTTCTTCAATGAGCGGGCCCCGGAGACCGCGGCCGGCAAGCTCGCCTTGGCCCGCGCTCTCGTCGACGAAGGCAAGACGGACGAAGCTGCAGGCCTCGTCCGCGACGTTTGGCGCGAGGCCGACTTCAACGCTGCTACCGAAGCCAAGATCAAGGCGGATTACGGATCCTATCTGACCAAGGCCGACCATAAATATCGCGCCGATCGTCTCCTTTATAAGGAGCAAACCGCGAACGCCCTCCGCATGGCCGCGCTCGCGGGGCCCGATGTGATCGCCCTCGCCAAAGCCCGCGCGGCCGTGATCAGCGAGGCGGCGAGCGACAAGCTCCTTGCCGCCGTTCCCACGACCTTGCGCGCGGATCCCGGGTTCATGTTCGCGCAAATTCAGAAATTGCGCCGCGCCGACAAGATCCGCGAGGCCGTCGACATCATGCTCGCCGCGCCCCGCGACCCCGCGCTTATCGTCAATGGCGACGAATGGTGGGTCGAACGCCGCCTTCTCGCCCGCAAGCTCCTCGATCAGGACGACGCCAAGACCGCCTATAAGCTCTGTGCGGAACATTCCGCCATGTCGCATGAGATGAAGCTCGAGGCTGAATTTCACGCAGGCTGGATCGCACTTCGATTCCTGAACGATTCCGCGCGCGCGGCGGAACATTTCGCGGCGCTCGCCAAGCTTGCGGAAACGCCGATGTCGCGCGCCCGCGCGGCCTATTGGCAGGGCCGCGCCGCCGAGGCCTCCCCGTCTGAGGATGCAGCCGCGAGCGCGCGATCTTTCTATCTGCAGGCGGCGGCGCATCCGGCCACCTATTACGGCCAGCTCGCGCGTGGAAGGCTGGGCCTGACCACGCTTCCGATCCGCGCGCTGAGCAATGAAGCGACGGGCGACGCCCGCGACGATTCGGTCAGAGCCGTCGAGCTGCTTTATGCGATCGGCGAGAAAAATCTCGCGACCGCGCTGGCGATCGAAGCCGTGCGCGGCCTTGGCGATCAAACGCAGATCGCCGCACTCGCCAGCGTCGTGGAGAGACAGCAGGACGCGCATATCTCGCTCGCGATCGGCAAGGCCGCGAGCCAACGCGGGATCGCCCTGGACCGGCTGGCCTTCCCCAATTACGGCGTGCCGTCCTATCATCCTTTGCAAAACTCCGCCGATTCGTCGATCGTCTATTCGATCGCACGGCAGGAAAGCGCCTTCGACCCCAACGCCGTCTCCAGCGCTGGCGCCAAGGGCCTGATGCAGATGATCGCGTCGACGGCGCGGCGCACGGCCGACCATGCCGGCGTCGCTTTCAACGAAAGCCGGCTCCTTTCGGACGCCGCCTTCAACGCTCAGCTCGCCGCCGCGCATCTCGGCGAATTGCTGGCCGAGCATCGCGGGTCCTATATCCTCACCTTCGCCGCCTATAACGCCGGCGGAAAGCGCGTGAAGCAATGGATCGACGCCTATGGCGACCCGCGCAAGCCGGGAGTCGATCCGATCGATTGGGTCGAGCGCATTCCGTTCACCGAGACGCGCAATTACGTGCAGCGCGTAATTGAAAACCTCGGGGTCTACCGGACGCTGTTCGGCGAAGGCGCCCCGATCGACCCGGCGGCGCAAAAAACACAGGCCAAACTTTAAATCGGGCCGCGGCGTAGGCGCCGCGCCGGAGAGGACTTGCCCGCTTTCGGGCGAGACGTTCAAGTCTCGCCGGCCGCTAGTCCCCCTCAGCGCCGCATGGCCTCCTCGATTCGACGCAGCAAGGCCTTCACCGCATAGGGCTTGGCCACGAAAGAGTCGCCTTTGGGCATGCGCTCGTCGGAGACATGGGACGATGCGGAGGTCACGACGACGCCGATTTGCGGCCAATCTTCGTGGACGCGCCGAGCCAAGGCCAAGCCATCCAAGGACCCCGGCATATCGATATCGGTGAAAACAACCCGCACGTCGGGACGAATTTCGAGCACGCGCAAAGCCTCGTCGGCGTTGCAAGCCTCGATGACGCCGAAGCCCGCATCCTCGAGCGCGACGGCCCCCATCATCCTGACGAAGGGTTCGTCCTCGACGACAAGAATGACGGGCGAAGAAATTTTAGCGGCCTGTTCCATGCGCCATCAACCATGCGAGTCGACAACGGTTCCCCTAGGTTAGTTCTTTGGTAAAAAATCCGTTGCCGATTATACCGGAGCCGTCATCGCAAAAGCGTCCGGCCGCATGGACTTCCGAGGCCAAGCGCCGCGGCGACGGTCGCGTCAAAACCGCTCGCGCCGTGAGCGATTTCCGGGCGATTCCGCGTGCAATTATCTTGATCTAAACTCGTCCGGCTTATTTCGTCGCCCCGCTCCGCCGTCCCTCGGAGGTCGCATGACCATCTCGCAGCTTCCATTCGCAAGCCGCTATTTCTCCGCCCCCGATGGACTTAGGCTTCACGTCCGCGATTATGGCTCGCCGCTCGATCCGGGCGTCCCTGTCGTTTGTCTGCCGGGCCTGACGCGCAATTCCGCCGATTTCGGGCCGCTCGCCAGCGCGCTCGCCAGCGGCCGGGCAGGCGAAAAGCGCCGGGTGCTCGCTCTCGACTCCCGCGGCCGCGGCCTCTCTGAGCGCGATCGAAACTGGCGAAATTACACCCTTGAGGTCGAAAGCGGAGACCTTCTGGCGGTCCTGACGGCCACCGGAATCGCGCGCGCCGTTTTCGTTGGAACGTCGCGCGGCGGATTGCTGACGATGGGCCTCGCCGCGACCAGGCCCAGCGTCATTCACGCCGTCGTTCTGAACGATATCGGCCCCGTCGTCGAACCGCGCGGCATGGCCCGCATCCGCAGCTATGTCGGCAAGCTGCCGCCCCCGCATACGGCGACCGACGCGATCGACCTCCTCAAGCGACTGATGAGTCGGCAATTCACGAGCGTCGGCGAGGAGGACTGGGCGCTCTACGCCAAGCTCAGCTTCGCCGATGCAAAGGGAAATTATGGCGCGCGCTACGATCCACAGCTTTTGAAGCCGCTCGAAAGCCTCGATCTGGAGCAGCCTCTGCCGTCGTTCTGGCCGCAATTTGACGGCCTGCGCAACGTTCCTCTTTTGGTCCTTAGAGGCGCGAATTCAGACATTCTTTCGGCCGAGACCTTCGCCGAGATGAAGCGCCGGCATCCTTCCTGCGAAAGCCTCGTCATCGAAGGCCAGGGCCACCCGCCGCTTCTCCTCGACGCGGCGTCGATCGACGGGATCAGCCAATTCGTGGCCGCCGCCGACCCGCGCTAATTCGTCCAACTCCTCCCCGCCGCGAGCGGAAAGACCGAGGCGCGCCTTTCGCCGATTTCCCCTTCATGCGAGGCTGGACAATCGCGGCAAGGCTCCTCTATAAGACCCCACTCGCGCCTGAGCCCCCCGGCCGACGCGACGCCCAGGTAGCTCAGTTGGTAGAGCATGCGACTGAAAATCGCAGTGTCGGTGGTTCGATTCCGCCCCTGGGCACCACTTAAAATCAATGACTAAGCTGTTTTGACCCCAAAACTGGGGACGCTTTTGGGCGCGTTCGGCTTCCTCCGAGCGCCGAAGCGGAGCCGTTGAACATCGCAGGCGTCGACGAAAGCGCTGACGAGCCCGCGCGCTTGACGCTCGCGATCGGGCGCCCGCCGTCAGCAACCGAAAGATCCGAGCCGCCAAGCTCGAACTTCGATCGCTTCCCGCAGATCAACAGGGGAAATAAATGCTCCACACCCGGTCCACGCTCTTTTGCGCGCTCGTCGCATCGATCTTTTCGTCGTCGCTGGCGCGGGCGGAACCGCCGCGGCCAAACATTATTTTCATCATGGCCGACGATCTCGGCAATGCGGATCTCGGTTATCGCGGCGGCAAGATCGAGAGCCCGAATATCGATCGGCTCGCGGCCGAAGGCGTCCGCCTCGAGTCCTTCTATGGCCAGCAGGTCTGCACGCCCTCGCGCGCCGCGCTCATGACCGGCCGCTATCCGATGCGCTATGGATTGCAAACACTGGTCATTTTCCCGAGTCACACCTATGGCCTGCCGATGGACGAGCGCACCTTGCCGCAGGCGCTCAAGGACGCCGGCTACAAGACGCTGATGGTGGGCAAATGGCACCTTGGCCATGCGGATAAAAAATTCTGGCCGCAAAATCGCGGCTTCGATTATTTCTACGGCAATGTCGTCGGCGAGGTCGATTATTTCACCCGCGAGCGCGGCGGCCTGATCGATTGGCAGCGCAACGGGAAATTCCTGGCCGAGAAGGGATATTACACAGATCTCATCGGCGACGAGGCGATCAAGCTCATCGATCAGCAAGACGGCCGGCAGCCTTTCTTCCTCTATTTCGCTTCGCTCGCGCCGCATGCGCCGTTCCAGGCGCCCGAAAAATATCTCGATAGGTATAAATCGATCGAGGACAAGCAGCGCAGAACCTATTCCGCGATGATCACCGACCTCGACGATCAGATCGGGCGCATCCTCGCCGAATTGGACAAGAAAGGGCTGCGCGACAACACGATCATCCTTCTCGCCAGCGACAATGGCGGCGCGACGAGCGGCCTCTTCGCCCAGGGCGCGAAGAGCCAAGAGGAACGCGCGCATGAGGAGGGCGGCATCGCCCAGAACGCGAAGGCGCCCGCCTCCAACGCGCCATTCAGGGGCGGCAAGGGCTCGCTCTATGAAGGCGGCGTGCGCGTGCCGGCGATCGTCAATTGGCCGGCCAAGCTGAAGCCGCGTGTCGTCGACGATCCTGTTCAAATGGTCGACGTCATGCCGACCCTGCTCGCTTTGGCGGGCGCCGAGGGCAGCCCCGATCATCCTTTTGACGGCAAGGATATTTGGCCGACGCTCGCTAAGGGCGAAGCCAGCCCGAACGAGGATGTGCTGATCAATGTCGAGGCCTTTCGCGGCGCGGTCCGCAAGGGCGATTGGAAATTGGTGAAGATCGCCCTCCTGCCGGGCAAGACCGAGCTCTACAATCTCGCCGCCGACCCAGGCGAGACGACCAATGTCGCCGAGGAAAATCCCGAGATCGTGAAGGATCTCGAAGCGCGGCTTCTCGCCTACGCCAAGCAGCAAAAGCCCAGCGAATGGATCAAGGCGCAGCCGGCCTTCGTCGGCGAGCAGGGAAAGACGGTCCTCGATCCAGACTTCGACATAGGCGACGGCGGCGTGCCGCGTGAGAAGACGCTGCTGCCGAAGCGATGAGGGAGGAGATGTACGCGCTCCGAGGGGTGGGCGATCGGCCCCGCCGAGAATTTTATGGCTGCCGCAAGGATGGCTGAAGGTCGGCGCGCCGGCTGATCTCATCTGCTTCGATCCCGACGAGCCCTATGGGGTCTATCCGGCGAAACTCCATTCGCGCTGCAAGAACAGCCGTTTGACCAGGCGCGGGGATAGAGGTGGGGGGTGAAGCTGAAGCTCGTGGCGGGGGAGATTGTGTTTGGCGGGGAGTGAGGCGGCGCGCGTCGAGACCCCTTTGGCGGCGTGGGTCAGCGGGCTTGATCGATAGCCCTAAACGCGTATCCCGCCACTGAACGACAAGACTCGCCGCAGAGGGGCGTTATGGTTGGGTGATTGGCGAGATGATCCGAATCAAAGGATGGGCCTATTCCAGATCGCTGAGATAGGCCGCGACGGCGGCCATCTGCTGCTCCGTCAGGCCATGGGCAATCGGTTCCATAATTGCTGACGTATCTGGCTTTGCCGGGTCCTGACCCCGCTCTTTGCTCCAATTCGCCAGCTTCCTAGAGAGGTAGTCATGAAGCTGGCCCGCTAAACGGGGAAACGCCCCCTCGCCTTTGGCCTCCGGACCATGACAGGAGGCGCATGGAGGCACGTTGGCGTCGGGCAGTCCCTCATCATAGATTTTTTTCCCCGCCGGCGCGAGATCCCGTGGCGCGCCGCCCAGCGGCTTGGGATTTAGATCCTTGAAATGCGCGGCCAAAGCCGTGACCATCGACGGGCTCAAGACATGGGCCACGTTGAACATGACAGGGTTCGTCCGCCTGCGCTCGATAAAGGCCTTCAGCTGATTTTCGAGATATTCGGGCTGCTGCCCCGCAAGTCTCGGCATGGGAGACGCTCCGCGAAAGCCCTGGCCGGACAGCCCGTGACATGTTTTGCAATATCCTATTTTCGCATCGAGCTCTTGCTTGGAGAACGCCGCCGGAACGCTGTCCTCGGCGCGACCCGTCGCAGAAAAAACGATGGCGAGAATCGCCGCTTGCAAAAGGGGCTGTAAGCTGAAGATCTTCATGATCGGGCGTCCACCATTATCTCGCGCAATGACTGTCCGAGAGCTGATCCAAACCAAAATCCAGAGATTGCCGCGACGCAAGCCAGTCGAGCGTTCTGGGGGGGAATCGTCGGCATCGGGCATGTGTTGCCGAAGAGGATCACATCAACAAAATTTGGCCGGCCTGAGGCTTTGAACGCACAACGGTCTTCATAGCTGCTTATCATGACGGGACCATTTGAGCACATATTGCTATCTGATCGAGGCCGCCAATCCAGAAAAGAACGTTGCATCCGCCAAAAGCCATCTTGGAGCGCTGAAAAAGCCGAATTCGTCGATAGCTGTGGCCCGCCCTTGAAGTAGCAGCGAAAAGGGGCGCCACGCCTTGTCTGAAACATACAAAAATCGTCAGCGCCTCCATTCCGGCGTCGGCGCGCCGCGCCTGGCCAAGGAGAGCAAAAAACCGCATGAACTCGGCGTCTCCCGAGTCGCAAGAAGATCATTGAGCAATAACAGCAAACGAAGAACGCGGAGGCCGGATCATGAAAGTCATTGGTTTACGATTGGCTTTGCCAGCAGCGGTCCTAGCGCTTGTTCTTTCGGCGCCAAGCCGCGCCGACGAGATGGGCGGGCCCGGCTTTTCATCGCAAGAGCTTCGGGCCAAGCTCGACTATTGCAAAACCTGTCATGGGCTGTCGGGACAGGGATATCGTGGATATTTTCCCATGCCGAGACTTGCTGGGCAGCAGCCCAAATATCTCGAGAATCAGTTGCGGGCTTTTTATGAACGCAGACGGTCGAACCCCGTCATGGCCAATGTGGCGCATGCGCTCAGTCCGTCGATGGTCGCGGCCTTGGCGGCCCATTTCAAGGATCTCAATACGAATCCTATAGGCGGAGCGCCAAAGGAGCCCGTGGCCTTAGGAAAGACAATTTATGAACTTGGATTGCCCGAAGCCAATATACCAGCATGCTCCGCGTGCCATGGTCCGGAGGCCAAGGGCCAAGGCGAAATTCCTCGGTTGGCGGGCCAGCTCTTTCCCTACACAGTCAAGACATTGGGCAATTGGAGCAAAGAACGAGGTCAAGGTCCAGCGAAGGACGACACGTCGTTCATCATGGCGGCGACGACGCATAATCTGACGCAGGCGCAGGTCGCCGCCATCGCGGCCTATGTCGGCAGTCTCAGATGAATCCAATCGCCATACAGGCCGCGAGAGCTTGGATCATGAAACGCATCAAGTCGAAAACGGCGATCGTGGCGATTGTTTTTTCCCTTGCCGGTCCGCTGTCAGCAGGCGAGTCTCTTCCGATCCGGAATTGCACCTGGTGTCATGGATCGTCGGCGCAGGGATTTTCCACGGCGCCGCGACTGGCCGGACAAAGAGAAAAATACATCGAGAATCAGCTTCTGAGCTTTAGCGCGCATATCCGCGACAATCCTTTGTCGCAACAATATATGTGGGGCGCTACAGCAAATCTCAGTCCCGAAGCGATGCGGGATTTCGCTGCCTATTTCTCGTCATTGCCGCCCAAAGCCGCCAATGACGGAGATCCGCAGCTCGCGGCCCAGGGGCGAGCGATCTATGAGCTGGGGATCGCCGAGGCCAATGTCGCCGCGTGCCTTGTCTGCCACGGTCCCAATGCCGAGGGGATCAGAGAAATTCCGCGTTTGGGCGGGCTGTCCCATGCCTATTTGAAAAGAAGACTCGAGCAGTGGGGCCAAGGGTTTCATGCAGCGGCTGAGCCCATGCCTCAAATTACGCGCGCATTGTCCCCAAATGAAATTGACGCGCTCGCCTCATATCTGAGCTTTGTCGCCTACGAGTCCCTTGAATGATCATCGGAGCTTTTTTGGAACGCCGCCTGCTCGCCGCCATGACGATCCGCCCCGCCGAGATCCTGGGCCTCCCGCAAGGACGGCTGAAAATCGGCGCGCCGACCGATCTCATCCGCTTCGATCCCGATGAGCCCTATGTGGTCGATCCGGCGAAACTCCATTCGCGCTGCAAGAACACGCCGTTCGATGAGGCGCGGATGGAGAGAAAAGTGAAGCTGACGCTCGTGGCGGGGGGAGATTGTGTTTGGCGGGGAGTGAGGGTCGGTCTAAAGGAGGCAAACCAGACGGTACAAAATTTTGGGTTCAGGCTTGCGAATTCCTGCGTCGCTCGTCCAGCTATCAATCCAAACCGAGATGCTTGAAAAATGCTTCGTTTCTGATTTTTGCATCGCGGAGTATTTTCGAGTACGGCAGAACCTCGATGCTGGCGTTGTGCTCCGTCGACACTCCGAAGAAGCCCTCACCGTCGGCTGTCGGATGTGAGGCGATCGAGTAACGAAGGACTTTTTTCAGGTTGTCGGTAAAGTCAGCCACGATGAAGCAGACGAACCGGGTTGCCATAGTGATCGGCTTAATTAGGTTACCGTTCTTGTCCATTACTGCTTTTCCAGCACGAAAAAGGTCTACGTACTCAAGTACCTGAGTCACAGGGTTTGAGTTGCCGTCATATTCGGTTCGGCCTGGTCGCTTGAATTCGATGATTACAACCGGCTCATCCCTCCCCTCCCGACGAAAGGCAAGAGACTGCTCAAAAATGATAGCGAGATCAGGTTCCCGCCCGCTGTCTCCGTCGGTGAAGGTGCTGAATGGCTTGTCACTACGGAAAAACGAATAAAACGCCAATCTATCGTCAAGTATCCAAAGGTTATGTTGGTTGTAGTCTAGATCTTCTGAATTTGATCGTAGAGGGACAATTAGATCGTGAATCACCTCTTCCTTGTAGTGCTTTCGTTTTGCTTGGTCTTTGAAAGCCAATGAAGAATCCAGCAGGTCGAGAATCGCCTTACGCCGAACGACATATTCAGCAAGACTGCCTTTTTTCTCATCGTTGAGAGCCTTCGTGATCTGCTCGACGCTGGCCTGAACGCTATCAGGACCTTCATCTTTCAGCGTCTTTAGTTGCCCATCCAGCCGGCGTTTTGCACGTAGTTTCCTGCGGCTCAGCTCAAGAAATTTCTCTTCCTCGCCCTGGGTATTCAACGACAAGTTGTTTTCCACGAAATCAGCGAGGGCATCACGGAACGGTAGAAACTGCGGGTTATTCCGAATGATGCGATCCGTCGTCTCGACCTGCTGTTCGCGGATGCGGTCGATGTATTGTTTAAGAAATTCCTTGGCCGACGCGATCGCCGCCTTGTGGATCTCGGCCATCTGCTCCCTAGAAAAGGTGAAGCTAGTCCGCTCTTGATTCACATGGTTATCTAGGTATTCCCCAGTGACCAGTCCGACATATACGCAATCACCGTTTTCACCGAGGTATTTGAGCCCGAGTTGACTGTCAATCATCTCCTGGTCAGCGACGCGCTCGTTCCCTGCATAGAAAATCCAATGATGCCCACCCTCTTGGAATTTGAGCTGCTTGCGGAGGAGCACATGGTAGATGTCAAATTTCGACGGCTTTTCTAGTAGGTCGAGGGTAACTTCAAGTATTTTATGGTCATGCCGCTGTTGGTTGTCTGAGTAGTAGGTTTGCAGGTTGATAGTCTCTACGCCATCGATCAGCGTTATCCGCGGGAGGCTTCCAGTCACGAAGTAGCTTAGGAAGTGTCCAACCAACTTTGCGGCGATAGTCGATGCCTTCCTGGGGCAATGCGCTTCGAAACTTATCTCAAACGGACAGAGATGAACAGTGGTGCCAATCTCTCTTTGCGGTGTCATCCGCTTCAGTTCGTGAGAATGGATGGGATTCCGCCCCTTATGCAGTGTAAACGAGAACGACCGTTGCATACAGCCGTCGACGCCCTCGAATTGACTGATTATCTCACAATCGCTGAATGCCTTGAGCCAAGCAAGCCGACCTATGCCCTTACCGCCCCGAGTGATCTTCAAGTCTGAGTCGGATGTCCGGAATGACTTCCAGTTCTCCTCTGTTAAACCGACGCCATTATCGGTGACCTTAAATCCCACAATGCCGCCGTCTTCCCTGTCACCACGCCGTAGGATTGTGATCTTGATCTCGCCAGCGGAGGACGCCATGTCCTTCCAGCGGCTATCAATGGCGTGGAGCCCATTGCTTACTGCTTCGAACAATGGGAGCAATGAGTTTGTGGCGGAGGCTGGCAGACCGAGGTTGCGGACCCGACCGACGAGATCGAATTCGAAGGTGGCCTCGACAAGTGGTTCGACGGTTTCAACCGGGTTCATGACAATGTCCTACGGCGCTTCCGAAGCTGGCGACATGCGTCTTCCGCCGCAAGCGCGGCATTCTACAGATTTCCAATGTTTTCGGAAATGAATCGGCTCGAGCCGGGGATCCTTTACTGGAGCTGAAATGGATCCCGCCAAGCGGTCGAAGAGCCGCTTCTGGCACCTCCACACCAAAAACGAACAGATCCGCCGTGTGGCCCTCTATCCGCCCACTCCCGGCCAGCTTCTTGCTTCAGCTTGGCGGCCCATCGACAAAGGGAGAGCCAATGCCGCGCAGCCAAACCGCCTATCTGGACCGCAAGGACGCGCCGAGCCGCAAGGATCTGCAGCAGGCGATCACGGGCCTCAAATTCAAGCTCGAGCTTGATCACGCCTATGCGCCCTTCAAAACCGCGGGCTATCTGCCTTGCACGCTCGAAGGCGAGGACGCGGGCTTCGACATGCGCTTTCAGGACGTCGACGCGGATCTGTCCAAATTTCCAGCCCTTCAGGCGCAGATCGGCGCGCGCGACGCGGCGATCGCCTTTCGTTGGAGCGGCGATGTGCGGGAATTCGCCAGCGCCATGATCGTCGGCGCGGCTCTCGCCAAGTCGTTCGGCGCCGTCCTGCATGACCCCGACGCCGACGCCATCCTCAGCGCGGAGGATCTCATCGCCAAGGCGCGGGAAGCGGTCGCCTCTTTATAAGATGAAAAAACGCCTCCCCGCTTGATTTCCTCGACTGTTTGAGGCGCCCTGCCCGCCATGAAAGATTTGGATGCGATCCTGGCGGCCAATTCCGCCTATTACCAGGCCTTCGTCGGCGCCGATTTCGCGCGCATGAGCGGCATCTGGGCCGAGGATGAGATTTCCTGCATCCATCCCGGCTGGCCGGTGCTGATCGGCCGCAAGGCGGTGCTCGACTCCTATCGCGAGATCCTGAGCAATCCCATGCAGGAGCCGATCGAGCATCGCGACGAAAAGGTCATGGCCTCGGGCGACGAGGCGCGGGTCTTTTGCGTCGAGATCGTCGGCGGCTCGGCCCTCGCCTCGACCAATTGGTTCCGGCGCGTCGGCGGCGCATGGCGGCTCGTCCATCATCAGGCGAGCCCGCTCGCCGTCTTTGTCGAGGAGCCGGAGCGGCCGGCGTCGGGGCGGCTCAATTGAGGCGCGTCCTGGAGACTGCTACAGCAGCGCGGAAGACGACAGGCGCCGAACCGATTGTCTTCAAGCCCCATTAAATTGGGCGCGCCAGCGCGACCGCGCCCGGCGTTTCGATCAAGCGGAGTGGATAGAATGAGCGGACAGCATAGCGAAGAAGAAGCCGAGGCGCGGCGATCGCTGCTCGAAAAATCCAAAGGGCTCGAAAGGCTCGCCGAGACGATCTTTCGCGCCGCCGAAGGCCGCCGCGACATGCCGCAGCCTCTCGCCGACTCCTTGAAGCAGATCGGCGACCTCGCCGCCGAATCCGAGGAGGCGATCACCGCCCATCTCGACGACGCCAATGTCGGCGAGGACCTGGAAGCCGTGGCGACGGCGCTCAGCGCCCTGCGCAGCGCGATCGACAGCCTCTCCGTTTTCACCGCCCTCGAAGGCTCGTCCTACGAGACGCGGACGGTCGCCAACGACTGAGCGGAGGCGCGCGGTTGCCGCGCCGGCGCGGGAAGGTTAGGCTCTAGCCGTCCCTCGCCTCTGAAAACCGGTCGCCGACGTGCCTTTCCTCCTCGCCTTCCTCTTTGGCTACGCCCTGGGCTCGATTCCGTTCGGCCTGATCCTCACGCGCCTCGGCGGCACGGCGGATTTGCGCTCGATCGGCTCGGGCAATATCGGCGCGACTAATGTCCTGCGCACGGGGCGCAAGGACCTGGCGGCGCTGACCCTCTTGCTCGACCTGCTGAAGGGAACCGCCGCGGTCCTGCTCGTCGCGGCCCTTGCGCCTGGCCACCCCCCGCTCGCGGCGGCGCTCGGCGCGTTTTTGGGCCATTTATTTCCCGTCTGGCTCGGGTTCAAGGGCGGCAAGGGCGTCGCGACCTTCATCGGCTGCCTTTTGGGCCTTGCTTGGCCAGCCGCTTTCGCTTTCGGCCTGAGCTGGCTCGCCGTCGCCTGGGCCACGCGCTATTCCTCGGTCGCCGCGCTTTCGGCGAGCGCGGCGACGCCCTTGGTTCTGCTCGCCCTCCACCGGCCGGAAGCCGCGGCGCTTTTTGCGCTTCTAGCGGTCCTCCTTTGGGCCAAGCATGCGCCGAATATCAATCGCCTTCGCGCCGGCTCCGAGACCAAGATCGGGCGAAGCTGAATGGCCGAGCCCCTCGCCTCCGTCGCCGCCAGAGCGTTGACCGAGGCGGAGCGCTTCGACTGGCTGCGGCTCGCGCGCAGCGAGAATATCGGGCCTCGCACGTTTCGCGTCCTTTTGGACCGCTATGGCGCCGCCGCCGCCGCGCTCGAGGCTTTGCCGGATCTGATCGCGCGCGGCAGGCCGGGCCGGCCCATTCGCCTTGCAACCTTCGAGGACATCGAGCGCGAATTGGAGGCGATGCGGCGCGCTGGCGCCGTTTTGATCGGATTTTGCGAGCCCGCCTATCCGGCGCTGCTGCGCCGAATCGACGCCGCGCCGCCCTTGATCGCCCTGCGCGGCAGCCTTGCCTGTCTCGCCCGCTCCAAAGTCGCGATCGTCGGCTCGCGCAACGCCTCGGCGGCCGGGCTCGCCTTCACGGAGCAGATCGCCCGCGGCGTCGGGCGAGCCGGCCATGTCGTGGTCTCGGGGCTCGCGCGCGGAATTGATGCGCGGGCGCACCAAGCGACGATCGAAACCGGCACGATTGCGGTGCTGGTCGGAGGCTTAGGCAATATTTATCCGACCGACCACGCGGGGCTGCTGGAGCGGCTTGTCGATCAGGGCGCGGCGATCAGCGAAATGCCCTTCGGCTGGGAAGCGCGCGGACGCGATTTTCCGCGCCGCAATCGGATCGTCGCCGGATTGTCGCGCGGCGTCGTCGTGATCGAGGCCGCCCGCCGGTCTGGCTCTCTCATCACCGCGCGCTTCGCCGCCGAGCAAGGCCGCGAGATTTTCGCCGCGCCCGGCTCGCCGCTCGATCCGCGCGCGGAAGGGACGAACGATCTGCTGCGCGACGGGGCGACCTTCTGCACCAGCGCGCAAGACGTGATTGAGGCGCTCGCCAAGCAGGACTGGGATTTGGATGAGCATTTCAGCCTTTTCGAGCCGGGCCTCGCCGAAGGGCTCGACGCGCCGCTCTGGGAGGAGCTCGATCTGCCGGGCGAGGCCGGCGCAGCCCTCGACGCCAGCGCAGATCCGACGCTCCGCGATCTTGCTCCGCCGCGCGCCATCAGGAGCCCGACGCCCGTAGAGGCCCCTGGTCCATGGACCGTCCCCGCCGAAACGCGGCCCGCGCCATCGCCGACGGATCTCGCGGCCCGCGTCGTCGAGCTGCTCGGGCCGACGCCCGTTTCGGTCGACGAGTTGGTGCGCGCCTCGGAAGGTCAAGCGCGCGAGGTTCGCGCCATATTGCTCGAACTCGAGCTCGCCGGTCGGCTCGAATGGCGCGGCGGCGATCTGGTCGCCATGCTGGGGAACTTTCAGCCTCGCGGAGACTCTGGCGGCCGCGCCTCGTGAGCAAGGCCGAGGGACGTCGCTCAGGCCGAAGCGCGCTGGTCTCCGGCGGCGCGGATCCGACGCTGCTTGGGTTCGTCCTGACCCGGAACGAAAGCGTCGAAGGCCGCCCAGAACTGTTCCCGAAAGGCGTCGCGCTCCATTAGAATTTCATGCCGCGCATGCGGCAGCGTGATGAACCGCCCAGCCTTCAACCGGCCGGCGAAGGTTTCTGTCGCCACCGTGTCGACGATTTTGTCGTCGCCAGCGGCCATGATCAAGGTCGGAGTCAGGATCCGGCGTGGAAACTCGGCGTCCTCGAAGCCGCGCATCAGCCGGAAGGCTCCGTCCACCCATCCGATCGTTGGGTCGCCAATGCCAAGTTCCGGGGCGAAATCGAGGATCGAGGCGAAACGGACATGACGCTCCGGGTCCGAGGTCAGCAAGTTGCCTTGGAATCCGGAGGACATGTAAGGCCTGCCGCCGCCGCCCGGCACAAAAGCGGTCTTGAAGCCGCATAGCGAAAGGGCGCGCGCCAAAAATCGAGACATGCGCGGGAATCGTAGCCCCTTGAGATCGATCATGGGGGCCGTCGCGACAATGCGATCGAAAGGAGATCGGCCCGCGCGGGCCTGGGCCAGCGCGATCGCCCCGCCCATGGAATGGCCAAGCGCGAACCAGGGCTTGCGACAAAAAGGCGCGAGAACCTCGTCCTGCAGCGCGTCGAGATCCGCTTCATAGTCGCCGAAACGCCGGACATGGCCTTTGCGGCGATTGCCGAGGAGCCTGTCGGAAAGGCCTTGCCCGCGCCAGTCGAGGATCGCCACGTCGAAATTGCGCGTGATCAATTCGCCGATGACCTCGAAATATTTTTCGATGAATTCGGCGCGCCCAGGCAGAATCGCGACCGTGCCGCGCGCGGCCGGGCCGCTTGTCCAGCACGCGGCGCGGAGGGTCAGCTTGTCGCGCGTTCTCATCCAAGCGACAGCGGCGTCGGGCGGAACGGGATTATCGGCGGTCGAACGGAGATCCATAGGGAAATTCGCGTTCCAAGAGTTGGAGCGACGACCTCCGCGGACCGAACGGCTCCGAAGATCTCGCCTAGCTTCGAAATCTCACGCCGTCGAGCGCGGCGTTCCGGCCGTCTCATCCACCCTCGAGAAGAGTGAAGCGGCGGAGCGAAAGCCGGCTCGGCGTTTCGTTATTTAGCCCGGACTTAGGGCGCTGTCTCGATTTGAATAGGCCGAATTTCGCGCGCCGCGACCTCTTGCAACGGCGCCCGGCGCTCCCACATCATTCTGGCGCGGGCCGATCGAGGACGCGCTGAAAAGTGAGCAGGGCCATGGGCGAATCGCCGGGTCCGTATCGAATCGCTTCATCATGGAGGATGCGTAATGCGTCAGTTTGATCTTTCCCCGCTTTATCGCTCGACCATCGGCTTTGATCGTCTGTTCAGCTTGATCGACCAAGCCGCGGGCGTCGAGGCCGCGCCGAGCTATCCGCCTTATGACATCGAGCGCACCGGGGATGACGCCTATCGAATCTCGATCGCGGTCGCTGGCTTCGCCGAAAAAGACCTTTCGATCGAGACCCGCGAGAACACTTTGACGGTCAAGGGTTCACGCGAGGCGGTGAGCGAGAACGGCGGCGTCAAGGCCGAGATCCTTTATCGCGGCATCGCGGCGCGCGCCTTCGAGCGGCGTTTCCAGCTTGCCGACCATGTTCATGTGACCGGCGCGAATCTCGAAAACGGGTTGCTCCATATCGATTTGCTGCGCGAAATTCCTGAAGCGCGCAAGCCGCGTCAAATTCCCATCGGCCGACCCGCGGCCGGGTCCGGGCCGCAAGCCGTCTCAACTCAACAGGCGGCGTAAGTCCGAGCCGGGCGCTCCTCCCTAGCCCGGCGCGGTGGCAGTGGAAGGGCGTCTCCTCCGAGGCGCCCTTTTCCTTGTCCAGCGCTTTCAAAACCACGGGTCAGCGCTTCGCCCGAGCAACGGCGACGAAACGCTCGATATCCTCGTCGAGGGTCGCGAAAGACGTGACCAGCCGGACGAAAATCTCATTCTGCGCCGGCGGCGTCACGTCGGGATCGAGCGTCCGGAGGCTCCATTCATAATAATGCGCGCCGGCCGCCTTGAGCGCGGCGTCGGTCTCGCGCGGAAGAATGACGAAAAGCTCATTCGCCTGGCGCGGCCAGACGCGGCGGACGCCCGGCGCGTCGCGGAGGCCTTCCTCCAGGCGCGCAGCCTGGGCATTCGCTGTTTTGGCGAGGCCAAGCCAATGCCCGTCTTCGAGATAAGCTATCATTTGGGCGCCGAGAAACCGTCCCTTAGACAACAAATGGCCGCTGCGCTTGCGTTGAAAGGGAAGGCTCGCGGCTTTGGCCGCGTCGAAGAAGATCACCGCCTCGCAGGCGAGAGCGCCATTCTTCGTCGCCCCGAAAGACAGGACGTCGACGCCGGCGAGCCAGCTCATCGCCGCCGGCTTGCAATGCAGCGCGACAAGCGCATTGGCGAAGCGGGCGCCGTCCATATGGACCTGAAGCCCCGCGTCATGGGCGATCGCGGCGAGTTCTGAAATTTCAGCGCAAGTGTAAAGCGCGCCGCTTTCGGTCGGCTGGGACAGCGACAAGACCGCGGGCTGAACTTGCTTGACGGGTCCCCGCGGAAACGCCGCGAGGGTCGCCGCGAGATCGCGCGGATCGATTTTTCCGGCGCCCCCCGGAATCCCGATGAGCTTGGCGCCGGCCGTGAACATTTCCGGCGCGCCGCACTCATCTTCCATGACATGCGCTTCGCGATGGCAAAAGACGGCGCCGAAAGCGGGACAAAGCGCGCCGAGCGCGAGCGCATTGGAGGCGGTGCCGGTCGCGACGAGAAAGCTAACGAGCTCTTTTTCAAAAGTCTCGCTCAGAATGGCCCGGGCCCCGGCGGTGAAAGGATCCTCGCCATAGGCCGAAGCCGGGCCGCCGTTCGCCGCCAGGATGGCGTCGAGAATGCGCTCGCTTGCCCCGGCCGTGTTGTCGCTCGCGAAATCCATTTGGGTCCGGCTCCAGCCTGACATTGGCAGAAATTTCGTTAAAGACCAATGTGCGGATCCGCTAGCCGCAGGGCGGCTCACGATCAGCATAGGCCACAGGAATTTCCACGCTTGTGAATCGAGACGAAATCGGTATTGTCACATCCCGATAAATAGGACAGATATACTGACCATTTTCCATTGTGAAGCCCGTAATTTAGAATTGCCGCAAGATTGCGGAAGCACGCCGCCGATCAGGAATGATCGACCTTGGCGCCCGGGGAGGAGAAACGGTTATGGACTCGAGCGGCGCGCGAAAAACCTCGCTTCGACAAGCGGAAATTTCTGCTAGAGGTTCAGGGATGACCGACCCGAATTGTCTCCCCTTCGTCCAGCTTGACCCCGGCCTGCCTGCCGAGCAGGGCCTCTATTCCCCCACGCGCGAGCATGACGCCTGCGGGGTGGGCTTCGTCGCCAATCTCCACAATCGCAAATCGCATGACATCATCGCGATGGGGCTCGAGATCCTGCGCAATCTCGATCACCGCGGGGCGGTCGGCGCCGATCCCAAGGCGGGCGACGGCTGCGGCATGCTGGTTCAGATCCCACATCATTTCTTTGCGGAAAAGGCCAATGAACTCGGCTTCGCCCTTCCGGCCGAAGGCGAATACGCCATTGGCGCGCTCTTCCTGCCGCGCGATCCCGAAGGCCGCCGCATCGTCGAGGCGATCGTCGAGCGGGTCGTCGCCGAGGAAGGGCAAATCTTTCTCGGTTGGCGCGACACCCCGGTCGACCCTTCCTGCCTCGGCGAAAGCGTCAAGCCGACCGAGCCGGTCAGCCGGCAGATCTTCATCAAGCGCGGCCCTCATGTCGAGGACGCCGCCGCCTTCGAGCGCCGCCTGTTCATCCTGCGCAAGGTGATCTCGAACGCGATCTATAATTTGCGCGATCCGCGCGCGGCGGGTTTCTATCCCGTCTCGCTCTCCTCGCGCACGCTTGTCTACAAGGGCCTGTTGCTCGCGACCAAGCTCGGCGAATATTACAAGGATCTCGCCGATCCCCGCTTCGAGTCCGCGCTCTCGCTGGTGCATCAGCGTTTCTCGACCAACACTTTTCCGACCTGGTCGCTCGCGCATCCCTACCGTCTCGTCGCCCATAACGGCGAGATCAACACCCTGCGCGGCAACGTCAATTGGATGGCCGCGCGGCAAGCCTCGGTCGCCTCGGGCCTGTTCGGCAATGACATCAGCAAGCTCTGGCCGATTTCCTATGAGGGCCAGTCGGACACGGCCTGTTTCGACAATGCGCTCGAATTCCTTGTCCAAGGCGGCTATTCGCTCGCCCATGCGATGATGATGCTGATCCCGGAAGCCTGGGCCGGCAATCCGCAGATGGACGAGGCGCGGCGCGCCTTCTACGAATATCACGCCGCTCTGATGGAGCCTTGGGACGGGCCCGCCGCCGTCGCCTTCACCGATGGGCGCCAGATCGGCGCCACGTTGGACCGCAACGGATTGCGTCCGGCGCGGTATATCGTGACCGACGATGGGCTCGTCGTGCTGGCCTCCGAAGTCGGCGTGCTGCCGATTCCCGAGGAGCGGATCGTCGCCAAATGGCGGTTGCAACCGGGCAAGATGCTGCTCGTGGATCTGGAGCAGGGCCGCATCATCTCCGACGACGAGATGAAGAGCGCGCTCGCCCTGTCGCATCCCTATGCCGAATGGGTGAAGCGCACGCAGATCGTGCTCGAAGACCTGAACATGGTCGAGCCGCGCGCGACCCGCACCGATGTTTCGCTGCTCGACCGGCAACAGGCCTTCGGCTACACGCAGGAAGATCTCTCGCTCCTGATGTCGCCCATGGCAGTGACCGGGCAGGAAGCGGTCGGCTCCATGGGCACGGATACGCCGATTTCGGCGCTCTCCTCCAATTCCAAGCCGCTCTTTACCTATTTCAAGCAGAATTTCGCGCAGGTGACCAACCCGCCGATCGATCCGATCCGCGAGGAATTGGTGATGAGCCTCGTGTCCTTCATCGGGCCGCGGCCGAACATCCTCGACCACGAAGGCAATTCGAAGCGCAAGCGTCTCGAGGTTCGCCAGCCGATCCTCACCAATGGCGATCTCGAGAAAATCCGCTCGATCGGTCATTTCGAGGAGGCCTTCGAGACAAAGACGCTCGACATCACCTATGCCGCGGAGGCGGGCGCTGAGGGCATGGAAGACGCGTTGACGCGTCTTTGCGACCGCGCCGATCATGCGGTAATGGGCGGATTCAACATCATCATCCTCTCGGACCGCCTCGCCGGGCCGGACCGCATCCCGATTCCCTCGCTGCTCGCAACGGCGGCGGTGCATCATCATCTGATCCGCAAGGGGCTTCGCACCTCGGTCGGCCTCGTCGTCGAGACCGGCGAGGCCCGCGAGGTCCATCATTTCGCGCTTCTCGCCGGCTATGGCGCCGAGGCGATCAATCCCTATCTCGCCTTCGAGACCCTCACCGCGATGGCCGATGAGCTTTTCGACGACGTCGACGGCTACGAGGCCTGCAAGCGCTACATCAAGTCGATCGACAAGGGGCTGTTGAAGGTCATGTCCAAGATGGGCATCTCGACCTATCAATCCTATTGCGGCGCGCAGATCTTCGACGCCGTCGGTCTCGCCGAGGATTTCGTCCAGCGCTATTTCACCGGCACAGCGAGCCGCATCGGCGGAGTCGGCCTGCCGGAGATCGCGCAGGAGACCTTGCGCCGCCACAAGGACGCCTTCGGCGACGCGCCGATCTATCGCAATGCGCTCGACGTCGGCGGCGACTACGCCTTCCGCATTCGCGGCGAGGCGCATTCTTGGTCGCCGCAATCGGTGACGCTGTTGCAACATGCCGTGCGCGGCAATCAAGAAGAGACCTATCGCGCCTATGCCGCGCTGTTGAACGATCAGTCCGAGCAGCCTTTGAACATTCGCGGCCTCTTCCGCATCAAAAGCGCCGAGGAGGACGGCCGCGCGAAGGTCCCGCTCGAGGAGGTCGAGCCCGCCGCCTCGATCGTGCGTCGCTTCGCAACGGGCGCGATGTCCTATGGTTCGATCTCCCGCGAGGCCCATACGACCCTGGCGATCGCGATGAACCGGATCGGCGGCAAATCCAACACCGGCGAAGGCGGCGAGGAATCCGATCGCTACAAGCCTTTGCCCAATGGCGATTCCATGCGCTCGGCGATCAAGCAGGTCGCTTCCGGCCGGTTTGGCGTGACGACCGAATATCTCGTCAACGCCGACATGATTCAGATCAAGATGGCGCAAGGGGCGAAGCCCGGCGAAGGCGGCCAATTGCCCGGCCATAAGGTCGACGCCGTCATCGCCAAGGTGCGTCATTCGACGCAAGGCGTCGGCCTGATTTCGCCGCCGCCGCATCACGACATCTATTCGATCGAGGATCTGGCGCAGCTGATCTATGATCTGAAAAACGTCAATCCCGCAGCGGATGTCTCGGTCAAGCTCGTCTCCGAGGTCGGCGTCGGAACCGTCGCCGCCGGAGTCTCCAAAGGACGCGCGGATCATGTCACGATTTCCGGCTTCGAGGGCGGCACCGGCGCCTCGCCGCTCACCTCGATCAAACATGCCGGCAGCCCGTGGGAAATCGGGCTCGCGGAGACGCATCAGACGCTCGTGCTGAACCGGCTGCGCGGCCGCATCGCCGTGCAGGTCGACGGCGGCTTGCGCACCGGACGCGACGTCGTTGTCGGGGCCTTGCTCGGCGCCGATGAATTCGGCTTCGCCACCGCGCCCCTGATCGCGGCCGGCTGCATCATGATGCGCAAATGCCACTTGAACACTTGCCCGGTGGGCATCGCGACGCAGGACCCGGTGCTGCGCAAGCGGTTCACCGGCCAGCCCGAGCATGTCATCAATTTCTTCTTCTTCGTCGCCGAGGAGACGCGGCGGCTCATGGCCGAGATGGGCTATCGCCGCTTCGACGAGATGATCGGCCAGATGCAAATGCTCGACAAGCAGAAGGCGGTCGCGCATTGGAAGACGCAAGGCCTCGATTTCTCGAAGCTGTTTCATAAGCCGCAAGCGGCGCCGGGCGAGCCGATCTTCCATTCCGAACGTCAGGATCACAGCCTCGACAAGGCGCTCGACCGCAAGCTCATCGAAGACGCCAAGGCTGCGATCGAAACCGGCGCGCCGGTGCAGATCCAAACGACCGTCAACAACACCAATCGGACGATCGGCGCCATGTTGTCGGGCGAGATCGCAAAACGCTACGGTCATGCCGGCTTGCCCGACGGGACGATTCAGATCGCCGCCAAGGGCACTGCCGGCCAAAGCTTCGGCGCCTGGCTCGCGGCTGGCGTCACGCTCGAGCTCGAGGGGCAAGCCAATGATTATGTCGGCAAAGGCCTTTCGGGCGGACGGATCATCGTCTATCCACCGGCGGCCTCGCGCGCCGCGGCCGAGAACTCGATCATTGTCGGCAACACCGCGCTCTATGGCGCGATCTCGGGCGAATGCTATTTCCGCGGCGTCGCCGGAGAGCGTTTCGCCGTGCGCAATTCCGGCGCGGTCGCGGTCGTCGAAGGCGTCGGCGACCATGGCTGCGAATATATGACCGGCGGGATCGTCGTCGTCATCGGCGAGACCGGGCGCAATTTCGCCGCCGGCATGTCGGGCGGCATCGCCTATGTCCTCGACGAGGACGGCCGTTTCGCGGACCGCTGCAATCTTTCGATGGTCGAGCTCGAGCCGATCGCGGAGGAAGAAGAAGAAATGCAGAAGAGCTATCACCAGGGCGGCGATCTCGACTCGCACGGGCGGGTCGACGTCATGGCCGATATGACCCGGTTCGACGCCGAACGCCTGCATCAGTTGATTGCGAACCATGCGCGCTACACGGGCTCGGCGCGGGCGCGCGAGATCCTCGATCATTGGTGCGACTACAAGGGCAAGTTCCGTAAGGTCATGCCGGTGGAATACCGCCGCGCAATCGAGCAAATGGTGGCGAAACACGAGCAGGTCGTTCTCGCAACCGTGGGGATTTAATAGGGCTGATGAGAGACCCAGCCAGCGCGAAGCTCCGCGCCGGCTGTGACGCGGATCCAGCGTCGGCGCGTCCTCCTTTGGCGTCGGCTTTCGTCGTCGACGTTCATCGGCGCATCCGATAGCGGCATTCCGTTCCGGAAGTGGCCGGAAACTTCAATTCGTTGTTTCGGACTTACGTCCGGCAGAGGATTTCCAATGGGCAAGGTGACGGGGTTCCTTGAAATCGATCGACGTGACCGACGCTATGCGCCGGCCTCCGACAGGATTCGCCACTACAAGGAATTCCTGATCCCGCTTTCGGAGGAAGCGACCAAGGATCAGGCCGCGCGCTGCATGAATTGCGGCATCCCCTATTGTCACACGGGTTGCCCGGTCAACAATCAGATCCCCGATTGGAACGATCTCGTCTACCGCTCGGATTGGGAAGAGGCCTCGCGCAATCTCCACTCGACGAATAATTTCCCGGAATTCACCGGCCGGGTTTGCCCCGCCCCCTGCGAGGCCTCCTGCACGCTAAATCTCTCCGACAATCCGGTGACGATCAAGACGATCGAATGCGCGATCGTCGACCGCGCCTGGGCGAATGGATGGTTGCGGCCCGAGATCCCCGAGGTCAAGACGGGCCGGAAAATCGCCATCGTCGGCTCAGGTCCCGCCGGCCTCGCCTGCGCGCAACAGCTCGCCCGCGCGGGCCATGACGCGCATGTGTTCGAGAAAAACGCCAAGCCCGGCGGCCTGTTGCGCTATGGCATCCCCGACTTCAAGATGGAGAAACATTTGATCGACCGGCGGATCGATCAAATGCAGGCGGAAGGCGTGAGCTTTCACGTCAGCGTCAATGTGGGCGTCGACATCGCCGCGACGTCCTTGCTGGAGGATTTCGACGCCGTCGTTCTCGCCGGCGGCGCCGAAAAGCCGCGCGATCTGCCCGTACCGGGCCGCGATCTTTCCGGCGTGCATTTCGCCATGGAATTTTTGCCGCAGCAGAATCGACGCATCGGGCGCGAGCCGATTCACACCAATGAACCGATCCTCGCCTCCGCCAAGCATGTCGTCGTGATCGGCGGCGGCGACACCGGCTCCGACTGCATCGGGACCTCGATCCGCCAAGGCGCGCTTTCGGTGACCCAGCTTGAAATTCTCCCGCAGCCCCCGGAAAAGGAAAACAAGCTTCTGACCTGGCCGAACTGGCCTTTGAAACTCAGAACTTCCTCGTCGCAGGAAGAAGGCGCCAAGCGGGAGTTCTCGGTTCTCACCAAGGAATTGCGCGGCAAGGATGGGGCGGTGAAGGCGCTCGTCTGCGTCAGACTCGATGACAATCTTAAAGAGATTCCGGGCAGCGCGTTCGAGATCAAGGCCGACCTCGTCCTGCTCGCGATGGGCTTTGTCGCGCCGGTTCACGACGGACTCTTGGATAGCCTCGGAGTGGCCTTTGACGCGCGCGGAAACGTCGCCGCCGATCAGCAGGGCTATGCGACGTCGGTCGCCCGCGTCTTCGCCTGCGGAGATATGCGGCGCGGCCAATCCCTTGTGGTATGGGCGATCCGGGAAGGTCGTCAGACCGCGCGCGCGGTCGACGCCTTCCTGATGGGCTCGAGCCTGTTGCCGCGGTAGAGCAGAAACGCGCGCGGCGCTAAAGGACGACGACCCGCGCGCCGACCCCGACGCGCTGATAAAGGTCGATGACGTCGGCGTTCATCATGCGGATGCACCCGGACGACACGGCCTTTCCGATCGAATCCGGCTCATTCGTGCCGTGAATGCGAAACAGCGTGTCTTTATCGCCCTGGTAAAGATAAAGGGCGCGGGCGCCGAGCGGATTCTCGATGCCGCCGTCCATTTGCTCCGGCAAATCGGGCCGTCGCTGCAACATTTCCTTCGGCGGAATCCAACGCGGCCATTCGGCCTTGCGGCCAACGCGCGCCACGCCTTTCCACTCGAATCCCTGGCGGCCGACGCCTATGCCATATTGGATCGCGCCTCCGCCCGATTGCACAAGGTAGAGATGTCGCGACCTTGTGTCGATCACGATCGTCCCCGGCGGCTCACGGGTCGGATTCTGCACCGTGGTCGCGGTGCGCTCGCGAAAATTAACGCCAAGCTCGACATCCTCTTGGCCCGAGGGTTCGCGATAGCCTCTTGCGCCCGCGCGAGGCGCATAGGGATCGCCGGGCTCATAGGCGGGCGCGGGAGCGGCGGGCTGGCCGTAGCGGTAGGGATTGCCGACATAGGGCGGCGGCGGGTCGGCCGGGAAAAAATTTGGATAAGCCGGATAGTCGTAAGGCGGGTACGAAGGATAGGCTTGGTAGCCGTAATAATTGCGCCATTGCGCCGAGGCGGGCTCAGCGAAGACGAAAAATGAAACCCCTGCGGCCAGCAAGGACAGATTCTTTAGGGCGAGGCTTGCAACGGGACGACGCATCTGGACACTCGATCAGCTGAATTCCTTTGTTCCCCCGGCCCGCTTTAATCTCATCGGATAAAAATGGCGAAAACTAGAATTTCGCTCTTCATCCGACCCCTCGCAAAAACAAAGAAGGACCGATTCGGCTTTCGCCGGAACCGGTCCAGTTTTGCTTCCAACCGTTTTTTCGGAGTTAAAGCACGATCACGGGCGCTCCGATTTTCACCCGTTGATAGAGGTCGACCACGTCGTCGTTGAGCAGGCGGATGCAGCCGGAGGACACAGCCTGGCCGATCGTATCGGGCTCATTGGTTCCGTGGATGCGAAACATTGTGTCGCCATGCCCGTTGTAGAGATACATGGCGCGCGCGCCAAGCGGATTGGCGATGCTGCCTTTCATGACGCGCGGAAGATCGGGACGGCGCTTCAACATGGCGGCTGGCGGAGTCCAGGTCGGCCATTCGGCGCGGCGGCCGATGTAGGCGCGGCCCTGCCACGCGAAGCCCTCGCGTCCGACGCCGACGTCATAGCGCATCGCCTTGCCGCCATCCATCGACAGATAGAGATAGCGATTCTTGGTGTCGATCGTGATCGTGCCGGCGCGCTCGCCTGTAGGATCGTTCACAACGGTGCGGGTTGCGCGCGTCTCATGATTGAGCTCGGTCGGCAGGCTCGCATGTTGAATGTTGTTTTGCTGCTGCGGCTGGTTGCCGAAGAGACCGGCGAATCCGCCGCCGTCAAAGGCTTGCGCGCTCGTCGCGATGAAAGAAACGGCGGCGGCTGCCGCCAAAATCTTGGACTTGGAAATGCGAACCTGGAACATCGTTTGGCAACCCCCGTTCGATGCGCTGCGTCTTGCTGTCGGGCATTGAACGTCCAAGCTGCGCGGTTCGTTCCATGAAAAAACCATAAATGCGCAGCCGGCGCTTCCAGGTTTTTTTTGGGGATGGCCGAACGTTTCCACGCGTCGCGCCCGCCCGCATGATTCCTGCATCTGCCGGGCGTCCGACTCCGTGCCGGACAGATTCGTTCCATTCGCGTCGGGAAAGGCGCTCATCATGAGTCAAGAGATTGCCTTCCGACGAGTCGACGTCGCCTTCGCCCGTGAGCTGCTCAGCAAGGGCGAAACGCTGGTGCTCGACGTTCGCGACGAAGCTTCCTATGCGAAGGGCCATATCGACGGCGCGCGGCGCGCGGGCCGCGACAATCTCCATGAGTTCCTGACCGGCGCGCCAAAGGACATGCCCGTTCTCGTCTATTGCCGCAAGGGCAATTCCAGCCAGGACTTCGCCAAGACCTTCGCCGATTTGGGTTTCACCCAGGCTCTCAGCTTGGATGGCGGCTATGACGCTTGGGTTGAAGCGCATCGGGACCCGGCGCATGCGGCGGCGCCCGCCGCGCTGAGCGACGCGCTGCGGGCTTTTCTCGTCGCGGAAAACTTTTCACCCGAAGACGTCAACGGCGTCGGCGCCAATGCGCTCACCCCTTTGATGACGGCGGCCTATAAGGGTCCGCCGGACATCGTCGCCGAATTATTGCGCGCAGGCGCGCGGGTCGACGCCTGCAATGGAGACGGCGGCCAGCCGCTTTGGCTCGCCTGCGTCGGCGACGATCCAGCGATCGTCGCCATGCTGATCGCCGCGGGCGCCGATCTCGACCATAGAAATGTCAATGGCTCGACGGCGCTCATGTACGCCGCTTCGGCGGGCAAGGCGAAGGCGCTCAAGGCCTTGCTCGAGGCGGGCGCGGATCTCGCCTGCGAGGTCGATGGGGTGAGCGCGCTCGACATGGCCTCGACCCTCGAATGTCTCAATCTCATGCGCGCGGAACAAAAGCGGCGGCCGAAATCCTGATGCAGGAGCGTATAGCGGCGCCCATTCGCCTAAAAATCAGCGCATGAAAAGCCAAGTGACGGCAGCGAAAAGCGGCAAAAGAATCGAGCCGGACCAGAGCATATAGCCGAAGAAGCTCGGCATTTTCACGCCAGCGTCTCGGGCGATGGCGTAGACCATGAAATTCGGCGCATTTCCAACGTAGGTGTTCGCGCCCATGAAGACGGCGCCCAGCGAAATTGCCGCCAATGTGTTGGCGAGCGGGCCCATGAGCGCGCTCGGATCGCCGCCCGCGAGCTCGAAAAAAACCAGATAGGTCGGGGCATTGTCGAGAAACGACGACAACAGCCCCGTCGCCCAAAAATAGATCGCATTGTTGGGCGCGCCGCCTGGATAATCGAGGAGGCGAATGGCCGGCGCGAAAGGCCCGTCGGCGCCTGCCTGCAGCATGGACATCACGGGTATGATGCAGACGAAAATGCCTGCGAAAAGATAAGCGACCTCCTTGATCGGCTCCCAATCGAAACCATTCGCCGCCCGCGTCCGCGCGCCGGTCAATGCAAGCGAGGCGAGGCCGACGCCGATCATCGTTGCCTCGCGAACCGCGTTTTGCAATTCGATCCTCGCGCCGAAAATATCGAAGCCGACATTGGGTCGCCACAGCCCACTTGCGACGATCGCCCCGATCGCAATGCCGATGAGCGCGAAATTGATGAGGCCGCCGAACCTCAATCGGCCCTCACGCGCGGCCAAGCCGGATCGCCCCTCGGGAGCGTCCCAAAGATAGTAATAAGGATTCTCCCGATAATGAAAATAGCAGTCAATGAGATAGAATAGGGCCAACAAGACGCAAATCGCGAAGAGAGTTTGCGGCCAAAGCATGCGCGCGGTCCAGAAAAACGCGATTCCATGCAGGAAGCCAAGGAAAAGCGGCGGATCGCCGAGCGGCGTCAAGGCGCCGCCGATATTCGAAACGAGAAAGATGAAGAAGACGACGACATGCCCCTTGGCCCTGCGGCTTTGATTGGCGCGGATAAGTGGCCGGATCAGAATCATCGACGCGCCGGTCGTTCCGACAAGGCTCGCAAGCGCCGCGCCGATGCCGAGAAACGCGCAGTTGACGAGGGGTGAGCCTTTGAGCTTGCCGGAGATGGAAATCCCGCCCGCGGCCGTGAACAAAGCGAAGAGCATCAGGATGAAGGGCAGATAGTCCAACGCCATATTATGCGCGAAAGCCGCCGCAGCGGCGGCCGGGCCTTCGACAAAGGCGAGGCCGACGAGCGTCAACATCGCCCAGAAAGCGGCCGCCTTTTCGTAGTGGATATGCCACCATTCCTTGACGACGAGCGGCCCGAGCGCGATCGAAAGCAGGATGCCGGCGAATGGCAGCCCCAAAAGCACAGGGAGATGCGCGCCGTCGATATGCTCCGCCGCCTCCGCTGCGTTGGGGATCGCCACGCCGGTCACGACGGCCAAAGCCGCTACTCTGATATTGGTCGATGCGCGGCCCGACATTCGGTCCCTAAGCTCCCTGAGCAGTCTTTCGACGTTGGGAGCTAACGAGATTGCATGAGCTTGGCAATGCAATCTCGTCATCGCCTTGCCGCGGCGCAGGCCGCGGCTACGTTAGGGCGCGCGAATGAGGCCGAGCAAAGCGCGATGGATGGCGTCATTGCCGGCGCAGATCGATCCCTTGGCCAGCATGTCATGGCCGCCGTCCGCGTCGGTGACGAAGCCGCCGGCCTCACGGATCATGATGATTCCTGCGGCCATGTCCCAGGGCTGAAGATTGCGCTCCCAGAAGCCGTCGTAATTTCCGGCCGCGACAAAACAGAGATCGAGCGCCGCCGCGCCGAGGCGACGAATATTTCCCGCCCGCGCCATCACCTCGGCGAGTTCCGCTTTAAAGCGGGGATGTTCCTTGGCCTTGCCGAGATGGGGCACGCCGCAGCCGATCAGCGTGTCCGCCATATCCTTGCGGGCGGCCACCCGCAGGCGCCGGTTATTGTAATAGGCGCCCTGCCCTTTCTCGGCGACGAACATGTCGTCGGTCGCCGGATTGTAGACGAGGCCGGCGACGATCTGCCCTTCGCGGGCGAGGCCGATCGAGATGGCGAAGATAGGCAGGCCATGCAGAAAATTGGTGGTGCCGTCGAGCGGATCGATGAACCAGGTATGGCTTTTATCGGAGCCTTCGATCTCGCCGCTCTCCTCGAGCACGAAGCCATAGCCCGGCCGCGCCTTGGCGAGCTCCTCCTGAAGGATTTTTTCCGCCTTCTTATCGGCGGCGGAGACGAAGTCGCCCGGCCCCTTGACCGAGACCTGCAGATTCTCGACCTCGCCGAAGTCGCGCTTCAGGCCGCGACCCGCCTTGAGCGCGGCCGCCGTCATCACATTCATGAGCGCGGATCTAATCATTTAATCCGCCCGTCGAATATAGCTGACGTCATTGGTGTCGACGATGATTCTCTCGCCCGCCTCGATGAACACGGGCACCATCACGCGCAGGCCGTTTTCGAGCTTCGCCGGCTTATAGGACGAGGTTGCGGTCTGGGCTCGCACGACCGGATCGGCCTCGACGATCTCCAAAGTAACATGGGTCGGCAGCTTGATGCTGATCGGCCGCGCCTCGTGCATTTGCAGCGTGACCTTCATCCCGTCCTGCAGAAAGGCGGCGCGCTCGCCGACGAAATCAGTGGCGATCTCGATCTGCTCATAGCTTTCCAGGTCCATGAAGACGAGGCTCTCGCCTTGCGCATAGAGAAAGCTGAAATCCTTGAGCTCGAGGTCGATCGCCTCGACCGTGGCGTCAGCGCGGAATCTTTCGTTGAGCTTGCGGCCGTCGATGAGATTTTTCAGCTCGACTTGATTGAAGGCGCCGCCCTTGCCGGGCTTCACCGCATTGGTCTTCACCGCGACCCAGAGTCCGCCGTCGTGCTCGATGACGGCGCCGGGCGCAATCTGATTTCCATTGATTTTGGCCATGGATGTCCGTGCGTGCGAGGATCGTGCGCGATGCAGCTTTCTTAAGG
Source organism: Methylocapsa acidiphila B2 (assembly GCF_000427445.1). GTDB lineage: Bacteria > Pseudomonadota > Alphaproteobacteria > Rhizobiales > Beijerinckiaceae > Methylocapsa > Methylocapsa acidiphila. Next base: position 3,427,676 of record NZ_KE386496.1, on the reverse strand, counting down.
CTGCGCTTCAATGCCCGCCGCGCGGCGACGCGTCAACCTAGTCGCAATTTTACAAAGCTGCTCGAAGCGATCATGCCGTCTGCGCAAATTTATGTAACATAGTTTGTGTAAGACTGCCTCTCATCCAGTTTCCTGCGTAAATGAGCTGGGCTGACTAGTTTGGACAGCGCCGGATCGCTCCCGATCAAATCAGATGTCGCCCCTTGAACGCGATCCGCCGCGCGCGACTTTCATTCGTTGGGAGTAGCCGAGGGAGGGAAGCATGGGCGCGAGCAAATCTGCGACGACGGTGAAAAGGCCAATACTCTTGATCGCGATGGGAGCGGCGCTTTTACTGCAGCCTGGCACGGCCGGCGCCGCCTCGCTTTTCTGGTCTACGACCCCGGTGCATACAGCTAAGCTAAACCAATGCCTTTCCTTCGCACGGGACGCAATGCACGATCTCAACGTGCAATCAATTCGCGTCAGCCGCGATGAAGTCGCCGGAACAAGCGGCGGCGCCTACGCGGCGATCACCTGCATCGGAACCAATCCCGCCACCGCCGTCATCATGGTCGTCGGCGATCAAGACGACGAGACTTCCGCTTTACGCGATAGTCTGAAGCAGAAGATCGCCGGCATCACCATTATCGACTAGCCGTTCGAGATAGGCCGCGGACTCGCCTCGGCGACAACCGCGGCCCTAGTCTCAGTTCTTGTCCTTGTCGACCAGCTTATTGGCGCCGATCCAAGGCATCATGGCGCGAAGTCGCGCGCCGACTTCCTCGATCGGATGTGCGGCGGATTTCGCGCGCATCGCCTTGAACGAGGTCTGGTTGACTTCGTTCTCGAGCATCCAGTCGCGGGTGAAGCGGCCGGATTGAATATCGTTCAGCACGCGCTTCATCTCGGCCTTGGTCTCCGGCGTCACAATGCGCGGCCCGGTGACATATTCGCCATATTCGGCCGTGTTGGAGACCGAATAATTCATCGTCGCAATGCCGCCCTCGTAGATGAGGTCGACTATAAGCTTCACCTCGTGCAGGCATTCAAAATAGGCCATTTCAGGCGCATAGCCGGCCTCGACCAGGGTCTCAAACCCGTTGCGGATCAGCTCGACGAGGCCGCCGCAAAGCACAACCTGCTCGCCGAAGAGATCGGTCTCGCATTCTTCCTGGAACGTCGTCTCGATAATGCCAGCGCGGCCGCCGCCGATCGCCGACGCGTAGGACAGGCCGAGATCGAGCGCGTTGCCAGACGGGTTGCGCGCGACGGCAACCAGGCAGGGGACGCCGCCGCCGCGCTTATATTCTGAGCGCACCGTATGGCCCGGCCCCTTCGGCGCGACCATGATGATGTCGAGGTCGCCGCGCGGCTCGATCAGATTGAAGTGAATGTTGAGGCCATGCGCGAAGAGCAAGGCTGCGCCCTGCTTCAGATTGGTCTTGAGATGATCGCGGTAGATGTCGCGCTGCAATTCGTCGGGCGCAAGCACCATCACGACATCGGCCCATTTCGCCGCGTCGGAGACGCTCTTGACCTCAAGACCTTCGGCCTCGGCCTTCTTTGCCGTCGCCGAATCCTCGCGCAAAGCGACCGCGATCTCCTTCACGCCCGAATCCCTGAGGTTCAAGGCATGCGCATGGCCCTGGCTGCCGAAGCCAATGATCGCGACCTTCTTGCCCTTGATGAGATTGATGTCGGCATCTCGATCGTAATAAACGCGCATTGCTCGAAGTTTCCTCGTTGAATCGGCGGATTCGCGCCGCCTCATATGGCATGGATAGTCTTTTAGGCTGCGGCGCGGCTGCGGTCAAAACCGGTCAAACGCGCGCCTTCTCACCCGATCGGGTTCGGCCCGCGCGAGATCGCGGCGACGCCGGTGCGCGAAACTTCGACGAGCCCGATCGGCCGCATCAATTCGATGAACTGATCGATCTTGCCGACATTACCGGTCAGCTCGAAGACGAAGCTCTCGATCGAGGCGTCGACCACCCGCGCGCGAAAAGCGTCGGCGAGGCGCAAGGCCTCTTGCCGCTCCGGCCCCTTGCCCGCGACTTTGATCATCGCGAGTTCGCGTTCGACGGCGCCGCCGCGCAACGTCAGGTCCGTCACCTTATGAACCGGCACGAGACGCTCAAGCTGATGCCCGATCTGCTCGATCGCTTCCGGCGTTCCGGTAGTTACAATGGTGATGCGCGACAGATGCTCGGCATGGGCGACCTCGGCCACCGTCAGGCTTTCGATATTATAGCCGCGGCCAGAAAAAAGCCCGACGACGCGGGCGAGAACGCCGGGCTCGTTATCGACGAGCACCGAGAGCGTATGGACCTCGATGTTGGATTTGCCGAGGGCGGACGAGTAAGGCGAGAGAGGGGCTGCAGGCGCGTTCATGTCGCTACACCAACATTTTGCCGGGGGCGTCGATCACGCTCCCGATTTCGGCGTCGTGATCGGGCAGGATCATTTCATTATGCGCCTTGCCCGATGGGATCATCGGCAGGCAATTCTCGGTCTTGTCGACGATGCAATCAAAGATCACCGTTCGCGGCGTGTCGATCATCTCGAGGATGGCGGCGTCGAGCTGCGCCGGATCGGAGCAGCGGATTCCATGCGCGCCATAGGCTTCGGCGAGCTTGACGAAATCCGGCAAGGCTTCTGAATAGCTTTCCGAGTAGCGCCCATCATGCAACAGCTCCTGCCATTGCCGGACCATGCCCATATATTCATTGTTGAGGATGAAGACCTTGACCGGCAGGCGATATTGCGCGGCGGTCGAAAGCTCCTGGATGTTCATGAGGATCGAGGCCTCGCCGGCGATATCGACGACGAGCGCGTCCGGATGCGCCAACTGGGCGCCGATCGCCGCCGGAAGGCCATAGCCCATTGTGCCGAGGCCGCCGGAGGTCATCCAGCGGTTCGGCTCCTCGAAATGATAATGTTGCGCAGCCCACATCTGATGCTGGCCGACCTCGGTCGTAATGTAGACGTCGCGCGCCTTGGTCAATTCGTAGAGGCGCTGGACCGCGAATTGCGGCTTGATGACCTCTTTCGACGCCTTGTAGGAAAGCGATTTGCGCGCGCGCCATTGGTCGATCTGGGCCCACCATTTGGCGAGCGGCTCGGCGCTTGCGACGTGGCGCCTCGCCCGCCAAAGCTCGACCATCTTGCGCAGCACATGGGCGCAATCGCCGATGATTCCGAGATCGATCTTGACGTTCTTGTTGATCGACGACGGATCGATGTCGACATGGATCTTTTTCGACCCCGGCGAGAAGGCGTCGAGCCGCCCGGTGATGCGATCGTCGAACCGCGCGCCGACGGCGACCATCAGATCGCAATCATGCATGGCGTTATTGGCCTCGAACGTGCCGTGCATGCCGAGCATGCCAAGCCATTTCTCGCCGGAAGCCGGATAGGACCCGAGCCCCATCAAGGTCGAGGTGATCGGAAAGCCGGTGAGACCGACGAGCTCGCGCAGCAGATGCGAGGCCTCGACGCCGGAATTGATGACCCCGCCCCCAGTGTAGAAAATCGGGCGCTTTGCGGCGGCCATCATCTCGACGGCTTGCGCGATCTTGTCCGGGTCGCCTTCCAGTCTCGGCTTGTAGGTCTTGTGCTCGACCTTATGCGGACCGAAATAAGCGCCAACCGCGAATTGAACGTCCTTCGGAATGTCGATCACGACCGGGCCGGGACGCCCGTTCTGGGCGACATAGAAGGCCTCGTGAAGAACGCGGGCCAGATCGTCGACGTGGCGAACGAGATAGTTGTGCTTGGTGCAATGTCGGGTGATGCCGACCGTATCGCATTCCTGGAACGCGTCGGAGCCGATGAGATGCGTCGGCACCTGACCGGTAATGCAGACGAGTGGGATCGAATCCATCAAGGCGTCGGTCAAGCCGGTGATGGCGTTGGTCGCGCCCGGCCCCGACGTGACGAGAAGAACGCCGGCCTTGCCGCTGGAGCGGGCATATCCTTCGGCCGCATGGGCCGCGCCCTGCTCGTGGCGCACGAGCACATGCTTGATGTGCTTCTGATGAAAGAGCGCGTCATAGATCGGCAGAACGGCGCCGCCTGGATAGCCGAAGATCGTCTCGACGCCTTGGTCCTGCAAGGCTCGGACGACCATTTCCGCGCCGGTCAAAAGATTGGACATGACATGGCCCCTTAGGAGGATTCCATTGGCTATCGGCTAATCAAGCGCCTTCAGGCAATAAAAAAGGCCCCTGAGGGCCTCGGATATGCGCCAGTTTCGGGAGTACGAAGCCTATCTCCGTCCCGTCTCCGGCGCGCGTCTTACGAGAAGGGAAATTTTCACGATATTGCCCCAACAAAGCTATTGTCGTTCTATACCGGCTGGAATCCGCGCGGTCAACACAGTTGCGGCGGCTCGTTGCGCCCCTCGCGAAAGCCGCAAGCGTCCGCGCCCTCCTAGGAGGCCTTGTCTTGGCGGCGTCGCCTGAAGTGAAAGCCTTGTTCTTCGACGTCTTCGGCACTTTGGTCGACTGGCGCCGCGGCGTCGCCGGACAGGCCGAGGCGACGCTCGCGCCGCTCGGCTTCAATCTCGATTGGCCGGCCTTCGCCGACGCCTGGCGCGGCGAATATCAGGTCGGCATGGAAGAGGTTCGCTCCGGCCGCATTCCATTTTCCCGTCTCGACATCATCCATCGGCGCAATCTCGACCGCATCCTTCCGCGTTTTGGCCTTGCGGGTCTTCCCGAGCCTGTCCTGCTCGATCTCAATCTCGCCTGGCATAGGCTCGACGCCTGGCCTGACGCGACCGCGGGACTAGAGCGGCTTCACGCCAATTTTCTTTGCGCGCCTGTGTCGAATGGCAATATCTCGCTTCTCGTCGATCTTTCGCGCCGCAATGGATTTCTTTTTGACGCGATCCTCGGCGCCGAGCTCGCCGGCGATTACAAGCCTAAGCCGCGTGTTTATCTGGCCGCGGCCGAAGCCTTCGATCTTCCGCCCGAGGCCTGCATGATGGTCGCGGCGCATAGCTCCGACCTCGCCGCGGCCGCCACCTGCGGCCTACGCACCGCCCATATCGCCCGGCCCGACGAGCATGGGTCCGGCGGCGCCGGCGAGTCGGCGCCGAGCCATCCGGTCGATTTCGCCGCGGCGAACCTGCTCGATCTCGCGGATCTTCTCGGGGCTTAGCTTTGGCCGGGGGCGCTCGGCCGAAGCCGGCCACATCGTTCGCGCTTCCGCCTCGCGCCGATCTGCTCTAGGGATAGGAAATGACCACCACCCAACCCGCCTTGCACGCGCCCCAGAGCCCCATGCGCCTCCGGGCGCGGGCGCTCATGCTCGGCGACCGCATCGACGCCGCCGGACTCGAGCGATCCGACATGATTTCGGCGACGCCACTCGCGTTCCAGGTCGGCGCCAATGGTTTCGTCGCGCTTTATCGCTACGGCGTCGCGGTCATGGTCGGCCTGTCCCCGCTCGAAGAGGACGAGGTCCTCAATCAAATCAAGGCCAGGGTTTCCGGACCGCATGAGCATGTGGACGATGAGACCGCTATCCTCGAGATCTCGCCGGACCATGACGACAAGATCCCTCCCGGCGGGGTCATCACCATGAAGGACCTGTCCCCGCAGCGCCTCCTCGTGATCGCGGACGCGCTGGCCAAGACGGTCTCGCTCGGCCGCGACGAGCGCGAGGTCAATTTCGTCTTCGACATTATAGAGCCGTTCGCGGCCGATCTCGCGCGCAACGGCCGCCCGCCCTGGAAGCGGCGCTCCATGCTGAAACTGATCGGCCAGACGCTGCTCGTCCAGCATCGCGTCTCCGGCCGCGTCGCGGTGGAGGAAAAGCCCGACGTGCTCTGGGACCGGCCCGATCTCGAGCGACTCTACGCCCGCCTCGAAGATGAATATGAGTTGCGGGAGCGCGCCGAGACCCTAAAGCATAAGCTCGCCACGATCGTCGAGACCGCCCGCGCCCTCACCGACATGATCGACGCCGACCGCGCGACGCGGCTCGAGGCGACGGTCGTGGTTCTGATCATCACCGAGATTCTTTTGACCATCGGCCAGATCGTCTATTGGCATCATTGACCGATTTCGGCGGCGGCCAAAGCTTCCGCCACTTCGGGCGCGACCCAGCGAAACATGCCGAGTTGATGTCGCGCGAAGGTGAATTGCCGCTTGGCGTATTGGCGCGTGTCGAGCTTGCTGCGCCGCGCCGCCTCGTCCAACGAAATTTCGCCTCGGAGAGAGGCGATGAGATGCGGCGTCCCATGCGCGCGCATGACCGGCAGCGCGGGATCGATGCCGCGCGCGGCGAGAGCCTTCGCTTCCTCCAAAGCTCCCGACTCGAGCATGGCGTCGAAACGCGCGTCGATCCGTTCCGTCAACAACGGCCGATCGGGGGCGAGGAACAGAGCGAGCGCGTCTTGCGGATCGAGGAGCGGCGGCGAGCGCTGCGCCTGGAACGAGGCCAAGCTCTCGCCGGTCGCCTCAAACACTTCAAGCGCCCGCAAGATGCGCTGCGGATCAGTCGGCCGAAGCCGCGCCGCAGTCAGGGGATCGCGGCGCGAGAGCTCGGCGTGAAGCTCTGAGACCGGGACACCCTCGGCCCGTGCGCGAAGACTCTCGCGGACCTCCGTCGGGACCGGCGGAATCGCCGAGAGGCCCTGGGTCAGAGCCTTCAAATAAAGGCCTGTGCCGCCGACGAAGATCGGCAGGCGCGCATCGCGCGCGGCCTCCTCGAGCGCAGTGCGGGCGTCTTCGAGCCAAAGCCCAACGGAATGATTGATAGCGCCGTCGACATGGCCGAAAAGGCGATGCGGCGCCTTGGCTTCATCTTGCGCACTGGGACGCGCCGTCAGCACCCTGAGATCGCGATAGACCTGCATCGAGTCGGCGTTGATCACGACGCCGTCATGGGCGCGCGCGAAGCGAAGCGCCAGGGCGGACTTGCCGCTCGCCGTCGGTCCCGCGATAAGGATCGCCGAAGGTCTCGTCAATGCGCCTGAAAGCTCTCTTGCCCGAACCGGCGACGCTACGCCGACGGCCTGATGCGGAGGTCGCCGCGCTAAACAGCCTGCCGCAATTCGCGCGGCAAGGGAAAGAACACCGCCTCGTCGGCCGTTGAGACCGTCTCGACATGGAGCTCGAACCGCTCCGCGAAGGCGTCCATGATTTCCTCGACCAAAATCTCCGGCGCCGACGCGCCAGCGGTGATTCCGAGCGAGGTGATCCCGGAGAATAAATCCCAGTCGACGTCCTCGGCGCGCAGAACCAGCCGCGCGAGCTTGCATCCGGATCGTTCGGCGACTTCCTTCAACCGCTGTGAATTGGAGGAGTTGGAGGAGCCGACGACCAGAAGCGCGTCGACGACGGGCGCGATATGCTTCACCGCTTCCTGTCGATTTGTCGTCGCGTAGCAAATGTCCTCGCGATGCGGACCGATCATGCGGGGAAACCGCCGCAGCAACGCATCGACCATGCTACGCGTGTCGTCGATCGACAGCGTCGTCTGAGTGACATAAGCGAGGTTTTCCTCGTCCTTCGGCTGCAGATTCTCGATGTCTTCGACTGTCTGGACCAGGATGATCGAACCCGGCGGCAATTGCCCTATCGTACCCACGACTTCGGGATGGCCGGCGTGGCCGACGAGGATGACTTGGCGGCCCTGACGGAAATGGAGCTCGGCTTCGCGATGGACTTTGGTCACGAGCGGACAGGTGGCGTCGATCGCAAAAATATTTCGCGCCACGGCCTCCTCCGGAATCGCCTTCGGAACGCCGTGGGCCGAAAAAATTACCGGCTTGGACGTATCGGGCACTTCGTCCAGTTCCTCGACAAAGATCGCGCCTTTGGCCCGAAGGCCCTCGACGACATATTTATTGTGGACGATCTCATGGCGGACATAGACGGGCGCGCCATGGATCCGAAGCGCCTCCTCCACCGCATCGATGGCGCGCACAACGCCGGCGCAAAATCCACGCGGCGCGCATAGGAGGACACGGAGCTTCGGTTTATCGGTCATATGACGCTTCGCCCGAAGCGCTGCCGATCAGACACACTGTCTGAACGCAAGCGCGCATCTTCTAATGACGAGGAGCATGTCCTGATCGAAATAAGGAAGTCAGCAATTCGGAACATGCTTCAGGGTTGCAAACGTGTATGAGTTCGCCCCTTCGGCTGTCAAGTCGCGGCCTCGGCCGCGCCGCGCTCAAGCATAATGGCGCAGAACGAATTTCGGTCGCTTTCATCGGAGTAAAGACCTTGCAAAAGCAACTTATGGCTTCGTGTTTGGCGGTCGCGACCCTGCTCGGCCCGAGTCAAGCCCAACAGGAGCCTTTGCAGCGCAAGGAATTGCAGAGGCTCGAACTTCCGCCCGATAAGATCAGCTTCTTGGATCTGGTCACGATCGAGGCTCGGTCCAGCGTCCCGACCTTCGCCCATCCGGGCGCCCAATTGCTTTATGTGCTCGAAGGCGACCTTACCCTCGAGATCGAGGGCCGGCCGGCTTTGGCGCTGAAGCCCGGCATGAGCGTCACGATTCTGTCCGGCGCGCCTTACCGTTTCGAGAACCATGGCGGCGCGGCGAAGCTCGTCGATTTCGTCGTCGAGAAAGATCTTCCGTCGACGCCTTGAGGATCGTCGCAGCCTTCGCCTCATCTCCGCGCGGCGAAAAAGCGGCGCAACATCTCGGCAGCTTCGCTCTCGCGAATGCCGCCATAGAGCTCCGGCGCGTGATGGCAGGTCGGCTGCGCGAAAAAGCGCGGACCATGCTCGACGCCGCCGCCTTTCGGATCAGGCGCAGCCCAATAAAGCCGCCTTATGCGGGCGAAGGAAATGGCCCCGGCGCACATGGCGCAAGGCTCAAGCGTCACGTAGAGATCACAGCCGACCAATCTTTCGCTGCCGAGCGCGCGGCACGCCGCGCGAATCGCCAAGATCTCGGCATGGGCCGTCGGATCGCTGTCCTCCAGGGTGCGGTTTCCAGCGCGCGCCAAAACCACGCCGTCGCGCGCGATCGCCGCGCCGATCGGGACCTCGCCGCGGACGCCGGCGGCACGCGCTTCAGCGAAGGCGCAGGACATCGGATCGACGTGAATCTTGGGATTGGCGCTATCCGAATGAAGCATAGAGCGAATGGCCTCGAGCGCGTCAAATCGATGGGCTTGCGACCGACGCCAGGATTCCCCTTTGGGCGCGAACTCTGTTATCAGCATTCATGCGCGATCGCCCAACTAAAGACCATCGTCCGCCCCGGCCAGCGGGCCGCCCGCAACAGCGCTCGGATGCGCGAACAAAAGGCTCACAACCGCCGCGCAAGGAAGCCGCCTCTCGCGGCGCCGGCTCCACGAAGAAGCCCGGAGCCAAATTCGCAGCGAAACCTCGTTCCACGCTCGAGAAATACGCCGCGACCAAGAAACACGCCGCGGGCGAGGGCGTAAAGCCGACGCGGAAGCCGCGAGATCTCGATCAATTGGAGCGGCGCACCGGCGGCAAGACGAAAGCCGCGGCTCCCCCTTTCGAGGCGGCCGAAAGCGACGGCGCGCAGCGCATCGCCAAGGTCATGGCTCGGGCCGGGCTTTGCTCGCGACGCACGGCGGAAAGCTGGATCGAGTCGGGCCGCGTCGCCTTGAATGGCGCGTTGGTGACGGACCCCGCAGTCAATGTCGGCCCCGACGACAAGATCATGGTGGATGACGCGCCGCTCGCGCAGCGCGCCCGCACGCGGCTTTTCTTATTCCACAAGCCTCGCGGCCTTGTGAGCACGGAGCGCGACCCCGAAGGCCGCTCGACCGTCTTCGACTATTTGCGCGAGCATTGGCCGGAAGGTCCGCGCGTCGTCAGCGTCGGCCGCCTCGACATCAACACGGAAGGGCTCTTGCTCCTGACCAATGACGGCGGGCTCGCGCGCGTCCTCGAACTGCCGGAGACGGGCTGGGTCCGGCGCTATCGCGTGCGGGCTAAGGGCGAAACCGACCAAGCCATTCTCGATCGGCTGCGCGAGGGCGTGAGCGTCGACGGCGTGAATTACGCGGGGATCGAGGCCAAGCTCGATCGCGAGCAAGGCGCGAACAGCTGGCTGACGCTGGGGCTGCGCGAAGGCAAAAATCGCGAGATCAAGCGCGTGCTCGAGCATTTGGGCCTTGTGGTGAACCGGCTCATCCGGCTCTCCTTCGGGCCGTTCCAACTCGGCGAATTGGCCGAGGGCGCGGTCGAGGAGGTGCGCATGCGCGTCCTGCGCGATCAGCTCGGCCCCAGCCTCGCCAAAGCCGCGCGCGTGGATTTTTCGAGCCCTGCCGAAGAACCCATCGCCGCGCCGGAACGAATCGAAGGCCCCCGCCGGGAGCGGCCGCAGGCGAGTGGGGCGGATCGCGGGCGCGGCGCGCAGCGGAGCCCGCGCGAGGGGAAACCACGCGACATCGGCGCGCGCGAGCAGGCGCCCGCCCCCGAGACGCGAGGCAAGCCGCGGCCGGGGCCGCGCAAACATGTCTCGACGCTGCGCGCCGAAGATATGAGGTTGAGCGGCGCGCGCAAACGGGTCGAACGCCGGGAAACGGAGGACCGCAGCGGTAGGACAATTCAAATTGAGCGCCTCGTGCCCGCCGCGCCCGAGCGGACCAAGCAGGCCGCGCTCGGACTGCCGGCCACGCGCAACGCGCGCCGTTTCGAGGCCGAGCGCAAGAGCCGCGAGGAGGCCCTGCGGCCTGCGCGCCGCCCCGCCTCTTCCGCACGGCCGGCGTCCGCCGCCGGGGTGGAAGGGTCGCGCGGGGAGCGCCGGACTCGTTGGGACAAGTCCGCGGCCCCTGGCGGGCGCGCGCCGAAAGCCGAACGTTTCGAGGGCTCCGCCCGCGCGGCGAGGTCGAAAGGCGCAGCCGAAGGCAGCGCCGAGGGGCCGCGGGGCGAGCGGCGGACCCGTTCGGACAAGGCCGCGGCCCCTGGCGCGCGCGAGCCGAGAGCCGAACGTTTCAAGGGCTCCGCCCGCGCGGCGAAGCCAAAAGGCCCAGCCGAAGGCGGCGCCAAGGCGGCCGGCCCGACGCACAAGCGGTCCTCATCGACCGAGGGAGCGCAAGACAAAAGGCGGAGCTTTTCTGAAAAGACGAGTGCGCAAGGCGGAGGCAAGGTCGATTCGAAACGCTTCGCCGAACGCCCGCGCTCATCGCGGCCTGCCAACAAAGCCAAAGACGGCCGGCCCGCGCGGTCTGGCGACGCCAAAATCGGCGGAAGACCCCACCCAGGCAATAAGCCCGGCGGCAAGTCCGCTGGAAAGCCCGGCGGGCGAAGCGGACCGAGGCAAGGCGGCGGTTCAGGCAAAGGACGCCCGCAAGGCAAGCGCTAATTTATCATGCGCATCATCGGCGGCCGCTTGAAAGGGCGCAGCTTGAAGGGCCCCGCCTCGCAGGCGATCCGGCCGACCTCGGATCGCTTGCGGGAAACGCTGTTCAATATTCTCGCGCATTCTTATGGCGACCCGGTCGAAGACGCGCGCGTTCTCGATGTCTATGCGGGCACGGGCGCTCTGGGGCTCGAGGCCCTGTCGCGCGGCGCGCGCTTCGCTTGTTTCGTGGAGCAAGGCGCCGAGGCCTGCGCGCTGATCCGCGCCAATGTCGAAACGCTCCGCCTCGGTGACGCCGTCCATATCCTACGCCGAGACGCGCGAAAGCTCGGGACGGCTGCGGCGCAGGATCGCTTCAATCTCGCCTTTCTCGATCCGCCCTATGGAAAGGGGCTCGCAGCTCCGACGCTGGCGGGTTTACGAGACGGCGGCTGGCTCGCCGAGGGCGCGCTGCTGGTCATTGAAGAGACCGCGCAGGCGGAGATCGCCTTGCCCGAAGGCTTCAACTTGATCGACGCGCGGAGCTATGGCGACACGCAGATCGTTTTCGCGCGCTTTCGATAGCGTCCCACGCTTCGTCAAGCGCGCTTCAGCGCCCGCCAGCCTATGTCCCGGCGATAGAATCCTTCCGGCCAATCGATCGCCTCGACCGCCGCATAGGCGCGGGCGCGCGCCTCGGCCACGTCTGCGCCGAGCGCTGTGACGTTCAGAACCCGCCCGCCGTCGGCGAGAATTTTCTCGCCCGCACGCCTTGTCCCCGCATGCGTGATCGAGACGAAGGGCATGGAGGCCGCGCGTTCGAGCCCGCGGATCTCGCTGCCCTTCTCCGGCGCGGCGGGATAGCCCTTGGCGGCGAGGACGACGCTCAGCGCGGTCAAAGGCGAGAGCCGCGCCGCGCGCTGCGGCAGACGCTCTTCGACGCAATCGAGCATGAGCGCGAGAAGATCTTCTTCCAAGCGCGGCAGAATGGCCTGAGTCTCCGGATCGCCGAAGCGCACGTTGAACTCGATCAGCTTCGGCCCCTTGGCGTCGATCATCAAGCCGACGAAAAGCACGCCCTTAAAGGGCGCGCCCATCTCGGCCATGCCGGCGAGCGTCGGCGCCACGATCTCGCGCATGACCTTGTCGCTCACCACGGCGTCCATGATCGGCGTCGGCGAATAGGCGCCCATGCCGCCCGTGTTGGGACCGGTCTCGCCCTCGCCGACGCGCTTATGATCTTGCGCCGAGGCCAAAGCCATGGCGCGGCGCCCGTCGCACAGCGCGAAGAAAGAAGCCTCCTCGCCGGGGAGAAACTCCTCGACCACGACCTCCTTCCCCGCCGCGCCGAAGCCGCCAGCGAAGATCATGTCGATCGCGGCCTCCGCCTCCGCGAGGCTCATCGCCACGACCACCCCCTTGCCGGAGGCGAGCCCATCGGCCTTGACGACGATCGGCGCGCCCTTCTCCCGCGCATGGGCCTCGGCGGCGGAGGCGTCGCTAAAGCGCGCGTAGGCGGCGGTCGGGATGTCGAAGCGGCGGCAAAAATCCTTTGTGAACCCCTTCGAGCCTTCGAGCCGCGCGGCCAGTTTGCTCGGCCCGAAGGCCTTGACGCCCGCCGAGGCAAGATCATCGACAAGGCCCGCGACCAGAGGGGCCTCGGGGCCGATGACGACAAGATCGATATTCATCAAATGGCAAAAGCTCGCGACCGCCGCGTGATCGGCGACGTCGAGAACGACAGGCTCACCAAGCGCCGCCATGCCCGGATTTCCGGGCGCGACGAAAAGCTTGCCCAAGATAGGGCTCTTCGCGAGCGCGATGGCGATGGCGTGCTCGCGGCCGCCCGAACCGATGAGAAGGACATTCATGCGAGGACCAATTTCAGAGAGGCGGAGTTGCGCGCGCCGCGGCGAGACGTGGCGCGACGAAGCCTTAGCAAGGGAACTGGTCAGGTCTCGCGGTCGAGCGAGGCGTGAGGGCGGCCCATGAAATGATTCTTGTCAAAACCGCCGCAACATGAAACCTTCATCTTGCGACAGTTTGCCGCATGAACTCCCAACAGCTTGTATGGAGAAAATCCATGCCAGAGACACCGAAATTCATGCAAGGCGTTTCTCAATTCGAAGGCAAGGGCCTCGACAAGCCGGTGCCGCTTCCCACCAAGGTCGCCTACACTGTTCCGGGCGACAAGCATGTGCGGCCCATTTATTTCCGCGCCGGCAATTCATCGGACGAACTCATTTATCTCGTGCTAACCAGCAACGGCAGTACTGCTCGCCCGGTCGTGACCGATCCCGCTCAAAGGTCGCGCCGGCCCCGAAGCGTCTCGCCCGCGCCCGACCGCGCTTCAGCGCTCTATTTGCGATCGAACAGTTTTTCAAGATCGGCCAGCTTGATCTCGATATAGGTCGGGCGGCCGTGGTTGCACTGGCCCGAGCCCGGCGTGCGCTCCATCTCCCGCAGCAGCGCATTCATTTCATCGGCGCGAAGCCGTCGCCCCGCGCGCACGGAATGATGGCAGGCCATAGTGGCGAGCACATGATGCAGGCGCTTTTCGACCGGCGCCAGAGCGCGGTCGTCCTCGCGCATTGCAGCGGCGAGATCGCGCACGAGCGCTTGCGCGTCGTCGATCTTCAACGCGGCAGGAATCTCGACGACCGCCACGGCGCCCGGACCGAAAGGCTCGACGACGAGGCCGAACTCGGCGAGCAGCGGCCCCGCCTCGGCGACGCGCTCGACGTCGCCGCGCCCCATCTCCACGATCGCCGGAATGAGCAAGGCTTGGCGCTCGACGCGCGCGCCCTCCCGCGCCGCCTTGAGCCGCTCATAGACCAGACGCTCATGCGCCGCATGCTGATCGACAAGGATAATTCCGTCTCGCGTCTGGGCGAGAATATACGAATCATGGATCTGCGCCCGCGCCGCGCCGAGCGGCGCGTCGAGCATATCCTGCGTCGGCGGCTCCTCATGCGCCCGCGCGTCGACGGCGAGGGAGGCGCTGAATTCGGGAAACGAGCCGAAGCTCTGCGGCTCGGGCTCAGCGACGCCGGGAGGAGAGGAGGCCGGCCGCGCGGGAGAAGTGCGCCAATCCCACTCGGCCATGGCCGGAGCCTGCGGCGGGCGATAGGAAAAGCCAGCGCCAGGAGCCTCGGAGCGCCGCGCGATGAGATCAAGAGCCGCCGCGCCCTTGCCCGGGGTGGCGCGATGCAGGGCCGCCGCGAGGCTTTGCTTCAAGGCGCCGATGATCAGCCCTCGGGCGAGGCCCGGATCGCGAAACCGCACTTCCGCCTTGGCCGGATGGACATTGACGTCGACCTCGCGCGGCTCGACCGTCAGAAACAGAACGAGCGCCGGATGGCGTCCTTGCGGCAGATAATCCATATAGGCGGCGCGGATGGCGCCCGCGAAAAGCTTGTCGCGAACCGGCCGGCCGTTGACGAATAGATATTGTTCCGAGGCATTGGCGCGATGCCAGGTCGGCAGGCCGGCGAAGCCTTCGAGGCGGAGGCCCTCCCGCAAGGCTTCGACGCGCAGCGCGTTGGCGCGGAACTCCTCTCCCATGATCTCGGCGAGCCGCGCGAGAAGCCCCGCCTCGCCCGGCTCGCAGACCGGCAGATCGAACCCGGCGCCGAGGTCGCTTGCAAAGCTGAAGCGGACGCCTTGATGAGCCATGGCCAGGCGATGCGCGACATCGGCGCAGGCGCGGGCCTCGGCGCGATCGGTCTTGAGGAATTTCAGCCGCGCCGGGGTCGCCGCGAAAAGGTCGCGCACCTCGACCTGCGTGCCTTGGGCCTGGGCGCAAGGCGCGGGGCCGTGCTTGCGGCCCTGGTCGACCCGGAGCTTGACAGCATGCAGCGAAGCCTCGGCGCGGGAGGAGATCACGAGCGTCGCGACCGAACCGATCGACGGCAAGGCCTCGCCACGAAAGCCGAGCGTGGCTATGGCGGAAAGATCGCCGTCCGGCAATTTCGAGGTGGCGTGGCGCTCAACCGCGAGATCGAGATCCTCTGCATTCATGCCGGAACCATTGTCGGCGACGCGAATGAGCCGCCTGCCGCCGGCTTCGACGGCGATGTCGATCCGGCTCGCGCCCGCGTCGAGCGCGTTCTCGACGAGTTCCTTCAAGGCCGAGGCCGGCCGCTCCACGACTTCGCCCGCGGCGATGCGGTCGACCAGCACGGGATCGAGACGGCGGACGGGCATGGGAGATTCTCTCTTGAACGCAAAGCCTATCATGCGGCGCTTGCACCGCGAAGGCCGACGACCGCCGCCCCCCGGCCAACATGTTTCACGTGAGACATTTATGTCCGAAAAAACGTGAAAGCTTACAAGCGCCAGGACGGCGGTGACGCTTTAAGGTGGTGGGATCGACTGAAATTTCAGTGTGAATCAGCCGGCGCGCCCTTAGAGCATGTTCCGAAAAAGTTGATCAACTTTTTCGATTAGAACATGCTCCACCCTATTGATTTGGAGCGAGTTCTTTTCGATTGGATGATTCCATCCAATCGGAACGCGCTCTAGCGCCAAGGCGTCGCAACTTGCCATTCATCTCTTGACGGCGAGTTTGGCGAGCGGCTCGAGTCTGTCAAGGACGCGAGCTATGCTCGCGCCGGCGAAGCCGGTGCTTTGCATCCTTGACAGACTCGAGCCCGCCTCGCCGATAATGCCGGCCATGAGATGAATGGCGAAATCTGATATTGGCCGAGAGAAGATTTCTAGGTCCTGTTGACAAATATGCGCATCCAGATCCTGATCGCGGCGATTTGGACGAACCCGAGATAGCTGGCTGCGGTTTTGTCGTAGCGGGTTGCGAGGCGCCGAGAGTTTTTGAGCTTGTTGAAGCAACGCTCGACGCGGTTGCGCAAGGCATAGATGTGACTGTCGATCTGGATTTGGATCTTGCGGTTTCGGCGCGTCGGAATGATGGCCGCAGCGCCTGTTTTCTCCAGCGTTTCGCGAATATGATCGGAATCATAACCACGATCGGCGAGCAGGACTTTGGCCTCAGGTCCTTCCGCTTCCATCAAGGGGGCGAAGCCCGAATAATCCGAGACCTCGCCTGCGGTGATCTTTGCGGCTATCGGCAGTCCTTCGCCGTTCGTGCGGAGGTGAATCTTTGTCGTGAAGCCACCTCTCGAGCGGCCAAGACCCTGACGCGGAGTCCCCCTTTAGCGCCGGCGGCGCAGTGATGCGCCCGGATGATGGTCGAGTCGATCATCTGGACGGTCTCGCCAACGCCCTCGGTTTCATTCAGGGCTTCCAGAAGGAGCTCCCACAGCCCACTGAGAGTCCAGCGCCGGAACTGCCGATAGACCGACGACCATTTGCCGAAATGCTCGTGCAGGTCCCGCCATTGCGCGCCGGTGCGGGCAATCCAGAAAATCCCATCGAGAACGAGGCGGTGGTCCTTCGGCCGTCGCCCGCTATGCGCGCCGCGAACCGTCACGAACGGCTCGAAACACGCCCATTCCTCATCCGACATCAATCCCCGAATCAAGCCCGCCTCCTTCCGAAAGCGACCTTGAATCAGAACCTTACCCTAATGGGAATCCTATTTGTCAACGGGACCTAGGCCTTTACAACTTACATGCCTAACGGCAAGGAAACTATTTGCTTAGACTAATCGTAGCCCAGGTCGTTCGCTATCCCTCCCAGGGCGAACGATTGGCCCTGCGAGACCCCAAATGAGCCCCTCCAGTTCATCTTGTGGAAGATGCAGGAACCCGGCGATCTCCCGCTTCGTAGTGCGCTCGCCCCACAGATGCGAAAGCACCTTTCGCAATATAGCTGACGTTTCGCGCTCTATGCCGTTAGGTTCGCCTGTGCGGTATCCTCGGCGGCCCAACTCAATGCAGGCGGACTTGTATTGCCACTCACTCAGCATTCCGAGCGAATGGAGACGATACGCCATTGCCATCGCAGAGACGCGCCAACGCGCCTTCGCTCTAATAATAATATCCACGGTAATAAACTTAGGCATGCGCGGCCGCACATCGTTAGCCGGCATCAGAAACGCAGACGCAAACTGATTAGCTTCCCGCTCCGCCGCCCGTGACGGCTGTGCTCCCGCGTGCCGATGCATCACGAGGTGGCATAATTCATGGGCCGAATCATAAATACTGTGCTCTGCGGTTTTAAAGTTGTTCAGAAAAACGAACGGCCTGTCGTCTCGCCAGAAAGAAAAAGCATCGACAGTCTTGGTCGCCTCCGACAATGAGAACACCCGAACACCATGCACCTCCAATAACCCAATCATGTTGCCAATAGGCTTCTCACCTAATCCCCAGAATGCTCGTAGAGCGCCAGCCGCTGCCTCGGCGTCGGTCTCGTAGCTGAGATCGATCAGATTCGTATCCGGTAGACTAAACTGGTCCTCAAGCCAATCGCTCAGTTGCACACCCAAGCAACCTGCTGCGATCGCAGCGTCCCGCTCCTTCGCGCTCATCTTCGTTAAACTGCGAAAGCTCACTGCCTTCGTATCAAGTTCTTCAGGATCATCCGCAAAGAAAAAGCCCTGGGGATAATTAAGTGCCGATCCGAGCCGCGCGATGGTTCCTTCGTCAGGCTCATTGTCGCCATTTTCAACGCGCGAGATCGTTACGGCTGAAATACCGGCAATCGTAGCAAGGTCTTTCCCCGTCAGGCGTCGCCGCTTCCGGGCAAGGATGAGCCTCTTCGGATTGAACTTCGTGATCATCGGGTTATTTGCGCGCGATCTTCGGATCGAAATCGTTGGCGATGTCTTGATCGTCCAGCGATAGTTTCGGTTCGCTTTCGAGATCGCTTCCGTCCGACAAATATAGACGTTCGACGAACGATTCGAACGTTCCGCCCTTGACAACTGGGCAGCTCAGTTCAACGGCTCCATTCGGAGCGACCATAAGATAATAGATGACCCAGCCGTCGCCGTCAGAAATCAGCGCGAAACGTGGCAAGGTTTCTCCAAATAGATTGTCGGCACAGAGACGCTCTGCGCCCGCGCCTTTGGTTGAGCGGGGCTTCGGTTCATGCTCGTCATTGCACGCGACATCGACATTGGCGAATACGACCTTGACCCGGATCGCCTCATTCCGAATGGCTTCGACGCCATTAGGTCGGTCGATCTCCCACTTTTCTCCTACACACTCATTTCGGAGCGCGAAGGTGCCATGCTGATATGAAAAAGTTCCCGCAGCGTTAGCCGGATGAAAGGGGGTAGCGTCAGCCGCAGCGGCAATCGCCGTCGAACGGACCTCAAGAAGCTTACGTTTATTAAGCTGCAGCTTGGCAAGGCGGGCCTCAACCTCCCATTCCTCGCGTAGGATTCTCGTCTTGACCACCGCCATGCGATGCCCTCATGTTAATAAATCTTACCATCTTGTATGGTCCATTTTCTTAACATACACAAGAGCTGCTCCGACTTTCCCCATCGTTTTGCTGCCGCTTTTTTGGCAATTTCGATGCACGGCTCCGGCGGCTCGTTATGGGCGTGCTTCTACCCTCCCGCCCGTCCTACCTCTTGCGCGGCTTTACTCTTGCCGGTCTCGGGACCACAATTCTCTTATCCCTCGTCCGCGAGGATGCGCATGACTTTGAAGGGATTGCCGATCACATCGGCGGGGCGACGCTCGCCTTGAGGCCCCGTCAGCATCAATCTGCTCCTTTGCCAAGACGAAGCGGGATTTACGGAAACGCTTTGCGAAGGCTCGCTTGATTCGCTTTAGCTCTCTCCCGACGCCAATGCAGCATTCTGCGCCAGCGCCGCGAAAACGCATCATACTCGGCTTGCGTTGAGGGTCCGCGATTTCCCATCATGAAATTTCTCCATGTGCTTTTCGCTAAACATGCCGGAGAATTGGGAAGGGCGCGATAGGCAGGTCAATCCTGCCAAATTTCAAATTGAGACAAAACCATCTAGCTGGTTTCGCCATTTCCTGACGAACTCAACCGGCGTAATGGCCGCAAATCAGCGGAAGTCGGCGTAAACACAAGGCGCGCCCCCGCCCTCACATCCCTTCAGGCCGGCCGGCGACCGTGACAAGCAGCTTGGCGTCGCCGAAGAGGCGCTTGGCGGCGCGCTTGGCGTCCTCCATCGTGACGGCGGCGATGAGCTTGTTGCGCTCGTCGAGATATTCGACGCCGAAGCCCTCGGTCTGGAGATGGACGAGCTGGCCCGCGATCTTGGTCGATGTGTCGAAGCGCAGCGCATAGGAGCCGATGAGATATTTCCTCGCTTTGTCGAGTTCCTGCTCGGTCGGGCCATGCTCGGCGAGGCTCGCGATCTCGCCCTGGATCACGTCCATCGATTCGGCGGCGCGCTCGTTCTTGGTCGAGGTGCCGCCGCTCAAATAGGCCGCGTGATCGAAGGCGACGAGCTGCGAATAGACCGAATAGGCGAGGCCGCGCTTCTCGCGCACCTCGCGAAAGAGCCGCGCCGAGAATATGCCGCCGCCGAGAATATGATTGACGACCGTGGCGGCGATGAAGTCCGGATCCTTGCGGGCGATGCCCTGGCGGCCGAAGCGGATGGTCGATTGCGGAACGTCGACCGGCGTTATGTCCCGCACTCCCTCGCCCGAGAAGGAGACCAGGGCCACGGGATCGAGATCGGCCTTTTCAGGCAGGGCGCCGAAGACGTCGTCGAGATGGCCGGCGAGGGTCGCGGCGTCGATCGCGCCGACCACCGCGATCTTGAGATGGTCGCGCGCGAAGGTTCGCGTCCGCATGTCGATCAGATTGCCTCGAGCCAGCGTCGGCAAGGTCGCGAGATCGCCGCGCACCGGCAGGCCATAGGGATGCCCAGGATAGGAGAGCCCCCGAAACGCGCGGCCGGCGACGAAATCCGGATCATTGGCTTCGCGCTTGAGGCTCGCGGCGACTTGGCTCACGACCCGCTCCAAGGGGCCGGGGTCGAGGCGGGGCTCGGCGACGGCGAGGCGCAAAAGCTCGAAGGCGCGCCCGATGTTGCGCGACAGAGTCTGCATGCGCCCCGTCAGGACGTCGCGATCGGCCGAAAAAGAGAGCTCGATCGCGTCCTCGTCGAGCGCACGATGAAAGGCCTCGTCGTCATAGGGGCCGGCGCCTTCGTCGAGCAGGCCGGCCAGAAGCGTGGCCACGCCCGGCTTGCCGATCGGGTCTTGCGCCGCGCCGCCCTTAAAGGCGAATTCGAGCGCGACCAGGGGGACCGCGTAATCTTCGACGAGCCAGGCCTCTATGCCGCCCTTCGAGACGACCTTCTGCACGGCGGCCGCGCGTGAGGGATTTTCGGTGCTTGCGCGTGCAGTCATCTCGCTCTTGTCCAAAAGCCCGCTCCCCATCTTCGGGGGTCGCGGCGAAAAATACAAAGTTCAGCCGGCGAGCGCGGGATCGACGTCGCCCTCGAGCCTGGTCGGCGTCGCCGCAGGCAGGAGGAAGCCGGTCACGCTGCGCGCCTTGTCGAGCCAGCGCGCGGCCTTTTTCACGTCCTCGGCGGTCACCGCCTCGATCCGCTCGGGCCAATGCGCGACGTCCTCGATTGTGAGGCCTGTCGCGAGCGATGCGCCATACCAGCGCGCGAGCGTCGCCTGATTGTCCTGCGCATAAACGGCCTCGGCGACGAGGCGCGTCTTGGCGCGGTGGAAATCGGCCTCGTTCACGCCATGCTCGGCGACTTGCGCGATGATTTTGTCGATCGCATCGTCGAGCTGCTCCAACGTGACGCCGGGCGCCGGCACTGCGAAGACGTAAAAGCGCGTGTCGTCGACCGCCGTGCCTTGATAATGCGCGCCCGCGGCCACGGCGATCTTCTCGTCCATGACCAATTTCTTGAACATGAGGCTTGTCTGACCGCCGCCGAGAAGATGGGCGAGAACCTCCAGCGCCTCGGCCTGGCCGGGCGCCGCGGTGCGGTAAGACGGAACGAGAAACACGCTTTGATGGGAGGGCTGCTCCACTTTCTCGTCGGAAAGCGTCACGAGGCGATGGGCGCGCGGCTCGGGCTCGCGCGGGCGCGTCCGCTTCGGCGCCGCGCCGCGCGACGCCACCGGTCCATAAATCTTCTGCGCAAGGTCGATGACCTCTTGCGGCGCCACATCACCGGCGACGACGAGAATCGCGTTTTCCGGCGTGTAGAAGCGATCGTAATAGGCGAGCGCGTCATCGCGGCCGAGGCCCTCGATCTCATGGTTCCAGCCAATGATCGGCTTGCCATAGGGATGCTGGGTGAAGAGCGCCGCCTGAACGGCTTCATTCAAGAGATCCGATGGATCGGAATCGGTGCGCATGCGGCGTTCTTCGAGGACGACGTCGCGCTCGGGCGCGACCACCTCGTCCGTCAGAACGAGGTTTTTCATCCGGTCCGCCTCATATTCCATGCAGACGGCGAGATGGTCTTTGGCGACGCGCTGGAAATAAGCGGTGTAGTCATTCGCCGTGAAGGCGTTTTCCTGGCCGCCGAAATCCGCGACAAGCTCGGAGAACTTGCCTTGTGGATTATTCTTTGTGCCCTTGAACATTAAATGTTCAAGAAAATGGGCGATGCCTGACTTGCCTAATGGATCGTCGGCGGAGCCGTTGCGATACCAGACCATATGGGTCACGACCGGCGCGCGATGATCGGGGATGACGACGACGTCAAGGCCATTGGCGAGCTTGGCTTGCGCGATCGCCGGGCCAGAGGGCTTGCCGGGGGACGCCGGGGACGGCGTCAAAAAAACGGCGCCCGGCGCCGCCGCAGAGTGACCGATTGACATAGAATGCGTCGCTTTCCTCGTTCCGCCGCCGGCGCACGTCGCCGTCAGCTAAGCGTTCTATGCAAATATAGGACAGAATTTCGAAAGCGTCACAGGTTTATCGCAATTGGGCGCGGACAGATTTAACGACTGTCTTTCGTAAAATTAGGCGCGGACCCGACAAAAAGCAAAGCCGATCCTCCCGGAGGGAGAATCGGCTCAAGAAACCGCCTTGGACTCACAGGCCCCAAGCGCAATGTGCCTGTACGTGGCGAATCAACTCAATTGTCGACGGAAAACTTATGCTGCTGAGAGCGGATATAGGCTTTCGGGTCGGCGGCGTCCGGCTGCTCTCTCGGCGCTTCGATCGTTGCTTTGGCGGTGGCGGTCGCTTTCCGATAGCCCGGCGGCGGCTCGGTCAAATAGCGCCGTTCGGGCTCCTCGCCCAGTTGCGGCTGGTCGTCGCCCTGAGTTCCGGCGAGCGTATTTTGGAGCGACTTCCAAGGCGCATAAAGGCAAATCGGCGTCCCAGAGCTCGCCTGACACTCGCTCGCCGGGCCTTCGCTCGGCAGCGCCTTATTGGCGCTGACGCCATGCTGCAATTCCGCCTGTGAAAGCTCGGCGCGGGCGTTGGGCGTCAGCTGCGGCGCCGGCCTGCGCGAATCGATGGCGGCGCGGCGGCGCTCCGCTACGTCCGGATCGGTCGGCCAAGCGGCGCTGCGAACAGCCTCCTTCGGCGGCGGCAAATCCAATTTCGGCGGGACGACGATCGGCGCTCGCGCGCGATAATCGATCGAATCCTGCTCCTTGTCGAACTGCATGCCGAAAAAGCCGAGCATGGAGTTGAATGTATTGGTGTCTTCCTGGGCCTTCGCCGGCGAAACGCCGGCAAGCGCCGCCAGGATCAAAACCGCCAGCGCGCACACGCCGGCGACGCCCGTTTCACGAGGTCCAACTTTTCCGAAGACCATAGGGCCACCCCTTTTCCATTCCTCGCGCCCAAGCACGCGGCCGGAGCGCGCGTCGCATCGTCAAGCTCCATCGAGACATTTTAAGGAGCTTCAAGGCAATTTGGCGGCAGCCCGGCGCCGATGCGTCATCTTTGAGCGGCGCCGTCCGCCGCCGGAGTTTTGCGCGTCAAAAATAAGGAATCGTAAAGAAGGAGCGCGACGCCGATGACGATCGCGACATCGGCGAGATTGAAGACGTACCAGGAAAACGAGCCGACGTGGAAATGATAGAAATCCGCGACGAAGCCATAGGCAATGCGGTCGACCGCATTGCCCAGCGCGCCGCCGACGATCAGGCCGAGCCCCAGCCCAACGAGCCTTGTCGACGCGCGCCAGAGCCAGACCCCGATGCAGATTGTCGCGGCGAGCGTCAGGGCGAGCAGCGCGACGCGCTCGACCGGGCTCTGCGCCCGCAGCAGTGAATAGGAAATGCCGGGATTTTTCGCGTAAACCACGTCGAAAAACGGCGCGAGCCGAACCGGCTGACGCGCCTCGATGCCATAGACGAAGATGAGCCAAAGCTTATTGGCCTGATCCGCCGCCAGCACGGCGGCGGCGGCCAAGGCGCCGAGAAGGCGTGGGCTCGCGGACAGCAGACTCACGACCAACGGCCCGCCGCTCGAAGCTCGCGCAAGGCTCGGGCGTCGCGCGGCGTGACGTCGGGAAATTCAGGGTCCGCTCCGACAAGCGGCGAGATTTTCCAAGATCTTGCGCATTTGCGGCCTTCGGCGAGGCGCGGCAGCACGGCGACGCCCGGAACGTCGTCGAGTCGAAAGGCCTCGGCCGGCCCCTCGCCCGCCTCGATCGAAAGGTCCGACGTGATGCAAATTTCGGCGAAATCGACGGTTTCGAGGAGCGCGCGCAAACCATCGTCGGAGACGAACACCCCAGGCGCGGCTTCGAGCGAGGAGCCGATGCGCTTTTGCGCCCGCTCGATCTCAAGAGCGCCAGTCACGACCGCACGGACCCGACGGATCTGCTCCCATTTCGCGGCGAGCGCATCATCGCGCCAAGCCGCCGGAACTTCGGGAAAGGCCTCGAGATGAACAGAATCCGCATCGGGATAGCGCGAAAGCCAGATCTCTTCCGATGTGAAGACGAGGATCGGCGCGAGCCACAGCGTCACGCAGCGGAAAATCTGCTTGATCGCCTCGAGCGCGGCGCGGCGCTTCTCGCTCGACGGCGGATCGCAATAAAGCGCGTCCTTGCGAATGTCGAAATAGAAGGCTGAGAGATCTGTGTTGAGGAATGCCGACAGGCGCGCCACCACGCGCTTGTAATCAAAGCGCTGATAGGCGTCGCGGATCTCGCCGTCCAATTCGGCGAGGCGATGCAGCATGAGCCGTTCGAGCTCGCCCATGCCATTATGGCCGATCGTTTCACGGGGATCGTAATGAGCGAGCGAGCCGAGCATCCAACGGATGGTGTTGCGCAGCTTGCGATAGGTCTCGACGAAAGTCTTCAGAATTTCGGGACCGATGCGGAGATCGTCGGAATAATCCGAGGCCGCGACCCAGAGCCGGAGAATATCGGCGCCGGAATCTTTGATGACGGTCTGCGGCGCGACGACATTGCCCTGCGATTTCGACATCTTCTGGCCCTTCTCGTCGAGGAC
This sequence comes from Methylocapsa acidiphila B2, assembly GCF_000427445.1. Lineage (GTDB taxonomy): Bacteria > Pseudomonadota > Alphaproteobacteria > Rhizobiales > Beijerinckiaceae > Methylocapsa > Methylocapsa acidiphila. The sequence goes on along the minus strand of NZ_KE386496.1, from coordinate 3,403,089 downwards.
GAAGCCATGGGTCAAAACCGCGTCATAGGGCGCGCGCCCGCGCGTGCCGCAGGATTCGAGAAGGGAGGAGTGGAACCAGCCGCGATGCTGATCCGAGCCTTCGAGATACATGACCTCGTCGTCGCCGCCGTCACGGACGCGCCTTATGCCAGCGAGACCTGGAAAATGGATCGGATCGTCGAGCGTGAAGGCATGGGTCGAGCCAGAGTCGAACCAGACGTCGAGCACGTCGTCGATCTTTTCATAGTCGCGCGGATTATATTCCGGCTCGAGAAAGCGATAGGCCGCCTGCTCGCCGAACCAGGCGTCGGCCCCCTCCTGCGCGAAGGCGTCGGCGATCCGTTGATTGACCGTGGCGTCCTTCAGGATTTCCTTGGTTTCCTTATGGACGAAGACGGCGATCGGCACGCCCCAGGCGCGCTGGCGCGAGACCACCCAATCCGGGCGATTGGCGATCATGCCGGTGATGCGATTCTCGCCCGCCGCGGGATACCATTTGGTCGCGGAGATCTCCTGAAGCGCGATCTCGCGCAGCGTGAGCCCGTTGCTCGGAGCGCCGGTCGGGGCTGCGTCGATCGGCCTATCGAGCGCGATGAACCATTGCGGCGTGTTGCGAAAGATGAGCGGCTTTTTCGAGCGCCAACTATGCGGATATTGATGCTTCAGCTTGCCGCGCGCCACCAGGTTGCCGGCCTCGATCAGGGCCTTGATGACGGCCTCATTGGCGTCGCCCTTATTGCCTTTGTCGTCGATGACGCGGCGCCCCTCGAAGCCCGGCGCCTCATTGGTCAGGAATCCGTCGGCGTCGACCGTATAGGGGATGCGCGTCTCGATGTTGCGCTCGGCGAGCCAGCGGCCATGCGCCATCCAGATGTCGAAGTCGTCGCGACCATGGCTCGGCGCGGTATGGACGAAGCCCGTGCCGGTTTCTTCGGTGACGTGGTCGCCATCAAGGAGCGGAACCGTAAACGCATAGCCGGGAATCGTCGCGGCGAGCGGATGTGCGCAAGACAATTCGACGAGCGCTTCGGCCGCAACGTCCCGCGCGCGGACAAAGCCTTCGACCTTTGCCGCTTTGAACAGGCCGTCCGCCAACGCGTCGGCCAGAATAAACGCGTCGCCGACCTTCGCCCAATTCTGCGCGGGAGCGGCGGTCACACGATAAAGACCGTAGGCTATTTTAGACGAAAAACTGATCGCGCGATTGGCGGGAATTGTCCAAGGCGTCGTTGTCCATATGACGATGCGCGCGTCCAACAGCTCGGCATCGCCGGACGTCACCGGAAACGCCACAAAAACCGTATCGCTCGTGTGGTCCTCGTATTCCACTTCAGCTTCCGCGAGCGCCGTCTTCTCCACAACGCTCCACATCACCGGCTTGGAGCCGCGATACAACGTGCCGTTCGCGGCGAATTTCATGATCTCGCGTGCGATCTGGGCCTCGGCCGGATAGGCCATGGTCAGATAGGGATGGTCCCAATCGCCAGTCACGCCGAGCCGCTTGAACTCCTCGCGTTGCACCTCGACCCAATGCTCGGCGAAGGCGCGGCATTCGCGGCGGAATTCGATGACCGGCACCGCGTCCTTGTTCTTGCCCTTGGCGCGATAGGATTCCTCGATCTTCCATTCGATCGGCAGGCCATGACAGTCCCAGCCCGGCACATAGTTGGAATCCTTGCCGAGCATTTGTTGCGAGCGCGTCACTAGATCCTTCAGGATCTTGTTCAGCGCATGGCCGATATGAATATTGCCATTGGCGTAGGGAGGGCCATCGTGAAGCACGAATTTCGGGCGGTCGCGTCCAGCTTCGCGCAATTGACGATAAAGGCCGATCTCGCTCCAGCGGGCGAGAATCTCAGGCTCCTTCTTCGGCAGCCCGGCGCGCATCGGAAAATCCGTCTGCGGCAGATAAAGGCTTTTCGAATAATCCGGCTGGCCATCGGCTGCCGCCGGTTTCTCATCGGTCGCTCCGATCGGCCTCTTTTGCTCGTTCATGGGCGTTTCAGTACTCGAAATGGTCGCGGCTCGAGCCGCAAGGACGGGCTCCCGCTCCGATCCCGACATTTCAGTCCTGAGCTTGGATCTTGGCGCGGCCCAATGAAATCAAGAAGTCCCCGGCCGGGCGCGAATGGCGAAGCAAGCCGCTTGCCGTTCAGGCGCAAGCCGGGCTGGTAATTCGACGCAGATCGGACGCTCTGATCATGAACATAGGCGCGTTCTAGCAAGCGAAGGGCGGCGAATAAAGCCCTTCGGACGCTGCTTTATCGTAGGGCCTCGCTCCAACGCCCGGCCGCTCGCCACAAAATCCATTGCCGGCGCCATTTCGGCAGCCCGACTGGCGTTTTGAATGGATCATAGCCGGGCTTCTCCATCCGGCGGAGATAGGCTTCGCAGAGGCTCAAGGGCAGGAAGCAGGCGCGGGCGGACTCGGGCAGACAGACGAGCCGCGTGTCGAAGATCTCGAGATGGCGGCGCGCAAAGCCGCGCAATTCGGCGAGCGCCGCCAGCACCCCCGGCGATGAGATCCCGGCGACGAGTTCCGCCGGCTCGACGCCGTTCTTTTCGAGGATGTCGCGCGGAACATAGACTTGTCCGCGCGCGCAATGCCACGGCAAGGCGCGCAGGAGCCCGGTCAGCGCATAAGCGATCCCGCCATGTTCCGCCGCGCCCAGGCCTTCGGCGGCCTCGTCCTGGTCCAAAATGCGCCGAGCGAGGCGGAAAAGGCCGGAGGAGGTTGCCCGCGCATAGGAGTCGAGCTGCTCCATGTTCTCCATCGGATCGTCATAAAGATCGAAAAGCCGCGCGTCGATCAGGTCGAGCAGCGCCTGTTTGGAAAGATCGAAGCGCACGACGGTATCGAGCAGCGCCCCGGCGACCGGATTTGCAGCGACATCCGCACGATCCGGCGCGTCGAGCGCATCGCGCCACCATTGAAATCGGATCTCTCCGAGCAGCGGCTCCGAGACGATCTCCCTCACGCGCGCGATTTCCAGGCTGAAGGCGTAGAGCGCATGAATATGCGGCCGCGCCTCCCTCGGCGCGAAAAGGCTTGCGAGCCAACGATCCGGATCGTCCCGACGCAGCAGCGTCTCGCAATAGGAATAATCCGCGCCAGGGGCGGCGGCCGCCGCGTCTGTCATCAGGGCGCGGCCAGAAGAGCCGCTGCGACGAGGCGTTTTTCACCGAGCAAGATGGAATAGGTGCGCGCGGCCGCGCCGGTCGACATCGGCTCGGCCCTGATGCCCGTCTCGCGCAGGCGCTGGCGCAACTCGGCGCCGAGCGGAACGAGCGCGGTTCCGGTCCCGATCAAAAGATGCTCGATCGAGCCGCGCGGCTCAGCGAAAACAAGCTCCAGCGAAGCGATATCTATATCCTGCGGGGCCGTCGCGCTCCATGCGTGAATGCCGGAGGGCAGAGCGAGGATCGAGCCGCGATGCGACATCGAGCCGAAACGAAAGCCCCCGGCGCCATATCCCTCGATCGGATGGGCGCCGGGCAAAAAGCCCTCATATTTTCGTTCCGCCATGATCGGAGCGCCTCAGCGCCTCACGCCGACGTCTTCGCCAGCTTGCCGGAGGGTTCGGGCGCGGCGCCCACCGCGTCGCTGCGCAGGCCGAGATAGATCAGCATGGGCGAGCAGATGAAAACCGAGGAATAGGTGGCGACGAAAATGCCCCAGATCATCGCGATCGAGAAGGAGCGGATGACCTGGCCGCCAAAGACGACAAGGGCGAAAAGCGCGAGAAAAACGGTCGTCGCCGTCATGATGGTGCGGGGAAGGACCGCGTTGACCGAGACGTCGATCAATTGATCGGTCGGCATACGGCGATATTTGCGCATCATTTCACGGATGCGATCCAGCACGACGACGGTTTCGTTCAGAGAATAGCCGACGATGGTGAGAATGGCCGCGATCGAGGTTGTGTTGAACTCAAGCCGGGTCAAGGCGAAAAAACCGACGGTCAGCAGCAGATCGTGCATGGTGGCGATAATGGCGCCGACCGCAAACTGCCATTCGAAGCGGAACCAAAGATAGCAAAGCACGGCGAGGATCGAGATGACGACGCCGAGCGTGCCCGACTGCACGAGTTCGCCGGAAACACGCGGTCCGACGACTTCGGTGCGGCGGACATCGTAACCGTCGCCGATCGCGGACTTGACGCGGCTCACGGCGACTTCCTGCGCGGCGTCTCCTCCCGGCTGAAGGCCGAAGCGCAAGGTCACATCCGAGGGCGCCCCAAACCCCTGCACCTCGACGTCTCCGACATTCATATGCTCGGCGGCGGCGCGCAAGGCGGCGAGATCGGCTGTCCCGCTCTTGGCCCGCAGCTCGATGAGCGTGCCGCCGGAAAAGTCGATGCCGAAATTCATCCCGACGCTGAGAAAGAGCACGACCGAGACGATCGAGAGCACGGCCGAGAACGGATAGCTCACGCGGCGGAACCGCATGAAGGGAAATTTAGTGTTCTCGGGCGCAAGGCGCAGAAGCTTCATAGATTTGGACCCTTTGCCGCTGGCGGTCCGACGAACCGCCTCAGCCGGCTTCAACGCGCCATAAATAATTCTAGAGCGGAAAGGAGAAAAGGCGAAGCCCACTCCGCATCTGCTCTCGAGCGTGTTCCTGTCGATTGGATGATTCAATCCAATCGGAACGCGCTCTAGATCGGCAATTTAGTCGGCCGCCTATAGCGATACCAGAGCGTGATCATCATTCGCGTCATCGTCACCGCAGTCACGATGGTGGTCAGAATGCCGAGCGCCAAGGAGACGGCGAAGCCGCGAACCGGTCCGGAGCCAAGAAAATAGAGGATGGCGGCGGCGACGAACATCGTGACGTTAGAGTCCACGATCGTCGCAAAGGCGCGGTTGAAGCCGGCGTCGAGCGCGGAAATAATCGAGCGGCCCAAATGAGCTTCCTCGCGGATGCGCTCATAGATCAGCACATTGGAGTCGACCGCCATGCCGATCGTGAGAACAATTCCCGCAATGCCCGGCAAGGTAAGCGTCGCGCCAAGCATTATGAGGCCGGCGAAAATGAAGGCGATATGCACCAACAACGCGATATTGGCGAAGACGCCGAAAACGCCATAGGTGATGAGCATATAGAAAGCGACGAGCCCGGCCCCGACATAGGCCGCCCGCTTGCCGGCGTCGATGGAATCCTGGCCGAGCCCCGGCCCGACGGTCCGCTCCTCAACGATCGTGAGCTTGGCCGGCAAAGCGCCGGCGCGAAGGAGAATCGCCAGATTATTCGCCTGCTCGACCGAGAAGCGGCCTGAGATCTGTCCTGCGCCGCCTGTGATCGGGCTCAAGATCCGAGGCGCCGAGATAACCTTTCCATCAAGGACGATCGCAAAGGGGCGCCCGACATTTTCCGAGGTGACCTCGCCGAATTTCTGGCCGCCGCGAATGTTGAAGCGGAAATTGACGATTGGCTCCTGGGTGCGACTGTCGAAGCCCGGCGATGCGTCGACCAGATCCTCGCCCTGCACCATCACCCGCTTCTCTACAGGCAATTTCGCGCCAGGCCGTTCCTGGTCGTCGAGCTGCTCGAACTCGCTGGAGTCGGCGCCGGGCTCGGCGACGAGGCGGAATTCGAGCTTGGCCGTGGTGCCGAGAATCTCCTTGAGCTTGCTTGTGTCCTGCAGGCCCGGAACCTCGACAACGATCCGATCATCGCCCTGACGCTGAATATTGGGCTCGGTCGTGCCGAGGGCGTCGACGCGACGACGCAGGACTTCGATCGATTGCTCGACGGCGCGGCGGACCTTGGCGTTGACTCCGGCTTCCGTCACAGTGAATTGAATAAGTCCGTTGTCGCTCTCCGTCACGTCGAAGGCGGGGACGCGCGAGCCGTCCGGCAAGCCGCTGCCCGCCGCCGTGGCCAATTGCCTCAACTTGGGCATGACCTTGGCCCGCTCGGTCGCATCGGGGACGCGCAATTGAACTCCGCGCGGCAGCACGCCGATCCCGCCGGTGATCGCTATTTTTTCCTCACGAAGGATGCGCCTGACGCTGTCGCGCAGATTCTCGATCAGCGTCTTCGTCACCGATGGCGCGTCCACCTCGAGCACGACATGGGAGCCGCCCTGCAGATCGAGGCCGAGCACGATCGAGCGGACTGGAATCCATCGCGGCAGATGCGCGATCAGCGCTTCCCGACTCTGTGGGCTCAACAGACTCGGCGCAATGATCAGAGCGGCGAAGACCGTCATGGCCAGGATGGAGACGATCTTCCAGGTGGCGTAACGCAGCATGGCGTTGGCTTTTTCCACAATAAGAGGAGCCGCATCGGCCCTTGGCGTTCAGGCCGGCTTTGAAGCTACGCCTTCCGAGTGGAGGCGCGGGCGAGGCCGCGCAAATTCACGATTGCTCCTTGACCGGCTCGCCCTTGGCGCGAACCTCGGAGATCATGGCGCGGGCCATGCGGACCCGTACGTTGGGCGCGATCTCGAGCTCGATCTCAGCGTCGTCGATCACCTTGGTGATCTTGCCGATCAGCCCGCCATTGGTGACGACGCTATCGCCCCGGCGCAGATTCTTGATGAGATTGGCGTGATCCTTCGCCCGCTTTTGCTGAGGACGTATGATCAGGAAATACAGAATGACGAAGATCAGCGCGAAAGGCACGAGCTGAAGGATCACGTCTGACGATCCCGGCGGGCCGCCAGCCGGACCACCAGCGGCTTGGGCGAAAGCAGATGTGATCAAGTTTCCCTCTCCTCGATTGCGGCTTGCGCGCTTTGGCCTAGAACGGCGCGCGAATATAACCGGAGCCGGCGCGAATGCAATGGCGCGCAAATGGCCGGCCGCGCCCTTCCGCCGGTCGCTTCGGCTCTCCCGAAACCCGGCCGTCGCACGTCGGCGAATTCGACGGAAACCAAGCGCGGCGGCGCGCCAAGGATAGCCCGCTTCGCGCGGCGGGCTGGACCGCTCGACCGCGGCGGAGTACATCGGCAAGGCTCTCGCTGCGAACCGCGTCTCGACATGGCCTCTGCTCCTCCTGATCCCGAGCCGCCCTCGGCCTCGATTCTCGAACGGATCGCGGCCGCGCTGGAGCGGCTCGCCCCGCCGCCTCCCTCACCGCCGGACTTCAATGCCGCGGACGCCTTCGTCTGGCATGCCGCGAGGGCCCTGTTGCAGCCTGTGCCGCGCGTCAATCGAGTCGAAATGAACCTCCTGCGCGGCGTCGACCGGCTGCGCGACACGCTCCTGGACAACACCCTGCGCTTCGCGAAGGGCTTCGCCGCGAACAATGCGCTTCTCTGGGGCGCGCGCGGCATGGGCAAATCGTCCCTCGTCAAGGCGGCCCATGCCGAGGCCAATGCGAGGCTTTCCGCCGCACCCGGCTTCACGCCGATGAAGCTCGTCGAGATTCATCGCGAGGACATCGACAGTCTGCCGTCTTTGATGACGCTTTTGCGCGAGGCGCCGCATCGCTTCATCGTCTTTTGCGACGATCTCTCCTTCGACGCCGCGGATACGAATTACAAATCGCTCAAGGCCGCGCTCGAAGGCGGCGTCGAGGGGCGTCCGCGAAACGTTCTTTTCTATGCGACGTCGAATCGCCGCCACATCCTTTCACGGGAAATGGTCGAGAATGAGCGGGGGACCGCCCTCAATCCCGGCGAATCGGTCGAGGAAAAGGTCTCGCTTTCAGACCGCTTCGGTCTTTGGCTCGGTTTTCATGCCTGCTCGCAAGACGATTATCTGGCGATGGTCTTCGGCTACGCCGACCATTTCGGCCTGGCGAAGGACCGCGCCGCGATCGAGCGGGAGGCGCTCGAATGGGCGGTCACGCGCGGCTCGCGCTCCGGACGCGCCGCCTGGCAATATATCCAGGATCTCGCCGGTAGGCTCGGCAAGACGGCGGATTGATACGGCCGCGCCGAACGATAAAGGCCCTGCAGACAAATTCGGAGCGAAACGCAGAGGTCTCGCTCCGATTTACGACTTTTCACCTAGATGCACGCGCTCCCTCAGCAGCCAAACCAAAGGAGCGCAGTCTAGCGGCTAGCGAAACAGATCCGTCATCAAGTTGACGTTGGCGTCGCAGGCATGGTTGAGGCACGGCAGCCCGAGCTCGGATTCAAGCGTCTTCAGCAACGAGAAATGGGTGTATCGAACGGCGCTCTTAACGCCGTGGGCGCCATAATTGGTGTCGACGATGGCCACGACCTGGTTAACGTTCGGCGCAACGCTGTAGTCGTTTTCGTCCCACACGAGGACAATGGCGTTATGGCCATATCTCCAGGACGAAGACTGGTGGATAGCAGTCACGATCCGCTGCACGGCCACGTCGCCTCGCTGGATAAGGGCCGGGTTCAGGCTCGCCTGAGAGCCGTCCGACGCTGGATCATAATCACAGAATGCCCCCGCATTGCCGCGTCCGTGCTGGTCGTTGCACTGATTAGGCGCAATCAACGAAAAGTTCGGCGATGCGCCTGCAGCAAGATCCGCATAAAGGCCGGATGCCCCTTCGAAGTCGACGATGTTCGCCAAGCTGTTTTTCGGATTCGCTCCGTCCTGGACAGACTTGAAATAGGCGAACGGGTTATGTTTGACCGCGTAGAGCGCGACGACGGAACTCTGCGAAAGCGGCGGATTGAGCGTGGGCGTGATCTTGCTGAAATCCGTGCTGTCAGTGAAGACGCCATCGCTGTAGTTGACGCTGTCGGCGCCGGCGAGCGGTAGGCTTTCCTGATAGCTTTTCCAGGACAGGCGGTGAGCGACGAGCTGATCGGCGATCGTCATGCCGACGGTGCCCTGCGCGGCCGGGACGGACGCAACGCCGTCGATGTCGTTCTCGCCGGGCGTTCCTTGAACTTCGTTCGTCGTGTCGACAGCAGGGGTCGCGGCGTCGGTTCCCTGGCCCGAAATCGGGCAGATCTTGCCGGTGGGCGGATTGTCCGTCGCGGCGACCTGCGTGGCCAGGTTGGTCTGGCAGGAGCTGTTATGCCAATCCGGATAATTGTCGCTGCGAACGCCGAAATTGGAGCCGCCGACGATCTCGAGATAGTTCGTTAGGCTCGGATGTCCAACCGCGTAGTAGTTGGTCGCCAAATTTGCGGATTTCGCATATTGGTTGATGTAGGGCGCGTTGGGATTGTTGATGATCTGGCCATAGCCGTGATTTTCCATGATGATCAGGAAAACATGGTCTAAACGGGTGACGCCCCGGATCGTGGGTCCTTCAGCGGCTAAGCACGGCTGAGCGATCGCCGAGACTAAAAGCCCGAGCGCCGCGGCAGTTTTCTTCATGTCTTTTCCCCCTACCCCTTGCCTTTGCTCAAAGCCTCGTCCAACGGCACTCCCGATTGGCCAGCCCGGCTCCGCGCCTTGTCTCTACGGATCGCGCACGAAGCTTTTGTGGCGGATATGTCTCATTCCCGCGATAGGGAGCGAATTATCGAGCGCTTGCAGCCTACGGCTGTATCGAGGCCTCAAGCCGCGGCGTCGGCCCCGCGCCGCTGCGTGTCGACATGAGCCAAGGCCGCGCGCAAAACCGCAATTGTCGCGCCCCGCTTCGCCCCTTCGGTGGCGAGATAGCGTCGCCAGGCGCGCGCGCCGCGCGTCCCGTTGAAAAGGCCGAGCAGATGCCGCGTCATCGCGTGGAGCGGGACGCCTTCGGAGAGCCGCGCCTCGACATAGGGGATAAACGCCTCGACCGCCGCGAACGGGCCCGCGGCCGGGGCTTCCTCCCCGAAAAGGACGGGATCGACGTCGAGCAGCAGAGCCGGCTCCTGATAGGCCGCGCGGCCGACCATGACGCCATCGACGAAGGCGAGCTCGGCTTGCATCTGATCGAGGCCGCAGAGCCCTCCATTGAGCACGACAGGCACATGCGCGTATCGCTGCTTCAAGCCGCGAACGACTCCATAGTCCAACGGCGGAACATCGCGGTTCTCCTTCGGCGAGAGGCCCTTGAGCCAAGCCTTGCGCGCATGCACGATCAAGGCGTCGCAGCCCGCGGCGACGACCGTCTCGGCCAGGCGTCCGAGCGCCGTTTCGGGGTCCTGATCATCGACTCCGATCCGACATTTGACCGTGACAGGAACAGCGACGCGCGCCTTCATGGCCGCGACGCAGTCTCCGACCAGCTCGGGCTCGCGCATCAGGCAGGCCCCGAAGGCGCCGCTTTGGACGCGTTCCGACGGACAGCCGACATTCAAGTTGATCTCGTCATAGCCGATGTCCGCGCAAATTCGCGCGGCCTCGGCCAATTCACGCGGATCGGAGCCGCCGAGCTGCATAGCGACGTCGTGCTCGGCCTCATCGAAGCCCAGCAAGCGATCGCGCGCGCCATGTATCACGGCGCCGGTCGTCAACATCTCCGCGTAGAGCCGGGCGCGACGCGACAAGAGCCGATGAAAAAATCGGCAGTGCCGATCCGTCCAATCCATCATGGGCGCCACGGACAAGCGGATCTTGTGGTTTGGAAGCATCTTTTTCTGCAATCTCAATTCATATTGACTAGCCGCACGCGCCTATTTCCAAGGCTATGACTCGATCCACTTCCAAGCGCCTGGCGCAAAGCGAGGATTTCGACCCTTTATTTTCCACTGGTCCTTGAAGCTCGGCCATCTATCAGCCCGCATCGGCTTTTCAAAGCTTTCCCAGCGCATGGCGGCCGACCGCCACTCAACGAAACGCCGTCCAACGCAGAGCGATCGAAACCGGCGCAACCCTTCTGCGCGGACCCCGCGCTCAGGGGGCGAACGCCGCGCACGCCCAAAATCCTGCTCCGCGGCCGAGGGTGATGACGCCGACGCCGCTTCGCGATAAGAAAAAGCCGAAGAGCGCATTTTAAGTCCTTTTTCCTCGGTCGCGGTCAAGCTGAAGACGTTTCCGGGCGCGAATTCGCCATTCGCCCGCGTCTTTGGGCTTAGCGAAAGCAAAGAAACGCAGATGCATCAAAAAGCCGATCCTTCGTTCCGGCATGATTGGACCATCGACGAAATCATCGCCCTCTATGATTTGCCGCTTCTCGAGTTGATCGCCCGCGCGAACCGCATCCATCGCGAATTTCATGACGTCAACGACGTCCAGAAGGCGAGCCTGCTCAGCATCAAGACCGGCGGCTGCCCGGAGGATTGCGGCTATTGCTCGCAATCGGCGCATCACGGCGAAGTTCAGCTCGACCGGATCGACATGATGAAAAGCGAGGCCGTCCTCGCGCTCGCCGCGCGGGCCAAGGCGGCCGGCGCCGATCGCTTCTGCATGGGCGCGGCCTGGCGTAGCGTCCGCGACGGAGCCGCCTTCGATTCCGTGCTCGACATGGTGCGCGGCGTCCGCGCGCTCGGAATGGAGGCCTGCGTCACGCTCGGAATGTTGACCGAAAGCCAAGCGGCGCGCCTCAAGGAGGCGGGGCTCACCGCCTATAACCACAATCTCGACACGAGCCGCGAATTCTACCCCAATATCGTCACCACCCGGAGCTATGATGATCGGCTCGCGACATTGAACGCCGTGCGGGCGGCGGGCATAGAAATGTGCTGCGGCGGAATTATCGGCATGGGCGAGAGCGTCGCCGATCGCGCCGCCATGTTGCAAACTCTCGCGGGTTTCAATCCACATCCCGAAAGCGTGCCGATCAACGCGCTCGTCCCAATCGCCGGCACGCCGCTCGCTCAAAACGCGCGCGTTGAGCCGCTCGATTTCGTGCGCATGATCGCAGTCGCGCGCATCGTCTTGCCCGCGGCGCGGGTCAGATTGTCCGCCGGTCGCTCGGTCCTCAATCGCGAGGCGCAGATTCTCTGCCTGGTCGCGGGGGCGAACTCGATCTTTTATGGCGAAGCCTTGCTGACCACGCCGAACGCCTCGGCGAGCGAGGATGACGCATTATTCGCGGCTCTTGCGCCTCAATCGAACGCGGAGACCGCCCCTCATCTCGAATGAGCCAAGGAGGATCGAGCCCATGCTTCAGTCGACGCGCGCGCCCAAAAGCCGAGGCCTCGCCATTGGCGTCGCGGCCTTGGCCTTTGGTTTGGCTTATTGCTCCCCGACCGTGGCGCAGGACCTCGTTCCGCAAAGCGGCGCGAAAGCCGAGGAGCTGAAGCGGAGTCTCGCCGGGATCAAGCTTCCGCCCGGTTTCTCGATCAGCCTCTACGCCATCGTTCCCGGAGCCCGCGCACTGGCGGTCGGGCCGAACGGCAAGGTCGTTTTCGTCGGAACGCTGGAAAAAAGCGTCTATGCGGTCCGCGATCGCGCCCAGTCGGGCTCGGCCGACGAAGTCGTCGAGTTCGCCCCATCCGTCAAGAAAAAAATGCCGCATGGCGTCTGCTTCGATAGGAACGGCGCGCTCTACGTCGTCGAGCAGAACCGGGTTCTTTCCTTCGCCGACGCCGAAGCGTCCTACGCCAACCCTTCCATCGCCGCCAAACCCATCGTCGCTCAAGGCGATTTGATCCCGACGGCGGACGAAAACAGCAATCACAGCGCGCGCGTCTGCCGCGTCGGCCCGGCCGACGAAAAGCTCTATGTCGCGCTCGGCGATCCCTATAATGTTCCGCCGCACGACAAAATGGCGGAATATGACAAATGGGGAATCGGCGGAATCATCCGCCTGAACCTGGACGGATCCAACCGCGAGATCTTCGCAAGTGGCATCCGCAATTCCGTCGGCATGGACTTCAACCCGGCGGATCGGACTCTCTGGTTCACCGACAATCAAGTCGATCGCATGGGCGACGACATTCCGCCCGGCGAGATCAATCGGGCGCTTCGCGCCGGCCTCAATTTCGGCTTTCCCTGGTACGGCGGCGGCCATACGCGGACGGAAGAATATAAGAGCGAAACGCCGCCCGCGGATGTCGTGTTTCCCGAGGTGGAGACAGTCGCGCACGCGGCAGATCTCGGCATGACCTTCTATCACGGCGCGCAATTCCCGCAAAAATATAGAGGCGGAATTTTTTCGGCGCAGCATGGATCTTGGAACCGAACGGTTCCGATTGGGGCGCGCGTCATGTTCACGTCGTTGAAGCCTGATGGCCACGCCGACAAGACGGAGCCTTTCGCCGAGGGCTGGCGCCAGCCGGACGGCTCCTATTCCGGCCGTCCGGTCGACGTCGCCGAACTGCCCGACGGCTCGATCCTGGTTTCGGACGACTACAACGGAGCGCTCTACAGGATCGTCTACATCCCGCCTAAATGATCCGCGACCGTGAAAATATCCTTATCGCCGCGGCCTGAAATATTCACCACCAACAGGTGATCCTGCTGCTTTTGCGGCGCGATTTCGGCGACCTTGGCGAGCGCATGCGCCGGCTCCAGCGCGGGAATGATTCCCTCGAGCTTCGCGCAGAGCTGAAAGGCGGCGAGCGCTTCCGCGTCCGTCGCCGAGAGATAAGTCACGCGGCCCGTTTCCTTCAGCCAGGCGTGCTCGGGACCTATGCCCGGATAGTCGAGTCCCGCTGAAATCGAATGGCCTTCCTCGATCTGCCCGTCCGAATCCATCAATAGATAGGTTCGGTTGCCATGCAACACGCCGGGCCTGCCGCCAGCGAGCGAGGCCGCATGTTGCTTATCGAGGCCGTAGCCGGCAGCCTCCACCCCGTAAATCTCGACCGACGGCTCATCGAGAAAGGGATGAAACAAGCCGATCGCATTAGAGCCGCCGCCGATGCAGGCGAAGAGCGAATCCGGAAGCCGGCCCTCGATCTCCTGCATCTGCTTTCGCGTCTCATCGCCGATCACACATTGGAAGTCGCGCACCATGGCGGGATAGGGATGCGGGCCGGCGGCCGTGCCGATGCAATAGAACGTATCGTCGACATTGGTGACCCAGTCGCGCAGGGCCTCATTCATCGCATCCTTCAGCGTCTTCGCGCCGGATTGCACCGGCACGACCTTGGCGCCGAGCATGTTCATGCGAAACACGTTGGGCTTTTGCCGCTCGACGTCGACCGAACCCATGTAGACGATGCATTCGAGGCCGAATCGCGCACAAGCCGTGGCCGTCGCGACGCCATGCTGACCGGCGCCTGTCTCGGCTATGATCCGCGTCTTACCCATGCGGCGGGCGAGCAGGATCTGGCCAAGCACATTGTTGATCTTATGCGCGCCCGTGTGATTCAATTCCTCGCGCTTGAAATAGATTTTCGCGCCGCCGCGCCCGCCCGTCTCGGCTGATTTTTGCCGCAGCTGTTCTGTCAGGCGCTCGGCGTAATAGAGCGGGCTCGGACGCCCGACGTAATGCGTGAGCAGATGATCGAGCTCGGCCTTGAACGCGGGATCCTTTTTGGCAGCCTCATAATGCTTTTCGAGATCGAGGATCAGCGGCATCAGGGTTTCGGCGACGAACCTGCCGCCGAAAATGCCAAAATGGCCGCGTTCGTCGGGTCCGCTGCGAAAGGAATTGAACTTTTCGGCCAGCACCGCATCGCCCTTTCAAATGGCGTCATGCAAGGAAGATATTGAATCGCCGCCCGCCGAAGTCACATCCGCCGCGCTCGTTTCACCGGGCTCGGTTCTGGTCGATTTCCCGGCGTTGGGCGGCGCGGGCCGGCGATCCCGGCGCTAAATCAGCGCAACCGTTCTAGACTCCCCATCGCGACAATCCAAGTTTTTCATCGGGCCCGTCACTCGGCGGAAGGGGTTGCGCCTCGCGCGAACGTGGGGCCCCGCGCGCCCGCGCGACAAATGCCGCGATCTCGGCTGGATCCTTCACGCCCGGCTCTCGCTCGACGCCGGACGAGACGTCGACCCCATGCGCGCGGGTCCGCCCGAGCGCCTCCGCGACATTTTCGGCGTCGAGGCCGCCGGCGAGCAGCCATGGCTTTTTGGTTTCGACCGCATCCAGGAGGCCCCAATCGAAGCCTGCTCCATGACCGCCGGGTCGGCTCGCGCCCGACGGCGGCTTGGCGTCGAACAGCAACATGTCGGCGACCTTGTCGTATCGGCCGATCTGGGCGAGATCGCTTTCTTCGGCAATGGCGATCGCCTTCATGACCGGGAGACCGAAATTGGCGCGGATCATGGCGATCCGCTCCGGGCTCTCCGAGCCGTGCAACTGAAGCCAATGCGGGTCGAGCGCCGCGATCGCCGCGGCGAGCAAGGCGTCGTCGGCGTTAACGGTCAGCAGCACCTTGCGGGCGCGCCCTTCAACCCTTCCCCCGAGACCTGCGGCGACGTCCAATGAGACATGCCGAGGACTTTTATCGAAAAAGACGAAGCCGACCAGGTCGGCCCCGCAGGCGAGCGCCGAGTCGAGCCCCTCTTGCGTGGCTAGACCGCAGATTTTGACGAGCGTGTCCATGGTCGGCCTCATCCGGTTCCACCTCATCGGGGATCGCTTCCGCAGCGGCGGACCAGCGCACGGCGTCCTGATCAAGGGTCCGCTCAGGAACGCAGACAGCCTCCGATTTCGTCGGCCCGCGCGGTGAAATCGACGGAAACGGTGAAAATCACAGTATCAGAGAGGCTTCCGCTTCTCGGTTGCAGGACGGTAGGACAGGCGCGCGCTTTCCGCCGTCAGCCGCCGCGCTTCCGCCACGGCCCGCCGCGCCGCCCGACGATGCTTGCCTTGCTCGATCCAGGTCGCGACTCCGCCGATGAAAACGCCGACCATCACGCAAATCAGCAAGATCAGATAGAGCGGCGCCACGATTTGGGGGCCCGGATGACCCGTCGCAACAAAAGGATCGAGAGCCAAGGCCACCGGCTGACGATTGGCGACCGCCACGGCGAGAACCGCCGCGACGATGGGGAGCAAAAGAAGCAGCCTCAAAAATCTGATCATTGGCCTTGCCGTGGAGATGGGCGCGCAGTCGCGCTATTGGCTCAATATATTTGTTGGGGCGCTTCCGCTCGCGCCGCCTTGGGCGTTCGCCTTGCCTTTCGAGGACTTAAGCGTGATAGCCTTCGTTCAGTCGCTCGCGCATTTCCTTGCCGGTCTTGAAAAAAGGCACCGCCTTCTCATCCACAGCGACATGTGCGCCGGTTCGTGGATTGCGCCCGACCCTAGCGTCCCGATGCTTCACCGAAAACGCTCCGAAGCCGCGCAGTTCCACCCTGTCTCCCCTCGACAGGGCGCTCGTGATCTCATCCAGGATCGCATTGACGATTTTTTCGACGTCGCGGAGGTAGAGGTGGGGATTGCGGTCGGCAATGCGCTGCACGAGCTCGGATTTGATCATTCGCCCCGCCCCCGATTGTAAGCTACTGTCCCGCAAAGGAAAACCAGACTTCCCCCACGCCTCAGCCCACGCCGTCAACTTGCCAAATCGATAGGAGACCGTCAAGCATCCGCTCGCGCGCGAGGTCGGCTCCCCGTTCGAGCAACTGACCGATCCCATCGAGATGAAGAAATTCGGCTACTCCCGCGGACAGGCTGAGCAGTCCCAGCCGCTCCCAAGACCTGTCACGCTTCCAGTCCCTCACCGGCAAGTCCTTGCGCACCGCCTTCTCCCGCTCCAGCCAATCGATGGCCTCGCGTTCGCCGCCGAGCCGATCGACGAGATGCAGCGCGATCCCTTGGCGCCCGGTGAAAACCCGTCCGTCGGCGACGGCCGCAAGCTGCGAATCGTCCATGCCGCGGCGCTCCTTCACGAGCGATTTGAACCACTCATAGCTGTCGTTCACGATCGACGCCAAAGCCGCGCGCGCTTCCGGGCTCGTCGGCTCGAACATGTTCGGCGCCGCCTTCAACGGCGAGGATTTGACGTCCTCGACCTTCACCCCGACCGTCTCGAGCAATTTGGCGACATTGGGATATTGGACAAGCACGCCGATCGAGCCGACGAGCGAAGTGCCTTGCGCCACGATCTGGTCCGCCCCGAGCGCGGCGATATAGCCTCCGGAGGCTGCGAGGGTTCCGACAACCGCGACAACCGGCTTCTTGGCCGCGAGACGGCGAAGCGCGTCGTAGAGCCGCTCCGCCCCCGCCGTCGTTCCGCCGGGACTTTCGATCGACAGCAGGACGGCGGCCGCCTCGGATTCCTCGATGTCATGGATGAGCTTCAGCGTGCCGCGATCGCCGGTGATGACGCCTTCGATCGAAAGCCGCGCGACATGCGGCGTGAAGCGTAGCGGGGCCTCGGCCCCGACGAGGCGAAGGCCGAGGGCGAAGACGCCGAGAACGAGAACGGAAAAGGCGGCGATGCGCCAGAACGAGACCTGCCGCCTCAACAGGCGCCGCTCGACCAGATAATCGGAAAACAGCGGCTCGGCCATGGGCGATCCAAACGCTCGAATTCTTTGCGAAACCGAAACACGACCAATTTCGGGATATGCGCAGGGCAAGAACGGCCGTCCGCCCTAAACGCATGCGCCGCAGCCGGGTTTCCTTCTACCGACTGGCCTTTGGGGAAGCAAGCGTCGGAGAGGGCGCGGAGGACGCTACTCGGCCTTGAAATTACGGCGCGGCGCATTGGCGCCAAGTTCGGCGAGGACGGTTTCTCCCGCAATCGTTTTGGAGCCGATTGCGACCAGCGGCCGCGCCGCCGCCGGCAGATAGACGTCGACGCGCGAGCCGAATCGGATCAGGCCGAACCGCTCGCCCGCTTCGACGCTTTCACCTTGGCGAACGAAACAGACAATGCGCCTGGCCACGAGCCCCGCGATCTGCACCACGCCAAAACGGCCCGCGGCCGATTCGATCACGAGGCCGTTTCGTTCATTATCCTCGCTCGCCTTGTCGAGATCGGCGTTGAGGAAGAGCCCCGGCTTATAGGCGATCTTCGCGACCCTGCCTCGGACCGGCGCCCGGTTCACGTGGCAGTCGAACACCGACATGAAAACCGAGATGCGCTGCAAGGGCTCCACGCCCAGCCCGAGCTCCGGCGGCGGAATGAAGAAGCCGATCGCGCTCACGACTCCATCGGCGGGCGAGATCACAAGGGTCTCGTCGAGAGGCGTATGACGGACGGGGTCGCGAAAGAAATAAACGCACCATGCGGTCGCGATGGCGCCGATCCAGCCGAGCACGCTGAAGAACGAGCCCAGGATCAAGGCGGCCAGGCCGAAGGCGGCGATGAAAATATAGCCTTCCGGATGGATCGGCGTGACATGCCTGCGGATCGAATTGATGATCGACATGAAGCAATCCCATTCTCGCGACAAGCGTTCGGCGCAGCCTCGCCATCGCATGACGCCGCGCCGACGGCAAGCGCGATGCTTTGCCTTCACGCCGACTTGTTCCCATTGCCCCCAACTTGTCACGCGCCTGAAACAATGTCCGCGTCCTCGTCGACGCGCATTGCGTCGGCCTGCCCTTCATCCGCCTCGGGCGCCCCGCCGCGCGCGCCTTGCGCCTCGATCTTGATGCTGAGCCTGCCGCCCTCCTCGATCGCGGCGCGCCGCAAGGTCTCCTCGGCCCGCCGGATGTCATGCTGCCGGCTCCACATGCCGGCGTAAACGCCCCTTTGCGCGAGAAGCTCGACATGGGTTCCCCGCTCGACGATCACGCCCTTGTCGAGCACGATGATTTCATCGGCGTTGACCACGGTCGAAAGCCTGTGGGCGATGATCAGGGTGGTCCGTCCTTTGGCGACGCGATCCAGGGCGTCTTGAATCTCGCGCTCGGTGTAGGAATCGAGCGCGGACGTCGCCTCGTCGAAAATTAAAATCGGCGGCCCTTTGAGCAGCGTCCGCGCGATGGCGACGCGCTGCTTTTCGCCGCCGGACAGCTTTAGGCCGCGCTCGCCGACCTGCGCGCCATAGCCGCCTGGCGCAAGCTCGATGAAGCGATCGATCTGGGCGAGGCGCGCGGCCTCCCTCATCTCTGCATCGCTCGCATCGGAACGACCATAGCGGATGTTATAGGCAATCGTGTCGTTGAACAGCACGGCGTCCTGCGGCACGATCCCGATCGCCGCGCGCAACGACGCTTGCGTCGCCGCGGAAATGTCCTGCCCGTCGATCGAGATGCGCCCGGACGAGGGCTCGTAGAAGCGAAAGGCCAGCCGGGATATGGTGGATTTTCCCGCGCCCGAAGGCCCCACGATCGCCAGGGTCTTGCCGGCCGGCGCCTCGAAGCTGACGCCTTTCAGGATCGGCCGGCGCGGATCATAGCTGAAGCAGACATTTTCGAACGAAAGCCTTCCTTCGGCGACGACGAGAGGCGCGGCGCCGGGCCGGTCCATAACGTCGGGCTCTTCGGCCAGGATGTCGAACATCATCTCGAGATCGATCGCGGCCTGCCGGAGCTCGCGATAGACGAGGCCGATATAGCTGAGCGGCTGATAGAGCTGGATCATCATCGCATTCACGAGAACGAAGTCGCCGACCGTGTGCGCGCCGCTCCTCACCCCGCCCACGCTCATCGCCATCACGCTGGTCAGGCCCAGCGCAAAAATGATCGCCTGGCCGGCGTTGAGCAAAGCAAGCGACGTATAGGTCTTGACGCTCATGCGCTCGTAGCGCGCGATCGATTTGTCATAGCGCTGCTGCTCGCGCTCCTCCGCGCCGAAATATTTCACGGTCTCGAAATTAAGGAGGCTATCGATCGCCTTGGCGTTGGCGTCGGCGTCGCTTTCGTTCATCGCCCTGCGGATCGCGATGCGCCAGGTCGTCGCGACGAGGGTGAAGCCGACATAAGCGAGGATCATGGCCGCCACGACCGCCACATAGCGCCAATCGAATTGCACCAGAAGCACGATGAGGACCATGACGAATTCGACGAGCGTCGGCGCTGCGGTCAACATCGTCGTGCGCACGATTGTCTCGATGGAATCGCGGCCGCGCTCGAGCACGCGCGTGACGCCGCCCGTCTTCCGCTCCAGATGGAAGCGGAGAGACAACCGATGCAGATGCGCGAAGACGTCTCGCGCGAGGCGGCGCACCGCATGCATCGCGACATCGGCGAAGATGGCGTCGCGTCCCTGGGTGAAGAGCGACATGGCGATGCGCAAGGCGCCATAGGCGAGCGTGAAGGCCAGCGGCGCAGCCATGACGCCGAACACGGGAGCGCTCGCCGGCTCGGCCAAGGCGTCGGTCGCCCATTTGAAAGAATAGGGAATCGCGATCGTGACGAGCTTCGCCGCCAGCAGCAAAGCAAGAGACACATAAATCCGCCGCTTCAAATCCGCCCGGTCGGAAGGCCAGATATAGGGCCAGAGCTTTCGCCCGAGCGCGGCCATCGCCGCCTTTCTCACGACGGTCGCGCCGGGCGGCGGAGGAAGCTGAGGCAAAGTGATTTGATCCATCGGGTCTCACGTGGGCGGGGTTTGATCTCGCCAAGAGCGCGGCGCGGGCGTCACCGAATTTCATATAGGCCGCGCAGCCACAATCCGCATTGCGGATCCTGCGTGGAAGCCGCGATGCGCGCGCGGCTCCTCCTCGAAGCATCGCCGATCCGGCGAGCAAAATATCTTCAATCTGGTCCGACGCCTTTTGGGACGAGAATGCGCTGGCCGGGGTAGATCTTGCGCGGATCGCGGATCCGCGCGGCGTTCCGGGCGTAGATCTCGGAATAATCGACGCCTTTGCCGCGCAACCTCCGGCTGATGCTCCACAGGCTGTCGCCCTTTCGAACTTCAACGGCGTCGGAACCGCTCGCCGCCTCATTGACCTGTATAGCTTCAGCTTCGGCTGCAGCCGAAGGTTCGGCGGTTGGCGCGTCGGCCGTCACGGCAGCGCTTCCTTCCGCTCTCGTCTCGCGCCTTCGCGCCTCAAAATCTGGCTCGCCGGTTTGCTTGACCGCGCCAAAGCGGCTCGAGACGAACAGCACGACGACGAGGCAAAAGCCGCACGCAAGCGCCGTCATTTTCCTGCACATGAGCACCCCGCAAGCCCCAATCGTCAGGCCCCGAACAGCATAATGCAAAGACCCTTGCGCCGGCTGTGGAAACTGAGGGCAGCGTCGCGCCGGGATTTCGCGCCGGCAGTCCGTCGTTCGCCCCTTGACCCTGTGCGGAGGGCTTGCGACAAGCGCGCCATGTCGTCAAACCAGATTGCAGTGGAGGCTAAGCCTCGACTGGTGCGGAATATTTGCGTCTATTGCGGCTCCGCTCAAGGCGCCGATCCCCTTTATGAAGCTGCGGCGTCGAGCCTCGGGCGCGCGATGGCGAAGGCCAGCATAGGCCTCGTCTATGGCGGCGGCGGCAATGGCCTCATGGGCGCGATCGCCCGCTCGGTGCTCGCCGAGGGCGGCGAGGTCACCGGCGTCATCCCGGATTTCCTCCGCCAGAAGGAGCAGCCTCCCTCCCGTGGCCAGGAATGCGTCGTCGTTCCGGACATGCACACGCGAAAACGGCTGATGTTCGAGCGCGCAGACGCTTTCGTCGCGCTGCCGGGCGGCATCGGCACGCTCGAGGAATTGGTCGAGCAATTGACGTGGGTGCAGCTCGAGCGTCATTCGAAACCTGTCGTCATCGCCGACATCGGCGGGTTCTGGCAACCTTTGCTGCATCTTTTCGCCCATATGCGCGAGCGCCGGTTCATTCAATCGTCTTTCGAGGTCCGCTATCTTGTCGCCGAAAAGATCGAGGATATTCTGCCGATGATCGAAACGGCCGCCGCCAGGACCGAGCTTCTCGGCGCGCGAAAGGATATTGTCGATCCCAGATTGTAAAATGCTTGCGCGACTGACATTTTTCGCAGGCCCATTTTTTGAGACATCCATCGTGAGCTTCGCCCTCTGATCTTCGACATGAGCTTCAAGGCCGATCCAGACGAGCGCCTGATCGCGCCGCCGAGCGCCGAGCCGCCCTCGCGGAAGCGGCTGTTCGCGCTTCTTCTCGCGATGTGCTTCTTGATCCATGCTGGCCTTCTCGCGCTCCTGCTTCTTCGCGACAGGTTCGCGCCCGAGGAAGCCGCCCACGAAGAAGAAATTCCGGTGGAGGTCGTGGTGGAGACCCCGCCGCCGGAGCCGGAGCCCCCGCCGCAACAGCAGCAAAAGCAACCAAAGGAGCCTCCAAAGCCCAAGGTCCAGGACGATGAGAAGCCGGCCTTCGACGCGCCGAGGACCGCCAACCAGGAGACCGTGGAGCGGGACGCGCCGGACAAGCAGACGCAATCGCCGCGCGTCGCGCCCATGACGAAACATACGGCCGAAAAGCCTTCGCCGGAGAAAAAGCCGCAGCCTCAGCAGGCCGCCACGGCGCAGCCGGAGGAGCAGACGACGCCGCAAAAGTTCGACGAAGACAAGCCCGAAGCCGAGGCGCTCGATAAAGCCGCGCCGGAACCGCCGACAAGACCTCAAGACAAGCCCAAGGAAAAGAAAACGCCGGTCGAGTCCAAGACGCCGCCTGGCCCCGCCAAGAAGCAGACCGTGGCCGACCAGCTCGCGGCGCTAAATTCGCTTCCGGATTATAAGGTCGGATCTCTCGCAAAGCCCGCGCCCGTCGCCGGCGGAACGGAAAGGACCACCTATCTCTCGATCCTGTTCGGCTTGATCATGCGGCAGATGCATTATCCGCCAGGGCTTCGCGAACGCCATGTGGTGGGCGAGGGAATCATCTCGTTCTATGTCGACGAGCGCGGCAATCTGACCCATCAGGCGGTCTATCGGACGAGCGGGCTGCCGGAACTCGACTCCGCCGCCCTGAACGCCGTCCGCCGCGCCGCGCCCTTCCCGGCGCCGCCCAGAGGCGATCCGCACGCAATCTGGTTTCACTTCGACACGCGATGACAGCCGCCGCGCCGACGCTGCAGCAGCCCAGGCCAAAATTGAAATTGCGGCTACTGTCCCGATTTAGTAGTCGCCGCTTCCAACCAAAGGATGGATTCCGCCCGAGCCGCGACTGTGACGATGCACGCGCGGCTTACTGCGCTTAGCGGCCGGAACGACGGCTTCCGCTTTGGAGACGGAAACCGCATTGGCGTTGACTATAGGCAGAGCGGACGCGACAGGGACGTCGACCGCGCATAGGAAGATTGCGAGAATAACATAACGCATTTGCCTACTCCCTTCGGGGCAGGGGCCTCATGAGACCTGAACTTCCATATACACGCTTAACACATTTCGCCGCGATGGGGAGTAGGAATTGCGGCGCCGCGCCGTGCAACCGCTCGGCGGCGCAGCCCGGAAAGACCGCCATTGGCGCCGAGCCGAAAATCAAAGCGGAGGCGCTGCCGGTCCAATGCTGAAGAATGCAGGTCGATGGGCGCGCGCCTATCGCGCGCCGGATTTCAACAATTTGTAGGTGATGGCGTCGGTCAACGCCTGGAACGAGGCGTCGATAATATTGGCCGAAACCCCGACCGTCGACCAAGACTCGCCCCCTGCGTCGCGAAATTCAATCAGGACGCGCGTCACCGCGTCGGTGCCGCCTTGAAAGACGCGCACGCGATAATCGACAAGCTCGAGATCGCCGATGTAGCGTTGATATTTGCCGAGATCCTTGCGCAAGGCGAGATCGAGCGCATTGACCGGCCCCTCCCCCTCGGCGGCCGAAATCAAAACCTCGCCATCGACGCGCACTTTCACGGTCGCTTCCGACACCGTCACCAGATCGCCTTGGGCGTTGTGCCGGCGCTCGACGTCGACACGAAAACGCTCGACCTCGAAATAAGTCGGCGCCTCGCCGAGCGCCCTTCGGGCGAGCAGCTCGAAGGAAGCGTCGGCGCCTTCATAGGCATAGCCCAGCGCCTCCTTCTGCTTGACCTCTTCAAGCAGGGTTGTGACGCGCCGGTCGTCCTTGTCGAGGCGCACGCCGATCCGCTCCAGCTCGGCGAGAATATTGGACTTGCCGGCCTGGTCGGAGACAAGAAGCCTGCGCTTATTGCCGACGCTTTCCGGCGCCACATGCTCGTAAGTGCGCGGCGCCTTCATGACGGCGGAGGCGTGAATGCCCGCCTTGGTCGCGAAGGCCGAGGCGCCGACGTAAGGCGCGTGGCGGTTCGGGGCGCGGTTCAGCAATTCATCGAGCGTATGGCTGATCTTTGTGAGGCTCGCGAGTTTCTCGAACGGCACTCCGATCTCGAAATGCTCGGCGAAATCCGGCTTCAGCAATAATGTAGGAATCAGCGAGACGAGATTGGCGTTGCCGCAGCGCTCGCCGAGCCCGTTTAGCGTGCCCTGGATCTGCCGCGCGCCCGCGCGCACCGCGGCGAGCGAATTGGCGACCGCGTTCTCCGTGTCATTATGCGCGTGGACGCCGAGATGCGCGCCCGGCACATGGAGCGCGGCCTCGGCGACGATGCGCTCGATCTCATGCGGCAGCGTCCCGCCATTGGTGTCGCAGAGCACGATCCAGCGCGCTCCGGCCTCATAGGCCGCCTTGGCGCATTGGAGCGCGTAGTCGGGGTTCGCCTTGAACCCGTCGAAGAAATGCTCGCAATCGAGCAAGGCTTCACGCCCCTTGCTCCGCGCCGCCTCGATCGACTGGACGATCGATTCGAGATTTTCCTCGAGCGTGCAGCCGAGCGCAACATGGACCTGATAATCCCAGGCCTTGGCGACATAGGTGATCGAATCGGCGTCGGCGGCGAGCAGGCTCGCGACGCCCGGATCATTGCCCGCCGAACGCCCGGCCCGCTTGGTCATCCCGAAGGCCGCGAAGCGGGCATGATGCAGCTTCGGCCTGCTCGCGAAAAACTCCGTGTCGAGCGGATTGGCGCCCGGATAGCCGCCCTCGATATAATCGAGTCCGAGACTATCCAACATCGCGGCGATATGGCGCTTGTCGGCGAGGGAGAAATCGACGCCCGTGGTTTGCGCGCCATCGCGCAAGGTCGTGTCGAAGAGATAGAGTCTTTCGCGCGTCATGACCGCAGGTCCGGCGTTTGCGGCGACAGGGTTTTTTTCATGCGCGTGTTGCCGAACCATTCGCCGTCAAGAGAGATCGTGTTGCGGCGCTCGGCGGTGAAGCCGAGCTTCTCGAATAGAGGTCTTGCGGTGTCGCTGGCGTCGACCAACAGCGTCGGCAGCGCTCGCGCGCGGGCGAGCTTCTCGACCGCATCCAGGAGAGCGCTTGCGACGCCGCTCCGCGCGACCGCTGGATGAACATAGAGCTGGTCGATCAGGCCGCCATCCAGCAGGACGACGAAGCCGACGGGCGAGCCTTCCATCAGCGCGACCAGGCTCAAGCCCTTCTTGAGCGTTTCGGCGAGCGCGGCTTCATCTTCGGCGGCGGAAGCCCAAGCGGCGCGCTGCGCCTCGTCATAATCCTCGACGGTCAATTCTTCTATGGACGCGAGCCTGATCTCGGCGAGAAGCGGCAGGTCGGCGGGAAGATAGGGCCGCAGCGAAGGCTTGGGGACGGCGCGGGCGTTCATCGCTTGGGCTCCCAGGACGTCGTGCCGTCCTTGTTGTCCTTGAGAGCTACGCCCATCGCGTCGAGCTCGTCGCGGATGCGGTCGGACTCCGCCCAGTTCTTGTCTTTGCGCGCGGCGAGGCGACGCGCAATGTAGGTCTCGATTTCAACCTTAGGAATAGCAAGATCGGATGAAGTCGCATGTGCGTCCCATTGCCGAACGCCAAGCAAGTCCAGACCGCTGCGAAGAGCGCCCGGCCGACACCCCTTCAGGGAATGAAGCTCGGCGATCGCCCTCGGCGTGTTGAGATCATCGCTCAAGGCTTCGATAAATTCCTCGCTCGGCGGCTCAGTCGCAATATCCGCGTAAGTGCGTCCCCAATCGAGCAAGATCTTTTCCGCCTCCTCCAGCGCCTTCACCGTAAAATCGATTGGCTGCCGGTAGTGCGTGCGCAACATCGCGAGCCGCAACACTTCGCCGGGCCATGAGCGCCCGCCGAACTTGTCGCTATGCAACAGCTCGTGAATGGTCACGAAATTCCCCAGGCTCTTGGACATTTTCTCGCCCTCGACCTGGAGATGGCCGTTGTGCATCCAGACATTGGCCATCACCTCATGGCCGAAGGCCGAGCAGGTCTGCGCCACCTCGTTCTCATGATGTGGAAAGACGAGATCTATGCCGCCGCCGTGAATGTCGAAAATCTCGCCCAAATGTTTCCAGCTCATGGCCGAGCATTCGATATGCCAGCCGGGCCGCCCCCGGCCCCAGGGGCTCTCCCAGCCCGGCTCGTTCGGGGCCGACGGCTTCCACAAGACGAAATCCATCGGCCCGCGCTTATAGGGCGCGACCTCAACCCGCGCGCCGGCGATCATGTCATCGAGCGGGCGCTTGGAGAGCTTGCCGTAATCCGGCATGGAGGGAACGTCGAACAGCACATGGCCTTCCGCTGCATAGGCGTGGCCGTTCGCAAGCAGCCTTTCGATGATCGCGATCATCTCCGCCATATGCTTGGTCGCGCGCGGCTCGACGCTCGGCGGCAAGCACCCCAAGGCGGCGGCGTCCTCGTGAAAGATCGCCGTCATCTCATCGGTCAGCACGCTGATGTCGACGCCGCGCTCCGCCGCCCGCGCATTGATCTTGTCGTCCACGTCGGTGATGTTGCGGACATATTTGACGTGGGTGTCGCCAAAGGCATGGCGCAACAGCCGGAACAGGACGTCAAAGACGATCAGCATCCGCCCATTGCCGATGTGGAGATGGTCGTAGACCGTCGGGCCGCAGGCATAGAGCCGGACGTTCGAGCGATCGATCGGCTCGAAAATCTGCTTCTGGCGGGTCAGCGTATTATAGAGCCGCAGCGACATGTCTTCCCCTTGAGCGCCGGCGCTGCCTGGGGTGTCGAGGTCGAACTCTTCAAGAGGACAAGACGGCTCCAGCCAGCGGCAAGGCTAGCCGATACAAATAATGATCGTCGCCGAATTGGGCCGGCGCGCGCCGATCAGTCTCGTCATAACGAAATTATGCGCGCTGAACGCTCGTCCCGTCAAGCGCTTCCCTCGGAAGCGGAGTGGTTCGCCTGAGTTAACGCTTTTTTCAAGCGCTTTCGACAGAGTCCCTTACGTCGCTTTCGTCCAACAGTCGAGTTCGCCATGTCGATATGTACCGCTGATCGCCGCAAGCTGTTTCGCATCGTGCTTTTCGTGATTGGCGGCGTGCTGACCGGCTTCGCTCTCGGCGTCTCGGCGCGGGCCGAGGAAAGCCATATTCTCATCATCCCGCCGGACGACGGCTATGGGTTGCACAACTGCCTGTCGGAAAAATCGGCCTGCGGCATGGTCGTCGCAGACGCCTGGTGCGAGGCGCATGGTCTCGCCGCCTCCAAGTCCTATGGCCCAGCCGAGAACATGGCCCAATCGATCGATGCGAACCGCGCGGCCGATATTCGGCCAGGCTCCTATCTCGTGGCCTGCGGCGAGTAGGCGACTGGCCGAGATCAGATTCTAAAATTGTTCGTAATCGGCGCGGCTCGGTTTTGAAAGGCCGTCTCGAACCACGAGGGCGTCAGCTTAAGCGCTCGCCTCACGCCGTCGAGACGACCATTTCATCCGAATTGGCTTCCTGAGGACGAGGCGAACGGAGTTTCCAAGCAATCTCCAACAGACAAAGTCGCTTAGCCTTTGGTCCAATCGGCGCATTTGGGCACGTCGGTTCCGCCCCAAGGCTCGACCGGGACCGTCGAGGTCGAGTTCTTCGGCGAGCCCTCGAAGAGTTTGTCCGTATAGACCATGTAAATCAGCACATTGCGCTTGACGTCGCAGCCGCGCACGATCTGCATCTTTTTGAAAAAGAAGGAGCGGCGCTCGGTGAAGACCACGTCTCCCTGTGAAAATTTTTCCTTGAACTTGATCGGCCCATATTGGCGGCAGGCCAGCGAGACGTCTGAAACCTCCTCGGCGACCCCGAACATGCCCGAAAGTCCGCCCTTTTCCGGCACGGTGAAATGGCAAGCGACCCCGTCCACGAGCGGATCGTCAATGCCATAGGTCGCCAATTTGTCGTTCGGGGTCAGGAGGTTGAAGACGGTCGACCTGCGCATGATCAGGTCAGGCTCGTCGGAAGCCGCGAGGGCGGATCTCGACGCGCCGATGACGACCAGAGCCGCGCACCCCATGACCAAAAAGCGATATTTTGAAAAGGACATTGGCGCTCTTCTTTCTGAATTTGCAGCGCAGATATGGTCAAACTCGAACCGGAATGAAAGGGATCCCCCCGCGCCTCCCCGAGATTTCGCGGCGAGGCCAAGACCGAAAAGCAGACTCCGGCTTTTCGATTCCGTTCTCGCTGAAAAAACTCGATTGCTTCCCCTGCCTTGGATTTTTTCTTCCAAAGGCGGCGTGATCTTGCGAACGAAATCCGCACATGGCCATGATAACACCACCATGGGATGACAAATCGGCGAAATGGCGCGAGAAGCATTGTCATGATCAATCTGCCCGAAGTTCGCCGCGCGGCCGCCAAGAGCGCTGGGCGACGCCCCGCCGGCTTTTGGATCGCGCTTGCGGCGGTCCTTTTCGGGCATGGCGAAGCTCTTGCTCAACCCATCGACTGCACAAGACTTTCCGCCGAGATTGCGGCCTTTGATCAGACTCATCCGGCGCGTCCCAGCCGCAGCGCAGGCGCCTCGCCGAAACTCAAGGCCGACCTCGACCGGACGATCGCCTATGCGCGCTCGCTCGGCTGCAACCGGCCGCAAGTTATCTTCGGCCCGCCCCTACCGGCCCCATGCCCAGGCCTCAACGCCCAAATCGGCCAAATGCAGGCAACAATCGCCCAGATTCAGGCCGCGCAATCGGCCCCCTCGCCCGAGAAACAAGCGTTGATCGCCCGCTACAACGCCTATTGCCGCGGCGGCGCCCAGGCCGCGGCGCAGCCGCAGGCCCAGCCGCGCAATTTCTTCGAGCAGCTTTTTGGCGGCGCTTTGCTACCCAATCGACCGCCCACGCAGGTTCCCGAGCCGTTCGACGAGCAGCCCCTGCCCGGCGAAGAACAGACGGCGCATGGCGGATCGCAGGCGGTCTGCGTGCGCAGTTGCGACGGCGGCTATTTTCCGCTTCCCTATTCGGCGCGCCATCCGGCGGACGAACTGAGCAATCTGTGCCAGGCCCTCTGCCCCAACGCCGACGTCAGCGTCTATACGCGCGCCCCATATAGCGAGATCAGCACGGCCGTCTCGATCGATAATGGCAGCGCCTATTCCGATTTGCCGAACGCCTTGAAGTTCCAGAGGAAATTCGAGCCGTCCTGCACCTGCAAGCCGCCGGACGAATCCTGGGCGCAGGCGCTCGCCGGCGCGGAGCGCCTCATCGGCCCGGATCACCGAGGCGACGTGATCGTCACCGAGGAAAAATCGGCGGAACTCTCCGCGCCCACAGCCGAGGGCAAGAAGCGGTCGAAGCAAGGCCCAGCGCCTGCGCCCGCCTCAACGAATGATCCGGACAAAACCGCGCCGGCGGGCGCCGCGCCGGATAAGGATCAAGATCAATTCCAGGTCGTCGTCGGCCCGGACGGAATCAGGCGACGCGTCCGGAGAGTCGGGCCGACGCTTTGACCTTGCCGATGAGCGGCAGGAGGACGGCGAGCTCCGGCCCCGTCTCCTGTCCGGTCAGGGCGAGGCGCAGCGGATGAAACAAGGCCCTTCCCTTGCGGCCGGTCTGATCTTTTAAGACCTTCGTCCAAGCCGCCCAGCTCTTCTCGTCCCAAGGCTCCTCGGGAAGGACATTGCGCGCCTGCTCGAGAAATTCGGCGTCCTCGGCGACCGGCTGGATTTCGCCATCGACCACGCGCCACCAATCGACGACATCGAGAAAACTGGCGAGATTCCCCCGCACGGCGAGCCAGAAAGCGCCCGCCTTATAGCCGGCAATGTCATGCGCCGCGAGCCGGTCGCGCACCGCCTCGAAGCTCAAGCCGTGCAAGGTGCGCGCGGAGAGGTTCGCAAGCTCCGCTGGATCGAAGCGGGTCTGCGTGCGGGATATCTGGCCGAGGTCGAGCGCGGCAGCGAGTTCGTCGAGGCTGGCCACGGGATGCAGCGCGACCGCCGAGCCGATCAGGACCGCGGCGGCGGCGACGGCGAGCGATTCCAAGCCCTGCTCGCGCAAGCTGCCGATCGAGAGCGCGCCCGTGCGTTTCGACAGGCCTTCGCCGCTCGCGGAAGACAAGAGATTGTGATGCGCGAAATTCGGGACCGCGCCGGCGCCGCCGCGATGGGCGATCAGAGCCTCGAAGAGCTGGATTTGCACGGCCGTATTGGTCACATGATCTTCGCCGCGGATGATCAGATTGACCCTGCGGTCGAGATCGTCGACGACCGACGGCAATGTGTAGAGATAGCTGCCGTCCTCGCGCAAAAGCACCGGATCCGAGAGGGAGGCGGAGTCGATATGGCTCTCGCCGCGCACCAGATCGTTCCAGCGGACCGTCTTATGCTCGAGCTTGAACCTCCAATGCGGCTTGCGGCCCTCCGCTTCGAGCCGGGCGCGATCCGCGGCGGAAAGCTCGAGAGCGGCCCGGTCATAAACCGGCGGCTGGCCGCGCGCCTGCTGGCGCTTGCGCTTGCGCTCGAGCTCTTCGGCGGTCTCGTAACAGGGGTACAGCCTTCCGGCGGCGCGAAGCGCCTCGGCGGCGGCATGGTAAAGCGCGATCCGCTCCGATTGACGAAAAATGGCGTTCGGCGCGACGCCAAGCCAGGCGAGATCGACCTCGATCGCCTGCGCATATTCCTCCCGCGAGCGTTCCAGATCGGTGTCGTCGAAACGCAAGATGAATTCGCCGCGATGCTTTTTGGCGTAAAGGAAGTTCAAAAGCGCCGTCCGCGCATTGCCAATATGAATATGGCCCGTCGGCGAGGGGGCGAAACGGACGATGGGGTGGGGCATTCTCATTCCTGACAATGGCGCAGCGCGCGCCGGTCGGCCGGCGGAGGCAAAGCGTTGAGATAGGGCTTCTCGGCCTCCGGCTCAAGGAAGCCCGCGCGAGTCGCGATCCAGTTTGAATTTAGGCTTTCGACCTTTCGGGGAAATGCAGCTCAGCGGAAATTCAACCCAGAGCTTTCGACGACTGAAATTAAAGCGAAGCGGACGGTCAATTTTGGCGCCGTAACGCCACTGAAGGCTGAAAAGACGCCGCCACCGAGCCTATTGCCGCTCACGCCAAGGCGCGCTAAGTCGTTCCGCGCGAACGCCGTAGCAAGTTTTCGTCGCATGGATCTCGCCCTTTTCCATGCGACCCCGCGCGGACATGCGCCAAGAAATCCGAGATCCGATCTCGCCGGAGGCAGATAATCATGAAAACGCGCGCAGCCGTCGCCTTTGAAGCTAAGAAACCGCTCGAGATCGTCGAACTCGACCTTGATGGACCCCGTGAAGGCGAAGTTTTGGTCGAGATCAAGGCGACTGGGATCTGCCATACCGACGCCTACACTCTGTCGGGGCTTGATTCGGAGGGGATTTTCCCAAGCGTGCTTGGCCATGAGGGCGCGGGCGTCGTCGTCGACGTGGGGCCGGGCGTCACCTCGCTGAAGAAGGGCGACCACGTCATTCCGCTCTATACGCCGGAATGCCGCGAGTGCGAATATTGCCTCTCCCAAAAGACCAATCTCTGTCAGAAGATTCGCGCAACGCAGGGCAAGGGCCTGATGCCGGACGGCACGTCGCGGTTCAGCTATAAAGGCAAGCCCATCTACCACTACATGGGCACTTCGACCTTCTCGAACTATATTGTGGCGCCGGAAATCGCGCTTGCGAAAATCCGCGAAGACGCTCCATTCGACAAAGTCTGTTATATCGGCTGCGGCGTCACGACGGGCGTCGGCGCGGTCATTTGGACGGCGCGGGCGGAGGTCGGTTGCCGCGCTGTGGTCTTTGGCCTCGGCGGCATAGGCCTCAATGTGATTCAAGGCCTTCGGCTCATCGGAGCCGACCAGATTGTCGGCGTCGACATCAACGACTCGAAGAAGGCCATCGCGGAGAAGTTCGGCATGACGGACTTCGTCAATCCGAAGGAGCTCGGCGGCAAGGACATCGTCCCTTATCTCGTCGATCTCACCAAGGGCGGGGCAGATTATACGTTCGATTGCACCGGCAATGTCACTGTGATGCGTCAGGCGCTCGAATGTTGCCACAAGGGGTGGGGACAGAGCATCATCATCGGCGTCGCGGCCGCCGGCGCCGAAATCCAGACGCGGCCCTTCCAGCTCGTCACCGGACGCGTCTGGAAGGGTTCAGCCTTCGGCGGAGCCCGCGGGCGCACCGACGTGCCGCGCATCGTCGATTGGTATATGGACGGCAAAATCAATATCGACGATCTCATCACCCATAAGTTGCCGCTCGACAAGATTAACGAAGGTTTCGACTTGATGCACGAAGGCAAGTCGATCCGCGCCGTGGTGGAGTTCTGATGTCCGCGCCCGTTGAGATCAGCCGGCATCGCTGCTTTGGCGGCGAGGTTGGATTCTATCGCCATTCCTCGAAAGAGATTGGCGGCGACATGCGCTTCTCGGTCTTTGTTCCGGAAGGGCTCGGCGACCGCAAGGCGCCTGCGCTTCTTTATCTCGCCGGACTGACCTGCACCGAGGAAACCTTCATCGTGAAGGCGGGCGCGCAGCAGCACGCGGCGAAGGTCGGCTATGTGCTGGTCGCGTCGGATACCTCGCCGCGCGATCGCCGCTATCCGGGCGACGACGCGAGCTGGGATTTCGGGCAGGGCGCCGGCTTCTATCTCGACGCCACGGCCGAGCCCTGGCGCGAGGCTTATCGGATGGGCTCCTATGTCGCGAGCGAATTGCCATCCTATATTGAAGCGCATTTCCCCGTTGATCCGGCGCGGTGGGGGATATTCGGCCATTCGATGGGCGGCCATGGCGCTCTCGTCACAGCCTTGAGAAATCCAGACAAATTCCATTCCGTCTCGGCTTTCGCGCCGATCGTCGCGCCTTCCTCATGTCCCTGGGGCGAGAAAGCTTTCTCGAACTATCTCGGTTCCGATCGCAAAGCCTGGGCGGAATGGGATGCGACGGCGCTCATCGAGTCCGGCCGCCGCTTGGCGCCGATCTTGATCGACCAAGGCCTGAAGGACCAATTCCTCGAGCGCGAATTGCATCCGCATCTCTTCGAGGCCGCTTGCGCGAAAGCCGGGCAGAAGCTGACGCTGCGCCGTCATGAAGGCTACGATCACGGCTATTATTTCATTTCCACTTTCGTGGCCGACCATATTGCGCATCACAAGGCGATCCTCGGTTGAGGCGATAGAAATCGCACGGGGCGCTGTGCCGCCAATTCGGGATCGCGCGGTTTTCTGCCCACAACCGGCGCCAGACCGGAAATATGCTACTTTCATCTCGCGGGCGCTCGTAGGCGTCCCTCGGCGCTTTACGAAGGGCGCTGGCCGCAGATCATGAGCGTCAGCCTCTTTCGGAATGCCTCCTTCTGATCGAAAATAGTCATTCGTCGGTTCGAGGGCGAAGGGCTGGCTTTAGCGCGCTGGCTTCATCCCGGCGGCTTGAGCGGGCGACCACCTCCCCCAATCGCTAAAACTGCGCTGAGCCACAACCATCCGCGCTCATGACCGACGCCGGCTGCTTCAGCCTTCGCCACGTTCTTGACCAACCGGAGCGCCCGCCCCCGCCGTCGGCGCCACAGACCCCGAATCGCGAAACCTGTTGACGATCGGATAGCGCCGGTCGCGGCCGAAATTCTTCTTCGTCACCTTCACGCCGGGCGCCGATTGGCGGCGCTTATATTCGGCGAGATAAAGCAGCCTCTCGACCTTTTTCACCGTCTCGACATCATGGCCCAATGCCACAAGTTCAGAGACGCGCATCTCCTTCTCGACCAGCCCTTCGAGAATGGCGTCAAGCAACTCATAAGGCGGCAGCGAGTCCTGGTCTTTTTGGTTCTCGCGCAGCTCGGCGGAGGGCGGCTTCACGATGATATTTCGGGGAATCACCTCTCCGTCGGGGCCTTGCGCGCCCTCCGGCTTCCAGCGGTTGCGCAGCGCGGCAAGGCGAAAAACCTCCATCTTGTAGAGGTCCTTGATCGGGTTGAACCCGCCGTTCATATCGCCATAGATGGTCGCATAGCCGACCGACATTTCCGACTTGTTGCCGGTCGTGACCAGCATCGACCCAAACTTATTCGAGACCGACATCAGCGCCGTGCCGCGAATGCGGCTCTGGATATTTTCCTCCGTCACTCCGGGCGACGTTCCCTTGAAAATGGGATCGAGGATCTTTTCGAATCCTTCCATTGCGGGCGCGATCGGCAGAATATCGTAGCGGACGCCGAGCGCGCGCGCGCAGGCCTCCGCATCCGCCAGGGACTCGCTCGAGGTGTAGCGATAGGGCAGCATGAGGCAATGAACGCGCGAGGCTCCCAGCGCATCGACGGCGATCGCCGCGCAAAGCGCCGAGTCGATCCCGCCCGAGAGCCCCATGACGACGCCGGGAAAACCGTTCTTCTCGACATAGTCGCGAAGGCCGAGCACACAGGCCGCGTAATCGGCCTCGTCATCCTCCGCAATCTTGAATTTCGGCCCCTCGACGCAAACAAAGCCGTTCGCGCCCCGCTCCCACACGGTCTTGGCGACCATGGACGCGAAGGCCGGGAGTTGAACGGCGAGCGAGCAATCGGCATTGAGCGCGAAGGAGGCGCCGTCGAACACGAGCTCGTCCTGACCGCCGAACTGGTTCAGATAGACGAGCGGCAATCCGCTCTCGACAACGCGGGCTGCGGCGATGGAGAGCCGCTCGTCCGTCTTGCCGCGCCAATAGGGCGAACCATTGGGAACGAGCAGAATTTCGCCGCCTGTTTCGGCGATGCATTCGACCGGGTCCGGCCCCCAAATATCCTCGCAGATTGGAATGCCGATGCGCACACCCTTGAAGACGATCGGCCCCGGCATCAGGCCCGGCTTGAACACGCGCTTTTCGTCGAAGACGCCGTAATTCGGCAAATCGACCTTGAAGCGCATCGCCTCGATCCGCCCATTGGCGAGAAGCGCATAGGCGTTGTAGCAGTCCTTGTCCTTGCCCCAAGGCAGGCCGACGAGAATGGCCGGGCCGCCGTCGGCGGTCTCGGCCGCGATCTCCTCG
This sequence comes from Methylocapsa acidiphila B2, assembly GCF_000427445.1. GTDB lineage: Bacteria > Pseudomonadota > Alphaproteobacteria > Rhizobiales > Beijerinckiaceae > Methylocapsa > Methylocapsa acidiphila. Next base: position 3,368,306 of record NZ_KE386496.1, on the reverse strand, counting down.
CAGGCGGCGCGGCAGGCTTCCTGAAAGGCGGGCTTCAGGACGAGGTCTTCCGGCGGATAGCCGCTGATGAAAAGCTCGGAGAACATCAAAAGGTCGGCGCCGAAGCCGGCCGCCTCGGCCCGCGCGGCGCGTATGCGGGCGAGATTGCCGGCGATGTCGCCGACCGTGCAATTGACCTGGGCGAGCCCGATGACGAGACGGTTCGCGGGACCGCCGGGCTCAGGCCCTTGGGGCTGCGTCGTCACCGGGTTCATTCGAAGAGATAGGCGTCCATCGCCATGGCGCCATATTGGACCGAATGATGCGCCCGCGCGCCCTTGGCGCCTTCTCCCGCCGCCCCGAAAGCGAAGGCGAAGGGCAGGAAATGCTCCTCGGTCGGATGGTTTTCCCGCGCATGCGGGGCGAGGCTGCGGTAATCGGCGATCTCGTCTATCGCGCCGGCTTCCGCCTTGGTCAGGATCCAATCCTCGAAATCCTGAACCCAGTCGAGAACCGGCGCATCGACTACGCGTCCGCCCTGGAGCACTTCTTTGAGATTGTGGGTCAGGCTGCCGGAGCCGATGATCAGCACGCCATGCTTGCGCAAGGGCGCAAGCGCACGGCCGAGCGCGATATGATGGCCAGCGCCCTGATCGGGCTGGACCGCCATCTGCACGACGGGAATATCGGCCTCGGGAAAGATCAGCTTCAGCGGAACCCAGACGCCGTGATCGAGGCCGCGGCCAACGATCTCCTGCGCCGGAAAGCCCGATTGCTCGATGAGATCAGCGGCGATGGTCGCAAGCCCCGGCAGGCCCGGCGCGGGATAGTCGATCTTATAGAGCTCCTCCTCGAAGCCTTTGAAATCATAGATGAGCCCTGGCTTTTCATCGGCGCAGACCGAGGGAACCGCCATTTCGAAATGGGCTGAGGCGACGAGGATCGCCTGCGGCCGGCCAAGGCCGCGATCGACGAGCGTCTGGCAGAAGCCCGCAAGGAAGTCGCGCGCTGGACTCTCATGCAGCAAAAGATTCGGCGCGCCATGCGAGACGAAAAGCGTGGGAAAGGTCGTCATGAATTCCGGGCCCTGGCCTAGAGCCTATGTCGACAGGATTGAATCAATCCGATCGACATAGGCTCAACCATTAAATCTCAAGCGATTTCTTAATCGATCGCATGAGTCCATGCGATCAGAAAGCGCTCTAGCCTATTCGGCGGCGGCGGCCGCGCTGCGGCCGATGCGCTCGGCCTTTAAAAGCTCGGCGACGAGGAATGCGACCTCGATCGCCTGCTCGGCGTTGAGCCGCGGATCGCAATAGGTGTGATAGCGATCATGCAGATCGGCCTCGGAAATCGCCCGCGCGCCGCCGATGCATTCGGTGACGTTCTTGCCGGTCATTTCGAGATGCACGCCGCCGGCATAGCTGCCTTCGGCCTGGTGCACGGCGAAGAAGGTGCGGATCTCGCTCATAATCTTGTCGAAAGGCCGCGTCTTGAAGCCGGACGCCGCCTTCACCGTATTGCCATGCATCGGATCGCAGGACCAGACGATGCTGCACCCTTCCCGCTCAACGGCGCGGATGAGGCCGGGGAGATGCGCGGCCGCCTTCTCGGCGCCGAAACGGCAGATCAGGGTGAGCCGGCCGGGCTCATTGGCGGGGTTCAAAATGTCGATGAGCTTCAACAGCTCGTCGGGGGCGAGGCTCGGCCCGCATTTCAGGCCGATCGGATTTTTCACGCCGCGCGCATATTCGATGTGAGCGTGATCCGGCTGGCGGGTGCGGTCGCCGATCCAGATCATATGGCCGGAGGTCGCATAAGGCTCGCCAGTGGTCGAATCGACTCGGGTCAGCGCCTCCTCATAGCCGAGCAGCAAGGCCTCATGGGAGGTGTAGAAATCTGTCTTACGCAGCTCCGGATGCGATTCCGGGTCGAGCCCGATCGCGCGCATGAAGCCGAGGGTCTCGGTGATGCGGTCGGCGAGTTCCTGATAACGGGCCGATTGCGGGCTGTCCTTGACGAAGCCGAGCATCCAGCCATGCGCGTTCTCCAGATTGGCGTAGCCGCCGGAGGCGAAGGCGCGGATGAGATTCAAGGTCGCGGCCGACTGCCGATAGGCGTCGAGCTGCCGGCCGGGCGCGGGCTCGCGCGCCGCGGCGTCGAAGGCGATGTCGTTGATGATGTCGCCGCGATAGCTCGGAAGCTCCAGATCGCCAATTTTTTCCATCGGCGCCGAACGCGGCTTGGCGAATTGGCCGGCAATGCGGCCGACCTTCACGACCGGAAGCGCGGCCGCGAAAGTCGCCACGACCGACATTTGCAGGAAGACGCGAAAGAAATCGCGAATATTGTCGGCCGAATGCTCGGCGAAGCTCTCGGCGCAATCGCCGCCCTGGAGCAGAAAGGCCTCGCCTTTGGCAACCTTGCCGAGCATGGTCTTGAGTTCGCGCGCCTCGCCGGCGAAGACGAGGGGCGGAAATCCAGCAAGCTGGCGCTCGACGTCAGCCAGCGCCGCGCGATCGGCGTAAACCGGCGTTTGCTCGATCGGCTTGCTTCTCCAGCTCGCGGGCGACCAAGGGTCCATAGGCATAGGTTCAGATCTCCCTGGAACGCACCCCTCCAGGGCGCGAACAACTGCGGCGGTTTTGGCGGCGTTTGTCGGCGCAGGCCAAACTCGCGGCTCAAAGCCTCATTTTCCGACCCGCCTTATATAGGGTTTTCGGAAATAGCGATATTTCTGAGCGATTTCCCGCTCAGGGATCGGCGAGAGCCGCCCCCGGCCCTCCCTCGCCGATCGCCTCGCGCTGGTAGCGGGCCGTGCGCGTCCGCATGGTGACGAGTTCCTCGGCGGAGGTCGGATGGACGGCCATGGTCGCGTCGAAATCGGCCTTTTTGGCGCCGAGATTGACCGCGATCCCCAAAAGCTGCGCCATTTCGCCAGCGTCGTCGCCGAGAACATGGACGCCGAGCACGCGGTCGGTCAGCCCATCGACGACGATCTTCATCAGGGTCTTGTCCGCGCGCCCCGACAGCGTCGCCTTCAGCGGCCGAAAGCTCGCCTCGTAAATATCGACGCAATCACAGGCCTCCCGCGCCTCCGCCTCGGTGAGGCCGACGGTTCCAAGTTCCGGCGTGGTGAAGACGGCGGTCGGAATATTGGCGTGCGACACGGCGGTCGGCTTGCCGCCGAAGACCGTGTCGGCGAAGGCGTGTCCCTCGCGGATCGCGACGGGCGTCAAAGCGACCCGATTGGTCACGTCCCCGACGGCGTAGATAGATTCGACATTGGATTTCGAGAAGGCGTCGACCTCGACGGCGCCGACCCTGTCCAGCGCGACGCCCGCCTTCTCGAGACCGAGCCCATGCGTGTGCGGCCTGCGGCCGGTCGCGATCATCACCTGATCGGCCTCAATGAACTCGCCCTTGGTCAAGGAGACGCCGAAGCCCTTGTCGTTCTTCTCTATGCCCATCGGCAGCATGCCGAATTTGAAATCGACGCCAGCGTGGCGGAGCGCGTCGCGCACGCCGACGCGCATGTCTTCGTCGAAGCCGCGCAGCACATTGTCGCCGCGCAAAGCCAGAGTGACCTTGGTTCCGAGCCGGGCGAAGATGGAGGCGAACTCGACGGCTATATAGCCGCCGCCTACGATCACGAGGCGCTTGGGCAATTCGGCGAGATCGAAAATCTCGTTCGAGGTGATGGCGTGCTCGCGGCCGGGAACGTCGGGCTCAAGGACCGGCGCCCCGCCCGTCGCCACGAGAATATATCGCGCGCGCATCAAGCGGTCCTCGGCGACGATGCGCACCGTATGCGGATCGAGCACCTCCGCCCGGCTGTCGAGGATCGCGACGCCCGCCTTGTCGAGATTGGCCCGGTAGATGGCGGAAAGACGGGAGATTTCCTTCTCTTTCGCGGCGACGAGCTTCGCCCAGTCGAATTGGGGCGGCGAGAGGCTCCAGCCGAAGCCTGCGGCGTCGACGAAATCATCGGCGAAGCGGCTCGCATAGACCATGAGCTTCTTCGGCACGCAGCCGCGAATGACGCAAGTGCCGCCGACGCGAAACTCCTCGGCGACCACCACCTTCGCGCCATAGCCGGCGGCGATCCGCGCCGCGCGAACACCGCCGGATCCCGCGCCGATCACGAAAAGATCAACGTCAAAATCGGACACGGCTGCGCCTCCCTCGCCCGCCGCGCCGAAAATCGACGCCGCTGCGCTCTGTATGAATCATCAGGAACAAGTCGCCGGAACGCGCCTCGCATCGGCGCGGCGCCGTCGCGAGAGGCCGCAGCCACGAGGACAAACCAAGCAAGACTGATGCGAAGCGGCGATGGAGAGGCCGGCGGCGGTCCGCCCGATCAGATCTCGTGGCCCTTCGCCTTCATCGCGGCTCGGACTCGCGTCATCATATTGGTCGAGATCTTGCCTTGCCAAGCCTGCATCGAGGCGACGACGTCGCTCAGGAACGCCGGCTGCGTGTCGACATATTGCTTGCCGGCGGCGCTTTCGAAAAAGCTCACCGCCGCCTTCAAGTCCTGCTCGCTCATGCGCTTCGTGTAGATGTCCGCCGCGAGATCGATCATTTCATCGGCCTGCTTGTCGAATTCGGGCTTCAGATCGGTCAGCACGGCGTTGAGATCGCGGATCAGCTCTGGCCGCGTTTGCGTGAGCGAGGTCGCGATCTGATCCATGAATTGCGGAATGACGACGATGAAAGAGCGTGACATGCCGGAGGCGACGACGAGCCGCCGCGCGAGCGCGAGCTGAGCAGGGCTCGGGGCCGGCTGCGCCGCGGCGCCTTGCGCCGGGTTTGGGGGCGCAGGCTGCTGCGCTGAGGCTGCCAAGGCGCCCGGGAGCAGGAGCGCCAGCGCGAGGACGAGACGAAGGGCTGGCCGCGATCTGCGATTCTCAAAGCTCGTGCGCAAGCGAAGAACTCCCTTTTTGCAGCCTAAGGCATATTCTCGTCGATCAGATTGAACAAATCTGATCGACGAGAATATGCGCCAGTTTTTGAAGTTGGAGCGATTTCTTATCAACCGAATGAACCCATTCGGTCGATAAGCGCTCTTGCGCGAGAAAAGACTCGCAAAAGGCGAAAACCCAACCGAACCTCGGACCCGAGCAGTCATTCGAGCTCACCGAAAATTTCAAGGCCGTCAGGCCCAGCGCAGATCACCGCCTTGGCGACGCCGATGAACAACCCATGCTCGACCACGCCAGGAATGGCGGAAAGGTGCGCCGCCAGCTGATCCGGCTGCGGAATCGCGCCGAGAAAACAATCGACGATAAAATGCCCATTATCGCTGACGAAAGGATGGCCGCTCGGATTTTTGCGCAGACGGACCTCGCCGAAGCAGCCGCTGGATTCGGCTGCCGCTAGGATCATGCGCCTCGTGACCTCGAGGCCGAAGACATTGACCTCGACCGGCAGCGGAAATTTGCCGAGCGTCGCCACAGCTTTCGACGAATCCGTGATCACGATCATGCGCCGCGAAGCCATGGCGACAATCTTTTCGCGCAAATGCGCGCCGCCGCCGCCCTTGATCAAGCGCAATTGCGGATCGAACTCGTCGGCGCCGTCGACGGTCAGGTCAAGCTCCGGCGTGGCGTCGATCGTCGAAAGCGGGATCGAGAACAGCTCGGCCTGAGTCCGCGTGCGTTCCGACGTGGGGACGCAAACGACCTCAAGCCCCCCCGCGACGCGCGCGCCGAGCTGCTCGACGAAATGCGCCGCCGTCGTCCCCGTGCCGAGCCCGAGGCGCATGCCCGGCCTCACGAGCTCAAGCGCCCTGGCGGCGGCCAGGCGCTTCGCGTCATCCGGATTAAGGGCGGCCATGAAGCGCTCGCGTGAGTTTAGAAGCCGGAAATATTCCGCAGAGGGGGGTTAGTCCTTTGCGGCCGCCCGCGTCAACCCTACCGCAACGCTTCGGATCACGCGACACGGCGAGGCTCACCGCGCCTGAGGCGTGCAGACGACGGCGTCGTTCAGGACATAGCAGACCGACATCATGCCGGTGCGCAAATCGACCCGGAAGACGCCGCTCTCGCCCACATGGCGGGATGAAACAAGAGAATACTCGCTCGGCGCCTGCGGTCCCGCGCCCTCGCCCGGCGGATAGCACAGCGTGACGCCGACCGAGCCCTCCTTCAACCCATATTGGCAGGCGCCGATTTCGCCCGTCGCCCGATCGAGACGATAGACGCGGTTGAGATCGGTCGCGGGGCAGGCGAGAAACTCGTAATTCGCCGCAAACGCGCCCTGCGCCATGCCGATAGTCGCGGCGAGCGCGACGAAATAGCGACGCGCCGCCGCGCTGAGGAAACGCAAGACCCCCATCATGTCAGCTCCCCGATAAACGATTCTCGGGCGACGAATCGGATATTCGCTTATAAGCCGCGGCGCGAAGAGCCGCCATGGGAAAGGCTGTGGCGCGCCTTGACCATCTCCGTGACGCATCTTAAATGTTGTGCAATGCAGCAAGACGCCTCCATTCAACCTCTCCTCGTTTTCGATCTCGACGGCACGCTCGCCGACACGGCCTGCGATCTCGTGGCGACCTTGAACGCCATCCTCGCGGGCGAAGGCCTGTCTGGCCTCGGCTTCGACGAGGCCAGGGCCATGGTCGGCGCCGGAGCGCGGACCCTGATTCAGCGCGGCCTTGCGGCGCATGGCGTGAAAGTGAGCGACTCCCGCCTCGACCAGCTGTTCGAGGCCTTTCTCGCCCATTACGAGCAGCATATCGCCGACGCGACCGTCCTCTTTCCGGGCGTCGCCGAAGCGCTCGATCGGTTCGAGGCGGCGGGCTGGGCCTTCGCCGTCTGCACCAACAAGATCGAATATCCCTCGGTTCTGCTGCTGAGCGCGCTCGGCGTCGCCGATCGGTTCCGGGCGATCTGCGGCAAGAACACATTCGCGGTGAGCAAGCCCGACGGCGGCGCCTTGCTCAAGACGATCGAGCGCGCGGGCGGCGACCGAAGCCGCGCCGTCATGGTGGGCGATTCCAAGACCGACATAGACACGGCGCGCAACGCCAATGTCCCGGTCGTGGCCGTCGATTTCGGCTATACGGACAAGCCAATCGGACTCTTCGCGCCCGACCGGATCATCAGCCATTACGACGAGCTTTGGGAGGCTGTCGAGGCGTTGCGGGTGGCGTAGCCCCCCATCGCTACAAATCCGTCGAATGCCCGCTACCGCGCGAGCAGCTTCTTCACTTCTGGCAGCGGCCGCGTATTGATCACATCGCTAGGCTCGAGCCAGCCGCGCCGCGCCTGATCGACGCCGTAGCGCATATCATCCAATTCGGCCGTGGAACGGGCGTCGGTCGAGATCGCGACCTTGACGCCCATCGCCTTCGCCGCCTGCGCGTGGAGATCGCCGAGGTCCGGCCGATCCAACCGCGCGCACAGCTCCAGATGGCAGCCGCGCTCATGCGCCGCCAAGATCACGCGCTCCATATCCACCTCGCAGGGCGCGCGCGCGCCGATCAGCCGGCTGGTCGGATGAGCGAGAATTGAGACATGTCGATTATCCATCGCGCGAATGATCCGCTCGGTCTGCCGTTCGCGCGAAAGATCGAATTTGGAGCGGACCGCGGCGATGACGAGATCGAGCCGCGACAGGATCTTGTCGGGAAGGTCGAGTCGGCCGTCGGCGAGAATATCGACCTCGACGCCTTTGAGCGCGGCGATCCTGCTCGACTGCGCATTGATCCGATCGATCTCGTCGATCCGGCGGAGGAGTCTTTCTGCGGCCGATCCATGTCCAAACCCGCGACGCCGGCTGTGGTCGGTCAGGCAAACATAGGAATAGCCGCGCGCCGCCGCCGCGGCGACCATGTCGGCGATGGGCGCGTCGCCGTCGCCCCAGTTCGAGCGGATATGAAGGTCGCCCCTAATGTCCGAGAGGGACACGAGATGGGGCAACATGTTCATCCCGGCGAGCGCGATTTCGCCGCGATCCTCGCGCAGCTCGGGCGGCGTGAAGGCGAGCCCGAGGCTGGCGTAGATCTCCTCCTCGGTCGCGCCGGCGATGCGCCGCTCGCCGTGGAAGAGCCCATGCTCGTTGAGCTTCAATCCACGCTCCAGCGCGCGGTTGCGCAGGGCGACATTATGCGCCTTGGAACCCGTCAGATAGAGCAAGGCCGCGCCGTAGCTCTCCTCGGCTGTGACGCGAAGATCGACCCGTAGTCCCGAGCGTAGAACGACCGTCGCCCGCTTCGCGCCGCGGGTTGAAACATGCGCGACGTTTTCATAAGCCGCGAGCCTGTTCCCGACGCGCGAGGCTTGAGCGGAAGTCATGAGGATGTCCAAATCTCCCACGCTCTCGCGGCGGCGGCGAAAGCTGCCCGCCACGAGAGCGCGGCCTTGCTCCAAATCGCTCCGAAGCCAGTCGATGAGCGCCATCGCCTCGGCCTCCGCGTCACGGAGCTTGAAACGCTTCTCCACAACTGGCTTGTCGAGCGCGCCGAGGATCGCCTGCTCGAGCTTGGGCCCGAAGCCGCGCAGCTTGCGCAAGCGTCCGGAACTGACGACGCGGCGCAGATCTTCGATCGAGCCGACGCCGAGCTTCTCATGGATGAGTTTCGCGCGCTTCGGCCCGAGCCCCCGAATCGCTGCGATCGCGGCCAACTCCGCGGAAGCGGCGTTTTTGAGCCGCTCCAAAAGATCGAATTTTCCCGTCGCCACGATCGCAGCGATCTCGCCGGCGAGGCGCTTCCCGATTCCGGGCAGCTGCGAAAGATCCACCCCGGCTTTCAGCATGGTCTCGGCGCTCGTCGGCAAGCCTTCGACGGCTCGCGCGGCGCGACGATAGGCGCGGCTCTGAACCGGATCGGCGCCCCCGATCTCGAGAAGTTCCGCCGCCTGGTCCAACATCGCGGCGATCTCGGCGTTATGAACCGGCATCGCCCTCACTCTCTCGTCTGCGGACGATGTTGGACATTTAGTCCTGCATCTCGCCGATCGGCCGAAGCCTGTCACGGCTCGGAGCGGCGATCCTTGAGCTAGATCAGACGCGTTGGACGCGATCTTGATTTGAGGGAAATCAAAGCCGCATCGAGGCAAGGGCGTATGTGAGGGCGGAGAGCAAATCCACCGGAGAAGCGGCCGCATGTACAAGCATATTCTCATCCCTACCGATGGCTCCGAACTCTCCAAATCAGCCATACAACATGGCGTCGCCCTGGCCAAGGCGACCAAGGCCAAGGTCACGAGCCTGACGGTCATCACGCCGGGCCAGCTCTTCGCGCTCGAGCCCGAGATCGTTTCGGAAACGATGGACGACTACAGGAAGCATTTGGTGAGCTTCGCGACCAAATGCCTCGACCAGGTCAAGGCCGAGGCCTTGGCGCAAGACGTCAGTTGCGACGTCATGTATGTCGAGAACGATCATCCCTATCAGGCGATCATCGACGCCGCGACCAACCAACATTGCGACCTCATCGTCATGGCGTCGCACGGCCGGCGCGGCCTCTCCGCCGTCGTTCTCGGCAGCGAGACCGTGAAGGTGCTCACCCACAGCACCGTCCCGGTTCTGGTCTATCGCTAGCCATGATGATTTTGGATCGAGATGCGGACAGATAACGCGAGTTCCGAGTCCGTTCCTCTCCCCACCGCCCCAAACAGGAGCGACGATGCATCGGGCGGTCGAAGCTCAAAAAATCGTCATTCCGCCGGTCGAGCTCATCGGCGACTTGCGCGTTCCCTTAGACGCCAAGGCGCTTGTCGTCTTCGCGCATGGCAGCGGCTCGAGTAGGCTCAGCCGACGCAATAGGGCGGTCGCCGAGGCGCTGAACGATCGAGGGATCGCGACGCTCTTGTTTGATCTCCTCACCGAGGCGGAAGAGGCCGATCGGGCGAATGTGTTCGATATTCCGCTTCTGGCCGAACGCGTCGCTTCCGCCGTCGACTGGGTCGCCCGCGAGCCGATCACCCGAATGTTGCGCATCGGGCTCTTTGGAGCCAGCACGGGCGCGGCGGCCGCGCTTGTCGCCGCAGCGCGGCTCGGCGATCGAGTGGGCGCGATCGTCTCGCGCGGCGGACGTCCCGATCTCGCCGGCGCCGCGCTCGATCATATCCGCACGCCGACGCTTCTGATCGTGGGCGGCGCCGACGACGTCGTCATCGAGCTCAACGCACAGGCCTTTGCTCGGCTCAAGGGACCAAAAGCGTTGGAAATCGTGCCCGGCGCGACCCATCTCTTTCCCGAGCCCGGCGCGCTCGAATCCGTGATCGATCACGCCGCGGAATGGTTCCAGCGCCACCTCATCGCGACGCCGTCGCCTTGATTCATCGGGTTGGAGCGAGCGAGGCGCAGATGAGTTTCAGGGATCGATCGGACGCGGGGCGGCGATTGGCTGCGCGGCTCGCGAAATTCAAGGATCAGCGCCCCATTATCCTCGCTTTGCCGCGCGGCGGCGCGCCGGTCGCCGCTGAGGTCGCCGCCGCGCTTCACGCCCCGCTCGACCTTATCCTCGTGCGCAAGATCGGCGCGCCTTCGCAACCCGAATTGGCCATGGGCGCCATCGTAGACGGCCGCGCGCCGATCATTGTCCGGAACGAGGACGTGATCCGCATCGCCGGAGTCGGCGAGGCGGAGTTTGAAGCGGTCTGCGCAGAGGAACTCGCCGAGATCGAACGGCGCCGCCAGCGCTATATCGGCGCGCGCGAGAGAGCCGAAATCGAGGGACGGCTTGTCATCATCATCGACGATGGAGTAGCGACCGGCGCGACGACCCGCGCCGCGCTTCAGGCCATTCGCGCGCGGCGACCGCGCAAGCTGGTGCTCGCTGTGCCCGTCGCGCCGACGGAAGCACTGCCCACGCTGCGCGACGAAGCCGATGTGGTCGTCTGCCTCGAGGATCACGAGATCTTCGGCGCGATCGGCTATTTCTATGACGATTTCCGCCAGACGACGGATCAGGAAGTCATCGACATTCTGGCGCGCTTCCCGGCCGGCTCTGACGAAGCAGACGGCGAGCCGATGAATGGGCCACATCCGTCGGAGCCGATGTGAAGGGAACGCATTATTCCTCGAAGGCCGGGGTCGCCGGATCCTCCTCCTGGCCGCCCTCGATTGGCTCGTTCTCCTCGGCCGGAACTTCCGCCTCGATCTCGACCGGCTCGGACTCGATCAACTTCGCGTCCTCGTCGACGCTTTCGTTATAGGACAAATGCTTGCTCCTCGACTTCGGTCCAATCACAAGGGTGAATTGCTGGCTCATACGACCCTCCCCGCGCAATTATCCGCAGTGCTCATGTCGATGGCTCTCCCGCCCTTCGTTTCAGCTCGGCCAAAACCTGTGAAAGCCCTTCGGCGTAAAGGCCATTGCATCTTCGAGCTCGGGCCGCTCAGCAAAGGCGGCAAACATCCGCCTACATAGACCGACTCTTCGCGCGGCGGCCAATCGCGCAGCGCATGCAAGGCGGCGATCAAATCTGCATAGGTCCTATTGCGATTCCGCCAACCAAGCCAAAGGGCAAGATCATCCACACAATTCGTCGTATCGCGCACGACGTCGTCTAGCTCTTGCAAAGATCGCATCGCCGCGTCCATGTTCGCTGGCGCCGAGCCATATTGGACGATGGGCCTTGAAAAATCCTTGCGACAGATCAAGCCGCCGGAAAGACTCGGGCAAGAGCGTCGCGCGCGTCGACTTGATCGAAATCAATCGAGCCTTGTCGGGGCCGAAATAGGTATCAGTGATGCAGCTCTTCGCCCTCAACGCCACAAAGACCTTCGGCGAAAAGATCGCCGCAGCGCTCCGGGTCAAGCTGAGCGCGCATGAAGAGCGCGAGTTCGAGGACGGGGAGCACAAGGCGCGGCCGCTCGTCAGCGTGCGCGGGGAGGATGTCTACATTGTCCAAAGCCTGCATGGCGGCCCCGACCAATCGCCCAATGACAAGCTCTGCCGGCTTCTATTCTTTCTTGCGACCATGAAAGAGAATGGCGCGGCGCGAGTCACGGCGGTCATTCCCTATCTCGCCTATAGCCGCAAGGATCGGCAGACAAAGCCGCGCGATCCGGTGACCACCCGATATGTCGCGCAAATCCTCGAAGCCGTCGACGCCGACCGCATCATCACGCTCGACGCCCATAATGTCGTCGCGTTCCAGAACGCCTTTCGCTGCGAGACGATCCATCTCGACACGCAACGGCTGTTCGCCGAACGCGCCTTTGCGCTCGTCGGCGGCGCGCCCGTCGTCGTGGCCTCGCCGGACCCGGGCGGCGTGAAGCGGGCGCAGCTCTTTCGCGAAACGCTGGAGCGCCTGCTCGGCAGGCCGGTCGGCGGGGCTTTCATGGAAAAGCGCCGCAGCGCCGGCGTCATCACCGGCAATCTCCTCGTCGGAGATGTGGCCGGCGCTGCGGCGCTCGTCGTCGACGATCTGATAGCCAGCGGCGCCACTATGGCGCGCGCGGCGCAAGCCCTTCACGACGCGGGCGCTGCGGCGATCTATGCTTTCGCCGCCCACGGGCTCTTCACCGGCGAGGCCGCGACCGCATTGCAAGATCCGCATCTCGCCAAGATCTTCATCACCGACACTGTGCCGCCGTTCCGGCTCGAAAAAGGGGTGGTCGATTCCCACGTCGAGATCATCAGCGCCGCGCCGCTTTTCGCCGAAGCCATACTGGCGCTCCACGAAGGCAATTCGATCAACTCCGTGCTGCAAGGTCTGGCGTGACTCGCTCAGGCGCCGCGCGCTCGAGATAGCGCCGCGCCAGCGGCAACCATTTTTCCGGCTTGCGCCGGTCATGCTCCAGAATATGGATGAGCGACAGCCGCGCGCGCAGGCAAGCGCGATAGGCTCGATAGAAAGCGATGATCTCAGGCGACGGCGCGTCGCCCGACCGCTCGCGATAGACGTCGAGGAGGAGAGGCGCGATCCAATCCGCGCCGAGCAGGCTACATTCGAGTCCCAGATAGGTCAGCTCGTCGACCGGATCGACAAGCCTCATTCGCCGATTGAACTCGAGGCAATCAATCAACATAGGAGGGTCGCCGAGGCAGACATGCTCAGGCCTCAGATCGCCATGCCCCTCGACGATCCTGCGGCTTTCGACGCGGGCTTTCAAAAGCTCGTTGCCGTCTCGCAACATATGCTCGACAAACCGCAGGATCTCGGCGACGCGAGCGCCGTCGAGGTCGAATTGCGGCGCAGTCAGAACCGCCTTGTTTTGCGCATGCTCTTCGAGAAAATTCGCGACATAGGCGTCCGGCGCGATATCGGCGGGCTCAGCGCGCTTGTAGAATTCGGCGAGCCGCTCGGCGACCGACGTGGCCTCGATCCGGCCGACAACGCCGGCTTCGATCGCGCTGTCGAGCATGCGATCGCGCGGAAGACGACGCATGACCACCAGCCAGTCGATCGGCAGCCCCTCCCCATCGATCGAGAGTCGGCCTGCGGCGCTTCGCGTCAATGGCGCAACGCCGAGATAGACGTCTTCAGCGAACCGGCGGTTGAGCCGCAGTTCCTCGCGGCAATCCTTTTCGCGCGCGTCGAGGGTGGTGAAGTCGAGGAAAGACGCGCGGACAGGCTTTTTGAGCTTATAGGCGCGATCGCCGGCCAGGAAGACCCATGACATATGCGTCTCCTTCGTTGCAACCTCCGGCGGCTGCGGGCGATAGGACGCCGGGCTCGCGAGGAATGCGACCTTCTCCTCCAGAGTGGTCTCCGGCGGCGCCGTCACGCTCGATCGAATCCCCAAGCGAAGACGCAAACGTTTGGGCGGAGGCGCGCCTTCCTTTCCCCCGGAAGTCGCGAGACGCCTTGAGGCAAATCAAGGTGAGAGATTTTCAACGCCCTCATTGTGACGATCGCCTCTTTCGAAATGGACGCCGGCGTCCGCACAATTGGAGACGCGACATGACCATGCTCGCTCCACCGCCGCCGCATTTGGCGCGCCTGTTCAGCCGGCTCGACTCCGCCGACGCCAGCGATCCCGTCCTGCAGCTCGCGCTTCAGTTCTGGCGGGACAAGCGCGACGGACGGGTCATGCCGCAGGCGGAAGAGCTCGCTGCGAACCCCGACATGATCGCGCCTCATGTCTTCATGTTCCGTCGCGTCGGCGACGCGCGCGAATGGGAAGCAACCGGCGCCGGACCGGAAGCCGCATTTATACTCGGCATGACGGCGCCAGACAAAAGACTTTCGAAATTGCTGGCGCCTCGCCTCGCCGCGCGCCTCAGGCGCCTGCTTGAGGCCGTCGCCGAGACGGCCGAACCCTTGGCCGCGGCATTCGAGTTCCGCGTCAAGCCGGGCCGGCGCCAATGGATCGAATTTCTCGCCGCTCCTATTTCGAGCGACGGCCGCCGCGTCGACGGCGTCTATGGAGGCGTGGTCGCGCGCCTGGAGCGGGCCAACCCAGCGGACCGTTGAGTTTCGCGAAACCTATCGCGCCGCTCTTGTCGCGGCTGCCTTGTCGCAATGCAGGCTTGAAAAATCTGCGCGCCGGAGTCGCCAAGCCGCAATCGAACATGCCAATCAGACGAAATCGATGCGATTGACAATAAGACGCTTCAGATTTTGATGTAAAAGCACTTCTTGTCGGCCAAATGGTTCCATTCGGCTAGAAACGCTTGGCTCTGGCGCTATAGCTGGCTCGCAGGCGCGCGGCCGGCGGCGGAGAGAAACGACATGCGGGTCGCCCTGATCGCCACTGCTTCATTCGACTATTGCGTCGAATATGCCGAAATGCTGACAGAGTCTTGCGAGGTCTTGCTTTGCGCGCCCGAAAAAAGCGTCGCCGGCCGATCCTTCGTCGACCCTCGCGTCGAGATCGCGCCCTTTCATTGGCCGCGCCATAGATCGCCGGGCAATATCATCCTCATCTACAAGCTGCTCGCCCGCATCAGGGCCTGGCGCCCGGACATCGTCCATTTTCTCGGCGAGAACAACATCTGGCTGAACCTGTTGCCGCCGCTGCTGCGCGGCGTTCTCGGCGTCCCGGTCGCAACCACGGTCCACGACATCGATTATCACCCAGGCGACAGCGAATCGCGCCGCGTGCCGCGCCTGTTCATCGACAGGTTCATCCGTCAGGCCGACGCCGTCATCGTGCATGGCGAGACATTGCGCGCGGCGGCTCTCGACAAGCTGCCCGTACGGCGCGACCGCTTGTTCGTGTTCCCGCATCCGCCCCTGAATTATTACGCGCGGCTCGCGGCGCAGCGCAAAATGACCAAGACGAAGGACGGATCTTTCCGCATTCTCTTTTTCGGCCGGATCTACGAGTATAAGGGGCTGAAATATCTCCTCGAAGCCGCGCAATTGGCGCTGCCGCGCCTCCCTTCTCTGCGCATCGTCGTCGCCGGGCGCGGCGACGATCTCACAAATGAGAGCTTGCGCATTCCGGAGACGGAGAATTTCGACTTGCGCAATAGGTTCATCCCCGATGAGGAACTGGCCCAACTCCTGACGGACGCCGACGTCGTCGCGCTTCCCTATATCGAGGCCTCGCAAAGCGGCGTGCTGATGGCGGCGCTGGCCTTCGGCCTACCGGTAATCGCAACCGACGTCGGCGAGATCGCGGAGCTCGTGCGGACGACAGGCGCCGGGTTGATCGTCCCGCCGCGCGACGGCGCTGCGCTCGCCGACGCCATTTTAGAACTCGGCGCCAATGAACCCCTGCGACTCGCTCTGGCGGCGAAGGCCGCGAAGGCGCTGCAGGAAACCTACTCGAGCGCTACGCTGGCGGCGAAGGCGATGGACATTTATCAGGCGATCCTCGCCGCCCATGCAGCGCCTTCCGCGCAGCGTCCAGCTTGAAGCCAGGAACGGTGGTTTGTCGTTCCAGCGTTCAACTCGTCTCGGGCGACCGCGCGACTCTCTTGCGCGGCCAAAAAGCGACGGCGAGTCCAATTACGAGCGAAGCCGCCAGAACGAGGAAAAGGGCAGCCTGCTTGAGCCAGGCGATCGCCGGAACGGAGACGGCCATGGCGAGACCCAGAAAGCACATTTGCACGGATAGAAGATTGACCCCGGCGAGAAAGGTCGCCAGCGCCAGCAGCATCAAGAGCACGAGGCTCGCGCCCGGCTGAGGCAATAATTTTTGCACGCCTGGCAAAAGGACGATGTTCATCGTGATCAGGAAGGTCGCCCAATGGGCCGCTTGCGTCCCTATGAGCCTTACCCGTGCGCGCCGGTCCTCGGTTTTGGGCCATGCGTTGACGACGCAGACGACGCCGATCGCCACCGCCAGGAACTCCCAATAGCCGACGAGCGGCTTGCCTGAAATATTCGTGTAGGCGACGCCGAAAATGGCGAGAACCAGCACGGTCAAAAACGGCAGGGCCTGGCGCAACAGGCCGCCTTTGCCGGAAGACGCCGGAGGCTCGATCAAGTCTTGCGGCAATGTCGGATCACGCATCGAAGGACCATCCAGTACAGCCATTTTCCAACTCGGCTAAATTCTTCTTAGAAAACTAGCGCGCCGATCGTCGGCGTCAATGATGCGCCCGACTCGACGCGGCCCCGCACATAGCTTCGTTGTTGACCTCAGGCGCCGCCCGTCTCTGTCGATGGAGGCGCTGAAGCGGCCTCGGCCGTCGACATGAGGTCCGCGATCCAACGCGTCGAAGGATTCTGCTGCCATATTGTGAACAGCGCGATTGTCACCGGAAGTCCTATGAAGGCTCCGGGCATGCCCCATAGAAAATCCCAGATCAGGAACGCCAACAGCATCACGAAGGGCGAGATTGCAAGCGCATTGCCGGTCAAAATCGGCTCCAGATAGCTGCCGATGATAAATTGGATCAGATACAGCGCTCCAAAGATGAACAAGGCCATCTGCCAGGATTCGAATTGGGCGGTCGCGAATATCACCGGCAGGATGACGGCGACCAAAGGCCCGACATAAGGAATGTAGTTCAGCACAAAAGAGATGACGCCCCAGGCGAGCGCCAGCTCGAGCCCGACCGACAAAGTGAACAGAAACACCGCCACGCCGGTAGCGACGCTCGCCAGGGTGCGTATGAGCATATATTTGCGAATTTTTTCGGCGATCCGCTCGCAGGTCGCCAACAGGCTCCAGCCGGTGATTTTCTTATCGATCGCGATGAGCTTCAGCCGGAAATCGTCCATCTCGGCGAGGCCGAAGGCCAAAAACAAGATAACGACCAGAGCAAAGCCGAGAAGGTAATTGACATAGCCCGCGACGGTCTTGAGCAGGCTGGAGACGGAAAAGGAATTCAGCCCCTCCAAATCGCCGACAAAGAGGTCGCGCTCCTGCAGCCATTGCATCATGCGGACATAAAGCGCCTGTAGCCGGTCCACATTCGCCAAGCCCCAATGGACAATATCGCCGATGCTCCAGACAACCGCGCCGACGAGAATAGAAAGAACAAGAAAGGTCAAAAGAATGCTGAGCGTGAGCGCGATCCCCTTGCCGAAGCGGCCCTCGGCCTTTTTGCGGATCGGTTCGACAAGAGCCATCGAGAACAGCACGAAGGCGACAGGCTCGAACACGATGCGGCCGAAATAAAGAGTGGCGGAAACAAGAACCACGCCGAAAACGCCTATGATAAAGCGATTTCGCGCCGAGTCTGTCACAATTCTTACGATCGCTTGATCACCGCTCATCCTTCGCCCCCTGCTCTCGATTTTCCGAAGCCTGAGAGCATTTGCGCCGCCGCGCGCGCCCACATCCGGTCTTCGAACCGCAATATTCTTGCCAGGGCGCTCGCCGAGCTGATCGAGTCCAAGCGCCTAATGTCATCCCACCATATTCTCGCGCTGCCGTCGCGCGCAAAATAGGACAGAATTACATACGCGCACAATTGTGAACACCCTTCGGCGTCGTTAGTGTATCATGCGCGGCGACGATCGCATTTCCGTTTGCGATACTGGATTATATCTCTACCTCTCGTGACGCTTGGTTGCGATGAGCGTCGTGAGGCCGGATGCCGATAGAAGCCGCTGACGCCCCCTTTTCACGCGATCCCCTCCTCATCGATCTGGCCTTGCAAGGCGGCGGCGCGCATGGCGCCTTCACCTGGGGCGTGCTCGACCGTCTTCTGGAGGAGCCCTGGCTCCAAATCGACGGCATTTCGGGCACCTCGGCCGGCGCGATGAACGCCGCGGCGCTCGTCGACGGCCACGCCAAAGGCGGCGCCGCCGGCGCGCGGGAGGCGCTCGAATGTTTCTGGCGGCGCGTCGCCGAGGCAGGCCGCTTCAGTCCGTTCCGGCGCGGCCCGCTCGATATTCTGCTCGGCCGCTGGACGCTCGACTCCTCCCCGATCTATGTCGGCATGGACCTCCTGTCCCGCCTGCTGTCGCCCTATGACTTGAATCCAAGAGGCGCCAATCCGCTGCGCGAGATCCTCGCCGAGCTCATCGATTTCGACCGGCTAGCGCAGGCGCCCATCAAGCTCTTCATCACGGCCACCAATGTCCGCACCGGCCGGGGCCATGTGTTCAAGAACGACGCCGTCACCGCCGACGTCCTGCTCGCCTCGGCCTGCCTGCCCACGATGTTCCAGGCCGTGGAAATCGACGGCGAGCCCTATTGGGACGGCGGCTATTCCGGCAATCCCACGCTCACCCCTTTGATCCGCGAGTGCAAATCGCAAGACACCATTCTCGTTCAGATCAATCCGGTCGAGCGCAAGGAGCCTCCGCGCACGGCGTCGGACATTTTGAACCGGCTGAACGAAGTGTCCTTCAACGCCGTCCTTTTGAAAGAGCTGCGCATGATGGCGCTGCTCCAGCGCGTCGCCGATCCTGGCGACAGCGAGGGCGCGCTTTGGGCGAATATGCGCATCCACCGCATCGCAAGCGAGATCATGACCGAGCTCGGCGCCTCCTCTAAGCTCAATGCGGAATGGGAGTTTTTCACCATGCTGCGCGACGAGGGCCGGAAATCGGCGCAGGCGTTCCTCGCGGCCCATGGCGGAGATCTCGGCCGCCACTCGACGCTCGACATCGACAATTTGCTCGAAAGGGTCTGACGCATGGGACTTCTCGGCATCCTTATCGCCCTCGCCCTTCTGATCTTTCTCGCCTATCGGGGCTGGAGCGTGCTTTTGCTCGCGCCCGCCGCCGCGCTTCTGGCCGCCGGGCTGGCGAGAGAGCCGCTGCTCGCGAGCTGGACGCAGATATTCATGGGCAGCGCGGCCCGTTTCGTCATGCAATTCTTCCCGATCTTTCTGCTCGGCGCGCTGTTCGGCAAGCTCATGGAGGATAGCGGCTCGGTCTCCTCCATCGCCCGCTTCATGACCGAGCGCCTCGGCGCCAAGCGGGCGATCCTCGCCGTGGTTCTGGCCGGCGCCTTCGTCACCTATGGCGGCGTCAGCCTGTTCGTCGCCTTTTTCGTGATCGCGCCCATGGCCCATGCGCTGTTCAAGACGGCGGGGATTCCAAAGCGGCTCATGCCGGCGGCGATCATGCTCGGCGCCTCTACCTTCACCATGTCGGCCCTGCCCGGAACGCCGGCGATCCAGAACGCGATCCCCATGCCCTTCTTCGGCACGACGCCCTTCGCGGCGCCGGGCCTCGGCGTGATCGCCTCGATCATCATGCTGGGCTTGGGCCTTTGGTGGCTCGCCCGCGCAGAAGCGCGCGCGCGGGCCAATGGCGAGGGCTATGGCGGCGACACGGATTCGGAAACGTCAGCAGCGGATGATCTGCTCGTCCGCGAGCGGGCGACCACCGCCGCCGCCTTCGATCCCGCCGAGATCGCCCATAGCGCGGAATGTGCGCGGACGCCGCACGTCGCGCTCGCGGCGCTGCCGCTCATCGTCGTCGTCGCCGTCAATCTCGTCATGTCCTTCTTTGTGTTGCCGCGCCTCAACGCCTCCTATCTCGCAGACCCGGCTTGGGGCGCGACGTCGCTTTCCGCCGTCGGCGGTGTCTGGGCCGTGCTGACCGCGCTCGCCGCGGCGATCGCCGTTCTCGTCGCCATAAATTTCCCGCGGCTGCCCTCGCTCCGGGCGACGATGGACGCCGGCGCCAACGCCGCCGCCCTCCCCGTGCTCAATGTCGCGAGCCTCGTCGGCTTCGGCTCGGTGGTGGCGGCGCTGCCCGCTTTCACCCTGGTGCGCGACTGGGTGCTAGGCATCGAGGGCGGCCCGTTGGTTTCTCTTGCGGTCGCGACCAATGTTCTCGCCGCGCTCACCGGCTCCGCCTCGGGCGGCCTCACCATCGCGCTAGACGCGCTCGGCGCCTCCTACATGAACATCGCCGTCGAGCATGCGATCAATCCCGCGCTCATGCACCGCATCGCGGTGATCGGCGCCGGCACGCTCGACATGCTCCCGCATAATGGCGCCGTCGTCACCGTGCTCGCGGTCTGCGGCGCGAGCCATCGCGAAAGCTATTTCGACATAGTCATGGTGGGGATCGTAGGCTCGATCGTCGCCCTCGCCGCCGTGATCGGGCTCGGGACGCTGTTTGGATCTTTTTGAGCGTATTCCGATCCAATGGGATTGTTGGATCGACAAGAATTGACACACGCATCGGTATCTGAACACGCTCCGGGAGCGGGCTCATGGAGCCGCCTTCCTGCACCGGAAACGAACGAAGGGCGATAACTCAGTTCGAATTTCTCCTTTCGGCCCCCAAGCTCGTCATTCTAAGCCTAGTTTCCAACTCCCAGAAGCTGTCATTCACTAGTTGGGTGCCGCCTGCATCACGCCCGATCCTGCCGTTGCACAGAACAACGTCCGAATTCCAAGCGGTGGACTTTGTTCTAGGCGACGGCGTCGGCTTGGGTCGTAACCAGTCATTGGATTGATGATGGAGTTGAGTCACAAGGAAACATACGAGCCGTATTGCGCCGTCCCGAGCCATCTAGGCCCCAGCTGTGCTCAGAGTCCGTTTGAGCATGGTTGAGGGATCTTGGGCGGCGTGATTCAAGACCGGGATGTGGACCCGAGCGAATCGCGCCGAAATAGCGGCTATCGAGAAGAAAGCCAAACGTTATCCGACCGATCTGACCGATGAGGAGTGGGAGCGGATCGAGCCTTTCCTGCTCCTCCCGGCGAGGAAGCGGCGTAAGACCTCGGTCGACCTGCGCGAGGTCTTGAACGCGATCCGCTACATCGCCCGCGCCGGCTGCGGCTGGCGCATGCTGCCGAGGGATTTTCCGCCCTGGCAAACCGTCTATTGGTGGTTTCGCCGCTTCATGCGCCGCTTTCTGTCCGAGACGATCCATGATGTGGCGCTGATGATCGACCGCGAGCGCGCCGGACGGGAGGCGAGCCCTTCGGCGGGCGTTGTCGACAGCCAATCGGTCAAAGCCCCGGCGGCCGAAACTCGAGGCTACGACGCCGGCAAGAAGATCAAGGGACGCAAGCGTCACATCGCCGTAGATACAGATGGGAGGCGGCTCATGATCAATCTGACGACTGCGGACATCTCTGACTCTGCCGGCGCGCAGCAAATTCTCGACGCCATTCGCAAGCGCTGGCCGTGGGTCAGGCATTTGTTCGCCGATGGCGCCTACGACCGACGAAAGCTCATGGACAAAGCGGCGTTCAAAGATTTCGTCATCGAGATCGTGAGGCGCATCGAAAGCGATCCGGGGCCAGCGTCCGACATCACCCGCCGCAACCGGGCGTTCTCCAGCTCCAATTCCTTCAGCCGCTTGACCTGGTCGCTCTTCAGGCCGCCGTACTCCGCGCGCCAACGGAAATAGGTCGTCTCCGTCCCTGCGATTGTCTTCACCGCCTCGGCGATCGATTTGCCCTGCGCCGTCAGGACATCAACCTGACGCAGCTTGGCGACGATCTCGCTTGGGTGTCCTCCGCGGCTTCGTCCTCAGGCAAATTGCCGCTCCAGATCGGACCGCCGTCAACAACGGTCGGCTGCCATTTGGAATCGGGGCGATCGCCGAGACGGCGCAGCCGGTCCTCCTGGAACATGCCTTCCTTGAAAGGACGGTCGAAGCTCGCCAGCGTATTGGCGTTAAGGCCCATTTTGCGCAGGCCGAGCTAGGTCAAGCCGATCGCCGTGCAACACGGATCGTTGCCGTCCGAATCGGTGATCGCCGCGACGCTGGTCAAGGCCTTGAGTCAGGCGCGGCCGCCCGCGGCCGGGTCGTTGCGCCAGCCGAACTCCAGGAACAAGGCGCGGCAGACAGGCGCGTCGGAAAAGCCGCTGACGACAAGCCCCTGCGTGTTCGTATCATGCGGCGAAGCGAGCCGCCATCTGGCGGGATCGGCTTTGGGCGCGCTCACAGGTCGCTGATCCATTGCTCGGCCTCCTCGTCGGTCATTGTGGTGTGACGAAGTCCGAGCGCGATGCGGCAATTGCGCTCGATCTGTTCGGTCGTGAGATCCTTGTAGGCGCTGTACCAGAAGTGGCTGACAGCCATGGAATGGCGCGCCCATTCCTTGAATTGGCACCCCTGACTCGCGCCCTCAAAGAGGAGAAAGCGGGCTGACGGAAAGCCGACGCCGCAGCTCCAGGCGAGCGTCAGGCCGACATGGGCCTTTTCGATAAAATCATCGAGATAGCTCTCCCAGGTCTGGTCGAAATTGGAAAAGAACATCAGGCGCGACTTGTTGTTCACCATCGCCCAATGTGCGAAATGAATGGTGCGCATCTATCCCAGATAGCCGTCGCGCGCGGTGACCCGCAACAGCAGGCCCAGGCCGAGATGCCCGGCGCGGATAAGGATCGCGCGCAAGATTCCCGGCTTTATCAGCACGATCGAGCCCATATGGTTCTGCGGGATCCAATCCTCGCGCTGCGCCATCGCCCGGAGCAATTTCGGATCGACACGCGGCGCGTTCTGAGAACAATCGGCGCGTTCGAGCGAACGCAGCCAAACGAGCGCTCCCATCACGGTCGCCGGCACGCCCAGCAAACCGAGCGCCAGCCACATGACCAAAGTGGACCAGGCCTCCACGAAGTCGCGGCCAGTGAGCAGCTGGGACAAAGACAAGCCGATGAGGCTGGTGACCGCGCAATAGAGCGCCGCGAACATGACGATCGACGGCAGTTGGGCGAAAAGGAATTTCGGGACGTCGAAACGCGTCGGCGTCTCCGTGCCGGGCAAGGGATCCGCGATCCGTTTCAGCCACGCCGCCAAAACCACGAAGAGAATGAGGACCAGCACGAAATAGCCCGGGCTCGGTATGAACAGAGCGAGCGCAAGGCCGGGCAAGGACGGCGCGAAAATCGGCCCCACTAGGGTCTGGACCCGTAAACTGGTTGGCATGAGGCGTGGGGTGTGATTCACGGTTTCCGAAAGGAAAACCGATGACTCTCGAGCAATTTTGGCTGACGGGCGCGCAGTTTGCGAAGATTGCGCCGCATCTTCCGACCGATACCCGCGACAACGCGGCGTCACGGACTAGCGTATTCGGCGGCTGACGACATTATTCGGGGTCGCGCAAATCGAGGCGCCTCGTTTCAATCCCTGCTGCTGTGGGGTCGCATCGCGGCAAATTGTCAGCCTTTTGGTCGAAATCATGCCGGATCGATGCACGCCAAAATACGAGCGCATTCTCGTCAAAATGGCGACCCTGGTCGCTTGCGCCAGTGACGACCGAGGGGAGCAGCAGCCGTTCAGTAGCGTGCCGGTCGAGGCGGATCGACAGCGTCAGCAGCTCAACGCCGACTTGCGCGACCTTGGTGCGGCTCCCTCGACTCCAGTAACGGTTTTGAGCGACGGCACCGACGGCCCACGTTTTCTCGGTGGGTCCGCAAGCCCGGGTCCGACGCGTCACGTTTTGGACAGGTTCCATCTTTCGATGCGAGTCCAGCACGTTGCGCAAACGGCAAGAAGCTGCCACGTGAGGCCGACGAGGATCTACACCACGGTGTTGTTGCTTAGGAAGAAGATTGAACGAGTCCGCTGGCGGCTATGGCATAGCCGCCCCAGGCGGCTCTTCACCCGATCGACGAGATTTTGGAGGACCTCGAGACGCCAAAGCGCCAAATCCTGCTGACTGCAGCCTACCTCGAGAAGCTCACTGGCGTCCTGCGAGATCTTGAGACTTACGCGACCGGGCAATTCACCTCGGTCATAAATTATGCCGCCGCTCGGCACGCGGCTGAGCCAATTGCGACGGCTCAAACCGAGAGCGCCGTTCGAAGGCTGCTACATCGGCGGATGACGGCAAAACAGCAAATGCGCTGGTCGCCACGGGGAGCGCACGTCATACTCAAAGTTCGCACCGCCGTCATGAACGGAACATTTGAACGAAACCATATCGCTCTAGGGGCGCTGACCAGCTACCCAATATCCTAGGCCGGTTAGCACCCCCGAGTTTGAGACGGTCTCAGCATCACATGTCCGACAAAAGCTCCTTCGGATATTTCAAGGATGCCAAAACCAACGAGCTTTTCAGCGATGATCTCGGCGGAAGGCTCAATTGCGCTTGCAAGCCTAGCCCATTCATGGGCGAGCAAATCGAGTTCAGAGCCTTCGAGTTCGGACAGCGACGGATCATCGTCGGCTTCAGGATAGACGTTCAGTGCGGGGATTTGCAGAGCGCCATGGCGCACGACATGCCGATAGATAGCCGCTGCGCAGCGCGCTCCGGATTGGCGAATCCTCTGCCCGACCTGGCGAACCCCGTTGCGACTTCGAGGGCTCCATCGTCGAGCGGCGTCAGCGGGCCCGCGATAACGAAATTCCCGCTCGGAAGCGGGCAAAGCCGCTCGGCATTGGACAAACCCACCGCAGCCGCCGGGATCTCGTCGGCAAGAATTGAAAAAGCTTCGCAGGTGACCAAATCTTCGACGCGGTGCAAACCCTGGCGTTCTGGAGAACTAATCCGCAAGATTCGGAAGCTGGCCTGTTTCAGTGCCTCCAGCGCGGCTCTTGCTTCGCCGTCGGCGGACTTGCGCCGCCTGGCCAGCCGATCAATCGCCGTGGTGCCGGTGAATGAGGGCGCGAAGGTCGCGATCTCCAAAGCGCGCAAAAGGGCTTCGGCGACGGCGTCGACGCTCCTTGGATCGTCGGGATCGAGGTCGGGCCCCCCGAGCCACTGATAGGCGGTCTCCTCAACCTTTGATCGCGCGGCGAAACTCATGGCTTCGACGCAAAGCTCGGCGATCAATTCCTCCAAGCGCCGGGCGTATTGCAGGGGATCTTGCGCCTCGGCGGTTTTCGCGCGCTTTGTGGCCACCTACGTCCCTCCTCGAGAAAGGAGATTTCGCGAATCTAGCACTGGACCGCCGTCGTCGAGGTCTACGGCCTCCGCTTATCCACCAAAACTCATTCGCCCAACCGGGCGCAGCGGGAGGCCGCCGACTGCAATTAGGTCGCATCAACCAATCGGCGCCTTGTGGAGTCGTCGATGTCCCAACGAATTTGAGCCCTTTTCGGGCGACGCCCGTCTTCCCGTGCACTACGGTAACGCCATCTTGAGATTTAGCATCACAGGCGCGAGATGGCGGCGACGGTCACAAGCAAGGGACCGGTCACGATCCCGAAGCCGGTGCGGGATCTGCTTGGTGTCGAACCGGGCAGCAGGGTCGATTGTAAGCAGCGGCCGAGCCGCTTCGCGCGCCTGCGCGGTCACGCAGGCAAGGTGTTTTCCACCGACGCCATCATGGCGTTGACTCGGATGGAGAGGCGAGCGACATGTAGGCACGTTGCTTCGTTCTCTATCCTGTTCGTAGGACCGTCAAGTCCGCCCGCCTGTCGAAGTTTGAAAACAAAAATGAATCAATAACCTGGCTTTTAAGACGTGGCCTACGCCGCAACAGCTTTGGGCGTTGAAGTTTTTTTATAAAGCTAAGATCAAGCCTATTTCGCATCGCGTGTAATTGAGCTATATAGCAAGCTTATAGCTTCATTGACTGCACTTTTCAATTTTGCTGATTTGGGATTTTTCCGTGACAGCACGGAGCAAAAAAGCCGCCGACGCTTGGCCGTTGGCCGACGACGAACAGGCCGATAGCGGACTTTCATCACTGTGGCTGGTCGCTTCCGTCCTCGGTGCTCGTCTCGACGTCAATCGGATGCGCCACGAGCATATTTCTTTCGGCGACAAGGCCAAAGCCGAGGATCTGGTCCGGATCGCACGCTCGGAAGGTCTAAAGGCGCGATGGACGAAAGCGGCCGTCCGCCGCCTTACAAGCTTACCATTGCCCGCTATCGCCGCGGCCAAGGACGGTTCGTTCTTCGTCATCGCGCGCGCAGTCGAGGGCAAGGCGCTGGTCGCCGAGGCCGGTCAGCCTCCCGCGGAATGGTCGCTCGATCAACTTGAGCAGGCCTGGGCCGGGGATGTCATTCTTGTAGCCAAGCGCGAGCCATTGGGCGGCGACGCCCTGCGCTTCGGCCTTGCCTGGTTTTTGCCGGTCGTCAAAAGCTTTCGGAACGTTCTGGCTGAGGTGCTGCTGATATCGGTCTTTATTCAACTGATCGGGCTTGTCGCGCCATTGTTTTTTCAGGTCGTGATCGACAAGGTGCTGGTTCACCGCGGTCTTGCCACTTTGGAAGTGCTGGTGATCGGCCTCGTCGTCGTCAACATCGGCGATATCAGCCTCAACTGGTTACGCACCTACGCCTTCGCTCATACGACGAGCCGCATGGATGCCATCCTCGGTTCGTTACTGTTCAAGCATCTGATCGCGCTGCCAATCAGCTATTTCGAGAACCGAGCCACAGGTCAGACCGTAGCCCGGGTTCGCGAACTGGAAAATGTGCGTCAATTCATCACCTCCTCGGCGCTTACCCTTGTCATTGATGTGTTGTTCGGATTCATCTTTCTCGCCGTCATGTTCTATTACAGCCCGTCGCTGACGCTTATCGTTGTGCTGTCAATTCCGTGTTACGCGATAATTTCCGTCGCGGTGACGCCCGGCCTCCAGGCTCGCGTCAAGGAGAAATTTCATCGCGGCGCCGCTAATCAATCGCTGCTGGTCGAGAGCCTCTCGGGGATGCAAACGCTGAAAGCCATGGCGGTCGAGCCGCAGATGCGGCAGCGTTGGGAGCAACAGCTCGCCGCCTATATCAGCGCGTCTTTGAAAGTCGTCACCCTCGGCGCGGGCGGCGCGCAGCTCGTGGCGCTCGTAAACAAGCTTGCCACAGCCGCCATCCTATGGTTTGGAGCGCGCGCAGTCATCGACAACACGATGACGATCGGTGAGCTCGTCGCCTTCAACATGCTCGCCGCGCAGATCAGCGCGCCGGTCTTGCGGCTCGCGCAGCTTTGGCAGGACTTTCAGCAATTCAAATTGTCGATCGACCGTCTCGGCGACATTATCAACACGCCCACAGAGAACCACGCCGCTGCCGCCAAGCTGGACCTGCCGCCGATCCAAGGGCGCGTCTCTTTTGACTCCATACTCTTCCGCTATAAGCCCGGCGGCCAGGAGGTCCTGCGCGATCTTTCGCTCGATATTGCGGCCGGCGAAGTGGTCGGCATTGTCGGCCGGTCCGGCTCAGGCAAATCGACCTTGACCAAGCTTTTGCAGCGGCTTTATGCGCCGGAGCGCGGCCGCATTCTTGTGGATGGGGTCGACATCGGCCTGCTCGATCCCTCCTGGTTGCGCCGCCAAATCGGCGTGGTCCTGCAGGAAAATATGCTTTTCAACCGGGCTGTCCGTGAAAATATAGCGCTCGCCAACCCAGCGCTGGCGCTGGAAGATGTAATCCGATGCGCCGAGCTCGCAGGTGCGCATGAATTCATTCTCGAGCTGCCGCATGGTTATGACACGATCTTGGAGGAGCGCGGCGCAAATCTTTCCGGCGGACAGCGGCAGCGGATCGCGATTGCGCGCGCGCTCGTCACCAATCCGCGCATATTGATTTTCGACGAGGCGACGTCGGCGCTCGATTACGAGTCTGAGCAAATCATCCAAGCCAATATGCGCTCAATTTGCAAAGGCCGCACGGTTCTGATCGTCGCCCATCGCTTATCGACCGTGCGCCACGCAGATCGAATTCTGGTGCTGGAGCGCGGCCAATTGGCGGAGGCCGGCAGCCATGAGGCTCTTATGCAGGCGAATGGGGTTTGGAGCTGGAACTTCGGCGGCGAGCGCGGCGGCGACGAGCGGCAATGGCCTGGCGCCGTCCAGTGTCGATTCAACCGGTACTGTCACCTTAGGCCCAACGCAGATCGACGGCTATGCACCGCCGGGCGGCGACGGGATGCAGACGCCGGCGCAGCTCGATGTCGGCGGGAGCTATCTGACTTACGCCGGCGCGACGGCGCCCACACAGAGCGGCTCCGCCGCCTCCGCGCCCGCCGACCAGCTTACCCCCGTTGGCCTGACGGCGCCTGATTCAATCGCGCCATCCATCGATCAATCCAATGTGGATTGGGCAAGCTTCAACAATGACATTGCCGCGCAGAACGCGCAATTGGATCAAATCTACAATTCCATTGATTTCGGCGGGGCCGGCGGGGCCAGCGGCACCAATGACTTCAACTACCCTTCCTACGCCGACAACACGGGCGGCTACGGCGGGGGCGGCGGCTACGGCGGGGGCGGCGGGGGCGGCGGGGGCTACTACGGCCCAATCGTACTCGATCTCGCCGGCAATGGCGTGAAGATCACGCCGCTCAGCTCGTCCAACACATTCTTCGACATGGCGGGCGACGGCTATCAGCACCGCACCGCCTGGGCCGGGGCGGGCAATGGCGTGCTCGTGCTTGATCTCACTGGGTCCGGCCAGATCACCCAGCAGAACCAGGTCGTCTTCACCGATTGGGACCCGACCGCCAAGACCGACATGCAGGCGCTGCTTGATGTGTTCGACACGAACCATGACGGCAAGCTCGACGCCGGCGACGCGGATTTCGCCGCTTTCAAGATCCTTGTCACCAATGCCGATGGCACGCAAACGCTGGAGACCCTGGCGCAGGCCGGTGTCGCCTCGATCAATCTGACCGCCGACTCGACCAGCCAAACATTTTCCGACGGATCGTCGATCGACGGCGAAACGACCTTCACCCGCACCAATGGCGCGACAGGTACGGCGGCCACCGTATCCTTCGCCTATGATTCCAATGGCTATGCGATCAAATCGACGACCACGCATAATGCCGACGGCTCGACGATCATCGACAACAAGGCGCTAAACCCGGACGGGAGCCTCGCCAATGAGACGATCTCGACCACGTCCGCCAATGGTCTCTCCAAGACCATCACTTTCGACCAGAACGGCGACGGAATCAGCGATCAGACGCAAACCGACGCGACCGTGGTCAACGCCGACGGCAGCAAGATCGAGACGCTGACCGACTCAACCAGCGCCGGCGTCCTCATCGATCGAACGGTCACGGCGACGAGCGCCAATGGCAAGACAGTCACGATCCAGCGCGATTTCAATGCCGATGGCCTTATCGATCAGACCGAGGTCGACGTCACAAACGCGGACGGCAGCAAATCCGTCACGCTGACCGACCTCAACCCGGACGGGTCGACCAGGGACAAGAGCCTCACCACGGTGAGCGCCAATGGCCTGACGCGCACCGTTCAAACCGATTTCAACGGCGACGGCGTCTATGATCTGACCACGGTCGACGCCACAGTGGTCAACGCCGACAATAGCCGGACCGAAACCGTCACCGACGCGAACGCCAATGGCTCGCTGAAGGATAAAACCGTCACGACCACGAGCGCGGACGGGCGCTCCAAGACGATTCAGATCGACGCCAATGGCGACGGCGTTTATGACCTGACCCAAACATCGTCGATCGTCGTCAATGCGGACAGCAGCACGACGACGACGCAGACCGATCGCAACGCCGACGGATCGCTTCGCGACAAGACGATCACGACGATCAGCGCGAATGGATTGTCGACCACGACACAGAGCGACGCAACCGGCGACGGCGTTATTGATTTCACTAGGACCGACGCGACGGTTGTGAACGCCGACAGCAGCCGCACCGAGACCGTGACGGATACGAACGCCAATGGCTCGCTGCGCGACAAGACCGTTACGGTAAAAGCGGCGGATGGCCGATCGCGCACGATTCAAAGCGATTCGAATGGCGACGGCGTCTTCGATCGGGTCGAAGCCATCGCTGTCGCGGCCAATGGCTCGAGCGTCGATACGGCGTCGGATTTCAGCCCGAACGGCGCCTTGATCGACAAGACCATCACGACGACGAGCGCCGACGGCCTGACTAAAACGGTCCAATCTGATTTGAATGGCGACGGGGTCATTGATCTGACCGTGGTTTCGACCACGGTGAAGAATGCGGACGGCAGTTCGACGGAGACGACAAGCGCGCAGAACGGCAATGGATCTCTGCGAAACAAGACTGTCGTCACGACGAGCGCCAACGGCCTCTCGGCGACGACGCAGACCGATTTAAACGGCGATGGAAGTTTCGACGTCACGACCACGGACGTGACCGTCGTGAACGCCGACGGCAGCCGGACCGAGACCGTCGCTGATAAGAGCGCAAATGGCGCGTTGCTGGACCAGACGGTGACGACCACCAGCGCCGACCGCAAAACCGTGACCACTACGCGCGACTTGAACGGCGATGGCGCGGTTGACCAGAAGGAGACCGTCGTCGAGCCCCTCAATGGCAACACGATCGATACGGTCTCGGATCTCAACCCGGATGGATCGCTGCGCGATCAGACCGTGACGACGACCAGCGCGACGGGATTGTCGACAACGACGCAGACCGACGCCAATGGCGATGGGACCTTCGATCTCACGACGACCGATGTGACGGTCCTCAACGCCGACGGAAGCCGGACCGAGACTGTCACGGACAAGAACGCCAATGGCTCCGAACGCGATCAGACCGTCGCGACGACCAGCGCGACGGGATTGTCGACGACGACGCAGACCGACGCCAATGGCGACGGGACCTTCGATCTCACGACGACCGATGTGACGGTCCTCAACGCCGACGGGAGCCAGACCGAAACCGTTACGGACAAGAGCGCCAACGGATCGGAGCGCGACCAGACCGTCACGACCACCAGCGCCAATGGCCTTTCGAAAACGGGGAAGACGGATCTGAATGGCGATGAGACCTTCGATCTCACGACCACCGATGTGACCGTTCTCAATGCTGACGGCAGCACCACCGAGACCGTGACCGATGCGACCGCCAACGGGACGGTTCTGGATAAAATCACTGTGACGACCGCGGCGAATAGCGTCTCCAAAACGACCCAGTCCGAGCCGAATGGCGGCGGCGCGTTCAATCTGACGACGACCGACGTGACGATTCTCAACGCCGACGGCAGTCACACCGAGACCGTCACCGATCTGAACGCGAATGGTTCGAAGCGCGACCAAACGATCACGACGACGAGCGCCAATGGTCTTGCGACGACGGTGACAAAAGATCTGAGCGGGGACGGCGCCGTCGATCTCACGACCACGGATGTCTCCGTTTTCAACGCCGACGGCAGCGTCACGCAAACCTATAAGGATTATGTCGGTTCGTCATTGAGCGACTCAAAGACGGTCGTCACGAGCGCGGATGGCAGAGCGATTGCGACCTCTCGCGACCTGAACGGCGATGGGACTATCGACGTGACGACGACGGACGCCACCGTTTTGAACGCGGATGGCAGCCAGGTCGAGACTGTGACGGACAAGAATTTCAATGGCTCCCTGCGCGACAAGACCGTCACGACGACAAGCGCCGATCAAAAAACCGTCAGCGTTACGCGGGACGTGAATGGCGATGGCGTGATCGACCAGACTGAGGTCATTGCGATCCAGAGCAATGGGAGCAAAGTCGATACGATTTCCGATCTCAACGCCAATGGAAGCTTGAAGGACAAGAAGATCACGACGACGAGCGCCAATGGTTTGTCGACGATGGTCCAACTCGACACGAATGGCGACGGCGTCATTGACGAAACGGAGACTGACCTCACTGTCCTCAATGCGGATGGCAGCCGAACCGAAACCTTCACGGATTACAATGGGGGAACAGCCGGCAGCGTGAAGGATCGGATCGTCACGACGACGAGCGCCAATGGCCTCTCAAAGACCATGCAAAGGAGCGGGGCGAATGGCCTTGCTTCCATCGCGGCGACGGCGACGGACGTTACCGCCCTCAACGCCGACGGTTCGCAGACGGAGACGATTGCCGATCGTAGTTCGAGCGGCGCTTTGTTGGACCAGTCGGTCATTACGACGAGCGCCAGCGGCCTGTCCAAAACCATCCAGCTCGATGTCAATGGCGACGGAACATTCGATAGAACTGATCAGATCGTCCAAGGACTCGATGGAAGCAAAACCGAGACATTGACGATCTTGAATCCGTCCGGCGCGGCTCTGTTGGAAAATGACATTCTGACGACCAGCGCCGACGGTCGGACCCAGTCGCTGCAGCGGGACACGAATGGTGACGGCGTTTTCGATCATTTCGAAACGACCGTCATAAATTCGGACGGGAGCACGACGGACACGATCACCGATACGACTGCAAGCGGAGCTCTCAAGGACAAGATCGTCACCACGACCTCGACGAACGGTCTGTCGAAGACCGTTGCGATGGATACCAACGGCGATGGCCTGGTGGATCTGACCCAGACGAGCAATACGGTCATCAACGTGAACGGTTCTCGCGTTGTGACGGTTTCCGACCTCAATAGCAATGGCTCGCTGCGGGACAAGACAGTTACGTCGATCAGCGCCAACGGCCTCACAAAGACAGCGCAGACCGACGCCAATGGAGATGGGACCTTTGATGAGACGCAAACGGACGCCAAAGTCCTGAACGCGGACGGCAGCTCAACCGAAACGCTCACCGATATCTATGCCGATGGGTCCTTGAAAGACAAGACCGTCACGACGACGAGCGCCAATGGTCTTTCGACATTGATTCAAGTCGACAGCAACGGCGACGGCGTGATCGATCGAGGCGATTCGATCTTGGTCGCCGCGGATGGCTCCAAGACTGACACCGTGAGCTATTACAATTCCAATGGGTCGCTGAATTCGTCGGTCACGACCACGACGAGTTTCGACGGGCGAACCATCACGGTCCAGCCGAGTACCACAGCCCCGACGGCGACGACAATCGTCGCCGACGCCAATGGCAGCTATGCGTCGTCAACGAGGACGTATTCGAATTCGAATTCAGCCGGCTCCTTTTATAATTTGAACTTCATATCCCATACTATTGACGCCAACAACGTCGATACTTGGGCGGTGAGCGATCAATTGGAACAGGATGGCGCAAATGGCTCAGTGACTTATTATACTCAAGATAGCTATTCGGCAACAATAAGCCTCGCAACAGAAAATGCCGATATTGCGATTGCCGAACGCATGTATGACACCCTTCTGAATCGAAGCATGACAACAAAGGAAACCGAATATTTAGTTAAGTATATCACGAACGGCGTCCTTAATTCCACGCTACTGGCTACCGATTTGATGGCCTCCACGGAGTTCACGCAGAAATACGGCAGCCTGTCAAATATTGACTTCATCGAGCAAATCTATCAAAACGCCTATGGTCGCTCGGCCTCCACATCAGACCTATCCAATCTGCTGTCACAGCTCAACTCGGGAGCATTGACCCGAGCCGCTCTTGCCGTCACCGTCTCCGAAAGCGCCGAGCATCTGGCCGATGGAAATGCTCACCAAGTCACCAATAATTCCTCGCTTGCGCTGGGGGCCGCGCTTTCGACCGACCACACAACAGACAAGGTGCAGGCCGCCGATATTGTCGCCGACCTGTTTGACGCGGCTCTTGATCGAGGGCCGACCGCGGCTGAGCTGACGACCTATACCCAACAATTGCTGACCGGCCAGGACACTGCCTCGCAAATCGCCAATGAGCTTATCACACTGGCGGAATTCACGACAAAATATGGTTCCCTGAGTAACTCGGATTTCATCAGCCAGCTTTACGTCAACACCCTCGGTCGTCCGCCTCAGGCCGCGGAATTGCAGTCCTGGTTGTCCGCTTTGAACGCGGGGACGCTTTCGCGCGCCGATCTGGTCGCGGCCTTTGCCGCGAGCCCAGACCATTTGGCGGCCGGAAATGGGCATTCGACGTCTTTGACCCTGACTGGGACAAGCAACACGGTTCATGCAAGCGGCCTCGCCCTGACGTTCGCCACAGGAGCCAGCGGAACCGTGACCAGCAATTCAAACACTGTCACGTTGACCTCAAATACCAACGTCGCCGTGACGGGTGTTAGCGATCCCGTCACTGTGACCGAAGCTGGGAACGCTTTGTCGATAGGCTCCGCCACCATCACCGTGGCGAGCGGCGGAGGGGTCGCGGTGACCGGTTCGTCCGATACGGTGAATGCGTCGTCGAACGCGACCATAGCGGTGACCGGCAATTTGGATACGATCACGGCGACGGGGACGGCCGACGCGATCGACGTAACGGGCGGATACGTCACCGGTTATTGGACCGGCTATGTTTGGGTCACGGTCGACGACTCAGACGTCGTGAACGCGAGCAACGCGTCGGTCAAGATCGAGAGCGGCAGCACGGTCAAAACCAACGGATCAAGCGACGCGATCACCCTGACCAGCAACGATTCGGCGACGATCACGGGTTCGAGCAACGCGATCGATGTGACAGGCGCCGGCAATACTTTGAACGTGTCGAGCGCCGCCATCACGGTCGAATCCGGCGCTGGCGCAACGATTACTGGCAACAATAATACGATCACGGAGAAGGCGAACGCCAAAGTGACGATCAGCGGCTCCGGCGACAATGTCGACGTCGTTGGGGCGGGCGCATCCGTTAGTTTCGCTGGCGGGCTTATCACCATCGAGTCCGGCGCTTCGGCGACCGTCGCAGGCAATGGTACGTCGATCACCGAGAAATCGAATGGCGGCGTGACAGCGACGGGAACCAGCGATACGTTGACTGTGACCGGCGCCGGCGACACGGCGTCGATAGGCTCCGCCACGATCACCGTGGCGAGCGGCGGAGGGGTCGCGGTGACCGGTTCGTCCGATACGGTGAACGCGTCGTCGAACGCGACCATAGCGGCGACCGGCAATTTGGATACGATCACGGCGACGGGGACGGCCGACGCGATCGACGTAACGGGCGGATACGTCACCGGTTATTGGACCGGCTATGTTTGGGTCACGGTCGACGACTCAGACGTCGCGAACGCGAGCAACGCGTCGATCAAGACCGAGAGCGGCAGCACGGTCAAGATCAACGGATCAAGCGACGCGATCACCCTGACCAGCAACGATTCGGCGACGATCACGGGTTCGAGCAACGCGATCGATGTGACAGGCGCCGGCAATACTTTGAACGTGTCGAGCGCCGCCATCACGGTCGAATCCGGCGCTGGCGCAACGATTACTGGCAACAATAATACGATCACGGAGAAGGCGAACGCCAAAGTGACGATCAGCGGCTCCGGCGACAATGTCGACGTCGTTGGGGCGGGCGCATCCGTTAGTTTCGCTGGCGGGCTTATCACCATCGAGTCCGGCGCTTCGGCGACCGTCGCAGGCAATGGTACGTCGATCACCGAGAAATCGAATGGCGGCGTGACAGCGACGGGAACCAGCGATACGTTGACTGTGACCGGCGCCGGCGACACGGCGTCGATAAACTCCGCCACGATCACCGTGGCGAGCGGCGGAGGGGTCGCGGTGACCGGTTCGTCCGATACGGTGAACGCGTCGTCGAACGCGACCATAGCGGCGACCGGCAATTTGGATACGATCACGGCGACGGGGACGGCCGACGCGATCGACGTGAGCGGTGGATATATCACAGGCTATTCGACCGGCTATTATTGGGTCACGGTCGACGACTCGGACATCGTGAACGCGAGCAACGCGTCGATCAAGATCGAAAGCGGCAGCACGGTCAAAACCAACGGATCAAGCGACGCGATCACCCTGACGACCAACGATTCGGCGACGATCACGGGTTCGAGCAACGCGATCGACGTAAAGGGAACAGGGAATGCGCTTTCGGTCAGCAATGCGACCATTGTAGTCGAAGTGGGCGCATCGGTCACGATTACGGGCAGCAACGACTCGATCAAGATGCTGGGCAATGGCATGGTGACAGCGACTGGGTCCGGCATGTCAGCGGATGCTTTCGGAGTCGGCAACACGATTTCGATCGCCAGTGGAAGCGTCAAGGACGAGGCGGGCGCCGGGGTCGCCGTCAATGGCAATTCGAACACGATCAGCATTGGGTCGAACGTCGCCAGCGTCATCACCAGTTCAAGCAACATTCTCAACGTAAGCGGCGTGAATAGCCTTATCTCAATGTCGTCCGGTTCGGCGAATCTTGCCGCAAACAGCTCAGTCGCCATCATCGGTTCATCGAACGTCATTAGCGGAGCCGCCAATGATGCAATTCTGATCAGGGGATCGTCGGATAGCGTCACTGTGGCGGGTAGCGGCGCTTATGTCGGAGCAAGTGGAACCGGCGACGCCATTTCGATCAGCAACGGCTTGGCGCAGATCGGAGCTGGGACCAAGGCCACCGTCACCGGCTCGAGCAATCAGGTCTTGGCGACCCTGAATGACCAGCTGACCGTCACAGGGGCGTCGAACACAGTTGCGCAAACTGGAACCGGCAACCAGTTCGCGCTGAGCGGCGCCAACACGGCGCTTATCTCTCAGGCTTCGCAGCTCGTGAATGCGATGGCTTCGTTTGCTTCCCCGGATTTGGCCGCGCTCACGCTCCCGGTTTCCATCCAGAACAATCAGCCGATCAACCTCGCTGCCAATCTTCACTGATGGTCGACGGCAGTGGAGATTGGCGTGAAGAATGAATTGACGAAGCAAATCTGACGCTCGCCAAGCGCAGAGCATGACGACGCATGGGGGGATAGCCTTGTTTTTGTAGGCGCGAGGTCGTCTGCGTTGGCGATTTTGCCGGCATTTGACGCCTCATGCTGCCTCTTGATGCCGGTCGACATTACCTCGTCGTAGGCCGACCTCATGCCGAAGAACTTGAGTTCTCCCATGAGATCAAAGAGCTGCGTGCGTTCCATCAAGCCGTTCTCCTCAACTGATCGTAGCGGGGGCAGTCGGCGAGCGTAAGCGTCCGGTTCTCGCACATCGAATTGGGGGTGCGTTGGCGGTCCATTTCGGGTTCCTTCGTGCATTGGAGGATCTCCGGTGGCGTCGAAACATTTTGAGAACAAAGCTCGGCAGGCGTGGTGGTCGGTCCACATCGAGGCATGGCAGCGGAGCGGCCTCGACCGGACCAAATATTGTCGCCAGCATCGGTTGACGAAGCATACGTTCGATCGCTGGCTGCGGTATCTGGAAGGCGAGGAAGCCGCACGTAAAGCGAGGGAACTCCCGCAAGAACAGCGTCGTCAGCGCCGCCGTCGAGGCGCCTCTCCGCTGTGCACGTCGAAGCGGTCGACCGCCGTCCAGGCGTTCTGGGCGATGCATGTCGAAGCGCTGAACTGGAGCGGATTGGCCGCCGCCCATTACGCCGCCGCGCATCGGATCTCGGCCCACAGTCTGCGCCGCTGGCGCGATCTGCTGGAGTCCGGCGAGGTGGAGGTCGACTGGCGCGCCCGTCTTCATCCGAGCGCCCGCCCGCCAATAAGCACTAGTGCTAAGGGTAGTGCTAACGATTGCGCGGCCGAATCCGGCTTGACAGCCGCATCGGACGATGATCCGCGGACGCCAGAAAAGCAAACCCGCCGCAGCTTCAGCGCAGAAGAAAAGCTGGCGATCGTGCTGGAAGCCGAACGCGCCGGCGAGACGGTATCGTCGGTCGCACGGCGGCATGGCGTGGTTGCTAGCATGTTGTTCCGGTGGCGCGCCGACCTCAGCTTCGGCAAGAACAAACGCGCGAAGCTGGCAGCTGTGAAAATGGCCGATGGCCAGACCAGCACATTGGCTGCGCCGCTTGTGCTGCATAATCTGTTGCAGCCGCCCGACGGCATGACGGCAGTCGAACTGGGTGACGGGCGTCGCGTCTTCGCGCCGATCGGCAGCGATCCGGAAGCCGTCCGGCAGCACGTTCTCAACCGGGAGGCGGCGCGATGATGATCATTCCGGCCGGCGTGAAGGTGCATCTGGCGCTGGGCTACACCGACATGAGGAAGGGCATGGACGGGCTCGCGATGCTGGTTCAGGATACGCTGAAGAAGGATCCGTTCTCGGGCCATCTGTTCGCCTTCCGGGGAAAGAGGGCGCAGATAATCAAGATCCTTTTCTGGGACGGAAACGGAATGTGTCTGTTCACCAAACGGCTCGATCAGGGCGGGTTCGCATGGCCCCGGATGG
Source organism: Methylocapsa acidiphila B2 (assembly GCF_000427445.1). GTDB lineage: Bacteria > Pseudomonadota > Alphaproteobacteria > Rhizobiales > Beijerinckiaceae > Methylocapsa > Methylocapsa acidiphila. The sequence continues at coordinate 3,330,221 of NZ_KE386496.1, read as the reverse complement.
CAGGCTTCGAAGGCTCCATTACTCTGTCTCCAGCACAACTCGCCATGCTGATCGAAGGCATCGACTGGCGCATTCCCGAGCGCGTCTGGAGACCGGCGATCGCCGGTTGAAAAAGTGCCAAATCCCGAGCCGCTCAAGGCACTATTGCTTGGGAAACAAGGCGCCTTGAAGTAGAATCGGGCATGCGGCTCGATCTCGAAAACCTGCCCTCCGACGTGGACCTCCTGCACCGGCTCGTGCGCGAGATGGCGAGCGTCGTCGAGAGCCGCGATGGCGAGATCGAACGTCTCCAGTCCATCATCAAGAAGCTCCAGCGGGCGCAGTTCGGCCGCCGTTCCGAACGCCTTGATCCCGATCAGCTGGCGCTCGCGCTGGAAGACCTCGACAGCGACATCGCCCGCATCCGGGAGAGCCGTCCGAGCATCGAGAAGCAACCATCCGAGCGGCCATCCCATCGCAAGCCGCTGCCCGATCATCTGCCGCGCGAGGACGTTCTGCTCGACATCGGCGACGCGGTTTGTGCGTGCTGCGGCGGCGTGCTCCATGCGATGGGCGAGAGCGTCAGCGAGATGCTCGACTGGGTTCCGGCGCAGCTTCGCGTGATCCGCGTCACCCGCCCGAAATATGCATGCCGTGTCTGCGAGACGGTGGCGCAGGCGCCCGCGCCGGAGCGACTGATCGCAGGGGGCCTGGCGACGCCGGCGCTGATCGCGCAGGTGTTGATCGCCAAATATTGCGATCACACGCCGCTCTATCGGCAGTCGCAAATCTTCGCCCGGCATGGCGTCGATCTGGCGCGTTCGACGCTGGCCGGATGGGTCGGCGGCGCCTGCTGGTGGCTCGAAGCTCTGCACGAGCGGCTGTGCAAGAACGTGTTCGCCTCCGACCATCTCTTTGCCGACGACACGCCGGTTCCGGTGCTCGATCCGGGCCGCGGACGCACCAAGACGGGGCGGCTGTGGGTCTACTCGCGTGAGCAACGGCCGTGGGCCGGACCCGAGCCGCCAGCGGCGGTCTATCTGTTCGCACCCGACCGCAAGGCTGAACGGCCGGCGTCGCATCTCGAGCGCTTCAAGGGCGTGCTGCATGTCGACGGCTATGCCGGCTTCGAGCGATTGGCCGCCAACGGCGACATCGCGCTCGCCGCCTGCTGGGCGCATACGAGGCGCAAGTTCTACGAAGTCGCCGAGGCTACGGACTCGCCCGTGGCGGCCGAGGCTTTGCGCCGGATCGGCGAAATCTATGCCGTCGAGGCGGAGGTGCGCGGACAGTCGCCGGCGCATCGGTTCGCGGCCCGAAGGGGCCGATCGAAGCCTGTCGTCGATGCCCTGCGCGCCTGGCTGGAAGCCCAGCTTCCGCGCATCCCTGGACGAAGCACGTTGGCCGAGGCGATCCGCTACGCGCTCTCGCGTTGGGATGGCCTGACCCGATTCCTGCACGACGGCCGCGTCGAACTCGACACCAATCCGGTCGAACGCGCGATCCGTCCCGTGGCGCTCGGCCGCAAGAATCATCTGTTCGCCGGCAGCGATGGCGGCGGCGACCGTTGGGCGATCGTCTGCTCGCTGATCGAATCCGCCAAGCTCAATGGCGTCGAACCCTACGCCTACCTCGCCAACGTGCTCCAGAGCATGGTCAATGGACATCCCATCAACCGGCTCGACGAACTGCTGCCGTGGGCCTGGAAAGCCGGAAATCCTGTCAAGACCTGACGTCATGTGCAAACTCCGGACGCGTACCGGCGAGCGGCATGTGCCGCAGTTTCAGCGCCTCGGGCGTGTGGATCGCCGGCGGCGGCGGGGGCTCGCGGCGGCGAGCGAGAATGTTGAGAATGACGTCGGCGGAATGGACGCCCTGGCTCAGGCCGTCGGCGCAGGCGGCCTCCACGGCGGGGTCAACCCGTCCTCGAGCACGGCGACAAGAACCTTGACCATCTGCCGGTCGCCGTCGTCGCTGCCGACGAGCTTGCGCCGCACGCGTTCAATCGCTCCCGGCAACACCCAGTCCCTGAACGGCGCGCCATTCCTCAGAGCGCCGGGCTTGCGCACGAGGACTGGCACGTAATGCCAGGGATTGAAGATCGTCGCGCCGCGTTTGTAGGCGCGAGCATGTTCGGCGACGACGCACCCCTTTTGTCGAATGACGATGCGGCTGTGGCATAGGCGTGGATGTCGACGGGAGCGCCGACGGCGCTCGCATTGACCGAGTATTTGTGATTGTCGAACCGCGCGAGGCAGGTCTTCGAGACCGAGGCCGTCACCTCGTGGAATCCATCAAAGCGTCGGCGATAAGGCACGAGCTTCGGACGCTCTTCCTCGAACACCTCCCAGACCGTCTCGTCCGCGATCTCGGGATGCCTATGCGCCTTGGCGAAGGCGACGCATTTGTCGAGGAGTCTGGCGTTCATCTCGTCATAGCTCTTGAATCGTAGGCGAGGCGTGAAGAACCGCTCCCGCGCCAGACCACAACCTGGTTTTCGACCTGGCCTTTCTCCCAGCCGGACGCCGGCGTGCAGGCGACCGGTTCGACGAGATGATGACTGCACATTTGCGCGAAGCGGCGATTGAACTTGCGCTCCTTGCCGACGAAAATCGTCTCGACCGCGGTCTTCATGTTGTCATAAATGCCGCGCGCGCAGGAGCCCTTGAAGAAGGAGAGGGCGCGCTCATGCGCGTCGAAAACCATCTCCTGCGTCTCGCGCGGATAGGCGCGAACGAACATCATGCGGCTGTGGCACAGGCACATGTGGGCGACCTTCACGGTCGTCGTCACGCCGTCGAGCAAGACGATCTCGTGGCCCCAGTCAAACTGATAGGCTACGCCCGGATCGAAGCTGAGCGGGACATAGGCGCTGGCCGCCAGCGCTCCATGCTCACCGCGCCATTTGCGCGCGTAGCGACGCGCGGCGTCATAGCCGCCCTCGTAGCTAAGCCCGCGCAAATCCTCGAAAATCCGGATCAGAGTCAGCCGCTCTCGCGCCGGCTTCTCGACATTCGTCTTTAGCAAATCATCGAGCTTGGCGGACCAAAGCCCGAGTTTCGGCTGCGGTTGAACGTCGCGCTCGTAAACAAACGACGTCTCCTCCGAGCGCACCGCCTTAAGGACAGCGTTCCTCGAAACGCCCAGATCACGAGCAATCTCCTTGATCGTCTTGCCCTTGACGAAATGCTCCCGCCGGATCTGGCCAATCGTCTCCACAATCATATGGGGGGCACATTTGGGGTCTGACTCACATTTGATGCAGTTGAGGCGCCGATTGCGGTGATTCCGCTGGGGAATCACCACATGCTAACTTTTCGCGCCGGTTCCTTCCTTCCCAATGGCTTTGTCGTGCAGGACATTCTCTGCGAACCGGGCCAGACCACCGTTGTCGTGAAGCACGAGAGCGTCGGCAGCATCTGTCCGTCTTGCAATAAGCCGTCCCGGCGCGTTCACAGCCGCTATCGGCGGTCGGCGATGGATCTGCCGCTCTGCGGTCGCCGCATGCGGCTGACAATCATAGCGCGGCGGTTCCGGTGCGCCACGGCGCTCTGTGGACGGCAGATATTTGCAGAGCGGTTTCCGGACGATGTGCTGGCTCCAGGAGCGCGGCGCACTGGACGGCTCGATTGCCTTGTCCATCATCTGGGACTGGCGCTCGGCGGCCGACCAGCGGCCAGTTTCGCCAAGCGTCTCGTCATGCCGGTCAGCAACGACACGCTGCTGCGGGTAGTCCGGCGCCGCGCGCGTGTTCCCGTGGAGCCGTTGAGCGTCATCGGCATCGACGATTGGGCGTGGCGGCGGAATCATCGCTACGGAACCATCGTGTGCGATCTTGAGAGGCGCCGTCCGGTTATCCTCCTGCCGGATCGCGAGCAGGCGACGGCCGAAGCCTGGCTTGCCGACCACTCCGGGATCGCCATCGTGGCGCGTGATCGCGGCGGCGGGTATGGCGAAGCTGTCGCCAAGGCGTTGCCCAACGCCATTCAGGTCGCCGACCGTTGGCATCTGATGTCCAACGCCAGTCAGGGCTTCCTCGCAGCCGTTCGCAAATCTATGCGCGAGATCCGCAGCGTCATTGGCGCGACCACGATCAATCCCGAGCTCCTGACCTGCGCCGAGCGGATCCAGTACGAAGGTTATCTACGTCGCGAGGAGACCAACGCAGCCATTCTGGCGCTCTCGGCAAGCGGCATGCCGCTCAAGAAGATCGCCCGTCAGACGGGCTATCATCGGCAG
>NZ_KE386496.1:2968503-3318503 GCF_000427445.1 Methylocapsa acidiphila B2 | reverse complement strand
CCGCGAGCGCGCCGGACGGGAGGCGAGCCCTTCGGCGGGCGTTGTCGACAGCCAATCGGTCAAAGCCCCGGCGGCCGAAACTCGAGGCTACGACGCCGGCAAGAAGATCAAGGGACGCAAGCGTCACATCGCCGTAGATACAGATGGGAGGCGGCTCATGATCAATCTGACGACTGCGGACATCTCTGACTCTGCCGGCGCGCAGCAAATTCTCGACGCCATTCGCAAGCGCTGGCCGTGGGTCAGGCATTTGTTCGCCGATGGCGCCTACGACCGACGAAAGCTCATGGACAAAGCGGCGTTCAAAGATTTCGTCATCGAGATCGTGAGGCGCATCGAAAGCGATACCATAAACACAAAGACTGCTTTCCAAATTGCAGGCCCGCGAACTGACAGCCTCAAATCCACCCATCACCAATGTTCAAACCGAGACGCTGTCGGACAAACCCACGCTTGCTTCACGTGAAACATTTTTGACCGGTTCGGTCGGCGGATTGCTCACATCGTGCGCAACAAAAGCCGCCGGCCGATCAGGCGGCGGCGCCCTCTTCGCACGGCTCCTTGATCCGAAACGCCGCGACATAGAGCGCCGGCAGGACGATCAGGGTGAGCATGGTCGCCACGAATAGGCCGCCCATGATGGCGAAGGCCATCGGCCCCCAGAACACGGTGGGCGCGATTGGAATCAGGCCGAGCACGGTCGAGATCGCGGTCAGCATGATCGGTCGGAAACGGGAGAGCGTTCCCTCGACGACCGCGTCCCAGACCTGTCGCCCTTCGCGCCGCTCGGATTCGATTTGCTCGATGAGGATCACCGCATTGCGGGCGATAATCCCGATCAGGGCCAAGATGCCGAGGATCGCGACGAAGCCGATCGGCTTGCCGGAAATGAGCAGCGCCGCGACGATGCCTATGAGCCCCATCGGCACGACGGCGACGACGAGGAACAGGCGGCTGAAGCTTTGGAGCTGCGCCATCAAAAAGAAAGCCATGAGGAAGAGCATCAGCGGGATCTTGGCGAAGACCGAGGCTTGCGATTTCGCGCTTTCCTCGACCGTGCCGCCGACGTCGATGTGATGGCCGTTCGGCAGGCTCTCGCTCAGCTTCGCGACGGCCGGCGCGAGCGCCCGCACCGCGCTTTCGGGCGAGGCACCTGAGGCGACATCGGCCTGCACGGTCAGGGTCGGCACGCGCTGCCTTCGCCAGACCAGCGGATATTCCTGATCGAACTCGAAGCTCGCGACCTGGCTCAGCGGCACGGTTCGCCCATTCGGCAGAGCGATTTGCAGCGCCCGCAAGGTCGAGAGGGAGACGCGCTGCTCATCCTGCGCCCGCGCGATCACGTCGACGAGATAGATGTCATCGCGCACCTGGGTGATAGGCGTTCCGGTCATGACGCCGTTCAGCGCGTCGGCGAGCGCCCGCGAGCTCAAGCCCAGGAGCCGCGCCTGATCCTGATCGATCTTGATGCGGAGCTTTCGAGCCGGCTCGATCCAGTCGAAATTGACGCCTTTCACATGGGCGTCGGCGCCGAGCAGCTCGGCGAGGCGCAGCGCGATTGAACGCACCTGCTCGATGTCCGGCCCGCCGACCCGATATTGCACCGGCCAGCCGACCGGCGGCCCGAGCTCCAGGGGCGAGATGCGGGCGACGGCGCTCGGAAATTGCCCGGCGAGCGCCTTCTCGAGCTTTGCATGGAGCCGCTCGCGGGCCTTGGCGTCCTTGGCGACGACGACGGCCTGGGTGAAGAAATCATTGGCCAATTTGACGTCGAGCGGCAGATAGAAGCGGATCGCGCCGCGCCCCACATAGGTGCTCCAGCGCGCGACGTCGGGATCTCCCTCGAGCAGGTGATCGAAGCGCGCGGCGAGGTCGGCGCTCGCGTAGATCGAGGCGTTTTGCGGCAGAGTGAGATCGACGACGAGTTCGGGACGATCGGAGGCCGGAAAGAACTGGCGCGGCACCGAGGGCAAGGCGAAGAGGGAGGCTGCGAAACAGGCGAGCGTCGCGGCGATAGTCAGCCAGCGCCAGCGCATTGCGCGGACAAGAAACCAGCGGAAGGCGCGCACGACAGCGCCATGGCCCTTCTCCGCCGACTCGGGCCTTTTGAGAAATGCGACGCCGAGCAAGGGCGCGAAGAGCACGGCCACGAACCAGGAGACGATGAGCGCGATGGTCACGACGGCGAAAATGGAGAATGTATATTCGCCCGCAGCGCTGCGCGCGAAGCCAATCGGGACGAAGCCCGCGGCGGTCACGAAGGACCCCGTCAGCATGGGGAAAGCCAGGGTCTTATAGGCGAAAGTCGCCGCCTGCTCCTTGTTGTCGCCTTGCGCGAGGCGCGAGGTCATGACGTCGATCGTGGTCATGGCGTCGTCGACGAGAAGGCCGAGCGCGATGATCAGCGCGCCGAGCGAGATGCGCTGGAGATCGATGCCTAGCCCTTCCATGATTGGGAAGATGATGGCCATGGTCAGCGGGATGGACAGCGCGACGACGGCGCCGGCCCGCACGCCGAGGCTCACGAAGCTCACCGCCATGATGATGGCGATCGCCTGCCAGAGCGATTCCATGAACTCGCCGATGGCCGTGCTCACGACCACCGGCTGATCCGAGACGAGGATCGGCTCGACGCCGAGCGGCAGATCGGCCACCGCCTCGTCGATCGCCCTCTTGACGTTGCGGCCGAGCGTCAGAATGTCGCCGCCATTGCGCATGGCGATGGCGAGGCCGATCGCCGGCTTGCCATTGACGCGAAACATGGGCTGCGGCGGATCGGAATAGGCGCGGCGAACCTCGGCTATGTCCCGCAGCCGGATCAGCCGGCCGTTCGAGAGGAAATTGACCGCGAGAATGTCCGCTTCGGACCGGAAGGCGCCGGAGACGCGGATCGCGAGCGTCTCATTGCCGGTCTGAATCTCGCCCGCCGGGCTGACGGCGTTTTGCGCCTGAAGCGCCGCGATCAGCGCGGCGCGGTCGATCCCGAGCCCGGCCAGCTGCTTCGTCGAGAATTCGACGAAGATCTGCTCGTCCTGCGCGCCGATGATCTCGATCTTCGACACGTCCGGGACATGCAGCAGGCGCGAGCGGATGTCCTCGACATAGTCGCGCAATTCGCGATGGGTGAAGCCGTCGGCCGTGAAGCCATAGATCAGCCCGAATGTGTCGCCGAAATCATCGTTGAAGCCGGGTCCGACGACGCCCGCCGGCAAAGTGTGACGAATGTCGGCGATATTCTTGCGCACCTGATACCAGATGTCGGGAACCTCGGCGGGCCGCGTCTCGCCTTTCAGATTGACGAAAATGGTCGTGACGCCTGCGCTCGTGTAGCTGCGCAAAAAGTCTAGGCCGCGCGTCTCCTGCAATTTGCGCTCGAGCCGCTCCGTCACCTGCTTCAGCGTGTCGTCGAGCGTCGCGCCGGGCCAGGAGGCCTGGACGATCATCGTCCTGAAGGTGAAGGCGGGGTCCTCGCTGCGGCCGAGCCGGAAATAGGAGGCGAGGCCAGCAAGCGTCACGGCGATCATCATGAAAACGACGAATGACCGGTGCTTCAGCGCCCATTCGGACAGATTGAGGCCGGTCACGAAGACGATCCGAGGAGCCGGATCTTCTGACCCGGGTGAAGCGCCTGGACGCCCGCGGTCACCACGATCTCGCCGCCTTCGAGCCCGTCCGAAATCACGACCGTTCCGGGGTCGAACCGACGCACCTCCACATTGCGCAACGACACGGTGAGGCTCTCGGGATCGACGATCCAGACGGCGGGCGCGCCGCCGACATTGGTGAGCGCGCTCGCCGGCACCGAGACGCCGGCGGCGGACTCGAGCTCCATACGGCCGGTGACCGTCGCGCCCAGCCGCATGGCGGCGGGAGGATCGATGAGGCTCACCCTCACCCTGAAGGTCCGGGTGATGGGATCGGCCTGCGGATCGACCTGACGCACGCGCCCTGACGCCGTCACGGAGGGCGCGTCGGTCAAGGCCACGACGATCTTGGGGTTCGGCGGCGCCGCGCGAATGACTTGCGCCGGAACGTCGAACACGGCGTCGCGCCCGTCGTGTCGGGCGACCTGGAAGATCATTTGCCCCGCCTGCACGACCTCGCCCGACTCCGCGCCACGCGCCGTGATCGCGCCGGCGACATTGGCCTTGAGCTCGGTGAAACTGACCTGATCCTCCGCGGTCCGCAATTGCGCATGCGCGTCGTCGACCCGGGATTGGGCCGTGCGCAAATTCTGCTGCGCCTGGTCGAACAAGACACGGGTCGTGAAGCCCCGCTCCATGAGATGGTTTTGACGGTCGAAATTATTGCGCGCCTCCACCAGCTGGCCTTGCGCCGCGGAGAGTGCGGCCTGGGCCGAGCGCAGGGCGTTCACCTCGTTCTTGGAGTCAAGCCTGGCCAAGATCTGATCGGGCTCGACGTGATCGCCCACTCCGGCCAGGCGCTCGATGATCCGGCCGCCGATGCGGAAGGAAAGAGCCGCCTCGTTCTCGGCTTGAATCTGGCCTGTCAGCGCCACGAGCTCGCCGATCGCGCCTTTCTCGGTCGTGACGGTCCGGACTGGACGCGCTTGCGGCGGCTTGGTTTCATTGTCCTGCTTGCAGGCGGCGAGCAGCAAGAGGATCGCTGGCAAAATCAGGAGCGCGCGGAGGCGGCGCGGCGGCTCGATCTCGCGTTCGAATTCGGAAGGGTCCAAGGCGCCGTCCTTCAAGTCCATCCGCACGCAGAGCTCAACGAGCCGTCAACGTTCCCCGCTCAGCGAATTTTCACAAGCATGCGCAAAGTCAATTCGGAGAGCAGCGCCAATTTATGGCTTTGCTCTCCGATGAGCCGAGTCGACATAGACAAGATCATTGCGCCTTGACGGTCGGGCACTGTCTGATCCCCGGAGGCTTAGAGCGCCTTTCGGCCGAATGAAGCCCTTCGGCCGATAGCCGTTCAAAAGCTAAAGCAAATTACTGCTGTGGCTTGGCCTTGCGAAGTTGCGCCTTCTTGGCGCGACGCCGGGAGCGACGGCTCCAAAAACTGTTGGGACGCGACCGACGATGATTGCGCGACGAGGTGCGGGCGCCAGGACGCGCCATCGGCTCGTGCGGCGCAGCCGGAGTTTCCGGCGCGGCCAGGGCTTCCGACGCGACCGCGCCCACAAGCGCCGACGCGGCGCCGATCGCAAACAGACCGTTCAAGAAAGAGCGGCGAGAAATCATATTATAATACCCCTTTTTCGCTGGAACTCAGGCTTTCCTCACATCAAGCCGCTTTTTGATTTCTTTTCGTCGAGGACTTGTCGACCGAGACGACGAGGTCTCAATCGCAACCGGCGCGGGCGACGCTCGCGTCCGATTTGCTAAAGCAGCTAGCTTTCTGACTGAACGCGAATGCAGCCGGCGAATGAATGCGCAAGAAAGCCGCTTCGCGATCTGCCGCCGCCTTGTCTCGGCCGCATCAGAAAGCTGAAGCTTAAAGGAAAGCCGCAATGTGGACAAGATCGTCGCGCCGCGCCGGCGAGCAGAGACGCGGAGTCAATGGTCCGCGCGCGCTCTGGCCTCGCTCATCCGATCGGCCGCCGCGACTACGAGCATGACCACCGCAAAGGCGATCATCGTTCCGATCAACCAGGCGAAAGTGACGGTGTCGGCCGTATGGTCGATGTCCATGAACCACTCCAGCACATGAACCGCGCTGATCGCCACGATCGAGCCAAGCAGCTTCTGCTTCAGCAAGGAGAACCCTATGCTGGTCAGACCGTGCGGCATATCGGGATGGTCGGACGGATCAATCGGCCGGACGAAATTCTCATAGCTCGACCAGATCACGATCAAGGTGAGATTGGCCGCGAGCGATAGATCGACGAGGCCGAGAACGCTGACGAGAGCGTCGGAATTGGGAAGACCGCGGAGCTGCCACACGAATTCCACGAGCTTCACGAGAAATTTATAGAGAAGCCCAATCAAGCCGAGGATGAGCCCGAGAATAAAGGGCGCCGCCAACCAACGGCTATTGAAGACGATGGAATCGAAGCCGCGTTCGAATCTGTTCATGCCGGTCGGCGCCTCGTGTGGCGATCAAGAACTCTGGCGATCGATTATGAGACCGATCGAGATCGCGGCGGAGGCCGCCCTCGTCCTTCCAGACGCGCGCGGAGAAATGCCGCGCTATTGACGCGGCCTCCCCTCACGGCAAATCGGGCTCGAGCTCGAGCGGATGATCAGTTGCAGACCTGCACGCGAGTCCAGACGTAGGCGTAGCCGTTCCAAACTTGCTGCGGCTGAAGCCAGCAGCGCGGGGGCGGAGGCGCGTAGACCGGCTCGTAATAATAGGGCGGCGGGGGCGGCGGAGGCGCGCTTGCAATGGCGCTTCCGGCGATCGCGCCGAGCGCCATGCCGCCGATAATGCCGGCCGCCACGGCGCCGCCGTCCTGGGCCCGAGCCGGAGCCGAGACTGCTCCCATCAAAGCAATGCTCAAGCCGAGCGCCATGCCGGCCCTGAGCGCATTTCCGATGATCGTCGACATGCCTTGTTCCTTCCCGCGAGCCGCAGCCGGCCCATCTGGTGGAGATGCGATAGTACCCAACGGGATCGCCGCGATGTCAAGGCTGTGGAAGCCCTCTCGGCGGCCTCGATCCGGCGGCGAATGTGAAGCGAAAATTTTAATTATTCTTGCAATGCGGCGAGAAAGCGGATCGCTGCGCGAGATCTGGAGCATGATGACGAATAATGGGCGCCGGCTTTTCGCCTGCATTCGCCCGATTTTTCCGGAAGCGGCCGCAATAATCTAAAAATGCAAAAGACCATATCTTGTCGATCGGCGAATATTTGCTTTCATCATTCATCTAAGCTCAATTGGACTTGCGCGATTCAAAGCATAGCCGGCAGGACGCGGTCGGGCGGACGGTGACCGTCCATGAAGGTCTTGACGTTGATAATGACCTTCTCGCCCATGTCGATGCGCCCTTCGGTCGTCGCCGATCCCATATGCGGCAGAAGCGTGACCTTTCCGGCATTCGAGAGCTTAATAAGCTTTGGCGACACGGCGGGCTCGTGCTCGAAAACGTCGAGCCCGGCGCCGGCGAGCTCGCCCGCCTCGAGCATGCGCGTGAGGGCGTTCTCATCGATGATTTCACCGCGCGCCGTGTTGATGAGGATCGCGTGGGGGCGCAGATATTTCAGGCGGCGCGCCGACAGCAGATGATAGGTCGCGGGCGTGTGCGGACAATTGACCGACACGATGTCCATGCGGGCGAGCATCTGGTCGAGCGATTCCCAATAGGTCGCCTCCAGCGCCTCCTCGATCGAGGCCGCGACATGCCTGCGGTTATGATAATGAATTTGCAGCCCGAAGGCGCGGGCGCGATGGGCGACCGCCTGGCCAATGCGGCCCATTCCGACGATGCCCAGCCGCTTGCCGGTGATGCGGCGTCCGAGCATCCATGTCGGCGACCATCCGGCCCAATGTCCGGCCGGGATGGCCCTGGCGCCTTCGACGACCCGGCGCGCGACGGCGAGAATGAGCGCGATCGTCATATCGGCCGTGTCTTCGGTCAGGACGCCCGGCGTGTTTGTGACCGTCATGCCGCGGCCCAAAGCCGCAGGCACGTCGATATTGTCCACCCCGGTGCCGAAATTGGCGATGAGCTTCAACTGCTCTCCGGCAAGGGCGATGAGCTCGGCGTCGATCCGATCGGTGACCGTCGGCACGAGCACGTCCGCCGAACGCAAGGCGGCGGCGATCTCGTTGCGCGACATCGGCTTGTCTTCGATGTTGAGCCTGGCGTCGAAAAGCTCGCACATGCGCGTTTCGACGACATCGGGCAATTTACGCGTTACGACAACGAGCGGTTTCTTCCGGCCCATCTTGTATCTGGTCCTCCCGACTTATCCCGCGCAGGTCCGGATTTCGGCGGAACCGCGCAGGCGCGAGCCGCTCGGCGCGGCCTGCCGGTCGAGGCGACGAGTCGCCCGATCGATCCGGTCTTCACCCGACTTTAACGTTGGCCAATGCAGAAGATCGAGCGATTTCCATCTACGCGCCAGTCGCGGCCTCTGTAGCAGATGGCCGGCCAAAGACAAGAACGCCGCCCCCCTTTCGCCGAGCGACGCCGGGCCGCTATGCGACCCGAACGGCGGCCGGACGGGAATGTAAACGACGCAGGGGGACGAAAAAATGGCTGCAGACTTCCGCGCGCCATATCTCGATCCTTTCGATGACGGCGGCGACGCAAACGACCGGCGGCGTCTCGCGCGGGCCACGAGGAAAGTTTCGAAATCATTGGTTTGAAATATGCTCTGCTCGAAAGATACGATCAATTTTTTCAAGGCATTCTCTTCTCCGCCCCGGACCGGCGCCGCTCCGGGGCGCCGGCTAGAGAAGACAATAATTGGAATGGCTCGCCGAATGATTCGCAACGTTCCTGCCTGGTCGTCCTTGGGTCGGTCCTTCGCCCTAGCTGCCTGCGTCGCGTCCATGGGCCTCGCGGCCCAGGCCGAGCAAATCGGCTCCGCGAGCGGCCTGTCGGTGCCGCGCTATGTGAGCTTGAAATCGGATCGGGTGAATTTGCACGAAGGCCCCTCGAAGGACCATCGGACCACCTGGGTTTTTCAGCGCGCCGGGCTTCCCGTCGAGATCACGGCCGAATTCGAGACATGGCGCAAGGTCCGCGACTCGGAAGGGGCCGAAGGCTGGGTCTTGCATTCTCTCCTGTCGGGTCGAAGAACGGCGCTCGTCGCGCCCTGGAAAAAGGGAATCGATTCCGCGCTTCATGAAAAAGCGAGCGCGCAATCCGCGACGATCGCAAAACTGCAACCCAATGTCATCGCCAATGTCCGCAGCTGCGACGGGACCTGGTGCCGCGTCAGCATCGACAGTTTCAGCGGCTATCTTCAGCAATCCGACCTTTGGGGGGTCTATCCAAATGAAAAGATCGACTGAACGTCGGTTTTTTCAGCCCCTGAGGAGACGAATCAGCCCCCAGTAAGAATTTAAAGAGCGTGCGACTGGGCGAAAGGCCAGGTCGATTCGGAGCGCCGAATCGACCTGGCCAGATCAAAGGCGTCAGGTGCGGTTGGTCAGACGTGTCCAACTATTGCGGATGAAAACCGACAAAGCCTTGACCCAGCGTTCGACAATATCCCAGTTGACCACGGGACGCTCGGCCGATCCCTCCGGCCCGCTGGTGTTCCGAACCGAATCCGCGATATAGGCCGCGCCGACAGTAAGAATGATGCCGAGGATTATTCCCAAGAACATGCGGATCGTGCCTTTCCCGTCCAGAGCGATTTGCAAGACGAGACTGGAGAGTATCTTTCGTGGCCAATAGGGGTCAAGCCGACCGGATCAGCTGACGCGCCTTTCCCACCGGAACGGAACAGGCGCGCTCGAGCAGCGAGACTCCGCTCGGCTCAGCCTGAAGCGCCTTACACATGAATTGGCGTCTCGAAGGACGAGATAGGCGCATAAGCTGACGCCTAACTTGATTCGAAGCAAGCGCCGTAATTGCCGATGAAAGATAGGGGACTTCGCGAATTTCGAGCATTCTCGAGCGGTTTTTTGAATTGCGCGGCTTTGCGCCGCGCCGTCCGGCCGGCGCAAAGCGGACCGAACGAGGAACAGGATGCCGAATGACCGCGTTATACAGCCGGACGAGAAGCGCAGCTGCGGCGCGGCGATTTCAATAGATTCAATAGAATCGTAAGGGGACGAGCCGTTTCCCGGCAGCGGGGCCGCTCGCCGCGCAGCGAAGCCCGAGACCGGCATGACTTCGTTTCCGGAAGCATGAGTTCCAGACAAATGGATGCGAGGCCTTTCATGGCGAGCGAAATCCGATCCAGCGCAGAACTTCAGGCCGTGTGCCTGCAGGCGTTGAAAAAGTGCCGCGGCTTCGAATTGGTCCATGAAGTTCTGGTCCAGCCGAGAGAGAATGCGGTCGGCCGCGCGAACTGGACCTTGGCCGCCGTACGGCCGAGAGTGGCCAATGACGTCTTGCGCGAGGCTCGGGCGGTCATCGCCGGTCTGCAGGAAAGCTACCTCTTGAACATCAGCGAATCGCCGGATCCGAAAGCCGCGCCGCGCCGGTGAGCGCGCGGGGCCGCGCGCAAGGATTGTTTCATATTTTAACGATATATGATTGCTCGATCCCCATTTCGCCGAGGAGATCGACCGACGCGCGCTGGCCAATCGCGTCGTTTCGGCTTATCGCTAGCGTGACGGCGTAAGCGAGCGATGCGCAGCCGTAATCCGCGCTCGGGGACTGGCGCATTCGCTGACAGCAGACGCGAGCCGTTTCCCCGGCCTTCCCAATATGTTCGGCTCCGCGGTTGCAAGAGAGGCCAGGGTTTTGACATTCGCCCATATTCTCGGGACCGGAGCCTATGCCCCGAAGCGAATTCTGACGAATCGAGATCTCGAAAACATGGTCGCCACGTCCGACGCCTGGATCAGCGAGCGGACCGGCATCAAGGAGCGCCGGATCGCCGCCGAAGGGGAGGTCACCTCGGACATGGCGGTCATCGCCGCTCGCCACGCTCTAGCGATGGCCGGTTGCAGGGCCGAGGATCTCGACATGATTCTCGTCGCCACTATTTCGGCGGACATGCCTTTGCCCTCCTGCGCGGTCATCGTTCAAGCCAAGCTCGGCGCAACGCGCGCCTTCGCTTTCGATCTATCCGCCGCTTGCGCCGGTTCGCTTTACGGCCTCAGCATCGCCGCGCAATTCATCCAGACCGGCCAGGCGAAACGCGTGCTGGTCGTCGGCGCGGAGCTTTTGAGCCGCCTCGTCGATTGGACGGACCGCAACACCTGCGTCCTCTTCGGCGACGCCGCCGGCGCCATGGTCCTGGGACCGTCCCCCGAGCCCGGACGAGGCCTGATCTCGACCCATCTCCACTCGGACGGCACGGCGGCGGGAATCCTGTCGATCCCCGGCGGCGGCAGCCAAAACCCCCAATCCGAGGACGTTCTCGCCAGAAACATGCACAAGATCTCGATGAACGGGCGCGAGATCTATAAATTCGCGGTTCGCGTTCTGCCTGACGTCATTCGCGAAGCGCTCGACGCAAATGGGCTGACGGTCGCCGACATCGACCACATCGTATCCCATCAAGCCAATGCGCGAATCGTCGAATCCGTGTTGGAGCGGCTCGGAATCCCGCTTGAGAAATGTTGGCTCAATCTCGATCGCTACGGCAATACGTCGAGCGCCTCGCTGCCGATCTCGCTCGACGAGGCGAATCGGGCCGGGCGGCTGAAGAAAGGCGACCTGATCGCAATGATGGCGATCGGCGCCGGAATGGCCTGGGGCAGCGCCCTGATGCGCTGGTAGGCGACCAGTCCGGATTTGAGAATCGCATTCAAGCGAAAGCGAAAGCGGCGCGCAAAAAAAGACGCCGCGCTTTCGCGCGGCGTCCCATCATCACGAAGGATGATCTCAGTATTTGGCGACGACCGGAGCCGGAGCGCCGAAGAGGTCGAACTTGTAGTTGAAGCCGGCGCGGATGATCGCGACCGAGTCCTGGAAGCGGCCGTTAGCCTGGCCAAGGTAGGAATAATAAGAGCTGTTGAGCGGAACCGTGCTGGTGCCAAGATTCGCGTAAAGCGCCTCGCCCTTGATGGTCCAGTTCGGGGTGATGGCATATTCCACGCCGAGGCCGGCGACCCAACCAATTTTGGTCGTGCTGGAGTTCCATTCGTAGTTGTAATAGCCACTGTAAAAGGCGTCGCTGTAACCGCGGCTGTGGCTTCCGTTGCCATAGGCGACGCCGGCGGTGAAGTAGAGCAACGTGCGGTCGACGGCGAGACCGATGCGGCCGCGGGTCGTCCCGAGCCAGTTCAGACGGGCCTCGTCGTAGTAAGAGTCGCCGTAGTGATCATACGCATAAATGTTCTTCTTGTTGGTGAGGCCGCTGAAATCGGTCTCCAGGCCGTAGACGAAGCTGCCGGTCTGGAAGTTGATGCCGATCTGGCCGCCGCCAATCAAGCCCTGGGTCTGATCCTGGCGAGAAGAGCCGTAATCAAAGTACCCGGCGTCGGTGAAGGTGTGGTAGCCCTGAGCATAGCCGAGCGTGCCGCCGATATAGATGCCCGTCCAGGTGAAGGCCGGCGGCGGGATGTAGACCGGCGGTGGCGCGCGGGAGGGCAGGTCCGCCGCGAGGGCGGTGGTGGAGAGGGCGGCTATCGCAGCCGTCGAAAGAAGGAATTTGCGGATCATTGTCGGGCCCCTTGGATGTAATAGGTTGGCGGAATTAGAAATGCCCTGACGCGCCTGATCACGCAACAGCAGAATGGCTGTCCACCATCCATTTGCTGGAACTGTGTCAAAAATACACCAAATGTGGAGCGGGCCCCGCGGAATCGATTCCGCAATAAACGGCAAACCGCCGAAGCCGCTGACTCGACGGCCGACGTCTTGGGACTCCAGTAGTCGGCGTCGAGGGCATGATGCGGCGGAGTCGCATCAAGAAAATGTGAACGCCCAGCACAAAAAGAAAGACGCCGCGCGGATGCGCGGCGTCCCGATAAAATTAAAGACGACGATCTCAATATTTGGCGACGACCGGAGCCGGCGCGCCGAAGAGGTCGAACTTGTAGTTGAAGCCCGCGCGAATGATCGCCACAGAATCCTGGAAGCGGGCATTGTACTGCGAGCTGTAGTTGTAGGACGATTGGAGGTTCGTCGTGGTGCTGCCGAGATTGGCGTAAAGGGCCTCGCCCTTGATTGTCCAATTCGGGGTGACGGCATATTCGAGGCCGAGGCCCGCGACCCAACCGATCTTGGTCGTGCTGGAATTCCAATCGTGGTAAGAATAGCCCTCGCCAAAATAGTTCGCGCCGCGGCTGTCGCTGAAGTTTCCATAGGCGACGCCCGCCGTGAAGTAGAGCAAGGTGCGGTCGACCGCGAGACCGATGCGGCCGCGAGTCGTGCCAAGCCAGTTGATTTTGTGCGTGTCGTAATATTGGTCGTAGTAGCTGTAATAGGCGTTGTTGGTGCTCTTGTTGGTGAGGCCGCTGAAGTCGGTCTCGAGGCCGTACACGAAGCTGCCCGTCTGGAAATTGATGCCGATCTGGCCGCCGCCGATGAAGCCCTGGCTTTGATCCTGGCGCGTGCTCCCATAGTCATAGTAGCCGACGTCGGTGTAGTTATGGAAGCCTTCCGCATAGCCGACCGTGCCGCCGATATAGACGCCGGTCCAGGTGAAGGCCGGCGGCGGGATATAGACCGGCGGCGGCGCGCGGGAGGGCAGGTCCGCCGCGAGAGCGGTGGTCGAAAGCGCGGTTATCGCCGCCGTGGAAAGTAGAAATTTGCGGATCATCGTCGGTCCCCTTGGATGTAATAAGCTTGCCGAATTAGAAATGCCCTGAGGCGCCTGATCACGCAACAGCAGAATGACAGTCCGCCATCCATTTGCTGGAACTGTGTCAAAAATACACCAAATGTGGAGCGACGATGATACCGACCCCTCTCGAAGCCGTCATATTCGACATGGACGGGCTGCTGCTCGACACCGAGGCGCTCTATCGAACCGCGATTTTCGAAGCTTGCGCGCTCGTTGGGCATGAGATGGCGGACGCGCTGCATCGGAGCTTCATCGGGACGCCGAAAGAGACCAGCGCCGCGCTGATGAAAGCGCATTTCGGCCCGGATTTTCCGCTGCAGGATTATTACCGGCACTGCCACGCCGCCTTCGAGCGACTCAGTGAAACCGGCGTCCCTCTGAAGCCCGGCGCGCGCGATCTTCTCGTCTTCCTCAAAGAGCGTGGGGTGCCGAGGGGAGTCGCGACGTCATCGGATCGGGCGCCGGCGGAGGATCATCTGGAGCGCGCGGGCGTGCGCGACCTGCTCGACGTCGTCGTCGCCCGCACCGACGTCGCCGTCGGCAAGCCCCATCCTGAGACATTCCTCGCCGCGGCGGGTCGGCTCGGCGCGAATCCGACGCGCTGTCTCGCGCTCGAAGATTCATACAATGGCGTGCGCGCCGCGAGCGCCGCCGGTATGGCGACGATTATGGTGCCCGACATGCTTGCGCCAACCGACGAGATCAGGTCGCTTTGCGTCGGCGTCTTGGATAGCCTCGGCCAAGTCCTCGATGCGCTGGAAAACACGCGGCGCGATCTCGCGATCGAGTGAGAAACTCTAAACGCGCCGACGGCCGTGGTCTCTATTTTGAGACGACGACCTTCGCGGCGGCGGCCATGACAGCCTTCTTGAAGGCGCCCTCAATCGTCACGGCGAAATTGTAATGGGTTGTCGAGAAGGGCGCCGAACGGAACGGCTTGTTGCTGCGCCAGCCGACGAGGATCGCGCCGACGACCGGATCGCCCGAGCCGATGATGACCGCGCCGCCAGACGCGCCATCCCCCGTCTCGCAGTCGAAGGAAAATTCCCGGGTTCCTTCGGCTCCAACGGTCAATTGATCGCGGAGCGCGCATTTCTCCATCGAAAGCCGGCGGCCTTCGCCCCAGTCGATATGGCCGCGAGCGACGAATTCGACCGGCATGTTCGGACGCTCCGCCTCCGCCAGCCCATAAGGCGTCACCCCATCGACCGGATGCTTGAGGCGCGCCACCGCCCAGTCATGAACCGCCTCGATCGCGTAAGGATTGGTGCTGCCGGCGACGATCGAGCCCGAATCGATCGGCGTGCGAATCTGCTTGCCGTCCGATTCGATCACAAAGAAGCATGTCCTCGCGCGCGGCGCGCCTCTTTCATCAAAGAAGACATGCGCCGCCGTCGTCACGATATCGTCGGTCAGGGTGAGTTGGCCCGCGCCATGCGCGGCGCCACATTCGATCAGGCCGGAGGCCGTGAATTTACGGCGAAGCTCGACGGCGTCTAGCTTTTGCTCGGCGGCAAAATCCTCGACGCTGCGCCGGCTGTTGCGGCCAAAAACCACCACAGGGGTGACCTCGGCGTCAACGAAGGTCGGCGTTTTGGGGAGCGGCGCATGCTCGAGAAAGGGAGCCGCCGAAACCTGGCTCGAAAGTCCAAATTGGCCCCAAATTCCAAAAAGAAACGCGCAACCCAACGCGGCGCGGATCCCGCCTTTATGGCGCATCCAACGGCACTCCTCATTCTTCAGCGAAGCCACCATAGGTTCCCGCCCAAGCGTTAAGCAAGCTTTACAAAAACGTATTTTCCGATTGCGAAAACAAAAAGGCGGGATTTCGACCAACTCGGATCGCCTTTACAAAGCAAATCCCACGCCGCCCTGACGAAAAGGTAGATTTGCCCATCCAGCCAAATTAGACAGGCTTTTTTTCGCGCGTGGCCGCGCCGCTTTCGAATGAGGCTCAGGTGCCGAACTTGCTTTTCGATCGATACGCCGAAAAAGCGAAACGAGGCGACATCGACCGCGACAAGGGGCAAGAGCTCGTCCTGGCCAAGCTCGACAAATTGCGGCGCGCGCTCGACGTCTCCGACAGGCGCAGACCGCCTCTCCTCCGCCGCCTGCTAGGTCGGAAACGCAACGACGAGCCGCTCCGCGGCCTCTACATCTGGGGCGGCGTCGGGCGCGGCAAAACCATGTTGATGGACCTGTTTTTCGAGGCCGCGCCGTGGCCGCGCAAGCGCCGCGTCCATTTTCACGCTTTCATGGCCGAGGTTCACGCCAGTCTCAAGACTCTGCGGGAAGCCTCGCGATCCACCGCCAGGGCGGATCAGCCGATCGCGGCGGTCGCCGACGCCATCGCGGAGAGGAGCCTGCTCATCTGCTTCGACGAGTTTCGCGTGACCGACATCACGGATGCGATGATCCTCGGGCGTCTCTTTTCCGCTCTCTTCGAACGCGGCGCGGTCGTGGTGGCGACCTCGAACGTCACGCCCGGCGATCTCTACAAGGATGGGCTCAATCGCGCGCTTTTCCTCCCCTTTATCTCCATCATCGAGGCGAGGATGGAGGTCGTGCGGCTCGAGGCCCGCACCGATTTCCGACTCGAGAAGCTCCGCGACCGCGCCGTCTATCATGTGCCGCCGAACGCCAAATCGAACGCCGCGCTGACGAGCGCCTTTGAAGCGCTGACGGGCCAGGCGCGTGGCGCGCCCCTCTCTCTCGACGTGCTCGGCCGCAAGCTCGTCGCGCCGGAAGCTTGCGCCAATGTCGCCCGGTTTTCCTTCGCCGATCTATGTTCGTCGGCGCTCGGACCCGCGGATTATCTCGCCGTCGCGCGAGAATTCCACACGATCGTCCTGGACGCCATCCCCGTGCTCGACGCGGCCCGGCGCGACGAAGCGCGCCGTTTCATCACGCTGATCGACGCGCTCTATGACCAGCATGTGAAGCTCATCGCCTCCGCCGAAGCGGAGCCGGCCAGTCTCTATCGCGGGGCGGAGGGGCGCGAGGCCTTTGAATTCGCGCGAACGGCGTCGCGCCTCGCGGAAATGCGCTCAGCCGCCTATCTCGCCCTTCCGCACGGCGCGCCGAATTCAGCGGGCTCGGGCGACGCGAGCGGCCTCGTCGAAACCTGATCGACAGGCGCCCGCGCCCCCCCTTTCGATCGCGGCGAATTGGCCCGACCGCGCCGCGAAAGAGCTAGCCGTCTCGGCCGAGTTCGGCTACCATGAATCATCAAGTCGAATCCGTGGCGCGTTTCTCGAAATTCAGCATCGAAAAGCGCTTCACCAACTGACCGGCATGTTTTAACATGCAGAATTCAAGGGCTTTTCCTCGAAGCTCGGGCCTGCTCCTTCCTCGGCCCATCCCCCCACTTTATTTTTGCGCTTCATCCAGGTTGAACAAACTTTCGCGATTCATGCAGAATCTTCGGCCGATCCTTCCGGGCTCGGAGGCCGACAAGCAAAAGGCGACACTATGGCGCGCAGCAAGATCGCATTGATCGGAGCAGGTCAGATCGGCGGCACCCTCGCTCACCTCGCGGCGCTCAAGGAGCTCGGCGACATCGTGCTGTTCGACATCGCCGAAGGCACGCCGCAGGGCAAGGCGCTCGACCTCGCGGAATCCGGGCCGATCCACGGGTTCAACGCCTCCCTTTCCGGCGCCAATTCCTATTCCGCGATCGCCGGGGCTGACGTGGTCATCGTCACGGCCGGCGTGCCCCGCAAGCCCGGCATGAGCCGCGACGATCTTCTCGGCATCAATCTCAAGGTCATGGAAGCCGTCGGAGACGGCATCCGGCAATTCGCCCCGCAGGCCTTCGTGATCTGCATCACCAATCCGCTCGACGCCATGGTGTGGGCGCTGCAGAAAGCCGCGCGCCTTCCCGCGCAACGGATCGTCGGCATGGCCGGAGTGCTCGATTCGGCGCGGTTTCGCTATTTCCTCGCCGAGGAACTCGATGTCTCGGTCGAGGACGTCACCGCCTTCGTCCTCGGCGGCCACGGCGACGATATGGTTCCCTTGCTGCGCTATTCGACCGTCGCCGGCATTCCCTTGCCGGACCTCGTCGCGATGGGCTGGACGACCCAAGCGCGGCTCGACGCGATCGTGGAGCGGACGCGCAAAGGCGGCGGCGAAATCGTCAACCATCTCAAGACAGGCTCCGCCTTCTATGCGCCCGCCGCCTCGGCGATCGCAATGGCGGACGCCTATCTGAAGGACAAGCGGCGCGTGATCCCCTGCGCGGCTCAGCTCAACGGCGAATATGGCGTCGACAATCTTTATGTCGGCGTGCCGGTGATCATCGGCGCGGATGGGGTCGAGAAAATCGTCGAGGTCAAGCTCGATCCGACCGAGCGACAGATGTTCGACAAGTCGGTGGAGTCCGTGCGCAACCTCGTCGAAGCCTGCAAGACCATCAATCCGGCGCTCGCGAGCTGACTCCTCGATTCGGAGCGGCGGCTGCGCGACACGCGAGATGTGGACGCGGCGATCGGCTGTTGGGACTTTCCCGCTCGACAGTCTGCGTGAGAACAAAAAAGAGAAAGACAACAACCGGGGTCGCGCTCGCATCGGGTTCCGACTTTCGGACGTCGATCATGAGCATGATCGAGCTTGAGACTCTTCCGGCGCGGCCGTGTTTCTCCACGACCAAATTAGATTCGTTCGAGCCGGTCGGCATGGCGATTTTCGAAAATACTCATCCGTGAGCCTCTGGCGCGCCCCGGCGAAGCCGAGGCCGAAGCGAGACGTCGACATGAACATTCACGAATATCAGGCCAAGGCCGTCTTGAAAGAATTCGGAGTCTCGGTCGCGCGGGGCGTTCCGGTGCTCAGAGCGAGCGACGCCGCCGACGCCGCCCATGAGCTCGGCGGCCCGGTCTGGGTGGTGAAATCCCAGATCCATGCCGGCGGGCGCGGCAAGGGCAAATTCAAGGAGCCTGAAGCCGGCGAGAAGGGCGGCGTGCGGATCGCAAAATCCGCCGAGGAAGTCGAGGCTTTCGTCGAGCAGATGCTGGGCCGGACCCTGGTCACCGTGCAGACGGGGCCGGCGGGCAAGCAAGTCAATCGGCTCTATCTCGAGGACGGCTCCAATATCGCCAAGGAATTCTACCTTTCGCTGCTCGTCGACCGGTCGACGAGCCGGGTCGCCTTCGTCGTTTCGACCGAGGGCGGCGTCGACATCGAGGAGGTCGCCCGGCGCACGCCGGACAAGATCGTCACCGTCTCGATTGATCCGGTCACTGGCGCGCTGCCCCATCACGGTCGGGCGGTCGCACAGGCCTTGGGCCTTTCCGGCGATCTCGGCCGGCAGGCGGAGCAGCTCACGGCGCAGCTTTACGCCGCCTTCGTCGCCAAGGACATGGCCATGCTCGAGATCAACCCGCTCATCGTCTCAGTTGAAGGGCGGCTCAAATGCCTCGACGCCAAGATCTCCTTCGACCCGAACGCCCTCTACCGCCATCCCGAGATCATCGCCCTACGCGACGAGACGGAGGAAGACCCCAAAGAGATCGAAGCCTCCAAGCATGACCTAAACTATATCGCGCTCGACGGCGAGATTGGCTGCATGGTCAATGGCGCCGGGCTCGCGATGGCGACCATGGACATCATCAAGCTCTACGGCGCGGAGCCGGCCAATTTCCTCGACGTCGGCGGCGGCGCCACCAAGGACAAGGTCGCGGCAGCGTTCAAGATCATCACCGCCGACCCCAAGGTGAAGGGGATACTCGTGAATATTTTCGGCGGGATCATGAAATGCGACGTGATTGCGGAAGGCGTAATTGCGGCGGTGAGGGAGGTCGGCCTGGCCGCGCCCCTTGTCGTGAGGCTCGAGGGCACCAATGTCGAGCTTGGCAAGAAGATCATCGCCGAGTCGGGGTTCAACGTGATCTCCGCCGACGATCTCGACGACGCCGCCCAGAAAATCGTCCGCGCGGTTGGGAAGGCGTAACCATGTCGATCCTCATCACCAAGGACACCAAGGTCATTTGCCAGGGCTTCACCGGCCGGAACGGCACATTCCATTCCGAGCAGGCCATGGCCTATGGCACCAAGATGGTCGGCGGCGTCTCGCCCGGCAAAGGCGGCGCGACGCATCTCGGCCTGCCGGTCTTCGACACGGTCGCCGAAGCGCGCGCGGCGACCGGGGCCGACGCTAGCGTCATTTATGTTCCGCCGCCGGGCGCCGCTGACGCCGTCTGTGAGGCGATCGACGCGGAAATTCCGCTCATCGTCTGCATCACCGAAGGCATCCCGGTCGCCGACATGGTCAAGGTCAAGCGCGCGCTCTCCGGCTCCAAATCGCGCCTCGTCGGACCAAACTGCCCCGGCGTCATGACCGCTGGCGAATGCAAGATCGGCATCATGCCCGGCGGCATTTTCAAGGCGGGCTCGGTCGGCGTCGTGTCTCGCTCCGGAACTCTAACCTACGAAGCCGTTTTCCAGACGACCCGGGCGGGGCTCGGCCAGACAACCGCCGTCGGCATCGGAGGCGATCCGGTGAAAGGGCTCGACTTTGTCGAAGTGCTCGAGATGTTTCTGGCCGATCCGGCGACCCAGTCGATCATTCTCATTGGCGAGATCGGCGGCGCGGCGGAAGAGGATGCGGCGCAATTCATCGCCGACGAGGCGAAGCGCGGCCGCAAAAAGCCGGTCGTCGGCTTCATCGCCGGCCGCACCGCGCCGCCCGGTCGGCGCATGGGCCATGCCGGCGCGATCATCGCCGGCGGCAAGGGCGGCGCGGAGCACAAGATCGCGGCGCTCGAGGCCGCGGGCGTCCGGGTGGCGGCCTCCCCCGCAAGGCTCGGCAGAACACTCGCAGAATTGCTGCAGCGCTAACGTCTGGCCAGAGAATGGAGCCGGCAATAACGGAGGCTTGAGTTTTTTGAAGCGAATATTGCTGGTACAGCGCTTTGGAAGGCCCGAGCGCGATTTTTCGGGGCTCGCCGCGTCGACTAGCAGGCGGCGCTCGATCGGTGGCGAACATGCGACCCCCGGCGCAAAAGCAGAATTAGATTAATTCATTGTATTCGGCGCCTCCGACCGCGTCCGATCGGACGGCGCTTCGGCCATGACGGAGATGACGATGGCGCGCCAAGACGCAAACGGAACGGCCAACGGATCAGGCGGCGCGGGCGGCGGCGGGCGCTCGGAGTCGAACGCCAAATTCGCGCAAAGCTCTTTCCTCTATGGCGCAAACGCGGCCTATGTCGAACAGCTCCAGGACGCCTATCGACGCGATCCAGCCTCCGTCGATCCCGAATGGCGCGCCTTTTTCGACCAGCTGAACGACGACCGCGTCGGCATTCAGAAAAGCGCCGAAGGCCCGCGATGGAAGGCGCCGAACTGGCCCGTCGCGGCGGATGGCGAACTGGTCTCGGCGCTCGACGGCAATTGGGCCGCGACCGAAAAGCTGATCACGGCCAAGCTAGAGGCTAAAGCTCCCGCGGCCGGCGCCGTTTCTCCGGCCGATCTTTTGCGCGCGACCCGCGATTCCGTGCGCGCCCTGATGATGATCCGCTCCTACCGCATGCGCGGGCATCTCCACGCCAATCTCGACCCGCTCGGCATCGAGCAGCCCTTCGACCATGAGGAGCTCGACCCGGCGACCTATGGCTTCACCGAGGGCGATTACGACCGCAAGATTTTCATCGACCATGTGCTCGGGCTCGAATACGCCACCGTGCGCGAAATGCTGAAGATCCTGCGCCGCACCTATTGCGACACGATCGGCTTCGAGTTCATGCATATGTCGGATCCGGCCGAAAAGGCCTGGATGCAGGAGCGCATCGAGGGGCCCGGCAAGGAGATCAGCTTCACCAAGGAAGGCAAGCGCGCGATCCTGAACAAGCTCGTCGAGGCCGAAGGCTTCGAGAAATTCCTCGACCTGAAATATACCGGAACCAAGCGCTTCGGCCTCGATGGCGGCGAGTCCATGGTCCCGGCGCTCGAGCAGATCATCAAGCGAGGCGGCGCCTTGGGCGTCAAGGACATCGTGCTCGGCATGGCCCATCGCGGCCGCCTCAATGTCCTCTCTCAGGTCATGGGCAAGCCGCATCGCGCGATCTTCCATGAGTTCAAGGGAGGCTCCTTCACGCCCGACGAGGTCGAGGGCTCGGGCGACGTCAAATATCACCTCGGCGCCTCGTCCGATCGCGATTTCGATCACAACAAGGTGCATCTTTCCCTGACCGCCAATCCCTCCCATCTCGAAATCGTCGATCCGGTGGTGCTCGGCAAGGTGCGCGCCAAGCAAGATCAATATGGCGACGTGGTCGACCGCACCGCGGTTCTGCCTCTGCTCATTCATGGCGACGCCGCCTTCGCCGGCCAGGGCGTGATCGCCGAATGTTTCGGGCTCTCGGGCCTGAAGGGCTATCGCACTGGCGGCTCGATCCATTTCATCATCAACAACCAGATCGGCTTCACCACAACCCCGCGCCATTCGCGCTCATCGCCCTATCCGTCCGACACCGCCAAGATGATCGAGGCTCCGATCATTCACGTCAACGGCGACGATCCGGAAGCCGTGGTCTACGCCGCCAAGATCGCGATCGAGTTCCGGCAGAAGTTCCATAAGCCGGTCGTGATCGACATGTTTTGCTATCGCCGCTTCGGCCACAATGAAGGCGACGAGCCGGCCTTCACCCAGCCCTTGATGTATAAAAAGATCCGCGCCCACAAGACGACGCTTGAGATCTACGCCGAGAAGCTCGTCGCGCAGGACGTGCTCACAATGGGCGAGGTGGAGCGGCTGCAGGCGAATTGGCGCCACCATCTCGAAACTTCCTTCGAGGCGAGCCAATCCTACAAGCCGAACAAGGCGGATTGGCTCGACGGCCGCTGGGCCGGGCTGAAGCCAGCGCTCGCCGGCGGCGAGGACGCGCGACGCGGCCGCACCGGCGTCGAGATTGGCCGGCTGCGCGAGATCGGCCTGCGCCTCGCTGTGGTCCCGGAACGGTTCGAGCTTCATCGCACGATCCGAAGGCTGCTCGACAGCCGCCGCAAGATGATCGAGACAGGAGAGGGAATCGATTGGTCGACGGCCGAGGCGCTCGCCTTCGGCTCCCTCGTCGAGGAGGGCCATCCGGTTCGCCTCTCCGGCCAGGACAGCGAGCGCGGCACTTTCTCGCAACGCCATTCCGTCCTGATCGACCAGCAGACCGAAGAACGCTATGTCCCGCTCAACAATATTCACGACGGGCAGGCCCATTTCGAGGTCTTGAACTCCATGCTCTCGGAAGAGGCGGTGCTCGGATTCGAATATGGCTATTCCCTCGCCGAGCCTAATGCGCTGGTGCTTTGGGAGGCGCAGTTCGGCGACTTCGCCAATGGCGCGCAAGTCGTCTTCGATCAATTCATCTCCGCCGGCGAACGCAAATGGCTGCGCATGTCGGGCCTCGTCTGCCTGCTGCCGCATGGCTATGAAGGCCAGGGTCCGGAACATTCCTCGGCGCGGCTCGAACGTTATTTGCAGCTCTGCGCCGAAGACAACATGCAGGTCGCCAATTGCTCGACGCCGGCGAATTATTTTCACATCCTGCGCCGGCAGCTGAAGCGCGACATCCGCAAGCCGCTCGTCTTGATGACGCCAAAATCGCTGTTGCGCCATAAGCGCGCCACGTCGAGGCTCGACGAGATGGCGGAGGGGTCTTCCTTCCATCGCATCTTGCGCGACGACGCCGAGCACGCGGGCGAGGCCTTCAACCTCGCGCCCGACGCCTCGATCCGCCGCGTCGTCCTCTGCTCAGGAAAGGTCTATTACGACCTCTACGAAGAACGGGAAAAGCGCGGGCTCGATGATGTTTATCTGTTGCGCGTCGAGCAGCTCTACCCCTTCCCGCTGAAGGCGCTCGTCACGGCCCTGTCTCGCTTCAAACAGGCCGATGTGGTCTGGTGCCAGGAGGAGCCGAAGAACATGGGCGGCTGGAATTTCGTCGATCCCTATATCGAATGGGTTCTGGCCCAGGTGGGCGGCAAGGCCAAGCGGCCACGCTATATCGGCCGGCCGGCCTCGGCCGCGACCGCGACCGGACTGATGTCGAAACATCTGGCTCAGTTGAAGACGATCCTCGACGAGGCCTTCGCGCCGTCCGACGGATCATGATCGCTGGCTGTCGGAGACCGTCGTCGGCTGCGAGGCGAGGCGCCGGGCTGGGCATGATTGAGCATTCCTCTCGAAAAGCCGCGCGGCGGCGAGCGTGACGAACATGAGCACAGAAATTCGGGTTCCGACCTTGGGCGAATCGGTCACCGAAGCGACGATTGGACGTTGGTTCAAGAAAGCGGGCGAAGCCGTCGCGGCGGACGAGCCGATCGTCGAGCTCGAGACCGACAAGGTCACGCTGGAAGTGAACGCTCCGGCGGCCGGAGTCCTGACGGAAATCGCCGCCAAGGATGGCGAGACGGTGGAAGTCGGCGCGCTGCTCGGCCAGATCGCCGCCTCGGCGGGAGGCGCCAAAGCCGAAGCCGCGCCCTCGCTCGCGCAATCCGCTGCGCGAGCGACGTCGGTCCCGGCCGAGCCCAGCTCCGCGCCGCCTGCAACTACAACTCATATGCCGCCCTCGCCCGCCGCCGCCAAGATCGCGGCGGATCATGGCCTCAACCCGGCGACGGTCGAGGGATCGGGCAAGCGCGGCCAGGTCCTGAAAGGCGATGTGCTCGATCATATCGCCAATGCGCTCGCCGTTGCGCCCCCGGCTCTGGTCCAGGCCCCGGCTCCCGCTTCGGTCCAGGCCCGCGCGCCCGCCCCGCCGGCGGACGCGACGCGCGAAGAACGCATCCGCATGACTCGGCTGCGGCAGACTATAGCGAAAAGGCTGAAGGACGCGCAGAACACGGCGGCCATGCTGACGACCTTTAATGAGGTCGACATGACCGAGGTCATGGCGCTGCGCTCCAGATACAAGGATCTTTTCGAGAAGAAGCACGCCACGAAGCTCGGTTTCATGGGCTTTTTCGTGAAGGCCTGCGTCGGCGCCCTGAAAGAGATCCCCGCCGTCAACGCCGAGATCGACGGCGAGGACCTGATCTACAAGAATTACTATCATCTCGGCGTCGCGGTCGGCACCGACAAGGGCCTCGTGGTGCCGGTCGTGCGCGATTGCGACCGGCTGAGCCTCGCCGGCGTCGAGAAGGCCATCGCCGATCTCGGCAAGCGCGCGCGGGAGGGCAAGCTCGCGATCGACGAAATGCAGGGCGGGACCTTCACCATCACCAATGGCGGGGTCTATGGCTCGCTAATGTCGACGCCGATCCTCAACGCGCCGCAATCGGGCATTCTCGGCATGCACAAGATCCAGGAGCGCCCGGTCGTCGTCGCCGGCAAGATCGAGATCCGCCCGATGATGTATCTCGCGCTCTCCTACGATCACAGGATTGTGGACGGCAAGGAGGCGGTGACTTTCCTCGTCCGCGTCAAGGAGGCGCTGGAGGATCCGGCGCGGCTGGTGTTGGATCTTTAGCGCCAGCGCTCGTCTCTTGATCCGCGTCTTTCGACTACGACCGCGCCGCCTGACCTAACTACCCGGGAAATGGAATGTCCTACGATCTCATCGTCATCGGAACCGGCCCAGGCGGCTATGTCTGCGCCATTCGCGCCGCCCAGCTCGGCCTGAAAGTCGCCGTCGTCGAGAAGCGCAAGACCCATGGCGGGACCTGCCTCAACATCGGCTGCATCCCCTCAAAGGCGCTGCTGCAAGCCTCGGAAAAATTCGCCGAAGCCGAGCACGAGCTCGCGGGCTTCGGCGTCCTGGTCGACAAGCCCCGCCTCGATCTTCCAGCGATGATGAAACACAAGGACGAGACCGTCACCGCCAATGTCAATGGCGTCGCCTTTCTCTTCAAGAAAAATAAGATCGACGCCTTCCACGGCCATGCGACGATCACGGCGCCGGGCGAGGTTCTGGTGAAGGCCGAGGACGGCGCCGCGCAGACTTTGACCGCCAAGAACATCGTCGTCGCCACCGGCTCGGATTTCGCAGCTCTTCCCGGCGTAGAGATCGACGAGAAGATCATTGTCTCGTCGACCGGCGCGCTTGCGCTCGCGGAGGTTCCGCCGCGCCTGCTCATTGTCGGCGCGGGCGTCATCGGGCTCGAGCTCGGCTCCGTCTGGGGCCGCCTCGGCAGCAAAGTCGTCGTGGTCGAATTTTTGGACCGCATCCTGCCCGGCCTCGACGGCGAAACCGCCAAGCAGTTTCAACGCATCCTACAGAAGCAGGGATTCGAATTCCATTTGGGCCATAAGGTCGGCAAGATCGAACGACTCGCGTCGGGGCTGAGCGTTTCGATCGAGCCCGCGGCGGGCGGCGCGGCCTCGACTCTCGAAGCCGATGTCGCGCTCATCGCCATCGGGCGCCGTCCTGTCGCCGAAGGTCTCGGCTTGGAATCGCTCGGCGTCGCGCTCGACCGCGGCCGCATCCTCGTCGATGATCGCTTCGCCACGACGGTCCCGGGAATCTATGCGATCGGCGATGTGGTGCGCGGGCCCATGCTCGCGCATAAGGCGCAGGAAGAAGGCGTCGCCGTCGCCGAGATCATCGCCGGTCAACATGGGCATGTGAATTACGAGGCGATTCCCTCCGTCGTCTACACCATGCCTGAGATCGCGACCGTCGGCGCCACGGAGGAAGAGCTGAAGGCCAAGGGCGTCGCCTACAAGGTCGGCAAATTTCCCTTCACCGCGAATGGACGCGCGCGGGCCATGCGCGCTGCGGAGGGCTTCGTGAAGATCCTCGCGGATGCGGCGAGCGATCGCGTGCTCGGCGTCCATATCATCGGGGCCGGCGCCGGCGAGCTCATCGCCGAAGCGGTTGTGCTGATGGAATTCGGCGGCTCGGCGGAAGATCTGGCGCGAACCTGCCACGCCCATCCGACCTTATCGGAAGCTGTCAAGGAGGCTGCCCTCGCCGTCGACAAGCGCGCCATCCATATTTAATGGCCGCGACGCGTCGGGTCGCAACGCCGGTTTATCCAAGTTAGGCGCAACGCCGTGACGGTTGAGGCCGTCCATCAGGAGTATGATCGCTACAGCATCTAGCCCGGCGCGCCGAAATATTTCGTCGCCTCGCTGCGCGCGGAGTTCTGAAGCTCGCGCGCGGGACCGCCAAAACGGGAGCCTCCCACGCGCTTTTGTCGCAGGTCGCTTTGGCGGAGGCCGGGCGTAAGCCACGTCTTCTGCAGCAATTGCCGAGGACCGAGCCGCGCGGTCCTCGGCCGCGAGGAGGCGAGCCCTATGCAGCTGAATGTCCAGATCCGCCATTTTTTCGTCTGGCTACATCGCTGGACCGGCCTTGCGCTGGCGGGGTTTCTCGTCATCGTCGGCCTCACCGGCAGCCTGCTCGCCTTTAATACGGAATTGGAGCGGCTAATCAGCCCGCAACTTTTCGCCCAGCCCCATCCTGGCGCGTCGCGGCTCGATCTGGCGACTCTCGCGGAACGTGCGGAGGCCTTCGCCCCGCAGGCCCGTGTCGAAGGCGTCTACGATTCCCTGCCGGACCAGATCGCCGTCGAAGTCAGCCCACGCAAGGACCCAACGACCGGAGAAGCCTATGCGCTTGGCTTCAACCAGATTTTTCTCGATCCGTGGACCGGCGAGGCCTTGGGCAAGCGCATGCGCGGCGACATTTCCGAAGGTTGGATCAACCTGATGCCCTTTATCTATAGGATCCATTGGGAGCTGGCCCTCGGCCCGACCGGCATGTGGATTTTGGGCATAGCAGCCATCATTTGGACGCTCGATTGCTTCAACGGCTTCTATCTCACGCTGCCAATCGCACTCACTGCCTTTTGGCGGCGCTGGAAGCCGTCCTGGCTGGTCAAGACGCGCGCGGGTTTCTTTCGCGTGAACTTCGACCTTCACCGCGCCGGGGGACTCTGGCTCTGGCCCATGTTGCTCATCTTCGCCTGGTCGAGCGTCATGATGAACGTCAAGCCGGTCTATATATGGGCGACATGGGGAGTATTCGGCGGAGAGTCGCCCTGGGCCGTCTACTTCAATTCGCCGCCGCGATTGATCGAAGAGCCCCGCCTCGATTGGCGGACGGCGCAGGAGACAGGAGAACGCCTCCTAGCCGAGCAAGCCGCGCTGCATGGATTCGCCATCGATCACGCGTCAGGACTGAATTACATCGCATCCCTCGGCTTCTACGGCTATAGCGCGCACAGCAGCCTCGACGTCGCCACGCGCGGCGGCGACACGAGCGTGCTTATCGATAGCGAGACCGGCGCGCTCCGCTCGGTTGATCTACCGACTGGGCGGCAAAGCGGCGCCACGGTCACATCCTGGCTCTATGCTCTGCACATGGCCAATGTGTTCGGCATGCCTTACCGAATCTTCGTTTGCGTCCTGGGCCTCGCGATCACGATGCTGTCGGCGACCGGTGTCTATATTTGGTGGAAAAAGCGCTGCGCCCGGCGCGCTGCCGCGGCGCGCAGCCCTCTGCCCGCGAACGTCGAGGCAGCCGCGACCTGGCCGAGCCCGGCGGCGCTCGCGCCGCCGCGCCTGGACTAAAGCTTCGGTTTCCGCTTGCCCTCGGCCTTTGCCGAATTCTCGCCTGCTTGCGCCTCGCCTTTGCGATTAAACGCGGCCTCGAGCGCGAGCGCGCGCGCTTGGGTCATTCGCAGCGCGCAAAAGCCATGCGCGTCCTCCTGGCGGTAATTGCGGCAGATCATCTCCCGCTGTGATGAGAAACCGGCCTGCTCGCCGGCGATCCTCTTGATCGCCGCCTTGTCCTTTCCCGCGCTCTTCAGCAAGACGCGAAAATTCGCCCGCATATTGGCTTCGGCCTGGCCGCGGGCGCGCTCCAATTGCTTGATTTGCGCGGCGTCGATGGATTCGGCGGCCGGCCCCCAGAAGCCGGCCGGATCGGCGCGGCAATCGGCGGCCGCGAAGTCGCAAGCGCCCTGCTCGCGCGCCACCAGAACCGCTCCGTCCAGAAGCTCGAGCGAGAAAGGACAAGCTTCGACGGCGACCTCGTAACGCGCGAGGCCATTTGGGAGGCCTATGAATTTCGCCTCGATCGGGGTCGCGGCGACAACCTCGACGCGGCAATCCTCGCTCGGACTCGAGATCGCCGCTCCTGCAAGGACGAGATGAGTGATTTGAAGATCCTTCGCGGCACCCCTCTGAAAGGCGATGAGCCCGCTCGATCCGTCGCGCAAGAGATCCCGCCCGATGACGGAGGCGTCCGTCGGCGGCTTCAGCCCGATCGGCTTCGGCGGCGCCGGAGCGGCGCCTCTATCCGAACCCGGGGTTTCCGATCCGGCAGGGGGCGCCTGCAAGGCGCCAGGCAGCATCAATTGAGCGCGCGCCAAAGACGAGACGGAAATCAAAGCGAGGATCGCGGCCGGAAAAACATGTCTCAATGGAAAGCCCGCTCGAACCTGGGACCGCTGCGTCGATGCTCGCCTCTCCACGCCTGAGGATGGCGACGAGCCCGCGCGGCGGAAAATCGCATGGTTCGCGGCGTCGCGCCAGAACTTCAAAGAGGCCGGCCCTCAGCGCTGCAAAATGAAGCGAACTGCACAAGCCTTCCGCGACGTCCCCTGGCGGCTTCGCCTTGCGCCGCTTGATCCTCCCCTTATATAGGGGCCATCTTATCAGGCGGCCATCTTGCGTTCGCGCGCGGCGACACCAATTTGAACGCAGTCGGGGACCGGGCGGCAATCCGTCCGCCCATGAGCCGGATCGCTTCGGGGTCCGGTGGTCTTGCGGATCGAAAGGAAGATTGAACATGGGTAAAGTTATCGGAATCGACCTCGGCACCACCAATTCCTGCGTGGCGGTCATGGAGGGCGCGACGCCGAAGGTCATCGAGAACGCCGAGGGAGCTCGCACGACGCCTTCGATCGTCGCTTTCACGGACGATGGAGAGCGGCTCGTCGGGCAGCCGGCCAAGCGCCAAGGCGTCACGAATCCGGAAAGAACATTTTTCGCGATCAAGCGGCTCATCGGGCGGACCTTTGACGATCCGATGACCAAGAAGGACATGGGCCTCGTGCCCTATAAGATCATTAGAGCGTCCAATGGCGACGCCTGGGTCGAGGCCGACGGCAAGCAATATTCCCCGTCGCAAATCTCCGCCTTCATCCTGCAAAAGATGAAAGAGACCGCCGAAGCCTATCTCGGCCAGCCGGTGAGCCAGGCGGTGATCACCGTGCCCGCTTATTTCAACGACGCGCAGCGACAAGCGACCAAGGACGCCGGCAAGATCGCCGGGCTCGAGGTCCTTCGCATCATCAACGAGCCGACAGCCGCGGCTCTCGCCTATGGCCTCGACAAAAAAGGATCGGGCGTCATCGCGGTCTACGATCTCGGCGGCGGCACGTTCGACATCTCGATCCTCGAGATTGGCGACGGCGTTTTCGAGGTGAAGTCGACCAATGGCGACACCTTCCTCGGCGGCGAGGATTTCGACACCCGCCTCGTCGAATATCTCGCCGATGAGTTCAAGAAGGAGAACGGCATCGACCTGAAGCGGGACAAGCTCGCCCTGCAAAGGCTCAAGGAAGCCGCGGAAAAGGCCAAGATCGAATTGTCCTCGGCCACGCAAACCGAGATCAACCTGCCCTATATCACGGCAGACGCGGCCGGACCGAAGCATCTCGCGCTGAAACTCACGCGCGCGAAATTCGAAGCTTTGGTCGACGACCTGATTCAAAAGACGGTCGAGCCCTGCCGCAAGGCCTTGAAGGACGCCGGGCTGACGGCCGGCGAGATCAACGAGGTCGTTCTGGTCGGCGGCATGACCCGCATGCCGAAGGTGCAAGAGATCGTGAAGAACTTCTTCGGCAAGGAGCCCCATAAGGGCGTCAATCCGGACGAGGTCGTGGCGATCGGCGCGGCGGTCCAGGCCGGCGTGCTGCAGGGCGACGTCAAGGACGTCCTGCTGCTCGACGTGACGCCTCTGTCGCTCGGCATCGAGACTCTTGGCGGCGTGTTCACCCGCCTGATCGACCGCAACACCACGATCCCGACCAAGAAGAGCCAGGTCTTCTCGACTGCGGAGGACAACCAGACGGCGGTCACCATCCGGGTGTTCCAGGGCGAGCGCGAGATGGCGGCCGACAACAAGCTGCTCGGCCAATTCGATCTCGTCGGCATTCCGGGGGCGCCGCGCGGCGTGCCCCAGATCGAGGTCACCTTCGACATCGACGCCAATGGCATCGTCAATGTCACCGCCAAGGACAAGGCGACCAACAAGGAGCAGCAGATCCGGATCCAGGCTTCGGGCGGGCTCAGCGACAGCGAGATCGACAAGATGGTGAAGGAGGCCGAGTCGCATGCGGCCGAGGACAAGAAGCGCCGCGAGCTCGTCGACGCCAAGAACCACGCCGAGGCCATGATCCACACGGCCGAGAAGTCTCTCGCCGACTATGGGAGCAAGGTCTCCGACGCCGACAAGAGCGCGATCGAATCCGCTGTCGCCGCCTTGAGGACAGCCCTCGAGGGCGACGACGCGGAAGCAATCACGGCCAAAACAAACGACTTGGCCCAGGCCTCCATGAAGCTCGGCGAGTCGCTCTATAAGGCCCAGGGCGAGGGCGGCGGCGAAGGCGCAGCCCATGCCGAGCCGAAGGACGACGTGATCGACGCCGATTTCAAGGAAGTCGGCCCGGACGACAAGAAAAAATCGGCCTGACGCCCGACGCCGTCGCGCGTGAAGACTGCAGGCGCGCTTCGGCGCGGCGCTGCGTGAAAATCGGGCGCTCCGCCGGGATCTCTCCGGGCGGCTGCGCCCGATTCCATTTGAATTCGCGGCGTCAATCGGGCCTGGGCCGACGATCACGATGCATTAGGATGGATGCTGCATCTTGATCGGCTTTCAAAGCGAGAACGGCGATTTCCGCGGAAAAGCCGGGCGCATCTTTTCTCATCTCGCTCGAGCGCGCGCCGGCTTGTAAGGTTCGGTCTCTTGCGTTGCGAGCCCTGGCCGCTTATGCGCAAGGGGATCTTGCGTCGCGCCCCGCGACGCATGAAATTTGCTTATTGATCCAGAGCGCGCTCTCTCGGTTGGACTCGGATCGATCCAATCGGAACGCGCTTTTAGCGGACGCAGGCGAGGCGCCCCAAGCATATTCTGGTAGATCGGATATTGGGTCCGCTCGGCGAGAATATACTTGAAACGCTGAGATTTGAGCGCAGGAATCGGAACGCGACGAAAGATGAGCAAACGCGATTTTTACGAAATTCTCGGCGTTTCCAAGACATGCACGGAAGTCGAGATGAAGTCCGCCTTCCGCAAGGCGGCGATGGATTGCCATCCCGACCGTAATCCCGGCGATTCAGAGGCCGAGCATCGATTCAAGGAGCTGAACGAAGCCTATCAGACCCTGTCCGACGCGCAAAAGCGCGCGGCCTATGATCGTTATGGCCATGCCGCATTCGAGCAAGGAGGCTTCGGAGGCGGCGAGGGCTTCGCCGCTTCCATGGCGGATATTTTCGACGATCTCTTCGGCGACGTCATGGGCGGCCGGCGCGGCGGCCGCAATGGCGCGGGGCGCGGCTCCGACCTGCGCTACAATATGGAAATCACTCTTGAAGAGGCGTTCAGCGGCAAGACCGCGTCCCTGACCCTGCCCACCTCCGTGGCTTGCGAAGCCTGCTCCGGCTCCGGCGCGAAGCCCGGCGCCAAGCCGCGCACCTGCCACACCTGCGCCGGCCATGGACGGGTCCGGGCGCAGCAGGGCTTTTTTGCGATCGAGCGGGCCTGCCCGGCCTGTCATGGGCGCGGCGAGATCATAGACGATCCCTGCGCGCCCTGCGGCGGCTCGGGACGCGTCACCCGCGACCGCAGCCTCTCGGTCAATATTCCGCCCGGCGTTGAGGACGGCACGCGCATCAGGCTCAGCGGCGAGGGCGAGGCCGGCACAAGGGGCGGGCCAGCCGGCGATCTTTACATTTTCGTCTCTGCCAAGCCGCATCCCTATTTTCAGCGCGACGGGGCCGATCTCTTTTGCCGCGTGCCGATTTCGATGGTCCAGGCGGCGCTCGGCGGCGAGGTCGAGGTTCATACGATCGACGGCGGCATGGCCACGGTCAAGATTCCCGAGGGAACGCAGTCCGGCAAGCAATTCAAGCTGAAATACAAGGGAATGCCCGTGCTGAGGTCGCGCGACATCGGCGATCTCTATATTCAGGTGACGGTGGAGACGCCGCAGAACCTGACCAAGAAGCAACGCGAGCTGCTCGCCGAATTCGACTCGTTGTCCTCGCATAAGACACATCCGGAATCGGCGGGCTTTTTTACCAAGATGAAGGATTTTTTCGAGAATCTGAGCAGTCAATGAAGCTGGTCCCGCCGATTCGGCGGCCCACCGGCAGCAACGGGCGTGGCTCGAACGCACTCGAGCCAACTGGATGTGGTCACTTCGCCAATTATTATGAGCGCGTTGATTACGGAAGGCGAAGGACGAATGACAGCCGCGCTCGAGGCGCTCATCGCCAAGGCTTGAGCGGTCACATTGACTGAGGCGCGACTGCGTGAGCGGCGGTTGATCTAACGAGCGCATCACTCGTGCAATAGGTCGCTGAAGCCGACGCCAAAGCTTCCCCCGACCTCGCAGGCCAGAATGAGCGGCCGCCGATAAGTGAGTGAAGGCAGAAAGCAGCATCCGTCAGTTCAATGCCGCGGTCCAGGTCATCTATCAAACATCCCCAATCGCTATGGCTCTTTCGGCTGCGACAAGCGACTACAACTCGATTCGCGCTTTCGGGGACGGCAATGGTCAGGCGCCCCAAGTCGTCGCCTAAGTTATTCTTAACCCAATAATATACTTGTTTTATAGATTGAATAGGAAGATATTCAAATTTCCGCTCCCGAAATGGATGTGGGGAGGCGAGGATGGAGGGGATCATCATGAAGCTCGGGAAAGCGATATTCGGCGGCGCCATTGCCGTTGCGCTGATGACGGGTTTGCCGGTTACCGCCGAAACCAATAAGGATTTCATCTATTTGCCGCCGGAAAACGTCCCCTTCAAAAGCCCGTTTGAGGTCGGCATGCAGCAGGCGGTTCTCTTTGGCGATCCTTCAAAACCTGGCGTCTATGTCATCCGCATCAAGTTCCCGCCGGGCTTTCATTCCAATCCGCATTTCCATTCACAGGACCGCCATGCGACCGTGATCAAGGGCACCTGGTGGAACGGCACTGGCGAGGAACTCGATTTCAACAAAGCGAGGCCAGTGGCGGCGGGTTCTTACGTGCTGCATCCCGCCGGCGGCGTTCATTGGGACGGCGCCGGGGATGAGGAGACGATCGTGCAGATCGTCGGGATCGGGCCTGTGGAGACCACACAAATAAAGGCGCCTGGCTCTCCAGAAGGCTATTGGCCGAAGCCAAAATAGATTCTCGATGGCAATACCCATAACGAAGAGATCGGCGGCCCCGACTGTCGCCTAAATGTATTCTTGGCTTGCCCAAAGGGCGGCCTACTATTCCAGCTCTTATGCGACGAATAAGTCGCCTTACCTTTCAAGCTTTGCAGAAAACTGACCGTTCTTTAGGGCTCAAAATTTAGACCTTTCCGACCTGGAGGCTATGCTACAGGATCTATTAGCCGAGCAGCTCTTAAGCGCAACAAAGGAAGCCGGATTTTAGTCTAAATTTGACGTCGGCGGACGGCAAAAACATTACTGTTTCTTGACGCTGGGCCAATTGTCGGCGATTTTCGCCGGGGACTTTCACCCTCTCGCCAGAACGAGGACATTCCTTTGCTCAGCCAATCCTCGCGTCCGGACCCTCGTAGCGCGTCATCGCCCAACATACCGATCGAAGAGCGCATCGCCGACGAGGCGCGTTTCTTCAGATCGTGGCTCGACAACCCCATGGTCGCCGGCGCCGTCTCCCCGTCCGGCCGGTTCCTGGCGCGCATGATGGCCCGCTACGTCGATCCGCTCGTGGAAGGGCCAATCATTGAGCTCGGGCCGGGCACCGGCCCGGTCACTGAGGCGCTTTTGCGCCGAGGCGTCGCCCCGGACCGGCTCTTTTTGGTGGAGTTCGACCCAGGCTTTTGCCGCCTGCTCGCGCGGCGCTTTCCCGGCGTCCATATCATCCAAGGCGACGCCTATCGCCTGGCCGAAACCTTGGCGGGGCATATTCGCGAACCGGCCGCCGCCATTGTCTCGAGCCTGCCCCTGCTTATGAAGCCAGAGCGGGAAAGGCTCGCCCTTCTGGGGCAGGGCTTCGCGCTGCTCGCCCCCGCGGGACGCTTCGTTCAATTCACCTATGGCCCTGTTTCGCCGATCCCCCGCGGCCGCGCCAAGGGGCCCACCTTTCTCGTGGAGGGGTCCCCGCCGGTCTGGCTGAACTTGCCGCCGGCGCGCGTCTGGATCTATCGGCCGCAAAGTCAAGACGCGGCTTCGCAGCGCCAAGGGTCGGCGGAGACAAGGCAGGATTTCATCGGCATCATGAGGTCCGGCGCAGGACACATGCAGACCCATTTGATGAAAGAGATCGAAGACGCAAAAGTGAGGTTTCGCCTGAAGGCCAGGGCGAGGCATTTGCGCCGGCAGGGCGTACGGCTCGAACCGGCGCTGCGGCTTCTGGGCCGGCTCCCCAAGCGCGACAAGCAGCGCCGGCCGCGATGAGCGAGGCCCGCGCCCTCACGGGCCTCGAGTCTCTCCCCGCGCGGCAAAGACTGATAGCGGCGCTCGATTTTTCGACCGTGCGCGAAGCCGAGACGATGGTCGAGCGGCTCGGCGACAGCGTCGCCTTCTACAAGATCGGGATGGAGCTCGCCTATGGCGGCGGCCTCCCCTTCGCCAAGGATCTCGTCGCCGCCGGC
Organism: Methylocapsa acidiphila B2; assembly: GCF_000427445.1. GTDB lineage: Bacteria > Pseudomonadota > Alphaproteobacteria > Rhizobiales > Beijerinckiaceae > Methylocapsa > Methylocapsa acidiphila. The sequence goes on along the minus strand of NZ_KE386496.1, from coordinate 3,283,393 downwards.
AAGCGGGTTTTCCTCGATCTCAAGCTGCACGACATCCCGACCACGGTGACCAAAGCCTGCGCCAATGTGGCGCGTCTTGGCGCGGATTTCCTCACCGTGCACGCCTATCCCCAAACAATGGGGGCCGCGATGGCCGGTGTCGCTGGAACGCCTCTGCGCCTCCTCGCCGTGACCGTGATGACCTCTTATGACGACCAGGATCTACGCGAGGCGGGCTATGCTTTCGCAGTCAAGGATCTCGTCGCGCGCCGGGCGGAGCAAGCGCGGCGGGCCGGAATCCACGGGCTCATCCTCTCTGCCGGGGAAGCCAAAGCCATGCGGGCGAAATTCGGCCCGGAGTTGATCCTCGCAACTCCCGGCATCCGGCCCGTCGGCTCGGAGACCCGCGACCAAAAGAGAGCCATGACGCCGGCCGCCGCGCGCGCCGCAGGGGCGGATTATCTGGTCGTCGGACGCCCGATCACAGAAGCAAACGACCCTAAGGCGGCGGCCGAAGCCATCGTCGCAGACATAGCCGGGGTGGATTCGGAATAAGCGGCGCGCCTTATTTCAATAGGCTCAAGATTCGCGCCACGATCGCGTTGGCCCGCGACTCCATTTCCGGCGCAGGGGCCGGCAATTCATCGAAATAAGCCTCGCGGGCGAGCTGAGCGATAAAGCCGATGATCGCGGAGGCCTGTAGCTTTTGCTCTTCGGGAGAGACGCCGCGGGCTCCGACCAACTCCCGTATCTGGCCCAAAAGAGAATAACGCCTCGTCTCGGCGCTGGCCCCGCGCCAAAAGCGCCGCAGATTCTCTTGCACGTAAAGGACCGCCTCGCGATCCTCCTCGATCAGGCGCAAGGCGCAGGCGACGATGGCCGCGATTTTTTGCTCAGGCCCGGGGCCGGCGGCCGCGGCCTCGGCGCGGAAAGCCTCGCCCATCCAGGCATAGCAGCGCTCGAAAAGGCAAAGGGCGAGCGCGTCCTTACTTTCGAAATGCTTGAAGATCGCGGGATTGGAAAAGCCGCTTTCCGCCGCAATGTCACGAACGCTCGTCGCGTCGACGCCGCCAACGACGAAAAGCCCGAGCGCCGCTCTCAGTCCGGCCGCCTTGGCCGGGGCGTCGTCCTGGACAAGAAAACATCTTGTTCCCCGATTCTGCTTCAACCCGCCCATAGCGGCGCGATTTCCCCTTCGGCCAAGCGCCTCACGGCGTCCGGATCATGCGAGGGAAGCACCACAGTCGGATGCGTCTTGGCATAGGCCTCAAGCCGTTCAATGCTCCGCGCCGCGAGCCGCGCATTCGCATGCGCTCCCGCCAATTCGCCAGTGAGCAATTGCTTTTGATTATAAATGGCGTCGCCGGTGAACACATAGGACAAACCGCCCCGCCGAAGAATGATCGAGCAATGGTTCGGCGTGTGGCCGGGCGTTGGCGCGACGAACAGGTCGCCAGCGCGCGTGATCGGGTAAATGCGGTCAAACACGGGATCGGCGACGGGCTCGAAGGCGAAGCGCCTTGGCGTCAAGGGCGCAAGCAGGGCCTTCGGCGCGCCCGACGGATGCGCCCATTCGGATTCGTTGACCCAGATCTCGCAGCCCTGCAACTCGCGCAACCCATCGACGTGATCGATATGAAGATGGGTCATGAACACGCGGAGGCCCTGCGTCCCCGCCGCGCGAAATTTGGGGAGCTGCGCGCCGATCGACTGGCCGGGCTCGACCTGGAAACGGCACAGCCGCCGCGTAAGCCACGCGTCAAAACTGCCGATCGAGTCGAGATAGTCGGGGCGCAGCCAACCCGCGCTCATTCCGGCGTCGATCAGAATGTCGCCTTCTGGGTGGGAGATCAGCCAGGCGAGCACGGGAAGGTCCGAGCTGAATTCCGCGCTTAGGAGAATGCGCAAGCGGCTACCGATCGGGCCGCCTTTTCTTGTCAGAAATGGCTTCTTGACTTGAACGAAACCTGTGTTGATCGCGATGACGCCGATATTCGACATTGGCATGCTCCTTATCCATGGAGCGGAAGTTAGCATTCGCTAACCTCCTGCGCAATGCGTGGTCTAAAAGGGGCGCCAGAGGAAAAAGCGGCCCCTGAAACGCAAAGCGCCGGGCGTACCTCCGGCCCGGCGCGCGATCTCAAGCCGCTTGTCGCGCCCCTCGATCGCCAGCGATGATAGAAGGCGTCGGTGACGCGGGCATGACGAGTTCGCGGCCAGATCGCGGTGATTTTGGATCGAATCGATCCAAAATCGTCAAAGGAGCAGGACGCACGTGGACGGCCGTTTCTGCGTTTTTGCTGAAAATCACGCTCTGTTGTCGCAGCCCGAGGCGTTTCAAGATTTTAGGCATTTCCGTTCGAACGCGTCGTGATCTATAGATCTTATCGCAACCCGGCCTCAGGAGATCAGCCATGAGCGAAATGCGTCTCGTCGTCGCCGGCGCGGCCGGGCGCATGGGCCGGGTTCTCGTCCAGGTTATCCATGAGACGCCTGGCGCGACTCTCGCCGGCGCCGTCGAGGAGGCGGATTCGATCGCGATCGGCCAGGACGCCGGGCTCCTCGCGGGCTGCGGCCAGACCGGGGTCGAAATCACTGGCGACCCGTTGAGCGCCATTCTCGGCGCGGAGGCCCTGCTCGATTTCACGTCGCCCGAGGTCAGCGTCGAGCTTTCTGCGCTCGCCGCGCAGGCGCGCATCGTTCACGTCATCGGCACCACGGGGTTTTCGTCGGCGCATTTGGCGCGGATCGAGGCGGCCGCACGCCATTCCGTCGTCGTGCGCTCGGGCAATATGAGCCTTGGCGTCAATCTGCTCGCGGCGCTTGTCGAAAAGGTCGCCCATACGCTCGGCGTCGAATATGACGTCGAAATCGTCGAGATGCACCATCGTATGAAAGTCGACGCGCCATCCGGGACGGCGCTCTTGCTCGGCGAGGCGGCTGCAAAAGGGCGCGGCGTGTCGCTCGACCAACATGCCGCGCGCGGCCGCGACGGACATACGGGCCCGCGCAAGTCCGGCGACATCGGCTTCGCCTCCTTGCGGGGCGGAACCGTGATCGGCGACCACAAGGTGATTTTCGCCGGACCGGGCGAGCGCATCGAACTCGCTCACGCCGCCGAGGACCGCAGCATATTCGCGCGCGGGGCCGTGCAAGCCGCGCTCTGGGGCAGGAGCCGCAAGCCGGGCCTTTATTCGATGATAGACGTCTTGGGCCTCAATGATCTCATTGGGCCTCGGTGATTAATTCGACCGCAACAGTCAATGACCTCGATGGCTCAAAGGCATCATTGGGTTAATGGCTCGTGCGCAACAGCCAAAAAAACGTCGGGCCGCGCCCCCTTTCGGAGAACGCGGCCCTTGCACGCACTTCCCGGGGGCCAAGGGGAAGCTCGTGTGACAGTTTGAAGACCCTAGCTCCGGATGTCCAGCGGCATTTCCGCGACACGGGAGCCGACGGTCATCGGCCAATGAGACATGGTAAACATGGACGCTCGATCCACGCGCGCCAGCAAACCCAACGCGACGGCGGCAATGGCCAGCACCAAGATGAGAGCCAAAGACACCTGAAATTGCCGTCGTGCCGATTGCGCGTCGACCCTATGGAGAAATCCCGCCTCCCTGCCCTGGTCAAAATGCTGCGCGACGAACATGCCGCATCTCCAACCCCGCCGCGATGGTCCGAATCGATTGCTCATGGAGTCATTCTTCAATGATCCAAGAGCGCTCGCCGGTGCGGTATCGCACGCCCCGCTCAGAACCCCATTTTTCGCGCGGCAGGTAAAAATCTCGTTCGGTGCTAAAACGCGGCCGTGGGTCAAAAAGTTTCACTGCCGACGAATATTTCCGCGGCGCCGAGAAAAAAATTACGCACTGTCGCAGCGCGGATCGCTGGTCGAACGCATTCCGCCCCAAAGCGGGCGATCGACTAAGAAATTGCTCCGACTTCGAAGAACTCAACCATATTCTTGCCGATCAGATCGATTCCATCTGATCGGCGGAGGCTCTAGAAAAATGACGCCTCAGCAATATTAATAGGCGAAAGCCGACGTTTTTGAGCCCGACTCGGGCTGATTCCTCAAAGTCGCGCATATTTTCATCAATAAGGCGAAGGGCTCGTCTCAGGAGCGCGCGGATCCTCACTTGCCCTCGGCCGCGCCCTCGCCCTAAGGTCCGCGCCGCCCCCCAACGACCTGCGACGGTCCCTGCGCACGGAGCCTTGCGCCATGCCCTTTATCGCCGACGCCTTGCTGCGCGTGAAGCCCTCCGCGACGATCGTGGCGACGCAAAAGGCGCGCGACCTCAAGAATGCCGGACGCGACATCATCTCTCTCTCCGTGGGCGAGCCTGATTTCGACACGCCGGACAATATCAAAAAGGCCGCCATCGCGGCGATCGAGCGCGGCGAGACCAAATATACGCCGGTCGCCGGAATTCCCGCCTTGCGCGAGGCGATCGCGCAAAAATTCCGGCGGGAGAACCATCTCGACTACAAGCCGTCGCAGACGATCGTCGGCACCGGCGGCAAGCATATTTTGTTCAACGCCCTGCTCGCCACAGTCAATCCAGGCGATGAAGTGGTCATTCCGGCGCCTTATTGGGTGAGCTATCCGGACATGGCTTTGATCGCCGGCGGCCGGCCTGTGACGGTTCCGACAAGCATCGAGCAGGGCTTCAAACTACGGCCCGAAGCGCTCGAGCGGGCGATCACGCCCAGGACCAAGTGGCTGATCCTGAACTCGCCGTCGAACCCGTCCGGCGCCGCCTACACGCATGACGAGCTGCGGGCTTTGGCCGAGGTCCTATTGCGTCACGACCACGTCTGGATCCTGACCGACGACATTTACGAACATCTGATCTATGGCGATTTCACCTTCGCGACCCTGGCGGAGGCGGCCCCGGATCTGATCAACCGCACGCTCACCATGAACGGCGTGTCGAAATCCTACGCCATGACCGGCTGGCGCATTGGCTACGCCGCGGGCCCGGAGATGCTGATCAAGGCGATGGAGATGTTGCAGGGGCAACAAACTTCGGGCGCCTGCTCGATCGCGCAATGGGCCTCGGTCGAGGCGCTGACCGGCCCGCAGGACTTCATCGCAGAGCGGCGAAAGATTTTCGAGGCGCGGCGCGACCTCGTCGTCTCCATGCTGAACCAGGCAAAATATTTGCAATGCCCTTCGCCCGAAGGCGCCTTTTATGTCTATCCCTCCTGCGCCGCGGCGATCGGCCGGAAAACGCCCGACGGGAAGCAAATTGAGACGGACGAGGATTTCACTGCGGCCTTGCTCGAAGCCGAAGGGGTCGCCGTGGTGCAGGGCTCGGCCTTCGGCCTCGGTCCGAACTTTCGCATATCCTACGCGACCGCCACCTCCACCCTGGAGGAGGCATGCGCGAAAATTCAGCGCTTTTGTTCGAGTCTCACATAAACAATCGGAGCGCGCATGTTCAGGGACGATACCGGCGGCGGCGGCCGCAAGCCTTCCCGCAATGTCTTGGGCGAGCCCTTGACGAGTTGCTCATTCGATCCCATCACCGGCTTCTTCCGAAACGGCTGCTGCGACACGGCTGCCGAAGATCTCGGCAGCCATACGGTCTGCATCGTGGCGACGGAGGCCTTCCTGGCCTTTTCCAAGGCGGCCGGAAACGACTTGTCGACCCCGCTGCCGGAATATGGCTTCCCAGGCGTTAATCCCGGCGATCGCTGGTGCCTTTGCGCGCCGCGCTGGCAGGAAGCGCATGACGCCGGCAAGGCCCCCCATGTCGTTCTGCAGGCGACCCATGAAGGCGCGCTCGAATATTGCGCCCTCGCCGATCTCAAGCGTCATGCGATCGATCTGTCTTGACTCCGCCGCTCGGTCTGGCGCGATCTCGATGTGACAATTTTGATTCGCAGGCGCCCCGCTGCGGGCGCTGCAGCCCGGCGAACGACCGTCATTCGGCCCTTTGTTACGTTTTGTAACCGGAATTGACCAATTGAATTAGAGGCTTGTAATAAAAGAACTTTTTATGATCGAGCCCGGCCGGTCGAGCCCCTCCGGCGGCGTTGCGCGAAGATCGCATTTTGCTCCACCCAATTCATGATGATATGCCTCGTATCGCCATGAGAGGTCCCATTCCATCCTGCGTCGTCGAGAGTCCCGATTTTTCGAAGCGTTTCATGAACTCGATTTGGACTGCCTATATTCGTGTCTAAGTTCAACAGCCTCGCCGACTACGCCACCAAACGGTTCCGCCTCGCGGGCAAAGCCTATCTCGAAGGCGGCGACCCGTTTTTCGCGGCGACCGATAGTCTGCGCCAGGAAGCGAAGATCAAAGGGCGGCATTTCGTCAGCTTCGCGAATTACGACTATCTGGGCCTCGCCTCTCATCCAGCCGTCAAAGCCTCGGCCGCCGCCGCTCTCGAAACTTTCGGGGTCGGGGCCCTCGCCTCACGGCTCGTCGGCGGCGAACGCTCGACGCATCATCATTTGGAAGTTGCGCTCGCCGAATTTCTCGGGACCGACTCGGCGCTCACATTGGTCAGCGGCTATCTGACCAATGTGACGACCATTTCCCATATTCTCGGCTCGCGCGACGCCCTTTTCATCGACGAATTATCGCATAACAGCATCGTCAGCGGCGCGAAGAGCACGGTCGCCGAAACCATCGTGTTCCGCCACAATGATCTCGACCATCTCGACTTTCTGCTGCGTGAGAGACGCGACCATTATCGGAACGCGCTGATTGTGGCGGAAGGCCTCTACAGCATGGACGGCGATCTCGCCGACCTCGTGGAGCTCGTCAAGATCAAGCGCCGCCGCGGGGCCTGGCTATTGATCGACGAAGCCCATTCCATCGGCGTGCTCGGCGCGCAGGGACGCGGCCTGTGCGAGCATGTGGGGGTCGATCCTCAGGACATCGACCTGATTATTGGCACCTTGTCGAAGACCCTCGCCTCCTGCGGCGGCTTCATCGCCGGCAAGGCCGCCGTGATCGACTGGCTGCGCTACACGCTGCCGGGCTTTGTCTACAGCGTCGGCCTCTCCCCCGTCATCACGGCCGCCGCCGAGACCGCCTTGCACTTGCTGAGCCAGGAACCCTGGCGGCTCGAGCGCCTGCGTCAGAACGCCGAGCTCTTCATGGGGCTCGCGAGAGAGGCCGGCCTCGACACAGGGCCGGCCATTGGCCGCGGCGTCGTTCCAATCCTTTTCTCGGACAGTCTCGAGACTTTAGCCGCGTCGAGCCATTTGCTGAGCCATGGCTATTACGTCCCGCCGATCATTCAGATCGGCGTTCCGAAAGACCAGCCACGGCTTCGATTCTTCCTGTCGGCGGCGCATACAGAATCGGAAATCAGAGGCGTCATCGATCTGTTGGCGACGCGCAAAAGCGTTCACGCGGAACCCGTGGCGTCCCTCAGCGCGGCGACCTGAGGCAAAAAGGCGCAGGCGCGCCGGCCCGCCCAGCGGACGGAAGCCAACACCGTCAGGCGATGAGAGCCTGCAGCGAAAAATGATGCTGCGGTTCGTCTCCTCCCGCGTCCGATTGAGCCGGAATCGCGACTCGGACAAGCGAAAGGAAAGGCTGGTCGAGAGCGTCCCACGCCTCGCATCGCTCAGGGGCCGGAAGCTCGAACTCTCGTGGCGTCGCCGATCGGCCCTAGCTCCGCAGTCTTTGAACCCGAGGACCGCCATCCATATGCCTTCTATCGAGATCGTCCCCGCGGACGGGCTGCAAAACTTCCTGACCTTCTGCCGGGCGCCGCGCCTTCTCTACCAAGGCGAAATGGGCTTTGCGCCGCCGCTCGACGCCGAACGCTGGACCATGCACGCGGCGAGGCTCAATCCGCATTTCAAGCAGGTCGAATCTCAGGCCTGGTTGGCGCGCAAGAACGGAAAGCTCGCCGGGCGCATTTTCGCGCAAGTCTATAAGGACGAGATTTCCCCGCTGGGCGCCTCGCGCGCGCAATTCGGTTGCCTCGACGCGATCGAGGACGACGCCGTCGTCGACGCCCTTTGCGACGTCGCCGAGACCTGGCTGCGCGCACGCGGCGCCGAGATCATTCATGGGCCTTTCTCCCCCTCGGTATGGAGCGAGTGCGGCCTGCTCATTCAGGGTTTCGACGCCGCGCCGATGGTCTTCATGCCCTGGACCCCGCCCCATTTGGCCAAGGCGCTGGAGCGGCGGGGCTATAAGAAAGCGCGCGACTTGATCTCCTACCGCTATGACGTGAGCGAAAAGGACCGGCGGGCAGAGCCCGGCATCATGGCGCGGCCGGAATGGCGCGGCCGGCTCGCGATCAGGACGCTGGATCTCAAAAACATCAAGCCGGAAGCCGAGATCATCGTCGACATTTTCAACGACGCCTGGCGGCAGAATTGGGGCTACGTGCCCTTCACGCTCGAGGAATTCATGTCGAGCGCCGATGGGCTCAAGCTCGTCATGCCGCCGGAAGGGGGCTTCATGATCGAGCTCGACGGCGAGCCGCAAGCTTTTGGCGTCATTCTGCCGAACCTGCACGAGATCACCGCGGATCTCGGCGGCCGCCTGTTTCCCTTCGGCCTACCGCGCCTGATCTCGCGCATTCGCAACCATCGTTTCAAATCGGGACGACTCGCCCTTTTCGGGGTGAGGCAGGCCCTGCATCGCAGAGCGGCCGGCGGGGCGGTCATCCTGGCCTTCATAGAGGAGTGTCGGCGGCGCGGCGCCCACGGGCCGCTCGAACATGTCGAATTCGGCTGGGTCCTGGAGGATAATGTGGGCATGCGCCGGCCCATCGAGCTTTCCGGCGCGCGCATCGACAAGATTCATCGCATCTATGAGAAAAGCCTCGCCGCCTGAGCGCCGAACGCCCGGCCGATGCGATCGGTCGCATTGATCCTTCGCGACGGAGAAGCACACCATTGTCGGGCGGAATCGCGCGCCGCGCGTCGCCCCTACAAGAGGAACATCGAAGCATGAGCGCGCAAGCTTTCGATCTAGGCTCGATGGACGCCGCCGAGACCGCCGCGCGGCGCAACGCCTTCATTCCAACGGCGGCCAAGCGCCCGCATCCTTTGCGTCGGAGGGCGATCCTCAAGGCGCATCCCGAAGTCGAGGCCCTGATCGGCCACGATCCGCGAACAGCGATCGTCATCGCCGGCGCGGTCGCCGGGCAGACCTTGCTCGCCGCCGTCTTCGGCCATCTCGGCCTCGCCTATTGGTGGGCCGCCCTGATCGGCGCCTTTTGCATCGGCGCCTTCGCCAATCACGCCATGTTCGTCGCGATCCATGACGCAACCCATAATTGCGTATTCAAATCCAACGCCCTGAACAAATGGATCGCGATCCTCGCCGATCTGCCGAACACCTTCCCGAATGCGATGGGCTTTCGCTGCTATCATATGAAGCATCATTCGCATCTCGGCGATTATGACTACGACGCCGATCTGCCGAGCCATTGGGAGGCCCGCGTCTTTGGCCGAAGCGCGCTCGGCAAGGCGGCCTGGATGTTCTTTTTCCCGGCGCTGCAATTATTCCGGCTCGGCCGGCTGAAAGGCACGGTGCCGATGTGGGGCCGCTGGACCTTCATCAACGCCGCCTGCGTCGTCGCCTATGATCTTTTGATCCTTGTCTTCCTCGGCCCGAACGCCCTGCTTTATCTCTTCGCCTCTTTCTGGTTTTCAGTCGGCGGCTTGCATCCCTTGGCGGCGCGCTGGGTGCAGGAGCATTTCACCTTCGATCCGGAGCAGGAGACCTTCGATTACTACGGCCCGCTGAACGTCATCGCGCTCAACATCGGATATCACAACGAACATCACGATTTTCCGGACGTGCCTTGGACCCGCTTGCCGCAATTGAAAGAGATGGCGCCGGAATTCTATGCGGATCTGAAGACGCATGAGTCCTGGCCCGGTCTCCAGATCCAATTCATTTTCGATCCGCGCTTCACCTTATACAGCCGGGTCGACCGCAGCGCCGCCGCCTTGAAAACGGCGGGCGGGCGCTGAGCTTGCGCCGAATCCGGCGTTAAACGAAGGTGATCGCTCGTCCGCCTGCAGCGAGGCCCTCGCCGCACTCATTCATCGGATCCTCGTGGTTTTTCTTCTCTCCATGATCGGCGCGTTCTGGTGGTGCCTGTCCACGGCGCTCTTCGCCGTGACCCTGGCCTGCGGCCTTATGCAGCCTGTCCTTCAGCGACGCCGAGCGACGCGCGCCGATCTGCCTCCGGTGTCGGCCCTCGTGCCGATCAAGCATCTCGATCCCGGATTCGAGCGCGCGCAAGCCTCCATTTTCATTCAGGACTATCCGGCCTATGAGGTCCTGATCAGCGCAGTCGAGGAGGATTCGCCCGCGCTCGACGCGGCGCGGCGCGTAGCCGGCGCGCATCCCGAACGGCCTTGCCGCATCTTGCGTTCGGCCGCGCAGATCGCGGTCAGCCCGAAGCTCAATAATCTCGCCGCGCCCTTCGGCGAGGCCAGAAACGACTTCGTCTTCACGAAAGACTCCAACATGACGCTCGCGCCCGACGTGATGGCCGCCTTCATGCGGAGTTTTTCGAAGGGCGTCGGCCTTGTGGTCGCGGTCCCGGTCGCGGTGCGTCCGCAAAGCTTCGCCGGCCGGATCGAGGCGATCCTGCTCAACGGCCATGCGCGCCTTCTCCTCGCCGCCTCGGTCCTCGGGCTCGGCTATGGCGTCGGCAAGGTCATGCTGTTTCGGCGCAGCGATCTCGCCAAGGCGGGCGGCCTCGAGGCGGTCGGCCATATGCTCGCCGAGGACACGGCCATTTCGATGGCGCTCGCGCGGCAGGGGCTCCGCACCGTGTTCTCGCATCGCACGGTCGCTCAGGAGATCGGCGCGCGCAGCCTGCGCGAGGTCTATGAGCGCCAAGCGCGCTGGAGCGTGATCAGACGGGCGAACGAAAAAATATCTTTCCCTTTGGAGCCATTGGCCAGCCCGCTGCCGGCCGCATTGGCGGGCGCGCTCGCGGGGCCGCTCATCGGGCTCCCCGCCTCGCTCTGCTTCGGCGCCAGTTTGGCGGGATGGTTTTGCGCCGAAATTCTCTTCACGGCGCTGAAAGGTTGGGAAATTTCAGCCTGGGCGCCGCTCGCCTTTTTGGGCCGAGAAATTCTCGCCCTCGCCGCCTGGCTTCGCGCCTGGACGACGCATGACGTTGTATGGGGCGAAGGGCGTTTCGACGCCCGCCGCGGCGCACGGGACGTTTAACTTTCTCGAAGCTCTTCAAGCCCCGCCGGGCCGGACATGGGCCGTGCCGAAGACATAATCCCACCAGGGCGCGCTGACGCCAAAGCCGCGCTTAGGATCGCGGAAATGATGCAGCATATGGACGCGCCGCAGGGCGAGGGCGACTCGCGTCTTCGGATCGCCATGATGGACATAGTAATGCACCATGTCATAGGCGAGATAGCCGAGAATGAACCCCGTCAGGACTGGATAGACCAGACTTGATCCAAAGACGAGGCGCAGGATGGCGTAGGCGATGAGCATGATCGGCCCGCTCAGAAGCGCCGGCATGACGAGCCGCAGCGGATCGTTCGGGTGCACATGATGGATGCCGTGGATCAGCAAATGGATGCGCGCGCCAAAGGCGCCAGGAAACTCATAGTGAAAAAGGAAGCGATGGCCGAAATATTCGGTCAAGGTCCAGATCAGATAGCCGAGCGCCGCGCCGCCAAGGACGCTCGTGACGTCGAACAGTCTTAGGCTCGCCACCGTAAGGCAAGCGACGACAGGCACATAGACGAAGAGCGGCGTCGACCAATGCACGCGGGACAATTTGTCGAGAAGCGGATTTTCAAAAAGCCGCGGCGAGGCGCGCAAGGCTTCGCTATCTCTTGAAAGGCCGTAGCCGGCGTCTTCCGAAGTCTCCGTCATGATTTCCGATCTAACCCGAATGTTGCGATTTTCGAATTCTAAACCATTTTGAAGCGAGGGGGAAACGCGCGCGCCAGAGCAGGCATGCGACATTCCCCCACGCCGCCTCAACGCCGGCGGCGCCGCGTATTTCAAATCCAATACATTGCAGGCGGACCAGATCTTCGGGCCTCATCGATGATCATCTGACAGTAAAGATAAAGCTTAAACTCGACTATATGGACCGAGCGGCTTCGCCTATCATGCAGTTCAGCAAAAAGTAACTTTATTTATTTAAAGCAGAGTTCAAAGGAGGCTTCCGTGTCTGAAAATTGGGGCGTCTTGTCTTTCTGGGTAAAATTATGGGCCTTCCTCTGGTTGCTGGCGGCGCAATGGGCCGGCAAGTTCGGAGCCTCGCTCATTGGAAAGCTTTTCTCTGCTTTTAGAAACAACCCATTTTTCAGAGCAAGATAGAAATAGTAAATTTTGCCGCCGTCCTTTTTGTAAAGCGAGCAACGGCCGGCCAAAAGAAAGTGATCCCGCCGCGCTGGGATCGCCGAACGCCGGCGCAGGCTTCGGCGCGCTTGCGCCGGTTCCCCCCTTCGTCTATGCCCCTGCCTTCGCCGTATCCAAGCCCTGGACCGCCATTTGTCCGCCACCGAAAAACCCGTCTCCGTCATTATGGGTAGCGAATCGGATTGGGAGACGATGCGGCATGCAGCCGGCGTCCTCGACGAACTCGAGATCGGCTACGAAACTTTGATCATTTCAGCTCATCGCACACCCGATCGGCTCTTCGCCTTCGCCAAGGGGGCCAAGGCGGCCGGCGCTAAGGTGATCATCGCAGGCGCCGGCGGCGCCGCCCATCTTCCCGGCATGACCGCAGCCTTGACCGAGCTTCCGGTTCTCGGCGTCCCGATAGAAACCAAAGCCTTGCACGGACAGGACTCGCTTTATTCCATCGTGCAAATGCCCGCCGGCGTTCCAGTCGGAACCTTGGCGATCGGCAAGGCCGGCGCGGTCAACGCCGCCCTCCTCGCCGCCGCCATTCTGGCTCTTGCGAATCCGGCGCTCGAAGCGCGTCTGTCGAGTTGGCGCGCGGCGCAAACGGAAGCCGTGGCCGAGCGGCCGGCGAACGGGGACTGAATTGGCCATGTCCTTTGCACTCGCACCCGGCGCGACCATAGGCATTCTCGGCGGCGGCCAATTGGGCCGAATGCTCGCCCTGGCGGCGGCCCGGCTCGGCCTCAAGACGCATATCTATTCCAATGATCCCGATAGCCCCGCCTTCGACGTGAGCGCGGCGCGCACCATTGCGCCTTTCGACGACGAGAAGGCGCTGGAGGATTTCGCGCTCAACGTCGATCTCGTAACCTATGAATTCGAGAATGTACCCGCGCGGACGGCGGCGCTGTTGGCCGAGATCGGCGCGGTGCGACCTGGCCCCGCCGCTCTCGCTACTTGCCAGGATCGGCTGGTCGAAAAGGAATTTTTGACCTCGAACGGCATCGCGACAGCTCCTTATCTGCGCGTCGACGACGCTGGGTCTCTGGCCCGCGCGGTGGCGCAGCTCGGCCGTCCCTCGATCCTCAAGACGCGGCGTTTCGGCTATGACGGCAAAGGCCAAGTTCTCGTCCGCGAGGGCGGGGATCTCGCCGTCACATTTCGCTCGCTCGGCGGCGCGCCGGCGATCCTCGAGGGAATCGTGCCCTTCGCCAAGGAGGTCTCCGTCGTCGCGGCGCGCGGGGCGGACGGCGCGTTCGCTGTCTATGACGTCTGCGAAAACGAGCACGAAAACCATATCTTGAAATTCACCCGCGCTCCAGCGCGCATCGCGCCGGAGACCGCGGCCGAGGCGGTGCGGATCGCCCATGCGATCGCGGACGCGCTCGATTATGTGGGCGTTCTCGCGGTCGAGATGTTCGTCGTCGATCCGACCGGCGGAGAAGGCGAAGGCCCCGCCGAGCTTCGCGTCAATGAGATCGCCCCACGCGTTCATAATTCCGGCCATTGGACCCTGGACGGCGCTTTGACCTCGCAATTCGAGCAGCATGTCAGGGCGGTCGCCGGCTGGCCGCTCGGCGTGACGGATCGCCATGGATCAAGCGTCGAGATGTGGAACTTGATCGGCGAGGAAGCCTTCGCCTGGGAGCAGATCCTACGCGAGCCCCGAACGAGCCTTCATCTTTACGGCAAGTCCGAAGCGCGGGCCGGCCGCAAAATGGGCCATGTAACGCGCGTCGCGCCTTGAGCTCAGTCGTTCCGGCGCCCTGAGCTGAGCAGCTGCTAACCGGCTCTCGGCTCTAGACAGATAGGCCCGGGTCTGGTATCCGCGTTCTCTCTGGGATCGGGCGCTAAAAAGCGCCCGGCTTTTCGTTCCGCCTTTTTCCGTCAAATGCGTCGCCGCAGGCGACGATGTGGCGATTCATCAAGGACTTTTGCGTGCAAGTTCTCGTTCGCGACAATAATGTCGATCAAGCTTTGAAGGCGCTGAAGAAAAAAATGCAGCGCGAAGGCATTTTCCGCGAGATGAAGCTCCGCGGCCATTACGAAAAGCCCTCCGAAAAGAGAGCCCGCGAGAAAGCCGAGGCCGTCCGCCGCGCCCGCAAGCTCGCCCGCAAGAAAATGCAGCGCGAGGGCTTGTTGCCGATGAAGCCGAAGCCCGTTTTGGGCGCTCGCTGATCGCCTTCGTCATCGGCGCCATGCGCTCCCGCTGCGAAATGCCAGGCTCAGCTCCCAAAGCGTGAAGCAGGCCTGTGGGACGCGTCTCGGAGCCGTCATGTCTCTTCCCTAATGAGTTTATGGGCCAAGTCGGCCCGTGAATGCCCGGCGAGGGTGAGCGGATGACAGTCTTCGCGATGGCGTTTCTACGCGCGACGCCGGCAAGGCGTCCTGTGCATGGCCTTTTGGTCGCCGCGGCGACTTTTGCGCTCGCCGGCTGCGAAACGACCACGAACCTGATGACCAAGCAGGGCACCGGGGCCGCCGAAATCGACAGCGCGTCGACGGAAGCGCACGAGGCTAATCTCGCCTCCCTGAACGATGTCGTGCGACGCAATCCGAATAGCGCGGAGCCCTATAACACGCGCGGCGTCGCTTATGCGCGGATCGGCAAGTTTCAGGAAGCGATCGCGGACTTCAACCAGTCCATCAAGATCTCTCCGGACAATGCGGCGGCCCTCACCAATCGCGCGCTGGCCTATCGCCAGGTCAATCGCAATGACGCCGCGCTCAGCGATTTCAATCGCGCCATCGCGGTTGACCCGAACCACGCGCCCGCCTATCTCGGCCGCGCCAATCTCCTGCGCGCCCAAGGCAATCTCAGCGACGCTCGCGCCGATCTCGATCAGGCGATCAAGCTCAATCCGGAGAGCGCCCAAGCCTTTCACGCGCGAGGCTTGATCTATCAGCGCGAGGGAAACCACGCGCAGGCCATCACGGATTTCGACAACGCCATCGATCGAAATCCTTTCGCCGGCCCGCCCTATCAAGCGCGCGGGCAAAGCCTGCTCGCCATCGGCAAGCCCGACAAGGCGATCGAGGATTTCAACGCAGCGCTCAATGTCGACAATAAGAACGCCGACGCTTGGGCCGGACTCGGGCTCGCCTATGAGAAATCCGGCAATCGAGCGAAGGCGCTTGAATCCTATCAGCGCGCCCTCGTGTTCGACCCCAATAATCAGCTTGCCAAAGACGGCGCCGCGCGCGCGGCGAGATCCTAGGCGCTCACGCCCGCAACTGCGAGATACGGCTCAACGGGCGGGAATTCCAAGAGGCTTTTCGCGCCTCGCCAGATAAAGAAACGGCGGCCCCGAGGCCGCCGCATCTCATCCTGAAAAACGTAAGCAAGACGGCCTCAGCGTTGCGCGCCGTAGATTTGATCGAAGACCCCGCCGTCGGCGAAGAATTTCGCCTGCGCTTTAGCCCAGCCGCCAAAATCCCCGTCCACGGTAACGAGCGGAATCTTCGCCAGGCGGGCGAGATCGGCGGGCGCCGCCGCCTCCGGCTTGACCGGGTGGTAGTAATTCGCGGCGATGATGGCCTGGGCCTTCGGCGTATAGAGAAAATCGAGATAGGCCTGAGCCTGGGCCCGCGTCTTCTTGGCGTCTACATTGGCGTCGACCAAGGCGACCGGCGGCTCGGCGAGGACCGAAATGGACGGCACGACGATGTCGAACTTGTCCTTGCCGAATTCCTCGGAGACGAGAAAGGCGTCATTCTCCCAGGAGATCAGCACGTCGCCGAGGCCTCGTTGCGCGAAACTAATCGTTGATCCGCGCGCGCCTGTGTCCAGAACCGGCGTGTTCTTATAGACGGCGCGAACGAAGTCCTTCACCTTGGCTTCATCGCCTTTGAATTTCTTGTTCGCGTAGCCCCAGGCCGCAAGGAAATTCCAGCGTGCGCCGCCCGAAGTCTTCGGATTGGGCGTGATCACCGAGACGCCGGGCCTGATCAGATCGTCCCAGTCCTTGATTCCTTTGGGATTGCCTTTGCGGACCACGAGCACGATGGTCGAGGTGTAGGGCGTCGAATTATTGGGCAGCCGCTTTTGCCAATCGGCCGGGAGCTTCCCGGTTTTGGCGGCGATCGAATCGATGTCCGCGGCCAGGGCCAAGGTCACGACATCGGCGGGCAAGCCGTCGATCACGGCGCGAGCCTGCGCGCCGGAGCCGCCATGCGAGGCGCGCACGGCGATGGTTTCGCCGGTCTTCGCCTTCCAGTCCTCGATGAAGGCTTCATTGACCGCACGGTAGAGCTCGCGGGTGGGATCATAGGAGACATTGAGCAGCGCCTCTTCCGCTCGCGCAGCGTGAGCGGATAGAGCGGTCGTGGCGAGGACGAGGCCGCCAATGGCGAGGGCTCGAAAAACGGCGGGAAAAACGAGGCGATCGCGCCTGAGCGGGGTCATGAAGGGCTCCCTAAGAGTGGTACACCCTTTCTATAGACTACATAATTATAGTCAAGAGACTGAGCCGGCCGCGAGTCGGCCCAACCGAACCGCAAGCAGGCGACCGCAGCTTGAATTCAGGTTTGGCAGATAGGCGGGAGCGGAACCGTTCTCCGCGAGCCGGTCGCGAACGAATTCAATCCGTTGCGAGGATCACATGCGAGGTCTTGAAAAGCGCCCAGACCGCGCTGCCGGGCGTTAGGCCCAGATCCTCAGCCGCGTCCTGCGTGACGACCGAAATAATGGTCTTGCCGCCGCCAATATCGACGGTGATCTCGGAATCGACGCCACCGTCGATTCGATCGACCACGACGCCGCTGATCCTGTTGCGCGCCGAGATGCGCGGGGCGTCTTCCTTGGGGGCCAGCATCACAGAGGAGGCATTGACCATGGCGACCGCCGAGCGCCCGACGGTTAGGCCGAGCTCGACGATGCTGGCGTTGGTGATGATCGAGGTGATCACGATCTCCGGCGAAACCCTGAGCTTCACTTCGACATTGACTGGCGCCGGGAGGATTTCGACAAGCTCGCAGTGAAACGCGTTGCGGACGCTGAGCTTGAGGCCGATCCCCCAGAATAAAAGGTCGCGCTCGTTTTCGAGACCTTCCTCGACGATGGCGTTGGAAATTCGCCCGAGCTTTTCCTCCAGTCGGCGAAAGGCCGCGATCAAACGCCGTCCCTCGTCGGTCACCTCAGCCCCGCCGCCGCGCGGGCCGCCCGTGTGGGTGATGAAGGCCGGCCGGGGGAGAAGATTATTTATGGCGTTAACCGCGTCCCAAGCCGTCTTATAGCTGAAGCCGGCGATTTCCGCGGCCTTGGTGATGCTCCCGTGCTGGATCACGGCTTCAAGCAACGTGATCCGCTCCCTACCGACGAGAAGCCGCCCATCGGCGCGAAGCGCCAGCAAAGTATCGATTTTTCCGGATAAGTTTCGGGGCAATTTTTCCTCCGCAAACTTCCTAGATGCACGACTTTACCAATTGCGACAATGACAATCCGCGCCTTGGGGCCGGTTATATAGTTTACTTACCTGATAGGGCTACGCGTGTAATCGGCCGGATTTGAGAAGCCGCGACCTCCAGCCGCGGGACGATGCGCTCACACGACCTCGACGGTCTGATCTGTATATAAAGCCATGGCGTCGCCATGCGCGCGCAGCGCCTCTTCCGGCAAACGTCGAACCTCGTTCACCGGCGTTTGCTCGAGCAGCGCCGACACGCGCGCCCGAGATCGCGCCAGAAGCGACTCGTCGAGCCGACCCTCGTCAATCGCCGCGACGATCGCCTCGGCGAAGCGTCGGGCGCGATCGGTGTCGGTGAAATGCGCGCAGACCATCAGCATGTCGCAACCTGCCGCCATGAAACGGGCCGCCGCTTCGGGGGCGTCGAAAATGCCGTTCATGGCGCCCATGCCGACATCGTCCGAGATCGCGACTCCGGCGAAGCCAAGCTCCTCGCGCAAGATCTCTCGAATGAAGCGCGGCGATAGCGTGACCGGCGCCTCGGGATCAATCGCCGGAAACAGGATATGCGAGGTCATGATCATGCCGATCCCGGCTTCGATCGCGGCGGCGAAGGGCTTCAATTCGCGGCGGCGGAGCGAGTCGAGGTCGAGGTCCTGCGCCGGCAAGCCGACATGCGAATCGACGCTCGTGTCGCCATGACCGGGAAAATGCTTGCCGCAGGCGATGACTTTCTCTTTCTGCATGGCGCGCATGAAAGGAAGCGCCGAGGCGATCACGGCTTCCGGAGTCGTCCCGAAGGCGCGTGGGCCGATCACCGGGTTTTTCGGGTTGGTGTGAATGTCGAGGACCGGCGCGAAATTCAGGTTGAGGCCGAGCGAGGCGAGCTCGCGCCCGATCGCCCCGCCGACCTCCGCGGCGTGATCGGCCCATTGCGAGGCATAGGCGAAACGCGTGATCGGCGGCGGCGTGCGGCAGACCCGGCCGCCCTCATGATCGATCGCTATGAACATTTTCGGTCGACCGGCGGCCGCGCGAATGTCGTCGACAAGCCGGGCATGACTCTCGAGCCAACCGTCATAAGACAGGTCGTGGCGGAAATTGCTTTTGAACAGAATGACGCCGGCCGGACGCAGATCGTTGAGCAGAGCCCGATCGAGATCGTGAAGCGCGGTCGTCGGCCGCAGGCCCACCAAAAAATGGTCGCCGACGGAATCGATGGAACTCTTGAGCTTCATAGCGCGCCTCGGCCGAATCAATCTTGCATGATTGGCGGAGCCATAAGGTCGACGCAAGAGCGCCCGCCAAGAAATCCATGCGCGCCGGGCGAGCCGCCTTCCACTCCCGCATTGACGGCTGATCTTTATATTTAGATCGACCGTCGATGCGCCGTCGCCGGGTCATTCTTGTCGTCGCGCCAGCCCGGATGATTGAAATGAACGACAAAATCGCTGTTGTAGGACGCGACGGCGTCATCGAAGGTCAATTTGCCAATGCGGCGCCAATTCCGGAAGCGGCGCCGCACATAGCCCAAAATATTCCGCTCAGTCCCTTCATCCGTGACTTCGATATGAAAGGCCAATTTGCGCTTCGGGGCCGGATCGCCCTTGTCGAAGATCTGCGCCATGATCTCATCGCGGAAATCCAGGGCCTCGCCTTCGATCCTCGGCTGCTCGGCCGCCACGAGAAGACGCATGAATGTCGGCGCGCGCGTGGGCTCGCTGCTCGGTTTGCCAAGCTCCGCGATCTGATGAAGCTGACGCAGGGTCGCTTGCTTGTCGGTCAGCGTGAACACGATTCCTTCGACGACAATGGTCAATAGAGCCTTTCCCCGCCGCCAAGGGCTGACATTCGGCGCATTGCGAAGCTCGGCGTCGTTGATGTAGGCCGTGTGGTCGCCGCCAATGTCTTCCTGAGTGAAGAAGTTCGCGGCGCGAAGCGGCTCGGCATGATCAGGATCGGTTGTTGGATAGAGCTTTCCGACCAAGGCCAGCGAGCGGACGTGGCCGCGGCGGGTCTCCGTGCAGCAGGTAGAATAGCGGCCAATCGTCAAGGCGCGGCTGCCTTGCCGAAAATAGCCCGAATATTCGGTCGCCTCGGTGATTTCCCATAGACCCGTGAGGCAGATCCCGTTCGGATGAAGAAATCGGCGAAATCCCTTCCGATCCGGCCCCCAACGCAAATCCGCATGGGAATCGACGGTTCGTTCCGAGGCTTGCCGGAACAAATAGCGCCGACCAAAGGGAAGAAGGCCCCGGAAGAAACTGGCGACGGTCGTTTCGTAGCGCGGCAAGGGCGGAGCGCTTTCAAGCCCCCAAACCGCTTGATAGGGATGCGCGAACAGGGCGTCGCGAACCTCGGCGTAACGCGACCCGGCGTAGGCCCGGTCCTCTTCCGTAATCTGTTCGATTCCGAAATGCTCTGGCTCCATGACGCTCTCCATCACAAACCGACGGCGCCCGCCAATCAGGTCGGGCGAAAGAAGACGCGCCCCCCTTCGGAAATTCAAGCAGCTTCGCCCAGTCCCGAGTCGGGACCTAGTCCGACGCTGAGAGATGACGGGCCGTCGGCGTCAGAAGCGCGAAGCCAAATCCGATGGCGCTCCAGAGCACGGCCTGCGTGCCCAGAGACGCGAGACGAAAGCGCCAGAGGAGGTCGGCTGGAAAGTCCGCAGGAACTTCATTGACCGAAGGCAGAAGGACGCCCGCGAATAGGGCGGCTGTGACGAAGACGACGACGCCGGTGAGCGCCCCTCTCCAGGCGCCAAACCGCGCCGCCAGATTTCGCCCGGTCGCCGCCGCCAGGATCATCGCCGTGAGCGAGGCGAACATCATGATGAAAAACAGCGCCGTGCGCGCGCCAATAGTGTCCGCGGCGCCGATCGCCGGCGGATTGGCCGGATATTTGAGCGCGGGGGCAAGCGCGAGCGCGACAAAGCCGGCCGTCGCGAGAAGCGCCGCAACCGCGCGGGGATCGCCGCCTCCGATCCGGCCATGGGCGAAAGCGAAAGCTAAGCCGAAGAAACCGCCGAGGGCGGCGCCGTAAACCATAGCGGCGGCAAAAAGGCCCGGCCCGCGCTGAACATCTCGACTGACAATTTCAGGCTCCGGCGGCTCGCCCGCAGCCTGCGCCGCGGCGCTTTCATAGGCGATCGCGCGCTCGATCGAGGGTTCGCCGGCGAGCGCGCCGAACGCCGCGGCGAGCAATCCCGCGAGGAGGCCGGCCAGCATCCCCCGGAGCAAAAGCGATCCGACCATGCGAGCGCCTCAATGGCAGGGAAAGGCCAGGAGATGGCGCCCGTCATGGACAAGTTCGTGCATGAAATGGCCGGGCAACAAAGCGGTCGCGCCCTGCTCCGCGCCGACGAAATAAATCGCCAATAGGCAGAAGAGACCGCCGAAGACGAGCCAGGGGAGAATATCGCGGACGGGAATGGGGGCGAGACTGGCCGCCGGAGCGGAAAGGGCCTTGCTCATGTCGTGACTCCAGGGATGACGCGTCCCAAATCGCATTCGCCAATCCGAGAGGAAGGTCTGGCTCGCAAGGCGCTCGAAACTTCAGGCGCATCGCTGACAGTGGCGCGACCGCGGCGGAATCACACCGCCTTCTTCGCATCCCGGTATGCTCGACCTTAGGATTGGCGCTCAAGCCTGTCAATTGACGCAAAATTTGGGTTTCGTCTCAGTTTGAATTTCTGCAAAGGGTGGTTTTGCGTCGGTCCGCTTCCGAGCCAGCTTCTTTCTGTCTGATAATCAGGCCGCAGCCATCGGATAAACCCCTGCTGTTCTTCAGCTACCTTTCTCGTAGAATCCATTCAGTCGACTCTGAAGGTCTCGCGCAACCAACTCACGAGGCGGGCCTGATCGCTGAGGATATCCATTTCGGGTTCCCGGACGCGGCGGAACCCATGCTTTTCGAGCAGATCCGCTATTCGCAGCCCGCGGTTAGCCGGGTTAACGACGGCTATGGTCTTCGTGGCGATTTCGACGGCAAGAGTGCGAGACATCGGCTTGGGAGTCTGTGGCATTTATTAGGGCCTACTGATTGAAAGCATCTAACGGTGATTCGATTCAGCGATTTTCACCGGCTCAAACTAGGTCCTGTTGACAAATATGCGCATCCAGATCCTGATCGCGGCGATTTGGACGAACCCGAGATAGCTGGCTGCGGTTTTGTCGTAGCGGGTTGCGAGGCGCCGAGAGTTTTTGAGCTTGTTGAAGCAACGCTCGACGCGGTTGCGCAAGGCATAGATGTGACTGTCGATCTGGATTTGGATCTTGCGGTTTCGGCGCGTCGGAATGATGGCCGCAGCGCCTGTTTTCTCCAGCGTTTCGCGAATATGATCGGAATCATAACCACGATCGGCGAGCAGGACTTTGGCCTCAGGTCCTTCCGCTTCCATCAAGGGGGCGAAGCCCGAATAATCCGAGACCTCGCCTGCGGTGATCTTTGCGGCTATCGGCAGTCCTTCGCCGTTCGTGCGGAGGTGAATCTTTGTCGTGAAGCCACCTCTCGAGCGGCCAAGACCCTGACGCGGAGTCCCCCTTTAGCGCCGGCGGCGCAGTGATGCGCCCGGATGATGGTCGAGTCGATCATCTGGACGGTCTCGCCAACGCCCTCGGTTTCATTCAGGGCTTCCAGAAGGAGCTCCCACAGCCCACTGAGAGTCCAGCGCCGGAACTGCCGATAGACCGACGACCATTTGCCGAAATGCTCGTGCAGGTCCCGCCATTGCGCGCCGGTGCGGGCAATCCAGAAAATCCCATCGAGAACGAGGCGGTGGTCCTTCGGCCGTCGCCCGCTATGCGCGCCGCGAACCGTCACGAACGGCTCGAAACACGCCCATTCCTCATCCGACATCAATCCCCGAATCAAGCCCGCCTCCTTCCGAAAGCGACCTTGAATCAGAACCTTACC
This sequence comes from Methylocapsa acidiphila B2, assembly GCF_000427445.1. Lineage (GTDB taxonomy): Bacteria > Pseudomonadota > Alphaproteobacteria > Rhizobiales > Beijerinckiaceae > Methylocapsa > Methylocapsa acidiphila. The sequence continues at coordinate 3,260,754 of NZ_KE386496.1, read as the reverse complement.
CTAATGGGAATCCTATTTGTCAACGGGACCTAGCGCACTCGAAGGTGTTGGGGGTGACGCCAACCGATATCGCCAGATGCTGCCGATGGAAGTTCTATAGCATTGGCCTTCCTAGCTATGACTGCCTAAGGAAGTATGGCCGACTTTTAGGTCCGCTTTTGGGAAACAAACCGCTTTAGCTAAGCGACCGACATGAGTCGGGAGCGGAAATTCAAACTGAGACGCCACCAATTTTGGTGCGACGCCTGTCGGCCGAGCCAAACCTGCGGCGGAAAAACCGCCCGCGTGATAGAGACAGGCGCAAGGCGGAGCCGGCTATCCAGAGCCGCGCGCGGTTTTGACCAGAGCTTGAAGGGGACGGGGCAATGAAAAGCGAAAAGCGCGTGGCGCTTGTCACGGGAGCAAGTTCGGGCCTAGGCTTGGCGATCGCCGAGGAACTGCACGGCGCAGGCTATCGCGTCTATGGCGCGTCGCGCAAAGCGGCCGACGCCAATCCCCCCGGAGGTTTCGAGCCGATCAAGATGGACGTCGATCACGACTCCTCGGTCGAGGCCGCGATCGCCGATGTGGTCGCACGCGAAGGCCGCCTCGACGTCGTGGTCAGCAATGCGGGGGTCGGCTTCGCTGGCGCGCTGGAAGACACGAGCTCCGAGGAAGCCTTGGCGCAATTCCAAACCAATTTCTTCGGCAATCATCGCGTCTGCCGCACCGCCTTGCCGCATCTTCGCGCGCGTGATCCCGCCCATCTCGTCGTCGTCGGCTCCATCGCCGGCCTCATCGCGCTTCCCTTCCAGGGCATGTATAGCGCGGCAAAATTCGCGCTCGAAGGTTATTGCGAGGCGCTGCGCATGGAGCTGCGCGGATCCAGCGTCCGAGTCGCGATCGTCGAGCCGGGCGATTTCGCCACAGGCTTCACCGCAGCGCGACGTCTGACGGCGGCGAGTGGTCCCGGCTCGGCCTATCGCAAGACATTCGAGGCCGCGCTCGCCGCCATCGAGGCGGACGAAACCAGCGGCGCCGACCCGGTCCTGGTCGGCCGAGCAGTCAAGCGCATCGTCGAATTGGATCGGCCGGCGCTGCGTTATCCCATCGGCGCCCTGGCGCAAACCGCCGTCGCGCGGGCCAAGCCCTTCATTCCGGCCGGGGCCTTCGAGGCGCTAATCGCCAGCCATTATAAATGTTGAGCCGTCCGGGCTTTCGCCCGGCCCAAGGATCGGGAGACTCGCGATGAGTTGCGACAAGGTCATGCTGATCCGCCATGCGGAGCGCCCCAGTCCCGACAAAAGGTTTCGCGGCGTCAATCTCGAGGGGCGCAAGGACAAGGAATCGATCACCGTGCGCGGCTGGCAGCGCGCCGGCGCGCTGGTTCGTTTCTTCGCGCCCTGCGACGATCGCTTCAGCCATCCGGCCCTCGCCCGGCCCCGCGCGCTCTACGCTTGCAAAGCCGCGCCGGAAGACCCGAGCCTGAGACCCCGGAACACTCTGATCCCTCTCGCCGAGCTGTTAGAGGCCGACTCCGGCGTCGAGCTCAATGGCGACTATTTTTACGGCGAGGAGACCGCCCTCGTGCGTCAGGTCCTCGCCGCTCCGGGGCCGGCTTTGATCGCCTGGAAACATCTTTCCATGCACATCATCGCCAACGCCATCCTCGGCGACGAAAAGACCGCGCCGCAATATTGGCCTTACGAGCGCGTCGATCTCGTCTGGATTTTCGACAAGCAAGGCGAGGGCTGGCGCTTCACCCAGGTTCCGCAGCTCCTGCTCGCCGGCGACCTCGCGGATGTCGTCGCTTAAGCCGGCGGACGGTCGGAAAACGCTCTGGTCGCGGGCCGCTGCTTCGACGCAGCTTTACGGCGCCTCCGGCTTACGTTTATGTCAAGGCGCAGCTCGAAAGCTAATCCCAATCGGATAGAACGTCCGACCGAAAGGCGTCGCTGGAACTCGAAGGGTCGGAGCGGGAGATTATGGCCGCCGAAAACAGCGCGAAGCACCGCTTCGAGCGCATCGCCTTTCTTTCTTCTGGCGCGCCGGAAGCGACGGCCGCGCTGCATGAGCTCGTCGCGCGTTATGGCAATGTCCATCCGGACGCCGCCGACGTCATCGTCGCCCTCGGCGGCGACGGCCTCATGCTGCGCACGCTGCATCGCTTCATGGGCGCGAACAAGCCGATCTATGGGATGAATCGCGGCACGGTCGGATTTCTCATGAATGAATTTCATGGTCCCGACCTCATCCAGCGCCTCGACGAGGCTGAGGCCTCGGTGGTCCATCCCCTGCTGATGAAGGCGATCGACATGGAAGGCGAGATCGTCAAGGCGCGGGCGATCAACGAGGTGTCGCTCATGCGCCAATCCTATCAGGTCGCGAAAATGCGGGTGTCGATCGACGGCAGGGAGAGGCTCGGCGAACTCGCCGCCGACGGCCTCCTGGTTGCGACGCCCGTGGGCTCGACCGCCTATAATCTTTCGGCGCATGGGCCGATCCTTCCCCTGGACGCGACCATGGTGGCGCTGACGCCGATCTCGGCCTTTCGGCCGCGCGGCTGGCGCGGCGCGCTGCTTTCCGACAAGATGCAGATCACGATCGACGTCCTCGAGTCGGACAAGCGGCCGGTCGCCGCGGTCGCCGATCATTTCGAGCTGAAGAACATCGTCAAGGTCACGGTCTCGATGGATCATGCGACCGGGCTCGTGCTGCTCCACGATCCCGGCCATTCGCTCAACGAGCAGATCCTGCGCGAGCAATTCGGATATTGAGACATGGTCGATGGCATCCGCATCCTCAGCCGCCAGCTGCTTGCGCGCGGGCGCGGCCTGCTCGAGAAGATTTCCTTCGAGCGCCGGCGCTACGACGGCCGCCCGCAAAGCATGAGCCGCGAAGTCTATGACACAGGCGACGGCGCCGCGATCCTCCTCTATGATCCGACGCGCTCCCGCGTCGTGCTCATTCGCCAATTTCGCGCGCCGGCTTTTCTCTCGGGCGGGCACGACGGCCTGATCGAAGTTTGCGCCGGCAAGCTCGAAGGCGCCGACGCCGAGGCGAGAATCGTCAAGGAGGCGGAGGAGGAGACCGGCTTCGCCGTCCACCATCCCAAGCGGCTATTCGAGGCCTATATGAGCCCCGGCGCCTTTTGCGAGAGGCTCACCTTTTTCATCGCGGAATATTCACCGGCGGATCGAATGAGCGACGGCGGCGGCCTCGAAGAGGAAGACGAGGACATCGAGGTGTTGGAGCCGACGTTCGACGAAGCCCTCGCCATGATCGACAGCGGCGAAATCATCGACGCCAAGACGATCCTGCTGTTGCATTACGCCAAGCTCGCCGGCCTAATGCGGAGCGCGGCGGATGAGCGATGACGCGCAAGGCGATTGGGTCTTCGGCGCCCTCCGTAGCCCGCGCGGCGGACTCTATTACGAGGATTTCGTCGTCGGCGCCAAAGTCGCGCATCGCCTGACCAGAACGGTCACCCAAATGGACAATATGTTGTTCTCCAACATGACCCTCAATCCCCAGCCGCTGCATATAGACGCGCATTTTTGCGCGACGGAAACCGAGTGGGGACGGCCCTTGATGAACTCGCTTTTCACGCTCGGGCTCATGATCGGCATCTCGGTCAACGACCTGACGCTCGGCACGACCATCGCCAATCTCGGCATGACCGAAGTCAAGTTTCCAGCGCCGCTCTTCGAAGGCGACACCATCCATGTGACGACCGAGATTGCCGCGAAGCGCATGTCGAACTCGCGCGCCGACGCGGGAATCGTCGAATTCATCCATCGCGCCTATCGCCAGGACGGCGCTCTCGTCGCAGAATGCCGGCGCCAGGCTTTCATGAAGAAAAGGCCGGCTTGAGATCGCGGCGCCGGTCCGTAAGACGCCGGCGTCGAAGACCGAGGCGCGTTGCCGCCTGAATTGAACCGAGGCGTCTCATGCGCTCTCTTCTCTTCGTCCCCGCCGACAGCGAGAGAAAGCTCGCGAAGGCCCTCTCATCCGGCGCGGACTGCCTGGCGATTGATCTCGAGGATTCCGTGACGCTCGCCAACAAGGCGGCGGCTCGGCGATTGGCTTTCGACTTCCTCCAAACCGCGAAGCGCGCGGCGCCGCGCGCCCTACTCTATGTCCGCGTCAATGCGCTCGACTCCGGGCTGGTCGACGCCGATCTCGACGCAATCATGCCGGGCGGCCCGGATGGGGTCCTGCTGCCGAAATGCGTCGACGCCGCCGCCCTCCAGCATCTCGGCGCCAGGCTCGCGGTCAAAGAAGCCGAATGCGATCTTACCGACGGCGCGACGCGCGTCATCGCGATCGTCACCGAGACCGCGGGGTCGCTCTTCAACATGGGCGGCTACGCGGGCGCGAGCCGCCGCCTCGTCGGCCTCGCTTGGGGCGCCGAGGATCTCTCCGCCTGCCTCGGCTCTGAGACGAGCCGAGGCGATGACGGCGCCTACACGGCGCCCTATGCGCTCGCGCGCACGCTCACGCTGCTGGCGGCGAACGCCGCGGACGCGCTGGCGATCGACGCCATCTATCCCGATTTCCACGACCTCCAGGGCCTCCGCAAGGAATGCGATATGGCGAGGCGCGACGGCTTCGCGGCTAAAATGGCCATTCATCCGGCGCAAGTCGCGGTTATCAATGAGGCTCTGACGCCGTCGCCTCAGGCCATCGCCAGAGCCCGCGCCATCGTCGCCGCCTTCGCCGCGGAGCCCGACATGGGCGTCGTGAGCCTCGACGGCGCAATGCTCGACCGGCCGCATCTCGTCAAGGCGCTGCGGCTGCTCGCGCGGACCACCGGCAAGGATCCATAAATCGCCTGCGCTGCGCTTTCCTATTTGCGCCCCGCCGCGGAGAGATCGAACGGAACGAACCCGATCCCCAGAGCCGGGCTCCCCGGTTTCAACCTGAAATCTCCCGCGGCCGGGTTCACGAAGAGCGGATCGACGTTGAAGAGCGAATGAGCGTCCTGGCCGAATTCGGTTTTCCAATTCGCGAGCGTCGCGTTGGAGGCGAAATTGGAGATCGTCGCGCCTACCTGAAAATAAAGGTTGTTATCGGATGTCACGACATCGGGCGTCACCGTGCTCCCCGTCGACTTGACGGGAAAATAAAGAACCGGCACGGCGCTCGAGTCTCCTCGATCGACGACATAGAGATTATGGGTCAAGGTTGCGAAGGCTTGGCCCTGCTCGGCAGGGTAATGCTGCCAGTTGAGCATGTTGAAAATTTGCGGGCCTAGATAGGCCGATGCGTCGTTCTTCGAGTAGAAGATATTGTTGTCGAGCACATTGCCTGTGCCCTTGAACGAGTGAAGGAAATTCTGGCTCCCGGCGAAGACATTATTCCGGATCGTGAGCCCATGTGTATGATCGTCATTGTAGAGGATCATCCCGTCCCGGCCATGGGCGTTCAACCTGCGTCCGTACCATGAGGGATGCGTTGATGTCGTGATATGCGCGGTTTTGTTATATTCTATGACCGTTCCATCCAATGGCCCGACCGTATAGATCGCTCCCCAGTCCTGCGCGGTAGTGTCGCCGCCGTCGCCCAGATCATGGATATAGTTCCATGAAATGACATTGTTCGTCGGCCCAGGGAACAAAGGGTCTTTTTGGCCGGCGCCATACCAGCCGGGATCGGAGCCCATCCACATGGCCCAGGCCGGGCCGTGACTGATCTCATTATGCGAGATGACCGAATTCGCGACGCCGCGGCCCGCGAATACGGCCAGCGAGTTCAAGATCACATGGCCGAAATCCTCGATCAGATTATTGGAGACGGTCACCGGCCCGACCCTCCACTCCGGCGTGCTCGGACCATTGAGGAAATTATCCGGGTATCGCTCCTTATTGCGCCGCGGCTCGTTGCCGGCGATGATCGCCGAAGAGCCGATGTCCTGCAAAACGCTGTTCTTGATCGCGTTTCCGCCCGAGCCCGGGCCGAACATGACCGCCGCCTCGCCAAGATGCGTCAGCGTCACATGGTCGAGCGTGACGCCTGTCCCGCCGACAACCGTGATCGCCGCCAAGGGATTCTCAAAGCAATTGGTGACCGCCCCAACATAACCGGTGCTCAACATCGGGGAATTGGTGTGGGCGAAGGAGATATTCGAAAAAGAAATCCGGCCGACGAGATTTCCGGGCGTTCCAAATTGCCGCGCGTTCGAGATCAGGATCAATTCCGCCGCATAGGGTGCGACGACCGTCGCGCTCGACGGCGTTTCGCCCGGGCGCGGAACATATGTCAAGACGCCGGACTTACGGTCGAGATACATTTCTCCGACTTGCGACTCGGTTCCGAGATCTTCGTAGACATTCTCCCTTCGCCAGGATTGTCCGGCAGGCATGGAATCGCCCAGCGCATGCGCCGTCAAGGCCACAATGTGGTTGGCTTCGTCGACCGATTTGATGTGGAGAAGATTGTCGGCGGGCGCCGGCAGCGCCATGCGAATCATGACGTCGGTCAAATTCGTCCAGCGCGCGTTGATCTCGCCCGTATTGAAACCGAAGCGATCCGTGTTGGTTGGACGCGCAGCTGCGGAATGCGCGACGATGGTCATCCGATCGCCATGGTCCGCCGGCTTCAGCAGGTCGGCCGCCGCCGAGCCGGAACTTTCCACCTGCGCCGCGACGTGAAAGCGGTCGTGGCCGGGAAGCGGCCTGATCGGCCATTTCGCGCGCTTGCCATTGACCCAAATCTCGCCGAAATACCATGAGCCGGCCGCGACCTCGGGAATGCGGAGCGTCCAAAAACCGGTCGCAGGATCGAGGGCGAAACCTTTGAGAACCCGGCCGGCGCTGATCACCGCCGATTCTCCCGGATAAGACGCATAACTCACGACATGGCCGGGGCCGGCGGAATCGGCCGAGGCGAATATTTCTTTTGCGGCGAGCGCATAGGTCCCGCCGCGAAACATCACGGTCCAATCACGCGCGCGTCCGCCCTCGGCGGCGAGCTTCTCTGCGATGATCTCCTTCGCGCGGTGGAGCGTCGCCACAGGCCCTTTCTTACCGTTCGGGTTAGGCGACTCGCCCGTCCATGCGTCATTGCCGTTCGGCGCAACATAGACGTCCGCGCCTGGCGCGGCCGCCTCGGGCGCGGCGAAGGCGCATCTTGCTCCTCCGAGACAAAACACCGCGGCCGCGAATAAGGCGCCCAAAGCAAAGGCCACGGGAGGCGGACCGAACCCCCTGCGGGTGGGCGGCGCTGCTGATCGCGCAAGACGGGTGAGGCGTAAGCGTAGGGTTTTAGGCTGCATGAGGATTTCTCGCGGGATCGAGAGCGCCATTTCGAGATCAGCGCCCGTCATAAGGGCCAATTTTGGCCGAAAGCGGCGCCGCCTCCGAGTTTCGAGGCCGTGCGTCGAGCAGAGTCATCATAACTCCTTGATGTTCCGCCCGCCGGCTCCAAATCTAGCGGCTGGAGCTTGATCCAGATCAGCCTGCGAAAGCCGCTCCGCATCTAGGTAAAGAGCGCTCGCCCGGCGGCTTCGGCGCGCCGATCGAAGGACATTGCGAGGGGCATTGGAGGCGAGGGCGTCATGGCGTTCGATAGTCGCAAGCAGACCTGGGCGATTTGGTATTTCATCGCCGCCGTTCTCGGCGTCCTGCTGCTTCAGCAGGCCTGGAGCACTTATCAGCAGACTGAGACGATCCCTTACAGCGAGTTTGAAAAGCTCGTCGCCGACAAGCAAGTGTCCGAAGTAGTGATCGGATCGGACATGATCCAAGGCGAGCTCAAGACGCCGAAATCCACCGGCGTCAGCAAATTCGTCACGGCCCGGGTCGATCCCACGCTCGCCGACAAGCTGTCCGCTGAAGGAATAAAGGTCACTGGCGCGCCCTCCTCCGGCGTCTTGAGCTGGATCTTCGCCTGGATCATCCCGGCGCTGCTCTTCTATTTGCTCTGGGTGTTTCTGTTTCGCGGCTTCGCCGAGAAACAGGGGTTGGGCGGCTTGATGACGATCGGCAAGTCGCATGCAAAAGTCTATGTCGAAACCGACACCAAGGTCACGTTCAAGGACGTGGCCGGCGTCGACGAGGCCAAGTTCGAGCTCCAGGAAGTCGTCTCCTTCCTTAGAGACCCGAAATCCTTCGGCCGGCTGGGCGCCCGCGCCCCGAAAGGCATTCTCCTCGTCGGCCCGCCGGGCACCGGCAAGACGCTGCTCGCGCGCGCCGTCGCCGGCGAGGCCGGCGTCGCCTTCTTCTCGATCTCGGGCTCGGAATTCGTCGAAATGTTCGTCGGCGTCGGCGCCGCCCGCGTCCGCGACCTCTTCGAGCAGGCGCGCAAGGCGGCGCCTTGCATCATCTTCATCGACGAACTCGACGCGCTCGGGCGGTCGCGTTCGGTCGGCGGGATCGGCGGCGTCGATGAAAAAGAGCAGACGCTCAACCAGCTTCTCGCCGAGCTCGACGGCTTCGATCCTTCGATCGGAGTCATCCTGCTCGCGGCGACGAACCGGCCCGAGATTCTCGACCCGGCGCTGCTCCGCGCCGGCCGTTTCGATCGGCAAGTGCTGGTCGACCGCCCGGACCGGATCGGGCGTTCGGAGATCCTGAAAGTTCACGCGCGGAAGATCGTCCTCGACCCGGCGGTCGATCTCGATCAGATCGCGGGCATGACCACTGGCTTCACCGGCGCCGATCTCGCCAATCTCGTCAACGAGGCCGCGGTCATCGCGACGCGCCGCAAAAGCGCGGCGACGACGGCGGCGGATTTCACCGCCGCGATCGAGCGCGTCATCGCGGGGATCGAGAAGAAGAGTCGAATCCTGTCTGCGCCGGAGCGGCGGCGCGTCGCCTATCACGAGATGGGCCATGCGCTTGTCGCCGCCACCCTGCCTGACGTCGACCCGGTGCTGAAGGTCTCGATCATCCCGCGCGGCGTCGGCGCGCTCGGCTACACGATCCAGCGCCCGACCGAGGATCGCTTCGTCCTCGCCGCAAGCGAATTGCGCCACCGCATCACCGTTCTGCTCGGCGGACGCGCCGCCGAGTCGCTGTTGTTCGACGGCGACATCTCGACCGGCGCCGCCGACGATCTCCAGCGTGCGACCGACATCGCCCTTGAGATGACAACGCTCTACGGCATGGCGCAAACGGTCGGACAGCGCACCTACCGGGCGTCACCCCAATTTTTCCTCGATCAGGCGCAATCACGCGACAAGCCGGCGGCTTCGGAAGCGACGCTGCGCGAGATCGACGTCAGCGTGCGAGACATCGTGAGCGAGGCTTTCATCGAGGCGCGCGACATTCTCAAGCGGCGCCGCGCCGATCTCGACAAGGGCGCCGAGCTTCTGCTGGAGAAAGAGGCGATCACCGCCGAGGATTTTCCGCCGATCCAAAAAACACCGCCGAAGCAGGCGCCGCAACTGCCCCACGCGCGTTCCGCATGAGCGCCCTCGGCTCACGCGCGCAGCCAAACGCCCCCTCCACGCGCATATCGATTCCGCACCCGGCAAACTGATCCAAATCAAGGCGCTTATCAAAGCAATTTGCTTCGGTTTTGGTGGGCGAAACGGTCAACAAACCCGAAGGAGAATGGCGATGACCAATGCGAGTTCGACAGAGCACGGCCTCGGCTTCGCCCGGATGGAGCCGCCGCTTCCCGCCGCGAGCCTCACTGCGTGGTGGAATGACGCTTTTCTGCGTCTGCCCCTGGCGGTGGCCGGCGAAACCTTGCGCTTCACGGCGAGGCGGCTCCTGGCGCAAGCCGACTATCTTTCGCGCGTCAATCATTGCGCCAATGTTCCGGAATTCATGGAGGCGCAATCGCAATTCATGCGGACGGCGACCGACGATTATGGCGTCGAAACCGGCCGGATCATGGAGGAGGTCCGCGCGGCCTGCACCAAGCAGGCCGCCTAAAGCATGTTCCAACTTATTGATCTGGAGCGAGTTCTTATCGATTGGATGATTCCATCCAATCGGAACGCGCTCTAAAAGGAGAATGCGTCTTGACCCACGCCCCTGCGCGTCCGCCGACGGAGCGCAAAGACTATCCGCATAATTTTCGCCGCATCCGGCTCGAGCTCGCGCGCGAGAAAGGCCATCCGGGCGGCAACGCCCGCGATGGCTACATCCTCGTCATACCGCTGGATAAGGAAGCGCGGATCGACGTCGAGACGTGGCGAGCGCATCGCGACCTTTGCCGGGTGGTGCGCTTCCGCGAGGGTGAGGTCGACGAGATCGGCCGTCTCCAACACAAGCATGGCCGCTGGTCGTTTCATTACGCCAATCCGCCGCAAGCGGAAGACGAAAACGCGCTTCATCTCGAGAGTGACCAATTCGCCATCGGGACCTATGTCGCAATTCGCGAGGACGGCGCAGCCCACACGTTCCAGGTCGCCTCGGTCGATTATATTTGAGCCGGCTCTTTGCGGCGCGAGCGGGACGCTTGTCGTTCCGCTGCGCTGACGCGCTTGTGGCGGAGACAACCCTTTCAAAGTCGGCCCTGGCCGAGTTTGAACAATTTAAAGACCTGATCGCCGCGATAGCCGAGCATCAAGATTTGACGAGCAAGACAGCCGCTCGCCATGAGAGCTTTTGAAGCATTCGAGAATTTTCAAACGGCCTCCGCCAACTCGATCCGGCTCAACAGTTAGAAGCGGGTTCGGATCGGGGCGCGCGATGATGCGCGCCGCTGCGCCAGCGCGCGAATTCGGCCAGTTCGTCGTCGGGACGTTGCTCGACGATCTTGCCGCGGCCGAGATAGACCGCGCCGGCGTCTCCGTCGATTGAAAGCCAGTCTCCCTCCTGGATGACCGCGGCGCCGATTTGGGCTTTCCGGGCCGAGGCGTCGAAATTGATGGCGCAGCCGACGATGCAAGGCTTGCCCATCTGCCGCGCCACAAGCGCGGCGTGAGCGGTGCGTCCGCCCACAGCCGTCAGGATTCCGGCGGCGACGGCGAAACCCGCGACATCGTCCGTCGTCATGGTCGGCCGCATAAGGATCACGGCGTCTCCCGCTCCGGCCAGCCGTTCGGCCCCGGCCGTATCGAAAGCCGCGCGCCCCACCGCAATGCCGGAAGACGCCGCGACGCCGCGCGCAATCGGCTTGCCGGCCCCATCGAGGCTGGCGTTGACGATAGAGTCGATATTTACGCACTTGAGGCGGCGCAAGGCCTCATGCGGCGTGATCAAGCCCTCATGGACGAGATCGACGGCGATCCGCAGGGCGGCGCGTGGCGTGCGCTTCGCCGCGCGGGTTTGAAGAATCCATAACTTGCCGTTCTCAATGGTGAACTCGATGTCCTGAACGTCCTCATATTCGCGTTCGAGGCGCGCGAGAATGTCGCGAAGATCCACGGCGACCGCGGGCAGCGCGTCGACGAGCGCCGCCTCTGTCAAAGGCGTGACGCGGCCGGACACGACATCCTCGCCCTGGGCGTCGAACAATATGTCGATCACCGGCTCGACGGCCCCATTGGACGGATCGCGCGAGAAGGCGACCCCCGCTCCCGACGTCAAGCCTCTGTTGCCGAAGACCATGGCCTGAACCGCCACCGCCGTCCCGCGCAGATGCTCGAGATTTTCCATGCGCCGATAGGCGCAAGCGCGCTCGCTCATCCAGGAGCGATAGACCGCGCGGGCGGCGCCGAGCAGCTGCGCCTCGGGATCCTCGGAAGGACAATCGTCCTCGACGAGATCATGATAGGCCATGGCGAGGCGTTCGAGCGCCTCGCAATCGAGCTGGCGATCGTTCTCGGCCCCTTCGGCGCTGATGATCCGCGTCAGCTCCGCCGAGAAAGGCGCCGGATCGAGCCCAAGCGCGACGCTGGAATAGCCTTCGAGGAAGCGCCTGCGGCAATCCCAGGCGAATCTCGGATTGCCCGTCTGGCGAATGAGGCCACGAACCGCCGCCAGGCTGCAGCCGACATCGAGCACGGTGTCGAGCATGCCGGGCATGGATCGGGCGGCGCCGGAGCGCACCGACACGAGAAGCGGCGCGCGCCGATCGCCGAACCGCTTGCCGGTGACGCCTTCCAGAAAAGCGACGCCCTCGCGCAGACCATCGATCAAATGGCGCTCGGCGTGAGGGTCTCCTTCGATGACCGCCGCGCAGAGCTTGACCGGCAGAACGAAGGCCGGGGGCACGGGCAGGCCGAGCGAAGCCATGCCCGCGAGGTTGGCGGCCTTTGCGCCGATATGATCGGCGGTATGGCGTTCGGTCGACCCATCGCCAATGCGGACGATCTGCATCATGCTGCCCTTCCTAATTCATTCCTTCGCGACAGGTCATTCGTCGGGCGCGCGCCAGATCAGCTTTTTCACGCCGCGAGATCGGCGAGAACGTGCTGACGCAGACGGTGCCCGAACCCGGCCAGCCGATCGGTCGCCCGCTCGATCGCCCGCGCCAGCTCGAGAACGGAGAGGGCGGTCGTGAGGTCGAGCCCGCCGGAGAGGACCAGCGCGGTCACGCTCCGCTCCGACGCGTCTGCCGCATGCTCGACGTCGATCAGCCGGGCGACGGCGGCGAGCGCATCCTCCGAATCGGCGCGCCGGCCTTCCGGCGCCTCGGCCGCAGCGGCGACGCCGGAAGCCGCCGCTTCAGCGCCCGCGACGGCGGCGGCGCAAAGCTCGGAGAGCGGCCGCAACAGCGCCGCTTCGACGCCGGCCGGCATGAGCGAGGCGATGAAAGCGGCCTGCTCCAATTCGTCGATCGCCGCCTCGACGCCATTGACGAGCTCCTCGATATTCGCGTCGGCGCCGAAACGCGAAACCTCGTTACGCGCCTCGATCGCGATGCGGTCGGCCTTTTCCTCGACGCGGCGCGCGAAGGCCGCCATGGCCGCCCCATTGACCGGCCGTCCCGATCGCCGCTCGGCGATATTGGCCACGAGCGCCGCCGCGATTTCGCGCGCGAGCCCGCACTGACGAACGACAATCGCGAGCAGCATGCTCTCGACCCGCTCGAGCCTGCGGACGAGATCGGCTTCGATGCTGTCCCTGACCAGCCGCACCGATCGCCCCTCGAGCAAGGCTTCGGTCGAGACCCGAAGAACCGTGCGCAGGAAATCCACCGCCGAATCGCGGCCGAGCGAGGAATCGAGCCGCTCTCCGAAGCCGATGCGCGTCGGGATCGCGTGGCGCACCGCCGAGGCGACGAGTTCGGCGCCGCCCAATTCGAGAAAGGCCCGATGGCCGATCGAATTTCGCGCGGCCCAATCGAGAATGCCGATCGCGTCCGCCTTTCCAACCCATAGCCGCAAGACCTTCCGCGCCTTGTTCCAGTCGATCAAAAAGACCAGCGCGGCGCCGATCGCCTCCAGAAACCTGTCGCGCTCCTCGACGCTTTCGCCCTCGAGCCGACCGGTCACGAGATAGAAGGCGCCGTCGGCCGCGGCGCCCTCCGCCTTCTTGGCCTCGAGGCCGCTCCACACCACGGGAAATTTGTCGAAAAGCCTGGTGAAAAACTTGGCGCGAATGAAATGAACATCCGTATGGGTCACAGTGACCGAAGTTCCTTCGATCGACAGCACGAGCACATGGGCGTCGGTCGTTCCAATGTCATTCTGGATAATCAGGCGCGCGCCCGCGCGCGCCGCCGTGGTCGCGAGGCCGGGATGGCCGAATTTCAAGGGTTCTGTGCGCGCGAGGCCGCGCATGAAGGCCTCCACGGCGGGCCTGTCCTCGTCGCGCAGGCCATGGACATGGGCGCCCGCCAGGATTTCCTCGGCGCAGTCCGCCGCGAGCCGGTTCAGGGCCTTGTGCAGGTCCATGACGAGGCGATGAAGACTGTCGCCGCCGGTCGCGGAGACGCCGGTCAGCCTGGCGATGGCGGCCGGCTCGACGTCTTCGGTCGGCGCCAGCGCGCCCGAGGCCTCGATCAACGCGAGCCGCTCCATGGCAGCCTGACCGTCGGACGGCGCGCCGATCTCGACGGCCCGGATCATGATTTTCACGTCGTCGCTGACGCCCTCCATCAGCTTGGCGAGCTCCGGGATGGCGATCCGGCCATTCGCTCCGAGGCGCGCGCCGCCGACGACCGACTTGATCGCCGCCAGGCCGAGGCCTGCAGCCTCGCATTCCGCCGAAAGATCGATCGGCGCCTGCGTCGGCTCGCGCGCATGCTGGGCCGCGGCCTGCAAGGCGCTCATCCGCACCTTGACCCGATTATTCGCCGCAAGCCCTTCCGCCACGAGCGACGGCAGGAGGATCTCGCTCTGCCCGAGTTGCTCGATGATTTGGGCCTTCATGCCGAAGCTCCGCGTTGGATGAGACGAGGCCGCCTTCTGGATAGGCGGCCCGCGGATCGCTTCCTTATCGCGCAGGCAGCGATGGAAGATGTTGTTCTATCTCAAGGTGCCGCCAGATCGAGCGCGCCGGTCATGTCGCCGAGCTTCTGACCGCCCGCCGCTTCCAGGGCCGCGTCCCGCTCCTTCAGCCCGTCGAGAACCGGGAGATTGAAACGCCGCGTGATCAGCCGCAGCGCCGAGGTCGTGTCGTAAAGCGTGTGGTCGACGAAGCCCTTCTTGGCGTAAGGCGAAACGATGATCGCTGGGATGCGGTTGCCGGGTCCCCATCGATCCGCCTTGGGCGGCGCGACATGATCCCAAAACCCGCCATTTTCGTCATAGGTGATCAGGACGAACATGTGCGCCCATTGAGGGCTCTTTTCGAGATGTTCAACGATCTCGGCAATATGCCTGTCGCCGGCAAGGACCTCAGCGTAGCCCGGATGCTCGTTGAGGCTTCCCTGCGGCTTATAGAAGGTCACGGCGGGCAGCGTCCCGGCGTCGATCGCCTGAATGAACAGGTCGCCGTTGATCCCGCCATCTAGCAAGTGCTTGGCGCGTTTTTCCGTGCCTGGCGCATAGGCGGCGAAATAATTGAACGGCTGGTGGTGAAATTGAAAATTCGGCGACGGGTTGATCGGCTTGCCGTCGAGGGCCGCGCCCCAGGCGCCCGCGTACCAGGCCCAGTCGATCTTTTTGTCATGCAGGAGATCTCCGATCGTCGTATCCTGCTGCGGCGGCAGGCGCGTCTCGGCGCCTGGATTAGCATAGGCGGGATCGCCGCCAGACGCCGGCTTGACGCCGCTCGGCTGATACGGCGGCTGCATCGTATTCACGGCGTAGAAATCCGGCCCCGGGGTGATCGTCCCGTTGTTGACGAATATGGGCGGACCATCGAGGGCCGATTTGGGCGAGTCCGGCGCGAGCTTCAAGGTGACGCCGTCACTCTCGACGGCGGCGATCAGCCCTTTGGCCGGGCTTTTGTCAGCGCTCGGATATCGGGGCTCGCAAGAGCAGATCAAGTAGAAATGATTGACGAAGGAGCCGCCGAACGCCGCCATGAAGAAATTATCGGCGAGAACATATTTCTTCGCGACCTCCCAGAGCGGCAGTTTCGAGCCGTCGTAATAACCCATGGGTAGGGCGCCGGCATTGCCATAGGCGACGAAGCGGTCGTTTTTGCCGCCGTTGATTTGCATCTGGTTTTGATAAAAAAGATGCCAAAGATCCCTGGTCGGCGTGCTGAGGGGCGTGTTCAACCCTTTGGAATCGTCGATCGCGAAAAAGCCGTTTGGCAGATGCTCGGTTGCGGCCTGGCCGACCGCCGGAGAGAAATTCGGCGGCGTGAGCCCACCCCAGATCGGCGGCAATTCCTTCAGGACGGATCCATCTCGATCGGTTTGCCGCGCCATTTCCGGCGTCACATTGGCAAGGCCGTTGGCGCCGGGGAAATGGCCGTAGAGATTGTCGAAACTGCGGTTTTCCGCGTAGATGACGACAATGGTCTCGATCTTCTCGAGCCCGCTCGACGAGGCCGGCCCATCTTCGGCCGCCTTTGCGCCTGCAAGCGAACACGCAACGGCGCCCAGGGCAATGACCGCCCGGCGCAGCACTTGCCTATTTTTCATTTGCTCCCCCGATGGCTCCGCGAATGCGGCGGCGGCGCCTCAGCGCCTCGCGGAGATTGATCGTCGTTTCCTGTTACAGTTTCTTGACGCGCGGGCGCCCACGCCGGTCGATTAGGGAGAAACCTATGCGGACGCCAAAGCCCGCTGTGACGGATGCGACTGTGAGTCTTCCGGATCTTGTTCAGGACGGGCTCGACGTGCTTTTCGTCGGCATCAATCCATCGACCTATTCCGCCGCGCAAGGGCATTATTTCGCACGCAAGACGAACCGGTTTTGGCCAGCCTTCTCGCGCTCCGTCCTGAGCCGCAGGGCGCGCGACGCGATCGGCGCCGAACTTTTACTGCCGGCGCATGATCAGATGCTTCTCGCGCATGGCTTCGGCTTCACGGACGCCGTGAAACGCGCGACGGCCCGAGCCGGCGATCTCGCGCCAGCCGAATTCGCGGCGGGCGTCGCCGCGCTCGTCGCGAAGCTCGAGCGTCATCAACCTCGCATCGCCTGCTTTCACGGGATCATGGCCTATCGTCAGGTCCATCGCACCCTGTACGGCGCAAGATCTGATCCCGGCCTCGGCCTGCAGGAGACGCGGATTGGGCGGACAAGGCTCTTTCTCGCGCCCAATCCAAGCCCGGCCAACGCCCATTTCACCCCGGCGGATCAGACCCTCTGGTACGATCGGCTCGTGGCATGCTTGCCTGACACGGACGCCTGATCAAGGGCGAAAGCGCACCGGAATTGCGCTTGACTTCGCTCGCGCGGCCTCCATAAAGATCCGGCTTCGTCGGCGAACGACGATCCGCTCGATCGAGCGACGGGCGCGTAGCTCAGCGGGAGAGCACTCCCTTCACACGGGAGGGGTCACAGGTTCAATCCCTGTCGCGCCCACCATTCAAGCCGTCGATCTCCTTGTAAGCCTTCCAAACCGCGGAAAATCCGATTCGCCTGCCTCGAACCAGGCAGCATGCGGACATGCGCGTTGAATCCGGGAAAATTTCGGAAACGGGCGCGATCCTGTCCGCCGAGATATGCTGAAGTTCTCCGCTTTGTCCGGTTTGGCGAAAGCCCCCTTCAATTTGCTTCGAGCTGAGCGCGGCGGCTCCCCCGTGATCGAAACCGCCTTTCTTGGACCGCCTTGGCCCCCTCGCCGCCAATGCCAGCGATCTCTCGGACCTTTTTTATGCAACCCGAGTTCATCATATGACAAATGGAGCGAAGGACCTATATTATATAGGCCGCCTTATCACCGCAACTATCTAGTTATTTCATAATAATACATCGTTGTTTATAATTGGTATAAAGAAAATATTCTTATTACATCTTGACCATCTCTATTCTTTCAATTTCTGTCCGTGCGCCCAGGCAAGATCCCGTCTCCCCTAAGGAACGACGCCGCGGATCGCCGAGATTTTGGAGATGATCAATGAATTTCAAAAGGCTGGCGGCAATCTCCGCCTGCGGGGCGATCTTGGCCGCCCTAACCGATCCCGCGGCTGCCGATGCTTTTGTCGAGCCGCCAGTCTTCGCCAGCGCCAACGGGGTTCTCGATCTCCTGATGATCGCCAAGGCGCGGCCTATTCCCGCCCTTTCACTCACGCCGCCGGGCGGCGGAGCCCCCGTTCATCCGACAGGATGGATTTACGAAATCTGCCAACGCGCAAAGGCGATCGGCAACCAATGCCCCGCGGATTCGAGCACTGTGGCGGAATATGGCGGCGTCCGCCTCGCCCTGCAAAAAGGCGACGTCCTGAAGATCCGGCTCGTGAACCAGCTCCCCAAGCTCGATCCGAGCAAGGTCACTCATGCGGCCGATCCGGGCGAGGCGAATCTTCCCCTCAATCTCACCAATCTTCACACCCATGGGTTGATCGTCGAGGCGCGGGCGCCGACGCTCGCCAATCCGACCTTCGGCGACGATGTTTTCGTGCAGGTCTATAATTCGGCCAATGGAACGCCGATTCCACAGACCACCCATCAACATGGCTCGATCGTGAAGGATTACGTCGACTATCAGATCGCCATACCAGCCAATCATCCGTCGGGCGCATTTTGGTTCCATCCACACGTCCACGGCCTTTCGCTCAATCAGATCTCAAGCGGCATGGCCGGAATCATCTCGATCGGCCAGGCTGGCGATTACGCGGCAGGCGACGCCGTCGCATCGGGCTTTCCGGGGACCCAAGTTCGGCACTTGATCCTCAAGGACATGCAAGTGCTTGCGGCGGGCCAGATCGGGTTCGACAATGGACCGGCGGACGTCGCCGAGGGCGAGGTGCTGAACCAGGAAGATCCGGACTTCTGCGCTCAATATCCCGCGAGCGCCTCGGAACAGCGCCAAGGGTCTTGCCCGGGATTGGACGGAAGCGACGACGGAGGCAATAATTATGTCGGCGGGCGCTGGTTTTTCACCGTCAGCGGGCAAGTCTTTCCGACTCTGCGCGTGACAAATCCGGACGGCGAGCTCTGGCGCCTGACAAATGCGTCGGGCAGCGTCTCCTACGATTTGCAGCTGACCGACGACTGGACCCAGAGACCAATGGTCATGCAGCTTGTCTCCGTCGACGGCGTCAGCATCGACGTGCCGCCGGCGACGGCCCTAGGAACCGTCGTCCAGCTCGGCGGCGGACGGTTCAAATTGGCGGAATGTCCTCAACGCCTCCCCGTCGCCTTGCGCTCGGCCTTCATTTGCGTCAGCGAATTCACTATGATGCCGAGCTCGCGCGTCGAATTATGGGTGACCTATCGCGATCCAAAGCTCCGTCCGGCTTCATCTCCCACAGGCGCATCCGCAACTTTAAAGACGATCGGGATCACCACCGGCCCCGCCGGCGATTCCTGGCCCGCGATTGATCTCGCCAAGGTGCAATTCGCTCAGGCGAAGCCTCGCGCCTTGACCAACCTCGGCCTGTCCATTCTCGGCGACGCGCTCGCCGCCAACCAAACCGGCGGAATTTTCTCCGCCCCTGTTCCATACGCGAAGGCGGCGCCGCTCCCCCTGCTCTGCAAGCCGCTGGCGTCCGGCCATCGTCGTCGAATCTTTTTCGGGCTTGTCGATTACAATGACTCGGACAGTTTCGGCCTGGGTTATGAAGAGGTCGATGAGCATGGCGCAGTCATCCCCGGAACGCAGGTTCCGGTCAGCGCCTTTGATCCGTCAAGAAACGCCGTCTGCCTACCGCTCGGGCCCGGCCAAACGCCGGTCCATGAGACATGGGAGCTTGTCAATCTGGCCACCGAGAATCACAATTTTCATATTCACCAGACCAAGTTCCGCTTGGTGCAACCTTCGGCCGCCTCGGGCTCGCTGCTCGCCCCCAAGCTCAATCCGGCGATTGGCGCGGGCGTCATGGAAGACAATGTCCCCCTCCCCGTCGCGAGCCCCAATATCCAAGATGTCGCCAACTCGCAGAACGGCTATTGCACGATCGAGCAATGGCGCGGCGGACAATGCTCGTCGACGCCGGTCGTCGTCGACATTCCCTTCTCGCAGCTCGGCGAATTCGTCTATCACTGCCACATTCTGGAGCATGAGGACGGAGGGATGATGGCGAAGATCCAGGTCGTTCCGTCGCCGTATTGAAGCTAGAACGGTCCAGACGTAGAGGGTCGGCGTCGCGTCGCCAGAGCAAGCGGCGCTCCGCGACCACGAGCAAGAGGACCAAGTGACAAGTTCCATCGCCATGGCGATTTGCGCGCTGACCGGATTGCTTTGCGGGCTCTCGCCGAGCGCGCCGACAATTCAGGCGGCCTATGAGCGGGAGGCCGCCTCGGGCAATAGTCAGCACGATCCGGGCCTGCAAGTGATGGAGGCGAGTTGCGAGCCGCCGTCCAACGGACAGTTTTTGTGTCAGGTGATGTTTCTGTCCAAGGACGACCCTTCCCAGCGCCTTTATTTCGACGTCGTCGCTGTTGCGCGGGCCGGCGGCGGCTTTGCGCTCAAAAGCGGCCTGTGCAAGCGCTGAAAGACGCTGGTTCGAATCCGCCTGCCCCGCCAAGCAAGGCAGGGCCGCCTTAATGGGCGGCCCTCAAAAATCATTCCTCGTCGCCCCGCGGCGGAAGCGGCTGCGGATTGATCGCCACACGAATCGCCGCCTCCTGCGGCGATGAAATCGAGGCGCGCTCTCCGCTAAGAATTGGAAGCGTTTGCCAAAAGAGCGAATCTGCGGCCGACGGACGCGCCTCCGCGTTCCCCTCATAGATCCGCGCCGAAGCTTCAATCGAAGTCGCGGCGATCGCAAACATCGCGCCCATCGTCAAAAGCGTCGTCTTGCTCGCATTCATTTTCGTTCTCCCTCTCTTGTCGCGGCGGTCGGCCGCGGCACGTGAGAAAGGTGGCGCCAAAGGCCAAGAAAGGCCGTGCGCGGATGCACGCGAAGTCAAGGCGTTCGGATTTGTTGTGGAAAAATGCGCACCCAAACCCGACTCTTTGCTTCGATGGAAAAGATCCGAGCCTGCGCTCGGCTTCGCGCCGAGCGACAGCGGAGAATCGATGATATTTGACATTTTTTGTTATTAGTAATATCAGTTAATTGGTATTCTCAGCGTGTCGAACCCATACTTCCCGCGACAGCGGCGTCCGTTGCTTCCTCCCGGCGGCGGACGTTTCTTTTTGCATCGCCGCCCTGAACCTGCGTCACAGGTTTTGAAAACCCGTTTCTGAGGAATCCGGAAATTTCCCTCCAGTGCTACGCCGAGGCGATGGATAGCCACATCCTATCAGAGATCGCGCGGCGCAGATCGTCGGTCTTGCCCGGGCTTCCTCACGCGAACCAGCTTGTTCGCGTCCTCAAACGCGATGCGCCAATAAAATCCCTTTGTGCGACAACCAATTTAGGCGCCTCTCCTTCGCAGAAGGGCCAAACAAGAGTAGCGACTAGCACGACGGCTTGCGGCGCCGCGACCAAGGCTGCGTGAAACGCGCCGCAGCAGGCGATGAATGTGCCGACCTTCAATGCTACAGTCCATTGAGCGTGAGAGCCGCGTGGAGACCTCACTGGCTTGGCGTCTCGTTCTTTTTCGCGGAGTCGTCCTCGAGGTTGAAGCGTTGACCGTCAATCTCGATATGGCGGATCGCCGCGCCATAGCCCGCCCCGCGAGGCTTGGCGGCGGGCTTTCGAGCCGTCTGGGCGACGTGACTCCGGCGGGGGCGCGGCGCGTCCTCCTCCTCGGACTCGTCCCGATCGCTCGATTTCGCGCCCGCATCGCCGCCCCGGCTCGCATGCCCCGCGCCGGCCGCGGAGGAGGACCCGCTCTCCTTGATCGTCAGGCTGTCGTCGATCTTGGGGCCGGCGATGGCGGCGACTTTCTCCTTGCCGGCGGTCGATTGCGCGCCGCTCGGCGGCGTCTGGGCCGTCATTTCCACATTGGTGGTCGAAATCACATTGGCCGCCGCCGTCGCGGTCCGCGCCTCCTGCGCGAGCTGTTGAGCCGCGGCCGCCGCAGCCGCCGTCCGCGCCGCCGCCGGTCCATCGACATAGGTGTTGTTTGTGCCTGTATCGCCACTGCCGGTAAGCCCTTCGGCGCCGCTCGGTTGTGTCACAGATCCCGTGGCGCTGGAATTGCTAATGTCGCTACTTGATGCTCTGCCGACCAATCCGCCGACGTATGAACCCGTACCTGACACATTTCCGGAGGCGGAGGAATTGCTTATAGCGCCGGTGTAGCTCGAGCCGACCAGTCCGCCGGCAGTTCCGCCATTGGTCGCCGTCACATTTCCGCTTGCCTTGGAGTTGGTGATGTTGCCGATGGTCGGCGCGCCATAGAAACTGGAGCCGTCATTTTCTCCGACTAGTCCGCCAACATTGTTGCCTGCGGTTACATTGCCGGTCGCGTAGGAGTTGCTAATATTGCCCTGGTTATTCGATCCAATCAGGCCGCCGACCTCGCTCCCCGTATTGTCATTGGTCGATACATTGCCTGTAGCATAGCTGTTCGTGACGCTCCCGGTCAAGACGCCACCGTTTCCCGGGCCGTTGTTGGACCCAATCAATCCGCCGACGTAGTAATTGCCAATTACATTGCCAGCCGCATAGGAATTGCTGATATCGCCGCCTACATTCCATCCCACCAAGCCGCCAATGCCACCTCCGCTGGTGTTCGTCGCATTAGCGCTGCTCGTCACATTGCCTGTGGCG
The DNA here is from genome assembly GCF_000427445.1 of Methylocapsa acidiphila B2. Taxonomy (GTDB): domain Bacteria; phylum Pseudomonadota; class Alphaproteobacteria; order Rhizobiales; family Beijerinckiaceae; genus Methylocapsa; species Methylocapsa acidiphila. Next base: position 3,238,761 of record NZ_KE386496.1, on the reverse strand, counting down.
AAGGAATTGCTGATATTGCCTCGGCCGGGCGTCGCATTTCCGCTGACGTAATATGTATTTGCGCCTACCAGCCCACCAACGGAACTACTCCCGGTTACCGCACCAGTGGCGTAGGAATTGCTGATGTTGCCGCCTTGATTCCAGCCGACCAGACCACCGTCGTTGTCGCCAGACGCATTGACCGTGACCTCTGCATAAGAGTTGCTGATGTCGCCGGTATAAACACCGTTTAACAGACGGGCTTGATTGAACCCTATCAATCCGCCGAGAAAGCCCGCGCCGTCGCCGCCCGTTATTGTGCCAGTCGCAAAATCATTGGTGATCGTGCCAGAGTTGTTGGCGACCAGTCCGCCATCAATCCCACCTCCTAAACTATCAGTAATATTGACATTGACGACCCCGATGTTGCGGACAGCTCCGCCCGCATCTACTTGGCCGATCAGCGCGTTCCCACCGTTTCCGGCGGTGTCGTTGATGGTCAGATTGGATATCGTATGACCGAGCCCGTCGAGAGTGGCGGGCGTTACGACGGTTTTGAATCTAATTTTCTGAGTCTGGCCCAGCTCAGCAATCGCCGCGCCGCTCAAAGCCGTGCTCGGGGCAGTCAGATCATTGGCCAACGCATAATAGCCGGCGACGCCGCTGATGGCCGTCAATTGATCCCAGCTCTTGATGAGCGTGTAGCGCTGATTGTTCAGCGTCAGGGTGCCGGTGCTGTCGAAGTTTATCTTCCCGGTAAACGTGCCGTTTCCGACGCCATTTGCGTCGGCGCCAACTTCCGTATAAAGCCCCATGGGGCTGCCGTCGGCATTGGCGCCCGAGCCATAACTGGCGTCAAGGCTCGCGGTCCCGCTCGCTGTCATAACGGCATTGACGAAAATGTTGTCGGCCGCGGCCAATGTGAGGGTGTTAGCCGACCAATTGACCGGTGCATTAATGAAAATATTCGCGCCCGTCACGCCGAGAGATTGGCTGACCGTTACATTGTTGCCAGCGATGAAGGCGAACGAGCCGGTATTGTCGCCAAGGTCCGTGACCGATGCGTTAAGGTTGATATTGTCCGCAGCCTTAAATGTCAGGAGGCCAGCTCCCGAGCTCACAGGCGCATCTATGTTGATGTCGCTTGCCGATGTCAGTACAAGGTTGGTGTTTTTAAGCGAGGCGATCGAAAGTGGCGAGCTAATCGATATGCTCGAAAGCGGCGCGAGAGTCAGCGTATGACCAAAGCCGTTAAAATTCCCGGTGAGTTGGTTTACGGACGAAAATCCGAAGGGTTTTACGTCAGCAAGAGTCAGATTGACGAGACTGGCGCCAAGCACGTAATTCAAAGTTGGATTTTTCTGGACCGCATCAAGATCCTTCACCGAATTGATGACAGTATAGTTCTGGCCCTGCAGATTCACGCGCCCGTTGCTCGCAAAATCGATCCTACCCGTGTAGGAGCCGGAGGTGTCGAGGCTCATATAAAGCCCATTAGGGCTGCCATCGGCGTTTGCGCCTGAGCCATAGGTGGCGACAAGACTTCCAGATCCCGTCGCGGTCATCACATTGTTGACGAAGATATTGGCGCCGGCATTGAGCGTCAAAGTGCCGGAGGACCAGTTCAGGTGCGAATTTATATTGATATTGTTCGAGGCGTTTAGAGCTATGTCGCCCGCCGACATGTTCACTGCGCCGTTGACGTTGATATTGCTGGCCGAGAATGTCCATGAGCCGGCGGTCGCCCAGCTTTCCGCTCCATCAATATTGATATTATTGGCGGCGGTCGCGGTGAGCGTGTTGATGGTGATGGCGGAAGAGCCTTCGAAGTCGATGTCGGTTCCCGCTTGGAGCGTGGCCGCGCCACTTCCGGTCAGTGCGCCGTTGATGTTTATGGCCTTTGTAGCGGTCAAGGCCAAGGGCGCTTTTCCTGACCAAGCCACCGTACCGTCGACATTGATGACGGTGCTCGAAAACGACCACGAGCCTGCCGACGCCCAATTTTGCGTCGAGTTTATATTGATGCTGTTGGCCGCCGTCGCCGTGAGCGTGTTGACAACAAAGGCAGAGTCGGCGTTGACGTTGAGGTCGGTTCCTGCTCGCACCGTCAGCGCCGAGTTCGCGGCGGTTCCGGTTACGGTAGCATTGACGTTTATGACGCCGTAACCGCTCGTGTTTAAGGACTGAGGCGTGGCGGACGACCAACTCACTGGAGCATTAATATTCAGTTCCTCATAGACACTGAACACAGGCAGCGTGACCCAGCTTTGCGCTGCATTGATATTAAGTGTGCTCGCAGTCAAAGAAACCGTATTGGCATTAAGTGACGATGGTGCATTGACATTGATGCTCGCTCCGTTGAGTGAAAGGCCGCCATTTGTGCCGGTGATGGTCGCATTGACATTGACGTTATTGATAGCATTGAGCGTCAGCGTATTCGAACTAGACCATGTCACCGCCGCGTTGACATCAATGTTGCCTGCCCCAGAGCCGGCGCTGTCCGTAGTAATGGTCACATTTCCATTGGCAAGATTGCTGTCCAATGTGCTGGCCCCGATGCCGCTCGCGGTTTGCGCGGCGCTCCCGGCAGCGATTGTGAAGTCGGTCGGGTCGATCAGCCAAGTGCCATTCTCGCCACTTGCCGATTTGGTGGTGATGACGGCGTCGTCGGCGATCGTCACCCGATTGCCGCTGGTCTCGATCTTGCCGCCATTTCCGCCCTTCGGCGCCGAGGCGTCGAGCTTGCCGGCGACTTTCACAGTTCCGCCAGAAGCCAGAAGCTTGATCGATCCCACATGCGCTGTCGCCGATGCGCCGGAGCCGCCTTTGAGCGCCGCCATGGTCTGCGCCTGGATGACGCCGCTATTGTTGACCTGCGCCGAGAGCACTGCGTCGGCCGCCTTGGCCGTCAGGACGACGCGGCCGCCGTCGGCCTTAATCGCGCCCTTGTTCTCGACCAACGCGTTCAGCGTCCCTTCGTCAATGGTCACGTCGACAAGGGAATCTCCGTTGAAATTGAGGGTGATCTTATTGCCTGAGGCCATCGCGACGGTTCCCAGCGTGGCCGTGATCAGGCCCTGGTTGGAGACCGTTTGGCCGAGCAGCGCGACATAGCCGCCGTCGGCTGCGTGGATCGTGCCCATATTGACCACGGAGGCCGAGGAGGAGCCAGAGAATACGTAGTTTCCGGCCATGAAATTCTTGTTGGAAATGTCGAGCGTTGAGGCGACGAGTCCGCCGACATTGACCTGCGAATCCTTGGTGAAGAGGACGCCCGCCGAATTGATGATGAAGACCTGACCATTGGCGTTGAGCGCGCCGGAGATGATGCTTTGCTCATTGCCGATGACGCGGTTGAGCGTCACCGACGAACTGCTCGGCTGGTTGAAGTTGACTGTCTCCTGGGACCCGATGGAGAAGCCCTGCCAGTTGATGATGGCCTTGCTGCTGGACTGGTTGATGTTGGTCGTGCTTCCAGACTGCGAGATATTGGCCGAGCCCTCGACGACGGTTCCTCCAGTTGGTCCAGCGAGCGCCGCATCCTGCAGCGCCAGCAAAGCGGCTACAGCGGTCGTGGTGGCGAATGAGCCCGGGAGGCCGCGCCAGCGAGAATGCCGCAAACCGGGTGGATCTGCCGAGGCCCCTGCCGCGGCTCGGTCTGAGCTATGCTTTTTTTTAGCGATGAAATTTTCGGAAACAGGGACTATGGGCATGGCTGCGGGCCTCGAATAGCGCGCCGCTAGCGAGCGCACTACTATATATTTTATGATATAGCAGCATCCGTTAGGGCATGATCCGCGTCAATGGGAAAAGACGCGCCAGCGCCTCCTTGCGAGTGATAGCATGACGCTGTGGCGCATTAGCCACAGCGGCGCCGGTTCCTTCGAACCCATATTGGCGCCGACGAAGTCGACGGCGCTCGGGACCAGCGCGACGAAGCTGGCCTATGTCATGATCTCATGAGGGCGATTCCCGAATCGCCCTTGGCGTGATTCAACCTTCTGATCATGGAGGTTGGCATCGCGCGATTTGATCTGGCCTCCTCCCTCCGCAGCATACAGGCCGGGTCGGAGCGCCTGGCCTCCGCGCTGACGAGGCCGGAGGCGCACCAAGGCCTGCGAGTCCTTCGAGCTTTTGGCCGCAATCAGGCGGCGTCGACCAGCACGATCTCGGCGTCGTCAATGGCCGTGATGGTCAAGACGGCCTCGCGAGAGACGGCTGCGCCGTCGCGAGTTCCGATCCGCACGCCATTAACATCGACAGCGCCCTGCGCGGGGACAAGATAGGCGCGGCGCTCCGAGCCTAGGACGTAATCGACCGATTGGCCCGCCTTCAAGGTGGCGCCAAGCACCCGCGCCTTAGCGCGGATCGGCAGAGCGTCGGCGTCGCCCTCGATCCCACTGGCCAAGACGATAAGGCGGCCGGAGCGGTCGGCCTTCGGAAAGGGCTTGGCGCTCCAAATGGGCGGACCTCCTGCATGATCCGGGTGGATCCAGATCTGAAAGATCCGAGTTGTCGCCGGCTCAAGATTGTATTCGGCATGACGAATGCCGGTTCCGGCGCTCATCACCTGGACGTCGCCTGCTGGTGTGCGGCCTTCGTTTCCCAAGCTATCCTTGTGGGTGATGGCGCCCTCGCGGACATAGGTGATGATCTCCATGTCGGCATGGGGATGGGGAGGAAAGCCGGAATTGGGCGCGATCTCGTCGTCATTCCAGACGCGCAGCGCGCCATGCCCCAACCGCGCCGGGTCGTAATAGTCTCCGAACGAGAAGTGATGCCTGGCCTTGAGCCAACCATGGTCGGCCTGGCCAAGCGTGGAAAAAGCTCTGCGATCAATCATCCTCTGATCCTTCGCCTATCCGCCGGACCGGTTCTCTCCCGGCCCACCCAAGCGGTTGGCGTCTTCGAAAACATAGCTATGGACGACCTTAGCGATTAGAAATAGAAACTATGGAAACTTATTGTTTCAGATATTGATGTGACAAAGCTCCCGGATCTCGAAGGCCTCGCCATATTCGCCAAGGTCGCTGAAGCGCGCTCCTTCGCCGGCGCTGCTGACGAGCTGTCTCTGTCAAAGGCGACCGTTTCAAAAGTCGTGGGCCGGCTCGAACATCGGCTGGGCGCGCGGCTGTTCAATCGGACTTCGCGCCGACTGGCGCTGACCGAACTTGGTCGCCGCCTCGCCCAGCGCGCTTCGGCAATCGTAGCCGAAGCCGAAGCCGTCGAGGCGGATGCGCTGGCCCAGTCGGCGACGCCGCGCGGCCTGGTGCGGCTGGCCGCGCCAATGTCGTTCGGCTTGAGGAAGGTAGCGCCGGTCCTGCCCGAGTTCCTGGCGCGCTACCCCGAAGTCACGATCGATCTGCACCTGAGCGACGCCATGGTGGACCTGATAGGCGAGGGCTTCGACGCGGCTCTGCGCATCGGAATCCTTCCGGACTCCTCGCTGCGCGCGCGCAGCCTCTGCCCCGTGCGCCGGCTGGTGGTCGGCGCGCCGAGCTATTTCAAGCGCAAAGGGCGGCCAACTCATCCAGCACATCTCGTAGATCACGACTGCCTCGGCTACGCCTACCTGCCGACTCCCGACGTCTGGCGGTTCTTCGATGCATCGGGGGACGAAACCTCCGTGCGGCCGGCCGGGCCGATGCGGGCGAACAACGCCGACGGACTGATGCCGGCCCTCCTCGCCGGCTTGGGGATTGCGGTGCAGCCGGATTTCGTCGTCGCCGAGGCGCTGGCGGACGGCGCGCTGGAGGCGGTGATGCGCGACTGGTCGATGCGCGACGGCTCGCTACATCTGGTGACGCCTCCCGGCGGACCCCGCCCCGCCCGCGTCGAGGCTCTGATCGCGTTCCTGACTATGGCCTTGTCTGGGAAGGCGGAATGACAACCCAACCGCCGTCGGGCGATGCCGCACTCGCCTGCCCGCTGGCAGCGGGTCGGCCTTGTCTCGATATTGATCATCCGGGGCGCCAACAGATGATCGTCGCCGCGCGTGCGCTGCCGATCGCTCTTCAAGACCGAGACAGAAGATTGCCGACGAATAATGAACCATCGCCGAATTTCTCGCCGTCGCGCATCCGCGCAGATCCATGCCTGACATCCAATCACCTTGACGAAGCCATTTCCCGGAGGCCCACATGATCGTCTCGTCTGCTTCAGATTATCGCGAAGCCGCGCGACGTGGGCTGCCCAGCTTTCTTTTCGATTACATCGATGGCGGAGCCAATGCGGAGCAAACGCTGAAAGCCAATATGGCCGATTTGGCGGAGGTGATCCTGAGACAACGCGTGCTGAAGAATGTTTCCGACCTGAGCCTCGCGACTGAATGGTTCGGTCAACCCTCAGCGCTTCCCTTGATCCTCGGACCCGTCGGGCTCGCCGGCATGCTCGCCCGTCGCGGCGAGGTGCAGGTGGCTAAAGCCGCCGCAAAAAAGGGCGTTCCTTTTGTCCTATCGACAGTTTCGGTCTGTTCGCTTGAAGAAGTGGCGTCCCAATGCCCACGCCCAATTTGGTTCCAGCTTTACGTGCTCAAAGATCGTGGGTTTATGCGAAACGTACTGGAGCGCGCCGAGGCTGCTGGCGTGAAAAATCTTGTTTTTACAGTCGATATGGCTGTGCCCGGAGCGCGCTACAGGGACGCCCATTCCGGCATGTCCGGGCCCTTCGCCGCCCAGCGGCGCATTCTGCAAGCCATAACGAAACCCGCCTGGGCCTTCGATGTCGGACTAAGGGGACGTCCGCACGATCTCGGCAATGTATCGAGCTATTTCGGCGAGGCGATCGCGCTGAGCGATTACATGGGTTGGATTGGCAAGAATTTTGACCCCTCCATTTGCTGGGCGGATCTCGAATGGATCCGCGATTTCTGGAAAGGCCCCATGATCATCAAGGGCATTCTGGATTCTGAGGACGCCCGCGATGCGATTAGGTTTGGGGCAAATGGAATCGTCGTCTCGAATCACGGCGGGCGGCAGCTCGACGGCGCGCTGTCGACGGCCAAGGCCCTACCGCCAATTGTCGATGCAGTCGGAAGCGATCTCGTCGTCCTCGCCGATTCGGGCGTTCGGTCCGGCCTCGATGTGGTGCGCATGCTGGCGTTGGGAGCGAAAGGCGTCATGCTCGGACGCGTTCCCGCCTTCGCTCTCGCGGCGAACGGACAGGCCGGAGTTGAAAATGTGCTCGACATCTTCGCCAACGAGATACGCATCGCTATGACATTGATCGGCGTCCCTTCCGTCTCTCAAATCAACAAGACCGTCCTTGCCTAGCGGAGGCACACATTCGAAGGCTTCTCCAATGAGACGACGCCACACTTGAGGCGTTGCTTTCGGGCCATTGTGACTTCGGGGACGGAATGCGTGGTTTCGCTGGAGCAGCCGAGAGACGCAGTCGCGTTAACGTGACGGCGTCAGCCGTGCCCCTTGCGGTATTCGATACATCGCTGCCCGGAGCAGAATTCCGTTTGACACGCTCAAGCTTGCTATGATTGTATCCAATATATTTTTGTTCATTTTACTCAAAGCAATCAGAATTCCAATGACTGATGTTGGCGCACTCTTGCGAAAAAGTTATTATGAGCGTGTCGCCGCCATGGGGAGCCGCGGCCATATTGAAGGATCAGGCAATTCCGCATCGCGCGGGGCGTGCGGCGCCGGTGCCTGTCAAGCCATCCATTCCTTAGACACATTACCCATGCGGACCACGGCCGAAGTTCTCGCGCTCCTAAAGACGCGAGGCGAATCGGCCTGACATGGATACAAAACATCTCACTCCCATCGGCGTAATTTGTCGCAGCCGTCCGGCAGCCGAGTCGGCGACACGACTGCCCAACGTGCAGCCTGCCGGCTGGACACGGCGGCGGATCGCAGCAGCCTCTCCCCTCGCTTGCGCGGCAAAAGGCGATCTCGATCGCGTCTTACCCCAAATCCGGCAATACCTGGGTTCGCGTCTTCATCCATAATCTGACGCGTGAACTGCGCGGCGACGTCGAAGATGCGCAAAGCATCAACGCGCTCGACCAAATGACCAGCCGCGAGGGATTGGCCCGGACCTTTGCGCATCGCTTGGGCAAACCCGCGCATTTCGCTTCGCCAGCCGAGATCGCCGCCGTGCGCTCCCTGGTCCGGGCCGATTTGGTCCAAGGGCGCGACGGACCCATCTTCATCAAAACCCATAATGCGGTGGCTCTGGTCGAGGGACATCCGACGATCAATTTCGATGTGACTTTGGCGGCGGTTCACATCGTCCGAAATCCCCTCGACATAGCGGTTTCTTATGCGCATCACTCGGCTTTGCCGGTTGATCAAATCATCGACTATATGGCTGACTCCGCGGCGAGCAGCGTAGGCGCGGAACGGCGCGTCCATGAATTCATGGGCTCGTGGAGGTTTCACGTCGCAAGCTGGATGTCTGTGCCGCATCGGCCGGTGCTGGTCTTGCGCTATGAAGACATGCTGGCGGAGCCCGAGAGGACCTTTGGCCGTCTGGCGTCGTTTCTCCGGTTGAAGGCCACGACGGACCGATTGCGGCGCGCGATTGAAAACTCGTCCTTTGCGGAACTGGCGCGCCAGGAAGCGGCGCATGGCTTTATCGAGCGGCCGCAAACCGCGGGCAGGTTTTTCCGGTCGGGCAGGGCTGGCCAATGGAAAGCGGCCTTGTCGGCAAAGCAGGTCAAGGCGGTCGTGGAGGCTCATGCGCCAATGATGATGAGGCTTGGCTATTTGGGTGAGGATTGCGGGGACTGAGGATAGGGTGAAGCAATGCGGCGCTGCGCTTCATTGCGTTGGATCCGAAACTTTGCACAGCAGCCGAGGCGATAGGGCATATTTACTTTTGAAGGTCAAGAGACGAAGACAGCATGAACAGAAGCACACCAATCAAAATATGTGTCGACATCCTGTCGTGTCTATTCATATTGACAATACCTATATGCGCACTAGTTCTACCTATCGAGAATCATAGTCATGGAAACAAGCTCCCAGTTTCTTTAATAATATGCATGCTTGATGCACTTCCGTTTGTGTTCGGTGTGGGATGGCTGGCGTGGCGATATCCAAAACTGTGGATCAATATTAGACGAATTCATATAAATAGTCCGCTGTTATACGCTTTCTCTCTAATTTTAATATCTATATCGGCGACCGCGCTCTATGGCACCTACTACATCTTATGCACGCGATTAGTTTTCGGGGGAACGAATGAGCAGCCTTTCTAAATTTACATCTACATTGGGGGCAACCGACGGTGCTGTCAGTGCTCTAAAAGAGGGCAGCACCATGGGGGAGATCAATGCCGCAAATCAGCTTGCGGCAGCCGATCGATGTGGAAGGTAGAAACGGCGGGGGCGACGGAAGCGGATCTCAAAAGGAATCGAGGGCTATGTCGCGCATAGCGCGAGCGCGGCCACCAAGACAGACACGCCAATCGTCAAGATTCCGTAGTCGATTCCGGTCGTCACCCGCGAGCAGCTCGACGACCGCGGAAGGGAGGACGGATATGATCTGAAACCTTTCATCGCAACCCAGAAAGCTCGAAGCCCCCGGTAGAGACGGAGCCCGCCAGCCGAAAGCGAGTCTTGCGCCGGCTGTGATTTTTCATGGAATAGGTATTCTGTTTGAGGGGTCGTTTTCACGGCTCTAGCGCAAACTGTCGGAATCAACACAAAGCATTGATGGAGAGCGTTAGTCGGCTCATGCAGCGAGAGCTGCATTCCGAATTTCGGGCGCGGCGTTGCCTTTGAGGGGAAGATGGCCGAGTTCGAATTGACTTTTTCTGATCCGATGCATCAGTTCGATGCCAGCTATGGTGATTGAGGCGCTCCGAAAGCGCTTCAATCCAAGCACTCGACCCAATCGAAGTTTGATCGATGGTCCCTCCAGATCCGGGAGGCAATGTCGAATGCCCAGGAAAAAAGACTGCTCGAAGCCTAGTGGAAGGTTGATGCGCATGGCGAAATAACGCAGTGCGAAGTTCACGATCCGATGACCATGGTCCTTCGTTAGCGTGGCGTCCAATCCGATCTGATGCGATGGGAAGATAGAAGCGGACACTACCTGTTATCCGGCGCGGGCCGCGGCATAAACAGCGCGCGGCCGCGCCCCTGGCCCCATCCCGGTTTCAAGAAACGCGACGATAGGGACGAGGCCGAGCCGCGCCGAAACGGCGATTGACGCGCAGTTCCAGCCCGACGACCATGCAATCATACCTCCGCTCAGGTTCTCGACCGGCTGTTGCGCTCCGCTTTCCCGTGGCGTTTCGGCTTGGAGCCTTTCGCCGGCGCTTCGAAGGTCTTGCCCTCGAAACCATCGCTCAGGCGCTCTACGAGGATGTTGTCGCCGCCCGGACGCTGCATATTGACGGCAAACTGCGCGGCGACCGACTCCGCGACTTCGAATTTGGTTTCGTGCTCAAATATCCGGATCACACCGATGTTTTGCTTAGTGATGTTTCCCTTGCGGCAGAGCATCGGCAATAGCCACTTCGGATCGGCGTTCTTTTTGCGACCGATGTCGAGCCGGAACCACGCCACGCCGGCCGGAAAGGCCGCCTTCGCCCTCGGCGCCTTGGGACTCTTTGCCTCCGGCAAGCTCCGAGATCCGCGCGCCTCCCGACGCTCTGGGCCATTTCCAGGATCGACGACCTCCTCCACCGCCGGAAACCGCGATCGGTAAATTTTGACCAAGGCCGCGCCGAGTTGCTCGGGCGTACGCTCGGCGAGCAACAGCCGCGCCATCTCGATATCCTCTTCGGCAGGCGACTCGGCGAGCATCGGGTCGCGCAACAAGCGCTCCTGATCGAGCTTGCGGATGTCCTCCGCCGAGGGCGGTCCGCTCCAAAAAGCGAGGACTCCAGCCTCGCTCAATAATCGCTCGGCGCGCGCCCGGCGCGAGATCGGAACCAGGAGCGCGCTCACCCCCTTGCGGCCGGCACGGCCGGTGCGCCCGCTGCGATGCTGCAGCGCCTCAGCGTCGTGTGGAAGCTCCGCGTGGATGACGAGCCCGAGATCGGGCAGGTCGATGCCGCGCGCGGCCACATCGGTCGCCACGCAGACCCGCGCCCTTCCGTCGCGCAGCGCCTGCATAGTTTGGTTGCGTTCATGTTGGCTCAGCTCTCCTGACAACAGCACCGCCGAGAAGCCGCGTTCGAGCAAGGTCGCGTGCAAATGACGGACCGATTCGCGCGTGTTGCAAAACACGATCGCGGTCTGCGCCTCGACGAAACGCAGGACGTTGACGACCGCGCGCTCGGCTTCCATCGGGGCCACGCGAATCGCGCGATATTCGATGTCCGCGTGACCACGTTCGCCACCCGCGACGTCGATTCGCATGGCGTCCCGTTGATAGCGTTTGGCCAGGGCCGCGATGGCTTTCGGCATCGTGGCGGAGAACATCAAGGTCCGCCTGCCTGCGGGCGTCGCCTTCAGAATAAATTCCAGATCCTCACGAAACCCGAGGTCCAGCATCTCGTCGGCTTCGTCGAGAACGACGGCCGCGAGCCCGGCGATATTCAATCCGCCGCGCTCGATGTGATCGCGCAGGCGCCCCGGAGTGCCGACGACGATATGCGCGCCTTCCGAGAGCCGGCGGCGCTCAATCCGGGAGTCCATGCCGCCGACGCATGACATGATCCGCGCGCCGGCATGCTGGTAAAGCCAGCGGAGTTCGCGCTCGACCTGAAGCGCGAGTTCCCGCGTCGGCGCAATAACGAGCGCAAGCGGCGCGGCGGCATCGCCTATTGTCTCGGCGGCGCCGAGAATCGTCGAAGCGATGGCGAGGCCATAGGCCACCGTCTTGCCGGAACCGGTCTGAGCCGAAACAAGGAGATCCCGGTTTTCCGCCGCCTTGCTCGAGACAGCGGATTGAACGGGCGTCGGGTCATTGTAATCGCGCTCGGCGAGCGCGCGAGCCAGCGCGGGGCTGGTTTCAAGGAAGGTCACTGATGATTTTGCCCGATTGGGTGAGAGGCGCCGGAAAGCGGGACGTTCGCCGGCGACGACAAAAGCCGCGAACGAACGATCTCCGTCCACGGACGCGAACGAACCTTACGCGGGTTAGCGTTGCGGCGCCATCCAGGTGGCGGCCGCCGCGTTGCGCTTAATCAGGGTTTGCTTCACTTTGCATGCTTGCCGCGGCGCCTTGGACTCATAAGACCCTGAAAATACGCCAAACTTTTGCAAAGTGCCTCGCGACAAAATGCGACGCAGGGAAATTGTGAGATTGGGCAAGAATAGCCGGCGTTATCAATGGTATTCGGCACAATTGTGGATTTTAAGAGCGCGCGAAGAGAGGCGAATTCCTCTTTTTTGAGAGTGAAAGAAACGTTGGGGGGGTATACTGTCAGCTTCAGAGCCATCGGTCGAAAAAGGAAGCTCAGTATAGTGCCGATCCTGATGGTGATCGTCATAACGACTCTGGCGCACTCCGCTGAAACGGGTCATATTCGCCGCAAACTGGCCTTTGGAGCAAGCGAATCGCTATGCCGCGCATAGATGATTTTTTCAAGGACCGCCATTTCGAGCGGGAGATCATCATCTCTCTGCATCCGGCTGCATCCTCGATTCAAGATTAGCTTTCGAGATCTCGTGGAAATGATGGCTGAGCGGGGAATGTCTCCGGCGCATACGACGATCATGCGCAGGATCCAGCGCTATGCTCCGGAATTCGAAAGCGCTGGAACCGCTTCGGGTTCTGGTGCAAACGGTTGAGGCAGGGCATAATCGCCGCCACCTCGACGTCGGAAAAACCCGTGATGTTGTGCATTGATGAACTTTTCGAGGGCCGGCATTTCGACCAGGAAATAGTCGTTCTCTGCGTTCGCTGCTATCTACGGCTCACGCTCAGCTTTCGCGATCTCGTGGAAATGATGGCCAAGCGAGGGATTGATCTGGCCCATACGACAATCATGCGATGAGTCCAGAGCTTCGTTCCTGAATTCGAAAAGCGGTGGAACCGGTTTGCCCGCAAAGCGGGCCGGTCATGGCGGGTCGATGAAACCTATGTGAAGATCAAGGGCCGCTGGACCTACCTCTATCGTGCCGTTGATAGCGACGGAAAAGCCGTCGATTTCCTGCTGCGCGCCAATCGAGACGTCGCGGCCGCCAAAGCGTTTTTCCCCTGGGCGTTCAAAAGCCAGGCCCGGGCTGCTACAAAAGATCACGCTCGACGGCTATCAGGCGTCGCACAGGGCAGCCAGGGAATTTCTGTGCGAACATCGGCGAGGCGGGCGGACCAAGGTGCGCTCATCAAAGGTGCCTCAATAATTTAATTGAACAGGACCACCGATCCATCAAGCTTCGTTTGGGTCCTATGCTCGGGTTCAAGCGATTTCGAAGCGCGTCGATCACGATCGCCGGCATCGAGCTCATGCATCGGATCAGGAAAGCTCAATTCGCATTGAGCAAACTCAGAACGACTGACAAAACAGTGCCAGAGATCTGGACTGCGGTGCTTGCCGCCTGATCCTAAGAACGCCAGAGCCCCCAATTTCGCATCCGTTCGTGGAATTCGCACCACAGCCAACACGTTTATGTCACGAACTCAGGATTCGGTTGCGGCAGCAGCGTGTCGGTGATTGACACGACCACGAACACAGTGTTGACACGGTTCCCGTGGGGCATGCGCCCTATGGCGTCGCCGTCGTTCCTCCGCCGCCGATTGGTCCCCCCTTCCACGCCTTTACTGTCGCGGGGCTAACGCTGCAATTGTCGGGCAGCTGGCTAAAAGATTCGTTTAGCCTTCACTCGGAGTTTGTCACCAAAGACCACCGAGGCCTTCATCCTGACTCTGAGACAGTTGACGTTCAGGTCGGCCCTTTCATTGGCGTGATTCCTGCTGGATCATTCCGGAAGGAGGCCGATGGAATTTACGTATACGTAGGCCCGGTTTAAGGCGCCGCAAACACCCTGATGATAAAGGCGAGCATCCGATCAACAGGCAGCTTGCGCTATGCGTTTGACGCGACCGGAACCGGCCTAGATTTCCTCGGGGTTACGCATCCTGTGCAGGTGTCGCTCACATCGGCCCGTACGGCGGCTTGACCAAAGTCAGGGCTGATATCGATAAGGTCGGCCAGGCCGCCGTCAACTGATCGCCGATGGCGGCGCCGTAAATCCGTAAGCGTTGAATAGCGGCCGGCTACCGAGGATTTCGAGGATCGAAGCTGGCTGTCGCGTTGACGCCAAAGGCGAGATTTCCCATTTTGGATGGGTTGAATTGATAATAAATTGAGTCGGAGCACCGAATTGGTTTCATAGATGACGTCAATTATGTGAATCTTGGCCGACCGAGACGAGAATGGTGTCGCGCTGCGCTTAATCATGAGGTTCTGACAAATTTTGCGAATTGTTTCACTTAATTATGAGATAAACGTTCGTTTGCGTCTCATAATTGCAGAAATTGTAGGACAAAGAAGACCATTATGACGACTATGATTCAAAAAAAAGTTACAGATCTTACAATAGTCTTATGCTTTCTATACAAATATAGAATGTACGTATGTTGTCGTCTAGAATTGTATTTACTATTAAGCCAAGCATCTCAAATTAAATAAAATATTAAATACATTTAAATAACTTATTTATGGTGTATCGCGATTAAACGTAGCGTGGCAGGAAAGCGGAAATAGAGCCAGACCAAATAGCTGATCATCTCTAACGGAACTGATGGCGTCAATAATTCTTGGCTGGTTGGACATAACTCATGCTTACCCCGCCTCTCGCTCCGTTTCACTTAATGTGACAATACCGTTGCAGCGGCGCCTTATTCTGCGAAACAATATCAGCTTGGAAGGAGCCATTCGCCAAACAGCAAGAAAGAACTCTTGTCCTGATAATATCTAGTACCATGCAAATTCACAAATTGCGGCTATTTCCGGCTTGCAACTACATTGCCGCGAAGGCAGGTTGTGTGCTATCGGAACCTCCACGTTATCTTTCCTGGACAAACACCTGCCTGATGGTCGGTTACGCTCTTACGGTTTTGGGTAGGTGGTCATGGACAATTGCGCATGACTCTTCGGGCGGCTCTCGACCGACTCAGGCTCGGAGAGTTCCACGAGCTGCTAGCAGCCCACGACGTCGACGAGCGCACACTCCACGAGTTGTCAGAAGCCGACCTCTGCGAACTTGGCCTAACCCTCGGACAACGAAAAAGATTCTTGCGGGCTAGATCGGAGGCCAAGGCCCGGCTTAGAAAGCCGAGATCGCCAGCGGCAGGAGAGCGCCGGCAGCTGACCTCGATGTTCTGCGATCTGGTCGGCTCCACGCCCCTGGCGCTTCGCCTCGATCCCGAGGACTTCAGCGAGTTGATCTGCTCATTTCAGGACAGCTGCGCCGGCATCATCACGCGGGGGGCTGGGTACGTTTCCGCTTATCGTGGCGACGGCGTGCTTGCCTATTTCGGCTATCCCAGAGCCCGCGAGGACAATGCACAATGCGCAGCGCGCGCAGCTTTGGAAATCGTCGCGAAGATCGGACAATTGCATACGCCTGATGGGGAGGCGCTGAGTGTTCGCGTCGGCATCGCGACGGGGATGGTGGTGGTGGGCGACGTCGGCGAATCCACGAACGGGCGCGAACAGACGATTGTCGGCGATGCGCTCCACCTCGCGTCGCGTCTGCAAGGGATCGCAAGGCCAGGTGAGATCATCATTTCGGAAGCGACGCGAAATCTCAGTGGTGGGCTATTCGACTACGAGCCGCGGGGCGAAATCGTCCTAAAAGGCTTTCCGGAAGCAGTGACGACTTATCGCTTGGTAGGAGAAAGCGCTGCGCAGAACCGGTTCGACGCCCGTGCGAGTTCTAAGCTCCAGCCATTTGTCGGGCGCGAGATGGAACTTGGCGCGCTCGTCGAGAGATGGTCCGTCGCGCAGTCCGGCGACGGTCAAATTGTCATGGTCCGCGGCGAGGCCGGAATCGGAAAGTCCCGGCTTGTTCTTGCGTTCATCGAGCAGCTCCGGAACAAATCTGTGCAGATCGTCAGATGGAATTGCGCGGCCCATTTGGCCAATCGCGCGCTCCATCCGATCGTCAGGGATATTGAGATCAGGTCCGGCTTTTCGCGAACGTTTTCCACTGAGGCGCGTCGGGCCGGAGTCGACTCGCTGGTCGCGGATTGTCCGACGCTGGGCCCGGCCGACCAATCGCTTTTCGCCGATCTCCTTGGTTTCGAGAACGATGCGCACGACGGCCTCGACGCGGCGACGCGTGCGCGGCGCATGTATGACGCTCTCGGACGCTGGCTTGAAGGAATGACGCACAGCGCTCCGGTCCTCATCTTGCTGGAAGACGCACACTGGGCGGACGCCGCGACTCTCGACTTCCTGACGACAATCGTCGACCGAATGCCTCGGCTGCCGATGCTCCTGCTCGTGACGCACCGGCCCAATTTTGTGCCTCCTGATGTGATCGCGGGACCGGCCAAGACGATCAGCCTCGAACCACTCAACGCCACAGCCGGCGCCTGCCTCCTGGCCGCGGTCCTAGGTGAGCGCGCCCTGCCGGCGTCAATCGTGCGCATGATCCTCAAGAAGGCCGGCGGCGTGCCCTTGTTTGTCGAAGAGCTGGCCAAGACCGTGCTGGACACCGTGCCGAGCCTCAACAACGCTTCGGAATCGTTTCCAGCGCTTACGATCCCGGCGACACTTCAAGATTCGTTGATGGCCCGCCTCGACCAACTCGGCGACGCCAGGGAAATTGCGCAAATAGGTAGCGTCATTGGCCACGAATTCAGCGACGCCATGCTGCGCGCAATCGCTCCTGATCACGCCGATATCGAGGGAGCCTTGCGCCGCTTATTCAATTCAGGTCTTGCGCGGGAGGACGCGCTAAGCGGCGTCCGAGTGATCAGATTCCACCACGCACTGGTCCAGGACGCCGCATACGAGTCGCTGCTCAGAAAGAGACGGAGGGAACTCCATCGCGCCGTCGCGGAAGCGATGCTGGCCAACGAACCGGCTTTCGCAGGCGTCGAGCCTGAAGTCATCGCGCACCATTGCTCGAGGGGAGGCCTCCCGGTGCCGGCAACGTCGCACTGGCTTGCCGCAGGACGCCACGCTCTCGACAGAGCCGCAAACATTCCTGCTGTCGCCTATCTGCGTGCGGCGCTGGAGCAACTGGCTCTTCTCCCGGACAACGCCGAGCGCGCGAAAATGGAGCTTCGACTCCATATGGCGCTGGCTCCGGCGACTTCAGCCATATATGGCTGGGCGGCCAGGGACGTCGAAATCGCCTGCCGTCGCGCGATCGATCTGGCAAAGAAGATTTCCGATGGAGAGGCTCTGTGCGGCGCGACATGGGGCTTGTGGACAAACTACTTCATCCGCGGCGAAATGGACCCCGCGCTGGAAACTGCCCGCGCTGTTGCGACTATGGCGGTAGAGACGAAAAGCACCGTTCTCGAACTCGTGTCGGCGCATGCGCTCACCTATAGTCACTACTCACGGGGCGAGTATCGTGAGGCGCTGTCGGCGGCGGAGATCGGAATCGCGCGCTATGAGCCGGATGCAGATCGGCAGGCGCTGCTCGCATTCCAGCTCTCTCCAGGTTTGGCATTGCCGACCTTACTTTCGAACGTTCACTGGTTGCTAGGAAGCGATGCTGAAGCCGATGCGTCGATGGCAAAAGCGCACGCCATGGCCGAGGAGCTGCAGCATCCGCCGGCGCTAGTCCACTGCCTGTGCGTTTCGTCTTATTTTCTGGTGTTCTCCCGCCAGTGGGCGCGACTGGCGCCGATCGCCGAGCGGGCGGTTCACATCTCCGCAGCCGAGGGCTTTCGCTTCTGGGAGCCCTCGGCGCGGATTTGTCTAGCCCTGGTGGAGGCGCAGGATGGCGACCGCCAAGGCGCCATCCTGCGTATTATCGAGAACATGAAGCAATTCAGGGCGACCGATTCATCGATCGTGATGAGTCAGTTCGAGCCCGCGCTGGGCGAATTGCTGATCGAGTGCGGCGATCCGGCTCATGCCGCGCGTCGTCTTTCAGACGCCATCGAGGATTCAGAACGCCGTAGCGAGCGCAACTATTTGCCAGAACTATACCGTGTTCGCGCTATCGCGTTCGGTGAACTCCACGATCTCGAACGGGCCGAGAAAGACGCGAGAACGGCGCGCAACATCGCCAAGGCCCAAGGCGCTGTGCCTTTGATCGGTCGGGCCGAGGAAACGTTGCGCACCCTCTCAACTGGCGCGCAGCCAGCGGGCGGCGACGAATATTTCAGAAGGAAGCTAGAGGCATGAGTGATTTCGGCTCCCCATTGACGGACGGCCAGTGGAGCAGGATCCGCCAAATTGTCCATGACGAAGCCCTGCGCGCCCGCGTGGCGGCGTCGTTCCTGCCGCTCTACGGACCGTTGCCGGCCGGAGCGACCACCACGACAGTCAACAAACTTTCGTATGACGAGGACCTTAAGCGACTGGTCGTTGACGACGAGTCAACAATCCGGCTCGCCAATGTCTCAGTGAATGTCTTCGTCAAGAACCATATGCTTGCAGATCCGGAAATGGAGGCCGCGAGGATTATGTTCGAGCGCGCGGCGCAGATTATTGCTCGGCTCGAAGACGCGATCATCTTTGCCGGCGAAAAGGATAAGTTCGTCCAAGGCGCAGAGGGTATCCCGCCGATCTATAAGGTTGGCGGTGAGGACAATTACGTAGGCCTTGTTAGCGCAGCGTGCAATGCAAATAACCCAATACCGATTGAGCCAGTGGGTATGCTTGGCGCCGCGACCTTCACGGCTGTGGTTAACGCCATCAATCTTCTCGAGACCAACGGATATTATAAACCATATGCGTGTGTTCTTTCGGATACGCTGTATACATCGGTCTACACGCCGATCCCCGACTCGATGGTTCTGCCTGCCGACAGCATTCCGCCGGTACTGAACGGCCCGCTCCTACGCTCGAGTACGCTGAATAATTACCCAAGGCAGGATGCGGCCGAAAACAAAAAGCAAGATGCTGGTATTCCGCCAAAGGATAGCGGCAGGGGCATCGTCGTTTCGCTCCAGGGCAATCCTGTCGAAATTGTCGTGGCGCACGATATTTCAGTTCGATATTTGCAAGCGACGGAAGACGGCGATCATGTTTTTCGGGTATCGCAGCGCTTCGTGCTTCGGGTGAAGGATGCCTTGGCGGTCGCCCTTATCCAGATCAAACAGAGTTAGGCCCGACTTCATTATGGCCGAATACGCCGAGAAAGGGCTTTCACTGCGTTGGGACACGCCGGATCTGGCCGCGAACGCGCGACACATTCTCGTCGCGGCGCGTCCCGTCCATCCCGCCAATGTGGTGAATGTCGTCTATACGGTGAACGGCGGCGCGCCGCGCATAGCGCGTGGGTATCGTACGCAGTTAGCCGCTCGATCCGATGGGGAAGAGCAGTTTGCCGTCGTCCTGCCGCCACAGCCGGACGATGCGCTTGTGTCGTTCGTGCCCGTCCTATCCTGCTCGGGCCGTGAGGCCGATCCCCGACGGGGCGGCGTCGCACTGACGCAGTTGAGACAGCTGGGGGCTCCCGCGGCGACGGCGACCGAGCGTTTTGCAACCGAAGCCTCGCGAATCGTTCCTTCCCACCCGGCCCGGTTTCCGTTCGAGCCGAAATTTTTGTTCCGGGTTACAGCCCCCGTAGAACGCGACGAATATCCGGTTGGCGAGACGCCGGACGGCCTCCGCTTAACCTTCATGCTGCGTGGCGGCGGCTCCGTACACGGACCCGGCGTCTCCGGCGAAATCTTGCACCGGGGCGGCGACTGGATGCGCATCCGCCCCGACGGCGTGGGGATAGCGGAAATTCACGCCCTCATCAAACCCGTCGATGGCGGGATCATTCTCACCGAATACAGCGGCGTCGTCGATTTCGGTCACGACGGCTACCGGATGCTGGCGGCCGGCAGCGGACCGAAACGCGCGCCGCTTCGTTTCGCGCCACGCTACCTCACGTCGGAGCCTAGATACTGTTGGCTCAATCGCCTTCAGTGCTTCAGCGTGGGGGAGGTCAACCTTGAGCGGTATCTCGTCGAATACGACCTGTACGAGTTCCCGTCCGCACCGGCTCGCCAGACCTGAGGGAGGACGTCGTGCCACAGAAGGTCGTCATTCTCGGAGGCGGGGTCGCCGGCCTCAGTGCGGCGCACGAACTGCTCGAGCGGGGATTCGTGGTCGAGATCTTCGAGAAGCTGAAAATCCCGGGCGGTAAGGCCCGAAGCATTCCCGTCCGCGAAGGGCTCGGCAATCACGGCTCTAAGAACGGATGCGTCGCAGCGCTAGAAGGGCGCGAGGCGGCTTTGCCCAAGGGGAATTATCAGCAGTTTGTGCCGGGGGAGCACGGTTTTCGCTTTTTCCCGAACTTCTACCGCCACATCACCGACACCCTGTCTCGCATTCCGTCAGGAAGCGGGACGGTCTTCGACAGTCTCGTGGAGACGACGCAAGTACTCGTCGCGCGCTACGACAAGGCTGGGATCGAACTGCCCTCGCGCTTTCCCGCAAACGCCTACGAACTCGCGACAACGCTGAAGACGTTCTTGTGGAGCATTTCGCCGCACAACGAGATCCCTTACGCCGAGATCGAGCATTTTTCCGGTTGCGTTTGGCGGATCATCACCTCGTGCGAAGATCGGCGTTTTGACGAATACGAAAAAATGGACTGGTGGGATTTCGTTGGAGCCGAGAGCCGCTCAGCCGCCTACCAGAAGCTGCTGGCGATAGGCATCACGCGTTCGCTCGTCGCCGCAAAGGCGAGGTCGGCGAGCGTCAAGACGATCGGCGACATCTTTGTACAGCTGCTCTTCGGCATCCTGACGCCTGGAGTCGCATCGGACCGACTGCTGAACGGGCCGACCAATCAGGTCTGGATCCTCCCATGGCTCGCATATCTGAAAACCATGGGCCTAGTCTATCATCTCGACTCTGAAGTGATGGAGATTCAGGTTGGCGGCGGCCGGATTACCGGCGCAACGGTGCAAACCGCCGGCAAAACGCGGCACGCGTCCGCCGACTGGTTCATTGGCGCCCTGCCCGTCGAGCGCATGGCGCCCCTCGTCACGCCGGCGATGAAGGCGATCGACCCCTCGCTCGCGAACCTGGGGCCGCTGTCGAACAGCGTGGAGTGGATGAACGGCATCCAGTTTTACTTGTTGCACGACGCGCCGATCATTCACGGCCACATCATCTTCATCGACAGTCCCTGGGCATTGACCGCCGTCTCCCAACGGCAGTTCTGGAATACCATCGACTTTGCCGACTGGGGCGACGGCAAAACGCGAGGGGTGCTTTCCGTCGACATCTCGCAGTGGGATACGCCTGGATTTAATGGCAAGGCGGCGGTCGAGTGCACGCGCCAAGAGATCGCAGACGAGACATGGCTTCAGCTGAAGCGCAGCCTGAATGTTGGCGACGCCGAAGTGCTCCGCGATGAGGATCTGCACTTCTGGTTCCTCGATCCGGACATCGGGGACGATCCGTCTGATCCCAGCCGGAGATCGGACGGCGAGCCGTTGCTGGTCAACAACAAGAACACTTGGCGTCTGAGGCCTGAGGCGGCGACCGCGATCCCTAATTTTTTTCTTGCGTCCGATTACGTCCGAACATTCACCGATCTTGCGACGATGGAGGGTGCTAACGAGGCGGCCCGGCGCGCCGTCAACGCAATTCTAGAGCGAAGCGGCTCCGACCGCCCGCAGTGCCAACTGTGGAATCTGCACGAGCCAGAGGCGCTCGCGCCGTTCCGCGCCTATGATCGGGCTCGCTATCAGTCCGGTCTGCCCTGGGACGACCGCTTTGCCAAGGCGGCTGAGGCGGCGCTCGCGATTGGCCAAGCGACGACCGGCGTCACGGCGGGCGGCGCCGGGCCGCTGGCCGCCGTGACGCCGTTTGTCGAAGCGCTCCTCGCCGCGAGTGCGCCGCTGTCCCACCCCATTGCAGCTCAGGCGCTGTCCATGATCGGTCTACCGGCAGGCGTGCTTCGCGACCCAATTGACACTGTCACCGATTTCGGCGCGCCGAAACCACTCATGGACGCGGTCTCGAAGGCCGCGGTGACTGCGGAGCCATGGCTCGCGGGCGCGTCGTCGCCGGACATGGCGACGGTCTTAAATACGACCAGCGCAGACGCCACTCGGGCGCAGTCGCGCATCCGAATCACGCAGAAAGCCTGACCGGCGATGGACAGGAAGGCGTTTCTCGAGCGACTTGGCGAATACGGCGGCTTGGCTCGCGCAACGCTGCTCGAACGTCTGCCCGACGGCGAGCCGCGGGCGTATCTCTACCAGCCAATGCGCGAGTTCTGCGCGAGGTCTGGCAAGGGAATTCGTCCGGCGCTTCTCATCGCCTCGTGCCGAGCGTTCGGCGGCAGACTTGAGGACGCTCTGACATCTGCGGCTGCGCTTGAACTTCTCCACAACGCCTTTCTGATCCACGACGATATTCAGGACCAGAGCGAAAGTCGGCGAGGCATTCCTTGCCTCCATGCTCAACTGGGCGCCCCACTCGCCATCAATATCGGAGACTCGATGCTGGCGAACGCCTTTCGCTTATTGCGCAGCAACTTCTCACGCCTTGGCCCGGAGACCGCTTGGCGGGTGTTCGACGAGTTCGATCATTTGGTTTCGGAGTCGCTCGAAGGACAGGCGATGGAGCTCGGCTGGATTCGGGACAACGAACTATCAATCAGACCTGAAGACTATCTGCGGATGACTCTGAAGAAGACCTGCTGGTACAGCTTCATGCATCCCTGCCGCATCGGTTCCCTAATTGCACGCCCGCACGAGCCGAATCTCGACGCTTTCAACGCATTCGGCTTCTATCTCGGCGCCGCCTTTCAAATTCAGGACGACGTACTCAACCTGGTCGGCTCGCACGATCGTTACGGCAAGGAGATTTTCGGCGACATCTATGAAGGCAAGAGGACCCTGATGCTCTCCCGGCTGGCAGCCGTCGTCGATCCTACCGAGCGAGGGCGACTTTCACGCTTTCTCGCCACGCCCCGAAACGCGCGCAAGGAAGCGGAGGTTGCATGGGTTTTTAATGCAATGGAGCGGCATGACTGCGTCGGCTATGCGGGCAAGGCGGCGGCAAAATTGGTCGAGGGAGCCCGAGCCGTCTTTCCTGCGGCCTTTGCCAGCGCCTCTGGCGTCGACCGTGACTTTATCGCCTATTGTCTCGATTTCGTAACCGGGCGGGACGCCTGAGAGCTGTTCGTAACGAGCAGGGTCAGCGAACTTCCGCCTGGAAGGGCACAGAGAAGGTTTCGTCGCCGGTCGCCGAAATGGTCCCGGCGTAGACGCCGGGTCGCGCGTCGGGCGGCGCCATCACCTTCACCGTAACGTCCGTGGGAATGCCACTCGAAACGGTCACCGTCGATGGGTGGATTCGAATCGAATTGGCGGGAATGCGCGAGCCCCCGGCTACGAGGTCGCTCGGCCTCAAGCTAATCGTTATGGGCGGGGTTTCCCTTTCGGAGGTTAGACTCAAAACCATTTCGCCGACGTCGCCGGGGGCAAGGTTGTCACGGATGCGGAAGCCGCGTTGCGCGCTGCCGCTTGTTTCAAAAATCAAGACGTCCTTCGCGAGATCAACAATGTCGATCTCGTCAAAGGGAGGCGCCATCACATCCGGCAGGTTCATGGACTCATAGGGCAAACGCACGAAATAGGGCAATTTCAAGTTCCCTAAACCGGTTAGCAGGGCCTGGAGACGCGCATGGATTAGAGCCTCACGCCTGACTGATGCGTGAATGTTACCGAATCGAACGACATCGTCAATGGGCTCTAGGCCATCGACTCATTAAGGCGCATCCAAACTCGGATCGAGGCGAGCTGCACGCCGACGAGGAAATTGTCGGCGCGCTTATCATAGCGCGTTGCTACGCCTCTGTAGTGTTCGATTTTGTTGAATAAACGCTCGCCGAGATTTCTATAGCGGTCCACGATCCGAAGGTGGAATCATCCTCCCGCCGATTCGGAAATCCCCTTTATGAGATCATGACCTAGAGCCTAGTCTCACAGGTGGCGGCTAAGTATGTGTGTCCTCACCCTTTTTGCTCCGGCCGGCAGACTGGGCCAGGGCGCCGAGAGCTTTAATGCCGGCAAGGGCATAAGCGGCCAGAGCCTCCACCAACGCGGAAAGATCAGCAGCATCCGCCCGGCCGGAACTGGTGATGGTATGAACCATCCCGGGCGATCCAATCAGCAGCATGAGGCTTGGGGTCATGGTGCAAAATGCGGCCTGACGAACGACTGGATCGTCAACCGGCACGCCCATGATCTCGGCGACGATGACGTCGATCGTCGATATGCGCGGCTTCATCTGCTGCGCATGGAGGCGCAGCATGGCTGGTGACGGCGAGACAAGCTCCCTGCTGACAACGCGAAGCTCCCACGCGTGCGAGCCTAAGCCGAGCAGGGCGTCCAGGTGAAGCGCGATGATCCGCTTGATCTTGTCGGCCGGCGCCACGTCGCTTGCCGCGATCGCCGCCAAATCCTCCGAGCTCAGGACCCGTTCATGGGCGCGTAGCAGAACGGCGTCGTAAAGGGCGTCAAAGCCGCCGAAATGGTAGTTGACGGCGGCGCTGTTCGCCTCCGCCATGGCGCAAATCTCTTTGCTGGTGGCTCGATCGAATCCCTTCACGGCAAAGACGTGCCCAGCCGCCTGCAACACGGCTTCGGCGGTTTGGCGGCCGTCGGTGCGTCGGCCAGAGTGGGTGATCAGCATGGGGTCCCTAATAGCAGGACGGGCAAACGGCTCAATTAAAATATGGAATTGAAATTAAAATTTCAATTCGCTATTATGGATGCCTAAGCCGCCAGCGCCGGGCTTCGAACCCCCGACGCTCAGACAAATGGTCGCGCTGCTTCGCAGTTCGGTTGAACGTCAAAAAGAGTTCCGATGCTGCGTGTGTCCTGGAAGATGTTGGTCGGCGATACCGCCAAATACCTCGGCATCCTGTTCTCCCTGGCATTCACCACCCTGCTGATCACGCAGCAGGGGGCGACCCTGCTGGGCATCCTGTCCAGCACGACGAGCTTCATCGACAGCATCGGCGGCGTCGACCTATGGGTGGTTGACGCACGCGTGCAGAACGTGGACGACATCAAGGCGCTGACGGATACGCAGGTTTACCGGGTCAGGAGCGTCCCTGGCGTCGCCTGGGCGGTGCCGCTCTACAAAGGCTCCATCAAGGCCCGGCTGCCCGACGGCACGTCCCAGAACTGCCAGCTCATCGGCCTGGATGACGCCACCCTGATCGGTGGGCCGGCTTCGATGCTGTCAGGCCGCCTGGCTGACCTGCGCAACGCCGACGCAGTGCTGATCGACGAGGATGCGGCGCGTGACAAGTTGGCGCGGCGCGACGCAAATGGGCAGCAACAAGCGGCCGGCGTAGGCGCCACCTTCGAGCTGAACGACCACCGGGCGACCGTGGTCGGAGTCTATCGCGGCCAGCGCAACTTCCAGTCCCAGCCTGTGGTCTACACAACATATAACCGGGCCAAGACGATCCTGCCCAATGAGCGCAAGCTGCTGTCCTACATACTGGTGCGCCTGCAGCCCGGCGCCGACGTGGTCAGCGTACAGACCCTTATTCGCCAAAGCACAGGGCTGCGCGCCTATACCGGCGAGGAATTCTCCAGCAGCTCGCTGGCCTATTTCATACAGAACACCGGCGTGATCATGAATGTCGGACTGTCCGCGGTGATGGCCTTCGTCATCGGAGGCGGCATCGCCGGCATGACATTCTACGACTTCATGCTCGACAATCAGCGCTATTTCGCCGTGCTCCGCGCCATGGGCACGCGCGACGCCACCATGGTAGGCATGGTCACGCTCCAGGCCGCCGGGGTCACCCTGATCGGGTTCGGGTTGGGCATCGGCGCGGGCGCCGCCCTGCTCCGATTCGTCCTGGCCAACAGCGAGATCTCCCTCACGCTCACCTGGCCGCTTTTGGCTGCGGTGGGGAGTATCGTGGTTTTAGTGGGCGTGGTGGCGGGCACGATGGGGCTGCTGCGCGTCCTGCGCACGGACCCAGCGGTGGTGTTCAAGTGAGCGCCTCCGCCGCCGCTTCCTCGGCCACAGCCCTGCGCTGCGTCGGCGTGACGCGCTCCTTCGCGTCGAGCGCCGGGCCCGTTCCCGTGCTCCGTGGCATCGACCTAGACGCCCGGGAAGGCGAGGTGCTGTTCCTGGTCGGTCCATCCGGCTGCGGCAAAACCACTTTGCTCACAGTCATCGCCGGGCTGTTGCGCCGGGACGGCGGCGAATGCAGCGTGCTAGGCGAGGACCAGGAAGCCATGGACAAGGGCCAGGCCGCCGACTTCCGCCGCGCCAACATAGGCTTCGTGTTCCAAGCCTATAACCTGATCCCCACGCTGAGCGTCGCCGAGAACGTGTCCGTGCCGCTGCTGCTGAACGGTCGCAGCTGGGCCGCAGCGCGGCGGGACGCGGAGGCGGTGCTCGCCTCCGTGGGCCTGGCGGACAAGGCGGACGAATCTCCCTCGCGGCTCTCGGGCGGCCAGCAGCAGCGCGTCGCCATCGCCCGCGCCATCGTTCATGCCCCGCGCCTTATTGTTTGCGACGAGCCCACCAGCGCGCTTGACCACAAAAACGGCGAGGAGGTCATGCGCCTGCTCCGCCAACTGGCGCGCGAGAAGGGCTCCACCCTGGTGGTCGTCACCCATGACCATCGCATCTACGACTACGCCGACCGCATCGCGGAGATGGATGACGGTCGTGTGGTGCGTATTTCCACCCCGGCCGAGGCTGCAAGGCACGACCAATGATCCGAATTGTCAAAACTCTTATTCTGCCCGGCCTGGCCGTGGTGGGCCTGTTCCTGGCCGGCGCCGTCGTGATCGGCACGGGGCGTGCAGCGCCTCCCGCGCAGCCAGTAAGCGAGCCGGGCGCATCGCCCTTCACATCCTATGTCAGCGGCAGCGGCCTGACGGAGACGCCGGGCCGCACCATCGGCATCGCCGCATTCTCCTCCGGCGTGGTGACGGAGGTGGCAGTGACGGCGGGCCAGCGCGTCCCCAAGGATGCGCCGTTGTTCCGCCTCGACGACCGCACCGAACGAAGCGCGCGCGATCAGCGTCGAGCCGAGCTCGTTTCGGCGCGGGCCCAGGTCACGGAGGCGGCGGCGCAGCTTGACGATTATCGCGCCCAACTCCGCTTCGCCGAGGCGGTGACCGACCGGCGGGCCATCAGCGCCGAAGATCTATCCAAGCGCCGCCTAGCTGTCCGGCTATACGAGGCCAAGCTCGCCACGGCCCAGGCGAGCGTCGGGTCGGCCGAGGCGCAACTCGCGCAGGCCGAGGCGACGCTGGACCGCCTGATCGTACGGGCGCCCTTCGACGCTACCGTCCTGCAAGTGAATGTACGCGTTGGCGAGTACGCCTCGGCTGCGGCGCTGAGCACTGCATTGGTCGTGCTCGGCCGGCAAGGCAAGCTGCAGGTGCGGGTGGAGATTGACGAAAACGATGCCTGGCGCGTGCGGCCGGGCAAGCCCGGTCGGGCCTACCTGCGAGGCAACGCCGGCCTGTTCTCCCCTCTGCGCTTTGTCCGAATTGAACCCTATGTCGTGCCGAAGAGCTCGCTTACCGGCAGCAGCAGCGAGCGCGTCGATACTCGCGTCCTCCAGGTCGTCATGGAGGTCGAAGCGGAGGACCTCCCACTTTTTGTCGGGCAAATCCTGGACGTGTTCATCGAAGCGGAGCCCCTGACGCTGAAGGCCGCCAGCACGGGAACGCCTTGATGCGCGCCGTGCTGTCCTGGGGCGCCTGCATGCTTCTGCTCGGCCTGGGGGCGGTCCTATCCGGATGCACCGTTGGCCCCGACCACATCGCGCCGACTCCGGCCGTCGCTGCCGCCTGGTCTTCGCCGCAGGACCAGGCGGAACGCCGGAAGTCGCTCGTGAACTGGTGGCGTCGCTTCAAGGATCCGGCGCTCGACGAATTGATCGAGGAAGCGGGGGCGGGCAACACGGATGTGGCCCAGGCGGTGGCGCGACTACGGCAGGCGCGCGAAACCACCACGCAAACCAATGCGGCGCTTTACCCGAGCGTCGACGCCTCTGCGAGCGCCACGCGATCCCGCACCTTCGCGGGCGCCACCACCGGCACGGATAACTCGCTCGGCAGCAGCTACGTCGCTAGCAACAGCTTCGCCGTCGGGTTTGACGCGAGCTGGGAGCTGGACATCTTCGGCGGCAAGCGGCGCGACCTTGAGCGCGCCATAGCCTCGGCGGACGCGGACGTGGCGGACTTGGCGGACACCTTGCTGAGTACGCAGGGCGATGTGGCCAGCTACTACGTGCAGCTGCGCGGCTATCAGGCGCGGGTTGCGCTGGCCCGGCAAACCGTCGCCCTGCGTGAGGACAGCCTGGCCCTGGCGCGGGCCAAGGCCCAGGCAGGCACAGGCACGGGGCTGGACGCCGTGCAGGCGCAGGCTGAACTGGAAAGCGCCCGCGCGACAATTCCGCCGCTGGAGCAGGGCGCCCGCGAAGTGGAGCTGCGCCTGGCCGTTCTCATCGGGCAGACCCCGGCTGCGGTGCGAACCCGGCTCGCGCCGGTGCGCCCCGTGCCGTCCTTGGCAGGGGGCGTGAATCCGGAGCCGCCGGTGACGGTGTTGGCGCGGCGGCCGGACATTCGCGCCGCCGAACGCCGGATCGCCGCAGCCACGGCGAATATCGGCGTCGCGGAAGCCGACCGACTGCCCGCCGTATCCCTGGCCGGTTCCGTTGGTCTGAACTCTAGCCGCCTCAGCGGCGTCACCAAGCTCAGCTCGAACGTCTGGTCGCTCGGGCCGACTGTGGACATGCCCATCTTCGACGCCGGCCGGCGGGCCGCGGTGGTGCGGGAGCGGGCGGCGGTGCGCGAAGAGTTGATCGCCTCCTGGCGCGGAAAAGTGAACGCTGCGGTTGAGGAGGTAGAAAAGGCCTTGACGGATCTCGACCGTGAGCGCGCCCACGAGGCCGCGCTGCGTCGCACCGTCGCGGCCTATGCAGACTCCGCATCGCTCGCGATGGTGGTCTACCGCGCCGGGCGTGGCGACTATGTCAATGTGGTCACGGCGCAGCGTTCTCTGGCCAGCGCGCAAGACACGCTGGTGCAAAGCCAAGTCAGCCTGGACAGGAGCGCCATCGCGCTATTCAAAGCCCTTGGCGGCGGCTGGGGGGAACGCCGGAGCAACGCCGGAACTCCGCTCGCCTCCCTCCCTCCTGGTCCCGAGCAATGAGTTGAGCTTTGCAGGGTTGTGGCGCTAACTTTTGGAAGCGACGCGACGAAATGTCGAGAGCGTGAGTCGGTTCATGCAGCGAGGACTCTGGCGCACACGGCTGAAGCGGGTCATATTCGCCGCGAACTGGCCTTTGGAGCAAGCGAATGGCTATGCCGCGCTGGATGATCTGTTCAAGGGCCGCCATTTCGGCCGCGAGGTCATCATCCTCTGCGTCCGGTGGCATCTTCGGTTTAAGCTTAGCTTTCGAGATCTCGTGGGCAATGATGGCTGAGCGGGGAATGTTCCTGGCTCATACGACGATCATGCGCTGGATCCGGCGCTATGTTCCGGAATTCGAAAGCGCTGGAACCGCTTCGCCTGCCGGGCCGGAGACTCGTGGCGCATCGACGAGACCTATGTGAAGATCAAAGGCTGCTGGACCTACCTCTATCGCGCTGTCGATAAGCAAGGAAAGACGGAGGATTTCCTCTTTCGCGCCAGGCGGGATCTCGCAGCCGCTAGGGCGTTTTTTCGTCGGGCGTTCAAGAGCCAGGGGCAGCTGCCGTACGCCATCACGCTTGATGCTGTCAGGCTTCGCATCGGGCGGCCCGGGAAATCCTTGGCGAACATCATCGCGGCAAACGAACCAAAATCAGGTCCTCGAAATATCTCAACAGTCTGATCAAGCAGGACCGTCAATCGATTAAACTTAGATTGGGTCCAGTGCTTGGATTGAAGCGCTTTCGGAGCGCCTCCATCACCATAGCTGACATCGAACTGATGCGTCGGATCAGAAAAGGTCAATTCAAACTCGTCAAGCCTCTCATCAAAGGCAAAGCCGCGCCCGAAATCTGGAATGTAGTTCCCGCTGCATGAGCCGACTCACGCTCCCTATCAATTCGTTGCATTGATTCAGAAAGTTTGCGCTAGAGCCCGCCTTGAAGGCCGGCGTCGTCGTTTGCTCATCATCGCTCCTATTGGGACAGTCATTTTGGCCGCGATCGGGCAGAAACTCTGCTTATCCTATTGTCCAAATTCGTCGGGCAAGCTCTCTTGAACGCGGAGCCTCACATCAGCATTGTCACGACGGTCTCCGCGTGCGCATAGAAGGTCAGAGGAAGCTCCTTGATTGTCTTCTTCCGCCAGATCGCATCGGCACGAGCTCTGCGCCAACGTCTGTCGACCGGATCGTCTCGACCGTAGTTGTCAGCGTGATATTGTACCGCGGGCGCAGATTGCGCGCGGCTGGGACAGGCGATGCAGCTTGACGAACTCAGGCCAGCTGAAAAATTGGGTAAAGCGCCAACACATGGCTTGAACCTATCATTTACGGGCAACAGCGATGAGCATCGAAGCGATTACTCGCGATGAATTCGACCAGCACCACGTCTCCCGCGGGTCCTTTCCATGGGCCCACGAGCGCGGCTGGTTTCGGCTCGCCGCAATTCTAGGCGTTTTGATCTTCGACGCGGTTGACGAGAATTGGTCCTATGTCGTCCTGCTCCCCGACGGGGAAGGAGGCTACCGAGGCGGCGATCTCGGCACAAAATTCGAATCTTTCGAAGACGCCATCGACGCTCTGCACCAATCTATGCGCAACCAGATGAATGGCTGAGGCGTCTCAATAATAATCGGATGGATCTTTGCCTCTAGGGCGGCAATCTTTCGGGCAGTTTCTGATCGTTCGACAAGGGTTCGCCCGCGCTTATTTCAGGCGTTGGGGAAACCAGCGAAAACTTAGCTTGTGATCCTCTTGGCAGAATGGCCAAGGTTCAAATAGTTGGGTTTCCAATCGTTCGCTTGGAATGTTTGCAAACCATTTCGGCGAAAACAACGCTCCCTCAAGTTCGATCGAGCGCTGGCGCCGTCAACGAAGGCGCGGGCGCGACGCGGCGGTCGCCAATGCACAACTTCCTTTTCCAGCGCGACCTTTGAAACGGGCATTCGCTTGCCCCGATCTTCCCCGCACCAGCCGAATCGTCCCGTCCGGATTGATTTCGACGCTCCAACCGGTGACGGCGCCCTGGGCGGCGCGAAAGGCGCGAGCAATATCGGCTTGCGTAAAGTGGGCAGTTCGGCGGGACACGCCTGAACATGCCTATCTGGCGCGCACGGGAGTTCGAGCAAGTTTGGCGACGCCTTATCGGGGAAGAGTCGGCATACGACCGGAGCGTGCAGAAATATTATCTCTAAATTATTCATTTCATTGGCGCGCCCCTCAGGATAAAACTGCGAACACCTATATTATTGAAATAACGATCTAATTTTATGTATTTATTTTGGCGTCATCAATAACGTCTGCAAGGAGGCTTGCGATAAAGCTGGCAGAGGCGGACTCATAACTTTTCGGCCGCACCCTCTCGAAAGTTGGATCTACCCAGTTACCCGAACGCCCGAACGGTATGCTGCCGCGCCAGTGCTAGACTCGCCTTTCGAGCACTGGATGACACGGAAAGTCCGTAAATCGCCATCTCCCTGACCGCCTTGCCGCCGCCAAATTTCTGTTCTTTTCCCGCGCCCGCTCTGTGTAAGTGGAAAAAGTTGTCACGACTTCGCGGTGTTCGATTCGTAAATTCAAACTGACTCACTAGCCAAACTTCGGCATCTCGATTTTTTTCTCAAGAAAGCTCTGCAACGGCCGACCGTTTATTTCATATCGCTTCGTTAAGAGCCTTATTGATAGCTATTGCTTGCTCTCCTTTGCGGAAGATTTTCTTTGCCATGGAAAGCTGGGTTCGGAGGTTTGGCGAGAACTCATCGCTCTTTCCGAGCTTTTCTGACTTTAGGAAAGCATTCAGATCATTGGTTTTTTGAAACTCAGGCTCCAAATAAATAGAGTCTTCTGCGCCGCTCGTCATATAATCATCGATCACCTGGATCGCTGCATCCCCGACATGCCGAAGCAAATCTGAATCGGCAAGGGATTGGACTGCTTTCACAAGATCAATGTTCGTACGGTTTTTACCCAGATAGAGCAGGCAATCTTTCACGATATCGATCACCACCATCATAAACAAATAGCGGGTTTGGCCTCGGGATTGCTTTTGCGCTCCACGCCCGAAACCATATCCGCCCGCAAGGCGTTGCAGCTGGTACGCCGCGTACAATGAGTCTGTTCCGAAACTTGGCTCGTTTACGATTTTGTTGAAGAGCGATCCGCCGGGCGCAAATGGCGGGTTTTTCCCGAAGGCGATACCGGGCTCGACCAGCCAGCCAGCGGCATACGCTTTGAGCAGGTCGAACGCGTTTGCAGACTCCGAATACAAGGGTGTCACCGTGGGATTTTGCTTCTGGAAGGCACGGCGCGCTTCCCACGCCCCACGTTGGATCTCTAGAAACACGCCAAAGCGGTTATTGAACGCAGGCACCCATGTTCGAAAATCTTCTTCTAGTGCAATAAAGTCCTTCTCACCGACCGCATTTTGCATGTTGGTGTAGCGCGTCGTCTCCGTCAGCAGCGCTTCGCCGCCCGCACCTACCAAAACGATTTTAGTAACGACCACGCCTAGCTTAAGTCGCTCTTCCCATTCCTTTTGTTTTTCGGTCGGCGCAGAGCCGCCTGCATTCAGCTTTCGCTGTAAGACAGACCAGATCGAGCGTGTGGTCTGACAACCATTGACGATGAAGGGATTTACGAGACTAAGTTCGCCGCCGGTGCTGTGCGAGAGCTGCTCGGCGACAATGGTGATGCCATTGTTGTAAAGCCCGAACCGCTCAGGGTTTGTCTCGATTGTCTTCTCAATGCCTTTGTTGACCTTGCGTTTGTTGCCCAGAAACTTACGAACATTTTTTTCATATAACATGTCCAGATCGCCGGACTTGCTTTTGTATTCCTGCATAAACGCAAAAACATTCGGCAACGTCGTTGCACCGATATGAAGCTCTTTTGTCGAAGCGGTTACTGAGGTAGTAAGCTTGACCGAAAGCTGAGGGCCAACGACTTTCTCTTCCTCTTCACGAACCTTGTTATAGATAGTCTCAACAGAAACCGAATCTGTATCGAAGCAATCGCCGAATTTATTCCGGCCCAGGACGCGGACGTTGTTCAGATACTCGTGTTCCTGATCATCAAGCTTTCGGCTCGTGGCCACAACGTATTCCAGTTTATCTCTGTCGCCCATGTTCGATAGGAAGGTTTTCAATCGCCCCACCAGTTCATTCGATAACGACGATAACGATGCCCTCTTACCCTCAAGCGTAGCAAACAGCTTTTGCGCTTCTAGCGTAATTGTATTTGGGCCACTTAGTGCCGTCCCATATTTGCTTTGAACGAGAATCCAGGTGGAGCCTTCGATACCCTCCGCCGGATCGGCTTTTACGAAGACGGCAGCATCAATCCCGCCATCGCCCGCGCCGTCGCACAGAATAATCTCAGCCGTGGCCTCGTCGATCTCGTGCCAGTCCCGAAGGATTTTTTGCGCGAATCGGTTGCCTAATTGAGTCGTACTGGGGTTATCGGCTCGAATTTCCTCAAGCCATTGCTCTTCAAATTCCTCAAATAGAATCATAAAAAGCCCCCAATTTTTAACAGTCGGTTTTCGCTGGCCTGACTGTCTTCGTCCGGCCTTAGGAAATCAAAATAATCTGCCGCCTAACGAGCAGCCTAAACCTCTTCAGCAAAGACTAAAATATCAGACCGACCCCTGGTCATAAACGAGCGAAACTTCAGACACCGACAGCCCATAGAGCCGATTAGCTAGCTTATTCAGGCTAGCCTCGGAAGAAACAATCTCTTTTTCGATGTTAGTTAGTTCACAGTCCAGGTCGGCGATTTGCCTTGCTAAAGCGGCATTGTCAGTGATTCTTATACAGCGCAGGTTGGTAGCTAATGCCGCCGCGCTAGGGTTATCCGGCAGCGGATTGAGGTTAAGGTAATTTCGCCAAGCGATAAGAATCTGACTGGCTTCGTCGGCATCTACGAAAACCCCATCAAGCACAATTGTTTCGTCGTCCTGGACTCGCAGCTCACCTTTCACCAACTTTACTTCCAAGCGTGCGCCCGGGCGCAAACGGTCCTGTAGCTCATCAATTTTGGTTTCAACTTGCTTCACTTGTTGTTCCTTCGCCCAACTAGTCGTCTGACGAGTGGAAAGCCCACTCGGGGCTTTTGCTCTCCAAGCATCCAAGCTGCGAACCGAAGGCCATAGCCACTCTGCGGACCTTTCCTGTGTTTCACAAACGTCAAATCGGCGTTCTAGATTCGCCAAAGTGTCCCGCCGCGCCGTGTGGAGCTTCGTCAATTTCTCTGCGAGTAGCGTGACCTTTTCGGCCTCGGCCGTCGACGCCTTGGGAATCGGAAGGGGAGCGATGAATTGTTTGTTGGCTTCGAAGTAGCCGCCCTCTTTCGGTTTGGCGATGCGTTGGAAAACCCAGTTGGCAATTTCCGAATTCAAAATGCCGAGAAGAAACCAAAAGTCTGCAGGCCTCTTAAGCAAAACTCCATTCACGCGGACGTTGTTCAGATAAAATTTTCCTTTGTGATCGGGACAAACCGAAAGGCGCTTTACAGTCTGCGCAACAATAAGTTTTGGTTCTTCCTGCTTATCGATGCCTTGGTGGCGTCCGAAGCGCCACCAGGTGTCATCATCAAAGCCGTTGCTTTCTCGGGCACGTAGCTTTTTTTCCAACCCCTTAAGGTGTTTCCACGCTTTCGGGTAGTTTCTAATCATGACATCCTTCGAGAGCAAAGATGTCTGACCGGGACTGACGCTATATGGAAATAGAATAAACGTCGTCGTCTTAGGAACTTGATATCTGTTTGCTTCTCGGCCGGAGACCAAGGGATGCATAATTGCATCCTCAATTTCGATTTCTTCCGCTGGAGGCTTTGTCCTCGCGCCTTCTGACTTAGGCGGCTGATATAGGTAGCGATTCTTTCCTACACGCTCGAAGTGATAGATGGGGTCAGCGCTTGTGATGAGCCCTTGAAAAATTTGTTGGGAAATCTCGTCGAGCCGACGGCACGATTTGCCGAGTTTGTCGATGACGGCCCGTTCAGGACGGGACACCAAAATCCAGGTGTCTTCCTTGGGAAGCTCCTTATACGTGACAAACCAATTCGGGTCGTCCCAGTCGTGAATGCGGCTGATTTCTCCAGTAGGTGCAAGAGCGAAACGCACTCGCTGATTCTTACTTTTGGTATAGAATTGCAAAGCGGTATAAATAATGGCTTCATCGAAGACCTGGAAAGACCCAAAATCGATCCACCTGTCCAGATGCCCCCCCGCGTGGAGCAGTTTTCGGAGTCCCTCGCCATATTCGTTATAACGCCAGAGGCTAGGTGCAATAAAGCCGAGTCGACCACGCGAGTTAAGAAGCTCTAGCCCACGTTCGATGAACGGGAGGTAGAGATCGTAATTGCCAGTCTGGCAGCTTTGATATCGGGGTACGTCGCCATGGCCTCGGGCGTTGCGAAGGAAGTCCGCAGTCTCGGGATAAACCTTTTTGAAGTTTTGAAGCTTCACATATGGTGGATTGCCAACGACACAATCGAAACCCGGTCCCCCCGGCCTGTTTGACTTAAAAATGCTTCGGAAACGCTTTTCGTAGTCGAATGGATTTATCGCTTCTTTTTTTGCTTCAGTTGCCGAAAGAAGATCTTTCTTGAATTCATAAACTTCGGTTCCAACGAGGGAGTTTCCTTCCACAATATTGGTATCCAAATTAGAAAGAGGCTGGTCCGATTTAGCCGTGTGAAGCCACAATGCAAGCCGAGCAATCTCGACAGATGCAGCGTTTATATCTACGCCAAAGATATTTTTTGAAAGAATTTGACGGATTTCATCATCGGCTTTGAACTCAAATAGTTCTTCTCGCTTTCCACCCGTCACTAGCGCCAGCTCGCGCTGTGCCCGGCGCCGCTCCCGCAAAAGATATTCGAGCGTATGGATCAGAAATGCCCCAGACCCGCAAGCCGGATCGAGAACGGTGAAGGAATCCAAACGCTCAAGAAAGAGTCGGACACCCTGGACGTGCCTCTTAAAGACCTCGCTGCGTTCGGATGGAGATTTCGCAGTCTGCTTTGCAATTGCGATTTCATCGCTTTCAATCTCAAAACTCCACCCAACCTCCGCTCGGATTTCATCAAGTCGGGGTCCGAGAGTTTCTGCAACAACTCGCTCGACCACCCATTCGGGGGTGTAATAAACCCCATCACGCTTACGTTTAGTGACTTTCGTGAGAGATTCACGCCCTTCCTTTTCTGCCTCGAGCACCTCTAATTCGGTTATCGATTGCTCAAAGATCCGGCCAAGAGTGTAGAGCGTAATGGCCTGCCCCTCTTTGCCCGCTGTGCCAAAATTGTAAGTTCCCGCGAAATACAATAATGTCAGGGGATGAGCCTTGAGAAGGGTCTCGCTCTCCCCTTGAAGCTTGGCGCAAAAAACTTCATTTGGAATAATGAGGTTGTCTAACTCAGGATCAGTCGCGAACAAACCACCGTTGAAGCGATTGATCGCTCGTGACCGAAACCTTTTACCCGCATCCATGGCATGGAACAATTCCTTGAGTTTGTTCCACGCATCCTGCTCGTCGGGTTCAAAGGTGCTGCTCTTACTTAATTCGCTTAGGTAATCACTCAAAGCGTTAGGCGGAAAACTCAATTGCTCGCCCATATCCTCACAAAACATAACAAAAATACAGCGATCTATGAATTTTTGAGCGAGACGAACCAATCGGCCCTTTGTGCCAGAAAACTTTGGATTGTACTTAATCAACAAATCGACCAGGCGCTCTCGATAGGCCCGGTATTCCAAATAAAACGATGTCTCGATCTCCTTCTCTCTACGTCTCTGAAATTTGAGCAGTTTCAGAAGGCTTGATGGCCCACCTTTTGTCAGAAGACTGTCTGCGTGCAGAAGTTTGATGAACAGAAAGCGCTGAAAGCTAGGGGCTTCACCTTCAGCCAGCAGCGAAATTCCTTCGTCGGTTGTCTTCTTAGTGAGAATGAAACGTTGATATTGGCTTGGCATCGTGTTTCGCCAATAAAGGCGAAACTCGTTCATGTCAGTTACGATGCCCCATGTGGGTTGGATCGCTTCGTTGCCAAAGAAGGGCTTCATTGCCTCGCGCAGATAGTCGGCGCACTGCTTCACCGGGGAGCGATTGTTACCCTTTCGCTTCTGCGGGCCGTCCAGATTGGAGCGAACGTCTTTGAATTCGCACATGACCTGCGGCGTGGGCGGAACATCGTCACTACCAAAAACGCCAAGGGCTGCGTCGGCTTGGCCGATCGCTCCGCCTGCGCCAGCTCCCGCAACCGGAAATCTCGGATAGCAAGTGAAACCATCTGCGGCGTGGGTTTTCCCGCTGGGCGAATAGCCCCAGGTGTCCTCAAAAAACACGCTAATGAAAGCCGCTTCCGAAGAGGTCTCTTTTTGAAAGGCCTTCTTTGACCATTTGTTCAACCTGTCAATGAGTGCTTTTTCAGCCGCGCTTCCCTGAAACGCCTGAAACTCCTTGTCAAAAACCGCACGTAAATATGAGTCAGATAAGAGAGTTTGGTAAGTCGCAGTCATTAGTGCCCCGCCGGCCTATATTCGCTTTGCTCACGGTGCCCATTTCCCTGCGTAGACCAGCAGGAAACACGCTTGTGGAATCGCCGAATCATTCGCGAGCCTTGCTGCTTAATCCATTTGTTTAAACCAGAGGCCCGTTAACTCACGTACGCCGCAAAACCAAACACCGCCAGGGCCACGTTTGGCAAAGGCCGCAAGGCTTGGACCTGCCTGTCCGCATTTCTCCGATAGTGACGTCCACTATGCCCTAATGCAAATCCTCTCTAAACAGCGCACTTTCCCGGACCGTCGAATCCCCTCCGGCACCAGTTTTAGTAGGGCGCCGGGCGCTCGACTCCTTTGGGGCCGCAGCTCCCCAGACGATCGTCTTTCGCTGGGCGCCATTTGATCAGCCGCTCGGCGAGCCGGCCTATGCCGCGGCCCCAGCCCGGTGCGGAATCATATGAGGGAGCGGTGTATCCGTCCGAGCAACGCAGAGGCACATGATTGTCCGCCTGCTGAACCCCTGATCCATCAGGCCAAGCCAGCCCGCAAGCTGCTCGCCGACAAAGCCTATGACAGCACGGCATCCGGACCTCTCCACCACCCCCGAGCCGGACTGAGCTTTGGCAGCTCGCTGCATTCCTTAAACGCACAATCCGTTGCCATGTACCGTCCTAGCGCTGACCAAATGAATTGAAGACGCGATCGACTGATTCAGCGCCCTTCGACGCAGAGAGACGGAGGCCAGAAGTTCGCCTGCAATGTTTGCTGAATGGCCCGGTGTCAAGCGGCCCTGGGTTGGTGCGCGTCTGCTTTCAATAACCGCGGTACACGTTGAGCGGGCCCTGGCGTTAGGCACTATTGATGGTTCGCTCATTTTCGAACGCTTGCTTCCCTTTCTTTGTCCATAATTCCCGCGCATGTTCAGCCTGATCGCTTTTGAGCTTGTCAGCTATCCAGAGCAGCGCGCCGTAGATCATGGCTCGGTCATCGCCGGTGAGGTCCACGATTCCCGCCTTGACGACGAGGCCGCCGAGTTCGATCAGATGCCGCGTGCGCTTGCGGCGTTCGACCTGCCAGGTGCGCATGTCACGTCGCGCCCGTACCGCCAGATGACGGTTGCGCGCTGACCGATTGTGCAGGAGCGTAGCTCGTGTTGCGGTCAGACGCCGATGCAGTTCGCCGCGACCGGCCCTGAAAGAATACGGCCCCGCGTTTCGCCCAAGCCTCCTTCTTCGCTGTATCCGCAGTCTCAGTCAGCCCGATCAATGCGCCGGCCAGTTCCTCGGCACTGAGGGCGTCGGCGCCTGTTGCGATCACCAGTTCGCCCAGGTGTTGCACCTTACTCTTTCTGAGGTCTCGTGTCTTATCTTCGAGCGCCTTCAGTTCGGCATCGAAGTCCCGCGGTTTGCGAACCATGGTCATATCTTTCCGCAAGTTGTGTCGATGCAAGGATGATAGTTGAGCGCTGGCCTGAATGCTGTAAGGTTGCCGGGACGGGCTGGAACGGCGGGAGCAGTCCCGAGAAATTCATTTCGAGGGCGCGCTTATACGTCGTTCCGACGTAGCTTTTGCCGTGGCAATGATCTGGTCGCGATGGCGATCTATCATCTTCACGTCAAGGTCATTGGCCGCAAGTCCGGCTCCAGCGCCGTAGCATCCGCCGCCTACCGCTCGGCCTCGCGGCTGCGCGACGAGCGGATCGAGCGCAGTCACGACTTCTCGGCCAAGCGCGGCGTCGTCCATTCCGAGATCATGCTGCCGGAGAATGCACCCGAGGCGTGGAGCGATCGCGAACGGCTCTGGAACGATGTCGAAGCCGTCGAGGTCAGGAAAGACGCGCAGCTTGCCCGCGAGGTCGAATTCGCCATTCCGCGCGAGATGAGCGAGCGCCAAGGCATCGAACTCGCCCGCGACTTCGTGCAGTCCGAATTCGTGGACCGGGGCATGATCGCCGATCTCAATGTGCATTGGGACATCGGCGAAGACGGCATGCCGAAGCCTCATGCCCATGTCATGCTGACCATGCGCCAAGTAGAGGTAAACGGGGACGAGAAGGGCTTCGGCCCCAAGGTGCGGGAGTGGAACCGCACCGAGATGGTCGAGCGCTGGCGGGAGCGCTGGGCGGAGCTTGCCAATGAACGCCTGGCAGCCCTCGACATAGATGCGCAGATCGATCATCGCAGCTTTGAGGCGCAGGGCATCGCGCTGGAGCCGCAAAGCCAGATCGGCGCGTACGCAAAGCGTATAGAAGATCGTGGCATCGACAATCAGGGGCTTGAAGCCGAACGCGCGAAAATGCACCGCGAGATCGCGCGCGGCAATGGCGAGAGGATCATCGCCGATCCTTCCATCGCATTGGATGCCATCACGCATCAGCAATCCACCTTCACGCGCCGCGACATGGCGAAGTTCGCAAACCGGCACAGCGATGGCGTCGAGCAGTTCAATGCCGTGATGGGCGCGATGCGGGGCGCACCCGATCTGGTTGAGCTGGGCAAGGACGGACAGAGCGAGGATCGGTTCACAACCGGCGCGATGATTGAGGCTGAACAGCGCCTGCACCGCGCCGCCGAACTCATGGCCGAGCGGGAACGCCATGAGGTGGAGCACGCCGACAGGCTGGCGGCCCTAGCCCAAGCCGAGGCGCGCGGTCTTGTCCTTTCAGCTGAGCAGGCCGACGCACTGGCGCATATCACGGACGGACGCGATCTGGGCCTGGTGGTCGGCCATGCCGGAACGGGGAAGAGCGCGATGCTGGGCGTGGCGCGCGAAGCCTGGGAAGCGGCGGGCTACGAGGTCCGCGGCGTCGCCCTCTCCGGTATCGCCGCTGAAAATCTCGAAAGCGGATCCGGCATCGCGTCGCGAACCATTGCCAGCCTGGAACATGGCTGGGGACAGGGCCGCGACGGGCTCTCGGCGCGCAATGTTCTGGTGATCGACGAGGCGGGCATGGTCGGCACGCGGCAATTGGAGCGCGTGCTGTCTCACGCTGCAGATGCCGGGGCCAAGGTGGTGCTTGTCGGCGATCCGCAACAATTGCAATCCATCGAGGCAGGAGCGGCCTTCCGCTCGATCTACGAGCGTCATGGTGGCGCCGAGATCGGCGAAGTGCGACGTCAGCGGGAAGACTGGCAGCGCGACGCCACGCGCGATCTGGCGACGGGCCGAACCAGCGATGCGATCCATGCCTATGACAGTCGCGGCATGGTCCATGCCGCCCAGACACGGAAGGACGCGCGGAACAATCTGATCGAGCGCTGGGACCGCGACCGGCAGGCGGCGGCAGACAAGAGCCGCATCATCCTGACCCACACCAATGCCGAGGTTCATGCCCTCAACGAAGCCGCACGTGAACGGATGCGGGCCGCCGGCGATTTGGGCCATGACGTGCGTCTCACGGTCGAACGCGGCACGCGCAACTTCGCCAGCGGCGACCGCATCATGTTCCTTCAGAATGAGCGCGGTCTTGGAGTCAAGAACGGCACGCTCGGAACGATCGAGCAGGTTACCGCACGATCCATGTCCGTGCGGACCGATGACGGACGCGCCATCCCCTTCGACCTCAAGGATTACGACCGCATCGACCATGGCTATGCGGCGACCATCCACAAAGCGCAGGGCATGACCGTCGACCGCGCCCATTTGCTAGTGACGCCAGGCCTGGACGCCCATGGCAGCTATGTCGCCCTGTCGCGGCATCGCGACGGCATGGAGCTGCATTATGGGCGTGACGACTTCGCCGGTCCGGACAGACTGGTGAAGACCCTGTCGCGACAACGCGCCAAGGACATGGCCTCGGATTATGAACAGCTTGACCCGGCGCAGACCTATGCCGAGCGGCGCGGGATCACCTTCCGCGCGCGGGTCGCCGAGATCGTGCGCAGGATCGTGCCGGAGAAGGTGCGCGACCGGATCGAGGGTCTGCTCGACGGGTTGCGCGACCGCGGAGACGCCGCATACGCCCCGGAGGCGGTGCAGCAACCGGAAAGGGAAAGCGCCGGAATGGGCACGCGGCACGAATCTGCGTCGCCTGCGAGAGAGGTTGCCAGGGACACAGCGGAGGCCCTGCGCAATGCCCGCACAAGGGCGCTCATCCGCCATGCCCGTGCCGTGGATGCGATTCTCGCCACCGGAGATGCAGATGGTAAGGGCAGCCCCGAGCAGATGCGCGAACTGAACGACGCGCGGGAAGCCTTCGAGGCGGTACGCCCCTACGGCTGGCGCGATGCAGAGGCGGCCTATGTCAAAGACCCGAACCTTGTCCATGAGGCGGCCACGGCCAGCCCCAACCGCGCCATTCGCGCGCTCCAGCTTGAAACCGAACTCCGCATCGACCCTGCCAAGCGCGCCGACCGCTTTGTGGAACGCTGGCAGAAGCTCAATCAGGCCAGCCAGCGCCAGTATGAGGCGGGTGACATGTCCAGCTACAGAGTGACACGATCAGCCATGGGCGACATGGCGAAGAGCCTCGAACGCGATCCGCAGATGGAATCGCTCCTCGCCAATCGCAAGAGAGAGCTTGGTCTCCAGATGGAATTGGAGCGGCGTCTTGGCCTCGAACTCGACTTCCATTACGGCCTCGGTCTCGGCAGAGGTCGGGGCCTTGGACTTTGACCCCGCCTATTTTTCGCCGCCTCTACGCCCCGCTACGACGATGCGAAAAACCCTCTTGCGCGTCCAAAAGCACTTGGTCTGTCTGTCCCAGAAGCCGTCAGAAACAACCAGCGGGAAGCAGCGCAGCCATGCCCGAACCCGACCGTATCATCCGTCTGAAAACCGTTCTCGCCCGGACCGGCCTGTCCCGGTCCACCATCTACCGCAAGATCGCCGAGGGCACGTTCCCGCCCCAGATTAGGATCAGCGTCAACGGCGCTGGCTGGAGGGAATCCGACATCAATCGCTGGATCGCCGATCCCGTGGCATGGCGTCCGAGAGGGGAGCTTAGATGACCGATGGCGACGTGGATGATGATGAGTGGGCATCGTGGCCTGTCCCCAGCGCACCAAGCCACCGACAGCACCGGAGCAGCCTGAGACGCTCTAGGCTATCT
The DNA here is from genome assembly GCF_000427445.1 of Methylocapsa acidiphila B2. GTDB lineage: Bacteria > Pseudomonadota > Alphaproteobacteria > Rhizobiales > Beijerinckiaceae > Methylocapsa > Methylocapsa acidiphila. Next base: position 3,196,032 of record NZ_KE386496.1, on the reverse strand, counting down.
CGGAAGTCCGCGGCGACGACGTCGGCATCGAATGGAGCCTCGAGAGAAAAAGAACGCTTCGGTTAGGGGCTGTAAAAGAGGATCGTTGGCGAAAACCTCTGTTGCGGACTTAATCAGTCCGGATTTTCGGATGCTTCCGCAAAGGCCGATTTCAACGTTTTGCAGGTTTATTGTGAATGGAGCAATCTGTCTATCGTGCTAGTTCGTTCATCACCTGGAAATCTAATGAACAAGGAAGATATCCGAAAAGCAGCTCTAAGAGCTGATCTGGTCGAAATACGCATTGGTCTTGCGCATTTTACCTCGACCGTATTCCAAAAAGTCGGAACAGAACTTCATGTAGTCGGGCACCTCATTGGAACAGACCGACGTGACAGCCTATCGCCTTTCGGGCACGGCAACGATGCTACTGTCGCCGTTTCCATGCTATTGAAAATTGGTAGCCAACTTACTTCCGCAAGTGCCGATCTTATTACAGATGGTCGCCACTACGCTGGCTCTGCTCTTATCCGTCAGTTGGTCGAGGTAGAATATCTGGCATGGGCGTTCGAAGCTAAAGACGAGGAAGCAGCGCGTTGGCTTCGCAGTTCGCGTGACGAACGAAGAAACTTTTTTGCTCCAGCGAAAATCCGAGCGGCTGCAGGTGACCATTTCCGCAGCGTAGATTACGGGTATCACTGCGAGTTAGGTGGTCACCCAGTGCCTGGCTCTTGGGCCCTGCTCAATGACGACAAAGCAGTCGCCCAATTGATGTTGTCAGATTGCCTTGGTCATACAGGCCGAATTTGGGATCACGTTGTGGGTTGGGCAAAAAGCCATCCTAACGGAGTGCCCGTTTTGGCAAGGGCTGATGAAATGCTAGAACAGTATTCTCGTTGGAAAAAGCTTGATCTGCTGGCGGCGCTTCCGCCTCCCCCTTAGCCTGTAACCAATTGAGCGCATTACAACTCCATGTCCAGCATCTGCTGAGCCGTTGTACCTGCTGGGGCAGTGAGCCGGACCTTCTCCCGGCCGTCAAGGCGGGCGCTTCGCGCCCCCGATGGCTCACGGCCTTGACCGCCGGTCGCCGGTCCGGCCGTGGCCTGCCATGCAGGTTAAGGCGAATTGGGAGCGGATGCTCCCTTTCTAACGGAGATGGCAATGAATGACTCAGCATTTAATCCCGAAGATATTTTTTCAATTCTCCCATCATTGGGGTTTGGCAAGGTGCCGCTGAAGGCGATCATAAATGAGCATCAGCAACTCTTTTCAACGCTAAATGAATACGACCCATTGCGCCTGGCTACAGCCTTCTCAGGACTGTTGACGGTCCCGGAATTGCAGAGCAATTGCATCCGCCTTGAAGCTCTTGTGTATATTTCCCTTGCCTTGGGCCGCGGCAGCCGAAAGCCGACCGACAAAATTGTTTCATCCCTTTTTACCGAATTGGGGAAAGGTACGACTGGACGCCATGAAGACCCCGCAGAGGATGTATTTGTTTCGTTGATCAGCACCCCACGTGGCAATTTTCGAATTATTGAGGGAGTTTGGGAGTCTGCCGGATTTTATCTTCAACGCACCGTAGATGCGCTTGAGCTGTTACCCGCAGACGGCCACTTTGATCAGATACGAAACACCGTATATGCGCTGCTATCGCTCTCCGATATCGTATGCGAACGCACCAAACTCCGACGTTACGAACTCGGAAATCAAATACCTCAAGACACGCTGAGCCGGAAGACTCTAAGCGCTTTGAGTTCGTTACGTCGAGCCGTCAAATTTAGCGAAGCAGATTTAAAAGCGTTAGGTTTATCACTAAGCCTCTTGAGTGAGTTTGGGTTTAACCCGTCGACGCGCTTCGATCTCGCCGAAGAAGAGATCGGTCATTCCAGTTTAGAAAGAAACCCGGTCGCATACCGTAATGGAGACGTGTTTCTGATGCTTCCGACGGCGGTGAGCGCTGCTATTCGCCGCTACGTCGTTGAAGAGATGGAGGCGTACAACCTTCGAGAAATGTTCGCGGGGGCGATGGCTATCGCCTACGCAAACCTTTTCTCTAATACGTCGCTGCTCGGCTTGCCTTCTGGAGCTCCTGTCGAATTTCAAAGAACAGATAGCGGATTTCTTGCCAGCGTCATGATGCAAGCAGACCACGGCCTTTATATCAATTTAGTTTTCTTCGTCGACACTCTGGAAGATTTCGAAAATAACGGATTGCTCGGCGCCTATCCGGCAAAGAATAATGTCAAGCTAGCCGAGCAAGTCGATGTCTGCATAGACAACGCCTATGTAGGCGCGCACAAAATGCCGGGCTTCCGAGAGTGTCTCACTGTGCTAGTGGGATGCGGAATTGGCAGGGCCATAATTGATTTCACATCCGAAAAAGAACGCAGGAATTGGCAGCTCGAATTCATCAGCGCGTCCGATTTGCTGACGCTTAGTTCGCTTCGCGATTTCACAGCCATATCCCTTTGGCGCCTTCTTGAGGCGCAAGCTCGTCTCGAACAGCTCGGTGTGACGTTACAAAACGTCAACGGCCTTCTGAATCTGATCGGTTGGGCCAGATCACTTGGTGGTCATCTCGTTCCACATGGAGATTTACCCGAGGATTTCGCAGATGGCGAGGATGACCGCTCTACCTTCATTATGATTGAGCAGAACGCCTTGAGGAGTGTGCGGCACGAAGCTGCTCTACAGTCGGACGTTCACAGTATCCGGGACATCGAAGGCTCGTGGGTCAAGGTTCAAAAAGAAGGAAAATCGCTCTTCGAAGAAGACCGCAATACGCCCTTCTATGTGGCTGAGGAAGACTGTATCGGAGAACAGTGGCCGAGTTGCGTCTATGAATCTTCAACGCGGCCTTGGTGGGTTGAACTCCATACGGCTCCGGAAATTGCGGGATATTGGGCTTTTGAACGCGCGCAAATGCTGAAGACTTGGCTGTGCAGGATGGTTCCTATTTTGGAAGATGTCTTACCAGAGCTTCCTTTAGAGCCGTTACTTTGGCGCGTAACATTTGAAGGCAAGATGGGAGATCGAAAAGCCGAGGGTAAAAATGAATTCATGGCATTTGACGAAGCCATAGCCGCCATAAGCGTGGAAGCGCATTCTGGCAGCTCGATCCTCGATTTGGTTATTGGGCCGGCTTTTGAGGACGCAATTCGTCATCCGGAGAACATCGCGGAACGGGCGCTGATCACGCGCAGCATTGAAGGATTTGCACAGCTTGCAGGCCGCACCTTGTCGAAAACTGAGCAAGAGGCGGTTGTTCAAAGAATCGCACCGAATACCAGCGCCCGTCAGAGCCATGCATTTATGGCTCGACGATTCAGGGATTTCGTACGTGATTCCGTGTGGATCTCTCCGGTCACGGTGGACGCCGACGATGCAGCGCTTATCAAACTTGGTTTGGGATGGTGTGTGCGTGATCGCAAGCTCGGTGGGGATATTCGCGGCAAGGCGAACTGCACCGCTTATCTGAGCGACATAGTCCAAATGCTGGAAAATGAACTATGTGAGGATCTACGGCAACTTGACCGACGATCTGTCATCATGTTCGCGCTAATGAATCATGAAAGTGCTGTCAACGAACGTGACAATTGGCGACGTACTGCCGGTGCCGTCCTTGCCCTTCACAGCGACAGAGAAGCAGCTCTTCAAACCATTGCGGAGCATGAAGCCGAGCTTAATGCGGTATTTCAGGCTTCTCGACTCCTCGTTGAATTCGCAATTTGTGAGTGCCCTATGACGGGGGGTCAGGAGCCAGGTCGACGGGATGTGTCGCGCTTGATGGCCAAAGTCTTGTTGATTCCCGCTTTTGGAGGTTGGTCTGACGCCATTCATTGGGATGCTATGGAGCCCCGGCTTCGTATCACGCCTTTGGGCGACATTCACGCCAACGTGGCGTTTCATAACGAAATCATAAGTCCGTACGGCCGGCTTGGAATCGATTTGACAGTAGCGGATAACATCAAGAACTACGCCAAAAATTTGGACGAGCCGGAAATTAAAAGCACTGATGCGAATGCCTTTGGAATCGAATTCAACGAAGCACTGGAGGAACAGTTCGGAGCCAGTTTTCACGCTATAAGAACATTTGTCGACGCGGTGGAAAACATTGGCATAAAACGCCGCCGAGCTATTTTTACGCTAAAAAAAGGCGAGCTGCTTGACGCGATAGAACAAGAACATTTGATCGAGCCGGACGCTGCAGCCACACTTATTGATGCCCTGACGTTCAAAGGTCGACCGCAGTGGCGCAGCGTTCCCGACGGATATGAGGAACGAGATCGATTTCCATGGCGGTTCCGACGACGACTTTCGGTCTTGCGAATGCCACTGATCGAACTTGATGAAGAACAAGATCCTGCGATCATTGTAGCGCCGGGCATCGTACGCGATGCGGTAGTTTATATGATCGGGAATTATCATCGCGGCGATTATCCGCTACGACAATTGAAGCCAAAGATGAAACGTTGGGCAGGTGAATCACGAAAGCGCATGGGTCGCGAGTTCAGCATAGCCGTCGCGGAACGGCTGAAAGACCTCGGCTGGAAGGCAGAACCGGAGGTACGCGTCACCAAGCTTTTGCAGAAAGGATTTGAACAGGATTACGGGGATGTCGATGTTCTGGCATGGCGCGACGATACAAACCGAGTCCTCCTAATCGAATGCAAGGACGTCCAGCATCGCAAAACGGATGGCGAAATCGCAGAACAACTCGGCGATTTTCGAGGAGAATTGGGCTCCGATAGCAAGCCAGATCACTTGTTACGCCATTTGCGGCGCATAGAGATCATTTCGGCGCATCCGTTGGAAGTTGCGAAATATCTTGGCTTTAGTAACACACCACAAATTGAGGGACATCTCGTATTTAAAAATCCGGTACCAATGAAGTTTGCATGGAAACGAATGGAATCCCGCGTTACCTTGCATCTTTTCTCCGAACTCGACAGTCTCTAGGTGAGTTTTGGCGCTTCCGCCGACGATCGATTCGAAGCGGGCTCTGATGAATGAGGCGCTGCGGGTTCGGGCGGTCCGCCGGGGGCAAAAACTACGCGGGCCGCGTCCAGTCGTCATTGTGCAGGATGACAGTTGCGTGCTCGAACGTTAAATAGACATCGGTTAATCTGCTCCAGATAACGCCGCATCTTTCCCCGCCTGCACAAGGCAAGTATTTTTACGCTTCTCGGCGACCTATTACGTTCCTTTGCGGCATCGTACTGTGGCGTAAAATTGGGCTATTCGTGTTGAGAGAGATTGGCGCGATCCTGCGGACATGCTCCGACCGCGCGCCTTTCATCCAAAAGAGACGAAAAGCTTAAAGTCTCGCGAAGAGGCGATGTCGCCTGCCGAGGCTTTCGCCACGTCGCGGCCGGAAGAATCAAATTATTGTCCGCAACCATCTGGGAGGTCCCCAGAACTGCTTGCACCGGATGACATGCAAGGGCATGATTCGGAGGCCTGGGGCGTCATCGACGATTGGCCGGAGATCGTTCCTATCACCTCTGATGAAGTCGAAGTGATAGAGGCTTTCTTGCGGAAGGTCCTCAACGACCTTCTAAAGTGACGACGCAGTGTCGGTCCATGTGATCCCGATGCCGAACTTAAGAGAGGTCCCCGGCGATGAACGTCACTCTGCCCATTGCTAGCCGAGCCGCCCTCTATCTCCGCGTTTCAACGACCCGGCAGGCCGAGGTCGATCTCTCGATCCCCGATCAGCGCCTCCAAACCGCTGCCTATTGCGAGCGCCAAGGCTGGTCCGTTGCCGGCGAATATGTCGAGCCTGGCGCGTCAGCGATGGACGATAGTCGGCCTGAATTCCAGCGGATGATCGAGCGTGCCTGCGATGACGATCGTCCCTTCGACGTCATCGTCGTCCATAGTTTCAGCCGCTTCTTTCGGGATGCCTTTGGCCTTGAGATGTACATCCGCAAGCTCGCCAAGCACGGCGTGCGGCTTATCTCCATCACCCAGGAACTCGGAGATGATCCTTCCCAAGTCATGATGCGGCAAGTCATTGCACTCTTCGACGAGTACCAATCGCGGGAAAACGCCAAGCATGTCCTCCGCGCCATGAAGGAGAATGCCCGCCAGGGCTTCTATAATGGCTCCCGCCTGCCGCTCGGCTTTACCCTCGAAGAGGTCGAGAAACGCGGCCATCGCACCAAGAAGAGAATCATCATCGATCCCGTCGAAGCCGAGATTGTCCGACTCATGTTCGAGCTCTATGCCCACGGTGACGGACAAAGCGGTCCTATGGGCGTTAAGGAGGTAACAAAGCACCTCAATGCCAAGGGCTATCGGACCCGCCTTGGCGGCCGTTTCGGCATTGGTCCAGTCCACGGCATTTTGACGAACCCGGTCTATGTCGGCGCCTGGAGCTTCAACAAGCGCAATTCAAAGACGCGGCAGGCAAAGCCGCAGAACGAGATCATCCCCATTAGCGTTCCGGCGATCATTGATCGGAAGACATTCGACAAGGTGCAAAGGACACTCCAGGCCAAGAACCCGCACGTTAATCCGCCACGTGCCGTCACCGGGCCAATCCTCCTCACGGGGCTTGCCCATTGCGCTTCCTGCGGCGGCGCGATGACGCTCCGCACAGGAACGTCGAAGAGCGGTAATATCTATCGGTATTACACATGCTCCTCCGCCATGCGCATCGGGGAGACCGCCTGCAAGGGCCGCTCGATCCCGATGGACAAGCTCGACCGGCTCGTGACCGAGCATGTCGCTGACCGCATCCTCGTTCCAGATCGATTGGAAGCCCTTCTCCAATCCGTCGCGGACCGGCGCCTCAAGACGGATGCCGAGGTTCAGGCGCGAATCGAAGCTCTTCGACGTGAAGTCGGCACTGCCGAGGACAAACTTCGTCGGCTTTATAAGCTCGTCGCCGAGGGAATGACCGACTTCGACGAGCTGTTGAAGGAGCAAATCGCTAAGTTCAAGACTGACCGTGACAAGGCCGCATCAGCCCTCGACCGGATCAAGAGCCACGGACCGGCGGTTCGATTGGATGCAGACAAGATCGCCCGGTTCGGCTCGCTCATGCGCGAGAACATAACGACTGGAGAAATCCCCTTCCGCAAAGCCTATTTGCGATCGCTGATCGAGGCTGTGGAGGTCGATGATCGCGTCATCCGCATCCATGGCTCGAAGACGGTCCTGGAGAGCGCCGTCCTCGCCGACCAGGCTATGCATTCAGGTGTTCGCAGTTTTGTTCGTAATTGGCGCGCCCAAGGGGAATCGAACCCCTGTTTTCGCCGTGAAAGGGCGACGTCCTAGACCGCTAGACGATGGGCGCGGAACTCGCGAGAGCTGGCTCGCGGGCGGCGAGAAGACCTCAGCCGGCGGACATATAAAGGGCGGCGACGAGGCTGGCAAGTTGCTGTTCCGAGCCAAAACGCTCCTATGCGGTCGGACGCCGTGGGGCGCGGGAAACGCTACGCCCTCCGCGCGCCGCCGGCGGGCGCGACATCGAGCAATCGGAGCTGAACGCGATCCCGTCCGCCCCAATGATCGAGCGCGAGCGTTCCGGCGAGATGGATCAGCGCGCCGCGGCCGGCGTGAAGCGCCCGCCCCAGCGGCTCGCCGGCGACGCGGAAGGCGATCCCGTCGATCCTTGCGCCATCGCCAGACTGCGCCCTGAAGCGCACATGGCCGGTGCCGACATCCGCAACATCGACGAGCCGATGCGCCGGCAAGGCGAAGACAGGCTCCGCATTGCCCGCGCCAAAGGGACCAGCGCGCTCCAAGGCCGCCATGAGCTCCGGGCGGGCTGCGGCGGCCGTCAGCGCCGCATCGATCAGCAAAGCCTCTCCGGCGCGGCGCGCCTCGACCTCCGAGGCGAGCCTTTCTTCCAGAAACCGCCGGAAATCGTCGAGCCGATCGCGCGCGACCGTGACGCCGGCCGCCATGGCGTGCCCCCCGCCCTTGACAAGGATCCCGGCCTCGACCCCAGCGCGCACGACGCGTCCGAGATCGACCCCTGCGATGGAGCGACCGGACCCCGTCCCCATTCCATCGGCGCCGAGGGCGACGGCGAAAGCCGGCCGCCGGAACTTCTCCTTGAGGCGGGACGCCACGAGGCCGACAATGCCCGGATGCCATCCCTCGGCCGCGGCGACGATCACGGATCCGCGATCGTCGAGGCCTATGCTCGCCAGCGCCTCGCCTTCGGCCTCCGCGAGCGTCGCGCGCTCCATCTCCTGGCGCTCGCGATTAAGCCGGTCGAGCTCTTCCGCGATGCGCCGCGCCTCGACCGGATCGTCGAGGCTCAACAGCCGCGCGCCGAGGGCGGCGTCACCGATTCTTCCGCCCGCATTGATGCGCGGCCCGATCAAAAAGCCGAGATGGTAGGGCCGCGGCGGCCCGTCGGCGCCGGCGACGTCGAACAAGGCCTTCAGACCCGGCCGCGCCCGCGCCCGCATGAGCGAAAGCCCCTTGGCGACAAAGGCCCGGTTGAGGCCGGTCAGCGGCGCGACGTCCGCAATCGTCGCCAACGCCACGAGATCGAGCCCCGCGAGCAGGTCCGGCTGCCCTCGCTCGGATCCAAAGAAGCCGCGCGCGCGCAGGACGCGGTTGACCGCGATGAGGGTCATGAAGACGACGCCCGCGGCGCACATCTGGCCAAGACCGGAGAGATCGTCCATCCGATTGGGATTGACGAGGATCGCCTCGGGCAGGATTTCCGGCGCCTGGTGATGGTCGAGGACGATCGGGTCGAGGCCGAGCCGGCGAGCCTCGGCCAAGGGCCCATGGCTCGTCGTGCCGCAATCTACGGTGATCAGGAGCTTCGCGCCGCCCGCGGCGAGATTTCGCACTGCCTCGACATTGGGCCCATAGCCCTCGAAGATCCGGTCAGGAATGTGAATGAGGCAAGGCGCTCCGACCTTTGCGAAATAATCGGCAAGGAGAGCCGACGCGGCGGCGCCGTCGACGTCATAGTCGCCAAAAATCGCAATTCGATCGCCACGCTCTACGGCGTCGGCGATCCGAGCCGCCGCCGCTTCCATATCGAGCAAGGACGACGGATCGGGCAGCAAGCTGCGCAAAGTCGGATCGAGAAATTGCTCGGCCGCCTCAGGACCGACGCCGCGTCCAGCGAGAACGCGGGCGAGCAGATCGTCGGCTCCGAGCAATTGGGCGATGGCCAGCGCCCTCGCCTGGCCCACCGCGTCGAGCCTATCTCGCCAGGGCCGTCCGAGAGCCGAGCGTTCGACGCCGAGAAAGGCCCGAGGCGAAGGCGCCAAAAGTGATTCGCTCATGCGTCGAGCCTAGACCCGGGCGTCGAGGAAGGCGAGGCTGGCCTCGCCACGCGCCGGCGCGCGAGCGAATGCGCTGGTGGAGGCAAATTGGACGAACTCCAATCGTCACAATGAATTGAGCCCGGATCTCACCCGTTCGGGTCTGGCCGGAATTTGACTGCAATTTCATTTGCCCCAAGAGGAAATGAGGCCCATTTCTGCTATCGCAAACTGTTTCGCTGCGGTTATGTTCGATCGCGGCGCGAAGCTAGCTCAAAGAGCCCAAGCATGACCCGGCCTCTCGGCAACCAGGTTTTCCGCTTCGCGCCTTCGTCGAACGGCCATCTTCATCTCGGCCACGCCTATTCGGCTCTGCTGAATTTCGACATGGCGCGCGCGGCCGGAGGCCGTTTTCTGCTGCGCATCGAGGACATCGACGTGGAGCGCTGCCGACCCGAATTCGAGCGCGCCATTCTTGAGGATTTAGACTGGCTTGGCCTGACCTGGGAAGAGCCGGTGCGCCGCCAATCCGAGCATTTCGCGGATTATGCTGCGGCCCTCGCAAGGCTCGAACGGCTCGGCCTGACCTACCCCTGCTTCTGCACGCGCGGCGAGATCTTGACGGCTGCGGCGGCAAGGCCCAATTGGCCCCGCGATCCCGACGGCACGCCTCACTATCCGGGCGCATGCAAGCTGATTCCTCCAGAAGAAAGGCGTAGGCGATTGGCCGCCGGCCAGGCGGCAACGCAGCGAATCGACATGCAGGCGGCGCTTGCCAGGTTCGGAGCGAGACTGAGCTGGCGCGAATATGGCGCAAACTCGGAAGGGTGGGACGTCGCGGCCGAGCCCGGACTTTGGGGCGACGCGGTCCTGTCTCGCAAGGATATTCAGACGAGCTATCATATCTCCGTCGTGCTGGACGATGCGCTTCAAGGCGTGACCGACGTGGTGCGCGGCGAGGATCTCTACGCGGCGACGAGCCTACATCGGCTGCTGCAGGCTTTGCTCGACCTTCCCCCGCCCTCCTATCATCATCACGCCTTGCTGCGTGATGCGGCCGGGCAAAAACTCTCGAAAAGTCTGAGAGCCAAATCGCTGCGGGCGCTGCGCCAGGAGGGACTCTCGCCGTCCGCCGTCCGCGAGCGCCTGGCGCCGCCGCCTATTCTCACGTCGGCGATGTGATCACTCCGTTGTGAAGTCCAGCGCGCGGCGGGGTCCACGACTGCCTGAAATAGGATAAGCTCTAGGCGGTTTGGGAGCGGAGATTCGCGCCGCCAGGCCGCAAGAGCCTGTTCCGAAAAAGTTGATCCGCTTTTTCGATATTGAGACATCGGATATATCCAATGTCTCATGGGAACACGCTCCAACTCGTCGATCTGGCGCAAAACGAGGACGAGTGAAAACAGGCCTTTCGCCCGCAGCTCGCGCTATGCTCTGGACGTCGAACATATTCATGACCTTGGATTGATTTAATCTCTGGTCGTCGTGACTCGAAAATGCGCGAATCGGGCGCGTTTCCACGCGAATTGAATTCTCGGGGCACTTACGGTGACAAAAATGAAATTTCGCTTCCAAGTCATTACTTTGTCATGCACAGCTCTCGCGAGCTTGGCGGCGGCTGGATTTGCGCCTGCCGCCTTGCGCGCCGAACAGGCCCCGCGCGTCAATACGCCGGCCAAGACAGAGGCGCTGCCGCGAATCGATGTTCCTCAAGCTCCAAACAAGCTTGTCGATACGCCGGCGGCGCCGAGCAAGCTTCACGAAATCTTTGAAATCGATCGCGAGGGCGGCAAGATCGGAACGACGACGATCGACGTCGCGCATCAGGGCGACGTGACGACAGTGAAGGTCGGAACCAGCATCTCGGTCAAAGTGATGTTCATCGAGGCCTATCGCTATGAGCATGCCGCGACCGAGACTTGGAAAGGCGGCCAGCTCGTCGGCTACAAGTCGCAGACCGACGACAATGGAACCAAGCATGTGATCGAGGTCGCGCCGGCGGCGGCGCCGGACAAGTTGATCATGACGATCGACGGCAAGAAAGGCGAAGTCGCCAAGGGGATCGCGCCGGCGAGCCTGTGGAACAAGGATGTAGTCTCCCGCACCGACCTGTTTCAGCCGGACAGCGGCAAGCGCCTATCGATCAAGGTCAAGGACCTCGGCGAGGAGCCGATGCTCGTTCGCGGCGTCAAGCGGCAGACGCATCATTATCGAATTTCCGACAAGACCCCCGGCGTCTTCGACCGCGACGTCTGGTATGAAGGCGAACTTCTCGTGCGGATGCAATTGCTCGGCTCCGACAATTCCACCATCGTCTCGGACCTGCGTTGACTCGCTCGCATTCGGCGTCTTAGCTGAGCGAGTCCCTTGGCGACTGGCGGCGAGCAGCCCGCCAGTCGCTTGGCCTATCGTTCACTTGACCTGTCGATCACTGGCCTGCCGGTCGGCGACAACACGGTCGGCGGCGGACGGCGCCTTGGCGAGCAAGCCGTCGATGCGGTCGCGCTCGCGCTTGAAATTGCCGAGCATGCGGCCGTCGAACTCGCGCGTCCGGGCCAGCTTGACCCGCATCGGGTCGACGAAATGCCCGTTGACCATGATTTCATAATGGAGATGCGGGCCGGTGGCGAGGCCGGTCTGGCCTAGATAGCCGATGACCTGCCCTTGCCGCACATGCGCCCCTTCGCTCGCGCCGCGGGCGAAGCCGGACATGTGATTATAGGTCGTGATATAGCCGTTCGCGTGCTGGATCTCGACCCGCCGGCCATAGCCGGAATCCCAGCCCGCCTTGGTGATGACGCCATTGCCCGCCGCGAAGATCGGCGTGCCGATCGGCGCCGCCCAGTCGACCCCGGTATGCGGCCGCGAATATCCAAGAATCGGATGGAAGCGCATGCCGAATCCAGAGGTGAAGCGCGCCGAGACGATCGGCGTGCGCACGAGGAATTTGCGCGTCGAACGGCCATTGGCGTCGTAATAATCCACGACGCCGTCGTCGGGCGTCTGGAAACGGTAATAGCGATAGGTCTCGTTGCGCGCGGTAATCGCGGCGTAGAGAAGCTGGTTGCGTGCGTCGCCCTCTTCGCTTTCGTCATAGAACGCTTCGAAGGAATCGCCGCCGGTCACCGGCCGCTGAAAATCGACGTCATTGGCGAAGACGCGAACGAGATCGTCGATGATCGGGCGGGGAATCTCCTGCTTCAGCGCAGTCTCATAGAGCGAATCATAGAGCCGCATGCCGTCGCCGTCGTCATCGTCGTCCGCATTCGGAACCGGCTTTTTAGCCGGACGCTGCGGGGCCGTCACCCGCACATAATCGCCGAGGTCGTTGATGGCGATATTGGTCTCCAGCGTCTCGTCGGAATAGATCGACAGGCGGGCCAGGGTCATCTTGGAGCCAGAACCGTCGAGATCCGCGAAAAGCAGCTTGACCCGACGGCCTTCCGCCACCGCCGCCTCGCCGCGCTTGAGGCCGAAGGCGGCTATGACGGCCCCAATGCGATCCTTTGCGACGCCCGCCGCGGCCAGCGCCTCCTCGAGCGTCTCGCCGTGACGGATGACGATGAGGCGTTCTTCCATCTGGGTCGGTTGCGGCGCTTGCGCCGAACGCTCGACATTGGTCACATTCTCCGGGACCATGCGAACTTCGATCGACGAGAACGGGGTCGTCACGACCGGGTCCGACGGATTGGCGTAGGCGAGAACGCCCGGAAAATTCGTCCGGCTCGTCCGCATCAGGAGCAGTTGCGGCGGCAGGGCGATCGGCTTTGCGCCGATGGTCGAGGCGTTCTTGATCTGCTCGGCGACCTGAGCGCGCACCTCGTCGATCGTCAGGGCGATGAGCGGCGACGGCTTGTCCGAGGCGAGATCGCGCGTCGACCATGAAACCTCGGCGTCGTCCTGCACCGGCTCCGGCGCGACGTCGATCGGGTTGCGCGCGTCGGCCAGCACCTTCAAAGGATTATAGGGCGGGACGTCTTCGGCAAAGCCGACGCTCGCCAAAACCAAGGTCGTCTCGACGCGGGTGAAGGAATGAACCTTCATGACTTCCTTGTCGCCCTGCCGGATCGCCGTGGGGGCGCGAAAGCTCTGCTTCGCCGCCACAATGTCGACCGCCTTGACGAGCCTGTCGGCCTTGCGCGGATTGACGCCGAAATCAATATTGATTTCCTTGCGCTGGGATAGAACTGGCGGCTCGGCGAAATAAGGCTGGCTTCCCAGGGCGGCGTAGATCGCCGCGGCAATCAGCGCCGCGCCCGACAAGCCGGTCAAGACCGTGCCGACGAACCAGCGCAAAGAAACCCGTCGTCCCTCAAAAGCCGCGTGGAGCGCACCCTCGGCCTCGATGCCGGGGTCATGGCCAAGATCGACGACGCCCATGAATCGGGCGGACCACGGTCCCATGCCGTGCTCACGATCACGCCAGTGCGATTCCATTGTCATGGCGTGTTTTCAGTCCCGCATGCCGCGTCCAGCTTCCGCGCAGAAAGCCTGGGCTTGAGCATGGCCTGCGCAGCGACGACGGTTCCCCCACCGCCGCCGACGCCCGATGCAATCTCATGAATTCTGCGCATATGGCTTAATATTTCAAAAATCCTATGAAATGTCATAAAAAGCGGACGGCCGGTCCAAGCCGGCTCGGCGCACAGCATTTCAAGGGGTGGGTTTGCGCGCAGCCTGAGATCCTCCACTAGCCGAGGAAATGACCCGTTGAAAATGGCTCAATTGCGGCGCATGGCGCGTCGCCTCGACTCCTCCGACCGCAACGGCGCGCGGATCGGTTGACAAAGAGCGATGGATTTCATACGAACTTAACTACTCGACGCGGCGTCATGGCCGCGTCTTTTCGTTTGCGCCGCGCGGATCGCGCCCTCTCGATCATCGGCATTCCGAATCGCGGGTGGGAATTTTGGTTGCGCGAGCTTGCATAAACGCAAGCTCGGCTTTGAGGGGCCGCCTATGGACTTCGCCGCGCCGTCGACGAAGCCCCTGGGAGCCTAAGGGATTACAATGTTCGCAGTCATCAAGACCGGCGGCAAGCAATATAGCGTCGCCGCCGAGGACACGATAACCGTGATGACGCTCGAAGGCGAGCCAGGCGATAAGGTCACCTTCGACAAGGTGCTGATGCTCGCGGGAGACGGCGAGCCGTCTTTCGGCGCGCCTTTCGTCGAGGGCGCCCGAGTCGCCGGCGAGATCGTCAGGCAGACGCGCGGTCCGAAGGCGATTTCCTTCAAGAAGCGCCGGCGGCAAAACTCGAAGCGTAAGCGGGGTCATCGGCAGGATTTGACTCTGGTCAAGATCACCGAGGTCCTCGTCGGCTGAGGCTGACCGGCCCGCGCGGAAGAGGGGCCGCCAGGAGCGGCGCGCCTCGGCCCGCAACTTGCCCAGATCTCGCCTCAGGCGATTATTCAACGCGCAAGCGCGTTTCACTTTGAACAATTTGGAGCCAGTCCTATGGCGCATAAAAAGGCAGGCGGTTCGTCCCGCAATGGTCGCGACTCCGACGGCCGGCGGCTCGGCGTCAAGAAATTCGGCGGCGAATCGGTCATCGGCGGCAATATTATTGTGCGCCAGCGCGGGACCAAATGGCATCCCGGCGCGAATGTCGGGATCGGGACCGATCACACGTTATTTGCTTTGATCGAAGGCAAGGTAGAATTTAAGACCAAGGGGAACGGGCGAGCTTACGTCTCGGTCATTCCCGCGCCGCAAGCTGAGGCAGCGGAATAAAGGCAGAGCGCTCGAAATTGCCCTCCGCCTGATCCTACGGACCCGGCGGACTGGCTTTTCCGACAGGAATTGCTCCTAAAATACAAGGGAAAAAGTCCGGTAGACTCGCGAGGGTTCGCAAGGGAGGTGGGCTAGCCATACCGCCGCTCTTTTCTTGGCGTAGGATTCGAACAGGATCCCCGACTGGAGCCAAGCATGTTTCCGGATTTGACGTCTGACGATATCTTCCGTCTCGAGACCAAGCGGCTTTGGCTGCGGTGGCCGCGCGCCAGCGACGCGGAGGCCATCGCCGAATTCGCCAGCCTCGCGGAAACCGCGCGGATGACCGCCGCCCTGCCGCACCCTTATCCGCCGGGAGAGGCGGAGCGGTTCATCTTGAAGGCGCGCAGCGACAATGCGAACGGAAAAGCGCTCGTCCTGATCATGGTTCAAAAAGGCGGCCTCCGACCCGCGATCGGCGTCGCGAGCGCGACCTTGGCCGAAAATCAGGAGGTCGAGCTCGGCTATGTTGTCGCGCCGCATGCGCGCGGCAAGGGCTACGCCACCGAAGCGGTGCAGGCGCTCGTCGAGGCGGTTTTCAGCCTCACCAACGCGGAGCGCGTCAGGGCCAATTCGCGGACGATCAATCCGGCCTCGCGCCGGGTCCTCGAAAAATGCGGATTTGCCTATGTCGATACGGGCTTCGACCTGCTTCCGGCTCGCGGCGGCCTGCACCCTTGCGATCGTTTCCAACTCGATCGCAAGGCTTTCGCCGAGGCCCGAGCGAAGGCTCCGGCCGAAATTTCGGCCCATTCGAGCGGCGAGGCCTGGGACGGACGGGTTTGGAGCCGCCCGAAACGGCCGATGGTTCAACAGATTCGTGAGACCGAAAAGCTGATCGCTGCAGCCGGGCCACAGCGGCGCCCCGAAGCTTGAACTCGACCGCTGCCCAAAACGTGAAGAAGCGCCATGAAATTTCTTGATCAGGCCAGGGTCTATATCCGCTCCGGCGACGGCGGGGCCGGATGCTTGTCCTTTCGGCGCGAGAAATTCATCGAATTCGGCGGCCCCGACGGCGGCGACGGCGGCCGCGGCGGCGACGTCATCGTCGAATGCGTCGAGGGCCTGAACACGCTGATCGACTATCGCTACCAGCAACATTTCAAGGCCCGCACCGGCGGCCATGGCATGGGGAAGAACCGCGCCGGCGGCAAAGGCGCCGACGCCGTCCTAAAGGTTCCGGCCGGGACCCAGATCTTCGACGAGGAGGGAGATCTTCTTCTCGCCGATCTGACGACTGTCGGACAGCGAATCCGACTCGCCCGCGGCGGCAATGGCGGGTTCGGCAACACCCATTTCAAGACCTCGACCAACCAGGCGCCGCGCCGGGCCAATCCCGGCCAGCCGGGCGAGGAGCGCACCATCCTGCTGCGGCTCAAGCTCATCGCCGACGCCGGGCTCGTCGGCCTCCCAAACGCCGGCAAATCGACTTTCCTGGCGACGGTCAGCGCCGCGCGGCCGAAGGTCGCCGACTATCCGTTCACCACCTTGCATCCCCAACTCGGCGTGGTCGCCTGCGACGGCCGCGAATTCGTCCTTGCCGACATTCCTGGCCTCATCGAAGGCGCGCATGAAGGCCACGGCCTCGGCGATCGGTTTCTCGGCCATGTCGAACGGTGCCGCGTGCTCCTGCATCTCGTCGACGCCGGAACCGAACATGCCGGCAAGGCCTATAAAACCGTGCGCCGCGAGCTCGAATCCTATGGCGCGGGCCTCGCGGACAAGCCGGAGATCGTGGCTCTGTCCAAGATCGATAGCGTAGATCCCGAGACGCTCAAGGCGCAAGTCCTGCGTCTGAAACGCGCCGCCAAGCGCACGCCCTTGCGTCTGTCAGCGGCGACGGGCGCGAATATGCGCGAGACTTTGCGCGCCCTGCTCGCGGTCATCGACGAGGCGAAAGAGGCCCAAAAAAGCGAGGCGAGCCTCGCGGCGGAATGGCGTCCGTGAACGGCGCCACGAGCTCCGCGTTCATCGAGCCTGCTGCAACCCCGGGCGGGAGCGCGCCGCCGCGTCTCGAGAATTTTCGCCGGGTCGTCATCAAGGTCGGCTCTTCCCTTCTGGTCGATCGCGCCCAGGGCTGCGTCAAGCGGGCATGGCTCGTCTCCCTTGCGCAGGACATCGCCGCCCTTCACAAGCAAGGCGCCGACGTCCTCGTCGTGTCCTCTGGCTCGATTGCGCTCGGCCGCACCGTCTTGAAGCTGCCGGACGGCGGCCTGAAGCTCGAGGACAGTCAAGCCGCCGCCGCCGTCGGCCAGATCGCCCTCGCGCGGATCTGGGCCGAGGTTCTGGCCGATCTGAACATCACGGCGGGGCAGATCCTCGTCACCTTCGGCGACACCGAGGAGCGCCGCCGCTATCTCAACGCAAGGGCGACGATCGGCCGCCTGCTCGATCTCCGCGCGGTGCCCGTCATCAACGAGAACGACACGGTCGCGACCTCAGAGATCCGCTATGGCGACAATGACCGCCTCGCCGCCCGCGTCGCGACCATGGCGAGCGCCGATCTCTTGATCCTGCTGTCCGACGTCGCCGGGCTCTACACCGCGCCGCCTTCGGAAGATCCCGAGGCCGCGCTGATCCCGATCGTGCCGCGCGTGACCGCCGAGATCGAGGCCATGGCCGGCGGCGCCGCCTCGCTTCTGTCGCGCGGCGGCATGAGGACCAAGATCGAGGCGGCGAAAATCGCCACCACCGGCGGCGCCCATATGCTGATCGCCGACGGCCGCGTCGAGCATCCGGTGGCGCGCATCGACGCCGGTCCTTGCACCTGGTTTCTGACCGGCTCCAATCCGGTCACGGCGCGCAAGAAATGGATCGCGGGCTCACTCGAGCCGCGCGGCGTCCTTCATGTCGACGCCGGCGCCGCGCGGGCGATCGTCAGCGGCAAGAGCCTGCTGCCCGCCGGCGTCACCCGGATCGAGGGCAATTTCGCCCGCGGCGATTGCGTCATCATTCGCAACGCCCAGGGCGGCGAGATCGGCCGCGGCCTCGTCGCCTATGACGCGAGCGAGGCGGTGCTTATCGCCGGCCGCAATTCGCAGGATATCGAGAGCCTCTTAGGAGAGCCCGGCCGCGCCACCCTGATCCATCGCGACGATATGGCCGTGGCGGGGGATTGAGGTTTATGCCGGCGGAGCTTTCGTTTGGCGCGGAGGTGAAGTGCGGCGGCCCTTCATCGCCGACCGCTTTGCGCCACATTCGGTCATTCGTGCCAAAGTTTCTTTGCTCCTAAAAGCCGCCATTCGGTCATCTGGCCGGCGACGGCTGCACCGTCGCCTCGCGCGATACGGACAGCCCCGCGAGAAGCGGCGCGTAGGCGACGAGCCTGCGGGATACGAACTCCGTGAAGAGCCGCACGCGCTTCGTCTTGCGTGTCTCCCCCTGCGTGAGAAGCCAGAGCGTTCCGTACATGTGAAGATCGGCGCCCGGCACTCTCACCAGCAGGGGGTCCGCATCTCCGACGAAGCACGGCAGCGTCGTGATCCCGAGCCCTTGCCGTACAGCAACGATTTCCGCAGCGGCGTCCGTGGTCCTGAACGGAACCCCCGTGGTGCGAACCTCACCCTCGCTGGCCCACTCCGGAATGCCGTGCATGCTTATGATGATCCACCGGATGGGATCAGGCGCGCCCGCACGCCACCCGGCGAGTCGATCGCGGGATATGTAGACGCCGCCGAACAGCTCCGGTCCCTTCAGGCCGTGAAGATTGAGCGGCAGAGTTTTGCGGTCGTAGACGACGCGGATCGCGACGTCGGCCTCGCGGTTGGTCAGGTTTGCCAGCTCGCCGGACGATAAAATTTCCATCTCGATCTCTGGATACAGACGCGCGAACTCGGCGAAGTCCGGGATGAGCAGGTGTGTCGCGAGGATCGGTGTCAACGTCACCCGCAGAAGCCCGCGCACGCTTTGGTCGCGCCCGAAGACGCGCGTCTCCAGCTGGTGCGATGACGTTTCCATCTGGGTAGCGAGCTCGAGGACCTCCTCGCCCGCGGCCGTCAAGCGGTAGCCCGAAGGCAGTTTTTCGAACATCTGCGCCCCGAGGCGTTCCTCGAGCTGGGCGATGCGTCGCAGCACGGTCGAGTGGTTCACGCCCAGGCGGCCGGCGGCAGCCCGCACTGAGCCTCCGCGGGCGGCTGCAAGAAAGTAGCGAACGTCATCCCAATCGATCATGGTGCATTCCCGCGCCGCAAGCTGCGTCTTCCGAAGCTCATTCTAGCACGCTCAGCCGCGGCGCGCGCGAACGCCGTGGCGTTCAATCGTCTAACTGGATCGTTTTCGCACCGCTGATGTGCGCGATTCCGCACTCATCACCTCACTCCGGCGAACCCATGTTGAGGCTGTCCGGGGACCTCTTCGCACAGTCAAAGACCCGAGACGGTGAAACAAGGACTGCACGACATGACCAGATTGAATGGAAAGACCGCCGTCATCACGGGCGGCGCCACCGGCATCGGCCTCGCCTCGGCAAAGCGATTCATCGAGGAGGGGGCCTTTGTCTTCATATTCGGCCGCCGGCAGGGAGCGCTCGACGCGGCTCTGGCCGAGCTCGGGCCCAATGCCCGCGCGGTGAAGGGCTCGGTCTCGAATGAGGCCGACCTCGACCAACTCTACGCGGCGATTAAGGCCGAGCGCGGAAGCCTCGACATCGTCTTCGCCAATGCCGGGCTAGGAAGCCAGCTTGCGCTCGGCAAGATCACCGCCGCGCACATTGACGAAACCTTCGACACCAATGTGAAGGGTACGATCTTCACGGTCCAGAAGGCGCTCCCGCTGATGGGAGAAGGCGGTTCGATCATCCTGACCGGATCGAGCGCCGGCTCCGCGGGCGCCCCGGCATTCACCGCCTACAGCGCGAGCAAGGCGGCGGTGCGCAACCTCGCGCGGACCTGGGCGGAGGACCTGAAGGGCGCCGGCATCCGTGTGAACGTTCTGTCGCCTGGGGCGACGGCGACCGAGCTCGCGAAGGAGGCGCTGGGCGAGGAGGGCCAGAAGGCCTACGGCGCGATGACTCCGCTCCAGCGCATGGCCGATCCGGCAGAGATCGGGGCCGTGGCTGCCTTTCTCGCGTCGCCGGACAGCAGTTTCATGACCGCCAGCGAGGTCGCCGTCGACGGCGGCCTGGCGCAACTCTGACCTCGGCACGGTTCCGTGCCTAGCTCACACACAGCGAAAGACAAAAGATTATGAAAGCACTCGAAGGTAAAATCGCAGTCATCACGGGCGGAAGCAGCGGGATCGGGTTAGCCACAGCCAAGCGCTTCGTGGAAGAAGGTGCGCACGTCGTGATCACCGGGCGAAGAGAGAAAGAGCTGAAGGAGGCTGCAGCCTTCATCACGAGAAACGTTACGACGGTCGTCGGCGACGTGTCGCGCTTGGAAGATCTGGACCACCTCTATGCCGTCGTGAAAGAGAAACATGGTCATATCGACATTCTCTTCGCGAACGCGGGCGCAGGGACAATCGCACCGCTCGCGGTCGCTACTGAGGCCCATTTTGACCAGACCTTCGATGTCAACGTGAAGGGTCTGTTCTTTACGGTGCAGAAGGCCCTTCCTCTCTTCAAAGACGGCGGTTCGATTATCCTGAACTCTTCAGTGTCGAATGTGTTGGGGCTTCCAGGGTTTAGCACTTACGCCGCGAGTAAGGCTGCCGTGCGCAACTTTGCGCGCGCTTGGACACTGGAGCTGAAAGACCGCAAAATCCGCGTGAATGCGATGAGCCCCGGGCCGATCGAGACCCCCGCCTTAGAGACAACGACAGGCCTTACCCCTGAGCAAGCCGAGCAAGCGGCCGCCCAGTTTGCGTCACAGATCCCAATGGGTCGCAGGGGAAAGCCAGAGGAAATTGCGGCTGCCGTCACCTTCCTCGCCTCCGATGAAAGTTCTTACATCACCGGCGTGGATCTGGCGGTCGATGGAGGCATGGCGCAGGTCTGACCCGGCGTTCTACGATATCGGAGAAAGATCATAAGTTACGAGCGCGATCCCATCCTTGCGAAATGGAGAAATTCCCATGAGCATTGAGAAGAACATCCAGACCGTGAAGGACTTCTTCGCCGCGATCGGCCGCGGCGATAGGGAGGCTCTGCTCGCGCTGGCCGCCGAAGACATCGAGTGGATCGTTCCGGGCGAAGACTGGCCGCTGGCCGGAACGCGGCACGGACACGCCGGGCTGACGGATTTGCTTGAGACGGCATCCAAGTCGATAGAAACGTCCACGGAACCTCGGGAGTTTGTAGCGCAAGGAGACCGGGTCCTGGTAGTCGGCTTCGCGAGGGGAAAGATCAAAGCTACGAACAAGACGTTCGAGGACGACTGGATCTTCGCCATCACGGTCCGCGACGGCAGACTGACCAACATCCGGGAGTACGTCGATACGCAAGCACTGGCCCGGGCCTCGCAGATGGACGCGTCCAGGCCGGCGTAGCGCTGGCCGACTACGGCCGTCGGTTCGATGTCGAAGTTGAATGAGCCGTGGATCGCCGCCTCGCGCGCCGGGCGCTCGTCGATTGCCCAACCGTAAGGGAGATTCCGATGTACGACCAATCCAAAATATCCGAGTTGATCAGGTTCGCACGAGTCAAAGCAGGCTCCACCGTCATCGACGTCTACCCAGGGGAAGGCGAGTGGACCCGTCTGTTCTCCGAAGTCGTGGGTCCAGAAGGACGGGTCTACAGCTTCGTGCCGGCCGAAGTCGCCCACTTCAACAACGATCCGCTCGGCCGCATGCGGACGCTTGCGAAGGAGCCGGGCCGGGAAAACGTCGAAGTCGTCTCAGCGGACCTGGTAGCGATGCCGAAGGCCACGCAACCGGCGGATGTCCTGTGGCTGCACCTGTTCTATCACGATCTCCACACCGCGCTGATGCAGGCCAGGGGCGCTACGGCGGCCGACTTCAATCGAGCCGTCTACAAGCGGCTGAAGCCCGGTGGGTCATACGTCATCGTCGATCACGCCGCCGCCGCCGGGGCGGGCACGGGCGACTCCGGCGCCGCGCGGGCGATCATGGGCGGCAAGAGCCTGCTCCCCGCGGGCGTCACCCGCATCGAGGGCAATTTCGCCCGCGGCGATTGCGTCATCATTCGCAACGCCCAAGGGGGCGAGATCGGCCGCAGCCTCGTCGCCTATGACGCGAGCGAGGCGGTGCTGATCGCCGGACGCAATTCGCAGGACATCGAGAGCCTTCTAGGCGAGCCCGGCCGCGCCACGCTCATCCATCGCGACGATATGGCGGTCGCCGGGGATTGAGGCTCGTCCGGCGGAGCTTCATTTCGGCGCAAAGGTGAGGTCCGGCAGGTGCTAACCAAGGTCCGGTTCGTGCCCAAATTGGTCGCTGCGCCGATCGTAGCCACCCATCCAAAGCAGCCGTTCAATCCGCAGGGCCTTTTGACTATTATGGGTGGGTAAGCGGACCTTCCCCGAGGCAGGCACTCACCGAATGGTTTCGACGAATGTCGCCGGTCGCACTTATACGGATCGCAGGGGGCGTAAATCCACACTCGCTGAAGCCGTATCTTCTTGACCTGAGAGACCCGCCTCATGGCGGTAAGGAACGACCATCATCTGACTTCTATCGAGAGCGGGACCGAGGGTCACCTCGGACTGAAATTATCCATTTCCCAACCAATGGATGCGCGAAGGAAGGCATAACCTAGCGCGAGGAAAGCCGCCTGGTCGTTATGGTCTTTGCCGGCGCTGTGGCCTCCGGTGGCAGGCTCATAGAAATAAGCTTCATATCCCATGGCTTGTAGCTTAGCCGCCATCTTTCGCGCATGTGCGGGATGAACGCGATCGTCCTTACGGCTTGTTGTGAGCAGGATCGGCGGATAATGCTTGCCCGGAGCGGCAACATGATAGGCTGAAATCTCCGACAAAAACTCCCAGTGCTCCGGTATGTCGGGGTCGCCATACTCGTCAATCCCGATATTGCCCACGAGAAGCTTCTTGCTGCGGCGCATATCGATTACTGGCACGGCGCAAAGCAGCGCTCCGAAGCGCTCGGGATAGCGCGTCAGCATATTCGCGATGAGTAGTCCGCCGTTCGATCCACCCTCAGCTGCGATGCGGCCAGGCTGCGTTACGCCACGCTCTACAAGATCGGCGGCGACCGCGGCGAAATCATCATGCGAAAGCCGTTTGCCTTCGCGCCGTCCAGCATCGTGCCAGTCTGTCCCGAACTCGCCGCCTCCGCGCAAATGTGCAAGGACGGTGGTGCCGCCACACTCCAACCAAAGCTTTCCGAGCGCTGGATTGTAGAAAGGGGACACGGAGATTCCGAACCCGCCATAACCATAAAGAATGACCGGCGCATTTCCGGTTTCCCCAGGCGGCCCGGCTTGCACATAGGGGATGCGGACTCCATCGGTTGAGACCGCCTCATGCCTTGTGACGACAAGCCCCGCCGGATTGAAAGCTTGCGGTGCTTGCTTCAACAAAACAGCCGACGCCTTTGGCTCGATAAAGAACAATGACGGCGGCGTCAGCGGGTCCTGAGCGATGGCAAGGAAATCTCCGTTGGATTCATACTTCTCGGCATCAAACGGCCAGACATGGGCAGAGCCGATCTCGGGCAAGCCTGTGAGTGTCTCGCGCGTCCAAGCGCCTTCATTCGGGGTAAGCACTTCAAAGACAGGCTTGAGATTATCTAAAATCGTCAGCACCAGCCGATCGCCCGACCAAAAAAACCCCTGTAAAGCGCGCCGTTTTTCTGGCTCAAATAATTTTGTGAAATGGCGATCGCCCGCCAGAAATGCGGCGAAGGAGATGCCGATAACGCTATCGGGCTCAAAGGTCTCCTCGCCAATAGTCCAGGCCGACCGGAGCTTCACCACGAGCCATCCGCGGAACTCGTCCGCTCCCGCGTCTGGAGGAATATCAATCCTGATTTCGGCGCCAGTCCGATCGCCGATCCAAAAGTGGGCATCGAGAAAACCCGGCTTTTCAATAAACCAGATCCGCTCCTCCGGGGCGCTCCGATCGACTCCTGCCCAAATCCCCAAATAGTCTTTTCGTGTCTCGAAAATCACCGGGGCCGCAAGCGGATCAGTCCCACGCCGCCAGAGGCGCACTGTGCGTGGAAGGCCTGTATTAGTCGCCATACCGGGCCCAAGCGGCGATATGAGCAGCAAGGTGTCGCGATCAAGCCAGACAATTTGGCTCCTGGCTTCAGGCAGATTGAACCCATCCGCCACGAATTCGCGAGCTATCAGATCGAACTCGCGTAGGACAACCGCGTCCTTGCCGCCGCGCGACAGGTGAACAATGGCCCGATCATGTGTTCCCGGCAGCGACACCCCGCCGCGCCAAACCCAATCTTCGCCTTCCTTGGCCGCGAGTTCGTCCAGATCGATGAGAATGTCCCATACGGGAGACTCGCTTCGAAAGCTCTCGAACGATGTGGTCCGCCATAGGCCGCGCGGATGTTCGGCGTCTTGCCAAGGATTAAAAAGCTTTTCGCCTCGCCGATTCGGAAACGGGATATTGTCCGGCCGGTCGAAAATGAGTTTGAGCGCATCTCGGTCGGCTGCGAAGCGGCTATCCCCAAACCTTTGTATCGTCGCGGCATTCTGCGCCTCGACCCAAGCCAGCGCTTGAGCGCTTTCGGTCTCCTCGAGCCAAAGATGCGGGTCATCGTCCGGCGCTTCGACAGTCGGTCTGGAATCAACGATTGACACAGCAGACTCCTCGATCAGGTCAAATGCGACGGCAACGTCCAGACAATTTCTACGAGATCAAGAATACATAAATTACTCTATAGAGTATATGATATTTTGCGTGACTTGTGAAGCCCAGAACAGATCCTCGACGATGACAACAGGTCCCGGAAAAGAGGTAGGCTGACGGAAATTCAATGGACCTTCCGAAGGGGCGAACGAAGGAGAGTGGCCTACGACCCGGCCCCTTGAAAGTCCGCTTTGGCGCCGATCGCCCGACAGCCGCCGTTCTGGCTTCGGCCCAGATAGCTCCAAGGGTGCGAATTCTATTATCTCAGAAGGCGACTAACGCCGGAACCCAACCGGCGCCGCGGCGCGCCCCCTCCCCAAAAAGTTGCGCCTCATTTTCGCTTCTGACATGCTGCGGCCCTTCAAGGTCCCGACACTCCGAGCTTCTGTCCGTCGGCCGAATGACCCTTTTGGCCGGGACGCGGTCATTGCCCCATTGCTGAAGCGGCGCGCATGGAAAATCTGAAACGCATCGAACCCGCGGGACCCGACGTCCCCGCGATCATGGCCGAGCTCGGCCGCGAGGCGCGCGCGGCCGCCCATGCGATGTCGCTGGCCTCGACCGAGGCCAAGAACCGCGCTCTCCACGCCGCCGCCGCGGCGATCCGCGCCCATGCGGACGAAATCCTCGCCGCCAATGCGCGCGACGTCGCCGCGGCGGAGGGCGCGCCGAGCGCTTTTCTCGACCGGCTGCGCCTCGACGCCAAGCAAATCGAAGCCATGGCCAGGGGCCTCGAGGCCGTCGCCGCCCTGCCCGACCCGATCGGGCGCATTCTGGCGCGTTTCGAGCGTCCGAACGGCCTCGTCATCGAGCGCGTCGCGACCCCGCTCGGCGTGATCGGCGTGATCTACGAGAGCCGTCCGGCAGTGACCGCCGACGCCGGCGCGCTCTGCCTCAAGGCCGGCAATTCTGTGATCCTGCGCGGCGGCTCGGACAGCTTCCAGTCCTCGCTAAAAATTCATGAATGCCTCGTCGCCGGCCTCGCCGAGGCGGGCCTGCCCGAGGCGGCGATTCTCCGCCCTCCGACGACCGACCGCGCCGCCGTCGGCGCCATGCTCGCGGGCCTCGATGGCAATCTCGACGTGATCGTTCCGCGCGGCGGCAAAAGCCTCGTCGCCCGCGTCCAGGCCGAGGCGCGCGTCCCGGTCTTCGCTCATCTCGAGGGGATCGTGCATGTCTATGTCGATCGCGACGCGGATCTCGAGAAGGCGAAACGCATTCTCCTCAACGCCAAGCTTCGGCGCACCGGCGTATGCGGTGCCGCCGAGACCCTGCTCGTCGACCGCGCTTGCGCCGCGACCCATCTCGGCCCGCTCGCGGCCATGCTGCTCGACGCCGGCTGCGCTCTGCGCGGCGATCTTGAGACCCAAGCCGTCGATCCGAGGGTCGCGCCGGCCAGCGAAGCCGATTGGTCGACCGAATATCTCGACGCGATCATATCCGTGCGCATCGTCGACGGGCTGGACCAGGCGATCGCCCATATCGAGACCTATGGCTCTCACCACACCGATTGCATCGTGACCGAAAACCAGGCCGCCGCCGAACGTTTTTTGACGGAGGTCGATTCCGCCATCGTGATCCATAACGCCTCGACGCAATTCGCCGATGGCGGCGAGTTTGGCTTCGGCGCCGAGATCGGCATCGCGACCGGGCGCATGCATGCGCGGGGACCCGTCGGGCTCGAGCAGCTCACATCTTTCAAATATCGCGTGCGCGGCGCCGGGCAAATTCGTCCGTGACTTCGCGGATCGTTGCGCGCGCTTTCTCCGCCAAGCCGCCGCCGCATGCCCCGGGGCTTCGCGTCGGGCTTTTCGGCGGCAGCTTTAATCCGCCGCACGAGGGACACCGTGCGGCGAGCCTGCTGGCGTTGCGGCGGCTGCGGCTCGATCGCATCTGGTGGCTGGTCAGCCCCGGCAATCCGCTGAAGGACGCGCGAGAGCTCGCCCCGCTCGCCAAGCGGGTCGAGGCAGCGCGCAAGCTCGCGGCCCATCCCCGCATCGTGGTCACGGCGCTAGAGGCGGGCCTCGGCGCGCCTTACAGCTTCGTCACGATTTCCTATCTGAAGCGACGATGTCCCGGCGTCCATTTCATCTGGCTGATGGGCGCTGACAATCTCACCGGCTTCCCACTGTGGAAGCGCTGGCGCGACATTATCGATCTCGTTCCGATTTGCGTCATCGATCGTCCAGGCTCGACGCTGCGGGCGCCGGCCTCCCGAGCGGGGCTCGCGCTCGCCCCCTATCGGATCGACGAGACGCAGGCTGCGAGCCTCGCGACCGCCCCGCCGCCGGCCTTCGTCTTTCTCCACGGGCCGCGCTCGCCCCTCTCCTCGACGGCGCTGCGGGCCGAAGGCCGATTGGGCGCGCGTGCGCAGAAAGGCGAGGCGGCGCCATAAGCGGCGGGAGAAGATCCGCTAAAATGCAAAGGCGTTCACCGCATGGTCGCGCAACGGATCATTCGGCGCCACTCTTTTCAGGAGCGGCGGGAAAAAGTATAAGGGGCCGCCAGCGTCAAGGTTCGGCCTTGGCGAAGAGGGACAGAGGGTCCAAGCCTGTCCGGGCTTGCCGACGCGCCGAAACCAGCGCGACGGCCAAGAACCAATGCCGGTTTAGCTCAGTTGGTAGAGCAACTGATTTGTAATCAGTAGGTCGCGGGTTCGACTCCTGCAACCGGCACCAAATCAACGTCCGGCAACGTCCAAGAACATCCATAACTTACTGAAAAACAAGAGATAACTCCTTAGCGACCGTCCGATGACGTCCATTGGCGCGCGTTGGTATCCGCCAAAATCGTTGGTATATTCGTTGGTACAGCGTCGATACCAACGAATCAGGTACCAACATGCCACTCACCGACATGGAAATCCGGGCGGCCAAGCCCGAGGCTCGCCTCGTCAAGCTTTCGGACGGCGGCGGACTGCAACTCTGGATCATGCCGGACGGCGCGAAGCGCTGGCGTCTTGCTTATCGTTTTGCCGGCGGGCAGAAATTGCTCGCCATCGGCGTCTATCCAGCGACCGGGCTTCGCGAAGCCCGCGACGCGCGGGAAGAGGCCAAGCGCCTTTTGGCCGATGGTCATGACCCGTCGCTCGTCAAAAAGCTGGCCAAGGCCGCGAATGCCGCTGCATCCGCCAATACATTCGACGCCATTGCCCGCGAACTTTTGGAAAAGAAAAGGCGCGAGGCGAAGGCAGAAACCACTTTGACAAAGCTCGAATGGCTTTTAAGCCTCGCCCGCCCTGCCATAGGCGGGCGCCCGATTGCGGAGATAACCGCCCCTGAAGTCCTAGCGGTTCTCCGAAGCGTCGAAGCGCGCGGACGGCATGAAACTGCGAAGCGGCTGCGAGCGACCATCGGCGAGGTTTTCCGTTTCGCGGTCGCGACCGGCCGGGCCGAATCCGATCCGACCGGCGCATTGAAGGGGGCCTTGACCGCGCCGACGGTTCAGCATCGCGCCGCCATCGTCGAGACAAAGGCGTTCGGCGGCCTTCTCCGCGCCATCGCGACCTATGAGGGCGCGCCGGAAACGCGGGCGGCGCTCGAACTGCTCGCCCTGACCTTCGTCCGCCCCGGCGAGCTTCGCGCGGCGGAATGGTCGGAATTCGATCTGGACGCGGGCGTCTGGTCGATACCGGGCGAAAAAATGAAGATGAAGCGCCCCCATCGCGTGCCGCTCGCGCCGCGCGCCATCGCCATCTTGAGGGAGCTTCAAACGATAACTGGCCACGGGAAATTTCTTTTCCCCTCTGTCCGCTCGGCGGCGCGTTGCATGTCAGAAAACACGATCAACGCGGCTTTGCGCCGGCTCGGTTTCGAAAAGAATGAAATGACCGGCCACGGATTCCGCTCGGCGGCGTCTTCGATCCTGAATGAAAGCGGCCTCTGGAACGCCGACGCCATCGAACGCCAACTGGCGCATGTCGATAACGATAGCGTTCGCCGCGCCTATGCCCGCGCCGACTTTTGGGAAGAGCGTATCCGCATGATGGCGTGGTGGGCTGAGAGGTGCGAGGAAATGCGGCGCGGCGGGGTTGTCATTCCCTTGCGGGCGTGACTTGATTGCGCCCGTAACGCCCGAACATTGCGTTACGTGAAGTTAACGTGCGAGAGAGCCATGATTAAAGTCAAAGCCGGCGATTTGGCGGACGCTCTTAAGCCGGCCAGGCCCCACCCACTAAAGAAGCGCCCGAAGCCCGTTCCTGTGTCGCTTGAACAAGACTTCGTGTCCGGGGCATTTTCAGTGATTGAAGCCAAAAACGACGTATTCGCCAAAGCTGTTCCCGCCTGCGGCGATTGGCCAAGCCCCGTTCAGGTGGAAGGCATTTTGCTGCAAAAGCTTGTGGCCACCTGGCCGCCGGAAACGGAATTGGAATTGAGCGCCGACGCCGAGGCGCTGACGGTCCGCGCCGGAAAATCCGCTACCCGAGTAATGAGGATTGACGGCGGCGGAAGCAAGCCGATCGTGCGAACGCCACTCAAGCCGGACCCGCGACATAAGGGTAAGGTTGTGGTTCCGCCCGATCCGATCAACAAACGCGTAGAATTAGCGGATACTTGGGGTTTTAGCGCTCGCGTTCCAATGCCGCAGCACCGCGATCCGAAAGACAAGGGATAATCGAGCGCGCTAACTGTTGCAGCTTTGCCCGAACTGGTAGGCTCGCCACTCACCTTCAACCTGAGTCGACTCCCTCATGCGGTTGTCCTGGAACGAAATTCGCGCCCGCGCCGCGCGCTTCGCCGAAGAATGGGCAAGTGCCAAATATGAAAAAGGGGAGACGCAAAGCTTCTATAACGAGTTTTTCGAGGTGTTCGGTGTCAAGCGGCGCAAGGTCGCAAGCTTCGAAGAGCCCGTCAAGTTGCTCGGCGAAAAGCGCGGCTTTATCGATCTTTTCTGGAAAGGCGTTTTGCTTGTAGAACAAAAGAGCGCGGGCCGCTCGCTGGCGCGAGCCAAGAAACAGGCGTTCGATTACTTCCCTGGCCTGAAGGACGCCGAGCTTCCCCGTTACATCCTCCTATCTGATTTTCAGACGTTCGAGCTTCACGACCTCGACGAAGGAACGAGGGAGCCCTTCACACTCGCCGAGCTACCCCGCAAGGTCGAACACTTCGGTTTCATACTCGGCGTGCAAAAGCGCACGTTCAAGGATCAAGACCCGGTTAATATCGAAGCCTCCGAACTCATGGGGCGCTTGCACGATGCGCTGAAGGCGTCCGGTTACGTTGGTCACGATCTTGAACGGCTCCTAGTACGCTTGGTTTTTTGCCTCTTTGCGGATAGCACGGGCATTTTCGAGCCACGCGGCATTTTTCACGATTTGATTTTGCAACGCACCGCCGAGGATGGTTCGGACATAGGCCGCTTGCTGAACGAATTGTTCGACGTTCTCAACACGCTGGAATCGCGCCGCCAAAAGAAACTAGACGAAGACCTCGCCGCTTTCCCATACGTGAATGGCGAGCTCTTTGCCGAACGTTTGCCGATTCCTGCATTCGATGCGGAAATGCGCGCGATCTTCCTCGAAGCCTGCGCGTTCAATTGGGACGCCATTTCGCCGGCCATCTTCGGTTCGCTGTTTCAATCGGTCATGAACGCCGGGGAGCGGCGAGCGTCCGGCGCGCATTACACGACCGAAAAGAACATCATGAAGGTCATTCAACCCTTGTTCCTGGACGATCTTCGCGCCGAATTCGAGCGGCTGAAGGCGCGCCGCGATACCGGCCGTGCCAAAGCGCTGAAAGCGTTTCATGACAAACTTAGCACGCTGAAATTCTTTGATCCGGCTTGCGGTTGTGGAAACTTCTTGATTATTGCCTATCGCGAATTGCGCACGCTCGAAATCGAATTACTGAGAGAGATTTTTCCTAAGGACAAGCGCGTTCTGGACGTGACCAGCCTCTCGCTAATCGACGTGAATCAATTTTACGGAATCGAGATTGCGGAATTTCCCGTGCGCATCGCCGAGACGGCGTTGTGGATGATGGATCACATTATGAACAATCGGCTAAGCCTCGAATTTGGCGAAGTCTATGCGCGAATTCCGCTCAAGGCCTCACCGCATATCCATCATTCCGACGCGCTGGAAATTGATTGGCGATGCGTTCTCGCACCCGAAGACTGTACCTACGTGCTAGGGAACCCGCCGTTCAGTGGCTTTGTCATGCGAGACAAAGCGAAACAAGCGCAAACTAAGTCATTGATGCGTAACCTCGGCGCGACAGGTAGTCGCCTGGATTATGTCGCCGCGTGGTTCTTGAAAGCGGGTGAATACGCCCAGGACGGCCGCGCACGTATCGGTTTCGTTGCCACCAACTCGATTACACAAGGTGAGCAAGTTGCACAGCTATGGCCCGCGCTGTTTAGCCGTTGGAAGGTTGAGATTGCTTTCGCGCATCGCACATTCGCGTGGGGTTCAGACGCGCGCGGTGTTGCCCATGTACACGTCGTAGTGATTGGTCTAACTAAGCGGGGAGATGAGCCAAAAGACAAACGGCTGTTTTCATACGACGACATCAATGGCGATCCGGTCGAAAGCCGTCATTCCGCACTATCGCCGTATCTCTTCGACGCCTCTGGGCTTATGAATCGGCATCTGGTCGTGGCACGAAGGCGCGCGCCACCTGCTTATCTTCCGGCTATTCGCGTTGGCTCAAAGCCAGTGGATGGCGGCTATTTTATTTTCGACAGCGCCGAGCGACAGGACTTTCTTGCCTTAGAACCTAGAGCGGGCGCTCTCCTGCGCCCCTTCTTTGGATCGGACGAACTAATCAACGGCAGAGACCGTTGGATTTTAGCGCTTCAAAACGTGCCACCTCAAACTCTGCGCGCGATGCCAAATGTGATGGAACTGGTCGAAAAAGTTCGCCGATATCGGCTTGGACAATTGCCGCCACGTCGCAACCCTGAAAAAGAGAATAAGGAAGCGAGCGACCTGTCGCTTTCATTAGCCAATACACCCACTGAGTTTCACGTAACAGTTTTACCAACCACGCCATTTCTATGTATTCCGGAAGCGAGCTCAGGCAGACGTGAGTATATCCCTGTTGCTTGGCTGACGCCCCCTGCCGTGCCGAGCAATCAACTGCTCGTTGCAACAGATGTGCAGCTTTATCATTTCGCGCTAATAACTTCAAAAATGCATGTAGCGTGGGCAGCCTATGTTGGGGGAAGGATAAAAAACGACTATCGATACTCGCCAGGAATCAATTACAATCCCTTTCCGTGGCCGCCGTTGAGCGAGTCGCAGAAGAAGAACCTCTCCCTTCTTGCGCAAGCCGTTCTAGATGCGCGGGGGGCGCATCCGGCCGCAACGCTCGCCGATCTCTATGACCCCGACGTTATGCCTGCCGATCTTCGCAAGGCGCATCGCGCTCTCGACGCGGCGGTGGATAAGCTCTATCGCCCCACGCCCTTCGCCAGCGACCGCGAGCGCGTCGAACATTTGTTCAGCCTGTATGAAAAACTTGTCGCGCCCCTCACTGCAATGCCAAAAGGTCGAAGGACGCAAAGGCGATAATAACTTTACTTTTAACCTCTGGCGAAGAAAATTCGAGCGCGCGCTATGATCCACTCCGCTAGGCGCCGTCTATCGTCTCGACGCTCCGCACAAAGGCCTTGAGGGCCTCGATATTCAATCCGGGTGGGAAGATATCACGGCGCGGCTTTGCGAGCGCGCGCATGATTTCGGTCTGCCGATGCGCGGGCAAGGTTCCGTAGCTCTCGCGCGTCGTCCAGACGCTTTCATGGCCGAAATTTTGTGAATAGGCCTTTTCCTCTTCCCGCGTGAGATTGAGCGAATCTGCATGAAGGGCGAGGGTCTTGCGAAAGGAATGCGGGTTCGCATATGGCAGGCCCGCACGCTCGAAAGCCGCGCGGAAAATCTGCCGTATCGGTTCCGCGCCGCTCCATGGCTCCCGCGACAGACCTTCCGCGACAAATCCCCTGTCCGCGCCACGTCCCATTTGCGTCGACGGAAACAGCGGATCGTCCAGCCCGAAGCCGAGTTCGCCTTTTAGCATGGCGATGTAATCCGCGACGATGGCGACAGGCTCCGGCCCGACCGGAAAGAATGTGGAAGTGAAGGTCTTGCGGCTTTTTGTGCGCACCTCTCGCGCGTCCTGAAAGACGGTTTGCGCCTTCATGTCCACATGCTTCAAGCGGAACGAGGCCAGGGCGCCGTCGCGCGCTCCGGTGAGGATCGCAAAGGCGATCAGCGCCCGATTGCGCTGCGTGATTGCCGTCTCGGCGGGCAAGAGCGCCAGGACGTGCTTGATTTCCTCAAGCGTCGGAACAGGCTTTTCCCGTCGCGCCGTGGCGACGCGCAAATCCTGTTCGGACGGCGTGAAATAGTTGGCGTCATTGGCGTTGAGCGCCGACCGAAAGCCCGGCTCGCGCGAAAGCCAAAGGAAAAAGTTCCGCAGGTGCTTGAGCGTTGAAGCGATCGTCGCCGCGCTCAGGGGTCTTCCGCTAGCGCCGGTTTCTTCTCCGAGCCGGGCTCGGAAAGAGCGGGCCTGTTCGACATGGAACTTGCGGAACGGCTTCAGATTGGTCGACAATTCGAAGCGTTCGATGGCTCGTAAAGCCGCATCGACCGTAGCGCATTGCTTGCCGTTTGCAGCCTCCAGAAAGAAGGCGTAGTCGCGTTTCACGCGCTCGTTTTCTGGGCAATACTTTCGCATGGGTTTTCAGCCCCTCTCGGAGTGCGAATTAGAACTGGGTTTGGGCGTCCCTATTAGGCGCGACTCCGCGCATCGCATTGAAACCGTCAAATCGCCCGTCGCTGCTAGAAGCTTGGCTAGGGAGGCGCGCTTGTTCATGGTTGCGGCGCAATCCGGGCAAAGCCCCCTGAGGGTTCCGAGCTTTGGCCCGTCCGGCCAAAATTCGACTTCACCAAAAGCGGGCCTTTTTGGCACCTTGCAGCGAAAGCAATACATACGGCCCGGCCCGCAAGGCCGCTTGCGGTCATCGTCGCGACGCTTCAGAAAAGCGATGATGTCGACGCCCCGAAAAATGAGGGGATAGACGCCAGCGACGCCTTCGAGGCCGCTCTTGTGCCAATGGCGCACGGTTCCGGGCGTCGAGCCGGTCGCCTTAGCGGCTTCGCGAACATTGTAGGTGCGCAGCCGTTTGACGTGCCGCGAGCTATGCCGGCGATTCGCCACTGTTTAGCGCCCCAGGCGGTCGATAAGGGCGCGGATATCTTCGACGCGCCAGGCCGTTGCCCGCGCCCCGATCTTAATCGGCTTAGGAAAGCGACCGTCGCGAACGCCTTGCCACCAAGTCGATTTGCCGACGGGAATAATGGCCGGGATCGGCGGCTGTTGGTTTGGATCGCCGATGATTTGGGAAAGGCGAAGGTAGCCGACTTCGGGCAGTCTGTGCATTTTGGATCGCTCCGGTCCAAGGTGAGGTGAAGCGATCCTCGGCCGTCCGATCCACAAGCAATAGCTGTACGGATTACGAAAACCCGCGCCGAAAATCTGAGTTAGGAGGGGAAGGTTTGGCTGGAACGAAGTCTCGGTTTAACAGGAGTCGATTGCGAAAATACAATAATCACAATAGCTTAATTAGTAGGTTGGTTATCCAACGGGTGTCTTGGGCGCTCCACCTGTTAATTGCCAGTTTGCGACCTTGGCAGCTTCCTCAATCCCGGTTTCATTTGGCTTGCCGTCATCGTCTGTCAATCCGAACTCACGTGCATTTTCGCGAAGCCATTTTGTGAGTGCTTGCTTCGGCGACTTGCCCTTGGTGGCGCATTCACCGTCGGTCGCCAACCAAGCAAAAATCGCAGCAGCAAGTTTTGGTGCATATCGCGGATGTTTAGGATTAAGATATTCCTGCGAAAACGTTAGCTCTGGAAAGAAAAATCCTGTCTTTAAGCCCCGTTTGCTTAGCCATGCTCGAAGCGAATCGACTTCGATCCGAGATGTATAAATATCGACAGAGTGCGCAACTTCTCCGCAGATGTTGCTATTCATGTCATATTCATAAAGTGGAATACATTTCCCGGTGATCGCGCCGCGTCTGAGGGCATTTGAAATCGCAGTCAGTGCCGCCTCGTAACCTGTGGGCTTTTTATCAGTGAACTTTTCAGCTCTATATTGAGCATCACTCGTAGGTTCGCAACCAGCAATCAATAATGCTGCTTGAATTACGCTAAGTTCATCGCATAGACGCCAATAGTCCAAACCGTCCATTTCGAACTCTTCGAGTGCTCCACTATCGAGTGATTCGTGCTTGGTCCTCAATGGCGCGAATATGCTCTCCCCGGCACCGCGCAAACAAGCCAAAACTATGGGTGCTCGTTAGAGACCGCTTGATTGCCCGGCCTAAACGTCAACAGGAGCGCGGTTCGCCCTTTGACGCGCCTCGTCGGCCCATGCCCATGTATTCGGCACGCGGGCGGATTCATCCTCAAGCTGGCTCGCGGCGCGCTCGGTGCTCTTTGAAGGGTGGAAGTGCATCGTTAAGCACGAAATTTTGTTGGTATATTTGTTGGTATAAACTTTTTAGTATTTTAATTTTATACATAATATCAATGGCTTAATTTGATAATATGGTTCCTGCAACCGGAGTCTGGCCCGATGCGGAGCGTGCGGCGTCCGCACTCGATTTCAAGCTCTGGCGGTTTCAACCTAATTTCGATTTTCAACATGAGCGATGGTCTCCAATGAGGCGCGCCTTTGAGGGGATGACGGCTTTCGATAGCCGTCAAGGCGTAGTCTTAGGAGGCCGGAAAGGAGGCGGCCGGTCAAGGCCCCGTTGGGGCACATTAACGGCGGGTCTTGGGGCACATCGCGTCTGGGGCACTTTCGCAATATGCTGATTTCAAATGTATTTCCGGCTTGTCAAGTGCTTGGTGCGGTTGCTGGAAAAGCCGCGCGGACGGGTGGTTCTGGAGCTATCGCCCCGCAAGCAACATCGCGAAGACCCTCTTTGTTGGGGCCGGTCCTGTCGAGATCATGTGGGAGAAGGCCTATGGAGCCTAAGCGTCCGCCCTCTGCGCCAATAGAGCGCGAGTTCACCTTCAAGCGGAAGATTGTCGAAGTCACCGTGGCGAGCGGAGAGACGTGCTTCCTCTATGCCGACGACTTTGAGCGCATCAAGGCTTATGGAACAACGCTGAACTGGTCGCTCAATTCAGATGGAAAGAGCGGAAACAAATACGTTCGCTTTAACTGGAGGAGTGGGAAGCGGAGTAACAACAAACAAGCCGCTTGGTTCGTTCTCCGCATCCATAAGCGCCACAAGGAGCAAGTCACATACTTGGACGAGAACCCGCTCAACCTTTGCCGCCATAATCTTATCGTGGAGCCCCGCACTGCGAACACCTACGTCAAGGCCGCGAGAGCCGCGAAGGATGACCGCGCCGAGGCCTCCCGCTAGGGTACCCATCACAGGCGGCTTGATGGCCGTCCTGCGGTCTCCTAGAGGGCCGGAATCAAAACTCTGCATAAACGGGGAAGCCGCAAGGAAAGCCTCTATGGTCGGCCTCTATCAGGGGAGTTGCGCACTCCCACGGTCTCAGAGGCAAGACGCAATAACTAGCACGGGGCTTAGAATTGGAGGTAAGCGACTGCGAGGCAGATCAAAAGTCTCAGATAACTGGAGGCCCCCAAGGTTCATCTCTAACAGAAAGTGTTTACGAACAGGCCAAGGGGGTTCTATCTCTAAGGTTAGTCTTAAAGGCTGCCTTGTCAGTTCAAAATGAGATTGCCTAGTGGGTTGGCCTTAAAGGAGGGAGGGTTGGTGGTGAACCGCCCATAGCCTTAGGGTCTTTGCGTTGGTGGCTTAGGCCTTTGAGACGATGGAGGTCGCCACCTCCCCCACCACCACAATGGGCCGCTTGAGAGGTTGGCCTTCAAGGAGCCGAGAAAGATCGCCTTATAGGCCAGTTCCGCTTAGGCCTCCCCTCGGCGATTTATCCATTGCGGCAATGGGAGGTGTCATCCCTCGCCGATGGCCTCTTCGGCTTCCCTCAAAGACTGGCCTTCATGAGTGGAGGTGGTTGGCGACAACCCCATAGCCATGAAGACTTCGGCCTCCGCTGGCCTTGGCCGGCCTCCAGGGACTCCTTGTTGAGCGAGCATGTCGAAGTTGAGAGCGGCAAACGCAATGACCGTCCCGCCTTGGCGAAGGCCATCGCCGAGGCTCGCGCCTATGCCGCCGTCTTGTCGATCGCCAAGCTTGACCGCCTCTCCCGCGATGCGCATTTCCTGATTGGCCTTGAGCGGGCCGGGGTTGAGTTCATCGCTTGCGACAATCCCACGGCTAACAGTCTAACCATCGGCATCTTGGCGTTGGTCGCCGAGCAAGAGCGGAAGGCCATCTCCGCCCGGACCAAGGCGGCGCTCGCCATTGCGAAGGCCCGAGGGACGCGACTAGGCAACCCTAATGGAGCGGCGCATTTGGCGGGCAGGGGGAACGCGGAAGCGGCGGCGTCCGTGCGAGAGAAAGCCGACGCATTCGCCTCCAAGGTTGCCCCGATCATCGCCAACATCCGCCTTCAAGGCAAAGCCTCTGCGAACGCCATCGCCGCCGAACTCAACAACGCCGGCCAGTCCAATCAGGCGCTGATCGCCAACGCCAGCAGCGCTGGCAGAATTCCGTCGCGGCTCTGCAGGATGCGATGCGGGTGCAGGCGGGCGTCGTCGGCAATCTCGATACAAATCGCACCCAGATGTCGAACCTGGTGACGTCGAGCCAGTCGGCGACCGGCGCGCTTCAAGCGACCCAGGCGGGCAATCAGATCCTCGCCCTTCAGGCGCAGCAGCTCGCCGACCTCACGGCCGCCGTCGCCGCGCAAGGGCGCGCCCAGGACCAGTCCAAGGAGCAGCTTCGCCGCTTCCTGACGCCCGGCGCCGGCTACCAGTCCGCCACGATCACGATGCTTCACCAATGATGGCGCGCGTATCGGCTGCTCCCAGACGATTCTTTTAATATCGGCTGTGCGCCCGGCGGCTCACCAGCACCAAAGCAAATCACTCCAAATGCGGGGGCCTTATTCCTCTCCTGCCACATGTCAGGCATTATGTACCTAGCGCATGTTAGCTTGACGGCGCCCTCATGCTGCCTCGTGAAGCTGGGCGGATTCCGTCAGCAACTTCTTCAGTTCGGGGACGCAGGATCCACAATTGGTTCCCGCGCGAAGCGCGGCGCCGATCTCGGCGGCGGATATGAACTTTCCGGCACGGATCGCGGCGCGAATGGCTGACTCGCCAACCGAGAAACAGGAGCAGACGATCTTGTCGACATGCGCGACGCACGCTTCGACGCCGGCCAGCAGTGAAAGCCGGGCGGTTGGCTCGAGAATCCGGCCCAGCATTTGCGCCGCCCGATCGGCCTCCGCGAAAGTCGCGCGTGGCGTCGCAAAGAACACACAAGCCTCCAAACGACGGTCCAACAGCGCTGCATAGCGGAACACAGATCTCTTCGGGTCCGAATAGGAGACGAGCTCGGCCTCGGCCGGCGCCCGAAGAAGTCGCCGCAGAGCCTGTTCGGAAACAACGAGCTCCGCAAGAGGCGCATGGCCGGATAGCTCAAAGGCGAAGCCGGTAGCGATCGGGGCCTTGGACCAATGCACGTTCTCGCCGAATGCAAGATCGCCAGCGGAGCGGCGCAACAGCAGGCCGCGCCAGCTTTCAGCAACGGCTACGACCTGAACCCTGGTCCCCTTAAGGTCCGGCTGACCGGAGACCGGATCGATCACGGCGTGCGCCAGTCGATCGATGGGGCCGGCGGACGAGAATTGGTCCGTCCAGTGCATCGGAGCGAATACGTCGCCCGTGCGCATCGCGGCGTCGATCGTCACGCGCAGCACCGCGGTTCCATGTGGACTGGCGATCCGCGCAAGCCCGCCATCTTCGATCCCACGCGCTGCGGCGTCGCGCGGATGCAGCGCAAGGCGCGGGCCGGCGATATGCGTCATCAAATGCGGCACGCGGCCAGTTCTCGTCATCGTGTGCCACTGGTCGCGTATGCGGCCCGTGTTGAGCGTAAGTAGATTGTCAGCCGGCCTGCCCTCCGACCTAACCACAATCGGAATCATGCGCGCGCGGCGATCAGGCGTGGGGAAGCCGCCTTGTCCGAAGAGGCGCGGGCCCGACCTTCCGCCGCCAAGTTTCTGACAAGGCCATTGCACGGGGGCAAGCGCGTCATAGGCGGCGGCGTCGAGCGTGGCGAGCGCGCCGATGTCGAAGACGCGGGCACCCTCGTTTTCGAAACTCGAGAGCGCGGCGTGCTCGCGGAAGATGTCGGCGGCGCTCGCATAGGAAAATTCTCTCTCCCA
Organism: Methylocapsa acidiphila B2; assembly: GCF_000427445.1. Lineage (GTDB taxonomy): Bacteria > Pseudomonadota > Alphaproteobacteria > Rhizobiales > Beijerinckiaceae > Methylocapsa > Methylocapsa acidiphila. The sequence continues at coordinate 3,157,027 of NZ_KE386496.1, read as the reverse complement.
GCCCATGCGGCGCGCCACTTGCGCAAACATCCACCAATCGGGGCGCGCCGCGCCCGGCGCGGCGCGGAAGGCGCGCTGGCGCGAGATGCGCCGCTCCGAATTTGTCACGGTTCCATCTTTTTCGGCCCATGCCGCGGCGGGGAGAACGAGGTGGGCGAGCGCGGTTGTGTCGGTCGGCCAAGCGTCGGAGACGATCACGAGGGGACATTTCGCCAGCGCCTCGCGCACGCGTCCGGCGCGCGGCATGCTGTCGGCAGGATTGGTCGCGGCGATCCAGATCGCCTTGACACGGCCGTCCGCAACGGCTTCGAACATGTCCACGGCTTTATGGCCGGGTCTGCTTGCAATGTTCGGCGCGCTCCAGAACCGGCGCACGCGGTCGACGTCCGCGGGCGCGAAGGCCATATGCGCTGCGAGCTGGTTGGCGAGACCGCCGACTTCGCGCCCCCCCATCGCGTTGGGTTGTCCGGTCAACGAGAATGGCCCCATGCCGGCGCGCCCAATGCGGCCGGCGGCGAGATGGCAGTTGAGGATCGCGTTGACTTTATCGGCGCCGCTCACGGATTGATTGACGCCCTGCGAATAGAGCGTCACCACCCGCTCGGTCCGAGCGAAGAGATCGTAAAAGGCGCGCACATCCTCGGCCGCGAGATCCGCCGCCGCCGCTACAAACGCAATCGACGGCACCGAGCGCCGCGCCGCATCAAGCGCCTCGTCGAAGCCAGAGACATGTGCTGCGAGCCAATCGTGGTCCAGCGCGCCCACTTCGGCGAGATGAGTTAGAAGCCCGTTGAACAGCAGCACGTCCGTCCCCGGAGCAAGCGGCAAATGCAAATCGGCAGTTTCGGCGGTGACGGTGCGGCGCGGATCGATATTGACGATCTTCGTCCCGCGCATGTCCCGCGCAACCATCAGGCGTTGGTAGAGCACCGGATGGCACCAGGCCATGTTGGCGCCGACCTGGAGGACAAGATCGGCTTCCTCGAGATCCTCGTAACAGCCGGGCACAATGTCTTCCCCGAAAGCGCGCACATGGCCTGCGACCGACGACGCCATGCAAAGGCGTGAATTGGTGTCGATATTGGCCGAGCCGATGAAGCCCTTCATCAGCTTGTTGGCGACATAGTAATCCTCGGTGAGGAACTGGCCGGAGACATAAAAGGCGATCGCATCCGGCCCATGCGTTTCGCGGATGCGCGTGAACTCCGCCGCGATGAAGTCGAGCGACTCGTCCCAGCTCGCCTCCCGGCCACGCATCAACGGCACGGTGAGTCGATCGGGCAGCGCAAGCGTATGCTCGAGCGCCGCGCCTTTCGAGCATAACCGCCCGAAATTCGCCGGATGGCCGCGATCGCCCCCGAGCGCGCCGTTCTCCACCACAACGCCGCATCCGACGCCGCAATATGGGCAGGTGGTCTGGAGCGTCGTCACGCCGACTCACCGGCCGCGAGCGACAAGCCGACATGCACCTCGCCAGCCACGATCCGAATCGGCAGAATTGGCGTGCCGCCCTCGTCCAGCCCAAGGGCGAGGCCCGACGTCAGATCGATCACCCAATTGTGGAGGGGACAGGCGACAGTCGTTCCGGAAACAATGCCTTCCGAGAGCGGCCCACGCCGGTGCGGACATTCGTCGATAAGCGCAAAGACACGGTCCTCGCCGGTTCGGAAAACGGCGATCGGCGGTCCACTTTTGCCGATGCAGAGTCGCCGCGCTCCCTGCGCCGGGATGTTGCTTAGCGCACCGATGTTCTTCCAGACAAGATCCATGTCACGCCTCCGCGAGCGCTAGGAGCGGCGCGAATTCATGCGCGTCGGCGCCCTTCGCCCGATCGGCCCAGGGATCGTGCTGCACGAAGGTCTGGGAATGCAGGAAGCGCGCATGAAGACCGCACCGGCCCTCGCCGTCCTCGACGAGACGTCGCTTCACATAGGCGATTCCGACGCGCGCGATCCAGGGCGCCGTGCGCTCGAAATAATGCGCCTCCTCACGATAAAGCTGGAGAAAGGCGCCGGCATATTCCAGCACTTCCTCTTCCGTCGCGACGCGCGCTAAGGAGTCCGAGACCCGCACCTCGACGCCGCCATTGCCGCCGACCACGATATCGTAGCCCGCCTCGACGCAAACGATTCCGAGATCCTTGATCGTCGCCTCGGCGCAATTGCGCGGACAGCCCGAAACCGCGAGCTTGACCTTGTGCGGCGTCCACGACCCCCAGCACATCTTCTCGAGCTTGACGCCGAGACCCGTCGAGTCCTGCGTGCCAAACCGGCACCATTCGCTGCCGACGCAAGTCTTCACCGTCCGTAGGCCCTTGGCGTAGGCATGGCCGGAGACTAGGCCCGCCTTGTTGAGATCGCTCCAGACGGCGGGCAGGTCGTCCTTCTTGACGCCGAGCAAGTCAATGCGCTGGCCGCCCGTCACCTTAACGGTCGGTATGTTGAATTTCTCCGCAACCGAGGCGATGGCGTGCAGTTCGGCCGGCGTCGTGAGCCCGCCCCACATGCGCGGCACTACCGAGAAGGTGCCATCCTTCTGAATGTTGGCGTGCACGCGCTCATTGACGAAGCGCGAGCGCGAATCGTCCTTATATTCGTCGGGCCAGGCGCAGAGGAGATAATAGTTGAGCGCGGGCCGGCATTTGTGGCAACCCTCGCTTTTTTTCCAGCCGAACGCTTCGCGCACCGCCTGCATCGTCTTGAGCTTTTGCGCGACGATCGCATGGCGAATTTCGTCATGGCCGGCGTCCGCGCAATCGCACAGCGTCTTTTTGGCCGGTTTGGCGGCGGCACCCGCGGCAAAGCCGAGCAGGCGCTCGACGAGGCCAGTGCATTGGCCGCAGGAGGCGGAGGCTTTGGTGTGGGCGCGCACGTCCTCCAGAGAGGCCAGATTTTTTCCCCGTATGGCGCCGACGATAGCGCCCTTGGAGACTCCATTGCAGCCGCAGATCTGCGCGTCATCCGGCATGGCGGCGAAATCTGGGCCAATAGGTTTGGCGCTTACAGCCTCGGCGACGGCGCGGCCGAATACGAGACGCTCGCGCAATTCCGCCACATCCACGTTGTCGCGCATCAGCTGCAGATACCATTGCCCGTCGGCGACGTCGCCGTAGAGCACGGCGCCGACCAGCTTGCCGTCGCGCAACACGATCTTCTTGTAGAGACCTCGGGAGTCGTCGCGCAGCGTGATCTCGTCGTCGTTCTCGTCGGCGGCCATCAGCGCGCCGGCGGAGAAAACATCGACGCCGGTGATCTTGAGGCTGGTCGAAAGCGCCTGGCTCGCGAACGCCGCGGTCTCGTCGCCGCCGAGCTGCGCCGCGCAGACCTTCGCCTGTTCCCACAGAGGCGCGACCAGGCCGAACACCTCGCCGCGATGCTCGACGCATTCGCCCACCGCGAAGATGTCCGGGTCGCTGGTGCGCATATCGTCGTAGACGGCGACGCCGCGATTGACCTCGAGTCCCGCCGCGCGCGCCAGATCGATGTTGGGCCGGATGCCAATGGCGAGGACAACCAGATCGGCGGGAATGACGCGGCCGTCCGCGAGCTGCACGCCTTCGGCGCGCGCGACGCCCATGATCTCTTCGGTCTGGCCGTCGGTGAAGAACGAGATGCCTCGGCGGTCGAGATCGCGTTGCAGGAGCTGCCCGGCGGCAGCGTCGAGCTGACGCTCCATCAGCGTCGGCATCAGATGAACAACCGCCACCGACATGCCGCGCTGCTTGAGGCCCCAGGCTGCTTCAAGGCCGAGCAGCCCGCCGCCGATCACGACCGCGCGCTTATGCACGCGCGCGGCCGCCAGCATTTTGTCGACATCGGCGAGATCGCGGAATGCGCAGACGCCGGGCAAGCCGAGGCCCGGAATCGCCGGGGCCAGCGGACGCGAGCCGGTGGCGATCAACAAGCGATCGTAGGGAACGCAGAGGCCGCTCACGGCGGTGACTGTTTTCGCATTCCGGTCAATCGCGGCGACCGCGTCGCCGGCAAAAAGGCGTATGCCGTTGTCGTCATACCATTCGCGTGAATTGATGACGATCTCATCGACGGTCTTGTCGCCTGCGAGGACGCTCGACAGCATGATGCGGTTGTAGTTGACGTGCGGCTCGGCTCCGAACACGGTGATCTGGTACCGTCGCCCGGACTCGCGCTTCAGCAGCTCCTCGACCGTGCGCATCCCGGCCATTCCGTTGCCGATGACGACGAGTCGTTCGCGGGGATCTGAGATCATGTTCATGTCGACGCCCTCCTTAAACGCGGACGCCGGCGAGCATCGCGGCGTCCTCCCGCCAGCGAAGGCGCACCGCAGCGACGCCGCCCCACGCCGCTATGGCCAGAACCGCGAACACGCCAAAGCCGACGTCATAGCTGCCGCTAAACTGTTTGGCGTAGCCAAGACTCGCGGCGAGATAGAAGCCGCCTACGCCGCCGGTCATGCCGACCAATCCAGTCATCAGGCCGACATCGCGTCCGAAGCGCTGAGGCACGAGCTGGAACACCGCTCCATTTCCCATGCCGAGCGCCGTCATCGCGACGACGACGGTTGCGAGCACGGCAAAGGCGGGCAGCGCGCCTTTAGCCACCGTGAATAAAGTGACCGCGACGACGGCATAAATCACCGAAAGCGCGCGCGTGCCGCCGACGCGATCGGCGAGCGCGCCGCCGAAGGGCCGCGCGAACGAGCCTGCAAAGACGCAACCGGCCGTGAAATAGCCCGCTGTCACCGCGGAAAGCTGGTGCTGGTCGTGGAAGTAGATCGGCAGGAAGGACGCGAGACCGACGAATCCGCCGAAACTGACGCTATAGAAGAACATCAGCCACCACGCATCAGACTTGCGCAGCAGGCGCGCATAATCGACCAGGGTTTTGCGCGGCGGCGATTTGGGACTGTCTTTGGCGGCAAAGAGGAAGAAAATGAAAACCGCGAGGAGCGGCAACGCGGCGAGGCCGAGCACGTTGCGCCAGCCGAAAGCGACAGCGAGCGCCGGCGCGAACAGCGAGGCGAACACCGTCCCGGAATTGCCGGCGCCTGTGAGCCCGAGCGCAATTCCCTGTTGCTGAGGTGGATACCAGTAGGACACCATCGGCAAAGCGATGGCGAAAGAGGCGCCGGCGACGCCGAGCGCGAGGCCCAGCGCGAGAACCTGTGGGAAGCCGTGCAGCCCGAGCCGCCATGCGGCGAGCAGGCCCGCGATCACGACAAGCTGCATGACGAGACCGGTCCGCCGCGCATTCCATTGGCCAACCAAAATTCCGTTGACGATCCGCAGCAGAGCCCCCGCCAGAACCGGCGTCGCGACCATTAGGCCCTTCTGGCCGGGGTCGAGATGCAAGTCTTGGGCGATAAACACGGCCAGCGGGCCGAGCAGAACCCAGACCGCGAAACTCACATCGAAATAGAGGAAACAGGCGACGAGAGTGGGGAGATGTCCCGACTTCAGAAACGCGCTTTTCATAGTTATGGCTCGCAGCTTCAGCGCCTAGCGCTGCCGGATCCCATCCGGATGCGAACCGCCATTAGCTCGCTGAAAAACGAATTGCTGCGACTGTCGCCCGCCATTGCGCGACTTTCGATCGGCGGGTTTGAATTCGCGCGCCGATGCATCAATTTAAAGCAAGGTCGGCGCCAAAAACTTTGCGCAACTAGGCGGAGGGGAAGACTTCCTCCAGCCGAGAATGGCGCCGCCCTTGTTTTATCGTGCTTTTTTCTGGCGCCGTTCGATCCTGCCCCCGCCTGAAAAGACCCGCCATTCCAAAAGGGCCGTTTCGCGCGGCGGCCACGGGTCGTGCTTAAACACTGCACAAATCCGATCAAAGGTTGTGCAGCGCGTTTTTCGTAGGCGCGATCGCGTCAGGAACCGCGGCCGGATCGAAAACGGCGCCGTCGCAAAAGCTGTCGGCTGGCATTTCGATGGGCGCGGGCGTCGCTTCGACCTGCCAGGCGTCGTCATAGACGCCTTCGCGTTTCCAGTCCGCGAGGGGCGCCGCTTCGCCGAGTTGCATGACTGCCGTTCGATAAAGATCGGGACGATAGACGCGCTCGGCCAGCGCGCGCAGGTCGACGCTCTCGTCGATCAATCCCCAGCGCCGCGTCTCGCTCAGAAACCAAAGCCCGTGGGAACGCCAGGGGAAGGTCGCCGCGCCCCGATAGAAAATGCACCCCTTATCGGGCGCTGTTCCGCCAGGCAGGCCGGCGAGTATGGCGTGCGGATCGACGTCCAGATATCTTCGTCGCGACAGCAGAGCGGCGGTGTAAGAAGCGTTTTCTGGACTGTCGCAGAATTTCGCGGCGCGAAGCAAGGCGCGGATCGCGCCAGCAAGCGCTTCTGGCCGTTCCTCCGCCCAACGCGCGCGAATGGCGAGCGCCTTTTCTGGCGCATGGCGCCAAATATCGCGCGAGGTGGCGATCGTCGCGCCAATCCCGGCGCGCCGTGCGACGTCGCCCCACGGCGCCCCCGCGCAAAATCCGACAATTTGCCCAGAGGCCAGAGCCTCGACCGCGCTGGCCGGCGGGACGACGGCGAGCTTGAAGTCGCGTTCCGCCTCGAGTCCCGCCGTGGCGAGCCAATACCGCAGCAAGAGATTATGCGTGGAATAGGCATGGACGACACCGAGCGTCGCACGCCGCGCCCGCAAGCAGGCCGCCAGCGCCGCGACGATCGAGATGCTTTCGCTGTTGGCGCGCTCATGGGTCTCCTGCGCGAGGGAACGGCCGAGCGTGACCGTGTTGCCGCTTGCGCTGACGGCATAGGGGATGATGAGCGGTTGCGCCGCGCCGCGGAGGCCGAGTTGGACAGCGAAGGCGAGAGGCGGCACGATTACGGCGGCGTCGAGAAAGCCAAAGGCGAGTTTGTCGGCGATATTGGCCCAGGAAGGCTCCAGCATCAGGTCCGCTTCGAGACCCTCATCGGCGAAGAATCCGAACTCATGTGCGGCGATGACCGGCGCGCTATCCGTGAGGCGCAGCAGGCCAATGCGCATCCTGGGCGCGCGCGACCCGCGCGCCGCCGAGAACGAGGCCACATCGGTCATGGCTGTTGTCTCCCTGCCGGCGTCCCCGCCGTCACATCGGAGTCGTGCCGTTCCACGAACTCCGCCACGATATGCGCGAGCTTGCGATTTTCATTCATCGCCTTCTTCTGAAGCCAGCGATAGGCCTCCGGCTCCGTCATCTTGCGGCCTTGCATGAGGATCGCCTTGGCGCGCTCGACAAGGCGGCGCTCCTCCAGCATCGCCCGCGCGGCGGTAAGCTCCTCCTCGACGCGCCTGTATCGGCGAAACAGGGCGATGGCCGAAGCCATGATCGGCTTCACGTCCTGCAGCGCGACCCCTGAGAGATTGTAGGAGCAGACGCCGGCCGCGATCGCCTCCTCGGCGAAAGCGGGATCGTCTCCGCCGGCGAACATGACGATCGGATGGGCGGCGGACACAGCGCGGATATCCTCCAGCGCGTCACGATCAGGCAGCGCCATGTCGATGATGATCAGATCCGGCTTCGCGCGCTCCACGGTCTCCACGAGGTTCAAATCGTCGGACGCGCGCAGGATTTCGGCAAAGCCGGATTCGGAAAGCTTTTCCTCAAGCGCGCATGCGCGTTCGGGGTCCGTATCGATGAGCAATATCTTGAGAGCCATCAATCGCCATCATATTTCAGACCCAAAAACACGACAATTCCCGAACTCACGGAATGACGGGACGGGGAAAAATCTTTCGCCCTCAATCGGAAGGCGCAGGCGCGAGCCATCGAAAAATATCTTGCCGCCAATGGGCCCGCACCCTTGGCCTTGCCTCCGAGCACGACGATGACGCAATCAAGATTGCGTGAGAGCTTGACAAGGGGAAGACGCCAGCGAATATTTCTATTAATTCCATCTTCTATATATAATGAAGACGATCGCGGCCATTCGTTGCAAGTGAAGTAAGGGGCGCACCACTATGACTGACGCCATTGCAGGTCAAGGCTACAGCGAAACACGCCGCGCGCGCGCGGCCATGAAGAAGGCTGCGTTCCTCCTCCTATCACACCTTCTGCTCGTTGCTCCCCCCAATCAGGCCACCGCGGAGCCGAGCGTCTATCCAACCGGGGTGACGCGCTACGATCCGACGCAGGCGTACAACAGCTTTGTTATTTTCTCTGGGGCGGACAAAATCACCCGTCTGATCGATCTCAATGGCGTCGTCGCGCGCGCGTGGAAATATCCTGGATTTCCGAGTCTTGCTCTCGATCCCGCCCTCGTCGGCGGCGCGAGGGGCCATCTCCTCGTCACCTTGTCGACGATTGACGCCAAAGGAATCGGCGCCGTGCCCGGCCGCGCCAATCTCGACATCTCAAAGACGATCGGCGAAATCGATTGGAACGGAAAAACAGTTTGGGAATGGGGCGGCGATCAGGCTCCGGGCGGCGCGGCGCAGCAACATCACGATTGGCGACGGCTCCCCAATGGCAATACCTTGATCCTCGCGAATCTGCTTCATCCCGTCGCGGGCTTCTCGCAACCCCAAATTCTCGATGACGTGGTCTATGAAATCAAGCCTAACGGCGAAATTGCCTGGACGTGGATCGCCTCGGACCATCTCACGGAATTTGGATTCTCGCCGGCTGAACTGGATCTCGTTCGCAACGCGAAAACCGCCGATTATCTCCACGTCAATAACCTTAGCGTCCTCGGCCCCAATCGCTGGTTCGCCGCTGGCGACAAGCGGTTCGATCCTGACAATGTTCTCATCGACTCCCGCAACGCCAACTTCACGGCCATCGTCGACAAGAAGACCGGCAAGGTTGTTTGGACGCTGGGACCACATTATCCGCGCGTGGACGAACTTACGATCGGCAAGAAGACCGTTCCCCGCCCAGTCGACCAGATCTCCGGCCAACATGACGCACATTTGATTCCGGAGGGCCTGCCGGGCGCGGGCAATCTGCTCCTCTTCGACAACCAGGGCGAGGGCGGCTACCCGCCGGCGACATTGTCGGTGATCGGCGGCTCCCGGGTCTTGGAGATCGATCCGATCAAGCAAGAGATCGTTTGGGAATATACCGGAGAAAGCTCGGGACAGCCGGGCTGGACCTTCAGATCGAGCTTCATCAGCAGCGCGCGGCGGCTTCCCAACGGAAATACGCTGATCGACGAAGGCTACAACGGGCGTTTCTTTCAAGTCACGCCCAAGGGCGCCATCGTTTGGGAATATGTCAGTCCGTATTTCGGCGCCTTTCCGGATGGAACTGGCGGCAACCAAAGCAATTGGGTCTACCGCGCTCAACCCGTGCCCTATGATTGGGCGCCAGAGGGAACGCCGCATTCAGAAAAGCCAGTCATTCCTCCGGCACTCACCGAATTCAAGATTACCTCAGCGCCATGATCCGCCGCGCAACGACCAAACGCCCGCCCGCGCCGTCCTATCTCAAATGTAGCATCCAGAAGAAGCGGCTTTTGGCTCGCGCCTGTCCTAGCGCCGCTGTCGCTTCGCGTGGGCGACTCAGGCGAGCCGACGCCGACGGAGCCATTTCAGTTTCAGTGCAAACAATCCGATACGGGAGGACAATCGATTTCCGGCTTCCACTCCAGTCCGCGCACAAACGAACGCTTCAAATATCATTCTAATTTGCTCCACGACGTCGGCCAAGGCGCGCCTGGAATTTTCGGCGGTCCCGCGTCGGTGACGGCGCTCGAGCCTTCGACGTCCGGAATGATGTCGTATCTCCGGTCTGACAAAGCTATCAGTCGCCTTGCGAAGCCCTCGATCCGGAGGACGTCGCTTGGCGAGGTCCACATCAGCCCGGCAGCTTGGACGCTAGAACGTCCGCCTTATGAATCGTCGGCGGCGCGGCGAGCAAATAACCGGCCTTCGCGAACAAGGAGGCCGGCACCTTGCCGGATAGGTGCGCCTGGCGGCCGGCTTCGTCTGGAAAGGCGCCGAAGATGGCAAATGTCGTCGGGCCGAACTGAATGCTGAACCAGGCCGTTGCGCCGGGCTCCGCGTCGACCAAGGCCTTGCTCTGGCGCAGGAACTCGGCAACCTCCTCCCCCTCGTCGGGCTTGGCTTCAATGACGACATAAAGCGCGGTAGCGACTTTTCCTTCGGCCTCGGCATGCGCCGCCAAGGACGGCGAAGAGGCGACGGCTCCGATGCCGGCGAGAAATTCACGGCGTTTTAAGACGATCCTCCATTTGAAGCGTCAGCGACATTCCACGTTGACCCGAGGCTTATAATATAGTTATTCTATGGAAATAATAAATATATTTTGGAGCAAAGGTTGCCCATTATCGAATGGCCGACGATCGGGCTCGCGGCCGTGATCTATGGCGGTTGGCTGGCGGCGACGTATTTTCAGTCGCAGCTTCCTGTTTGGCTGCTGGCGCCGATGGGCGCATGGCTGGTCGCCTGGCATTCGTCGCTGCAACATGAGCTTCTTCATGGTCATCCGACTCCCTGGCGAGGCGTCAACCGGGCGCTCGGCTTCGCCCCGCTGGCCTTTTGGCTGCCGTATGACGTTTATCATTCAACTCATCTCGCTCATCACAAGGACGACGCATTAACGGATCCCCGCCAGGATCCGGAATCTCGATATTGGACATGCGAGGACTGGTCTCGCTTAGGGCCTCTCGCCCGTTTCGCCGTTCGCGCGCAGTCGACCCTCGTGGGGCGCCTGGCGCTCGGCCCCATATGGGTTCCCATGGGTTTGTTCATAGGAGAGTTGAGGGCGGCGCGATCGCACCCAAGGCGCTCGGTCGAGGTGTGGTTTCCTCACCTGCTCGCATGCACAGTGACTTTTTTCTGGATCGTCGCCGTCTGCCGTATGAGTATTTGGCTCTATCTCTTCGCAATCGTATATCCGGCGAACGCGTTGTCGCTGCTTCGGTCTTTCGCCGAGCACCGCGTAGCGAATAAAATCGCCGAGCGAACCGCCATCGTTGAAAACGCAAGGCTGCTCGGCGCGCTTTTTCTGTTCAACAATCTTCATGTCGTTCACCACGATCATCCAGCTTTGCCCTGGTACCGCATTCCGGGTTGGTATCGCGATCATCGCGTCCTGATTCTGCAAAAGAACGGCGGACTTGTGTATAATGGCTATTTTGAAGTCGCCAGGCGCTATGCGTTCATGTGGCGCCGCGATCCAATTCATCCGTTCTCGCCTTGAAGTGGGGAGCGGCAGAAGGCCGATCGGAGTCGTCCATGCGCATCGCCGCTTTGCCCATGTACGAGTTTGTTGCAATCGAACCTGAGACCGACCGATTTTGGCGGGCGGTCCGAACGCGACTGCAAGATGCGGGCATAGACGGTGTTCCGAACGAGCTAACAAGGTCGCCGGACTATCAGATGATCTGGCGGCATCCGCGCCTTCTATTGGGACAGGCTTGCGGCTATCCGTTTGCGAAACATTTGAGGAATAGGGCGCGCGCCATAGCGACGCCGATATACGCTGCCGAAGGTTGCCTGGGGCCGCAACATCGCAGCTTTTTCATCGTCAACGCCCGGGCCTCGTTCGCGACGCTGGCCGATCTGCGCGGCCGCGCCTGCGCGATCAATGGATTCGACAGCAACACCGGCATGAATCTTTTACGGGCGGCGATTGCGCCGATCGCGCGAAAGCAAGCCTTTTTCAGCTCGATCGAAGTCACCGGATCTCATTTGGCCAGCGTCGAGGCCGTCGCGGAAGGGCTTGTCGATCTGGCCTCGATCGATTGCGTGACTTTCGCTCACCTGAAGCAGCTACGGACCGACCTCACGGTTCGGGTCAAGACGATCGGTCAATCGGCGCTTGCGCCGGCTCCGCCATTCATTACCGCCAGGGAAACGAACGCGGAAGTTTTGCGCTTGCTATACGAGATTCTCGAGGAAGTGGCGAGCGATCCAGAACTCGAGCCGATTCGAAAGTCTCTGCTGATCGCAGGTTTCGCCTCGGCGAAAGACGAGGACTACCAATCGCTTCTGCGAATCGAGCGCGAGGCGGCCGAAATAGGCTACCCGGAGTTATGTTGATGGAATTGTCCGCGTTCGCCAGCCTCGATTGGCCTGAATGCCGACGAGCGTGATCGCTGGCCTCATGGCTCGGCCCCGCGCCAGGTCGAGGCGGGGCAGGGAATTGACATATAGTATATAAAATCTATAGTAAAACTGCACAAAAATTTTCGGCATTGCCTCGGATCTTGACATGACTTTTGACCTGACGCAGCTAGGCGCATTCGAACTCACGACCGGCTATCGCAAGAAAGCATTCTCGCCCGTCGAGGTCGTCAAGGCGGTCTTAGAGAGAATCCAGCTGCTGCAGCCGCATTTCAACGCCTATCGCGCCATCGACGCCGAAACGGCGCTGGCTCAGGCGCGAGCCTCGGAAACGCGCTGGACGCGCGGTGAGCCGCTCGGCCCCCTCGACGGCGCGCCCACGGGCTTCAAGGATCTCCTGAACGTCAAGGGGTTTTCGACGCGCAAGGGGAGCCTCGCGAGCGCGGACAGTATCCAGGCGGAGGACTCGCCCCCCGCCGCGCGCTTGCGCGAAGGTGGGGCGATCATTCTGGGCAAGACTCAAACCGCTGAATTCGGCCTGAAGGGCCTGACCGAGACCCGCCTCGGCGGCGTGACGCCCAACGCCTGGGACCGCCAATATGCCAGCGGCGGCAGCAGCGGCGGCGCGGCGGTCGCGGCCGCTCTCGGCCTCGGAATTCTCCAGGTCGGGACGGATGGCGGCGGCTCCATCCGCAACCCCGCGGCGACCAACGGCGTTTTCGGCTTCAAGCCGACATTCGGCCGCGTGGCGGGCTACCCCCACAATGGGAGCCTGTTCCATATCGGTCCGATCTCGCGGACGGTGAGCGATGCGGCGCTGCTGCTCAATGCGATCGCAAAGCCCGACGCGCGCGATTGGACAAGCCTGCCGAGCGACGGCGCAGATTGGACGGTGAATCTCGAATCAGGCGTCAAAGGCCTGCGCATCGCCTACAGCCGAAACTTCGGCTATCTCATCGTCGATCCGACGATCGTCTCCGTGGTCGATCGCGCTGTAGCGCGCCTGGCGGATCTAGGGGCGATCGTCGAAGAGGTCGATCCCGGCTTTCAGGACCCCGCGGAGATCATCGACGCAATCAATTCCGAGCGCGCAATTCGCCTGCGGAAGGACATTGGCGAGGCGGGGCTGGCCCTGATTGATCCCGGCATCAGGGAAAGGGTCGAGCTTCTCGAGCGGCAAACGTTGAATCAAGTCGTCGAGGCGAATGAGCGCCGCCTCGAACTTGGAATCTTGATGCGGCGCTTCCATCAAAAATACGATCTTTTGGCCTCGCCCGTGCAGGCCTCCCTCACCCCGCGCGTCGGAACCACGCCGCAGACGCCATTCGCCTTTCCGTTCAACATCACCCAGCAGCCCGCCGCGTCAATTCCCATAGGCTTCGACGCGAACGGACTGCCCATCGCGCTTCAGCTCGTCGGTCCGCAATATGGCGACGCTGCGGTGCTGCGCGCGTCCGCGGCCTTCGAGAGGGCGCAACCCTTCCCCTTGCGCCGCCTCGACTCGCTGCGCGATCTATAGGCCCGGATCGGCGCCGTCACCCGGCGGACGAGCGAATGAGATGAGCGGACCAGCGCGCGATCTTGCGAACGTCGGGATCGGCGTCGTCGGCGACCGCGTCGAGAAAAGGCAAGGCGTCCGGATGGCGGATGTCGCCGAGCGCGGTCGCGGCGTCCTTGCGCAGATTGCTGACGGAATGCGACAGCAGCGCCCCGAGCGCTGGAATAGCCTCGACGGAAGCCAGCTTTCCAAGGGCGAGCGCCGCCTTTCCGCGCACCTGCCAAAACGCGTCATCGAGCGCGAGCATGAGCGATGGCGCCGCGTCAGCGATGCTGATCTTCCCCGAAAGGGCGGCGGCGGCTTCGCGGACCTGCCAATGCTCATCGGCGAGACCGCCGCGCGCAGCCTCCGCGGCGACCGCCCCGGGAGCGAAGGCCAGGGCCGAGATCGCCGCGCGGCGCACGTCGCTGTCCTGGTCGCGCGCGGCCTCGATCAACGCGGGGAGCGCGGCCTCGTTTTTCAGATAGGCGAGGACGCCGACCGCTTCGCGGCGAACGCGCGGATCGACGTCCTTCAGCGCCTCGATCGCCGGCGCGAGCGCCGGCTTCACCTTCAGGCCGCGCAAGCCGCGCCAGGCCGCCGCGCGGACCTCAGCTCGCTCGTGGACGATGAGAGTCAAAAGCGGCGGCGCGGCGCCCGGTGATTTCAGCTCGGCGAGGCTCGAAGCGGCGGCGGCGGCGACGTCCGCGTCCGGGTCGAGCAAGGCGCCCGCGAGAGCGGTCGCCGTCTCCAATCCATCAAATTGATCGAGCCCGGAGGCGGCCTCGCGGCGCACATCGGCGTCCGGGTCCGCAAGCGCCCGGATCAGCATCGGCTGGGCGGCTGCCTCCGCGCTTTCGGCAAGTTCGATGATCGCGACGCGGCGCTCCGCGGGGTCCGCGCTCGCAAGGCGCGTTTCGATCTCCGCGAGATCGGCCGAGAGCGTTTCGAAAATACCCTGCCCAGCCATGGCGATCATCTCAACAAATAGGGAATAGCGACCGTGACGGCCTTGGTCGGGCAGTCGAGGGCGCAAGGCAGGCAGTACCAACATTCATCATAACGCATATGCGCCTTGCCGGTCTCTGGATTGATGCGCAGCACGTCGAGCGGACAAACGTCGACGCATACGGTGCAGCCCTTGTCGGCGATGCACTTTTCCGCGTCGATCGTGACCGGGAATTCGGAGGGGTTTTCCGCGAAGGACATGGCGACTCTCAGGCTGGCGTGGGAATGCGCAGGCGGTGATAGGCGTCGCGCTCCGTCGTCTTGACGGGAACGACATAGGGATCGACAGGGCGTTTGCGAAGGACGAATCCCCCCTTCCCGTCGCTCGTCAACTGGACATGGCAGAACCAGTCGCGATCGTCGGTTTCGGGATAATCAAGGCGGTAGTGATAGAGCCCCCATCGGCTCTCCGTGCGATAGAGCGAGGCGGCGGCGGCCATCTCGGCGCAATCGAGAATGGAGTGGACCTCGAGCGCCCGCATCAATTCATGCGGGTCGCGCGCGGCCAGACGCGGCAGATCGGCCCTGATCTCGGCGAAGCGCTTCCGTGCGATCTCATATTTGCGCGTGACCTTCGGCGGCTGCAAATAATCGTTCACGAAGCGGCGAATCTTATATTCGACCTGATTGGGCGGCAACCCCGTCTCGTTGCGCAAAGGCGCCGTCACGCGCGCGCGCTCCGCCTCGACCTGGCCTTGATCGTAATCGGCGAGCGGGACCTCTTCGACGAATTGGGCCGCATGCTCGCCCGCGATGGCGCCGTTCACAAAGGCGCCGAGCATGTAGTTGTGCGGCACGCTCGCCATGTCGCCGGCGGCGTAGAGGCCGGGAACCGTCGTTTGCGCATGTTCGTCGACCCAAACGCCCGATGCGCTATGGCCCGAGCAGAAGCCGATTTCCGAGATATGCATCTCGACCATGTCTTTCCGATAATCGGCGCCGCGCCCCTGATGGAAAAGGCCGCGCGACGGCCGCTCCACGCGATGGAGAATATTCTCGACTTCCGTCACCGTCTCGGGGGCGAGATGATCGAGCTTCAAGAACACCGGCCCCTTGCCGCCCTCGAGCTCCTTGTAGAATTCGAGCATCATCTGGCCCGACCAATAGTCGCATTCGATGAAGCGCGCGCCGTCGCTATTCGCCGTGTAGGCGCCGAAAGGGCCGCCGACATAGGCGCAGGCCGGCCCGTTATAGTCCTTGATCAGCGGGTTGATCTGGAAGCATTCGAGATTTGTGAGCTCGGCGCCCGCGTGAAGCGCCATCGCGTAGCCGTCGCCCGAATTGGTGGGGTTTTCGTAGGTTCCCCATAGATAGCCCGAAGCTGGAAGCCCGAGCCGCCCGGCCGCGCCCGCCGCGAGGATCACGGCCTTGGCGCGAATGACGAGAAGCTCCGCCGTGCGGCTGTTGACGGCGATCGCGCCCGCCGCCCGCCCGTCCCAGCTCGTCAGCAGGCGCGTCGCCATGAAGCGATTAGAGATCAGGACCTGCGCCTTGCGGAGCTGCCTGTAGAGCGCCTTCTTGATCGTCCCGCCCTCGGGCATGGGCAAGACGTAGGTTCCAAGATGATGGACCTTCTTCACGTCATAATCGCCGTTCTCGTCCTTTTGGAACTTGACGCCCCAATCGTCGAGCTCGCGGATCATGTCGAAGGAGCGCCGCGCATAGGCGAGGATGGCTTGTTGGTAAACAATGCCGTCATTGGCGATCGTGATCTCGCGGACATATTGCTCAGGCGTCGCGAAACCCGGCACGACGGCGTTGTTCAGCCCGTCCATGCCGACGGCGATGGCGCCGGAGCGCTTCACATTGGCTTTTTCCAACAGCACGACCCTGAGCGCCGGATTGGCGGCCTTCGCCTTAAAGGCGGCGAGCGGGCCGGCCGTGCCGCCGCCGATGACGAGAATGTCGGCCTCGAAAAAGCTGGCGTCGTCGTCGAGATTGGCCATTCGCGCTGTCACTTTTGCTTGCCGCCAGCGGGAGGCCGCCAGCCAGATCGCCGACAATCCGCCGCGACGACGCGCATGTCTGGCAATAAATTGCCTCCATTTGAAATTTTAGTCTATAGAAGTAATGGGCTGACTGAATGATCCGAGGATTTTAAAGAGGGGCCACATGGATATTCAGGCCATGCGACGCGCGAGGCCGTCCGCCCGCGGGCGCGTGGAAATTCGTGACCTTTCGGTGAGCTATGACGGTCATGCGGCGCTGGAGCGGCTCCATCTGACGGTCGAGCCCGGAGAGTTCGTTTGCCTGCTCGGCCCCTCGGGCTGCGGCAAGTCGACCGCCTTGAACGCCGTGGCGGGTTTCGTGCGGACGCCCGAGGGCTCGGTCACCGTCGACGGCGAACCGGTGCTAGGCCCTGGCGCGGACCGAGGCATGGTGTTTCAGCAATACTCGCTTTTTCCCTGGAAAACCGTGCTTGAAAATGTCGCCTTCGGACCGCGCATGAAGGGCGCGGCGCGCGCGGAGGCGCGTCGGGCGGCGCGCGAGCATCTCGAGCTTGTCGGGCTCGGCGGCGTCGCGGACAAATATCCAGCGACGCTTTCGGGTGGCATGCAGCAGCGGGTCGGAATCGCCCGGGCCTTGATCAATCGCCCGGGCGTGCTCCTGATGGATGAGCCTTTCGGCGCGCTCGACGCGCAAACGCGCGGCTTCATGCAGGAAACCCTGCTGCGGCTATGGGACGAAATAGGCGGCTCGATTCTCTTCGTGACGCATGACGTGGACGAAGCGCTGCTGCTCGCCGACCGGGTGATCCTGTTCAGCGCCGCTCCGGGGCGCGTTCTGCTCGACCTCGCCGTGGCCCTGCCGCGACCGCGCCCGGAGGATTCTTTCGCGGATCCCGCCTTCGCCGACGCCAAGAAACAATGTCTTCGCCTCATCCGCCAGGAGAGCCGGCGCGCCTTCGAGCGACAGGGAGGACAATTCGCATGAGTTCCCGCGACGGCCAGGAAACGCGCTCGTCCTCGCTCTTCTTGCGCGAGGACGAGCGCGAGGCGGGCGCTCCAGACCTCTTGGCGAACCTCGCGCCCGACGAACTCAGGCTGCTGCTCAACGCCTCTTCCGTTCTGTCCTTCTCCGCCGGACAGGACGTTTTTCGTCAGGGCGATCCGCATCAGGGGATGTTCATCATTCGCTCGGGCGAAGTGCGGACCTACTACATCGGTCCTTCCGGACGCGAGATCACGCTCGCCTATTGGTCTCCGGGCAATTTTGTCGGCGGACCGGTCATTTTTGGCGGCGGCCGCCACATATGGTCGGGACGGGCCATGCGCGCGACCCAGGTCCTCCATGTGCGCGGCCGCGAGTTGCGCCGCCTGATGTCGACGATCCCGAATCTCGCGATCGGCCTCGTCGAGGCTCTCGAGCACAAGGGCAAATGCTATTCGGCGATGATCCACATGCTCGGCACGCGCTCGGCCTCCGAGCGCCTTGCGCAAATGCTGCTGCTCATGGCAGAGCGCGACGGGCGACGCACGAAAGCCGGCGTCTCGATCGCTCGCACGCTCACCCATGACGATATGGCGAAGCTCGTCGGCGCGACTCGCCAGTGGATCACGACGACTCTCGAGCGGTTGGAGAGCGAGGGCGCGATCGGAATCCGCCGGACCCGCCTCGTCATCCTCGACGAGTCCAGGCTTCGCCGTTTCGCCGGCCATGTCGACGAGATCGGCGGCGCGGCTCCGGCGCGGAGGCGCGATGAATCCATGCGCGTGAGGTCGCCATGAGCCTCGCCCGATTCCCGCGGCTCCAGCGGGCGGGCGCCTGGGCGGCCCCGCTTCGAGCCGCCGCGGCGGGAGCCGCCACGCCCTCTCTCAAGAAACTGGCGGGACGTTGGCTGTTGCGACTCGCCTCTCTCCTGGTCTTCACGGCGGCCTGGCAATATGCGTCGTCGACCCGCTTGCATCTGGGCTTCGTGACCTTCGCCAACGTCCCCTCGCCAGCGGACGTCTTCAGCTCCTTTGTCACGCTCGCGGGCTCGGGAAAGCTCCTCCCGCATCTTGGAAGCAGCCTTGCGCGGGTCTTCCTCGGCTACGCGCTCGCCGCTGTGGTCGGCGTCGCCCTGGGTCTCGCCATCGCGCGGGCGCGCCTCGCCGAGGATCTGCTCATGCCGCCGCTCGAATTGCTGCGCCCGATCCCCGCGGTCGCCTGGATCCCGCTCGCCATATTGATGTTTCCCTCGGCGGAAGCCTCGATGGTGTTCATCACCTTCATCGGGGCGCTTTTTCCGATCCTGCTCAACGCAATTCTCGGCGTCGCTGGGATCGACAGCCGGTTGATCGCCTCCGCCAGAAGCCTCGGCGCGAAGGATCGCGACATCTTGTTCGAGGTCGTCATTCCCGGCGCCGCGCCGAGCATCCTCACCGGCCTCGCCATCGGCATGGGAACGTCGTGGTTCTGCCTCGTGACGGCCGAAATGATCTCCGGCCAGTTCGGCGTCGGCTACTACACATGGGAAGCCTACACGCTGCAAAACTACGCCGATATTGTCGTCGGCATGTTGGTCATCGGCGTGCTCGGAATGTCGAGCAGCGCGGCCGTCCGCCAGATCGGCCGGGCCTTGACGCCGTGGCAAGCGCCGAATTGACGTTTGGCCTGGGTCAACCGGCCCCAACCATGAAGTCTTCAACGAAAGCAATGGGACAGACATGCGCGCACGCCAATTTCTCTGCTCGCTTCTCGGAGCGTTTCTCCTCTCGGCGACGGCGCAAGCCGAAACGATACGGGTCGGCGTCGGCACGCAGGACACGACCATCAATTGCGCCGCAGGCGGACTCCTCATCCGCGAACTCAACTTGTTGACGAAATATCTTCCGCGCGACGGGAAATATAAAGACGCGACCTATGACGTGCAGTGGAAGAATTTCACGAGCGGCGCGCCGATTACAAACGAGATGGTCGCGGGGAAGCTCGATTTCGGCGTGATGGCGGACTTCCCCGGCTCCTTGAACGGCGTCGCCTTCAAGAAAGCGGGCCGACGCAGCCTGTTCATCAGCGTCCTGTCGGGCAGCGTGAGAGGAAGCGGCAACGGGGTCGTCGTGCCGATCGCGTCGAAAGCGCAATCCCTCGCGGATCTGAAGGGCAAGACGATCTCCGTGCCTTTCGCTTCGACCGCGCATGGCATGCTGCTCCGCGCCGTTGGGACGCTCGGCTGGGATCCCGAGAATGACGTGAAGATCATCTCCCAGGCGCCGGAAGTCGCGGGCTCCGCGCTTCAAAGCGCGCAGGTCGACGCGCACGCCGATTTCGTTCCCTTCGCCGAGCTTTTCCCCGCCCGCGGCTTCGCCCGCAAAATTTTCGACGGCTCGCAAGCCAATGTCCCGACCTTTCATGGCGTTCTGGTAGACGCCGATTACGCCGAGAAATATCCCGAGGTCGTCGTCGCTTTTCTGCGCGCCGCGATCGAAGCCGACAGTCTCCTGAAGGCAGACGCCGAGAAATACAGCGAGCTCATCGCCAAGGTCGCGGGCGTCGAGGCTTCGGTCAACTATCTCTTCCATGGACCGCTCGGCCTGCAAACCCGCGACATGACCTGGAAGCCGGAATATCGCAAGGACGTCGCAACTTCGGTCGAGACGCTGAAGCTGCTCAAGCGCGCGGACACCGATCTCGACCTTGACGCCTTCATCGACGACAAATTCATTCGCGCCGCCTTCAAGGCCTCGGGACTCGACTACGAGGCGCGCCTGGTGGACTATTCCCCTTTGCCGCTCGTCGCGACGGACGCGTCGACGGGCAAGCCCATCAAGGATGTGAGCCGCGTCGCCGAGATCTGGTTAAAGGATGAGCCGAAAGTGAGGCGCTACGCGTCGCCGGAGGCGGCGTTCAAGGCGCTCTCCGCTCTCGAAAAACAAGGCAAGGCGCCGCGCGCGGTCTATGCTCAGGATCGCCTGACGGGGAATAAGCTCCTCGCCGGCCAGGCCTGGTTCGTCGCGACACGCTCGGGCCAGATCGACGCCTTTCTGCTGAAGGGCGACGCGGAAGACTTCGCCAAGAAGAATGGCGGCGTCGTGAAGGATTTCGAGGCGGCGAAAACGACGCTTTCGCATTGACGCGAAGCGCGATCGCCCTTCCTCGCCCCCCTTGACGCGAGAGCGACGTCGCCTCCAGTCGTCGCTCTCGCCGTTGTCGGCAATTCAAGGTTTCGGCGCGGCAGCGGGCCCCGTCACTTATCAAACCTGGCATGACGCCGATACCCCAGGAAGATTGTCGAAAAACGCGCGCGACCTCTTCGCACTAAAGAAAGAGCTGCGCGATTTGCCGGCGGCCCGACGATCCCGGCAAAGCCCTATCCGTAGCCCCAAGGGAACGGTCGTCGCATCTCCGGATCCACCAGGCGAAACTTCAGCAAAACAAAGTGGAGCCGGCCGGACGACCGCGTCTCCGCCACGATCGTCGAGCCACGGCCGGCGACGCATCGACGACACAATTTTGGGCGCTCGCGGAAACGGTTGCCCACCGCTCGATCGAGCCTGATCGTAGAAGGCCGTATTGGAAATGCCGACGACGGAAGGCTCCCTTACGCTGGTCGCTTGATCGACCTCGCCGTGAACGGGCGCGTGGCAACAGATTCAAGGAAACCTGTACCAGCTCATGGCGCGAATTGGATATCCCCTACTTCCAGTGAATCCGCTTGCCCGCTATAAGACCGACATCAATGGATATCAAGAGACGGCCGCCCACACCGAAGGCGCCGTGAGTCTTCGTGGGCGGTCACGGACGGATTTCGTCCGTGAGGCCGCGGTCCCGGCCGCCGAAGAAGTGCTGATGGAAAACACCCCCATCCGCATGACCCACGGCGATTTCGACGCGTTCATGGCGGCGCTTTCCGGGCCGGCCATGCCAGTGCCTGAGGTTGTGGAGATCATTAAGCGGCCAGCGCCTTGGGAAGAAGCCGGTTCGAGAAAGTAAGCGCGGACGCCTTGGCCCTTTCAGCGCCCGAGCCGATAACGGAGACACATGATGTTTCCGCATTCTCTTGTGGCAAGCCCGCCCTCGACAACTGGCTGAAGACCCGCGCGCTATCGAACCAGCGGAAGGGGTTCACGGCGGTGCTTGTCGTCGATGAGAACCATCAAGTCGTCGGCTATTACGGCGTCGCTCCGACGTCCGTCACACCATCCGTCCTGCCACGTTCAATCCGCCGGCCAACCGCCAGACCCCGTTCCCTGCTTGCTCCTGGGCCAACTGGCGACTGACCAGAGTTGGGCTGGCAAAGGAGTTGGCGGTGGTCTGTTGAAGCATGCGCTCCTTCGTTCCGTGACTGCCGCGAGCCTTATCGGTGGACGCGCGCTGGTCGTCCGGCGAGTTTATGGGGAGCGCCGACAATGTCGTGCTGATTGGCGGGCCTGGAACCGGCAAAACTCACATAGCCACCGCCCTTGGCGTCCAGGCCGCCGAACATCACCGCAAAAAGGTCCGCTTCTTCGCCACGGTCGACCTCGTCAATGCGCTCGAGCAGGAAAAAGCCATGAACAAGGCAGGCCAGTTGGCCGAACGCCTGCTGCGTCTCGACCTCATCATCCTCGACGAGCTCGGCTATCTGCCGTTCAGCCCATCAGGCGGCGCCCTCCTGTTCCACCTGCTCACCAAACTTTACGAGCGCGCCAGCGTCGTCATCACCACCAATCTCAGCTTCAGCGAGTGGGCCAGGGTGTTCGGCGACGCCAAGATGACCACCGCGCTGCTGGACCGGCTGACCCACCATTGCCATATCCTTGAGACAGGCAACGACAGCTACCGGTTCAAAGCAAGCGCCGCAGCTCCCAAAACACGAAAGGAAAAATCCGCCGCTTGACCCTCGCCCGCAACGCGGGACACAACATCCACCCGGGTCATGTATGGATGCCCCGGTTCATGCAAGGCTTTCTTCGAATGGCTCGAACGTGTGATCGGGTGCGGTCATGTATCAGGCCTTTTCTTGCGGCTCGATTTAGACCGCTGGCCGGTATGGAGCTACCCGGACCTGGTGCAAATCACTTCTGCGGGCTCAAGGCTCTTTGAGCCGGATGCATTTCCAGATCCACTCTCACCGATCTTTGTCCTTACCCTTCGATGACCTCCTCACACACCGCCGTTCCGGTCTCTGCTGCTGGTTTTGATTATGCGGCAGCCAGACCGGAATCTCTGTAATCTTCGTTCTTCGTCATCATCGCCCAGATCGAGCGCGCCATTTTGTTGGCGAGGGCAATGGCAACGAGCATGCGCGACTTACGCGTTAACATCCGCGCCAGCCATGAGGTCTCGGCCGGCGCCTTGCGGCAGGCCCAACGGATCACCGTCATGGCGCCGATGATCAGAAGCCCCCGGATGTCGCGCTGGCCCATCTTCGAGGTTCGTCCGAGCACCTGCTTGCCGCCACTCGAATACTGCCTGGGTACCAGGCCAAGCCACGCTGCAAAATCGCGTCCTTTTCGGAATACCGTCATGCTCGGCGCGAACGCCTCGATTGCCATGGCAGTGATCGGCCCCATGCCAGGCATAGACATCAGCCGGGCTGTGCTCTCCGAGCGTTTAGCTTCCGACTTAAGCGTCTTTTCCAAACTGGCGATACGAGAGGAGAGCATGTCGATCTGCTCAAGATAAAGCCGCGCGGTTTCAACGACGATGAGTTCGAGACCGATATTGGTATCTTCGATGATCGCTGTCAGTGCGGCAAGGTTCGTAATTCCTTGCGGTGCAATGAACCCATGCTCCGCTAAATGCGCGCGAACGGCATTGATGAGTTGAGTTCTCTGGCGGACGAAAAGATCGCGCGTCCGAAAGATCATCGAGTGAGCCTGCTGGCCTTCGGTCTTGGGCGCGACGAACCGCATTGAGGGCTGGCTCGCAGCTTCGACGATGGCTTCGGCGTCTGCCGAATCATTCTTCTGCCGTTTGACGAAAGGCTTTACATAAGCTGGCGGCAACAAACGAACTTCATTGTCGAGCTTGCCGATCGCCCGCGCCCAATAATGTGCGGTCGCACAAGCTTCCATTGCGACAACGGACGTGGGCAGCCCCCTGAAGAAGGCCAGGACTTGACCACGTGATAAGCTTCCTGCGGAACGCCACGCTGCCGTCGGCACGGGCTCCGCGGGCTTGGAAAACCCGTTTTGCAAGGTCCAGCCCAACGATGCTAACTTCCTTCATGGATGCTTCCTCCTCTGAGTGACGTTCCTGCGAACATCACTTTGGCACATCACGATGCCGGCGGGAGGGGGCATCCACTCCATCACTTCTCAACGAAAATCCCGGGTCAGTTCGAAGCGAAAATCGTCACTTTGAACGCTGGATGCAGCCGCGCGCGCCGCCCCACGGCCTACGCTTACCTCGCGCCGCAACGTCCCTTGTTCCGGCGACCGCCATCTGCACGCCCTTCGCCAACTCCATGACAAAAGACTTGAACCTCGCAGGCCGCCAACTCACAATCAAACGACCGCCTGGCGCAAAGTCTCATATCACTCGCCGCGTCCTCGTCCGCGCCGTCGCCGCCCCGGCGGAGCCGTCATCGCCCGCAGGCAAAACCCGAAATCCCCATAGACCGTTGCCGTAGGCCCGCGGGTTCGTGCTTGGGCGGTTTTCGTACGCCTGAAAGCATCCGAAAACCTTCACCATAGGAGCCGTCATAGCCCAGCGCGACAAGGTCGGCATGCAGACGCCTCGTGTCCTTTTCTGCTTGCGCGACTTGCCTGCTTCCTGCTGTAGGCAACCTGCCAGCTTCTCGGCAAATGGGTCCAATTTGCTTGGCCGATCGGGAACCTTGATCTTTGGCTCCACCCTGTCTGACCGCAGGTATTTGCGGATCGCATTTCATGACAAACCCGTCCACCACTTGATCCCCCGGATCGAGACAGCCTTCTACTGCTTTCCCTTCCCCAACAGCTGCAATGGGCTGGAACTCTTTGCGGAGGGAAACGCCGGACTTCGTCGCGTGCGGGCGGCAATGCCCTTCAGTTCGGCGCGGCCCGGCGCCGCTGCAGCGCTGTTGGAAAGCCGCCAGCCCTCGATCAGGCCGAAGATGGCGGGAATGACGACGAGAGTCAGTATGGTTGAGGATATCATGCCGCCGATCATGGGAACGGCAATTCTTTGCATGACCTCCGAGCCCGCGCCCGTGCTCCAAAGGATAGGGACGAGGCCCGCCATGATCGCGACCACAGTCATCAATTTCGGGCGCACCCGCTCGACCGCGCCGAGCATGATCGCCTCCGTGACGTCGGTTTGGGTGAAAGGCCGTCCGGCCGCCAACCGTGAGGTTTTGAGCTCCTTCATGGCCTGATTAAGATAGATCAACATCACGACGCCGGTCTCCGCCGCGACGCCCGCAAGCGCGATAAACCCGACCCCCACCGCGACCGACATGTTGAAGCCCTGCTGCCACATGAGCCAGATTCCGCCAACTAAAGCGAAAGGCAGTGAGAGCATCACAGTGAGCGTCTCGGCAAGCGTCCGGAAGTTGAGATAGAGCAGCAGGAAGATGATGAGCAATGTCACCGGGACGACGATCTTTAGTCGCGCCTCCGCCCGCTGCAAATATTCGAACTGCCCGCTCCAGCCAATGGAATAGCCTGTTGGCAGTTCGATTGATTTCGCCACCGCGTCTTGGGCCTCGGCGACATAGCCGCCGAGATCGCGATCCTTGATGTCGATAAAGATATAGACGGCGAGCTGACCGTTTTCGGTGCGGATCGAAGTCGCGCCTCGGGCGAGCTTGACGCTGGCGACTTCGCCGAGCGGCACGGTTCCCCCATCCGGCAGGGGAACATCGATCTCATCGGCGATTGCTTGCGGGGTGCCGCGCAACTCGCGCGGATAGCGGATATTGACGCTATATCTTTCGCGGCCTTCCACGGTTGTGGCGACAGCCTCGCCGCCGAGGGCGGTGGCCACAACATCCTGTACGTCGCCGACGGTGAGGCCATAGCGGCCGAGCGCCTGACGGTCAGGCGAAATGTCGAGGAAATAGCCGCCGCCCACCCGCTCGGCGTAGGCGCTTGCCGTGCCCGGAACTCGTTTCAAGACGGCCTCGACCTCGCGCGCGATCTTTTCTATCTGAACGAGATCGGCGCCGAATATCTTGACCCCGACCGGCGTGCGGATGCCGGTGGAGAGCATGTCGATGCGAGCCCGAATCGGCATGGTCCAGGCGTTCGAGATCCCTGGGAATTGCAGGGCTCTGTCCATCTCCCCCTTGAGACTCTCGATCGTGACGCCAGTCCGCCATGCGGCCTTGGGCTTTAGATTGATGATCGTCTCGAACATTTCGGTCGGCGCCGGGTCGGTCGCCGTTAGCGCTCGGCCGGCCTTGCCATAGACCGATTCTACTTCAGGAAAGGATTTGATGATCCTGTCCTGCATTTGGAGCAGATCCGCCGCCTTTGTGATGGAGAGCCCCGGCAATGTCGTCGGCATATACATGAGCGTGCCTTCGTCGAGGCTCGGCATGAACTCGCTACCGAGTCGGCTCGCCGGCCATAGGCTTGCGCCGATGATGACCAGCGCCGCGACGATGGTGAGGCCCTTCACTCTCAACACGCCTCGAATGACAGGGCGGTAGATTGCGATCAGCAACTGGTTGATCGGGTTCTTGCGCTCCGGAATGATCTCTCCGCGCACGAAGACGACCATGAGCGCGGGAACCAGCGTGACCGAAAGCAGCGCCGCGGCAGCCATCGCGAAAGTCTTAGTGAAGGCGAGCGGACCGAAGAGCCGGCCTTCCTGTGATTCAAGCGTGAAGATCGGCAGGAAGGAGACGGTGATGACGAGAAGGCTAAAGAACAAGGCCGGACCGACTTCAACCGAGGCTTGGACCAGGATGTCGACGCGCCGCTTGTCTTTTGGCGCCCGTTCGAGATGCTTGTGCGCATTCTCGATCATGACAATAGCGGCGTCGATCATCGCGCCAACCGCGATGGCGATGCCGCCGAGGCTCATGATATTGGAGCCGAGGCCGATCGACCGCATGGCCGTGAAGGCGAGCAGGATGCCGACCGGCAGCATGAAGATCGCGACGAGCGCGCTGCGCAGATGGAGCAGAAAGACGACGCAAACCAAAGCAACGATCAGGCTTTCCTCGACGAGCGCGCTGCGGAGCGTTTCGATCGCCGCCCCGATGAGGCGGGAGCGATCATAAACCGGAACGATCTCGGCGCCTTTCGGCAGGCTGGCCGCGATTGCTGCGAGACGCACTTTGACGTTCTCGATGACGGTGAGCGCATTGGCGCCGAACCGTTGCATCGCGATGCCGCCTACGACCTCGCCCTCGCCATTGAGTTCCGTGATTCCCCGCCGCTCATCCGGCCCGATTTCCACGCGCGCGACATCCTTGAGGCGCAAAGGGGCCCCTCGATCGGCTTTCAGGACGATATCCTCTATGTCCGCGCTGCTTTTCAAATAACCTCGGCCGCGAATCATGAATTCGAATTCGGATAGTTCGACCGTGCGGCCGCCGACATCCATGTTGCTAGCGCGCACCGCATCGCGGAGCCTCTGCAGCGAGATCCCCTGAGCGCGAAGTCGAAGCGGATCGACCACAATGTTGTATTGCTTGACGAAGCCGCCGACGCTTGCGACCTCCGCCACGCCTTCGGCCTTGGACGCCTCGTAGCGCAGAACCCAGTCCTGCAGCGACCTCAGTTCCGCCAAGGTCATGTCCTTCGCCATGAGGGCGTATTGGTAGACCCATCCAACGCCGGTAGCGTCCGGCCCGAGGCTTGGAGTGACGCCGGATGGCAGGCGTTGCGTAGCCGCGTTCAAATATTCAAGCACGCGACTACGCGCCCAATAAGGGTCCACGCCATCTTCGAAAATGACATAGACGAAAGATGCGCCGAAGAACGAAAAGCCGCGGACCACCTTGGAGCGGGGCACGGTTAACATGGCGTTGGTCAATGGAAAGGTCACCTGGTCGTCGACCACTTGCGGCGCCTGACCTGGATAGGTCGTGTAGACGATGACTTGAAGGTCCGACAGGTCCGGAATGGCGTCGAGCGGAAGATTGCGCAGCGCATAAAGACCGGCCGCGATGGCGAAAGCCGTCCCAACAAAGATCAGGACAAGGTTGCGGGCGGACCAGCGGATGAGCATCGCAATCATGGTGCGGCGTCCGCGGCCCTCATGCCGCTGAGTGCGGCCTTGAGATTGCTTTCCGCGTCGATCAGGAAGTTCGCCGCGATGACGACTTTCTCTCCGCTCTCCAAGCCTTCCCGAATCTCGGTTAGCCCCGCGCCACGCATTCCAACCTTTACTTCCCTCGGCTCGAAGCGGCCCTCGCCCTTGTCGAGGATGACGATCTGGCGCAGGCCAGTGTCGATCACGGCGCTGTCGGGCGCTGCGACCACCGGCACCGGCCGTCCTGTGGCGATCTCGACTTCAGCGTACATGTCCGGCAGCAGAAGCCCATCCGGATTGGCGATTTCGACGCGGACGCGCGCGCTGCGCGTCGCACTGTTGACCTGCGGATAGATGAGGCCGACGCGCCCGCCGAAGGCCCGATCCGGCAGGCCCCGGACTCGAATCTGAGCCGCGGCGCCGATCCTGACCAAATTCAATTCATGCTCGGGAACGTCGGCGATGACCCAAATGGTCGAAATATCCGCGATGCGGAAAAGTGCATCGCCGGCAGCGGCCTTCATGCCCTCCACAGCTTTGCGTTCGAGCACAATTCCGTCGCGTGGCGCGATCCAGCTGAGCGAATAGGCAACCTTGTGCAAGCGCTCCATCTCGGAGATCGCTTCCGCCGGAACATTCAGATTTTCGAGACGGCGCCTGGCGCTCTCCGACCCGATGTTTGAGATAAACTGCGTCGATGCGGCCAGAATTTCCGGAGAGTGAAGGCGCATCAGCGCCTGCCCCTTGCGGACTCGATCTCCAGTCGTGACATTTTCGATTTGTTCGATGAAAGAGTCGGATCTTGTGGACACCAGCGAGACACGACGTTCGTCGAGTTGGACCGAGCCAGGCGCGCGCAAAGGGCGGGAGAGCACATGTTTGGCGACGATTTCGGAGCGCACCCCACTGCGCTGCAGCTTGCCGGGCGAGAGCTTGATGATGGACCCGTCGTCGTCCTCGTTGTCGAAGACGGGAATGTAATCCATTCCCATCGAGTCTTTCTTGGGCGTCGTTGAGGTATCTGGAAGGCCCATGGGATTGCGGTAAAAACGTATGCGCCTTTCGCCATTGCCAGCCGCTTTCGACGAGTCCGCTGCGCTCGCGTTCTCGGACGACTTCGAGGCTCCAGGCGGCCCGAAGCCATAATGTCCCGCCCAGTAGCCGCCGGCTCCCGCGGCCAAGACTGCGGCTAGGCACAGGGCCGCAGCTTTGCCGGCATCTGGGTAAATCCCAAGCGCGTTGAGTTTGCTTTGACAAAGCAAAATCAATCGTGACTTCAAACTCGCAATCCAGCTTGGGGAGAGCCTTGTCCCGGCGATTTTGTTCATGGCCAAGCTTCTTTATGCCTCGCGTATGCGGAGGGAGGGTCGCGCCTGATCTGCGCCAATCCCCCTCGCTACGTTCGTTGCGCCGGCTCCGATATGACCCATCGAGCGTCATTTGCCGCCGTCGGCATTAATATATTAATTCTATCGTATTTATGTCAATTGCATCCATCTAGCGCGTCCGCGTTCGAAGCGAAACTGGCGATCTAAGCGGCGCGTAGCTGGGCAAATAAGCTGAATTTTGACGCTGCCGTTCGACTTATCATGTGACAAAATTACCACGTACGGCCATTTTTACGCCGATGTCGGCCAAGGCATTCGACGATCGAAATGAGAAAACCATTATAACTCAATATATTAGTGTCTTAGCGTTCGGTAAGTGCCGCCGCCCTTTCCAGCCAGCCCTATTGACTCTCCGACTTTCCTTTTCTTAGCTGCATATATTATCTAGTTATTTTATGGACTAGATAAACTTACTAGGATTATGGCGAGGCTTGCGCGCGCTCCCATCCGGGCCGTGCGAGGCCCGGCGCGGCGTGAAATCAAGAAAACAAAAAAGCAGGGGTAAGAGGGCTATGGCCGGAAAGTCTAAACAATTCAGAAGATGGTTGTTTTCGGGCGCTTCATTGGCGCCTTACGCGATGGGCGTCGCATTCGGCTTCCCAACATATCAAGCGCGCGCCCAAGATGCGCCGGCGATCGAAGGTTCGGTCGCGGATGTTGTGGTGACCGACGACGCAATGGGCAACGACCAGAGTCCCGGCGAGAAGCTGATGGACGAGGTGATGACGAAACGCCCGCGCTCGGGCGACGTGGTCACCGGCGCCACGATCCAGGAGCAGCAGATCAAGACGCTGAACGAACTGTCGCAGCTCGTGCCCAGCTACAGGCCGAACACCACCACGCCTCGCCAGTCGCGCATGGCCATCCGCGGCATTGGCACCGGCGCCTCCGGCGGCACGGGCTCCGCCTCGTCCACGGGCTATTTCGTCGATAATGTTTACTGGGGTTTTGCCGGCTTCACTTTCGGCGACGTCGTCGACCTGAGCGCTTTCGAGATCCAGCTCGGACCCACGGGCACCAATGGAGGCAAGAACACCAATGTCGGCGCCATCCGCCTTCACACCGCCCCGCCCTCTTTCACTCAGTTGACGACCTTAGAGACGAGCTTCTCCAGCTACAACACCTTCACCGACAAGATCATCTCGACCGGGCCGCTGATCGACGGCGTCCTCGCTTATCGCGTCACCATTTACGCCGACCACGGCGACGGCTGGATTCATAATTACGGGTCCGCCGGCGGCACCACTCTCGACACTAATCGCGGCGGCGCCAGAATCCAGTTGCTTGCGGTGGGCGAGGGCGTTACGGACCGCCTCATTTTCACCTTCACGGGCGCGAATGAGCACGACGGCTATCTGACCGGCACGATCGGCGACACGACCCTCAATTACAACAATGGCCAGCCGTACACGGGGCAGACATTCTTTCAGCGGGTCGCGTCGAGGCTCAACAGGCCGGTGCTGACGACAAACCCCTATGCGCCCTATCTCGCGCGCAATGGACGCGATCCCCTGCAGATCTACCAGTTGTCGAACGAGGCCAATATTCAGTGGGGCGAGAACACCTTCACTTCGATTACGGCCGGCGGCTATGGCAGTTGGCAGAACCATGACTTCTCCGACAACCAAAATCTTCAATACGGCTTCGGCACCGGCAACATGGACACCTATGGCGGCCAGATCTCGCAGGAGTTCCGCCTGTCCTCGCCAAAGGACAAGCAATTCGAATGGACGGTCGGCCTTTACTCCTTCTACGAGAATCTCTGGGACAAGATGCACCACGCCACCGCAGGCGCGGACACTGCTGCTTTTTACAACCAGCCGGCGTTGCTCGCCGGCGCAATAGACAAATGGTGGACCAAAGCGAAGGACTTCCAGATTGCGGCCTATGCCCAGGGAACGTGGCATTTCGACGAGCATCTGGCCGTCACCACAGGTCTGCGCGACGGCTATGAGATACGTTACGGCTCATCGACCTATATTGCCCAATGCGTTACCGGCACGAAATACACCTGCGCGCAGCAGGCTACCGCGATGAGGGCCGTCGGCTATTATGGCAACGTCGATTCGGGCGGCTTCACCAACTATCACAACGGCGTCGTCGGCATTGTTAATCCGCAATACAAGTTCAATGACAATCTTCAAGTCTACGCGCTTTTCGGTTATGGCGACAAATCGCCTTCCGTGAACACGCAGGACACCCCGGTCTTCAACTCGACCCGCACCAGCATTGTCAGTTGGGCGCCGATGTTCACGAAGCCGGAGACGTCGTTGGATTATGAAATCGGCTTCAAGGCGTCCACGCCCGACATGAGGCTCATTTCCAATGTCAATTTCTACTGGAACGACATCTATAATTACCAGACTACCGCCACGAATGTGCTCCAGATTGGCGGCACGCAGGTCCTCCAGAGCTATCTCGGCAATGTGCCGCATGTTCGGCTGCAGGGCGTCGAGTTCGTCAATCGCTGGGAACCCATAGACCATCTCGCTTTCCACGTCACGGGCGCCTACAACGGATTTTTCTACATCACTTACCCGGATGCGCCGGCGCCGGCCGATTATGCACAGTCAACCAGTTCAACGGCGTCGCGCTCCAACACCCGCGTCGAGGGCATTCCACCGTGGAGCGTTGCTGGCGGCGTCACATATGAGCACCCGCTCGGATTGACGCTGAATCAACTGGGCGACTGGGCAAGCTACCTTGGACCCGAGCTGCGGTCGGCGCCGCTCTCCTGGTTCTCTTACGGCGATTTCGACTGGTACTCCAAGACGCGGCTCACGAGCCCGCTCGCATACGACCAGTATTGGCAGCAGGCGTATACGATCGTGAACTTCGGCGGCGGGGTGCGCACGGACGACAAGAAATACAGCCTGACCTTCTGGACGAAGAACATTTTCAACGCGCGGCCCTACACCTCCTATGCCGCGGGCTCGGCCACGGCGCCGACAACCGTCGGCATTTCGACGATGGGGCCCCGCACGTTTGGCGGAACACTGTTCGTCACCCTCTGACAAAGGTCCTGATGCGCAGGCGGATTCGCATCGTTAGGCCGCATTTTCTCGCGCCATTCCGCAGCAATAAATGGAAACAGCCCCCCTGAAAGGAGATACCTTATGATTCGTCGCCTGCTTCTCGCCACGGTCAGCGCCGCCATGACGGCGAGTTCGGCGCTTGCGGCCGACCTTCCGTCGCCTGCGCCGCCGCCGGGCTATGTCCCTCCGCAATTCACCTGGACCGGCGTTTATGTTGGCGGCCAGATCGGCTGGGGTCAGGGCAACAATAACGGCTCGATCGGTTACGGCCCCCATTACGCCAGCTATGGCTATGAGAGTCACGGCGTCATCGGCGGCGCGCATATCGGCTACAATCTGCAAATCAAACAGTTCGTCGTCGGCCTCGAAGGCTCTGTCGACGGCCTGAACCTCAACAGATCGCTTTCGACCAATGTCGGGCTTTTGCCCGTCTACTATTCGCAGAGTTCGCGTGTCCAGGGCTCGATCCGGGGGCGTCTCGGCGTCGTGGGCTCTGAACGCTGGCTCCTCTACGCCACCGGCGGCGCCGCTTTCGCTAGCATAAACGCCTCCCTTGCGTCGCCTTTCAGCTATGATGGGAAGTCAAATACGCGCGTCGGCTGGACGCTCGGCGGTGGTCTCGAATACGCCAGAACCTCCAACTGGTCAGCTCGCGTCGAATATCGCTATTCGGACTTCAGCGGACAGACGTTCCACCCGACGGTCCTCAGCGCTGCGGCCGCGCCCGGAGCCTTTGTGAATCGCCGCTTCACGGAAAACCAGATACAGGCGGGCTTCAGCTACAAATTCGACCTTGTGGCTCCGGCCTCTGTCGTCGCGAAATATTAGGCCAATAGGCCCAAGCTTCTACTTATAAGGAGCCATCATCGGTAGGGTCCCGCCCATCGGCGGGGCCGGGCAATGCCACACCGGCGGCCAGACAAACGATCACAATGGGCGGCTACCAATGGTGGACCTCCTATACGAATCATTTTCTTGACGACGACCTGGGGCTTCCTGCTCTCCGATCCGATCTTCGACGCAACTCGAGTGGTCGGAGGCGCGCATATCCGCTATAGCGAGCAAATCATCCAATTTGTGTTCGGCATTGAAGGAGACGTCGACGGCGCGGGCTACAATCGGTCGACTATAGATGAAGGAATCGCGCAAACGATACGCCAGTGCATCGAGGGTTCCGTGCGCGGCCGGATTGGCGTCGCCTGGAATCGCTTGGCCTTGTTTTACGCGACCGGGGGGGTGCTTTCTCTCATTTCGGGAACAGCTATGTCGGCAATAATGGCTACGACAAATTTTCGACGGTTCGGGTTGGCTACGCTGTTGGCGACGGCCGCCGACGGCTCGCTGATCCACCCTTTGTCGAAACGCGGCCGACTCCCATTCCCGGCCAACTCTCCGCCGCCACCGAGACGATTCTGGCTTCGGCCAAATGGGAGAAGATCAGCTGGCGGCGCGGCGTCAAAGGCCCATTGTCGAAAAGGGGCCGGCAGCACTTGCTGGGCGAGGAGGCGTGGTCTGATCTGCGAATGGCGCTCATCCGGCGAGCGCAAATACTATCTTTCCAATCTGCCAGCGGCCGCGGGCCTGAAAAAGCTCGTCGCCGCCATCAAGGCGCGCTGGGTCTGCGAACAGGGCCATCAGCAGATGAAGCAGGAACCCCTGCCTCGATCGCTTCGAGGGACGATCAAGGAAAGGGCTGCACAGGCACGCGCTGATGACGATGATCGCCTACGCCTTTCTCCAACATTATCGCCTGAAAACAGTGCAGCGGGAAAAAAGAATCTCATCGGGGCCGCCGCAGCCGACTCTACCGGAGGTCCGCCGAGTCGTAATCAAAGTCTTGTCGTACACGCGCATGAAAATCTTTGAACATGTCCGCACTGCCGAATGCGCATCCGACATCGCTCGAATTGATTCTGCCAAAGTAGTGCTAAACCGCATTGGCCGCGGTTAAACCTTCGACGGTGGGTGACCTTTATCCGGAATGGAGAACGAACTGACGATCCAAACCCGGTATTCGCTGGAGGACCGCTTGAATATGCCCAATATTAGGTATTATAGATAGAAATTGTAGGTTTCAAGCTCTGGGCGCCCGGAGGTCTTAAGCTTGTGTGCGCCCACTCAGGCCGTGCGCCGCTTCTCGTGGGGTCAATCAAGCGAACCGTCGCTGGGGCCATCTCGAACGAAACTTGTGAAAGTTCGGATGCAAAAGAGGTTTCTCGTGGGCCGTCAGACACGCAAGCCATCCCTAGACACGCATCTGGTCGCGGGTAATGGCCTTCTCGATCGTCGTCATCTCCTCGCAGTAGGACTCGCCGGGGCGTCGGCGGCCTTGCCTCTCCTGGCCAAGGCTGGCGAACTGAACATTGAACCGTGGATGACGACTCCAGGCGCGCCTTTCGAAGGCTATGGCCGGCCCTCGCGCTTCGAAGCAAAAGTTGTCCGCACTTTTGTGAGCGCGCCAAACACCGGAGGGACCGGCTCCGCCCGCACGCCTTTGCATCGATTGAACGGTGCGATCACGCCCAACGGCCTGCATTACGAGCGCAGTCACAATGGCGTGCCGGACATCGATCCAGATGCGCACCGGCTTTTGATACATGGCCTCGTCGAGCGGCCGCTCGTCTTTTCGCCCGAGACGCTCTCACGCTATCCGATGGAATCGCAGATCGCCTTTGTCGAATGCGGCGGCAACAGCGGCGCGCTCTATCAAAAGGAGCCTGCGGATCTCGATGCGCAGGGTTTGCACGGGCTTCTTTCTTGCGCCGAATGGACCGGGGTTCGATTATCGATTCTGCTCGACGAAGCCGGAATCGATCCCAAAGCAAAATGGATTCTGGCGGAAGGCGCGGATGCATCCGGCATGAGCCGCAGCGCGCCGCTCGCGAAAGCTATGGAGGACAGCTTGATCGCGCTTTACCAGAATGGAGAGCGGCTCCGGCCCTCGAACGGCTACCCAATGCGGCTGCTGCTTCCCGGCTATGAAGGCAATATGCAAGTGAAATGGCTGCGGCGCATCAAGCTCACCGAAGAACCGACCATGACCAGGGATGAAACTTCGAAATACACCTTGCTGACGCCGGACGGGAAGGCGCTTCAATTCGTTTTTCCGGTTGAGGCGAAATCGGTGATCACTCGGCCTTCCCCCGGCCTCGATCTGAAAGAGACTGGGTTTTATGAAATCTCCGGTCTCGCTTGGTCCGGCTATGGAAAAGTCAGCAAGGTCGAGGTTTCCGCTGATGGCGGCCAAAGTTGGGGTGAGGCGGTCCTTCAGGAACCAGTGTTGCCCATGGCCCTGACGCGCTTTCGCATGGCCTGGCAATGGAGCGGCGGGCCGGCGATCCTGCAAAGCCGCGTCACCGATGAAACGGGCTACAGACAGCCGACTCGGGATGCGCTCATCACCCGCCGAGGGTCCCGAGCGATCTATCATTTCAACGCCATCGCGAGCTGGGGCGTCAGCGGGGACGGCAAGGTGAGCCATGTCTATGCGTAGCCTCGTCGCCATTACGCTCGCGATCCTCGCGTTCGGCGGCCTTGCAATGGCGGCGGGCGGGACGCGCGTCGCTCATCCCGCTCTCGGCCGTACTGCGACGACCGAGGACGTTGCAGCCTGGGACGTCAGCATTGGACCGGATGGAAAAGGCTTGCCGCCGGGGCGCGGGACAGCCGAGACAGGCGAAGCCGTCTATCTGGCAAAATGCGTCGGCTGCCATGGGGAGAAAGGCGCCGGCAAGCCCAATGATCGGCTCGCTGGCGGGCGGGAAACCCTCGCCTCCGATCAACCGGCTGTCAAGACGGTCGGAAGCTACTGGCCCTATGCGACAACGATCTTCGACTATGTGCGGCGGGCAATGCCGATCAATGAGCCGAAATCGCTCACCCACGACGAAGTCTATGCGGTCGTCGCCTATCTTTTGAAAATCAACGGGATCATTTCCGACGGCGAGATCATCGACGCGCAGAGCCTGCCGCGGATCAAAATGCCCAATCGAGAGGGTTTTGTCCCCTTTGCCCGCGGCCAATGAGAGCGAGCACTTCGGACGGATTTCAAGCCTTTTGCAGATTTTGGCCTTCGTGCTCGGGCCGGAAAAAAGCTTGGGTTACACCGCAGCAGGGGTCAACTGTCGCGCCGAGGGCGCAAACGAAACAAAGAAAAGGTCAGCGTTCCCGGTAGGAACGCTCATTTCCGAGCGCCCCCCGGACAGATGCGTACGAGCAGAATTCCCGCATACGGCTCGTACCTCGGGTGTCTGGCGGAGAAGTGAACGCTCGTCCAGGGATGAAGGATTCTCGGCTTGGGGAGAAATTCGTCGGCCAGCTTCGCCATCCGCTCCGACGACACCCGTCCGCGCTGGCTCCGGCGCGAGAGCTGCCGATGCCAGAGGACGCTGACGTGGTAGCGGATAGCGGGAGTAGCCCTTGGCGAAAGGGTTACTGGAAGGGGAAATCAAGCAGGAGCTGTGGAGCGGCGGCCACCTGCGGAATGTCCTCATCATCACCAAGACGATCGAGGGTACGGCCGAGCACCTGGCGTATGTTCGTCCGAACTGGAGCCGCTTTCCTGACAATGTTCGGGACCAGATCGTGCAACTGGCTCTGGATGAGCCGGAGCTGTCGCCGCGGGAGCTGGCGGCGCGTTTCGCCGATACGAAAAGCTATTTCGTCCCAGAGGCCTCAGTTTATCGCTTGCTCAAGGCGCATGATCTGATCGCCAGTCCAGCCTACATCGTCATGAAAGCCGCGGATGAGTTCAAGGACAAGACCACGGTGCTAAACCAGCTCTGGCGGACCGACTTCACCTATTTCAAAATAATCGGCTTGGGTTGGTTCTGCCTCAGCACGATTTTGCACGACTTCTCGCGCTACATCATCGCCGGGAAGCTCTGCACGACGATGAAGGTCGGGGACGTCACGGAAACGCTGGACCTGGCGCAGCAAGCCTCCGGGCTCGATCACGCCAAAATCGTTCATCGCCCCCGATTGCTGTCGGACAATGGCCCGTCCTATATCTCGGCCGACCTAGCTGACTGGCTGGACAAACGCAATATGGGTCACGTGCGCGGCGCTCCCTGCCATCCGCAGACACCGGGCGAGATCGAGCGCTAGCGTCAGACGCTCAAGAACCGCATCCTGCCCAGAACTATTATCTGCCCGGCGATCTCGAAGCGAAAATCGACAAGTTCGTCGAGCACTACAACCATCGGCGCTATCACGAAAGCCTGGGAAATCTCACGCCGGCCGATGTCTATTTCAAACGCGCCCAAACCATCCTGCTCGAACGAGAAAGGATCAAACGAGCCACAATCCAAAATCGCCGCTTGATGCACCAAAAGCAAGCCGCATAATAAACTCTATCTCAAGATGAGCCGCGTGCTCCGTTAAATCACGCCGCCTTCTGTCTCAAAAACTCTGACGACGGACAAACACCGAGTTCGACGCCATTCTGGATCGTTTCCAGGAGGCTGGATTGGCCTATGGTAGCGCTCCGTGGAGCCTCGACGATGGCAAGCTCAACGATTTGGAATGGCGGCCGGGGCGCTTATTTCAGGACGCCAGACGGTCATTTGCTTGAGCTAATGACTGCGTCGCAGTGAAACTGTCGCCGCGCAGACCGGCCGTAATTCGACTCAGCGATCCCAGACCATCTTCTGAAAAAAAGCTTGCCTCGATTTTCCGCTGGACATGCGGCGAAATGAAAAGGGCAAGACCGCAGAGGTTTGACGGATGCGCCTTTTAGGCTTCCGTAATTTTCCCTCTTTGCGACTCCTTCTTTCCAGCAGCCGATTTCTTGGCTACCACCGGTTTAATCCTCCAGTCATGCCTGCGCTCGGTCAGATCAAATTGTCAAAATACAAGGCGGCTCTATTGCCGCTTGGCCGATACATCACGCACTCACGAATTTCCATGCGCCTTGGCTAACGCCGGCAGCATCCCGTATCATCGGAAGAAGCGGGGACCAAGGATCGCCGAGCCTCTTTCTCTGGAGATCGTCAAGGCAGCGACAGGCATGGCCCACGCGGGCGTCAGAAAGGGAACGATGTGACAGACGAGATTATCGTGAAGGACAGCAACGGTACAAAGCTTGCGGACGGGGACTCCGTGACGCTGGTCAAGGATTTGAAGGTGAAAGGCACATCCGAGACGCTGAAGCGCGGCGCTTTGATCAAGAATATTCGCCTCACAGGTAATCCCGACGAAATCGAGTGCAGCACCAAGCAGGTGAAGGGGCTCGTGCTTAGAACTGAATTCCTGAAAAAGGCATAGTCCTCAGCGGTCTCCGCCCGGCGAAATTGCGAAGAAGCTTGCCGGGCTAGAGGTGGCAAACGCGTGGTTCGAGAAGCGGTTCGCCTCGAACCCGCTTCCGCCGCTGCCCCAGCCGCACAGCCTAGATTGAGAACGCTGGCGCGCCATAGCGAAAGACGTCAGCCTGCGCTGTTCGAGATGACGGAACGGGTCATGGCGTCCACCAGGCGATCTGGCGCGAGTGCGCGGCCAAACGGGCCGAATTTGGCGATGAAGCCTACGCTGTAGCGCGTGCGTGGACGCGACGTCGTGCCGGCCTTGAAAACGACTCTTGCGACATGGTCGGCAGTCATCACGCCGAAGCCGCCCGGCGCGAGGAATGCGTGCATCCGGCGCGCAAGGCCTTTCTTGAAGGGCGCGTACGGGCTATGGGCGTCGGCGTCCGGGATGGTTTTCAGGAGCGTCGCCTCAAAATGGGTCGCGATCGGCCCCGGAAGCACGCTTACGACTTCAATGCCGAAGGGTTTGACTTCGGGGCGCAGCGCGTCGGCGATGGCCTCGAGGGCGAATTTGGTTGCGTGATAGGCGCCGCCGCCCATGACGCTGACGCGCCCCGCG
The DNA here is from genome assembly GCF_000427445.1 of Methylocapsa acidiphila B2. GTDB lineage: Bacteria > Pseudomonadota > Alphaproteobacteria > Rhizobiales > Beijerinckiaceae > Methylocapsa > Methylocapsa acidiphila. The sequence goes on along the minus strand of NZ_KE386496.1, from coordinate 3,118,104 downwards.
ACTGAACTCACATTGACGATCCGGCCCTTGCCGGCGCGCCGCATCGCGGGCAAGACGAGCTGCGAAAGACGCACCCCGCCGAACACATTAGTCTCGAACTGGCGGCGCATGTCGTCGAGAGATATTTCTTCGATCGGGCCGTACTGGCCGTAGCCCGCATTGTTCACGAGAATGCCGACCGCGCCGAACTGCCTCTCAACTGCTTCGACCGCGGCACGTCGGGAACCTTCATCCGTCACGTCGAGAGCGAGAGTCTGGCAGTCAATAGCGCGCAGCTCTTCCAGCGCGCCGAGATCCCGCGCGGTGGCGAATGTTTCGAAGTCCGCAGCGCGAAACGCCCTTGCGACGGCATGGCCGACGCCGCTCGAACAGCCGGTGATGAGAACAGGGCCGATATCGGAGACCTTCAGCGTGAGGCGAGTAAACCGGCATTGGCGCATCAATGAGAAATGTGAGCAACAATGCGCTGCGTCAGCTCACAAAACTAAGCGTCTACGCCCGCACGCCGGTGATCGAGGCGCCATGCGCAGTGTCCGAAAGGGAAGCGTTCGAAAAAGCGGTCGTGAGGGCGAACTACCAACGCCGTTCGTTGATCTGCCCAGTTCGTCAAGGACCCCCGCGGCGGCGCGAAAAGACGGCAATGGCGGTCTCTATTCGAGCACGTGACGAGCCATTCCCCGCCGTCTTTTGGAGCAGAAACTAACCCGCAAGTCAGGTTCAAAAGACCACTTCTTGCCCTTGCCTGCGCTTTTTGTCTTGGGCTTGGCTCGCGCCAAGTCAGAGCCCGCAGCTCCTTTTCCTTCTTCGTAGCTTTCGAATCGCGAAACATCTTCGCGGCGTCCGACGCAACTTTCTTTCCGGTCGTCATGTCGGCCCTCGAGATTGTTAGAGCGCACGAAGGTAGCAAGTTTCGCACGAATCGGCGCAGATAGAAACGTTCCTACCAAAGCCGTCCACAAAGACCGGGACGCATTGCCTCTCTTCACCCGGCATCTCGATGCCCCGCGGCGCGACATTTGGTCCTCCGCACAGGACAACTTATGGTTGCTGTTCCGCATTCTCGAAGTCTCGACGGTCATAGGTTCCACTTCGATGCAGCAAATTCAGCGCGAAGGATGCCGCCAACGGCGGTCCACGATATCGTCGACTTCGGTTCGATGGTAAGAGGCTATAAGCAGTTGTGCAGCCGCTGCTTCAACGCCGAGGGGGCCAATTTAAGTGGTTTGGGCAAATTCGAGCATGTCGAGTTCCAACAGGTTGCGCTGATGGACAGCGTGGGAAATTCCCACGAATTCCACTTTCGCATCATTTGTATGGACCGATCACGGCTTTGGACGCCTTCGAGCTTCGCGACGGGTCTCCGTCGGGTTATCAATTCCAGATAACTGCGGATCCGGACGATGATTTGACCGCGTTGGTCGGCCGGTTGATCGAACAAATACGGCGCGCCCTCGCTCTCAAGCATATCGAGGAAGGCGAGTTCGGATAGCGGATCGCCGATCCTCTGATCCTGCGAGGCCTGATCGAATGGGACGAAGCGTCCGATGGTCGCGCGCCGCTTTTCGTCATCGATGGCCGCGAGATCGGCTGGGGGGACTTTGGCCGAATATTGGCAGGTTACGAGGGGTTCCAGTTCAAGGTGGAGATGCCCGACAAGAGCGAAGAGGTTTGACCTTCCGCGCCGCTCGCATCGAGGCCGAAATTGACGCCCGGGTGGGAGGCCTCATTTTCGGGATCGCGGCCCTTTTGAAAGCGCGCTGAACGCGTCGTTTGTGTAGCGTGCCGGTACGCTTACAGCAAAAGGAATGAAGTCTTGAAACCGGCCGTCCCCGCCGCTCCGTCGAGCGGGTGACGTTTCACAATGAGGAGAATGGCTTTGCGGTCCTGAAGGTGAAGGCGCGCGGGCGGCGTGATCTCGTCGCCGTCGTCGGCCATGCGGCTTCGATCTCGGCTGGCGAATTCATCCATGCCGTCGGCGTCAGGCTCACCGATCGCACGCACGGCCTTCAGTTCAAGGCCGATCTCCTTAAGACGACTCCAACGACGACGGCCGAAGGCATCGAGAGATATCTCGGCTCCGGCATGGTTCGCGGCTTCGGCCCCCCGCTCGCCCAAAGGATCGTCGGGGCCTTCGGCGATGCGGCCCTCGAAATTATCGAAGCCAGTCCCGAAAAGCTGAGGGAGGTTCCCGGCATCGGCGAATTCCGCGCCGGGAAAATCGCCGCGGGCTGGGCCCAGCAGAAGGCGGTCCGCGACATCATGGCTTTCCTGCATTCCCATGGCGTCAGCACGTCGCGGGCGGTCCGCATCTTCAGGACCTATGGCCATGACGCCATTCAGGTCATGACTGAGGCCCCTTATAGGCTCGCGCGCGCCATTAAGGGGATCGGCTTTCGGACCGCCGATGCGATCGCCATGACGATGGGCATGACCCGCGAAGCGCCGCAGCGGGTTCGGGTTGGGATCTCCTTCGCCCTGCAGGGGCGACTGACGGGGGTCATTGCGGGCTTCCCATCGAGATGCTCGTTGAGTTCGCGATCAAGCTGAGGTCAGCGCAAGGGTTGTTACTTTTTTTGTACGCTAGAGACCGTCTCGTTGACACACCCTGAAAGTTCGATAAAGTCTATACGATTAATGGACTTTTAGGATCGTGGACGGTCTCGAAATCTGCGGCGTTGCGGGGCGAGTGGCGCGTCGGTTCTCTCTGTGGAGCTTAAGGGGCTGATGCGCGTCTCATGGATTAATGTCGGCGCTATGGCTGCTGTCGTGGTGGCGGTTGCCTTGCTTGTCGTGAAAAACAGAGAGGGGCACGCCGCGCACCAAATCCTAAACGCTTCATATGATCCAACACGCGAGCTCTATCAAAGCATTAATCCGCGTTTTGCCGAAAAATACGAGAAAGAAGCCGGATCGAGCGTCGCGATCAAGCAGTCACATGCAGGCTCGTCCTATCAGGCGAAGCTCGTCGCCTCCGGCGAGCTGAAAGCAGACGTCGTCACGCTTGGCCTGCCCTCGGACGTCGAAGCACTGCATAACAAAGGGTTGATACCAGATGGTTGGGAACAGCGCTTGCCCAACCAATCCCGGCCCTACACTTCGACCATCGTCTTTGTGGTGCGACGCGGAAATCCTCATGCCATTTACGATTGGCCCGATCTCCTAAAGGACGGAATCGACGTCATCGTACCGGACCCCAAGACATCCGGCAACGGCAAGCTCGCCGCACTTGCCGCGTGGGGGGCCGTCATCACGCGCGGCGGCAATGAGAGTGAAGCCCACGATTTTCTGAAATCCCTTTATGCACATGCACCGTTCCTCGATCCGGCGGCCCGAGCAGCAGGCATCGCTTTCTCCGTCGAAAAGAAAGGGGACGTTCATCTTGCGTGGGAAAATGAAGCCTTGCGTGAAGCTAACGAATCCGCCGGACAACTTGAGGTCGTCTACCCGCCTGTCAGTATTCTTGCCGAACCAACCGTCGCCTGGGTCGACGCAAATGTAGACAAACATGAAAGCTCGACGTTAGCGCGGGCCTACCTGGAATTTCTCTTCGCCGACGAAGGACAAGAGATTATCGCTCGCGAGGGCTATAGGCCGTTCAATGCGGAAATCCTCAAGAAGCAATCTAAACACTTTGGCAAAATTGATTTGTTTTCCATCACCGCCATAGCCCACGATTGGACCGACGCACAGCGACGATTTTTTGCCGACAATGGAATCATCGATGCAGTTTACACCCCGAAGCCTCGCACTGAGCTTCGAACAGATTAGAGGCGTCGGAATGAAGCGACGCTGGTTTGATCGACAGGGCGCCGCGCTCTCACTTCGGCGCAATATTCCAAGATGAACAGCAGTCTCCGCAGTGATAGCACTAGCGGCATTCAAGGATCGTAAGTGACAGAAGCGGACATCTCGAAACCCGCCTCGGACGCGAACTGGCTCAGCGCCCACGCGCTCCGGACAATTCGCAAGGATTTCCTTGCGGGAGTGACCGTAGCCGCGCTCTCGCTGCCGCAAAGCATGGCATACGCACTACTCGCTGGCGTTGACCCGCGCTTCGGCCTCTATACTGCAATTGTATTCACGGCGGTCGCTGGTGTTTTTGGCTCGTCTCGGCATCTTGTCAACGGCCCAACGGGGGCAGTCTCTCTCGTAGTGTTCAGCGCCCTAGCCATTTTCGAGCCGGAAGCGAGACTCGATTCCTTCGAAGCGATGTTCCTGCTCGCGATCATGATCGGGATCGTCCAGATCGCGATCGCGGTGACGAAGCTCGGTGACCTTACCCGCTACATTTCCGAATCCGTGGTCACCGGCTTCATTGTAGGTGCGGCGACGCTTACGATCATTGGGCAAGTCGCAAACGCGTTCGGGATTAAATCTCAGGGGACAGGTCATCAGCATGTGCTCTATCGGCTCTATCTGACCTTGACGCAGGAAGCGCCGTTCAACCTCAAGGCCGTGGCGATCAGCGGCGGCGCGATCGTTCTGGCGATTTTGTCGCGGCATTTGGTGCGGCGATTCAAACTGCCTCAGCTAGATACATTGTTTGTTTTTGTAGCATTGACTTTGGTCGCCTATTTTCTTGGCTGGTCCAATAACGCCGCCGGCGACAAATCCGCCATCTCGATGATCGAAACCGTTCCCTCCAGCTTACCAAAGTTGCACATTCCCGAGGTAAAACTCGAATGGGCGTTAGATTTCACCTCCAGCGCCGCCGCAATTGCGATTCTCGGCCTACTTGAGGCTTTAGCGATCGCCAAAGCCATAGCGGTCAAGTCCGGCCAGCGGCTTGACTATAATCGGCAAATTCTAGCGGAGGGCCTCGGCAATCTCGTCGGTGGATTTTTCCGCTGCATGCCGGGCGCGGGTTCACTTTCGAGAACCGCCATCAACTACCAGGCGGGCGCGGTCACACGTTTTTCTGGCGTCTTCACTGCCGCCGTCGTCGCCGTGACGGTCATGCTTTTTGCTCCCCTGGCCTCCTATGTCCCCAAGGCGTTGCTTGCTGGGCTGCTTATCGTCGCCGCGGTGCGCTTGTTCGATATCGAACGCCTCCGCTATATTCTGCGCGGGTCGTTATATGACGCCGTATTGCTGCTTGCCACCGCAATCTCTGCTATTGCAATCAACATTGAATTCGCCATTCTCATCGGCTCGGCGGTTTCGATTGCATGGTATGTGACTCGCGCAGCGAAACTAAAGGCAACTGAACTTATCGTTACTCCTGAGCGGGTCGTGCGGGAGCGCGTTCCCGCGGATCCCGAGAGTCGCGGCGTCCTGATTTATGACTTCGAAGGCGAGCTCTTCTTTGGGGCCGCTCCGGATTTCGAACGCTATCTCGTGCGGATCGGCCAGGAGGCGAGATCTCGGAACATAAAATACATTGTTTTGCGTCTCAAAAGGGTGCGCAATCCGGATGCTGTGGCTCTTGAGGTGCTGGATATTTTTTTGAACGACGCGCGCCGCCGGGGGCTGGCGGTGTTGCTCGCGGGTGTGCGCCCATCTCTATTCGCCGCCTTCACGCAAATTGGCATTATAGAACAGCATCCGCCGGAGTTCATTTTTACGGAAGAAGCCGAGGATTACTCGGCAACGCTTAAAGCGATCCGGCGAGCCTATGCCCTCGCGGCTATCGACGCAAAAGCGGCTGGGAAGCCTGATAATTGGGATGACGTCAGCGCGGCCAAGGTTGCATACTATCTAGTTTGATCCTGTTGAAAAACCGCCGAGGGGATCGAGGCTGACCCAGGGCCGCACAGGCTTGCCGCTCCAACACTTTCAGTGCGGCCCTGACTTTTTCCACGCAGTCGCGGCGACGGGCGGGGCTTAAAGGTTTCATCGCGCGGCCTCGACAAAGGACAGCTTGTCCAGGGTCAGGTCTGACACCGCCCGTCGCAGGCAAGCGTTCTCTAACTCCAACTCTTTGAGCCGTTGGCTTAATCGCTCTTCATCCCGCCGTACGCCACCCGCCAGCGAAAATACGTCGATCGTCACCACCTCGGCAATAAAACTTGCCCAGCGCCGCCGGGACAACCGCCTGCGGCGGGTTCGCGACGATCTCTTCGGGCTTTTGCCGCTTCCTTGCCATCTCTCCATCATCAAAAGTGGCCCCAGGCCAAATAATAGAGATGGATCACGTTAAGTGGGCAGACCATCGTTTGCTTCCGCCCGCTCGCCATCACGCACAGGTCATAGCGCCTCGCATGCGGCCTTATCTCTCTCTTTTAGATCGATTCGACGGCATTGTCCCCATGGCATACGCGAAGAGGGAGATCAGCGCGAAATCCCTTAGCTCGAATATTTGACTGAGCAGCCGTATGGACGCGTGATCGGATGAGGAGCGGGCTTGCCAGCTGCGACAGCTTCTATAGCGTCATGAGCATAGGGTTCTGCTCTGTCGATATCCCCGACGCGAGTTGAGGCGATGCTGTCGGCCCCCCCCATATAGGCGAGCGCGCCATCCTGGTTGATAACAAAAATATGCGGCGTCGTCTCGGCGCTATAGAGGCGTCCGATTGTGCCCGCAGGATCCAGCAACACATGGGCGGGCGCCGCGTTCCGGCTTACAGTGTCTGCATTGGCTTGCGCTCTGTCGACGAAGCCTTGCTCTCCCTGTGCCGAACTCACGATCGTCAGCCACACGACGCCGGAGGCGGCCGCATCCCGCTGCAACTTCTGCATGGCGCCGCTCGAATACCATTTCTTGACATAGGGGCAGCCATCATTGGTCCATTCGACACAACGGCTTTGCCCTTCAAATCACTCAAGTGGAGCGTTTTTCCGTAGCTGTCTGTGCCGATGAAATCCGGCGCGGGTTGCCCAATGTGGAGCGCGTCCGCAACGCTCGGCATAATGCCGGCGCTCGATGTGGCAAGAGCCAAAGCCAATATCATAGAATGCGAAAGCAAACGGGGCATCGTCGTCTCCTATTACGCCAATCGTGCATTTTACATGTCCCGGCGCTCCGGCTCCTTTAGCTTCCGGCGCGATCGAGTTCGTCGAGCACGACGCCCGCCGTCAAAAGCTGAGGCAGAACAATCGGCCCTCGTCCCCGAGTCGGATAGAATAGATAGAGGGGCACGCCGTCGCGGCCGTGCTCCTGCAGCAATTCGGAAATGGAGAGGTCTGCGCGCGTCCAATCTCCCTTGAGATAGGCGATATTACGCGCGGCGAATGCCGCCTTGACTGCATCGGACGTCAAAGCGACCCGTTCGTTGATTTTGCAGGTGATGCACCAGGCGGCGGTCAAGTTGACGAAAACAGCTTGTCCATTCGCCCGCAAGGCTGCAAGCCTTGCGGGCGAATAAGCTTGCTCGACCCTGTCGGCCGCAATGGGGGCGAGAGGCGCCTCTCCAAGGCTGTAGAGAATGACGCCGGCGCCGAGCGCGGCGAGTCCGACGATTGCGCGCTCAGACCACCAAATGCGCTCAGGCTCGCGTTGCGTTAAGCCGATCGCCCACGCGGCCAGACCAACAAGCACAAGGCCCGTCATCGTCGCTGCGACGCCATCCGGGCCCGCCTGTTGACTGAGAACCCAAACGAGCCACGCCGCACTGGCATACATTGGGAAAGCAAGCGCTTGCTTGAAAATCGTCATCCACGCTCCGGGCCTCGGCAATAGAGAGGCAAGGCTGGGAACAAGGGCAAGCAGCAGATAGGGCGTCGCCAAGCCGAGCCCAACCGCAAGCAAGACTCCGATCGTTGCGATAGGAGACATGGCAAGGGATGCCGCGATCGCAGTTCCCATGAAAGGCGCGGTGCAGGGCGTCGCTACAAGCACTGCAAGAAAGCCTGCGAAAAAACTGCCGACGACTCCGCCTTGGCCGGCGAGCCTGTCGCCTATTCCAACAAATCGACCGCCAAGCTCAAAAACGCCCGAGAGATTGAGGCCGAGGAGCAAAAACAAAAAGGCCATTGCGGCGACAAACATTGGCGACTGAAATTGGAAACCCCAGCCGGCGGCGGCGCCTGCCGCTTTGAGCAAAAGCAAAAGCGTCCCGAGTCCCACAAACGAAAGCAGCACGCCACCCGTATAGGCGGCGGCTTGTCGGCGCACGAGTCCGCGCTCATGACCGGAAAGCTTCACGATCGAAAGAGCCTTAATCGCAAGAATAGGGAAGACACATGGCATGAGATTAAGAAAGAGGCCGCCCAGAAACGCAAAGAACAGCATGGTCGCAACGCCGATGTCGGCGCTTGCTTGAGAATTGGTCGACGCATCACTTTTTGCGATTGAAGCAAGTGCGAGATTTTGATCGTTTGAGGTCCCCACCATTTCCGCTGGTGTAGCTACGATGGAGAAAAATCGCTCGGCGCTGTCTACATCTTCGATGCGTAATACGCCAGACAGCGGGGAGAAGGGATCAAAACTTTGAGCTGGCTTGAAAGCAAGCGCAAAACTTCCGTGGTCAACGCTGAGGCGTTGCGGCGCCGCGTCGTCGATGCTGCCCCATTTACTTGGGAAAAAGCTTACGGCCTTAATAGAACTCGGAGAGATATCGGCTCCTGAAATGACTAGCGTCGCATTGGGCGACAACTGAGCGGAATAAGGGGAAAGGCGTGGAATCCTTTGATCCGCGGCGGCGAAGTAACTGGCCTCCCTCGATGGACTCGGCGCGCCGCTTGGCATCTCGAGCAGGAGGCCGCCCTGCTCGAGAACGCAGATTTTCTCGCAAATCAGCCACGTCGCCTTGGCTTCGATTGCAAAGGACGCTGCAGACGCCGGCGGAGTCACTGTGACGGGCAAAGTGACCGCGTCAATATAGGAATAGGTCATCACTGGCCCTTCGGGGACGCGAAAGGGCGCAGGCCAGTCGATTTCTGAGGCGGCGGCCCCGGAGGGCATGCTGAGTTCGAGACGCGGCGGTTCGCCGGCGTCGCCGGGATTGAGCCAATAGATATGCCACCCTTTCGCCATCTGGAACCGCAGTCCAATCCGGAAAGGTTTGCCCGGTTCAAAATTGTCGACGTTGCTGACAAGGGAGACGATGGCGTGAGAGGTCGTGACGGGCCTGCTTTCACGCGCTTCGGCTCCGGCGAGCCACAACAGGCCAAACGTCAAAACAATTAAGGCTTTCAACACGCAGCGCCTCTTACATTTCGATAGCTTATGGACCGGAATAGCATTGGCCCCACCGTCGACAATACAGCATGCCTCAAAAGTGGCGAGCCCACCCGGACCCGTATTGAAGGGCATTCTAATAACCTACAAAAATAGAAGGAAATTAGCCATGTCAAGCGAACCCCGCTCCGAGGCGCGGAAAACGTCCGAAGTTGCGAAACGTCTTTCTTGTTCGTAAGCCGATTAGGTTCATTCGGTTCTCCGCCCCCATGAGTCGGAGCCGCAGGACAGGCAAAAAATCCTCGTCTTCAATCGTAGTGCCTTTGCGTTAGCCGCCGAAAACATCCTTCCGCGATCGGGCTGTCCCTTTGCACTTGGTCTTGGAGATCGATCCGATCAAGCAAGAGATCGTTTGGGAATATACCGGAGAAAGCTCGGGACAGCCGGGCTGGACCTTCAGATCGAGCTTCATCAGCAGCGCGCGGCGGCTTCCCAACGGAAATACGCTGATCGACGAAGGCTACAATGGACGTTTCTTTCAAGTCACGCCCAAGGGCGCCATCGTTTGGGAATATGTCAGTCCGTATTTCGGCGCCTTTCCGGATGGCACTAGCGGCAACCCAGCGCCCTGAGCATTGGGTCGGGCCGCGCCAAAGATGGGGCGCCCGACCGAGCCATCGTCAGACCGCCGCGTGAGCGACCCAAGCAACGGGATCGAACGATTGTTGGGCGTTGGCGCGAGAACGAGGCCGACACGCACGCCTTGCCCGATCAGGTGATCAATCCCTCAAGCGCAATCTCCGGCTTGGTGAGCGCCTTCTGAGACGCTTCAGGAAGCCGGCCTTGTCCATGCGCTTCGGATTGCTCGTCCACCTCTCCGGCAGGAACAGCCGCAGCCCCACTGCGACCGGCGCCTCATGGCGCGCCAACGTCAGCGAAACCAACGTCTGGCTGTTGGCCCGTTTGCCGAGCATCGACGCATATTGCGACGTGACGCCGACCGAATGCGTCCGCTTCCTGGGCAGGCGCATGTCGTCGATGACTACAAAGCTGTCGGCGCCGCCGACGAGCCGGTCGGCATACTTCGCCAGTTCGGCAGCCATCGCCGCAGCTTTAGCCGGCAGGAAGCTTGCTCGAAATCAGCTTGCATTGAATTCATGGCCCGGCCCGACGCTGCGTCACGACGTCAAATCTCGCCCAGGCCTCGATTATCGTCGCGTAGCCAGATAGAGGCCGCGGGAACTGATAAGAACCGCCAGAGCCGTCGGGCCTGCTTTGGCGCCAGAGCGGCGACATCGCTCGTATTTGTGATTTTGGATTGCGTCGACATCAAATCACGAACATGATCCGTTTGCCTCATTTGCAAACGCATGCGGGCTAGTCGCCCGCTCATTGGCTCCGCGAGGCTGCGGCCCCCACAGGTTCCGGGACATGATCAAGACACCGCTTCTTCTTCTCGGCATATTTTGTCTGATCATTGGCGCCTCGGTCAGCGGCGGGTCAGCCTTGGCTCTCGGCGTCGCGCAAGGCGACGCGCGGCCGGGGCTCGGGCTTGCCGCCCTCTGTTTCTTCGACATTCTCGTGATCTACAGTTATGTGATGCTGGGCCTCGAGGTCGTCGGGCTCGGCGCCATTAGCGGGCGGTTGCAATGGCTCGCCGCCCTGATCACATCGCTCCTCGGGATCGTGTTCGGGATCGCCTTGGTGACGGCGGCGATCGCTCTGCTGAACGTGATGATTGCGTTGTTTCTGGCCGTCCCATTCGGCACGATCGTCTACATGGCGCTCTACGGAATCTTCGACACGGACGCCAGCCGCACGATCCTAGGCATGATCATGACGATCAAGATCGCGGGAGTGGTCATGATCATCCTCGCCGCTCCGACGATCTTCAGCAACAAGGGACTCGTCGTGCTAACGGCGACGTCGCTGGCTTTCACCTTCGGCTTGAGCTTTCTCCACGGATTCGTCCCAAATCCGCTCGTCTCGATCGTCGACGCGATCGCCGCGATCATCTTCGGGATCGTCGCAACGATCTGGATGGTCCTTCTTCTGATAGGCGGCGTCTTCTCGCTTGTGCGCTTCTTGCGCGGGCTTGTCCCGGCCTAAGCGGCGGGCTTACCGCCGTCATCACTCCCAGGACACGACGCCAGGCGGATTGCCGAAGGGCTGAACCGATACGCAGCCGCCCTTTGGACCAATGGCGAGCGAAGCTTTCGGTTGCGGAGACGCATTCTCGCAATCGCCCGGCGCGGGCAAAGCCGAGGACGGGCTTTTGAGGCAAAGGACGAGCGGCCAATTCTTATGGTCCATGCGCGCCTCCCGGCCGTTGAAAATAATTTTCGCGCCCTCGCCTCCCGCCAACCGCGCATGGGCGACGCGGTAGCGCGTCCCAGCCGCCGGCGCGAATTTATCGTCCGGCGCCGCGCATCGGTTGCGCGACGGCTCGAACGCGACCTTGGGACTGAAGGGCGACAGCAGAAAGCCCAGAACCGAGGTCCAGCTTGGCGGACCGTCTGTCTCGATCCTGTCGCGCCAAGACGAGCGGAGATCGGTGGACGGGGCAGCAAACTCCCCGCCGATCAGCATGAGGATCGACAGCGCGCCCAGGACGATGAGAATAATCACAAGCGGACGCATAGGTGTAACTCATAGCCTAAAGGCGACAATGGGACTTACTTGGCGCCTAGCGAACTTAATTCTAAACGCCAACCGCTCGAATGCTCCAGCATTCTGCGCCCCTAGCAGACATTGCGATCGAGAGAGCCGGAGAAGTAGCGCTCTACTGAGCTCTAAATCGATCGCTGGAACTGTAATCCGGTCTACCGCTATTGTCCGTAAAATGCGTCGCCGTCGTAACGGTGAGTTGACCGGCTGCATTAAGGCTCAGGGTTACATTTTTAATTGAAAAGCCTTGATTGTAGCTGGCCGTATAAACGCCAGCCGTTGGTCCTGAATTCAGATTGGTCACCCCCCAATCGCAGTTCGTAGGATGGCAGGCACCCCAAACATGCAATTGGTTATTCGCGACAGTAAGTTGCGGGATGCTCCGCGTATTTGGATCGAGATTGATCCATGTCCCCGCTATTTGCGGTGGATTGGGATGAGGCGGAGGCGTCGGCGTGGAATGCCCGCGCAAGGCGTACCATGCGCCGCCGCCGATCACGGCGACGAGCGCGACTGCGACGCCCACCGCCCACCACGGGAACGGCGCCTTTGCGGGCGGCGGCGACGGCGGCGCGGCCGGGATGTCGAAAGCGATCGGGCGGCTGTCGATGGCGTCATTGTCGGGATCGTCCTCGAGCGCGGCCCTGAGACGGAACGAAGCGGATTTCGCCGCGGAGCCGCGCGTCGCCGTGATCGTCACTTCGACGTTCTGAACCTCGCGAGGACCAAAATCCACGCTGCGGATCGAAGGATTCGTCGGCGCGCTCCCGGCGATCTGATAGAGGGCGATCTCCATAGGGTCCTGCGGCTGGACCTGGAGGCTCGCCGTGCGGTTCATTCCCGTCAAATTTTCGACGACGAAGGTGACCGTTCCCTTCGAGACCGGCCGGCCGGATTCCATCGCATCTGTAAGGATAAGCTTCGTCGACGGATCGCTGATTTGGAAGCTGGCCATTTTCATCCCCTCTGTCGCGCTGAGCAGCAACCGGCCGCATCGCGCTCATTACTCCGTAGGCTCGATTCCGTCGATTTTGACATGATCGGCCGCAGCCACGATTTTTTCCATCCGCTTTTGTACGACTTTCCGCTTGTCGAACATGTTCATCTCTTCTGGCGTGAACGGCAAGCAGGGAGGATCAATCTTGACGCCATAAGTTATGACGTAAAGATCGGCGCGCGTCGGATCCCGGGCGACGGATTGCGAGCCGTTGCAAGCATTGAAGTCCAATTTGCCGCGAATCGAGATGAAGGCGTCATGCTGGGCTTGCGCAAAGGCGATGAACTCATCGAAGCTCATCGTCTGCGGCGGCTTTGGTCGAGATTTCAGGACATAGGCCGCGAGACCGCCAACTGCTATCAACAACAGCGCTCCGGCGGCGAGCGCTAGCCACGGAAACGGCTTTTTTGGCGGCGGCGGTTCGGCCGCAGAAGCCCTGTTGATTTCAATGGCGACAGGCCGGCTGTCAACAGCGTCATTGTCTGGATCGCTTTCCAGCGCAGCGCGCAGCCGAAAGATAACCCGCCGCGGCTCGGGACCGAGGGGAGCCTTGATCGCGACGATGACATTCAGAACCTGGCGCGGCGCCAGGTCGACGCTCCGCATGGAGGGCGTCGTCGGAGCCGCCTCGACCAATTTGAACAAAGGAAGATCGGCCTCGACCTCCGGCAGGATAGAGAGCGATGCGGTCCGGTTCGCGTTGGTCAGATTCTCGACGACAAAAGTGATCGAGCCGCCCCCCACGCGACGCCCCGCCTCTCCGACGTCGGCCAAAGCGGCGGTTGACGATGGATCAGTGATCTGAAAACTCTGCATTGCTCACTCGGCTCAAGCATTTCGTCCGTCGATCGGAATTCGATCTACGGGCACAGTTCAAATGTGACCCAGGCAGGCCTTTCGCCCGCGACGATGCGGCTGACAAGATCCCTTTTCGCGGCCGCTGCCGGCGGGACGCCCACCCGGATATGGAACGGCTGGGGACGACCGGCCGAATCCGGCGGGTTTTCCTCGATGGTGAAGCCGGTCACGCCAGTGGCGCGCTCGAGAAAAGCGATCATCGCGTCGGCCGTGCCGCGATAACGCGCGAGTTCCGCCGCGACAGCCACGAGATCGCGCAAGGCTGCAGGGCCGACGGCCGCGCGCCGCTGGCCGAGAGGATCTCGCTCCAGATATGGTCCGAGGGCGAGCCAACGCGCCATCATTTCGACGAAGGCGTCAGGCGCTCGGCGAGGGTCGAAATACGCGTCAATGTTGGCGACGACCCTCTCGTCCGGCGCGTGCAGGCGCTCCATAATATCCAGGATCGTGCAGAGCGCGGGACTGGCGTCGAGCGCATCCTGATAAATCTCGGGCAGAAGCCGCGCGATTTCAGCCGCTCTCATCCTCCAGTCTCCCCAGCGGATTCGACGGCGACGTCGAGCTCAATCTTGCCGCTGCAGAAGAGCCAGTTGAGCGGAAGCGGCGCCCGATCCTCGAAGTCGGTGCGGCCATTGGGCTTGTAGGTGCGGCCGAGATCCTCGCTTCTGAAGGCGCCCCCATCCCCGCCGAAGAGGATTGTAGGCCTATCAGCGTCAGCTCCGGGGCCGACGCCAACCCCGAACGCCGGCGCCAGGCTCCGGCGTTCATCCACGAGCGGCAGGCCGCAGGAGAGCGCCGGCGGATCGCTCCATTTTTGCGACTTGCCGATCCGCCACAGCAAAATTCCGCCCCGGTTTGAGCCAGCGGCGACGAAATCGCCCCAAAAGTCGAGAGCCTCGCAGGAGCCGCTCGACCAATTGGCGTCAAAAGTTTCCCACCCAGTCGGATCATAGCTGCCGTCGACGCGCATCCCAATGCGCATCGCGCCCTTGCCCGGCTCGCCTTTGTCGGCCGACAGCCCAGCCCAAAGGAAAGTTTCATTCCCCTGCTGCTGGAAAGCGAGAACCCGGATGTTCTTGCCGGTCGTTCCAGGCAGCAGGCTGAACGGACCGACGCCGCTGGCGACAAAGACTCCGAGTCGCTCGCGCGCCGCGACCGCGACGAAGCGCAGGCCTGAAACATGCCGGATCGAAGCAACCGCCTCGAAGCCGCGCTGGTCGTCCCTTTGGGCCTCCTCGGTGGCGCCGCGGACCGCCACGATCTCGGTCATGACGCGCTCGCTGAAGCGGATCTGCTGCAACGCGGCTCTGCCGGCGATGGCGAGCACAGGCGCGCCGCCCAAGCCTTCGGTCCAGGCGACGTCCCTGATTTCGAATCCGAAGACCCGGCGCAGAATCCGGTCCTCCGGGGCGGCGTCGCTCGGTCCCCTCCGGTCGATCCAGCTCTCGCCGCCGTCTTCCGAGACATAGACGACATAATTGGTCTGCTCGCCGTTGAGCCGGCGCGAAAAGGCGGCGACGAAGCCTGGCAGAATGGCGGCGGTCCGCACGCCGAGGAAGACCTCGCCCTCCCGCTCCAGGATAGGCGCCCAGCTGTCGCCGCCATCGAGGCTACGGTAAAGGGCCCGGCCGGCGGCATAGAATGTCGTCTCCTGGCATTGGTCGCGATGAATGTCCTTGATGTCGGAGGACGGCGCGTCGGCGATGTGGAAGGTGAGATTTTCGGCGTAGCGAACCCCTGGCTCCGCAAGAAAGGCCTCGTAGACATCGGACGCCCGCAAGGGCCGCCCGAATGGCCAATCTCCATCCGGAGCGAGAAGTTTATACAACCGGCCCGCGAGACGCGCCGAGACGAGGTCGCGGTCCTCGATGGCGGACAGCACGACCCGCGCCGAAATATCGACCGGCCGGCAGCGAACCCAATCCACGCGCGCGTCCACGCCGACCGGGCGGCGGCGGCGGACGAGGTCGCGCACATTGGCCAGAAGCTCGCTCGTCTGATGCGCGGAGAGCGTGGCGGAGTCGACGCCCTGCGCCGCGACGGCCGGATCAATGCGCGGCACGACCAGAACGTCGACGACGCCCGGACGACCAAAGGCCCGCCAGACGTCGCGCTGCGCATATGCCCGCGCCCGCGCGATCCCAGGAGTTTCGCAGGCGACATTCTCGAAGTCGCGGGCGGTCACAGCGGCGCGCAGCACACGCACGGCCTCCCGCCCCCGCGCGAGCGCGCGCTCGATTGGCTCCATATCCTCGCCGCCTGACGCACGCGCGCGATTGGTCGCTTCGACCCCGCGGATCGGCGTCTTGAGCACGGTCAGCGTCCCCGGCGCGACATTTCCTTGCCGGCCACCGCCGCGAAGATACCAGGCGCGAATCTCGAGTCCAGCGCCCGGCGCCGCGCCGGCGCTGCGGGCGCCGTCGCTCGCCGCGTCGCTCGAGCCAAAGACGATCATGCCTTTCGCCCGATCGACCACATATACGGGATCCGAAGGGCCATAGCCGGCGAGGGCGTTCACCTCGCGCCATGTGGCGAATGTCTTCCCGGCGAAACTGCGAAGCTCGGCGCCCGCGGGCGGATCGCCGTCGCGCACTTCGACGCCCACAATAAGAGAATTCGGTTCGGATGGCCGCCGCAGGATGGGGCCGCGTTGAACGAGGAAGGACTGGCCTGGCTCGCCGCCGCCTCGCCCAATCAGTTCTCCCACGACCTTTTCCGCATTGAGCGCCTTCGCATCGACGCTTGGCGCTGGCCGCTCCGGGATCGCCCAACCGGGCAAAATCGCATCCTCCAGCGTGCAAAACGTCAGCGTCCCCGCTCGGTCGGTCACGAGGGTTCCAGCCGGAATCGTCAAAGGCGCTGCGTCACGGTCGACTTGAGCGCGGCTGAAGGTCACAGTCGCTTCGGCCGGCGCAGGAGCCAGCGGAGCGACGCCGAGCAGGTCGAGAAGAGCGAAATGCGCCTTCTCGGGCATCCGGTTCACGCGGTAGATCAGGATCTCGGTGAGATAGGCGAAGACCTCGACCAACGTCATGCCCGGATCGGAAGGCGTCCGATCATTCCACTGCGGACAGCGCTCGTCGATGAGAGCGATAGCCTCGCCCAAGAGGTCGGCGAAGCTGCGGTCGTCGAGATTTGGAAGCTTGATCGTCATGGCCGTTCGCCGCTCAAATCGAGCTCGAACCCGAGCCGTTCCGCCCGCCTGGTCGCGCGAACCAAATAGTCCAGGGTGATGAACAGCGTGACGCCCGCATCGTCGGCTCGATCAGCGGAGCCGGACGTCGGACCCGCGTCGAGCCGCAAGATGTCGATCCTGGGCTCGAAGCGCAGCAAGGCCTGGCGGACATAATGAATGGCGAGCCCCGCCGTCGTCGGGTCATTGGGGCTGAAGACCAGACGGTGGATGGCGCAACCAAAGTTCGGCCTCATCACCCGTTCGCCCGGGCGCGTGGAAAGAAGAATGAGGATCGACTGGCGCACATTGTCGTCGCCCGAGACAAGCGCGATCGATCCTGTCGGCGCGAGCGCTGGACCGCGGTCGGGAACACCCCCCAGATCCGGAGCGACGAAACGCGACAGCCCCATGAACGCCCATCCCGACGCGGCCATCGCCT
Organism: Methylocapsa acidiphila B2; assembly: GCF_000427445.1. Taxonomy (GTDB): domain Bacteria; phylum Pseudomonadota; class Alphaproteobacteria; order Rhizobiales; family Beijerinckiaceae; genus Methylocapsa; species Methylocapsa acidiphila. The sequence goes on along the minus strand of NZ_KE386496.1, from coordinate 3,100,910 downwards.
CATCCCTCCACGATCTCGACCCAGTCCTGGCCCGGCGACGCCATGGACCATGGAGATAGATTGACGCTGCTATAATCGGTCGCGCCATTGGCGCTCGAAAGCACGACGCCCTTGCCGTCGATCGTCAGAAACTCGGAATGGCTGGGCTTGTCGTCAACCGTGGCGATGGTTCGGCAACGCACCACGCCGACCGGCTCCGCTCCGGCGCTGCAACCAACGACGGGGCGATGATCGAGATCGCCCTTCACGAGGATGGGCGTCCGGTCGATCGTGACCCAGTCCTGCGAATGCTCCATCCGCATCGTGCCGCCATGCGTACAATGGCACTGCGCCGTCTCGATCGCGACATAGGTCATGCGTTGCCCCGTTCGAATTTGATTTTGTTCGCCTTGATCGTGATCGTTCCGCCGACCGCCGAGATAGTCAGGTCGCCGGCGACCAGAAGCTGCCCCTGCGCCCCGCCGAGGGCGAGCGTATCGCCGCGACTGGTCGAAAGCGATAATGTCTTCTGGCGTCCGCCCAGCACGAGCCGCTGGTCTCCGCCTGAGGCCAGGACGACCGCGCGGGGATCCTGCGTGGTCACGCCACGCGGAAGGCGAGCCCCGCCATAAAGGCCGCCAAGGATCAGGCCTTCGGCGAGATCCCCGGTCGGAAAGAGCGCGACGACCTCGTCCCCAACGTCGGGAAGCGCGGCTGCGCCCTTTCCTGGACCCGCGCCGGCGATCAAAACGCTAAGATAACCGACCGTCGCGTCGCCGAAGGCCGGAAGCTTCACTTTGCAGCGGGCGCCGCCATCCGGGTCCCGGATATCGACGACCTGGCCGAGAGTGACGATCGGCGTCTCCGCACGCGCTCTCCGCGGCGGCGGTTCGGTCGAGAACTCGGTCGTATAACCGGTCGCGACGTCGAAACTATGAGTCGTTCGGGCAAGGACGACGGTCAAGGCCTCTTTCGGCGCGAGCCCGCTCAGCGTGACGCGGACTCCTGGCCCGAGCGCGGGGTCGCCCCAGGCGGTTCCCGTGACCACAGTCTCCGCGGCGGCATTGCAATCGAACGCCTGCTGGGCGTCCGCCGCAATCTGCGCCTCGGACCTCGCGACGCGATTGACGCCAAAAAGCGCGCCCTCGTCGGCGTTGAGCGCCCCGAGCCCGAAGCTGCGAAGCTCGACCTCTTGGTCCTGCCGCGAAAGCGCGGCGGATGCGGAATATGCCTTCGCCGAAAAAGGGTCCCATCCTTCCGCCCGGCTCGAACGCGCCGCCCGCTCGCCCGCCTCGTCGATGCGCGCCGCGAGCAAGGCCTCGCCCCAGCCGAGATCGATCGGCTCGCCGAAGCCGGCGAGAGAGACAAGGCGCAAGACTCCCTCCCTGATCGTCGGATGCAGGCCCTCCTCGAGGCCCGCGGCGACAAGGCAGGCGAGGTCGCTCGTCCCAGCCTGGACGATCCTTCGAGTCGGTCCGGTCTCCACCGCGTCGAAATCGAGGCCGAGCTCCACCGCCGCTTCTGACCAGAGACTCGCCGCCGAGGCTTCCTCGACCACGCGAAAACGCCGCCTCACGCGCAAGCCGTGAAGGGCGTCATGGGCCCGCACCCGCAGGACTCGCCGTCCGTCGGCGCCGAACTCATGCTCGAGGCCAGTGATCCGGCCCGCGAACATCGCAGGTCCCGGGCCTACCGACACCATGAGTTCCACTCCGGCGGCCAATCGATTTTCCAGTCCTTCAAAGGGAGCTTCAATCGCGATTTCCGCCAGGGCCGGCGCGCCGAAGATCTGCCGAATGACGATCGAGGCGACAAGGCGATGCAGCGTCGGCTCGAGCGGCGCGCCCGCAAGCGACACCTCCGGACGGAGCCTGGTCAGCGAAACCGCGGTCAAGTCGAGGCCTTTCCGCCGATCTGTGGGACGGCGATCGCCATTCCGCCGGTGAGATGCAGAGGATCCTCAATTCCATTGAAGGCGGCGACATAGCGCCATAACGATGGATCCCCATAGACCTCGGCGGCGAGCTGATCGAGCCGGAGATTGGGAAGCCCATTTTCATCGGTCGAAATCTCGATGCGATCCGCCGCCTCGAGAAGTTCTGGGCTTGGAGCCGTCGGCGGCTCAAAAAAAGGAGTGACGCTAGTGCTCGGGCTCGGCAAGCCAGTTCCGACGCCCTTGCCGGTGTCCACGTCGAGCTCGGCGACGCGTCGAAGCCGCATTCGCAGGAGTGATCGGCGCGGCCGACCTTCCTCGTCGAATCGTTCGAAACGCTCCGCGATCGCGACGATGACGCCCGGCACGTTCCAGGAGCGCCCCCAGATGAACCGCACCTGAGGGGGCGCGCCGCGCCGGCCCTGCGCGAAAGAGTTCTCCGAAAGGTTCCAAAACGGGCGGGTCAGCTCGCGCACATCGACCGGACGCCCGATGTCCTCGGTCGCCTGAAGACCAAGCCCCTGCCCGTTGGAATCAACCGCAAACCCGTCGAGCGCGGCAGACGCGCCTACGCCCTCTCCGATGGAGGCTTCGGTCAGATCGACGTCGAACAAAAGGTCGAGCGTCAGTTCCGTCGCCCCGCCGCCGGTCGCAATGACGAGATCATCGGAAAGGCCGACGCCGGTGATCGCGCCGGTCGCGTGCGACGCGGCGCGAAACCCGCTTCGTCGTGTAAATTCGAGCCGCTCCGGGTTGAGCAGCGCCGAGATCCGCTCGCCGGTCTGCTCAATGAGGAACAAAACCCGCTGCATCACAAGGCCTCTTGGATGCGCGCCAGCCGCCGCCCGCGGTCATGATCCGAGTGGGGAGCAGCGGCCGTCTCGGCGGGTTCCTCGGCAAGCGCCGGCCAAAGATCGCCGCTCGGCCGATCCGACCACAAGCTGGCGGCGGACTCATAGCCGCGCGCGCGTTCCAAGATCCCTCGTTTCGGCTCCGGCGGCTTGTCCCCTCGCGCCGCATCCACGGGCGATAGAGGAGGCATATCCGAGACCGGGGCTCGAGGCCGGGCGCTCCTCAATGGGGACGGCGCCGCCGCCTCAGCCGCGCGCCCCAACCCCGGCGACCAATGGAGTTCACGCACCCCAATCGCTCCGGAACTCGCGCGCGGGGCGCTCTCCTGCGCGAAGCGAGATCCTCCGATGGTCCCATGCGGAGGGCCGACAGCCGCGCCGGCGTCAAACAATGCGGAGGGGCGGTCGTCGACGCCGCGGCGCGGTTGATCAACCGGCATCGGCCTAGAAGCGGCAGAGTGAGCGCGCCGCGTGGAGTCCCAGCCGTGGGCCGCGTCCGACGGCTCTCCTGCCCGCTCGGCGGCGCTGCTTGCCGACGCCCTCAACCTCTCGAACGGTCGACGCGGTTCGAGGCGTTCAATTGATTTAAGGACGAAGCGAGGCGACGTCCCGCGATGCGTCGGCCCAAGGTTCGCATGGTCCGTCACGCCGAAATCTTGTTTTGATGCGGATCTGTCGGCGACCACCCGCGCATGTTTAAAAGGCGCCTTTGCTGCGGACGCCGCGGAAAAATCTCCGCGCTGTCCTTTGTCGGTTTCGAAGCCCGCCTTTTCCTCCTTTTCGCGCGGCGCATTTCGGGCGACGATCTCGAGCCAAGGGAGGGGGGCGTCGGGATAGCGCTCGCGGAGCCGTTCGATGACGGCGTTCGGAATTTCCCCGGAGGCGCGGGCAGCGCTCGCCGCGTCGCCGCGGCCGAGCAGACGCCGCATCCACCGCACGACGGCGGCGATCGGGGCGCGAACGAAGATCAGCCAGGCAGACATGCCGCTACTCGCGCTGCAACTCGTCGTAGGCAAGCTTGAGTTCCGCGATGGCGATCTCCCGTCCGAGCCCGTCGAGAGAAGGCCCATGCCATTCGCAGGGCCAGGCGTTAATGAGGTTCCAGCGGATCGCTTCCGTGGAGCCATCGGTTTCAAGCAACAGGATCGAGACATTGCGCCGCTCGATCCGGCCCTTGGCGATCGAACTGATCCATTGCCACATGCCGGTGGAGCGCGTGACGCCATGGCGGAGCGTCACTTCGGCATATTCGACGGGTCCGGGCAGAGACCGCACGATCTGCGCATTGCCGGCCTCGCGAAATCGGATCGGATGCACCCGCATCGCGATGCCCTGCACCGAGAAAAAGGCGGCCTCGGCGACCCCGCCGATGTCCAGCCGAAAATTGAAATTGCGGTAGGGATCCACAGCCGCCGTCGCCGCGGCGCCTTTCGCTTGCTCGTCTGCCATCGCTCAATCTCCGGTCCGACGTTTCATTGCCCGGCTCCAGGCCCCGCCATCTGGCCGATTTCGAATACCACGAATTCGGCGGGCTTCACCGGAGCTATGCCGATGACCGTCGTGACGATCCCGCGATCGACATTTTCGGGCCGGTTGGTCTCCTCGTCGCATTTCACGAAGAAGGCCTGCTCCGCCGTCGCGCCCATGAGCGCGCCTCTCCGCCATAAAAGCGTGAGAAAGGCCGAGACGTCGCGCCGAAGCGACTTCCACAGGGGCCTGTCGTTCGGCTCGAACACAACCCATCCGGTCGAGCGATAGATCGATTGCTCGATGAAAAGGACGAGACGGCGCACATTCACATAGGTCCAGTTGGAGCCTTGCGGCGCGAGCGTGCGCGCGCCCCAGACGAGGATGCCCTGCGTCGAGAAATAGCGGATGCAATTGATTCCGGCTTGATTGAGCTTGCCTTGCTCCGAATTCGTCAGGCTTTGGGCGAGCCCCGTCGCACCTCGGACGATCTCGTTCGCCGGCGCCTTGAAGACCCCCCGCTGCGTGTCGGTCCGGGCATAGATGCCGGCGACATGGCCGGAGGGCGGCATCCGGATCGGGTCCCTGCGGCTCGGGTTCAGAGCGTCGCGGCCGAGCAGCCAGGGAAAATATTGAGCGCCGAAGCCGCGCTGGGAGATCGGCGGCCGGAGGCCCGGAGCTTCCCCCGCCGGCGCGTCCCCTACCGCCGTCGCGGAACCTTTCTCCTGCCCGACCCGCACCAGCGCATCGAGATCGACCTTATCGGGCCCCGGCGCGTCGAGGATCGCGAAACGATCCCCGACTCTTTCGCAATAGGCCAGCAACGTAGACGTCGACGCAATATCCGATCGCCCCGGCGCCGCCACCATCGCGACCTCGTCGAGCGGCTCGATGAGCTCGAGCGCCGGATCGATCGGACCGTCGTCGCCGAGATTCACCACATAGCAGCGGGACCCGCCATTCGCGAAAAACCCGTAGACTGCGTTGGCGAGGATATTGGGAGTCTCGGATGTTGCGCCGAAGACGTCGCAGAATTCGCCGAAACTGTTGACCGGCTTGACCTTCAGCCGGTTGGCGTCGGCCTTGGGCGCGAGGCCGATGAAGGCGGCGGTCGTCGTCGTCACGCCCTGGATCGGGCGCGCGCCGGTATCCTTCTCATCGATGTAGATGCCGGGATACGAGTAGCTCAGGCTCATTTCGACCTCCCCTCAACTGGCTCTTCGTCGGCCCCGTTTATCGGCAGGCGCAAGAGGACGCCGGATCTTTCTTTGACGGAAAAAGAGCGCGATCGCCCTTTGGCCGTGACCGTCAACGCGACTGTCCCCTGCGCCGGCACTCCCGTCAACCGGAAGCGGCCGTTCCGATCAGTTCGCGCCTCTCGGCCATAGGCCTCGGCTTCGACGCGCGCGTCCATGACCGGCCGTGGATCGACGCCAGAAACTTCGCCCATGATCGCGCCTTCCATTGCGCCGAACTCGACCATTTCGACCCTGAGAGGTTCGAGCACCGGCTTGACCGCGCGCCGCGGGCGTTCGCGGACCAGCGGGAGGCGAATGAGCGTGGCGAGGCACGCCGGGAGGCCGAGAGCGCGACGCGCCGTGTCCGCATCATCGCCTTGCGCAATGATGAAATGACGCGCGACGCCCTCCGCGTCGATCCAGATTTCGTCGGACAAGCCAAAGGCCAGTTCGCCGGCGATGGTCGCCGCCTCGAGGGCGTCGGCATGGTTCACGACGATCAGAAGCGAAACCTCGATGGCCTGCGCTTCGCCGCATCTTCGTTCGGCGCCACGAGGGCTGACGCGGTGGAGAAGGACGCCCGCGCCTTCGGGAAGAGGCCCGGCCGAGGGCGCGACCAGCCGCACCGTCGTCGACGCCGCGCGCGTCCCCAACCATTCGAGAAATGCCGCCGTCAGATCGCCGACTGTTTGCGCCACAGCCTTCCCCCGAGCGAGGATCGAACACCTGGACGTCGGGGCGCAGGACGCGCTCGGCGCAGCAATCAACGACGTCTCGCGAGGCCATTGTCAAGGTCAGGATATAGTCTCGGAGGCGTCGGCGCAATCTCCTGTCGGTTGGCGAAACGGGACCTGCCTTCTCGACCGAACAACCTGGCTTGTTCGCGCCTATGAGCCGGCGAAGGAGACCGGACTCGGCCCAATCGTAGACTCTCGCCTCGACCGAACCGATGACATGTCCGTCCTCAACTCTCCGACCGATCTGCCCACCTATGCAAGGCTTTGCCGGCTGCTTCGCGTGGCAAGAGGCGCGGCGGCGAGGCCCACGGAGCCGGGCGGGGCTCGCCGCCGCGCTCGCGCCGCTGCAAGCCGCGACGGCTAACGGCCGCGGCGCGCAGGCGCAGGACCTCTCCTATCTCGCGAAGATCAGCCTGTCGTAGGCCTGGATTCTCGCCGATGACTTGAAGGAGGCGATCCAACTCGGCATGCGCGTCTCGGCCGAGATCAAAACCGGAGATCGCCGCGTGATCGAATATTTGCTCTCGCCGATCATGCAATTCAACACGTAATACAGCTTCGATGCAAAGTGGTTTTAACTTCTAAAAGCTTTAACCTCGGGCGCTGTTGGTGCAAATGCCTTTCAAGAGAATCTGCGACTCAGCGATCCCTATGGCGGCATATATGGTGACCCAAGTCTCCGATATGCGCAAACTACGTTGACCTTTGGCTATCCAAGCTACTTTGGATGCGCAGCTCCTCTGGCGTGAGTCAGCAGCAAGGGTGCCTCCGCCTTGCAGGGACCATTCGGGTCAATCCAACTGGAACGACCAACTTCGGCGCTCCGCAACTCGACGGCTACAGCCAACCGGGCGGCAACAGGACGCAGACGCCGGCGCAGCTCGATGTCGGCGGGAGCTATCTGACTTTCGCCGGCGCAAAAGCGCCCACACAGAGTGGCTCGGGCGTGTCCGCGCCAGCTGACCACCTCACTGCCGTCGGCCTGGCAGCGACTGATCCGATCGCGCTTTCCGCCGATCCATCCATTGTGGATTGGGCGAGTTTCAACAATGACATTAACGCGCTTCGCCTGGCGGAGTCGGCAAGGTAGATGCGCGGATGCTTTCGATCGTCACTCAGCCACAAGCTCGGTCGACGCAACGGTTCGCATCAGCGTTCGCAATTCCGAATCCTGACGGCTGCCAAAGGCGGCGTCGAACCCTGCCTGGGCCGCAGCCCAATATTTCCAGGCCTCATTGAGTCGCTCCAGCCCGATGTCGGTCAGGCGCAGTTCTTTGCTCCGGCGGTCGCCCACCCCTCGAACAACGGCGATGAGTCCGTCTCGCTGCAGGGGAAGAATGTTTCGGCCGAGGGTCGTCGGGTCCATCACTAACGCCTCGGCAAGGCTATTGATGGTCAACGGTCCCCTCGCCTTCAACTTAGCGAGAATCGAGAACTGCGTTATCCGCAGTCCTGAGGGAGCCAGATGCTGATCGTAGAACTGGCTCACGTGACGGGCCGCCTGGCGTAGCGCCAAGCAGGTGCAGAACTCAGGAGGGGCGAGAGTCATGGCAATCTTGACAAGCTCATTATAGGAGCTAATATACCTGCATATGCGGCTATGTCAAGTTGAGCCTGTCCTGAAGGTCGATGAGATGTCGGGCGGGCACGGCGAATGCGCTGCGAGGCGGCAATGATCGATAGCTTCACCGTTCAGCACTATGAGCATGTCAGCCAGCGTTCCTTCGAGAGCGTCGTCGCCGCCTTCGAGGCTGAGCTCGGGACGGTCGAGGACGGCGCGCTCCCGCGGGAAGTCGCTGCGGCCGCGAGTCGGGGCGACTTCGAGACCCGCATCGGGGGTTACGAGGGCCGAAGCGGCTTCATGCGCTTCCTGACGAACGATCACGGCGCCTGGATGGCGAAGATAGGCGCTGAAGCCAAAATCCGTTCGTATGTCATTGGCAATCCGCTGGTGGCTCAGACCATGATCACACATGATCCCGGCGTCGGCCTCAACGTTCCGATAAGAGTCGTGATCTTCCAAACGACGACTGGCGAGGTTCGTCTGGCCTATGATCTGCCGTCATCTCTGATGAGCCGGCTCCACAACGAAGACGTCTCCGCCGCAGCTCTCAAACTCGACGCCAAGCTCCGCGCCTTGGCGGAGCTCGCAACAGGCGCGGTCGCCTGAGATCGACGCGGGACCAGCTTGGACACGGCCAGAACGGGCCGGATGTATTCGACACTTCCAATTCTCTGAGCACCTGGAGGATGACATGACCGACCTCGACGCAGGGACATCCCGGCGCGAAACGCTGGAAGCCGCGCCCACCCGTTACGTCGACGGCGACGGGGTCCGCTTCGCCTATCGCCGGCTCGGCCCATCGACCGGAACGCCGCTGGTTCTGCTGCAGCATTTCTCGGGGAACATCGACGCCTGGGATCCCGCCGTCGTGAACGCCCTCGCCGTGGATCGTCCCGTGATTGCGTTCGACAACGCTGGCGTCGGCCGTTCCACGGGTAAAACGCCGGACAATGTCGCGGCCATGGCTCGCGACGCCGTCGCCTTTCTCGACCTTCTCGGCTTCTCCAATGTCGATCTGCTGGGATATTCCCTCGGCGGCTGCGTCGCCCAGCAGATCGCGGCCGAACACGGCCCGCTGGTCCGCAAGCTGATCCTCGTCGGCACGGCGCCGCGGGGCGGAGAAGAGCACTTGCTAGCCGTCCTCAAGGAGGCTTTCTCCCATACCGAAGCGCCGGATCCGCGGTTGCCGCTGTTCTTCACCCAATCGGCGGCTAGCCAGGCCGCCGGCAGAGCGTTTCTCAATCGGGTGAACGCCCGTAAGGAAGATCGGGATGTCAACAACGGCAGTGACGTGACCGACCCCCAGGCCAAGGCTCTGATCACCTGGTGCGCAACGCCCGACCCCGAGCACGCCATGCTGCGCGCGATCGCCCAGCCTGCCCTCGTGGCAAGCGGCAGCCACGACACCATGCTGCCCGCGGCCAACGCCCTTGGGATGTTCGGCGCTATGAGCAACGCTTATCTTAGCCTGTATCCTGATTCCGGCCACGGCGCCCTCTTCCAACACCACGGGCTCTTCGTGAGCCAAGCCCGCGCCTTTTTGGATGCCTAGCCAAGGACGCATCGGCTCGGGTCAGGCCCTCGACGCGACCGGTCCAGGCGGTTCAGGCTGATGCGGAACTCCCTCTTGCGCTTGCAGATTCTTCGGGATCGCCCGCCGTTGGCGACAGCGCCGAGGATGGAGAGGCGACCGTCGCCCACCGCGCCGGTTGACCGTGTGTTTGCGCCGCAGCCGTACAACCGCCGGCGACGCCTTGCTGACTTCCAAAAAGAATGGACGGACGGAGCTCCGCGGCGGCGGCAAATTTTCCCGCGGCCGCAAATGTAAGACAATTTTCATGTCCTCCTCATAGACTCCCCGCGATCATCGATTTTGTTTCGCCTAACATTTCTCTTCCTCGCGGCGCGCCCGCTCGCCTGTTCAAGGATGAGGAAAATCGAAATTTTGCCGATTGCTCCGCACCGAAGGAGATTAAGCGATGGATGATTTCTCACGCCGCGCAATATTGGCCTTGAGCGCGGTCGGCGGCGCTGCCCTCTCCTTCGAGGAAGCCCGGGCCGCGGCGTTCGGCAATCCGGACGAGCCGCCGCAGGGCGCCATAAACTCTTCGCCCGCCGCAATTTCCGATCCTGGCCCGCAAAATCCGGCGCTCGCCAGAGAGCTTCCAGCCTTTCAAAGCCCGCCTCCCACAGACGTCGGCACCATGCCGATGCTGTGGTCCTCATTCAACATCATGCCGAAGCGCATCCAGGCGGGCGGATGGGGACGGCAGGTCACGATCACGGAGTTTCCGGCCTCTAAGGACGTCTCCGGGGTGGACATGCGCCTTGGCCCCGGCGGCATCCGCGAGCTGCATTGGCATCTCGCCAATGAATGGGGCATCGTCACCAAGGGACGGTGCAGAACGACCCTGCTCGACCAAAATGGCAACGCCAACATACAGGACGTCGGTCCCGGCGACCTCTGGTTCTTTCCCGCCGGCTGCCCGCACGCGCTGCAAGGACTCGGCCCGGAGGGAGCCGAATTCCTCCTCGTGTTCGACGACGCCCATCAGTCCGAATTCAGCACGCTGCTGTTGACGGACTGGATCGCGCATACCCCGCCGGAGATTCTCGCCCAAAATTTCGGGGTTCCGGTCGAAACCTTCAAGAACATTCCGCTGCACGATCTTTGGATCTTCCAAGGCAAGGAGCCCGGCCCGCTTGCGGCGGCCCAAGCCGCCGTGGGCGCGGGCGGAAAGGCGCAGCAGCCCTTCACCTTCTCCCTCACGGCCACCACGCCGGTGAAGCAGAACGAGTCCGGCACGATCTATCTGGCCGACAGCCATAATTTCAAGGCGTCGACCACGATCGCGGCGGCGCTCGAGACCATCAAGCCGGGCGCGCTTCGGCGGCTGCATTGGCATCCCAATGCGGACGAATGGCAGTACTGGATCAAAGGCCAGGGGCGCATGACGGTTTTCGACGCCGGGCCGAGGGCGACGACCTTCGATTTCCGCCCCGGCGACGTCGGCGTCGTGCCAAGGAACCAAGGCCATTACATCCTGAACACGGGCACGGAAGACCTGCAGGTTCTGGTGATCTTCAAGGCGCCTGAATATCAGGAGGTGGATCTGTCAAACTGGCTGACCCACACGCCGCCCGATCTCGTCGCGCAACATCTCAACATAGACCCCGCAGTCCTGGCGCGGTTTCCAAAGGATAAGGTCGGCATTCAGCCGGCCTGATGGCCGCACGCGGCGAGATCAGCGCCCTTGCCGTCGGTCGGCCAATCGCACAAGCTCCAGTGATAAGCCGCATGGCGTCGGAGAGATCGAGCATGTGATCGCGGTGTACCTCATTGCGTTGAATTCTGATGACGCTAAGCGATACGCAGTTGACAATTTTATCAACCTACTGCTTGGCATGCCGGAGGATTATGGGCTAGGCGACGCCTTCCTTGAAGCTTGGCGGCAGGTGGCGTCCAAGACGCTCCGGTCAGCACATTGATTAGGCGCTAGCGTTACTTTTGGGCATTGTGTGAATGATGGCTCGGGCGATGACCGCGCCGGGCGCGATTTGATTTCCTTTGATTTTAGGCATTGGGGCTCCGGGCGGATGCTGCGGTTTTTGAGGCATGCACTTCAATGCTCGCGTGGCGGAAGCGTCAACCGCAGCTTGATAGACGTCGGAGCCTGCTTAGCGCGATTAGTCGCTCTTTGACCCTGTCCATATCACCCGCTATGCCGCGCCTTGATGCCTATATTTGGTCACGATCCAACCAAATTTTGCTTGTTGCAGGCGGCCCATCATATGTAAAAGAGTTGCTCAGCCTGCTCCAGGATACGCATCGTTGAGTACTCTCGAAAAGATATTTGAATTAGGAAATCTTCGTCGAGCTTACCGCTGGATACTGTCTAATCCAGACGCTAGGTACAAGGCACTCTTTAGAGACTCTTATGCTGCCTTTGCTCTTTCGTCTGACACTATGCTCCGGCAACTGCGCAAAGATGGTCTCTCTAATCGTTACATTCCGAACCACGCCTCAAAGGTTATGGTGCCAAAGCCATCAGGAACGTTGAGGCCACTGACTTTGTTGACGATTGAAGATCAAATTGTCTATCAGGCATGCGTAAACATTATTTCAGACTTACTAAAACATAAGACAAAACATAGATATAGAAAACGCGTGTTTGCTCATTTGTATGCGGGTAAGTCTTCTGTATTCTTTTATTTTAAATGGCAGGATAGTTATCGACTTATGGCCCGAACTATTCGTGAGTTACACTCGAATAGATTTACATATGTTGCAAACTTCGATCTGGCTGCATTTTACGACTCAATCGATCACCACGTCTTGAAACATTTTCTCAAAGACGTCGGCCTTGACGAAGATGCTATTAAAATATTGATGCAATGCCTACGACAATGGACCTCATCCACGTGGAGCACTGGACGGGGAGCAATCTATCATGAACACGGTATCCCTCAAGGTCCTCTGTCCTCTGGCATGCTTTCGGAAGTAGTTCTGCAGCACATAGACAAGGCTGGCGAAAGAGGCAGCAACACACGCTACATCCGGTATGTCGACGATATAAAAATATTCGCCAAATCGGAGGATGTGCTGCGGAGAAAGCTGATCGCTCTTGACCTCTCGTCGAAAGAAGTCGGTTTGTTCCCGCAAACCTCCAAAATTAATATCCGGCGCATCACCAATCCAAATGACGAAATCAAGTCTGTCAGTCGACCTCCAGAACCGTCGATACGGCCCGTTGTGAATCAGAAAAAACTGGCTTCGCGGCTTCTTGAAATAACCCGCAGATCCCGCGTAGACCCGCTCCTGTCCACTCGCTTCAAATACTTAATTGCACAAGCTAGGCCTAACTACAGGTTGAGTGAAAGGCTTCTTAAGGTTATTAAACGACACCCAGAATACAGTGGCGCAATCTCCTCATATTTTTCAAGGTACAAAGTCATACCGACTCGGTTGGCCGCGGAGATAACGACATACCTTAAGGAGCCAGAGCTATACCATTCGGTCACCGGCGACATTCTGCGCGCCTGCCTCGGCCGCATGTCTAGCACCGACTCAGCTGTGCTCGGGCATTTTGCCGCCCAACGGCTATTGCGGCCCGCGAGAAGTCAGCTTCCTCTTCAGCCGACCTATAAAGAGGCGCTGATCGCGTGGGCCATCCAGACAAAGGCGATCACATTTCGCGAAATGGAGACGCTGCGCGATAGTGAGACTGATTGGTGGGTCAGAAAATGCATCCTCCGGGAACTCACCGCGGACCAATTCGGGACTCCAAGCTATCGGGATTTTTTGAATAAATCGATGCGGATTCAGGAAAGCGAGATTACGCGGTGCGCCGCTGCGAGACTAGCCGAAGAAGCTATCCTGTTGGATAAGCCTCATCACGACATATTTGAGTCGGCCAAAATGATTCTGAAGACTTTCAAGCTCATCAGATCCGTCGGCAAACCACCAAGCATGATAAATTCCGTTATTGCCTACGTCTTGAAAAGGCCGGAAACAGATTACAACTGGATCACGTTATTTGGTACTGATCACAAACATGCAGAACAAATGGCTATATTCATAAAACAAACTCAGGAGACAGATATTGACGCGTTTATGACCCGTCTTGACAGTTTTTATGATAAAACAACTGAAGTAGTCTTTCGGAGAATTTGCCCCGGAAAGATCTACCCGAAATACGGCGTTGCACTTAAGCATCCTACACTTGTGTCGCTCTTGCCAAAGACAATGAAAGCATTCGAGGATCTTCACAGCCTGCGGCTAGAATCGTTCACCGCTCATCCCCGTTCAGCTAAGTCGGCTGCAGGAACACGCCGTCTGAAACATCGAGATTTTCACAAGCTGCGCCCCGCACTGGTAGCGGCATTCGACGAGCTCGAGCATATTGTGGTTTAGCTCTCGTTTCCGATTTAGATGATTGTCGCTCGATCCGAAGCCTAAATTATTTCAATCTCGGTCCCGCACCGAAGGTGAGCGGCGGCGCTAATTGTTGGCACCGTCGTCGATCGCCCCCCCTACACCCGCATGGGCATCAACACATAGAGCGCGGCGGCGCCGTCTCGATCCTGCACCAGAGTCGGTGAGCCTGGATCAGCCAGCTTGAACAACGCCGTGTCGCTGTCGAGCTGCTCGGTGATGTCGAGCAGATAGCGGGCGTTGAAGCCTATATCCATCGGCGCGGAGTCATAATCGACGTCGAGCTCCTCGACCGCCGAGCCGGAATCGGGATTGGTCACCGAAAGGGTGAGCTTGCCCTCGGCCACGGCGAGCTTCACCGCGCGGCCGCGTTCGGAAGAGATTGTGGATACGCGGTCCACCGCGGCGGCGAAAGGCGCCCGTTCGACGACGAGGCGCTTGTCATTGCCCGAGGGGATGACCCGCATATAGTCGGGAAACGTGCCGTCGATCAGTTTCGAGGTGAGGACGATCTCCGAATGATCCTCCTGGCCGAAGGTGAAGCGGATCTTGGTCGGCGAGATCTCGACCCGCACGTCCTGGTTCGGATCCTCGACGAGCTTCTGCACTTCCGCCACAGCCTTGCGCGGCACGATGATTCCGGGCATCCCGGCCGCGCCCGCCGGCGCCGGCGTCTCGACCCTGGCGAGGCGATGGCCGTCGGTCGCGACGGCGCGCAGCATCGAATGCCCCTCGGCCTCGATCGCGTGCAGGAAAATGCCGTTGAGATAATAGCGCGTCTCCTCATTGGAGATCGCGAATTGCGTCTTGTCGATCAGCCGCTTGAGATCGGCCGCGGCGAGGCTGAACGCATGGCCGAACTCGCCGGCGGCGAGGTCAGGGAAATCGCTGTCGGGCAGGGATTGGAGCATGAAGCGCGAGCGCCCCGAGCGCAATTGCAGCTGGCCGCTCTCGCCGCCGGCCTCCAAGGTCACCTGCGCGCCGTCGGGCAGCTTGCGGACGATGTCGTAGAGAATATGCGCCGGCAGGGTGGTCGCGCCCTTCTGGCTGACGTCGGCCGCGAGCCGCTCGGTCACTTCGAGGTCGAGATCCGTCGCCTTTAGGAGCAGGGCCTGGCCTTCCGCCCGAAGCAGGACATTGGACAGAATGGGAATCGTGTTGCGGCGCTCCACGACGCGATGCACATGGCCCAGCGACTTCAGCAGGGCGGCGCGTTCGAGAGTGACTTTCATCGGGCGGTCCAATCCGTTTCGGTTCGATCCGCCGCGGGCGAGTGAGCGCGCCGGCCTGGGCGGGGCGAGACTTTGGCGCGGCCGCGCGCAAACCGCAAGCCGTCGCATCATTCTGCGCGCGATTTCCCCATCATCTCCAACCGAAATTCCTGGCGGCGGGCTTGCGTCCATTCGACTTTTAATGATTTTTACCCGCCCTTAAACCGCCCCGATTAGGATCGATGCACGGTCCCGGCAGCGACGGGCGAGAGGCATCAGCGGCACGGCGGCGCGACGAGCATGGCACAGCGCAGGACGGCCGAGCGCCGCGAACCGACCTTCGGCCCAGCCGAAAAGGGCCGCGGCGCCAGCGACGAGAACAAGCCGCGCCGCCCCGCCAAGCCGCGGGGACGGCAGCGAAAGCGCGGCGGCTCCTTTTTCGGCGCTGCGCTCTATTGGACGGCCACGCTCTCGGTTTGGGCCTTTCTCGCCGGCGCGATCGTCATCGCGGTCTACGCCTCCAAGCTCCCGCCCATCGATCAGCTCGCGGTCCCCAAGCGCCCGCCCAATATCGCCATTCTCGCCGACGACGGCGCTCTGCTCGCTAATCGCGGCGACACCGGCGGCGCGGCCGTGCGGCTCGCCGAGCTGCCGCCCTATTTGCCTAAAGCCTTCGTCGCGATCGAGGATCGCCGCTTCTACTCGCATTTTGGCGTCGATCCGCTGGGCATTCTGCGCGCGGCGGCGCGCAACCTGACCGGCGGCGGCGCGGTGCAAGGCGGCTCGACCTTGACGCAGCAGCTCGCCAAAAATCTCTTCCTGACCCAGGAGCGGACCTTTTCACGCAAGATTCAGGAAGCAATCCTGGCGCTCTGGCTCGAGCATCAATATTCGAAGAACCAGATCCTCGAGCTTTATTTGAACCGAGTCTATTTCGGCTCCGGCGCCTATGGGGTCGAGGCGGCGGCGCGGAAATATTTTGGCCATGGCGCCCGCAACGTCACCTTGGCCGAGGCCGCCGTTCTGGCCGGGCTCATGAAGGCGCCGACCAAGCTCGCGCCGAACCACAACCCTGCGGGCGCGACCGAGCGCGCATCGCAGGTGATCGCGGCCATGGTTCAGGAAGGCTTCATCACCGACGCCATGGGCATGGTCGCGCTTGGCCATCCAGCGCAGGCGGTCCGCGAGCAAGGCGCGGGCTCGGTCAATTACGCCGCCGATTTTGTGATGGACGAGCTCGACGATGCGATCGGGGCGATCGACGAAGACATAGTCGTCGCGACGACGCTCAACGCCGGGCTGCAGGCCGCCGCGGAAAAGGCGCTCGCGGACGAGCTCGATCAAAAGGGGACCAAATTCGGCGTCGAGCAAGGCGCGCTCGTCGCGATGGAGCCGGACGGCTCGATCAAGGCGCTGGTCGGCGGCCGCAATTACGCCGACAGCCAGTTCGACCGAGCGGTTCAGGCCAAGCGCCAGCCGGGCTCCGCCTTCAAGCCTTTCGTCTATCTCGCGGCGCTCGAAAAGGGCCTGACGCCGGCCTCGGTGCGCGAGGACGCTCCGCTCAACGTCAAGGGCTGGCAACCAGAAAATTACGGGCATGAATATTGGGGGCCCGTCACGCTGACCAAGGCCCTGTCGCAATCCTTGAACACGGTCGCGGTGCGGCTCGGCCTCGAGGTCGGGGCGAAGACGGTCGTCAAGACCGCGCATCGGCTCGGCATCGTCTCTGAGCTTTCGCCCAACGCCTCGATCGCGCTCGGCACCAGCGAGGTCTCCCCGCTCGAGCTCGTCACCGCCTATGCGCCTTTCGCCAATGGCGGCATTGGCGTGCAGGCGCAGATCATCGCCAAGGTGAAGACCAGCGGCGGCAAGCTTCTGTATCAACGCAAGGGCGCGAGCAATGGCCGCGTGATCGACCCGACCTATGTGGCGATGATGAACGCCATGATGCAGGAGGTTGTGCTGACCGGCACCGCGCGCAAGGCGGATTTGCCCGGCTGGCAGGCGGCCGGCAAGACCGGCACAAGCCAGGATTTTCGCGACGCCTGGTTCATCGGCTACACAAGCCATCTCGTGACAGGCGTCTGGCTCGGCAATGACGACAATTCGCCGACGAAGAAGACCTCCGGCGGCAGCCTGCCGGTCGAGATCTGGTCGCGCTTCATGCGCGTCGCCCATCAAGGCGCGCCGCCGCAGCCGCTGCCGGGCGGGATATGGCAGGGGGGCGGCGCCCCGGCCGGGTTCGATCCCGCGGGGCCGACGGCGGCGATCAATCCGCCGCGGCCATCCGGCGGGCCTTTCGCCGACGGACCCGCGCCCATCGCCCGCGCCCCGCAGGCTGAGCCTAGGGCGGCCGAGGCCAGCAGCCGAAGCAATGGTCTCGTGCCGCCGGGCTTGATCCCAAATGCCGGGGAGCCGCAGCGGCCGCGACAGGCGCAGCCGAGAGAGCGCAATTTTTTCGATGCGCTGTTTGGGGGGTAGGCCGCCGCCGTCCGCGTTGTCGCCGGCGTGCGCCTGAGGCGTCGCGTTAAGGCGTCGCCGGCCCGAGGCCCTGCGCATCGGCCCATGCTTCGAGGCCCTCCGTCGGCACGCCAAAAATCTTTCGAACCTCGGCCAGCGGT
This sequence comes from Methylocapsa acidiphila B2, assembly GCF_000427445.1. Lineage (GTDB taxonomy): Bacteria > Pseudomonadota > Alphaproteobacteria > Rhizobiales > Beijerinckiaceae > Methylocapsa > Methylocapsa acidiphila. The sequence continues at coordinate 3,083,374 of NZ_KE386496.1, read as the reverse complement.
CGCTCCGCCAGAGCCCAGAAATCCCACTCCGGCGCGAAACTATCGGCTTTGCTGGCAGCTCCCGCAGCCCAGGCGCACCAGAAATTCTGCGGATCCATGGGGGTCGCGGCTTTTCCCGCCACGGCATTGATTTGAATATGTAGATGCCAGATGAAAATCACAGGAAGGACATGAGCTCCCATCGGCAAACGCTTGTGCATGGTCGAGGTGAACACCGAAACCAGGATTTCGCCGCGCGGCGTGGTGTCATAGCCGCTGATGACATGGGCGCTGTCGTGCGGCACCGAAAAGCCGGCGTTGAGCGCTTTCGCCTCGCCGGGAAACTCATAGCCGTTCGAAGTGAATTGATGGTGGAACGCGCGCCCGAAGCTGCTCAAGGGATATTTCGATAGCGCGTGGAAGCGCGACGCCAGAACAGGATCGGCGGCTTGCCCTGCGTAGGGCAGCAGCCAGGCGTTGGCGTCCCCGCCCGGCCATTTACCATTGGTGATGCTGTCCATGTTGAGACGCGTCATCTCGGCGAGCGCGTCGTCCATATGCCCGTCCGAGGCGAGACTAAGTAGGTTCAGATAAGCAGCATCGACATTGAGCGCGGCGGCGTATCGGCGCACCGAGTCGACCTTGGCCGGCCCGGGAACGTCATCGATACAGGTCATCACGGTTAGAAACTTGAGCGCATCCTCGCGCAAGCCCGCATCCGCCACAGATGATGCGAGCGATTTTGGTTCGACCCGCGAGAGAGCGGTCCAATTTAGCTCGGAGGTCTCGCCGAAGATAAATCTCCAGGCGCTCCTGATCATCTCGATGTCCTCGGAACGCGCAGGCGCCGGTCCGGACTCCGCCACGGCAGCCATAGCGCCGAGGATCGCAAGACTGACATTCTCGGGAACGTTTGGGTGAAGCGCAGCGACTTCGAGATCAACCGCCATTGAACAGACTCCAAGAGAACTGTGAGGGAGCTCGCCGGTCATGTTTCCGATTTATGCAAGGAAATCGCGAGATCCAGCAATGCTTCATCGGACGACGCCGCGCCGACGATCGACAGGCCCAGAGGACAGGCGTTTTGTTGGAGAATTGGAATCGCAACCTGCGGAAGGCCCGGGTGTCCGGCGATCGCGTTGAGCGGCAATGCAGATTTGTAGAAGCTGCCGATGGCTTCCGGCGACGTCTTCAACGGCAACGCCGCGCCGAGCGTCGTTGGGATCACGAGGCCCGTTCCAGGCGGAATCATCGCCCTCAGCCGCGCGGCGATGTTTTGCCGGAAGGCGCGATAGCGCGTCACGTCAGGCTCGCCGATCGTGGCGGCGTCGGCGAAGCGCGGCGCGATCTCCTCGCCGAATCTTGGCCGATTGGCGGTGATCCACGGCCCCAGGCATCGCCAAATTTCTGCGCCCTGAAGCACTCGATAACATTCAAACCATTCAGCCTCGGCGCCGTCGAACACCGTGACCTCATCGACGGCGCCCCAGGCGCGCGCCCGTGCGCGCAACACCGTGGCGGCGGCGGGATCCGCGAACGCGAAGGCGTCGCGCGCCTGCACCAATCGGTTGATCGGCGCGGCGTCGCCGGAACCCAGCAACAAGACGCGGCCGACGCGCGACAGGCAACCAGGATCGCGGGCGAGCCAGCCGATCGTGTCATAGCTCGGCGCAAAAGGCGCGACGCCGACGGTGGAGACGCGCCCATGGGTCGGACGAAATCCGAAAATTCCGGTGAAGCTCGCTGGCGTCCGCACCGATCCGCCCGTATCGGTCCCCAACGCAAAATCCACGAGGCCGGCGGCGACCGCGACAGCGGAACCGCTCGACGAACCGCCCGGAAGCCGGTCCGGGCAAGCCGGATTGACGGGCGTGCCGTAATGCGCGTTCGCGCCTTCGAGACTGAAGGCGAGCTCGTCCATATTGGTCTTGCCGATCAGCTGCGCGCCGGCGCCAAGCAACGCCTCCACGGCCGGCGCCGATACCGCCGCCGCCGCATGGCTCGCGAGCCAGTCCGGACTTCCGCCGCCGGTGCGACAGCCGGCGACGTCGATGAAATCCTTGACCGCGAAAGTCAGCCCGCTCAACGCCCCGCGCCCCGTCGGATCGCGCGCGCATGGGGATTGGTCGACGAAGGCGCCAAAATCGGCGGAGATCTCGGACCCATCAACTGATGTTCGCATAGGTCCGCCCTCACGATATGCAAAGCCCGAGGTTAAGCCGCATCTCAACGCTTTATAACGCCCGTCGTCAATCCGATCCGCTCCCGTCGTTGAAAAAAGGCGATATTGGCAGCCCGCACCGATGAGCGCAGTATCCGAGAACGTGTTGATGGTTGCGCATAAGCAACCCTCGTAAAATCCTCCACGCGTTCGCAGGAAAGAGAGTAGTTAATTGGCCGCAGAGTAAGACGCCCCGATTGTTGCTTCTTTTGCAGAGGCCGAGCGGGGCGCTTTCGCGAGCGACAAACAATAGGTCAAAGCGGGCGACAGTAGAGCCTCGCAACGTGGGAAATCCCACCTTCGGCCCGCAGGCAGACAGCTATCTCCTGATCGCGCCTTACGGCAATCTCGCCGGCAAGCGACAACATAGGAGATCGAAAAATGAACATCCAGGTTACGAAAGAAAATCTGACCCTTGGCGGCGAGCTCGACATCAACGCCGCGCTGCATGCCAAATTCCAGACTATAGACCAGGCCGCACTGGTCGATCGCATTACCGATTATCTGACCTCTATCGGCAAGATTCGAGACGCACAGCTCATCGCTGCGGTCGAGACGCAATCAACCGAATTCTATCAAAGAAGCTATGGCCTGCTGATCTCGGATTTCGCCTATGGCAATGCGACTCCGACCTTCAAAGATCTAGTGGCGCATGAGGAGACTTATGTGAACGCCTCGCCGGACGATCCGCTGGAAGCGACCTTTGCCTATGAATATTCCCGCCAGGACGGCCAGAGCTTCAAGTTCACCGAAGGTCTGAAGATCGGCACAAAGGTCGGCCTGAAGGCCAAGCTGCCCCTCATCGGCGAATCCAATGTTGAGATCAACGCTGAGGTCAGCTTCTCGGCCGAGCAGAGCTTTACGACCACCGAGACGTCGAGATGGAGCTTTTCCGAAAAGGTCACGGTGAAGCCTAACACCGCCGTTAAGGTCACGGGCTTCATTCAGATCGCCAAGCTCGACGCGCCCTTCACCTGTCATGTGAAGGTCCTCGACGGCGACATCCTCGTCGAAGTCAAGCTCAAGGGGGATCAGGGTTATACGAGCTGGGGCGTTCCAATCGTCGCAATGATGTCGGACGATGAGCGCAGTCTGACGCTCTCGGGAACGCTCACCGGCTCCGAAGCGGCCAAGATTTTCATCAAGGAGACGCCGGCGAGCGTCCCGGTTCTTTAGAAAATCGAAAGCGGCGCGGCTCCGCGCAGGCGAAGAAAAGTCGGCGCTGGGCCTTTTAACCCGCCCCCGCCTTCCCGTTGAGGAAGGCGATGCGGACCATATTGGTCGCGCCCGGCGTGCCAAAGGGGACGCCGGCGACGATGATGATCCGGTCGCCGGCCTTGGCGAAGCCTTCCCGCGCCGCGAATTCCTCGGCCCGCTCCGCCATGTCGTCGATGTCATGCGCGTCCTTGGTGACGACCGCATGCACGCCCCAGCTGATCGCGAGCCGCCCCGCCGTCTCGCGGTTCGGCGTCAGCGCGAGAATGGGCGCGAGCGGCCGCTCCCGCGCGATGCGGAACGCCGTCGAGCCCGAGGAGGTCCAGGCGACGATGGCCTTCAGATCCAGCGTCTCGGCCACATTGCGCGCCGCCACGGCTATGGCGTCGGCGCCGGTCGCCTCGGGAACGACGGCGCGCTGCGCATTGATGATGCCGCGGAAATAAGGGTCCTGCTCCACCTCCACGGCGATCTTGCTCATGGTCGAGACGGCCTCAGCCGGATATTGGCCGGCGGCGCTCTCGGCCGAGAGCATGACGGCGTCCGCGCCTTCGAACACGGCCGTCGCCACGTCCGACACTTCGGCGCGGGTCGGCACCGGCGCGGAGATCATGGATTCGAGCATTTGCGTCGCGACCACGACCGGCTTGCCGAGCCGACGGCAGGTGCGGTTGATGCGCTTTTGCAGGCCAGGCACTTTCTCGAGCGGCATCTCGACGCCGAGATCGCCGCGCGCGACCATCAGCCCGTCGGAAATCTCGACGATCTCGTCGAGCCGCGAGATCGCCTGCGGCTTCTCGATCTTGGACATCACCAGCGCCCGGCCGCGCGTGAGCTTCTTGACCTCGAGCACATCCTCCGGCCGCTGCACGAAGGAGACCGCGACCCAGTCAACGCCAGCCTCGAGGCCTGCCTCGAGATCGGCGCGGTCCTTGTCGGTGATGGCCGAAACCGGGATCTCCGTGTCGGGCAGGCTCACCCCTTTGCGGTTGGAGATCTCGCCCGCCACATCGACGATCGCCACCGCGCTGTCCGGCGTCGAGGCGATCACATGGAGGCGCACCTTGCCGTCGTCCACGAGCAGCGTATGGCCGGGCTCGAGTGCGCGCAAAATTTCCGGATGCGGCAGATAGACCCGGCTCTCGTCGCCGGGCTCGGGATTGCTGTCGAGGGTGAAGCGCGCGCCCTTCGCGAGCCGGACCACGCGATCGCGAAACGCGCCGATGCGCAGCTTCGGACCCTGAATATCAAGCAAAATGCCGATTGCGCGGCCGCATTCGGCCTCGAGCGCGCGAATCATTCGGACCTGCTCGCGCATCTGGTCGTGAGTCGCATGGCTCATGTTGATGCGAAACACATCCGCGCCAGCATGGAACAGGGTGGAAAGCATGCCCGGATTGGCCGAGGCCGGCCCCAGGGTCGCTATGATCTTGCATCGACGCAGACGCCGCATTGAAGCCTCGTTGCCTGAACTCAAGGGGTTGGTCGATTTTGCCCGGAATCGGTCAGTTGAACCGTCCAATTCTTCGCTTCCTTGCCGGTGTCGACCTCGAAGAACCCGGTCCGGTCGAATCCGCGCACGAAGCAATCCTCTCGCCCGAGAATGCGGAATTCACGATCGCGCGTGCACATGAAGGCTTTTCCCTTCCATTCGCCGCCGCGCTCGTCCATCGCGTAGACGTAATAGAATTCGGCGGCCAGGGGGCCGCGCACCAGCACTTCGCAGGCGCCTGCCTTCAGGTTCCACCAGCCTTCGCTGACCCAGGTCTCGCCATCCGTATAGGCGAGCGCGACGCTGGCCCGGCCGGTCGAATTGTTGCAGAGGCGAAAGTCCGCGCGCGCCGAGACCGTCGCGGCAAATAGGGCGGCGAGGGCGATGATGGGCGGGATAAAGGCTCGTCTTATCGCCGTCAAGATCGCGCTCGCCCGTCACTTCCCGAAAATCCGCCGCCTCGACGCCCCAACGCCGCCCCGGCGCGCGCACGATTGCCGTCTCTCGCGTCAATGCGCAAGCGAAACTTCCGCGCCGCGCCGAAGTCGAATTTTCGCGCGCCGAGAAAATAGTCTATCCATCCAATTTGTCGTTTTCCCGACCGTTCGCCCTCGCCTCGACCGCAATCCCGGAGCAAATCTTGGAGAGACCCCCGGCGGCTTCGCCACGTCCAGAGCCCCCGCACGATACGGTCGAGCAGATCGACGGACGGCTAGACGCCGGCGTCCTGCTGATCTGCGACCACGCGACCAATGCGATTCCAGCGTGTTATGGTGCGCTCGGCCTGCCGCCGAGCCAGCTCGAACGCCATATCGCCTATGACATAGGCGCAGCCTGGATCACCAGGCGCCTCGCCGAGTTCTTCGAGGCGCCGGCGATCCTCAGCCGTTTCTCGCGCCTCCTCATCGATCCCAATCGCGGCGCGGATGATCCGACATTGGTCATGCGCATTTCCGACGGAAATCTCATTCCGGGCAATGCGCGCATCGGCCAGACGGAAATCGAAAGGCGGCGCGATCTCTATTGGAGCCCCTACCGCGCCGCGATCGGCGCGCGGATCGAAGCCATGCTCGCGCTCGGCCCCGCGCCGGTCGTCTTGTCCATCCACACGTTCACGCCGTTCTGGCGGACGAAGGCGCGCCCCTGGGAGGTCGGCATTCTCTGGGACAGCGATCCGCGCCTGGCCCCGCCGCTGATCGCGGCGCTCGCAGAGGACGGGCTCGTCGTCGGCGACAATGAGCCCTACGACGGCGCCCTCGAAGGGGACACGTTCGACGAGGAGGTCACGCGGCGCGGCCTCGCCGGCGTCCTGATCGAGACGCGCCAAGATCTCGTCGCTAGCGAGGCCTCCGCCGCCGCTTTCGCCGACCGGCTGGCGAAGGTCTTGCGCCCGATCCTCGGGCGCCCGGAGCTTCATCGCATCGAATATCATAAGAGCCGGACCGGATGGGCCCCTCGCTTTTAATCGCCGGGCGTTCGCAGCGGGGAATACGGGGATTTCGGACGGCGAGGCTTGACGATCGCGCGCAGAGGCCGCATTGCGAGCCTCCCCTCGCATCCGCCCTCACCCGCGCATGCGGCAAATGTTTTTTCCGCAGCCCTGAGGGGCGCGGCGCCGATCAAAAAGGAAGCTCGTTCATGACGGCAGACATCGCCGAATCCGGCGTCGCGGCGCAAGAGCTGCAGCAGTTCGTCGAAAGAATCGAGAGGCTCGAGGAAGAGAAAAAGGCCATCTCGGACGATATTCGCGACGTCTATGCCGAGATGAAGGGCCGCGGCTTCGACGTCAAGGCGGTGCGCCAGATCATCAAGATCAGAAAGCAGGACCATTCGGAGCGCAAGGAGCTCGAAGCCATTCTCGAGCTTTATATGTCGGCCTTGAACATGACCTGACGCCCGCTAAAAGCCTGTTTGTTGGAATTGAACCGTGCAGTTTTTTCTGGGAAAACTTACTCTTCTACGCTGCGCCGCGGCGCTTCTTGAGCTGCTTCCGCTTTCTTTACCGGCCGCGGCCGCCAGCACACCAACAAAAGACAAGATCGAACTGTTCTATGACGCCGATCCGAAACTTTGCGGAACATTCGCGGCTGTCGTCAACCGTCTGCACAGACAGCATCCTAAAGCGATCTACCTGGGCGAGGTGCGCAATTCATTTTTCGATCATACCGGCTTCAGTCGGCCACCTTGGATCGATCATTCGGAGGAAGAAATTGAAGACTTCGGCGACCCCGCGCCATACGTGCCGATGTTTCGCGGGCAAGGGAGCGGTTATTGGTCGGGAGGGGCGTTTTTTCACGGCGATGTCGCAAATGACGGCCAGCAGAGACTTGTTTTCGTCGAGCACCGCGAAATAGGCCACCATGGCGACTATCAAGTGAGCATCTGGGTTTTTAAACCGGGAATGCATTATCGGCAAGTGAACGGTCCCGGCGCTCGCTTCGGTCGTCAAGTGGGCGACGAGATTGTGACAGGCATCGATCCGGATACCATCGATCTCCTGGTCGATTTTTCGGACCCTCAGCCACCTTACCCCTCCGTGCGCATTCCCAACCAACGGATCGGCTTTCTAGAAGAACCGGTCGTTTCTGACGGCGGCAAAAAGCTACTCGGGAGTTCGTTCATTGGCGAAATTGCGCAGGAAGTGTTTCTGTTTAACAAAAATACTTACTTTGCCGTCAGGACGCCGCTGTTTAATTACGGGCTGATATACCGCATTACGCATGAAATGACGGCTGAGATCGTCTGCATGACAACATACCAACGCATGCTAGACGAATTGAAGAAGACCTCTCGATTTTGGAAATAGCTTGAAGGTTTACATTAATGTCTTATGCAGCCCTTTAAGCCCGCGCGTTCAACATCTTTTGTTCGTATCTCCGATCGCGCCCGCGCTTAGCTATGTTAATCTCGCTCCCGAACGCCTCAGCATCAGCTAGGTATCCAGCCTGAGCGCAGGTCTAGCCAGCGGAGAGGCGCTCTGTCGAAAACTGGACGAGGCCTCATATGACTGCGGACGCCGCCATTCTCTTTTCGCCCTTCAAGCTCGGCGATCTTCAGGTGAAGAACCGGATCGTCATGGCGCCCCTGACCCGCATTCGGGCGACGCGGGGGACCGACGCGCCGAACGAGCTCAACGCGCTTTACTACCGCCAGCGCGCCTCTGCCGGCCTGATCATCAGCGAGGCGTCGCAGATTTCCCAGCAGGGACAAGGCTATATCTGGACGCCAGGCGTCTATAGCGAGGCCCAGGTCGAAGGCTGGCGGAAAGTGACCGACGCCGTCCATGAAGCCGGCGGCCTGATCTTCATCCAGCTTTGGCATGTCGGGCGCATTTCCCATACGTCGCTTCAGCCCGGCGGAGCGGCGCCGGTTGCGCCCACCGCCATAGCTGCAAAGACCAAGACCTTCATCGAGAGCGGCTTTGTCGACGTGTCCGAGCCGCGGGCCTTGGAACTCGAGGAAATCGCCGGAATCGTCGCCGATTACCGCAAGGCGGCGGAAAACGCCAAGCGCGCCGGCTTCGACGGCGTCGAGATCCATGGCGCGAACGGCTATTTGATCGACCAGTTCCTGAAGGACGGCGTGAATCGGCGGACCGACGCCTATGGCGGGCCGGTCGAGAACCGGGCTCGCTTCGCGCTCGAGGTCGTCGACGCCATCCTAGGCGTTTGGGACAAGGCTCGGGTCGGCATCCGACTGTCGCCGGTGAGTCCGGCCAATGACGCCTTGGACAGCGCGCCGGAAAAGATCTTCACCTATCTGGTCGAGCAGCTCAGCGCGCGCGGTCTCGGCTTTATTCATGTCGTGGAAGGCGCCACAGGCGGGCCGCGCGACATCGCGCCTTTCGACTTCGCTGCGCTGCGCAAAACATTCTCCGGCGCCTATATCGCGAATAATGGCTACACCCGCGATCTCGCCGTCGAGGTCTTGCGCGAGAACCGCGCCGATCTCGTCGCCTTCGGCAAGCTCTTCATCTCGAACCCGGATCTCGTCGAGCGATTGCGCCGCAATGCGCCCCTGACCGCTCCTCAGCCAGAAACCTTCTATGGCGGCGACGAGAAGGGCTACACGGATTATCCGACGCTCGAGGAAGCGGCGGAATAGGAAAGCGCGATCGCGGCCGCGAACTTATCGGGACCGTTGGCGTTCCTGAAACGAGAATGGGCTCGGCCCGGGTTTTCGCGTTTCGGGCCGGTCGGACGCCCAAAGGGAGGCGGGCCATGTCCAGCATCGAGGATCATGCCGCGCAGCCAGATTTAGCCGCGCGCGAGATGGACGCCCTTTGCGTCGATACGATCCGCACCCTTGCGATCGACGCCGTCGAAAAAGCCAATTCCGGCCATGCCGGAACGCCCATGGCCATGGCTCCCGTCGTCTATACGCTGTGGCAACGATTCCTGCGCTACGATCCGGCGCATCCCGCATGGCCGAACCGCGACCGGTTCGTACTGTCCTGCGGCCATGCCTCCATGCTGCTCTATGCGATGCTTCATCTCGCGGGCGTCGTCGACGATGAAGGCAGGCCCGCCGTCAGCTTGGACGACATCGAGAATTTCCGCCAGATCGGCAGCCGCACGCCCGGCCATCCGGAGCATGGCCTGACCGTCGGAGTCGAAGTGACGACGGGACCGCTCGGCCAGGGCTGCGGCAATAGCGTCGGCATGGCGATCGCGGGGCGCTGGCTCGCCGCCCGCTTCAACCGGCCGGACGCAGCGATTTTCGACTATGACGTTTACGCGCTTTGCAGCGACGGCGATCTCATGGAAGGCGTCGCGAGCGAAGCCGCCTCGCTCGCCGGCCATCTCGGGCTCGCCAATCTCTGCTGGATCTATGACAGCAATCACATCACCATCGAAGGCGCGACGTCGCTCGCCTTCAGCGAGGATGTCGGCAAGAGATTCGAGGCCTATGGCTGGCATGTCCACCATGTCGTCGACGCCAATAGCCAAGAGGCGACCGCCCAGGCGATCGAGGCGTTCAAGGCGACGATCGACCGTCCGACGCTGATCATCGTCCATTCGATCATCGGCTATGGCTCACCCCATAAGCAAAACACGGCGGCGGCCCATTCCGACGCGCTCGGCGCCGAGGAGGTCCGCCTGACCAAGCGGGCTTATGGCTGGCCAGAGAACGAGAGCTTCTTCGTCCCGAACGGTGTCTACGCCCATTTCCAAAATGGCGTCGGGAAGCGCGGTCGAGAGCTCCAGGCGGAATGGTCAAAGACTTTCGCCGCTTATCAGCAGGCGCATGACGAGAGCGGCCGCGAGATCGATTTGATCCTGCGGCGCCAATTGCCGGAAGGCTGGGACAGCGAGTTGCCGAGCTTCGCCCCGGATTCGAAAGGCATGGCGACGCGCGAGGCTTCCGGCCGGACCTTGAACGCCATCGCGCTGAATTATCCTTGGCTGCTCGGCGGGTCGGCCGATCTCGCGCCCTCCACCAAAACCAAGCTGGCCTTCGCTGGCGCGGGGACTATGGCGCTCGACGACCCAGGCGGCCGCAATTTTCATTTTGGCGTGCGCGAGCACGCCATGGGCGCCGTCATCAATGGCCTCGCCCTCTCGAATCTCCGTCCCTTCGGCGCGAGCTTCCTGGTCTTCTCGGACTATATGCGTCCATCCATTCGCCTCGCGGCCTTGATGGAGCTGCCGGTTTTTTATGTCTTCACCCATGATTCGATCGGCGTCGGCGAAGACGGGCCGACGCATCAGCCCATCGAGCATCTCGCCGGCTTGCGCGCCATTCCGGGCCTCATCACCTTGCGTCCAGCCGACGCCAATGAGACCGTCGAGGCCTACCGCGTCATCATGGGTTTGAAGAACCGGCCGGCGGCGCTGATCCTCACCCGACAGGCGCTCCCGATCCTCGATCGCGCGATCTATGCCCCCGCCCGGGGCCTCGCGCGCGGCGCCTATGTCCTGGCCGATTCGGCAGATCGCCGCCCGGAGGTCATTCTCATCGGCACCGGCAGCGAGGTTGCGCTCTGCGTCGCGGCCTTCGAGGCGCTGAAGCGCGAAGGGGTCGCCGCGCGGGTCGTGAGCATGCCATCCTGGGAGTTGTTCGAGGAACAGCCTCGCGCCTATCGCGACGAAATATTGCCGCCCGATATTGCCGCTCGGGTCGGAGTCGAACAGGCGGCGCCGCTCGGCTGGGACCGCTATATCGGCGCATCCGGAGAGTTGATCGCCATGCGAAGCTTTGGCGCCTCGGCCCCATACAAGGATCTTTTGGAAAAATTCGGTTTCACCGTCGAGAATCTGCTCCAAGCAGCGCGACGGCAAATTGGGGCGCAATCCGGCGCCAGCGCCGAGGGATGAGGTTCAAATGCAATTGGGCATGATCGGCCTTGGCCGGATGGGCGGCAACATGGCCCGCCGGCTTCATCGCGCGGGACATGAATGCGTCGTATTCAGCCAGCATGAAAAGACCGTCGCCGAATTCGTTTCCGAGGGCATGATCGGCGCCTCTGGGCTAGCCGATCTCGCGGCCAGGCTCAGGCCGCCGCGGGCGATCTGGCTCATGCTTCCGGCCGGCGCCGTGACCGAGGAGACGGTCGACGCTTTGGCTGGGCTCCTCTCCCAAGGCGATTGCGTGATCGACGGCGGCAATAGTTTCTTCAAGGACGACGTCAGACGGTCCAAGGCGCTCTCCGCTAAAGCTATCGCCTATCTCGACGTTGGCACCTCCGGCGGGATTTGGGGCCTCGAGCGCGGCTATTGCATGATGATCGGAGGACCAAAAGCCGAGGTCGAGCGGCTCGATCCGATCTTCAAGGCGCTGGCGCCCGGCCCCGGAACGATTGCCCACACGCCGGGGCGGGAGGGGCGCGATCCCCGCGCCGAGCAAGGCTATATTCACGCCGGTCCGGCCGGCGCCGGCCATTTCGTCAAGATGATCCATAATGGGATCGAATATGGCCTGATGCAGGCCTATGCGGAAGGATTCGACATTTTGCGCGGCAGAGCGAGCGCGCATTTGCCCGAGGCGGAGCGCTTTTCGCTCGATCTCGCCGACATCGCCGAGGTCTGGCGGCGCGGCAGCGTGATTTCCTCCTGGCTGCTCGATCTCAGCTCCATGGCCCTCGCCGAAGACGCCGCCCTCACGAAATTCGAAGGCGCCGTCGAGGATTCAGGCGAAGGCCGCTGGACTATCGAGGCGGCGATCGAGGAAGCCGCCCCCGCCAATGTGCTCGCGGCTGCGCTCTTCGCGCGATTCCGCTCGCGACAGGCCCACACGTTTGGCGAGAAGCTTCTTTCCGCCATGCGGTTCAAATTTGGCGGCCATGTCGAGCCGCCGAAGGAGAGTTGAGAAGCCGCCCTGTCTGGCGCCGAAATTGAACAGCGTCGCCGGACCCTCGATCCGGTGGAAGGCTGACGAGCATGAGCGTCGGGACGAGCGAACGCACCGCCATAGGGTTTAGAAGCCAGCTGCCGGAGCGCGCCTAGCATGACGCCGCAACCGGCCCTCGATATCGCAGATGATTCCGAAGATCTCGCCGACCGCGCCGCGATCTGGCTCGCCACCCGCGTCGCGCTCGCGCCCGCCCGCATCGCCATCTGCCTGTCGGGCGGCGCGACGCCGAAGCGGGTCTATGAAATGCTCGGCGGAGAGGATTTGCGCGCGCGCGTCGATTGGCGAAAGGTGCATCTGTTCTGGGGCGACGAGCGCTTCGTGCCCAAGGATCATGAGGACAGCAATTTTCGCATGGCATGGGAGGCCATGATCCGTCACGTCCCGATTCCCGACGGGCAGATCCATCCCATCCCGACCGACGCCGGCTCGCCCGAGGCGGCCGCCGCGCTCTATGATCAGACCTTGCGAAGCTTCTACGGCGCGGACACTCTGGATCCGCGACGGCCGCTCTTTGACGTGACGCTGCTCGGCCTCGGCGCCGACGGCCATATCGCGTCGCTTTTTCCAGGATCGCCGGTCCTCGACGAGCGCAAGGCTTGGGCGGTCCCGGTCATCGGCGCCAAGCCCGAGCCGCGAATCACGCTCACCTATCCAGCGCTGGAATCGAGCGGGACCATCTTGTTTCTAGTGTCGGGAGCGCAAAAACGGGAGGCGCTCGCCGGAGCCCGCGCAAGCGATCCGGCGTTGCCCGCCTCGCGCCTCGCCGCGTCGGGAATGATCCGCATCATCGCCGACCGAGACGCTACGGAAAAAACTCGATCGCCGTAATTTCCGTTTGATTCATGTCAAAAAGCGTTGCTTGCGTTCCAGCTAAGCTAAATACGGTGAGATAGGCAGGCGTCGCCGTTCGCCTCCGCGCGTGAACGGCTTGGATTCGCCCAGTTCCGCGATGCAAAATTTGTCGGAATGGCGCGCGCGGAGCGCCAGCAAAACGCGCTTCGATTCAGTAGATTATCGCAGTTGCTTCGATATTGTGCGGCGCCGAAGTCAACCTTCTGTAATCTCGTTCCGTCGTCAGCATCCATCCGACATTCTACAGGTTAGCATTGCCTTATGAGATCGAACACAATCGTGGATTGTTAGTTTTACGCCACATTTTGCGCGCCAGCGGATCAAAAATGATCCTTAGTTGCTTATTCTTGGCTATTGCCTTCCTGCAAAGGTCGCCCATTTAGAGTGAAGCGTATGCTGGAGCAAAGCGTAAACTGGCCCTGCGGTCACGCGATCTTGAAGAAAATCTTGAAACCTTTGGCGCGGCCAAACATTAATTTATTCAAGTCACCAATTCGAAGAGAGAAAAACGATGAACGCAACTGTTGAGAGCCCCAAGAAGACGACCTCCACCCGAGGATTCGCCTCTATGGACCCAGAAAAGCAGCGCGCTATCGCTCGTAAGGGAGGAGAGAGCGTCCCGCACGAAAAGCGCAGCTTTTCGCAAAACCCGAGCCTGGCCGCCGAGGCGGGTCGAAAGGGCGGGCAAAGCGTCAATCCGAACAAACGCAGTTTCTCCCGCAACCATGCGCTCGCATCGGAAGCTGGCCGTAAAGGCGGCCATGCCTCTCACGGCGGACCCCGCAAAACTCCGAGCGAAGGCTGAGGCTGGTCGATAAGTTCGGGACGGCAAACGCGGCGGCTGGACGCTGCCGCGTCCGTTTGCGTTGATATTTTCCGGCTTTTGACCCATGGCCTGCCCGGCGCCAGCACAATGCGGCGCGCGGCCAGCGTGGTTTTTTGGCGGGACGCTGCGATAATCTAATTGTCTAGAGCAAGGAGCTGCGGCTTTCCTTGCGACGCAAGAGCATCTCTATCCGCCGAGCTTCGCCATCAACGCGTCCGAAATCTCAAAATTCGCATAGACGTTCTGCACGTCGTCATTATCTTCGAGCGCTCCGACGAGACGGAGTATTTTCTCGCCGGCTTCGTCGTCGACGTTAATCGTATTTTGCGGCTTCCAGATCAGACTCGCCTTGCGCGGCTCGCCGAACTTAGCTTCGAGCGTTTGCGCCACCTCGCGCAAATTTTCCAGCGAGGTGATGACCTCGTGACCCTCTTCGCTCGAATGAACGTCGTCGGCGCCGGCCTCGATCGCGGCCTCCAGCATTGCATCCTCGGACGCGACCTTGGCCGGAAATTCAATGACGCCCACATGGTCGAACATGAAGGAGACAGCGCCCGTCTCGGCGAGCGCGCCGCCAGCCTTGGTGAAATAGGAGCGCACCTCGCCCGCGGTTCGGTTGCGATTGTCGGTCAAGGCCTCGATGATGACCGCGACGCCCCCCGGCGCATAGCCTTCGTAGCGCACTTCATCGTAAGTTTCGGCGTCGGCGCCGGAAGCTTTCTTGATCGCCCGCTCGATATTGTCTTTCGGCATATTCTCGGCGCGGGCCGCGAGCACCGCGGCGCGGAGCCTGGCGTTCATGTTCGGGTCGGGCAGGCCCATTTTCGCGGCGACGGTGATTTCTCTGGCGAGTTTGGAGAAGAGCTTGGAGCGGATCGCGTCCTGCTTGCCCTTCTTGTGCATGATGTTCTTGAATTGACTATGTCCCGCCATCCTCGCCCCGCCCTCGCCTTTTCCATCGCTTGCTGAGAACTCGCGCCGACGCGCCTTGCCAAGGACACTCTCGGCAGTGGCCGGGCGCGTTTGCGACTGCCTGATATAGGCTGGCGATTTCAGGAAATAAAGGCGGGGGCCAGCGCCCGCTGACCCGCCGCCGCGGCAGATCGAAAACTCGGCGGAGCCCGACGGCTCAAGAGCTTTTCGACCGAATGGGGCTCACGCGGCCGGAAAGCTATCCTTAAGCTTCAAAAGCTCGAGCGAGATCTTGGTCGATCTCGATGGATGGATCAACCCGATCGGCAGAGGCGTTAGGCCCCCGCCGCCGTCTCGGCGATCTGAGGCCGCCCATGGGCCTCGATTTTCGCCACGCCCGCTTTCACGGCGGACTGGACCTTTTCAAAGGCGCGGACCTCGATCTGGCGCACGCGCTCGCGGGAAATGTCGAACTCGTCGGACAGAGCCTCGAGCGTCATTGGATCATCCGCCAGCCGTCGGGCCTCGAAAATGCGCCGCTCGCGATCGTTCAACACGCTAAGCGCGCTGCGCAGCGCGCCGAGGCGATTGTCGCTTTCCTCCCGCTCGACCAGCAGGCGCTCCTGGCTGGACGAATCGTCGACGAGCCAGTCCTGCCATTCGCCCTCGCCCTCCTCGCGCAAAGGCGCGTTCAGCGAGGCGTCGCCCGACATGCGCCGGTTCATCTCGATGACGTCTTGCTCAGTTACGCCGAGCCGATGCGCGATCTTCTTGACGTGCTCGGGCCGCAAGTCGCCATCCTCGAGCGCCGAGATCTGGCTCTTGACTTTACGCAAGTTGAAGAAAAGCTTCTTCTGGCTCGCGGTCGTCCCCATCTTCACGAGCGACCAGGAGCGCAAAATATATTCTTGAATCGAGGCGCGGATCCACCACATGGCGTAGGTCGCAAGGCGAAATCCCTTCTCCGGCTCGAAGCGCTTAACGGCCTGCATCAAGCCGACGTTGCCCTCGGAGACGACTTCGCTGATCGGCAAGCCATAGCCGCGGTAACCCATGGCGATCTTCGCCACGAGCCTCAAATGCGACGTAACGAGCCGATGCGCGGCGTCCGGATCGGAATGCTCGCGCCACCGCTTGGCGAGCATATATTCCTCTTGCGGCTCCAGCATGGGAAACCGTCTGATTTCGTTCAAATAGCGCGCAAGTCCGCTCTCACCAGAAATCATCGGCAGCGCAGCAGTCATTGCAAGACCCTCCAAACGAACCCCCGAACGGCGGGCTCTAACGCGGCTGCTCCAAAGCCAGCCGCGCAATCAAGAAATATAGGGCGCCTCGACCATGGCCGAAAGAGGAGCGGGCCGGGCGGACAGATTACAAATTGGCAAGATTACCACAGGCTGGAGCGTGGCTTTGTTGAATAGGCGCGACGCTACGCATAGAGCGCCGGCTCGGCGCTCCCGCGGTGGAGGCACGCTCCCGGCGCAGCGATTCAGCCGAAGCGCATCACATAATAAAAGTAATGATGACAAAGATTTCATCTCTTTGAAACTCGCATGTTGACGCAGTTCAACCCCGATACGAGCGCCGCGTTCCATGCCGCGACGGAGACAGAGGATCTCGCGCCGAATCCAAGTCTCAGGAATGATGCGCGCGGTTTGCTTGCTGGGACATGAATGCAAACGGCAAATTGATCAGCGTCGACGCGTCGGAGTCCCGGAAGTCGACCGCGCCGCCGAATCCAGGCCCAGCGCCTCGCGCAGCTCGCGCAGATCCGGCGGGAGGACGCTCTCAAATTCGAGTGAGGCGCCGGTGACGGGATGCGGAAAGCCCAGCGCCGCGGCGTGCAGCGCCTGACGCCCGAGCGCGTCAAGGCGCGCGCGCGCGGCGGGTGAAAGTCGCGACGCCTTGGTCTTGAAGCCCTTCCCGTAGGTCTGGTCGCCGAGCAGAGGATGCCCGGCATGGGCCATATGAACGCGAATCTGATGCGTGCGTCCGGTTTCGAGCCGGCAGGCGATCAGGCTCGCCTCGCCGCCATAGCTCTCGACGAGGCGCCAATGCGTGACCGCGCGACGGCCGCGCGCGGCGGAGACGATCGCGATCTTTTCGCGCTCGACGGCGTGCCGGCCGAGCGGCGCGTCGATCACGCCCGAGACCCGCTCGGGGACGCCCCAAACAAAGGCGAGATATTCCCGCACCAGGCCCAAGCTCTTGCCATGGTCGGCGAAAAGCGCCGCGAGGCCCTGATGCGCTGCATCCGTCTTGGCGACGACCAAAAGCCCCGACGTATCCTTATCCAGCCGATGCACGATGCCCGGGCGGCGCACCCCCCCGATCCCCGACAGGCTCGCGCCGCAATGGGCGATCAGCGCATTGACGAGCGTCCCCGCCGGATGTCCCGCGGCCGGATGGACGACGAGCCCCGCCGGCTTGTCCACGACCAAGAGATGCGCGTCTTCATAGACGATCGAGAGCGGAATGTTCTCGCCCGAAGGGGCGGCGTCGATCACGGGCGGAATGTCGAGGGCGACGATCTGCCCCGCGCGCAGGGTGAAGCTCGCGTCCTTCACGACCCCGCCATCGATCGCGACCGCGCCCGCCTCGATCAGCGCTTTCAGCCTTGTGCGCGAAAACCCCGTCCCCTCCACCAGCGTCTCGGCTGCGAGAAAACGATCGAGCCGCTCGCCGCCGCGATCGGGCTGCACCGCGACAACGAAGCGTGTCGGGTCGTGCTCCGTTGCGGCGTCCATCGGCTGCACCATGCCAAGTCCTGCATCACGAGAAGTTTTGCCAAGAGACGTTTGCCGACGCTCGGCGGCCGCGCCCGATAGAGCCGCAGCTTGTGGGATGCCTCGCGCCTCTCGTCAACAAAGCTCGCCCGATTAACGCTCGCGGCCTCGCTTCAGACCCTCCATCCGGCTATAAGTTCAAGAATTATATACGCTTCCTTGCGCCTCGCCACGCGCGCCGTCGGACCCTTCATGTCGATCCTTTCCCTGTATATGCGCGTCCTCGGCCTGCTCGGCCGCGAGAAATACTTGGCGCTTGTTCTGGCGCTCGCCAATCTCGCTTTGGCGACTGCGCAATTCGCCGAGCCTGTTCTGTTTGGCCGCATCATCGACCGGCTCAGCGGCGCGCAAGGAGGCGGCCAGCCTCTCACCTACGGCGATCTCGCCCCGCTTCTCGCCGCCTGGGCTGGCTTCGCCCTCTTCTCCATCCCGGCCGGCGTGCTCGTCGCCCTTTACGCCGATCGCCTGGCGCATCGGCGACGCCTCGCCGTCACGGCGCTCTACTTCGAGCATGTGCTGCACCTTCCCTTAAGCTTTCACAGCCAAGTCCATTCCGGCCGCCTGCTCAAGATCATGCTCGAGGGCGCGGGCGGCATGTCCGGCCTCTGGCTGTCCTTTTTCCGCGAGAACTGCGCCTCGCTCGCGGCGTTGGTCATCCTGCTGCCTTTGTCTCTCGCCCTGAATTGGCGGCTCGCGGTCCTGTTGATCGCGCTTGTCGCCGTCTTCGGCGTCCTGACCAATTTCGTCCTGCGCCGCACCGAGGCGCTCCAGCAGACCGTCGAGCGCTATAACAGCTCCCTCGCCGAGCAGGCCTCGGACGCGCTCGGCAATGTGCCCGTGATCCAGAGCTTCACGCGCATCGATCTCGAAGCCAACGCCTTGCGCCGGATCATCGATCTGGTGCTTGCGGCGCAAATGCCGGTCCTGACCTGGTGGGCGATCGCCGGCGTCGGCGCCCGCGCCTCGGCGACATTGACCTTGCTCGCCATTTTCCTGCTCGGGACCTGGCTCAATCTGCATGGCCTCGCCACGGTCGGCGAGATCGTCATGTTCATGAATTTCGCCACCATGCTGATCGCGCGGCTCGAGCAGGTCGTCGGATTTTTCAACAGCCTGTTTATGCAGGCGCCTAAATTGAAGGATTTTTTCGACGTTCTCGATGCCGAGCCCCAGGTCGCCGACAGTCCCTTTGCGGTCGATCCGGGACGGCTCCAAGGCCGCGTCGCTTTCGACCACGTGACCTTCTCCTATGACGGCAGACGGCACGCCGTGTCGGATGTGAGTTTCGAGGCCGCACCGGGAGAAACCGTCGCGCTGGTCGGCGCGACGGGCTCGGGCAAATCGACGACGCTCGGGCTTCTGCATCGCGTCTTCGATCCGATCCACGGCCGCGTTCTGATCGACGGGTTCGACATTCGCGACCTCACCCTCGCGTCTCTGCGGCGCAATATCGGCGTCGTCTTCCAGGAGCCCATGCTCTTCGCCCGGTCGATCGAGGAAAATCTCCGGGTTGGCCGCCCGGACGCGTCGGCGGACGACATTCGCGCCGCGCTCGAATTGGCGCAGGCCGAAGCCTTCGTCGCCCGCCAGAGCGACGGACTCGCCACCATCGTCGGCGAGCGCGGCCGGGCTTTGTCGGGCGGCGAGCGCCAGCGCATCGCCATCGCCCGCGCGCTTCTGAAAAATCCCCCGATCCTGATTTTCGACGAGGCGACCTCGGCGCTCGACGCGGCCACCGAGCGCGAATTGCAGGCCGCGCTCGAAACCGCCACCAGAGGGCGAACCACTTTCGTCATCGCGCATCGGCTCGCGACCATTCGCGCCGCCGACCGCATCATCGTGTTCGATCATGGCGAGATCGTCGAAAATGGAACATTCAACGATCTCATCGCCAAGAACGGCCGCTTCGCCGATCTCGCCCGAGCGCAGTTCATGGTCGGCCCGTCGGCGTCGGCAAAGGAAGCGACCTGAGCCGACGCGCGAACCCTTGACGATTTCGTCGGCGCGGCTATTGCATGGATGTTTCAGCCCGGCCAATCCGGCCGGCCAAGAAACCCTCCGCGACCCAGCCCCGATCTCGATCGGACGCGTCGCGCAAGACGCGCCGATCAGCGGGCTGTCGTCCCGAGATGCTGTCGTCCTGAGATAAGGAGCAAAGACCCTATGTCAGATCAGACTGCCTCGACCGAGGCTGCCAACGCACAAACGACCGAAGAGGCGGCCTCGACTGCGCCGGAACGCGGCGGCTGCGCTGGAGCGCGCGCCGCGGCGGAAAAAGGAATACGCGGCGTATTCGTGATGCGCGCAGTTCCTCCGCCCAAGATCGAGCCGCCGCCGCCGGTCGCCGCCGAGCCCTCCCCTCCGAGCGGCGAGCTTTACGGCATTTGCAACAAGCGGGAGATTCGCGACCGCATGGGCAAGAGCTTCCCGCTCATGCGCCGCTGGACCGACGGCAAGCTCAGGCCCTGGGACATTTTCATCGCCAGGTTCGGCAAGGAATATCACGCCTATGTCAATGAATGCCCGCATCAGCACGTGCGGCTCGACTGGGAGAAGAACAATTTCTTCGAGCCGAATTATTTGAAAGTGCTCATGTGCGGCAAGCACGGCTCGCAATTTGATCCCGAGACCGGAGTTTGCATCGAGGGCCCCTGTAAGGGCGCTCGGCTCGAAAAGATCGTCTGCTTCGTCGACGGCGACGACGATGTGGTCCTAGCTGGAGTGAATATCGATCTGGAGGCGCAAATCGGGCCCGCGCTCGGCGATCCGAACGTCGACGAGGTGCTCGAGAACGACGGCTTCAAGCTGCAATCGACCAAGCGCGAGTTCTTGTAGTCGAAGCCGATCGCGAAGCGCGCGGCGCAAAGCGTCAATGCGCCGCCGCCTGCGACCCGATGGGCAGAATGCGCAACAAGGTGATCCGATTCTTGGTCTTGCGTAGAACCTCGAAGCGGAACTTGTGAAAGGTGAACACCTGGCCCGACTCGGGAATGGCGCGGGCCTCATGGATGACCAGGCCCGCGACCGTCGTCGCCTCTTCGTCGGGCAGGCTCCAAGCCATGACTCGGTTGAGGTCGCGGATCGGCACCGAGCCCTCGACGATCACCGAACCGTCGGCCTGTATGCGGACGCCATGGACGACGAGGTCATGCTCATCTGAAATGTCGCCGACGATTTCCTCGAGAATATCCTCGAGCGTGACGAGACCCATGACCACGCCATATTCATCGACGACCAAGGCGACATGGGTCTTGCGCTTCAAGAAAGCTTGCAGCTGATCCTGGACCGGAGTCGTGTCGGGCACGAACCAGGGTTTCAGCGCGATGGCTTCGGCCTCGAAATGAGCGAGGTCGCCGCCCGAGGCGTCGATCGCGCGCAAAAGATCCTTCGCGTGCAGAACGCCGATTATATTGTCCGGCTCGCCGCGCCAGATCGGCAGCCTTGAATAGGGCGCGGAGACGACCTCGCGGATCAATTCGCGCGGCTCGAGGTCGGCGTTGAGCGTGACCATTTTGGTCCTATGCACCATCACGTCGGACACCTCGAGCTCACGCAAGTCGAGCAGACCGCCGAACATGTCGCGGTCGGTGCGGGCGACGCCGCCTTCGCGATGCAGGAGATCAACTGTGCTTTTCAGTTCCTCGTGCCCGGACAGCAAGGGATGCCGGCGGGTGGTGTCGACGCCGAAGAGGCGCAAAAATCCGCGCACCAGCGCTTCAACCGCGACAAGGATCGGCCCGAAGATGGCGACGAAAACCGACACGGTCCGCGCCAACAGCAGCGAGACGCGATCGGGATAATTGATCGCCACCGTCTTCGGCATCACCTCGGCGAAGACGAGCAGCAAGACGGTCATGATGCCGGTGGCGTAGATCGCGCCGCGCGCGCCGACCAGGGCCTCAAGAACGCTCGTCGCAAAGGCCGAAGAGCCGATATTGACCAGCGTGCTTCCGAGAAGCGTCGCACCGATGAATCGGTCGCGCCGCGAGAGAAGTCGGTTGACCAACGCCGCGCGGCGATCACCGCCTCGCTCCAGAGCGTGCATGCGGGCGCGGGAGGCGGCAGTGAACGCCGTCTCCGATGCGGCGAAAAAAGCCGCGAGCGCGACGCATAAAACGATGACCACGCCGTCGAACCAAAGATCGACCGGGAAGGCCTCGGCGCTCGTGCCTGGCATGGCCCTATAGTCCCGCGCTCAATTCATCTTGCAGGAAGCCGCGGATCTCGTCGGCTTCGACATTTTTGGCGATGAAGCACGCGCCGATTCCGCGCGCGAGGATGAAGGTCAGGCATCCGCGCTCGACCTTCTTATCTTGCCGCATCGCCTCGACGATCTCCCCGGCGTGGATTGCGAGTCCGGCAATATCGCCGATCCGCGTCGGCAAGCCGACCTCCCTCAAATGCATCTCGACGCGCTTTTGTTCGCCTAGGGCGCAAAGGCCTGTCCGCACAGAAAAGCGGTAAGCCAAAGCCATGCCAATGGCCACGGCTTCGCCATGGACGAGCCGCCCGCCGTCATAGCGCGCCACGCGCTCGAGCGCGTGGCCGAAGGTGTGGCCGAGATTGAGAAGCGCCCGGTCGCCCTGCTCGGTCTCATCGCGGCCGACGATCGCGGCCTTGGCCTTGCAACTCATGGCGATCGCATGGACCCGCGCGTCGCCGCCGGCGAACACGGCCCGCCAATTGGCCTCGAGCCAGCCGAAAAACGCCCGGTCGCCGATCAATCCATATTTGACCACCTCGGCGTAGCCGGCGCGAAATTCGCGCGGCGGCAAAGTTTCGAGCACTTTGGTGTCGGCGAGGACAAGCGAAGGCTGGTGGAAGGCGCCAATCAGATTCTTGCCATGCTTGGAATTAACGCCTGTCTTGCCCCCGACGGAGGAATCGACCTGAGACAGAAGCGTCGTCGGAATCTGAACGAAGCGCATTCCGCGCCGAAGCGTCGCAGCCGCGAAGCCTGCGAGATCGCCGACAACGCCGCCCCCGAAGGCGATGACGAGATCGCCGCGCTCCAGCTTGGCTGCGATCAGGGAGTCGCAGAGCTCGGCGTAGACGCCAAGCGATTTCGAGCTTTCGCCGGCGGCGACCACGATATTCGAATGCCGAATTCCCGCCGCGTCCAGCGATCTTTCAAGGTCAGCGAGATGAAGCCGCGCCACATTCGCGTCGGTGACGATCGCGCAGGCCGCGCCCGGGGCGAGCGCCGCGATGCGGCTGCCGGCGTCCTCTAGCAGGCCGTCGCCAATCAGGATTTCATAGGCCCGGGCGCCGAGATTCACCTCGACCCGGGCGGGCCCTTCCAGCTCTTCGCAGTCCGCGCCAGCGCCCTGAGCGCAGCCGTCAACGCCGTTCGACGGCTCGAGGCTCGCCAGCACGGGCGGTTCGGGCGAAAATCTGAGGAAGAATTCAAGGCCGGAAATAATTTCCTCGACCGTCGCCTCATGCGGCCCTTCACGCGACACAACCGTGATATCCGCCCGCGCGTAGACGGGATAGCGCTCCTCCAAAAGGGCGCGCAAGGTCTTCTCGGGATCGTCGCTCTGCAGAAGCGGCCGATGCGACCGCTTGCGCACGCGCCGCCAAAGGACATCCGGCTCCGCTTTGAGCCAGACCGAGACGCCTCGCGCGGAAATCCGCGCCCTTGTCTCTACGTTGAGGAAAGCGCCGCCGCCAGTCGCAATGACGCGCGGACCCGAGTCGAGAAGCCGCGCCATGACCCGCCGCTCGCCGTCGCGGAAATAAGGCTCGCCGTGTCGGGCGAAAATATCCGCGATGGACATTCCGGCCGCGGCCTCGATCTCGGCGTCGGCGTCGACGAAGCCGAGCCCGAGACGGTGGGCGAGGCGCCGGCCGGTAGAGGTCTTGCCCGAGCCCATGAGGCCGACCAGAACGATGGAGCGGTCCCCGAGCGCCGCCGTCAGCGATGCGATCCGACGATTGCGAGCCGGCTCCGCCTCGCCAAAGGGCGCCGTTTCAATGCTATTGTTCATTTTCAAATCATAGCATGGCGGCGCGTGCGAATTAAATGGGGGCGCGTCGCTCGGAAGGCGCCATTTCGGCGCGCCGTCTTTGAGCTCGTCGAGAGCTCAACGCGCCGCGATCCAGGCCGCAAGAGCCTTCCAGGCGCACCAGCCCCCGATCGCGAGCAGCATGAAAAAAGCCGCCGAGCCGAAAACCTCGATCAGGAAAGAAAGAATCGTTGCGACCGTTCGAGACAGGGCAACCTCTTCCCGGCACGGGCGCCATCGCCCCAAGCCCCGCCCGGCGCCGGTGGAGACGGCGGCCACATCCGGCGTCGCCCGCCTCCTCCGAACGCTCGGCGCGAGGCCTTCGTCCGAGACCAGCGCCTTTTCCCTTTCGATCAAGCGGTGGGCCATATAATCGGCGACCGCATTAACGATCTCGCCGATGCTCGCGCTCTCCACCAAGGCGACGCGGCCATGCCGCGCGTCCTGCACGAGGCGATAGGTGCGCCGATCCGGCGCGATCTCGACAAAGCCGATCACGTCGATGAACAGACGCGGATGCGCGCCCGGCGCGATCGCCACATCGAACAAGTCGACATGAGGTGGGACTTCGGCGAGGAGAGGCTCCAGCGCGTCCTCGAGCATTTCGAGCCGCGCCAATTCCACATAGCGCAATTCGGCGACGGCCTGCGATCTCTCCGCCGCATCGAGCCGCGCCCGACGCAAAGCGCGCGCAAGAGACGAAGCCTCGTTTCTCTCTCGGTCGTCGCGGGCCCCGCGCTCGGCGTCTCGCGAAGCGGCCGCCGCCCCTGGACCGCGCTTCGGGTCCTCCAAGGCGATTCTCCTCCCAATCGGCGCGCGCCGCTAACGAATCATGGTCATTGGCATTTCACACCAGTTGGTTAATTTTGGTTCTCATTCTGGAAAATTCGATCAGAATTGATCGCATCATCCACCCTGACCGGTCAGCGAATCGACGCGTCGCGGGTCTCGCCAAGAGATGGAGCCGAGCGGCGCGGGCTGCGTCGCGGACGGCTCTTTCCGCCGGTCGAGGACGCCCCGAATCATGCGGACTGGAGAGGGGCGGCCGGAGCTGACCGAAGCGCCGACGAGAGGCGGAGACGCTATTTGAAAAGGTCGCTCTTGCCTTGGGCGAAAGCGTCGAGGAAGCGCCGGGCCCTGGATCTATCCGCCCTGGAGGCGCTCGACATCACAAGCTCGACCGCCCGCATCTCCAGCGTGTTGAAATCGATGATCTTGGACCAGCGTCGGACAGCCACGATTTCATCGCCGGCGTCGCCGCTCTCCAAAGCCAATTCCAGCACAAAGCCGAGGGTTCTCGGATCCTGCATGCTCCGCTTCACGAAGAGATAGGCTTCCTGCTCTTGTCCCGACGTAAACCAGAACCAGAGAATCGATGAGGGCGCACATTGCGTCCAAATCCCTCCCGTATTCGCCAAGCGCGCAATGCGCGCGAAAAGCCCGCTTCGCGCAGCCTCAATGTAAGACGCAAAAAAGGACGCCGCCAAACTCCGCTCAGAACCCGCGCCCTGCGACTCCAAGCCAATCGCCGGCGTGGCGCCCGAGCGATCCAAATCAAATTCGCTGCGATCGATCCGACAAAGCAAAGCGCAAAGAAGCGAGATGTCGGCAAGCGACGGGATGACAGAAACGAGGAGCGCCCCCCGCTCTTCGCGGGCCAAAGGCAGAAACGCCCCGATCAGCAAGGCGCAGAGGCGCGTCTCTGCGGAAGAGATCGCAAAACTTGTCGTGGCCGCGCCGTGCGGGCGGAGGTAATTCGGGCTCGCGTCGCAGACGGCGGCAAGCCATTCCGGCGTGAGGAGGACCTTTTCAGCGAACGCCGCTTCCAGCGCTTCGAGGACCCGGCCGCGGGCGTCCTCGTCCTCGGCGGAGGCAATTTCTTCTCCGAGCAACTGCGCCTCGATGGTCTCAAAGGCCCGCCGCGGCGTCTCAGACGCGAAAATCGCGTCAATGTCGACGCGTCGCAAATTGGCGCCCATGAACTCGGCCCGAAAGAGGAAACGGCGAAGCCGCGCACGGGACATCGGTCCGCGCGGCACGCTCCACGCAGGATAATGTGCAATCGGCGTGCCCAGGCCGCCAAGCTTCGACGTGCCCGTCTCGATTTCAGGTCGCTAAAGCGTCATTCCAATGAATAGACTCGTTCCGTCGACTGGAAATCGCGCATTCTTCGAAACATGAGCTTATTCCGGTCGATCAGATCACTTCGCTCAGATCGGAAAATGTTTAAGGCGGGCGAAGTCACTTCAGCGCCGCCGCCAGAGCCGGCTGGCGATGGGCTCGGTTCGCCAAGCTTTTCCGAAGCGCGCTCAAATCTTGATTGGCATAGGATTTCTCTTCGACGATCTCGGAATTGAACAGGAGATTGATTTCTTTCTTCAAGCCTGCGCGCAGGTCGTTCGATTTGTAGACTTGTCGCGCCAGCGAGACGAAATCCTCGCCAAATTCGGCTCGCGCCTCATAGAGCCTCAACGCATCCTCGACGTTCCAGAGGAAAGCGTTCGCTGCCTTGAGCTCCGTTTCGAGACGGGCGAGATCGGCGCCGTCGAAGCCGGCTTCGCTCTTGAGCTTCCTCAAGAGACGGAGTTCATGCCGAATATTCGCGAGCTTTGCAGGGTCAGAGACGCGCGTCTCCTTAATCTCCAGAATTGTGATTTTATCGACGAGCTCGCCTATGGCGGCCGGGATCGTGATCCGGGCGAGCCGGCGCGGCGCGCTTTCTATCCGTTCGCGGGACGCGGCTTCCGCCGAATCCGCTGATTTCGGCAAGCACTCGCCTTGGCCCGCAATTTGGGCCGCAACCCCGTCAGCGATGCGGTCGAAGACTGGCTTCCATTGGTCGCGCTCCGTCTGGCGAAAAAGGCGCATTGTCGGATACCAGGGGCAGTCCTCGCGCTCCAGGAGCCAACGCCAATCCGGGACCTGCTTCAAGGCGGCGAAAACCGGCCGCCCCAGGGCGCCTGCAAGGTGAACGATCGCCGTGTCCGAGGTGACGATGAGGTCGAGCGCGGCCATCGCTGCGGCGCAGTCGATGAATGCGTCTGGCCCTGCGTCGAAACCGTCTCCCAGACATTCGACCGGACAAGGCCGGCCCTCCACCTCGATCTCGATGCGGCTCTGGTCTTTCATGAGGCTGATGAGCCGCACGCCCGCGATTGCCGCGAGAGCAGCGAAATGGGACGGCGGGATCGTTCTTTTCAGATTGATGAACGCGTTGCCATGCCAGCAAATGCCGATGCGAAAGCCGTCGCCGCCGATTCGCTCGGCCCATTTCGCGACCAGTTCGGGCTCCGCGGTCAAATAAGGCGTTCGCGCCGGTATCGTGTCGAGCGTCGTCTTGAAACCACGCGGAAGGCTTAAAAGCGCGCATTGAAAATCGAATTTTTCATTCGGGTCGACGGCGTCAATCATTCGCGGCGGGCCACGCAGCGAGCCGAGGAGGCGACGCATGTTGCGGCGGCAAATCAACGTGACCTCCGCGCCGGCTTCGACAAGAAGGGGCAAGTAGCGCGAGAACTGGATGAGATCGCCCAGGCCCTGCTCATCCCACACCAGAATGCGCTTGCCCGCGACGCTTTCTCCATTCCACCGCGGCGCGCCTGAGATCTGCATTTGCGGCGGCGCGTTCGACCTACTCCAGCGGCTCTCGAAATCCTCGAAACCTTCCGCCAACTTTCCTTTGAGAAGCAACGCGCCGGCGCGGTTGTTGCGCGCATCCGCATAGGCGGGCTTGCGTTCCAGCGCTTCGTCGAAGCGGGCCAGAGCCTCGTCGATGCGCCCGACTTCCTTCAGCGCGACGCCAAGGCTCGACAAAGCCTCGGGATAATTCGGCGTGAGGCGCAGCGCCTCGTCATAGGATGCAACGGCCTCTTGGTGGCGATCGAGCTCCTGCAACACATTGCCGCGATTGAGCAGCGCGTCGGAGGCGGCGGGATGAAGCTGCAGCGTCCGATCCAGCGTGGAAAGCGCTTCTTCCAGCCGCCCGAGCTTATGCAGCGCGGCGCCGCGAATCCCGAGCGCCTGCGGGTGCTTCGGATCATGCCGCAGAGCCTCGTCGCAGGAGGCGAGAGCCTCCTCGGCGCGGCCGGACTGCAAGAAAATATTGGCCCGATTGGCCAGGGCCGGCAAAAAAGCCGGACGGATCTTCAAGGCGTTATTATAAGCGGCGAGAGCCTCGCCGAGACGGCCAAGCTCGTGGAGAACATTGCCGCGGTTGCAAGAAGCCTCGCAATAGGAGGGATCGAGCGCCAAGGCGGCGTCATAGGCGGCGAGCGCCTCATCGAGCCGGCCGAGCCCCTGCAGCGCTATGCCCTTGTTGTAAAGCGCCTGCGGATAGCCGCGCCGGCATTGCGACGAACGATCGTAGCAGGCGAGGGCCTCCGCCAGGCGCCCGAGCTTTTGCAAAACATTGCCGCGATTGAGCTCGGTCTCGGCGTCGGGCGGTCCGCATCTCGCGGCTTCTTCATAGGCGGCGAGCGCTTCCTCGTGGCGCCCGAGCTTCTGCAGGACGGAGCCCTTGTTGAACAGGTTCCTACTGTCGTCCGGCCTGAGCGATGCGATCTTTTCGAAACAGGCGAGCGCTTCCTCGAAACGGCCAAAGCGCTCCAGCAGAGCGCCGCGATTCGTCGCCGCCTCAAAATGATTAGGCCGCCAGCACAATGCGCTCTCGTAGGCGGCCAGCGCCTCCCGCATGCGTCCGAGGCTCTGCAAGATGACGCCCATGCTGAACAAGGCGTCCACATCCTGCGGCCACAGCTTTAGAATGTCTTGCAGGGCCTCGAGGGCGTCGAGCGGCTGCCCGAGACGCTGGAGAACGATCGCGCGCGCGCCGAGCGCCTCAGAACTGGCGGGATTCAAAGCGATTGCGCGATCGAACCAGGCGAGCGCGTTGCGCTGATCGTCGGCGTTGAAATAAATCAGGCCGAAGACATAGCAGCCGACGTCGCTCATGCCGGCGAGATGAGCCGATTTTTCGAGATGTAGCACAGCTTCTTGCGGCGCGCCGGCGCTGAGACAGGCAAAGGCTTCGGCAATGGCGACCTGAAGCAGAGCCTTATTGCGAATCTCTCCGCGACTGTGGTCAGGATCGAATTTTTCGGACTTCTGGATGCTCATTCGACTGAATGCCCGCTTGGAAAGAAAGCGCCGCGCGAAACGACGACGCCGAGCTTTTCTCGGATCGGCGATCGGTCTCCGCATGGCGCTTGACGCCCCAGACAGAACCGTTGGGCCTGAAAGGCGTCGGGACCGTTTGGCCCCAGCGCCTCGGACGAACGACGCTCAAAAGGCGCGAGGAATAGCTCCGGCGCGCCAACAGGAGCCTCGGCGGAATAGAAAGGGGAATAGCTTTCCCGGGCCTGACGTTCTTGGGCTGGACCTCGCCACGCCAAAATCCGCCGAACGAGGCGGCCTTCGCGGCGCTTGCATCCAGGCGTCGGCGCGGCCATGTTAGGCGTATGGCCCTTCCTATCGAGCATTTGCGCGACCCCACGCGCATTAGCGGCGGCAGCGTGACGATCCTCAACGACCGCTCGCGCGAAATATTCCGACAGATCGTCGATTCTTATCTTTCGAGCGGAGACGCCATCGGATCGCGGCAGGTCGCCAAGCTGTTGCCCATGTCGCTGTCGCCGGCCTCTGTCCGCAATGTGATGCAGGATCTCGAGGAACTCGGCCTGATCTATGCGCCGCACACCAGCGCCGGCCGCTTGCCGACAGAGCTCGGCCTACGCTTTTTCGTCGACGCCCTGCTGGAGCTCGGCGACGTCAGCCAAGGAGAGCGCGAGCAGATCGAAGCCCAGGTGAAAGCCGCGTCCCCGGAACAGCCGATCGAAGGCGTGCTCGGCGACGCCATGTTCATGCTCTCGGGGCTCACCCGCGGCGCGGGCGTAGTCGTCACGACCAAGGAAAATTCGCGCCTGAAACATATCGAATTCGTCCGCATCGAGCCGGAGCGCGCGCTCGCCGTTCTTGTCGCGGAGGACGGATCCGTCGAAAATCGCATCATTCAGATCCCCGCCTGGCTGCCGCCCTCCGCCCTCATCGAAGCCGGCAATTATCTCAACGCCCGGATCCGAGGCCGCACCTTGGGCGAGGTCAGAGCGGAGATCGAGACGGCGCATAAAGCCGCCGAGGCGGAACTCGGAGAATTGACCACCCGCCTCGTCGACGCCGGCCTTGCAAGTTGGGCGGAATGCGCCGGCCACGGGCCGCAACTCATCGTGCGAGGCCAGGCCAATCTGCTTCAGGATCTGACTGCGATCGAAGATCTCGAACGCATTCGCCTGCTTTTTGCGGACCTTGAGACCAAGAAGGACGTGATCGACCTCCTGAGCCGAGCCGAAGGCGGCGAAGGCGTGCGCATTTTCATCGGCTCGGAGAACAAGCTTTTCTCTCTGTCGGGCTCCTCGATGATCGCCGCGCCGTTTCACGACGAGCAGCACCGAATCGTCGGGGTTCTCGGCGTTATCGGCCCGACCCGACTGAATTACGCCCGGATCGTCCCAATGGTCGATTACACCTCGAAAGTGGTCAGCCGCCTGCTGCAGAGGCGATAGGACGCCGCCATTTCCTTATTCGCCCAATGCTCCGGCCGTATTGCGCAAGTTCAGTCGCCGGAGGCCTTGGCGTCGGATTTCGCGCGCTTGCCGAGCAGGGCGTTGCGAAGGCGGCGCAGATCCTTGCGCAAGCTCTTGAGGTCCTCCGCCGGCCTGCCCATGGCGCGCGCGATTTGACTGGGGATAGCCTTCGCCTCCCGCCGCAACGCATGGCCTTTTTCAGTAAGCCCGATGCGCACTTGGCGCTCGTCCTTAGCGTCTCGCGCTCGGTGAAGAACGCCCAAGGCCTCGAGCCGCTTAAGAAGCGGGGTCAGCGTGCCGGAATCGAGATGAAGCCGTTCGCCTATGTCCTTGACGGTGAGGTCGTCCGCCTCCCAAAGAACAAGCATGACCAAATATTGGGGGTAAGTGAGGCCGATTCCGTCCAGGAGCGGCGCATAGGCCTTGCCGAGCGCATGCATGGTCGAATAGATCGTGAAGCATAGCTGCTGATCGAGCCTCGGCATGGCGTCGTCGTCGGCCATCGCGCCATCTTTCGGCAAAGCAATTCGATTTCAAGCAATTTAGAATTGAACTGCTCGATCGCGCAAGCGGTTTGAAGGTTCAATCCGACGAGCCCGTTTCGACGAAAGCGCGAACGGCGCGGCGGTTGCTTGCATGTGCGACGCGCCGTCAAAGCTGTCGGCTCGGAACATGCAGGCGAAGGATCAGCCTTCGCCTGCATTGGCCCTCGATTGCGCGCTGATCATGCGCCTTCAGGGACCTACGACCGTGCCGACCGATGGTCCGATCGCTGTTTTCCAGATCGGTTTGTCACTTATGAGTTGAGATAAGCTGGTCGCGGCCACGGCCGAAGTCGTCGTCGAAGTCGCGTTCCATATGACCGTATCGAGATCGCCCGTGCTCAGAGTATAGCTTGGCGAGCAACTCGTGCAGACATTGTTTTGCATGACAGTGCCGACGATCGTATTCACCCCTTGGTCGACAAAATCGGCATTAGGATTGTGGTAAGCGACATAGTTGAAATATCCATCCGCGGGCGCGTCGTCGATCGGGGTTCCGGAAAAGCCGGCGATGGAATTGCCGCGCATCTCGATGCCGTCTACGCTGGCGCCCCAAAGCGTGGTCGGCGAAATGAGCGCGAAATTGAGAAAAATATAGGAGTCGAATAGGCCGGAAGAATTTGTCAGCTTATTGCGATTCACTTCTATGTTGCGCATTCTGCCGAAATGAAATTGGGCGCCATTGGGCCCATTCATTACATATTGATCTGGGCGCAGCAGGACACCGCCATTGTCGGTCATCGAGTTTTCGATGATGGACGTATTTAGAAAGGTGCCCGTATACAGGACGATCCCACGTCGATTGCCACTCATGTTATTGTAGGTGATAAGAGCATTTTGCAACGAGGGCACGTCGATTGCGAAATGATCTCCCGACGACGGAATAACGTCCCATGACCGATCGATCGTGAATGTGTTGTTGTTGTTGGACACGATATTTCGGATCTGTCCTGCGCCCGCACCGCTGACGACGCTCACGACCGAATTCGGATTATAGTTCCAGGCGCCGCTCGAGCCACGCGAGTCGTCCGTGATGGTCAGCGAGGTCGCCGAGGTCGCCGTCCCAGCGTCCGATCTCGGCGAGGCGCCGCCGCCCTCGCTAAGGAAAGTCTCCCCGTCGTCCCAATTGAATTTCATCACGGCGCCGGCGGTGTCGAAAATATTGTTCTCGACGACGATTCTGTTGCCGAAATTGATGCTCATCTGCCGGCCGGGCGTCCGCTCGATGACGTCGCCGACGGCGATCGGCTTTCCGGGCCAGGGCCAGGTGACATAGGGCCAGCTCGTCTGCGCCGCCGTCGCGACCATCTGGTCGGCGTTGCGGGTGAAATGGTTGCCGTCGATCACGACATTTGTCATATCGTCCATCAAATTCTGGCCGCTGAACCAGGACACCGTATTGTTCAGGAAGGAGAGATTGCTCACTTGCCCGAAATTGATCGGACCCAAACCGCTTGCGCCATCGGAATAGGGGACCTGATTGTTAGGCGATTGGGTGATCGTGCAATCGCGGATCATGACCCTGTCGCCTTGCATGAAAATGGGCTGGCCGCTGCCTTCATCCCAATTGACGCGCAAAAGGGCGATCTTGCTCACCGAGCCATGGTTGACGGTGGTGCTGACGACGACCTGGCTCGTCTTGTCGACATTTTGAAGCGAAAGATCGGCGATCCCGGAGAGGCTGGTTCCGGGCGGCCAGTAGATGGCGAAGAATTGATAGGAGGAGCCTTGCGGCGTCGTCGGACCATAGACGATCTTGGTGTCGGCGGCGCTGTGGCCTCTCAACATCACGCCGGATTTCAAGGTGAGCCCAACCCCAATCGGAGAGGCGAGGCGATAGGTCCCGGCCGGAAGGTAGACGAGGCCGCCGCCATGCGAGGCGGCGGTGTTGATCGCGAGCTGGATCGCCCAAGTCGCGTCGGTGACGCCGTCACCCTTGGCGTGGACGCTCAGGGACGGATCGCTGGTGACGTCATAAACGTGGTGGTCGTTCTCGTTGGTTCCGGCGACGCCGGCCTGGTAGCCGGGTCCGTTCTGGGCGATGAATTCGCTCCCCCAGGCTTGCCCCACGCCGTAGGCGTCGGTTCCGGCGGCGTGGCCGAGAAGCGTGCTGTCGGCGGTCGCCGAGCCAAAGGTGTTGGTCACCACGACCTGATAGGTCTTTCCGGCGGCTATGCCGTTCGGCGCCTTGAAGTAGAGCTGATAGGCGTCGTTGGGTCCGGTGAAGTCCGGCGTGACGGGCGCGAGCCATGAATTGGTCGCAACGTCGATGAAGTAGATTCGCGGCGTTGCGCCGTTCAAATAGAGGTTTCGGCCCCAGATCCGAAAATATTGGCCGGGAGCGATGTCCGGCCCGCTGAACTGCATGGCGCGCGGCATATTGATGTAGGCGTGAGCGCTCGAGGTCGCGCCGTCTGAGATCCAAAACTCGTAAGTGTCGATGGATTGGGTCGCGGGCACTTGAAACACTGCGACGGTGCTCTGCCCGCGCAAGATTGCAAGCTGTGCAGTTTTGGATTCGTGGACCGACTTGAAAAAGACCTGCGGCGCCGAGCCGAAGCCGGTTCCAGTGACGCTGATGACGTCGCCGGGTTTGGCCGAGAAGGGTTGGTTGAAAATGATCGGCGTCGCCGAGGCCGCGTGGGACGAAACGAGAAGCAAGAGTGGAGCTATGAGGCCGATCCATTGCGCCAAATGTAGAAACACCGGCACTGAACCGGTATAAGACCAGTTGCTTGATATTCGCATCATAACCTTCCTTCAAGAGCCTATAGTTATCTTCACTAACGCCTAATAATTTTTATAAAATATTATTTTAGTTTGCGTTAGTATTAGTAAACTTATAAACTATTGAAGTTTATACTTAAATAATTGCTTGGTATCTCCATATTATCTATAAATATGAGCACTATGTGACTGTATTACATATATATTATCACATAATACTTGTAATAAGGGTCGAGCCACAATGGCGCCGTAAAAGCGCCAAGCTCTAACTCGACCGTACGTAGCGTCTTAAATCAATGATCTACGGCGCGCCTATGACAATGGGCGGCGAAAACATGCTCAACATGTGAAAAAATTACGTGACGATATATACTTCGCCAAAACTTCAACCAGAGCGTTTACAGTTCGTCCAAGCCGCGCAGGCCGTGACAGCAGCCTTTGCCGACCAGAAGCTTGACGCCATTCCATTGCGCCAAACTGGAGGAGCCGCAGCCGCGCAGGATTGCGCAGCGCGATTTTCTTCGAGCGACATTTATGAAAAATCGAAGCGCATTCAGGGCCGCCGGCGCCCGGCGGCCCTTGTGGCCAGGCGTCAACGCCGCCTCACCCCCAGAGCGCGGGCGACGCCGGGAGAATCATGGAGCCGTCGTAGACGAGTCCTTCGGGCCGGTCGCGCGCCAAGAGAAGCGGTCCGTCGAGGTCGACGAAACGGGCCCGGGCTGCGATCAGAAGAGCGGGGGCCATGGCCAGAGAGCTCGCCACCATGCAGCCGGCGAAAATCGCGAATCCGAGATTTTCCGCCTCCTCCGCCATCGCCAAGGCTTCGGTCAGCCCGCCCGCTTTGTCGAGCTTGACATTGATGACATCGTAGCGCTCGCGCAACATTTCGAGGCCGTGACGGTCATGCGCGCTCTCATCGGCGCAAATCGGAACGATACGCTCGATTTGGCCCAGC
This sequence comes from Methylocapsa acidiphila B2, assembly GCF_000427445.1. Lineage (GTDB taxonomy): Bacteria > Pseudomonadota > Alphaproteobacteria > Rhizobiales > Beijerinckiaceae > Methylocapsa > Methylocapsa acidiphila. The sequence goes on along the minus strand of NZ_KE386496.1, from coordinate 3,048,928 downwards.
GCGGCGTCCGCGCCGGCCGGAAGCGGCTGCTCAACCAAAATAACGCCTGCGGCAGCGCAAGCAGCGAGATTTGCCTGGAGATCCGCAGCAGGCCAGGATTCATTGGCGTCGACGATCAAGGCAGCGTCCGGCGCTGCGGCGCGGACCGCACGGAGACGCACGACGTCGCCCTCGCCGGCGAGCTTCACCTTCAAAAGCGGGCGCTCGCGGGCCGCCGCCGCCGCCGCCGCCATTTCGGCGGGCGAACCGACCGAAAGGGTGAAGGCCGTGACGACGGGCGCCGGCGGGGCCGCGCCGACGAGTTCATGCGCGCGAAGGCCCCGACGCTTGGCCTCGAGGTCCCATAAGGCGCAATCGAGCGCATTGCGCGCAGCGCCTGGAGCGAGCAGCGTCTGAAGCCGCATCCGATCGGCGCCCGCCTCGATGTCCGTGCGGATCGATTCGATCTGGGACGTCACGCTTTCGACCGTTTCGTCGTAGCGCGCATAGGGCGTGCACTCGCCCCGGCCCCTGACGCCGTTGTCCTTGATCGTCGCGGTGACCACGACAGCCTCGGTCTTCGCGCCGCGGGCGATGACGAATTTCCCGGCGATCGGGAAGCGCTCGACGGCGACTGTGAGGCTGCGCATGGATCAAGAATCGCCGGCCAGAGGAAGGCCTTGCTTTCGCATAAGGCCGTGAAGGGATCAACGCGCCGTCCGACGGGTCGGAGCCCGATCGCATCGAGCCGGCGACGCAATATGTCCGGATCGGCGGAGGGCGGGACTTAGCGGACGAACCACCAGCCCGCCCAAGCCGCCGAAATCACCAAGATCAATCCCGGAACGACCCGGAGCGCGAAGGTCAGGCCGCCGCCACCGAACAGGCTCGCTGCAAGCTTGGTGATCGAATTCGTCGAGAGCGCGACCAAGATAGGGAGCGTCGCGTCCCCAGCCGCGATTTGCCCCTCGCCGACCTGGGCCGCGATCGAAATGGCGGCGGAATGCGTGTCGGCGAATCCCGCCATCGCGGCGGCTGCCAGCACGCCCCGTTCGCCATACCATTGGCTCAAGGCGCGCGACCCGAGGAGGATCGCAGCGAGCATGGTGGCGAATGTGAGAGCCGTCGCCAAACTGAAGGCGCGGCCCCGCTCTCGCACCGCGCCTGTCTCGCCGCGCAGAGCCCAAACGGCAAAGGTCGCGCCGTAAAGGATCGCCGCGGCGCCGGCGCAAGCGAGCGGGACCGCCAAGGCGATCAAGGTCGCGACATTGGCCACCGCGAGCAGCAAGGCCATTTGCACGACGGTCGCGACCGTCGACAGGACCGCCCCCGCCGCCGCCGGCCAGAGCAGGGCGGGAGCCTCCGCCGCGCGGGCGCCCATCGCCCCGATCGTCGCGACGCTGGAGATGAAGCCCGACGCCAAGCCTGCGAGGGGCAAGCCGAAGCGAGGGCCGAGGAGGCGGACGGCGATATGGCCGAAGGCGCCGATGGCCATGACCAGGATCACGAGGATCCAGATCGCATGCGGGTTGAGAGCGGCCAAAGGCCCCATTGGACGATCGGGCAGCAAAGGCAGAACGATCAGCGTCGCAGCGGCGAAGGTCAAGGCGTCATGGAGCTCGTCCTCGCCGAGAACCGAACTGACAAATCGGTGCAGGGCGGTCCGCGCGGCGAGCACAATGGCGACAGCGACGGCGACGCCGGCGGCGAGGCCCGGGCGCGACATCGTCAGTCCGCCGAGAAGAATGGTCACGACGAGGGCGATTTCCGTCGTCAGCCCAGGATCGTCCCGGAAGCCGCGCCAATAGGCGAAGCTCGCCAGGGCGAAGGCCCCGCCGAGCGTGACCGCGAATAAAAGCTGGCCGCCGAGCACGATGCTGAGGGCGCCGGCCAGGGACGCCAGGGCGAAGGTGCGAATGCCGGCGGAGGCCGGAGCCCGCCTTTCCTCCTTCCGCCGTTCGCGCTCGGCGCCGATCAAAAGACCTATGCCTAGCGCCACGGCGAGACCGAGAATCAAAGGGTCGACGCTGAACATGGCCCTTCCCATCGCGTCGGCCGCTCGCGCGGGGACGCCGGCTCAGGCCCCGACGAGACGGGCTAGAGCGAAAGCCGCGCCGGCGGCGATGCTGCCGACGATGGCCGTTTGAAGCGCGCTACGCAATGGCGCCACGCCGGTCAATCGGCCTTTGACGCCGCCAAAAACGAAAAGCGCGCTCAAAGTCGTCGCGATCGAGATCAAAAGCGCCTGAGAAACGCTCTTGGACCAGAAATAAGGCAGAAGTGGAATAAGGCCTCCGACCACATAGGCGGTCCCGATCGTCACGGCGCTGGCCAACGCGCGGCCGGGATCCGGCTCCTCGAGGCCAAGTTCGAAGCGCATCATGAACTTCGTCCACCGCGAAGGGTCGCGGGTCAGCGTGGCGGTCACGGTCTCGGTTTGCTCGGCGTCGAGGCCGAATTCGAGCAGGATCTTGCGCACCTCCGACCGTTCGGTTTCGGGCAGCTCCCGGATCTCCGTCTTCTCGCGTCGGAATTCCGACCGGTAATGCTCGAGATCCGTCCGCGCCGCGAGATAGCCGCCGAGCCCCATCGCCAGCGCCCCCGCGGCGACCTCGGCGAGGCCGGCGGTGGTGATGATCCGCGTCGAGGCGACGGCTCCCGAAAGCCCGGCCGCGAGAGCGAAAGGAACGGTGAGGCCGTCCGCCATCCCGATCACGACGTCGCGGACGAGCTCGGAGGCGAGGAAATGCTTTTCTATGTGCGGCGTTGAAGGCATGCCGACCCCTCGGTCCTTATCGTTGCAAGCGCGCCGCGCGCTCCCGCGTCCTCGCTGATATGCTCTCCGAGGATGAAGCAATTGTGGCCGGCGGCCTGCTCATTGCGGCGGCGGCGTGATCCCGAGCACGGCGGCGACGGCAAGGACGAGCGCTCCCAGAGCCAGCTCGCAAGCCACGCTGACGCGCAGCCGGTTGATCTGCCCCATCCCTTTCAACGAAGCGGCGCGCAAGCGCGGCATGGCGACGAAGCGATTGAAAGCGGCGAGACCCAGCATCAAGGCGACGACCCCAACCTTCGCAAAGAGCACGTCGCCATAGCCGGTATAAAACAGCTTGTCGAAGGCGCCGGCGACGCGAAAGGCGGCGTTCGCGATCCCGCTGAGGACAATCAACGGCACCGCCGCCATGGCCATGAGCGAGTAGCGCGAAAGAATGTCGAGAGTCCAATCGCGCGCGTCATGAGGGTTGAAGCGTCGCTGCTCCACGAGCGCGAACAAAAGCGGCGGCAGACCTCCGACCCAGGCGGCGGCCGCGAGCGCATGAACGCAATAGGCAGTTATCATCACGGTCCCATAAAGGCCCGCGCCGCCCTCTGCGGCATGGCCGAGCCAGGCCTGGGTGATCAACAGAAACGCCCCGATATGGAGAAGAGCCGAAAACCAAGCGCGGTTGCGCCAAGGCAACGCGACGACCACGATGGCTGCGGCGAGCAGCGCCAAGCGCACGATCGACACAGGGCCGAACTGCGTCTCGAAGAAGAAGAGGCGCCAGGTCTCGAGATCGACCACATTGCTGAAACCGCTCGTCATATTGGCCAGAATGCCGGCGAGCCAGGCAACGCCCGAGATCGCGGCGATCGGCGCCGCCACGCAAAGCAGGATCTTCGTCGCACGAAGGGCTCGCGGCAATCCGCCAAGACCCGATTCCGAGCGCTCATGCCCCATGTAGAACCAAAAGAAGGACGAGCCAAAAAGAATGAAAACAGCGGCGAAGTGAATCCAGCGCGCTAGGAAGAGGAAATGAAAAATCGTGATGAAGCCGTCGCCCGACTCCGGCGGCATGCTCCCCATATCGGCCTGGAACGGCGCCTCTTCCGCCGCCGCAGCAGCGAGGACGAGGATCTGAAAGATCGACATTGCTCCTCCTCGCGCTTGTTCTGCGCTGGCGGGTCTTGATCTTGATGACGAGAGAAGGCTCCCGCGCCGCTCACTTGCACGAGCACCGGAGCCTTGCAGCGGGGCATATTCGAATCTGTTCGATCGCGCCTCGAACCGTCGTCGCGACGGCGGCTCGAGGGCCTCGGCTCCAATGCCCGCGGCTGGCGCGCCGCGCCGGCCGAAGCCCCACGGCTAGGGCGCGACCGTGAACTGATAAGTGCCCGACGTCGGATGGGTGTCGACCGAGACGACGTGCCAGCTCACCACATAGGCCCCGGGGCTCAACGCGCGGCCGAGCCGAACGGTGAGGACATTGGGCGCAACCAGCACGGCTTTGCCCGCCGAAACCGCCTGCCCGCTCGCGGTCGAGATTTGGACCCCCGAAAAAGCCGCGACGATATTCTGGCTGAAGCTGAGCCTTAGCTCGCTCGGCGAGCCGCGCACGGTCGCGCCGACGCCGGGCGAAGCTGTGTCGAGAAAGGCGTGGGCGAAGGCGGCGGTCGCCGCGAGAAGGCAGGCGGCGGTCGCGGCGGCGAGAATTTTCAGAATCTTTCGCATGACGCCCGAGCTCCTAAATTCTGCCGGGCCGCGCCTGAGGCGGGCCGAAGAGAGGCTTGCCGATCGTGTCTGGAGCGATGTCGTCGAGGAAGAAATCCAAGACGGCGGCGGCGCCGACATGCTTGCCGCTAGCTTGATTGATCGGGAATTGGGCCATCACGCCAATCTGGAAATAATTCCCAATATAATAGAGCGACGGGCCGACCACGCCCGTGGTCGTGTGGGTCCATTGCCCTTCGACCGAGGGGCCAATATTGGAGACCGGCGTGCTGAACACACCTTCAAAGGCCGGAATGAGCCGCCTGAAGATTTCCGGGACCTCGTGAACATAGGAATTCATGTAGAGCAGGCTATATTGCAGCGTCGCGCCATAGGTCAGAACCGTCGGCGTCTGATCCAATTGGATGTAATTGATGCCGGTATTCGGATCTTGCTGCAGCGTCGCGGTGATCGGATGCGTCGAGAAGGAATAATCCGCCTCGGCGGTAATCGCGAAAGGCTTCGCCCAATCTACTCCGACGTCGCCGAATCCTTTGCCGATATAGAGCTTCGGGGTGACGGTCGTGTAGGGATCGGAGGGGAGAGAGGAGCTTTGGCCACTGCCCGTATGGCCCCATTCGAAATTGACCGCGCCGGAAATGATGAATTCATGTTCCGCGTTCTGGTAGAAGACATATTTCAGCTGTGTCTCGATATTGGCCCAGCCGGCGGCCTGCGGGTTCCTTTGCCAGGTGAACCCCCCGGAACCCACTGAAATGCCGAGATCGGCCGTGATCGTTTTCGAATATTCCCAACCAAACGTATAAGATAGCGAACCGAGCGTTCCATCATAATTGGCCGCGGCCATATAGGTGAAGGCCGGAAGAGCCAATTCGTCATTGACGCCGGGATCGTCGATCGTGAGCGTCGCCGGAAAAACCCGGTTGCCGACGATGGTGTGCGCGTGAGCTGGAGCGGCGCCCGCAAAGGCGGCGGCGAGCGCGCCTGCGAAGGCGATGGAAGAACTGCGAGACATGTTGGATCCTCGATCTGAATGTTGACGTCGCCCACGATGGCTGGAGCCGGCTGAGCCGCCGGAATCGGGGCGCTTGCGAGTCAGATGGAGGAAGGCGGTCCCCGTGGCTGCCCGACGAATTCAGTGAGCCGGCGAATGTTGCGGGAAACTTGCCATGAGGCGGAGGCCTCCGACATGCGCGGAGCATAGGCGGCTTGCGCGATCTCAGGAGGCAGTAAAATCGCAGCCGCGTCGAGGCATCCTGTCAGGGAGCAAGAGCAGTCATCTTGCGGGCAGCATGGCGGTTTGTCGCCATTCGAGCCGCCGCGTTGGATGGCATGACGCGGGCACGGGACCGCAGATTTCGTCGCCTCCTGGCCAGACGCCGCGGCGTCTGATTGTGCGGCGAGAAGAGGCGAAGGCACGGTAAAGCGCGCGTGCGCCAGCGAGGCGGGAGAGAAAACCTGGGCGAGAAAAAAGAGAAGGACGAAGAAGCGACGAGCCGGGCTCCGCCAGCCTTTGAAGGCCGGCCTCCGCCCAAGCAAGCTTGACCGTCGAGGGCAAGACGCTCCGCCCGAATTCACTTCGAAACACCTCTTAAACGCGTTACGCTCGACCATACGAAACCGCAATTCGCGTATTGAGGGTGCGAGTTTTACCCGGCCGATTCAAGAACGTTTCCTGAATCGCGGGAGCCGAGACGCATTTTGCTTGTCTGGCGTGGCGACGCCGCAACAGTCGCTCGGCCAAATGAATTTTGCGTGATCGCTGCTCTTTCGAGCGTACCGCGCAGTTCCGAACGCTGGCCGGCGCCACGACTTCGCCGCAAGGTCGACATAAAAGCCTCCATCCCGCGCCTCGAAGGCGATCTTGAGGACCTGATCAGGATGGGCTCGTTGAACGGTCCGACATTCTCCAGCCGGCGAGCCGGCGACGCTATTTGGCTCAGCCTCGCCGGCCACTGGACCCTCGACGCCTCCGCCGAGATCGAAGCCGGCGCCAAGGCGCTTCTGACTGAGGGAGGCGCGGGCCGCCGCGCCATTCTTGATCTCGGCGGCGTCGCGCGGCTAGACACGGCGGGCGCCTGGCTGATCGACCGGACCCGGCAGCAGCTCAGCGCGAGGGGCGTCGCGGCGGAGCTCGCCTCGATCAGACCAGAGTTCGGGATCCTTCTCGAGGAGGCGGGGTATCGCGCTCTCAACGCGCCGCCGCGGAAGCGTAAATCCTATGCGGTCGATCTTCTCGCCGACGTCGGCCAAAGCGTGGCGAGCGCGGGACACGATCTCCTCAACGCCGTCGATTGCCTCGGCCAATTCGTGGCCTCGATCGGCAAGAGTCTCGCGCGGCCGAGCCGATTTCGCCCCGCCTCGCTCTTTTCCCACATGGAGACGATCGCGCTCCGCGGCGTCCCCATCATTTTCCTGATCAATTTTCTGGTCGGCGCGATCGTCGCTCAACAGGGCCTTTTCCAATTGCGGCGCTTCGGCGCAACCATTCTCGTCGTCGATCTCGTCGGCATTCTCATCCTGCGCGAGCTCGGCGTCATGCTGACCTCCATCATGGCGGCGGGCCGCTCGGGTTCGGCGATCACCGCCGAGCTCGGCTCGATGAAGATGCGCGAGGAGATCGACGCTTTAAAGGTCATGGGCATGCAGCCCATGGACGTGCTGATCGCGCCGCGCATTCTCGCGCTCATGATCAGCGTCCCCCTTCTGACCTTCATCGGCGACATGTCGGCGATCTTCGGCGGCATTGTCGTAGCCTGGATCTATGGCGGCATCACGCCGCGGAGCTTCATCGCGCTCTTGCCAGAGGCGATCGGCCTGCACACGTTCCTGAGCGGCATGATCAAGGCGCCGTTCATGGGATTCGTCATCGGGCTCATCGCCTCGGTCGAGGGCCTCGCTGTCGAAGGCTCGGCCGAATCTCTTGGGCGCAGGGTCACGGCCTCGGTCGTCAAATCCATCTTCATGGTGATCGTCGTGGACGGCATTTTCGCTATGTTCTTCGCTGGAATTCGATTTTGACCGAAGAGCTCGCCCTCGGGGCCGGCGCGCCCGTTCGAGCGCCAGGACTGCTTTCGGCGCAAGCCCGCGCGCGCCCGACGACGGAAGCGGTTATCCGGGTGCGCGAGCTCGTCGTCGCCTTCGGCGAAGAGCGCGTGATGCGCGGCCTCGACCTTGACGTCTACCGGGGAGAGGTGCTCGGCTTCGTCGGCGGCTCGGGCACGGGCAAATCCGTCTTGACGCGAACGATCTTGGGGCTCATCCGCAAGGAGAGCGGGCGGATCGAAATTTTCGGCTCCGACATCGATCAGGCGTCGGCGCGCGGGCATGATAGCATCGACCGGCGCATCGGCGTGATGTTCCAGCAAGGCGCTCTTTTTTCCGGCCTGACGGTCAAGCAAAATGTTCAAGTTCCCATGCGGGAGCATTTGCGCCTGTCGCCTCGGCTCGCGGATGAGCTAGCCATGCTCAAGATCAAGCTTGTTGGGCTGGATCTTGACGCCGCCGACAAATATCCGTCAGAATTGTCCGGCGGCATGATTAAGCGGGCCGCCCTGGCGAGGGCCCTGGCGCTCGACCCCGAGCTTCTCTTTCTCGACGAGCCGACATCGGGCCTCGACCCGATCGGCGCTGCGGATTTCGATGAGCTGATCGCCACGCTGCAGAAGACTTTGGGCTTGACCGTCTTCATGGTCACGCATGATCTCGATAGCCTCTATTCGATTTGCGACCGCATCGCCGCGCTCGCGGAGGGAAAAGTGATTGCGGCGGGGCCGATCGAGGCCATGGTCGCAGCCGAACATCCGTGGCTTCGCGCCTATTTTCACGGCAAGCGGGCGCGACAATTCGATCCTTCGGTCGCGCGGGGAGGCGTCTCGGAGGATCTTTGACCAGCCGGCAGGCGCGGAGGTCCGCCAAGGGCCAACCGGGCAGGCGCGGCGAATAGGACTCTGGAAAATATGGAAACCCGCGCGAATTACGCCTTGATCGGCGCTTTCACCCTCGCGGTGATCGCCTCGGCCTTCGGCTTCGTCTTTTGGTTCGCCGGCGGCGACAGAAGCGGCGGCCGCCAAGTCTATAAGGTCGTCTTCACCGGATCGGTGTCGGGCCTTCTACGCGGCGCGCCAGTGCTGTTCAATGGCGTGCGCATCGGCGAAGTGGTCAAGATCGACCTCTCTCCGACCGACCCTGGCCATGTCTCCGCGCTAGTCGACGTCGACGCGCGCGTGCCGGTCCGCGCCGACACCAAGGCGCGCCTCGAATCGACCGGCTTGACCGGCGTGGCCTCTGTCGCGCTGTTCGGCGGCGCCGAGCAATCCCCGCCCCTAGCCGCGGGTCCCGGCGGCGAGCCCGGCGTGATCGTCGCCGATCGCTCGGACTTCCAGGACCTTCTCGAAAACGCCCGCAAGATTTCCGATCAGGCCGCGGACCTCCTCAGCAAGACCAATAAGATTATGGACGACAGCGCCGCCGCCATCACCGGCTCGGTGAAGAACGTCGAGAAATTCTCCGACGCGCTCGCCGCCAATTCGGACGGGATCAAGGATTTCATGAGCGCCATGGCGGACGTCGGAAAGACGATCAAGCCTTTGACCGTCAAGCTCGAGACCCTGACGACCGACGTCGACGTGCTGGTCAAGGCCGTCAACCCCAATGACGTGAAGACGATCGTCTCCAACGTCACGTCGACCTCGGCCAAGCTCAACGCCGCAGCGGACAAGGTCGACGGCGTCCTGACCAATCTCAACGGCTTTCTCGCCACCGGCGACTCGAAAGGCGCGTTCGGCGAGATCGCTGAGGCGGCGAAATCGATCCGCAAGGTCGCCGACAATTTCGACATTCGGCTGAAGGAGATCGCCGCCAATGTGAACCGCTTCACCGGGTCCGGCTTGCGTCAATATGAGGCGCTGGCGGTCGACGGACGCAAGACGCTCGAAGAGATCAATCAGGCGATCCGCTCCATCGAAAGCAATCCGCAGCAATTCATCTTCGGCAAAAAGCAACAAATTCCGGAATATACTGGCAGCCGTTAGCGGGCTTGCGCGCGCCAGGCCTCGGAGCGATCCGGCCTTTGCAAGGCCGCGCAGGTTGAACGCCGGCGACCACGCGCCGGCCTCCCGTTCGGAGATGATCAGGAATGGAGCCCGGCATCTGGGCCCGTTTTCGCGCCCCGCGTCATCGCGCCGCTTGCTTGACGCAGCCGCTCAAAATCCTCGCCGTTGCAGGCCTCGCAAGCGCCCTCGCCGCTTGCGCGACCAGTTCCATGGTCGCCTACAATCTCGGCGCGGCGCCAAATGCGGTGGCGGGGCCGCAACCGGGGCGCGGCAAGATCGCGGTCATGAGGCCGACGACGACGCTGGCGGCCGATTCGAATCGGATCGTCGTCCGCACCGGCAAAGACGCCCTGGCTTACCTGACCGGCGCGCAATGGACGGCGCCCTTGCCCATGCTGGTCGAGGCGCGGCTCGCCGAAAGCTTCGAGAAGGCGCATCTTTTAGGCGCAAGCGGCGAGGCTGGCCATAACCTTCAGGCGGATATCCGCCGCTTCGAGCTCGACGTCCCGCGCGGAGAAGCGGTCGTCGAAATCTCGGCCCGCATTCTCGACCGCGAAGGTCGAATCCTGTTCGAGCGGAATTTTTCAGCGAGCGCGCCGGCCGCGGCGGAGGATGGCGCGACCGTGTCCGCCGCTCTCGACGCGGCTCTCGCCATAGTCATACGTCAAATCTTGGCGTGGACTACGCCCAAGGTTTGAGAAGCGGACAGCCGCCTCGCCTCACACCACTTCGTCGGGCGCGAGGGCGCAAGCGGTTTCATGCTCGGTCTCGATCTGCATGGTCACATGTCCGATCCGATAATGCTCGTGCAGTTCGGCGGCGGCGCGCATCAGGAACGGGTCGCCAGGATGCCCGTCCGGCATGACGAGATGGACGGTGAGCGCGGTCTCGCTGGTGCTCATCGGCCAAATATGGAGATCGTGGAGGCCCGAGACGCCGGGCTGCGCCAAGAGAAAGCGCCGCACCTCCGCGCTGCTGATGCCGACGGGAACGCCGGCGAGGGACATGGCGACGCTCTCGCGCAGCAGACCCCAGGTGCCGGCGATGATGACCGCGCCGATAAGCAGGCTCAAGGCGGGGTCGATCCAATGATATCCGGTAAGCGTTATGGCGAGGCCGGCGACGACGACGCCCGCCGAGATTCCGGCGTCGGCCGCCATATGCAGAAAGGCACCGCGAACATTGAGGTCGTTCTTGCGCCCCGAAGCGAACAGCGCCGCCGTGGCGGCGTTGACGATCACGCCGATCCCAGCCACCGCCATCATGGCGCCGCCCGCCACCGGCTCCGGTTCAAAGAAACGCTCAATCGCGGCATAGCCCAGCGCGCCGGTGACGATGAGCAGGAACATGGCGTTGAAGAGCGCCGCGAGAATAGAGGTCGCCCGCAACCCATAGGTGAAGCGCGGCGAGGGCGCGCGCCGCGACGCCACGACCGCGGCGAAAGCGACGCCGAGGCCGAGCACATCCGAAAGATTATGGCCGGCGTCGGCGATGAGCGCCATCGAATTGCCGAGGACTCCATAGACGGCTTCGAGAATGACGACGATCAGATTGAGCGCCATCCCGACGCCGAAGCGCGCCCCGAAGCTCGCCGGGGCGTGAACATGCGCGTGGGCGCCGCCATGGGCATGGGCATGCTGGTGTGTCTCGTTCATAGCGCCGCCATCGTCGATTGCGCCAAACTCAGGGTTCCGCGCTCATTAACATTTCCGCGCCGGGGCGCGGATAATCTTTTTGCATCCGTCAAAATAGCGTTTCTAAAGCATGTTCTTGCCGATCTGATTAAAGCGATCCGAGCCGCGAGAAAAAACGCAAGCTCTTGAAGTTTGGAAAGCGCTCGAGACGCCGAGAGTGTACGAAGCGCGTGGAGCCGCGGCCGCGTCCGATCGCGAAGGGATCAAGTTCATTGAGTTCAGCCTCGAAACTGACGCGCCCGATTTTCACGGAAGGCTCGACGATGCGCCACGTGCTCGTCATGACGGCGGCGGCCTCGATCGGGCTCATGTCCATCTTCATCGTGGATCTTCTTTCTCTCATTTACGTGTCGCGCCTCGGCGATCCGAACCTCACGGCGGCGGTCGCCTATGCGACTCAGGTCATGTTCTTCGCCGTCTCGATCAATATCGGGCTCTCGATCGCGATCGGCGCGCTCGTCGCCCGCGCGATCGGGGCCGGCGACTGGCCGGGCGCGCAACGGCTCTCCGCCTCGGGCCTTGTGCATGTCATTGTGATCGCGGCTCTGGTCGGCGCGGCCGGCATTGTCTTTCGCCGTGAAATTCTCACCCTTTTCGGCGCCCGCGGCGAAGCGCTGGACGTCGGCGCGACTTTTCTCGCGATCACCCTTCCAGCGACCATCCTGCTCGGCCTCGGCATGTCGCTCGCCGCGCTTTTGCGCGCCGTCGGCGACGCGCGGCGCGCCATGTATGTCACCCTTTCCGGCGCGATCGTGACGGCCTGTCTCGATCCGATCTTCATTTTCGGCCTCGGCCTCGGGGTCGAAGGCGCAGCGATCGTCACGGTCATCTCGCGTCTCGTCCTTGTCGCCGTCGGGCTTCTCGGGGCGGTGCGCCGGCACGGACTTGTAGGGCGGCCGCATCGCAGGGCCGTGATCTTGGATCTGCCGGCCATGCTCACGATCGCCGTACCGGCCATATTGGCCAATCTGGCGACGCCGGTCGCCAACGCCTATGCGATGCGGGTCTTCTCGCATTTCGGCGAGGCCGTCGTCGCAGCTTTCGCCATCATCGATCGGGTGACGCCGGTCGCCTTCGGCGTGGTCTTCGCGCTCTCGGGCTCGGTCGGCCCGATTCTGGCGCAAAATCTCGGCGCCCGGCTCTTTTCCCGCGTACGCCAGACGCTCACCAACAGTTTCGCCTTCTCGGCGGTTTACGTCGTCGCGGTCTCGGCCCTGTTGCGCGCCAGCGCCCCGCTCGTCGTCCAAATTTTCGGCGCGCAGGGCGAGACCGCCGACCTGGTGCGTTTCTTTTGCGCCTATGGCGGCCTTCTTTGGCTTTTCCTCGGAGGGGTTTTCGTCGCCAACGCGGCCTTCAACAATCTCGGCTTTCCGGTTCTCTCCACCTTGTTCAACTGGGGTCGGGCGACTCTCGGCGCCATTCCCTTCGTGACGATCGGCGCCGCGCATTTTGGTCCCGAGGGGGGCTTTTTGGGCTTGATCGCAGGAGCGGCCGTGTTCGGCACCGGCGCCGTGGCCACGGCCTATTTTGTCACGGCCAAGCTCGCCAAGCCGGCAAAGAGCGCGTAGCATCCGGCGCCTTCCCTCTAAACGAGCGACCAACAATCCGCTGACACGGGACGGCAGGGAGAAAAGCCATGCCCAATCTCTATGAGATCCTGCAAGACGCCCACGGCGGGCAAGCAATTGAAGATCTCGCGGTCCAATTCAACATCTCGCCGCAAGAGGCGGACGCCGCCGTCGCGGCGCTTCTGCCGGAGCTTGCGGACGGACTGAAGGCCAAGGCGGCCGAACCGGAGGCGCTCGCGCCGGTCATCGAATCCTTCAGCCATAGCCAGCCTGTGGCGGCCTTCGCCGATCCGGCGGCGGAACAGGCCTTCGCCGCAGAAAAAGGCGGCGCGGCGCTCCGCCAGCTCTTCGGCTCGGAACAGATCGACGCGCAGGCCATCCAGCGCGCCGCCGCCGCGACCGGGCTCAAGCCCGATCTCCTGGCGCAAATCCTTCCCATTCTCGCTTCGGCCGTTTTCAGCGGCTTGACGAAAGCGCTGCAAAATCAGGGTCTCGGCGCGATTTTCTCGCAGATCGTCAACGCCGGCCGCCAGGGCCAAAGCAGCCAGGGCTCCATTCTGGACGGGCGGGGTGAGGCGCCTTCCCCAGCCTCGGTCGGCGGCGCGGGCGGGCTCGGGTCCATTCTCGGTCAATTGCTGCGTGGAGGCTCTGCGCAAGCCGGCTCTTCGCCTGCGTCGGGGGGAGCCTTCGGCGGCGTTCTCGGCACTTTGCTCGGCGCTCTCGTCGGCCGGGCCGGAGGCGCGCCCGCAGCGCCGGCTCCGTCATCCTCCTCGCCGGGGCTCGACGCCAACTCCGTCCAAGCGGCACTTGAAGCGCTGGCCAAAATGCTGCAGCCGGGGACGCAGCCGCCGACCAACCCGGCGTTTCGCGCCTCCGCGATCGATCCGGCCGAGAGCGAGGACATCCTGCCTGAAGAGCCCGCGCCAAGGCGAGAGGTCGAGCCCGAGATCCGAAAGGAAATCGGCGAGATTCTCAACCCTAAAACGGACTGAGCGCGGCGACGCTCTGCGAGGCCGGCTGGTCTATCAGGAAAAACGCGGGCCGCGCCGCGCCTCGGCGAGCGCCCGCGACAATGCGCTCGCCAAATCCGCCTTTTGGTCCGGCCCCAGAAAACCCGCGATCTCGACGCTCTTCCCGCGCGAGACGAGGGCGAGCCTTTGCGTGCCGAATTCCTCGTGCTCTTCCCGCTCGAGCCGCACCCAGGCGGGGTTGAAGAGCCATTCGGCGCGCCGCCCCTTCGCGCTGACCTTGGAAAGCCGAAGCTCGTAATGGGTGACGAGCACGTCCTCATAGGCGCGGGCGGCTTTGAAATTGGCGCGAAAGGCGAAATAGAAAATCGCCACGTCGAGCCCCATGAAGCCCGCGACCGGCCAGGCGCCGAGCAAGATGAAGGGCAGGCTCGAGAATAGGCTCGCGCCTGAAAACACCATCATGATCAGATAGAAATTGCGCCGCGTGAGCGATCGATAGGGCTGCAGCCGCGCCGCGAAAAGCCTGCGATTTTCAGGCTCCGCAATCCCGGATTCCTCATAAGACATGGGTCGACGCTCTTCTCCCCGCCGATGATCGAATTTATAACGCGCAAATGACCAAAATCACGACGGCAAAAGCGACGCGCGGAAAAAAAGGCGAAAAGCAAGCCGCCGCAAAGGCTTCGGTCAAAGGCCCTGCAAAGCCGCGGGCAAAAAAACCCAAGCCGCCGGACCCGGCCCGCGTGGCCGAGATTTTCCGTCGTTTCAAGGCCGCCGACCCGCATCCCAAGGGCGAGCTGCATTATAAAAACGCCTTCACCCTTCTCGTCGCCGTGGTGCTTTCGGCGCAGGCGACGGATGCCGGGGTCAACAAGGCGACGCCGGCGCTGTTCGCGCTCGCCGACAATCCGCAAAAAATGCTGGCGCTCGGCGAGGACAAGGTGCGCGAGCTGATCAAGACGATCGGCCTTTTCCGCACCAAGGCCAAGCATGTGATCCTGCTCTCGCAGCGCCTGGTCTCGGATTATGGCGGCGAGGTGCCGCAAGACCGCGTAGCTTTGGAGACCCTGCCGGGCGTCGGCCGCAAGACCGCCAATGTGGTGTTGAACATCGCCTTCGGCGCGCCGACCATGGCGGTGGACACGCATATTTTTCGCGTCTCGAACCGCATTCCGCTCGCGCCGGGCAAGACGCCCCTCGCCGTCGAGCTCGGCCTCGAGAAGATCATCCCCGCAGCCTATATGCAGCATGCGCATCATTGGCTGATTCTACACGGCCGCTACATCTGCATGGCCCGCGCGCCGAAATGCGGCGCGTGCCCAATCGCGGATTTGTGCGCTTGGCCGGAGAAGAGGGTGTAGGGGATAAGCTATTACGCGCCAGTGCGAGCGACAAGTATCATGAGAGTTCCCTTGCTGGCACCAGGGTTTGATTCGCGGGTTAGCAGAGCCCCACCGGCTTCAAATGCTTGGAAAAGTTTTTCGGCCAGTTCTGAGTGCTTTTCCTCTTCTTTTGTTAGAAGATACAAACCGTGCCCTGATGGAAATGGTGGACAGCAAAATGCGACGGATCCGCTGGCTTTCCAGCCAGGAATTGAATTGAAGAACTCTCTTATGTTCTCGGCAAACTGCTCGCATTCATCGCAGTTCGGCACGCTGTTAACCTCCAAAGAGTAGGATTGCGCCAGATCAAGATTTAACAGCGGTTCCATGCGGCTCCGCTGGCTCGGCTTTAGCATGCGAGTTGGGATTCGCTGGAATACCTCTTCGGATTTGATTCTCGCTTCGTGCTCATCAGACCAGACAGCAAATCCCGAGTAAAAAAACGCCAAAATAAACGCGTTAAGCGTAAGCGTCTGATACATCGATGACGGCACTCTATCCAGCTGACGCTTGGCCCACGGCCAGTAAGTATGAGCGAGAGATCCAAAGCCCCAAAAACTCCCGGCGGTCAGGAGGGGCCACAAATGCATCAAAAAGGACTGCAAATACAAATACATATTATACATCCCGCCCCACTCTAGCCAAATCATATTTTCTAACAGCGCTCAACATAACGAGCTTCATAATGAGAGCGGGGCCGCTACGGTGTTCAAAATCCAAAGTTGTTCTCCCCCTATCACACCACAACCGTCAACCGCTCGGCCGCGCGCGTAATCCCCGTGTAGAGCCAGCGGTGGCGATGCTCGCGGAAGGCGCCGCTTTCGTCGAACAACACGACCGAGCTCCATTGCGAGCCTTGCGCCTTATGCACGGTCAGCGCATAGCCGTAATCGAATTCATCCGAGTCGCGGCGTTGTTGCGGGGTCAGACCTTCCTCGGCGCCTGAAAAGAACTCAGGCAGGACGCCGATGCGCAAGGGCTTGCGGGTCGCATCGTCTTCCGGGACCACATTCAACGCGAGCTTCTTCTTCCGCGTCGTTCCGGTGGTCTTCACGATCCATATGCCGCCATTCAACAAGCCCTTGGTCTTGTCGTTCCTAAGGCAGACGAGCTTATCGCCGGGCTCCGGAAAATCACCCTCATAGCCGAAAAGCTCGCGCATCCGGCGATTGTAGGATTTTCGCGTGCGGTTCAAGCCCACAAGCACCTGATCGGCGCCGGTGACCGCGCCCGCGTCAATATCGCGGCGCTCGATGACGCGGCTCTCGCCATAGGCGCCGAGCGACAGCCGTCCGCCCTCGCGCACCAGCATGGACATTTTGATGATCGGATTATCCGCCGCCTGGCGATGCACCTCTGTCAGCATCACATCGGGCTTGGCCTCGGTGAAAAAGCCGCCGCCCTTCACCGGCGGCAATTGCGCCGGATCGCCGAGCACCAGCACGGGCTTGCCGAAAGAGAGAAGATCGCGGCCGAGATTCGCGTCGACCATGGAGCATTCGTCGATGATGACGAGGCTCGCCTTGGCGACGGCGCTCTCCTCATTCAGCACGAAGGAGGGCTCCTCCGTCTCGGTCTCGCGCGGCTTGTAGATCAGGCTATGGATCGTGCGGGCGTCCTTGCAGCCCTTGGAGCGCAGCACCAGCGCCGCCTTGCCCGTATAGGCGGCGAAGGCGACCTCGCCGTCTATGTCCTCGGCAAGCTGCTTGGCGAGCGTCGTCTTGCCGGTGCCGGCATAGCCGAACAGGCGAAAGACTTGCGGCGCGCCCTGCTTCAACCAGGCGGCGACGGCGCCGAGCGCAGCGTCCTGCTGCGGCGACCAGCTCATTTCACACGACTTCCCGCCCAGCCCCGCGGCCCGGCGCCGGGGCATCGCCATTCCGTCATCATATCCTGTCACATTTTCGCGAGACGGCGGCGCGGGCTTGACAATAAGCGTCGCGCCGCCGCCCAATCTGAAGGCGTGTTTCACGTGAAGCACAGTTGAAGCATCTTACAAAGCCCAAGGAGCAGACGCATGAAACGCTTGATCCTGGCCCTCGCTGTTTGCGGCCTCGCCGACGGCGTCATGGCGGAAGAATCGCTGACGCCGCCCGCGGACGCGAAGCTCCTGTTCGAGCTCGGCGCCGACGGCATCCAGGTCTATGCCTGCGAGGCCAAGGACCAGGGCTTCGCCTGGGTCTTTCAGGAGCCGGCGGCAAATCTGTTCGACGCGGAGGGACGCCAAATCGGGACCCATTCCAAGGGGCCGAGCTGGACGCTTTCGGATTCTTCCTCAGCAACCGCCGAACTCATTGCAAAGCAGGCCGCGGCGCAAAAGGGCGCAGTTCCCTGGCTGCTGCTCAAGGTCAAGACGCATGACGGCGCGGGGCGTCTCGCCAACGCGGCCTATATTCGCCGCATCGACACCAAAGGCGGCGCCGAGCCCGCGAGCGGCTGCGACGCCGCCCATAAGGGCGAGGCCGCGCGGATCAGATATTCCGCGACCTATCAGTTCTTCGGGCAGTAGGCCGGACGGACGGACGGGCGGCGGCTCACATGAAGAGCCGCTCGCCTTCGAGGCCGCTATAGAGCCCGGCGACGAATTCGCCATAGCCGTTATAGAGCTCGGTCGGGCGGCGCTCATGCGTCCCGAGCACTTCCTCATTGGCCTGGCTCCAACGCGGATGTGGAACCATCGGGTTCACATTGGCCCAAAACCCATATTCGCTCGGACCCAATTGCTCCCAAAAGGTCTTCGGCCGCTCCGCGACCAAGGAAATCCGCGTGATCGACTTGATCGATTTGAAGCCATATTTCCACGGCGTCGCGAGGCGCAAGGGCGCGCCCATGCTCTTCGGCAGCGGCTTGCCATAGGCGCCGGTGACGAGAAAGGCGAGATCGTTGCTCGCCTCGGCGAGGGTCAGGCCCTCGACATAGGGCCAAGGATACCAGAACTGCCGCTGCCCCGGCGCCACGGCGCGATCGAGAAAGGTCTCGAACCGCACATAATTGGCCCCGGCCTGCGGCTCCGCCGCTTCGATGAGCGCGCGTAGGGGAAAGCCGGTCCAGGGAACCGCCATCGACCAGGCCTCGACGCAGCGATGGCGATAGAGGCGCTCCTCCAGCGGCATGCGCTTCAAAAGATCGTCGATGGCGATCTCCTGCGGCTTGCCGACGCGCCCGTCGATCTTGACCGTCCAGGGCCTGACCTTAAGCGATTCGGCCGCGTCCGCGATCGACTTGCTCGAGCCGAACTCATAGAAATTATTGTAGCGCGTATTAACCGCTTCGGGCGTCACAGGACGGTCGAGCGCAAAGGCCTCGTTGCGCTTGGCGGGATAGAACGCGCCGGAGGAGTCGGGCGCGCCCAGAGTCGGGAGCGCGCCAAGAACGCCCACGGCCGAGGCCGCGGCGACGCCTTTCAGCACGGTCCGCCGCGCGAAAAAAACATGCTCGGGCGTCGCGTGACGCTCCGGAATCTCCCAACCCTTGCTACGGCGAATCACCATGGCTTTAATCCTTGCGCAGAGCTCCCTGTGCCTAGATACGAAGCGGCGCGGCCTTTTGTTACGGACGCGGAAGAATAAGGCGCTGCGGCTCGGCGAAGAAATCACACCCTCGCGAGGGCGCGCCCAGTGAAAACTCCGCCGCCGCCGTGACGAAAGCAATGTTTTCCTTGCGCAGGACGCGGCAATATTGAAACTGCTTCGCTCATGGAGCGGCGAAGAAAATGACAAAAGCGATCGTCGGCATAATCGGCGGGTCCGGCGTTTATGACCTGCCGGGCCTCGAGGACGTCAGGGAAGAGCGGATCGCGACCCCTTGGGGAGAGCCTTCCGACGCGCTGCGCTTCGGCCGCATCGGCGGAACGGAGGCGGTCTTTTTGCCCCGCCATGGCCGCGGCCATGTCCTTTCGCCCTCCGGCATCAATTACCGCGCCAATATAGACGCGATGAAACGCGCCGGCGTGACCGATATTGTCTCCGTCTCGGCCTGCGGCTCCTTCAAGGAGGAGCTCTATCCGGGCCTTTTCGTGCTCATCGACCAATTCGTCGACCGAACATTCTCGCGCCAAAGCTCCTTCTTCGGCAATGGCTGCGTCGCCCATGTCTCCATGGCGCACCCTGTCGCGCCGGCTCTGCAGGCGCGGATCGCCCTGGCGGCGCAGGCGGAGGACATTCCCTGCCTCACCGGCGGAACCTATGTCTGCATGGAGGGGCCGCAATTTTCCTCGCTGGCCGAATCGCGGAGCTATCGCGCAGCGGGCTATGACGTGATCGGCATGACCGCCATGCCCGAAGCCAAGCTCGCCCGCGAGGCCGAAATTTCCTACGCGACGGTCGCGATGGTGACGGATTACGACTGCTGGCACCCTGACCATGACGACGTGGACGTCGCCTCTGTCATCAAGATCGTGCTGGCCAACGCCGGCGCCGCCGCTCGGCTGCTGGCGCGCTTGTTGCGTGATTTTCCGGCCGAGCACGAGCCCTGCCCGGTCGGCTCGGATTGCGCCCTCGACAACGCCATCCTGACCGCCAAAGAAGCGCGCGACCCCGATTTGTTGAGAAAGCTGGAGGCCATTATGCAAAGGATCGGAACCGCGTGACCTTTGACCTGAAAAGCGCGATCCGCACGATCCCGGATTATCCAAAGCCCGGCATCATGTTTCGGGACATCACCACATTGCTCGGCGACGCACGCGCCTTTCGCCGCGCCATCGACGAATTGGTCCAGCCTTGGTCGGGCGGCAAGATCGACAAGGTCGCGGGCATGGAAGCGCGCGGCTTCATTCTCGGCGGCGCCGTGGCGCATCAGCTCTCGGCCGGCTTCGTGCCCATCCGCAAGAAAGGCAAGCTGCCGCACACCAAGGTCTCGATCGCCTATTCGCTCGAATATGGCATCGACGAGATGGAGATGCATGACGACGCCGTCGAGCCGGGAGAAAAAGTGATCCTGATCGACGATCTCATCGCCACGGGCGGCACCGCGACCGGCGCCGTGGGCCTGTTGAAGAAGATCGGCGCCGAGGTGGTCGCGGCCTGTTTCGTGATCGATCTTCCGGCGCTCGGCGGCGCCAAGAAGATCGAGGCCATGGGCGTGCCGGTGCGGACGCTGATCAGCTTCGATGGGCATTGAGGGCCAAGATCTCTTTCGTCCAGCTCGGACCGCGTTTATGATGTGAGCGACAAGGGACATCGTCCCTTTGTGGCGCGAGCAGCATCGTGATCGAGCCGGATTGGCCGCCGTCTCTCTCCCTCGACCGGGCGCGACCGGGAACCGTGACGCGTCTTTCGCTTTTCGCTCCGGGGATCGAGGCAGCGAGCGACATCGCGATCACGGGCCTTGGCGTCGCTGTGACTCGCGACGTGCGGACCTCGCGGGGCCGGCTTGATCTGACCCTCGCCATCGCCGCCGAGGCGCCCCCGGGCTGGCGCGATCTCGAGCTATCGTTCGGCCCGCGCCGCCGCCGCCTGCCGTCCGCCTTCCAAGTCCTCGATTTCCTCTCCTCGGGAGGCCGCGGGCCATGGCCCGGCATCGGGAGCCATCTGATCTGATGCGCGCCCTCTGGTCCTTCTGGTCGCGCCCTCACGACCTCTATTATCACCGCTATTGGCACAGCCCGCGCGCCCATTGCCTGAGCTGGGCGCTCTCGTTCGGCGAGGCGCGCCGGCATTATGCGGACACCTGCCTCTGCGCCGACGAGGCCGGAGCGACGCTCCTCGTCGATCGTCTCGGGCTCGGCTTCCGTCATGTCGACACGAGCCTCGAAATGCTGAACCGCGTGGGCGTCGACCCGCAATGGTGGGTTTTGGGCAAGCTCAGCGCCTATGCGGCGCAGACCGAATCTTTCGTTCATCTCGACGCCGACGTCATCCTGTGGAAGCCACTCCCGGCCCGCCTCGAGGCTGCGCCGGTCTTCGCGCAGAACCCCGAGCATTTTGATTTCGAAGATCAGACGCTTTATCGGGCCGACGGCTTCATACGGGCGATGACGGAGCTCGGCGGATGGCTGCCGGAGGAATGGCGCCTCCATGCGAGACGGCGGCGCAATTCGGCGCTCTGCTGCGGAATCATCGGCGGCGCGGATGTGGCTTTCCTCCGGCGCTACGCCTCTCTCGCGACGGAGATCATCCGCCATCCACGCAACGCCGCTGTATGGGAGACGCTCGGCGTGCGGGATAATATCTTGGTCGAGCAATATTTTCTCGCCGCCTGCCTCGAGGCGGATCAAAACTATTCCACGCGCCCGGAATTTCTATTTCCGTCTTCCGACCACGCCTTCGACCCGGCGGAGGCGGAGCGGGCGGGCTATACTCATTTGATCGGAGACGCCAAGGCGGATAGCGCGATCGCCGCGCGGCTCGAGGCGAGGGTCAGGTCCGCCCATCCCGCGCTCTATGAGCGATGCATGGACCTGTTCGGGGACAGGCCCGAGATTGTGAAAGCGGGAGGGTGAAGATGAACGACAAGACGGGCGCCGATATAGACGAAACATTCGCCGCCGTCGTCGAGCAGGCGCGGCGATGCGAGGATCTTCTCAAAGACATGCAAGCGCCGAACGCGCGCATCCTGGCGCGCGCCATGGGCGGGGACGAGGTCTGGCGACGCGTGGCTCGCGAGCGCTACAATACTGCGTGCCGCGCCCGCGCCGCCCGTCTCGACAATCCCGGCCCGCCGGACGTCTATCTCGACGCCATAAGCGTCGACGCCGATCTCAAGGCCGTCTGCGACAAGCGTTGGCTGCTCGGCGAGGCCATCGACGTTCTCCGCCTGCGTCTCGACCGGTTCGACGCGCTGGCCGCGCCTTATGACGATTTCGAGCGCTGCGTGCGGCAGGCGATCACCGGCCCCGACCGCTCTCCCGCCGAGCTCGACGGCGCCATCGCGGAAGCGCTGGGCCTCGCGCAACGCGCCGCCACATGGAAGCCCGACCGCAAGGAGGACGCCACGCTCGTCGACCGCTGGATCAAGAGCTTCAAGAATAACCCCATTACCGCGGCGGTGATTCTGGCCGCGATCGTCGCCGGTGCGATCGGCGGACTCTATAAGGACTTGCCCTCCGAGTGGAAGACTGGCGTCGTATCGCTATGGGACCGGACGCCGCGTGCGACAGAGGGATGGGCCAAGGTCGGCAGTCTCGATCCGCTGGATCATCGCCGCTGGTCGCGCGTGGACATCGACGTCGTCGAACAGAGCGGCGCAAGCGCGAGGCCCTATCCCGTCCGAGCTGGCGACATCGTCACGCCGCGCGTCGGGTTGCCACAGTGGATCGTCGGCTATGCCGAGCGCGGCGCGCGCGACGCCCTGGTCGCGCCGAAGCTCGAGGATTACGAAGCGCCAAAAAGAAATCAAACCGGCGCGAAATATGCCGTCGGCGCAAAATTCGAAGTGGCGGAGGTGAGCGTCATGCCTGTCGCCGGCCAGGACGATTTGGTTTGGCTGCGGCTCATCCCGCGGTGACGGTCTCTATAAGCCCGATCTTCGCCCGGCGCCGCCTCACTTCTTGCAGTCGACGAGATCCTTGTCCTCGATCGAAAACACTTGCCCGCCTCGATCACGACGCCCTTGACCTTGCAGACCTTGCCGTCAGGAAATCCGATCTTGGCGTCATAGGCGCCGGAACCCGCGCCCAGAATCGTCAGGCGCTCGTCATGATCGACGCTCTTGTCCTTATCGTTTAGGCATTGGTTCGCGCCAAAGGCCTCGCCCCCGCCGGGACCGAGCGCGGCGGCCAACGCCGCTAGGGCCAAGATCTTGCGCATAAAATTCCTTTCCTCGGCACGCGGCACGGCGCGCTTCCAGCGTCCATCATGGTCTTCGTGATGCCGACAAATGGGGAGGTCATGATCGCCAAGATCCGCGCGATCCGCAGGCGCATCGACTGAACGCTCGACCCATCGCCAATTCAACAAACGGAGACAGCCGTGACAAAAGATTCGCCCGCAGAGGGAAGCGCTAATTTCGAGAACAGCGTGCCGTTCTTCTGGCTGCTCGCGCCCTGGGCAAAATTTGGCGAGCGAGCGGCCGACACGTTCCAGAGAAATCTCGATTTTGCAAAAGAAGAAGCAAAAGAGGAATTTGAACTCAAACCCGTCTGGGCGACCGCGAACGAGATCGTTTATGAGCTCAACACCATGTGGCTTCGCGATTTTTCCGATGCGGCCGCGCGCGGCGACTCCGCCATTATCCCGACTGTCATCGACCCACCCTATGCCGGACATAATTCAACCATCGCCGATTACGCCCAGGGCCAGAGCCTTGTCGAGACGCTGCAGGCGAATGGCATAAGGCGCGTGCTGTGCATCGATTGGAAGTCGGCGACCGAAGAAATGAAGGACTACAACATCGACATCTACCTCGCCGAGATCAACGCCATCGTGGATGACCTCGGCGGCCGGATTAATCTCATCGGGCTCTGCCAGGGCGGCTGGATGGCGGCGATGTTTGCGGCGCGCTACCCGCATAAAGTCGCAACGCTGGTAGCCGCGGGCGCGCCGCTCGACTGCGACGCGGGGGAAGGTTTCGTCAAGAAGATCGCCAAGGAGCAGCCGATGGCCTATTTTGAAGGGCTGGTCAACGCAGGCGGCGGCCGGATGCGGGGTAAATTTATGCTCGCCGGCTGGAAAAGCATGCATCCGGAAGAGCAATATTTCAAAACCTATGTTGATCTCTACGAGAATGTCGAAGACCCCATTTTCGTCAAGAAACGCGAGGAATTCGAGAGATGGTACGAGCATCCGCTCGACCTGCCGGGCCGCTGGTACCTGCAGGCGATCAAGCTTCTGTTCCAGGACAACGCGTTCTGCAACGGCGAGTTCGTCGCGCTCGGCCGTAAGATCGCGCTGAAAGACATCATCTGTCCGACGTTCCTGCTCGCTGGCGAGAGCGACGACATTACGCCTGCGGCGCAGGTTTTCTCCGCGGAGGAAAAGCTTGGGACGCCAAAGGAGAAAATCGTCAAGAAGCTGGTTCCCGGCGGCCATATCGGCTTGTTCATGGGCTCGAAAACGCTCAAAAACTTCTGGCCGGACATCGCCGCCTGGATCAAGCGCGAATGTCCTGGAGCTTGACCGGGGCGAAAGGCCAATTGCGTGCTGAGGTCAAACTCTCTCAGATTAGGTTGCGGTGGAAGCACGCTTGCGCGGCTGATCATCGGCCCTTTCTCTTCCAGAGGGATGACGATCAGTTGAGGGCCATCTCGGGGCTCCAGCCGTAGCCTACGAATGCGAACAATTGACGCCGCGACCGAAGGCGCGCCGAAAGATTGAGCCACGCCCTCACTTCGTGCAGTCGGCGAGGTCCTTGTCCTCGATCGAAAAGACCTTACCCGCCTCGATCGCGATGTTTTTCACCGCGCAGACGGCGCCGTTCGGAAAGCCGATTCGCGCGTCATAGGCGCCCGCCGCGACGCCAGGGATGGCGAGCCGCTCGTCGTGATCGATCTCCTTGTCCTTGTCATTGAGGACGAGGTTGTCGCCAAATTTCGTCGTTCCCATCGGCGCGAGGCGCAATTCCGTCACGGTGGCCGATGTGAGGTTCCAGAACCGAGTTGGCTTGTCGGCGGCGCGCGCGGGGCTCGCGGCGATCAGGATTATTGCGGCGGCGAGGCTCAGACGACGCATAGCGCACCTTTCGGCATTTTCCATCCCCGCCGCGCTATACAGAAGCGCGCGGCGCTTGAACAGGGCGAGAGTTGCGTCGCGGGCGGCGGCGCACTAGAGATGCGCCTCACTCAAGAAGAGGATCTTCATGCGTCCATCCCATCGCTCCGCCGATGAATTGCGCCCCGTCACGATCGAGCGCAATGTGGCGCGCTACGCCGAAGGCTCCTGCCTCATCAAGTTCGGCGGCACCCATGTCCTCTGCACCGCCTCCCTCGAGGACAAACCGCCGCCGTGGCTGCGCGGCCAGGGCCGCGGCTGGGTCACTGCCGAATACGCCATGCTGCCGCGCGCCACGCATACGCGCACCAAGCGGGAATCGACCTCGGGCAAGCAATCCGGGCGGACGCAGGAAATCCAGCGCCTGATCGGCCGCAGCCTGCGCGCCGTCACCAATCTTCAGGCCCTCGGCGAGCGCCAGATCACCCTCGATTGCGACGTGATCCAGGCCGATGGCGGGACGCGAACCGCCTCGATCACGGGCGCCTGGGTTGCTTTGCACGACTGCCTCAAATGGATGTACGGCCGCTCGATCATTAAGGAGCACCCGCTGCGCGACCATGTCGCGGCGATCTCCTGCGGCATTTCCAATGGCGAAGCGGTGCTCGACCTCGATTACGCCGAGGATTCGGCGGCCGAGACCGACGCCAATTTCGTCATGACCGGCGCCGGCGCCCTGGTCGAGATCCAGGCCACGGCCGAGGCCGCCGTGTTCTCCGACGTTCAGCTTCTGGCGATGATCACGCTCGCCAAAGCGGGCATTTCCAAGCTCGTGGAGCTGCAGAAAAGCGCGGTCGCCTGATATGGCTCAACGGCTGGAGGGCAGGCTCGTGCTCGCCACGCATAATCTCGGCAAGCTCGCCGAGATGCGCGAGCTTTTGTCCTATTTCGGCGTCGAGGGCGTCTCTTCGGGGGAGCTCGGCCTGCCGGAGCCGGAGGAAACCGGGGACAGTTTCGCCGCCAATGCCGAGCTCAAGGCGCGCGCCGCTTCAACCGGCGCCAACTTGCCGGCGCTCGCAGACGACTCCGGCCTTTGCGTCGAGGCGCTCAGCGGCGCGCCGGGCATTTATTCGGCCCGCTGGGCCGGTCCGACGCGCGATTTCGCGATCGCGCGCAGCAAAGTCCAGCAAGCTCTAGAAGAGGCGGGCGCGTCGCCGCCCTTCAAGGCGCATTTCATCTGCTGCCTCAGCCTCGCCTTTCCCGATGGCGAGACCCAAGGCTTTGAAGGCCGCGTCGACGGCGAACTCGTGTTTCCGCCGCGCGGCTCGCTTGTTTTCGGCTACGATCCGATCTTCCTGCCGGAAAACCTGACGAAGACCTTTGGCGAGATGACGCTCGAGGAAAAGCACGCGATCCCGAGCGACGGATCGCTTGGCCTTTCGCATCGCGCGCGCGCCTTCCAGGCTTTCGCCCGCGCCTGCCTCGACAAATCCTGAACGGTTCCGCTTGATTCCGCGTGCTTCGCACAATATTATGTTGCAGCGCACTAGTGCTGCGCCGGTTGCGCGAAGGAAAGCGGAACATGTCTGCCGTCTGGAATACGAAATTCGGCTCGCGGCGCGTGCGGCGCGATCCCCCGACCCTTAAGGAGGCGATCATCGCCGCGCAGGGGCTGACCGATCAGCTGCTTCAGCAGGTCGAAATCGCCGCCGCGCTCATGGACCTGCCGGTCGAGGAGGTTCGGGCCGAATTGTTGAAATCGGCCCCCTCGCGCAAGGCCGAGCAGATCGTGACCTCCTCCGGACGCGAGAAGACCGTGCGTACTGTCGTCGTCGAACGCAAAGTCAGCCGCCGCGTCGCCGCCGGCGCGAAGCTCGCGCGGGGCTAAGCATCGGGCCATAAGCCCACGGCGCCGCGAGCGCGAGGACATCTCATGGCGGATGATTTGCGCGGCAAGACCGCCCTTATAACCGGCGCCAGTTTCGGCATTGGCCGCGAGACGGCCCTCGGCCTCGCCCGTCGCGGCGCCCGCCTCGTGATCGTCGGACGCGACCCCGCCCGAACAGAGGAAGCCGCGCGCTCGATCCGCCAGCAGTCCGGCAATGATTGGATCGACTTTCTCGTCGCCGACCTTTCCTTGCAGTCCGAGGTGCGCCGCGTTGCGGATGAATTCAAGCAGGCGCGCGAGCGGCTCGACATTCTCGTCAATAACGCCGGCGCGATCTTCGGCAAGCGGGAAGTCACCCGCGAAGGCTTTGAGAAGACCTGGGCGCTCAATCATCTCGCTTATGTGCTTTTGACCTTCGAATTGCTGGATCGGCTTCAAAGCGGCGCGCCGTCCCGCATTGTAAATGTCGCCTCGACGGCCCATGCGAAAGCCAAGCTCGATTTCAACGATCTTCAGAGTGCGCGGAAATATTCGGACTTCGAGACCTATTGCCGCTCGAAGCTCGCGAATGTTTTGTTCACCTATGCGCTCGCGCGCCGACTCGAGGGCTCGTCCATTTCCGTCAATTGCCTACATCCCGGCGTCGTGGCGACCGGCATAGCGCGGGACATGAACGGCCTGTTCCGGCTGGCCTTCAGGGCGGTCAAGCCCTTCTTGACGACCCCGACGCAGGGCGCCGCGACCTCAATCTTTGTCGCCGCATCGCCGGAGGCCGCCGGCGTGAGCGGCAAATATTTCGTGAAATGCAAGCCGGCTTCCTCCTCGCCGCTGACCTATGACCAGAGCCTGCAGGAGCGTCTCTGGGACGTCAGCCTCGCCCAGGCAGGCCTGAGCTGGCCGCCGACGCGGCAGACATCCTCCCCCCTCTGAAGCCAAGCGCGATTCTGCGGGCCATCGGCGCAAGCCCCGGCGCGGGCGTGCGCGCCGGGACGGCCCGTCGTTGCTATTTAATCTGTAAATCGAATATATGCTTTTGCAGAACTAGAACAAATCAAAAACATACTTCTTGCGATTCAAGTATATCGGCTTATTCTTCCGCCAATAAAACCGACGGAGGCGATAATGTGCGACATTCTCAATGAAAGAATTAGAATAGATAAAATATTGAGCGAGACGATAAGCCAGAATGCAGGTTCAAATCGAGCGACGATGGAAGAGCTGACCCAGCTTTGCTCGCTCGCGCTTCAAGCGGAATATCATGGGGCCTGCGTCGAGGAATGTGTGGAGACCGCCGCGCGCGATTTCGCCGCCCGGTTCATCGCCCGGCGCGACAGCGGCCGGCTCTCGCCGCAGGGCGCTCCCATCGCCGCATGAGCGGCGCCGCCCGTCCTCGAAACTCCGGAAATCAACATGACCTTCGACGCCAGACCCCGTGCGCAGATCGCCGCCGTTCACGCGGACACGCCAGCAGAACATCTCTTTTTCGCGCAATTTCGTTATTGGATGGCGGGCTATAGCCTGCGGGACATTTCTTGTTGGGACTCGGCCTGGGATTCGCTCTTGCGTTTCGTCGCAGAGGACGCCGCCAAGACGCTTTACAGCGAGTTCCATCTCTTCACGCGCGCCCTGAAGAGCCAATCTGAAAGACCAATCAGGTGGCGGCCGGACGTTTGCCGTTGTCTTCTTCGTGACGAATATCTTGCGCTTTGTCTCGTATCGGCCTCCCAGCGCAATGAACGCGCGAGAGAATTTTCCGCCGCCGCCGAGCTCCTCGCGACCGATCAGGTCCATGTCCTATTGATGGCCAGCCGCTCGCTCGCCCAAGCGCTCTTGGTCAGACGGTTTCTACTGGCGCCAGGCAACCACGCATCGGAGTGGGGAACCGAGCCGCGCGCGAGCCATACGCGGCAGTTGCATTAGTTTTTGCGGCTGTCGAATTTTGCCAGGGCACGACGTTGCGAGCGAGCGATCACGGGCCGGAATAAGCGGTGCGTCAGGGGGAAACGCAACGACCAGAGATCGCGGGCCGAACGTCGGCCATTGCCCGCGCAGCCTTAGTCGCAGGCGGCAATCAGGAGATCTCGGGCCTACCGCGAACCCGCCTTCGGACGCAGTCGGACCACGACGTCGATCCGGACGATCTCATAGCCCTCGGGCGGCTCGATGTCGCCGGCGAGCTTGATCTCGTGGGTCGGGATATCGCTGACGTCTCCCGTATCCTCGAAGAAAAAATGGCTGTGGTCGCTCGTATTGGTGTCGAAGACCGTCTTCGCCCCCTCGATTGGAAGACTGCGAACCAAGCCGACCTCTGCAAAAAGATTAAGCACATTATAGACCGTCGCCAAGGAGGCGGGGATGCGCGCCGCATGGGCCTCGACGGCCAGCGCGTCGGCGGTCAAATGCCGATCGCCCTTGCTGAACAGAAGCTTGGCGAGGCCGAGACGCTGCCGCGTGGCGCGAAGGCCATATTTTTCCAGAAGCGAACGGCCGGGCAAGCCCGCCGGCTTCGCTTCCCCGATTCGGAAATCTTCGGTAAACTTGAACATAACGTCCCCCAAGCGAACTCTGGAGAAACTAAAACAATTTTTGTGCCGTCCGCAATAAAGAAAGCAACTTTAGAATTAGTCTAGAATAAATCGGCCGCGGCCGCACGAAAAAGCTACGGTCGCCAAGCAGAGCTTGGCCGATCGACGCCATGATCACGCCCGAGTGATCAACTGCTCGAAAATCCATCTGTCTCGCCGGAAATCGCCATGCGAAAACTCTGCATAATGTCTATCGCGCTCTTAGTCTTGGCCGTTCCCTCGGCGCAAGCGCGCACTTATTTGTTTCGGGTCTCTTGTTGGGACGACGAGACCTATGTCGCCTTATGGGACGGCGGGGCGGCCGATCTCGGAAAAACCCATTTTCGCGTTGCGACGGGAGACGCGAACCAGAATTGCTCGATTTTCGACTATGACCCGAAAGCCGACGCGAGCCTGCCGCGCCGGTGGTGCAGCGACCCCGGCGCAGCGATCGAGTTCTTTCCGCCGATCCTCCTCATGGCCGGCGCGACGCATTGCCGGTAGGGACCGCGATGCTCAGCCGCCCTCGCGCATCGCCTCGTCGAGCCGCGATTGCAGCACCTGCGGCTTGAGGAGAACCAGTGCGCCTCTGGTCTTTTCGATCAGGCCCTCCTGGGCCATGGTCGAAAGCTCGCGCGTCACCTGCTCGCGCCGGCAGCCGATCCGCGCCGCAAGGACATGATGGAAGGGCGGCGGGGTTACCGCCTTCTCGCCAGGCTTGCCGGCGCGCGGCTGCGCCAGACGCAACAGCTCCGAATAAAGCCTATGCTTGAGATCGAAAATCGAGTGTTCGGTGAGCCGCGCGTTCAGCTCGCGCACCCGCCCGGTCAGCAGCCGCAAAATACGCTCGCAGGTCGAGCTTGATGTGAAGATCATCTCGCGAAAGACATGCGCCGGCATGATGCAGAGCTCGGATTTGGTCAGGGCGGTCACATTGGCCGAGCGCTTGGCTCCGTCGATCGCCGTCATCTCGCCAAAAAATTGTCCGGCTTTGCTCTCGCCGAGGATGATTTCCTTGCCTGAGGCAGTCCTAATCAGGATGCGCACTTCGCCCGAGACGATGAAATAGACGTCGGAGGATTCGTCCTCGTAATCGACGACGAGTTCGCCCTCGTCGAAACGCCGCCAAAGGCAAAGCCGGTCGAAGCGATCGAAGTCGAGATCGACGACGTCCTTGAAAAAGGGAAGGCGCGCGAGGGTCTGCATGGCTGCCGGCTAAGCTGACGTGAATAACCGTCGCGGCGTCGGCGACGATTCGATCATGTCACTTTAGCACAAGCTGACGCAATTTGGGGCGCCCTCGCCGGACGAGCCCGGCGAGGGCGAAATCAAAGCGAAACGCGAGCAGCCTCAGTCGAGCCGCGCGACCTCGAGCGTGGCGACGCCTCGCCCGATCATGCCGAGCGCGGCCGCCGCGCCCCGGGCTAGATCCAAGCTGCGGCCGCGAACAAACGGGCCGCGATCATTGACGCGAACGGTCACGGACTGCCCCGTCTTCGGGTTCTTGAGATGAAGCCGGGCGCCGAAAGGCAAGGTACGGCTCGCGGCAGTAAATCCGTTTGGATCAAAGGCCTCCCCCGACGCCGTCCGATGTCCGGATTCGTAGAACGAAGCTTTAATCAAAGGGCCGCGGGAAGAGCCAGCGTGAGAAGAAATTGGAAATAAGATCATAAACACGAATGCTACGATATATACGCTGATAAACTTCAACATTTCACCTATTCAGTCGTTTCGGATCGGCTCGAATAGGAATCAATTGTGTTCATAAAAAGATTTATTGTCGCATCTGTATCTATATACTCGTATCAATCGGTCATCTCGCCGAGAGAGATTAGGACGATTCCCTTATTTAAGCTTTGCTGTATTTATCCGCTCGCATGGTGATCTCGACGTCACTTCCTATATTCGCATCAATCGATTGGCCATTGGCTGCGGAAGCGATCCGACTCGATTTCAGAGCTTTGCCGGCGCGCGGCCAGAGGCTTGGGATTGACGCCGTTTCGCCGACCCGAAACCCTGATGGCGGAAGGCGATGCGGAATGTCTTGCAGGGCGTTGGCCATTCCGTTGTAAACTCGGCCAGGCTCCGCGGGGCGGCGCGCCCAGAGTAGATCTGGAGGCGGCGGCGGCCTAGTCCTTGCTTGAATTTTTGATGCGGAGTGGAGCGCGATATGGAAATTCAACTCGTTGAAAGCGACGGCCCCACGCAGACGGCGTCGAACTGGAACATTGTTGGAGTCGTCGCTGAGCTGCGCGCCTTGCGCGCCGAGTGGCGGGGAGCGACCAAGCCCGATGGCGTCCTCTATGAACTGCCGTCGCAAAAGACCCTGTCCGATATTGTCGTCGACCTATCGGTCGCACTCTTTCCGCGGCATTTCGGCCGACCTGGCCTCACCGAGGAAGGCGTCGATTACGCCGTCGGGAACGCGCTCGGCCGCGCGCTTCAACTGCTTCTTGAGCAGGTCCGCCGCGAGTTGCGTCTGACCGCCAAGGCGCGGGACGAAACCGACGAAGAACGCGAAACCCGCGCCCAGCGGATCGTGCGCGAATTCGCCGCCCGCCTGCCGAAGGTCCGCGCGCTTCTCGAAAGCGACATTCAAGCCGCCTATCGCGGCGATCCGGCCGCCCATTCGGTCGATGAGGTGCTATTTTGCTATCCGGGCGTCGTCGCCGTCATCCGACATAGGCTCGCACATGAGCTTTATCGCCTGGAGGCGCCGCTGCTCGCCCGCATCATCGCCGAGATCGCCCATTCCACGACCGGCATCGACATCCATCCCGGAGCGCAGATCGACGAGAGCTTCTTCATCGATCACGGGACAGGCGTCGTCATCGGCGAAACCGCCGTCATCGGCAAGCGCGTCCGGCTCTACCAAGCCGTCACCCTCGGAGCCAAGCGCTTCGCGGTCGACGAAAGCGGAGCCTTGCTGAAGGGCGGCGCGCGCCATCCGATCATCGAGGATGATGTCGTGATCTATGCAGGCGCGACGATCCTCGGCCGCGTCACGATCGGGCATGGATCGACGATCGGCGGCAATGTATGGCTGACGCGCGGCGTGCCGCCGGGCAGCAACATCACCCAGGCGCAAACCCGCAACGACGTCTTCGTCGACGGCGGCGGAATCTGAACATCGGCGCTGATCAAGGCCGCTTCGCGCGTAATTGCTTCAGGCGATAAAGCGCCTCAATGGCCGCGCGGGGAGAAAGATCGTCAGGATCGATGGCGTCGATCGCGTCGGCGAGAACCTGATCTTGCATTCGGGTCGGGCGCGGCGCGGCGGGGACCGACGCGTTGAACAAAGGCAAATCAGCGACGAGACGGTCGGCGTGGGTTCGCCTGTCCGCGGCCTCGAATTCAGCCAGAAGAATTCGCGCCCGTTCGACCACGGGACCTGGAAGGCCAGCCAGCTTCGCGACCTGGATGCCATAGGAGCGATCGGCGGCGCCCGGCGCGATTTCATGCAGGAACACGACGTCGCCGTTCCAATCGGTGACGCGGACGGTGAGATTGTCGAGCCGGTCAAGGCGCTTGGCGAGCTGAGTCAGCTCGTGGAAATGCGTGGCGAAAAGCGCCCGCCCGCGATTTTTGTCGTGCAAATGCTCCATGACGGCCCAAGCGATGGAGAGCCCGTCGAATGTCGCCGTGCCGCGCCCGATTTCGTCGAGAATGACGAGCGAGCGCTCCGTGGCCTGATTGAGGATGGCGGCGGTCTCGACCATCTCAACCATGAAAGTCGAGCGGCCGCGCGCCAGATCGTCGGAGGCGCCGACGCGCGAGAATAGCCTGTCGACAACGCCGATATGGGCCTTCGCGGCCGGAACGAACGAGCCCATCTGCGCGAGAACGGCGATGAGCGCGTTCTGACGCAAATAAGTCGATTTCCCGGCCATGTTCGGCCCGGTCAGGACCGCGATCCGGCCGCCCTCGCCGACGACGCCCGACAGGCGACAATCATTGCCGACGAAAGCCTGGCCGTCCTTGCGCAAAGCGGCCTCGACGACCGGATGGCGCCCAGACTCGATCTCGAAAGCGAGGGAGGACTCGACCAAGGGCCGCGTCCAATCGCTGGCCGCCGCCAATTCGGCGAGCGCGGCGGCGACGTCGACGACGGCGAGCGCCCCAGCGGCCCGCTTGATCTCGGCCTCGCTCGCGATGGCCTGGGCGGCGAGCTCCTCGAAGATCGCTTGCTCCCGCGCCAGCGCCTCCTCGGCCGCGGAAGACATTTTCGCCTCGAGCTCGGCGAGTTCCCGGGTCGAGAAGCGCATCGCCCCAGCCATCGTCTGGCGATGCACGAAAACTGCGTCATGAGGCGGCTTGAGCAGCCTTTCGCCTTGCGCCTGCGGGACCTCGATAAAATAGCCGAGAAAATTATTGTGCTTGAGCTTGAGCTGCTTCGTCTCGGCGATCTCGCAATAGTGCGCCTGAAGGGCCGCGATCACTTGCCGGCTTTCGTCGCGCAAGGCGCGAAGCTCGTCGAGGCCCAAGTCATAGCCTGCGCGAACAAAATCCCCGTCCCGGCAGTGAAGCGGCAGGGGCGAGGCGAGCGCCTCCCCGAGCCCGGCGGCGAGCCTAGGATCACAAGCACGCGCGGCCTCGGCGGCCTCGGCCAGCTCTTCCGACGGCGCATTGGAGCGGAGAAGCGTCTCCGCGACGGCGCGAGCGGCCGCGAGACCATCGCGCAGCGCCGCGAGATCGCGCGGGCCGCCCCGCCCGAGCGCGAGACGCGACAGGGCGCGGACGAGATCCGGCGCCGCCGCGAGCTGGCGTCGAATGTTCTTGCGAAGATCTGGATCGTCGAGAAGGCGCGCCACGGCGTCGAGGCGACGCATGATCGCCGCCGGATCGCTTAAAGGCGCGGCGATGCGCTCGGCGAGCAGGCGCCCGCCCGCCGGCGTGACCGTCTTGTCAATTGTCGCAAGCAAGGACCCTTCGCGCCCGCCCGATGCGCTCCGCGTCAGCTCGAGATTTGCGCGGGTCGCTGCGTCAATGGACATATGCGCCTCGCGCGCGAGGCGCGACGGCGGGCTGAGCGCGGGGCGCGCGCCGAATTGCGTGCGCTCGATGTAGAAGAGCGCGACGGCGGCGGCGGCGATCTCCGCGCGGGACAATGCCCCGAGGCCGTCAAGCGTGGCGAGGCCGAAATAATCCTTGATCCGTAATTCCGCGCTCGCGCCCTCGCCGGCGTCGCGGCCGAGCGGCGTGAGCGGCCGCTTAGCCTCGGCCGATATGCGGGCGAGGAGCGGAGACGCCGCAAGCGCCTCCGGCGCGACGATCTCGGCCGGATCTATGCGCGCGATCTCGGCCTCGAGCGCCATCTCGGCGGCCTCGCAGACGGCGAAGGCGCCGGTCGAAATATCCACGGCGGCGAGGCCATAGCTGAACTCTCCGTCGGAGCGGGGCGCCCGCGCGATGGCGAGTAGGCAATTGGCGCGGGCCGGATCGAGCAGCAGATCCTCGGTGATCGTGCCCGGCGTCACCAGCCGCTTGACCTCGCGGCGCACGACCGATTTGCCGCCGCGCTTGCGCGCCTCGGCCGGGTCCTCGGTCTGCTCGCAGACGGCGACCCGATGGCCCTGTCCGATCAGACGGTTGAGATAATCCTCGGCGCGCTCGACCGGGACGCCGCACATCGGAATATCCCTGCCCGCGTGCTTGCCGCGCCGCGTCAGAACAATGCCCAGCGCCTTCGCCGCGATCTCGGCGTCCCCGAAGAAAAGCTCGTAGAAATCGCCCATCCGGTAAAACAACAGCGATCCCGGATTGGCGGCTTTGATCGCCAGATATTGCGCCATCATCGGCGAGATATTGGCGCCGCCTTCCTGAGCGGAGGACATGTCGCTTCCGCTCTCGTCCGGGGAGGGATTCGCGGAATTGGGGAATGGCGTCTGGCCAGTTGCGCGTTTTGGCATGGCCGCAGCCTAAAGCATTTTTGACCGCGCCGGTCACCCGCCAAGCCGCAATGACTTTTAAGATGCGGCTCAAGCAAACGAGTCGACGCTGCTATGTTTGCCGGCGCCGGACCAATTATTGACGCCCCTCAAAGCGCGCCGGCTCAACACTGATAAAAAGTGTCAGGCTCCGGAAAGCGCGGCGCGATGCACCAGCATTCTGGCTTCGGCGGCTCCGGGAGGTTTGACCCATGGCGCGACAAACTCAAGGTAACGACGATTTCGAGTACAGGAGCTATCGCGTATGGGATACGCCGACCCGCCTGTTTCATTGGATCAATGCGATCTGCGTCCTGGCGCTTATCGCGACCGGACTCGCGCTCCTCTATGACGACGCGCTGGGACTCTCCGCCGCGGGCAAGATATTGCTGAAAAGCATCCATGCGGCGATCGGCTATGTCATGGGGCTCAATCTCGTCTGGCGATTCATGTGGGCGTTCTACGGCAACCGTTACGCCCGCTGGGCGGCGATCCTGCCCGGCGGACGCGGCTATCTCGCCGCTTTGCGCGCCTATGCGACATCCTTCCTTTCCGGGGAGCCGCAGCAATTCGTCGGACATAATCCGGCGGCGCGCATCGGGGTCTCGCTGCTTCTGCTGCTGCTATTCGTTCAGCTGGCGACCGGCCTCGTCATTGCCGGAACCGATTTGTACTGGCCGCCGTTCGGACGCTGGTTCGCGCAATGGGTTGCAGCGACGGGAGTCGATCCGACGATGGTTTTACCTGGCGCGTCGGACCTGATCGACAAGGCCTCTTTTCAAGCAATGCGCGCTCTTCGCAAGCCCTTCGTCGCCGTCCATGAATTTACCTTCTATGCCTTGGCGGTCACCGTCCTGTTTCACTTGGCGGCGGTTGTCGTGACCGAGCTGCATGAGGGCGGCGACATTACTTCGGCCATGTTCACCGGCCGCAAGATACTTTCGCGCAAGCCGACCGACTCGCCGTGACGAGCTCGCCCGATCGCCGGGGACGAGAACCGGCTCAGACGGTGACCTGCTCGCCGAGTTCGACGACCCGATCGGACGGAATGGAGAAAAAGTCCGTGGCGTTGGCCGCCTGCCTGTACAAGACGATGAAAAGCTTGTCCTGCCAGACCGGCATGCCGGAGCTCTGCGCCGCCTTGACCGTCCGCCGACCGAGAAAGAACGAGGTCGTCATGATGTCAAATTTCAAGCCGGCCTTGCGCAAGGTCGCAAGCGCGGTGGGAATGCGCGGGCTCTCCATATAGCCGTAATGCAAGATGACGCTGGTGAAATCGTCGGACAGCTTGCGGATCTCGAAGCGTCGGTTGAGCGGCACGCGCGGCGTGTCCTCGGTCACGACGGACATAATCCAGACCCGCTCGTGCATGACCTTATTGTGCTTCAGATTATGCATGAAGGCGGAGGGCGCGACTTCCGGGGCGTTGGTCAGGAAGACAGCCGTGCCGGCGACGCGGATCGGCTTGGAGCGCTCGAGCATGCGGATGAGATCCTGCATCGAGATCGAGTCGCGGCGCGTTTTCTGCGCGAGCAAGGCCGCGCCGCGGACCCAGGTCCACATCACGACCATTGCGCAGCCGCCGAGCAGCAAGGGGACCCAGCCGCCGTCGA
This sequence comes from Methylocapsa acidiphila B2, assembly GCF_000427445.1. Lineage (GTDB taxonomy): Bacteria > Pseudomonadota > Alphaproteobacteria > Rhizobiales > Beijerinckiaceae > Methylocapsa > Methylocapsa acidiphila. Next base: position 3,012,212 of record NZ_KE386496.1, on the reverse strand, counting down.
CGATCTTCATGAGATTGGCGGCGAGAAAGGCGAGATCGATCGCGAGAAAGCCGGAGACGAACAGCGCCGCGAGCCAGACCGGCCAGCGCCATAGCTTCCAGACGACGACGAAGGCGAGCGAGGTGGTGACGACCATCGTGCCGGTGACGGCTATGCCATAGGCGGAGGCCAAGGCGCTCGACGACTTGAACAAGAGAACGAGCAGTAAAACGCCGAGCAGGAGCAGCCTATTGACCTTGGGTATGAAGATCTGGCCTTCCTGCGTCTCCGACGTGTGCAAGACCATCATGCGCGGCAAGAGTCCGAGCTGAATGGCTTGGCGCGCGAGCGAGAAGGCGCCGGTGATGACCGCCTGGCTCGCGATGACGGTTGCGACCGTCGCGAGAAGAACAAGCGGCAGCAAGGCCCATTTCGGCGCGAGCAGGAAGAATGGATTTTCCACCGCCCCTGGGTTCGACAGGACCAGCGCGCCCTGGCCGAGATAGTTCAGGGTAAGGGCCGGAAGCACGAAAATCATCCAGGCGGTCTGGATCGGCGCGCGGCCGAAATGACCCATGTCGGCATAAAGCGCTTCCGCGCCGGTGACGGCGAGAAAGACCGAGCCCAGCACGACGAAGCCGAGAAGGCCATGGCCGAAAAGAAAGCTCAAGCCATAGATCGGATCGAAGGCGAGGAGGATTCGCGGAGCCGCGCCAATTCCTGTCGCGCCGAGAACCCCTATGATCAGGAAGAAGACCGCCATGATCGGGCCGAAAAAGGCCGCCACCCGCGCGGTTCCATGGCTTTGCACCCAGAAGATCGAGATCAGGATCACAATGGAGAAGGGGAGGATATAGGGGGTGAAAACAGGCGTGACGAGCTCGAGCCCCTCAATGGCCGATAGGACAGAGATCGCCGGCGTGATGATCGCGTCGCCCGAGAATAAAGACGCCCCCGCGACGCCGAGAAAGAAGACCGGAGCGACGCCGTGGCCGACCGCCGATTGGGCAAGCGCCATCAAGGACAATGTGCCGCCCTCGCCCTTGTTGTCGGCGCGCATCAGAAACAAAACATATTTGGCCGTGACGGTGAAGAACAACGCCCAGAGCAAGAGGGAGACGGTCCCGATCACGCCCGCATCGGTCACCCCGCTGGCCTTGACGTGAAGAAACGATTCGCGCAGCGCATAAAGCGGACTCGTGCCAATATCGCCATAGACGACTCCCAGCGACCCGAGCGCGAGGGCGGAAAAGCCGCTGGACTTCTTCGGCGCAATGGGCTGCTCGCAGCCCGGCCCCACATTCGGGGCCGCCGCCGTCTCTTGCGCGATCTGTTGCCCCATGATGGCGTCCTTCCAGCGGCCGGGCCCCGGTCGCGCATCGCGACTGAAAACGCCCACGCGGGCGGCGGTATAGCGGCTTCCCGCGCCAGAGAGAAGGGGCGCGGGCGCTGTGATCAAGAGCCGGGCGAGAATGCGTGGAAAGCCGCATTCCAGCCGAGTCCCATTCTAAACCATCGAAATTGATCAAATTCATGAAATCGGATCGCGCCGATTTGAGACCATTGCGATTCAATAGGGATAGGTCGGATAGAAGACCGGGGCCGCAGGAAATTCGAGCGAATCCGAATACACGCCCCGCGACTGGCAAACCGCCGTCGGACGGAAACGCGCGGTGTCGCCGACGAGATCCAATTGCGGCATGGGAACGATCCGGCATCTGGCGTCGACGCCGACGAGAAATTGCGGCGGCGGCGGAGGCGGCGGGGGAGCGTAGCCGCCATAAGACCCATTGAGATCGGCCGCCTGCGCCGGGTTGAAGCAAAAGCCGGCCAAAATCGCCAGGCTCGGCAAAAAAGCGCGCGCGGCGCGTCCTGTCGTCATCGTCATCTCCAGCGCTCTCGGTCCGCGCGAGCCCATCGCCGCGCGGGAACGACATCTTCAATGCGCTGATTCGGCCTAACAATGCGCCAACGCGGGACGGTCAGGCGATTCAGTCCTCCTTGACCTTGAGATCCTTGAGCTTGGCGAAAACCGAATCGACGTCGAAATCGGCCTCTTCCTCCGGCTTCTTGACGGACGCCGAGCCGAAGACTTCGGCTTCCGTCGAAGGCTCATCATAATGCGGTCGCGTCGTGACCTCGGCCGGAACCAGGGTCTGACCGTGATCCGCCTCAACCAAGGGCCTATCCTTCGCGGCGCGATTGACCTCGAAATCGAGGTCCATTTGCGAGCACAAGCCGAGGGAGACCGGATCCACCGGAGTCAAAGCCGCCGAATTCCAATGCGTCCGGTTGCGGATCGCTTGCAGGGTCGTCTTGGTGGTCCCGGCGAGGCGCATGATCTGCGCGTCCTTCAGCTCGGGATGATTGCGGACAAGCCACAGAATCGCGTTCGGCCGATCCTGGCGACGCGACAAAGGCGTGTAGCGCGCGCCGCGCCGGCGGGGCGGCTCGGGCAGGCGCACCTTGGAGACGGCGAGCTGGAGCTGATGGTTTTCATTCTTCTCCGCCGCGGCGATTTCCTCCCGCGTCAACTGGCCAGAGCTGATCGGGTCATTGCCTTTGATTCCGGCCGCGACCTCCCCGTCGGCGATGCCTTTCACCTCGAGCGGATGAAGCTTGCAGAAATTGGCGATCTGCTCGAAGGTCAGCGACGTGTTCTCGACCAGCCAGACGGCCGTCGCCTTGGGCATCAACGGCGCATTGCTCATTTTTTTCTCCTAGGCGCTCAAATCCAGAAAATCTCGCAGACGCGCAATATCGCGCCCGGCCCCCGCCGCGCCGGGTAAAGCGCGCGAGCCAGGCTCAAATTTTCCGGCCATGACGGGAATATGGCGCACATATAGGCGAGGCCGCGCGCGAAGGCAATGAGCCTCGCGCCAGCGCGCCCTCTCTCCACAGGGGAGAATGCGCCGGGCTCGATGAGCGTTCCGCGTTCGGGCGACGCCTTCGGACCGCGCGCTCAGCCCTCCTCGATCGCGTTGAACAAAGCGTCGGCGAAGACATCGGCGCTTGCGATCCCGACAATGTCCTGCTTGCCGGCGAAGGTGAAGCGCGGAACCTCCGCGACGCCCGAGGCGCGGATCTTGGCGATCTCCTGCGCCAGCGCCGCCTTGTCCTCCTCCCCGGCGAGAAAGCGCTCGACCTCGGCGGGATCGAGCCTGGCCTTCGCCGCGATCGCGCAAAGAACGCCGCGATCGCCAATGTCCTGCCCATGCAGGAAAAACGCCTGGAACAGGCGCTCCACGACTTGCGCCTGCACGCCGAATCCATAGGAAAACCGGATCAGCCGATGCGCGTCGAAAGTATTCGGCTGGCGGGAGATTCTATCGAAGGCGAGCTCGAGCCCGAATTCGCGCGCAAGAGCTGCCGGACGCGCCAACGCCTCCTCAACGCCTTCCGCGCCATATTTCGCCTCAAGATAGGCGCGCCGATCCTGGCCCTGCGGCGGGATATCGGGATCGAGCTGAAACGGATACCAGCGAATGTCGACCGCGAGGCCCGGCACCGAGCCGACGACCGCATGGACGAGGCGGAGGCCAACGAAGCAAAACGGGCAAGCAACGTCGCCGACAATGTCGATGGGGATCGGACCCGGCTCTTCGTCGCTCATCTACAGTTCCCTTCTTATCGGCTGGCGGCAGGCTCACCCCACGCGCGGATGCGCCTCGCGCGCCTTGACGAGCGCGGCGGCGTAGACTTCTTTCGATTGCGCGCCGGGAACGACCACGTCCTCGCCGAAAATCACCATGGGCGCTCCGGCGAGCGCCAGCCGCCGCGTCGTCGTCATTTCATCCTTGACCGATTGGGCGTCCTGGCCGTCGGCGAAGGATTCCTCGAGAATTTCGCGATCGAGCCCCGTCTCCACGCCCAGTTCGATGAGGAGCCGCCGATCGCCAATGTCGCGGCCCTCGGTGAAAAAGGCCTTGAACAGGCGCTCGACCATGCGGCTTTCGAGCGCCGCGAATTTGGCGAAGCGCACGAGCCGATGGGCGTCGAGCGAATTCGGCATGCGCTCGATCTTGTCGAAGGCGAAGGACAATCCGGCGTCGCGCCCCGCCGCGGCGAGCGCTTCCAGCGCGTCGTCGGCGAGATCGTCGCCATATTTCTTAGCGAGATAGGTCCGCCAGGCTAATCCGCCCTCTGGAATTCCGCGGTCGATCTGGAACGGCCGCCAGCGCAGATGGACCTTCGCCTCTTGCGCCGCGATTGCGGCCTCGAGCCGCCGCTTGGCGATATAGCACCAGGGACAGACGACGTCCGCGATGACGTCGATGGAGAGGATGTTTTCGGCTCTGGAAAGGCTCATGCGCGCGGCGAAGCAAGAACGTGGCCAGAAAGGGCCGGATCACGCGCGCGCGCGGCTTGTCTTTTCGCGCCGCTTGGCTGCCTAGTCCTCACGATGGAGAAGCGCCCATTCACGCCGACGCCCCGGAGATGACCGCCATGCAGGACTTAAGCCCCGAAGGGCGCAAGATCGTCGAGGAGGCCGCGCGGCGCCATGGCGTCAGCGCCGAGGCCGCAGCGACGCTGCTTCGCGCCCTCGCCCACGGCAATGGCCTCCAGGCCCAATTCAATCACCCGGATCTCGGCGGCATGGGCCAATGGTCGCAAGGCGGGATGATCATGATCGGCGACATGTTCAACCAAGGCCTCAAGGCGCGGATCGACCAGCTTTGCCGCGAGCTCGCCGAGCTTTTGCGCGGCCAGCCCTTGTTTGCCGCGCCGGCCAGCAGCCAATCGCAAGCGCAGGGCGGTGTGAGCCTGTTCGTTTCCGGCGCGTCCTCCGGCGCCTGGTGGCCGGCGGAGCTCGGCGTCCCGGCTTCGACCGGCGCCCAGAATGATCTGCGCTACGCCTATTTCCCCGCGCGGCGGCGCCTCGCGATTCAACATGGCGGCGAGCTGCGCGTCTACGACTCGGGCGATCACGACATTGCCGGCTTCTCGCAACAGCAGAGCGGCGACCAATCTTTAACCTTCACGAGCCAACACGGGCGCGTTCGCGTCGCCGACCTGCCTGTGGTTACGCCAGGAGCCCCCTCGAACCAAGCAGAGGCTTTTTACGCGCATCCCGATGCAGGGAAAAGCGAACAGCCAAGCGGCGCAGAAGCTCCAAGGCCGCCGCCCACGCCCCTGCGCGCATCCGGCGAAGATATTTTCACAATGATCGAACGCCTCGCGGATCTACGCCAAAAGAACATTCTGACCGAAGAGGAATTTACGCAGAAGAAAGCCGAGCTGTTGGGAAGGTTGTGAGGCGTCATTTTCAAGCGGCCGCGCGCGGACGGGGTTGAGGACGTTTAAGCCGGATTACACCAAAAGCAGCCCTTCGCAATACTGTTGCAAGGCAGTCATAGACGGAAAATGCCCCGACCTCAGCGAATTGAACCAACATTAATATTGGCTAATACAAAGTCGGGCAAAAAATGAAAGAGACACAGCACACTTTAAAGAGCATCCACCTTGCGAATGAGCGGGCGGTATGGGTGCGTGAGCCGGAGCATAGGGCCACGAACGTGACGGTATTTCTGGATGCGGAGCTTTACCGAGACTGTGTTGGCGCGATATCAATCATCGACGCCCTAGATTCCAACGGTGACATTGACAGTTCACTTTTTGTCTTTGTCTCAATGGAAAGCGCAGCATCCCGGTGGGTAGAGTGCCCATGCTATTCTCCATTCGCACAGTTCATCGAAGAAGAATTATTTCCCTGGCTGGAGGGAGCTCCTGTTGGGCTGAGAGAGAACCGGCGAGGGAAAGGCGCAAGAGGTTGACAGAAAATGGACCGTTACGGAAGCGGTTGAGTTCTGTGACCTAGAGTGGCGGATCGAGCCAAGCCGGACGTGTTGACACTCTGCTTTTCGCCGTCATAGTTTGGACTACGCCATCAGGCGACGTTTGCCGTCAGCGAATGCCCGTCTCCGCATGGGTCAAGGAGCGCATCGTGATCCATCGCCGGTCTTGCCTCGCGTCTTTTCTGCTCGCTTTCACGCCCGCTCCCGCCTTCGCGTTGGAGCCGGCCCCCAGCTTGAACGACCAGCTCGAGCGGACGCGCGCGAAGCACGGTCTCCCGGCCCTGGCCGCCGCCGTGGTGAAGGATGGGAAGATTGTCGACTCTGGAGCCGTGGGCGTGCGCGCGCTTGGAAGCGCCGTGAAGGTGACGATCGGCGACCGCTTTCACCTCGGCTCCGACACCAAGGCGATGACCGCGACGCTCGCCGGAATGATGGTCGACGAAGGCAAGCTGCAGTGGAGCTCGACCATCGGCGATGTGCTTGGCGCCGAGCTTCTCGGCCTCAACCGCCATCTCGCCGTCGTCACACTGGAACAGCTGCTGTCGCATACCAGCGGGATTCCTTCCGATACGAACCCTATCGTCGAGCTCTATTACAGCGCGGACGCGTTCCATTATAATTTGCCCGCGCTCCGCCTGCGCGTGCTATCCGCCTGGAAATCCCATGCGCCGGTGACGCCGCCAGGGTCGGCCTTCCATTACGCCAATCTCGGCTATCTCACCGTCGGCGCGATGCTGGAAAAGGTCGCCGGGATTTCCTGGGAGGAGCTAATCACGAAGCGTATCTACGCGCCCCTGGGACTCGCTTCGGCCGGGCTTGGCCCGCAGGCTAGCACGGGCAAGCTCGACGCGCCCGTGGGTCATGACGTCAGCGACAAAGGCGTGATCACGCCGATGCCCTGGGGCCCCGCCGCCGATTTGCCGCCGGTGATCGGTCCCGCAGGTTCGGCGCATATGTCAGTTCTTGATTTCGCCGCTTGGGCCGGTTGGAACGCGGGAAGCGGCAAACGCGGCCCCGCGCTGGTGAAGCCGGAAACGCTTGCGAATATTTATCGTCCGAAGATCACCGTCCCCAAACTGGCCAGCTCTGGCCCGGGAATGCCGAAAGAGGGCCAATATGCGTTCGGCTGGGGCGTGGTGAAATTCGATTGGATGAGCGGGCCAGTGCTCACCCACAATGGCTCGAACAGCATGAATTTCGCCAAGATCGTCGTCGATCCCGACCACGATCTTGGCGTCGTCGTGATGACGAATTTTCCCGGGCAAGCCGCCGAGGACGCCAGCAATGAGACGTTCGAGGCGCTTTATCGGCGCCATGCGCCGAAAGCGACTTGAAGATCCCCGTCGTTTCGCTTCGGTTAGCGACTAGAGCGCTGACGCATGACTGGTCCCCTCAATCTGCTCACGGTCGTTCGCGTAGCGGTCGGCGATGCAGAGGACGCGTGCCGATCGTTCCGGGGGCGATCCAGTTCGATCTCCTCAATGGCGACAAAAACTGGGGACGCAAGCCGTCCTGGTTGGATCTGGACAATAATCGTAGCGACCGCGCTGCTCCGCGACAGCGCCTTGCAGGTCTCGCGCGATCTTTTCACCGCGAAGAATTAGACGGCTTCCTGCATCGAGGAATACGGCGACTCCGAGTTTACGCTTGGCGCGCGGTGGTTTTGCTTTCACATAAGGCGCAACGTCGACTCGTGCGAAGGCTTTCGGATGCCGGCCTTCATGGATACCTGCTGTAGCGTTGAGACGGAACCGACGTTCGCAAACCCCGGGGAATGAAGCCGCGGGTCGGGAGGGAGCCTATCCGCTGTCGTGAGGCATGGGATTTGCGCGTCGCCGGCTTCTGTGTTGACGAGTGGTCGGGATGATCGTCTGAGGGGGGACCATATGACAAATGGCGGTTTAATGACCTGCCTCTGCCTCCTTGCCATCGTGACGATCGCATCGCCCGCATTCGCCGACGATGCGGCAGACAAGGCTGCGATCACCGGGCGGCTACGCGGCTTTTCGGATGCGTTCAATGCGCGTGACGAAGCCGGACTTTGCGATATCTTCGCGCCAGACCTGATCGCGACAATCCCGCTCGCTTCGGAAGCCGATCGAGAGACTCTCTGCGGCAATCTCAGCCGGCTGCTAGCTAGACGAGATCTACGCCTTCACTACGACTACCCGGATATCCGAGAAATTATAGTCTCCGGAAACATCGCCGTCGTTCGCATCATGTGGGCGCTCACCGTTCAAAAAGGCTTTGAAAAGGATACGACCTCCGAAGGCGGCATAGACATCTTCCGCCGCCAGCCGGACGGTCGTTGGTCGATCGCCCGAATGGCCGCCTTCCCATTTCGGCCGAACAAGCTCCTCGACTAATCGGCGTTTCACGCGGAAGACGATTGCGGTGCAAATTTTCTAGGCCGGAGCAACGAAAGAGCATGACCTGCGCCACAGGTCATGCAGCGAGCAATGCATCCCAGATTTCGGGCGCCCGGTTGTCTTTGACGCCAAGCCTTCCGAGTTCGAACTGACTTTTTCTGATCCGGCGCACGAGTTCGACGCCAGCGATGGTGATCGAGGCGTTTCAGAACCGCTCCAAACCAAGCATTGGGCCCAAGCGAAGTTTGATCAATCTATGATCCTGTTCAATGAGGTTATTCAAATATTTCCACGACCGAATTTTAGTCCGCGAGCCGCCTTGGTGTTGCGCGAGGAATTCACGCGCCGCTCGGTGCGAAGCTTGATCGCCATCGAGCGTGATCTTCTGCGGTAACTGACCTTGGGTCTTGAACGCGCGACAGAAAAACGCTTTGGCGGCGGCGACATCTCGCTTGGCGCGGAGCAGGAAATCGACCTCTTTCCAGCCTTGTCGACGGCGCGGTAGAGATAGGTCCAACGACCCTTGATCTTGACGTAGGTCTCATGGACGCGCCAGGATCCGCCGGCTTCGCGAGCGAAGCGGCTCCACCGCTTTTCGAATTCTGGAACATAGCGTTGGATCCAGCGCATGATCGTCGTATGAGCGACCACAACGCCCCGCTCGGCCATCATCTCGACGAGGTCGCGAAAGCTGAGCTTGAACCGAAGATGTCAGCGGACGCAGAGGATGATGATCTCCCGGTCGAAATGGCGGCCTTTGAACAGATCATCTACGCTCAGCATGCTGATCAGCCTTCCTCGTGCCGCCCCTTAGCGGCAAATATGCCTCGCTTGCGCCGTTTGCACCAGAGCCCGCCAGATGACCGCGTTGATCTTGACCGGCACATTGTCCTTGGTGATCGCTTCCTGTTGCTCGACGGCGGTGGTCATGGTGCGCATGTCGATGGTCCACGCCCATTCGATCAGCGGAATCAGAAAATAGAGCCCCGGCCCCGCCGTGCGAACATATCTACCGAGGCGAAACACCACCGCCCTTTGATATTGATTGGCGGTGCGCAGGCTCAGCAGGACGAGGATAAGTAAGGCGATGGTCGCCGCGATTTGAACCTCGGTCATCCGGTCGATCTCCAGACTTCAAGCGCCGAGCGTTCAGGGCATGACCGGCGGCGCATAGGTCAGCGTATGGGCGAAGAGCCACAAGAGAAACAACACGATCGGCGCATGGGCCATGAGTTGCAATGCCGTGAACCCGACGATGTCGCGCGCCTTGAGCCCGAGCACGCCGAGCAATGGCAACATGAAGAACGGGTTGATGAGATTGGGCAGCGCCTCGGCGCAATTATAGATTTGCACCGCCCAGCCGAGATGAACCTTGAGATCATTCGCGGCCTGCATCACATAGGGCGCCTCGAGAATCCATTTGCCGCCGCCCGAGGGGATGAAAAAACCGAGCGCGGCGGAATAGAGTCCCATGACGATCGCGAAACTGTCCTTGTCGCTGATGTGGGTGAAAAATTCGGCCAGGAGCGCGGCGAGCGAAGCTCCGCCCGCCGCGACCGCGCTCGTCATGATGGCGGCGACCCCGCCGTAGAAAGGATATTGAATCAACATGCCGCCCGTGGTCGGGACCGCTTTCGCCGCGGCGTCGAGAAAGCCGCGCGGGCGCCAATGCAGCAACAGGCCCAACATCAACAGCGCGAAATTATACGTGTTGAGATTGGACAGAGTGACGAAAGGATTGCGGCCGGAAAACTCCTGGGCGAGCCAACCGACGCCGAGGATGGCGATCGCCAGGGTGAGGAGCGGGCTGTGCTCGATGAACTCGCCGGGGCGCTCGCGCCGGCGGGGCTGCGCGAATTTCGTCTTGACGTCGACGCCGAGATCTTCGGCGGTCGTCGCGCGGGATTCGGAAGGCGCGGACCAATAGGCGACGAAGGTGGAGACGAGGAGGAGCGCGAGGACGATCGCGCCGGATTGCCAGAGAAAGATCGTCTCGGTGAAGGGGATGACCCCGGTGATCTGAAGCAGCGGCTTCGGGATGCTGCCGGGATTCGCCTGCAATTGCGCCGCCGATGAGCTGAGCCCCAGGGCCCATGTGCCGCCGAGGCCCAGATAGCAAGCGGCGCCGGCGGCGCGATAATCCATCCGAAGCTCGGAGCGCCGGGCGATGGCGCGGGCGAGCAAGCCGCTGAAGATCAGGCTGATCGCCCAGCTCAACAGCGAGGCCAACATGGTGAGGGCGGCGATGAAGGCGACCGCGCCGCGTCCGCTGCGCGGCAGCAGGGCGATCTTCTCGATCAGCCGCGCCACGGGCGGCGAAACCGCAATGATGAAGCCGCTGATTGCGACCATGACCTGTTGCAAGGTGAAGGTCGTCAGGCTCCAGAATCCGTCGCCGAAAGCTTTGGATACGGCGAGCGGCGGCGCGCCGTTCAACATGGCGGCGATGGCGACGACGACGACGGCCACGCCAGCGAAAGCAAAAGCGTCAGGGAACCAGCGCTCCGACCAAGCGGCGAAACGCAGCGCAATCCGCGCCAGGAGTTTTTCCTCCCGCGCAGAGTCACAAGCATCGTCAGCCAAGCGCGCCTCCGCCGAGCGCCGCGTCACGGCGCCTTCTTCCACCATGTGTCGAGCGTGGCGCCCCCCGTCGGCGATCCTTCCCGCGGCAGCGCCTGAGGCCGCGCGAGCTTGGTCGAGGCGGCGATCCAGAGATCCGGCGCATGGAATAGCGGCACGATATAGAAGCCTGAGAGAAGCAGCCGATCATAGGCGCGCGCCGCCGCGACGAACTCCTCGCGCGTCTTTGCGGACAGAAGCGCGTTGATCATCGCGTCGACGGCGGGCGACCTCACTCCGGCGAGATTGAACGAGGCCTCCTGATCCGCGCTGGCCGAGCCCCAGCGCGAGCGCTGCTCATTGCCAGGCGAGGCCGAGGCGATCCAGGTCCCGATCATCATGTCGAAATCGAATTTCTGCCGCCGCCTCTGATATTGCACCTCATCGACGAGCCGGACTTTGACCGCGACTCCGATCCGAGCGAGGGAATCGGCGTAATTGAGCGCCAGCCGCTCCTGGTTGCGGTCCTTGACCATGATCTCGAAGGCGAGCGGCGCGCCGTCCTTGACGAGCTTTCCATTCTCGAGCCGGCAGCCTGCCTGCCGCAGAAGCTCGAGCGCGCGCTTGGGCTCCGCGCGGTCCTGCCCCGATCCATCCGTCGCCGCCGGGCGCCAACGACCTTCGAGTATGTCCTCACGCACGGCGCCGGGAAAAGGCGCGAGCAGCCGGCGTTCCTCCGGGCTCGCGGGCCGGCCCGTCGAGGCGAGCTCCGACTCGTCGAAAAAGCTCTTCGTCCGCGTGTAGAGCCCGTCATAAAGATTGGCGTTGATCCACTCGAAATCGAACACGAGCCCGAGCGCCTCGCGAATCCGCACGTCGGTGAAAAGCGGGCGGCGCAAATTGAAGACGAACCCCTCCATGCCCTTGGGGCCGCCGATGGGCAGGCTCTCGCGCATGACCCTATGGTCGCGCATGGCGGGAAAGTCATAGGACGCCGTCCAGCGATTGGGGTTCGTCTCCGTGCGAAATTCGAGAAGCCCAGCGCGGAAGGCTTCGAAAAGGGCGTTGGCGTCGCGGAAATATTCGATGTCGATCTCGTCGAAATTATAAAGTCCGCGCCGGATGGGTAGATCCTTCGCCCAATAATCCGGGTCTCGCCGCAACAGGAAATGTTCGCCGGGCTTCACGTCGACGATGCGATAGGGGCCGGAGCCGGTCGGGATCTCGAGGCTCGCGTCGTCGAATTTCGCCGGATCGATCTTGTGGCGCGGGAGCACCGGCATCAAGGCAAGGGTCAAGGGCAACTCGCGATCGCCGACGCCTGTGAGGTCGTAGCGGATCGTCAGCGGGTCTTGCGCCTCGATCGCTTTGACGAGCGAATAGGCCGCCCGCTGCTGCGGCCGCCCTCTCGACTTGAGAAGCTCGAAGGTGAACAAGACGTCGGCGGAGGTGATCGGCGTTCCGTCGGAGAAATGCGCGCGCGGATCGAGCCGGAAGACGACATAGGACCGCTCGGCGTCGGTCTCGATCGTTTGCGCGATCAATCCATAAAGCGTGAACGGTTCGTCGAGCGAGCGCGTCATTAAGGTCTCGAAAACATTGCCGTTGAGCCCTTGCGCCGTCGAGCCCGCCTTCAGGTTGAAAGGATTGAGGCTGTCGAACGTGCCTTGGAAGCCGATCGCCAAGCGTCCGCCTTTCGCAGCCTTCGGCTCGGCGTAAGGCAAATAGGCGAAGTCGGGCGGCAACGCCGGCGCGCCGTGCATGGCGATGGCCGTCGCCGGAGGCTCCGCCGCAGCCGGCGCGCAGCGAAAGAGCGCAAGCACGAGAAGGCATGAGGCGCCGAGGGCGGTCGAACGGAATCGAAACATCTGATGCGTCATCGCGGCAATTTAGACCAAGGACATGAGATTAGCATGGCTCCCGAAGCCGCCGCATTCGCGACGCCCGCGAACCCTCTGTCGCCCCAGCTCGCCGAGGCCCGCGATCCATGCCCCGAAAATAGTTGGCCGAAGCCGAAGCCAAAGCCGCCTGCGGGCTTGCAACCGAGGTGCAATATGCTTAACCCAAGCGCTAAAGTCGATTTTTTAACATTTGAAGGCCGCGCCGGTCGGCGTTTCTTGACGGCGAGCCATAATGTCGGCTTTGTCTCGCGCCGGCTGCTTCCAAAGCTGCAGGATCAAGAGGGCTTTCGCGGATCGGCTGGCGCTCTGCGTTAGAATGAATTTCTCGGTCGAATTTCCCGCAAGGCCGATCATTTGAAAGGAAATCTGATGCCGTTCTCGTTGAAACGCCTCGGTGCGGCTGGCCTGGCCGGCGTGTTCCTGCTGACGGGCGCGGAGGCGTTCGCGCAGGCGAAGAAGCCCGCGACCCCGCCGGCGGCCCAGCCTGCTCCAGCGCAGCCGGCGCAAAGCGCGCCGCCGCAGGCCCAAGGTCAGGGTCAGGCGCCGCAAGGTCCGATCAAGGTCGATTTGTCGCCGACCCAAAACGACTGGACCAAAGTCTGCGGCAAGGATCAAGGCTCGGGCAAGGAAATCTGCTACACGACCCGCGACTTCAGCGCGCAGGCCGATCAGCCGCCGGTCCTGGCGCTCGCGGTCTATGACGTCGCCGGCGATGATTCCCGCATCGTCCGTCTGCTCCTGCCTGTCGGCTTGATGTTGCGGCCTGGTTTCCGATTCGCCGTGGACAAGGGCGAGACGATCGAAGGCAATTTCGAAATCTGCTTCCCCAATGGCTGTTTCGCCGAGGCCAGGATCAAGGGACCGGCGCTCGCCGAGTTCAAGAAGGGCTCGACCCTGAATGTGGCCGTGAAGAATCAGGTCAATAATTTGGTCACGTTCGGCGTGCCGCTGACCGGTTTCGGCAAGGCCTTCGACGGTCCCGCCATCGATCCGAAAGTGCTCGAGGAGCAGCAAAAGAAATTGCAAGAGGAATTGCAGAAGCGCGCCGAAGACGAGCGCAAGCGGCTCGAGGCGGCCAAGTCCGGCGCGCAGCCCGCTCCTGCCACAGCGCCTGCAGCCCCCGCGCCGGCGAAGTAAGAGGGCCGGATCTTTGCTCCATCGGACGATCGCGCGACGGCGTCGCGCGATCGTCCGGAGTGGCATGACAAAAAGCGGACACAAGCGCTCCGCGCCGCGTCACCCATCCTTAAGACGGCGCCTCCGATTGAGCGGGTGCGCCGCCCTTCCTGAAAGCCGCGAGCCGAGGTCCCAACGACTCCCAGGCCCGCATATAGGCCTCGATCTGATCGAAGGCGCGACCATCCCAGGCGGCGATGTAGCTCTTGGCGTCCATGGGCGCGCGACGCAGCCGGCAGATCGCCCCTTCGGCCTCGAGCCCGGCATTGGTGGCAATGACCTCCCAATTCGGCATCGAGAGGCTCGACCAGCCTTGCCTGGCGCCGACAGCCGCGACCGTGGACAAAAGACAGGCCTGTCGAAGGGCCGCCGGAGGCTGCGGCCCGGATTCGACGCCGGCCGCCGCGCGCGCTTCGTCGAAAAGGCGGAAATAGGCGTAAATCGCGAACCAGGCGAAATACCAGGACGCGGTGAAAGCGCCATCGATCGGAAGCCTGTGGTCCTTCAGCAAGCCGGGCTCGAACTCGGCGAACGGATTTTCCCTATGGACCCGCGCGAAGACCTTCTGCGCGGCGAAGGAATCGGCGTCGAACTCGAGCGCCTGAAGCGCGACCGAACCGAGTTCCGCCGCGCCGGCGGGATGCATTTCCTGATGCGGCCCGGGGCCGACTTCCTGATGCAGAAACGCGACATGGCCGTTCCGAAGATGGCCGACCGCATGGATCAGGGCGAAATCCGTCGCGACGTCGAACATGGCGCGGGCCAGCCGCAAGCGAACGGGTTCGAATTCGCCGGTCGCCGAGACCTGGTTCCGGACGAAGAACAACTCCCCTTTGACCGGAGGCGCCGCGCTCTCTCCGAGCCGCTCCACGTCGTCGATCCACGGAAAAATCTCTCGGATCGTCATGACCGCGTTGAAGAAGCTCCACAAGGCCCTGACGGAGGCGGAATAGAGGCAGATTACGTCCTTCGCGCCGCGTTGAGCGAAGGCGTTGAACTCGCGATGCTCGGCAAAGCCGAATTCAACGGCGGCGGGATCGGCGTAGGCCTCGGAGAGTTCGACGAGCCGCGCCCGCGCCCGTTCGTCCAGGACCTGGAAGACATGCGCAAAACCGCCGGCCTTCGGCGGAGGCGGCTCGAAACGCGCAAGGCCCAGGCTCTTCAGGACCTCGTCGAGGCAATTTTCGGTGCTCGTCATCCCATGTCCATCTGATGTTTCATGCGCGGCGGCAAGACGGCCCGCCGCGCGCCGGGCGAAGTGCGCCCTCCATTCGGCGGACTTACGCCTTGCCCCTCAACTCCACCGCGAACTTGATGAGGGCGGAACTCGTCGAGATATGCAATTTCTGCTTCAGGCCCGAGACGATATTCGCCGCGGTCTTATATCCGATCGCCAAGGTGGTGGAGATTTCCGACAGGCTCTTGCCGTCGCCGAGCAGGGCGACGACCTGCCTTTCGCGCTCGCTCAACTCTCGCAAAGGGTCGGGCCTGGACTCGAAATTGGCTAAGGCCAGGTTTTGCGCCACTGAACGGCCGAGATAGACCGTTCCGGCCAAAACCGCGTCGAGAGCCTCCAGGATCGAGTCCGGGTGATCATTTTTGGTCACATAGCCGCGCGCCCCATTCGCGAGGGCTTTTGAGACGACGGCGGCGGCGCCGTGCATGCTGAAGATGACGACCCGGGCCTCCGCATTCTCCGCGATCAGCGGTTGGATGACGTCGAGGCCGCTGGCGTCGGGCAGCTCCAGATCGAGGACGACCGCATGGGGCGCGACGCGACGATTGGCGGCGAGGCCGGCCTCGGCGGACTCCGCCTCGACGACTTCGAGATCCGGCCGCCTGGCGAAAATGCGTAGGCAGCCGTCGCGCACGATCGGATGATCCTCGATCAATAAGATCCTGGTCGTTTCAGTCACCGCTCCCCCATGCGCCGAAGCCGGCGATGCTTTTCAACTCTTCGTCTCGATCCAACATCACGATCCGGATAACCCTCGGCCCTTCAATATGAAGCTCTTGATCGCGATGATTTCGGATCAAATCAATCCGAAATCGCGAGCAGGATCTCTTCGGGCGAAAGAAGAGGCGAAAAACGCCGTCCCTGCGCCGACGCCCGCCCGCGAAACGCAACCGCAATGTGGCGAACATGAGCGAGGCTGCCGCACGAGGGCGAGATCCGCGCGTCTGGCGACGCCTTGCCGCTTCGTCGCTTTTTGACGCGAGCGGCGCCGCCGCGCAATCGCTTCGGCTCAAGCGTTGAGACTTGACGCTTGCGAGGCCCATGGCCCATGTAGGCCGCGGCGGAGCGGCCTCGTCGACCCAGAGGCGGGTCATTCGATCGTTAAACATTTTGGATGAATGAAATGGCTCGGATCGTCGCCGGGTTGTGAAGTTCGCATGCGCATTTAGGGCGGTGGGCGAACTCGATCGGCCGCGGCGGTCTCACAGCCCGAGGCTTGTCCCGCCTGCGCCCGCCTTCGACAAACGAAGTCGATTTCATAAACCGCAACAAACGTCCGCCGCGCCCGGCGCCGACGAGGAAAAAAGTGGGAGCCCATGACCGACTCCGGCCAGATTAGTGGACCCAAATGGCGGCGCGTCGTCGTGAAATTATCCGGCGAGGCGCTGATGGGCGAGCTCAGCCACGGACTCGACGCGCCGACTTTGGGCCGCATAGCAGCGGATCTCGCCAATGCGGCGGCGCTCGGCGTCGAGGTCGCGGTCGTGGTCGGCGGCGGCAATTTCTTTCGCGGGATCGCCGGCGCCGATAAGGGCATCGAGCGCGCCCGAGCGGACTCGATCGGCATGCTCGCGACCGTCATGAATGCGCTCGCCCTCGAATACGCCATAGAAAAACAAGGCAAGTCGGCGCGCGCGCTTTCGGCGGTGCCCATGCCCTCGGTCTGCGAGCCCTACTCTCGGCAGGCCGCTCTGCACCATCTCGCAAAGCGGCGAATCGTCGTTCTCGCTGGCGGCACCGGCAACCCGTTCTTCACGACCGACACCGGCGCGGCTCTGCGCGGGGCGGAGCTCTCTTGCGATCTCATCATGAAAGCGACCCAGGTCGACGGCGTCTATTCAGCCGACCCGAAGCGCGATCCCACGGCGACGCGCTACGAAAAGCTCACCCATGACGAAGCCATAGCGAAAAATCTGGCGGTCATGGACACAGCCGCATTCGCGCTTGCGCGAGAGAACCGGATTCCGATAATTGTGTTCTCGATCCGTGAACAGGGCGCGATCTGCGCCGCCCTCGAAGGAAAAGGCAAGGCGACGTTCGTTTCGCCATGATTGGGCTTTTTCTAGAGTTGCTTCGCGCCGTCGCGATCTCGGCCGGAGGCCGGCGCTTTTACTGAGGCTTTCTTTCCTGACGCTTCGGCATGGCGGCGAACCGAATTCGTCTCTCGGGAACGATCTGCGCCGCGCCGGGTTCGGCTCGATCACGCTTCCGACTTAGCGAAGCGGCCGGCGTCGCAACTCGGTCTCTCGGCGGCCACCCGCTGCCGCATATGGTTTGATCATGATCGTTTTGAATTGATTTCGCCTGGAAATCATCATGATCTGAGTGTCCTCGTTCTCCGGGCGGCGCGGCGCCCGAACCGCATTCAAACCATGTCAGGGTTTTTAAGATGAGCGCAGAATTCGACATTTCAGACCTGAAACGGCGCATGCAGGGCGCGCTTGCGACCCTGAAGCACGAATTGGGCGGCCTGCGCACCGGCCGCGCCTCCGCGAGCCTGCTCGAGCCCGTCCATGTCGAGGCCTATGGCCAGTCGATGCCGCTCGTTCAGGTTGCGACGATCAGCGTGCCGGAGCCGCGCATGTTGTCGGTCCAGGTTTGGGACAAGGGCATGGTCAACGCCGTCGACAAGGCGATCCGCGATTCCAATCTCGGCCTGTCTCCGACCGTGGAAGGGCAGGTCTTGCGAATCCGAATTCCCGAGCTAAACGAGCAAAGGCGCAAGGAAATGGCCAAGGTCGCGCATAAATATGCCGAAGAGGCTCGTGTCGCCGTTCGCCATGTCCGCCGCGACGGGCTCGATACGCTGAAGAAACTACTCAAGGACAAGTCGATTAGCGAGGACGACGAAAAGCGCCACGAAGGCGAGGTCCAAAAGGTCACCGATCAACTGGTCGGCGAGATCGACCAGGCTCTCGCGACGAAAGAAAAAGAAATCATGCAGGTGTGAAACCGACCTGTCTGCTATAAGCAGGGCGACGGACGCGGCTCCTTGGGACGCGGTCTGCGGCGCGAGGATGTTTCACAGTTCATGCTCGATCAAGCCTCGTGTGTGAAATTGCATTTTTCTGTGTCGCATTTTTTCCTATGGCGAGCGCGGGCGGCGGCGAGTAGCGTCGGCGCTGCATCGCTTTTGGTCAGGCGCTCCGGCCTCCATTCCGCCGCGATACGCTCCGATTTCTCCACGTCTGACCGGTTCCGATCAGACGGCTTAAACGAGCCGAGAACCGTTCCAGGGGCGGGGACTATTGTTTGAATCTAGAGGCAGCCGAACGAGATGCCGCAATCGGCGGGGCGCCAGGACATGACGATGCCGAGCATAATCTCCGGCGAAAGGCCGTTCGAAGCGCCTAGCCATGCGACCTGCGTGCCGACCCATGTCGGAATCATCATGGACGGAAATGGCCGATGGGCCGCCAGACGCGGATTGCCCCGCATCGAAGGGCATCGGCGGGGCCTCGAAGCCTTGCGCGCGACGGTCCGGGCGGCGATTGATTTCGGGCTCGATTATCTAACGGTCTACAGCTTCTCCATGGAGAACTGGAACCGGCCGATCGAGGAAGTCGCCGATCTCATGGGCCTGCTTAAGCGGTTCATCCGCAATGATCTCAAAGCGCTCAACAAATCGGGCGTCAAGGTCAAGGTCATCGGCGGTCGCAACGATCTCAAGCCGGACATCCGGGCCCTGCTGGCCGAGGCAGAAGACCGGACGAGATCCAACACGCGCTTGACCTTGATCGTCGCCTTCAATTACGGCGGCAGGCAGGAAATCGTCGCCGCCGCGCGGGCGCTGGCGGAGGATGTCGCGGCGGGCCGGCTCGAGCCGTCTGCGATCGATGAAAATATGTTCGCTCAGCGGCTCGACACGGCGGGCGTGCCGGACCCAGACCTCATCATCCGGACCTCCGGCGAGCAAAGACTGTCGAACTTCCTCATGTGGCAAGCGGCTTATTCGGAATTCGTCTTCCTTCCGATACATTGGCCTGATTTCGACCGCCAAGCCTTCGAAACCGCGCTCGCCGAATTTTCCGCCCGCGAGCGGCGCTTCGGCAGGGTGACGGCGCAAGCGCAGAAGGTGAGATAGTCCATGACGACCATGCTGCTCCAGACGCGGGCATTTCGGGCATGAATGGCTCCATTGATTCGACGCAAGGGGCTGGCCCGGCTCCCGGCGCGCGGCGCTTGGCCGACCTGCTGCCGCGCGTCCTGTCGTCGGCCGTCTTGATCGCGGTTTCCGGCTCGTCGGTCTGGATCGGCGGCGAGGCTTTCGCGATCGCCTGGCTCGCCGCCGCCGCGGCCGTCTGCTACGAATGGCAGATGCTGATTGGAGCGGAGCGCCCCTACGCGCGCATCGCCCTCGCCGCGCCGACGCTGGTTATCGCGGCGAAATTCGCTAGCAAAGGCGGGCCTTTGACCGCTTGCGCCGTCATCGCCATTGGCGGGGCGCTTGCGGCGCTCGTCGCCGGCGCGGGGCGCCGGGGTTGGGCCTTCGCAGGCATCGCCTACGCCGGCGCCTTCATCCTCTCGGTCACCATCCTTTATGGCTCGCCGACATACGGGACGAGAGCGATGGTCTGGCTTTTCGCCGTGGTCTGGGGCACGGATGTTTTCGCTTATTTCGGCGGCCGGCTTATTGGCGGCCCCAAGGTCTGGCCGAAAGTCTCGCCGTCGAAAACTTGGGCGGGCACCATTATCGGAATCTCCGCCGGCGCCCTTCTCGGCGCCGCGATCGGCGCGAGCGGCCTCGGCAAACCGCTCCTCGCGCTGCCGATTTTTGCGCTGGGCCTCGCGACGGCGATCGTCTCGCAAGGCGGCGACGTGCTGGAATCCTCGGTCAAGCGCCGCTTCGGCGCCAAGGACTCGAGCCATTTGATCCCCGGCCATGGCGGCTTCATGGACCGACTCGACGGCTTCATCGCCGCCGCCACATTCGCGGCTCTGTTCGGCGTCCTGCGCGGCCACGCCTCGATCGCGGCCGGCCTGTTCGAATGGTTTTAGAGCATGCTCGGAAAAAGTCAGCTCGACTTTTTCGCTCCGAACATGCTCCAACTTATTGATTTAGAGCGCGCTTATGCCACCGCTCCCAAGTTGCTCATGTCGATCGAGAAGCGATAGCGCACGTCGCTGCGCAACATGCGCTCATAGGCCTCGTTGATCTTCTGGATCGGAATCACCTCGACGTCGCAGGCGATGCCGTGGTCGGCGCAAAAATCGAGCATTTCCTGCGTTTCGGCGATGCCGCCGATGAGCGACCCCGCGAAATTGCGGCGTTTGAAAATCAGGCTAAAGACCGGAACCGCGAGCGGCTTCTCCGGCGCGCCGACCTGGACCAGCGTCCCGTCGCGCTTCAAAAGACCGAGATATTGGCTAACGTCATGATCGGCCGCGACCGCGTCGAGAATGAAATCGAAGCTGTCGGCTTGCGCGGCCATTTGGCCTTCGTCCTTGGACAGAACCACCTCATGCGCGCCGAGCCTTTTCCCGTCAGCGATCTTGCTTGGCGACGTCGTGAAAAGAACTGTATGGGCGCCGAAGGCGCGGGCGAATTTGACGCCCATATGGCCAAGGCCGCCGAGCCCGACGACGCCAACCTTCTGCCCGGGGCCGACCTTCCAATGGCGCAGCGGCGAATAGGTGGTGATCCCGGCGCAGAGCAATGGCGCGGCGGCGGCCGGGTCGAGCTTGTCGGACACGCGCAGCACAAAGAATTCATCGACAACGATGACGTTGGAATAGCCGCCGAAGGTCGGCCCTCCTATCGTTTTGTCCTGGCCGTTATAAGTCGGGTTGAAGCCCTTCTCGCAATATTGCTCGAAGCCGGCGACGCAGGAGGCGCATGTGCGGCAGGAATCGACCATGCAACCGACGCCGACGCGATCGCCAACCTTGAAGCGCGCAACCGCAGCGCCGGTCTTGGTCACGCGGCCGATGATCTCATGGCCGGGTAGGCAAGGATAGATCGTGTTGCGCCATTCGTTGCGCGCCTGATGCAGATCCGAGTGGCAGACGCCACAAAACTCTATGTCGATTTGGACGTCGGTCGGGCCAGGGTCCCGCCGATTGAATGAAAAGGGCGCGAGCGGGTCCTTCGCGCTATTGGTCGCATAACCGGTGCATGTGAACATGGCTCTTCCCTCCAAGCGGAGACAGACGACAATCGAACGGCGAAAGTCGAACAAATTTTCCGTGAAACGCCGTGGCGGACTCACGACGACGGGTCAGCTCGCCCCTCCGCGTCGTAACGACCTTCGGCGCAGGCCAGAGCGAAGGCATATTGCTGCGCAATTTCATCGAGATGGTCGAACCGGCCCGAAGCGCCCGCATGTCCCGCGCCCATATTGGTCGATAGAAGAATGGGACCGCCGCCCGTCATGGTCGCGCGAAGCCGCGCAACCCATTTCAGCGGCTCCCAATAAGTGACGCGCGGATCGGCGAGTCCGCCGAGCGCGAGGATCGGCGGATAGCGCTGCGGCTTGATATTGTCATAGGGCGAATACGAGCGGATTGTCACGAAAGCCGCCGCGTCGGTGATCGGATCGCCCCATTCGAGCCATTCCGGCGGCGTCAGCGGCAAATCCCCATCGAGCATTGTGTTCAGGACGTCGACGAAGGGAACATCGGCGATCGCGCCGGCGAAAAGCTCGGGGGCGAGATTGACGACGGCGCCGATCAGCATGCCGCCGGCGCTCGCGCCTTCGGCGACGATGCGCCCGGGCTTCGTCAGGCCTTCGGCGATCAAATGCCGCGCCGCCGCGATGAAATCACTGAACGTATTGGGCTTGTTCGCGAGCTTGCCGTCCGTGTACCAGCGCCAGCCATTGTCGGAGCCGCCCCGGACATGGGCGATCGCATAGATGAAGCCGCGATCGACGAGGGAGAGGCGCTCCGCCTCGAACGAGGCCGGCGTCTGCGACCCATAGGCGCCGTAGCCATAGAGCAGGACCGGCGCGACCCCGTCCAGGCGCAGATCGGCCCGGTAAAGGATCGAGACCGGCACAAGCTCGCCATCCGCCGCCGGCGCGAAAAGCCGCCGCGTCACATAAAGCGCGGGATCGTGGCCGGAGGGGATTTCCTGTCGCTTGCGGAGGACTCGCGCGCCCGTATTGAGATCGTAATCATAGGTCTCCTCGGGAGTCGTCAGGGAAGAATAGATGAAGCGCAACGTTGGGATCGAATAATCGAGAAGCTCTTCGAGGCCGAGCGAATAGGCTTCTTCTCCGAAGGCGATCTTGTGCTCGGCGCCGCTGTCGAAATGGCGGATCACGATCTGCGGCAAGCCCGCCTCCCGCTCGAGCCGGACGAGGTGATCGGGAAAAAGCGCCGCCGTGACGATCATGCGGCCGGGCGCATACGGAATTTCATCGACCCAAAACGCCTTGCCGGGAGTCTCGAGCGGCGCGCTCACGATCTTGAAATCCTCGGCCCCGTCGGCATTCGTGCGCAGGAAAAGACGCGCGCCGCGATCCTCGATCCAATAGCGCAGACCTGGCGCGCGCGGCTCGACGAGGCGGGGTCGCGCATCGGGATCGCGCAGGTCGAGAAGGCGGCATTCGGAGGAATCGTGATCGCTGACGCTGATGATCGCAAAGGCCCCGGATTGGCTGCGCCTTATATAGATAAAAGTTCCCGGATCGCGCTCCTCGAAGATAAGGGCGTCTTTGGCCGGATCATCGCCGATCCTGTGCCGGAAGATCGCCGCGGGACGATGGTTCTCGTCGACCCGCACATAATAGAATCCAAGCGAATCCGTCATCCAGACGAAGCTTCCATTCGTCTCGACGATCGTCTCCGCCAAATCCTTCCCGGACGCAAGATCGCGCACGTCGATGGCATAGAGTTCCGATCCCATCTCGTCGACGCTCCAGGCGAGCCTGGCGTGATCGGGAGAGTGACGCACCTCGCCGAGATCGAAGAACTCCTTCCCTCGGGCCTGCGCATCGCCGTCGAGGAGAATTTCTTCCCTCTCGCCCATCGCCGAGACGCGGCAGAAGATCGGATGCTGGCCGCCGCGCCGATGACGCGAATAGTAAAGCCACGGCCCATCCCTAAGAGGAACATCGGCGTCGTCTTCCTTGATGCGCCCGCGCATCTCCTTGGCCAAAGTCTTGCGCACCCGCTCTTCGGGCGCGAGCACAGCCGCCGCGAAACGATTCTCGGCCTCGACGACGGCGCGAATCTCGGCGGGAAGCGCGTCCGGATCGCGCAGGACCTCGCGCCAATTTTCCGCTCGAAGCCAAGCATATTCGTCGCGTAGTTCGGCGCCCTGCACGATCCTTGCGGCCGGACGCGCTTCGATCGAGGGCGGCGACGCCGTTCGCCCCGAGGCCGCCCGCCCGGTCACAGCGCGCTTTCCGGAAGGTGAAAGCTTTGCTCGAAACAACGCCGCCTTGGATTTCCGACGCAGCGATTCCAGCAGCTTTTCTCTGTTTCGTTCTTTAACAAGGCCACACTGCGCTCGCTTATCGGCGGGCGCGACCGTAAGGGACGCCCGTCTTTCTGGAAGTGCTTTCGCGGCGGCAAGCTAGTCCAAAGGCCGCGAATGGCAAGCCGCTATCTCTTCTTCCACGCATGGAAAACCGAGGTCGGCGACCAAAGCCAACATCGCATAATCTGGTTCGTTTCGCTTGGATCACTCGACACGCCGGATAGATAACTTGCCGGCAACGGCGTCCCGACAGCCGACGATGCTCCCGCAGACGCCGAACCGTTTGCGCCATAGAGAGGGGGGATCTGTAACGGCGCCATTATCGGATCTGCATTCATTTATTGGAACCGGGCCCAATCAGCACTTTTTTCTTTAGCGCAATAAAGTGAGTTAAAAAGCTACTTGCAGATACGAAGTTTTCGCCTTAGAAACGAAAAATGTTCTTAAAAGACGATTCGGGTAGGTCGCCAAAGAGAACTTTTGTTTGGAAGGGTCTTGTCGCCAAATGCGGCAACTACGGTATCGCTATTTGACCACGGCCCCGCCTGCGATGCCTTACTACTCGGGATATTGAGCGCCATGAGCGAAACGTCGAGTTCTAACAATTACATAGAGCTGGCTGCAGACATAGTGTCCGCCTATGTCAGCAATAATTCCGTGCCTGCGAGCGATCTTCCGTCGCTGATCAACGAGGTTCATTCCGCTCTACTAAGGGTGACCACCGGGACGGTTCTTCCTCCCGTCGAAGTCCCCAAGCCCGCAGTGCCAGCAAAGAAATCCGTCACCAATGACTTTCTCGTTTGTCTCGAGGATGGACGGAAGTTCAAGTCCTTGAAGCGCCATTTGCGGACGCAATACAATATGTCGCCGGATGAATATCGCGAGAAATGGGGCCTCGCGCCCGATTATCCGATGGTTGCGCCGAATTACGCTAAGGCCCGCTCGAATCTGGCCAAGCAAATGGGACTCGGACAGCAACGGCGGCGGATGCGCTGAACCGAAAGCGCGCCGCCGCCTTTCGCTTTGCTTTGGCGCACGGCTCAAAGAGCGACGAGATCGTCGCCGAATCGCAAGCGCGCCAAGCAGCACATGCGATTTACTTCGGGCGCAAAGCGTCGCCCGGTTCCTATTCCGATATGTCATGGCCGCGAAAGCGATCTCAGATTCATCGCATCCGAGATTGCCGGCGGAGCGGCTCCCTTCGACCGGAAAGCGCCGCCCCGGTCGTCAAGTCGCCAGGATCGCGCCGCGTTGCGCCGGTCGTAACCGCCGTTTCAGGCGGCGGCGGCCATAGCGGCGCGAGCGTCCGTCTTGATCCGCTCGACCATGGAGCGCACGCCGTTGGATCTCTGCGGCGTCAGATGCGCCGACAGGCCGAGGCTCTTGAACAGCTCCTGCGCATCGGTTGCGAGGATCTTGCTCGCGGTCTGATCCGAATAAAGCGCCAGGACGAGCGCAACGAGCCCCCGCACGATATGGGCGTCGCTATCGCCTTTCAGCTTCAGCACGGGCGTGCCACCGTCATTCGTGACTTGCGTCACGAGCCAAACCTGGCTGGCGCATCCGAGCACCTTGTTCGCGTCATTATGCGCGGCCTCGTCCAAGGGCTCGAGCGTGCGGCCAAGCTCGATCAGATAACGGTAACGGTCCTCCCATTCGTCGAGATAGTTGAAGTTTTCAATGATTTCGTCGAGGGTCATGGCGGTTCGAAAGCTCAAAATGATTGACCCTTCTCTATAGCGGCGCCGCACGTGCGAAGCTATAAAAAAGCGACGCGCGACGAAGCGCTTGCTCTGGTCGCTCCGCTCACACCCGTCGGCCAAGAGTAGATTGGGCTTCTGAAAGCTTCATCGGGCTGAATATTTAAGGCCGGGCCGCCGAGGCCTGAGGCTTAGGCGCCTTGCCCTCGCGAGCCGCCGCGCTGGCGAGCCGGCCAAGGCCGCCCGCCGCGTCCAAGCAGGCCGCCGGCGCATCGAGACAGACCTTGCCGATCCCCGCGCGCGCCCCGTCGACCGCGGCGCCCAGCATTTCGCGCGCCTTGGTCTCGACGCCGGCGCGGGCCGGGCGAAAGTCCTCCGGCCAGGGCAGCGACGCGAAAACGATCCCCAACCAAAAAACGACGCGAAGCAAAAAGAACACGTGGCCATCCTCACGCTGCGGCGAGGCGCTATAAAAGACGAGTTTTCTTAAAATCTCGCATGTTCTTCGACGCCGCCAGCGTCAAACCAAGCTCCGGCAACATCTTTTATACCATAGCTCCAATTTGAATGGCCGGCGCCGCCTCAATGCGACGCGGCCGGCCTCCCCTTAGGGCGACCTTAACAAGAGGGGTCCCAAATCTCACGGCATCAGCCAAGGTCGATCACGACCGATCGCCGCGCGGAGATTATTTTGGATCATTGTCGGATCCTCGGACGCAGGGTCGCCAATCTGCTTCACCCGGCGGCGCACGCCGATCCGGACGTGCGGGCGCGCCAGGAGAATTTCATCTTGCGCCGGCTGGCGAGCGCGCTCGCGGCCGCGGCGGCGGCGCCGATCTATCTCGCGATCGAAGGCGCTCCGACGCTCGCCGAAGCGCTGGTCTTTTTCTGGCTGGTGATCCCCCTCGGCGCCGTCGCCTTCCTATCCGCCACCGGCCGATTGCTGGCCGCCGAGGCCTTCGCCGCCTTTTGCCTGATCGCCGCGGCCGCGACGGCGGCGGTCGCCAGCGAAAACCCCGCGGCGCTCGCCTGGCTGCTGCTTGCGCCGGCCGAAGCCATGTTCTCTTTGAATATCTGCCTCATCGCAGCGGCCGGCGGTCTCGGAGCCGCCTTGATCGTCGCACTGGCCGCCGCCGAGCTGCTCGGATTTTCGGGACTCCCCGGCGCAATGGCCCAAGCGGGCTTCTTGCACGTGGGCTTATTCATTGTCCCGGCCCTTGGATTCGCAACTCTCGCCGCGATATGTTCGGCCCGCAGTCGGGCCGCGGGGGCAGCTTCCGAGCGGCTCCAGGCCGAGCGCGTCCGCAGCCTCATCGAGGCCGCCGGGGAGCTCGTCGTCACGCATAATCGCGCCGGGGCTGCGACCTATGTCAGCGACAATTGCCGAAGCCTCTTTGGCCTGCCGGCGAGCGCGCTCATCGGACGTGGCTTCTTCGAACGCGTCCATGTCGCCGACCGACCGGCTTTTCTCAAGGCGGTCGCCGACGCGAGCCGCTGCGCCTCGCCCGCCGCGACCCTTATGCGCCTGCGCGGCGGCGGCGAGGTCGATCGCGGGGCCTATGTCGCGCCGGTCTTCCATTGGCTCGAAATGCGCGCCAGCCGCTGGGACGCGGGCAATGGCGCAAAGGATGCTGGCTCGGGCGGCGGCGCCATCGCCGTTTTTCGCGACGTCACGGCAGCCAAGCAGCGCGAGGACGAGCTCGAAGCGGCCCGCGCCGCGGCGGAGGCCGCCAGCCTCTCCAAGGATCAATTCCTCGCCAATATGAGCCATGAACTGCGCACGCCGCTGAATGCGATCATCGGCTTTTCTGAAATGCTCGGCGACGCGCGGCTCGCGCCCCGCGATCCCTCCAAGCAACGCGAATATGCGACGATCATCCAGCAAGCCGGACAACATCTCCTCGGGGTCGCCAATTCGATCCTCGACTTGTCGAAGATCCGATCCGGCGCGTTCGAGGTCACTCCCGAAGCTTTTACGATCGCGCCGCTGATCGACTCCTGTTGCGACCTCGTCAAGCTCAGCGCGCAGGAAAACAGGATCGAGATCGTCCGCGCCTATCCGGAAGAGCTCGGCGAGTTCATAGGCGACCGACAGGCCTATAAGCAGATCCTGATCAACCTGCTCTCCAACGCGGTCAAGTTCACGCCGGCGCCCGGCTATGTCAGCGTCGTGGCGAGGCGGGAGGTCGCTTCGGTGGTGATACAGGTGGCCGACACCGGCGTCGGCATCAGCGCCCATGATCTCGGCCGACTCGGCGATCCATTCTTCCAGGTCAAGAGCTCACTCGATCGTCCCTTCACGGGAACCGGGCTCGGACTTTCGATCGTGCGCGGCCTTGTCGGCCTTCACGGCGGGGCGATCGCGGTCGCGAGCGAACCCGGCCAGGGAACCTGCGTCGCCATCCGGCTGCCGATCGACTGCCGCCGCGCCGCCGGCAAATCACGGCCCTGGGCCGAGATCGAAACCATCCCGCGCTTTCGCCGCGGGGATGAAGAGCGTGATATTTTTCAAAAAATAATGGGGATGAAAATTGCGTGAAGCTCTCGCCGCCGCCGATCATGATTTTATCCTGAGCGAACCCGCCTCAAACGCGAAACGCTCCCGGCGCGGTTCAGCGCCCACAAAAAGCCGGCGCGGGGGCCGTCCTGGCCAAAGACTGCGTCGTTCCATCGGCCTTTTGGCGAGCGCGATTTGCGCCGCGGTCATCATAGGCATCCTCGTCAATGCGCTGAGCCTGCAAAAGACGCGTCATCCAGCGCCCCTTTTCGCCCGCGCCGCGCCGCCGGCGCCCGCTAAGGAGCCCGCCATCGCCGAAGTCGCTCCGCGCCAAGCCCCACGGCCAGCGCCTCTCGTTTCAGCTATCGACAGAGCCGAAAAGCCCCAGGCCGATCAAAAGCCCGCCGAAAAAGCGACAGGGACCCGGATGCGTGCGGCGACCGAGAACGCCGAGATTGCGCCGGACCCCATCTCACAATTGCTGAAGACGCCCTCGTCAGCGCATGAGGACAAGGCACAGGCGCCGTCTCAGGCGGACAAAAGCAAAACCGTGCTCGCCGCTCAGCGCGCTTTGGTGAAATTGGGCTTCGTCCTGAAGCCGGACGGGGTGGCCGGGGCGACGACGCGACAAGCGATCGAGCGCTATGAGCGCGATCGGGGCCTTCCTCAGCATGGCGAGCTCAGCCCGGCGCTGATCCGGCGCTTGGCCGCCGAGTCGGGGATCGCCATCCACTGAAGGACGGTCGAAGCCGCGCCCCCTTCGTCCTTAGAGGGCGCTTTCGCGTATG
The DNA here is from genome assembly GCF_000427445.1 of Methylocapsa acidiphila B2. Classification (GTDB taxonomy): domain Bacteria; phylum Pseudomonadota; class Alphaproteobacteria; order Rhizobiales; family Beijerinckiaceae; genus Methylocapsa; species Methylocapsa acidiphila. The sequence continues at coordinate 2,983,786 of NZ_KE386496.1, read as the reverse complement.
AGCGGCCAGGCCGACGCCGTCATGGTTCCAGACTGTGTAAAAAGGCTTTCGAATTTGCTTGAATCGGCTCGACATCGGAGGGCGGGTCATGGGGCGTTTCGTCGAAGGTGAAGACCGACGGCAGTCGTTTTTATTGCCGGAGACCCTCGACGATTACGTGACCGAGGACAACCCTGTTCGGGTGGTCGAAGTCTTCATTGAAGAGCTTGATCTCGGGGCGATTGGCTTCGAGGGCGTTCGCCCGGCGGCGACGGGTCGGCCCGCCTATCATCCGTCGACGCTGTTGAAGATCTACCTCTACGGCTATCTCAATCGGATCCAGTCCAGCCGCCGCCTTGAACGGGAGGCCCGGCGCAATATCGAGCTGATGTGGCTCACCGGACGCTTGGCGCCGGACTTCAAGACCATCGCCAACTTCCGTCGCGACAATGGTCCAGCCATCAGAGCGGCGTGCGGTCAGTTCATCGAGCTTTGCCGCCGGCTTAACCTGTTCACCAAGGCGATCGTGGCGATCGACGGCAGCAAGTTCAAAGCGGTCAACAACCGAGACAAGAACTTCACGCTGACGAAGGTCGCCAAGCGCATGGAGCAGGTGGACGCCAGCATCGCACGCTATCTGACGACCCTCGATCGAGCTGACCGCGAAGAGAGCGACATCGCCGAAGCCAAGACCCGCCGCATCAAAGACAAGATCGCCGGCCTGCGGCGGCAGATGCAGGCTCTCAAGGCGATGGAGCAACAGGTTCAGGATGCGCCTGACAAACAGGTGTCGCTGACCGATCCCGACGCCCGTTCAATGGCTACAAGCGGCCGGGGCACAGGCGTGGTCGGCTACAACGTGCAGACCGCGGTCGATGCGGAGCATCATCTGATCGTCGCGCACGAGGTGATCAACCTGGGCCACGACAGAACCCAGCTCGCGCCCATGGCGCTCAAGGCGCAGGAAGCGATGGGCTGCGAGGAGGTCACGGCGCTGGCCGATCGCGGCTATTTCAACGGCGAGCAGGTTCTGGCGTGTGAGGGAACTGGCGTTCTCCCCTGCGTTCCCAAGACCGAGTGGACGAGCGAAGGTGGTTTCTTCTCCCGCCATGTCTTCACCTACGATGCTGAGAAGGATCACTACATCTGCCCGGCAGGACAAACACTGACCAAGGGGATCGTGCGATCAGATCGAAAGAACGACATCGACCATTACCGTCATCTGACCGCGTGCTTCACTTGCTCCCTCAAGCCGAAGTGCACGCCGGACAAACTCAAAAGGCTCAAGCGCTGGCGTCACGAAGGCGTCCTCGAAAAAATGCAAGCCCGCCTTGAACATCGGCCAGACGCCATGCTGATCCGCAGGCAGACCGTCGAGCACCCCTTCGGCACCCTGAAATCATGGATGGGAAGCGCGCACTTCCTCACCAAGACCCTCGAAAAGGTGCGAACTGAGATGAGCTTTCACATTCTGGCGTATAACATAAAAAGAATGATCCGGATCTTCGGCGTCGGACCGCTGCTTGAGGCGATGCGGGCGTAATCGCTCGGTTCAATCGGTCTGCCTTCAATTACCGGAAAGTCCGGCCCGTCATAATCGCCGGCGAACACACCGCGTTTTTACACGACCTCGGTCGAGACGGCCCTTTCCTTCAAAGTCGGCTTTGGCCGACTTTGAACAATTCAAGCATTCTCAAACGGTCTTCGAGGGGGACAGAGCTGCGTCGCTCGTGGCGCTTCTTGGGCCCGTTCGAACAATAAAAAAGGCTGCGCTCGACCGAACGCAGCCTTTTCTTTTAATTGTTTTGGCGCGTTCAGAAGACGTGAACGAAAGCGAAGAAGAGGCCCGCCGACAAAGCGATGGCGCAAGGCAGGGTCAAGACCCAAGCCAGCGCCAAGCTGCGCAAGGTGGAATATTGAACGCCGGACCCGTTCGCCGCCATCGTCCCCGCGACGCCCGAGGACAGAACATGGGTCGTCGAGACCGGGAGACCGTAAGTATCGGCGGCCGCGATTGTTCCCATGGCGACGAGCTCGGCGGCGGCGCCCTGGCCATAGGTCAGATGCTGCTTGCCAATCTTCTCGCCCACGGTCACGACGATGCGCTTCCAGCCGATCATGGTGCCGAGGCCAAGCGCGAGCGCAACGGAGATCTTGACCCAGGTGGGGATGAATTTCGTCGATTCGTCGAGCGTCTTTTTATAGGCGGCGAGAAAAGCGACGTCCTCTTTCGAGAGATCGTTCGCCTTGTCCTTTTGCAGGAAGCGGATCGCCTCCGAGGTCAGATACATGTCGTTGCGCGTATTGCCGACGAGCGTGGTTGGGATCTTGGCCAGCGAGCCATAGGTCTGCACTTGCTTGGCGATGTCGCGGATCAGCACGGCGAGCGAAGGATAGGTCCCTTCGTTGATCGCATGCGAGCTGACGTAATTGGTCACGGCCGGACGAGGATCGCCGAGAACGCTGTAACCGGCCGCCTTGGCTTCGACGACTTTCGAGGCGTTGAGCGAGGCCTGAACGAAGTTTGTGAGCTGATTCGCCGGCAGCGAGCGGTTCAAGGCGTAGCTCGTCGGCACCGTGCCGATCAGGATGAGCATGATGAGGCCCATGCCCTTTTGCCCGTCGTTCGAGCCATGAGCGAAGGAGACGCCGGCGGAGGTGAAGATCAGAAGGCTACGAATCCACAAGGGCGGCGCGGAGCGGGCCTTGGGCTCTGCGTAAAGCTCGGGCTTGCGGATCAGGAACTTCATGATCAGAAGCAGGCCGGCCGCGCAGAAAAAGCCGACGAGCGGCGACAGCAGGAGGGCGTAGCCGATCTCGGTCGCCTTGCTCCAGTCGACGCCGGAGGTCCCGTCCCGTCCGTGCATCAGCGCATTGGCGACGCCGACGCCGATGATCGAGCCGATCAACGTATGGGAGCTCGAGGCCGGGAGGCCGAGCCACCAGGTGCCGAGATTCCAGATGATGGCGGCGATCAGCATCGCGAAGACCATCGCGAAGCCTGCGTGCGATCCGACCTGGAGGATCAATTCGACCGGCAGAAGCGAAATAATGCCGAAGGCGACCGCGCCGCTCGAAAACAGAACGCCGAGGAAATTGAACATGCCCGACCACACCACCGCGATCGGCGGCGCGAGCGAATGCGTGTAGATGACGGTCGCGACCGCATTGGCCGTGTCGTGAAACCCGTTCACGAACTCGAAGCCGAGCGCGACGAGCAGGGCGACGCCGAGCAGGAGGAAGGGCAATAAATTGCTGAAGCTCGCGCCGGTCGCCTGGAGATCGGAATAAATGCTGTAGGCGGTGAAGAAGAGGCCGAGGGCCATAATGGCCAGGAAGACGAGGATGGTTCGGAGCCCCATCGGCTTATCGAGATTCGGCCGTCCGGTCTCGCTATGCGGAGGTAACAGGTCGATCGAAGAAATGGAACTCATGCGGCGGCCCTTCCAGTGTTTCATTCGCCCTCGACCTACGGCGCACGGCGAGGCGCACGTTCCCGTTGTGCGGCGGTCGAGCAGCGATTTCCTCCCGTAACGCGCGGATATGATAGTAACGTGACAATGCACGCGCCGATTGCCGCATTGCGTCGCAAATTTGGCGCAAGTAGCGCGAATAGGAGCCTCGAAAGCCGACTCGCGCCATATTCCATGACTTCTACATGACGCGACCGGACGCAGATCTCCCGGGGCTCGGTGCAATCGCGCGCGGGGCTGGCGGATCCGCGCGGACGCCGCCTTGATTTCCCCGCCGTCCGCGTGAGAAGTGCGAGCGGCGCTTGCAGCTGAAAGAGAACCACATGGACGAATTGATCGCGCGCATTTCCGCCGCCGCCGGCCTCGAGCCGGAGGTCGCGAAACAGGCGATAGGCCTAATTCTCGGCTACTTACGCAAGGAAGGACCGCAAGCCGACGTCGACGAACTGTTCGCGGCGTTTCCAGGCGCGGCCGAGGCGGTGGTCCTCAACGGGAGCGCCCCCGGCGACGGCCCCGGCGGCCTCATGGGTCTCGCCGGCAGGCTGTCCAATCTCGGCATCGGCATGGGCCAAATGCAGACGATCGGGCGGCAGGTGTTCGCCTTCGCCCGCGAGGCGGCGGGCGACGAACGGGTCGGCCAAGTCGTCGCCGCAATCCCCGGCCTTAGCCAATTTCTTTAGGATCCGACGGAAACGTTCGATCGAACCGTCGGCGTCCTCGAACATGCGCAAACGCACGGACCGGCATCCCCGGATCGGAAAGGCTCGATCAAGCGTTCATTGCGAAGACGCGTTTAAATTTCAACTCATGCGCGAGCCTTTAGAAAGCCCCGCGCGATAAGAAATGGCTTCGGCGCAACGGCCAATCGGCTGCGCCGGCGAACGGAAATTCGGAGGCGACGCCCATGGGCGAACTTATCGCATTCAGATCGCCGAAGGACGACTTGCGCGGGCCACCGAGCCCGGGTCGCAGCGGCACAATACTGCTTTTCACCGGCATCCGCCGCGAGCCTTTGATCGAAGAGCCAATTCCAGCCAAACGCGCGCGCCGGCGCAAAATCGCGCAAGCCAAGCAGCCGCGCGACAAGCCGACGGCCGACCGCGCCTAAGTCATGATGATTTAGGGGCGGACGCCCTCGCGCGGCGGTCTATTGTTGCGAGGCCTCGTCGACATGGCATGACATCGCCATGACGCGTTCCGACGCGGCGGACATGTCGCTCGGCGTCAACGCCAGAGAATTCACGACGACGAATCCACGGCGAGTCGGCGCCACGAGCCTGAGTTCCTGCGATGGGTTTTCGTCGTCGTCGGCCTCCGTCTCCAGAGATTCGAGCTGGTCGGGGCTCAAGAGCAAGACGTCGATCTTGCCATGCTGCGCCGCTCGATCGGTCATCGAATAGAACACCTCCCCCGAAGGCGAGCGAAACGACAAAGTCAGGAGACGATCGCCCTCGGCCTTGCCCTGGACGCGCAAGGGACCTTGCGCCAGGTCGAAAAGGCAGACGCCCTGCGCGAGCGCGGGGTCGGAGAAAGGAACAACCTCCGCACCCGGCCGCGCCGGCGGCAGCAAGGTCAGTTCTCCGGGCTTCGCCAGCGCCGCGAGGCGTCCGTAGGCGTCCTTAGCCTCGAGCCGGGGCAAAGCGAAAATGGCGATGATATGAGCGACGCCCGCGACGAACAACAAGCCAAGCAGCCAGAGAAAGCCCGCGAGCAGGCGGTCGAGCCGATTCATGAGCAAGAAACCTTGGCGATCCGCGGAAGTTTCGATTCGTCGAGCGCTGTCGCGACGGCGCCGATCTCAGTGTCGTAAAGCCGCAGGATCAGGATGAATTTTCTCTCGTCGCCGATGGGCAGCCAATTGCCCGGCCGCGCCTCGCGGGCGACGGCTATGGCGAAGCCGCCGGCCGCCGCACGGAGAATTTCGGCCGAGGTGAAGCCGTTGCGCATCGCCTTGTTGGCGACGAGGAGGCCTGACGGAGAGTGCAAGGTCAGGGTCCAGTAGCGCGCGGGGGGAGCATCGCCGCTGACGAGATAATCGCAGCGAGGGTCGAAACGTGCGCCGGAGCTGTCGCCGCGCGCGACAAAGCTCAAGCCTTCCGAGGCGCCCAAAGGCAATTCGCCGGAATGGGCGAGCGCGGCGCGGGCGTAGGGATCGATGGAGTCCGTCCCATTCCTCGGCAACGCCGTCCAGGGCCCCGCCTCGACGGCGTTGAAGCCGACGCCTCGCTCAATCGCGAGATGGGCGACGAAAAGCCCAAGAACCGCGCCGGCGCAGGCGACGAGAAGGAATTTGGCGAAGGTCGCCAAGACAGCACGCAATGCGCCTCCAGAACATCAAGAAATAGGTTCCAGCTGTCACGATTCCATGAATCGCGGGGCGGGTCCAGCGACGGCGAAGCTCAGCCGCCGCCGGCCTTGCTTTTGCCCGCGCCGTTGTCGCGGGGCTTGACCGCGCCGTCAATGGCGCTCGCCGCAAGGCCCATGTCCTCCCGGCGTTGCTGAACTTGCTTGATGGCGGCTTCGAGCGCGCCGAGCGTCTCGGCGGACCGCGCGGATAGGCTCGCAGGCCGCTGGGGCTCCCCGGGCGCCGGGGCGGACGGCTCGGCATGAGCGACCGTCGGCGCGGGCCGGCCCGGCAAGGGCTTGAGGTCTATGCCTTGATGCGCATAGGCCATCACTTCATGCCAGGTCCCCGCCGGCAAGGAGCCGCCGGTCATGTTCTTCATCGACGTGTCGTCGTCATTGCCGAACCAGATCGCGCCCACATAATTGCCGGTGAAGCCGATGAACCACGCGTCCTTGTAGCCGTTGGTCGTCCCGGTCTTGCCGGCGACGTCTATATTGTCGAGCTTCGCCCTGGTCCCCGTGCCGGCCTGGACGACCTGCATCAGCATGGAATCCATTGTCGCGATCGTCTCCGCCTCGATGATCCGATGCGGCGGCGGCGCGTCGCGGTCATGCCGATAGATCACCTCGCCGCGGCTGTTCATGATCTCGACCGCGGCATAGGGCGGAGCGCGCAGGCCGCCATTGGCGAAAGTGCAATAGGCCGAGGCCATGTCCACGACGGTGACTTCCGCCGCGCCGATCGGCAGCGAGACTGTGTCGGTCAGAGGGGTCGTGAGCCCCATGCGCCGCGCCGTGTCGACGATCTTGGCGCGGCCGACCTTCGGGCTGCCGTCGCCGATCGCGATCGACAATCTGACCGCGACCGTGTTCAGCGAACGCGCCAAAGCGTTCACCAAAGGCAGAGAACCCGCATAGGAGCCGCCGTAATTATGCGGGCACCAATTGCCGATGCAGATCGGCGCGTCGACGACGATGGTCGTCGGCTTGAACTTGCCCGTCATCAACGCGGTCAAATACACGAAAGGCTTGAACGAGGAGCCAGGCTGGCGTAGCGCGTCCGTCGCCCGGTTGAATTGGCTCGCGCCATAGTCGCGCCCGCCGACCATCGCGCGCAACGCCCCGAGCGGCTCGAAGATCACCATGGCGCTCTGGCTCGCGTGATAGCTCTTGCCATATTGGCGCAACTGATCCTCGATCGTGGCGTCGGCGTGCCTCTGCAGGCCGAGGTCTAGCGCGGTGCGGACGGTAAGCACCCGATCGTCGCCGAGCTTCTTCGTCTCGGCGAGCTTCTTGACCTCGTCATAGGCGTAATCGAGATACCAATCCGGGCTCGCCTCGCGACTGCGGTCGACCGCAGTCGCCGGGTTGCGGAGCGCGGCGTAGATCTGCCCCTCGGTCAGGAAACCGGCCTCGACCATATTGTTCAAAACGTCATTGGCGCGGGCGCGGGCCGCCGGCAGATTGACATGCGGCGCATATTTGGTCGGCGCCTTGAACAGGCCGGCCATCATCGCGGCCTCGGAGAGGGTGAGGTCGCGCACCGATTTGCCGAAATAAAATTCCGCCGCCGCCTGCACGCCGAAAGCGCCGCCGCCGAGATAGGCGCGATCTAGGTAAAGCCGCAAGATTTCGCGCTTCGGCAGCCGGAACTCGAGCCAGATCGCGAGATAGGCCTCTTTGATCTTGCGTTCCAATGTCCGCTTGTTGGACAGAAACAGGTTCTTCGCAAGCTGCTGGGTGAGCGAGGAGCCGCCCTGCACGACGGTGTTCGCACGCGCGTTGACGGTCAGGGCGCGCAGCGTGCCGATCACGTCAATGCCGAAATGCTCGAAAAACCGGCGGTCCTCGGTGGCGATGACCGCCTGGATCAGATAGGGAGGCAATTGGTCGAACGAGACCGAATCGTCATGCTTGATCCCGCGCCGCCCGACCTCCTCGCCATAGCGGTCGAGAAAGGTCACGGCGAGATCCTGCTGCTTCAGCCAATCGTCGGAGGTTTCCTGAAAGGCCGGAACCGCGAGGGCGAGCGCCAGCACGCCGACGCCGACGCCGATCGTCAAGGTCTCGCAGGCGAGCTCGTTGAGGACGCGCCGCCAGCCGGCGATATGAAACCGGTCCATGAAGGCGGAGAAGGCTTCGTAATTCTCCTTGGCGCGCTCCGAGCTGTCATAGAGCGTCGAATCGACGAAAGCGTCGAAGGCGAGTAGGCTCCGCGCGATTTTGCGACGAAGGCGCGACAGCAGCGGTCCATCGAACAAGCTTCGGATCTCCGTCCGGCGCCCACCGGATCGGACCCGCCGGACGCGCTAGGATTTATATAGATCTTTGGCGCGTCGGCGTCAGGTCCCCCGCCGGATGATGCGTTGCGCCGTCTTCGGCCCGAGTTTATCAAGCCTCTCAACAATTGCCAAAACGAAGCGCGCGGCGGCGCTTTTCTCGATCGGCCTCGGATTACCGATGCACAGCCCCCCCAAGCGAAAGCTCGTCGCTCCGAATGACTTGGCCGCAGCCGACCCGGCCGCGCCGCGCGCGGCGGACGAAAAGCCGTTTTGGACGGAAAAGACTCTCGACGCCTTGTCGGCCGCTGAATGGGAAAGCCTTTGCGACGGATGCGGCCGCTGCTGCCTGGTCAAGCTCGAGGACGAGGACAACGGCGAAATCTATTTCACCGACATCGCCTGCAAGCTCTTCGACGCCGAAACCTGCCGCTGCGCCGACTATGCCCAGCGCCGTCGGCGGGTGCGCGATTGCATCCGCCTGACCCCCGATGCGGTCCGCAGCCTCTCCTGGCTGCCGCCCACCTGTGCCTATCGGCTGGTCGCCGAAGGCCGCGACCTCCCATGGTGGCATCCGCTCGTATCCGGTTCTCCGATGAGCGTGCATGAGGCCGGCGTCTCCGTCCAAGGACGCGTCGCCGCGTCGGAGAGCGATGTCCAGCTCCAAGACTACCCGGACTATATCGTCAGCTGGCCCGGCAAGGACCCTCGCCCGACGCAGGCGAAGGTGAAGAAGCGGCGAGCCGAGACGCGCCCGTCGGATCGACGCGCGGCCAAATAGTCCACTTTTCATCTGAACCGTCTCGATCCTTGACCCGCGCCTCGGCGCAAGGACCGCAGCCCTCTTGCGCTTTCCCCCTGTCAAAGCGGGGCTTGCAATCGCTTTAGATATATTGTCTATAAACACTATAGTCTTTAGTTAAAACGAGCCGGACCGCTTGAATATGAATGACGCAAAAGGCTTGGATGCGATCGACAAACGAATCCTGCGCATCGTGCAGAAAGATGCTTCGCTCTCTATCAGCGAAATCGCCAACCGGGTCGGGCTCTCGCAGACACCCTGCTGGAAGCGGCTCCAGCGGCTCGAGGCTTCGGGCGTGATCAGACGGCGCATCGCCGTCCTCGATCCTTCGAAGCTGGGGCTCGGAATCACGGTCTTCGTCTCGATCCAGGTCGATGATCACTCGGGCAAGGCGCTCGCCCGCATCGCCTCCGATCTCGCCGCCATGGAAGAGGTCATGGACGTCTATCGTCTGGCCGGAGACGTCGATTACGTCCTGCGCGTCGTCGCGCACGACACCTCCGCCTTCGACGCCTTCTACAAGCGCTTGATCGAGATCGTTCCGCTGAAGAACGTGACGTCCCGCTTCGCTTTGGAGAACATCAAGTCCGAGACCGCATTTCCGATCGCCGGCTGACCACGGCGTTTCGAAGGCTACGGCGCAAAGCCGAAAAATCGGCTCGACTTTGCATGCAAGGTCATGTTTTGCCTTCAAGATCCGGCGCCATTCGCCGCTTGGGAGCCTTTCATGTCCGAACCGCGTCAAGCCCCGCATGACCTCGAGGCGTCGTCTTCGCCGGTGATCGTCAACCAGGGCGGCGCGCAGCTCGCCGCGCGGCTCGAGGCGCATTGGTCCAAGCCGCGCGTGATCTCCCCTCCGAAAGGCGCGCCGCCCTGGGACATCCCGCCGGACGCCGATATGCTCGTCACCCAGCCCGGCCCCTGGCTCGCGGCGCGGGCGCCCGCAAGCGCCCCGCCCGGCTGGCCGTTCAATCTTCGCTTCATTCAGGCGCTCTCGACCGGAGTGGACTCCTTTCCGCGCTGGATGCTGGAGGGGCCGCCGCTTTCTTGCGCGCGCGGCGTCGCAGCCACCCCCATCGCGGAATTCGTCATGGCCGCGATGCTCAATTTCGAGAAGGATTTCGCCGGACTCCGGGTCCGCCAGCGCGATCAGTGGAAGAGCCGTCCGCTCGGGCTCCTCGCCGGGCGAACGCTCGCAATCGCCGGCTACGGCGCCATCGGCCGCGCGATCGCGGCGCGCGGGCGCCCATTCGGAATGCGCCTTATCGCCCTGAGGCGCAGCGATGGACCGCTCGACCCGGACGTCGCCCGCGCGCCGGATTTCGCGACCCTCACGGCCGAGGCCGACCACCTCGTTTTGTCCCTGCCGCTGACCACGCAAACGCATCGCCTGCTCAACACAAGCGTGCTCGCGGGCGCCAAGAGCAATCTGCATGTCGTCAATGTAGCGCGCGGCCAGCTCATCGATCAGGAGGCGCTGCTCGCGGCCCTGGACGAAGGAAGAATCGCCGGCGCGACCCTCGATGTGACCGACCCAGAGCCGCCGCCGGAAGGTCATCCTTTCTACGCGCATCCCAAAATTTGGCTCACGCCGCATATCTCCTGGGGCGACGCCAAATCCGGGGAGCGCGCCGCGGCGAAAGCGCTCGCCAATCTCGATCATTATGCGCGCGGCGAGGCGCTCGAAGATCTCGTCGAGCCGGCGCTCGGCTATTGAGAAACGCGAATTTCAGGAGACTTTGAGTTTTTGCAGGACCGGCAAGGTTTTCGTCATGAAATTCGCTAGCTTGCCCTTTGAAGCCTCAAGCGTGCCGGCAGGCCCCTCCGGCCTCGACGAAGCTTCGTCCTTGAGGACATTCCATACGAAGCCAAAGGGGTCGGGCGAGCCGTCGCGCAAGGCTGTCAGGGCGAGTTGGCCGATCCGATCGACGGCGATCCCGCCGCCCGTCGTCGGCGAGGCCAGAAAACCGTAATCCGATCCGTCCCGCGCCCGCGCCATGACGGCGTGGTTGAAGGCGTCCGTCCGGCTCTTGCGCGTCTCCTCGTCTCCCGCGGGAAGCGCGATCTGGCAGTTCTTCTGCGCGACCAGCACCAAGAGATGCTGCCGCAAATTCGCGAGGCCGAGAGCTTGGAGCTTCGGCTCGGCGATAAGCTCGCGCACGGTCTCGGGGCCGCGGTCGAGCCGCTCCAGCAAGACTCCATAGGTCTCGGGCGTCAGCGCCGCCTCGGCGAGCATCCCCTTGACCTGCAAGGGAATATCCGCGGCGCGCGCGGTCAGCGCGAAACGCAGGTCGAGCCAGCGTTCCTCCGAGCGCGGGCAGGGCCTCACGTCGCCCTTGATGAAAATATCACGCCTGAAGCTCTGATTGGTGATGAGGTCGCGAAACAATTCCTTGCGCACCGGATCGCGCACCTGATTCAAAAGATGTTGCTGCCGGTCAGTAAGGTTCAGCGGATCGAGCTGATCGGCGATATGGGCCGAGGCGACGAAATTGAGCTTGGCTTCGGCGAGATCTCGGGCGACGTCGGCGGAATGAAAAATCGTCCAATTCGCATTCAAAAATTCATGCGCCAGACAATTGCGCGGGAGATCCTCCATTTGCAGGAAGCGCTCCACGACTCCCGGATTAGCCTCGAGACCCCGCGCGCCAATGTCACGCAAGAGCTTGAAGACTTTAAAGAATTGATCGATGCGGAAATCAACGGGCTCTTGCGGCGCGCCGGCGGCGACATCGGTGAAGAGGCGATGGATGGGAACGGAGGCCGCCCAGCCCGGATGGCAATTGTAAGACAGATAGAACAATCCGCCCGGCCGCAACTTTTCCCGCGCGATGCGAATGATTTGAGCGCGGTTCTCCGCCGAAACCCAGGTCCAGACGCCATGAAGCGTGACGAGGTCGAACTCACCCCGGCCGCAATCCTCGGCGAATTCCGCGAACGAGGCCTCGCTGAAATGAACGTTCGACGTGCGCGCTTCCTCCGCGAGCGCCCGCGCGCTGGCGACATGGCCGGGATTAAAGTCGATAGCCGTGTAATCGACATGCGGATTGGCGGCCGCGATGAGATTAGCTGAGTAGCCTTGCCCGCATCCGAGCTCCAGCACGCGCAGCGGTGCGCCGTCGAGGCCGGGCGCGAGGACCCCTTTCGCCGAAGCCGCCAAGGCGAGATTTTGCGGCGCGAGCTCGCGATAATAACCATGGGCGTAGCCGACCTCGGTGACATAGCCGGCGCTCCAATCGGACATGCGCGCATTTTCCAAAGCGAGAGATGCGGCCGAGGCCGATGATCGAGACGGCGCGATCCGCGCGACGCCCTTTCTGCGCGATCAAGCTGGCGGCGGGCTGGAAAGCGGCCTCGATCGGCGTCCTCGCCGTGGCGATCATTGTCAGCGGTGGATTTCTATCCTAGAGCGGGCGCGGCGGGCGCTGGCGCCGCTTTCGAGACGAGGACAAGACATGGAGGCTTCGCGCGCCGCGACGAGTCTTTCCGCATCCGGACCGGATGAGGACAAGAGCCGCCTCCGCTTGCCGCTGGTCAGCGTCATCGTCATCAATTTCAACTATGGCCGCTTTGTCGCGGCGGCCGCCGAGTCGATCCTCGCGCAAACCTATCCAAACGTCGAATGCATCATTGTCGACAACGCCTCGACCGATGAGAGCGGCGAAGTCTTGCGCCAGATCGAGCAAACGCGGCCGAATGTAAGAATCATTCGCCGCGCGACCAACGACGGCCAGACGCCGGCCGCGCTCGACGGGCTGGCGGCCTCCGAGGGGCATTACGTCATTTTTGTCGACGCCGACGATCTGTTGTTGCCGCATTGCGTCGAGACCCATGTGTTCGTGCATCTCTCGCTTCGCGTCCATGTCGGCTTCACCTCCGGCGACATGCTGCAGACCGTCGACGATCAGGTCGTCCTCGGCACCGAGCACGCCTTCAACCGCACGATTCTAGAGCGGCGCTTCGTTAAGCGCGACACGGCGCGGCCCTATCGTCATGTCCTCGGCGCGCCTTGGCCGGAGGCCAGCTTCGACTGCACGGTTCTCGACACGATCCGCTTTGTCCCGATGGCCGCAAATCAATGGGTCTGGGCCCCGACCTCGGCCAATTGCTTTCGGCGCGACGCGCTCGCCCTTTTCGCCGACCATCCGTCCCTGCGGAACCTGCGGACCGGAACCGATATTTATTTCTGCCTCGGGATCAACGCGGTCAGCGGCAGCGTCCTGATCGACCGGCCGGTCGCCGTCTATCGCCTTCATGGCGGCAATATTTACTCACGCCGGCCGCAGTTGAATCACGTGCTTTGCTACGAGCCCGGCGGCGCCGGCGATAGCAACGCTCTGGCGAAGGCCTTTTTGATCGATCATCTGATCGAGCGCGCCGAGCGTTTTGTTGGCCTCGGCTGGACCAAATTCGACTACGCTAAGCTTTTGTTGCGGCTCGACTGCGAAAACCCTGACGCCGACGCCCCGCCCTGGGCGCGCCGGTCGCGTCTCGCCGCCGCCTTAGTGGCCTATTTCAAGATTTTCGCGCGGGTTATGGGGCCTTTGCACGCCAAGGCCCTGATGCTGCTCGCGCGCGTTCCTTTGGCCGAGTTCCGGAGACCGAGGTGAGCACTTTGTTTCAAGCGCGCGCGAAGGTCTCTTCCGGGGCGAGTCCCAGGGCGGCGAGGCTCGCGGCGAGCGAACGCGCCTCTTCCTCGGCATAAAGCGCGAGCTCGTCGAGAACGGTCGCGCCAAGCGACTCTTCAAAAGCCCTTCGATTCGCTTCTCCAGCAAGAACCCGTCGCCCCGACTCGCCGAGATTCGATTGGAAAATCCCCGCCGCGCTCACCGGCAGGAAATCTTCGTAAAGGATTGGATCGATCCGCAAATAGCCGGCCCGCAGCAGCGCCGCGGCCTCGCGTGACGCCGGGAGATCGCCCGCTTGGCGCAAGCCCTCCTCGGTCGGGGCATAATGATAGAAAGCGAGCCCCTCCGCGCAAAGCGCCTGGTCATTATCGGGAAAGGCCTCGAAGCGCTGCAAAAGCGCGTCCATATAGGCGTCGCCTCCCGCGGGGTCGGCCGCCCTGGCGTCGGCAAGGAGGCGATCATAAAGCGCGCGCCCCTTTGCGGTCAGCGCGACGCCGCGCTGCTCGATCTCCCCGAATCGCGCGGCATGCGTCCCGGCCGCCCCTGCGCCATTCGCCTTTGGGAAGAAGATCGGCTCCGCGATCGCCTTATAGCTCGTCTGACGCAAGAGAATGTCGCGCTTTCGGCGCGGCGGCCCCTCGATCTCGTCCTTCGGATTCATGCCGCGCGCGCGCATCGCCGCCTGCGCCGCGTCTATGTCGAGCGTCCGCAAGGTGAGATGGTTGACATGAGGCCCCTGAAAGCAAGCGATGTCGGCGAGAAGCGGATGAACCTGACGGAGCCGATCGTAGAGCTCCGCGGACGCCGTCGCCTCGTTCCGCCAGCGGAAGATTTCAGCGGCCTGCAAGACAAATTCACCGACTTCCGACTCGTCAATTTCTTTGTTCGTCTCGAACCGGTCGAGCAAGGCGAGCAGACGTGGCGTGAAGATCCGGCGTCGCGCGATCAATGCGCTCGCCTCGCGCCGCGCCTCCTCGTCCTCGATCAGGTCGAGCCGCAGCAGCGAAACAAACATCCGGAACGGATTTGCGCGAAGCGCTTCGGCGCCTATCGGACGGAAAGCAGTCGAATGCACCGGCAGGCCGGCGGCCGAAAGGTCATAATAGCCGACCGGATGCAGCCCCATGGTGGCGAAGAGCCGGCGGATGATCGATAATTCCTCGGACGTTCCAAGTCTTATGGCGCCGTGGCGTTCAAGGCTCAGTCCGTTGAGCTCGCCTGCTCCGCCCAAGCGCACCGCGAGGGCCTCGCCTTGGGCGAGGGCGTTGGCGTTCACGGACTCGACGAGCTCCCGCAAATCCGCATAGCGCGGCGCTTCCCGCCGATAGATCTGAGACAAAACGGCCGAAAAACGCGCCCGGACTGCGTCGGCCGAAACGAAGAGACGGGATGCCGCCATGTCTCCCCTCCTGGTCTCCCTTTGGACGGCGAGGCGAGCCGCGCCTATTTCGCGGCGAGCGCGCAACCGTGGTCCAGCAGATCCTCGGCGTGCGCGCGCCCGCCCTCTCTCGCGTGGCGGGCGAGGAGAATAAAACCTTCTTTGCCATCTTGCCGCTCAGCGCCGACGACAGCAAGAGTTTCCTCGCCCATCGCGACGCCCGAGGCGCGCGCGTCCTCGGCAAGTAGGATGAACGGATCGGGCTCCGGCGACGCGCCGTCGATCCATCGCGCTCGATACGCATGGCCCGCCAAAGCAACCGGAAGATCGGTCCAGCTTGCGCCGATTTCGGGCAGCCGAGCCCAGAGCGCGTTGCGAACGTCGGCGCGAACGCAATC
>NZ_KE386496.1:2433503-2961003 GCF_000427445.1 Methylocapsa acidiphila B2 | reverse complement strand
GGATCGCGAGATTGTCGAGCGACATCAGCGTTCCCTCCTTCGGGATCACGTAATCGATGACCACGTCGTTTTGCGCCTCGCGCGCCCGATTGTGCGCCTGGAAACTATCGCCCGACCATCCAACCGCGAGACAAATGTCGCCGCTGGCGAGCGCGTTGATATATTCGGAGGAATGAAATTTCTTCACGTTCCGCCGGGCCACCCCGAGGAGATCGGCGGCGCGCTTAAGATCGTTTTGATTGCGGGAATCGGGATTGAGCCGCAAATATTGCAGGGCGACGGAAAAGAGATCTTCCGGGCTATCGAGCACATAGACCCCGCAATCGACGAATTTCTTCAAGATCTCCGGCCGGAAGACGACGTCCCAGGAATTGGGGGTCTCCCCGCCGAGCCTTTCCCTGGCTTTCTCGACGTCATAGGCGAGGCCCGTCGTGAACCACATATAGTTGATGGCGTATTGATTGCCCGGATCATAGGCGGCGAGGCGGCCCATCACCTCCGGCCATAGGTTCTTGAGGTTTTTGAGCTTGGCCTTATCGAGCTTCTGGTAGAGCCCGGCGGCGATCTGTCTTTGAAGAAACGGACCCGAGGGGACCACAACGTCATAGCCGGTCTTGCCGGCGAGCAGGCGGGTCTCGAGCACCTCGTTCGAATCATAGGTGTCATAGACGACCTTGACGCCCGTTTCCTTGGTAAATTCCTCAATGACCTTTGGATCGATATAATCGCTCCAATTATAGACGTTGACGACTCTCTCTTGCGCGATCGCGCCGCCGGCGAGCCAAAGCCACAAAGCGCAAATCAAGACGCCAAAGGATCTCATTCGAACCCTATCCGCCAACATTGTTTTAGATCATTTTGTCTTATGGCCAGGATAAGGGAACTTGCCCGAACGGACAATTGCGTAGAACGTCCATAGTCGCGCACTGGAAGCACGAAGGGAAACATTATGCATGTCGACATCAAGGCCGCCGAAGCGGCCATCGAGGCCGCCCGCAAGCGGGCGGTCGAGCTCAACACCAAAATGTGCATCGCCATCGTCGATTCGGGCGCCAATCTCAAGGCCTTCTATCGCATGGACGACGCCTGGGTCGGGAGCATAGACATTGCGATCAAGAAGGCTAAGACGGCGGTCTTCTTCGGCATGCCGACCGGCTTGATCGGCCAGCTGTCCCAGCCGGGCGGCTCGCTCTTCGGCATCGAGCATTCCAATGAAGGCCTCATCACCTTTCCCGGCGGCTTGCCGATCGTCGATCATGAGGGCGTCCTCGTCGGCGCGATCGGCGTCAGCGGCAGCTCTGTCGAGAACGATCACGCGGTCGCGCAGGCGGGCGTCGTCCCGATCGGCGTAAGCGATCTTCCCGAGCATCCTTGGCGGACGTGAACCGGGCGCATTTCCTCCTGCCGGGTTCGCCGCCCGCTTTCGACGCGGATCCATGACGGCGAACCTAAATCTCCCCCTGAAGAGCCTTCTCGTTCTCGGCGGCGCGCGCTCCGGCAAGAGCCGCTACGCGCAAAAGCTCGCGGAGGCGTCCAACCGCCTCCCCGTCTTGATTGCGACGGCTCAGGCGCATGACGACGAGATGGCGCAGCGCATCGCCCGGCATGTCGCCGCGCGCGACGCTCGGTGGCGCGTCGTCGAGGAGCCGGCCGCCGTCGCCGCCGCCTTGCTCCGCGAGGCGGGGCCTGAGCGCCTTCTCGTCGTCGATTGCGCGACGCTCTGGCTTAGCAATCTGCTCCTCAGCGGCGATGATCTCGAAGCCGCGAGCAAAGAACTCGCGCAAATCGTCGGGCGACTCGCCGGACCCGTCGTTTTCGTCTCGAACGAGGTCGGCCTCGGGATCGTCCCCGACAATGCGCTCGCGCGACGTTTCCGCGACGCGCAAGGCTGGCTGAACCAGGCGCTCGCGGCGGCTTGCGACGGCGTCGTGTTGGTCAGCGCCGGCCTCGCGCGGCGGATCAAGCCGGCGCCGGAGCCAGACATCCAATTCTGAGCCCACGTCCTTACGGTCGCATTGCCGGCGCTCGGCGAAAGCCGCCTGCGCTGAAACTTGCTTGCGGAGAAATTTGCAAAACTGAGTGCGAAGGAATAATGACCGTTTTCTAGGTAAAATTTCTTCTATTACAGGATAGTTGTGTGAAACAGCCCGCGTCGCCCCACCTTCGCCGGCTCGAAGCGGAGGCGATCTTCATCCTGCGGGAGGTCGTCGCGGAATTCGAGCGACCGGTGATGCTTTATTCCATCGGCAAAGACTCTAGCGTCATGCTGCATTTGGCGCAGAAGGCCTTCTTCCCGTCCAAGCCGCCCTTCCCCCTTCTTCACGTCGACACGACCTGGAAGTTTCGCGAGATGATCAGCTTTCGCGACGCGGCGGCGCAGCGCGTGGGCATGGAGCTTCTCGTCCATATCAACGAGGAGGGCGTGAAGCGCGGCGTCTCGCCGGTGGCCTCGGGCTCTTCCGTCCACACCCAGGTCATGAAGACCGAAGGACTGCGCCAGGCGCTCGACAAATGGCGCTTCGACGCGGCCTTCGGCGGCGCAAGGCGCGACGAGGAGAAAAGCCGCGCCAAGGAGCGCATCTTCTCGCATCGCTCCACGACCCACGCCTGGGACCCGCGCAATCAGCGCCCGGAACTCTGGCGCCTGTTCAACACGAGGATCAAACCCGGCGAATCCATGCGGGTTTTCCCCTTGTCGAATTGGACCGAGCTCGACGTGTGGGACTATGTCGCTGCCGAGGAGATTCCCGTCGTGCCACTCTATCTCGCCAAGGAGCGTCCCGTCGTCACCCGCGACGGCGCCCTCATCATGGTGGACGACGAGCGCCTGCCTCTCGCCCCGGGCGAGGTTCCGCGCATGGAAAAAATCCGCTTTCGCACGCTCGGCTGCTATCCGCTCACCGGCGCGATCCGCTCCGAGGCGCAAACAATCCCCGAGATCATCGCCGAAATGCGGGCCTCGACGACTTCCGAGCGGGAAGGCCGCCTGATCGACCATGACGAGTCGGGCTCCATGGAAAAGAAGAAACGCGAAGGTTATTTCTGATGCTGGAGCTTGCGCAGGCCTCGTCCAAAGCCTCCCTTGCGACACAGGCGGAGCAGGCTCCCGCTTTGGCGACGCTGCGGCTCATCACCTGCGGCTCTGTCGATGATGGGAAATCGACCTTGATTGGGCGCCTGCTCTTCGAGCAAAGCCTTATTCTCGACGATCAGCTCGCAGCGCTCGAGCGCGACTCCCGTCGCCACGGAACCGACGGCGAAAATATCGACTTCGCCCTCCTCGTCGACGGGCTCGAGGCTGAGCGCGAGCAAGGCATCACGATCGACGTCGCCTATCGCTATGTCTCGACCAAGCGGCGCTCCTTCATCATCGCCGACACGCCGGGCCATGAGCAATATACCCGCAACATGGCGACCGCCGCCTCCAGCGCCGATCTCGCGATTCTGCTAGTCGACGCCCGCAAAGGGCTTTTGACCCAGACCTGCCGCCACGCCGCGATCGTTTCCATGCTCGGCATCCGGCATGTCGTCCTAGCCGTCAACAAGATCGACCTGACCGGGTTCGACGCCGAGGGTTTCGCCAAGATCGTCGCCGATTTCAGAGCCTTCGCCGAGCCGCTCGGGTTCAAGACGCTCGTTCCGATCCCGATCTCGGCGCGCCATGGCGACAATGTTTCGCAGCGAAGCGCCAACACGCCCTGGCACCGCGGCCCCGTCCTCCTCGAGCATCTCGAATCGATCGAGGTCGCGGAAGACAATAGCGGCCAGCCCTTCCGCTTCGCGGTGCAATGGGTCAACCGGCCGCATCTCGACTTTCGCGGGTTTTCGGGCGAGATCTCAAGCGGGTCGGTTCGGCCGGGCGACGAGATCGTGGCGGCGGGCTCCGGCCGCGCCTCCCGAGTCGCGCGCATCGTCACCGCCGATGGCGACCTCCCCATCGCCGAAGCCGGCGACGCGGTCACCCTGACGCTCGCCGACGAGCTCGACATCGCCCGCGGCGACGTCCTGTGCGACCCCAAGCATCGGCCCGAGGTCTCGGATCAATTCTCCGCCAATCTGATCTGGATGAGCGACGACAAGCTGCTGCCGGGTCGCTCCTATCTGATGAAGGCCGGCGCCCGGACCGTTCCGGTCACGGTGACCGAACTCAAGCATCGCATCGACGTGAACACGCTCGGGGAGCTCCCGGCGCGCACCTTGAGCCTCAACGAGGTCGGCCTGTGCAATCTCGCGACCACGACGCCGATCGCTTTCGATCCTTATAAGGCGAACCGCTCTACAGGCGCCTTCATCCTCATCGACCGCGCCACCAACGCCACCGCCGCCGCTGGGCTCATCCTCCATGGGCTCAGGCGCGCCACCAATATTCATCGCCAAGGCCTGAACATCGCCAAGATCGACCGAGCCAGGCTGAAAAACCAAAAGGCGGCGGCGCTCTGGTTCACCGGGCTCTCCGGCTCGGGCAAGTCGACCATCGCCAATCTGGTCGAATCGCGCCTTTATGGGCGGGGAGTCCATACGGTCCTGCTCGATGGCGACAATGTTCGGCATGGGCTCAACAAGGACCTCGGCTTCACCGAGGTCGACCGGGTCGAGAACATCCGCCGCGTGGGCGAGGTGACAAAGCTGATGACCGAGGCCGGGCTTATCGCGCTTTGCGCCTTCATCTCACCGTTCCGCGCCGAGCGGCGGCTCGTGCGAGAGCTTCTGGACGAGGGCGAGTTCATCGAAATTTTCGTCGATGCGCCGATCGAGGACTGCATCGCGCGCGATCCCAAGGGTCTCTACAAGAAGGCGATCGCCGGCGAGATCAAGAACTTCACCGGGATCGACCAGAGCTATGAGCCGCCGCAAGATCCGGAGCTGATCGTCGGTCGCGACGGCCAGACCGCCGAGCAGGCCGCGGCCAAGATCATCGCCTTGCTGGTCGAGCGCGGCTTCATCGACAAGATCGACGATCTCGGCGACGACTGGTCGATCTAGCGTGATTTGAAAACGCCGCTCCTCATCATGAGGCGCTCATCCGCACTAAATGGCGTCTCGAAGAACGAAGCGAGCGTTTAAGCTGACGGCCTCGTGGTTCGAGACGGCCCTTCAAAGTCGGCCCTGTCAGACTTCGGGCAATTTTTAGAAACTGAACTCGGCTACAGCCGGGATCAGTGGGCCTTGTCGCCATGAAGCCTTTGAAGCCCTGCGCTGACGGATCGGAATTGATCTCTATCGCCATGCGACGTGTGGCGGCGCACAGATGCTGCGTCCAGATAGCTTTATGAGCGACATCCGAACGAGCGCCGTTCTCTGCGCAAATTCAAAAAGAATAGCCTCCAGCGGGGCCTTGAAATATTGCCCCGCTATTCTCATATTGTTTTTATCGAACTAGAAACTATTAAACGTTTGATTAGCTTTAATATTTCGCTCTCTCAAAGTTGATATGAGCACCGATATTAAGTGATTCCTCGCGGATCTTTGCGTAAGCTCTTTTTAAGCGGCAAATAATTGCCACGATAAGAACCGCTGTCGGCTCTCACTGAAAAATATCCTTCGAATATTGAACGACATGAGCGCGCTTCCAGCCGAGTTCATGTCTCGGCAAGGTTGAATTGCGCGATCATGGCCACGAAAATCCTTCTCAAGCGCGCCTTGGGCCCAACCTTGGGTCGGACCTTGAACACAGCTGCTCGGCTTCAGCCGGGGGCGCGGCGCCGCAAGCTCATCCTTCTTTATCATTCCGTCGGCGGCGGCCCGTGGGCGACGCCGGAAGCCGCATTCCGCCGGCAAATGAGCTGGCTCGCCGATCACGCGAAGATCGTCTCGCTTCCGCAATTGCTCGAGGATCGGCTCGACCATCCGTTTCAGGCGGCGGTCACTTTCGACGACGGCTATGCGAGCCTGCGCGACAAAGCTCTTCCTATCCTGCGCGACGTCGGGGCGACGGCAAGCGTCTTTCTCAATACCGGCTGCCTCGCGGACCAATCGCGCAATCCGTCCGATCTGGCTCTCGGGCATTATCCGCAAGAGTTTTTCCTCTCTTGGCGCGACATCGAGACGCTCGCCTCCGAGGCTTGGACGATCGGGGCTCATGGGGTCGACCATATCGATCTGTCAGCCGCCTCGGCCGCCTCGATCGAGGCTCAGCTCTGCGGCTCGAAGGCGGCGATCGAGTCGCGGATCGGGCCGGCCGAATTCTTCGCCTACCCTTGGGGTCGGCACAATGAAGCGACGCGCCGCGCGGCCAAGCAGGCCGGATACCGGTTCGCTTTGTCCTGCGATCACGGCCCGGTTGGGCAAGGTTTCGATCCTTGGGCCGCGCCGCGCGTCAATATCGCGAACGACTACAGCCTGAGCGACTTCGCCGCGGTGGCGACAGGGGATTGGGACTATTTGGGCTGGGTGCACAAGTGGGGAAGACGCAAATGAAGATTTTGCTCAACGCCGTTTCCATCAAGGAAGGCGGGGCCACGGTCGTCCTTTTGAAGCGGCTCGCCAGCCTGCGCCGATTGCGCCCGGACATCGAATGGATTGTCGTCGCCAACGCCAACGCGAGGTTCGACCCGACGCCGGATCCCAAGGTCACGTGGATCCTGACCTCATGGATCGACAAATCGGCCGTGCACGCCTTCTTCTGGTATGAATTCGTGCTGCCGTCCCTCGTCCGCGAGCACCGGCCGGATCTCGTCTTTTCGCAGACGAATTTTCTTCCTTTGCAAAGGCTTCCCTGCCCGACCTTGCTGCTCGTGCAGCACGCCGGCTATTATTCCGAGGCGTTCAAGGGCCTGATGAAGGACTGGAAGGGCTCTCTGCTCGCCGGAGCGATTTGGGCGCTGAGAAGCGCATGGGTGCGCCATTCCGTGCGCGCGGCGACATCCGTCACGGTTCAAACCCGCGCCCTGGCGGAGGCGATCGACGCCTGCGGCAATAGACGCGCGGACGACCTATCGCTGATCGCGGAAGGACCAGGCCTCGCGCAGCCGCTCGACGCGCCGCGCGCGCATGAACGCCCGGATGTTTTCCGCATTGGCTATGTCACGAATTGGGGCGTCCAGAAAAATTTTACGACCTTGTTCCACGCGGCCCGCAGCCTTCGCGACTCCGGCCGACGCTTTAAGATCGTGCTGACTCTCTCCGAGCAAGATCCCCGCTGCCAAGGAATTTTTGCCGCGGCTCGCGAGATCGGGGTCGAAAATCTCATCGAAAATCACGGACTCGTCAGCCAGGATAAAATCGCGGAGATTTATGACGGCCTCGACATTTTCGCCTTTCCTTCGCTTTGCGAGTCGTTTGGCCTTCCGATGATCGAAGCCATGGCGCATGGCCTGCCCATCGTGGTCGCGGCGACGCCCGAAAATATCGAGATGACGCAGGACGCCGGCCTGAGCTTCGCGCCCATGGACGCGACGGAGCTTGCGACGCATCTCGCGAAGCTGATCGACGACGACGAGGAACGCGCCAAAAGGGGAGAACTCAGCCTTGCGCGGAGCCGCGACTTCTCCTGGGAGACGACGGCCGAGCAGACAATTCGCGCCTTCGAACAGACGCTCGAAAAGGCGGATCGCGCGGCCCAGCGCCCGGATCTCTCGCCAACGCCTGCTTTCGGCGAAAACGCCGCAAGTCTCTTTCCGACCTTTGGGCGCGCCGCGCCGAGAACGCCTGCAAGTCCGTCCGCCGCGCTTTCGCGACGGGCGGCCATGAGCGCGAATTATCAAATGAGCGAATTCGTTCCCCCGAAATGAATCGAGGCGGCCGCTGGGACCGCCGCGTTCAAGGCCTTCGGCAAGGCGTGCCGAGGCCCCGACGGATCCATTTCATGACTAAAACTTATGAGCGCGATCCATTTTGTTGATCCAAAATAAGATGCGAGCGGAAACAAGACACTTAATCTTCCATATTACGCCTTGGCGGCGAATTCATGCTTGCCAGGGCGCTGGACCAGGGCCAGGATGAACGCAGACTCGCCCGAAGCAAGCCGGGTATTCTTGGCTGTTCTCTTGGCCTCAACCTGCGCCTGGATCATGACTCCTTCCTCCATCCCAGCGAAGAAAGAGAACCGCGCGCTCGCGCCTTTGATCGGCGTCGCGATTTTCGTCCTAATTGGAGTCGCCGTCACCGGGATCATCGAGCAAAGAAGCCTGCAGACCAACGGCTCCGTGACCAGCAGCGCCCTCCTGGGGGAATGGCGGACGGCCGATGGCGCGGCGCGGCTCCTGTTTCGCCCCGACAAGACGCTTTCCATGTCCGGCGCGGCCGGCCAGTCCGGGTCCGAAGACGGCGAATATGAGCTGCAATCGGCAGGGGTCGTGCTGGTCAATCTGAAAAACGGCAAGCGCTTCGCCGCGCATTTCAGGGAATTCACGCCCAATCAATTCGATCTCGTGGACGCGGAAACCCAAGGAGTTCGGGTGTTCGCGAAGGTTTCCGGCGGCTGAAGACGCTCTTAGAGCGCGGGTCACGCCGCGAGCAGCAAAGCGACGCCCAGAACAATCAAGGCGATCGCGCCGAGTTCGCGCCATGACGGCGCCTGCTTGAAGATTCTGCGCGTGACGATCTGCGCGAAAACGACCTCGACGAGCCCTAATGCGCGCACGCGCGCGGCTGTCTCGAGGGCGAGGGCCAAAAACCACAATTGAGAAGCGCAAGCCCCCATGAGCCCGGCGAACAATGAAGGACGCCAAGCTACAAGCAGGTTTTTCAGCAGCGGCCTGTCGAAAAGGGCGAGATGGCCGATGATCAGCGCGGACTGAATGAGGAGAGCCAGAACCAAAATGGTCGAGGCGCCCAGCAGAAAACTCGGGCCGCCTAGGGCGAGGATCCCGGCGCGATAGCCGACGGCCGACAGGGCGAAGCCGGCGGCGGCGCCGAGGCCAAGCGCCGCGGGGCGCAGCCCGGCGTTGTCCCGCTCGTCCCGAGCTTTCGAACCTTTGGGCCATGATAGGAGGACCACGCCAATCGTCGCGACGATAATCGCGAGCGCCCCGAGCGCGCTGACGCGGTCGCCAAGCGCGATCAAGCCGAACAGGGCGACGAGAATAGGCTCCGTCTTGGTATAGGCGATGGTCGCCACGAAGGATCGGTCGCGCATGGCCGCGAGCATCGATCCGGTCGCAAGGATTTGCGCGACGGCGCCGAGCGCGGTCAGGGCGAATGCCACGAGCGAGATCGGATCGGGCGGATGGCCGCTGGCCAAACACGCCCCCGCCAGAAAGACGGCGGCGAAGGGCAGCCCGTAAAGAAAGCGCACATAGGTCGCGCCGGCCAACCCTACCGTTTCGACGAGCTCGCGCTGCATTGCGTTGCGCGAGGTCTGCGCTCCGGCGGCCGCAATGGTGAAAACGGCCCAAAGCCCCGAATTCGGGACGATCATCTGCGCCTTTCCGAGATAAGCCGGCCCCCGGCGCGCCGTTTGAGATGCGGCGGCCGCTCCACGCCGACGCCTGCGCAAGCTGGGGATAATTCGCAAGGAAGCGTTTCGCGCTTTCGTCCAAAAGCGATGTGCTTTAGAGCTAGGCGCGTTTCGATTGGATGGAATCGCCCAATCGAGAAGAACTCGCTCCCGATCAATAAGCTGGAGCCTGCTCTTTTGAGGCGTCGGACATTATTCGATCTCTAAATGTCGAAAAAGTCGATCGCCTTTTTCGCGGCCACGCGGGGATGAAACGCCGAGAAAGACGCCTTGTCCTGTGGTCTGGACAAGAAAGAGGCCGCTTGTTTGCACAAGCGGCCCAAGTCAAGGGAGGAAACGCCCAAGGAGGGCATCGGCGACAAGATCATTGCCGCACCGCAATAATATGCACGTGCAGCGCACAAAACGCAAGGCCTACTGACCTATTTTTTTCGGCCGCGATAAAGCCCGGTTAAGGCTATGTTTTTTCGCTCTTTTTACTTAAATTGCCAAGTCTGAACGAACCGCTGCGGCGTTTTGCGTCAGCCTGCTCGAACCCGACCCTACAGAAATGCCCTGTCCTTCATGGCGTTCGTCCATCGATCGGCCTACCAGATTCGACGGAAACGCCATTCGGCTCAGGAAAGGCCGCTCATGACAGCCGTAGATTTCGCAGCCTTCGTCGAGAGGCTCGGCGACGTCGCCAGCGATATGCTTCTCCCTTTCTTTCGGACCGCGCTCTCCGCCCGTGACAAGAATATCGGCGGAAGCTTCGATCCGGTGACCGAAGCGGATCACGCGGCGGAAACGGCGATGCGGCGGCTGATCGAGAGGACATTTCCGCATCACGGCGTCATCGGTGAAGAGTTCGGCTCAGTGAGGAGCGACGCCGAATATGTCTGGGTGCTCGATCCGATCGACGGCACCAAGAGCTTCATCGCCGGCTTGCCCATCTGGGGCAGCTTGATCGGCCTGTTGCACAATGGGCGGCCGACCTATGGCATGATGGTTCAGCCCTTCACGCAAGAGCGGTTCATCGGCGACGGCGCAGGGGCGGTCTGGCGCGGCCCAGGACACGACCATAAGATCATCGAGCGCAAGCTGACGGCCAGATCTTGCGAGGATCTCGGCAAAGCCACATTGCTCACCACTTCGCCCAGCCTCTACGCCGAGCCGCAACTCGAGGCATTCCGTCGGGTCGAGGCCCAGACGCGTCTGTCGCGTTATAGCGGCGACTGCTACGCCTTCGCCATGCTCGCCGCCGGCCATGTCGATTGCGTGATCGAGTCCGGGCTTAAGACCTATGACATCGCGCCGCTGATTCCGATCATCGAAGGAGCGGGCGGCGTCGTGACCGATTGGAAGGGCGGCGACGCGACGGGAGGCGGCGATGTCGTCGCCTGCGGCGACCGAAAGCTTCACGAGCAAGCCCTGAAGCTCTTGCGGGGCTAGCGGCCAGCCAAGGAGCCGAGATTTCGGACGCCGGCGAACCGGCGCCCGAAGGCAAAGCCCTGCTCAGTCCAGCGCCCGCAGGATGCTTTCGGCCATTTTCTTGGCGTCGCCGAAGAGCATCAACGTATTGTCGCGGAAGAACAATTCGTTCTCCACGCCGGCGTAGCCAGATCCCAAGCCCCGCTTGACGAAGAGCACGGTCTTGGCCTCCTCGACGTCGAGGATCGGCATGCCGTAGATCGGCGAGGACGGATCGGTCTTGGCGGCCGGATTGGTGACGTCATTCGCGCCGATGACCAGGGCTACGTCGGCCTCGCTGAACTCCGGATTGATTTCCTTCAGTTCGAAGACTTCGTCATAAGGCACATTGGCCTCGGCGAGCAGGACGTTCATATGGCCCGGCATGCGGCCGGCGACCGGATGGATCGCATATTTGACCTCGACGCCCTTCTTTTTCAGCACGTCGGCGATCTCGCGCAAGGCGTGCTGGGCCTGGGCGACGGCCAGGCCATAGCCCGGCACGACGATCACCTTCTTGGCCTTGCCGAGCAGCTTGGCGGCTTCTTCGGCCGAACCCTGCTTGACTTGACGGGTCTCGGCGGCGCCAGCCTCCTTCGGGGCGACTTCGCCGCCGAAGCCGCCGAGAATGACGGATACGAAGCCGCGGTTCATGCCTTTGCACATGACATAGGACAGAATCGCGCCGGACGAGCCAACAAGCGCGCCGGTGATGATCAGGGCCAGATTGCCAAGCGTGAAGCCGACCGCCGCCGCCGCCCAACCCGAATAGGAATTGAGCATCGAGATCACGACCGGCATGTCCGCGCCGCCGATCGGAATGATCAGCAGGACGCCGAGCGCCAGCGCGACCAGGACAATGAGCCAAAAGACAAAATGAGCCTCGGTCGCCGAGAAGGCGATGGCGAAGATCAGGAGCAGAATGCCGAGGCCGATATTGATCGCATGGCGGTTGGCGATCAGAATCGGGCGGCCGGTCATCTTATCGTCGAGCTTCAGATAAGCGATCACCGAGCCGGTGAAAGTGATCGCGCCGATCGCGGCGCCGATCGCCATTTCGATCAGGCTGCCGGCGTGGATGGCGTCCGGGGCGCCGAGGCCAAAGGCTTGCGGCGCATTGAGCGCGCTCGCCGCGACGAACACGGCGGCGAGGCCGACCAGAGCATGGAACAGCGCGACGAGTTGAGGCATCGCCGTCATCTGGATGGTGCGCGCCCTCCAAATGCCGATCGCCGCGCCGATCCCGATGCTGATCAGCACCAAGACAAAGGACCCGAAGCCGGCAGGCAAATGATAGAGAAGCGTCGTCAGGACGGCGACCGCCATGCCAATCACGCCATAGCGATTGCCCTGGCGCGCCGTTTCCGGCGAGGAGAGGCCGCGCAAGGCCAGAATGAAAAGCACGCCCGAAGCGAGATAGAGCAGAGCCGCGAGATTGGCGTTCATCGGTTCAGCCCTTCTTCTTGAACATGGAGAGCATGCGCTGGGTGACGAGGAAGCCGCCGAAAATATTCACCGAGGCGAGGATGAGGGCGATGAAGCCATAGAAGCGGGACGCTCCAGCTCCGTCATCTTCACTCTGCCCGACGGCGACGCTGGCCGAAATCAGGGCCCCGACCACAATCACCGAGGAAATCGCATTGGTGACGGACATAAGCGGCGTATGCAGGGACGGCGTGACCGACCAGACGACATAATAGCCGACGAAAACGGCGAGCGCGAAGATCGCGAGCCGGAAAACGAAGGGATCGATCGCCCCGCCGCTCGCCGCCGCAGCGCCGACTGCGAGCTGATCGGCCAGCGCCTGCGCGCTTTCGGCGGCCTTCTGCGCCGCGCTAGCTGCCGCCTGCAGCTTGTCGAGCGCTGTTTGGTCGATTCCCGTAGCCATGGCGTCTCCCTCCTCAGTGGACTTGTGTCGGTTTGCGCGCGCGGTTCAGGACGCGGCTTGAAAGCTCGGATGCGCCAGCGCCCCGTCTTTCGTCAGCAAGGTCGCCTTGACGAGCTCGTCGTCCCAATTGATCGCCAGCGCGCCGGACTCGGCGTCGACCAGCGTCTCGACGAAGGCCAAGAGATTTTTGGCGTAGAGCGCCGATGCGCTGGCCGGCAGGCGACCGGCGAAATTCAAATGGCCGATGATGGTCACGCCATTCTCGGTGACGTTGGTCTCGCCCGGCTTGGTCAGCTCGCAATTTCCGCCGCGCTCGGCCGCGAGATCGACGATGATCGAGCCCGGCCGCATCGAGCGAACATTGTCCGCCGTGATCAGGACCGGCGCCTTGCGACCCGGGATCAGCGCGGTCGTGACGATAATGTCCTGGGCGGCGATATGGGAGGCGAGAAGCTCGGCCTGCTTCGCCTTATATTCTGCCGACATTTCCTTGGCGTAGCCGCCTGCCGTCTCCGCCTGGGCGAATTCCTCGTCCTCGACCGCGATGAATTTGGCGCCGAGCGAGAGCACCTGCTCTTTCGTGGCCGGGCGGACGTCCGTCGCCGTCACGATGCCGCCCAGCCGTCGCGCCGTCGCGATCGCCTGAAGGCCCGCGACGCCAACGCCCATGATGAAGATTTTCGCGGGCGGGATCGTGCCTGCGGCCGTCGTCATCATCGGAATGGCGCGGCCGAATGCGGCGGCGGCGTCAATGACGGCCCGGTAGCCCGCGAGATTGGCCTGGCTCGAAAGCACGTCGAGGGATTGCGCCCGCGTGATCCGCGGCATCAGCTCCATCGCGAAGGCCGAGACGCCCTCGGCGGCGAGAGACTGCAGCGCGTCCACATGACCATGCGGATCAAGAATGGCGATGACCGCTGCGCCCGGCAGAGCGCCGGAAAGGTCTTCCGCGTTCGGGCGGCGGACGCGCAAAATAATATCGGCGTCCTGCACCGCGGCCTGAGCATAGGGCGCGATCGTCGCGCCGGCCTCGGCATAGGCCTCGTCCGGGATGCCGGACTTCAGTCCGGCGCCGGTCTCGACCGAGACTTTGGCGCCGAGCCCCATCAGGCTTTTCACGGTGTCCGGGGTCGCCGCGACGCGGGTTTCGCCAGGATCAGTTTCAGCGGGAACAGCAATGCGCATGCTTAACTCCGAAAAGATCGTCGAACCTGAAAGGGATCGGGTCTTGTCGGGTCAGGCCTCGGCTCAGGCCGATCCGACGAACGCAAAGCATTTACGCACGGAAATCAACCCAGAAAGAAGGCCATCAAAGCGAGGAGGACGGCGACGCCAATGGCCGTATATTTCACCAGCTGCAGAAACATCCGATAGGTTCTGACATGTTCGGCGAAATCCGGGTCGGTCGGACCTGCGGAGTGAGCGTGATCATCGGCCATTGCGCCTGCCTCTTCTGCGGAGCTGCATGGCGCCAAGCTTTCGCAATGATTCTTCCTCCTTGCAAGGGGGGAGCGCAACGAAAGCGCGAAAATCTTGTGCGGCGAGACGCCTAATTTCTGGTCTTTCGGCGACTGCAACCCGCAGCCTTGCGGCGAGCGCCGCGTTAGCAAAAACCTAAATTGTTAACAAAGGCCTTGCGCCAGAGCCGCCGCCCGAAAGCGCGCGTTCTCCGCGATCAACCTGCGGGAACGCGGTCACACGTTTGACGTTTAAGCGATTTCTTATCGGCTGCATGTATCTCTTCGGTCCGATGGCGCGTCAGGCGGGCAGATCGAGCCCTTCGGCGACGAGCGCGGCGGACTGCCGTTCGGTCAGCGCCTCCTGAGAAAAAGCGCCGATCGTCTCATTGAATAGGCGATGAAAGTTGAGCCGCGCGTCGAGACGCAGAAAGGCCCCGCCGAGACCGATCGCGGCGCGGTCCATGAACACGAACTCCCGCGGCGCCCGAACCGGCCCTTTTTTCTTCAAGGCCTGATGGACCTGAAACGCCTCTCGGCGGCCATATTGTCCTGGGGCGACGCCATCCGCCACGGTGCGCACGCGGTCTTCGAGGAGCGGGGCGTAAATGAACCGCGCCCAGACATTCAAAATTTCCGCGAGCTCCCTGCTAAGATTTTGGAAGCCCCAAGTCTCATAGGCGTGCATGACGCGAGCGAAATCATCGTGAAGCAAGCCTTCATAGAGATCGATCACGCCGCCGACGAATTTGGGCGAGAAAATCCGAATGCAGCCGTAGTCCAGCAGATTGATCCCGCCAATAGCGCGGGCGTCCTTATCCGAGCCGTTCGATGCGGTGATAACGGTGTAATTGCCGAGATGCGGATCGCCGTGGATCACCCCGAAACGGCTGAACGGGACCCACCAGGCCTTGAAAATCGCGCGGGCGATGTCGTTGCGCGCGCTTTCCTCCGCCTGCTCGAAGCTGGGGAGCTTCTCGCCTTCGAGCCAATCCATGGTGAGAAGCCGCGCCGTCGAAAGTTCAAGCCGCACGCTGGGCACGCGGATCTCTTCAAACGGCGCCAGGATCCGGCGATAGAGCGCGGCATGCTTGGCTTCGCGGGCATAGTCGAGCTCCTCCCGGATTCGGTCCGCGATTTCCTCAGCCACCTCCCTCGTGTCGATCGCCGGATTCATGCGCCGATGCAGGGCGAACAGCACGCCAAGCTGGCTCAAGTCGGCCTCGACCGCCGAGCTCATGTCGGGATATTGCAATTTGCAGGCGAGTGGCGCGCCGTCCGCGCCGCTCGCGCGATGGACCTGGCCGAGCGACGCCGCCGCGGCCGGATGGTGATCGAAGGCGCCAAAACGCGATCGCCAATCCGGACCGAGCTCCGCCTGCATCCGCCGCTTGACGAAAGCCGCCCCCATCGGCGGCGCCTCGCATTGGAGCTTTAGGAATTCGTCGGCATATTCAGCGGGCAGCAGATCGGGAATGGTAGCCATCATCTGCGCGACCTTCATCATCGGGCCCTTGAGCCCACCGAGCGCGCGCGCTAGGGCCGCCGCATTTCCGGATTGAGCGTCCCCCGCGCCGAGGAGCCGCGCGCCCGCGATGCGGGCCGCCGCGCCGCCGACATTCGCGCCGACTCGGGCGTAGCGCGCGGCCCGGGCGGAAAAGCGATTGCCTTCGTCATCCTTCATGCGCTCGGCCGTGCTGGATCGCGATGCTTTTTTAAAGGGGAGGAAACAGGCTCTGCTCGTGGACGCCGATCGAATCTCGCCGAATTGGACGTCACGCGGTTCAGCCGGGCTGGGCTTGGCCCGCCTCTGACCTGCGCTATGGCCTCAAGCGTCGTCAAGCTCCGCGTCGTCGAAAACCGGCGACCGCGCGAGGGGAGCCTTGACCTTCACCAAATCATCCTCGACGGACTCGGTCGCGAAGCCGAGTTCATGGGCCATTTGCAGCATCACGTAATTGTCCCGTAAAATCATGCCCGTGACTGCTTCTAGCCCGCGCCGGCGCGCGCTGCGGAGAACTTCCGTCATCAGCAAATAACCGAGGCCATGCTGCTTGAGATCGGCGCGCACCATAATATCGAATTCGGCTGTCGTCTCGGCCTCGGGATTCTTCTCGAGATGGACGACGCCGAGAATCTCTTCCCGGCCCGCCTCGGGCGGCGTCAAGACCGCGAGCGCGAATTCCTGCTTCGGATCGAGATGCGCCAGGCGATGGGCCATATCCTCCGCGAAGCCGCGCATGGCGCCGAAGCATCGGAAATGAATGTCTTCCTGCGACGCGCGCGCGAACATTTCGCGCAAAAGCGGCTCATCGTCAGGACCGAGCTCCCGGAGAACATAATGTTCCCTGTCCCGGAGCGTCACGACGCGGGCCGCCTGGCGGCCGCCCTCGGCGTCGGCTTGTGACGTGAATGAACCGGCGGTTTTGGTCGATGAAGACATGCGCCCTCTTGCTGATCGCGATCGCGCCCCGACCCGTGGGTTCGCCCGGCTAGGGCGCACTTAAGATGGGGACGCGCCGGGCAATTCGCAAAAGCGCGATGACGGCACGCGCGACGAACGGCGACGGCCGCAGCCATCTTTGCCGCATCGGATGGGTTCTGTCGGCCCCATTGAGCCAGCCGTCGGTGCGCGCGGAAACTCGAGACTGGCCCGCGTTAGATCAGCGCTTCATTTCGAGATAATGACAGATCGCCTGGGTTCGATTGCGCACGTCCAGCTTTCCGAACAAATTACGCAGATGGAACTTGATCGTATTGATCGAGACGCCGAACTCCCTCGCGAGTTGGGCGTTGCTTTGCCCGGATTCGAGCGCGGCGAGTAGATCGCGCTCCCTGTGCGTCAGGCCAGCCAAGGGATCAGAGCGGCCCTTTTGGATGTCAACGAAGGGGAACACCATATCGCCGGCAGCCACCGACGCGAAGACCTCAAGCAGCCGTTCGGGCGGCGACAGTTTGCTGACGAAGCCGGCCCCGCCGAGCCGCAAGGTGTCGGCGGGCGCGCTTGGATCCTTGGTGCCGCTATAGACGACGATCTTGGGCGCTTCGGGACGTTTCGAGAGCGCGTGCAAGACGTCTCGCGCGTGCAGTAACGGCAATTCCCAGCCGATCACGCCGAGCGCTATGGGCAAGCGTCCGATCTTGCTGAGAAAGCGCTCGCCGTCAGTGGCGCTCAACAGGAGATTGAAGCGCTTGTCGCGCGTGAGCAGATTCTCCAGCGCGTTGAGAACCATGGGATTTTTGTCGGCGATGGCGACATTGACCGGAAAGATGGCCTGCGAGCGCACTTCGTCGCTCGAGTTAACCGCGCAGAATTCGCCTTGAGCCAAGCTCGAAGGATTATCGTTGACAGGCGCGCGATTATTGTTAAGAGAAATCCCCATGGTTTTCGACCTGCGTCGAGATGCCGCAGGCAAACCATCGATGGTCCGGATCCGCCCAGCTTCGGTGCTCGTCGAAAGCTCCTGGACCAAAGTCTCCTCCCACGGCTCTACTGCAACTGGGCTGGGGTGATTTGGACGGCGCGCGCGGCCGAGCGGGCGCAATTATATATGCGTGCGCAGGAGCTGTCGGGACGGCCCCATAGTCGTTTTTGAGCGATTTGGGGAACAAACTGCATCCCAACTCGTCTTCGTTACTACGCGCACCAAAATAGCCCACGCTTATCGCGAGGACAGCGGCATGTTTGCGCGCTGGAACCCATCAGCGCATTTGGCCAAAGCGCTCTTCTTTTCGTTCGGCGCTAAGCCGATCTCAAAAATGATGCGTTCCAGGGCTCGCTTAGCTTTGGACCAACAATTCAGCCATTTGGTCCGTCCGGCGCGTTCTCGGACGCGCCGCTAAGTTCATCAGTCGGTCAGGACCCAACGCCCGAAGAAATAAAGCGCCACCGCACCGCCGATCGCAATCGCAGCGCCGAGCGGAGTCGTCAGATATCCGAGCAAGTCCAGAATTGCACCCATCACCTTCCTCCTTAGATTATTACTTCATGCCTCAAAGACTCATCACACCGTCAACCGATCTAGCAGGGCATGGGTTTAAGATGAGGCGGACTTGAATACTAGGAACCTACTTGCCCAATCGGCATTGCAGGCAGGACATTTCCTCGCGATGAATAGATTGTGCGCCCGAGCCATTCTCATAAAATTGTTGAGGAAAAGCCTAGACGCAGACCATTCATCTTTCGATTTGCCCTTATAAAAGCAATTCTAAGCCTCGGTCAAGCGGCACTTGCGCGACCGCCCTCGCAAAATGGACCGCCGGCGCAAAGTTCGGACAGGCCCCAAGACCGGTCAAGCATCCGCTGCGATGACATGGAAAAAGCTTCCGCTGGCGCGCCCGCGCCGGCTTCCGTCTGGGCATTCGGCGCCGCCATGCGCGTCGCGGACGAAAGCGAAGGGCGCGTCCGGCGCGCCAGGGGAATCGCTCGTTGCATAGTGGAATTCGTGGCCGCGCAAGCGCGCGCCGGCTGGCGCCAGCGGGTGCGCCGCCGCCATTCGCGCGCTGCGATAGCCAAGACGCAGCTCTCGCTTAGCAAAGCTGAACGACGCGCCGAGCAGCCCCGCCATTCGGTGGGCGCGGCCCTCCTTGTCGGTGAGGGATTGCCCGAGAACCATATAACCGCCGCATTCGCCGTGAACGGGCCGGTCTCGGACAAAATGACGCAGGCCTTCGAAAAAGGACGTCGCCGCCGCGAGCCGCCCGGCATGAAGCTCGGGATAGCCGCCGGGAAGCCAGCAGAGGTCGCAATCTTCTGGGGGACGTTCATCGGCGAGGGGCGAGAAAAAGCGCAGCTCCGCTCCGGCGGCCCGCCATCCCGCGACGATATGGGGGTAAACGAAGGTGAAAGCCTCGTCGCGCGCGATCGCGATTCGCTGCCCCGGCGGCGCCAGGAAAGGCGCCTCCGCCAAGGTTTCGGTCGAACCGGCGCGCGCGCGGCGCAAGATCGCGTCGGAATCGATATGCCGGCCGACGAAATCCGCGATCGCATCGAGCCGCCGGTCGAGATCCTCCGTCTCCTCCGCCTGGACGAGCCCGAGATGCCGTTCCGGCAAGCGGATGCTTTCGGCGCGCGGCAAGGCGCCGAGCACGTCGAATCCCGAAGCCTCGATCGCGTCGGTCGCAAGCCGGCGATGCCTCTCGCCGGCGACGCGGTTCAAGACGACGCCGCCGATGCGAAGGCGCGGGTCGTAGAGCCCGCATCCCTTGACGATCGCCGCCGCCGTCTGCGCCTGTCCGGCGACGTCCACGACGAGAAGGACAGGCCAGCCGAGCATCGCTGCAACGTCGGCAGACGATCCGGTCCGTCCGGGCGCGCCTGGCGCGCCGTCGAAAAGGCCCATGGACGCCTCGCAAAGAACGAGATCTCGGTCTGTCCCAGCCGCGCGGGCCAGAGCGGCGAGCAGCGAGGGGGCCATCGCCCAACTGTCCAAATTATAGCTCGGCGCGCCGGTGGCGGCTCTGTGGAAAGCCGGATCGATATAATCTGGCCCGCATTTGGCGCCGCCGACGCGCAGGCCGGCCTTCGTGAAGCTCCGCATCAGGCCGAGCGTCAACATCGTCTTGCCGCCGCCCGATCGCGGCGCCGCGACGACGAGCCCACGTGCTAATTTAGATGAATAGGGAGTCGCCGAGTTCGACAAGGAACGTTCCGTTCGATGAGCACATCAACTGACGGCCGCCCATCCGCGACCGAATTGCGCAGAGGCTGGACGACCGGCGCCTGCGCGGCGGCGGCGGCCCGCGCGGCCTATGAAGCGCTTCTTTGCGGCCGTTTTCCAGACCCCGTCGAGATCCTCCTGCCCGGCGGCGCGCGGCCGAGCTTCGCGCTCGCCTTCGAGGAGCTCGGCGCCGATTTCGCCGCGGCAGGGATCGTCAAGGACGCGGGCGACGATCCCGACGTGACCCATGGCGTCCTGGTGATCGTCCGCCTCAGCCATGGGCCGCCGCATTCTGGCGTCGCCTTTCGCGCCGGCCCCGGCGTCGGAATCGTCACCCGACCCGGCCTGCCTTTGCCGCCGGGCGAGCCCGCCATCAATCCGGCGCCACGGCGAATGATCTCGGCCGCAATTGAGGATGCGGCCCGCCGGCACGGCGCCTCGGGCGACGTGATCGTCGAAATTTCCATTCCCAACGGCGCGACGATCGCTGAGCGCACGCTCAATGCGAGGCTCGGCATCGTCGGAGGCCTGTCCATCCTCGGCACCACCGGGATCGTCGTTCCTTATTCTTGCTCTGCCTGGATCGACACGATCCATCGCGGCGTCGACGTCGCCCGCGCGGCCGGCCTCGATCATGTCGTCGGCGCGACCGGCTCGGTCTCGGAGGCCGCCGCGCAGGCCTTGCATAGATTGCCGGAAACGGCCCTGATCGAGATGGGCGATTT
The DNA here is from genome assembly GCF_000427445.1 of Methylocapsa acidiphila B2. Classification (GTDB taxonomy): domain Bacteria; phylum Pseudomonadota; class Alphaproteobacteria; order Rhizobiales; family Beijerinckiaceae; genus Methylocapsa; species Methylocapsa acidiphila. The sequence continues at coordinate 2,940,427 of NZ_KE386496.1, read as the reverse complement.
CGCGGGCGCGTTCTTGAAATATCTGCGCCGCCATCCGATTCCGCGGGTCACGATCGCCGGAGGATTCGCCAAGATGACCAAGCTCGGCCAAGGGCTGCTCGATCTTCATTCGAGCCGGGGCGCTGTCGATCTCGCGTGGCTCGCCGAACGCTGCCGCGCAATCGGCGCCGAGGCCGATCTCATCACGCGCGTCGCAGGCGCCAACACGGCCAAGGAAGCCGCCGATCTCGCCTTGGCCAACAATGTCGACCTCCCGGCCGAAGTCGCGAAAGCCGCCTGGACGACCGCCGCAAAGGCGCTGAGGGGCGCCGCGATCGGATTGGAAATCGCCGTCTTCGACCGCGAGGGGGGCCTTCTTGCGCGAACGCCGTTCTGGGCGGCATGACGCCCTGCAAGACCGCATATCTAAAGAGCGCTTTCGCGTTCGGCCGCAAACATGGCGGAAAACTGGCGCTTGCCTCGGCGCGGAGGCCAGCCATGAATAGGCGCGCTCAAGAGCCCTGCTCTTCAGGCGGCGATCACACAACAACCCCGCTCGGCGGTGGGCGCGCGACCAGAGCCGGCGGAGGGCGCTCGAGGCGGCGCAACTCGGGACGCGCCGTCACGTCCGATCGACCCGACCCTCCGAAATCCGGCCCCCCGGCCTCGGACGAACGCTTCGACCGTGAGGACCTCGCGCTGGCCCTGCTCGGCCTCGCGCTCGGCCAGGGACGCGTCATCGCGGCCCTGACGCCTTTCGCTGCTTTGGCCGGATTTCTGCTGGGCGCGGCGGCGGCCTCCGCCTTTGTCGAACTCGCCCGCGACAAACTCCTTCCGTCCAAGGCGATTCGCGCGCTTCTCGCCATCGAGGCCGGCCTTCTGGTCGGCTTCGCTCTGCTTTTCCAAATCGCCCCGCCGCCCGTCGCCGGCGCGTGGCTCTATGGACTCATCCCGCTCGGCGCCGCCGCCATGGGGCTCCAAAGCGTCGCGGCGCGACTGATCGGCCGGCCGGGGATCACGACGGTCGTCTTCACCAGCACGCTGACGGCCATCGCGACCGCGGCGACGGCCGCCGTTCTTCGGCCGCCGCGGCGGCTCCCCGTCGCGGCCAAGCGTCAGATCGGCATTTTCGCAACCTATGGCGTCGGCGCCGCAACCTGCGGCCTCATGACTTGCAGCCTGATCGGCGCCGGCGGCTCATTCATCGCCTTCGCGCCGCTGGCGGCTGTCATCGCGGCGCTCTGGCTTCATCTGCGCCTAGGACGAGGCGATGCGCGCGGGACGCAGCCAATGCCTTAGATCACGCCGCCGAACCTCTTGAGGACGTACAGGAGATGTTGGTTCTCCGCTTCGAACCGATTGATCTTCTGCTGAATATAGGATGCGAGCCTCGCATCTCCGTTCATTTGAGCATGGCTCAGTTGATTCTGCAACTTGGTGAGATGAGCCTGAAAGCGGATGAGCTGGCGGTTGAGGTTGAAATTATGATCATGACGGTCGCCGACAATGTTGTGATTTGAGTCATGTTGGCTGTGATCATTGAAGCGAACCAAGTTGGAATCGGTTTTCGACATATTCATGTTCGCATTCATATGCGTGTTCATATTGACGGCGCCCATCGAAGAGAAATGGCCGAAGCCATGGGCGAAAGCCGGCGAGGCGGAAAGAAAAGCCGCCGCGGCGAAGGCGAGCGTGGTTACGCGGTTCATTGTCGTCTCCTGAAAAATTCATGGTTGCGCAAATGATGATATTCGCCGCGAACTTTGCGGCGACGGCCTGTTGTGCCCCGCGGATATGCGCAACAGTGTGGCAAATCCCACTCGACGAGCGCAGCCTCGCCGCACGATTACGGGCTGCGGACAACACGGCGTTCGGATTTATGTGGAAAGTCTGGCCAGAGCGCTTTCCGACCGAATGGACTCATTCGGTCGACTGGCGATCGCCACAGTTTCAGAGATTTGAGCATATTCTGGTCGATCGGATCGGATCGATTCGATCTGATCGGAATACGTTCTTGCGCGGGTGCGAATTTGCAAAGCGCGCGTTACTTGTCCGCGCCTTCGCCGTCGATCTCGACGGGCGGAACGATCGTCAACCGGCCAGCGCTGACGTCGATTTCAGGAACGACCTCTTTCGTGAAGGGCAGCAGCACGGTCTCGCCGCCCGCGGCCGGAGCGATCTCCAGAAGATCCCCGGCGCCAAAATTGAGCACGTCGACGACGCGCCCGATCGCCCCGCCTTCGGCATCGACCGCCGCCAGGCCGACGAGATCGGCGAGATAGAATTCCTCGTCCTCGGCCGCCGGCAGCGCCTCGCGCGGCACGAAGATCTCGACATTGGTCAGAGCGCTGGCCGAGTCACGATCCTCCACCCCTGCGACGCGGGCGACAAATAAATCGTCTTTGACCAGACGCATCGCCTTAATGACGAAGCGCCGCACCCCGCTCGCGTCAAGCAAGGGCGCATAGGTCGCGATCGCCGCGGGATCGCTCGTGAAGGATTTGAGCCGCAACTCGCCCCTGACGCCATGCGGCGCGCCAAAACGGCCGACGAGGATGCGATCCTTGACCATGTCGCGACGCGGCCTCCTATCTTGCGGCGCGCGTCTTCAAGGCGTGATCCGCCAGGGTCTTGCCGAGCGACCAAACGGCGCCCGGCACGCGATGGCTGTCGGCGATGGCGGCGTCGAAGGCGCGCTCGATCCAGTCGCAGTCGGCGTCGGTGATGACGAGCGCGGGAAGCAGCTTCACGGTGTGGCTCGCATGTCCCGCGACTTGGCTCAAGATCTTATGCTCCTTGAAAAGCGGGATCGTGATGAGCTGGCAGAACAGGCCGACGCTGACGCTTTCGAGCAAGGCCCAAGAGGCCTTGAGCGCCAGGGAACGCGGCGCGCCGAACTCGACCCCGATCATCAATCCCTTGCCGCGCACGGTCTTGACCAGTTCATGACGCTCCGCCATGGCCTCGAAGGCCGCGAGAAGGCGCGCGCCTTTTTGCTCCGCGTTGCGGACGAGCCCCTCCGATTCGATGACGTCCAGAGTCGCGAGGCCGGCGGCCATCGCCAGATCGTTCTTGGCGAAAGTCGAGCCATGGACCACGGCGCGGTCCATGCGGTTGAAGACTTTCTCGAAAATCGCCTTCCGGGCCAGCACGGCGCCGACCGGCGCATGGCCGCCGGAGAGCGCCTTGGCGAGCAGAACCATATCCGGCTCGACGCCCCAATGCTCGATCGCGAGAAATTTGCCGGTGCGGCCTAGGCCGGTCTGCACCTCGTCCGCAATGAACAAGGTCCCGTATTTCCGGCACAGCGCCTGAGCGCCACGAAGATAGAGGTCGTTCGGTATATTGACGCCCTTGCCCTGGATCGGCTCGACGATGAAAGCGGCGACGTCGCGCTTCGAGAGGGCGCGGTCCAAGGCGGCAAGGTCGTCGAATGGTATTTGGACGCAGCCAGGAATCAAAGGGCCAAACCCGTCCCGGAAGATCTCATCGCCGTTCAGAGACAAAGCGCCATAGGTGAGGCCGTGGAAGGCATGATCGCAATGGACGACGCCGGGCCGGCCGGTCGCTGAGCGGGCGAATTTGAGCGCGGCCTCGACCGCCTCCGTCCCTGAATTTGTGAAGAAGACCTTGTCCAGATAGGGCGCGTAGCGAAGCAGCCGCTCGGCGAGGAGGCCGGCGAGAACAGAGACGTCCATCTGGACCAGATTTGGGAGATCGCTCTCGAGGACGGCCCCGAGCGCCTGCCGAAGCGCCGGATGATTGCGGCCGATCCCGAATACGCCGAAGCCGCTGAGAAGATCGAGATAGCGCTCGCCCTCGCGGTCGAACAAATATTGGCCCCGACCGCAGCGGAAGCCGACGTCGAAGCCGATGGTCTGCAGAACCCGCACCATCATCTCGTTCATATGGCGAGAATGGAGGCCATAGCGCTCCTGCTCGCGCGCGGACAAAAGGGCCGCCAGGTCGAAGCGCGCCTCGCCTGCCTGAGCCGTTTTGTCGATCGACGCATCTGTCATTGGGGCGCCTCGCCTGCGCGCGGATTAAGGGGCCTCGCCCGCCGCGGTTGATCCGGGGCGAATATAAATCATTTTCCGCGGCCGAAAGAAACCGGCCGGGCTATAGCCATCCGCTTTCTAGTCCTCGGCTCGGCGGCCGCATCCCGCTCCGCGGTCGGCCCCTTGCCAATAGTCCTGCGCGAGGGCATTTCCGAGGAGGTCAGGGAAATGCTTGGTCGCGTCTCGCGGCGCGCCGCGGGCGATTTGGCTTCCGACTTCACGAATTTGTCAAAGGCGCTGGCATGACCGCGATCAAGGGGAGCGAGCTTCTCCGCTCCAGAAGGGCGGAGCGCGGCGCGCCCGTCGCCAATATCGAGCTCTTCTTCGATCTCGTCTTCGTCTTCGCGGTGACGCAACTCTCGCACGCCTTGCTGAAGGATCCGAGCGTCCTCGGCGCGATCCGCGTCCTGCTTCTTTTTCTTGCCGTCTGGTGGGTGTGGGTCTTCACCTGCTGGGTGACCAATTGGCTCGATCCGGAGCGAGGCCCGGTTCGGCTGCTCCTGCTCGCGATGATGCTCGCCGGATTGATCATGTCGACCTCGATTCCGGAGGCGTTCGAGGCCAAGGGTCTTCCGTTCGCATTCGCCTATGTCCTTATGCAGGTCGGGCGCTCGGTCTTCGTGATTTGGGCGCTCGGCGACGCGAGCCCCACGAACACCAGGAATTTCCAGCGCATCGCCAGTTGGCTCGGTTTCGCCGGATTGTTCTGGATCGCCGGCGCCTTCTCCGAAGGCGCCCATCGCCTCGAACTTTGGACGATCGGTCTCGCCCTCGAATATGTCTCGCCGTCGCTCGGCTTCTACGTTCCGGGCCTCGGCCGGTCGACGGCGCGCGATTGGGACATCGAAGGCGGCCATCTGGCCGAGCGATGCTCACTGTTCATCATCATCGCGCTTGGCGAATCCCTTCTCGTCACTGGAGCGGCATTCGCCGAGATCGCGTGGTCGCTCCCCTCGGTCTGCGCCTTCGTCGTGGCCTTCGTCGGCAGCGTCGCGGCCTGGTGGATCTATTTCGACACAGGCGCGGAAACGGGACATGACGCGATCGCCGGGGCGCCGGACCCCGGTCGCCTCGGCCGGCTTGTCTATACGTATATTCACCTTCTGATCGTCGCCGGAATCATCGTCTCGGCCGTCGGCGACGAGCTGATCCTCGCTCATCCGCAAGGCGCGGCCGGGACGGAGGCGCTCGCCATCCTACTCGGCGCCCCGGCCCTCTATCTCATCGGCAATATTTTCTTCAAATGGGCCGTCCGCGGCCGCCCGCCTTTGTCGCATCTCGCCGGCGTCTCGGCCTTGGGCCTTCTCCTGCCCTTCGCGCCGCGCCTTGCGCTGCTGCCGCTCGGCGCGGCGACGGCGGCGATCCTCGTGAGCGTCGCCGCATGGGAGCGGATTTCGCTCGGAGGTCGGCGCGGCCCGGCGCAAGCGGCGGGCGACGACATTCGGATCGAAAATTGACGCGAACGCTAAATTCGGTTCGCCAGCACGTTCTCATAGGCAGCGATAAATTTCTGGACCGCGTTTTTCCAACCGTAGGCCTGGGCCCTCGCGCGCGCATTGTTCTGCATGGCGGCGAGCTCCGCTTCGGGCTTCGCGCATAACGCCTTGAGCGCGGCGAGATCCTCATCGCCGCCGTCGAACGAAAGAAAGACTCCGTTCTTGCCGTCGTCGACAAAGCCGTTCATGGGCGGAATATCGCGGCACAGGACCACGAGTCCCGCGGCCATGGCCTCGATGAGGCTCAGACCGAAGCCTTCATACTCGCTCGCCGTGACGAACACGGACCGGCGCTCGAGCTCGTTCGCCAGCTCCTTGTCGGACAAGGGACCCGCGATATGCACATGTTCGGCGAGGCCCAGCTCGGCGATCTGAGCGCGTAGCGCCGGCTCGAGACCGTCAAAATCCCTCCCCGCGACGAGAAGATCGACGTCGAGCCCCGACCGCCGACAGGCCCCGACGCTGGCGATCAAATTGTCGAGACGCTTGTTGCGGGAAAGCCGACCCCAATAAATCCAGCGGGCGGCGCATGGCGCGGAGGTGCGTACGATCGAATCGAATTTCTCGACATTGACGCCGTTTTGGATCAGCCGCGCATGCGGGGCCTTGCTTCTATAGAGTTCGAAATCCTGCTCCCCGGAGGCGAGAATCGCGTCGTATTGACGAAGCAACGGGCGCGCGACCAGACCCCAATGGATCCGCTTGAACAGCGCATGGTTGGACGTGTGCATATATCCGCCATGCGTGCTCAACACCTTCTTCTTTCCGCGTCCGAACAGAATGACGTTGGCGCTGACCGCCATGAGTTGCGGGTCATGCACATGAATCAGATCATAATCTTGGAAGAGTTGGCCGAGCCCGGACGCGACGCCGATGAAGCGATTGGGCCGCAGGGGAACCCGGAACACCGTGAAATCGCCCATCTGGTCCCGACGCGACGACGCATGTCCTGGCGACAAATGCGCGACATCGCTCTCGACGCCATTGCGGCGCAAATGAATGACGAGCTCCTGCACGACCGTCTCGATGCCGCCGATCCCCGGAAAGAAGGCCGGCGTGACCTGAAGAACCCTCATGGCGAACTCGCTTCGATGTGATCTTCAATCACGGGACTGCGCGGCGACGATTGTGCGCCAAGCGTTTTTCGCGGAAGGCGCAATAGCGCCGAACAGCTTCGGAGTCCTGTAGCTCCGCTCGCGCCTCGCTGGCAAGCCGACGGAAATCCGCGAGTGGACGCCGCCGTTCGGGGCGATGTTCAGGAAATTTCAGCGCGAGAGAGTGTAAAGTCGCCGATTTTTATTATGACCGTGCGACACGCGGGGGGAACCGCAAGCCGAGCGTAAATCGGCTCCGTCCCGGATAGAATGGTGGGCGCGACAGGGATCGAACCTGTGACCCCTACGATGTCAACGTAGTGCTCTCCCGCTGAGCTACGCGCCCGAGGCCCCGAGTTGGGGCCGGCTAGGTGGCGACAGGGTATATCGGCTCGCTTGCGCCTGCGCAAGCCGCAAGATCGGCGTTGCAATCGGAGGCCTGTCGCCGTCCACAGACGCGCCGCCGCCTTCCAGCTTTACTTCGGCGCGCGGCGCGACCAAGCTGAAAATTGACGGCGCGACCGCGAGATCCGGCGGCGGCGCGCATCCGCGAAAGTTTGGACCTTACTGGAGCCGGAGCGGCGGACAATGCGGGACAACGAATCGCCCACCGGATTTGAGCCGAGCGGCCGCGCGGCGAGCGAGCCGGACGTTGCGCGCCGGAAAGCGCCGCTTCAACGCCAAAATCCGATTGGAGCCGACGTAAATCCGGCGATGCGGGCCGCGAAGCCCCTCCTCATTTTCTTCGGCCAGCTTCGCGCTGGCCTCGTGCGCGCGCCTTCGGCTGGGCTGGCGCCTTCCATCGCGGCCTCGATCGAGGCCTGCGAACGCACGATGATCGCCGCCAAAGCGCCGCCGGGCGCGGCGAGGACCGCAACTCAGGCTCTTCGGGCGACCGCCGACGAAGTTCTCGCCAACTTGCCGGATGCGAATCCGGATCTCGCGGCCCGTGAGGAAGGCGCCCGTCAATTTTTTGAGGCGCTCGATCGCATCAAGGCGGACCCGCGTCTCGACGTCCGTCTCCTCGAATTATTTCACGCCTGCCTTGCGCTCGGCTTTCAAAGCGGCGCAGCCTCCTTGCGCTATATTCGGCGCGATCTTTACGCCGAATTGCGTAAGCGGACGCCGCCGCCGCCGCCCGAACTCTCGCCGAGCTTAAGGGGTCGGCCGCGCCATAGCCCCGCGCGCGGCGTCCGCGCGCCGCTCTGGGTTTGGGCGAGCCTCGCCTGCCTCCTGCTTTTTGGCGTCTTCATCGGCATGCGGCTCACCCTCGTCCACCGCGCCGAAGCGGCGGCCAAGTCCCTGGCCTCGCTCAATCCTCTCATGCCCGTCTCGATCGCCCGCAAGAGCCCGACCGCGCCGCCGCCCATGAGCGACGTCGATGAGCAAGACGCGCGGATCGACCGAATCCGCAAGACGCTCGAACCGGATCTCGCGGCCGGCGCGATCAGCGTTCATGCGGCTCTCGGCGCGATCGTTCTGCAAATCCCGGAAGCGGCGCTATTCGAGCCCGGACGGACGCGGATCCGCGCCTCGGCGCGCTCCCTCCTGAGCTTTCTCGGGCTCGCGCTGGAGCCCGAGCAGGGCGTCGTGAAAGTGATCGGCCATTCCGACGGCAAGCCGATCTCCAACCCCTATTTCGGCGCCGATTTCGATTTAGCGCTGGAACGCGCGAAAAATGTCGCCGCGGTTCTCAAGCAATCGCTGTCACGACCGGAGCGCATTGTGGCGAACGCTGCCGCGCCCCGCGCCGGCGAGGCGTCGGGAGCGACGCGCGGCGTCGACATCATTATTTTACGCAGCGATTGAGCTGCAGGCGGATCGACAAAGCGGAGGCCGGGTGACGAGAGCTTTGTTCCGATTGTCGGCGGACAGGCGCGCGAAGGGACGACCAGCATGAAGGAAAGGCTGCCGCTTCGTCTCCTGATCCGCCTTTTCGGCGCGATCGCCGTCGCCGCCCTGATCTGGCTCGCTGCGCCCTTCATCAAAATCGGCGGCGACCGACCCTTCGAAGCCGCGAGCGCGCGAAGCGCCGCGATCCTGATCGCCGTCGCCCTCATCGCCGGCGCCGAGTTCCTTCATCCCTATAGACGGCGGAAGCGAGCGGCGCGGCTCATGCGCGAGATAGGCGCGAGCGCCGACGATCCGCGCGCCGAGGCCGCGCAAATGAAAAAAGCGCTCGCCGCGCTCGACAAAGTCGAGGGCGGACGGACGCATTATCTGCTCGACCGCCCCTGGCTCATCCTGTTCGGCGCGCGCGGCGCCGGCAAGACCATGGCGCTCGCCCGCTCCGGCCTCGCCTCGCCGCTCGCGACGGGCGGCGCTCCCGGCCCCATCGGCGGAGTCGGCGCGGCGCGCTTCTGCGACTGGTGGTTCAGCGGCGACGCCGTGGTGATCGACGCCTCCGGCCTCGCGGCCGGTTTAGAGGCCACGGATCGGCCCGATCCGACAAGCTGGTCGAGCTTGCTCGATCTCGTCAAGCGCGGCCGGCCGAACGCGCCGATCGACGCCGTTCTCGTCGCGATCAGCGTCGAGGATCTCCTCATGCGCAAGCCCGCCGAGACGGCGGCGCAGGCGGATGCTATTCGGGCGAGCCTCCTTGCGCTGCGCCGGCGCCTCGGCGTCGACGTCCCCGTCTATGTTCTTTTCACCAAGGCCGACGTCGTTCTGGGCTTCAGCGAGTTTTTCGCGAATTTGGACGAGGCCGGCCGGGCGCAGGCCTGGGGGGCCTTATTGGAGCCGACGAACCCGGCCAAATCGGCGCTCGCCCAGGCCGGCGCGGCCTTCGACGCGCTTATCGCCCGCCTCGACAAGGGGGTCGCGGGCCGATTGGCGGAAGAGCCAGATCCGGCGCGGCGCGCGCTCCTCTTCGGTTTCCCGACGCAAATGGAAAGCTTGCGCGGGCACGCGATCGACGCGCTAAACAGGATCTTCGATCCCGGACAAGGCAAATTCAGCGCGCCCTTGCGCGGATTTTTCTTCACTTCCGCGACCCAGCAAGACGCGCCGATCGACCTTTTGCAAGACATGATGGCCCGCGCCTTTAGAGCCGAGCCTGTTGCCAGACCCGCCAATTCCGGCCCAGGCAAGGGTTTTTTCCTGGAAGACGTCTTCCAGACGGCGACGATGGACGGCGACGGCGTGGCGGCCGCCCCACGCAGCGGCCGGATCGGCGCGCGCGTGGGCTATGCGATCCTTCTGGCGGTCGCGTCCCTCGCCCTCGGCGCCTTGTGGATGAATTACGCTAAAAACAACGCGCGGATCGCAAGAAGCGCCGAGGCCGCCGCCAAATATCGCGCGCTCGCGGCGGGCCTTGGCGAAACGGAAAGCGTCTCGGACCATGATCTGGTCAAAATCCTTCCCGCGCTCCATGCGCTGCGTTTTCTTCCCGATGGATTTTCGACCAATGCCGCCGCCGTCCCGGCGGGGTTCGGACTGAACCAAGCCGCGCGCCTGCAATCGGCGGCGGAGGCCGCTTATGGGGCCGGCCTCGAGCGGCTGTTGCGGCCAAGGCTCCTCGTGCGGTTGGAGGAGCAGCTCGCCGCCGACGCCGAAAATCCGACCGCTCTGTTCGAGACGCTCGAGGCCTATCTGATGCTGGGCGGGCGCGAACCGGTTAATCGGCGCTCCCTGCTCGCCTTTCTCGAACGCGATTGGTCGAAAAATCTCTATCCGGGGACCAAGAACGCGGAGGGCCGCAAAGCGCTCGAACTGCATGTCGCGGCCATGCTCGATCTCGCAGCCGGAGACGGCGGCGCGATCCCGCTGAACGGGCGGCTCATCGAGAAGGCGCAGGCGGCTCTCGCACGCGTCAATTTCGCCGAGCGCGCCTATCGGCTGCTCGCGGCGCGGGCGAAAGAAAGCCTCGGCGACGACTGGTTCGCCGGCAAATCCGCCGGGCCCGAGGCCCTCCAGGTCTTCGAGAAATCCATCGAGACGATCCGAGCCCCTTATTTCCATACCAGGCGCGGGTTCGAGCGCGCCTTCCTCGCCGGCCTTCCCGCGCTCGACGTAGAGATGGAGCGCCTTCGCCGCGTCCTTGGAGCGGCGGGACGAGAGCCGGCAGTTTTGGCCCAATTCGACCGGTGGCGGCCGGAGCTCGTCGATCTTTACGTCAAGGGCTTCCTGGACTCATGGCGCGACGCGATCGATAAATTGAAGTTCCGCCGCTTGATCGCCGACCGTCCCGCCTATCCATTGCTCGCCGCGGCCGCTGCGGCGAATTCGCCGATCGAGCGGATTCTCGCCTCGATCCGGGAGGAAACCCTTCTGCCCGAGACGAAGGAAGAGGCGGAAGCGCCGGAGGCCGCGCTGATCGTTGGAACGTCGGGCGAGACGCCGGCGCGCAAGATCGACGCGGCTTTGCAGCCCTATCATCAGCTGGTCGAAGGAGAGGCGGGCGCCCGGCCGATCGACCGCGCCGTCGCGCGGCTTCGCGATATCCGCGCCGATCTCGGCCGCATCGCCGCCGCCGGCGGGCCGTCCGAGGAGGAAGCCGCCACGCTCGCCGAGTCCGTCGCCGGCCTCCAGGCCGAGGCGCTGCCGCCCCCCTTCGGCCGCATGATGGCGGAGACGGCGACGGCCGCGACCGCCGAGGCGGCCGACATCACCGCTGCACGGATCGTCGAGACCCTGCGCGGCGCGATCGCCTCCGCATGTCGGGAGCGGATCGCCGCCCGCTATCCTTTCGCCCGCGACGGCAAGCGCGAAGTCGCCCTCGAAGATCTTGCGCATGTGCTCGGACCGAAAGGCCTGATCGACCAATTCGCGAGCGAGAACGTCCTGCCCGCCGCGGAGACCTCCGGGCCAGATTGGAAATGGCGCGAGGACAGCGCCCTCGCCCGCCGACTCGGAAAGGATGCGCTCGCCGATTTCCAGCGCGCCGCCGAAATCCGCGACGCGTTTTTTGCTACGCCCGAAACGACGGCTCCAGGTTTCGCGTTCAGCGTGACCCCGCCTCCGCTCCCCGGAGCGAGGCTGGACATCGGCGCGATCGCGGTCGTGGCCAAAGCCCGCAAAGCCGCGTCAGCGACCGGCGTCCAATGGCCTGGCCCCGCCGAGGATCGCGGAGTGGCGCTCAGTTTTCATCGTCCGGGCAGAGCCGAAGCCACGATCGAGAAGGCGGGAGTCTGGGCGATTTTCCGCCTCATCGACGCCGGCGGCGCCACGGGCGGCGAAACGGTCACATTTTCGCTCGGCGGTCGAGATCTCGACTATCGCTTCGAGTCCCGCCCCGCCTCGCCCGGCGGCAGGCTGAAGCCGCTCGATTTGGCGCAGCTCCGAAAATTCCGCTGCCCCGGCGAGGCGAAATCACGGTGAGGGCGCGTAAAGATCCCTATGCGCCTGGCGCAAGACATTCTTCTGCACCTTGCCCATCGCGTTGCGCGGCAGCTCGTCGAGAAAGATGACCCGTTTCGGCGCCTTGAACTTGGCGAGACGGCGTTCGACCGCGGCGCGCACGTCCTCTTCGCTCAGGCGCGCCCCAGCCGCGCGGACGACGAAAGCCGTGACGGCCTCGCCGAAATCCGCATGCGGCAGCGCGACGACCGCGCTTTCGACGACGCCCGGCAAACCGTCGATCTCGGCCTCGACCTCCTTGGGATAGACATTCTCCCCGCCGGTGATGATCAAATCCGTGGCGCGGCCGATGATATGCACATAGCCGCGCGCGTCGATCCTGCCGAGATCGCCGGTGATGAAAAAACCGTCAGGGCGAAATTCCGCCGCGGTCTTCTCCGGGTTGCGCCAATAGCCCTTGAAGACATTCGGACCTTTGACCTCGATGACCCCGATTTCTCCACGCGGCAGGATCGCCGCCGTCTCCGGCTCGGTGATCCTCAGATCGACGCCGGGCAGAGGAAAACCGACAGAGCCGGCCAAGCGCTCGCCGTCATAGGGGTTCGAGGTCGTCATGTTGGTTTCGGTCATGCCATAGCGTTCGAGAATGGCGTGGCCGGTTCGCTCGCGCCAGTCCCGATGCGACTCGGCGAGAAGCGGCGCTGAGCCCGAAACGAAGAGGCGCATAGCCGCGCAGGCCTCGCGCGTCAGCCCTTCATGGCGCAACAGCCTCGTATAGAAGGTCGGGACGCCCATCATGACGGTCGCGCGCGGCATGAGGCGCAGGCACTCGTCGGCGTCGAACCGGGGCAGGAAGATAATGCGGCCCGCTGCGAAGAGAAGCGTGTTCACCGCGACGAAAAGCCCGTGCGTGTGATAGATCGGCAGCGCATGAAGCAGGACGTCCGAGGACGTGAGCCGCCAGAGCGCGGCGAGGCTCTCCGCGTTGGAGGCGAGATTGGCGTGCGTGAGCATCGCGCCCTTGGCGCGGCCGGTGGTCCCCGACGTGTAGAGAATGGCGGCGAGATCGTCCGGCGCACGCGCGACGTCGGCGAACTCCGCTGACGCGGCGGCGGCCGCGTCAGTGAGCGAGCCCCTCCCATCGGCGCCGAGCGTCAGGAGCGCGGCGACATTCGCCTTGGTCGCGACCTCCGCCAAGCTGTCGCGCCGCGCCGGATCGCAAACGACGAGCCTGGGCACGGCGTCGGCCAGAAAATAGGCGAGCTCGGCGTCGGTAAAGGCCGGGTTCAGCGGCAGGAAGATCGCGCCCGCCCGTATTGTCCCGAGATAGAGCAACAACGCCTCTGGCGATTTCTCCGCCAGGGCCGCCACCCGGTCGCCTGGGCTCACGCCATGCGCGACGAGCGCGGACGCGACGCGCGCGGATTGCGCCAATAGATCGGCGAAGGTCAGGCTACTTGCGCCCGGTGTTTCCAGAAATATTTGGTCCGCGGCCGTCCCGATTCGGTCCCGGATTTGCTGAAACAAGGGGTTGGTCATCGATAATTTTCTCGTAGCGAGGCGAAAACGGGCATAGCGCTCTTATATCTGAACGAGAGAAAGACGCACCGTCGGCGCAAGCGGCCCAGATCTTGCTTTCACCTCCGCGAGCACGGCGGCGTGATGGAAAGCCTCCAAGGCTCCGATCTGTTGCTTACATCGGACTGCATAAAGTCTTTTTGACTAAGTATAAACTAGAAGGCAGCGACGTTGCTTTATTGGAGTGATTTTAAACTGTAAAGCAACGCTTGTGCTGTTTGCTCGATTAGGTTAAAACTTCTCGCATCATCCCCTTGGTCGGTTTTATCTTGGGCAGCCCCATGATCGTATGCTCCTGCCACGTCCTTTCCGACGCGAAAATCAGGACCGCCCTCAATGGCGAGGCCTGCCCGCGCACGCCGGGCGCCGTCTATAAATGTCTCGGCTGCAGCCCGAGTTGCGGGCGCTGCGCCGCGACCGTCCGGTCGATTATCAACGAGGCATTGACGCAAGCGCAGTCCGGCGAGACCGGACGTTCCGGCGCCTGCGACGCGAGAGCCGGATAATTACGCGGCTGTCGGCTTTCAGACGACGGCCTACCCAGATTTGCATCGCTCAATCAAGCGAGCGCGTGATTGTGCTCCGACCGGATAAAAATTCCCGAAGCCGGCCGCGTTTGAGCCTAAACCAGCGCCGCGCCAGCGAATTATTTCTGTCACGCGGCTTCTTCCAGATCTGCATATGCGTTTATATAGGTTTTGATTCTCGCGGCGCGGCGGGCGCGCGTCTCGGTCACGACATGTGGCCGAGGTGGAACGCAAGACGGGCGTGAGGCATTGCAATGAAGCGCGGCCGAACCGACGCCGCGGACTTAAAGTTAAAGGGAGCGCGCCATTATGCGGGGTGACGAACGGGTCCTCGACTATCTCAACAGGAGCTTGCGAAGCGAGCTGACCTCGATCAACCAATATTGGCTGCACTTTCGGATTTTCGAGAACTGGGGCTTCCGGGAACTGGCCAAGAAATGGCGCGAAGAATCGATCGAGGAAATGCGCCACGCCGATAAATTCGTCGCGCGCATCCTTTTTCTTGAAGGATTTCCCAATCTCCAGGTCCTCGATCCGCTGCGCATCGGGCAAACCGTCGAGGAAATCCTGCGCTGCGACCTCGAGGCGGAGCTCCAGGCCCGCGCGCTCTATATCGAGGCGGCCGAATATTGCATCTCGGTCCATGACCGCGTGTCCAAGGAACTCTACGACGAACTCTTGATCGATGAAGAAAAGCATATCGATCTTCTCGAGACGCAGCTCGAGCTCATCAAGCAGCTCGGCGTCCAGCTCTATAGCCAGAAACATATGGGCGAGATCGAAGGCGGCAGCTGAACGGTCTTAGGAAAGCTATCGAAATTAGAACGCCTCGCCGATGGACCATCGGCGAGGCGTTGTCGCATCTAAAAGATCAATCTAACATTTCCGCGCTTTGGTGGCGGCCGCGTTAATTTTTGCTTCGCCGCCGCGCGGCGGCGATGAGGCCCGCGGTCGATGGATCGAAAGCCTCAGTGGAGCTTTCCCGATCGGCGATGATGGGCGCGAGCTTGCCCGCGAGCTCCTTGCCAAGCTCGACGCCCCATTGATCGAACGAATTAATGTTCCAGATCACGCCCTGCACGAACACCTTGTGCTCATAGAGCGCGATCAGTTGGCCGAGGACGCGCGGCGACAGTCGCTTGTAAAGAAACGTGCTCGACGGCCGATTGCCGGCGAAAACCTTATGCGGCGCAAGCGCGGCGATGGCCTCCGGGCTCATGTTTTCGGCTTCGAGGCGGCCGACAACCTCCGCGAGAGAGCGTCCCTGCATCAAGGCCTGACTCTGCGCCAGGCAGTTGGCGAAGAGCAATTGATGATGCTCGAGATCGGCGCCTGAAGGCTGTGCCGCCACTAGAAAATCCACCGGCACGATGTCCGTCCCCTGATGCAAAAGCTGGAAGAAAGCATGCTGGCAATTGGTGCCTGGCTCGCCAAAAATGACCGGCGCGGTGGCGAGGCTCGCAGACCCGCCTGAAAGATCAACCGATTTGCCGTTCGATTCCATCTCGAGCTGCTGCAAATAGGCGGGAAAACGCGCCATGCGCTGGTCATAGGGAATGACCGCATGGGTCGCGAACCCCCACAGATTGCGGTACCAAACGCCGAGCAGAGCCATCAGCACCGGCGCGTTGCGATCGAGCGGGGCGCTGGTGAAATGGGCGTCTATGTCCTGACCGCCGAGCAGAAATTTCTCAAATTTCTCGGCGCCGATCCCGATCGCCAGCGTCAGGCCGATCGACGACCAAATCGAATAGCGCCCGCCGACCCAATCCCAAAAGCCGAAAATCCGGTCGCTTCTGATGCCGAAAGCCGCGATCTTGTCGAGATGGGTCGAAACCGCGCAGAAATGATCCGCGACCGCCTCCTCCCCGAGAGCTTCGGCGACGCGCCGCCGCGCGGTCGCGGCGTTGGTCATCGTCTCGAGCGTCGTGAAAGTCTTGGAGCAGACGACGAATAAGGTCGTTTCGAGCGGAAGCCGCTTGAGAAGATCGCCGAGATCGGCGCCGTCGACATTGGCGACGAAATGCAGGCTCAGATGATCGGCGACGAAGGGCGCGAGCGCGCGGGCCGCCATGGCCGGGCCAAGGTCCGAGCCCCCGATGCCGAAATTAACGATATCGGTGAACCGCGCGCCATTCGCCGCTTTCGCCTCGCCTTTGCGCACGGCTTCGGCGAAAGCCTCCATTCTCAGTCTTTCGGCCAAGACTTCCGGCATGACGTCCTGGCCGCCTGCATACATCGGCCGATCGGTCAGATTGCGCAGCGCCATATGCATGGCCGGGCGATGCTCGGTCGTATTGACGGGCTCGCCGGCGAAAAGCGCCGCGCGGCGCGCTTCGACGTCCGCGGCGCGGGCGAGATCGAGTAAAAGCCGGAGCGTCGTCTCGGTCAGCCGATGCTTCGAGAAATCGAAGAGAATATCGTCGAGCTCGATATGGAAACGCTCGAACCTTTGCGGATCGTCGCGAAACAGGTCCGAGATGGACTGTCCTTCGATCTCAACCCGATGCGCCGCGAGCGCGGCCAAAGCCCGCGCCACCTCACCACGAACCATGCCATACCCCGAAAATAAGCAGCCGGCGCAAACGACCCGTTTCAACAAGGCGAATCAACAATCGCGCCTGCGCCGCGGGCCATGGATGCGGACTTAGCGCGTCCCCGCGATCTGAAACATCATATCGCCCTTTTTTTGGCCGCGGCAAGAAAGCCGGAGCCAGCCAGGCGCGCTCAGGCGCACTCGGAAGGGCCGTCCAGCCATTATAGGCCGGCGCATCTCCAATTATGCCTTCAGGCTGATCCGGATCGAAGCCGAGATCATCCCGTTAAAACCGCACCATCAAGCCGCCGTCGCAACTGGCGGCGGCGCCAATCCGTTTGCTCTAATAGTTTGTCGAACAGATGACTCCCGCAGCCGAAACCCATGAGTCGCCTGTTGTGGCGGGCGCGCCCGAAGACGAGCTCGACGCCGCGGCGCAGACGAGGTTTTGCGAACAGCTCGCCTTCGACGTCCCGAATTGAAGCAGGCTCCGCTCGAAAATAAAGCCGGGTCAATTCGACCCGGCTTTATTTGTCATGGGAAAGCTTCGCCGATTTCCCTATCGAGTCCCGGCTTTCTATGAAGCGCGCTCACGCGGCGCAGCCGCCGCATGAGATCCCGCTCCAAGAGGCCGCGCGGACCCTGATCGGCTCAAGGATTATAGGCGCGCTCGCCATGCTCCGCGATGTCGAGCCCTTCGAGCTCAGCGTCCTTCCGGACCCGCAAGCCGACGAATATATCGACGAACTTGTAGAGGATCGCGGATCCCAGACCCGACCAAAGAAGGGTGAAGAGCACCACCTTGGCCTGGATCAGCACCTGGGTCTGCATGTCGTAGTCGCCGGGAGCCGCCGAGCCGGGCTTCAGCGTATAGTCGGTGAGACCGACGCCGCCCAGGACGGGAGCGACGACGATGCCAGTGCCAATCGCGCCGATTATGCCGCCAATGCAATGGACGCCGAACACGTCGAGGGCGTCGTCATAGCCGACCCATTTCTTCACATAAGCCACGAAGAAATAGCATACGATGGCCGCCGCGAAGCCGAGCACGATCGAACCCATCGGACCCGCGTAGCCGGACGCCGGCGTGATGGCGACGAGTCCTGCGACGGCGCCCGAGATCATGCCGAGAAGCGAGGGCTTGCCCTTGGTGATCCATTCCGCGAACAGCCAGCCGAGCGTGGCCGCAGAGGTCGCCACAAAGGTGTTGACGAAGGCCAGCGCAGTCGTTCCATTCGCTTCGAGGTTCGAGCCGGCGTTGAAGCCGAACCAGCCGACCCACAGCAGGGCGGCGCCGACCATGGACAATGTCAGAGAATGCGGCGGCTCGATCTCGCGAGGATAGCCGATGCGGCGGCCGATGATCAGGGCCCCGACGAGGCCGGCGATGCCTGCGTTGATATGGACGACGGTGCCGCCGGCGAAGTCGAGCGCGCCCAATTTATTGAAATAGCCGGCGTTGGCCTGAACCGCCTCGAGCTTCGTTTGAGCCTCGGCCTTGGCCGCTTCGTCCACGGCGCTGGCTACGGCCTTGGCGGCGTCGCCGAGCGCATCCGGGCCCGCCCAATACCAAACGGCGTGAGCGATCGGGAAATAGATGAAGGTCACCCACAGCAGGATGAAGATAAGCAACGCCGAGAATTTAATGCGTTCGGCGAAAGCGCCGACGATCAGGGCCGGCGTGATGCAGGCGAAGGTCATCTGAAACGCCATGTAGACATATTCAGGAATGACGACGCCGTTGGAGAAAGTGGCCGATGTCGAATCCGGGGTCAGCCCTTTCAGGAAGAGGCGGTCGAGGCCGCCGACCAGATTGTTCCATTGAATGCCGGCCAGGAAGGCGAGCGGGGCGTTGTCGCCGTCCGTATAAGGCAGCGCCTCGGAGCTGCCTTCGGTAAAGGCGAGAGAATAACCATAAATAACCCAAATAATCGAAACGAGCGCGACGATCGCAAAGACTTGCGACAGCACCGACAACATATTCTTGGTGCGCACCAAGCCGCCGTAGAAAAGCGCGAGGCCCGGAATGGACATCATCAGGACGAGCGCGGTGGAGACGAGCATCCAGGCCGTGTCGCCCTTGTTCGGAGTCGGCGCGGCGGCTTCGGCATGGGCCAATCCCACAGCGCCGCACGCCAGAAGCAGTCCGAGGCCGAACGCCCGAAGCGCGGTCGGCGGAGGTGAAGCGATTTTCATTTCAAACTCCTGCGGGTCTTGAAAAACGAAGGCCTAAAGTGCGTCGAGATCACGTTCGCCGGTGCGAATCCGCACCGCTTGATCGAGCGAGGCGACGAAAATCTTGCCGTCGCCGATTTGGCCGGTCCGCGCCGCCGCAGTGATCGCCTCGATCGCCTGATTGACGAACTCCGGCGCCAAGGCGACTTCGACCTTCAGTTTAGGCAGAAAGCTAACCGCATATTCCGCGCCCCGGTAGATTTCCGTGTGGCCTTTCTGGCGGCCGTAGCCTTTGACTTCAGTGACAGTCATTCCATGAACGCCCAGATTTGTCAGGGCGTCACGGACCTCGTCCAACTTGAACGGCTTTATAATCGCAATGACGATCTTCATGTCGATTTTCCTGGTTGCGTGTACCCGAGAGCCGTTGAACTGCCGGGAAACCGGCTCGCCGCCGAAGAGCTTGACATGCGAGAGGCGCGCCATGCTCACATCCTTGCTAGCAAGCGATGGGCCTCCTCGCAATCGATGAGCACAGGCTTTTTTGGCTTTTTACTCAAACCGGAGGTTGTTGGACCTCCCCGAGCGGCGATGCGGCGGCCGTGCCGCAAGCCATTTGGCGCACGGAGGAGTTGCGCGCCGTCTCGAATTAAGAACGCCAACTATTTCCTTTCCACATCGTTTCGCGCGCTCGGTGGCGAGATTGGGTTGCCAAGACGCGAAATCCGGCTTTTCGCGGAAATCGTGGTCTATTTTCAGGAGCGGATCACGTTTCATGTTTCTGGACAGAAGCATCGTGACCGGCATGGAGTCCGCTCGAACGCGCCGAAGCTATGCGAGGCCGCTCTTTGACTAAAGGCGGCGCCGTTGAAATTGCCGCCCGCTTCCCTTAGCCAGCCAAGTTGGCGTCGAATTAGGCATAATCGCGCAGCTACTTTCGGCGCGCCAAGATTCTCGAGCCTTTCCGCGGCCCCTATCTCTGCGGATGCGCGCCGCGGATCAGCCCTTCTTGGACCACCGAGGCGACGAGACGACCGTCGTGAGCGTAGATCAGCCCCCGCGTAAAACCGCGGGCCCCTCCGGTATTCGGGCTGTCCTGCGCGTAGAGGAGCCATTCGTCGGCGCGAAACGGCCGATGAAACCAGAGCGCGTGATCGAGGCTCGCGATCTGGATGTCCGTATCGAACACAGTGCGGCCATGCGCGATCAGCGCGGTGTCGAGCAGAGTCATGTCGGAAAGATAGGCGAGCACGGCGCGATGGATCGCCGGATCGTCGGGGAGCCTCCCCGTCGCACGCAACCAGACCATTTGCTCCGGCGCCCCGGCCGCGTGCCGAACGTAGCGGGCGAGGTCGACAGGACGGGCCTCGATCGGGCGCTCCTGCGCGAACCAGCGCCGAATAGGCTCCGGCATGAGGGCGCCGAAGCGCTCCAGCATGTCGGCTTCGCTCGGCAAGGCCTCGGGTTCGGGAACGGCCGGCATGGGGACCGCATGCTCGAAGCCTTGCTCCTCAATTTGAAACGAGGCGGAGAGCGAAAAGATCGCCCGGCCATGCTGGATCGCGTTGCAGCGACGGGTGGCGAAACTCTTGCCGTCGCGCAATCGGTCGACCTCATAGACGATGGGCGCGGAGGGATCGCCGGGCAGAAGAAAATAGGCGTGCAGCGAATGCGGCGCGCGGCCTTCGACCGTGCGGGCCGAGGCGACGAGCGCCTGAGCGATCACGAGGCCGCCGAAGACGCGCTGCCAGCCGACCTGGGGGCTGCGCCCGCGAAAGATGTTTTCCTCGATCTTTTCGAGATCGAGAATGCTCAGAAGATCGGAGACGGCGCGGGACATGGCGGGACGGGGTTGCGCTACGGAGCCCTGACGTGGCCGACGCGAAGCGGCGCGTCAAGTCGCCTATTTCGCGCAAGGCTCGCCAGTCGAGAGTCGAACTCACCAAATGAAGGGAAGGAGGCGGAAACGAACGTGGCGGGCGTAGGCCTCATAGCCGAACAAGGCGCGATGGAGTTCGCGATCTTCCAGAATGGTGCGGACGACCAGGGCGCCGATCATCGGGATCGTCATGACGAGGCCGACCCAGGAGCCGAGCATCAAGGCGATCGAGGGGAGGAAAAGGAGCGCGGCGGCGTAAAGCGGATGCCGGACATAGGAATAGGGGCCGGTCGAGATCAGCCTGTGGCCGCGTTCGGTTTGGATTCGCACGACGCTGGCGGCGAAAGGGTTCGCCTGGAAGGCACGAAAGCTGATCCACATGGCGATGGCGACGCCATCCGCGCCGATCCAGGGAAGCCAATCCGGCATGACCGACCAGCGGAAGCGGACGGCGTCGAGTCCCATCACGGGGAACCAGATGATGAAGAGAGAGAGGAAGGTTGCGAGAAAGATCTTGTCCCAACGCGGCTGGTCGGGCTGGAACGGCAATTTAAGCCTTTCGTCGAGCAGGTCCGGATGATCCTGCGCGATCTTTTGCGTCGCCAGTATGGCTGCGCCGAAGAACAGAATGAGGAAATACCAGGCGGCGCGCCAGGCCAGCGTTCCCGCGCCGCCGAACAGGAGCGCGGCGAGAATGACGAACTCCGCCCCGATCGCAATCCATACCTTGGTTTTCACGGGACGCTCCCTCCGCCGTCGCCGCGAAGGCGAAGGACTACTTCAAGTCCTTCGAGACATCGCGCACAGGCTGTTTCGAATCCATCTTGATATATCTGATCTTGCCCTTGGCCGCCGCGACGGCGGTCCCAAGATCGACGCTGCGAATCGACTGATCGTTGAAGGTCTTGAAATACCATTTCAAATTTTTCAAGTCGGCCGCGCTGGTCCATAGCGTATAATCGGCATGCTTGAGGCCGTCATGCGCGTCGCGCACGGCGCCGTAGGGAATGTCGAAATTGTTCAGGATATGGAAGACCTGAAGAACCGCCTCGGGCGCGGTTTGCGGCTGTGGCGCCGCCTGGGAGAAGGCGACCGCGCGCGCGAGGCGGGAGGGCGGTGTGAAATCCCCCGGAAGGCCGCGCATGCCGCTGCCTTGACCGAACTGTGCGAGCTTGAGGCCCGACAAATCCACCGGCGGAACATTGGTGGCGGTCAAATTAATGTAATTGCGAAGATTGGTCATATGCCAATCAAAGGTCGGCGCATTGGTCAAGACCCCAAGCGGATTGTCGTAGATCTTGAGCCCATGATCGGCCGGCTCGATGACCACGGACTTGCCGCTGCGGTCATGGATGACGAAATGGACCGGCGGCGCCTCCTTGATCGCATCGACGACGACGGGAACAACGACGACCTTTTCGAAATTCGCCTTGACCTCGTCCACGCTGGCGAAATTGCCGAGAAGCCATGTGCCATATTCGTAAGGGGCGAGGGCGCGCGCAGCGTTCTCCTTGGTCGTCTCGGCGAAGGAGCCATAGCCCGGAAAGTAGAAGAGCCCGACATAAAGACCCTGATCGTTGATCCCATCGATAATGTCGGGCAACCCGGCCCCATTGGCGCCGACCGCGCCAAATTTGGTCGTATAGGCGATCCCTTTGCCGCCGTCGGGCGTCGAGCCCGTGATCGCCGTTCCCTTCGGGATGATGATGACGTCCGATTCGAGATCGACGCCGAATTCCAAGGTGCGGCCGGGCGCGACTCCGCCGTCCTTGGCGACGAGGCGTATGCCGGTGCAGGCTTGAGCCGGCGAGGCGAAAGCCAGAGCCGCGGCCAAGACCGCCTTGGCGAATGTTTGGATCATCATTTCCTCCCGGTCGAATGAGCGGTTTCGTCTTGTGAGGCGGCCTGACGAGTCGAATCGAGTCCGTTAACGCGTCTCACGGCCGCGGCTCAGAATGAACCGACATCATTCGGCGTCAAGGAAATATGATTTTTCATCATACGAAACAAAAAACGCCGCGACTAAGACATCGCGGCGTAAATCTGGGCGTAGGCTTGAAAGGATGCGGGGACGCCTCAGTCCTCGAGAGGACGCGCCTCGTCGGGCAACATGATCGGGATGCCGTCGCGGATCGGATAGGCGAGCCGCGCCGCGCGCGAGATCAATTCCTGCTTTTGCGCATCATATTCGAGCGTCGTCTTGGTGCGGGGGCAAACGAGGATCTCGAGCAGCCGCGGGTCGATCCGCGACGGTTCGGGCGCCGTCTTGCCGCTGGTCTTTTGGGTTCTGTCCACCATCGCCTTCTCCCTCATGGTCGTGGTTGTCGTTCATTGTTTGGAATTGCGGTTTGGAAGCGCCCGCGCGCATTTTGATAGGCTATTGCAAAGGCGAAGCTGCGCCTTTCCCGCGCGCGAGTTCAAACTCGGTGATCGCGACGAGAACATCGGCGCGGCGCTTCAGGTCGCCCGCTTCGAGAAGCGCCTGCTTTTCCCGCGTCCCAAAAGGGCTCATCATCGAAAGCGCGTTCACAAGCGCTTCATTGGGCGCCTCGTGAATGCTGCTCCAGTCGATTTGAAGATTATTCGTCTCGGCGAATTCCCGCAAGGCGCGCAGCACCCCGTCACGGTCGACGAGATCCTCCCCCGCACGAGGACTGAAATCGACCAGGAAAGGACTGAAATCGGCGCGGGCCTGGCGATAGGGCGTGCCGGCCTCGATCTCTTCGACGAGCTGGAAACGCGCTACGCCGGTCAAGGTGATGAGATAACGTCCGTCGCCGCTTTCGGCGAATTGGGTGAGGCGGCCGGCGCAGCCGACCGGAAACAGCGCCGGCCCTACGGAAGACTCGGTCGCCGTAGGATCCGGCTGGATCATGCCGATAATCCGCTCCCCCTTGATCACATTCTCGATCATGGCGAGATAGCGCGGCTCGAAAATATTGAGCGGCAGCTGGCCGCGCGGCAGCAGCAGCGCCTTGGCGAGCGGAAAAATCGGGAACGCGGAGGGCAATTCGTCCGGCCCGGCATAGGGGTGGTTCATCGTCATGGTCTGCTCCTCGCCCCCGGACGCGCCCCGGCCTGAACAGGCTCGCGACCGCCGCGAGCAATCACGCCCCCACTTCCCTTATGTCACGGTCGAAGCGCATCGCCTTCTCGCGGCGCCCGCGCTTCAAGCAAAATCCATTGTCGTGATTTCGAGAGGCTGGCAAGTAAAATATGTCTGGCCGACGCTGGCCTGAACCGATCGGCGCGCTCGGCGCGGCCGCACGGCGGCCAAAGCGAGACGCCAAACGAAGCTAAAGGCCGAGGAGAATTCGCGCCACTTCGTCGGGATGGGTGATCATCGCCTCATGCGGCGCTAAAAGCTCGACCCAGTCCCAGCCGGCGGCGGCTCGCACGCGGGCCTGCGACGGCGCCATGTAAGGATGTGGAGGGCTCCCGCAATAGACATAGGTGCGCGGAAGATCGTTCCCGGTCGGGCCGCGCAGCATAAGCGGGCGCGTATAGGCGCCGAGCGGATGAGCGGTCAGCCGCCGCGCCACCCAATCATACTCAGGGGTCCCTTTCGCGAGGCCAAAGGCGGCCGGCAGAATGGCGGGCGCCGGGACCGCGACGCCGCCATTCGCTTCTTGAGCGCTGGTGATGCGCCGCTCGGCCTCCCCGGCCGGAAGGGTCGAAAAGGCGCTCTCGCCGCTCTCCGGCACGATGGCGTCGAGATAGACGAGATGGGCGATGCGCTCGGGGATTCGGTCGGCGACTCCGGTGATCGGGACGCCGCCAAAACTATGCCCGACAAGCACGGCCCCAGTCAGCTCCTCCGCCACGAAGACCTCGACGAGATCTTGCACGAAAGTATCGATCGAAATGTTCTTGTTCAGGAGATGGACGCGATCGCCCATTCCCGTATAGCTCGGCGCAAAGACCCGGCGCCCGGCGGCCTCCAGCCGATCGGCGACGCGCCGCCAGCACCAGCCGCCATGCCAGGATCCATGCGCCAGCACGAAAGGCTTGGCGAACTCGTCTCGCTCTCCGTTCATCTCGCCCGCTGTTCCTGCGCCTGTTCGGAACAAGATCATAGCCGCGGCCCGCGACGCGGCAAGCTCGGCGGCCTATTCTTCGATCCGCCCGGAATTCAAATGAATCCGCCGATCGGCCAAGTGAAAATGCCGATCGTCATGAGTGATGACGACGACCGTCTTTCCGCGCGCCCTGAGTTCCGGCAAAAGCTCTTCATAAAAAATATCGCGAAAGGGCGGGTCTTGCTCGGCCGCCCATTCGTCAAAAAGATAAAAGGGCCGATCTTCGAGATAGGCCGCGATCAACGCCAGGCGCTTGCGCTGTCCTCGAGACAGATCGATCGTCGAGAACCGTCCATCGTCAATGCGCACCTTCTCGGCAAGGCGCATGCGCGCGAGCAACGCCGCCGCGCGCGCCGCCGTCTCCGGCGCGCGATCCCAGGGCAACCAATCCGATATGAAGGCGTCGGCGAAGACGGCGGCGAAATGTTGCCGATAATGATCGCGGTTCGCCTCCGTGACGACCATGCCGCCGAGCCGCAACGAGCCCTCGTCCGGCGGATAAAGCCCGAGGATGAGCAGCGCCAGCGTCGTCTTTCCGGCGCCATTGCCGCCGGTGACGAAGAGGAGCTCGCCCGGCTCGATCCGCAGATCGAGAGGCCCAAGAAGAAAGCCGCTTTCTCCGTCGTCGGCCGGGCTCCTATGCGCGACTCCGGCGAGCTCGAGCCTTGTCGGGCTGGTTGCGATCGCCCCGAGCCTTTCGCCTTCCACGCGCGGCTCCGGGCCGACGGCGAGGCCGAGCTCCTCGATATTGCGCAACGCAACGGCGGCCTTGCCGAAAACAGGCGTGGCGTTCAGGAGCACGGAAATAGGGCGCATCGCAAACAGCACGACGAAGGCGAATCCGGCGACCTTCTCGCGGCTCGCGCCTTCGAGGCTCGGCAGAACGAACACGATAAGCCCGATCAGGAGGAAGAACGCCAGTTTGCCCCAATAGTCCGACGCAACGGTCAGAATTCTGCCTCTGACAATCCGCGTCTTGATGGCGTCAGCGGCGGCGTTCAAATCATTCAGGAATGCGCGCCGGCGCGGCGCGCTCATGTTCAATTCCTTGCTGCCGTCGGTCAGGCCGCGGAAATGGCCGAACAAGGCGTCGGTCGCCTCGCGCGCCTTCTGGTGCCAATGGTAGGAGCGAATCTGCAAAATGTACGCGCCGAGGCCGCCAACCAGCAAGAACGCCAGAAACAGGAGCAGGAACGACCACGAAAGCCAACCCATGTAGACAAAGGCGCCGATGAGCGTAGCGGCCTCGATCAAAAGCGGCGGCGCCGATTCGAGAAGCGCCGCGAGATGGCCGACGTCCTCAGTCAATGTCGCGGTGAGTCGATGCGGCCCAATAGATTGCAACTGGCGGTAGGGCGCGGAGAGAATGTGGCGCGCCAACCGCAACCGCAAATCGCACAGATTATCCTGCGCCAATCGCACGATCAGAATTTCCGAAATGCCGCCGGCGGCGGTGACGAAGAGGCAAAGACTGAAATAAGGCAGGGCGGACGCCGTCCCATCGTGCGGGGCTTGGCCCAAGGCTCCCCCGATCAAGGTCACGAGCGCGGCGACGCCTGCTCCCGCCGAAAGGCCCGTGGCGGCCGACGCCAGCAGCAGGCGACGCGAATGCGCGAGCAAGCCTAGGAAAGAAAGCGACGAAACGCTTGCCGGGGGCGGCCTCGGCTCAGCGCGGCGCCGTCTTGCGAAATGTCTGCGCATTTCAAGACAATCTCCTTCTAGAGAGCCGTGACCCGCATGGGCAAGCCGCGCCGCGGCTGAAGGGTCACGAGCGCTTGCGGCGCAACCCTCGCCTCCGGCACAAGCTCCAATCGGAAGCCTTGAAGGATTGTCGCGAGCAGAAGAACAGCCTCCATCGTGGCGTAGGATTTCCCGATGCATTGACGCTCGCCGCCGCTAAACGGGAAATAGGCGTATTTCTCCGACGGCTCGTTCGTCTTCTCGGACCAGCGATCCGGATCAAATTTTTCCGGCTGCGCGAAATAGCGCGGATCGCGATGAGTCACCCAGGGGCTGATCAAGACCGTGGCGCCGGCGGGCAACCGATATGGACCGACCTCGAACGCGTCCACTCCGACGCGAGGGCCGAGCAGCCAAACCGGCGGATAGAGGCGCAAGGTCTCCTTGATCACCATGTCTGCATATCGAAGCTTGCGCACGTCTGCGGCGCTGGGCGGCCGGCCGCCCAGGACGGCGTGCAGCTCGTCCAAAAGCCGGGCTTCGACGTCGGGATTTTGCGAAATGAGATAGAGAGCCCATGTGAGGGTCAAGGCGGTCGTCTCATAGCCGGCGACGAACACGGTCATCGCCTGATAGCGCCAATTATTCTCGCCGACCGCGCCGCCTTTGTCCTCGTGAGCGGCGAGCAGCAGCGACAGAAAATCGTCATGCTGCTCGTTGCGGCGCTGGCGAATGAGCTCGTTCAGGAATGCCTCGATCTGGCGGATCGCTTTTCGCAGCCGGAGTTGATGCGGCGTCGGAACAAAGCTGGGAAAATGGATGGGATCGACCATCTGGCTGACGATCTGAGCGATGACGACCCGAAACGATTCCGCCAGTGTTTCAGCGTCAGCCGAGGCCTCGGCGCCGAACAAGGTCTTGGCGATGATCGCCACGGACAAATGCGTCATATCCGCGTGAATGTCACGGGCCTCGCCATGCTTCCACGTCGCAAGCATATCCACCGTCAAAGCGACCATGTGCGCGGCGTAAGACTCGATGCGTTCGGCATGAAACGCCGGCTGAATGTCCCGGCGTTCTCGATGGTCCGGATGTGCGAGCTCGCGGTCCGGAAGCCAGGCCTCGCCATCGGACGGAAAGTTTCTCACCCAGGTCATGAGATCGGGCGCACGGCGCGCAGCGCGCGGCCTTGCTTGCGTCCCGCCGGCGGTCTTGACGAAATTGCCGGCGTTCGTGACCAGAATGCTCTCGATATATTTCGCGTTATTGACGAGATAGGCGGGCTGGCCTCCGAGACGAAGGCGCGCGACGTCTCCATAGGCGGCGGCGCAATTGGCGAGGAAGCCGAGAGGGTCGCGCTTGAGCTCCAGCAAATTGCCGAGAAACGGAAGGCCTTTGGGACCGGGCGGCGTCCGGTTTGCTCGCGGCTTCGCGACGTCGTCCATTTGAGGATTTCCTTCAGCTCTGGCGCGATCTCAAAAGCGATCGCGGCGCTCCCCCGATCGTGGCGGCGCACGACCATAACACCGCCAGATCATTCGCTCGCAAGCTCCATCCGAACAGCGTCCCGGCCTGTGGGTTTTCCCACAGGGACCGCTTCCGGATCGCGTCATGACTATCGGCATGGAAAGGGCGTGAACAGCCCTCGCGACAGCCACGGAGCGCTCAGATGATCTCGAAACAGAACCTCGCCAACGCCATCGTCGCCGCCCTTTTCGTCGCGGCCTTCGTTCCTCCAACAGCCTCGGCGCACGAAGCGAATGGGCGCCTGCATTTTCATCCTTCGACTTTTATCGAGGCGCAAACCGCCTCGGTCGGCCAGACCCCCTCCACGGAAACCGTGGATCGCGCCGCATGCGTCGTCCGTCATGTTTCGACCCCCCAAGGCGAGCGCTTGCTTCAAGCCTGCGATTGAGCCATTCCAATCCCGCATGCACGTAAAATGGCGCGCGACGGATCTCCGGCGGGTGAGGCTCGCGCGCCGGCGCCTTTGAGCTCTTGGAGGCGCGCCAATGCGGATCGCATTCTACTCGGACATTTTCTATCCGGAGATTAGCGGAATTGCGGATTCGATCATCGCGACCGGGCGCGAGCTAGCGCAGCGCGGACATGATATAGGTTATTTCGTTTCCGAATATTCCAAGAAGGATTACAAGCTCGCCGGATCCTCGCATTCGAGCGAATCCGCACCCCCCGACGTTGATTGGGATTTCACCGCGCATCGCCTACCCGCCGTAGGAGCGCCTGGATCTCCCACCGGCCAATGGCGCCTGGTCGCTCCCTTCGGCGCGAGCCTGCCGCACCTACGAAAATTCAAGCCCGACATCATTCACACGCAGACTCCATTCGGGGCCGGATTCGAAGCCCTGTTGGCAAGTTCTGTCCTCGATGTTCCTCTGATCGGAACCAATCATACGCCAATCGAGGAATTCGTGGGTTACGTCCCCCTTCTCGGTCGAAGGCTTTCGAAGGTCGCGGGACGATATAGCGCCTGGTATTATAATCGATGCGCCTATGTGACAGCGCCGAACGACCGGCTCATCGAAGACATGCGGCGGATGCGTTTCGTCCGGCCGGCGCGGGCGGTCGCTAACCCCGTGCGGCTCGGAGCCTTCAAGCCGGCCTGCGCCGAACGCAAGCGCGAAATCAGGAAGGCGCTCGGCTTATCCGGACCGGTCGTGATGTATGCCGGCCGGCTCGCGGCCGAAAAGCACGTCGACGTCGTCTTGCGCGCCATCGCCCGGCTGCCGCCGCAGGTGCCGGCGACGCTCATTGCGACTGGCCATGGGCAAGCAGAAAAAAGCTTGCGCGCGCTTGCGATCGACCTAAAACTCGGCGCGCGCGCACAATTCACCGGTTTCGTCAGCTTGGAGCGGCTCGCCGAATTTTATCAGGCGGCGGATGTCTTCGTCATGATGAGCACGGCCGAGACCCAATCGCTCGCGCTCATGCAGGCGTTCGCCAGCGGCTTGCCCGCAGTCGTCGCGCGGGCCCAAGGCTTGCCGGAACATGTTTCCGCCGCCTGCTGCTTTCTCGTCGAGCCAGGCGATGAAACAGCGCTCGCCGAGCGCCTGGGGCAATTGCTCGCCGACGAAAAGCTCCGCGTCAGCATGGGCGCCTCAGCGGTGGAGTTCGCGAGGCGATACGCTCCGGCGCTCATCGCGGAACAATGGGAGCACATCTATCGGCGCCACGCTACGGAACATTGTTGAAATCGGCCTTCGCCCGCCTACTCGGGGCGCGATAGAAACTCCAGGCTATACATGCGTTCGTTGAACAGAATGTTGAAGGTGACGGCCGCGTAGACAACCGCGAAGAACCATGCGCCGATGGCCTGATTCGCGACCGCCGCGAGGATGATCGAATAGGCGGCGAGAGCCATTCCGCCGATCTCATATTTGATCTTGCGCCGCATGAGGGCTCGAAGATGGGCTCGCCCGAGAGAGGGCGCATATTCGAGTGTCGCGACGCCAAATAGACAAAGCGCGAGGAACAGGAACCGAAAGCCGTCGCCCAAGGCCAAGGCAAGAGCAAAATAGATCGCCACGAGCGCGATGTCAGTCACCACCTGCCAGGAATCTTGCGGGATAAGATGGGAAAAATAGCGCACGGAGAAATAGGTGTGCAGCACCAGAACGCCGTAAAAAATCAAATCGGGTAGAAGCTCCGGCGTGCTCGGCGCGCGAAGCAACAATGCGAACACGCCCATGAGCGAAAAGCCGAGGCCAGCGGCGAGGGCGCGGATCATCGGCATGGCGACTTCGCGGGCGTCTGAGGCCTGACGTCGAGATGAGTCGTCGAGAACGGCTGGCCGAACACGGCCGGCCAAAGGAAATTGACGGCATATAAAAAACAGGTGCGTAGGACGCCCTCCTTGTGGAACCGCCGGGCCGACGTATGGATAAAAAAACGCATGCGAAACAATGTCTTGCCCGTCCTCGCCAGGCGCCGCGCAAGCTCGGTGTCCTCTCCATAGAAATCAATCGCCGTATTGAATCCGCCGATCGTCTCCAACGCAGATCTTCGCACGGCGAAATGGGCCCCGTAGACCATATAGCCAGCGCACCAATAGGCGGGCGGGGCGGCGATCCACCAACCCAGCCCGAGCAGGAAGCGCTCCCATGGGCTCGCATCGAAATAGCGCGCTGAGCCGCTCAGAGAGACAACATCCCCCCGCGCCTCGAATATCTCCTCGACGGAGTCCAGCCAGCCCGGCGGCAGGCGCGTGTCGGCGTCAATATAGGCGAGGATGTCTCCTCCGGCGTTTTCAAAGCCGCATTGGCGCGCGTAGGTGAGGCCTTTGCGCGGCTCGGAAACAACACGGACGCCTTGAAACGCGCGTGCGATCGCGGGCGTTTGGTCGGTCGAGGCATTGTCGACGACGATGATCTCCTTGAACCGGCCGTGCGAGTTCTCAATCGCGGCGGAGAGACAGGCGGCAATCTGCGATTCCTCGTTCCTGGCGCAAATGATGAGGGAAACGTCAACCATCTCGACAAGGCTCCTCACTGAATTCTAGAGCGGGATGGGGACAAGTGGAAACCGGTAGTCCGTTCGCATGCCGTGCTGAACCGTAGGAATCGATCACGTGGGCGGCAATTTCACTCGGAAGGACGATGCGAGAGCGGCTCGCCGTCCCGCGAGGCCGGCGGAGGCGCGGGCGTCCCGGCGATTTCTCCGTCGCTGATCTCGACGATCTTGTCAAAAAAACTGATCGCGCGCACATCATGGGTGACGACGCAGACCGTGACCCCCTCATCACGCGCGAGTCCGCTCAGCAATCCCATGACCTGTCCGCGCCGATCGCTGTCCAAGGCCGCCGTCGGCTCGTCGGCGAGCAAGAGGGTCGGCCGATTCGCGATCGCGCGCGCCAGAGCGACGCGTTGCTGCTCGCCTCCGGAGAGCGTCTGAGGATAGGCGTCCAATCTATGCGCCAAACCCAGTTCCTCGAGCAATTCGCAGGCGCGCCGGCGCGCATCGGAGCCGCCGCGGCCGACGGCGGCGCTCGCCACCTGGACATTTTCCGCGGCGGTCAGAAAGGGCAGAAGATTCGCTTTTTGAAAAACGAACCCAATATGCCGACCGCGCAATTTTCTCAGCTCGCCGCTGCGGGTCCTGGGATCGGCGACTTTTCTGCCGAGAAACCAAATTTCGCCCTGCGTCGGGGGTTCCACAAGCCCTGCGAGCATGAGGAAAGTCGTCTTGCCCGACCCGCTCGGACCGATGATGCCGAGAAGCTCCCCCGTCGCGATCTCGACCGAAGCATCGCGCAGAGCGAGCACGCGCCGTTCCCCGGAGCCGTAGAACTTGCTCACGCCGCGAAGGGAAAGTGCGGTCTCCGTCACGACAGGATCTCTCGGGCGCGCACGCTCAGCGCCTTTCGGATTGAAAACGTGCAGGCGAAGGCGCAGACCACCAAAAGCGCAAGGCCGGCGAGCAAAGCGTCCGATGGCTCGAGGATGACCGCGCGCGGGAAAAGATCGAAGGTCGCGAGGCTGATCGCGACCGCCAGGCCATAAGAGATCGAACCCAGAATCAGGCCATATTGCAGGATCCAAAGCGAGATGAAGGCGTCGCTCGCTCCTATGAGCTTCAACAGTGAGATTGCGTGAAGCTTTTCGAGAACAATGGTGAAGATCGTCAGCGATACGATCGCGCCGGAAATGGCGTACATCAGGCCGACGAAGAGCAGAATTTGCAGCCGGAGCCGCCGCAATCGCCCTTGAATGACGAGGTCGATCTGCTCGGCTCTCGTGATCATGGTCACATCGCCCCAACTCGCGACTTTCTCGCGGATCAGATCGACCGGAGCGCCCGGCTCGAGGGTCAAGATGACGGCCATGATCGGCCGCGAACCGGCCGCGAAAGCGGACGCGGCCGTCTGGTTCCGGCTCGACGCGCGGGCGAGCAAGATCGCCTCGCTCGGCGCGACGTTCAGAATGCTTTGCGCGTCGGGCAGGGACACGAAGATCAAGCCGTCGCCGGCCATGTCCACCTGGCCCCGCGTGACTCCCACAACGGTGTAATCGTCGCGGCCGATCCTAATCCGCTCGCCGAGCGCGAGCCCTGTCGATTTGTCGACGATCATCTCGAAATGCGGCGATTCCAGATAGCGCCCCGCCGCAAGCGGCATTCGATCGCCTTTGTCCTTGGGGAAGTCGAGCGCAAAAATGGAAAGACGCTGCTTATGGCTGCCGAAGGAAACTGGAAAGCTGAAGGATAGGAAGCGGCGCGCCTCCTTAACCCCGAACAAGCCTTCCGCGCGACGATCCAAGAGGCTCGACACATGCGATTCGTCATTGAACGGACCGTCTCGGCCGCCTTGCACGAGCCAGGCGTCGGCGCCGACGCCGGCGGCCATGACCAGCGATTCATGAACAATGCCTCGGTAGAGGCCGTTCATCGCGAGGGACATGGTCAAAATGGCGGTTAGGCCCACGACCGCAAGGACGAAGCGGGCGAAGTTGAAGCGTATGTCCTTCCAAGCGAGGATCATGACGTCGACCTACGTTCCCGAAGCGCCGCCGATCTCGCCGCCGCCTCGCGGATCACGGGTTCGCCGGCTGCGCGGCGAGGGCCACGCGCTCAAATTCATATCGGCCTTCCGGCTCGACGATAATGTCGTTCGCCTTCAGGCCCGAGACGATCTCGACGAAACCGCCGATCGAATAGCCGATTGCGACGGTTCCCCAATGGGCTCGCCCGTCTTTGTAGAACCAGAATCCGCCACGTCCGTCGCGCCGAGCCAAAAAACTGATCGGGGCGAGCATGGATCGCGAATCATGCGCGACCTCGACCAAAACATTCGCGCGTTGGCCGAGCGCCCAGTTTTTTGGGAGCGCCGCGACCGAAATATCCGCGGCGAACTCACGGGTCTCCTGATCCACGATTCTATGCAGCTCGACGACGCGTCCGTCGCGAAACGCCGAGGGCTCCGAAATAAATCGAACCTTCGCCGATTGGCCGGTCTCCATCTGTCCCATGACCGATTCGTCAAAACGGGCCGAAACGACGATCGATTTTGGATCGACGATCTCCATGATCTTCTGGCCCGGCCTGACGAGATCCCCGACGCTCGGCTCGCGCGACACCACGACCCCCGCGATCGGGGATTTCGGGGCGGCGTTCGCGTATCTCGCCTCCATAACCTGGCGCAAGGCGAACGACGACTTGGCTTGCGCCAAGGCTCGGTTGATGCTCGTCGCTGCGCGCTCGAGTTCCGCCTTGCCTTGCTGGAACGCGGCCTCCGCGGCGCTCAGGTCGCTTTGCGAGGCGATGCCCCGCGCCGCGAGGCTGCGGCGACGCTGAAGGTCTTCCGCCGCTTTCTCGACGACAGAGTCGATCCGGGTTTTTTCGCTTCTGGCTTCAGCGACATGTTCTTCAGCGGCGGCGGCGTCCGCACGCAAGGAGACGAGCTGGCTGGCAATCTCTTCGGCGTCAATGGTTGCGAGAAGGTCGCCCGGCTTGACGCTGTCGTTGCGGGCGACTTGAAGGCCGGTGAGCCTCCCCTCGAGCTGCGCCGAGATGACGACGCGATTTGTTGCGTCGAGAAGGCCTGGCCCGGCAACCTCAAATGCGGCGTCGGGCGTTATGCGATAGAATTGAACGGCCTCGACATGGGTATAGTCGCCATAAACCTTGAACGCCGCACCGAGGAGCGCCGCCGCCGCGACGGCAAAAAAGATCCGTCGCCGCCACCGCGGCGCGGGTCGAGCCTCCTGCGCCAGACTGCTCTCTCGCGGCGCCTTGTTCATTGGCCCAAACGGTTCTTTGTCCCAGGTGACATGGAGCGATTCGTCCCCTTTTAGGGAAGCAAGCGCGTGCGTCCAATATGATCTGGCGCCACGTTCAAGGACAAGCCCTCGTCTTCGCCGATCAGCTGCTTGTCCTTGCGGCAAGAAGAATTTTCACTCTATTCCTACAGCATGGCTGTAGACGTCGCAAATTTCGTCTTGGTCATGCTCTACGTCGGGCCGCGACGCCAACGCCAGGATTATGACGCGCGGTCTCAGAAGCAGATATGACCGTCTTCGTCGACTTCACCCATCTTCATCGACCCATCACCGGCCTCGAGCGCATCGCTCTCGAGCTTTTCTCGCGCAGCGCGCTCGCTCCGCTCGAAACGATCCATGTCACGGCCGCGTCAATCGCCGGGATGGCGTCGAAGCAATGGCTCGGCCTGCCCTGGACAGCTCTGACGAATCCCGGGAGCGTGGTCCTGTGCCCCGGTTTTCCGCCTTCGATCGCGCTGCAAATGGCCTGTCGCCGCGTCATTCCCTATGTTCACGACCTCTTCGCAATCGAACGGCCGCAGATTCTCGATCGAGCCGCCCTCTTTTATACTCGACCGAGTCTCGCCCGCCTGCTCCGCAAGCAGGAGGTCTTTCTCGCGAATTCGGAAAAAACCCGCGCCGAATTGATGACGCGAGCGCAAAAGCCGGCCCGGGTCGAATTATACCGTCCGCGGATTCGAAATATTTTTGATCTGCATCCAGGGCCGTCCCCGCCGCCGCGACCAATCCTTCGCTTCGTCGCGCTCGGCACGGTCGAGCCACGGAAAAATTATCTCTATGCGGCCGATGTCATCGAGGCGCTGAACGCGCGCGGCCAGCCAGCCGAGCTTTTGATCATCGGCCAGGCCGGCTGGGGGCGCGATCGCCAGGCCCTGTCAGGTAGACGTCAGGTCAAGCTATGCGGCTATCTGACCGATTCGGAGATTCGCCAAGCGGTCCAGGAGAGCGATGCTCTGATCTCCACCGCGCTCGACGAAGGGCTCGGCCTGCCGCTTCTCGAGCTCCAATATGCCGGGCTGCCGACGGTCGCGGTCGATATTCCGATTTTCCGAGAGACTCTTCGCCGTTGGGCCGTTTACGTTCCGCCAGACGACGCATGCGCCGCCGCCGACGCGATCCTCCAAAACTTCGGGTCGGACGGTTGGCGCGCGGCCGGCCGCATCGCGGCCAATCGCATTCTCGAGGCCTATAATCGGGCCGCTGATCAAGACCGGGAAACGGTCATCGCGCTCATCCAGGATTTGGAGCGCGCCTAAAGCAAATCAGGCCGATAGAATTTCCAACAGGCGCTCAGGAGTTCGGATCTTACTGGGCCTTTATTGGCTTGGCGTCGGGCATGGGGCTTGGCAGAGCCTCTCTCCGCCTGTCGGCGACGAACCGATCCAAAGGCAGAAGCTCTGTGCCGCGCACGAGGGCGATGAATTTGCCAGGGTCCCCAGACGCCGCGAAAATCCCGTCGGGCTCGATCGCGATCCAATCCGGCCCGGACGCCATATAGGTCGCGAGATTGCGGCCGTCAGCCAAGTCCCAGAGCTTCAATGTATTGTCGCCGGCGCCCGAAAGCGCCCGTCGGCCATCCGGCGAGAAAGCAACCGAGAGGACGGGTTCGCCATGTCCTTCCATGGTTTTGATCAGTCGGCCGCTCTCCAGATCCCAAAGATTCACTTTATTGTCGCCCCCGCCTGAAAGCGCCGTCCGTCCGTCTGGAGAAAAGGCGACGGAAAACACAGTGTTCGTATGGCCCTCCAACGTGCGGATCAGCCGACCGTTCGCGACGTCCCAGTACCTCAACTTAGCGTCGTCGCTCCCGGATAGCGCGGAACGGCCGTCGGGCGAGAGCGCGACGGCCTCGACCAGGCCCGCGTTCTCGAATGTCCGGGTCGCCTGACCTGCGGCGACGTCCCAAAGCCTCAAGGTCGTATCATCGCTCCCAGAGAGCAGCTTTCGTCCATCGGCTGAGAAGGCGACGGAATAAACGAGGCCGGTATGGCCTTTGAACGTCCGAATGAGCCGGCCGTCGGCGAGATCCCACAGCTTCAGAGTCTTGTCGAGGCTCGCCGAGGCCGCGTTGCGCCGATCGGGCGAGAAGGCGACGGACAGCACCGGCTCGGCATGGCCCTCGAAGCTCCGCAGCAGGGCGCCATTCGTCAGGCTCCAGAGCTTCGCGGTCTTGTCGCCGCTCCCAGAAAGCGCCGTGCGGCCGTCCGATGCGACGGCGACCGCGTCCACGACGGATTGATGCCCCCACATGCTCCGCAGCAGGCGGCCCGTCCCGAGGTCCCAAAGCCTGAGCGCATGATCGCCGCCGCCCGAAAGCGCCGAACGCCCATCGGGGGAAAAGGCGACGGCGTTCACCATGCCGGCGCCCTCGAACTTGCGAACCAAATCGTCGCTTGCTGCGTCCCAGAGCCGTAAGGTGTTGTCGTCGTTGCCGGCGAGTATCGAGCGGCCGTCGGGCGCGAAGGCGATCGAAAGCACAGGGTCCGCCTGGCCCCCGTAAGTTCGAATCAACTCTTCGTTCGCCATATCCCAAAGCTTCAGCTCGTTGTCCTGCCCTCCAGACGCAGCAAACCGGCCGTCCGCCGAAAAGGCGACGGCCGTGACCGGAGCGGCGTGACCCGCCAAGCTCTTGATCAGACGGCCGCTGGCGACATCCCAAAGATTCGCCGTCTTATCGGCGCTTCCCGACAGGATCGTCTGCCCGTTCGGCGCGAAAGCGATCGAAGACACCCCCCCATCATGGCCCGAGAAGGTTTTGAGGCGCTCGCCGCTCGAAAGGTCCCAGAGCTTCAGGGTTTTGTCCGCGCCGCCCGAGGCCGCCATGCGGCCATCCGGCGAGAAGGCGACCCCCTCGACGAGGTCCGAATCGTCAAAGGTCCGGATCAGATCCCCGCTGGCGACGTCCCAAAGCTTCAGCGTCTTGTCCCAGCTTCCCGAGAGCGCCCACCGCCCGTCCGGCGAAAAAGCTACAGCGCGCACATAGCCCGCGTGGCCCTCGAACGTCCGGATCAGATCCCCGCTGGCGACATCCCAAAGCTTCAGCGTCTTGTCCCAACTTCCCGAAAGCGCCGTCCGGCCGTCCGGCGAAAAAGCGACCGACCAAACATAATCGGCGTGGCCGGCGAAGGTGCGGATCAAGCGGGCGCTGGCGACGTCCCAAAGCTTCAAGGTGCGATCCCGGCTTCCCGACAGCGCCATGCGGCCGTCTGGCGAGAAAGCCGTTGATTGAACGGACCCGCCATGCCCGATTTGAAGAACGACGGCGGCGCCTTCCGAAAGCGGTCCGCTCTTCGCCGCTTCTTGCGCCACCGCCCCGCCGGCCAAACCGGCCGCGAGGCAGATCAGGAAAATGAACCAGGCCGGCATGCGCCCTCCACCAACTTCCTGGCCGATCCAAACCGTTCAGTCTCGCGCCGAGGCGAGACTGAAGGGGCTTCGGCTGAGCCACACGACAGAGCCTAGCACAGCTTCGCGCATGCGCTCGAAGCCACTTTTCCGAGGCGCGCCCGCATGCCATCCTGACGAAACGTCGCCGCGGCCGCGCGGAGCCAACTGGACAACACATGGTGCTTCGGAAACTCGCCTGCATCGCCCTCGACGCGCAGCCGCGCTGGATGCAGGAGAGAGAGCGCAAGCTCGCAGAGCGCCTGCTCAGGCGTCCGATCGATCCTTGGCGGCCGCTTGCGCCTGGAGATATTGTCGTCTGCGGGCTCATGGGGACGGCGTCCGGACTTGGGCAAGGCGCGCGACAGATGCTGAACATATTTCAGCAAATCAGCCTTCCTGCTTCGGCCGCGAACGCAAGCCGGCTCTTCGCCCTACTCGATGATTTCGCCGCCGGGCCTCTTTGGCCACCCGGCGCCGGCGCCGACGGCGTCGCGATCGTGCATGTCAATCCGCAAGATTTTCATCTCATCTCAGCCGCTCTTCGCCGCCAATTCTCGCGACGAAAGATCATCGCCTATTGGGCGTGGGAGCTCGAGACGGTTCCCGCGCAATGGGCTCGCGCGGCTGTTCAGGCGGACGAAATTTGGACGCCGAGCCGATTTGTGGCGGACGCGTTCCGGCGCGCCCTTCCCGACAAGCCTATTCATGTCGCGCCGCATTTCATCGACGTGGAGGCGACGCCTACGAGGCCGCGGAACGACCCGTTGCCGGCCTTCCGGGGTCGCGCCGTGGTCCTTTTCATGTACGACGTTCGGTCGGGACACGCGCGCAAGAACCCCGAAGCCGCGATCGAGGCGTTTCGGCGGGCCGCCGGCGACGATCCAACGGCGGTCTTGGTCATCAAGATCAGCAACGCCCATGTCTGGCCGGAATCGATGGCCCGGCTGCGGCGCGCCCTAGATCAATTAGCCAATGCGCATGTGATCAACGATCTCTCGAGCCAGGATCAACTGAAGGATCTCGTGGCGCGCGCCGACATAGTCCTGTCGCTGCATCGCTCGGAGGGGTTCGGATTCTTGCTCGCCGAGGCGATGGCGGCCGCGAAGCCGGTGATCGCGACGGGCTGGTCCGGCAATCTCGATTTCATGACGCCGGACAGCGGCATCCTCATCGATGCGGCCCTCGCTCCGGTCGTCGATCCTCAGCATGTCTATGAGGGCTTTGGGGCGGTTTGGGCGGAGCCTGACATCAACCGGGCGGCCCACGCGCTGCGGCGGCTTCTGAACGATCCGGGGGAGCGTCAGCGTCTCGGACGTGCGGCGCGGGCGCATGCGCTTGTCCACTTTTCAAAGGAAAGATGGCTCGCACAATTGCCTGCGAGCTTTTGGAGCTCCGTCGCCCGCGAGCCCCCGTCCCAATCAAACCAGACCGCACCGCTCTGGGAGGAGGGACAAGCGTTAGCTCGGCGCAATTAGCGCGCCCGAGCCCAAGCAGGGCTGGCTTCCTTCAGTTCGGCAAGGGCCGCGCTTTCAAAGCTCGATCCCAATCAAAGGCTTTGCTCAACCATAGCCCTGGGCTTTGCCGGATAGGACGGGCGCAATGCCTTGGTGAGGCCAAAGATCGTGATGAGGGTCAGGCCGTAGACAGCGAGCTGCATGCCGGACGGTTGATCCGAATAGCCGACCAACGTGTGCAGAACGCGGCCGAGCAGGCTTCTGTCCGACAAGATCCACGATGTGTCCCAGACGGTCCCTTCCCATGCGGTGGCGATTCCGGCTTGCTGAAGAAAAGCGACGGATTGGGCGGCGAGCCCAGCGGCCAGAAAGGTGATGAGCACCGTCGTGACGCCGAAAAGATAGCGGGCCGGAATCTTGACCAATCCGAAAAAGGTCAGAGCGGTGACGCCGCATCCGAGCAAGAGGCCGATGAGCCCGCCGACGAGGAGCCCCGAGTTCGTCGAATCTCCGGAGATGGTCAAGCCATAAAGAAAGAGCACAATTTCCGAGCCTTCGCGGAGCACAGCGACGGCGACCACGATCGCGACCGCCGCGAGCGAGCGCGAGCCTTTGGCCGCGGCATCGCCGACTTCCTTCATATGCGCCGCCATTTCGCGGCCGTGGCGCGCCATCCAGATATTATGCCAGGCGAGCATGACGACGGCGACCGCCAGCACGCCGGCGTTGAAAAGCTCCTGCCCGACGCCAGCCAGAGCGTTGGAGATCTGCTCCGCGAAAATGGCGAGCAGACCGGCGCCGGCGACGCCCGCCGCGACGCCCCCGGCGATCCAGAGGCCACGTCGCGGAACGCCGCGCGTCACGGCGAGAAGAATGCCGACGATAATGCCGGCCTCGAGCACTTCTCTGAAAACGATAATCAGCGCGCCAAGCATGGATTTCTTCTCATTGAACCACCAGGAAACCTTCAGTCGTATCTTCGTGATAATCGTCAAAGAACCGATAGCGCCCCGCAGGGAGCGGACGAATCTGGACTGTGATCGCGCCGCCGCCCGCGACGACCTTCTCGACGCGCATGGTCTTGCTCTCGAATTCGGCCGGCGTCGGGTCCAGATTTCTGATCTCGATCGTGATCGGCTTGCCGGCCGGCGCGCGCGCCTCCGCCGGCTGGAAGCGGTGATCCTTGATCGCAAGGCGCACGACCGCGGCGTCCTCGGCCGCGGCCGGAGCTATTCCGGCTATCGAAGCGACTAAGGCGAAGAGGCCGATCGCCGCCGCGCCGAAGCCGATCACAAATCCTTTTGAGGCGGAAGCCTTCATTTCTTTCAACTCCTCAACGTCACAGCCTCGGCCGAGCGAATAGTCAAGCGGAAAGCGACACCCGGTCACGTCGTCGCTCCCGCAACATAGTAAATGGGGCCTTCCAAAAACTCTGCGATTCCGCACCATGCTAAAATTCAAATTCGAGCTTCAGATTGGCGAGGTCGCGCTGGAAATTGGTGAGATCCAGAGCCCGGCCCTCGCCAGCGGCATGTCCCGCGACTTGCATGGAAAAGGCCGCGGCCAGCATGATCTTCGGGGTGAATTGGACATGCAAGGTCGGGCCCACATAGAGAGCGTTGCCGACAAAACTCTGCATGCCAAAGCCGTCGAAGGTGCGGTAATATTGGATCTCGCCGCCCAAGGTGACGGTCGGCGCGACGCGATAGGCCATGGCCGCCGTCAAGCCGATGTCGGAGCCTTGCTGCCATTTCGTCTCGCCGAATTCCCGGCCGTAGCCGAGCCCGTAGCTCAAATTGGCCGCCGCATAAAGCCGGTTGGGAATGAGCTCCGTGTCGGCGACGATCTTGAACTCTGTGCCGAAGTCCCGCGTCAAGGCGCCGCTGACGTCATCGACCCGCGACCATTCAGGCTCGATGTTGAAAGTGAGGCCGATCGGCGATCCAGGGCCGCGATCGAGGAGGGCGAACCTGAACTCTCCGGAAAGGCCGCTGAAATTGATGTCATGGTAGTTTCTATCGACCCCCTCGACGTAATTGACCGACTGGCCAAGGAGATGCGCCGAGAGCTCATAGCTGAAGAACTGGGTCGGCACGCCCTCGAGTTCGATCTCCTGCTCGATCGCGTTGAAGGAGCCGCCCCGCATCCGAAACGAGCCTGTGGTCTCGAATTCGACCGCTTGCTCGCCCTCGGCGCCGATGTCTGCGCCTTGGGTGAAGCCGAAGAGATATTTCGTCTCGAGCTCATGGTAGGGATCGATCGCCGGCGGGGCTGCGGTGGAAGGCGTCAAAGAGGCTCCATCCGCTGCGCGGGCCGGCTTTGCGCCAGCAGTGACGAAAGCTGCGAAAAGCGCAGCGCCCATAAAAGCCGCGCCAGCGCGCGGCCCGATGCAGAAAGAAGACATAGGGCCCCCTATTTGCCTGCGATCGACGCCAAGGCGTCATATTTCGGAGGTAAGCGCAAAAGACTTGCACACACAACCAATATTTCAAGTTTATATTCATTCTAAAATAAATATTCCCGGCATCTTCTAAGTAGAGTCGACCGTATTTTATAGTTATTTTAAATAAAAACTTGATATCCTATCGTGATAGCGCAACATCCGTCTCGGAGACGCTATGCGCCGCTCCTCATGAGAGCCCGCACGGCCCACGAGCGCTTGCCGGAAAAGCCTTTCAAAGTCGCGCTTCAGCAATTAGCATTGTCGCGCGTCGTCCCGCTCGGGCGAGGGCGCGCGGGAATTTCAGGCCGGTTGGAGGCGAGCATGACGTCGAGACGGATCGCGCGGGGGCTCGGAATGGCGGTCGCCTTCGCCGCCTTCGTGAGCAACGTTCTCCCTGCCGGCGCCGACAGTCTGGGTTTCAACGCCATTCCTTTCGGGCTCGGCGGCGCGCCGCTCAGCCCCGACGAGGCCCCCGAAAGCATCGGCGTTCCCTGCATGATCGGCGCGCCGCCCTGGTCGCCTCCGGTGACAGCCCAGACCTTGCCATGGCCCTCTGTCTGGCTCGGCCATTTTTCCGGCGGCAGGCCGGACCCGGTCTTCTATGGTCGCGTCGACTGGCGCGACGAGAAGGTCTGTTTCGCCTCTCGCGCGCAATGTCAGGCCTGGATCAATGAATTGCGCCGCGCCTATCATCGCCCGGAGGGCTGGTGGACCTGCCTGCTCCTGCGTTGAGCCAGCCGCCGCGCCCAAAATTAGCGCAGACTGATTGAAGATAGCCGTGCGGCGTCGATCCGCCCTTCCCATATTCGCTCGAAGCGGATCTTGACCGCGGGTCACGAGCCGAGCTGTTGGTCCGCGCGATTTTTTGTAGAATTGCCAGCGCAGGGGTCAGGCCCCGGGAGAATTTTCGAATGTTCGACGCCTTGAGACATTTCATCGCCGAAGTCGCAGGGACTGAAGGCGGCGACAGAGCCTTTAGCGAAGATGATTATCGGCTCGCCGCCGTGGCCTTGCTGGTTCACACCGCCAATGTGGACGGGCAGACGGATCTCGCCGAGCGCCGCCGCCTCACGGCGATCATTGAGGAGCGTTTCGGGCTCGACGCGAGCGCGGCCGCGGAGCTGATCCGGCAGGCCGAGCGGAGCGATCGCGACGCGGTTGATTTCTATCAGTTCACGAGCGTCCTGAAGCGCGCGCTCGACGAGGATGGACGGCTCAAGATCGTCGAGATGATGTGGGAGATCGCCTTCGCCGATGGCACGGCGGACGAGCTCGAGGAAAACACTATTTGGCGCGTGGCTGAGCTTCTCGGGGTGTCGACGCGCGACCGCGTCCTGCTGCGTCAGCGCGTCGGCGAGCGAGCGCCGGCCGAAGCCGAATTCCAAAGCCCGTGGTCGACGGCTCCGGCGAAGGGACGCGCATGAACTCTGGCCAGCCGCAACAGCGCCGCATCGCCCTGATCACCGGAGCCTCGGGCGGAATCGGCGCCGATCTCGCCCGCGTTTTGGCCCGCCATGGCCATGATCTCGCGCTTGTCGCGCGCAGCCGCGATAGGCTCGAAGCGCTCGCTGACGAGATCGCGGCGTCCGGCCGACCGCGCCCGATTGTTATCGCCCTCGATCTGGCCCGGCCCGGCGCGTCGCGCGAGGTCGCCGCTACGCTCGAAGCCTTCGACACATCGCTCGAAATTTTGGTCAACAATGCTGGATTTGGGCTCATCGGCGCCTTCGCCGAGCTCGACCCGGTCGAGCAGAGCGGGATCGTCGATCTCAACGTCCGGGCTCTTGTCGAGATGACCGCCCAATTCCTGCCAGAGATCCGCGCAGCCAAAGGCAAGATCCTGAACGTGGCGTCGGTCGTCTCCTATTTCCCGGGCGGACCGGGCATGGCGGTCTATTACGCCTCGAAGGCCTTTGTCCTCTCCTTCTCGCGGGCGCTTTGGCAGGAATTGCGCGCCGAGGGCGTCGTAGTAACGGCGCTGTGCCCCGGCGTCACGAAGACCGGGTTTCAGTCGCGCGCCGGATTCGGCCCGGAAACCGCCTTGAACTCTATGCCGGCGCAAAGCGCAGCCGAGGTCGCGGAAGTCGGCTATCGCGCATTGATGGCGGGGCGACGCGAGGCTGTTCCCGGATTATTGAATAAAATCACCGTTTTGGCCTTGCCCTTCCAGCCAAAAACACTGATCCTGCGAATCATAGCGATGTTGCAGCAAAAACACCGCGCGAGCGCCTAAAGCTCAGCTATATTTCATCAACTTGTGGACAATGCCGACTAATCTCTCACATTGCGGGAAGATTCTCGTCATCCTTCACCAGGAACATTCCTCTGCCGGCCGTTTCGGCAGGATCCTGCAAGCCCAAGGGCGCGAGCTCGACGTCAGGCGTCCGCGCTTCGGCGATCCGCTCCCCAAAACCTTGTCGGAGCATGACGGCGCGATCGTCTTCGGCGGCCCCATGAGCGCCAATGACGAGCACGCCTGGCTACGGCGAGAGATCGACTGGATCGGCGTCGCGCTGAAGGAGGAAAAGCCGTTTCTCGGCATTTGCCTCGGCGCGCAGATGCTGGCGCGGCATCTCGGCCATGGCGTCCGGCCGCATCCGCAAGGGCGGGTCGAGGTCGGCTACTACCCGATCCATCCGACCGAGCACGGGCATAGCTGCTGCGAGCGCCGCTTTCCCGATCGCGTCTATCAGTGGCATCGCGAAGGGTTCGATTTGCCGAAAGGCGCGACCTTGCTCGCCAAAGGCCAGGATTTCGAGGCCCAGGCGTTCCGCTTCGGTCGAACCGCCTATGGCTTCCAGTTCCATCCCGAGGTCACCTTCGGGATGATGTGCCTCTGGACGATGCGCGGCGCTTCGCGCCTCGCGGCGCCGGGCGCGCGCCCCCGCCACCGCCATCTCGAAGGCTGGCTTCGGCATGACGCCGCGGTCGCGCGCTGGTCCGACGCTTTTTTAAGAGCCTGGCTCGACGGCGGCCGCAAGGCGGCCTGACCCGTTGCGACAATGGGCGGGCGCCGAACCAAAGGAGCTTCCCATGT
This sequence comes from Methylocapsa acidiphila B2, assembly GCF_000427445.1. Classification (GTDB taxonomy): domain Bacteria; phylum Pseudomonadota; class Alphaproteobacteria; order Rhizobiales; family Beijerinckiaceae; genus Methylocapsa; species Methylocapsa acidiphila. The sequence continues at coordinate 2,895,934 of NZ_KE386496.1, read as the reverse complement.
CCGAGCATAAAGCTACGATCCTATGGGCGCGCGACGGCGCCGACTTCGGTTACAAGACCTATAGCCGCAACCATATTTGGCGGTTCGAGAACGGCGTCGAGACGCCGGCCTCGGCGGCGCCCGCCTATCTCGGCGATCCGAGCCGGGTCGATCCGGAATCCGCTTTCGCGGCGGCGCTCGCAAGCTGCCATATGCTCACCTTCCTCGCGCTCGCCGCGAACCGCGGCTTTGTGGTCGAAAGCTACGAAGACGCCGCCACAGGCTTTCTGGAGAAGAACGCCGCCGGCAAGCTCGCCGTCACGCGCATCGAGCTGCGCCCGAAAATCGTCTTCAGCGGCGACAAGCGCCCGACGCAGGACGATCTCGATCGTCTACACGAGAAGGCGCACAGGGAATGTTTCATCGCCAATTCGGTGACGGCGGAAGTGAGGATTCTGCCGGAGCCTTGATCCGAACCGGCAATTCAGACCGGCACGCGGACCGTCGCCCGCAGCCCTCCTAAAGGGCTATCGCTCAAGCCGATGTCGCCGCCATGGGAACGGGCGATGTCGAGCGCGATGGCGAGGCCGAGGCCGGTCCCGCCCGAATCCTGGTTGCGCGATTCGTCGAGACGAACGAAGGGCCGGAAGACGTCCTCGCGCCACTCGGGCGCAATGCCCGGTCCATCGTCATCGACATGGATCGTCAGAAAGCGCTCGTCTCGGCACGCCTCGATCGAAACATGCTCGGCATGGCCTTGCGCATTGCCGATCAGATTCGACAAGCAGCGCTTGAAGGCGTCGGGCCTAATGGCCACGAGCGGATCGCCGCTGAAGGCGAGCTTGACGTCGCGGCCGCGCCGCTCGGATTCGAGGCGCAGATCCTCGAGAAAATCATGCATGTCGATCTCGACTGCGCCTTCGCCCGCCGCCCCGCGCGCGAAGGCGAGATAGGCTTCGAGCATGCGCTGCATCTCCTCGACGTCCTTTTGCAGATCCTGCGATTCGTCGCTCTCCGGCAGGAGGGCGAGGGAGAGCTTGAACCGCGTCAGGATGGTGCGAAGGTCGTGGCTCACGCCGCTGAGCATGGCGGTGCGCTGCTCGAAGGCGCGCTCGATGCGGCGCCGCATCTCAATGAAGGCGTAGCCGGCCTGGCGCACCTCTCGCGCGCCGCGCGGCCGGAACTCCGGATCACGCCCTTTGCCGAAAGCTTCCGCGGCGCCGGCCAGGAGAAGAATTGGCTTGATCTGATTGCGCAAAAAGGCGGTCGCGACCACGATCAAGACGAAGGACGTGCCGACCATCCAGAGCAGGAAAATATGCGAATTCGAGGCGTAGGCGGCGCTGCGATAGGCGACGACGCGCAAGATCGCGCCGTCGAGCATGATGCGGATCTCGATAAAGGTCGAGCGGCCGACCGTGTCGAGCCAGAAGGGTCGTCCGATCTGGCGCCGGATCTCATTGGACAGCGCCTGGTCGACGATCGGAAAAAAAGGCTTCGGCAAGACCGGCGGCAGGGGCTCCAACGGCAGAAATTCAATGTCGATCTTAAGGCGCTCCTGCGCGATCCGCACCAGCGCGCTGCGCGCCTTTTCGCTCGGGTCCGCCTTGTAAAGCTCGATGACCGCGGCGATGTCCTGGGTGAGCACGGTCGAGAGCCGCCGCGTGACGAGCTGCCAATGCCGCTCCATGAACACATAGGTGAGCACGCATTGGAGGATCACCATCGGAGCGATGACGATCAGCGCCGAGCGAGCGTAGAGCCCCTTCGGCAATATGGCCGCGAGCCAGCGCCAGAATCCCCGCCACCAGGAGCGGGGCTGCTCGAAGGCGGCTGAAAGGGAGAGGCTCAAAGGCGGCTCCAGATCGGCGGCGACTGCCGCCGGCTCAACGATCGACCAGCAGACGGTATCCCGCCCCGCGCGCCGTTTGCAAATGCAACGGATTGGCCGGATCGCGCTCGATCTTGCGACGTAGGCGATTGACCTGAACGTCGACGGTGCGCTCATTGCCGGGGGCGCCATGTCCCGCGAGCGCCTCGCGCGACACGGTCTCGCCGGCGTTTTCGGCGAGCAGCCTCAACATGTCGCGCTCCCGATCGGTCAGGCGCACGATCTCGTCGCGCTGGCGAAGCTCGCCCCGCTCGAGATCGAAGGTGAAGTCGCTGAACCGCACCACGGTCACTTGACCTTGCGCGGCGCGGGGCTGCGCGCGCCTCAGGATGGAGGCGATGCGCAGCGACAGCTCGCGCGGCTCGTAAGGCTTGCCAAGATAATCATCGACCCCGGCCTCGAAGCCCCGCACTCGGTCGATCGCCTCGGATCTGGCCGTCAACATCAGGATCGGAACATGCGCGAGCTCGGATGCGCCCTGGCGCAGTCTGGCCGCGAAATCGAACCCGTTCTCGCCCGGCATCATGACGTCGAGCACGATGAGGTCGAAGGCGAGGCTCTTGAGGCAGGCGAAGGCGTCGGCTGCATCGGCCGCCGTGGTGATTCGATAGCCTTGATCGGTCAAGAAGCGCGACAGCAAGGCGCGGATCCGGCGGTCGTCGTCGACGACCAAAAGATGCGCGGCGTCATCCGCAGGGGCGGCGCTGGACGAGCCGGCGATCTCGAGCGCAGTCACCTGCGTGGTCCCGGAGCCGCCAGGACCGGGCGCGCGCCAACGAGCGCCGCCACCTTGTCCCGCTCGCCGGCGTCGACCATGGCGAGAAGAAAATCGATCGCGTCCGCGCGCGCGCCGTCGCGCAAATGCGCAAATACGCGGGCGAACCGTCGCGATTGCAGACGCGCCACGTCGAGCGCCAAGGTTTTGCCTTGCGCGGTCGGAAATAATTGGCGCTGGCGGCGATCGTTCACGCCGGGCCGCGACTCGACATAGTCCTGATCGAGGAGATCCTTGAGCACGCGGTTGAGGCTTTGCTTGGTGATCTTCAAAATCTCGAGAAGTTCGGCGATCGTCAGCCCTGGCCGCCGGTTAACAAAATGCAAGACTCGATGATGCGCCCGGCCGAGCCCGAAATTCTCCAGAAGATGGTCGGCGTCGCCGACAAAATCCCTGTAGGCGAAAAACATGAGCTCAATCAGGTCGAACATAGGCTCGCCGGCGCCAACCACAGGATCAGCAATTCGTTGCGCCTCCTGCGCGGCGCCTTGAAGAGCCGTCCTTCTGGTCTGCGTCGAGTCCAAGTCAAGGCCCTTATGGCAGCATCGTTGACATATTTCAGGAAAATTGTTAGGCGTCAAGACGAAAGCAGGCTCAAGGGAGCTTTGCGAAGTCTTGCAGGATTTCGTGAGTCCGGCAATCCTGGACTGCAATGTTTTTGGGGCGAACGGCGACGCTTGTCCCCTATTGAATTGTTCGGAACTGGGAAAAGACGGTCTAGACGGGCGGGTTCGCGCGCTTCGATCAAGACCGCGGCCCACATGCCAAGCTCGAGGAGGAGCGATCCATGGCGGCTTTGCCATTCGACCAGCGCGACGGCTATATCTGGATGGATGGCGCCCTTGTCGCCTGGGCCGACGCCAAGCTGCATGTTCTATCGCACGGCCTCCACTACGCCTCCTCGGTGTTTGAGGGCGAGCGCGCCTATGGCGGCGTGATTTTCAAATCGACCGAACACTCCGAGCGCTTCAGGACCTCGGCGGAACTGCTCGATTTCGAGATTCCCTATTCGGTCGCCGAGCTGGACGCCATCAAGCGGCTGGTGGTGGAAAAAAACAATTTCCAGAATTGCTATGTCCGGCCGGTCGCCTGGCGCGGCAGCGAGATGATGGCCGTCGCGGCGCAAAACTCGACGATCCATGTCGCCGTCGCGGTCTGGGATTGGCCGAGCATGTTCGACATCGAGCAGAAGATGAAGGGCATCAGGCTCGACATCGCCGAATATCGCCGACCCGATCCCGCGACGGCGCCGAGCCGCGCCAAGGCCGCCGGCCTCTACATGATCTGCACGATCTCCAAACATCGCGCCGAGCGGCGCGGCTACGCCGACGCCATGATGCTCGACTGGCAGGGCCGCGTCGCCGAATGCACCGGAGCCAATATCTTCTTCTCGGTGAACGGCGCGCTGCACACGCCGATCGCTGATTGCTTCCTCGACGGCATCACAAGGCGCACGGTGGTCGACCTCGCCAAGCGGCGCGGCGTCGAGGTGATCGAGCGTCGGATCCTGCCGGAAGAGCTTGCCGGCTTCGAGGAATGCTTCATCTGCGGCACCGGCGCCGAAGTCACGCCGGTCTCCGAGATCGGCCCCTATAAATTCACGCCGGGCCAGATCTCGCGCGCGTTGATCGACGATTATTCCGCCGAAGTGCAGCCGAAGCAGAAGGCGGCTTGAGCGGGCGTCTTCTGCTCGACGCGTCGGCGCTTAGGAGATCAAGGGCATGATCGCGAAGGCGCTGGCGCAAGGCTTCAAAATTCTCTGCTATGTCGCGCTGGCTGTGCTCGCCGGCTCTTTGGCAATGGTCATCATCCTCGAATCGAGCGGGCTGTGCTCGGCGATCAACGAAGGCTTTGCGACCTGCAAGACGCCGGCCCTTGAAACTTTCGCCTACACGGCCGGGATGATCCCGGTGCTGAGTTCTTTCACGCTCTTCCCCTTGGTTTTCGCGATCGGCGGACTGATTTTTCTGCTGCGCGGATTGATCAAGCGCATTTGGCGGCATCGAACCAGCTGAGACGCAGCAGCGCCTCACCCCAAGATCAGATCCGCCGCCGCGCGCAAATCGTCGACGACGGCGGAGGGCGGCTCAGCGAGGCGGCCCTCGCATCCCGGACGATATTTGCCGGTGCGCACGAGAATGGCTGCGAGGCCTGCGGCCATAGCGCCGCCGACATCGGCTTCGGCGTCGTCGCCGATCATCACGGTCTCTTCCGGGCGAAGGCCCATGCTTTCGATCGCCAGCTTGAAGAAAGCGGGCGCAGGTTTGCCGAGCACGGTCGCCTCTCTGCCCGTCGCATATTCGAGCGCGGCGACAAAGCCGCCGAGATCGAGGCTCAACTCGCCGTCATGGTCGAGAAAATTGCGGTTTTTCGCCAAGGCGAGAAATTCCGCGCCATGATGAATCTTGCGATAGGCTAGGTTCAGGAGATCATAAGTAAAATACGCGCCCGCGTCGCCGATGACGACCGCCTCGGCGCCCCCTTCCACCAGGCCGGCGAAATCCTCCCGCAAATCCGGATGCACGACGAGAAACGGGGCGAGCCCCCGACGCTCGACCAATCCCCGCGCCAGGGCGGCGGGGGTGAATACGTCCTCGTTGCCGACGGCCAATCCGAGGCGCGCCAGATCCTCGACGATCCGGCGGCGCGGACGGCGCGTGGTGTTAGTGATGAATTTAAGCGGCAGGCCGGCGTCTCGAAACCGGCGGATCGCCTCGAGCGAGCCCGGCAAGGCGAGCTTGCCGACATAGACGACTCCGTCGAGATCGAGGAGCACGCCTTTGACCTCGCGCCAATTTCGCGTGCTCATCGCCAGCCGGGCCCAAAAACCAGCGTCATGCGGCGCGCTCGAGATCAGCCTTGACCGCCGCGAGAAAACGCGCGCCCTCACCGCCGGTCACGACGCGATGGTCGAAGGTGAGCGACAGAGGCAGCACGCGCCGCACCGCCGCTTGGCCGAGGCGCGCGACGACGCGCTGATCGACCCGGCCCGCGCCCAAAATCGCGACCTGCGGCGGGACCACGACGAGATAAGCGAAGCGGCCGCCGATCATGCCGAAATTCGAGAGCGTGATGGTCGCGCCGCGAAGCTCCTCAGGCGGGATCGCGCGCTTCGCCACGTCGGCGCGCAAACGGTCCAATCCGGCGCGGAGATCGCTCGGGTCGCGCGCGCCGACATTGCGCATGACCGGCACGATAAGGCCGCCTTCCGTATCGACCGCCACGCCGACGTCGATGCGCTCGATGAGCCGCCTTTCCTCTGCCTCGGCGCTGTACCAGGCGTTGAGCGCGGGCTCCGCCTTGCAGCCTGCCGCGAGGGCGCGGATGAGCCGCGTCGTGACGTCCTCGCCTTTCGCCCAATCGTCAATATCGGCCTCGTCCGTCACGCCCGCCGGAACCACGCTCGCATGCGCAGCCGCCATGCGCTGCGCCATCGCCCGCCGCATGCCGCGCAACGGCTCGGCGGGGCCGACATCGGCGACGGCCGCCGCGGCGCGCTCGACATCGGCCCGCGTGATCGATCCGCCCGGCCCTGTCGCCGGCACGAGGCTGAGGTCGACGTCGAGCTTGCGGGCGAGCGCCCGCACCGCCGGAAGGGCCTGAACGCCTTGCGAGCGCCCCGGCGCGCCAGGAGGCTCCGCCCGCTTCGCTTCGGGGGCCGCCAATTCGCCGACGACAGTGCCCGAATCCTGCTCCTTGCCCTCGGCGAATTCGACAAGCGGAGCTCCGACTTTCACAATGTCGCCCTTGACGCCGAAAAGCCGCAGGATGCGCCCGCTTGCGGGCGAGGGGACTTCGACCACCGCCTTGTCCGTCTCGACCGAGACGAGGGGCTGGTCGGCGACGACATGATCCCCTTCGGTGACATGCCAGCCGACGATCTCGGCTTCTTCGAGGCCTTCGCCGAGATCCGGCAGGAGAAATGCGCGCATGAACGGACCCGGTTTGCTTCAATTATACGCGCAGACCTTGCGCGCGGCGGCGGCGATCCGCTCGACGGACGGCATATAGCTCTGCTCGAGTCTCGGCAGCGGCATGACGGCGTCGTAGCCGGTCACGCGGAGGACGGGGGCGAGCAGGGACGCAAGCCCCCGCTCGGCGATACAGGCCGCGATCTCGGCGCCGAAGCCGCCAGTTCGGGCGGCCTCATGCACGATGACGCAGCGCCCGGTCTTTGCGACCGACGCCAGCACGGCCTCCTCGTCATAGGGCTTCAGCGTGGCGAGATCGATCACCTCAGCGCTCATTCCTTCGGCCGCCAGTTCCTCCGCCGCCGCCAGAGTCTCCCTCAGCATCGCGCCCCAGCTGATCAGCGTGACGTCGCGCCCCTCCCGCAAGACGAAGGCGACGTCGAGAGGCAAAGCCTCGCCATTGTCCTCGACCTCGGCCTTCACGGCGCGATAGATGCGCGTCGGCTCGAGAAAAACGACGGGATCCGGATCGCGGATCGCCGCGAGCAGCAGACCATAGGCGCGGTCGGGCGAGGAGGGTATGACCACCCGGAGCCCTGGAATATGGGCGAGCATGGCCTCCGCGCTCTCCGAATGATGCTCCGGCGCGCGAATGCCGGCCCCGAACGGCGCGCGCAGGACCATCGGGCAAGTGAGGCGCCCGAGCGTGCGGTTGCGCAACCTCGAGGCATGATTGGCGAGCTGATCGATGCACGGGTAAAAAAAGCCCATGAACTGGATCTCGCCGACGGGCTTCAAGCCCTGGGCCGCCATGCCGACGCAAAGACCGCCGATCAGCGCTTCCGACAGAGGCGTGTCAATCACGCGATCGGAGCCGAACCGGCTTTGCAGCCCAACGGTGGCGCGAAACACGCCGCCATTGACGCCGACATCCTCGCCGAGCAGGACGACGTCGGGATCGTCCGCCATGGCCCGGGCGAGCGCAAGATTGACGGCTTCGACAAGGGTCGCCTCAGGCATCGGAGGCTCCTTCGAGCTCTCGGCGCTGGCCGAGATAGGCGTGGGGAAGCTCGGCGTAGAGATGATCGAACATGGATGAAGGCGCGCGCGGCGGCGTCGCGAGATAGCTTGCGGCGGCCGCCTCGACGCGCGCCTGGCACTCGGAGGCCAGGCGCTCCTCGTCCTCTTTGCCCCAAGCCTTCTTGCCGACAAGATAGGCCCGAAGGCGCGCGATGGGCTCTTCCTTCCAGCGCGCCTGGACCTCTTCGGGCGACCGATAGCGCGCCGCGTCGTCCGCCGTCGTGTGGTCGCCGAGCCGATAGGTCAGGGCCTCGATGAGGAAAGGCCCCTCGCCGGCGCGGGCGGCCGCCAGGGCGCGCTCGGTCGCCGCGCGCACGGCGATGACGTCATTGCCGTCGACCTGCTCGCCGCCGAAGCCGGCGGCGATCGCCTTTTGCGCCAGGGTCTCGGAGGCCGTCTGCAATTTGCGCGGCACCGAGATGGCCCATTGATTGTTGCCGACGATGAAAACCACAGGCAGCTTCGCCACGCCGGCGAAATTCATCGCCTCCCACATGTCGCCCTTGGAGGTCGCGCCGTCGCCGCTCATGCACACCGCGACGCGCGGCTCTTTTCTGAGCTTGAACGCATAGGCGACGCCTGCCGCATGGGACGTCTGCGAGGCGACGGGGATGGAGAGCGGAAAATCCTGCTTAGGCCCGGAAAAGGCGTTGCCGCGCTCGTCGCCGCCCCAAAACAGCAGGATCTCCTCCATCTTGACGCCGCGCCAGAGTTGCGCCCCGGTGTTGCGATAGGATGGCAAGAGCACATCCTCCTCGCGCATCGCACTCGCGGCCCCGACAGAAACGGCTTCCTCGCCGAGCGAGACCGGATAGGTGCCGAGCCGTCCGGTCCGCTGCAGGGCGACGGCCTTCAGGTCGAAGGCGCGGGTGAGCGCCATGGCGCGCAAAAGAGAAATCAAGAGATCGACATTCGAGGCGAAAGCCGGCGGCCGGCCGTGAAGGACGCCGTCCGGCCCCAAATAGGCGCGCCGACGCAACTCGAAGCGCGCGATGACCGGAAGCTCTTCATCCATAAATGGCTTGTTCATGGTCCCGCCTTCCCGGCCGCGCCGCGCGAACCGGAGCTGAAGCCGCCGCCGAGCTCTTTGGTTTTTTCCTTTCTGCAACGCGCGGATTCGCAATCTGGTTGCGTGCCGCTTCCGTTCCGCTCGATCCCGCCGGGGAATTAAGGCGACAGCCACGCTCGGGCGGCGAAGCCCTCCTGCCAAGAGGTCCCGCTGATCTCGGCTGTCGCCGAGATCAGATTCTAAAATTGTTCAAAAGCGGCCAGGTCTGCGACGGCGTCAGCTTTTGGGCCTCGCTCGTCCTTCGAGACGCCATTTCTCTATTGCGCGGCGGAGGCGACGCTCGCTGCGTCCTCGGCCGGAAAGGCGAGCTCCCAGCCGCCGCCCAAAGCCTTGTAGAGCTGGACGAAATCGGTGGAGACGGCCGTCGCGCTCTGTGCGTGCTGAAGCTCGGCCTGCAACACCGTCCGCTGCGCGTCGAGCACGTTGAGGAAATCGCCCACGCCATTGTTATAGCGTGAGCGCGACAGCGACAGCGCCTGGCGCGAATGCTCGACCTGGGCCTTGAGCCGGGCGCGGCGCTCCTGCTCGGTTCGATAGGCGACCAAGGCGTTGACGACCTCGTGCCAGGCCTGGAGCACTGTCTTGTGATAAGCGATATAGGCTTCCTGCTGCTGCGCCTCCCCGAGATCCAGCGTGGATTTGAGGCGGCCGCCTTCGAAGATCGGAAGCGTGATGCTCGGGCCGAGCTGATATTGCAGCGAGCTGCCCTTCCACAGATTCTTCAGATCGAGCGCGTTGAAGCCGGCGCTGCCGTTGAATTTCACGCTCGGATAGAAATCGGCGACGGCGACCCCGATATTGGCTGTTGCGGCGTGCAGCTCGGCCTCGGCCCGACGAATGTCCGGACGCCGGCGCGCAAGCTCCGAGGGAAGGCCGACGGGCGCGCGCGGCGGCGTCGGAGGAATGGGCTTCGCCTTTGCAAGCTCGGCCTTCAAGGAGCCGGGCGGCTCGTCGAGGAGCAGGCTCAGGGCGTTGATATAGGCCGATTCCTGATTTTCTAAGCTCGGCAATTGAGCGCGCACGCTTTCGACCTGCGCGGCTGCATTCTCGACGTCGAGCCCTGTCGTCAGGCCCTTTTCCGCGCGGGTCCGCGTAAGCTGCAAGATGTCGTTCGAGCTCGCCAGATTGGCGTTGGCGATGGCGATCTGCGTCTGCACCCCGCGCAGCTCGACATAATCGCGCGCGACCTCCGCGAGAGTCGCGACAAGGGCGTCGCGGCGCTGGTACTCGGAGCTCTCCACTTCGGCTTCAGCGGCCTCAACCTGGCGCCGGACATGTCCCCAGAGGTCGATCTCCCAGGACGCGTCGAAGCCGACCTGGTAGACGCTGACCGGCGGCACATGAATGGGCTGGCCGGTGAAGCCGCTGGCCAGGCTCAGGACGCCGTTCTCGCTATATTGCTCGCGCTGATAGGACGGCGAGGCGTTGATTGTCGGAAACAAGGCCGACGCCGTCACGCCGCGCTGAAAGCGGCTTTCGGCGAGCCTGATGCTGGCCGTTCGCACGTCGAGATTGACGCGCGCAGCCTTGTCAGCGAGCGTGCTCAACGCGCGATCGTTGAATTTGTCCCACCATCTCGGATCGACCTGCGCGAAATTGCTCCGGGTCGGACCGCCTGGGGGAAGGCCCGTCTCCGTCGCCGAACTCGGCGGACCGAAGAAAGACGCCTGCGGCAGATGCGGATCGGGAGACATGAAATCCGGGCCGACCGAGCAGCCTGCGGCCGCAAGCATGGACGCGAGCGCCAAGGCGCCCAAGAGGGCGCGCTTCGGGCGATCCGCGCGGCGTGAAGGCTGACCGAGATTCATCGATTTGAGGCCTAATGAACAGCGGCGGCGCCGCCGCCTTTGCCGCCGGAAAGCAGGAGGCAGAAAGGCGCCACCGCAAACGCCACAAGGCCGGCGTAGAAGAAGACGTCAGAGTAGGCGAGGACCGCCGCCTGCGCTTGAAATGCCTGATAGACCTTGCCGACCGCGGCGTCATGCGCGGAATGGGCCGCCTCTCCCATCGCGATCAGCGCCTTTTCGTAGCGCTCGACAAGATCGTTGTAGGGCTGATGGAAAGGCGTCGCCCATTGCGAGAGATAGGCCTGGTGGATTTGCCCGCGCTCGATGATCATGCTGCTCGCGAGCGCGATTCCGATCGAGCCGAAGACATTGCGGAACATGACGAAAAGCGCGGTCGCGTCGCCGTTCAGCTCGCGCGGCAAGGTCGTGTAGGCGATCGTGCTAACCGGCACGAAAAGAAAGGCGAGGCCCGCCGTTTGCGCCGCCCGCATCAAGACCAGCGTGTTGAAATCGATGCTCAGGGTAAGTTTGCTCGAATAGATGAAGGCCGCGCCCATGATCAGGAACCCGACCGCAATCAGAATCCGGGTCTGGACATATCGCATCAGTCTGGTGACGATCGGGATCAGGATAATGATCGCGACGCCGCCCGGCGAGAGGATAAGCCCGGACCAAGTCGCGTCATAGCCAATCAACGACTGGCTGAATTGCGGAATGACGACCGCGCCGGCGTAGAGAATGCCTCCCGTGGCCGCGATGCAAACGCATCCCATCGCGAAATTGCGATCCTTGAACACTTCGAGCGAAACGATCGGTTTTCTCGCCGTGAGAAGCCAGCCGATCGCGCCCAATATGCCGATCCCCGCCAGCACGGCCGTGATCTGGATAAAGCGCGAGCTGAACCAGTCCTCGTCCTCGCCGCGATCAAGCGTGAGCTGCAGACAGCCGAGGCCGAGCACGATCAGGAACAGGCCGATGAAGTCGATATGGCGCGCCACTTTCTTGGCCCATGGCGGATCCTCGACGAGGACCGAGATGAAAAAGAACGCAATCGCGCCGACCGGAAGGTTTATGAAGAAGATCCAGCGCCAATTGTAGATGTCGGTGATGTAGCCGCCCAAGGTCGGTCCGAGCACTGGAGCGACGATGGTCGCGATGGCGGTGACGCCAAAGGCCGCGCCGCGCCGATGCGGCGGGAATGTGTCCAGAATGATGGATTGCTGACTCGGCTGCATGCCGCCGCCGAAAAATCCTTGCAGCAACCGGAAGGCGACGAGCTGCGTCAGGCTGGTCGCGATCCCGCAAAGGAACGAGCAGACGGTGAACATGGCGACGCAGATCAGGAAATAACGCTTGCGCCCGATGACGGAGGCTAGCCAGCCCGAGATCGTCAGCACAATGCCATTGGCGACCAAATAGGACGTGAGCGCCCAGGTCGCCTCGTCATTGCTCGCCGACAGGCTGCCGGCGATATGCGGCAGCGCAACATTGACGATCGTCGTGTCCAGGATCTCCATGAAGGCCGCGAGCGTCACGACAACGGCGATCGCCCAGGGATTATGCGCTGGCTTCCACTGTTCCGCGTCGGCCGCCGCCGCCGTCTCGCTCATTTGATCATGACCTTTGGAGCCACGGAGAGGCCGAGCGGAAGCGGAATCGCCGGATCGAGGCCGCTTTCTATGACGATCTTGACCGGCACGCGCTGCACGATCTTGACGAAATTGCCGGTGGCGTTCTCCGGCGGAAAGGCAGTGAATTTCGAGCCCGATCCGAGCTGGATGCTGTCGACGCGACCCTTGAGATCGAGGCGCGGATAGGCGTCCACACCGATCTTCACCGGCTGGCCGGGGCGAATGCCGTTAAGCTGCGTCTCCTTGAAATTTGCCGTCACCCAAACCTCCGGCGAGACGATCGAGAAGATCTGCTGGCCGGGCGTGACATAAGTGCCGAGCTCGACATTGCGCTTGGTGATCCAGCCGTCTTGCGGCGCCCTCACGACCGTCCACTCGAGATTCAAATTCGCCTGATCGAGCTTCGCCTGCGCCTGCTCGACCTGGCCGCCGAGTTGATGGACCTCCGTGTCCGCCTGGCCGATGCGTTCGGGCGCGGGTTCATTTTGAAGGACCTGCGCCTCGGCGAGGCGCACCTGGGCCTGCGCCTGGCGCAGCGCCGCCGTCGCGGCGTCCACCTCTTGCTGAGTCGTCGCTTGTTTGGGAAGGCTTCGCTGGCGTTGGTAATCGGCCTGCGCCTTGACTTCCGCGGCCTGCGTCGCTGCGAGCTGGGCTCGGGCCTGCTCGAGAAGGGCCGGGAAATTCTTGCGGGCGATTTCGGCGCCGAGCCTTTGGCCGGCGAGCTGCGCCTTGGCGACGTCGAGGGCGCCTTGAGCCGACTCGCGATCGTTCACATATTGGCGCGGATCGATATGGATCAGCGGATCGCCCTTGCGGACGAACTGATTGTCCGTGACGTCGAGCGACATCACTTGCCCCGAGATTTGCGGCGCGATCGTCACGGCGCGGCCGTCGATGAAGGCGTCGTCGGTCGAAACGACATTGCGCGACGTCAGCCAAAAATAGCCGATGACTGCGACAAGCACGGCGGCGCCGACGATCGCCGCGCGCTGCACGAAAGGCCGCCGGCCCTTTCGGACGGCTTCAGCATCCGCGGCGCCCGAAGGCGCGCTTTTCTTAGGCGCCGGCTCGCGCGCCACATCGCCGCCATCCTGGTCCGATAGCCCATCGCTCATGGTTTTGGCCGCCTGTTGAGTCCATTGAAGGGCGGCCGTACGATAGCGCGGCGAAATCCTCCTTGTGATGGGGGAAGGCGCATGTCGACGTCACTCCGAACTAAGCGAACCTGTGAGTACGGTTATATTCAGGATTACAATGTGTCAACGTTCTTGAAGGAATACGTTTGCCGCCGCGTGCCGCGCGGCGAGAAGCGCCGAGACGAGATTGCAGCCGTCGCGGAGCGGATATTTATCGAGCGCGGCTACTCCGAAACGACGATGCAAATGATCGCGGCCGAGGCCGGGGCCTCCAAGGAGACGCTCTACCGGCATTTCGGCAGCAAGGACGCCTTGATGGCCGAGATCATGCGCAATTGCGCGGCGCAAATCCTCGGCGAAGTGGACGGCGAATTGCCCGCCGAACGCCCGGCGCGCGAGACCTTGCTCAGCGTCGGCCGCAATCTGCTGCAATGCCTGTTTGGACAGAATTCGCTGTCCATGCTTCGCATCGTGCTTCGCGAGGGCGCGCGCTCCCCCGGGCTCGGCGAGCTTTTCTATGCGCAGGGCCCGGAGCATGTCTCGGCGCAGCTCGCGGGCTACCTGGCCGCCGCGACGAGACGCGGCGAGCTTTCCTGCCCGGACGCCGAACTCGCAGCGAGGCTTTTTCTCGGCGCTGTCGTCGCCAACCGCGTCATCCAGGAGCTTGTCGCGCCGGGACGGGACGATTTCTGCGAGGCGAAGATCGAAGCCCATGTCGAGGAGGCCGTCAGCCTTTTTCTCTCTCGCTACGGCTGCGCCGGTCCATCCTCCAAGGCGTAAGCGCCGCGCGGCCTGAACCAACGCGCCGAAGTGAAGAGAGGAAAGGAATGAAATGACGAGCTTGATCGAGGAAAGCGAGGCCTCGGCTGAGGTGCGCGCGGTCTATGAGGACATCAAGGCAACTCGCCAAATCGACTGGATCAACAATTTCTGGAAGGCCCTCGCCGTCCATCCGCCGACCTTGAGGCGCATGTGGGCGACGATCAAGGAGGTCATGGCCCCCGGCGCGCTCGACCCCTTGACCAAGGAAATGATCTATATCGCCGTCAGCGTCACCAATAATTGCCCCTATTGCATCGCCTCCCACACGGCGGCCGCGCGCGCCAAGGGCATGACCGACGCGCAACTCGCCGAGCTGCTCGCGGTGACGGGCGTCGCCAACGAGACCAATCGTCTGGCGAACGGCTATCGGACGCCTGTGGATGAGCGATTTCTAAACGCTTGACAGCGTCGCCGGCTGCATCACGCCCAATCCCCCGCCATAGACGCCGCGCGTTTGGCTCTGAACATGCATAGCCGCGCTGGCGGCCCAGCTGTCGCGAACCCTTCCATACGCATGAGATAGGGTTGCGGCGCCGGTTCATGCATGAAAGCGCGCGGGCATGGCAGACATAGAGGAATGGGTCGTCTGGAATGGCTCCTTGGGAATCCTCGATAAAGTGACGATCGGCCATGTCGAGGCAGGCGAAGGCGGCAGAAGCGCTTTTCTCGCGCCGCCCTATGGCGTCGTCGGGCCGTTCAATCTCGACGAGCTCGAAGCGGAGGGCCGGATCGCCTTTGGCGCATGTCTCGTCATGTCCCGGCGGAAATGGACCGAGGATCAAGTCAAACTGCGCCTCGAGGCGCGAGAAAAGCGCCGGGCCTTCTTGTTGCGGATGGATTTCTCCGACGACGATCAGGCCCATCGCGAAGTCCTGAACCTGCCGATGGAGGGCGCTCTCGAGCCGTCGGAAATCCGAGCCGCCTTCCGCCGGCTCGCCAAGACCGCGCATCCAGACGCAGGCGGCAGCGATGAAGATTACCGTCGCATCACGGAGGCGCGGGACGCTCTGCTCGACCAATTCGCAAGCGCCTCATAGGCTTGCGCGGGTTTTGTTTCAAACGTGCATGTTTTTCAATTTGAACATGCTCCAATTTCTTGATTTGGAGCATGTTCTTGTCGTGAGTCCATCCAAACGGAACGCGCTCTAGCGGCGCAAATTCGGGTTCTCGATCGTCTGCAGGACCTCGAATCCTTCGAATTCCGGATGGCCGAGCGTCATCGGCTTGCGATCGCCGGCGTTTTTATGCGCGGCGCGAAAATGCTCGGACTTGGTCCAGGCGAGGAAATCGTCCTGGCTCGCCCATATCGTATGCGACGAATAGAGCACATGATCTTCGCGCTCGGGGCCGCGCAGCAAGTGGAATTCGACAAAGCCCTTGACCTCATCGAGCCGCGAGTCGCGCGTGAGCCAGACATTTTCAAAGGCCTTTTGCTCCTCCTTGAGGACCTTGAACCGATTCATGGCGATGAACATGCGGGCGTTCTCCGGCTTGGATTTTACAGCTGCGCGTCTCATAGCGCATTTTGGCGCCGATTACGTGGGGCGCCGTCTCAATTTGACCGATAGATGAAGCCCGGCGACGCTTAGCAAAGTCAGGTTGGCGTCCACGGCGGTCGTTTGGACGATTATCGCCTCTGCTCCGAAGCGGATGTCCATCCTGAAAGCATTCACGGCGAAATGGGCGGACAGCGGCCATTGGGATCGAGCCACAGACCCACATGCCGCACCATGAACGGACATTGGGGCGACACTAAAGGCCCGGCGCATTCGTACGCGGCTGGGAGTTCATGCAGCGAAACGGGATCGCCTGTGGAGGAAACGGGGCTTTGACCTCCGACTCCCTTTAAGAAAGGAGGAGGACGACTGCGGTCTCTTATTCCTTCAGCGTTTTTGGACCGCTGACGAACGGGCTGTCCCGAAGATAAAATCGTAGGAGACGGTTCGCGTCCCGAGAAATGCCGATCCTAATGCTCTGCCCGATTTCGCCGGCTTCGTGGTCGCCGCATCCGAGCCATAGAGGGCCTTCTCGGCAAAGATCGAGCCCATCGAGCGAACGATCAACCCGCAACGCCGCAGTGAGCCTTCCTGGTCCTCGCGCTAAGTCGCGCAAGCGCTCAACGCCGCGATTTAGCCGCATGATCGGGATGCTTTCGAGTGGCTCGAGCGCCCTGATCAGGACGCCGGCTCCGACCCCAGGGATCTCGCTTGAGACATTCAGCATGTATGAGCAGCCGTAAGCGAGATATATATAGGCGCGCCCACGCTCGAGAAACAGCGAACGATTACGCCGAGTCGTCCCCCGGTAGGCGTGCCCGGCTTCGTCGCCGACGACATACGCCTCGGTCTCAACAATACGACCGCTGGCGACGCCTTCAGGCAACTCCCGCACCAATAGCTTGCCAATGAGATAGCGAGCAAGAGAGACCGTATCAATCGGCAGCTCAACGCGAGCAAGCACGCGGCGGATGGACATCGTTAAGGCGGCCAGGTTTCAGGGCGTCCGCTCGACCCATTGCGCGCGCGAAGGCCCGGGCTGGAACGGATCGCCGAAATACTGGGTCTCGCGAGCCACCTTCCCATCGATGAACTCCATGATGCTCACGGTGTGAGACGGACGCCCGTCATAGGTTAGGACATATTCGGTGACGCAGAGATCGCCTGCGCGGAAAATCCGTGCGCTGTGAAGCGCAGGATATTCAAGCACCGCATCCTCTCGCTAAATCTGGCGCTCAGCCTCAAAGTCGTTGGCGTCGGAGGCGACCCGGTGGCAATCCAGAGCCGCTTTGGAGACTAAGCGTGAAGGGGAGCGGGTACAGGCCAATCGCGGAACATCGACAGAAGGCTAAAGCGGTCCCACAATTTCTGCAAGGATGAACAAATGGCGGCAATATTGCCAAAGCGAAGCTCTGGATCGCGGTAAATTTGGCAATTTTAGTTGTAGGTCACAGTTCATTGCTAAAGCACACTGCCCGGCGTATTCTGACAAACGGAGAAATATCATATCCGAATTGGAGTCGGCTATGAACCAGGTACAAGTCGAGCAGAAAAGCTATCAGATGCCGCCGCAAGATGGGTTTACCGTCGCGCACTTTCTCACCGTCGCCGACATAGAACGATCGGCTCGATTTTACGAAACGGTCTTTGGAGGTCGCATTCTAAGCAGTGGCGACAGCAGTGGCGCGCCGGGGTACATCCAGATTGCGAACACGTGGCTCATCGTCAACGTCGGGGGCGGTCCGACACCCGATAAACCATCGGTAACGCTTAGCGTCCCCGTCGACCCCGATTCAGTCAGCAGCTTTATGAATATCCGCGTTGCAGATATTCATGCGTCCTATGAGCTATGGCGAAATCGAGGAGCCGAGTTTATCACAGAACCAAAGGACAAGTACGGCGAGACACGCTGCTACATTCGCGATCCTGATGGTTACATTATAGAAGTTGGGCAAAGCAAGCCGGGCGTCGCTTACGGCTAAACGGTACGACACATGAACGCATCTGTGGTGACCGCGTACACTCCGGCAACGTGAGTATTCGGAGGACAGATCCTCATCGGCCGCCGCGGTCGACGAGGATGCCAACTTCACGTTACCTAAAGGCGGAATCATTAGTGATTGGGTGTCCACAGTGTACCCGGGACATCATAATGCCGCGAACTCAAAGAGGCGTGGCGGCAACGCCGCAAGAAACTCTACTATTGCTGCGGTAAAGCTACTTCCAAAATTCTCGGTGAATAGGTTTCGGAGCAGCGTTGCCATCCACGTGCACGCTGCTGGCGACCGCAGAGTTTTCGGTCAGGCCGACCAAAACGTCTAGTCGCGTGACACCGCGTCCTCACCGGTTATCTTCTTCCGACGCCGCAGCATGCGCTGCGGCTGGAACAGGTCTTCCAGGTGGACCGGGAGGGTCATTCCCAGCGCAAAGGCTGAGTCGCGGAGACGGGGTCGGGGCCGAGAGGCAAAAATTGGGGAATGGCCGCTTTTCACCTGGGCCACCCGAAAACCGTCATTCCGTTGTCGGCCCACGTCGGCCACTGTTTCATTGCCTGCGTTCATCAGCAAACAGGCGATCAAGCAAGCGTTTATGCGGTCTTGCCGAGCAACGAATCGAGCAAGCCTTTTTTGTCCATCGCACGCATGTCGTCGTAACCGCCGATATGTTTTCCGTCGATGAAGATTTGCGGAACCGTGTCGCCACCATTGGCGCGCTTGGTCATCTCCTTGCGCAGCTCCTTCGAGCCGGTAACGTCGATTTCCTTATATGTCACGCCTTTCTTTTTGAATAAGGCTCTCGCGTCCGCGCAATAGTCGCAGGTCTGCGTTGCATACATTTCAATTTCGGCCATCCTTTACTCCTCGCTCTCCGGATTGGGGTTCCGCCCCAATATAAAGCTCTGCCTTCACCGGGCCAAGCTGCGGCGCGCGACGGAACGGGCAGGGCTCTGTCAGCTCAATGAACGATGCCGCAGGAATGTCCGGAATCGCTGTATCCTGCGTTCAATGCGTCCATTCCGCTCCCGGCCAAAAGCAAAAATCAAACCGAGACACGACCCGCCACCACACCGTCCTTGCCCCGCCTCACCCTCGCCTCTGCGGCTCGATCAGCAGATCGAGCGGATAACCGTTAAAACTCTTGTCCGCGGCCAGCACGACATGGCCGTGGAATTTCTCTATGCCGAGCTCGCCCCGGCTCATGAAATCGCTCAACTCGTTGTAATGCTCGATGTCGCGGCAGACCACGCGCATCAGATAGTCGATCCGACCGCCGATCTTGTAGCATTCGAGCACCTCGTCGCGCTTGCGGATGGCGGCGAGGAAGCGCTCGAAATCCGCCTCCCTGTGGTTTTCCAGAATGACCTCGACGAGCAGCATCACCGTGCTGCAGATTTTCGCTAGATCGAAATCGGCGACATAGCGCCGGATCAACCCTTCCTTCTCGAGCGCCTTCACCCGGTCGAGGCAGGCGCTCGGCGAAAGATGCACCTCCTCCGCGAGGCGGACATTGCTGATCCGTGCGTCGAGCTGAAGCCGCCGCATGATCTTGAGATCCATTTCATCGACCATATGGCGGCGCGGCATGAGACGCTGGCTCCAACGGCGATCGCCCGATTCGGGACAGAATAATCCCGGCGGCGCCCGTTCCCAACGCGCGCGGCGAATTTTTGCGCGCAAACGCCTCGCGGAGGCGCAGAATCTGCGGCTAAGCTGCTGATTTCCGGAGAAAAAACGTGGCCCATATGTGATATTTATATGCGGGAAACAAAGCGGCGGCGCAGGCGGCGCAAACGCTGCGCTGCGGCCAAAAGAGCATCTCCCATGCCCGTCAAAAGCGTCATCGAACGCGAAGCCAGGTTCAGCGCGAAAAATTACGCGCCTTTTCCCGTCGTCCTCTCGCATGGGCGCGACGCCTATCTGTTCGACGTCGAGGGCAAGCGCTACATCGACATGATGAGCGCTTATTCGGCCGCGAGCTTCGGCCATTCGCATCCGCGCCTCGTCGCCGCCCTCACGCGCCAACTCGGCCGCGTAGACCTCGTCTCCCGCGCCTATCATTCCGACAATCTCGGCGCGTTTTGCGAGGCGCTCGCGAAGCTTTCGGGCCTCGACGCCTGCCTCCCGATGAACACCGGCGCCGAGGCGGTCGAGACCGCGATCAAGGCGGCGCGTCGCTATGGCTATGACCGGCTTTCGATTCCGCAAGACAAAGCCGAGATCATCGTCGCCGCCGGCAATTTTCATGGCCGCACGACGACCATCGTCGGCTTCTCGACAGAGCCTTCCTGTCGACGGGGCTTCGGCCCCTTCGGGCCCGGCTTTCTCGCCGCCCCCTACGGCGACGCCGCCGCGCTCGAGGCGCTGATCGGGCCCAATACGGCGGCGGTCCTCATCGAGCCGGTGCAGGGCGAGGCGGGCGTGATCGTGCCGCCCGAAGGCTATCTGGCGGCGCTGAGGCGCATCTGCGACCGGCACGGAATCCTCTTGATTTTCGACGAGGTTCAATCCGGCTTCGGCCGCACCGGACGCAATTTCTGCTTCGAGCACGAGAACGCGAGGCCCGACGGGCTCATTGTCGGCAAGGCGCTCGGCGGCGGGCTTTTGCCCGTCTCGGCCTTCGTCGCGCGGCGCGCGGTCATGGACGTGTTCGACCCTGGAAGCCACGGCTCGACCTTCGGCGGCAATCCGCTCGCCGCCGCCGTCGCGCTCGAGGCGATGCGCCTTCTGCAGGACGAGAATCTGGCGCGGCGCAGCCTTCTCCTCGGCAAAACGCTGCGCGAGACTCTGGCCAGGGTCGATCATCCGGCGATCGTCGAGGTTCGCGGAAAGGGCCTTTGGGTCGGCGTCGAGCTGGACCCCGCGAAAGTGAAGGCGAAGGACGTTTGTCTCGCCATGATGCGGCGCGGCGTCCTCACCAAAGAGACGCATGCGACGGTGATCCGCTTCGCGCCGCCGCTCGTCATCGAGGAGGCCGATCTGCTGCAGGCGATCGAGATCTTCCAGGACGCGCTCGCGGACGTTCATCCGGCCCATGCGGCGAGCTACGCCCTATGAGGCCGACGCCGGCCTGAGCCTGAGATTGCAAAGCCGGCGGGTCCTCGCGGGCGGGCTCGGGGCGCCTATATTTCAAAGGACCGCCGTCCCTCCAAAGGGAGCGCGCCATGACCGCCGATCTCTCGCTTTCTCCTTTTTCCGCGCCCTACGCCCCGGCCGACGAGAGCGTCGCCGCCGCGCTTCTGGCGCAGGCCGACCTTTCGGACGCGGCTGAGGCGCGAATCGATTCCCTCGCCACAAGGCTCATCAAGGCGGCGCGCGAACAAAAATTCCGCATCGGCGGGGTCGAGGATCTGTTGCGCGAATATTCGCTCTCTTCGGAGGAGGGACTGGCCCTGATGACCCTCGCCGAGGCGCTGCTTCGCGTGCCCGATGATTTCACGGCGGATCTCTTGATCGAGGATAGGCTCGCCTCGGCGCATTGGGCGAGCCATGCGGATGGATCGGAGGCGTTGCTCGTTTCCGCCGCGGCTTGGGCGCTCGGGACCACCGCAAAGGTCATGGAGAAGGGCAAAAGCGCCCATGGCGTCGTCGCCGCGCTCGGACGCCGGATCGGCATGGGCGCGCTGCGCGCCGCCGCGCGCCAGGCCGTGCAGCTCATGGGCGCGCATTTCGTCTTCGGCGAAACCATAGAGCAAACCCTGCGCCAAGCCGCCTCCCGCGAGGGGCGCAATTGGCGCTTTTCCTTCGACATGCTCGGCGAAGGCGCCCGCACGCAAGTCGACGCCGACAGCTATTTTTCGGCCTACGCCCATGCGATCGAGGCGATCGGCGCGCAAGCCGCCGGCGACGCCGCGCCGGGGCGCCTCGGCATTTCAGTCAAGCTCTCGGCCCTGCATCCGCGCTACGAGCCGCAATCGCGCGGCCGCGTCCTCGCCGAGCTCACGCCTCGCGTGGCGGAGCTCGCGCGCGCGGCCAGGCGGCATGGACTCATTTTCACGATCGACGCGGAAGAAGCCGATCGGCTCGAGCTATCGCTCGACATCGTCGATCTCCTGCTCGCGGACCGCTCGCTCGCCGGCTGGCATGGCTTCGGCCTCGCGGTTCAAGCCTACCAGAAGCGCGCCGCCGCGGCGATCGACCACGTCGTCGCCACCGCGCGCCTATGCGACCGCCGCTTGACCCTGCGCCTGGTCAAGGGCGCCTATTGGGATAGCGAGATCAAACGCGCGCAAGAGCGCGGCCTCGCCGATTATCCGGTCTTCACCCGCAAGGCGATGACGGATCTGAACTATCTCGCCTGCGCGCGGCGCCTTCTCGCGGCGCGAGACGTTATTTTCCCGCAATTCGCCACCCATAATGCGCTGACCGTCGCGTCCATCGTCGAGATGGCCGGCGACGCCGGGTTCGAATTCCAGCGCCTCCATGGCATGGGGGAGGAGCTGTTCGAGGCGCTACGCATCGAGCGCCCCACCCTCTCGAGCCGAGTTTACGCGCCGGTCGGGGCGCACGCCAATTTGCTGGCCTATCTGGTGCGCCGCCTGCTCGAGAATGGCGCGAACTCCTCCTTCGTCGCGCGGCTCGGCGATCCACATGTCGCGCCGCGCGCGCTTCTTGTCCGGCCGCAAGCCGTGATCGGCGACGCCAGCCGCGCCCGCACCGCGCGCCTGCCTCTCCCACAAGATCTTCACGGCCCCGCCCGCAAGACCGCGCAGGGGATCGAATTCGGCGATCGGCGCGCGGTCGACGCGCTGACGCAGGCCATCGGCAAGGCCGCCGCGCTCGCGGAGGCCGCGCCGATCGTCTCCGGCCGGCGGCGCGAAGGCGTCTTGCGCAGCCTGGCCTCCCCGATCGACGGCGCAACGATCGGGGTCGTTGGCGAAACGCCCGTGCGCATATTGACCGAAGCGATGCGGGAGGCCCGCGCGGGCTTCCGGCTCTGGTCGCAAACCCCTGTCGAAGCGCGCGCCTCATGCCTTGAGCGCGTTGCGCAGGATCTCGAAGGGCAGGCGCCGAAATGGCTTCGTCTTCTTCAGATCGAGGCCGGCAAGACTCTCGACGACGCCGTCGGCGAATGGCGCGAGGCCATCGATTTCTGCCGCTATTACGCTCAGGAGGCGCGCCGGCTCTTTGCGGCCTCAGTCGTCCTGCCGGGGCCGACGGGCGAGGACAATCGGCTTTCCTGGCGCAGCCGCGGCGTCTTCGCCTGCATCAGTCCATGGAATTTTCCGCTCTCGATCTTCACGGGCCAGGTCGCCGCCGCGCTCGCGGCGGGAAATAGCGTATTGGCCAAGCCCGCCGAGCAAACGCCTCTGATCGCCGCCGCAATCGTCGCCGCCTTTCATCGCGCCGGCGCGCCGGTCGAGGCGTTACATCTCCTGCCGGGCGACGGCGAGATCGGCGCAGGCCTCGTCGCGCTGCCGGCGCTCGCGGGGGTCGCCTTCACCGGCTCGATGGAGACGGCGGTGCGAATCAATCGCGCGCTCGCCGCGAAGGACGGCGCGATCGCCACTCTCATCGCCGAGACCGGCGGCGTCAACGTCATGATCGCCGACGCGACGGCCTTGCCGGAGCAAGTCGCCGACGACGTTCTCGCCTCGTCCTTTCGCTCGGCGGGCCAACGGTGCTCCGCGCTTCGACTTCTTTGCATCCAGGAAGACGCCGCCGACAAGATCATCGCGATGATCGCCGGCGCGGCGCGCGAGCTTTTGGTCGGCGATCCCCGAGATCTCAGCGTTCATGTCGGTCCGGTGATCGATCTCGCCGCCAAGACGAGCCTCGAAGCGCATATCGCGGCGATGCGCCGGCGCGCCATCGTCCGTTACGCAGGCGAGATTCCGACCAGCGCGCCGCGAAACGGGTTTTACGTTGCGCCGCATATTTTCGAGCTTGCGCAGCCAACGGATCTCGACCGCGAAGTGTTCGGCCCGATTCTCCATGTGGTTCGCTACAAGGCGAACGAGCTCGACCGCCTGCTCGATCAGCTGGAGGCGATGGGCTACGGCCTGACGCTCGGCGTGCATTCGCGCATCGACGCCACGATCGCCCATATCATGGAGAGGCGCCTCGCGGGCAATTGTTATGTCAACCGCAACATGATTGGCGCGGTCGTCGGGACGCAGCCCTTCGGCGGCTTCGGCCTCTCCGGCACCGGGCCCAAAGCCGGCGGCCCGCATTATCTCGAAAGATTCTGCGTCGAGCAGACGGTGACGATCAACACTGCCGCCGTCGGCGGCAATGCAGCGCTCGTCGACGCGGTCGAGTGACGTTCCGCAAGATCGCGATTGTCTCTACATCGATCAATCCAGCGCCATGAACGTCGTCAATTCGCATATGTCAAAGCAGGCCCGACGGCTGACTAGAATCAATCTGCGTGAGCTCGATTGAGCTGAAAGCGGACTCCGCTTTTCCAAAATAGCCCGCGCTGCATGAAACAGGCCCGGCTCCACATGGACGCCTTCTTGTACCTGAGCAGGTTCATGTGACGGCGTCTGCTACCCCCCACGCAACAGCCTGATCGCTTCGCCGCGCTCGAACAGATTGAGCAGCAGCCGCAGCGCCTCCCCGCGCGGGCCTTCGAGGCGGGGATTCTCGGCGACGATGCGGCGCGCATCGTCCCGCGCCAAAGTCAGCAGGCTGCCATGGGCGGAAAGATCGGCGAGGCGAAAGCCGGGCAGGCCCGATTGCCGCGCCCCGAGCACGTCGCCCTCGCCGCGCAGGCGAAGATCCTCCTCGGCGATGCGAAACCCGTCCTCGGTCTCGCGCATGATCTCGATGCGCGCCTTGGCGGTCTCACCGAGCGGCGCCTTGTAGAGCAGAAGGCAAGACGACTTGCCGGCGCCGCGCCCGACGCGCCCGCGCAATTGATGCAATTGCGCAAGGCCGAAGCGCTCGGCGTGCTCGATGACCATGATCGTCGCCTCGGGCACGTCGACGCCGACCTCGATGACCGTCGTCGCCACGAGAATGCGCGTCGCGCCAGCGGCGAAAGCGGCCATGGCTTCGTCCTTCTCGCGGCCCTTCATCTTGCCATGGACGAGACCGACCCTGTCGCCGAAGATCTCGCGCAAATGGGCGAAACGATCCTGCGCCGCGGCGACGTCAAGCGCCTCGCTCTCTTCAACCAGCGGGCAGACCCAGAAGGCGCGGGCGCCGGCCTCGACGGCGCGCATCAATCTCGCGACGAGCTCGTCCATGCGCTCCAACGGCAAGGCGCGGGTCTCGATCGGTTGCCGCCCGGCCGGCTTTTCCGTCAGCGTCGAAATATCCATGTCGCCGAAATAGGTGAGCGCCAGGCTGCGCGGAATGGGCGTCGCGGTCATCACCAGAATGTCGGCGGCGAGGCCCTTGTCGCCGAGGGCGAGGCGCTGATGCACGCCGAAGCGATGCTGCTCGTCGATGACGGCGAGGCCGAGATCGTGAAAGGCGACGCTCTCCTGGAAGAGCGCGTGAGTGCCGACCGCGACATCGACCGCGCCGGAGGCGAGCCCTTCGAGAATCCGCGCCCGCTCCGCGCCTTTCTCGCGCCCGGTGAGCAGGGCGAACCGCAGGCCGGACTCGCGGGCGAAGGCCAGTAAGGATTGATAGTGCTGGCGCGTGAGGATCTCGGTCGGCGCCATCAGCGCGGCCTGCCGCCCGGCCTCAACGCAGGAGGCCATTGCGAGCAGCGCGACCAGCGTCTTGCCCGAGCCGACGTCGCCTTGAAGCAGCCGCAGCATGCGGTTTTCTCCAGCAAGATCGGCCTTTATCTCGACCAGCGCCTTACGTTGCGACGCGGTCGGAGAAAAGGGCAAGGCGGCCAGGATTTTTTCCACGATCCGCCCGTCGCCAATACTTGCACGCCCGGCCGCCCGGCGCATGCGCGCGCGGGTGAGGCCGAGCGCAAGCTGGCCGGCGAGCAATTCGTCATAGGCAAGGCGGAGCCTCGCCGGCGCCTCGGGCCCGACGCTCGCGGGGTCTTCCGGCTGATGGATCGCGCGCAAGGCCTCGACGAAAGAAGGCTGGCCCCGCAGCAAAGGCTGGTTCTCGTCGCGCCATTCGGGCAGCGCGGGGATTCGCGGAAGCGCGGCGGCGATCGCCTTGGCGAGGATTTTGGGAAAAAGCCCTTCGGTCAGCGCATAGACCGGCTCGATCGGGGCCATTTTGGCGAGGCCTTCGGCGTCGAGCACGCGATCGGGATGGACCATCTGGCGATGGCCCTCCCAAAGCTCGAGCTTGCCCGAGACCCAGCGGCGCGCACCGACGGGCAGGCTTTTTTCGATCCATTGCGGATTGGCGAGAAAAAAAATGAGCAGAATATCGCCGGTCTCGTCCTCGACGAGAACCTTATGCGGCGCCTTGGAGCGCGGTCCCGGCGGCCTGTGCTCGACCACTGTGACGTCGAGCGTCACGACCGCGCCGATCGGCGCATCGGCGATTTTCGGCCGGTTGCGGCGATCGATCGTGGCATAGGGCAGGTGAAAGAGCAGATCGAGGACGCGCGCCTCCCGTCCGTTCTCGCCGAGGAGCCGGTCGAGATGCTTTCCGGTCTTCGGTCCGACGCCCGGAAGGCTCGCGGCCGAGGCGAAGAGCGGATTGAGGAGAGAGGGCCGCATGTGGAAAGGCGTTCGGGGAGCGAGAGCTGACAGGGACGGGAGCGCAGGCTATAGTGCCGGAGCCGCGCGCGGGGCGTCGCGGCGGTCGGCTCAAAAGAGCTGAATCGTCTCAGCTTCGGAGCTTAAACCATGTCTGGCTCGCTGACGACCGGCGCGCCGCTCGACGCCCGCCGCCGCCGCATCGTGTTCCGCGCGCATCATCGCGGCATGCTGGAGATGGACATTATCTTCGGCCGTTTCGTCGACGCTGAGATCGCCGCTCTCGACGATGGCGAACTCGACGATCTGGAGGTTCTGCTCGACGAGCCGGATCGCGACGTCCTGAGCTGGGTGACGGGCGAGGAGAAAACGCCGGCGCGCCATGACACCCCGGTCTTCCAGAAGATCCTCCGCTTTCATACCCATGTCCGCCCGCTTCATGAGTGACGCTTGGGCGCAATGCTTTGGGATGGCGGGAACATTTGAATCGGCGCGCGGAAGCGGCTAGTTAACCTGCGCCGACAGCGCCTGAAATGCATGAACCGGGCTGGCGCGGAATGAGGAAAAGCGGGAACTGATTTTCCGCCCACGGGCCGCTTCCATCTGTCGCAATCCACCCGCGCACTTTCCGGCGAAAACCTTTGGACCAAATTCACAATCGTGACTGATCTCAAACGGGTAACTGCCGAGCTCGCCAAAGGCGGCTCCCTGACGCTTTCGAACCTCGCCGACGGCTTCGACGCCTTTTGCGTCGCCGATCTCACGCGCGGCCTCGCCCGCGACGCCGAAAGCCGCGCCGTGGTTCTCGTCCATGTCGCGCGCGACAGCCAGCGGGCGCGGGCCTTCGGCGAGGCGCTCGGCTTCGCTGCGCCCGATATAGAAATTCTCGACTTTCCTTCCTGGGACTGCCAGCCCTACGATCGCTCCTCGCCTAACGCCGCTGTTTCCGCGCGGCGGATGACCGTTCTTTCGCGTCTCGCCCGCACGCGCACGGCGCTGGAGCGGCCGCGCATTCTTTCGACCACGGTCAACGCCCTGGTCCAGCGCGTGGCGCCCTTGCAGACGATCGCCGGAGACACGTTCTCCGCCGCGCCCGGCAATGCGGTAGACATGGACGCGCTGGCGCGTTGGCTCGAGACCAATGGCTACGCCCGGGCCTCGACCGTGCGCGACGCCGGCGATTATGCGGTGCGCGGCGGCATTCTCGATCTCTTTCCGCCGGGCATGCCCCAGCCGCTTCGGCTCGATTTCTTCGGCGACACGCTGGAATCGATCCGCACCTTCGACCCCGAGACGCAGCGGACCATCGGCCAGATGCGCGGCCTCGATCTCGTCCCGATGAGCGAGGTTCAGCTCACGAGCGAGACCATGCGCCGGTTTCGTCAGGCCTATGTCGGCCTTTTCGGCGCGCAGACGCGGGGCGACGGGCTTTATGAAGCGGTCAGCGAAGGCCGCCGCCATCCGGGTCTCGAGCATTGGCTGCCGCTGTTCCACGACAAGCTCGACACTCTGTTCGATTACGCGGGGCCGGCGCCGCTGGTTCTCGATTCGCTGGCGGAGGACGCCGCGGGCGAACGCCTCGCGCTGATCAAGGATTATTACGACGCGCGCAAAAGCGCCTATGATCTCGACCCCGGCCGCTCGACCTATAAGCCGCTGCCGCCCGATCTGCTTTATCTTTCGGCGGCGGAATGGCGGCGGCGGCTCGACGCCGCTTGCCTCGTGCGGGCGACGCCCTTTGGCCAAGCGGGCGAGGCGAAGGGCCTCGTCGTCGATTGCGGCTCGAAGCCCGGGCGCAACTTCGCGCCCGAGCGGGCCGACGAAAACGCCAATGTGTTCAACGCGGCGGTGGCCCATGTCCGGGCGCTGCAGGCCGGCGGCAAGCGCGTCGTCGTTGCGGGCTGGTCGGACGGCTCGCGCGAGCGCCTCGCCCATGTGCTCGCCGATCACGGCCTTGCCGAAGCCGCGCCTGTCGCCTCCCTGGCTCAGGCGCTGGCGCTGCCGCAAGCGACGCTCGCGCTCGCGGTCATCGGCGTCGAGCAGGGCTTCGAGGCCGGCGATCTCGCCGTCGTCAGCGAGCAGGACATCCTCGGCGACCGACTGTTGCGAGGCAAGAAGAAGGCGCGCCGGGCGCAGGACTTTCTGGCCGAGGTCGGCGCGCTCACCGCGGGCGATCTCGTGGTCCATGTCGATCACGGCATCGGCCGCTTCGTCGGGTTGCAGGCGATCGAGGCGGCGGGCTGCCCGCATGATTGCCTCGAATTGCATTACGCCGAGGGCGCGAAGCTCTTTCTGCCCGTCGAGAATCTGGAGCTTTTGTCGCGCTATGGCTCGGAGGACACCGACGTCGCGCTCGACAGGCTCGGGGGCGGCGCCTGGCAGAAGCGCAAGGCGCGGATGCGCAAACGCATCCTCGAGATGGCCGCGGGCCTCATCAAGATCGCCGCCGCGCGGGAGACCAAAGCCGCCCCGAAACTGGTTCCGCCGGAAGGGCTTTACGCGGAGTTCTGCGCCGGCTTTCCCTATGATGAGACCGAGGATCAGCAGGCCACGATCGACGCGGTGCTCGACGATATGGGCTCCGGCCGCCCTATGGATCGGCTCGTCTGCGGCGACGTCGGCTTCGGCAAGACCGAGGTCGCGCTGCGCGCGGCCTTCGCCGCCGCGATCAACGGCAAGCAGGTCGCGGTGATCGCGCCGACCACCCTGCTCGCGCGCCAGCATTACAAGAATTTCTCCGCCCGCTTCGCCCATTTGCCGGTGTCGGTCGCGCAAATGTCGCGCATGGCGAGCGCCGCCGATCTGCGCGTGGCCAAGGCGGGGGCGGCTTCCGGCGACGTCGAGATCATCGTCGGCACCCATGCCGTGCTCGGCAAAGGGGTGAATTTCAAGGATCTCGGCCTCGTCGTGATCGACGAGGAGCAGCATTTCGGCGTCAAGCACAAGGAGCGGCTCAAGGAATTGCGCGCCGAGGTCCATGTGCTGACCCTTTCGGCGACGCCGATTCCGCGCACCTTGCAGCTCGCCTTGACTGGCGTGCGCGAGCTTTCGATCATCGCGACGCCGCCGGTCGACCGCCTCGCCGTGCGCACCTTCATCGCGCCCTTCGACGAATTGCTGGTGCGCGAGGCGCTCCTGCGCGAGCGCTATCGCGGCGGCCAGAGCTTCTACGTCTGTCCGCGCGTCGAGCAGATCGACGAGGCGGCGGCCTTCCTGCGCCAGAACGTTCCCGAGGTGAAATTCGTCGTCGCCCATGGGCAGATGCCGGCGACCGAACTCGAGGACAAGATGGCCGCCTTTTATGACGGCCGGTTCGACGTGCTGCTCTCGACGGCGATCGTTGAATCCGGCCTCGACATTCCGACGGCCAACACGCTCATCGTCCATCGCGCCGATATGTTCGGCCTCGCCCAGCTCTATCAATTGCGCGGCCGTGTCGGGCGCTCGAAGGTGCGCGCCTATGCGCTCTTCACCGTGCCCGCGAACCGCACGCTGACGGCTCAGGCCGAGCGGCGCCTGAAGGTGCTGCAATCGCTTGATTCGCTCGGCGCCGGGTTCCAGCTCGCGAGCCATGATCTCGATATTCGCGGAGCGGGCAATCTGCTCGGCGACGAGCAGTCCGGCCATATCAAGGAGGTCGGCTATGAGCTCTACCAACAAATGCTTCAAGAGGCGGTCGAGGCGCTGAAGGCGGGCGTCGACGACATCGTCGAGGAGGCCTGGTCGCCGACCATCACGCTCGGCGCGCCGGTGACCATCCCCGAGACCTATATCGCCGATCTGCCCTTGCGCCTCGGCCTGTATCGCCGCCTCGCCTCGCTCGAATCCGACGCCGAGATCGAGAGCTTCGCGGCCGAGTTGATCGACCGGTTCGGACCCTTGCCGGTCGAGGTCGAGCAATTGATGAAGCTCGTCGCCATCAAGGTTCTGTGCCGGCAGGCCCATGTCGAGAAGGTCGAGGCGGGGCCGAAGGGCGTCATCATCGCCTTCCGCGACAATTCCTTCGCCAATCCGCCGGGACTCGTGCGCTATGTCGCGCAGCAGGGCTCCGAGGCCAAGGTGCGCCAGGACATGAAGATCGTCTTCGTCCGCGACTTCGCCGAGACGGCCGAGCGGCTCGACGGCGTGCGCCAGATCCTCCAGACGCTGGCGGCGATCGCGATGAAGAAGGCGGCGTGAGAAGAAGCGTCGATGAGGGGTTAGGCTGAATTTTGGCTTCTGACCCAGAAAGCGACATTTCCGGGGGCGAATGGCTATAGCGGCTCTGCGCCCAAACCAGTCGTTGAGCCGACGGGAGCCGCTCCCGCGAAGCGGACGTCTGCATGTTTTCGTCGAAGCCAGCGCGATGTGTGGCTGCGGGACCACATGGACGGACTTTCGCACATGGCGAGCCCCGCTCAGCGCCGCTTGGGCTTGCCAATCAAGCGACCTGACGCCAATTTCCAGCTCAACAAGGATTTTCGTTGGGGATATGCCGGAGCATTCCCTCGTCGGGCGACAGGATATGAGAAACACCAAGACTATGATGATGGAAGGTGAGATGGGCGACGCGGCTTCGCCCTCGCTTCGGTCGGAATTTCTCAACCGCCGGTCGTTTCTGTTCGGCTCCGCCGTCAGTCTCGGCGCGCTCGGGCTCGCCGGTTGCGCGACCGACGATGCGGCCCTCATGGCGGCGGCGAAGCTTTACGGGCCCGTGCCCGACAAGAAATTCCCGATCCCGGCGGTCGACGTCGCCAAGCTCGATCCGAAATATGTTCGCCGGACGGTGCGCTACGACAGCAAGGAAGCGACCGGCACGATCATCATCGATCCCGCCAACTACTATGTGTACCGCATCGAAGGCGAGGGAAACGCCACCCGCTACGGCGCCAACGTTCCCCGCAAGGGCTTCCTGTGGAACGGCGACGCTTACGTCGGGCGCAAGGCGGAATGGGCGACCTGGACCCCGCCCAAGGAGATGATCCAGCGCCAGCCGGAAGCGCGCAAATATGCCGGCGGCATGCCGGGAGGCCTCGACAATCCGCTCGGCGCCCGCACGCTCTATCTTTATCAGAACGGCAAGTACACGGTCTGCACGATCTACAGCACCAGCGATCCCGAGTCGATCGGCAGGGGCGTCACCAGCGGCTGCACCGGCCTCCTGACACAAGACATGATCGACCTCTATGAGCGCACGCCGGTCAAGACCAAGGTAATCCTCCTGCCGGCCTAGGCGACGGCGTCGGTCCCCTGTCCGAGCGCGCAGACGCGCGCAGACAAAAACACGGCCGTTCGGCGGAGCCGCAGCGATTTTGGGATGCGGCGGTCACTTGTCTTGTGTCCGCACGACCCACTTCGAACGTCCGCCGCCAAATTGTTTCCCAAAAGTGGACCGACAGGAATCGGGCGATTTCCGCCACGCTCACCGTCAGGCCGAATACCCGCTTGCGGCGTTAAGCGGAAATTCCAACCGACCCACCCACCCTCCCCCTAAACATTTCGCGCCGAGGCGCCATATAGGGCTTGGCCCAAAGCTCAACTTTCGGCTCGGAGGAAGACAATGGGACAGTCCAATTTCGCCGTCTTGACCTTGACCGAGGCCGCCGCCGCACGGGCGCGGAGCCTCATCGAGGGCGCGGGCCGGCCCGTCGCCGGGATCAGGGTCGGGGTCAAGAGCGGCGGCTGCGCCGGCATGGCCTATACGATGGAGCTCGCCGACGCGATCGAGTCGGCCGATGAAATCGTCGAGGACCAGGGCGTGAAAGTCCTCGTCGCACCGAAAGATTTGATGTTCCTGCTCGGCGCCAAGATCGACTTCGAGACGGACAAGTTTCAGGCGAGCTTCACCTTCCAAAATCCTAACCAGACCTCCTCTTGCGGTTGCGGCGAATCGGTTGCGATCACGCCGGCGAGCCCGCCGCTCGCGCAAGCGCTTTAGAGCTTCCCGCCGCGACAGGACCCTGCGCTCTGGGTCAAGTCCGGGCGTGGAGCGGACGGCGCATCAGCTTAAATTTTGCCTTTTGACCGGGCTCGCCGCAAGCTAATCGCTCATGCTATGGCAAACACAAAGCATGACGATAAATGGGGGAGTCCAATGTCCATCGGCGATGAGGATCTGGGCAAAATGAGCTTAGACGAACTGCGCAGCCTGAAGCAGCGCGTCGAAATGCTCTTGGAAGAGGCGGCCAAGCAAAGCGCCACGCTGGTTCAGAGGATAGAAGGCGCGATAGAGATCGATGCGCTTGATGATCTATTGAAGAAGATCGACCTTAAGCTTCTCGAAAACGGCTGATCCTCGTCCGCCGGACTTGGAGAGGCGCACGGCGATCGCCGAAGAAACTGCGCGTCATTTATCGGTGATCTTCAGCTCGATCCGCCGGTTGCGCTTGAACGCCTCATCCCCTTCGCCGGGATCCAGCGGCTGAAATTCGCCGAAGCCCGCTGCGGCGAGGCGCTGCGGCGGGACCCCTTTGCCGATCAAATATTGAACGACCGCGATCGCCCGCGCGGAAGAAAGCGCCCAATTCGACGCGAAATGCTTGGATTGGATCGACTTTTTGTCCGTATGGCCGTCGATGCGCATGAGCCAGGGAATGTCCGGCGGAATCGCATGGTCGAGCTCGATCAGGGCGGCCGCGAGCTTGTCGAGCTCGCCGCGTCCGGCTGGGTTGACAGTCGCCTGACCGGAGCCGAACAGAATTTCCGATTGCAGGATGAAACGGTCGCCGACAATGCTGAGTCCTGGCTGGCTCCCGAGCACGCTCTGCAGGCGGGCGAAGAAATCAGTGCGATAGGCGGCGAGCGCTTTCGCCTTTTGCTCGAGCGCCGCATCGAGCCTCGCATTGAGCTCGGCAATTTTCGCCTGCTGGTCCCGATCCTGCGACGCCGCCGCGGCGAGCGCCTCTTCGCGGGCTGAAAGCTGACGGCGAAGCTCGGCGGCCTGCTCCGCTAGAGTTTCCGCCTGAGCCGAGGCCCGCGCTGAAATCTGCTTCTCGGCGCCGAGCCTCTCTTCCGCGCTGGCGATGCGCAATTCCGGCGCCGCCCCGTCTTCTTTCCCTCGATCGACATAGGCTTGCAATCGAGCCCTGTCTTGCTCGGCGGCCGCGAAGCTCGCTAGGGCCTCCGCTTTATCGGACCGCTCCCGCGCGAGGGCGGCCGCTAGATCCTCGGTCTGGCGGTTGAGCGCCGAGACAGCAGCGTCCTTGCCGATCACGGCGCGCGAGACATAGAACTGCGCCAGCATGAAAACCGACAGCAGAAAAATCATGCCGAGAAGCAGGGCCGACAAGAGATTGACGAGGCCCGGCCAATAATCGATCGGGCGGAGCGGCCGCTTGGCTTTGGCGAGCGCCATCAGATTTGCCTCGGCAAAGCGGGACGAGGAAAAGCGGGAATCGGCTTTCCGTCGATGTCCCGCGCGAAGCAATGAGTTATTCGGCGGCGCATTCCGCGCGATCCTTCAATTCCGCCGAAAGGCTTTCCAGAACGGCCTTGAGCTCTCGCTTCTGCTCAGCTTCCGCCTCGACCCAGTCGCGGAGCATCTGCTGTTCCGCGCGCATGTGCTGAACCAAAGCCTGAACGCCCTCGGCGAGATTGGCGACCGCGATCATCGTCGAGCGGACATGCGTCTGGTCCGCGCTGGCGGCGATTTTCTCGAGCGCCGCGCGGAGCTCCCCCGGCAGCCCGTCGAGCCCTGCGAGCACATCCGACGCCGCCGCGGCCGCCGCGGCCTCTGTCAGCCGGTCTTCCAATTCGCAGAAAAAGCGGCTTTGCGCCTGGCCAGCCTGCAGATCGAGAAAGCCCAGCGCCAGAGATCCGGCGAGGCCGAAAAGGGCGGAGGCGAAGGAAAGCGCCATGCCGGCGATCGGCGCCGAGACGCCAGCCTTGAGATCCTCGAACATGGCGGCGGCGTCGCCTTCCGCCTGCAAGGACTTGAGGGCGCCGCCGATAGAGCCCGCGCTCTGGAGGAGGCCCCAAAAGGTCCCGAGCAGGCCGAGCACAATCAAAAGCCCGGCGAGATAGCGCGCGGCGTCGCGCGCGCCGTCAAGCCGCGCGGCGATCGAGTCGAGAAGCGCGCGCAGGCCCTGTGGCGAGACTCCGCGGGCGAAAGGATCGTCGCCGAAGAAACGCGCGAGAGGCGCGAGAAGCGCCGGCGGCTTGGCGAGCTTAGTCTCGCGGCGCAGCAGCGCATTGGCGAAGGCGGTTTCGCGATAAAGGCCGGCGACCTGCATCAGCGTGAGGACGGCGCCGAGGCCGAACAAGACCATGATCAGGCCATTGAGCGCGGGATTGGCCCAAAAGGCCGGGGCGATGCGGCTGTGGAAGATCAGCGCCGAGACGCCGACAAGGATCAAAAAGGCGATCATCCGCGCAAGGTAGAGCGTGGGCGAAGAGAGCCGGCCGATGTCGTCATTCGCCATGGGGAGCGTCCGGGGCGTCAAGCCTTGATTGTGAGATCGCCTCGAACGCCGCGCGCGGCTTTGGGTTTCGTGGCGGCCGGAGGCCGTCGCAGACGGTTTCCACGACGAATCATGATTGTGCCGAGGCCAAAGCTATTTGCAAGGCTCCGCGTCAGATGTTCCACCGGCTTTTGCGCCGGCCATGGCGGATTTCAGCTCAGCCGAGCGGACCGTGCGACAGGATTTCGGGATCGGTCAAGCCGTGGAGCCGATGTGCGGCGGCATGGGCGAAGCGCAAGAGCATGGCGCGGCGGGAGGCGGGGGCGAGCTTGTGCTCGGGCGCCTCGCGCAGAATTTCCGCGCCATAGCCGTCGGCGAGGATGAGGCCGGCGTCTTCCGGCATGATCTCGACCGGCACGGATTCAGGGATGGCGAAAAAGAGCCGGTCGCAATGGGCCCGATAGGCCGGCCATTTCTGATCGGCGCGGAAATCGGCGATCGAGGATTTGATCTCGATAATATGGATCGCGCCATCCTCGGCGAGGGCGACAAGGTCGGCGCGCCGCCCGGAGAGCAACGGCAGTTCGGTGACGGTCGAGAATCGGAGCCGGCGCAAGAGCCGCCGCGTTCCCCGCGCGACACGAAGCGCCGTCTCGGACTGGCGGCCATCCTGCGGCGGGAGAGGGAAAGCGAGTTGAGGCAAAAGAGTCGAGCGCCATCTCATGAAGCGAGGATGGAGCAGCAAGCCTGCGCCGAGCTTGCGCGTCAAGGGCGATGGCGCGAGCCTTGTCCGATTTGGCGCGCCGACCGGACCAATATGTTTCCCGTGAAACAGGGTTATTTTTTGGGTTTCGCTACTGGCTGAGCGGGCGCGGGAGAAGGGGCGGCTTGGGCGAACTCGTCTGCGATCCGTTGCAGCGCGGCTTTGTCCTCGTCGCTGAGCTTGGCGGCGGCGGGGCAGGTTTTCGGGTCGAGAAAGGCCTTGGCGAACTGCGCAAAGTGGAACGGCGTAAGTCGTCGAGTCAAAGCGCGGATGACATAGGGCGCGCCGTCGGGATTGCATCCAGCTTCGCGCCAGGCTTTGGTAGCAACTTGATCAAAATTTTCGCGGGACGGTGGACGTTTGGCTTGATCGCGCCACCAATCCGCAATCTTGCCGTCATTTCCGTTGGCGACTTTGGGGTCGGCGCTCTCGAAGCGCTTCAGGGCGGCATCTTTTAACACGCCGTCGGGCGTGCCTGTAATCTCTTTCTTCAGCGCCTCGAAATGCTCTTGGCTGAGCGGCTGAAGCTCCGCGAGATCGAGCGACGCGCCCTGAATCGACGCGACATTGAGCGACGCGCCCTGAAGCTGCGCGAATTCGAGCGACGCCCCCTGAAGCTTGGCGCCGTCAAAATCCGCCTTGCGCAAATCCGCGTGATCGAAAATCGCGCCGCGAAGATCGCGCCCGCGCAGGCTCAGGACATGTTTCGCCCAATCGAGCTTTTTCTGGTCGTCGACGCCCTTGGCCTCGAGCGAATCAAAGGCCGGCAAGACCAGCGTGTTGGATAATAGACTGCGCCGTCGCGTGACCGAGTCCACCGCACCGTTGAAGACGACATCGCGCAAAGACGCCCATTCGGGGCGAATGCGCTTTCCCTCCTTTTTATTTCCGACAGCGAAGAAATTGGTCGCGATCCATTTTGGCTTCTGCGCCCAAGCATCGAGCCCTTCGCCCGGAAAGGTCGCGACGAGGAAAGCGAAGGCGAGCGCGGCGAAGCTCCCCGAAGCCCATCCCCAATGCCGCCGGAGGGGCGGAGAAACAATCTTGCTTCGGCCGGCAAGCACCGCCGGCCACAAAAGCCACAACAGCATGAGATCGCCGAGAAGAGCGAGACGCTGAACCGTGGTCGCCCATTCGAGATGATAGGGCAGGAACTGAATCTGAAGCAGGAGCAGTAGCAGGATCGGCCCGACGACGAGCGAAATCCAGGCGACAGCTTGCAGCAGGCGCCCGAGCCCGCCGTCGCGAATCTCGCGCGGTCCCGCCAGGAACTGTACAAAAATATTGCTCGGCAATTGGCGGCGCAGCCCATCCCGCGTCTCCGCCGAAGCCTCGTCCGGCAGCTTTTCCTTGAGAAGCGCGTGATAGGCGCCGATCTTTCCGGCAAGCAGCGCGAAATGCATGAGCGTATAGGCGTGGGCGATTACAAACAGGATCGGCGCCAAAGCAAAAAAGGCGATGAGCGGCAACTCGACATTGAGAAAAGGCAGCTTGACCGGATTTTCAAGCAGCAGGTCCTTTTGCGTGACCGCGCCCGCCGCGATGGCGATATAGAAGAGCGTGAACAGATAGCTGAACCAGAGCGTCCCGCTGACCGTCGCCGCGTCCTCCAAGGTCTTGCGCGCGGCGTCGAGATCGTGAGCCTTTTCGGCGAGCGCTTCTGTCGAGTCCGGTGTCGCCGCGGCCTTCTCCGCTCGCGCCCTCGCGCGAGACAAACGAAATTCGCGCTGCCGCTTCGACATGCCGTGGACGCTCCCCGCCCCATCTTGCCATAGGCGCGGCCGCAGCGGGAGATGATTTAAGAAGGCGCTTTAAGCGCGCGCCGCCAGAGCTTCAAGTTCCTCGGCCGCCGGTTGCGGCGTCGCCTCTCCCGCCGGACCTAACTCAGCGAGCATGGCGGCGACCGAGGCCTCGACCTGTCGCGTCAGGGCCCTGCGGTCGGTCCCGCGCCCATAGGCCAAAGGCGCGCCGAAGACCAGATCGCAGCGCAAGGGCTTGCCCTTCAAGAGCGACCACAGATGCGGTAGCAGGGTTGCGTCCCCATACCAGGCGGCGGCCGGCGAGGAATAGCGGATCGCGAGAGGTTGCACGCGCACGGCCTCGACCTCCTGCGCCTCGGCGAGAAGATCGCGCGCGGCGGCGAAATGCGAGCTGTGGAATCTGCGCAGCGCGAGTCCGTCTCCGGTCGTGCCTTCCGGGAAGAGAAGCGCGGGTCGGCCCGCGAGCATCCGCGACGCGATTGCCGCGTTGGCGCCTGGAATGGAGCGCCGCTGCGTGCGATCGACAAAGACCGTCTCCTGCACCCGCGCGAAAGCCGAGATCACCGGCCAGCCCCGCACCTCTTTCTTGGCGAGAAAGCAGACGGGCGCGACGCTGGAGACCGCGAGAATGTCGATCCAGGAGACGTGATTGGCGGCGAGAAGAAGCGGACCGCCGCCGCCGCTCGCCGCGCCCTGCGCGTGAACCTCGACCCGCAGCAGGCGCATGAGCGCGCGGCTGACGAAGACCGGAAGCCAAAAGCGCAGCGTCCAGCCGCGCCGCCTCGCGGCCCATTGCAGCGGCGCGGCAACGGCGAAGCTGGCGATGAGAGACAAACAAATGATCGTCGCGCGCCAATAGGCCATGGGCGGAGGCTCTTAAAATCCTGAGGGGCCGCGCCCCGATGCGCCGCTAATAATAATACGATTAGCTTGCAGTTTAGTGACAACAGAACGTCATTTCGACGCATATTGGCGGGCGGCGTTCGTCATGAAAGCTTCGCGCAGCCATTCTACGTTGATCCTTCACGCTTTGTCGGAGAGATCAACATCATCATGTGGCCCATCGGCGCGCCATTAGGCGGCATCGTTCATCGTCCGGTCCGGCTTATCAAGCGCCGTCGCGTCATTCGAGATCTTGCCGGCCTGCCCGCCGTGCTTGGGCAATTCGGATCCTTCGAGGTTAGGCTCGCCGCCACAAAGCGGGAGATTCGCATGGCCCAGCGCCTGCGCTATCAGGTCTTCTACGAGGAAGGCGGCGCGACGCCGCAACAGGGCGCCGCATTGATACGGCGCGACATCTGTCCGTTCGACGCATTTTGCGACCATCTGCTCGTCATAGACAAAGAGGCGCGCAATCGCTTCGGCCGCATCAAACCGAAGGTGGTCGGAGCCTATCGCCTGCTGCGCGGCGACGTCGCGGCGCAGGGACCTGGATTCTACAGCCAACGTGAATTCGAGATCGGGCCGATGCTCGCCCGGCATGCGGATAAGCGATTCTTGGAGCTCGGCCGCTCCTGCGTTCACGCGAAATATCGCTCGAAGCGGGTCATTGAGCTGTTGTGGCGCGGCCTGTGGATTTACGCGAAGCACCATCGCATTGATGTGCTCATCGGCTGCGCGAGCCTGCCCGGAGTCAATCCGCTCGCTTTGGCGCTTCCGTTGAGCTTCCTCCATTATGAAGCGGCGGCTTCCGAGGAATGGAGCGTGCGCCCTTGCGCCGCCCGGGTGGAGATGGCGATCTTAGACAAGGCCGCCGTCGATCCACGCAAGGGAATCGCCGCCCTGCCGCCTTTGCTCAAGGGCTATCTGCGCGTGGGGGCGCGGTTCGGCGATGGCGCGGTGATCGACGCGCAATTCGGAACGACCGACGTTTTCACCATCATGCCGCTTGCCGACATCGAACAGCGCTACATTAACTATTATAGCGGGCCGATGGAGATGCCGGACAAGCTCGTCGCCTGAGCCAATCGGGGCCTGCCCTTTGGCTCGGCTGCCTGCATCGGCGGCTTGAGGCGGCAAGCGCCTCGGTTTTCCCGTGCAAAATCGCGCTCTCCTCTGTTTGATCTCGATTGCGCTTCTCCGCGTCGTGATCAGCGAAGCTGAGTCGCGATTCGCCGCATGTCGTACGCGCGAGACCAATTAATTTTTTGCTAAAAGCACGGCGGCTCGAGCAAGGCTCGAGCAAGCTTTTTGGCGGAGAGTTCGCATCGTCTCTCTCGACGCGGGCCGCCATGCTTACCGCCACCACAAATTACAATCTACTTGTAAAAAATTACTCAAAGACCCTCGCCTCGACCGCGGCAGAGCCTACCGTCTCGCGAGAAACCAAATATTATCTCGCGAATATCAGCAATGTGAAGTCCGCAAACGATCTTTTGAACAATTCGAAGCTTTATAGTTACGTCATGAAGGCCTTTGGCCTCAGCGACATGATGAACGCCAAAGGCTTGATCCGCAAGGTTCTCGAAGGCGGAGTCGCGAGCAATAAGAGCCTCGCCAATACATTGAACGATCCACGCTACAAGGCGCTGGCGACAGCGTTCAACTTCGCGGCCAATGGCGCGGCGACCACGCAGGCGACGGCGGCGCAACAGGGCACGGTTG
Source organism: Methylocapsa acidiphila B2 (assembly GCF_000427445.1). Lineage (GTDB taxonomy): Bacteria > Pseudomonadota > Alphaproteobacteria > Rhizobiales > Beijerinckiaceae > Methylocapsa > Methylocapsa acidiphila. The sequence goes on along the minus strand of NZ_KE386496.1, from coordinate 2,856,285 downwards.
AAAAATATGTCGAGCAAACGCTCGAGACTGACGCCGGCAAGCAAAACCCGGCGGTGCAAAAGGCGTTGTATTTTCAACGGATGGCGCCGAACATCACCAGCGCCTACAGCATTCTGGCGGACAAGACCTTGCTGAACGTCGTGCAAACCGCGCTCGGGCTTTCGTCGTCCATGTCCTCCGAGCCGCTCGACACACAAGCCAAGGCAATCACAAAAGCATTAAAGATCAGCGACTTGCAGAATCCGGCCAAGCTACAAAAGTTCATCGAGCGCTACACCGCGACCTATGATTCCCAAAACGCCAATACGCAGACGACGTCGGCGACTTCGGCTCTGCTCGTCTCATCGCCGGGCATCAGCTTCGACCTTCTTCTCCAACTCGCAACCCTGAAGCTTGGGGGCTCTTAAATCCATGCAATCCGGGCTCTATGTCACCCTTTCGGCTCAGATCTCGCTGGAGCGTCGATTGTCGACCATCGCCGCCAATGTGGCCAACCAGAGCACGCCGGGCTACAGGGCCGAGGAGGTCCAGTTCAAGACCCTCGTCTCGCGCGCGGGCGACAGCCCGGTGTCTTTCGCCTCGCAGGGCGAGACTTATCTCTCCCGTCGGGCCGGCGTGCCGACCAAGACGGACGCTCCTTTGGACGTTGCGGTCCAAGGCGACGCCTGGCTCGCTCTTCAGACTCCGGCGGGAACCGTCTACACGCGCGACGGACGCATGCGCATGTTGGAAAACGGCGCCCTCGTGAGCATCGACGGCTTTCCGGTCATGGACGTCGGCAACGCCCCCATCTTGCTCGAGCCGGACGGCGGGCCGCCGACCATCGCGCAAGACGGGATGATCTCGCAGAGCGGCCGGCAGATCGGGGCCCTCGGCTTGTTCGACCTCGACGAGTCGGCGACGCTCAAGCGCTATTCCAATTCCGGGGTCATTTCCAACAAGGCGGGGACGCCGGTTCTCGACTTTTCCCGCAATGGGGTCGCGCAAGGCTATGTCGAAGGCGCGAATGTCAATCCGGTGCTCGAAATGGCTAAGTTGATCACGATCTCGCGCGCCTTCGACAATATCAACACAGCGCTGACGGGATCTGAATCCTCGCTCAAGGACGCGATCAAGACTCTCGGCTCGACGTCATGAAGCCGGACGCCCTGGAGTATAATTCGAACGGATCGAACCAGCCGGGTCGGCCAGATGTCCAAGGCTTCGAGGTCGGCGCGATTTCTGGTCGAGCGAACGAACCCATTCGCTCGAAGAACGCTTTAGAACGCCTTGAGCTTGCCGTCGAGCGGGCGCGGGAAGAGGTGGCGCCACTCCGCATTTCCGGTTGCGTCGCAGAGGTTGCGCCGACCTTTGCGAGGGTGAGGGGCCTTTCTCGCTTCGTGCGGCTCGGCGAGTGCGTCGAATTCGCGACGGGCGAGCGACGTCAGCTCGCCGAAGTCGTGCGGATCGACGCCGAAGCCGTGACCGTCAAGACCTTCGAGACTGGCGTTCCGATGCGGCTCGGCGACCGAGTCCATCGGGTCGGTCCCTTGCGCCTCGCCCCGCATCCGAGCTGGAAGGGCCGCGTGCTCAACGCGCTCGGCGTTCCGATCGACGCCGCCGGACCTTTGCGAAAAGGCGAGAATGCCTATCCGATCGAGGCCGCGCCGCCGCCGGCAATGCGGCGCGCGCGCGTCAACGCGCCATTGAAAACAGGCGTGCGCGCGATCGACCTCTTTACGCCGCTTTGCGCCGGTCAAAGAATCGGAATCTTCGCCGGATCCGGGGTCGGCAAATCGACCCTTTTGGCGATGCTGGCCGCTTCGCGTGATTTCGACGCCGTCGTCATCGCTCTCGTCGGGGAGCGCGGCCGCGAGGTCCGCGAATTTCTCGACGACGCCTTGGCGGCGAATCGCTCGCTTTCGGTCGCCGTAGCGGCGACCGGAGACGAAAGCCCGACGATGCGGCGTCTGGCGCCTAAGACGGCGATGACGATCGCCGAATATTTCCGTGACCGCGGCGAATCGGTGCTCCTCGTAGTCGACTCCATCACCCGTTTCGCGCATGCGGCGCGCGAAATCGCGCTCGCGGCCGGAGAGCCGGCGGTCGCGCGCGGCTATGCGCCGAGCGTGTTCGGCGATCTGCCGAAACTTCTCGAAAGGGCCGGGCCGGGCGAGGAAGGCAAGGGCTCCATTACCGGCGTCTTTTCTGTCCTGGTCGATGGCGACGATCATAATGAACCCGTCGCCGACGCCATTCGCGGCACGCTCGACGGCCATATTGTGCTCGATCGCGCGATCTCCGATCAGGGACGCTTCCCCGCGATCGACGTTTTGGCGTCGATTTCACGCTTGGCGCAATGGGTCTGGTCTGGCGAGCAACAGAAGCTGGTCCGTCAGCTGCGCGGCCTCATCGCGCGCTACGAGGATACGCGCGATCTGCGGCTCATCGGAGGCTACAAGGAAGGCGGAGACCCCGAGCTCGACCAGGCGGTCGCGCTCGTCCCAAAAATCTACGAAGCCTTGCAGCAATCGCCGCGCTCAGGCCTGAGCAAGGATGCGTTTCGCGAGCTCGCTGAGATCTTGCAGGGCAAGGAATCTCCGCGGGGGAAGGAAGTTTCAGTCGTGAAATGAGCGGACCTAAACAGGTGGTGGAGAATTTGGCGAGCGGATCGACCATGTTTAGAATGCGAACGTTGCTTGCGCCGGCACAACCGGCGCTCCGCATCCTTGACGGAGCCGAGTCCGTCTCGTCGATCAGGCTCGCCGTGAGTTGAATGGAGAAATCCGACTCCAGCATTCTACAAAGGGCCGACGGGCGGGCCTATTGCGCGGCCTCTTGCCCACGACTGGCGCGGGCGGCGCGCAGCCAATCATACCATTCGTTGAGGCCTTCCCCCGAGCGCGTCGAGAGCCTGATCGCGCGAATGCCAGGATTGACCTCGCGCGCCAAGGCCTCGCAGCGGTCGATGTCGAAATCGACATGCGGACAAAGATCGATCTTGCTCAGGATCATCAATTCGGCGGCTCTGAACATATGCGGATATTTGAGCGGCTTGTCCTCGCCTTCGGTCACCGACAACACCACGACCTTGGCCCGCTCGCCGAGATCGAACAGCGCCGGGCAGACGAGATTGCCGACATTCTCGATCATCACAACCGCGCCGAAGGCCGGCCGCAAAGCGTCGAGGCCACGGCGCACCATATCCGCCTCGAGATGACATCCCGTGCCGGTGTTGACCTGCACGGCCGGCGCGCCGGCCGCCTTGATACGCTCGGCGTCGTTCAACGTCTGCTGGTCGCCTTCGATCACGAAGATCGGCATCTCCGCCCCGAGGTCGCGGATCGTGCGCTCCAGCAATGAGGTCTTGCCGGCGCCGGGCGAGCTCACGAGGTTCAGCGCCAGAATCTCGCGGCCGTCGAACCAGGCGCGATTGCGCTCGGCGAGCGCGTCATTCTTGGCGAGGATAGCGCGCTCGACGTCGATGTTGACCGCGTGCATAGCCGCCAAGGCGGCGACCGGCGCCGGTTCGGCATGGCTATGGGCATGATCGCCATGATGATGATGTCCGTGATCGTGATGATGACCATGCCCGTGCTCATGTGAATGATCGTGGTCATGGCCATGCTCATGCGGCGCGCGCAGGGAATCCGCTCGCTCCGCCTTGCCGGTCTCGAGATTTGTGATCGTGACCTTGGCGTCGTCGCCGCATCCGCAGGTGCCGCACATCAGACCGTCTCCACTTCCATGCTTTTGATATTGAGCTCCTCGCCGCTCAATCTTTCGAGTCGGCGAGAGCCGCAGGCGCAGCGGCCGAAAATTTCCATGAGCGCGACCTCGCCGCCGCAATCGAGACAATGCGCGCGACCCGGCACTTCGATAATGTCGAGCGCCGCGCCGTCGAGCGCACCGCCCCGCGCGACAACATCGAAGCAGAAGCGGATCGCGTCGGGCATGATCGCCGCGAGCTTGCCGATCTCGAGCGTCACCCGCGTCACCTTTCGGCCGGCGGCTTGCTCCGTGACGATGGCGACGATCGATTGCGTGATTCCCATCTCGTGCATCGCCCGGTCTCGTCTGTCAAACACTCAGCAAATCCTCGGCAATTGCTCGCCGACCAGCATATCGACCACGCGCTTGCCGCCGAACTTTGTGCGCATCGAGGCGCGGCCTGCGGGTCCATCTGTAACAAGCCCGATGATCGCGGACTCCCGGCCGAGCGGATGCGCGGTGAGCGCGGCTCGCGCCTTCTCGGCGACGGCAGCCGGCGCGACAACGACGATCTTACCTTCATTGGCGAGATAGAGCGGATCGAGCCCGAGGATCTCGCAAAAGCCCGCGACTTCCGCGCGCAGCGGCAGCGCGTTCTCGTCGATCTCCACGCCGACGCCTGAGGCCTCCGCGATCTCGTTCAACACGGTCGCCAAACCGCCGCGCGTGGCGTCGCGAATGAACTTGACCTCGGGGCAGGCGTCGAGCAGCGCGTCGATGAGGCCATTCAACGGCGCGCAATCGCTCTCGATCCGCGTTTCGAGGCGCAGATCGCCCCGCGCGGCGAGAATGGCCGCGCCATGATCGCCGAGAAGGCCGTTGACCAGTATCGCGTCGCCGGGCTCGGCCCGATGAGCCCCGAGATCGATTCCGGCGCGGATCACGCCGACGCCAGCAGTGTTGATGAAGAGCTTGTCGCAAGAGCCATGACCGACGACCTTGGTGTCGCCAGTGACGATCGCGACGCCCGCCGCAGCAGCAGCCTCGGCCATGGATCGCGCGAGCTTGCGCAACAGGTCGACCTCGACGCCTTCCTCGATGATCGCGCTGCATGAGAGATAGAGCGGCTTGGCGCCGCCGACCGCGAGATCGTTGACCGTGCCGCAAATTGCGAGCTTGCCGATGTCTCCGCCGGGAAATTCGAGCGGATCGACGACGAAGGAGTCCGAAGTGAATGCGAGCCTGTCGCCGTGGAGCGCGAGATCCGCCAAAGAAATCCGCGCCTGATCTTCGAGCGGCGCCAGGACCGGATTGTCGAAGGCCGAGACGAAGACATCATCGATCAGGTCGCGCATCGCCTTGCCGCCGCCGCCATGCGCGAGCGTGACTTTGGCGACATGGACGCCGTCGCGCAATTTGCGTTGGGGCCGCAGAAGCTTGCCGGGTTCTGGCTTGTTCATGCCGCATTGGCCGCGCGCTTCGCGCGCAACCCCTCCAAATCGCCATATTGATAATAGGCGGCGCAAGCCCCTTCCGACGACACCATCAAGGCGCCGAGCGGCGTTTCCGGCGCGCAACCGGCGCCGAAGAGCTTGCATTGCCACGGCTTGATCGCGCCTTTCAGAACCTCGCCGCATTGGCAGGATTTCGGATCGGCGACATGAAGCGCGGGAATCGCGAATTTGCGCTCCGCGTCATAGGCGGCGTAGGCCTCGCGCATGCGCACGCCCGAATGATCGATTGAGCCGAGGCCGCGCCATTCGAAGAATTCGCGAAGCTCGAAAACCTTGCCGATCGCATCCTGCGCCGCCGAGTTGCCGTCGCGCGGCGCGACTCTTCCATATTGGTTCTCAATCTCGCAACGACCCTCAACGATCTGCTTGAGGACGAGCCAGAGGGAATGGAGAATGTCGAGCGGCTCGAAGCCCGCGACGACGAGCGGCCTATAATAATCTCTCGCGATGAATTCATAAGGCCTCGTGCCGGTAACCATGGACACATGGCCCGGACCAAGAAAGCCGTCGAGCTCAAGATCGGGCGAATCGAGAATCGCCTTCATCGTCGGGACGATGGTGATGTGGTTGCAGAACAGCGAAAAATTTCGGACGCCCTCCGCCTCCGCCTGCAACACGGTGAAGGCCGTTGAGGGCATGGTTGTCTCGAAGCCGAGACCGAAGAAGACCACTTCGCGCTGCGGATTTTCGTGGGCCAGCGCGAGCGCGTCGAGCGGCGAATAGACCATGCGCACGTCGGCGCCTTCGGCCTTGGCCTGCAACAGGCTTTTTCTGGAGCCCGGCACGCGCATGGCGTCGCCGAAAGTGGCGAAGATCACGCCCGGCGCCTCGGCGATGGCGACGCAATCATCGACCCGGCCCATCGGGAGCACGCAGACCGGGCAACCCGGCCCATGCACCAGCTCGATCTCCGCCGGCAGCATGTTGGCGATGCCGTAGCGAAAAATTGTATGCGTATGGCCGCCGCAGACCTCCATGATGTGGAGTGGGCGCTCGCGGGCGCGGTCGAGGGATCGCGCGAGATCGCCGATCGCCGCGATGAGGACGGCGGCCCTTTCCGGATCGCGGAACTCGTCGACATATTTCATGATCCGACCTCCTGCCGCTCCGACCGCGCTACATTCGCCCTGAGGCGCGCATCGCCGCGATTTCCTGTTGCGCCTCGCCGAGCTCGGTCAAGATGCGCAGGGTTTCGATCGCCTGCTCCTCATTGATCAGACTCATGGCGAAGCCCACATGCACGAGCACCCAATCGCCAACGCAATCCTCGACGGCGCGATCGCCGATGATGCAGGCGACATTGATCTCGCGCTTGACGCCCGCGACGTCGACGGTCGCCAATTTGCGGCTTGCGTCGGTTATAGCGACGATTCGGCCGGGGATGCCGAGACACATGACCTATCCTCCACGATCTGCGGCGAGCCGCGCCGCCGCCACGGCCGCCTGGCCGAGCGAGATGCCGCCGTCATTGGTTGGCGCCTTGGCCTGCAAGAGAACCTCGAAATTCTCGGCCTCGAGGCGGCGGACGATCTCTTCGGTGAAAGGACGATTCTGGAAAACCCCGCCCGACAGCGCGACGCGTCTTGTGACGCCGGCGTCGCGCACGACTTTGCAAGCCATGGCGGCGACCGCTCGCGCGAGCCCTTTGTGAAAACGCGCGGCGATGACCGAAGGCGGCGCCTTCTCATAAAGATCGCCGAGAAGCGCCTGCCACATGGCGGCCGGCTCGATATAGGGAAGTCCTAAGCCCTTCAGATTAGGAAGAGCGAAAGGATAGGCGAGATCCTCGTCGATGGCGGCCAGGGCGTCGGCGTCGACGAGCGCCTCGAGGCGCATCGCCGCCTCGCCCTCATGCAAGGCGACGTCTCGGCACAGGCCGATGGCGGCGGCGACGGCGTCGAACAGGCGCCCGCAAGAGCTCGCCGGCGGCGCGTTCAGCTCCTGCTTGATCATGGCCGCCATGGTCTCGACCGGCTTCGCCTTTAGATAATCGTAAAGCTCGATCTCGGCGAAATTCGCGGTGAAGGCCGGCCAACCGACCGCGGCGAGAATATGGGCGAGCGCGTTGCGCCAGGGCTCCCGCATAGCCTGAGCGCCGCCCGGCAGGGCGACCGGCTTGAACGTGCCTATGCGGCGGTAACCCGCATAATCCGCGAGCAGGAACTCACCGCCCCAAAGCGCGCCGTCATCGCCGAATCCGAGCCCATCAAGCGCGACGCCGAGCACGGGGCCTTCCCCGGCGGCGACGCCATTCTCGGCGAGACAGCTCGCGATATGGGCGTGGTGGTGCTGGACCTCGATCAGCGGCAGGCCTTTGTCGCGCGCGATCCGCCGGCCCAATTTGGTCGAAAGATAATCGGGGTGGAGATCGACGGCGACGGCCTCCGACCGATGCTCGTAGAGCGTCTCGTAAAGCGCAAGCGTCTGCTCCAGATCGGCGAGGGCGGCGGCATCTTCGAGATCGCCCATGTGGTGCGAGAGCATGGCTTCGCCGTCCTTGGCGAGGCAGAACGTGTTCTTGAGCTCGGCGCCCATGGCGAGGAGCGGCGGCCTCGCGCGCAGTCCCTCCGGGAGAGGGAGAGGCGCCGGCGCGAAACCGCGGGCGCGACGAACCACGCGCTCTTCGCCATTGGCGACGCGAACGACCGAATCATCGAGCCGAACCGCGATCTCCCGGTCATGGCTCAGGATGAAATCCGCGATTGCGCCGAGTCTTTCCCGCGCCTCTTCATCGTCTGTCACTTGCGGCTCGTCGGAAAGATTGCCGCTCGTCATGACCATGGGCCGGTCGAGCCGGCGGAAGATCAGATGATGCAGCGGCGTGTAAGGCAGCATGAAGCCGAGCGTCGAAAGACCATTGGACACGGCATCCGGCAGCCGCGGCTCGCTCCGCGCGGCAAGGAGGACGATCGGCGCCGCCGTCGATCCGAGCGCCGCCTCTTCCCGCGCGCCGATCACAGCATGGCGGCGGATGATGTCGAGATCGCGCGCCATGAGGGCGAAGGGCTTGCCATAGCGCCGCTTGCGCGCGCGAAGCCGCGATACGGCCTCCTCATTCGTGGCGTCGCAGGCGAGATGGTAGCCGCCTATGCCCTTGATCGCGACGATATGGCCCTTGAGCAGCATGCCGGCGACGGCGTCGGCGTCGTCAAGCATGCTGAAGGCCGAGAACTCCACCGCTCCGCCGCCCATTCTGGCGATGGAGACTTTCGGCCCACAGGCATGGCAGGCGATCGGCTGCGCATGGAAGCGGCGATCCTCCGGGTTCTCATATTCCGAGCGGCAGGCCTCGCACATGGCGAAAGGCGCCATGGTCGTGCGCGCGCGATCAAAGGGCGCGCGCGCGACGATCGAGAGGCGCGGACCGCAATGGGTGCAATTCGTGAAAGGATAGCGAAAGCGCCTTGCGAAGGGATCGCGGATCTCGGCAAGGCAGGCGGGGCAGGTCGCCGCGTCGGGCGCGACCTGCGTGTTCATGGGGCCGCCGCCGCTCACGGAAATATGGAAACCCTCGAGGCCGCAAGGCGCTTGAGCGGGGCGTAGATCGAGCGAATCGATCCGCGCGAGCGGAGGGCATTCGTCCTTCAGCGCGGCGACGAGGCGCTCAGCCATCTTGAGCCCGGCGGCAATGCGAATGAGGACGCCGTCGCCATCGTTAAACACCTCGCCGCTGAGCCCCAGGCGATTGGCGAGCCGCCAGACGGTCGGACGGAAGCCTACGCCCTGCACGCGGCCGCGCACACGGATCTCGGCGCCCGTCGGCTCGCCGAAGGCGGAGTTCATCGGGCAGCCCTCCATAGAAGGACGCGATTATTGCCGGAATCCGCGACGACCGCCGTATCTCCCATGGCCGTCGCACCATAAGGCCAGCACAGGCTGTCGCGCGCCGGCGCCTTCCAGCGATTGTCTCCCTTGGACGTGAAATCGGGCTGGCCGCTGAGGCGTTCCGCCGGCGCTCCCATGTCGAGCGCGTCGAGCGGAAAGCCGAGCAGGCGCGAGTTCGCCGTATCGGCGACGATCAAACTCTCTCCTAGCACCGCGCAGCCGTAAGGCATGTTGAGGCAGGCGGCGTCCGGCCGATAATGGGCCCGATTATGCTCGGAGGCGAAGACGTCGTTCTGGCCGATCACGAAATCAGCCGGCGCGCCATTTTCGCAAGGCAGGCGCCGCCAGACCATGATGCGGTTATTGCCGGAATCTGCGACGAGCAAAGCCTCGCCGGCGAGCGCCGCCGCATGGGGCCAGCGCATGCCGCGCGCATCGACGCCCCGTCCGCCGTTCTCATCCCGGCAATCCATGCGCGCCTGCCCGAGAACCAAATCCGCGGGAGTCCCGTTTTCGCTTGGGATTTCTCGCCAGATCAGCACACGGCGGTTGCCTGCATCGCAGACGACGAGGCCGTCTCCGATCAGGCTCACGCCATAGCACCAGTTGAGCGTGTCCGCGCGGACTTCGCCGCCGCGATTGGCCAGCATTCCGGTGAAATCAGCTTGGCCCAGGACAATGTCGGCCGGCAGGTTGTCGGCGGTCGGCAGCCCGCGCCAAATCAGAACCCGATGGTTCCAGGCGTCGGCCACAACCAGAACGTCGGGGCGCGCGGCAACGCCAGTCGGGACGTTCAGCGTCGCCGCGCCGGGCTCGCCTTTGGCGTTGCGCCCCTCATGCGCGAAATCGGGTTGGCCGATGAGGAAATCGGCCGGCGCGAAATCGGCGGCGGGACGCCGGCGCCAGGCCAGAAGCCGGTGGTGGCCAGTGTCGGCGACGAAGAGCGGCCCCTCGGGCGCGGCGAGCGCGGCGCCGCGCGGGCCGAACATCGAGGCCGCCGACGGCGCGACCGGGATGGTGAGATCGAAGCCGCTGGAGATTACGCCGAGGACGGTCTCGGGACCGGCGGGGTCGAGGAGCGGCGGCGCAGGAGCCGCAGCGGCAGGCGGCGGATCGGCGAGAGCTTTCAGCGAGACGCGCATCGCTTCAATCCTCGAACCTGATTTCGACGCGCTCGCCGACCACGCGCCAGGCGACCGGCTGCAATTGCGCCTGGGGCGCGGTCAGACATTCCCCAGACATCAGATCATATTCGAAGCCGTGGCGGGGACAGACGATCCGGCCTTCGGCGACCGCGCCGCTGGAGATGGGCGAGCCGAGATGGGCGCATGCGTCGCGGAAACAGGCCACGACGCGGCCAAGGCGGCTCAAGATCAGCGGGACGCCATTGACGGCGCAGGATTTGACGCCCTGCTCCGGGATCTCGTCCAGCGCTGACGCATAGCGCCAACCGCCGTCGCGCTTCGAGGCGAAGGGACTAATGAAATCGAGGCTCGCGCCGACCGCGCCGGCGCTCTTCGCTTGGCGGATATGCTTGATCTCGGGGCATTGCTCCTCGATTGCCTGCTTGACCCCGGCGACGAAGGTCAGGGTCGAGGACGGGCAATGATCGCAATTGCCGAGAAAACGGACTTCGACCGCGTCAGGCGGATCAAAGGCGATGAGCTCGACGTCGCCGCCATGCGCGGCAAGCATCGGACGGATGGAAGCGAGCGCGCGCTCGACTCTTTCCTGCAGGCTCGGCTTGACGAGGCCGTGCCGCCTCAGGACCGCATAAACAAGCGGATCTGCAGCGGCTGCGCGCAATGCGTCGAGCGCTCCGGGCGCCGTCTTGACCTCCGCGATCAGCTTGCGCAGCGCGCCTTCATGCAAAGCGTCGATCGCGCGCCGATAAGCGAGCGCAATGACGCGCTGGGACTCGTCCCAGCCGGCGATTAGAACTTCAAGCCGCTCCAGATCGTCGATGAGCTGATCGACGCCCCGCGCTTCCTCTTCCGACGGCTGCGCATGCGCATTCACGATCGTCTCCCAGGCGGCCCGCCCTCGATGTCAGGACGGCGAGTCGCTTCAGCGGTATTTCAAATCCTTGAACAGATAGGGCTGCGCCGCTCCCCCAACGAAGCCCGCCACAATGCCGGCGAGCACGACGTTAAAGAGCAATGCGACGATCAGAAACACAACGACCGTGATTCCAATCCCGATCCCGAGCTGGCGCAGGGCCAGGTTCTGATCCTGAAACAGCTTGCCCTGGAAGAACAGCAGCGCGGATGATTTCACCATTTCGAACATGAACGCGGCCTCTCAAAGGATGGCGAGGAGGAGGACGCCGATAAGGACGCCGACGGCGCCGGCGAGCGGTCCATAGAAGGCGCCGAGCCAGGCGGCGAGTTCATTGCCGAGCGCTTTGCCGCCGACTGCGATCCCTCCGACCGCGCCTCCCGCGACTGAAAAGGCGGCCCCGAGCACGATGGCGACAAGCCCAAGAAAAAACGACCAAATCATAAACGTTCCCCCGTCATCGAATTCCAGCGTCGCATGATCTATTGAACGCCTGTGATGTGTTGGGCGTCGATGACGCGCTCGGCTGCGGACGGGTCTTGCCGCGCCGCCTCAGCCTCGATCTCGGCGATCATTTCCGCGACGCTTGCGACCTTCTGGCGCTCGCCAAACTGGGCGAATATGTCCTCGGCCTCGCGGTACCAACGCAGAGCCTCATCGAGATTGGCCGCATTGCCGCGTTCAGGGCGAGCGACGTCGTCCGGGAGGTTGCGCAGGCAATTGGCTCTATTGGCTATCGTGTTGGCGAATTCGACCGGAGTCGTCGCCCGCGTGCGCACCTTGAGCGCCTCGTCATAGGCGTCGAGCGCGCGCAGGCAATTTTCCACCGCATGGCTCGACGACGCATATTGCAGGGCGTTGCCGAGATTGTTCTGAAGCATCGCATATTCGGTTGGATGGTCGATGATATTGACCACTTTCAACCCATCCTGAAAGGCCTGCACCGCGAGAGCCTCACGCATTTTCGCGCGCTCGTCCGAGAAAGGGATCGATAGAAAGGCGGTCGCGAGATTGTTCTGCAAGATCGCGTATTCGCGCGGAAACGCATGGGCGTCGAATATGCGCAACGCCCTCTGATAGGCGGAGATCGCCATAGTGATCGGCGCCGCATGGGCCGCGGCGAGGCTTTGGAAAACCAAGCCAAGATTCATCTCGATTTCCGCCAGCTCCTCGGGCGCGCCGCCGAGCTGAAGCAGATCCCGCGCGGTCTCCAGATTCTCCTTGGCTCTCTGCAGAGGCTCGAGATCCTCGGAAGGAATGGACTGGAGCGCAGTCGCGAGACGCGCATGGATCCGGCCGCGCAGAAGACCTAGCTCGGACGGGCAGAGTCCGAGCGCGGTCTCGTAAAGCTTGACGGATTGGAACAAATCATGGGGAGAGCGCGGCCGGATCTGCAAGCCCATGGCCATTTCCATGAGCATCTCGACCTTTTCCGCGAGGGTCGCGTCCTCGGCCTCCACGGCCGCCAAGGCGGCTTCGACATCCGCGTCCGCGCGCGTCGACATGGCGGCGCTCCTTCCCAAACCTCGACCCGATTCAACTCGGGCTCTCCAATGTTCACGATTAGGCGCTTGCGTAGATAGAGTCTAGTTTACTTTCGACCTGCAAACTTAGTTAGCTGATCAAGACTCGGGGCGCTCGGCGAAAAATCCGCCAATGACATAGCCGGCGCGCGCCTCGCTCCAAACGGCCTCCGCAACGAGATCGTCTCGCTCGTCGATCCCGTTCAACCGGAAAAAATCCGCCGCATGAATGGCCCGATCGCCGCGCGCATTGACCTGCTTGACGAGAAAACCGCCGGCTGCGGCGCTGACCAGAGGCAAGACCAAGAGATCGCCGCCCTCGCGCAGCAAGATCACATTGCCGGCATTGGCCAAATGCGCGGTGAAATCCGCCGCATCGATATAAATATGGTCGCGGTGGACGCGCAGCCGCCAAACGTCGATCCCCGTTTGCGCGTCGCTCACGGCGCGGGCTCCGTCGCCAGATAGGCGTCGATCATCGCCGATACCCGCGTGGCGACGATCTCGGCCGCCTTGGCGACAGGTTCGGAAAGCTCGAGGCCGAAATCCAATGTCTGCGCCTCAACAAGAAAGACCGTCACGTCGTCGGGAAATTCATCGGCCCAAATTCTGCGCCCGGCGTAAAGCGCGTGGTCCCAACGAAAATCATGCAAGGTGAAGCTCGGCTCGGGATGGTTTTCGAGAAAAGATCCCGGCGCCTCGAAAACGGCTCCGGGCTCGGCGCCGCTGGCGCAAGCGTCGACAATGACGAGCTTTTTTGCGCCGCGCGCTTGAAACAGGACTTCCATGCCATTGGTCCCGGCGTCGAAGATCCTTAGCCGACCCGAAGACTCATAGCCGCGCGACAGCAAGCGTTGCGCGACGATCGCGCCGACGCCGTCGTCGCAGCGATTGAGATTGCCGCAACCAATCACCGCCAACATGGGACATTTCCGCGAGGCGCCAGCCGCCTCGGCCAGCGCGTTAAATCCGCCAAAGGCGGCACCACCAATCCGGCTCGACCGGCACGGCGAGTTCGGGCAGATCGCACCATTTCCGATGGACGAGGTAATACATGCACTCCATGCATCGATATTGCTCTTCGCCATAAGGATGGTTGATGAAGCCGCCAATCACGAGCTTGCCTTCCAGATCGTCTGGGGCGAGCGCCCGCAACTCGTTCAAGATTTCGCCAAATTCCTTTTCGGTCTCGGGAATGCCCTCGGTCCTGGTCTTCAATCCACCCGCCAGAAGCTTGGTGATCTTGTCGAGGGTTTCATTCGTATCCGCAGCAGACATGGCGCCAGCCTCAAGAACCAGGTCGAGCCTGTCATTGTCGCGCCATTGGGGGCAGGGCCGACAAGCCGGACCGCGCGCTCGCAGCGCGCAAGTCGCAAGCATACAACATCCTGTCGGCGGAGTTTAGATCAGTTTCAAGACGCGAGCCATTGCGCCCAGGATCAGGCTGCTGCTGATCGGAGCGCAATGGCGTCGGCCATGAAACGGCGCGGGGGGTTCCTCCCGCGTCACGCCGTGCGGAAACGGGCGAGCTCGGCGCCGGTCTTGGCGTCATGTGCATGGACCGTGCAGACGAGGCACGAATCATAGGAGCGCGCGACATGGCCGACCTCAACGGGATCGTGCTTGTCCTTGATCGGCGTGCCGATCAGCGCCTCCTCGATCGGGCCGCGCTCGCCGGTCTCGGCGCGGGGGCCCACGTTCCAGGTCGTCGGCGCGATCATCTGGTAATTCTTGATCTTGCCGTTCTGCACCTCGATCCAATGGCAGAGCGCGCCACGAATGGCCTCCGTCGCGCCCCAGCCGCGGCCGTCTTTCTCGGTCGGCTTGATGTACCATTCGTCGTTGAGGCGCAGCTCGCGCAAGATGCGCTCCATCTCGCGATAGATTTTCACGCCTTCGTGCATGCGGGCGAAATGACGCAAAACCACGCTTGCACCGCCGAGCTTTTTATACATGTCGAGCAGCAGCGGATCGTAATGCTGCCAACTCTCGCCATGCTTGCCGCCAGCGACGAGCTGGCGTGCGAGCGGGCCGGCCTCGAGCCGGCCGTTGTCGACATGGGCCACGGCGGTCGACCAGGAATATTTGGCGTTGTGGTCGAGATCGTTCTTGGAGATCGGCTTGGTGGTGCGGTCGAACGGATGCACCGGGCTCGCCTCGTCGTACCAGGCGTGCAGCGTGTCCTCGCGGGTGAAGGACTGGTCCATCAATTTATGAGTGTCGGTCTTGCCGTCATAGACACCGCTTTTCATGATGACGGCGGCGTTGCGGCCCTCGATGGTCGGATGGTTGTATTTGTCCTCGTGAGGCAGATAGCCCCAGGTGACATATTTGCCGAGGCCCTTGCCATATTTGTCGAGGCCGATGTCGAGGCTCATGCGCCAAAACAGGCCGAGGTCGGAATTGGCGTGCTCCGGCCGCTCATCGAGCCAAGCGAGGAAATCGTCATAGGATTGGATCTGCTCGTAGCGCTCGAGCGAGCAGCCGAGCCACATAGGCTCCATCCAGTTGCGGCGGAAATGCTCGAGGATCGACCACGCGCGGGTCACGTCCGTGAGCGTCGGCGCGCTCATGACGCCGCCTGGAACCATATAGCTCGAATGCGGCCATTGCCCGCCGAGCAGCGCATAGATCTCCACCGGACGGCCGGAAATCGTGACGCCGGCCTCGTAATGCGCGCCGGTGAAGGGCGACCAGCGCTTGACCGCCTCTTCGTAATAGGGGCTGCCGGCATAGGCCTTGTTCGTGTAGTCGATCATGAACAGGCCATAGTGATGACGCGGCAGGCTCTGCAGCGATTCCGCGAGCTGGCCGAGATTGCGCGCGAGAATCGCGTTGCGCGGCACCGTGGTCCCCCAGGCGGTGTCGAGCGCCCAAGCGGCGCAGGTCAGGTGCGAGGCGCCGCAAATGCCGCAGGCGCGGGGCGTGACGACGAGGCCCGCCTGCGGGTCCTTGTCGCGCAGGATGATCTCGAAGCCGCGAAAAAGCTCCGCCTGGGTCCAGGCGTTGACGACGACGCCGTCGGCGATGTCGACGCGCACGTCGAGGTCGCCCTCGACGCGCCCCACCGGTGATATGTCAAGCGTCTGTACGGCTGCTTCGGCCATGATGCTGGTGCTCCTCAATGACACGCGACGGGGAGCTCTGGGCCCCTCCCGATCGGCGACAGCGGCTGTCCGCGTCGCAAAAATTCGGCTCGAACTGCTGCGCGGCGGACCCCATGGCCCGCCGGCGGCCTTAATTCCTCTGGTCAGACGACGAAAATGTCCTTTTCCGCCCAGGCCGGGGCGGCGGCTTTGGCGGCCGCCGTCAGCTTGACATAGCCAGTCTTGTCGACGCCCGCCGGCATGTCTTTCGGCACCCCCATGACGGTCTGGGTCTTGAACACCGTACCCGGCGCGAGGTCGAAGAAGGGGAATTCGGGCTCGGTGCAGCCGAGGCAGGGCATGCCGGCCCGGGTCTTGGAGGATTGCCGGTTCCAGAGAATGCGGTTGCAGGGGCTATGCGTCATCGGACCGCGGCAGCCGAGATCATAGAAGAGGCAGCCCTTGCGCTGGCCGAAGGCCGTCGCCGAGACCTTGTAAGCGAAGTGCATGTTGCGGGTGCAGCCGGTCTGGGTGAAGCTCGTGAAAAAGGTCTTCGGCCTTTGGAATTCATCGAGGGTAAGATCGCCGGCGCGGCCCGAGGCGACGGCGACGAGGATCTGGGTGACCCAGTCGGGATGGGCGGGGCAGCCCGGAATATTGATGACCGGGAGGCCGGCCTTAGACTTGAACGACGTTCCGAGCGAACCGCCGGGCGCGCGCTTCAGGAACTGGAGCCCAACCGATTCGCTCGGGTTCGGCGCGGTGGCGGGAATGCCGCCCCAGGTGGCGCAATCGCCGATCGCGACCACGAATTGCGCGGCGTCGGAGAGTTCCTTGACCCAATCCTTCATCGGCCGGCCGCAAAACCGGTTCCAATTGCCGGTGCCGTTCGGCGCGTTCACGACAGTGCCTTCGAAGACGAAAATGTCGAGCTGGATCTTGCCCGAGATGCAGTCCAGGAGGATCTGCTTGACGTTGTCGCCAAGCTCGAGCCCGAGGGACGGGTGCCAAAGGACGTTAATGCCGAAATCGGTCACGAGGTCGCAGGCGCTCGGCTCCTCGGCGTTGAGAAAGGACATTGTATTGCCGGAGCAGGCGCCGCCTTGGAGCCATAAAAGATTGGCCATTGAATTCCTCCCGCGGCGTCTCTTCATTCATTGTCGCGGAGATCGCCGTTGGAAATGAATGCGCAAATGCCATGCCGGCAAGGAAAGGAGAAAACTATTCCTATTTATCAGTTAGTTAATTGCAGAAATACCGTTCCAAAAAACCGAATTGCATAGAAACTTTGTTTCCATTTGCAAATCAAGTTTACAGGTATAGAGAACCATTGTTCTCAGCCATGCCTATTGCCGCAACATGGGCATTCGACCTCGAACGCATAGCCGAACCAGACTCCTTGCAGCGGCTGCACCAATGGCCGGTCATTTGGCCCTCGCGCATGCCCAACCGGCGCGCCATCGCGCCGACGCCGAGATCGACGAAGCCGCCGGCGCTGCCGGGCGGCGTCGCGCGGGACAGAGGAAAACGCAGGATCGCCGCGGATTTTTCGCCTTCGTCTTGCTCAGCCATCAAAACGCCCCTATCCCGCACACGAAGCGAAGAGAATCAACCGGCCCGCGCGGCGCCTTCGGCCAAGGCGTAGCGCCGGATCTTATTGGCGAGTCCGACCCGCGACAGTCCCAATTCCCGCGCCGCCTTGCTCTGATTCCAGCGGCACTTTTCCAGCACCTGGCGGACGAGCTGGCCCTCGAGCGATTCGACCATTTCCTTCAAGGTCTTGCCATCCGCCTTCAGAACCAGGCGGTCATGCGCGCCGGCCCGCAAGGCGGCGAGCGCGGGGGAAAGATGGCGCCGCGTCAAATATTCGCCGTCCTTCGCCAGCGCCACCATGCGCCGCACCTCGTTCTCGAGCTCGCGCACATTGCCGGGAAAACGATAGGACTTGAAGATCTCGATCACGTCATTCGACACGCCGAGCACCCGGTTGCTGAGCAGGCCGCCATGCTTGCGCACGAAATATTCGGTCAAAACGGGAATGTCCGTAGGCCTCGCCCGCAAGGGCGGCAGCTCGAGGTCGAAGCCTTTCAGGCGGAAATAGAGATCCTCGCGAAATTGCCCGGCGCGGACCAATTGCTTCAACGGCTTGTTGGAGGCGGCGATGATCCGCACGTCGGCCTTCATCGTCTTGTCGCTGCCGAGCGGCTTGACCTCGCCTTCCTGAAGAAAGCGCAACAAGCTCACCTGAAACGAGGGCGACACTTCGGAGATTTCATCGAGGAAAACGGTTCCGCCGTCCGCCGCCCGAAACAGGCCGAGGCGATCGCTGATCGCTCCCGTGAACGCGCCGCGCTTGTGCCCGAAAAGCTCGGAATGCAACAGTTCGTCGCGCATGCCGCCGCAATTTTGCGCCATCAAGGGACTCGACGTCCGACGCGAATGAAAATGCATCGCCCGCGCGAGCAATTCCTTTCCGGTCCCCGTCTCGCCTTCGATCAGCACCGGCAGATCGGTGCGGGCGACCTCGCGGGCGAGGCTGCAAAGCTCGGCCATGGATTCGCTCGCATAGACCAAGCGCTCGAAATGCGAGGCCTCGTCTCTTGCGCCTGCCGGCGGCTTGCTTTGGAGGAAAATCGAATCATCGCCAATCTTCAGCTCCCGAACGAGCCGGCGGTGGCGGCGCGCCAGCTCTCCGGTCTCCAAGGCGCGCTTGACGACGAGACAGGCCTGCTCCGCCTGCAGGGGCTTGGTCAGATATTGATAGGCGGCGGTGCGCGTGAGCGCCTCATTCAAACCCGCGCAAGACTCGCCCTCGACCAGGAGGATCCGCACCAGATTGGGATGGGTGAAGCGCAGGCGGGACAAAAAAGCGATGACGTCGCAATCAGCCATGTCGACATCGGCGAGGATCAAATCCACATGGGCGTCATTGATCGCCTCGGCCGCGTCGCCGCCCCGCTCCGCCACGATGACGCGATAATCCGGCTCCCGCGCGAGGCTCGCCGCCGCCGCCCGCACCCGAGGACAAGGATCGGCAACGAACAAAATCGTCGATTGAACGCCCATGGCTTCGGCGCCGCTCCCTTCCCGGACCGGATCGCGATCTCCGCGTCAGGCCTTACTGCTTATTTCAGATCATCTGAATTCAGATTATTTTGACCTGTATCGGGCTCTGGGCGCAATAAGCCGGCCGTCGATTTCAATCGCCGCCGTCGAGGCGAAAGCTTGCCGGGAGACTCGACGCATCGAAAACGCCGCGAGCGTCCCAGAGCGCGGAGCGAAAGGAGCGAATATGGCTTGGAAAATGCGTCGTTCGCCGCTCCGTATCGGCGTGCTTCTTCTTATGGCCTCGAGCGCCACGAAATATGTGCGAGCCGATGACGCCTCGCCGCCGGACAAGAGCATGTATAGCCTCTTCAATCCGACGCCCAACGACGCCATGCGCGCTTTCGAGCCCGAGCGCCCCAGCAAGATTCTCAACCCCTTCACGGTCGACGCTGGCCATTTTCAGATCGAGAGCGATTTCTACAACTCGATTCACACGAATTATTCGGGCGCCGGCACGCAGTTTTTCGAGGTCGCCGATCCAACCTTCAAGCTCGGCCTGACGAATTCGATCGATTTCGAGCTCGTCCTCAACGGCTATCAGAACAGCGCCACGCATGATGATCAGACCGGCGCCTTGACCGCCAACGGCCATGGGTTCGGCGATGCGTTCTTCAAGGCGAAGTTCAATCTCGTCGGCAATGATGGCGGAACCTTCGCCATGGCCCTGGTTCCATGGGTCAAGGCCCCCTCGGCCGCGCCGGGCCTCGGCAATGGCGTGGTCGAAGGCGGGATCGCGCTGCCGATGCAGATCAACCTTCCAGCGGATTTCGCCCTCGGCTTGCAAACCGAATATGACGTCCTGAAAGACGCGAATGATTCGCGGCGCTATTCCAACCTGATCAATATCGCCAATTTGAGCCATCCGGTCTCGTTCATCAGCAAGGACCTGACAGCCTCTATCGAATTCTATTCGGCCCTGGCCACGGACGCCTATACGCCCCCCGTCTATACGCTGGATTTGGGCCTCGCTTATATGGTCGTTCCCAATGTGCAGCTCGACGCCGGAGCCAATTTCGGGCTGACCAAGGCCTCGCCCAATCTCAATCTCTACACAGGCGTTTCCGCGCGCTTTTGAGGCGGCCCGCCGTCACTCGGCGGCGCTCGCCTCCGCGACGAGATAGAAATTCCAGATCGCTTTGTCACCGAGACCCGAGACAAAGGCGCGATGCGCCGCAAGCTCCTCCTCGGTCAGCACGGAGGGCCGCGGCTCGGGGCGGCGACTCAGGAGAGCGCTCGCTTCAGCCGACGATGACCCGGCGCCTGCGCCAAAGATCAGCGCCGCCTGACGGCCGCCGGTCAACTCGGCATAGACCTCGGCGAGGATTTCGGCGTCGAGCAAGGCGCCGTGCTTGGTCCGACGCGAGACGTCGACGCCATAGCGGACGCAAAGGGCGTCGAGACTATTGGCCGCTCCAGGAAATTTGCGCCGCGCCAAAGTCAAAGTGTCGATCACGCGATCCGACGCGATCGGAGGGAGATCCAGAAAGGCAAGCTCGGCATTGAGAAAGCGCAGATCGAATTCGGCATTATGCGCGACGATCTTAGCGTCGCCGACAAAATCCAGAAAATCGGCGCAGATATGCGCGAACAGCGGTTTCCCGGCCAGAAAATCGGCGGAAATCCCATGCACCTTGAAGGCTTCCTCGGGAATGTCGCGCTCCGGATCCAAATAGACGTGAAAAGTCTGGCCGGTCGGAATGGCGTTCAAAAGCTCGACGCAGCCGATCTCGATGATCCTGTGCCCTTTCGAGGGATCCAATCCAGTCGTTTCCGTATCGAGAATGATTTCGCGCATGGGCCGCCTTAATGTTCGATCTGGCTTCGGCTTTTATTCGCCGGCCCGGCAAGCGCGCGCAGGACCCCGCGAACCTGCCGTTCCGCCGCGGCGAAGCCTGAGCTGGTGTCGATGATGAAATGCGCCCGCGCCCGTTTCTCGGCGTCGGGCATTTGCTTCGCTAGTATCGCGGCGAGCCGCTCCGGCGTCATGCCCGGACGTGTCGCCGCGCGGGCCTTTTGCACAGTTTCCGGCGCGGTGACGACGATCACGGCGTCGACCGTTCCTTCGAGGCCGGTCTCAAACAATAAAGGCACGTCGAGAACGACCACGCGCGCGCCCGTTTTCGCGGCCTCGACGAGAAACGCCTGCCTCGCGGCCGTGACCAAAGGATGAACGATAGATTCGAGCCGACGCAACGCCGCCGGATCCTCGAAGACCCGCGCCGCGAGCGCCGAGCGATCGACGACGCCCTCCCGCGTCGTCCCCGGAAATGCAGCCTCGATCACCGGCGCTGCCGGGCCGCGATAAAGCTGATGCACCGAGGTGTCGGAATCGTGAACGGGAACGCCTTCGGCGCGAAACATGGCGGCGGTCGTCGATTTGCCCATCCCGATCGAGCCGGTGAGGCCAAGCACGAACATTTATGCGCTCTTCAAAATATCGGCCTCGACAAGCGCGCGCAGCTCGGGGCTGACGCAAGGTTTTGCGCCGAACCAGCGCGCGAAACCGGGCGCCGCCTGATGCAGCAGCATTCCGAGGCCGGAAACCCCGCGCAGCCCTCGGGTCCGAGCGCGGCGGAGCAGCTCCGTCTCGAGCGGAACGTAGACGATGTCGCAGACAGTGGCTCCCGCCGACAAGGGCGCGAGATCGAGATCGAGCGGCGGTTGGCCGCTCATCCCGAGCGATGTGGTGTTGACCAGAAGATCGGCTTCGGCGAGGGCTGAGGCGTCCCCCCACTCAGCCGCCACGACGCCTGCGCCCGCCTGCTCGGCGAGCGCCTGGGCGCGATCCTTGGTGCGGTTCACAAGGACGATGCGTTCGACCCCCCGCGACAAAAGCGCATGAACGATCGCCCGCGCAGCGCCGCCCGCCCCGAGCACGACCGCCTTGCCCGACCGATCGGCCCAGCCCGGAGCGTCTTGATCGAGCGCGGCAAGAAACCCCTCGACGTCCGTATTGTCGCCGTGAAGCTCGCCATCCTCGATCCACAGCGTATTGGCCGCCCGAAGCTTGGCCGCGGTTTCGGTCGTCCGATCGCAAAGGGCGAAAGCGGCCTCCTTATGCGGCAAGGTCACATTGGCCCCGACGAAGCCGTTCGCGGCGAGATTACGAATGAAGCGCGCGAAATCCTCGGGCGGGACAGGCGCCCGTTCATAGGCGCCAGCGATTCGAAGCTCGGCGAGCCAAAATCCATGAATCATCGGCGAGCGCGAATGGCCTGCCGGCCAACCGATAATGCAGGCCTTAGGCGGCGTCTCGCGCGCATCGGTCATTGGAGCAAGCTTCCTTCCTCGCGCAAGAAAGCCAAAAGCGGGAGCAAGGGAAGACCGAGGATCGTCGCGTGATCGCCCTCGATCTTCTCGAACAAATGAACGCCGAGCCCTTCGAGCTGATAGGCGCCGACGCTGCAAAGAGCCGCTTCCCCCGCCATAGAGAGATAGGCCTCGATGAAAGCGGCGGATAGGGGCCGCATGACGAGCCGCGCCACCGGCGCGGCTTCAAACAGGATTGTATTTCCACGCGCGACACAAAAAGCCGAGTGAAGTTCATGGGCGCGGCCGGACAGTGCCGCAAGCTGGGCGGCCGCAGCCGCTCGATCCGGCGGCTTGGCGAAAATCCGATCGCCGAGGGCCAAGACCTGATCGGCGCCGACGACGAGCCTCTCAGGTCGAGACGTCGCGACGGCAAGAGCCTTGGCGCGCGCCAGATGAAGCGCGATCTCGCCACCAGCCGCGCCAACGGCGCGCAAAGGCGCTTCGACAAGACGCTCGTCAATCCCGGCATCCGCCGTCTCGCAGGGAACGCCTGCCGCCACAAGAAGAGCGCGCCGCGCCGCACTTTTCGAGGCGAGGAGAAGGGGCGCTTCGTTTCGCCAAAGCCCACTCATGACGCTGCGATCACCTTCGCCTTATGAATTTTGAAAAGATGGATGATGGCCGCGGCCGTCTCCTCGATCGAGCGGCGCGTCACATCGATCGTGGGCCACCCGCGCCGCTCGAAAAGCTGGCGCGATTTGGCGACTTCCTCAGCCACGAGATGCCGATCCACATAAGGAGATTCGATATCGGCGTTCAAGGACAGAAGCCTAGTCTTGCGGACTTGCACAATGCTGTCGGGCGTGGCCAGAAGGCCGACGACGAGAGGACGCCGCAGTGTCTCGACCGATTTGGGCAAAGGCACATTTGGCACAAGAGGGATATTGGCGGTTTTGACGCCGCGATTGGCGAGATAGATGCTCGTCGGCGTTTTCGACGTCCGGCTCACGCCGATCAGGATCACGTCGGCCGCCTCGTAATCATCGGTCATCTGGCCATCGTCATGCAATAGGGTGAAGTTCAAGGCGTCGATCCGGCGAAAATAATCAGCGTTGAGCATATGCTGCGCGCCAGGCCGCTGCTTTCCCGGCGCTCCGAGATAGGATTGGAACAAGGTCAGGACCGGCTGAAGCACCGAAAGACAGGGCGCCCCGATCTCGCGACATCCCTCCTCAAGCCGACGCGCCAGCTTCTGATCGACCAAGGTGAACAAGACCATGCCGGGCGTCGCGGCAATTTCGGCCAGGGCCTTGTCGAGCTGCGCGCGCGTGCGCACCAGCGGATAGACATGCTCCTGTGATTTTACATTCTGATATTGCGCCGCCCCAGCGCGGCTCACCGCGATCAGGGTCTCTCCTGTCGCGTCGGAGACAAGATGCAGGTGGCAGGCGTCACGCGGCACGAACAGCCTCGCCCGAGGATTTCCCCAAATGCCCTTGAGAGCCTCATGAGACAGGAAAACCGCATTGCAGGGGATAAAGGTGGATAAATCCCTGGCCTGCGCCATGACAATCGAAATCTCGCGAACGGCTCCGGACTTGACTGCAAAGTTTTCAACAGCCATGAGCGCGGGAAGCTGGATGCGCCTCTTTTGTGACTTCTGTCGATCCTGTGGAAACGGTTTCCACAGGCTTTGGAGAGATAAGCTCTAATCTCTTGATATTAAAATGATATCGTTGGAGCAGCTAGAGCCTGATCCATAGCGTGGATTATGGGGAGAACCGAATAGCGGCTGCGTCCGTTGTGGAAACCCGTGCGCAACGCGAATCCACGGTCTAGAGAACAGAAGAATTTCTAAAAAGATTCATAATTTCTTAAAGGTTCATCCGAGCTTGGCCGATCAAACGAGATCCAACCCGAAGCCTTTCCTTCGCACGCTCGACGGCGAAGCGGGCGTCCCTCCGCCGATTTGGCTGATGCGGCAAGCCGGCCGCTATCTGCCCGAATATCGCGAGATCCGCGCTAAGGCGCCCTCGTTTCTGGAATTTTGCTATGCGCCGACGCTCGCCGCCGAGGCGACCTTGCAGCCGATCCGACGGTTTGGCTTCGACGCAGCGATCCTCTTCAGCGACATTTTGGTGATCCCAGACGCACTTGGCCAAAAAGTCAGCTTCGAGTCCGGCGAAGGACCGAGGCTTGAGCCTATTGTCTCGGCCGAAGATTTCGCCAAGCTTGCCGAAAGCCTGAATCTCGCTCGTCTCGCGCCGGTTTTTGAAACCATTGAGCGAGTCGCCGCGAGCCTTCCCTCCGAGACCGCGTTCATCGGCTTTTGCGGCGCGCCATGGACTGTCGCGAGCTATATGATCGCAGGAAAGGGGACGCCAGACCAAGCGCCCGCGCGGCTTTTTGCCTATCGTCATCCCGATCTGTTTCAACGGCTCATCGATCGGCTCACCGCCGCCTCGATCGATTATCTCTCGGCGCAAATATCGGCAGGCGTTGAGGCGGTGCAGATCTTCGACAGCTGGGCCGGCGTGCTTCCGGCCGGCGAGTTCGAGCAATGGTGCGTCGCGCCGATCAAGGCGATTGTCTCCGGCCTCAAGCAGAAGCATAAAACTGCTCGCATTATTGGTTTTCCGAGAGGGGCAGGCCCACGCTTACGGCAATTCGCGCAAGATACGGCGGTCTCCGCGCTCGGGCTCGACAGCTCGATCGATCCGGTCTGGGCCGCCGCGGAATTCGATCAAAACCTCGTCCTGCAAGGCAATCTCGATCCCTTGGCTCTGGTCGCCGGCGGAGAGGCGCTGGATCGGTCCGCGCGGCGAATCCTGTCGGCGCTCCGAGGACGGCCGCATATTTTCAATCTCGGCCATGGCGTCGTCCCCGAAACGCCGCTCGATCATGTGTCGCGGCTCGTCGCGCTCCTGCGTGAGGGAGCTCCGGGATGAACGACGCCTATCATTGGACCAAGGTCCTTCATATCGCCGCGGTCATCGCCTGGATGGCCGGGATGTTCTATCTGCCGCGCCTGTTCGTTTATCACGCCGAAACAACCCTAGGCTCCGATCAGGACCGGACGTTCACGGTGATGGAAGGCCGGCTGCTGCGGATCATCATGCGCCCGGCCATGATCGTCGCCTGGCTCAGCGGCCTCGCCCTGGCGTCGCAAGCGGGTTTCTTCGACGCTCGATGGCTGCAGGCCAAACTTCTTTTGGTCGTCTTGATGACCGGCCTCCACGGATATTTGAGCCGATGCGCTAAAAATTTCGCCGCCGAAGAAAACCGTCACGACCCCAGATTTTTCCGAATTCTCAATGAAATTCCGACAATTCTGATGCTCGGCATCATCATTTTGGTCGTCGTCAAGCCATTTTGATCGCGGCGGCGAATCATTGTAGGCTCTGTTTCGCTTGTCAAAGCATTGAGATCCGTCTATAAATAAAGTCCCTCCCTAAGGTTATTGGCTTTCATCAGGCGCGTGCGAAGCGCCGCGTCGAAACCCTTGCACCTGTCTTTCGGGACTTGCGCGCCTGTCCTCGCCGGACGTGGTTGCGTCATTTCTGTCTCGAATTCGCGCGCGCGGATCGCGCCATCTTCCAAGGACTCCATCCCCATGCGGGAAATTAAGCTGCAAGACTTGAAGCT
Source organism: Methylocapsa acidiphila B2 (assembly GCF_000427445.1). Lineage (GTDB taxonomy): Bacteria > Pseudomonadota > Alphaproteobacteria > Rhizobiales > Beijerinckiaceae > Methylocapsa > Methylocapsa acidiphila. Next base: position 2,830,584 of record NZ_KE386496.1, on the reverse strand, counting down.
CAAGTCGCCGACCGAATTGCTCGCCTTCGCCGAAGAGCACGAAGTCGAGAATGCGTCGATCATGCGCAAGCAGGAGCTCATGTTCGCGATCCTGAAGCAGCTCGCGAGCCGCGACGTCGAGATTGTCGGCGAAGGCGTCATCGAGGTGCTGCAGGATGGTTTCGGCTTCCTTCGTTCGCCGGACGCGAATTATCTCGCGGGTCCTGACGATATTTACGTTTCGCCGTCGCAGATTCGGCGGTTCGGCTTGCGCACCGGCGACACAGTCGAAGGCCTTATCCGCAGCCCCAAGGATGGCGAGCGTTACTTCGCCCTCCTCAAGGTCAACACGATCAATTTCGAGGACCCGGAGAAAATCCGCCATAAGGTCCATTTCGACAATCTGACGCCCCTTTATCCCGACGAGCGTCTGCATCTCGAGGTCGAGGATCCGACCAAGAAGGACCTCTCCGCCCGGGTCATCGACATCGTCGCGCCGATCGGCAAGGGCCAGCGCGCCTTGATCGTCGCGCCGCCGCGCACCGGCAAAACGGTTTTGTTGCAGAATATCGCGCAATCGGTCACAGCCAATCATCCGGAATGCTATTTGATCGTTTTGTTGATCGACGAGCGGCCGGAGGAAGTCACCGACATGCAGCGCTCGGTCCAGGGCGAGGTCGTTTCCTCGACCTTCGACGAGCCCGCGGTGCGCCATGTCCAGGTCGCTGAAATGGTGATCGAAAAGGCGAAGCGCCTCGTCGAGCATGGTCGCGACGTGGTGATTCTTCTCGATTCGATCACCCGATTGGGTCGGGCCTATAACACTGTGGTTCCGTCTTCCGGCAAGGTGCTGACCGGCGGCGTCGACGCCAACGCCCTCCAGCGGCCCAAGCGCTTCTTCGGCGCCGCCCGCAATATCGAGGAGGGCGGCTCGCTCACGATCATCGCGACCGCGCTGATCGACACCGGCTCGCGCATGGACGAGGTGATTTTCGAAGAGTTCAAGGGCACCGGCAATTCGGAGATCATTCTCGACCGCAAGGTGGCCGACAAGCGCACCTTCCCGGCGATCGACATCACCCGTTCCGGCACCCGCAAGGAGGAATTGCTCGTGCCGCCCGACATTCTCAAGAAAATGTACGTTTTGCGGCGCATTCTCAATCCTATGGGCACGGTGGACGGCATCGAGTTCCTCCTCGGCAAGTTGCGCGAGACGCCGAAAGGAAACGCCACCTTCTTCGAGGCGATGAACACCTGAGCGCGGCCTAGTCGCGCGCGGGTCGGGCCATGGCCTTCTTGCCTCCCGCTCTGATCGGCCTCGCCTACGAGCCCGCGAATTGGCTCGCCCTTGCGGCATTGGTCGCGATGGAGCTGGTGCTCGGCGTCGATAATCTCGTCTTCATCGCGATCCTCTCCAATAAGCTGCCGTCTCCGCAAAGCGGGCGGGCGCGTCGGATCGGCATTGGCCTTTCCCTCATCTTCCGAATTTTACTCGTTGGCGCAGCGGGTTTCGTCGTCAAGCTCGTCGAACCCGTGTTCGCGGCCTTCGGCCATGATTTTTCCTGGCGCGACTTGATCCTGATCGCTGGGGGCGCCTTTCTCGTGTGGAAGGCGACGACCGAGATCCATCACAATGTCGACGTCGCCGCCGATGCTCATGAGGATTCGCCCGGTCGTAAGCCCGTGCGCTTCGGCGCCGTGGTCGCGCAGATCATGGCGTTGGACATTGTCTTCTCGATAGATTCGATCATCACTGCGGTCGGAATGACCGAGCATGTGCCGATCATGGTCGTCGCCGTCGTGGTGGCGGTGCTCGCCATGTTGTTCGCGGCCGATCCGCTTGCCCATTTCATTCGTAGAAATCCGACCATCGTGATGTTGGCCCTGGGCTTTTTGCTGTTGATCGGCACGACTCTGGTCGCGGATGGCTTCGGCTTCCATCTTCCCAAGGGCTATATCTATGCGGCGATGGCATTTTCGGCCGTGGTCGAGGGGTTGAACAGCCTTGCGCGCAACCGCCATGCGCCGGCGTCGATCAGCTTGCCGCCGGAACCGACGAAGCTTTCGTCTGAGCCAAAGGCTGAGCCAATGCGAAGCCCTCCCTTGATTGCTTTGCCCGAAATCCCAGCTGGAATGACCGTCGCGGAATTTTTCGCATGGAACCCGTCCACGCCGTTGCCCTGGCAGTTGATCGATGGCGAACCGCAGACTATGGCTCGCGGAAGCCGCACGCATGGCGCGATACAAAGCCAAGTCGCGCATCTCATCGCGGGCTATCTTGAGGCGCGGGGCGGTCCTTGCACGATCCTGACGACGCCGAACGTGATTCCGCGCATTCAGTCAAAGACCAATGTTCGAATCCCCGACCTCGCCGTCATCTGTTCGGCGTATGAATTTGAGGAAAGCGCGCTCGAGGATCCTGTCCTTTTGATCGAGATCCACTCTCCGAACAATCGGGCTGAAATCTGGGCCAATGTCTGGGCCTATGCGACTTTGCCTAGCGTTCAGGAGATCCTCGTCTTCAGCACCGCTTCGATCGGCGCTGAACTGCTGCGCCGCAACCCAGACGGCTCCTGGCCTAGCGAGCCGCTGATGATCGAAACCGGCGACGTGACGCTCGAAAGCATCGGCTTCAGCTTTCCGCTCGTCGCCGCCTATCGGACGACGTATTTGGCGGCGAGGAATTAGCAAAAGCGTCTCATTAGACGCCTCCCTGCGCCCGGTCGCGTGGCAACGCCTGCCGGCTCACGAAGCTTAGAGACTATTTTGAAATCTTCACTTGCCTCGCCCTTCGAGACGGTTTTGCAGGCCTCTTCGCCTTGGTCTTGGGCTTTCCTCGCCTAGCGCCCTATAGTCCTGGCTTGAAATCAAGTCGGGAGCCGGTCTTTGGCGAAGGAGAGGGGGCCCTCTTTGGCAAGCGGCTTTGAGGCCCCAAAAGCATCGGCGCCCGGCGTCGCCGACGTCCTTGTCCCTGTGGCTGTGGATACTGCCTATTCCTATAAAATCCCCGCAGGTCTCGATCTCGCCGAGGGCGATTTCGTCGAGGCGCCGCTGGGGACCAGAACGACGATCGGCGTTGTCTGGAGCCTGCGGGCGGCGCCTGGGGGCGCGTCCAATCTCAAAAGCATTGAGACGCGGCTTGCGCTTCCGCCGCTCGGGCGCGCGTTAAGAGAGTTCATAGATTGGACCGCGCGCTGGACCATGTCCCCGCGCGGCATGGTCCTCCGCATGGGCGTGCGGGCGCCTTTCTCCGCCGGCCCCGAGCCAGTGCGGGTCGGCGTTCGCCTTTCGGGCGCTGCGCCCTCCCGCCTGACGCCCACGCGGGCCCGCGTTCTCGCCGCGGCGGAAGGTGGGCTCGCCTTCGCGAAATCCGCCTTGGCCGAGGCGGCGGCCTGTTCGGTCGGGGTGATAGATGGGCTCATCGACGATGGCGCACTCGAAACCATCGCGCTTCCGCCCGAGCCGGTCGCTCTCCCCTCCGCTCCCGATTTCGCCGCGCCTACGCTTGAAGCCGATCAGGCGGCGGCGGCGCGCGTTCTCGCGGACCGCGTCGCCGCCCGCGCCTTCTCCGCGACTTTGCTCGAAGGGGTGACAGGCTCGGGCAAGACCGAGGTGTATTTCGAGGCGGTCGCCGCATGTCTGAAGGCCGGGCGCCAAGCCTTGATCCTGATGCCGGAGATCGCGCTGACGACCCAGTTTCTCGATCGTTTCGCGGCTCGGTTCGGCGCGCGGCCGGCCGAATGGCATTCGGGAGTCTCCGCCCGCAAGCGCGCGCGGATCTGGAAGGCGGTCGCCTCGGGAGAGGCCAAGGTCGTGGCGGGGGCGCGTTCGGCGCTGTTTCTTCCCTTCGCGGATCTTGCGGCTTTGATCGTCGATGAAGAGCATGACGCCGCCTATAAGCAGGAGGACGGGGTTAATTATCACGCCCGCGACATGGCCGTGGTGCGCGGCCGGATCGAAAAGGCGGCCGTGATCCTCGCCTCGGCGACCCCTTCCATCGAGACGAGAGTCAATGCCGAGCAAGGTCGCTATGGCCATGTGCGGCTCGCGGCGCGGTTCCAGGGCCGCGCTTTGCCTGAACTTTCCGCGGTCGATCTGAGGCGGGAGGCGGCCCCGCGCGGAAAATGGATCTCGCCGAAACTCGTGGCGGCGCTTGGCGAGACTCTGGGGCGGGGCGAGCAGGCGTTGCTCTTCTTGAACCGCCGGGGCTATGCGCCGCTCACGCTTTGCCGAAGCTGCGGCCACCGGTTCCAATGCCCGAACTGCACCGCCTGGCTGGTCGAGCATCGGTTTCGCCGCGCACTCGTGTGCCATCACTGCGGCCATATCGAACGCCGGCCGCAGGTTTGCCCGGAATGCGAGGCGAAGGATTCGTTGACTGCTTGCGGCCCGGGCGTAGAGCGGCTCGCCGAGGAAACCGCGGAGCTGTTTCCCGACACCCGGCTCCTGGTTCTGTCTTCTGATTTTCCCGGCGGCGCGGAAAGGTTGCGGGCGGAGCTCGACGCGATCGCGCGCGGGGCCTGCGACATCGTCATCGGCACGCAGCTCGTCGCCAAGGGGCACAATTTTCCGATGCTTTCCCTTGTCGGCGTGATCGACGCGGATATTGGGTTGACCTCGGGCGATCCTCGCGCGGCGGAGCGAACATTCCAATTGCTGCAACAGGTGACGGGCCGCGCCGGGCGTTTCGACACGTCCGGCCGCGCGCTGGTGCAGACTTGGCAGCCGGAGCACCCCGTGATGCGGGCGTTGCTGTCGGGCGATTACGAGCGCTTCTTCAATGAGGAGACCGAGCAGCGCCGCCGTGCGGGCCTGCCGCCTTTCGGCCGTCTCGCGGCGTTGATCGTCTCCGGCAAGGATGCGGCCTCGGCGGAGGGCCATGCCCGCGCGCTGGCTCGGGCGGCTTATGATTTGCCGCCTTCAGATCATTGGCGTCTCGCGCCAGCCGGCGGTCTGCCGGCCGAGGACGACCTCACATTGCTTGGTCCCGCCGAGGCGCCGATCGCGGTCATCCGTGGGCGACATCGCTTTCGTCTGCTCGTCCGGGCGCCACGCGCGGCGGATCTGCAGGGATTCTTGCGCGCGCTGCTCGCGGCCGGCCCGCCCGAACGCGGCGGGGTAAAGGTTGCGGTCGACATCGATCCGCAGAGCTTTTTGTGAGGAGCATTGCGGCGCGTAGCACCGGTCCATATTTTTGCGTCTGCCGGCCGTCTACATTTTTTCGGCAAATAAGAATTTATTTTCAGGAATTCGCAATGAAGCTGATTGTCATTCGAGGCCTCACCGTCGTGTATCTCGCGTCGCCGGCCACATGGGCCGAGGCTCTAGAGCGCGTTCCGATTGGATGGACTCATCCAATCGATAAGAACTCGGCCCAGATTCAATTGGTTGAGGATAGTCTTGGCGATCGGATCGGTTCAGTCCGATCGGAATATGCTCTGGACTGCGGCAAGGCGAAAAGCTCAACCGAAAGAGCGATTTGTTCCGACCCCGCGGCGCTCGCCGCGGACGGGGCTCTAGGACGCGCCTTCGCGCTGTTGCGCGATCGATTGCCCGAAAAGGAAAAGGGCGATCTGAAACGTTCCCAGATCGCCTGGATTCATGACCGTGACGAAAATTGCGGCGCGGAAACGGACCTTTTGGCCGGATGCCTCGCGAAGCAAAGCATTGAGCGCCAGAAATTTCTGGAGGGGCGCCCGCAAGCGGGGCCCGGGACGCCGACGCCGATCGAACCGCGCTTCTTCTTCAGAGGCGGAGGCAAGAAGATAAAAACTTCTGTCGAGGCGTTTAAATTTAATCCCGCGAGAGGGCCGGGCGAAAAGAAGTTCAATGCCGAAATGGAAAAATTCGTCCAGCGCGCATTGCGAGGAATGGATGATGAATATGATCTAGATGGGTCCAGCACGTATTTCGTCGATCTGAAGGCCAGCTTGGCCTATGCGTCGCCGCAGCTGATTTCCGCTCATTTGAATTACGAGTCTTTCGAGGGTCAACCTCACCCGTATCGCGAATATAATAATATCAACGTCGATCTGAAAACCGGCCGCAGCCTGTCTTTTGACGATTTATTAGATAAAGAAAACGCAGAGAAAATTTTCAGCTACTGTAAGACTTTTCTCAAAAATGAAAAGGCCGAGCATCAAAAGTCAGAGGGATTTTCAGAACCCTCAGACGAGGTCAATATGAGCGAAGTCGTCGAGAAGACCGGACGCATCGATAACTGGAGCTTCGGCGCCGAATTGGCGACCGTTAGCTATGATGACGACGCCTTCGGCGGATATGCCGAGTGCATGTGTTCATGCGAGATCCCATACACTATCTTGCGGCCGTTGGTGAAAGCGTCCTTTCCCCTTCCGTGAGATTTCGCCGCGCGTGCGGCGCAAGTTCGGTTAGGCGGGGCGATGTGGTCGGGCGCGCCGCGCAAACCCGACCTGTCGCTAGGGGGAGAGGACGGTCGCCACGTTAATTCATATGCGTGACGACCGCGAGGCGTCTGACCTCGCCGCTCTCATAAGCTTGCAGGAAGGCGTTGTAGTTTCGGAAAGACACGCATCCGTTGGAATCGCCGTTGGGGCCCAACATGTAGGTATGGGCAAGGAGGCCGGTGCGGCCATAGACCGAGCTATTGCCGACAGGCGTGAGGCGCAGCGCGCGCACGCCGTGGAAAGGCGCCTCCCGCAATTTTAATTCATAGACGCTCGGCGGGGTCGGGCCGCGCATGCGTTCATGGACGAAGTGGGGGTTGTCCAACCTGTCGCCTAAGCCGGAATGCGCTTCCAACCGCGCGCCATTGGGAAGGTAGACCGTATGCGCCGAGATGTCATAGATCGCTGTTCCGCCGCCGAGTCGCGGCGCGTTTGCGGTCGTGCTCGCTTTGGCCGCGCCGAGGACCATGTTGGTTTCTGGCGCGGCATAGGCGAGCACGGGACCTGAGGGTTGCGCCGGGCTGAATAGCTTCTCGAAGAACGAGCGATTGTCGGCGGGCGGCGAAACGGCGATGGATGTCTTGTTGTTTTGTTGCGCAACGCGGCGCGACGCCGCAGGAATGGGGTTGCGCGTGTCCAGCGCGGCGAGTTCGACGGGTCGCGGAACGGGCATAGGCACGTTCGCGTTGGACTGAAGCGAGGAAGGCGTGGCTGCCTCGGCTTCAACAACGGGCTGGGCAGCCGCTGGCGTCGCCGGTTGCGCGTCGTTTGCCGCGACAGGAAAGTTCTTTGTCAGGCTGGCGGCCTCGGAGTTTGGCAGGCCGCGGGGGTCGAATAATGCGCCATAGGGATTCGCGGCGCGTGGAGTCTCAGCCGTCGGCGTCGACGTGAGCGCCGCGACCTCGGTGGTCGGAGGCGTTGCGATGGATTGCGCCTCGGAGACGCGAGGGACATCGTCGCGGAGGTAGAGCGTCCAGACGCCGAACATCATTGTAAGGCCAAGCGTCACCGCGCCTGGGACGATTCGCGAAAGAACTGTCAGAGCGACTGAAGTGCGCCTGGGGGCAGGCAAGTCTTGCGGCGATTCGAGCCAATGCGTCATTCGTCTCGCTCTCGAAATGTTGTCATTTCGTGGCGCTTTTCGGGCGCCAAGTTGTTCTGCGGAGCAATGACTCGATCGACCGCGCGAGATGCGTGGTTGTGTGATCGCTCAATCTACGTTCCGCACAAGGAGCTACCCTTCCTTGTTGAAGCGAGATTGAGGCGATTTTTAGTTAAGTTCCGATGAAAGGATGATTTTGCCTTGTGTCGCGGAATGCAACCGGACGACGTCAGGCAATGAGAATGTTAAGAACTGCGCGGTGGGTAGAGGGAGTTGAACCGAAGGCGGCCCTTAGCGATTCGTGGCTTAAATCGCTTTATGATCGAGGTATGGTTAACCGGAAGACTTGGTTAACCAGATTTGCTGAATTGCGCGCGGTGACGCGTAGAGGATACATATGAGAACGCCACTTTGCGCGATCAGGTCGTGCGCGGATCACGCGTCGCTCTTCAGCAGCCGGCAGATGGCGTCGAGTTGCTCAAGAGTTTTATAGGCGATGCGCAACTCGCCGCTCTCGCCCTTATTGGCGATCGAGACCTTGAGGCCGAGAGCGGCGATCAACGCGCTTTCGAGCGCGCGGGTATCGGCGTCTTTCTCGGGCGCCGCACGCTTCGGGCCGCCCTTCCCTTTCTGGGCCAAGCCCCGCTCGGCCTCTTCCTGGACGATCCGCTCGACCTCACGGACGCTCAAGCCCTGCGCCACGATGCGCTCGGCGAGGGGGTCTGCGTCGGACATTGCGAGAAGGGCGCGGGCATGGCCGGCGGAAATTCGGCCCGCGGCCAAATGCTGCTTCGTTCGTTCCGGCAGCTTCAAGAGGCGGAGACTATTGGCGACATGGCTGCGGCTCTTGCCGATGACTTTGGCGAGATCGCCTTGCGAATAGCCGAACTCCAGGCCGAGCCGGTCATAGCCGGAGGCTTCCTCAAGGGCGTTGAGGTCGCTTCGTTGGACATTCTCGATAATGGCGATTTCCAGCGCCTGGCGGTCGTCCGCCTCGACGCTGATGATCGGCACCTCATGCAAACCGGCGCGCTGGGCGGCGCGCCAGCGGCGCTCGCCGGCTATGATCTCATAGGCGTCGGCGAGGCCGGGCGCGGGGCGGGCGAGAATAGGCTGGAGAACGCCCTTTTCCTTGATCGAGGCCGCAAGATCGTCGAGCTCCGCCTCTTCGAAATTCTTGCGCGGATTGCGTGGATTGGGGCGAAGAAACTCGATCGGGACCTTTTTTTGCCCGCGCGCGACGTCTCCCGACGGCGCAGCCTCACGGGCGTCTCCGAGCAAAGCCGCAAGGCCTCGGCCGAGTCTTGGCTTCGGCTCATCCGCCATTTTGGAGACTTTCGTCATTGGGTTTTTCCGGGTGCTGATTTGGCGAGGTTTGCGCGCCGCCGGACTCCGTCGCGCGATAGGCGCGCTCGCGTTGAATCATTTCCGAGGCGAGCTTTAGATAGGCTTGGCTGCCGGCGCATTTCAAATCGTAAAGCAGGACGGGCTTGCCATGCGAAGGCGCTTCGGAAATCCGGACATTGCGCGGAATGACCGTTTCGTAGACCTTTTCCCCCAGGAAACCGCGCACGTCAGCCACGACCTGGGTCGCGAGACTGTTGCGGGAATCGAACATGGTGAGGACGATTCCGTGGAGGGCGAGCCCTGGATTGAGATTGGTCCGGACATGGTCAACCGTGCTCAAGAGCTGGGTCAGGCCCTCGAGAGCGAAGAATTCGCATTGCAACGGAACGAGCACGGCATGCGCCGCCGCCATCGCGTTCATGGTGATGAGATTGAGTGAGGGGGGGCAGTCGATCAGGACATAGGTGAAGGCCGCCTCATTCGTGTCGGCGCTTTGCTCTTGCGCGAGTGCGGCGAGCGCGGCGCGGAGGCGGTGAGCGCGATCCTTATGGTCGGCGATCTCCAGTTCGACTCCGGCGAGGTCGATGGTCGCGGGCGCGAGGGCGAGCCGTGGGACGGCGGTCTCTTGAATGACCGAGGCCAAAGTGCGTTCCGCGATCAGCACGTCATAGGTCGAAAGGCGGCGGTCTCTGCGATCGACGCCGAGACCGGTTGATGCATTGCCCTGCGGGTCGAGATCGATGACGAGAACGCGTTCGCCTATCGCCGCGAGGGCGGTTCCGAGATTGATGGCTGTCGTCGTTTTGCCCACCCCGCCTTTTTGATTGGCGAGCGCGAGGATGCGCATTTGGGAATGGGGTGATGACAAGCCTGGCTCCATCGAGAGCGCATGCACGCGCTCTCTATTATCCTGTAACGTAATTAGATTTGCAGCAAGTGAGTTGACGCCAATCTGTTTTAGATTGTACGCAATTTACCGTCGGGTTCTTGATCTAAGCTTCGATCTTCGTTGAGATCGGGGCGCCGGCGCACGATGACAAGGCGAGCCGAGGCGCATGTCCTGCTTTCCATCGTCGTGATCAAATATTTACTTGCGGTAAATGAATCGGTCAATTCAGCTTCCGCGTGTTCTCCCTTGGAAAATACGCCGATCGCACCTTTTGCGATAAGATTTTCAGCGTAGCGCAGCAATATCGGCAAAGGCGCCAGAGCGCGGGCGCTCACAGCCTCGATCGGCTCATGGAAGCTTGGCAGGAATTTCTCGATTCTCTCGCAGCAGATGGTGGCCGGCGCGCCGGTTTCACGTGAAACTTCGCGGAGAAAAGCGCATTTGCGCTGGTCCGATTCGAGCAGATGGACTCGGGCCTGTGGATCGTCCGCATAGCGGATCGCCGTCACGAGCCCAGGAAATCCGGCTCCCGAGCCAAGATCCATCCAGCGGCGCGCCTCAGGCAAAGCGTCCGAGACTTGGAGCGAATCGGCAAAGTGCCGGATCCAAATTTGATCCAGCGTCTTGGGGCCGACAAGATTAATCGTCGGATTCCATTTTTTCAGAAGTTCGGCATAGATCCTGAGCCGCTGCAAAGTTTCTGGAGATTCGCGCGCGAAAGCAGGGTGGTGAGGACCGTCCTTGCCGACCGGCGTCGAAGCCTGTCTGTCATTTGCACGCTTCGCCAAGCCTAGACCTCCCGGCGCGCGCTGCGCAGCTTGGACGCGAGCAAGGTCAAGGCGGCCGGGGTCATGCCTTCGATGCGTCCAGCCTGGCCCATGGTGCGCGGTCGGATCATCTCCAGCCGCGCGCGAATCTCATTGGAAAGCCCAGGAAGACGCGCATAATCGAGTTCTTCGGGAATTTCCAGCGCCTCGTCTCGACGGAAGGCCTCGATGTCGCGGTTCTGCCGATCCAGATAAACGGCATATTTGGCGTCGATCTCGAGCTGCCGAGCGGTCTTCTCGCTGAGCGCGCCAAGTTCAGGCCAGATCGCGGAAAGTCGGTCGATGGCGATCTCGGGGAGGGCGAGGAGATCAAATGCGCTGCGACGGACGCCGTCCTGATTGACCTTTAAGCCTTGCGCCGCCGCCGCATTGGGGCTGAGGCTGAGGCCCTCCAAGAGAGTCCGCCCTGCGGCCAGAGCTTCGGCCTTTTTGGCGAAGGCTGCGCGGCGGACGAGGCCTACGCAGCCCAATTCGACACCCTTGGCGGTCAGGCGCTGATCGGCATTATCCGCGCGCAGAGAGAGACGATATTCGGCTCGTGAGGTGAACATGCGATAGGGCTCGGTCACGCCCCGGCTGACGAGATCGTCGATCATGACTCCGAGATAGGCTTCGGAGCGATCGAAAATGGCGCTGGGTCCGCCTCCCGCGAAGGCGGCTGCATTCAGTCCGGCGACGAGTCCCTGAGCCGCAGCCTCTTCATAGCCGGTTGTGCCATTGATCTGCCCGGCGAAAAAGAGGCCTCTGACGCGCTTTGTCTCCAAGAGGGGCGTCAATTCCCGCGGGTCGATGAAATCATATTCGATCGCATAGCCCGGCTGAAGAACGGCGACCTCTGCGAGGCCTGGGATGGTGCGCAAGAAGCGATCCTGGATCTCTTCAGGAAGCGAGGTGGAGATCCCATTCGGATAGATGGTCTTGTCCTCGAGCCCTTCCGGCTCGAGGAAGATCTGATGCGCCTCGCGCTCACGAAAGCGCACGACCTTATCTTCGATCGAGGGACAATAGCGCGGCCCTTTGCCCGAAATCGCGCCGGAATAGACCGGAGAGCTTTTCAGATTATCGAGGATGAGCCTATGGCCCTCTTCGGTCGTATTTGTGATGAAACAATCGATTTGCTGCGTCTCAATGCGCTCGGTCAAAAAGGAAAATGGCTCGGGTTCGTCGTCGCCCTTCTGTCGCTCCAGCGCGGCCCAGTCGATGGTTGTCCCGTCGAGCCGGGGCGGCGTGCCGGTCTTGAGCCGATCCGTCCGAAAACCGAGCGCCTGTAGCGTCGCGCCCAGGCGATTGGCAGGCGATTGGCCCATGCGTCCCGCCGGGATTCGCCTTTCGCCGATATGGATCATCCCACGCAGAAAAGTGCCGGTCGTGATAACCAGCGCGCCGCAGGCGATGTCTTCGCCGTCTAGGGTGCGCAGCCCGGCGATGCCGCCGTCACGGAGGATGAGTTCAGCGGCTTCCCCCTCGAGCACCGTGAGTTGGTCCACCGCGCCAATCGCCTCTTGCATGGCCATGCGATAGAGCTTGCGGTCGGCTTGCGCGCGCGGCCCACGCACGGCAGGACCTTTGGCGCGATTGAGGAGGCGGAACTGGATTCCGGCGGCGTCGGCGACCCGCCCCATGAGTCCGTCGAGCGCATCGATTTCTCGCACGAGATGACCTTTGCCCAGTCCGCCAATAGCTGGATTGCAGGACATGGTTCCGATATGAGCGACGGATTGCGTGAGCAGAGCGGTCCTTGCGCCGCGGCGCGCGGAGGCCGCCGCCGCCTCGCATCCGGCATGGCCGCCGCCGATCACAATCACATCAAAACTTGCCGCCATTTCGCGCGCCTTATGGCCTCCCTGTTTCACGTGAAACAGGTATTTGGGCGGAGATCTCGGGGTCCCCCGCAATGATTATGAGACGGCCTGTCATTTGCCGATGCAAAAACGCGAGAAAATCTCGCCTAATATATCCTCGACGTCGATCAAGCCGGTAATCTTTTGTAGGGCGAATGCAGCCGCCCGCAAATCCTCGGCAAGCAATTCCACCGGCGCTTCGGGCGCGTTGAGAATGCGCGATAAAGCTTCTGCCGACGCTTGAAAGGCCAACCGATGCCGCTCGCGCGTGATGAGTCCGGCAAATCCCTCCCCCGTCTTGCGGCGCGCGAAATCCGAGAGCCGCGCGATCAGGAGGTCGAGATTGCCTGTCGCGGCGCTGATCGCAAGCGCGTCCTGCGTCGTCTCTCGTTTGCCGAACTCGCTTTTTGTCAAGATCGGCCAGGTCTCAAGCCCAAGGAAAGACTCTGGCGCGGCTTGCGGCGCCGCCAATTCGCTTAGCCAAAGAACAAGATCTGCACCTTTGGCTTTTTCGAGCGCGCGAGCGACGCCGATCGCCTCGACGGAATCGGCGCTATCGCGCAGGCCGGCGGTATCGATCAAGATCACCGGACACCCATCAAGGTCGAGATGAACTTCGATCGCGTCCCGCGTTGTGCCAGCCTCGGGCGAGACGATCGCAATGTCGCGGCGGGCCAGCGCGTTTAAAAGCGTCGATTTTCCCGCATTTGGGGGGCCGGCGATCACAATGACCAGACCTTCCCGGATGCGCTCTCCGACCCTTCCCGCAGCAAGCTCGGCGAGAAGCGCGTCGCGCACCGGCGCCAGGATCTCGCCGATCTTGCGGCTGGTCTCGGGCGGTACGGCCGCTTCGTCTGAAAAATCGATCTCCGCCTCGATCAGGGCGGCGGCTTCGAGAAGGCTTCTTCGCCAATCCTCAGCCTGCCGGCTGAGTCGTCCCTCCATTTGGCGGAGCGCTTGCCGCCGCTGCCATTCGGTCTCGGCCTGGATCAGATCGGCGAGACCTTCGACCTCGGCGAGATCCATCTTCCCGTTCAAAAGCGCACGCCGTGTGAACTCGCCGGGCTTAGCCGGCCGCGCGCCGGGAAAAGCGCCGATCGCTGCGATCAGCCGGGCCGCCACCGCGCGGCCGCCATGGATATGGAATTCGGCGCAGTCCTCCCCGGTGAAGCTCCTCGGCGCCGGAAAAAAGACCACAAGGCCGCGATCAATGGTTTCGTCCGAAGCAGGGTCTATAAATTTCGCGAGAGTCGCCGCGCGGGGCGGCGGCAATTTGCCGGCCATGCGCGCGACGATCTGCGGCGTCGCCGGGCCGGAAAGACGCAGCACCGCAATCGCGGCACGGCTCGTGCCAGAGGCGATGGCGAAAATCGTGTCCTTGCTCATCGCCCTGTCGCCGGCTCGTCCTGTAACATCATCGCATCATTTCGTTTCGTCTTTGCGCTCCGCCGTCCTCCGAAGAGAAGATCGCCATGTCAACCAATGAACTCGCCAAGGCCGCAAGCCCTTATCTTTTGCAGCATGCGCAAAATCCGGTCCATTGGCGGATCTGGAGCAAGGAGGCTCTGCAGGAGGCGCAGGACCTCAACAAGCCGATCCTTCTCTCGGTCGGCTACGCCGCCTGCCATTGGTGTCATGTGATGGCGCATGAAAGCTTTGAGGACGCCGAGACGGCCGCTGTGATGAACGAACTTTTCGTGAACATCAAGGTCGACCGCGAGGAGAGGCCCGATATAGATCATATTTATATGTCCTCGCTTCAGGCTTTCGGCGAGCGCGGCGGCTGGCCGTTAACCATGTTTTTGACGCCGGCCGCCGAGCCATTTTGGGGCGGGACCTATTTTCCTAAGGTCGAGCAATATGGCAGGCCGGCCTTCGTCACCGTGCTGAAGACCGTCGCCCAGGCCTTTCACGCGGAGCCGGAGCGGATCGCCAAAAATACGCAGATCGTCCGCCAGGGCCTGACCAAAGCCGCGCCGAGCGGCGAAGGCGGCGCCTTGACCTTGGAGCAATTGGACAATCTCGCGCCGCAGGTCATCAACTTCATTGACCAAGTGGATGGGGGGCTCCGCGGCGCGCCAAAATTTCCCAATACGCCGATCTTCGAGCTTCTGTGGCGCGCCGGCGCGCGTCTTGGCAAGGTCCCCTATCGCGACCTTGTGCGCCTGACCTTCACCCATATGTCGGAGGGCGGCATCTATGACCATCTTGGCGGCGGTTACGCGCGCTATTCCACCGACGAGCGCTGGCTCGCGCCGCACTTCGAGAAAATGCTCTATGACAACGCCCAGATTTTGGAGCTTCTGGCGCTTTGCCATCACGAATTCGGCGATGATCTCTTTCTGACCCGCGCGCGCGAAACGGTCGGCTGGCTGAAGCGCGAGATGACCAATTATGAAGGCGGTTTTTGCGCGAGCCTCGACGCTGACAGCGAGGGCGTCGAGGGCAAATATTATGTCTGGACCTGGGACGAGCTCGTGGCGCGGCTCGGGCAGGAGGATGCGAGCTTCTTCGGCAAATTCTACAACGCCTCGCGGATCGGCAATTGGGCCGAGCACCCACATAATGAGATGGTGACGATCCTGAACCGCCTCGAATCCAAGCGCCCGACGGCGGAGGAGGAGGCGCGGCTCGCCCCGATCCGGCGCAGGCTTTTCGAGGTCCGCGAGAAGCGCATCCGCCCGGGCCTCGACGACAAGATCATGGCCGATTGGAACGGCTTGATGATCGCCGCCCTCGTCAACGGCGCGACGCTTCTCGGCGAGCATGAATGGATCGCGCTCGCCGCCCGCGCCTATCGCTTCATCGCCGAGACCATGCAGTATAAGGACGCCGAGGGGCGGAAGCGGCTCGCCCATAGCTGGCGCGCCGGCGTGTTCGTCAAGCCCGGCATGGCGCTCGACTATGCGGCCATGATGCGCGCCGCCCTCGCTTTGCACGAGGCGCGCAACCTTCCAGCCGTAGCCGCGCTCCCGCCGCGCGATTATCTCGCCGAGGCCATCGCTTTTGCCGAGGCGCTCGATGCCTGTCATGTCGATCCGGAGAGCGGGCTTCTCCGCATGGCGGCGGCCGACGCCGGCGACGTCATCCTGCATCTCGCGCCGACCTCGGACGACGCCATCCCCAACGCCCATCCGGTCTATCTCTCGGCCCTCGTCCGGCTCGCCGGGCTAACCGGAGAGGCGCGCTGGCTCGACCGGGCCGACGCTTTGTTCAAGGCGGTCGCGCCCTATGTCAGAACCAGTTTCGTCGGCCACGCCGGCATTTTGAATGCGCTCGACCTTCGCCTCCGAGCCAAGGAGATCGTGACCGCAGGCCCCAATCGACAGGAGCTTTACGAGACGGCGCTGGCCGCGCCCTTCATCGACCGGATCGTGATGGACATCGATCG
This sequence comes from Methylocapsa acidiphila B2, assembly GCF_000427445.1. Taxonomy (GTDB): domain Bacteria; phylum Pseudomonadota; class Alphaproteobacteria; order Rhizobiales; family Beijerinckiaceae; genus Methylocapsa; species Methylocapsa acidiphila. The sequence goes on along the minus strand of NZ_KE386496.1, from coordinate 2,814,783 downwards.
GCCGCAGGACATTCCCGAGGGGCATCCGGCCAAGGCGCAAGCGGCGCTCGCCGGCGAGGCGGCGGCTTTTGTCTGCTCGGGGGGCGCCTGCTCGCTGCCCGTGCGAGACAATGAGGCTTTGCTCGACAGTTTGCGATAAATCCGCTTCAAGCTGCGAGAAGCGGCAGCGGCCCGGCTTTACCATGATTGCTCTGGTTCAGGACCGCGCCATGGCCGATAAAGAGTCCGCCCTGCCGAATGAGGCGCCGGTCATCCGCACGATCGCCATGCCTGCCGACACTAATCCGGCGGGCGATATTTTCGGCGGTTGGCTCATGTCGCAGATGGATCTCGCCGCCGGCAGCGTCGCCGCCAGGGTCTCGCGCGGCCGCGCCGCGACTGTGCGCGCCGAGGCCATGGTTTTCCACAGCCCGGTTTTTGTCGGCGACGAAGTGAGCCTTTTCGCGCGGCTGGTCGGGCGCGGCCGCATCTCGATGCGCATTGAAGTCGAGGCTTGGCAGCGAGCGCGGGACAGCGAGGAGAGCGTGAAGGTGACGGACGCGCTGTTCATTTTCGTGGCGATCGGCGAGGACCGCAAGCCGCGGCCGCTGCCGGAGTGAAGTGGTTTTAGGGATGAGTCGCCAGCAGATGAGTTTTGACGTTTGGCGTCCCGCCGCCCGAGATACCGCTTGGCGAGACTTTAAGAAGCGGATGAGCGGATTGCGCCGATGGCGCTTTGCCTGCCAATGACGCCACAATCGGACGCATGCGCGCGGCCGCTTCGTGCCGAGCGAGCGTATGAACCGCTTGTGTCTCGCACGACGACAAGTCACTCCCGCTGTCCATTATGACGAAAGAGTGCGGGCCGCCGATCTGCCGTCGCATCGTTGTAGCTGCAGAAGTAAATTCCGGCATATACCTTGTATTTTAAACATGCAATTTCCATATATGTTTTCAAGATATAGGTAAATGTCGTCATGTATCGTATTTAGCTGTCTCTGGTGGCTTTGTTAGAAGTCATTATGAGCATGAAAACCTTCTTCGGAGCGATCGAGGAGATTTTATGTGAAGGCCGTCTTGGCGCTCGCCATCTCGGAATAGTGAACTTCAAGGATTCATCTCGATGAAATAATCCCGCGATCAAGTCCGCTGCTGACGCTCCCAAAACGGACAATGCGGATGTCGCGCCGCCGACTCAGTCCCAGGTCAACCCGCGCCGGGCCAAGCCGGCTGATGTCTCGGCTCCTAAGGCGCCTGAAGTAAAGAGATAAGCCTTCTCGTAAGCGCTCCAATCCAATAAGTTAGAGCATCGAAAAAAGTCGATCGGACTTTTCTAAGCATGCTCTAGGCAGCGGAATAGTCTGGCGGCGGCGATGCTTGCCGTCGTCTTATTTCTAAGCGACTTAATGACCTGCACATCAAAGGCGTATCGGAGCTTTTATTATGGCCCAAACGCATCGTTTCGGGAGACGACTCCCGCTTCCCTCAACCGTTCAGATCTTGCATGAGCTTCTTGTCATTTCGGCGCAAGAGGACGCTAAACAGCGCGCCGCCGTCGAGAACAAATTGGAGGACGTCCCATGCCACGTGCGAGTGAACGATTATCCGGAAGCTGAAAGTGCACCCGCATGAGAACAGCTATCGCCGGCCATCTTTATCAAGTCGGAGACCGGGTTTCTCTCGACGGGCGCGCTGGAAATTTCTTGAGATCGGACCTGGCCTTCACGGTCGTTGCGCAATTGCCGGAGTCGGGCGGCGAAGTCCAGTATCGGATCAAGGGCGCTGGCGAGCTTTGCGAACGCATGGTAATGGAGCATCAACTCACGCGGGCCACGCCGCAAGCCATTGCGGCTAGTGGAGCCTTCAAAGACAGGCATGCGCGAACGATTTAGAAGTTGCCGCGCGTGAACGCCGAGCGCGCCTCACATCTTTTTCAAGCTCAGGCCCTTCCCCTCCTTCGGGTCCTTCAGCCAGGTTCCGTCCGGTTGCTGATCGAGATGCGTGCTGTGGCCCTTGCGCGCGGTGAGCGTGAGGCGCCCGCCGCCGATCTGCCAGCCGACCGGATCGAAGATCACAATGCCTTGATCGCGGCAGCCGGGAGCGAGCGACGCTTTATTGCCATGCGCGCCGGGCTTGGCGTCGAGCGTCAGCATGCAGCCCGTGTCCTTGCCGGCCTCCCGCAGCACCGAATAGCGGCCGGCCATTTCGCTGGAGGCGCCGCTCGCGCGCGGCGCGGTCTTGGCGGCGTGCTTGACAGGCTTCGCCGGCGTCGGCGCGCTTTCGGCGGAATCGGGCGCGGCGTCGCCGGGACCGGCCGCCTGCGCCTCGGCGCAAACAAAAACGCTCGCGGCCAGCGCCAGTCCCCGCCATGCCGAGGCGCTTTTCGCCCATTTCCGCATCCCGCTCGCTTTTTTCATGTTCGCGAATATCTCCAAGCCGCTTGCGCGCCTCGCCGGAGCCGGCGCATTTTCAACAGGTAGCGAAAATCCGCGCTTTAGGCCAACCCTATTCCCGCCGTAGGAGCCTCGCGCCAAATCCAGGAGATTTCCAAGAGAGCAGCGATCCGCCGCGCGATTTGTCGCTCGGGCCAAAATGCGCTATCCGTTCTCGTGACAGGACCGTCGCGGCCGGATAGGCTTTGTACGGGTCTGTTTCCGGAGAGGTTTTTTCAGTCTTGCACAGCGGCTCAGCAGCCAGGGGCGATCGAGACGGCCGCAAGGCAATGGGCATGCCGCCGGCAGCCGATCGGACCGCCTTCCATTCAAAACCAGCGAGGCTCGCAAAAGCAGCGAGGTTCGGCAAGGCTCTGGCGGATGGCGCATCGCGAATCGGCGCTTTCGCCAAGCCTTGCACGTTACGCATAGGCGTCGCCCTATGCTGCCTCGGCGTGGGCGCCGCCTCGGCCGATGTCGTGCGTGCGCGCTATTCCGTGAGCCTCGTTGGGCTCCATATCGGCGAGGTGGCGGCGGCCGGCTCGCTCGGAGCGGCGAATTATCGCGTCGATCTCAACGCGCGGTTGACCGGGATCGCCGCGATGCTGGCCAACGTAAAAATGGCTTTGGCGTCGACTGGCGCGCTTCGCAAGGGAGTCGCTCTGCCGGCCACTTTCGCCACGACCTCCTCGAGCTCGCACGAGACTCGGACCGTGCGGATGGCGCTCAACGCCGGGACCGTCAAATCGGTGGAAATCGTCCCGCCTTGGGAAGATCGCGAAGGCCGGGTTCCGGTCACCGACGCGCATAAGCGCAATATTCTCGATCCGACCAGCGCCTTCATCATGGCGGTGCCGGAAGATCAGCCCCTCGTGGGGCCGGCCGCCTGCAATCGCACGATCCCGATTTATGATGGTTACATCCGGTTCGACGTCACGCTTTCCTATGTCGGGACCAAGGATGTGGCGGTCAAAGGCTATTCCGGTCCGGTCTCCGTCTGTGCGGCGCGCTACGCGCCGGTGTCCGGCCATAAATGGGATTCGCGTTCGGCGCGCTTCATGGCGCAGAACCGCGACATCGAGGCCTGGCTCGCGCCCGTGCCGCATGCTCACGTGGTCGTGCCATTCCATGTCGCCTTGGCGACGCTCGTCGGTCGGGCCGAGATCGACGCGATCGAATTTTCCGTCGAGCCGAGCGACGTGACGGCGACGAGCACGCATTGATCCTCGCTCGCTCCTCCTCGAGTCTTCCGCTCAGATAAGGCCCGCCGCATGATCACGCTCTATACGTTCGGCCCCTATTTCGGCCTGCCGGACGGAAGTCCCTTCGTCACCAAGGCCATGATGCTTCTGAAGCTCGCCGGCCTGCCCTATGCGGAAGATCGAGGCGGCTATGGCCGCGCCCCAAAATGCAAGCTGCCTTACATTGAGGATGACGGCGAGATCGTCGCCGATTCGACCTTCATCCGGTTTCATATCGAGAAGAAATACGGCTTCGACTTCGACGCCGGCCTCGACCCCGCGCAAAGGGCCGCGGCCTGGGCGATCGAGAAAATGTGCGAGGACCATCTCTATCTGGCCTTGCTCGCGGTGCGCTGGCTCGACTTGGCCAATTTCACAAAAGGCCCGGCGCGGTTTTTCGACTCCGCCCCGGCCTTCGTCCGGCCGCTCGTGCGAAGCTATGTCCGCCGCAAGGTCGCGCGAAATCTGATCGCACAGGGCTTCGGCCGCCATTCGCAGGAGGAAATCGCGATCCTCGCGACTCGCGACATCGATGCGCTCGCCGTCCTCCTCGGCGACAAGACATTCCTGATGGGGGCGAAGCCCTGCGCGGCCGACGCGACTGTGTTCGCCTTTGTCGCGCATATGCTGGCGCCGGCCTTCGACACGCCGATCCGGACCGCGGCGGAGGGGCGCGCCAATCTCGTCGCCTATCGCGACCGGATCATGCAGAGCTATTTTGGCCTCGCGCCGCAGCGCGAGGCCAAAGAGGCCGTCGAAGTCGCGGACGCTTGACGCGCTGGCGAGCCGCTTACTTCAAGAACACGTAAATATCGGCCTCGAGCGTGGCGTCATTCGATTCTTTCGTGTCGGTCAGATATTCCTCGACGAAGAGATTGCGCGCCTCCAGGCCTTTTTCATCGAGATAGGCCGTGATGAGATCATAGGTCGAATCGATGTCGTCATAAGCGCCGCGGTGAAGAAATTTGATCGCCTTCCCGGATGGCGAGTCCCCGAGCTTCACCCCGTCCGAGAGTTCGGTTTTGTCCTCCGGCTTGACCGGAATGGGCACCATGGCCTCGAAGTGAAAATTATTGTCGTCGGTCGACAGGAAGACCGCGAAAGGCCGCCCCGCCGGCGTCAAATTGGCGGTCTTGACCGCCGTCTCGACCTTGGCGATCGCGTCGCCGATCGCCTTGAACCCATTGGCCCAGTCCGAGTCGCCTGCGACGAAGGCCACAGGCCGGGCGGCAACCTCGAGCGTAACTGTCGTCGCATCGCTCGGGACGCCGGGCGCCGTGTTGGGCGTCTCGGTCTCCTGCGCCGCCGTCGGGGGAGCCTCCTCGGGCGCGACTTTGTCCGCCGCTGCGAAACGCGTCTCGGCGGCCGCTGGCGGGCTCGCCGCCAAGGCCAAAAGCGCGACGAGAGCCAAGACGGCGCTCGCAAATCCGTTGAATTCGCCGAACCTCATGTGCAGCTCCTGATGCGCCGCGCGCGCCCTTCCCGGCTCCGGCTTTGATCGTCGAAACGAATCGAACCGGCCGGCTTGGCCGCTTCATTCCATGAGAACGCCAAAGCTTCGACAAAACGATGGCCGTTCCCGCATGTTTTTCCTATATGGAAGCTAAACCAGGGATGAATGAAATCCGCCATGAGCCCTCTCGCCAACAGGCTAGTAACCAAGATGAACGGCCTCGGCAATGAGATCCTGGTGCTCGACGTGCGCGGCGGCGGGGTGGCGGTCCGCGGCGCCGAGGCGCGCGCGATCGCTCGAGGTCTCGGCTTCGATCAGTTGATGGCGCTGCAGGACCCGGTTTCGGCCGGAACCGAGGCCTTTGTGACGATTTTCAACAATGACGGCTCGCAGGCCGGCGCTTGCGGCAATGGCGCGCGTTGCGTCGCTTGGTTCCTGATGCGCGATGGCGCGCGCGACGTTCTCGCGGTCGAGACCGCCGCCGGCCGGCTCGAGTGCCGGCGGCTCGGCGAGCTGCGTTTTTCCGTGGAGATGGGCCGGCCCCGTCTTGCGTGGAATGAAATTCCCTTGCGCGATCCGGCTGAGGACACGCGCGCGATTGGGCTGCGCATTGGTCCCGAGTCGGCGCCGGTTCTGTCTGGCCCCTCCGTCGTCAATATGGGCAATCCCCATGCGATCTTCTGGGTCGCCGCTCTTGACGTCTATGATCTCGCGGCGATCGGGCCGTTGGTCGAGCATGATCCAATGTTCCCGGATCGGGTCAATGTCTCTCTGGCGCAGGCGCTCTCCCCGGCCCATATCGCCCTGCGCGTCTGGGAGCGCGGCGCCGGCCTGACCAAGGCCTGTGGCTCGGCTGCTTGCGCCGCTCTCGTCGCCGGCGCGCGGAAGGGCCTGACCCGGCGAGAGGCGGTCGTAAGCCTTCCCGGCGGCGATCTCGAGATCGCCTGGCGGGAGAGCGACGACATTGTAGTGATGACCGGACCGGTCGAATTCGAGTTCGAGACCAGGCTCGACCCGGCCCTTTTCGCGGATCTCGCGGCATGATCACGGCCCCCGAGGCGAGCGCCGGCGACGGCCCGGCGTCCGTCGAGGTCGTGAGCTTCGGCTGCAGGCTGAACCTGGTCGAATCCGAGGCCATGCGGCGCGCCGCCTCGGCGCATGGCCGCGAGGACCTCGTCATCGTCAACACCTGCGCGGTGACGGCGGAGGCGACCCGTCAGGCTCGCCAAGCCATTCGCCGGATCAAGCGCGAGCGCCCGGACGCGGAGATCGTCGTGACCGGCTGCGCCGCCCAGATCGATCCCGCCCGCTTCGCCGAGATGGCTGAAGTGGCCCAGGTGATTGGCAATGTTGAGAAAACCGATCCGAATATTTGGGCTCAGCGCGCCGGGGTTTCTGCGAAGGTCGAGGTCGCGGACATCATGGCCTCGCGCGCCGGCCCTCAGGCGCTGAGCGAAGGCGTTGAAGACCATACCCGCGCGTTTCTCGCCGTCCAGACCGGTTGCGACCACCGCTGCAGCTTTTGCGTCATTCCTTTTGGGCGCGGCCGCTCGCGCTCGACGCCGCCCGGAGAGATCCTCGCCGCGGTCCGCCGTCTGGTGGACAAAGGCTTTCGAGAAATCGTGCTGACGGGCGTCGATTTGACCTCCTATGGCGAGGACCAGTCGGACGCGCCACGCCTCGGCGGCCTCGTCCGGGCGATTCTTCGCGCCGCGCCCGAGCTTGCGCGGCTGAGACTATCCTCGATCGATTGCGTCGAGGCCGACGCCGATCTGATCGACGCTTTCGCCAATGAAGCGCGGCTCATGCCGCATCTCCATCTTTCCTTGCAGGCGGGCGACGATCTGATCCTGAAGCGGATGAAGCGCCGCCACAGCCGCGCCGACGCCCTTCGCTTTTGCGCCGAACTGCGCCGACGGCGGCCGGATCTCGTCTTTGGCGCCGATCTCATCGCCGGTTTCCCCACCGAGACGGAAGCCCAGTTTCGCAACAGCCTCGCGCTGATCGGCGATTGCGGCCTCACCCATCTGCATGTCTTTCCATTTTCAGCGCGCCCCGGAACCCCCGCCGCGAAAATGCCGCCCGTCGCCGCTCGAGAGGTCAAGGAACGAGCGCAGAGGCTGCGCGACGCAGGCGCCGCGGCGTTGCGCGCGCATCACGAGGCGCAGATCGGCAAGGTCTTGCGGGTCCTGACCGAGCGGGGCGGCATAGGCCGCGCGGAGGATTTTTCGCGCGTCAGGCTTCCAGGCGAGGCGCCGTCCCAAATACTCGACGTCGAGATAGGCGGCGCCGACGGAGAGGCGCTGAATGGCGCCCGCCGTCCGTCCGCCGCGCAGTCCGAGCGCCGAAGCGTCGTCAATTGTTAACGGCTTGCGGATATGTCTTGCGATGGACCCTCTAGAATTCGCTGGACTCCGAACGCCGCTCAAACTTCTATTCGGCTGCGTTTTCTGAGCGCGAAGCGGCGGCGATTGCGCCCCAAAACGAACTCTAGAGCGCGTTTCGATCGGATGGACTCGTCCAGTCGACAAGGACTCGCTCGAGATCAATAAGTTGGAGCATGTTCTGTCGATTGGATCGATTCCATCGAATCGGGATATGCGCTAGGCGCGCCACTCGCGGAGAACGACTTGCCGACGCTTATTCGCTTCCTCATCACGCTCGCGATCCTGGCAGGACTGGGCTATGCCGGCATGCTCGCGCTCGTCGCTTTCGTCGACCCGCACCCGCGCGAGATGAGCCAGGCGATTCCGGCCGCGCGGCTGAACAAATAGGCTCGGGCGATGGCCACGGCCGGCAGGCGCTCGGATCTGATCGACGCTTTTCTCGAGATGATCGCCGCCGAGCGGGGTGCGTCCAAAAATACGCTTGACGCCTATGCGCGCGACCTCGTCGATTATGTCGCGGCGCTCGCCGGCGCCGGCAAGACGCCCCTTCAGGCGCGGGCCGAGGATATTCGCGCCTATCTTTCGACGCTCGAGGCGCGTGGATTGAAGCCCACGTCGAGCGCCCGGAAATTATCGTCGCTGCGCCAGTTTCACCGTTTTCTCCTCGCCGAGGGCCGCCGCGCCGACGATCCGGCCGCCATCCTCGAAGGGCCCCGTCGTGGCCGCAGTCTGCCGAAAGTCCTGTCCATCGCCGAGGTTGACCGGCTGCTCGACGTCTCGAAAGAAGGCCTCGATGATGGCGCCCGCCCGCCGGCTGAGCGTTTGCGGACGCTTCGGGTCGCGGCTCTCCTCGAGCTTCTTTATGCGACGGGGCTGCGCGTGTCGGAACTCGTCGCATTGCCCAAAAGCGCGGCGCGGGGCGAGCAGCCTTTTCTCAATATTCGTGGCAAGGGCGGGCGCGAACGCCTGGCCCCGGTCTCGGCGCCGGCCCGTCGCGCGGTTCGCGCCTATCGCGCCCTCCTCGAAGAAACGCTTCCCGGCGCCGCCGCGGGACCTTGGCTATTTCCGGCCGACAGCGCGAGCGGCCATGTCGCGCGGCAGGCGTTCGCGCGCGACCTCAAGCTCTGCGCGAGCGCGGCGGGAATTGGGGCGGCTCGGGTGAGCCCGCACGTATTGCGCCACGCCTTCGCGAGCCATTTGTTGCAGAATGGCGCCGATCTTCGCGTCGTGCAGGAATTGCTCGGCCATGCCGATATTTCGACGACGCAGATCTACACGCATGTGCTTGATGAACGGGTGAAAGCGATGGTGCGCGACCTCCATCCCTTGAGCGATGATTGACGCTTATTTGCGTCGACAATCAAATCGCTTGATAAGGCGCCTCGCCTTTCGGCGCTTCCGCGCGCAAATCATAGCTGCTCGCGGACAGCGAGCCGATCCCCCATGTCGCCTATGGCGGGCGAATTGAAGGGAATATAGGGGTTGGAGCCGAGAGGATACGATCTCTGTTGGATTTTGCATCAATTTGACTTGAGATGATCTGAATTCGGCAGAAAGATCGCTCCTTCGCCTTGGTTGCGACACAGGTTGGAAATTTGCGCCCGAGCCAAGTTTGCGGTATCTTTGAAAAATTCATTATCTAGAGCCTAAGGCGCGCCGCAGGCATATAACATTTAACGAATGTCGTCAGCTTTCTAAGGCGTTGAACGTCAGGGTCTGCGACAAGAAATATGTGTTGTGGCTTCAAGGATGCGTAGGCCATCGCGCCTCGCGTCTTTTCGATCGGATAGGCCTTCTACGCTGAAGTCCGAAAAAATATAGAATTTTTGAGCAATTTACTTTAAGAGGCTCACATTAGACTTATGCAAGTCATATATTTGAACGAGGCGCAACGGGGGGCGCCCGTTTACATTTCAGTCGTATTGCAGATCCAAGTCTGAGATTAATTACTATTCTTACTGAATTCTCAAGCAGCGCTTCGCTCTTAGACGATTGTCCGTCCAACCTTCGTTCGTGTGTCTGTTGCGATTGTTCCGTTGGCGGAGGAATGACGGACGTCATATTCAAAATGGCAAATCCTATTTCATTTGAAATTCCAGACATTACCGTCGTTATTCCTACTTTTCGCAGGCCTCAGACGCTGGTCGACGCCATAGCCAGCGCTCTCCGGCAGACGGACGCGTCTGTTGAAATTATCGTCGTCGACGATTGTCCTTCCGGTTCGGCCGAGGCAACCGTGTCGCGTTTCGCCGATCCGCGCATACGCTATGTTAGAAATTCGGAGCCTTCGGGGGGGAAGCCCGCGGTTGTGCGCAATCTGGCCTGGCCGCTAGCGAACGGCGCGCTGATGCATTTTCTCGATGACGACGACATCGTGCCGGATGGACACTACCGCGCCATCAAGAAGGTCTTCGCTGCGACTCCCGATATCGGGGTCGTTTTCGGGACGGTCGAGCCATTCGGCTTCGACGAAGCGCAACTTTCTCATGAGCGGGCGTTTTTCTCGCGCGCCGCGCGCCGCGCCGCAACCTGTCAAAAGTTCGGCCCGCATGTGGCCTTCGCCGCGCGCATGCTCTTCGGCGAAACCATGTTGGTTTGCAGCGCAGGAGTCGTTCGACGGGAGTGCGTCATTGCGGTGAACGGCTTCGACCCCGACTTGCCGCTCATGGAGGATGTCGATTTCTACGCGCGGACCATTCGCCGTTTCGGCGCTTTATTCATGCAGCAAGTCTCCTTGCATTATCGCATAGGCCCGTCGCTCATGCATCGCCCGGGCGTTCAGACGCTCGTCAGGCAAAGCTACAAACGCATGCATGAAAGGTATCGCGCGGAAATGGGGTCCGTCGAATTTTACGGGCTCAAGGCGTTTGAACGCATGTTGAGGGTCGTATCGTGCTGACCGTTCAGGCTGTGACCGACCCCGAATCTCTTTGGCGACTCTGTTCCGAATGGGAGGATCTCGACGCCGAATTGAGCCCGCGCCTGCCTTTCACAGGCCCATTATGGAATATGTTGTGGTGGCGACATATGCCCTCCGACAACATATATGTTCGGGACTCGTTCTACGCGCATGTCGTTCGCGATGCGGCGTCCAGGCTGATCGCGGTTGCGCCGATGATGCTCACGCGTAGGCCCCGTTCACGACTATTCCCGTTGCGCGAGCTCGGGTTTTTCGGCGCCGATCCGAACATGACGGAAATTCGTGGGCTCGCTTGCCGGCCGGCGGATCAATATAGGGCCATGCTGGCTTTGAGCGCATATTTCATCGAGAGGGACAAGAATTGGGATTGGCTCAAATGGGGCGGCATCCATAAGGACGCGCACCTTGCTGGCGAGCTCGACGATTCGATTTCGTTGAGGGCGGTCAAGGATGTGCCGGATTACTACTTGAGGCTTCCGCGCTCCTGGGACGAGTTGAAGGCCGGACTGTCGAGAAACACCAAGGAAGCGCTTCGGAAATGCTATAATTCCCTAAAGCGCGACGGCCATGCCTTCACGTTTCGCGTCATCGACCGGCCCGACGAGTCGGCTGCCGCCATTTCTCGTTTTTTCCTCCTGCACAAAGCGCGCGCGGCTCGCGCCGACATGGTTAGGCATCGCGACGTATTCGCGGCGGAGAAATCGAGACGGTTTCTCCGCGATTACGCGCATGCCATGGCCGAGCGCGACAGCCTTCGGGTTTTTGAAATTTTGGTGGCGGGGAAGGTCGTGGCGTCGCGAATCGGTTTCGTGTTTGGCAAGGAACTCTATCTTTATTATTCGGGATTTAACCCGGATTGGAGCAAATATAGCATCATGACGACCGTGGTCGCCGAGGCGATCAAATGGGCCGTCGACCAGCGGTTCGACATCGTCAATCTGTCGACCGGAAACGACCCTTCAAAGCTTAGATGGGGACCGCAAGAGACGCTGTATCGCCAGGGTGTGCTCGTGGCGCCGACCCTCCGTGGCCAGTTGGCCTTCGCCGCCTATAGCGGAGGGCTGGCGCTGAGCCAGACGAACGAATATGGCGGCTTCCTCAGTGGCCTTCGTCGGAGCTACGCCTGATCAGAAGCTGCGGGCCGAATCGACCGGCAATCGATCCAAATTCATGAACAGGTCGATTTCGATAGAATGGCGAGGGACCGGGACGAATAGCCGGCCCTACTCTCCCTTATCCCGTCTTCAGTCGTGACGCAGCGCTTCGATCGGATCGAGCGCTGTAGCCTTGCGCGCCGGCACATAGCCGAAGACGACGCCGACCCCGACCGAAGCCGCTAAAGCCAGCAACATGTTTTGCGGCGTGACGATCAGAGGCCAACCCGATGTCCGCGCCACCAACGCGCTCAAGGCGACGCCGAGCGCGAGGCCGACGAAGCCCGCGGCGGCGCAAAGGACGATGGCCTCGGTCAGGAACTGCGCGAGAATGTCCCGTTGGCGGGCGCCGATCGCCCGGCGCAGACCGATCTCGCGGGTCCGTTCGGTGACCGAGACGAGCATGATGTTCATGATGCCGACGCCGCCCACGACGAGCGAGATCGCGGCTGTCGCCGCGAGCAGCCAGCTCAATGTTGAATGGGTGGCGTTCATCAACTCGACATATTGCGCCGTATCGAAAACCGTGAAACGGTCTTGCGCGCTGGCGGGGATATGCTTGCGTTCGCGCAGCAACGCCAAAATCGCGTCCTTGGCGGCTGTTCTATCCGAGCCGGGAAAGACCTTGGTGTCGATTTGGTCGAGCTCGTGCGGGCTCGCCTGCGCGGCTTTCGGCAAGCGCGCGCGCGCCGTCGTGATCGGCGTGATGATGAAATTATCGTAGTCTTGTCCGCCGACGAAGCCGAGCTTCGCGCGCACGCCGATCACCTGCACAGGAGCGCCGCCCATGCGCAGCGAGCGGCCGATGGGGGATTGGTCGCCGAACAGTTTTTGCGCGACCGTCGGGCCGAGCACGACCACCTTGGCGCCGGAGCGAATGTCGTCGGCGTCGAGAAAACGACCATCAGCGATTTTTACGTTAAACACGTCGGCGTAAGAGGCGTCGACGCCCCAATATTGCGTGGTCCAGCTCGCGTTCCCTGCGACGAGAGTTACATTGCTGTAGACCTCCCGCGAGACGAATTGAATCTCAGGCACGCGCTCGGCGATCGCCTTGGCGTCCTCGTCGGTCAACAGCGCGACCGGACCGTGCGCGCCGGCGTTCTCGACCTTGACCGCGTTCACGATGAGATTTTCGGTCCCCATCGCGTTGAGCTGCTCCTCGATCTTGGCGTTGGCGCCGCCGCCCGCGGCGCCAAGGACGACGATGCCAGCCGCGCCGATGATCACGCCGATCGCCGTGAGGGCGCTGCGCAAGGCGCTGAGCCGCAGCGCGGCGACGGCTTCCGCGATCAAGGCGCCGAGGCTCACGATCGCGCTCTCTCTCGACCCTGATTCTGCGGGCGCCGGGTCAGGTCTTCGACGAGCTCGCCGTCGGAAAAGCGCAGCAGTCGGCCGGCATAGGCGGCGATGTCCGGCTCGTGGGTGATGAGGATGATGGTGAGCCCTTCCGCGTGAAGCTTCAGGAAAAGCTCCATAATGTCCTGCGAGGTCTTCGTGTCCAGCGCGCCGGTCGGCTCATCGGCGATCACGATGCGGGGATCGTTGATCAGAGCCCGGGCGATCGCCACGCGCTGCTGCTGGCCTCCGGAAAGTTGCGCCGGCCTGTGATCCATGCGTCGGCCGAGCCCGACCTCTTCGAGCCTTGCGCGGGCGTCGACGGCTCCGTTCTTGCGTCCACGCGGCGCGTAAAGGAGCGGGAGCATGACATTCTCGAGCGCGGTCATCCGCGGCAGCAGATTGAATTGCTGAAACACGAAGCCGATGTCGTGGTTGCGCAGCCGCGCGAGCGCGTCGCTCGAGAGGCCCGCGACCGATTGTCCGTCGATCATGAGTTCTCCCGAAGTCGGCGTGTCGAGAGCGCCGAGAAGATTGGCCAAGGTCGATTTGCCGGACCCGGATGCGCCCATGATGGCGACGAATTCCCCGCGCGCGATCGAAAAAGTCACGCCCCGCAAGGCGCGCACCTTTTCGACGCCGAGATCATAGGTCTTGGTCAAGGCGGAGCATGCGATGACCGGCCGCCTCTCGGATTGCGCGTCTGGTCCGCCCGTCACTCAGGACTTCCCCTGGTCCTTCCCGCGTCCAGCTCGGACCGCGACCATGTCGCCCGCCTGAACGCTCCCGCTGAGAATTTCCGTCGTCGCGTCGCCTTTGAGGCCGAGCGCGATCGTCCGAGGCTCGAGCGAACCGCTTGCGCCCGGCGTCCATACGACGGCCGTTTCCGGCTGATCCCTTCCGTCCCCAGCCGGCCGGGAGCGGAATCTCAAGGCGTCATTGGGAATTTGGAGCACGTTCTCGCGCCGCGCGCCGACGATGCGGACTGTGGCGGTCATGTCCGGAAAGAGCCGTTGCTGCGGATTTTGCGCCCGGATCGCCACCGTATAGGTGATGACGCCGGAAATTTTCGCGGCGGCGAGCCGCACCTGGTCCACCTTGCCCTCGAAGGTCTCGTCGGGATAGGCCTCGACCGTGAAGGTCACCGCCGCGCCTGGCCGCACGGCGCCTATGTCGGACTCGTCGACTTGGGCGTAGATCAGGATTTGCGACAGATCCTGGGCGAGCTGGAACAGGACCGGGGTTTGATATTCGGCCGCGACGGCTTGGCCCGGCTGCATCTTGCGGTCGATGACGACGCCATTGATCGGCGAGCGAATGAGCGTATAGCCGAGATCGATCTTCGCCTTGGCGAGATCCGCCTGGCGCAGCGAGACCGTCCCTTGGGCCGCTTCGAGCTGGGCGCGGGCGCTGGCGAGATCGGCTTTCGCCATCTGATATTGGGTTTCATATTGATCGCGCTGCACATGGGAGGCGAAGCCCCGCGGCGCTAGAACCTCCGATCGGTCGAGATCGCGCTTCGCTTGAGCGATCTGCGCCATGACGCGCGCGATCGCGGCTTCCCTCTGGCTGACATCGGCGCGGGCGATGGCGAGACTGGCTTCGGCCGAGGCGGCCTTGGCCTCGTAGGGCGCGCGCTCGATGACGGCTAAAAGATCCCCGGCCTTCACGGGATCGTTGAAATCGACCTTCATTTCCGCGATCAGGCCGGAGAGCTGCGATCCCACGTCGACCGTGACGAGGGCCTTGACCGACCCTGTGGCCGAAACCGTTTTCTCAACGACGCCCAAGGCGACCGGCCGCGTTTCATAGGCTTCGCCTAAGGTCTCGCTCACCGAATTCCATTGGCGCCAGCCTATCGCGCCAGCGGCGCCCGTCGCGAGGAGCGCCGCCAGGAGCGCGGCGCTCCGCAATCGCCCGTTTCGCCGGGCGAATGCGCTCGTCGCCGGCGGGCTCGTCATCACCATTCCGCACGCTTTCTTATTAGAAGGCGCAAGCCGCCTCGATACAAATAGACGTTCAGAGCGGTTTGGCGCCGCCATATTTGGACGCAAAATTTATCGACCCGCAACCCCGGCGCGCTCCGGCCTCGCACGGATCGTCAGGGCCGCGGCTCCAGCGTCAATCGGTGGGAGATCTCGCCATTGGAAAATTCGGTCGGCAGCCCTTCGAGCCAGCTCTTCTGCTGATCGGAATAATGGCGAGAGCCGAACTGGCCCGACTGCCCTCCGGGGATATGGAGGATGCCGTCCGCCTCATGTCCGGGCGCGACGACCAAGCGCTCGCTGGCGCCGAATTTCCCATTCGCCAATCGAACGCAGTTTCCACAGCCGGCGAGCGGCTCGCGCGGCATGTCGAGGAGACCCCGCAAGACCGGGAGTCCGTCCGCGAGCGGGTGACGGATTTCGACCTTGTTGACCTCGCCCCAGCTCAGTTGCGGAAGGGCGCCGATCTCGACGTTTTGACGCGCCGCCAGCTTTTGCGCGCTGCTCAGAAGCGCGGAGCGGAGAAAGCTCGGCCAGTCGCGAAAGCGTTGTCGGTCCGGCAGCAATTCGGCGCGGCCGCTGTCGATGATCCGCTGGACAGGCAGATCGGCGCTGGTCCATCCGTAAAAGAATGTCGGATCGAGCTCGCGGCATTTGGCGAGCAGAGGAGCGAGCACCGCTTCGACGAGTTCTTCGCGAAAGGCCGCCAGCAGGGCGACGCCCAGGGAGCCGGTCTCGGCTCGGCCGTTCCATCCTGCGATCGCGCGGGCGAGATCGGCGGCGGGAAGCGGACCCAAAGCGTCCTCGCCCTCGAGCGCCCGTAGCGCCGCTTTTTGATAATAGCGATAGAAATCCGCTTCCGCGTCGAGCTGCAGCGCCAGCATGTCGCGCTCGCCGACCCGGTTGAGCGCCTGCAGCCGGCGCGAAATGCGCCAGGCGCGATAGCCGCCGGAGAAATCATGCCCGATCACGGTTGGATATTCGCCGCCCAGCATTCTTTGATTGGCGTTGACGAGAAAGCCGCTGGGCGGATTGATTAGGCTCGGCAGCTCCTCCGCCGGAATATAGCCGTCCCAGCCCTTGCGCCCGTCCGCCCATGACTCGCTGAAAAGCCCGTCCATGCCACGGCGATTTGGAAATTTGCCCGCGTAGGTCCAAGCGATGTTCCCGGCCGAGTCGGCCAGGAGCACGTTAAGGGGCAGCCCACCTGCGCGATGAAGTGCGGCGATCGCGGCCGCCGCCGTCGTCGCTTCGGCGAGGTCGCCGAGGCCCAGATCCGTCGCCGCCGGATCGAGCGCCGTCCAATGCGCGGACACGCGATGACCGAGCAGCGGCTCCGGGAGCAATGGCCCCCAGATGGTGGCCTGCACCTGGAGCGATAGATCGGCGCCGCCGCGAATGTGGATGGTCTCGATCCGGCTTTCGAAGGAACGAGCGCCCACCGGAGTTTGATATTGGTCCGGATCATTCGGAACGGCGTCGATTTGGACGAGATCGACGAAATCGCCTTCCACGCTCGTCAGGCCCCAGGCGAGCGCGCCATTGCTTCCCGCGATGAGCAAGGGGACGCCGGGCAGGGTCAGCCCGGATAGGTTGGCGCCCGGATAGCGCCATTCGGCGCGATACCACACATCGGGAACCGAAAGCTCGAGATGCATGTCATTGGCGAGAATGGCGCGCCCATCGGTCGTCTTCGCCGGGCCGACGACCCAGGCGTTCGATCCGCGCGGATTGCCGAAGCCGGAGACGAAATGAAGCGCCGAGGAGCCCGGCGCGTGCGCCTCGTTCATGACCTCGATGAGATCGTGGAGCGGCAGGGCGTCGGCGGCGCAACGGCCGGGGTCGCGTGGGGCAATCTCCTCATTGTAGCAATCGCTTTCCGGGGTCAGAAAATCGACCACCGAGCGCGGCAGCGCGCGCCGCATGACCGTCGCCGTCCGCTCCTGCTCGGCCGACCAGGTGAGCAGGCTCTGCATCCCCAGCACGATAAGAATGCTGTCCTGCGGCCGCCATGGCTCGGGGCGGTAATTCAACAAGGTGAATTCGACCGCCGGCATGCGCGCGGAGGCGATCGCTTGATTGACGCCGGCGGCGTAGGCTTCAAGCGCTTCGCGTTGCGCCGCCGGAAGTCGGGGGAGAATGTCTTCGGCCAATCGGCCGAAGCCCATGACCCGGTTCCAGCGATCCATTTCGAGCGTCGCGCCTCCGAAAATTTCGGCGAGCCGTCCCGCCGTTTGGCGCCGCATCAAATCCATCTGGAAGAGACGGTCTCGCGCCGTTACGAAACCGAGAGCCTGAAAGGCGTCGTGGCGGTTTTGCGCCGTGATTTTCGGCGTCCCGAGATCGTCGAATGCGACTTCGACAGGCGCGCGTAGACCGGGGAGGGGGAGAAAGCCGTCGTCGTCGGGCAAAGGCGCTCTGATCGCGTAAATCACGAAAGCCGCGAGCGCTCCGACGATGATGACGGCGGCGGGAACAAAGAGCCCGAAAAACCTACGCATTTTTTTGGCCGTCTCGGCCTTCGCGCTCATCGAGAGCCGCCAGGATCTCGCGGAGCGACGCATGGAGGCGAGGACTTGCGACGATGGAGAAATGATCGCCCTCGATCGTCTCCACGCGCGACCTCGCCCCCGAGAGCGCGGCCCAATCCACCCTGGCGGCGCCGTTCACCGCGAGGCCGCGCGTCGCCAGCCAGAGATGGAGATCGCCGGCGAAGCGCGGCGGCGCGAACGTGTCTTCGAGCGCCGCGACATGGCGCCATAATTTGGTTTCGAGGCTCAAAGCCTCGATCGACGCTTCGTTGAGCCACAGGCCTTTCTCGCGCCCCCAAAGGGCTGCCGTCGCCGCGCGTTCGGCGCAAGGGACCCGCGCGAAAAGGCGTCCCGCCTCCGCCGTCAAGTCCTTCGGCAGGGCCGCGAGACGCGCGCGATCCTCTGGATCGTGCAGAAACTCCATGAGGCGGCCCGCCCAATCTTCCATCGCGAGCTTTTGGGGACAGTCGACGTCGACAAGGCCGAGGAAGCCGATCTCGTCGCCCGCGTCCCGCAGCCGCGCGGCGACGCCGAGCGCGAGCAGGCCGCCGAGCGACCACCCGAGAAGGCGATAGGCGCCGCCAGGATGGCGGGACCGAAGCGCCTCGGCGTAATCCGCCGTCGCGCTCTCGAAATCCTGCGCCTCCATCTCCGGATTTTCCAGAGCCCGCATCTGGACGCCGATGACGGGATCGCGTGGATCGAGAGCCGCGATCAGGGGTTGGTAGCCTTGGACATGCCCGACGCCCGTGTGAAAAACATAGAGTGGCGCCCGTCCTTCGCGGATCACGACCAGCGGCGAAGTCCCGCTTTCGCGCTTGGCCCGCAGTCGTTCCGCGAGGGCCGCGACCGTCGGATATTGGAAGACGGCCGCGAGCGGAACCTCGATTTGCAGGCGATCGCCCAAGAGTGCGGCGAGGCGCACGGCGAGAAGCGAATGGCCGCCAAGCTCGAAGAAACCGTCGCTACGACCGACGCGCGGCAGACCGAGAACTTCTGCCCAAATTTCGGCGATCCGCGACTCAAATGCGCCGATCGGCGGATCATGGCGGATTTCCCCGGCTTGCGCGTGCGCGGCGGAGCCGGGCCGCGACAATTCGGATCGACGAATCTTGCCATTTGCGTCGAGCGGCAGCTCATCGATCAACACGATGACCGCCGGCGCCATATAGTTCGGCAGAACCGAGCGGGCATAGCGTCGGACCGACTCCTGGGTCGCATGGGAGTCGCTGGTCGCGACATAGGCGACGAGGCGGCCTTCGCCGGCGCGGTCCGCTTCCACGACGACGGCCGCCGCGCGCACGCCTGGGGCCTCGGCCAGGCGCGCCTCGACCTCTTCGAGCTCGATGCGAAATCCGCGCAGCTTGACTTGCCGGTCGACGCGGCCGCGAAACTCCAACAGGCCGTCGGCGCGCCAGCGGGCCAGATCGCCGCTGCGATAAAGCCGCCCCCCTGGATCGCCAAACGGATCGGGAATAAAGCTCGCCGCCGTGAGTCCGGGCCTTTCATAATAGCCGCGCGCGAGGCCCGCGCCGCCGATATAAAGCTCTCCGATCGCCCCCCTCGGCGCAAGATTCAACGCGCGGTCGAGCACATAAAGGCGCGCATCGCGGATCGGCTGTCCGATCGGCGCGCAGCCATCGCCTGTTGGATCATCCGCCGATGCGCCGCAGTTCCAGAATGATGCGTCGACGGTCGTCTCGGTCGGGCCATACATGTTGAAGAGGCGTGCGTTATGCGCTGCCTGGAATTCAGCGCGCAGCAAATCGCTCATCGCCTCTCCGCCGCAGCAGACCACGCGCAATGTGCGGCAATCGCGGAAGCGCGGGGAAAGCATGAGCGCGCGAAGAAGCGATGGGACCAATTCGACCGCTGTCACGCCATGGCGTCGGATCAGCGCGACGAGTTGATCCGGGTCCGCGGCCGCCTCGGGTCCGGCGATCGCGAGGCTGGCCCCGGCGGCGATCGCGCCAAAGATCTCCCACGCGGACACGTCGAAGCTGGCCGAGGTCCTTTGCAACATGACGTCGGCGGGGCCAAGGTCGAATTGCGCGAGGCCCCAAGCGATCCTGTTGGCAAGCGCGGCATGGGGGACGGCGACGCCTTTGGGCCGTCCTGTCGAGCCGGAAGTGAAAAGGACATAGGCGAGCATTCGGCCGTCGATCTGGACGGCCGGGTCGCTCTCCGGGCAATCGAGACAGACGTCGGCCTCAGGGTCGAGAACGGGCGATCCAGCCGCGAATTCATGCGCTTTGCGGCTGGATGACAAGACAAGCGCGGGACGGCAATCCTCGAGTGTTGCGCGCAATCTCTCGGCCGGATATTCAGGATCCAAGGGCGCATAGGCGGCGCCGGTCTTGAGCACGGCGAGGAGCGCGACGACGAGCGCGATCGAGCGCTCCATATGAACGCCGACGATGGCCTCCGGCCCTGCGCCCAGCGTGATCAGGCGATGCGCCAGACGATTGGCTCGAATGTTGAGGTCTCGATAAGTCAACAAATATTCGCCGTCCGCTACAGCGGGGCGATCCGGAAAACGCCTCGCGCTCGCCTCGATCAGCGATACGACATCGGCGGCGGGACCGGGCTCGGCCGCGGCGCCTGCACCCAGCTCCAGGAGCGCGCGCCCTTCTTGCGGCGTCGATGTTGGAAACGCATTGATGCGCGCGTCGGGCCGCGCAACGATCGATTCGACGAGGGCGATATAATTTGCCGCGAGGCCCTCGATCGTGGCGCGAAGAAACAAGTCGGAATTATATTCGAAGACAGCGAAGGCGTTGTCATCGTCCTCGACGACGTCGAGAGAGAGGTCGAACATCGCGGTCGTCGTCTCGACCTCGATAGGCTCGATGGCGAGATCATCCAGA
Source organism: Methylocapsa acidiphila B2 (assembly GCF_000427445.1). Classification (GTDB taxonomy): domain Bacteria; phylum Pseudomonadota; class Alphaproteobacteria; order Rhizobiales; family Beijerinckiaceae; genus Methylocapsa; species Methylocapsa acidiphila. The sequence continues at coordinate 2,794,496 of NZ_KE386496.1, read as the reverse complement.
GCGATGCGCTGCGCCCGCTTGTTTTCCGCGGCGAAGCAGACCTGAAACAAGGGGTTTCGCCCGAGATCCCGGGCAAGGCCGAGTTCCGTCACCAGACGCTCGAAGGGAAGATCCTGGTGATCTTGCGCCTCCAATGTAACGGCGCGCACGCGCGCGAGCAGCTCGGTGAAGCGCGGATTGCCGGAGAGATCGGCGCGAAGCGCCAGCATGTTGACGAAACAGCCGATCAATCCCTCGAGCTCGGTCCATCGGCGGTTTGCGACCGGGGTTCCTACGCAAATATCGTCCTGTCCGCTGTAGCGCGCCAACAGGAGATTGAACGCGGCGAGTAGGGTCACGAACCTCGTTGCGCCATTTTGGCGCGCCAGAGCGTCGATCTTTCCGATCAAACCCGGCGGGAGCGGCAAACGGCAAATGGCGCCTGCATAACTTTGCTCCAAGGGGCGCGGCTTGTCGGTCGGAAGCGCAAGCAACTCGGGCGCGTCGGCGAGGCGCCGGCGCCAATAGGCGAGTTGGCGATCGAGCTCCGCTCCCTCCAGAAAAGCGCGCTGCCACAGCGTGTAGTCCGCATATTGAACCGGCAGATCCGCATGAGACGCATCCAGGCTGGAGCGGACGGCTTCGTAGTTTTGCGCGATTTCACGCAACATAATGTCCAGCGACCAGCCGTCCGCGATGCTGTGATGCAAGGTCAAGATGAGGACATGTTGCTCGTCGTCGACGGCTTGCTGTTGGTTTGGTTCCAGCAGGCGCGCCCGGATCAGAGGCCCGCTCGCCAAATCGAAGGACATTTGCGCTTCGGCTGAGATAAGGCGGCGCGCGGACTCCGCCCAATCCTGCTTGGATTCGCCCTCGACTGCGCCGCGTGCAAGGCGGAGGGTCGGTTCGGGAGCGATCGATTGGATCGGTCGCCCGTCGACGAGTGGAAAGCATGTGCGGAGACTCTCGTGGCGACGCGCCATGTCGCGCAGGCTCCGCTCCAGCGCGAGAACGTCGAGGCGCCCGGTGAGGCGCAGGGCCAGGCCGATGTTGTAGAATGGGCTCGCAGGCTCGAGCCGGTCTAGGAACCACAGTCTTTGTTGCGCGAAGGAGAGAGGAAGGGGATCGCCTTTCGCCAGCGCGGCCGCGCGCAGGCCGCGGCCGATTTCGCCGATGCGCTCCGGCCGGGCCGACGCTCCGCTATGTGGGATGAGGCGCGCGATCTCGGCGACCGTCGGGGCCTCGAACAGCGCGCGAAGCGCGATTTCGGCGCCGAGATCGCGCCTTATGCGCGCGACGAGTTTTGTCGCGGAAAGAGAATGTCCGCCGATCTCGAAGAAATTGTCATGAACGCCGACGCGGAGAAGGCCGAGCGCGTCGGCCCAAATTCCGGCGAGGATCGCTTCGATTTCCGTGCGCGGCGCGGCATAACTGATCGATAGAGCGTCTTGCGCATCCGGGATCGGCAGCGTCCGGCGATCGATCTTGCCGTTCGCCGTGAGAGGCAGGGCGTCCATGCGGACAAAATCGGCCGGGACCATATAGTCTGGCAAGGCGCGCCGCAGTTCGGCCCGCAGCTCGTCCACGTCCCAGGCGCCGACCACATAGGCGGCAAGGCGCGCCTCGCTGGCGTTATCTTTTCGTTGGACGACGACGGCGTCTTCGACGTTTGGGGATAGTCTGATAGCGGCCTCGATCTCGCCGAGCTCGACGCGATGGCCGCGGATTTTGACCTGGAGATCGATGCGGCCGAGATAGTCGAGGCGCCCGTCCTCGCGCAGCCTGGCGCGGTCGCCGGTCTTGTAGAGGCGCGCGCCGGCGCCGCCGAAGGGGTCTGGAATGAAGCGCTCGGCGGTGAGGTCCGGGCGGTTGTGGTAGCCCCGTGCGAGGCCCGCGCCGCCGATGTAGAGCTCACCCTCGACGCCTTGGGGGACGGGCCGCAGGGCGTCGTCGAGCAGATAGGCGGAAAGATCGGGCAAGGGTCGGCCGATGAGCCCGCCGGCTTGGTCTTGCGTCGTGTGTTGTTGCGCCGCATGTTGTTGCGTGCGGCGTTGTTGGGCCAAGGCCAGATCCTGATCGGCTTGGGTCACATGCACCGTGGTCTCGGTGATGCCATACATGTTGACGAGGCGGGGCCGCGCGTCGCCATAACGGGCGAGCCAGGGCAGGAGGCAGGCTGGATCCAGCGCCTCGCCGCCGAAAATGACGAGGCGCAGGGCGAGATCGCGCCGGCCGGCGGCGAAAGCCTCGCTCGCGAGCAATTGGCGGAAGGCGGAGGGCGTCTGGTTCAACACGGTGACCTTCTCGCGGCGGAGGAGGTCGTAGAAAGCCTCGGGGTCGCGGCTCGCCCAATAGGGCGTCACGACCAGGCGTCCGCCATGGAGCAGGGCGCCCCACATCTCCCAGACCGAGAAGTCGAAGGCGGTGGAATGGAACAGGGTCCAGACGTCGTCCGGGCCGAAGCCGAACTCCTGCGTGGCGGCGAAGAGGCGGACCAGATTGCGCTGGCTGACGAGGACGCCCTTGGGCTTGCCGGTCGAGCCTGAGGTGTAGATGACATAGGCGAGCTGGTCTTGAAGGCTCGCGTCGGCGAGATTGTCCTCTGGCTCGTCCGCCCACAAGGCCGCGTCGCGGTCGAGGCGCAGCAGCGGGACCCGGGCGGCCTCGGGCCAATGCTCGGGGCAATTCGCGCGCAGGGCCTCCTCGGTCAGGAGAAGCGCGAGGCTCGCGTCCTCGGCGAGCCAGGCGAGGCGCTCTTGCGGATGGGCGGGATCGAGCGGGACATAGGCCCCGCCGGCCTTGATCACGGCGAGGATGGCGACGATCATCGCGGGCGAGCGCTCGAGGCGGAGGCCGACGCGGACCTCGGGTCCGACGCCGAGCCGGCGCAAATGGCGGGCGAGCCTGTTGGCGCTCGCGTTGAGGCCGCCGTAGCTGAGCGAAGCGTCGCCGAAGCTCACCGCGACGGCCTCGGGCCTCAGCGCCGCCTGAGCCTCGAACAGCGCGGCGAGCGAGCCCGCATGCGCAAAGGAGACGCCCTCGCCCCGTTGCGCGGATATGAGCCGGTGCTCCTCGGCGCCCAAAACGTCGATCGCGCGCGCCGCCGTATCCGGCGCCGTCTCGAGCGCGTCGACGAGGCGCTCGAGCGCGACCCGCATGAAGGCGCAGAGTCGCGCTGGATCGATCGGGTTTTGCGTTTGCGCGGTGAGCCGAAACCCTTCGCCGAAATCATCTACGGATAGAGTCAGCGGATAATTGGTGCGTTCTTCGGCGTGGAGCACTTCCACGCCCTCCCACGCGCGCTTGGCGTCGTTTGACTTCTCCGTCTCGGCCGGGCTGTGGCGATAGTTCAACAGCGCCGAAAACAGGGGCGCGGGCGCTGGTACCTTGCTGCATCTTTGCGCCAGCGCGAGAGAGGCGTGCTCGCGTCTGAACAGGCCGGCGAGCAACTGATGCATGCGCCACGCGCTCGCCGCGACCGTCTCCGCGCCGATCCGGATGCGGACCGGCAATGTGTTGATGAACATGCCGATCGCCCGGTCGACGCCCGCGCCGCCTTGCATGCGTCCGAACAGCACGGAGCCGAACACGACGTCGTCGCGTCCGCAGACGCGCGCGAGAACCTGGGCGAAGGCCAAATGGCAGAGGCTCGCGGGGCTCGCGCCCAAAACCCGCGCCCGCGCCCGCAGGCGCAGCGCCAGGCTCTCGTCCAGCGCTAGCCCTGCCTCCGCGACGCCCGAGCCGTCGCCCTGAACGTCCAACATGCCGAAGGGCGCGGTCGGCTCGGTCACGTCGCCGAGCATGTCCGTGAAGAAAGCCTCGTCCTCGTCTGCGTTGGCGGCGAGCCGCGCCTGTGCCACGAAATTGCGGAACGGCGTCGTCGGCGCGGCCGAGAGGTCGCTCCGGCCGAGAAGATGCTCCTGCGCTTCCTCGACCGCGATTTCAAGCGTCCTGTGGTCCATGGCGAGGTGATGCGTCAGTAGCAGCAGCAGCCAGCGGCCGGAGGCATCGTCGCGCGTGAGGACGCCGCGTTGCATCGGCGCTCGGCGCAGGTCGAGCCGGAGGCGCCTCGGATCGAAGCGGGTCCAGATTTGCTCGGCGACGGCGCCGTCCGCGGGATCGAAACAGACCTCCTCCACGGTGAGGGGCGCCTCCCGCTGCACTACTTGCGCCGGCTCTGGCAACCCTTCCCAGACGACCGCCGTGCGCAATATATCGTGGCGCGCGATGACAGCCTGCCATGCGCCGAGAAACGCCTCGAGCCGTTCACGCGAGTCGAAGGAGACGAGGGTCCGCAACAGATAGGGGTCGCCCTCGGCCGCCATCAAATGGTGGAAGAAAATGCCCTCCTGCAGAGGCGCGAGGGGATAGATGTCCTGCACATTGGCCGCGCCGCCCGGAACCCCCGCTATGATGCGGTCGATGTCGGTTTGCGTCAGCTCCATGAGCGGCAGCATGTCGGGCGTGATCGCGCCGCAGCCCTCCGGTATGCGATTCGGCGGAACCGCGAATTCGGCGGCGTCGCCGAGAGCGGCGGCTAGACCGGCGGGCGTCGGGTTCATGAACAACGCCCGCACGTCGGTCCGTAGACCCTCCTGTCTCATCTTTGCGATGACTTGCACCGCAAGCAATGAATGTCCGCCAATCTCGAAGAAATTATCATGGATCCCCACGCGCGGGAGACCGAGCGCGTCGGCCCAAATACCGACAAGGATCGCCTCGGCCACCGTGCGCGGCGCGGCGTAGCTGGCTGATTTGGCGTCTTGCGCGTCCGGGATCGGCAGCGCCTTGCGGTCGATCTTGCCGTTGGCCGTGAGGGGCAAGGATTCGAGGCGCTGGAAGAAAGTCGGCGTCATGTAGTCCGGCAGCCGGCGCGCGAGCGCCTCGCGCAAAGCCTCCGGCTCGGCGTCGCCGACGATATAGGCGGCGAGACGGCGCCCGGCCTCTTCGTTCGTCGCGACGACGACGGCGCTCGTCACGCCCTCGCATTGCATCAGCGCGGCCTCGATCTCGCCGAGCTCGATGCGATGGCCGCGAATTTTGACCTGGCCGTCGAGGCGGCCGAGATAGTCGACGCCGCCGTCCTCGCGCCAGCGGGCGCGGTCGCCGGTGCGATACATGCGGCTTCCCGGCGCGCCGAAAGGATTGGGCAGGAAGGCGGCCGCGGTCAGGTCGGGCCGCCCGACATAGCCCCGCGCGAGCTGAACCCCGGCTGCGTAAAGCTCGCCGGCTACTCCGATCGGAGCCGGAGCTAGCCGCCCGTCCAGGATGTAGAGTTCGGTATTGGCGACAGGATGGCCGATCGGCGCATCATCCTCGGCGCCGCATTCCCAGGCGCTGACGTCGATTGTCGCCTCGGTCGGCCCGTAGTAATTATGCAGCCGTCCCGGAAGCTTCTTCTGACAACGGCTCTTGAGCTCGGGCGGCAGAGCCTCGCCGCTGCACACGAGATGCCGCAGGCTCGCGCAGGCTTGCAAATTAGCGAGGTCGAGAAAGCCGGCCAGCATTGAAGGCACGAAGTGCAAGATCGTGACGCCGTGCCGAGCGACGAGCTCGGCGATCCGTTCCGGATCGCGATGATCCGCGGGGTCTGCTACAATCACCCGCGCGCCGCAAATGAGCGGAAGCAAATATTCCCAAACCGAAACGTCGAAGCCGACGCTGGTTTTATGCAGGATGCTGTCGGCCTCCGAAACGGCGAGGTCGCGCCGCATCCAGAGAAGGCGGTTGCGCAATCCTTCATGCGGGATGCCGACGCCTTTCGGGCGTCCCGTCGAGCCGGACGTGAAGAGAACATAGGCGAGCTGACCCGGCGTGCAGGGTCGGCTCGGGTTCTCCTCCGGGGCCTCCGCGAAGACGCTGACGGCGGCGTCGAGCGGCAGGGCGGGCGCGTCGCAGACCCCTTCGGGAAAGACGAGCCCGGCTTGAACCAGCGCCGCTTTCGGGTGGGCGTCCGCGCAGGTCGCGGCGAGGCGCAGGGGCGGTTGCTCTGGGTCGAGCGGCAGAAAGGCCGCGCCCGCCTTCATGATCCCGAGCGCGGCGATCACGAATTCGACCGAGCGGCGCGCATAAATCGCGACAATGTCCTCCGCTCCGACGCCGCGCGCGATCAGCCCATGCGCGAGCCGGTTGGCGCGGCGGGCGAGATCTCCATAGGTCGTCTCTTCGGCGCGCGAGACCAGCGCCGGCGCGAAAGGACGCTCACGGCAACGCGCCTCGATCAGCTCCGGGACAAAGCCTTGCGCGCCCCAATCGCATTCGGTCCTGCGTCCGAGATCAAGGACGGTCCGGCGCCGCATGTCGCTCAGCAGCGGCAGATCGGCGATGGTCCGGGTCGGGTCGGCCATTGCGGCTTCGAGCAGCGTCGAAAACTGCTCGGCCATGCGGCTTGCCCGCGCCGTCGAGAAAAGATCTGCGGCATAATCGAGCGCGCCGCTCAGTCCTCCGTCCGATTCTTCGGTCAGACCGAGAGACAGGTCGAATTTGGCGGTCTCGGTCGAAAGCTCGATCGCCGTCAGCTGCAAATCTGGCAGCGCCAGGTTGCGCGCCGGCGGGTTCTGCAGCGTCAGCATCGCTTGCGCGAGCGGATTGCGGCCGAGCGCGCGTTCGGGGCGCAGATCTTCGACGATGCGCTCGAACGGCAGATCCTGATGCGCCTGCGCGCCGAGCGCGGTCTCGCGGACGCGGCGGAGAAGCTCGACGAAGGTCGGATTGCCGGCGAGCTCCGTCCGCAGGACCAGCGTGTTCACGAAGCAGCCGATGAGGCCCTCAGTTTCGAGACGACTGCGATTTGCGACCGGGCTCGCGACGCATAGATCCGTCTCGCCGCAGGTGCGATGCAACAGAACGTAAAAACCCGCGAGCAGGACCATGAAGAGGGTCGCCTCCTCGCGCCGCGCGAGGTCTCGCAGCCCCCGGGCCACTGGCTCCTCGATGCGAAAGGCATGGCTCGCTCCGGCGCGGCGCGGCGCATGAGCTGGGAGATGGTCGCGCGGCAGGTCGAGAAGACCGGAATGGCCCTCGAGCTGCAGGCGCCAATAATCGAGCTCCGAGGCGAGACGGTCGCCTTGCAGCTGGCCCCGCTGCCAGGAGGCGAAATCCACATATTGGATCGCGGGCTCGGGCAAAGGCGAAGGCGCGCCGGCGGCGAAGGCGCGGTAGATTTCGGATATTTCCCGCGTAAGGACGTCGATCGACCATCCGTCGGCGATGATGTGATGCAAGTTTGCGAAAAGAACATAATCCGACGGGGCTGCCCCGCCGGCGCCCGAAAGCCGCCAGAGGCGGAAACGGACCAGCGGGCCGGCGGCGAGGTCGAAGGGCCGTAGGGCGTCCTCTTGCGCCAGCCTTAGCGCTTTGGCGCGGCGCTCGTCTTCCGGGAGATGCGTCAGATCCTCTTCCTGGAGCGGCGTCGGGCCGGGAGGGTCGACGATTTGAACCACGGCTCCGTCGCTGGTCTCGAAGCGCGTGCGCAGCGACTCGTGACGGCGACAAATTTCTTCGAGGCAGCGCTGAAGCGCTCGAAGGTCGAGCCGGCCAGAGAGCAGGAAGGCCGCCGGAATATTGTAGGTCGCGTCGCGCGGTTCGATCTGTGCGAGCGTCCAAAGCCGCTGTTGGGCGAACGAGAGCGGCGCCGGCCCCGGCGGCCGCCGTTGGATGACGTCCGCCGCCGGCGCTGCGGCGAGTCGGCCTTGCAACAGTTTTTCGAGAAGCGCGGCTTTGGCCGGCGACAGCGACGGTTTCGACGGCGACAGGCCGGTGAGTTTGCTCATGGTCGGGTCAGCCATTGGCCGCGCGGGGGAGGCCCGTAGCTTCAGCCGGCGCCATTTGTCGCAGCAGGCTCTCGGCCTCCTCCTCGGAAAGCTGATCAAGCGCCTCGATCAGCTTGGCTTCGAGAATTTCCGCGAATTGACTCGGGGTCGGGGCTTCGAAAAGGCTGCGCAAGGGAAGATCGACGCGGAAGGTCTTGCGCAGGCGCGACAGGATTTGAGTCGCGAGCAAGGAATGGCCGCCGAGCTCGAAGAAATTGTCGTGAATGCCGATCCGCGCGACGCCGAGCACCTCGGTCCAGATCTCGATCAGGATTTTTTGGGTAGGCGTTTCGGGCGCGACATAGCCCTGCGCGGCGTCGTCGCGAAGCTCGAGCGCCGGCAGGGCGGCGCGGTCGACCTTGCCGTTCGCGGTGAGAGGCAAGGCCGGGAGCGCCATGAAAAATCCGGGAATCATATAGTCCGGCAGGCTGCGGCCCAGAAATTCGCGCAGCCTCGGCCCCAATCGGCGCATGCGGCGGCCCTGCGCCGGATCATTGGCGTAACGCCGCATGGCGGGGCCGAATGCGCGCGCGGGGATCGTGGGGGAGGTTAATTGGCCGTCGCGCCCGCCTGCACGGCGGCGGCAAGTGACGTCGAAGACGCCCTCCGCCGTCTCGACGCCGGGATGGATGGCGACCTCATAGCCGAGTTCCTCCCCCAGAGCCCAGATCGCCTCCGGATCGATTGCCGCCGATTGCGCCGCAGCGGCCGCCTGGCGCAAGCCCTCGACGGTCGCCGGGCATTCGTCTCGGGCGAGCAAGCGGGCTGCATGGACCGGTCCTGCGATTCGGCGGTTCGGAACGCCCATGATCCGCAGCGAAGCTAAATCCTGATCGGCTTCGAGGATCCGCCGAAGGCCGGCAAGATCCTTGACCTCCTTTGTCCAGTCGAGATCTGCGTCGGCCCGGAACGGCTCGGTCTCTTCCTCGCGGCGGAGGATCGCATCATAGCGAAACTGCGCCATCTCATTGGCATGGACGCCTCGCTTCAGCAGCAGGTCGACCCTGCCTATGCCCGGGAGCTGATCGCGCAAGGCCGTGAAGAAGCCCGGATCCAGCGCCAGCTCTTCCTCCTGCTGGAGACGCAGGGGCAGGAGGCGCCTCAGCTCCGCGCTCGGAAGAGACCCGGGCGCCTTCTCGAGCTCCACGGCGAGATGGAACGCCGGGAGCAGGGCGAATGAGCGGATGTCGCCAATGAAGATGCGCCCATTCGGCGCGAGCAGCGCGGCGGCGCCTTTCAGCACGCGGGTCAGGTAATCGAGGCTCGGGAAATATTGGACGATGGAGTTCAGCACCACCGTGTCGAAGTCTCCTGCCTCGAGGCCAGAGAAATCATCGGCAAAGCGCTCAAGCAGGCGAACATGGGCGAAGCTCTTGTCGTCGCCCATGGCGGATTGCAGGGAACGCAGTGCGGCGGCGGAGAAATCGGCGCCGACATAATGCTCGCAATGCGGCGCGAGCCGGAGCAGGAGCAAGCCGGTCCCGCAGCCGATCTCGAATGCCCGGCGCGGGCCGAGAGCGCGAACGCGCTCCACGGAGCGCTCGACCCATTCCCGCATCTCGGCCGCTGGCGCGGGCTGCCCGGTGTAGGAGCTGACCCAACCGGAAATGTCGAAGCGCGGGTCGCCTTTGGGCGCCGACGGGGAATAGGCGGCGTCGAAGACCGAGCGCCATTGGGTGATCTGTTCCTCGGCGCCAAGCGAGTCGTCCAACTCTTGCGCGGCCTTTGGCACGACAAAGGCGACGAGTGTCCCGCCGCCGTCCGTTGTCTCGTCTCCCCGTTGGACGACGACGGCGTCTTCGACGTTTGGGGATAGTCTGATAGCGGCCTCGATCTCGCCGAGCTCGACGCGATGGCCGCGGATTTTGACCTGGAGATCGATGCGGCCGAGATAGTCGAGGCGCCCGTCCTCGCGCAGCCTGGCGCGGTCGCCGGTCTTGTAGAGGCGCGCGCCGGCGCCGCCGAAGGGGTCTGGAATGAAGCGCTCGGCGGTGAGGTCCGGGCGGTTGTGGTAGCCCCGTGCGAGGCCCGCGCCGCCGATGTAGAGCTCACCCTCGACGCCTTGGGGGACGGGCCGCAGGGCGTCGTCGAGCAGATAGGCGGAAAGATCGGGCAAGGGTCGGCCGATGAGCCCGCCGGCTTGGTCTTGCGTCGTGTGTTGTTGCGCCGCATGTTGTTGCGTGCGGCGTTGTTGGGCCAAGGCCAGATCCTGATCGGCTTGGGTCACATGCACCGTGGTCTCGGTGATGCCATACATGTTGACGAGGCGGGGCCGCGCGTCGCCATAACGGGCGAGCCAGGGCAGGAGGCAGGCTGGATCCAGCGCCTCGCCGCCGAAAATGACGAGGCGCAGGGCGAGATCGCGCCGGCCGGCGGCGAAAGCCTCGCTCGCGAGCAATTGGCGGAAGGCGGAGGGCGTCTGGTTCAACACGGTGACCTTCTCGCGGCGGAGGAGGTCGTAGAAAGCCTCGGGGTCGCGGCTCGCCCAATAGGGCGTCACGACCAGGCGTCCGCCATGGAGCAGGGCGCCCCACATCTCCCAGACCGAGAAGTCGAAGGCGGTGGAATGGAACAGGGTCCAGACGTCGTCCGGGCCGAAGCCGAACTCCTGCGTGGCGGCGAAGAGGCGGACCAGATTGCGCTGGCTGACGAGGACGCCCTTGGGCTTGCCGGTCGAGCCTGAGGTGTAGATGACATAGGCGAGCTGGTCTTGAAGGCTCGCGTCGGCGAGATTGTCCTCTGGCTCGTCCGCCCACAAGGCCGCGTCGCGGTCGAGGCGCAGCAGCGGGACCCGGGCGGCCTCGGGCCAATGCTCGGGGCAATTCGCGCGCAGGGCCTCCTCGGTCAGGAGAAGCGCGAGGCTCGCGTCCTCGGCGAGCCAGGCGAGGCGCTCTTGCGGATGGGCGGGATCGAGCGGGACATAGGCCCCGCCGGCCTTGATCACGGCGAGGATGGCGACGATCATCGCGGGCGAGCGCTCGAGGCGGAGGCCGACGCGGACCTCGGGTCCGACGCCGAGCCGGCGCAAATGGCGGGCGAGCCTGTTGGCGCTCGCGTTGAGGCCGCCGTAGCTGAGCGAAGCGTCGCCGAAGCTCACCGCGACGGCCTCGGGCCTCAGCGCCGCCTGAGCCTCGAACAGCGCGGCGAGCGAGCCCGCATGCGCAAAGGAGACGCCCTCGCCCCGTTGCGCGGATATGAGCCGGTGCTCCTCGGCGGGCGTCAGCAAGGACAGATTCCCGACAACCCCCTCAGGCGATCTTGCGATCCCCGCCAGAACGCTTCCAAAGCCGGAAACAAGAAAATCAATGAAGCCGGGCGTGAAGGCGCAGGGGGCGGCGTTGAACTTGACGACGAGCTCCCGTCCGGGAAAAGCGACCACGGTCAGCGGGTAATGGGTCTGCTCCCTAAAGCGGATCTGTTCCGCGACGAGCGGCCCCTGCTGCTCGCTCAGCGCCTTGTCGACGGGGTAGTTCTCGAAGGCGAAGAGAACGTCGAACAGGGGCTGGCCGCGCGCCGTCTCGCTCCAGCCCTGGATGTCGACCAGCGGCGTCGACTCGTGCTGGCGCAGCTCCGCGTTGAGCGCCAGAAGCCCACGCAGCCAGTCTCCGATCGAAGCCTCGGGCGGCAGGGCGACGCGCAAGGGAAGCGCGTTGATGAAGAGACCGACCATCTCCTCGATTCCGGGAAGTTCGGCGGGGCGCCCGGAGACGGAGATCCCAAAGAGCGCCTCGCGGCGCCGGCTCAGGCGCGCCAACAGGACGGCGAGCGCTCCCTGCAAGATCGTGTTGAGGGTCACCTTTAGATCGCGCGCGGCCGCCTCCAGGGCCGCGGTCGCCGCTTCGTCCAGGGTGAGGATTTTCTCGAAATGCGCGAATTCTTTGCTTTCAGTCGCGGCGCCCGGCGCGGTCGCCGCTTCGTCGCGCGGCGGCGCGGACCCCTTGAAGCCCGCGAGATAGCTTCGAAAAAAGCGCTCGGACGCGGTGGGATCTCGACCGCGCAGATGCGCGATGTAGTCGCGAAACAAAGCCCGCGGCGCCTGGGAGGGCCGCTCGCCGGAGACGCGCGCGCGGTAGCAGTCGAAGGCCCTACGCAACACGAGTGGAGCGCTCCAGCCGTCGAGCAGGATATGATGGTGGCTCCAGAGGAAATTCCACGAATTGTCGCCGGTCCGGGCCAATGCAAGACGCATCAGCGGCGCGGTCGCGAAGTCGAAGCCCTGCCGCCAGTCTTCCTCCAGAAGCTCGGCCCAGAGCCGTTCCTGTTCTTCGTGCGGCGATGACCGCCAGTCATGCGCGACGAGGGGCGGCGCGACCGCCTCGTGGACCAGTTGCAAGGGCGCATCGAGCCCGTCCCAGGCGAAGCCTGTGCGCAGGATGGCGAATTCGCGCATGACCTGGCCCCAGGCCGCCTCGAACGCCGGCGGGTCGAGCGAGCCCTTCAGCACGCAGCTCAAATGCTCGACATAGACGCCGGAGCGCGGCGCATAGAGGCTGTGGAACAGCATACCCTCTTGCAGCGGCGTCAGCGGATAGACATCCGCGATCTCCTTCGATTCCCCGAGGAGGAGTTTGAGCTGATTCTGATCGAGCCGCGCCAATGGGAAATCCGAGGGGGCGTAGCCTCCCGCCCCGGAAGCGACGCAAGCCGAGACGAGGCTGCGCAAGCTGTCCTGAAAATCCTTCGCCAGAGCTTCGATCGTCTCATGGCGCCAGCGCTTCGCGCCATAATCCCATGCCACGCGGAGCCGCCCCGAGACGACGTCGGCGTTGACGGCGAGCTCATAGGGCCTCTCCCATTCCGGGTTGGAGCCGCTTCTGATTATCCCGTCCGCCAGGGCGAAGAGCGAGTCCGATCCGAAGGATGGATCGAGCTGGCCCATATAATTGAAGATGATCCCGTCGGATTTTCCGGGCAGGGCGGCGCGGATCGCCTCGGGGGCGAGATAGCGCGCGATCCCGTAGCCGAGGCCGCGGCGCGGGACGCGTCGGATCTGCTCCTTGACGCGCGCCAAATTCGCGACGGGAAGCGCCGCGGGATCGACCGTCAGGAGATGGGGCGCGACGCTGGTGAACCAGCCGACCGCGCGGGACAGATCGAGCTCGGCGTCGCCGCTCTCGCGGCCGTGGCGGTCGAGATCGATCAGGACGGCCTTTTCTCCGTCGCCTTCCGCCCCCTCGCGGCGGGCGAGGCTCAGCGCCAGGGCCGTGAGCAAGAAATCCTCGACGCTGGCGCGCCGGGAGGGCGCGGCGCGGCGAAGCAAGGTTTCGGTTTCATCCGCATCGAAAGACAGGACGAGGCTTGCGCTCGACGCCTCGCGCCGGTCGCCTTGGGGATCGTCCGGCCGCAGCGACGGCGCACGCCGGATTTGCTCGCCGCACCATTGCGCCTCTTCGGCGAGCCCCTGTTTCTGAGCCTCTCCCTGTAGCAAGTTCGACCAATCGGAAAAGCGCGCGCCGGGCGCGGGGTCCGGGGTGGGCGAGCCCGCGAGAATGTCGCGGCAGGCCTGATCGAGATCCTCGACGATCAGCCGCCACGAGAGTCCGTCGGCGACGAGATGATGCAGGACGACGAGAATTTGTCCGGGCGTTCCCGCTTCGCCCTCGAAATGGACGAGTCGAAGCATCGACCCGCCGCCGAGGTCGAGCGGCATGAACTCCGCCGAAAGGCGCTCGATTTCCGCGCGCCGCTCCGTCTCCGCGAGAGCGGGCAGGGCGATCCGCGTCATGCCGCTTTCGCCCGCGTCCGGCAGGATCGTCTGGCGCCAGGCGCCGGCCGCGCGGTCAAAACGGCTGCGCAAGGACTCGTGGCGGCGAAGCAACAGGGCGGCGGCGGCTTCGAGCGTTCCCGCCGGCAGCGGCTTGCGCAGGTCGAGAAGAAGCGCATGGGTCCAAAGCTCGGGCTTTTCGTAATTGAGCTCGAAGAACCAGCGCTGGATGGGGGTGAGTGGGACGTCGCGCGGGCGGTCGTTGGAAGGCGAAATCTCCGGGGCGCCGACGTCGGGCGCGCGCGCCGCCACGGCCGCGAGCCGGGCGATTGTCTGATGCTCGATCATTTGCCGCGCGGTGACGATGACGCCGCGCCGTCGGGCGCGCCCGACCATCTGTATGCTCAGGATGGAATCGCCGCCGAGCTCGAAGAAATTATCATCGACGCCAATCGGCGCGACTGACAGCAGCTCTTGCCAGATTTCCGCGAGCGCCGTCTCTATGGGGCCGCGTGGGGCGACATAGGCGCGGCGCGTCCCCGCCCGATCCGGGGCGGGCAGGCGGGCGCGATCGACCTTGCCGTTGGCGTTGCGCGGCAGTTCGGCCAGGACGATCCAGTCGGCAGGGATCATATAATCCGGCAACGCGGATTTGAGCGCGTCGGCGGTCCCGGCGATTCGTCTTTCGCGCGCGTCAGATGCCTCCTGATCGTCGCTTGCGGTCAGGTCCAAATAGGCTGCGAGGCGCTTTTCGCCGGCCTCATCCTCGAGCGCGAGAACGGCGCAATCGCGAACTGCGGGGAGAAGCCGGAGCCTCGCTTCGATTTCGCCGAGCTCGATGCGATGGCCGCGAATCTTGATCTGGTCGTCGCTGCGTCCAAGGAAATCGATCGCGCCGTCGAGGCGCCAACGTCCGACGTCGCCGCTGCGATAAAGTCTGGCACCGGCCCCGCCGAACGGATCGGGCGTGAAGCTTGCGGCGGTGAGGCTCGGTTGTCGGAAATACCCGCGCGCGACCCCGCCGCCGCCGATATGGATCTCGCCGGCGATTCCACGCGGAGCCTCGACGCCGGCGGCGTCGAGAATGTGGATTCGCACGCCTTCGATGGGCCTGCCGATCGGGACGCGAATCGCGTCGGGCTCGGCGCCGACCTCGTGAACCGTGCTCCAGACCGCGCCTTCCGTCGGCCCATATTCATTGTAGAGCTTCGCGCCCGGCGCCAGCCGGGCGTGCAGGGCGCCGAGGCGCGGGGAGCAAGCCTCGCCGGCGACGATCGCCGCTCGAAGCGAGCGCAACTTGCCAGGGTCCTGCTCGAGCAGGACTGCCCAGAGCGAGGGCAGGCAAAGCACATGGGACAGCGAATGGCGCTCGATCAGCGTCGCGAGCGCGGCCGGGTTCCTCCGCTCTTCCTCCTGCGGCAGGCAGAGGCGCCCCCCCTGGCTCAGCGTCCAGAACAGGCCGGCGACGGAACTGTCGAAGCTGAAGGAGGAGAGAAGCAGGAATCCCGCGACCTGCTCGGGATAGAGGGCATGGCGCGCGAGGGTCGAGCGCAGCGCGGCCGCATGGCTGACGGCGACGCCTTTCGGGCGTCCCGTAGAGCCGGACGTGTAGATGAGATAGGCGAGTTGATCGGGATCTATCGCCGGCAGGGAAGGCCGGCTCGCCGAGGCGTCGCGCGGGGAAGCATCCTGATCTTCATGAAGAAGCACGATTCCGTTGAAGCCGGCCCGCGCGTCGGCGAGTTTCGCCTCGGTCACAAGGAAACGGGCGTCGGCGTCGGCGAGGATCGCGGTCGTCCGTTCGGCGGGATGGGCGGGATCGAGCGGAACATAGGCGCCGCCGGCCTTCAGCACGGCGAAAACGGCTTCGACCATGCGCAGCGGATTGCGCATGAGCAGTCCGACGCGATCCTCGGCCGCGAGCCCGGCTTCGATCAGGGCGCCGGCGAGCGCCGTCGCGCGTCGGTCGAGCGCGTAATAGGTGATCTCGGCGCCGGCGTGACAAAGGGCCACCGCTTCGGGCGCGCGCCGCGTCGGTTCGTCAAGAAGCTGATGGAGTCCGGCCACGGGCGGCTGGCGCGGCGGCCCGCCATTGCGCGCGGCGAGCCAGAGCCGCTCGGAGGGGCCGACGAGCGACAGTCGCTCCCAAGCCTTGTCCGGTGCGGGCAGGGCGTCGGCCAACAGCGCGAGAAGCTGCTTGATCATGCAGGCCGCCGCCTCGGCGCCGAGGCGGCTCGAATCATAGTGAAGCGCGAGCGAGACTTCGCTTGTTCCGATCAGGCTTTGAAGATGCAGGCGACAGGGCTCCGCCGGCGCGTCTTCGGCTTCGAGCGACAGCGCAATTGAACCGGCGCGCAACGAGGCCGGCGGCGCCTCGCGGCAGCCGAAGCCGAAATCTAGGCCGCGCGCCGTATCGGGGGCATATTCCCGCCATTCCCGATGGAGCGCGAGATCCGCCTCGAGCCGCGCCGCAAGCTCGCCGAATGTCTGGCCCGCGCCGAGCGCGATCGGAAAAGGCAGGAAATGGGCATAAGGCCCGACGGCGGAGGCGATTTCAGCGGTGCGGGCGTCGCAAAGAAAGCCCAGGGTGAAGACCTCCGCGCCGAGATGCCGGCGCAGAAGGATCGACCAGGCGGCGAGCAAGGCGGATTCCGCGCTCGTCGCGCCGCAAGCTGAAAACGCCCGCAACGCCGCCGCCGTCTCTGGAGGAAGGGGGATGGTGAGGCATGCCCTACGGCCGGGATTTGGTTCGAGGCGTTCCTCGCTCTCGGCTTCCAGCGGGAGCCGCAGGGCCGGTGCGTTCGCGGCGTCCTGGCCGAACCAATAGCGCCGGCCTTCGCCTTCGTCTGCGGCGAGAAGCTCGCGTTGCCAGGCGGCGTAATCGGCATATTGCAGCGGCTCGTCTGCGAGAGTGTCCGGGCCGTCTCGATAGAGCGCCGCGAGTTCTCGAAAGAGCGTCGCGACGCTGACGGCGTCGGCGCAGAGCGGCGAAAGCCGAAGCTCGAGGACATGCGACTCGGGCGCGAGAGAGATGATTTCCGCCGCGAAAGCCGCGTTCTTTGACCATCCGGGCCATGACATGGCCGCTGGATCCTCGTCGCCGATGACTTGAACCGGCAGCGCCATGTCCGGCAGCGTCTCGAATCCTGTCCGCAAGATTTCATGGCGCGACGCCAAGCCCGCGATGGCCCGCCCCATGCGGTCAGCGTCGAAGGGGCCGTCGATCAGAACGCGCGCCCGGATCGGCGCAAGCGCGCCGTTCAACGCGGCTCGAGAACGCCAGAGCTTTTCCTGCTGGCGTGAGATGCTGAAGCCCATCCGGTCCATGGCGGCGGTCATGGCGTGGCTCCGGCGTGGGCCGCGAAATCGCGCGGCTTGAAGGTTTGGGCCATGGCGACCAAGACGCGGCGCGGGCCCCGATAGGGATTGCGCGCGTGGACCGTAAGAATATTGTCGAGGATCAGCACGTCTTTTTGCTTCCAGGGGAATGCGACCAGCGCGTCGCGATAGACCGCGCGCAAATGCTCCAATGTCTCCGGCTCGATCGGCGCGCCGTCCCCATAAAAGGTCTGGGTCGGAAGATCGTTTTCGTCGAATTCCGCGAGCAAAGCGTCGCGCAGCGCCTGCGGCAGCGTCGTCACATGGAAGAAGGTAGCGTGATTGAACCAGATCTCCTCGCCCGTGCGCGGATGGCGGATGAGGGCCGGGCCGACCTGGCGCGTGCAGAGGCGGTCATGGCTCTTCCAGGTCCATTCGACGCCGATCCCATCGCAAAAGCGCTCGACGGCGCCTTTGTCGTCGGCCTGGAAGACGATCGGCCAGGGCAGGCCGAAACCCGCGCCGCCGACGCCCGCCTCGTAATTGCGCACATAGAGCACGCCCTTCTCGCGGAAGCGCTCCTTGATCGCGGGGTCGATGCGGCGCGTCACCTCCCGATTGTCGCCGAGCGGGGTCTCGCCGCCTTCCGGGGCGGGGCTTTCGCTGAAGAAGGCGAGATAAAGCGGGCAGACGGGCGAATAGGAATGCTCGTTATGCGGAAAGATCGATTGTTCGGCCGGATAATCGGTGGCGGTGTAGACGTGGCGGCCGATCTCGGTGCGGGGCGAGGCGCGAAAGCGATATTCGAGCGCGCCGCCGCAGAGCTCGTCGACGCAGGCCTCGAATTCGGCGACAGAGTCGAGCGCGAATCCGCGTAGCAACACGGCTCCATGCCTTGCGACGAGCGCCTCGATCTGGGCGCGGCGGCCCTTGGCCCAGGCCGACAGCCGAACGCCCTCGGCTTTCGGCTCCAGCAAGAGGGGAAGGCCGCCGCAGCCGGGCAAGGTCCCCTCGGCGACGAGGTCGCTCCCCGAAAGAGGCGCCCCGCGACGGCGCGCCGCGCCGACGATCGGAGCGGTCCTGCTGACGTTCATGGCTCGACCTCGCCTCCGCTGATGATGTTCATGTCCGCCAGCGGCTGCACAGCGGCGACGGGTTTTGCGATCCGCCGCCCGCGGCCAGCCGCGGGACCGCTGAGAGGACCTTCGTCGGATTTGATCCGTCTGCCGCGATGCTCGCGGTCGACCTCGGTCACGCCGGCGGCGAGCGCGTCGAGGCGAGCGCCCGGGTCGGCGGTCGCCTTCTCGAGCAGCCTCACGAAATAGTCGGCGAAGCGCGCGACCGTCTCAGGGTTGAAGAGATCCGTGCGATATTCGAAGGCGGCGCGAAGCCTCGCGCCTTCTCTTTCTCCCATTTCCCCGCCGGCTTCCTGGAAGACATGGAGAACGAGATCGAGCTCCGTGCGCCCCGTTTCGATCTCGATCGGGCTGAAGGCGAGCCCGTCCATCCGCACGTCCGGGAAGGGAATGTTGTGGAGGACGAATTTGACCTGGAAGATCGGCGCATGCCCGAGCGCGCGCGGCGGCCGCACCGCCTCGACGACTTTGTCGAAGGGCGCGTCCTGTTGGGCGAAGCCGTTCAAGGTCGTCTCGCGCAGCCTGACCAGCAGATCGGCGAATTTCGGATTGCCGCCGAGATCGGTCCGCAAGGCCAGAAGATTGACGAAAAATCCGATCAGCCCTTCGGTCGCGGCCATCCGGCGCCCGGCGATGTCGACGCCGACCACGATGTCGTCGCGCCGGGCGAGGACATGCAGCATCAGCTTGAAGACGGCGAGCAGGGCCATGAAGAGAGTAGCCCCCTGGCGCCGACATAAATCGGCGATCTTTCGCGTCAGCTCCGGCGAGATCTCGAAGCCATGGCGCCCGCCCGCCGCGGGCGTTTGGGGCGCGCGCGGTCGATCGGCGGGCAGTTCGAGCAGGGCCGGCGCGCCGGCGAGATGGGCTTTCCACCAGGCGAGCCGGCGTTCGAGCTCGGGTCCGCGCAGCCAGTCGCGCTGCCATGCGGCGAAATCTGGATATTGAACGCAAAGCGGCGCGAGGCCCGCATCCGCGCCGCCGCGCCGGGATCGATAGAACGCGGCGAGCTCCTTGACGAAGATCGCGAAGGACCATCCGTCGAAAATGATGTGGTGAAAAACCAGCAAGAGCGCATGGTCGGCGCCGCCGGGGTCGAGCCCATAGAGCGCGGCGCGGAGCAGGGGCGGCCGCGCGATGTCGAAAGATTCCCGCGCGGCCTTTTCGAGCGCCTGCCTCAACGCGCCCTCGCGCTCGGCGGAAGGCGTCTCGCTCAGATCGACGCGCGCGAGCGGAACCTCCAGCGCGGGCAGGATGAATTGCGCGGGATCGCCCTCGCCCGCCGCGAAGCCGGTGCGGAGCGCCTCATGGCGCGCGACGAGATCCGCGAGCGCCGCTTCCAGCGCCGCCGCGTCGAGCGGGCCTTTGATCCGGATCGCGGCGACGAAATTATAGAAGGCGTTGCCCGGATCGAGCCGGTCCATGTACCAGAGCCGCTGCTGCGCGAAGGAGAGCGGCGCATCCGCCTCGCGCGGGGCGG
This sequence comes from Methylocapsa acidiphila B2, assembly GCF_000427445.1. Taxonomy (GTDB): domain Bacteria; phylum Pseudomonadota; class Alphaproteobacteria; order Rhizobiales; family Beijerinckiaceae; genus Methylocapsa; species Methylocapsa acidiphila. The sequence continues at coordinate 2,775,068 of NZ_KE386496.1, read as the reverse complement.
GCAGGAGCGGGGGAGCCGCCGATTCCGCGGCGGTTTTGTCGAGGACGGCGGCGAGACGGGCGATGGTCGGATGCTCGAAAATGCTGCGCAGAGGCAGCTCGATCACGAAGGCCTGGCGAATGCGCGAGGCGACCTGCGTGGCGAGCAACGAATGGCCGCCGAGATCGAAGAAATTATCCTCGACCCCCGGTCGTTCGACATTCAGGATTTCGGCCCAGATCCCGGCGAGAATCTCCTCGATCGGGGTGCGCGGCGCGCCGCCGCCTTCCTTCGTGAAAGCGGCCGGAGGCGGGTCCGGCAGGCGGCTACGATCGATCTTTCCGTTGGGAGAAAGCGGCAGCGCGTCGAGAAAGACGAAGGCCTGCGGCGTCATGTAATCGGGCAGTCTTGCGCGAATATGCGCCCGGAGCGGCTCCAAGGCGCGCGGCGCGCCGACGACATAGGCGACGAGCGCCATGGCTCTGGACGCCGTCTTGCGGGCGACGACCGCCGCCTCGCCAATTCCGGGACAGGAGAGGAGGCAAGCCTCGACTTCGCCCGGCTCGACGCGATTGCCGCGAATCTTGATCTGATGATCCATGCGCCCGAGAAATTCGATCAGCCCATCGGGTCTGAAGCGGCCGAGATCGCCGGTCCGATAAAGTCTTTCGCCGGGCCCGCCGAAAGGATCCGGGATAAAGGCCGCGGCGGTCAGGTCCGGACGGTTGAGGTAGCCCCGGCCGACCTGGACGCCGGCCACGCATATCTCGCCCGGCGCGCCGATGGGCGCGTGGTCGAGCCAGCGGTCGACGATGTGAATGCGGGTCCGCGCTGTCGGACGGCCGATGGACACGGTCGCGTCAGCCGCGTCGGGAAAGTCGATCTCGTGATAGGTGACGTCGTCGGAACATTCGGCCGGCCCATAGGCGTTGAGCAGCCGCACGGTCGGAAAGCGCCGCATCCAGCGGCGGCAGAGGTCCGGCGGAAACGCCTCGCCGGAAGGGATCAGCCAGCGCAGAGCCGGCAAGGTCGCGCCGTCCTCGTCGGCGGCGTCGAGCAGCGCGCGGATCATCGAGGGAACGGTTTCGAGGATGGTGACGCCGGTCTCGGCGACGGCGTGCAGGAGCCGGCGCGGATCGCGCGAGATCTCGTCGGGAAAGACCTCGACGCGGGCGCCGATCGCGATCGCGGTCAGAAATTGCCAGACCGAAATGTCAAAACATTGCGACGCGGTCTGGGCGATGACGTCCGACTCGGCCAGCTCCAGCGCCGGGACCTTGGTGAGAAGATTGTTGACCATGCCGGCCTGCTCGACCATCGCGAGCTTCGGCGTCCCCGTCGAGCCCGAGGTGGCGATGACGACCGCGAGATTTTTGCCGTCGCGCGCCGGCGTGGGAGCGGGGGCATGGGCGCCCTTGGCCTCGGCTTCCTTGAGGCCGATGCGAACCGGCGCCGCGTCGCCTAATTCGAGGCAAAGGCCTTCCGCGCGGCGGCCCTGCGCCTCGCCATGCAGCAGGCGGCTCGCGTGGCTTTCGGCGAGGACCTGGACTATGCGCCCGTCGGGATGGGCCGGATCGAGCGGCAAATAGGCGCCGCCCGCCTTGAAGATCGCGAGCATCATGACGAGAAATTCGACGCCCCGGTCGGCGAGCAGGGCGACGACGTCGTCGGAGCCTATGCCCGACCCCGCAAGGCCGCGTGCGACGCGATTCGCGTGCGCGTTCAACTCGGCGTAGGCGAGCGAGTCTCCGCAACAGGCGATCGCCATTTTCTCTGGTGCCTGCGCGGCTTGGGCTTCGAAACGGGCGACGAGATCGGGGGCGTCCGGATCGCTGGCGCCTGTCTCGTTCCAAGCAGCAAACATGCGCCGGTCGGCCTCGCTCAGGAGCGAGACGCTTTCGACACGATCGTCAATGCCTCGCAGCAGGCCTTCGATCAGCGTCTTCCAATGCCCAACCATGCGCGTCATGGCCGCGGAATCGAAACGCTCCTGCTGATAGGTCAGCCGAAGCTTCAGGCCCCGGTCGGGGATCGCCACAAAAGTCAGCGGATAATTGGTGTGGACTCGATTGGCGGCGAGCTGCATCTCCAAGCCGTCCCGCCGCTCCAGCAAAGAGGGATCGACTGGCGCGTTCTCGAAGGTCAGCAAATGCTGGAACAGCTCGCCGTCGGCGCGCGAAATCCCGCTCCATCTTTGAATGTCGACCAGTGAGACATGTTCATGGCTGCGCATCTCGATGTTGCGTTCGAGCAGCTCGCTGAGCCAATCGGCGACGGTTTGCTCCGGCCGAATGCGCACGCGCAAAGGCAGGCCGTTGATGAAGAGGCCGATCGTCGTTTCGACGCCGGGCAAGGTCGCGGGTCGGCCGGCGACGGTGACGCCGAACAACACGTCGGCGCGCCCGGAATAGCGGGCGAGCAATAAAGCCAGCGCGCCTTGGACGAAGGTGTTGACGGTGAGGCGGCGCCCCCGCGCCAGCTCGGCGAGCTTTTGCGTATCTGCGAGCGATAGCTCGGCGGCGACGTCCGTAACCGCGCCAAGCGCTTTTTCCGACGCGGCCGAGGCCTTGTCGACCACGAGAGGCGTCGGCTCCGCGAAGCCTTCGAGCTCGCGGCGCCAGAACCGTTCGGCCGCGGTGGAATCCTGACGCTGCAGATAGGCCAGATAGTCGCGAAACTGTCCCGGTGCGCGCGGACTCGGCGCCTGCGATCCGCGCGCGAAGGCGGCGTAATAATCGCGAAATTGCAAAAGCAGCGGCGATGTGCACCACTCGTCCATGATGATGTGATGAAAGCTGCGCACGCAGAGATGGCGTTCTTCGTCGAGCCGCAGAAGGCGAATGCGCATGAGCGGCGCGCGGGCGAGATCGAACCCGGCTTCGCGTTCGGCGGCGAGCATGGCGTCGAGCCGCGCCTCTTTTTCGTGTGGCGGAAGCTCCGGCCAATCGAAACTCTCGACGCAGAGAGAGGGCGCGCGATGGACGAGCTGATGCGGCCGCGTCGCGCAATCCCACAAAAAGGAGGTGCGCAGGATCGCATGATCCTCCACGAGTTTTCGCCAGGCTCGGGCGAAGGCGTCCTGATCGATCCGGCCGGAGATCGCATAACGGTCCTGCATCACATAGACGCCGGTTCCGCGATGGGAGAGGCTGTGAAAAAGAATGCCTTCCTGCATTGGTGCGAGCGGATAAATGTCTTCGACGCTGTCCGGGTCGATCGGCAGGGCGTCGAGCTCGTCCTGGCTCAAGCTCGCGAGCGGGAAATCCTGGGGACGCAGCCGATCGCGTCGCCCATGCGGGCGAGGCGCTTCCGTCGGAATGACGCGCGCGGCGGACTCTATCGGCTGGGCGAGCCGCGCGAGCTCAGCGATGGTCGGGGCGCGGAATAGAGCGGCGGGGCTGAGCCGCAAGCCGGCTTCGGCCGCCCGACTGGCCATGACGATGCCGCGGATCGAATCCCCGCCGAGCGCGAAGAAATTATCCTCGACGCCGACGTGCTCGACTTGCAGCACATCGGCCCAGATGTGGGCGAGAGTCGCCTCCGCCTCGGTGCGGGGCTCGACGCGTTGCGATGCGAGTTGGGAAGCGAAGTTCGGCGCGGGAAGCCTCTTTCGATCGAGCTTGCCGCTCGCCGTCAAAGGCAGGGACGAAAGAAAGACGAAACCCGCGGGAATCATATAGTCGGGCAGGGACTGCCGGAGATGCGCGCGCAGGCTCTCCACCTTTTCGGCCTCGCGACCGTCGTCGAATTTGCCTTGCAGCCAGGCGGCGAGGCGCCGCTCCCCGGGCTCGCCCTCGAGCGCCAGGACCGCGGCTCCGGTGACGTCGGGATGTCGCAGCAGGCAAGCCTCGATTTCGCCGGGTTCGATTCGAAAGCCGCGGATTTTCAATTGGTGATCGATGCGCCCGATATAGGCGATCGATCCGTCCGGTCGCCTGCGGACGAGGTCGCCGCTGCGGTAGAGACGAGCGCCGGGCGGACCGAACGGGTCCGGGATGAAGGCTGCGGCGGTGAGATCCGGGCGCTCGACATAGCCGCGCGCGACTTGCGCGCCGCCAATGCAGAGCTCTCCCGTTGCACCGATCGGAACCGGTTGAAGCCCTGCGGCGAGAATGTAGAGGCTCGTGTTGGCGATCGGCCAGCCGATCGATACATCCTCCGGGTCGTCGCATTCCGCGGCGCTCACGTCGATCGCCGCTTCGGTCGGTCCGTAGAGATTATGCAGCTTGGCCGGCGACGCCTCCTTGAACCGGCGGACGAGATCGCCGGTCAGCGCTTCACCGCTGCAGACGACATGGCGCAGCGACGCGCAGCCCCCGAGATCCGCCGCGTCGAGAAAGACCCGGAGCATGGAGGGGACGAAATGCAGGATCGTCACGCCGTGACGCGCGACGAGCGCGACGAGGCGCTGCGGATCGCGGTGGTCGTCCGGTCCCGCAAGAACCATTCGCGCGCCCACGAGGAGCGTGCAGAAGATTTCCCACACCGAAACGTCGAATGTGTAGCTGGTCTTTTGCAGGATCGCGTCCTCGCCGCCGATCCCGAAATGGCTTCGCATCCACAAGAGCCGATTGCGCAGCGCGGCGTGGGAAATCCCGACGCCTTTCGGCCGCCCCGTAGAGCCGGACGTGAAGATGGCATAGGCGAGTTGATCGGCGTCGATGTCGCAGGAAGGATTGTGATCCGGCTCGCCGGCGAACGAACTCGCTGCGTCGTCGAGACGTAGAGTCGGAGCGGAGATCGCAGGCGGCTCGCGGTCGATCTCGTCATGAAGCAACAGGCATTTCGGCGCGGCGTCGCGGCAAAGCGCCGCGAGGCGCTCGACGGGATCGTCCGGGTCGAGCGGGAGATAGGCGGCCCCCGCTTTGACGACGCCGAGAAGGCCGATGACGAGCGCGAAGGAGCGCCTCGCGCGAACCGCGACAATATCGTCGGCGTCGACGCCCCGCGCGATGAGGCCATGCGCGACGCGGTTCGCGCGACGATTCAGTTCGGCGTAGCTCAACGACTCGTCGCCGAAGAGAAGCGCGGGCGCGTCCCCTCGGGCGGACGCCTGCGCCTCGATCAGCTGCGGCAGAAAACCGACGTCCGGCCATTGCCGGCTTGTGTCGTTCCAGCGCGCCTTCTCGCGCATGTCATCTGCCGTGAGCATCGACAATTCGCCAATCGGGCGTTGGGGATCGCGGAGAACGGCGACGATCAAGGACTCAAAATGCGCAGCCACGCGATCGATCGTCTCGGATCGGAAAAGCGCCGTGCGATATTGAAACGAGCAGAGGAGGCCGGCGTCGGTTTCCGCGGCCATGAGCTTAAGGTCGAAATTCTCCACCCGGTCGCGCAGGGCGAGCGGCGCGGCGGCGCAGCCGCAGAGGTCGAAAAGCTCGCCGCTCTCGCCGAGCGCCAAGGCGGATAAAGCTTGCGGGAAGCCTGGCGTCGCCTGCTGCAGCACGAACCAGGTCTGATAGACCGGCCACTGGTCGCCGAAGCGTTCTGGCCGCAGCTCTTCAACGAGCAGAGAGAAAGGAAATTCTTGATGGACGAGCGCTTCCTGCGCCGTTTCCCGAAGCCGCCGCATGAAATCGAGAAAAGGCAGGCGCGGATCGACGTCGCCGCGCAAGGCGATTGGATTCACGCAGTTGGCGACGAGGCCGGCGAAGCGTCCTTGTAGACGGCCGCTGCTCGGACTTCCGACGATAATGTCCCGCCGCCCCGTATAGCGGTGCAGCAGGACTTGCCAAACCGCGAGCAGGAGCGTGAAGAGGCTTGTCTTTTCCCGCGCGGCCAAGACGCGTAAACTGGTCGCGACATCGCGATCGAGCCGTAGGGCTTTCGACGCACCGCGATGGTCTGGCGCGGCAGGCCGCGGGAAATCTGTCGGCAGCGGGAGCGGCGGCGGGGTCTCGGCGAGAGCCCGGCGCCAATAGGCGAGACCGCGCGCGGCCTCGGGGCTGGCTAAATAGGCGTCTTCGCGCGCGACGAATTCGGCATGGCTCGGTGCCGGCGGGAGCGCCGGCGTTTCGCCAGATCCGAGCGCCGCATAAGCCGTGCTTAACTCGCGGAGGACGAGGAGCAGCGACCAAAAGTCAATCGCGATATGATGCGCGCCGAGGAACAGCACGTTTCGGCCGGGACGCAGACGATAGAGCAAAGCGCGCAGCGGCGGCTCGGTCGCGAGGTCGAAAGGCCGCCTTGCTTCCTTTCCGAGCTCCGCCTGCAATTCGGAATCGGTCCATCCCTGTGCGTCTATGGTCGTCAGCATCGCGCGCGGCGCTTCGGCGCGCGCGGCGACGGGTTCGGCGATGTCGTCCTTGATGGAGAACAACGTCCGCAACTGCTCATGACGCGCGCAGAGCAGGATGAGGGCCGCTTCGAACCGTTCGATGTCGAGGCCGCCGGTCAGCTCGATCGCCAGATGCAGATTGTGTGAGAGGCCGGACTCGTCGAGACGATGCACCCGTGCGATCGCCCGCTGCGCTGCAGTCAGGCGTGTTGCTTCGGCGCCGACGGTGTTTGTCCCCGTCGAGGCGGGAGAACGGGACGGCAGATTGACGATCGACGCCGCAAGCCCCGCGGTGGGCGCGTCGGAAAGCAACAGGGCCAGCGGCAGGTCGATGTCGAAAGCGGCGTCGAGCGTATGTTTGAGAGCGACGGTTTGCAGCGAGTCGAGGCCGAGCTCGGCAAGCGATTTCGTTGGATCGATCTCCAGGATCGGGCGTCGCAGCAGGCGGGCGATCTCGCCGCGCAGGAAATGCTCGATTCCCCTGGCGCCGTCTTGTGGCGTGGGGATGTAGGCGCCTGTCTCGTTTGGAGCCTGCTCGCCGCTGCGGGCGAAAAGCTTCAGCGCGCCGTCGAGATAGGCCTCTCGGCATGCGCCGCGCCGAAGCTTGCCGCTCGTCGTCTTGGGCAGGGCGCCCGGATGAACCAGAGCAATCTCGTGAATGCCGAGATCGAAATGTCGCGCGATCGCCGCGCGCGTCGCGTCGAAAAGCGGGGCTGCGCCATTGACGCGGAAATAATGCCGCTGGACCTCAGCGGCGATGACCAGCGCCTCCTCGCCCTCGCGAGCGATGCTGAACGCGGCGACTCCGCCCGGCTGAATCCCCGCGACGCCTTGTTCGATGACATGCTCGAGATCGGATGGATCGAAATTGCGGCCGCGCAAGATGATGAGATCCTTGATCCGGCCCGCAATGAAGAGCTCGCCGTCCAGGAGGAATCCGAGGTCGCCGGTGCGCAGAAAGGACGTGTCAGGGTCATCGCAAAGGGCGGCGCGAAACAGGCGCGCCGACTCGTCCGGCTTGCCCCAATAGCCTGCGGCGACGCTCGGACCGGAGACCCAGATTTCGCCGATGCGGCCGTCCTCGCATATCCTCCGCTCGGCGGGGTCGACGATGCGCAGCGCATGTCCAGCGGCGGCACGCCCACAGCCGACCAGATCCGTGTGCGCGTCGGGAAAGGCGGCTTCCGTGGCGTCGATTCCGCCGCACGCGTTGCGGTCGAAGCGCCGCGTCGCCGGCCCTTCGCCGATGCTTGGGCCAGTGACGAAAAGGGTCGATTCGGCGAGGCCATAGCAAGGGAAAAAGGCCTCGCGGCGGAAGCCGTTCTCGGCAAATTCGGCGGCGAAGCGATCCAAAGTCGCGGCCCGCACCGGCTCGGATCCATTAAAGGCAAGCCGCCAGCCGTTCAGATCGAGATCGCGCCGCTCATCGGCGGAAATCTTGCGAACGCAAAGCTCATAGCCGAAATTCGGGCCGCCGCTGGTTTTCGCCCCATAGGTCGAGATCGCTTGCAGCCAACGCGCCGGCCTCTCGAGAAAGGCGAGCGGCGGCATCAACACAGATGTGGCGCCGACATAAAGCGGTTGGAGGACGTTCCCGATCAGCCCCATGTCATGGTAGAGCGGCAGCCACCCGACCACCGTCGATTCGGCGTCGTGACCAAATGCGCGGCTTATGGCCGCCTCGTTGGCGATGAGCGCGCCATGTGTGACCATCACGCCCTTCGGACGGCCCGTCGATCCCGACGTATATTGGAGGAAGGCGAGCGCATCGCCGGAGATCTGCGGCTCGCTCCACTCGGCCGCAGCGTCGCTCGTCAAGTCGTCGGTCGTCAGCCAGATGATGTCCGGTCGCCCCCACGCGTCCTCAGCGAGGCCGGCGAGCTGCGCTGCGAGCGACGTCGTCGTCATCACGACGTCCGGGCTAGAATCCGCGATGACGGCGCGCAGCCGATCCGCATGACGGCGCGTCGGCGGATAGGCGGGCGTCGCCGCCACGCCAGCGTAGAGGCAGCCCATGAAGCCTTTGATGTAGTCGAGCCCCGGCGGATAGAGCAACAGGGCTCGCCTGCCTGCGGCGGTCACGCGCTGTAGGAATGCGGCGATGGCCCTTGCGCAGAGATCGAGCTCCGCGAACTCCATGCGCGCGGATTCGTTTTCGCCGTCAGCTAAAAAAACGAAGGCGGGACGTTCCTGTCGCGCCGCCGCGCGGCGGCGCAGGACGGAAACGATATTCGCCTCCGTCGCGGCCGCCTCGTCATGCGCCACGCTCTCGCCCTGTTCCAGCGGCTGCTTCACCCCTGCGCTTCCCTATTTTCTTTCGCCTCGACGAGGCCCGTTTTTTTGGGGAATTTTTCTGGCCGACAGGTCAACGCGAATAGTAGGAGGTCGGAGACTCGCCGACGGGCGGTTCTCGCGTTCGTGACGCATTAAAGATCGCGCCCTCGTTCGGCGATGTGCCCTCTAAGACCCGGCCGCGTGGGCGCTCCGTCGCCTGACCGAAGCCGTCAATGTCGCACCCAAATGGGCGGCGCTCTACGCTTGGGATCATCACAGGAAACACTCTACTCTGTTGCACTATCGGCCGCCCGATGGAGGCGCTTCATGGCGAGGCGCGCCATGAGAAGTCCCCGTCCCGGATGCCTTGGATGCAATGCTCTATCTTCTTAAAACGAATGAGCGGCGCCGAATCCGTCACGGCTGCGCGAAAATTTTTATCTTGTTGCGCGCAGGCGCGGAGTTAAAGAAAGAGCCGGTGTAACCGCCGAGCGGCCGGGCGTCCGGCTTGACCGAACCAATGTCGACCGTCGCCATTTTCATTTTGCCAAATCCCGGCGGGCTTCTCGCGACGCTCGATCTCGCCAATCGTCTTCGGGCGGCGAGACATGTCGTGCATTATTTCGGCTTGGCCGATTCGGCTGCTGAAGTTCGCGCGCGCGGCTTTCGCTTTACGATCGTTTTGGAGGCGTATTTTCCGGGCGGGTTCCTGCGCGAGGCCGAAGCTCTCGAAAGGCTTTCGCCCGGCCTCGCCGCGCTTCGCGCGCAGCGGCGCTTCATCGCGCGCATCAATGCTTTCGTCGACAATCTCTTGACGCGCGGCGGAGACGCGTTTCGCGAAGAGCTTCAGCGCGTCGCTCCTGATCTCGTCATTTTCGCATCGACGGATGAATGGATGGAATGGCCCGCCTTTGTCGCCTGGGGAGCGGGACTCGCCTGCGTCTATTTTCAGGATTCACTCAACCCCCGCGCAAAATCCGGCCTGCCGCCCATTTCGAGCGCGCTAATTCCCGCGGACAACCGCGTCTCGCGGTTGCGAATTTCTTTCGCCTGGGCGCGATTGCAATTTGAAGAACGACTGTGGTCTGGCGCTTTGTCATTGCTTAGGCTGTCCATCGATTTCGACGCCGTCAGGCGCAGGCTCGCGGCGCGCTACGGCTACCCGCTCGGAGAATGCGGCGGAGATCGTCGGGCGCCGGAATTGCCCGAGCTCATCGCCTGGCCTCGGGCGCTCGAATTCCCCTGTCGCGAGGCGCCGGGCCAAATTTACGTCGGCGCTTCGCTTTCGCTCAATCGTAGCGAGGAACCGTTTCCCTGGGATCGGCTTGATGACGATCGTCCGATCTACTATTGCGCCTTGGGCAGCCTCGTTTGGTTCGGTGAGGAAAAATACCGGAGGTTTTTCCAGACCGTGATCGATGTCGCTCAGGCCGGGCCGCACAGGCAATGGGTCCTAGCGACAGGCGAGGGATTGGACCCTGGCGCACTTCGCTCGCCGTCGTCGAATATCGTGATCGTCCGGCGAGCGCCCCAATTGGCGTTGCTGCGGCGGGCGCGCCTGATGATTACCCATGGCGGCGCCAACACGGTAAAGGAATGCGCCTATTTTGGCGTGCCTATGATCGCTTTTCCCCTCGGATATGACCATCCGGGCAATGTGGCACGGATGGTCCATCGCGGCTTGGGTCTCCGCGGCGACCGCAGCAAACTCACGCCCCGTTATTTGGAGCGCCTCATCTCGAAAATTGAAGATAGCACGACGATTTCTGAGCACATCGATCGTGTTCGGGGTCTGTTGCGCGAGGAGCATGAATCGGCGCCGGCAGTGCGATTCATCGAAGCCCTGCTCGCCGAAAAGAAAATTGCTGACGACGACGAAAAAAAGACTGGCGCGTTCGGCGGATCTCGAACGTCTCAGCTCTAGGCCAAGTCGGCTGGTCGAGCGTGAAAGCCGGTCATTGGGCGAGCGTACGGGCGCATCGGGCAAGCGCCCACATGCGTCGTCGCATGATCGCGCCGCCAAAAAGAAGAACAAGCCGCGGACATAAGAAAATGGAAGCGCAGGGGACATTGCAATCGCATCAGGCTCTCGAGCCGGCGCAAGCGGATCGGCCGAGCCCGCCGGATGGATCGGCGGCCAAGGCTCCGTACTATGCAACCTTCGGCAACCGATATCTCGACCGCCAAGAAGAGATCGAATCCAGCGCCAGGGCCTATTCTCGGCGCTTGCCCTTCGCTCCCAAATCGGCGCGCGGCACGCTGTTATGGGACACCGATGGCCGAGAATATCTGGATTGCCTTTCGGGCGCGGGCGCTCTCGCTCTCGGCCATAATCATCCGGTTGTCATCGAGGCGATTCATGAGACGATTCTGAGCGCCGCGCCGTTGCAGACGCTCGACTTTCCGACGCCGATCAGGGATCGATTCATCGACGAGCTTTTCGCGGCCTTACCTCCCGATTTCGCCGCTGACGCCAAGATCCATTTCTGCGGCCCGTCCGGGTCGGATGCGATAGAGGCGGCCATCAAGCTGGTCCGAAGCGCGGGCGCCGGCCGGGGCAGCCTGCTTTGCTTTCATGGCGCGTATCACGGGATGACGATGGGCGCACTCAGCCTGACAGGGAGCGTGGCGGCGGCGGCCTCCAACGCCGGAATGTTGGACGTTCATTTTCTCCCCTTCCCAACTGCTTATCGCTGTCCTTTCGGCGTTGGCGGCGAGGCGGGTTGGCGCGCAAATGCGCATTACATCGAATCTTTGCTCGATGATCCGAATAGCGGCGCGGTTACGCCTGCGGCGGTAATTCTGGAGGTCGTTCAAGGCGAAGGCGGCGTCAATGCCGCGCCCGACGAATGGCTGCGCGCCATTCGCGACATCACATTGCGGAGACGAATCCCGCTCGTCGTGGACGAGGTCCAGACCGGCTTCGGGCGAACGGGCGCCATGTTCGCATTCCAACACGCAGGGATAACGCCTGACGTCGTCGTTCTTTCCAAGGCGCTTGGCGGCGGAATGCCGCTCGCGGCGATCGTCTACAAGCGGGGCCTCGATCAGTGGACTCCCGGCGCCCATGCCGGCACGTTTCGCGGCAATCAATTGGGATTCGCCGCCGGGGCCGCGACCATTCGTCATATTCGGGTCAATCAAATCGATCGGCATGCCCGCGAGATGGGCGATCGGCTCATGCGTGCGCTGGTTAAGGTCGCGGCGACGCAGGCCGTCATCGGAGACGTGCGCGGACGAGGCCTCATGATCGGCGTCGAGATTGTCGATCCCGCGGCTCCGACGAAAGACGGGGCCCCGCCCCCATGCTCGCCGGGCATCGCTCAGAAAATTCAGCGCAATTGCCTCCAGCGCGGTCTAATTGTAGAGCTTGGCGGTCGGTCCGGGAGCGTTGTGCGGTTTTTGCCGCCTCTCATCGTGACCGCCGAGCAAGTGGACGAGATCGCAGCGCGTTTCGACGCAGCTATGTGGGCGTTGGACTAGCCGCGAGGCCGCCTGCTGCGCGAATTTCCGTCGCGGCGATAGCGACGTCAGGCCCACTATTGGAAAGGGGTTCGGCCTATGGCCTTGGAAGAAGACGAATTGCAAACCTATGTCGTCGTCATCAATGACGAAGAGCAATATTCGCTTTGGCCCGACTACAAGGAGATTCCTTGTGGTTGGCGCGCGGCGGGAAAATCTGGATCGAAAGCGGAGTGCCTCGCCTATATCAAGGAGGTTTGGACAGATATGCGCCCGCTGAGTTTGCGCAAGAAAATGGAGCAGGCCGCCCCCGATGATCCCAGCGGATCGTGACACCTTACGTTGCGAGCGTACGCCTTCGTTGAAATTGCTTCCGAGCAATTCGACCCGATGGAGACGTTGAGGTCTCTTCGCGTTTTGTAGAATGCGGCTTGGCGGAGCTTAAGCCTGTCGTTCGTCTTAATGAATGTGGAGGGCGTTGCGAGCTCGTTCGAAAGATCGAACCCGGACGCAAGGGCAATACTCCACTTTCAGACGCGCGTTAGGCGAAAGCTCGAGACGCAACACACGAGGGGACTATGATCAAATTTATTTTTCGGGAGAGGCTCTTTTCGACCGCGGCGGCTGTCGCATTGACCGGGGCGTTTGTGAGTTCGGCGCTAGCGCATGAGAGCCGTCTCGCCAACGCTTCGACGGGCAAAGTTCAACTATCTGTCGGGTTTCATAACGAGCCCGCATTTTTCGACGGCACGACCAATGGGGTGGATATCTATCTCTATACCTATGACCAATCTTGTGCGGCCGTCGGGGGGTCAAACCCCGGCGATTTCGTCGGCGCTCCTATCGACGTTAACGGAAGCAATGGAGACACGGTAAGCCTCCAGACCGAAGTTTTGATCCTGAGCAAGGAAAAGGCCTATTATCCCGGACAGTCCGGCAATCCAGCCATCCTCGCGCGTCAAAACATAAGCCAGGTTTCACCTGTCCAGGAGGAACTGGGCACCGCGGGTCTTTACAACAGCTGGTTCAAGCCCTCGACGGCGGCCGGCGGTCCAGCGAGCGGCAACCAGCCCAACGGGACCAACGCGGGCAAGGCCTACGGTTTCCATGTCTTCGGAAAGATCCACGCCGGGGCGAACAGCTATCAATGCGCGGGAACATCGAGCCCGCTGCCCATAGCGGCTCGCGACGCGACAGTCGATGAATATTTCGTCTGCGGAAATGGGACGAGAACGCCTGGAGACGGCTCGACCTGTGTCGAAATACCTCAGGTCGCTCCCTGAAAGGGACACGGCGATTAGCCGATTTGCGTCGGATCGATGCGCAGTCATGCGCCGCTCGATCCGGCGTCGACAACAGACTAGAATGAGACGGCCCGGATGGACTGTTTCGTCGTTTTAGGGATGTCGGACTGCGCATTCTCGTGGTGCGAGTCTACGGAGATTCGGATGGTTCCGCGTATTTGGGTGATGTTTGTTCTAGCCGTGGCGGTCTCGGCTCCCGGCGGCTCATTGGCGGATGAGCTCCCGGCGCGTCGCCCGGGGCTGTGGGAAATCGTCGACGATGCGGCAAATCCCCTCGGCCCAGCGCGAACGGCGCGCGTTTGCATCGACGCGGCGACCGAGCCGCTGCTGAATAATGTCAACGCCATCACGCGCAAGAGTCATTGCAGCGAGACCAAAGCCAAGACGTCTGGCAATGTCTTGCGCCTAGAGACGATTTGCGATTTCCGCAATACGCGCGCGATCACGCGCGCCGCCATCACGATCGCCGATGTTGAGTCCTTTCACATCGAGGCGCAAAGCGCCTACGCTCCGCCTTTGTTTGGCCAGCGCGAGGCGACGCGCAAGCAGGATGGCAAGTGGATCGGGGCATGTCCGCAAGACATGAGGCCCGGGGACATTGTCGCCGATGACGCGCCAAAGCGGAATTTGGTCGACGCGGCCGAGTTCCTGCCGAATAACTGAAAGATGCCATCATGGCGCTTAGCGAATGCGGAACCGGACTGTTAGCAAGCGCATCCGCCCGCGGGCGGCGCATCACGCCGCGTGACGCCTTAGGAAGCTATGCTCATTCGCGAGCGTTTCAATCGAACCATCGAGCGAATTGGCTATGTGGTCCCTCGCGCTGGCGTCGGGGATTGCGTATTCCCGCGGCGGCTTCAAAAATGCGATGATCGTCTCATTTTTTCGGCGACGCTCGCGATTTCCGCAAGGCTTAGCGGAAGTTCCAGGTCCAGCTTGGGGCGTCTTCGTCCTATCCGTTCTCGCGGGCCTTGTCGCTGGCGGGGGCGGCGCGGGATTGCTCGCCTATATCAACAATATGCTTACGGTCGAGGACCGGAGCAATGTCGCGATGGAGACGTCCTTTTGGGCTCTTTGCGCGCTTGTCCTCGCCGCCGGAATCCTCTCTGAATGGCTTGCCCTGCGGCTAACGCAAAACATGCTTTTTAAGATGCGGCTTTGGTTGTGCCGGCGCATCCTGTCTGCGCCCTTGCGCCAATTGCAAGCCTGCGGGGCGCACCGTCTCATGGCCGCTTTGACGGACGACGTCGGCAGCATCGCCCGCGTTTACGAAGCGATGCCGCTCCTCGTTATTGACGTCGCCGTCGCGGTCGGGGGCATAATTTACGTTGGCTGCCTTTCGCTGAAGCTTCTGCTGGTCCTTCTGATTTTTCTCGGAATCGGGGCGAGCGCATTCTTTCTCGCTCAAGCTAGATCGTTACGCTGGATGCGTCATGCGCGCGAGGCTGACGACGCGCTGTTCGCCAATTTTCAAGCGCTCACCGAAGGCGCGAAAGAGCTGAAAATTAACGAGCGGCGCCGACGCGCTTTTATCGAAGAGGAACTGACCGACGCAGCTGACCGGATCCGGACGAGCATGATCGCCGGATTGACGATTTTTATCGTCGGCGCCCAAAGCAGCAGGCTCCTGTTCTTCGTCGCTATCGGTCTGGCGCTGTTCGGGCCGGCGCTGACCGAGGGCGCATCGTCCCATGTCGCGAGCGGTTGGACGCTGGCGATCTTGTTCATCATGTCGCCTATCTCGACCATTGTGAACACGGCGCCTATCGTCGGCCAAGGCCTTGTCGCGATGCGCAAGATTGCGGCGCTCGGCCTGTCGATGTCGCCGGAAGAGTCGACCGGAGCGTCGATCGCGCCCATGGCGATCTCGAGCCGTCCCGGCGCCCTGGAGCTCGTCGGCGTCACCCATTCCTACAGATCGGAAACTGACGGCTCCAAATTCACTCTCGGGCCGATCGAGCTACGGATTGAACCAGGCGAGCTACTTTTCATCACCGGAGGCAATGGCAGCGGCAAAACGACCTTGGCTTTTCTGCTTCTCGGACTTTTTGCGCCGGAGCAGGGTATGATCAAATTGGACGGCGAGCCTGTCACAGGCGATCGGCGAGAGGCTTTTCGTCAGAATTTCGCAGCAGTCTTTGCGGACGCCTTTAATTTCCAGGCTCTTCTCGGTTATCGCGATCCGGCGTCCCTTGCAAAGGCGACGCAACTCCTTCGCACGTTTGAGCTCCATCATAAGGTCGAAATTCGGAACGGCCGATTTTCAACCGTCGATCTTTCTCGCGGTCAGCGAAAGCGTTTGGCTTTATTGACCGCCTTTGTTGAGGACAAGCCTTTTTACCTGTTCGACGAATGGGCGGCCGAGCAAGATCCCATCTTCAGAAATCTTTTCTACACCGAGATTTTGTCTAGTCTGAAGGCGCGGGGCAAGACGGTGATCGTCATCACACATGATGATCGATATTATCATGTGGCCGATCGGATCTTGCGGCTCGGCGCCGGCGCCGTTGAGCAGATCATGGATGCGCATGGGCCGGCGGAGCGAATTCGGCGCTCAAGCGAGCGGTCGGGATGAACGCCGTGACTTCAAGCAAAAGCATCAAAAGCAATAAGGCCGGCGCCGTTAAAGTGCTTTTCCTCGCAGGCGCCGTCTTGTGCGGCCGCGCTACGCTGGCGATGGCCGAGGTCGTCGTTTCCGGCGACGCGAATGCGGTGCGGCTCGAAGCTCAAAATGATCCCTTAGGGCAGGTTCTCGAGTCGCTGAACAAGGCTTACGCTCTACATTACCGATTGCCGACGGGCCTCGATCGTTCCGTCTCGGGCTCCTATGTCGGAACCCTTAGCTATGTGCTTTCACGCCTGCTTCAGGACTATAACTTTGTTATTAGCGCAACAGAAGACGGCGTGGGCGTGATTGTCTACGACGTAAATGGATCGACAGGCAAGGTTTCCAGCCCTTCAAAGGAGGCCAAAGGCAATTCCAGCGGGCGGCCGACCACGCATGGGCGTTGGATCGACCAACGAAATGCGCGCCCGCAACAACGGCCGGCGCATGCGCTGAATGCGGCTCGCGCGCGGCAAGGATGGCCCGCCGACTAGCCCCTGTGTGCGCGCGAGGACTTTCGCGAGTCGGCTACAAGCGTCGATAGGGCGACTAGCGCTGAGCCTGGTCCAATTTTTTATCTCGGCGCGATTTGAAAGAGACAAAACCTTTTCAAAAAATTGGCGAAAATCTGTCGGGTTGCGCGCGCTTGGCGCGTTTACCCCTTAGCTGAGGCGCATTGTTGCGCCGGTTTTCGCGAGGCTTTGCCCCCTGAAAAAGAAAACCAAGAACGATTGCGAATCGCGTCGCCAATTCCGCACAAAGAGTCCTAACGCGCACGGGCCCTGCCTATCGCGTCGCCGTCGACCTGTGTGGCTCATCAAGTCAACAATGTAGATCAATGTGGATTTGGAAGCGATGGGCGGCGCGCGAATGGAATTCGCGCTGAGACGCGGAGTGGGACCGGGCCTAATCCCGGGCTGTGAGGACGAGATGTACTCAACGAAAATAAAACGGAGGGACAATTATGAAATTTAGAAAATTGGCGATGACGAGCGCGGCTGTGCTCGCCGTCAACGCCTTGGCGTCCGCCTATGGCCATGAAACTCGGGTCCTACCCGCGACATTCGCGCTGGGCAAGAATATACGGCTGACGGTCGGCTTTCATGTCGAGCCCGCATTTGAGGATTCTTTCAATGCCGTCGATGTGATTCTCTACACCTATGACGGGGCTTGCGCCGATCCTTCGGATTTTTGGGGGCAAGTCATCGATGTGAGCGGAACCTCGACCAATGCGGACCCCGACTCGGTAAGTCTAACGGTCGATGCTCTTTACCTGAAAAACCAGACCCAGCCGACCGGAGCCGGAGGCAGCGTCGCGCCTGTTGGAATCGTGAAAACGCTGACGATCACCAACGCCTCGGCGTTGAAGGAAGCTTATGGCGACGCCGGCACCTATAATAGCTGGTTCCGACCGACCCATGAAGGCAATTCGACCGCTGGCGGCGCCTATGGGTTTCACGTCAAGGGAACGGTCCATGCCGGCGCGAACAGCTATCAATGCAGCGGCGATTCGGCGCCTCATGCTCTCGCCGCTAGGACTGTGAATATCGACGCTTATTATGTCTGCGGCAATGGATCGCTCAATCCACCACATTCCTTCAATTGCGTCGCGGCGATCCAGCCCTTTCCTGGGCGGGCGGAAGACGGCTATCAGGCTAGCGGCTCCCTCGGATCGGGACGTCACTGGTAAAGCCTAAACCGACAAATGCTCGGTTCGCCGGTAGGAGGAGCGCTTCCAATCTTCGGAGGCGCTCCTCCAAATGTTTCGAACGCCAAGGCCGGCCAAAATATTGAACCGATCGAATCGTCTATTCGGCGGCCTCGCTCGGCGAGGCGACGCGGCGGCTGCTTTCGGCCATTTCGCGATAGCGCTCCTGCCATTCTGTGGGGCCGTTCGAGGGCGCGACCTGAACCGCGGTCACTTTATATTCCGGGCAATTCGTCGCCCAGTCCGAATTGTCGGTGGTGATGACATTGGTTTGGCATAAAGGATGGTGAAAGGTCGTGTAGACAATGCCCGGCGCCACCCGATCGGTGATCTTCGCGTGAAGAGTCGTTTCGCCGGCGCGGCTTTGCACGCGCACCCAGCCGCCATCCCGCACGCCCCGTAGCTCGGCGTCATGCGGATGAATTTCCAAGACGTCTTCCGGATGCCATTGGCTGTTTTCAGTGCGCCTCGTCTGCGCGCCGACGTTATATTGCGACAGAATTCGGCCCGTGGTGAGCAGGAGCGGGAAGCGTGGCCCGGTGCGCTCGTCCGTCGGGACATATTCCGTGATGACGAACTTGCCTTTGCCGCGGGCGAAGGCGTCGACATGCATAATGGGCATGCCCTCCGGCGCAGCCTCGTTGCACGGCCATTGGACTGAGCCTACTTCGTCGAGCTTATCATAGGAGACATGGGCGAAGGCTGGCGTCAGGCGAGCGATTTCATCCATGATCTCGCTCGGATGCTTATAGTCCCAATTGCAACCGAGGGCGTTGGCCAAAAGCTGGGTGGCCTCCCAGTCTGCATAGCCGCCTTTTGGACTCATGACTCGACGCACTCGCTGAACGCGGCGCTCGGCGTTTATGAAGACGCCGTCTTTCTCGAGAAAGCTCGCGCCGGGCAAAAACACATGCGCGTAATTCGCCGTCTCATTGAGGAAAAGGTCTTGAACGACCACGCATTCCATCGCTCCAAGGCCGGCGGAGACATGCTTGATGTCCGGGTCGGATTGCAAAATATCCTCGCCCTGGACATAGAGGCCTTTGAACTCGCCTTCGACGGCTGCGTCGAACATGTTGGGGATGCGCAGCCCCGGCTCATGGTCGAGCGTGACGCCCCAGGCTTCCTCGAAGGAATGACGAACGGAGTCGTTCGAGACATGGCGATAGCCCGGAAACTCATGTGGAAAAGAGCCCATGTCGCATGAGCCTTGCACATTGTTTTGGCCGCGCAGAGGGTTCACGCCAACGCCGCGCCGCCCGAGATTGCCGGTCGCCATGGCGAGATTGGCGATGGCCATCACCGTGGTCGAGCCCTGGCTGTGCTCGGTGACGCCGAGGCCGTAATAAATCGTGGCCTTGCCGCCGGTCGCGTAGAGCCGCGCCGCGCCGCGAACGAGATGGGCGGGAACGCCGGTATATTTCTCGACGGCCTCGGGGCTATTGCGCGCCTCGGCTGCAAACGCCGCCCAATCCTGATATTCGTCCCAATCGCAACGTTCGCGCACAAAGGCTTCGTTCACAAGCCCTTCCGTCACGATGACATGCGCAAGCGCCGTGACGATTGCGACATTGGTGCCGGGTCGGAGCGCAAGATGATAATCCGCCGCGATATGCGCCGAGCGCACGAGCTCGGTGCGGCGCGGGTCAACGACGATGAGCTTGGCGCCTTCGCGCAGGCGCTTCTTGATTTGCGATCCGACCACGGGATGGGCGTCGGTCGGATTGCAGCCGATGATCAGGATGACGTCGGCGTCCTGCACCGAATCGAAATCTTGCGTGCCGGCCGACGTGCCGAAGGCTTGGCTCAACCCATAGCCCGTTGGCGAATGGCAGACGCGCGCGCATGTGTCGACATTGTTATTGCCGAAGCCGCTGCGAATGAGCTTCTGGACCAGATAGGTTTCTTCGCATGTGCAGCGGGACGAGGTGATGCCGCCGACCGAGCGGCGGCCATATTTCGCCTGGATGCGGCGGAACTCCGAGGCCGCATGACCGATGGCGACTTCCCAGCTGACCTCGCGCCAAGGATCGGTGATTTTTTCCCTGATCATGGGCTTAAGCACGCGATCGCGATGAAGCGCATAGCCGTAAGCGAACCGTCCTTTGATGCAGCTATGGCCGTGGTTCGCCTTGCCGTCTTTCCAGGGCACCATGCGCACGATTTCCTCGCCGCGCATTTCGGCTTTGAAGGCGCAGCCGACGCCGCAGTAGGCGCAGGTGGTCACTGCCGAATGCTCCGGCTGGCCTATGTCGACGACGGAATTTTCGACCAGGGTCGCGGTCGGGCAGGCTTGCACGCAGGCGCCGCAGGAGACGCATTCGGACTCCATGAAAGCCTCGCCCGCGCCGGGCGACACGCGGCTGTCGAAGCCGCGGCCCTCGATGGTCAGCGCGAAGGTTCCCTGAACTTCCTGGCAGGCGCGAACGCATCGATTGCAGACGATGCATTTGGACGGGTCGTAAGAGAAATAAGGATTCGATTGATCCTTGGGCGTCCAATCAGCGTTGGCCTCGCTGTTGTGACGCGCGAACACATGGTTGCGGCCTTCATAGCCATAGCGCACATCGCGCAGGCTGACCGCGCCGGCCATTGCCTGCAATTCGCAATCGCCATTGGCCGCGCAGGTCAGACAATCGAGCGGATGATCTGAAATGTAGAGTTCGACGATTCCGCGTCGGATCGAATCGAGACGCGGAGTGAAGGTCTTCACGGAAATTCCCGGCGCCACGGGCGTCGTGCAAGAGGCTGGGAGGCCGTTGCGACCCTCGATTTCGACAAGGCAAAGCCGGCAGGAGCCGAAAGCGTTCATATTGTCGGTCGCGCAGAGTTTCGGGATTGCGATTCCAAGCTGCATCGCCGCCCGCATGATCGACGTGCCCTCGGGAACGCAGATCTCTTGCCCATCGATGGTGAGCATCACCTCTGTTTCCGCCTTGGAGGCGGGCGTGCCATAGTCGATTTCCTTGATGAGCGGCATGGAGGAGATCCTTTTCGCCTGGCGCGGACGGCCGACGGAGCGACGGTGCAAGCGAGGTCGCCCCTGCGGATGCAGGCTCTTTGCCCCCTCGATCGCCGGATGCGGGTTCGCCCGGGCCAGCTGCTGCCTGCGTCCGACATTCGGGCAATGCGCCGGCTATGCGATATAAAATAAATACCAAACGGACCAAGGGCGCTCAATATATTCTTCTCGTGGGCCTATTTGTCTTTCAAATAAATGGGTGTATTAAGCGAAGCGTTACGTGGATATAAGAGTTATGAGTCGTCTGTGAGGAAGGATTCACGTATATAAGCAATTCAAGCAGATATATATTTATTTTCGTGAAGTCGAAGATGGGAGTGCGTGGTCGCCGTCCATCGTAAAACTGTTCGCAAGCGCTCGTCGCCATCGGCGATGGCCGTTCGAGTCTTTGCTCTGCTTTTCACGTCAGGTCGCGCAAATGCCGAAATACGATGACGCGCGAGACGAAGCCTGTGACGAGCGCGATGCAGGCGGCGATGAGGATGATCGCGCCATAAACATTGGGGCCGAGCGCGAAATCGCCGAACATCACATCGACCTGGTCGCCGGATGGGGTCGCGCGCAACCAATTGGAGAGGGTCGAGGCGGCGAAAAAGGCGACGATCGCCGCGCCGCCGCCGAGCGCGCCGCCGCGCAGGCCGAGGCGGAAAAAGTGGCGCTGGAACTGGCGCGAGATATAGTCGTCGGCCGCGCCGACGAAATGAAGGATCTCGATGATCTCGCGATTTCCGGCCATGGCGCCGCGGGTGGCGAAAGCGACCGCCAGAAACATGGCCGTCAATACAAGGGCGAAGATCACCGCAGCCGCCAGGACGACGGTCTTCGCCATGATCGCGAGACGTTCGATCCAAAGCCGATGATCGTCGACCGTCGCCCCCGGCACGGCTTCCGCGAGGCGACGCTGCAAGGCCGCGGCGTCGAGGCGGGTTTCGGGATCGAGCGCGACCACGATCAAGCGCGGGACGGGCAATTCGGAAAGATCGAGGTTGGAGCCGAGCCAGGGCTCCAGCAAGGCTTCGGACTGAACTTTGGTATAGGGGCGAACGGCGGCGACGCCGCTCGTCTTGCGCGCGATCTGCGCCGCTTTGTCGGCGTCGGCCTCGATGTCGCGCCCGCCCGTTGGCCGGATTTGAATCGTCATCTCATGGGCGACTTGATCCTGCCAGCCGCGTGACGCGTCGGCGATCATGATGGCGCCGCCGGCGGTCAGCGAGGCGAGGAAGGTCATGATGGCAACGACTGTGACGAGCGCGCGCCCGGCGATGGAGGCCGCCGGCACCAGCGCCTTGTCGGGGCGAATCTCGGTTCCGTCCTGTCCCAGCCGGCTAAGGCGCAGCGATCGGGTCCGTCCCAATAGGCCGCTGAAAATGCTCATCGATCGCCTCGCGCTATGGCGTTTGCTCCGCTCGGGTCGCGGTTTGGAGGGCTCGCCGACCGAATGAATTCATTCGGCCGGTAGGAAATCGCTTAAATTTCAAATGCTTGAGCATATTCTGGTCAATCAGATCGATTCAATCCGAGCGGATAGACTCTAGTCGAAAATATGAAGTCTGCCGTCCCCGAGGACGAGCCGGCGGGCGTTGTCGAATTGGTCCATCAAGCCGAGGTCATGGGTCGCGATCACGACGGAGGTCCCGGATTTGTGGAGCTCGGTGAAGAGCCGAAGCAGCCGCCGCGCGAGATTCGGATCGACGTTTCCGGTCGGCTCGTCGGCGAGCAGCAGCTCCGGCCGCACGATCAAGGCGCGCGCGATCACGGCGCGCTGCTTCTCGCCGCCCGAGAGCACCGGGGGCAGGATGTGCATCCGGTCGCCGAGCCCGACCCAGCGCAAAAGCTCCATCACCTCGCCGCGATAGCTCGCCTCATCCTTTCCGCGCACGCGCAGGGGCAGGGCCACATTCTCATAGGTCGTCAAATGGTCGAGCAGGCGAAAATCCTGAAAGACCACGCCGATCCGCCGCCGCAAATCGGTGATGGCGCCTTTGTCGAGCGACAAGGCGTCGCGTCCGAACAGGGTGATGAGGCCGCGCGTCGGCCGCAATGACAGCAAAATCAGCCGCAGCAGCGTGGTCTTGCCCGCCCCGGAGGGGCCGGTCAGGAATTGAAACGACTGAGGCTCGATCGAAAAACTGATGTCCTTGAGGATTTCAGCTCCCATTCCATAACGCAGGCCGACATTTTCAAAACGGACCAAGCGAGACCTCGTTTGCGCAATTTTAGAGACCGCAGCTTTAGCTCGACGGAAACGAGCATGTTCTCGAAACCGGAATGACGCAATCTAGACTGGCGCATATCATCTGGACAGTTTTCAGGCGAGGTCCGGCCCGGCGGCGTCCTTCTCGCGTCATTGCGGCGGCGCGGTTTGGAACACGCGATGCGGCAAATGCGGATCGAGCCGGTAAGCCATGGCGATGTCGTCGATCGACATGCGTCGCCAGCGGAACTGGTCGCGATGCCGCCCGATTTCGACAAAGCCGACCTTGCGATAGAGCGCCAAAGCCTGCTCGTTATGGGCGAAGACCCAAAGATCGAGCCAGGCGAGCTCTGCGTCGCGGGCGAAGGCGATCGCGTGTCGAACTAGCCTTTCCCCAAGTCCGCGCCGCTGAAACGCCGGCTCCACCGCGAGCGAGACCCTGGCGCGATGCAGCTCGGCCGAGAGTTCGGGGCCGAGGAGATCCAAGCAGGCGACCACCGCCCCCACGCCGTCGCGGAACGCAAAGGTCCGGCGCCAGCCGGGCGCGCTCAGGGGCCGCGCCCATTGCGAAAGGCATCGCGCGCGAGCCTCGGGGTCGCGGGCCTCGGCCGCGCCGGAAAATGGCGCATGAAGGGCGAGGCCGAAACGATCCGCGGCGCCTCTCAGGCGGTCGAAATATTCAGCCAAGGCATTATAGTCGCCGGGTCCGAGCAGCTCCGGCGCCGTGTTTCCATCCAATTCGAACCGATTGCTTTGGAGCATCAGAGAAAGTCCATCCGATCGGAGCGCCGGTCTGGGACCTTTCGGTCGGCATGTCTAACGAGCCGTAGATCATGGCCGGCGCGCAGCCAGCGTGCAACGCCCCCTTCGTCTTGTTCGACCGAGGCTGAGCGCGGCGCGCCGTTCCGTCGGCGTTGAACCTTTTGCCGGCTTGGCTGTTCCTCTCAGGCGTTCGGCCGGCTTAGCCAAAGCTTTACCGTTCGCGCGCGCGAGGCGGTAGGGCGGGAGCAAGGAATGCAGACAAATGTCGCGGGCCGGCTGGCGGCAGCAATTGTGGCGGCATGCCTGGGCGCGGTGGCGCCTCTGGCGCGGGCGGACGAAACCTGCCTTTCGCCTTACATGGCGGCGCTGATCAAGGGGCAGGAAGCCTATTTGCACGTCTGGGCGCTGGGAGAGAAAGGGATCGGCGACGAATCCGACAAGCTGGTGACGATCGATGTCGATCCGAAGTCGAAGACTTACGGGAAGCCGATCGACAAGATTTCGGTCGGAGGCCAAGGCGAGGCGCACCACATGGGCTTCACCGACGACCGCAAATATCTTTGGGCGGGTCGGCTCGACGACAGCAAGATTTTCATCTTCGACGTTGGAACGGACCCTGCTCATCCAAAGCTCGTCCGCACGATCGACGACCTGCCGGAAAAGACAGGTTATGTCGGTCCTCATACATTTTACGCAATTCCCGGGCGAATGGTCATTGGCGCCTTGTCCAACACGACGCATGACGGCGTGACCGGGCTCGCGGTCTACAACAATCAAGGCGAGTTCCTTTCCGCCCATCCGATTCCGGCCGAAAACGGCGGCGACGGCTATGGCTATGACATAGCGATCAATCCGAAAAAGAACGTGATGCTAACGTCGAGCTTCACCGGCTGGGACAATTACATGCGCGATCTCGGCGGACTGGTGCAAGACGCCGAGGCGATGCAGAATTTTGGCAATACGATGGTCTTGTGGAACCTCAAATCCATGGAGCCGGAGAAAGTCCTCGCCGTGCCCGGCGCGCCGCTTGAGATTCGATGGTCGCTCAAGGATGGCGACGATTGGGCGATCACCGCCACCGCCCTGACCTCGAAACTCTGGCTCGTCCGCCGCGACGCGAAAGGCGATTGGGGCGCCAAGGAGGTTGGAACGATCGGCGATCCCGCCAAGATTCCCTTGCCCGTGGACATTTCGATCTCGGCCGACGCCAAGACTTTATGGGTCAACACGTTCATGGACGGCAAGACGCATTTATTCGACATTTCAGATCCCGAGCATCCGACGCAGATTTATGAAAAGACCACCGGCAAGCAGGTCAACATGATCTCGCAGAGCTGGGATGGGAAGCGCGTCTACATCACCTCGTCCCTGTTGGCGAACTGGGACAAAAAGGGCGCCGACAATGAGCAGGTGTTGCGCGCCTATGACTGGGACGGCAAGGACCTGAACCTCAAATTCGAGATCGATTTCTTCAAGGAGCAGCTCGGACGGCCGCATCATATGAAATTTTCCGCCGCCGCCGACAAGGCCTCGCCCTGAGCGCGCGGGGCGGCTTGCTTACCCGGCCGCTGATTGTTGCGTCGCTTTTATGGGCGTCGATGCTTGCGCCCTCAGGCGCAGAGGAGAGCGCCGGTGGGTTTGGTTATCCTGCCCCGGGGAGCTATCGGCTCGACCATATTTTTCGCGCGCCGCAAGGAATCGTTCTGGAGGGCAGCCGCTTTCCGCATCTGTTATCCTCCTATACGAAAGGGGCGATCACGCTTCTGAGCTTTTTCTACACATCATGCGTCGATCCGCAAGGCTGTCCGCTCGCTTGGGAGGCGTTCGAGGAAGTCCGTGCGGCTGCAATCGCGCGGTCAGATCTGCGTGGACGCCTTCGCCTTGTCTTCCTCAGCCTCGATCCGGCGCGGGACAAGCCCGGGACGCTCGCGGCTTTTTCCCGCGCCTATGAAAGCGGGTCCGACTCCGCGCGGTGGCATTTTCTCACCACCTATTCGGATTTTTTCTTGAGACCTTTGTTGCACAATTTTGGCGAGGAGATCGCTCTGGATCGAGCGGCCTCGGCGGCGGGCGCGCCGGTCTTCAACCACCTCCTGAAAGTGTTCCTGATCGACCACGAAGGCGATGTGCGCGAGATCTATTCCAACCAGTCTCTCGACGTGTCGGCGATTCTCGGCGACATCGAGACGCTGTTGATGGAGGCGGGAATGAGGAAGGATTGAGACTAACGCTGATCTTTGTTTGCCAGGCTAAGGTTTTCTAGAAACGCGTCTACACGCAATCTGCAACGGCAAAGATGATTATCGGAATGAACAGGTTAAGATAAGGCAAACGTGCGAGCTAACTATCGCTTCATCACCTTGTTCCAATCTATTTCATATCCGGCCACTTGAAGCTCGATACCCAACTTTTTTTGCCAGTCCTCTTCGAGCGAGATGTAGACAACCCCATCAAAATCAGAGGGTTTCTCAATGTCGCCCTTAACCAGTGCAGTTACTCGCTCAGGGCCAAGCTTGCCGACAAAAAAGCCGAGTTCAAATACCACATTCTGACGCGCTCGCGACTTGAGATCAAGCGTCTTCTCGGCCTTACCTACATCGTCAGGAGTCATCAATACGACCGCATATCCGACACCGTCCGCCTCCTCACGAAATTTCGTAATAAGCGTGCGTCCCTTGTTCGGTCGCTCATGCAGAATTACCGCCTCGAATCTGAGCATTTCAATGAATCTGGCAACTTCGACCTTCGGAGTGCCATCGTGCCCATGCACAACGAAGACTTTCTCCGGGTGAACTGGTGCAGAAATAGGCGTGAAAGCTGTTGCCGCGTCGAATTCTTGATCGGCAATTTCATCTTCAAGTGCACGGATTGCTTGCCGCAAAAGGGCAAGCGACTCCTCCTTGCCTTCGGCAAGAAATCGCCGCGTGTCAGCTTGTACTTGGGCCTCAGCCCGTGCTGGATCGTGAAAGTATAATCCCGCGACGCCCACATACGAACCATGGTTCAAGTTCGTGGCCCGGCTATAGCGGGTGTAGGAAGCTGTTCGCTCGCCAAACGCCGCGACCAGCGCCTCCTCAATCGAGGTTTCCAGGACGAGCACCTCCGGTGGATTGCGTCTCTGAACATTAGTGGGAACAAAATTCTCAAGCTCTCCAATACATCGCTGGAGGCGCAGAATACATCGACGCTTTTGCTCGACCGTAAGGTCGGGGCGCTCTGACTTCTGAACATCGGGGCGAGAAGCCATGAAACATTCTATCCTAATTTATAAAAGGCGTTGTCAAATATGCGAAGCTCGCGGGTTAATAAAGCTTACACCGTTGACGCGAGGCAAGCCTGCATCGCTGACGGCGCGCGGCTCACGCGGAAAGTGTTTCACCCCAAAAGATCGATCAACGGCGGAATGAGCGGCGCGTCGGCGGGGGGCATCGGGTAGGCGCGCAGCTCTTTGGCGCGCACCCATTTCAGCGCGCTATGCTCTCGCGCTTCAACAAAGCCTTCCCAACGCCGGCAAATATAAAGCGGCATCAGCAAATGAAATTCTGGATAGGTGTGGCTCGCGAAGGTCAAGGGCGCGAGGCATGGTTCCTTGACCGCGATGCCGAGCTCCTCGCGCAATTCGCGGATGAGCGCGGTTTCCGGCCGCTCGCCCGCCTCGACCTTGCCGCCGGGAAATTCCCAAAGCCCCGCGAGCTGCTTGCCTTCCGGCCTTTGCGCGATCAGCACCCGCGCGTCGGCGTCGACAAGCGCGACGGCGACGACGAGCAGAAGCTTCATCGGCCTCAGGACCTGTAGTCGCCGTTGATCGCGATATATTCCTTGGTGAGGTCGCAGGTCCAGACGGTCGCCTGGCCTTTGCCGAGCCCGAGTTCGACGCGAATTGCGATCTCCTGCGCTTGCATCAGCTTCGAGACCTGCTTCTCGTCATAGGCCGGGTCGCGCAGGCCCTTATAGGCCACGCGCACGCCGTTGAACCAGATCGCGAGTCTGTCGCGCTCGGCCTTTTCGCCGGCCTTGCCGACGGCCATGACGATGCGGCCCCAATTCGCGTCCTCGCCGGCGATCGCGGTCTTCACCAGGGGCGAATTGGCGATGGAGAGCGCGATCTTCTTGGCCGCGGCGGCGCTCGCCGCGCATTCCACCTTCACTTCGATGAATTTGCGCGCGCCCTCGCCATCCTTGACCACCTGTTGCGCCAGATCGAGCAGAAGCCCATCGAGCGCCGCCCTGAAGCTCGCCAGACGACGGTCGTTGGCGAGCGCGATCTGCGGCGCGCCGCGCTTGGCCGCCGCGCCCGTGGCGAAGATCAGCAACGTGTCGGAAGTGGAGGTGTCGCTGTCGACGGTGATTGAATTGAACGAGCCCTGCGCGCCTTTGCTCAGCAAGGATTGCAGCGCGGGCGCCGCGATCGGCGCGTCGGTGAAGACGAAGGCGAGCATGGTCGCCATGTCCGGCGCGATCATGCCGGCGCCTTTCGCCATGCCGGAAATCAGAACTTCGACGCCGCCGATCGTCGCCCGCGCCGTCGCGACCTTAGGATATGTGTCGGTCGTCATGATCGCCTTGGCGGCTTCGAACAGCCCATTCGGCGCGGCCGCCGCGGCGAGCTTCTCAAACACGCCCTCGAATTTCGAGGCGTCGAGCGGCTCGCCGATCACGCCGGTCGAGGCTAGAAAGATCTCGGCGGCCGGCGCGCTGGTCGCCTTGCCGGCGAGAGTCGCGGTGAATTTGGCGGCTTGCGCCCCGTTCTTGCCGGTGAAGGCGTTGGCGTTGCCCGAATTGACGACGAGCGCGCGCGCCTTGCCGCCGGCGAGCCTCGCGCGGCACCAGTCCACCGGCGCCGATGGGCATTTCGACTTGGTGAACACGCCGGCGACTTGCGTGCCTTTGTCGAACAGCGCCAGCATGACGTCGGTGCGGCCCTTGTAGCGCACGCCGGCGGCGCCGGTCGCGAAGCGCACGCCCTCGATGTCGGGCAGGTCGGGATAGGATTTGGGCGCGAGCGGGGATAGGGCGGCGACCATGGTTGCGCATCCTCCGAGACTTAGAATGAGCTCGTCTTGCGAGAATGCCTCGGCGCCGTCGGGGCGCCGAGGCGGCCGCGTCGCATGCGCGGCCCTCGAGCGTCTTCGCGCGTTTACGCCGCCTTACTTCTTTGCCGGCGCCGGGGCTGGCTTGGCGGCGTCTGGCGCAGCGGCCTTAGCCGGATCGGCCGGGGGCTCGGTGCGCTCGATCTTGGCGGTTTTGCGCAATTGCGCGACCAGCTCGCCCTGAGCCTTTTGCGCGACATAGCGGGAGACCTGATCCTTGACCTCGTCAAAGGAAGGGAAGGTTTTCTGCCGCTTGCCTTCGATCTTGATGATATGCCAGCCGAACGGGCTCTTGACCGGCTCGGAAATCTGCCCTTCGTCAAGCTTGAACGCGGCGTCGGCGAATTCCGGCACCATGCGGTCCTTGGTGAACCAGCCGAGGTCGCCGCCTTCCGAGCCCGGATCCTTGGAGACTTCCTTCGCCACTTTGGCGAAATCCTCGCCGGCCTTCACCCGCTTCAACGCGGCTTTGGCGTCTTCGTCGGTCGGGACGAGAATATGGCGGGCGTGAATCTCGGTTTCCGGCTTCTGCGCCTTGGCGGCTTCGTCATAAGTGGCCTTGAGCGCGGCGTCGGTGATCGCGGCTTTGGCGACCTGGTTGAGCAGCGTCTCCATCAGAAGCTTCTCGCGATAATAGGCGAGCTTTTTGGCGAAATCGGGAGTCTGGTCGAGCTTGTCGGCCTGCGCTTTCTGCGCCACGAGGAGCCCGTCGATCAAAAAGTCGAGAACATAGGACTCGCGCGCCTTGCCCTCGAGCTGGGGGGGAAGGCTCGGGCCGAGATCCTCGGCGGCGATCTTCACGTCCTCGTCGGTGATCTCCCTGCCGTTGACCGTGGCCAGAACCTTCGCTGCGGCGGGGGCCGCCGCGAGGAGAACCGGTCCGGCGACGGCCGCGGCGCAGGCGAGGCCCATGGCCATGCCGCGCAAGGATTGCTTCGAGATCATGCAGTTGAGCTCCGGGCTGAGAGTGGACATGGGACCGAGGCGGTCGAGGCCCCGCGGCCCCGGGCGCGGTTGAGCGCGGGACGGCGGGCGACAGATGCACGGACGCGCGGATTTGACAAGGTCAAACCCCACTCTTATCTGTCGAGCGCAGGCTGGCGGGATCGTTTTCAACGCAGGAGCGCAAATTTTTCGAGACGTTCTTGCAAAAGTCGTCCAGGGCCGCCGGCTCCGCGTGGACGCATCGCGCCTTCGGCGCGGAGGCCGGCCCGCCGCGCCCGAATTTCGTGTTTTCCTGCAAATTCGGGCCCTTGCGCCCGCGTCCGGCTGGAAGAGGCCGTGCGCGGCGAATCTGTTTCTTGCTCGCAGGGGCGCTTGGGTTTAGGCCCTTGCGCGCGTGAGCTGAGGGCGAAGTCGGGCGGCGCCGCTCGACGCCCGGCGCAATTTGAAATCGGCTCGGGCCGCGTGTCCGGAAAGGTCCTTGGATAATGTTGGGGTCCCTCGCGAAGAAGATTTTCGGATCGGCCAATGACCGCCGCCTGAAAAGCTATCGGCCGAAAGTCGCGGCGATCAATGCGCTCGAGCCCGAGATGCTGAAGCTCACGGATGACGAGCTCGCGGCCAGAACCGAGACGTTCCGCGCCGAGCTCGCCGCCGGAAAGACGCTCGATCAGCTCCTCGTGCCAGCATTCGCCACAGTGCGCGAGGCGGCGCGGCGCGTTCTCGGGCAGCGCCATTTCGACGTTCAGCTCATCGGCGGCATGGTGCTGCACGAGGGTGGGATCGCCGAGATGCGCACTGGCGAGGGCAAGACCCTGGTGGCGACGCTCGCGACCTATCTCAACGCGCTCGCCGGCAAGGGCGTTCATGTCATCACAGTCAATGATTATCTCGCCCGCCGCGACGCCGAATGGATGGGCGCCATCTATAAGTTTCTCGGCCTGACGACGGGGACGATTCTGCACGGACTCGACGACGATGAGCGCCGTCGCTCCTACGCCGCCGACGTGACCTATGGGACGAATAACGAATTCGGCTTCGACTATCTCCGCGACAATATGAAATATGAGCTCGGCCAAATGGTCCAGCGCGGGCATCATTTCGCGATCGTCGACGAGGTCGATTCCATCCTGATCGACGAGGCGCGCACGCCGCTCATCATTTCCGGTCCCTCCGACGATAAATCAGACCTGTACAACGCGATCGACAAGATCCTGCCGAGCCTCACGCGCGAGGATTACGACCTCGACGAGAAGCAGCGCACGACCAATCTCACCGAAGCCGGCAACGAGCATATCGAGGAATTGCTGCGCGAGGCCGGGATCCTGGCCGAAGGCTCCCTCTACGAGGCGGCCAATGTCACGATCGTGCATCACGTCAACCAGGCTTTGCGCGCCCATAAATTGTTCCAGCGCGACAAGGACTATATCGTCCGCCGTGGCGAGGTCGTCATCATCGATGAATTCACCGGCCGCATGATGCCTGGCCGGCGCTATTCGGAAGGGTTGCACCAGGCGCTCGAGGCGAAGGAGCATGTCCAGGTCCAGCCCGAGAACGTCACGCTCGCCTCGATCACCTTCCAGAATTATTTCCGCCTCTATGGCAAGCTCGCCGGCATGACCGGAACGGCGCTGACCGAAGCGGATGAGTTCGCCGAGATCTACAAGCTCGAGGTCGTCGAGGTGCCGACCAACCGGCCGGTCAGGCGTCTAGACGAAGACGACGAAGTCTATCGCAGCTCCGAGGAAAAGCTTCGCGCGATCATTCGCGAAATCGAAACCGCCAACGCGAAGCTGCAACCGATGCTCGTCGGCACGACCTCGATCGAGAAGTCCGAGCAGCTTGCCGAAGCTATGAAGCAGCACGGCTATAAGCAGATCGACTTCTCGGAGCCGGAGGCGCTGCAAAAGCTCTATGCGGCGTCGAGAGTGGCGAAGCCGTCGAAGCTGTTCGCCGTCCTCAATGCGCGCTTCCACGAGCAGGAAGCCTATATTATCGCCGAGGCTGGCGTGCCGGGCGCGATCACCATCGCGACCAATATGGCGGGCCGCGGCACCGACATTCAACTCGGCGGCAACGTCGAGATGCGGGTCGCGCAAGAATGCGCCAAATTGCCCGAGGGACCGGAGCGCGAGGCGAAGGAAGCCGAGATCCGCGCTGAAGTCGAGCGCTTCCGGGCGCAGGCGATCGAGGCAGGCGGCCTCTATATCATCGGCACCGAGCGCCATGAGAGCCGCCGCATCGACAATCAGCTGCGCGGCCGCGCCGGTCGCCAGGGCGATCCCGGCCGGTCCAAGTTCTTCCTGTCGCTCAAGGATGACCTGATGCGGATCTTCGGATCCGAGCGAATGGAATCCATGCTCGTCAAGCTCGGCCTCAAGGAGGACGAGGCGATCGTGCATCCCTGGATCAACAAAGCATTGGAGAAGGCGCAACAAAAGGTCGAAGCGCGCAATTTCGACATGCGCAAGAACATTCTCAAATATGACAATGTCATGAACGACCAGCGCAAGGTCGTCTTCGAGCAGCGTCGCGAGATGATGGCGCAGGAATCGCTCGAAACCATGATCCACGACATGCGCCAGGGCGTCGTCGATGATTTGATCACGAAACATGTGCCGCGCGACGCCTATCCCGAGGCCTGGGACATCGAAGGCCTCGCTGAGGCCGTCAAAGCCGGGCTCAATATCGAGCCGCCGCTTGCCGATTGGGCGAAAGAGGAGGGGATCGACGAGGAGCATATGCACGAGAGGCTGCAGGCCGCGGCGGACGAGGCTTATTCAGCCCGCGTCGAGCGGAACGGCCCCGACATCATGCGCTATGTCGAAAAGCAGATCGTGCTGCAGGCGCTCGATCATTTGTGGCGGGAGCATTTGGTCACGCTCGATCATTTGCGCCAGGTCGTCGGCTGGCGCGGCATGGCGCAGCGCGACCCGCTGAATGAATATAAGTCGGAGGCCTTCGAGCTCTTCAACGTGCTCATCACACATTTGCGGGAGCTCACGACGTCGCAGCTGAGCCGCGTCGAGGTCGCTTTCGAGCCGCCTGCGAATCTCATCGAGCCGATCGAGGCGGCGACGCTCGAGCAAACGGCGTCGGACTCGGGGTTGCGCGCGGCCTTCGCGCCGTCGAGCAGCGCAAAGGCCGCGCCGCAGAGTCAGGAGATCGTCTTCAGCGCCAGCGAAGCGTCCTCCGTCGATACGCTCGCGCGTGAACCCGGCGGCGGCGGGCCGTCGCCCTTCGCCAAGGTCGGCCGCAATCAGCCTTGTCCTTGCGGCTCAGGACGAAAATTCAAGCATTGCCACGGCGCGGTGGCGTAACGGCTGATTTCTTATTTGAAGTTCGAATGATTCTGTCGGCGGGATCGACCTACACCCGGTCGATCCGCGGTCCAACGCGCGTTCGGATTGGACAAAAACTCGTTTCAGGCGGAACATTCTCTGGCGGCGGCCCTCGTGGGACTCGATCTGTCCTCGCCGGCGATTGACTTGGATCATGGCGCCGCATCGGCGCTCGCCTAGCATAGCGCAGCTTCGGCCGAGCAAGGCGGCTCAGGCGCTTTCCCCGTATCGCCGGTCGTCGGAACATCGACCAAATCGCAAACGCCCGAGACTATTTGAGTCGATCGGATCAATTCGATGCGATCGGAATATGAATATGCTCCTGGAAAGCGATGAATCGAAGTATTTTTCTTCACGTTCTTGTCGCTTGCGCCGGCTATTCAGGCGGCAAGCGATGCTGTTGGGCGCGTGGGGAGGCGGTCGCCTCTACCGGCGCGATCCTGTTTGTCCGCGCGAAATCAACTCTAATGCGATCTCTCGAGCATCTTCTCGTCGACCGGATCGTTTCGATCCAGCTCGAATCTGCTCGGGTGTCGGCTCAGAACGCGGGATGCTCTGTCTTGCGCATGCGCCGTTTTGAACGATGATCGGAATTGATCACGATGTTTTGGCATGGAGCTCGTGCTGAATTGTCGTAGTCCAGCGACTGCGCCTTCCCGCAGAAGAAGAGCCAACTCAGATGAGGAGCACGCATATGAAGGCTCGTATCTCTCGTTCCCTGACCGTTTTTTCTTTCGGCGCCGCTGTCGCGCTCGCCTGCGCGGGCGTCTCTGCGCAGATCCCGTCACCAGCGCAGGCGCATGAGCATGGCGAGGCTGACCATGCCGATATGATGGGCGGCGATCCGGCGCAGATGCGCGCGAAGATGCATGAGATGATGCATGGAATGATGGTCCATATGACTGCGATGGCGAGTCATGCGGACGAGCGGCTCGCCGCACTCAAGACCGAGCTCAAAATCACCGACGCCCAAGTGCCTCTATGGAATGGATTCGCGGATGCGATCCGTTCGGTTGCGAAGGCAGCCCAGACCGAGCAAGGGGAGCATCACCAAGAGGCGAAGGCCAAGCCGGCGGTCGTGAAAGTGGTCTACGGCGGCGAGCGCTCCTATCCGGACGCCGCGGCGATCAAGAAGACCGCTCCGGCTCCGACGAGCAACGAAGCGGCGCAGAGCGCGCCCGCCCCCCAGTCGGAAGCGGCCGAAGGTCTTCTCTCTCGCCTCGAAGCGCATGAAAAGCATATGAGCGAGCATCTCGCCAAGCTTCAGGCGATCAAATCCGCCCTTGCTCCGCTCTACGCCTCCTTCAGCGAGGAGCAAAAGAAGATCGCCGACGGATTGATGGTCGGCCCCTTCGGCGTGCTTTAACGCGCGAAATTTCCGATGAGCGATGGAAGCGCGCGCTCCCCTTTGGAAAAGCGCGCGTTTCTCGCCAGTTTGGAAAGCGCGTCGCCCGTGCGAGCTCACACATTCGCGCGGCGCGACGCGGATTAGCCTTCTTTCATCGCCGGAGCACATCTCATCCGACGAAAGAAGGAGGAAATAGATGACCAATTTCAGGAAAATGCTCGCGGTCGGCGTCGCCGTCGCAACCTTCGGCCTCGGCGTCGCCGCCACCGCGACCCCGGCCGCCGCTTGGGGCGGTTTTCATCATTATGGTTGGGGCTGGGGCCTCGGCGGCGTCGCCGCCGGACTTGCAATCGGAGCTGCGGCCGCTTCTGCTCCCTACTATGGATATGGCGCCGCCTATCCCGGCTGCACTATCAGCCGCCAGCCGGTGGTCGACGTCTACGGCAATATTATCAGCTACCGCCGCGTTCGCGTCTGCGATTAGGCCTGAGCTGCGTCGAGCGGTCCCGATGATTTCCGAGCCGGCCGCCGTGAAACCATCGGGATGCGATTAGCTTTTCGGATATGCTTAAATCTCTGGAACTGGAGCGATTTCTAAGTCGACCGAATGTGTCCATTCGGTCGGAAGCGCTCTAGAAGCTGCTGATCCGCTTCTGATCGTCCTTTTTCTCCGCGTCCGGCCCGGCGAGGGCGCCTTGGCCAAGAGGAGGATGCTCCTCGTGATGCAGCACTTCCTCAAGCTTGCTCCGCTCGAAGAGTATCACGATGACGATCGATATCAGCAGGGGGATCAAGAGGTAAAAGAGCCGGAAGACGAGAAGGGCGGCGAGAACTTCGACCTTTGGCGTCGCCGGCATGGCGTTGATGAAAAAAAGCTCCAGAACGCCCAACCCGCCGGGCGCGTTCGAGGCCAGGGCGGCTGAAAACGAGGCGAGAAACACGCCAAGCACGACGAAATAGCCAGGGTTTCCGACTTCGGGCAAAGCGAAATAGATGATGCCGGCAGCTCCCAGGAGTTCGAGCGGCGCCGCAATAAGCTGTCGCAGCACAATCTCGGGATGCGGATATTCGAGGACGAAACCGCGGATGACCAGCGGCTTGAACTTGAAAACCGAGCCGGCGACATAGATTGCGATCAAGCTCAGGAAAACGACGCCGATGGTCCGCGCCGCCGCGGCGTCGGTGGCGTATTGAAGGATGTCGCGCAATTTGCCGCCGACCCATCCGAGCTCAAGCCCGGACATGAGGCCGCTGAACCGGGCCAACTGTTCCGGCTCGAACACCGATATGAGCCCGCCGAGCAAAATCACGCCGAGAAAGAAGGTCAGCGAGCAAATCGCCACGAGAAGCGCGACCTGCTCCGCGTTCAACCCTTTGGTGCTATAGGCGCGGTAGCGGACCACGCCGCCGGAAAAAACCGTCGCGCCGATGTTATGCGCGAGCGCGTAGGTCGTGAAAGAGCAGAGCGAAATGAAGATCCAGGAGATATGCTTGACGCCGAGATGGAGCAAAGCGATCCGGTCGTACCAGGCGAGCGCCGCATAAGCCACGAGGGTCGAGAGAATCGCAAAGAAATAATGCGCCGGCGAGATCGACTTGACGTGCTCCCAGACCTCGGGCCCGACGGATTGGCCACGAAATTCTCGGTAGAGCAGCCAGACCGAAATGACGACCGCCACAAGGCCTAAGACCGGCCAAACAAAATCAAGAACTCGTTTCATGAGGCTCCGGCCAGGTCCCCGCCGCGACGATGTTCAAGCTGCGCGACTGGCCAATCCCTGCACGATGCGTCGCCCGACTTCAAGTGCGCAAACGGCGAATTCGCATTATCCACCGGCGCGCACGTGGACAAGGCTGGCGGCTTCGGTCGCGAGGTGAGAAGGCCACATCGCAAAGCCGGCGTAGAGAGACGCGACATTTTCTGGACGATCTCGAACCCGAATCATGAACCTCGCCGTTCCGATGAATTGGTGGGCTGGACGGGCGTTAAGCGGCGCCCTTCTGGCCAAACGATCGTCCCTCAGGCCCGCGCGGTCCTCAGCCTCGCCGGCTGGTCCTTATGGGACTCCGCTGCGGCCTCGGCGGACTCGACGCCCTTGTCCCGGATTTCGGGGCCGGCCGTCTTGCTCAGTTCGGCTAGCGCTTCGTCAAGGCGACGCCTGGCGTCTTGAAGCTGGCCCATAAGCTCCTCGGCCGAGCGGTTCAAATTATCGCGCCTCGTCCGCGCCGCCCGCGCATAGGTCGGATAGGCGAAATGCGTGGCGTCGAATATGCCGGCGCGCTGCTCCTCGAGCGCGACCTCTTGGTCCAATTCCCGCGCGATTCGGGAAAACTCGGCGACCATGGATTCGATTTGCGCGACCCGGCGACGTTTTTCGTCGACCTGGAAGCGTTTGAGGCGCGCGACCGTGTCCTGCAACTTCATAGTCTTCGGCCTCCCAACGGTTTCGACGCAATCATTCAAGTCAACCCCCAGCTCAGCGAGCGACGCGAGATTTCGCTCCGACGCCCGACTTTGGCGCAGCAAAGTTGCCCATTCGTTACTCGCGCGACGGAGTTTTGCGGCGCGGCCGAACGTCAGCCGTCTTTCCGTGGGTCTGCGGCGCGCGGCGAATCCTTCGTCGCGCAAGCTCGGGGCGCCAGGCTGTGCTTTGACAGCTGCGAATCAGCCTTGTCGGTCCCGGCTTGCGGCGGGCTCGGCGAACCTGGTCGCGTCGCGCTCGCGGCGCATGCGGATGGAGGTTTCGGTTTGAGACAGCCGTATCGCCTACAAGCGAGACGCCTCTCAAGTCATTCAATTATATGAAAAGTGATGGCTCTTTGAGGATCTGGCCGCGGACCGCCGACGTCTGATGAGGCGAAGGTTTTGAGACGGTCCGCAAAGGGAATGTATTTGTTAACCAATGCCCGTTAAGGTTACGAAAATCGTTGCAAGGACCCAATCGCTGGACGTTCGGCCTGCTTGCGCGCCGCCAGTGTGGAGCCTTTGGCGATCTCGCGCGCCATCAGGCGACCGACGGGGGGAAAGTGGGGACCTCAGATGCGCGTTTTACTCATAGAAGACGATAGCGCGACGGCTCAGAGCATCGAGCTGATGCTGAAATCCGAGAATTTCAACGTCTATACGACGGATCTCGGCGAAGAGGGCGTCGATCTCGGCAAGCTCTATGATTACGACATCATTCTCCTCGACCTCAACCTGCCGGATATGTCCGGCTACGAGGTGCTTCGCACCTTGCGCGTCGCCAAGGTCAAGACGCCGATCCTCATTCTTTCCGGGCTCGCGGCGATCGAGGACAAGGTCAAGGGCCTCGGCTTCGGCGCCGACGACTATCTGACGAAGCCCTTCCATAAGGACGAGCTCATCGCGCGCATTCACGCAATCGTGCGGCGCTCGAAGGGCCACGCCCAGTCCGTCATCTCGACCGGCGATCTCATCGTCAATCTCGATCAAAAAACCGTCGAGGTCGCGGGCGCCCGGGTTCATCTGACCGGCAAGGAATATCAGATGCTGGAGCTGCTTTCGCTCCGCAAGGGCACGACCCTGACGAAGGAAATGTTCCTCAACCATCTTTATGGCGGGATGGACGAGCCGGAGTTGAAGATCATCGACGTCTTCATCTGCAAGCTGCGCAAGAAGCTCGCCAATGCGAGCCATGGCCGCAATTATATCGAGACGGTCTGGGGTCGGGGCTATGTGCTCCGCGAGCCGAACGACGACGACGAACGCATCACGGCCTGACGGGATCGCCGCCAGCGTCAGGGGCGCAGCGATTTTTTGTGGATTTCGCGCGGGAAGTCCTTAGGTGCAGGCACAGCTTGGCGCGGGATCATCGACGCCCTTCGCCGAGCACCGCGGCGCATGGTCCAGCAAAGCCTACTAATTCAATTATGCGCCTTTGCGCAGAATTTGCGCGATCAATCGCCGATGCAATGAAGTCATTCTCGCGTTAGCCGCGATCAGGCGGGCAACGCCTGGGCCGTCTGGGTCTCGTGCGCCCGCTAAAACTCCTGGAAGTCGCCGCGCTTCAGCAAACCTCTCGCAGCGTCGGAATAAGATGCCGGGCCTCGGCAGGCATTGGCTCTGCTTTGCTTAGGGCGGCGTCGGCGCGCATCCTGCCGACCAGGCGCAGCGCATGGTCGGCAAAAGTTAGGCGAAGAGCGCCATTGCCTTTCGCGTCTGGAGCGGGGCAACTATGCGCCCAAAGGAGGGCGGAACGCGCGATACGTCCCGCTCCGAAATATAGGGAATCAGCGCCGATCGAAGCCGGGCAGGGGCTGCGTGTTTTCGACGCGAACGGATTTCAGCTCGTCCGCATCGAGGCCAAGGCTGAGCAAGATCGTCGGGGCGATCTGACGGGTCTCGACCGGAGCGTTAATCGTCCGGGGCGCGAGCGCCGAATTTGACACCAAAAGGGCGACATTGCGGTCGTCATTGGCGAATCCGCCATGCTCCGCGAGCTTGCTCCCGCCCGTGTAAATCAGGCCATGCGTCGTGATGGCGATGAAATCCGGCGTCCGATTGTCTGTGAACGGATTCTGATAGAGCTGCGTGAGCGCATCCTTGTCGAGCAGGCTGACGATTCCGAGCGCCGTCTTTTGGCTGAGAATGTAGTTTTTCGCAGCCAGGTAATCGCCCCATTGCTGCTGCGGATTCAGCCAAATGATCCCGGCGTCGTCATCGGCTGAGGCGGCGAATCCGGGCGCATTCGTGTAAGGCGTGTCGTCCACGGCTTGGCGAAGGGCCAGATTGATCGGCGACTGGCCGTGCTTGGCCGAGACGATGATAAGAGTGTCTCTTTCGATTTTCGCGGATTTCAAGGCGGCGACGATCGCGCCGAGCTGCGCGTCGACGAAGTCGAGCCCGAGCTGGAGGCCGTTGTTGGGCTGCTTGCCGACGGCGTCGGCATAGCCGCCGATCAGGCCGGCGTCTTGCGGGTCTTTCGCGTTGCCCTTGGCGAGTTTTTGTCCGACGCTAACCGATTGAAAGTTGAACCCGAAAATCGCTGGCACGCCGACCTGATTTTTGCCAGTGCTGTCAAGGCCCTTGATCTCGTTGAGCACGGCGTTGACCTTGAGTAGGTCATTGCGCTCGATGCTGTGGAAGCCCGTCGTCGCGTCCTGGCCGGTGACTGAATCGTTCGAATTGACTTCCGGCGTGAAGAGATCCTGGACGCCTGTTCCCGATGGGCCGTTCACGATGTCATAGGCGGGATGCTTGTCCGCCCAGGCGGTGCGGCCGCCGTGACGCCGGATGACCTCGAAAATCGTATTCACCTTGATGAAATCATGCGGATAGACCGGGACGCAGCTTCCGTTCGTCAAGGCCATCGGCAGGTTCGCCGGGTTGATTTGCGTCAAAGGCTGCCCGAGCGTTCCGCCGGCGGTGTAGCTCGTCTTGTCATTGTCGATGCTCTCGTCGAAGGCCGGTTGCCATCCGGGCAGACCTTGGCAATTCGAGCCGGGACCGAACAGCGTGCGGTCATAGGAAACGTCGTAGAAGACGCCATGTGTCTTCGAGGTGCCCCCGGTGACCTGGGCGAGCAGGCCCGGAAAGGAGTCAGACGGAGCCGAGGTCAGGGCGTTCGGATAGGTCAAGCCCTGGTTCGAAAGAGCGGCCAGCGTGCTGCTCGGATGGGCGGCGACATAATTCGTCAGATCCACGGCGTGTAGGCCATCGACGCTGATGAGCAGCACATGGGTGTAAGGATGGCGCGGATTAAATTGCTCGCGCGCGGAAAGGCCGACCGTCAGCGCCAAAAGGCTCGCGCCGAGCCCGCAGAGAATCTTTGGGAGTTTTATCATACTGGTGGTTTCCCCGTTCCAACCTTGGCTTCATGAAAGAGCTTGAGCGCTAGGCCATAGCGCCGGGAGATTGCCACTTTTATGACAATTTCAGCTTAGCCGCGAACATTTTCCAATTTCCCGACGATGAATTTCCTGGGCCGAGCCGCGGCTAAACGCGCAGCAGCCGCTCATGCTCGCTGATATGCGGCTGCCATTGCTGGCGTTCGAGCTCGGGGTCTTGATGCTCCTCCTGCGGGAGGCCGACGCAGAGATAGGCGACGAGCTTCCAGTCCGGCGGCGCGCCGAGCGTCTCGGCGAGCGCGGCAGGATCGAGGATCGAGACCCAGCCGAGGCCGAGCCCTCGCGCCCGCGCCGCGAGCCAAAACGTGTGGATCGCCGCCACGACGGAATAATCCAGCGTCTCCGGCATTGTCTTGCGGCCGAGGCCCGCGCCCGCCAGCGTCGCATGATCGCAAAATGCCGCGAGATGAACCGGCGCCTCCTGCAGTCCGGCCAATTTGAGCTTGGCGTAGAGCGCGGCGCGCTCGCCCTCGTAACATTGGAGCGCGGCGGCGTTGCAGGCGGCGAAATTGGCGATGACCGCCTCGCGCCGCGCCGGCGTCTCGACGCTGACGAAACGCCAGGGCTGGCTATTGCCGACCGAGGGCGCGAGCGCGGCGATCGCCACAAGCTCGTCGATCAGCGCGGGCGAAACAGAGTCCGTCTTGAACCGGCGCACGTCGCGCCGCCATTTGAACAGATCCTCGAGGCTTTGGACGAAGGCCCCGTCGAAATCCGGCGGCGCCGCTGCCGGATCGATGCGCCTCACCGGCCGGCCGGGGAGAAGGCGCCGATGCTAAAGCCCGCGCCGTCATAATAACGCCTGCCCATGCCGTCCTCCCATGTGATTTTTTATGAATTGTTCACGTGGCGAAGCGGAAATGCAAGACGTCGCCATCGGCGACGAGATATTCCTTGCCTTCGAGCCGAAACTTGCCGGCGTCCCGCGCGCCCGCCTCGCCCTTGCAGGCGACATAATCTTCATAGGCGATGGTCTCGGAGCGGATGAAGCCCTTTTCGAAATCGGTATGGATCACGCCCGCTGCTTGCGGCGCCCTGGTCCCCTGCTCGATGGTCCAGGCGCGGGCCTCCTTGGGACCGACGGTGAAATAGGTGATGAGCCGCAAAAGCCCATAGCCGGCGCGAATGACCCGGTTGAGCCCCGGCTCCGCGAGGCCCACGGCCTCCAGATAGTCCTTTTGCTCGTCGGGCGGCAGGACCGCGATCTCGCTTTCGATCTTGGCCGAGACGACGACCGCCACGGCGCCTTCCTCAGCCGCCCGTGCGGCCACGGCGTCGGAAAAAGCATTGCCGCGATCGGCCGCGCCTTCCTCCACATTGCACACGTAAAGCACGGGCTTGGACGAGAGCAGTCCCAAGCCGCTGAAAAGCTTCTGCTCTTCCGGCTTCACCTCGACGAGCCGGGCCGGTCTGCCCTCGCGCAGCAGGACAAGGCAGCGCTGGACGAGATCGAAGGTCTCCTTGGCCTCCTTGTCGCCGCCCTTGGCCTTCTTTTCCAAAGCCGTGACGCGCTTTTCCAGGCTTTCGAGATCGGCGAGCATCAACTCGGTCTCGATCGTCTCGATATCCTCGACCGGGGCGATCTTGCCTTCCACATGGGTGATGTCGGAATCCTCGAAGCAGCGCACGACATGGGCGATGGCGTCGCATTCGCGGATATTGGCCAAAAACTGATTGCCGAGCCCTTCGCCCTTGGAGGCGCCGCGCACCAGCCCGGCTATGTCCACGAAGGTGAGCCTTGTGGGGATGATCT
Source organism: Methylocapsa acidiphila B2 (assembly GCF_000427445.1). GTDB lineage: Bacteria > Pseudomonadota > Alphaproteobacteria > Rhizobiales > Beijerinckiaceae > Methylocapsa > Methylocapsa acidiphila. The sequence continues at coordinate 2,733,136 of NZ_KE386496.1, read as the reverse complement.
CCTTGGAGCCCGCGATCTTCGCCAGCATTTCGAGCCGCGCGTCGGGCACGGCGACGTCGCCGACATTGGGCTCGATGGTGCAGAACGGATAATTCGCCGCCTGCGCCGCGGCGGTCTGCGTCAGGGCGTTGAAAAGGGTCGACTTGCCGACATTGGGCAGGCCGACGATGCCGCATTTGAAACCCATGGGGAGGAAATGTCCTATTGTTTGGCGAGGCGGCTCAAGAAGTCCGCGCCGAATGGATTGACGATCCGCATGCCGGAAATCAACTGGCCATCCTGCATGTCCTCGGAAATGAAGAGCTTGCACCCGGCTATAAGGGCCGAGGCGATCAAAAGCGCGTCCCACCAGGCAAGGCCGGCCTCGTCCTGAACCGCCCAGGCCTTGAGCGTCGTTTGCGCGTCGAGCGGCGCGACGCACCAAGGCATGAGATGGGTCAGGAAGGCGCGGGCCGCCTCGACCGACGCCAGACGGCGCCTCTGCGTCAAAACCCTATAGCATTCATTCAGGTTTTGAGGACTTAGGACCAGCGTATGGCTCTTGATCGTCCGCCTCAGCAAATCCGCGGAGATCGCGCGCTTTTCCGGCGCCCCCGGATCGAGGGCGTAGATCAGGATGTTCGTGTCGATGAAGAGCCGCGCGGTCATAAAGCTCCTCCCGCTTGGGCAGATCGGCGGAAACGCCGGGGAAGCCCGGACCGCTGAGGAAATATTCGAGCCCTTCCATTTGCGCCTTGCCGCGCCCCATGCGGGTTTCCAACAGGTCGCCGACATAGGCGGACATGCTCAGGCCCGACTTGGCCGCCGCGACGCGGAGCCATTCGGCGACATCCTCGCGCAACGTGATGGTGAGGTTTTTCATGACACGGATATCGTGTGACACGGGTTTTGTGTCAAGTTCTTTAAGAAGCCTTGCCTGCGATAGGAAATGCTGAAGGCGGTTTTTGCCTTAACCGGAACGGCCGATCGCAGCGCGACTGGATTTTGAAGTCAAGGACGCGCCAAAGGCGCGCCAGCTCTGCTGCGGCATTAGGTAGCAAGCTCACCAAAACAATTTTTATGAGACAGCTTGCGCGAATCGAAATTAGCAAGCTATAAGTCCAAAATAGGTGGCAATTTAAGGGCCCCATAGATGGACGAATCAAAACAGAGCAAGGGCGGCAAAGCGCGTGCTGAACTCCTAAGCCCTGAAGATCGGCAGCGCATCGCCTCCGAAGGCGGGAGGGCCCGCGCAGAGGCGGCGGCGTTGCTGCCAAAAGTTGAATACTCCGGCATCTTACGTCTTGGTGACGCGTCAATCCCTTGCGCCGTTTTAAACGACGGTAGCCGAGTATTGTCTGAAACAGGCATTGCAGAAGCGATTCTTGGGGGCAGGAGTGGGGCGTCTAAGCGGCTTAAAAAAGCTTCGCAGGAGAGCGGGGCCCTTTTGCCCCTTTTTGTTGCGCCGAGTCAGCTAAAACCCTTTATTGACAGCGCCTTAGCCGAAGGGCCCTTAAAGCCAATCTATTACTTAGATGGGCGCAGGATTTTTGTCGGATACGACCCGCGCATTCTTCGAGCCGTTTGCGAAATTTGGCTTCGAGCCCGCGAAGCTAAGGCGCTACAAAAGCAGCAGCTAGACAAAGCACAACGCGCGGAAGCGTTGATGCGAGCCTTGGCCGATATTGGTTTGATTGCGCTTGTTGATGAGGCAACCGGCTATCAACAAGTTCGGGCCCGCGACGAACTTCAAAGAATATTGGCGGCCTATGTTTCTCCAGACTTGATGCCCTATACGTCCCGATTCCCGCAGAATTTTTACTCTGAACTCCACCGTGTCCGCGGCTGGAAATACGCCCCCGGATCGAACAAGCGAAACCACTACATTGGAAAGCTCACGAACGAACTAATTTATAAGCAATTGCCAGAAGGCGTGCTGGACAATCTCCGAAAGAAAAATCCGATCTTGCCGGACAAAAAGCGCCGTAAGAATCTTCACTACAAATATTTGACTGAGGATGTCGGAGACCCCCATCTGCAAAAACAGATCGTCGCGGTAACAACGCTTCTATCGGTAGCTGACGACTGGAAAGAATTTTCGCGGTTGTTCAGCAAAAGATTCAGGCCGCAATCTGGCGATTTGTTCGCGTTGCCGCCTCCCAAGGACGACGAAGACCCAGACACCGAAAGTGTCTGAGCCTTCAAATTGTGGGGGCGGTGCGCCGGTGCCAGGGAACGATTTGCAGCGTCTCCCCCCTGGGGTTCGACTCCCCCCGCCTCCACCTGTTTTATAGCAGAATCCTGTACGGTTCTCTAGCGCGGCGTCGCCTCTAGCGGCGCTTTGAAGGCAATCCCAGATGCGATCTTTCCCTCGGCAAAGACGAAGGCGATTCCGGCCTTCTCCAGCGCAGCTTGAATTGCCGCTAGATTATTCGGCATCGGGGTCCGACGTCCGCCTTCATAATCCTTCACGGTCGAAAGCGCCGTGTTCGCGGCTTTCGCGAGATCGGCTTGCGTCCAATTCAGCCACCCTCGGGCGGCCCGGCATTGCTCAGGCGTCATCCCGAAAAGCTAACATCATCGAAAATATTTGTAAAGGTCAGCCTTTTAGGTTGACGCCATCCATATCATCTATTATAGATAAGGTCATCCAAAACGGACGACCTGCAAGTGAGCCAGCACTTCCTTCTTTCCAAAGCCGCAAGGAGCCTGAGCATTGCTCGGGTCGCCCGGCTTTCGGATGAGGAAGCGCATGACGCCTTCCGCCTGATCCGCTGGACCGCGACCGAAGGCGAGCCGGTTTGCCCGCGTTGCCAATGCGGCGCGACCTACAAATACGAAACCCGCAAGCTCTGGAAATGCAAGGCTTGCTCGCATCAATTCAGCGTCACGTCGGGCACAATCTTCGCCAGCCGCAAGATGCCGATCCGTGACATTCTCCTTGCCATCGCGATCTTTGTGAACGGCGCGAAAGGCCATAGCGCGTTGCAGCTCTCTCGCGATTTGGATGTGCAATACAAGACGGCTTTCGTGCTGGCGCATAAAATCCGCGAAGCGCTTGCCGACGAAAAGGCCGAAGAAACCGTCTCTGGCGAAGTCGAGATCGACGGCGCCTATTTCGGCGGTTATGTGAAGCCGGCCAATTGGAAAGAGAACCGCCGCGATCGTCGCCTTGCCGAGAACCAAACCGGCAAGCGCCGCGTCGTCGTCATCATGCGCGAGCGGAACGGGATTACTCTGCCTTTCGTGTTCAAGAGCGAAGCGCAGTCAGTGGCGACCATTGGCCAGCGCGTTCATCCCGAGGCCACGATCCATGCCGATCAAGCCGCCGGCTGGGATGTTTTGCATGAGCGCTTCCTGACCAAGCGCATCAATCACGAGGAATGCTATTCAGACGGCGACGCTTGCACCAATCAGGCGGAGAGCTTCTTTTCCCGCCTGCGCCGGGCCGAGATCGGGACGCATCACCATATCAGCGGGCGCTACCTTGGCGCTTACGCCTCAGAAATGGCTTGGCGCGAGGATAACCGGCGCGTAAGCAATGGCGAACAGTATCTCATGGCAACGAATGCGGCCTTACAACATGGCGTTTCGCGCCAATGGAAAGGTTATTGGCAGCGTAGCGTTAATTGAGGGGATAGGCGCATGACGAATTTGCACGTCAAGCATATGGACTACCTGCCGCGCCGAATTTTACTTTCGGCGGCAAGCGTGTATATTCATGGGCCCAGCGCGAAGCCGATCGCCACGCCAATGACGATCGGCCCCTCGGTTGGACGTAGCAATGGCTAGGCCCGTTCCATGCACTCAAGATCATAACGGTCTTGGAAACGCAGTCTAGCCAGTTTGGTCACCATCCTAACTTGCTGAAAAGGCTTGCGGAAATGAAAAATACGACACCAGAGGTCATCACACCAGCTCAACTCAATCTAGAACTTCAAGTCGCCGCCGAGAAAGAAATCGACGGTGTTGGCATGGGGGTGTTCAGCGATGGAACCTCCTTCCTGACCATGCGCGGGCTCGCGCGCATGTGCGGGGTCGATAATGCTTCGATCGTCAGAATGACAGCGAATTGGAATGAAAAGCCTCTAAAGCCTCGTGAAGCAAAGATTCGCGAGTTGGTGAGAGCGCAGAATGCGGATGATACAATCGCTTTCATCGCGACCATGAAGAATGGAGTAGTTCATCATGCTGTCCCAGATGCTGTATGTATGGCTACTCTCGAATACTATGCTTTTGAAACCAAGCAAGGCGACAGCGAAAGAGCAGCAAAGAATTACAGAACCCTTGCCCGTAAGGGCTTCAATGATTTTGTTTATGCGCAGGTTGGATATAATCCTTCAGGGTCCTATGATATTGCTTGGCAGCAATTCCACGACAGAGTTTCGCTAAGCCACCATACAGTTCCTGATGGATACTTTAGCGTCTTCAAAGAGATATCAGATATTTTTGTCACGCTGATTAGGCAGAAAGCGAGCCTAGGGCCATCTTTTATCCCAGATATAAGTGTTGGTCTAGCTTGGGGAAAGTATTGGAGAGCTGAGAGCTTGGATATTTTATACGGAGAGCGTATAAAATATGAGCATAACTATCCTCTGTATTTTCCACAGTCCGCCTCTAACCCGCAGTCGCCATATGCTTATCCTGACGACGCATTAGGCGAGTTTCGGAAGTGGGTACGAGTTCACTATCTGAAGAAAAACCTCCCAGCTTACCTTGAGACCAAAATCAAAAATCAAGGGATCACCGCGCCAGCGGCCAACAGGGCGTTGGAGGCGTTTGGAGTGAAGCCGCAAAAGCTGCTCAAGTAAGCGTAGCGTTGTGGGTCATTTGGTTAGTCCTATGTGACCCGCAACACCACTCCAACGCCCATATGACGCTGGCCTCGCTCGCCGACGCGAAGGATGGTCACCCGACGGCCAGCGCACTGAACTGAACGCGCATGTCATGCCGGGAGCGCCCAGATCAGCACCGCTCTCCGCTTCCCGGTGTTTCTGACCCTCCCGCGCTTTCGCTGAATGGCGAGAGCTTGGATGACGCGATAGACGACGGTTTGCCGCAAGACGCCATCCGTTTCATCTAGCCCCTTGGCGCGGACAACTCGCAAGCCGAGTTCTCGGGTATCAAGCGGGCCTTCTTCGGCCAGCGCCGCGAAGCAGATGGAGACGACTTCGCCTCGTTTGAAGAGACGCCCCAAATCGACATAGGCCGGCAATGATGCCAAATCGTCGGTTAGCTCGAACATCCGCAACGTCGCGGTTATGTGCGCCAAGTTGGCGCGCGCTTCAATAAGCCGCTTTTCGTAAGCGACGATTGCATCTTCGATCTCAGCGCGCTTGGAGCGCAACATCGTGAATACGAGCGGTTCGGCCATGCCGCATTGTGGCGGGTTGCCTAAAACTGCGCCATATCTGACTTGGTGAGCTTGCTACCTAATGCCGCTCTGCTGGCCGGAGGTCCTTGAGTTCAAAATCCAGTCGCGCTCTGATGAAGCCTTCCGATTTAAGGAGAGCTTTCGCTGGGGTAGCGGAGGTCCGGTTGTTTCGAGCACGGTATCAATTTCCATCCTCTTCACGCTTGCGGCGATTGAGGATCGCGTATTGATCTCCGCTCAGAGGGGAGGAGTGATCGCTGGCATGACCGCTTCTAAGATCTGCCAACAAAGAAGAAATTGCGAGACGTATGTCTGCGGGCGCGTCGGCGAAAATTTGCTTGATCTGCGACTCTTCCTTGGCGAGGAATGTTCCGATTTTCTTCACCAGTTCGGAGCGATTTGCGAAATCGGATGCAACTGCGCTGGAATAGAAGGCGATTCCGCTGGTCGCCATGCACACCAATGATGTGAGGATCAAATTTTTCGCGCTGAAAACACCCCTGTTGCCAGCCTTTTGGGCCTGAAGACCATCGGATAAGGCGGCGGAAAGAAGCGCCTTTAATCGTTCCTCATCAGCCCCTGAGATAAGGGACACGCTGCCAGCGCCTTCCAACACCGTCCTCGACGGTTCAAATAAATCGCGACGCGCCAAAAACGTGCCTGTTTCGTCGTCCAGTTTACATGCGGTGGGGAAATGCCTTACCCAAGGCGACGCGGTTCGCACAAGATCTTGAAATGCGCGGCGCGTCGAGGGATCGAGCGGCGTGACATTGCCCGCGAAGCGTTCCTTGAGGTCGTTATCGTATTCAAGAAATGAGGCAAGCTCGATGGTTGCATCGTAGACCGTCGCGATCTGGTTTGGAATTTCGGCGGTGTCGATGTCCACCGCAGCGCGAAAACGCCCAATCGCGCCCTCGAAGCCCGTCCAGCCAAGTCGTTCATCAATTCCTGTTGAGTCAATGGCAAATGCAATTGCTTTCCGCCTCAGCGCTTCGTGGAGCTGACGCACGACTGGATCAAGCGCAGCTGCCGTGTCAGTTTCATTTCCGCGAGGATCGATAGTCAGTTGATCGCCGTGTTCGATCCACCTATTGCCAAGCGGGGCTTCCGCTAAATTAGCGAGCGTGTTCGCCCAGTGTTTCGCATCAGTTCGTTGCGCGTTAAGGGATTCTACCTGCTTTATGATTTCAGCATTGACGATGGTCGGGCCTTGCCTCCAAAGCTCGTCTTCGATTTGAATATAGGCGAATTCACGTTTTTCATCCCTGACGTAGCCTTGAAGACGGTCTTCGTACCAGATGGTCCAAACCTGCCAATCCTGGCCCGCAGCGTGCAACTCTCGCTTTAGGTCGCGCCACAAGGACCAAATTGGCTCAGGCTGACTGTATGGCGTTGGTGATGAGCTGTTAGGCCACAGTGGCGAGCGAGCGATGACCGAAACCGGTACACTGTCTTCCACACGCCTTGCATCTATGGAAATGGCGGACCATAAATCTTTTTCTGCATGTCCAAAACCCAAGCTAAGGCTGAGTCCTCCCGCCCAGAGTGGGACGTCGACGGCGTCCAGAGCGGCACCAGCTTGAGCTGCGAAATCAGCAGCATCAACGGCGGCGGTCTCTGAAGCAAAGACGGTGGGGTCGGTTGCGGCGGCGAGGGCGCGAGGTGAAAGCAATGCCTGACGGAGCAGGGTGCCATGAGCTGTAACCGACTCGACCGCGGCTCTAACGGCTTCACAAGCCAATGAGGCAGCAGAGATGCCGACAAATCTTGCAGAAAACTCCGCTTTGATCCCGTAAATGGCGCGTAATGAGAGTTCTTGGCGGTTCGAACGAAAATTCGCCACTGCCCATACTATCGCGGTTCCGCGAAAAGCCGGCAGAACGAGATCGGTTCTTATGTCGCCGCTGCAAGATGCATCACGTGCGCTCCACAAACAAGGTAATACGCGCAAGGCGGCCCTTGCCGCGAATGTGACTGCCACTTCGTGTGGTCTCGTTCGAAGCCAAGCCTCCAAATCATCGCGATTGTTGATCTCGACCAGAGGCCCCTCCACTCTCTCGACAGCTTCGGCCCGAAGCATGAGCGCGGCGGCGCGATTCGGCAAGGCGCTTGCTTGCCAGCGATCTGAGCGCGGGCGAAAAACTCCCTATATAAAGGCCTTGCGCGGAAAAAACCGGACAGTGCCCCCATGACTCAGACAGGCCTCAGCGAGCAGAACCCGCTTCTCGAACCCTGGACCGGGCCGTTCGAGGCGCCGCCTTTCCATCTGTTCAAGCCGGAGCAATATCGGCCAGCCTTCGAGGCCGCGCTCGCCGAGCAGAAGGCCGAGATCGCGGCCATCGCCGCAAATCCCGCCCCGCCCAATTTCGAGAACACGATCGCGGCGCTCGAACGTTCCGGCCAGGCCCTCGACCGGGTCGCCTCCGTTTTCTTCAATCTCGCCGGATCGGACACCAATGACGCGCTTCAGGAGATCGAGCGCGAGATCGCGCCGATCCTGTCGCGCCATCGCAGCGAGATCTATCTGAACGAAGCGCTTTTCGCTCGCGTGGCCGCTTTGCAGGCGGCGGTGGAAACGCTCCATCTCGACGCCGAGCAATCGCGGGTCTTGGAACGCTATTCCATCGCCTTTCAGCGCCAGGGCGGCGGGTTGCCGGCGGCGGCCAAGGCGCGGCTCGCGGAAATCGGCGAACGCCTCGCCACGCTCGGCACGGCTTTTGGCCAAAATGTCCTCGCCGACGAAAAAGACTATCTCCTGGTGCTCCAGGCGCCCGAGGACCTTGAAGGCCTGCCGTCTTCGCTCGTCGCCGCGGCGGCGCAGATGGCGGCGGAGCGCGGGATGCCGGGCAAGCATGCGATCAGCCTCGCCCGCTCCAGCATCGAACCGTTTTTGCAATTCTCGGCGCGGCGCGATCTGCGTGAAAAGGTCTTTCGCGCCTGGGCCATGCGCGGCGAGACCGGGGGCGTCACCGATAATCGGATGATCGCCTCGGAGATGATCGCGCTGCGGGCCGAGCGGGCGAAGCTTTTGGGCTACCCGACTTTCGCGCATTTCCGCCTCGCCGACCGGATGGCCAAGACGCCGGACGCGGCGCTGGGCCTTCTGGACTCGGTCTGGACCCGCGCGCGGACGCGGGCGCTCGCCGAGCAGGAGGATTTGCAGGCGATCGTCGCGGCGGAGGGCGGCAATTTCACAATTCAGCCCTGGGATTGGCGCTATTACGCGGAGAAGCGGCGCAAGGCGCTGTTTGATTTCGACGAAGGCGAGACCAAGCCCTATCTTCAGCTCGACCGGCTGATCGAGGCGGCTTTCTATACGGCGAACAAGCTTTTCGGGGTGAGTTTTGTCCCGCGCGCGGACATACCGCTCTATCATCCCGAGGCGCGCGCGTGGACGCTCATTGGGCCGGACGGCAAGGAGGTCGCGCTGTTCATCGGCGATTATTTCGCCCGTGAATCAAAGCGCAGCGGCGCCTGGATGAGTTCTTTCAGGGATCAGCACAGGCTCGACCGGGAAAGCCTGCCGATCGTCGTCAATGTGCTGAATTTCGCCAAGGCGGGGCCGAACGAGCCCACTCTTCTGAGCTTTGACGACGCGCATACGCTGTTTCACGAGTTCGGCCATGCCTTGCATGGCATGCTCTCGAACGTCACCTATCCGCTGATCTCCGGCACGGCCGTCGCGCAGGATTTCGTGGAGTTTCCGTCGCAGCTTTATGAGCATTGGTTGGAGCAGCCGGAAATCCTGCGCCGTTTCGCGCTTCATCATGAGACCGGGGCGCCGATGCCGGAGGCTTTGCTTCAACGGCTTCTTTCGGCGCGGCAATTCAACCAGGGCTTCGCGACGGTCGAATTCGCGGCCTCGGCGCTCGTCGATCTCGGCCTGCATATGGAGCCCGAGCCGGAAAAGCTCGACGTTCTCGCCTATGAGAAGAAGGAGCTGGAGCGGCTCGGCATGCCGGAGGCGATCGTGATGCGCCACCGCACCCCGCATTTCCAGCACATCTTCTCGGGCGACGGCTATTCGTCGGGCTATTACAGCTATCTCTGGTCGGAAATTCTCGACGCCGACGGGTTCGAGGCCTTCGAGGAGAGCGGCGATATTTTCGATCCGGCGATCGCCGCGCGGCTGCGCGATTATGTCTATGCCGCCGGCTATAGCCGCGATCCGCATGCGGCCTATCAGGGCTTTCGCGGTCGGGCGCCTTCGCCCGAGGCGCTGTTGCGCAAGCGCGGCCTCGCCGACGCGGCGTGATTATTTAGCCTGCCGTTTCCGCGCGTCGGCGACGGTTTTTTGGAAGCCGGCCAAATCCAGCGGCGAGGCGACGAGGAAGGGCCCGATCAGATAGACGGGCGTGCCCTGGAAGCCCATGCCTGTCGCCTGCTTGTCATTGCGCTTGAGAATCGCTTCGATCTCCGCCCCGTGGGCGGCGAGATCGGCGTCGAGCCTCGTCATGTCGACGCCGGCCTTTTGCGCAATGTCGCGAACCTGATCCTTGCTCGATTTCTTCGCGCCGGCGGCGAGCAAGGCGTCATGGACGGCGCCATATTTAAGCTGAAGCTTGGCGGCCAAAGCGACTTGCGCAGCATAGCTGGAGACTTCGCCGAAAATTGGCCAGTCTTTATAGACGACGCGAATGCCGTGATCCGATTTGAGGAGCTTGTTGAGCTCCGGCTCCGACTTCATGCAATAAATGCAATTATAGTCGAAGAAGGCGACGACGGTCACGTCGCCTTGGGGGTTGCCGCCGACGGGCGCTTGCGGATCGTTGAGGATCGCCTCGCGGGTCAGATCGGGATCAGCCGCTTGCTCGGCGCGCGGGACGGCGGCGGAAAGGCCCCAAAACCCGGCGATCGCAAAGGCGAGGCTCAGGGCGACGCGTCGGGACAATTTTGCCACGCTGAAAATCCTTCGGGTCGCTGCGCTCGGGCTGTCAGTTATAATCCGCCGGCGCAGGAGGAATGGGCAGGATTCCGACGCCCTCGTCAAGAAGCGCGCGGGCCTCCTCGAAGCTCGCCAGGCCGTGAATTGGACGTTCGGGGGCGAGGCCCTGGTGGATCTTGCTCGCTTCCTCGAAAAAATGCGCGCCGACATTATCCGTATCGGTGAAAATGCGCGTCCGTAGCTCATTGATCATCGCTCGGAGCTCATGGTCGCGCTCCTGGAGCAAGGCGACCGGCGCGGCGCCTTCGGCCGGCGCGGTGGACTGGGCGGGCGAAGGCTCAGCGGCGCTACGGCTCGCCAGTGCGGGCGCCATAATGGCCTTTGCGACTTTCGCCGATCCGCAGTTCGGGCAAAGGATCAGGCCGGAGTCCGCCTGCCGATCAAAGGCCGCGCCATTTTGGAACCAGCTTTCGAATTCATGCCCTTCGTGGCAAACCAAAGCGAATTTGATCATCGGGCGAGATCGGCCAGGAGCAGATCGAGCTTGCCGCCATATTCCAGCTCATGAAGATCGTCGCAGCCGCCGATATGCATGTCGTCAAAGAATATTTGCGGCACCGTCATCCGGCCATTCGCCCTTTCCATCATCTTCATTCGCTCGGCCGGATCATGATCGACCGGGATTTCGACGAATTCAAGATTCTTCTGCCGCAAAAGCTCCTTGGCTCGGCGGCAATAGGGACATGTCGCCGTGGTGTAAATTGTGATCTGAATCATTGCGCCGGCCTTTCCAGTGGAAATTATATGCGTCGCTGGCGTGACGCCGCAAGCAGCCCCCATGCCACGGGCGCGGACCAGAGTTGCCGGAACCTGAAGAATGACCTATGTTGCAAAAGATTCACTCTCCGGCGCAGGGCCGGTGAAATTCAATAAGGGAGCTGGCGGCATGGCCCCTCGCGCGGCGCCCTCGAAACGGTCGACGAAAGCCCGCCGCGGCGCGCGCGCCAAGGCGACGCTTGGCGCTCTCACTGGTTGCCCGTTTCATGACGTGCGCATGAAGCTTTGCGCGGCGGGGTTGCGCCCGACGCGGCAAAGGATAGCGCTCGGCTGGCTGCTCTTCGCCAAGGGCGACAGGCATCTCACCGCTGAAATGGTGCATGAGGAGGCCCAAGCCTCACGCGTCTCCATCTCGCTGGCGACGATCTACAATAGCCTGCACCAGTTCACTGAGCAGCGCCTCTTGCGCGAGATCGCGGTCGACGGGTCGAGGACCTATTTCGACACGAATGTCGCCGAGCATCATCATTTCCTGGTCGAGGGCTCGAATATTCTCATCGATATTCCGCAAGTGGCGGTCGATCTCATGCGCCTGCCGCCGCCGCCGGAAGGCAAGCGCGTGGCTCAGGTCGAGGTCATCGTCAAGCTGCGCGACGCCGAGCCGACGAAGCCTGCCCTTTCTGACGAATTGTGAGGATAATTCGCTTCTCGTGATGTCCCCGTCGCGGAGAAGGCGTATTTAGGGGCGAGGCTGCAGCGCAGCCGTCCAAAGCATGCTTGAAAAGGCGCCCCCTTTTTCGATGAACATGCTCCAGAGCGGGATGCGAAAAAGTGGAATCCGGTTTTTCGCGGAAAATCCCGCTCTCGTTTTCGAAACTCGATCACGTCGCCCGCTTTTGGCTGTTTCATCCGAAAGCATCGTGATCTAGCCAATCAGGCTCAGAGATCCATGTCACAGTCCGACGCTCTCGCGCGCAAGAACGCCGCGGCTCCGCATAGCAAAATCGGAATCCTTCTGGTCAACCTCGGTACGCCGAGCGCGCCGAGGTTTTGGGCGGTGCGCCGCTTCTTGAGGGAGTTTCTGTCCGACCGGCGCGTCGTTCCTCTGCCGAGGATCATTTGGCAGCCGATCCTGCATCTTTTCGTCCTCTGGCTGCGGCCGGCCCGGCTCGCCGGCAAATATGCCGCGATCTGGAACAAGACCCTGGACGAAAGCCCGCTTAAATCCATCACGCGCGCCCAGGCGGAAAAGCTCGCCGCCTGGATCCGCGCCGGAGGCCTCGAGAAACATGGCCGGGGCGCGGAGAGCATCTTCATCGCCTGGGCGATGCGCTACGGCGAGCCTTCGATTGCGCCGGCCATCCATGACCTCAAGGCGCATGGCTGCGACCGGATTCTCGTCGTTCCGCTCTATCCGCAATATGCCGCGGCGACCACGGCCTCGGTCTACGACAAGGTGTTCGCGACGCTCGAAGGCATGCAATGGGACCCGGCCGTGCGGTTCGCGCCGCCCTATTTCGACGATCGAACCTATATCGACGTCCTCGCGACCTCGCTGCGGGCGGCGGTGTCGCGCCTCGATTTCCGGCCCGAGGCGGTCCTCGTCTCTTTCCACGGCTTGCCGAAATCCGAGATTGAAAAGGGCGATCCCTATCTGGAGCAATGCCGCGAGACTTGGCGGCTGTTGCGCGAAGAACTCGGCCTAACCGCCGAGCAATGCCCGATCAGCTTTCAATCCCGTTTCGGCGCCGGAACTTGGCTGCAGCCCTATACGGACGCCACCGTCAAACGCCTCGCCCGTGAGGGGATCAAGAATCTCGTCGTCGTCACCCCGGGCTTTTCCGCCGACTGCCTCGAGACGCTGCATGAGATCAAATTGGAGACGCGCGCCGTTTTTCTCGCGAACGGAGGCAAGAATTTCGCGCTCGCGCCCTGCCTCAACGACAGTGAGATGGGAATGATGGTGATTTTCGATCTCGTCGCCCGCGAGATCAAAGGCTGGGTCTAGTTTGTGGATATTGGACCGATCCGGTCCAATACCATGAGCCTGGTCGATGCCGTCGAGGGATCGGCCTAACGAGGCAGGGGGCCCTGCTCCAAGGGCCGGTCGCGCAGGCGGCGCTCCCAGTCGAGCGCCTGGCGGACGATCTCGTCGAGATCGTCGTGGCGCGGCGTCCAATTCAACTCGGCCTTGACGCGATTGGCGCCGGCGACGAGCGACGCCGGATCTCCGGCGCGGCGGCCGGAAATCCGCACGTCGAACGCGACCCCCGACTGCCGTTTGACCACGTCAATCACCTCGAGCACCGAATAGCCCCGGCCATAGCCGCAATTCACGGTCAGGCTCTCGCCGCCCTTGCGAAGATGGCCGAGCGCGAGAAGATGCGCGTCGATGAGGTCCGAGACCTGAATATAGTCGCGGATGCAGGAGCCGTCCCTCGTCGGATAATCGACGCCGAAAACGTCGAGCCCGTCGCGGAGCCCGAGCGCGGCCTGCACGGCGACCTTGATGAGATGGGTCGCTTTCGGCGAGGATTGTCCGAGCCGGCCCTTGGGATCGGCGCCCGCGACATTGAAATAGCGCAGAACCGCGAAGCGGAGATCATGCGCCTTGGCGACGTCCTGCAACATCCATTCGACCATGAGCTTCGAGCGCCCATAGGGATTGATGGGCGCAAGGGGCGCCTGTTCAGAGATGGGATTGAACTCGGGCTCGCCATAGACCGCGGCGGTGGAGGAGAAGATGAAATGCTTGATCTTGGCGCGCAGGGCGCAATCGAGAAGGCTCAACGCCTTCGCGGTGTTATTGCCGTAATAGGCGATGGGGTCCGAAACCGATTCCGGCACGACGATCTTGGCGGCGAAATGCGCGATCGCGTCGACGCTATGCTCGGCCAGGACCGAATCGACGAGCGCCGTGTCTCCAAAATCGCCGACGATGAGCTTCGCCGCGTCGGACACCGCCCAGCGAAAGCCCGTCGATAAATTGTCGAGCACGATAACTTTTTCGCCGGCGTCGAGAAGCGCCAGAACCATATGTCCGCCAATATAGCCGGCGCCCCCCGTGACCAGAACCGTCATGCCCGCTCCCTTCGCTGCTGCAATATTTTCTTAGAGCGAGACGCTGAAAAGTGGAAAGGAGAAAGGGAAGCGGAAGCTGATTTCCTTCGGTCGAATGTCTCCGCGCGCACGTTTGTCCCGCCGAAGTCATGCAATCGACAAGGAACTGATCCAGACGAACGCGAACCGTCGGCGATGCCGACGATTCGAGCCCGCGCGTGCCGCTGGGCGCCGGCTCGGCCCGGACTCGCCGAGGCGCCGTCGCGGGTCCGCGTGTTTCCGTATTGTTATTCGCTATGTTAAATCGCAACTCGATATGGCGCAGCTTTCCAGGAACGGCAGATGAGCAAACGCATTCGCAAGGCGGTCTTCCCGGTCGCGGGTCTCGGAACGAGATTTCTCCCCGCCACCAAATCCATCCCCAAGGAAATGCTGACCATCGTGGACCGACCGGTCCTCCAGCATGTCGTCGAGGAGGCGCGGGAGGCCGGCATCGAGCATTTCGTCTTCGTGACCGGCCGCAACAAGGCGGTGATCGAAGACCATTTCGACATCGCCTATGAGCTCGAGGAGACCCTGCAAAGGCGCGGCAAGATCAAGGAATTTGAAGCCTTGGCGGCGCAACTTCCGGCCGCTGGAGCGACCAGTTTCACCCGCCAGCAGGCGCCGCTCGGGCTCGGTCACGCCATATGGTGCGCCCGTGAGATCGTCGGCGACGAGCCCTTCGCGGTATTGCTTCCCGACATGGTGACGGCGCCGGCCAATGGACAGGGCGGCCGTTGCCTCGCGCAATGCGTCGCGGCCTATGAGAAGCACGGCGGCAATATTATCGCGGTTGAGGAAACCCCGTGGGAGGAGGCGCATCAATATGGCATCGTCTCCGTCGGCAAGGATTTCGGCGACGCTTTCGAGATCACCGGCATGATTGAGAAGCCGCCGAAGGGGACGGCGCCTTCCAACCTCATGATCTCCGGCCGCTACGTCCTTTCGCCCGAGATTTTCGCAATTCTGGAAAAAGGCGAGAAGGGCGCCGGCGGTGAAATTCAACTGACGGACGGCATGAAGATTCTGGCCCAGACTCAGGCTTTCAACGGCGTTCGTTTCGAGGGCAAGACCTATGATTGCGGCTCGAAGCTGGGTTTCCTCGCCGCAAATGTCGCTTTCGCGCTCGCCAATCCCGAAATCGCTGGTCCTTTCAAGGCGGAATTGAAGAAGGTGCTCGGCGCCGTCTGACGCTGGTGAGGCCGGCCTTTTCGGGATGCTCTCGCGAGAATGTGATCGTCGCCGCGACTCCCGCATCGAGAGAGGGTCCACATATGTCATGCGCGCCTTGGGGCGCCGCTTTGTTCGACAAAGCGATCACCTGGGAGCAGACGATGAGCGCTGACATGGGGCAAGCTTACGATGGGTCCTCGATGGGACAAAAAGGCGGGCCCGGCTGGGGCGCCTGTGGGCGCGGCCAGCCTTGGCGGCCGGTCGAGCTTTTGGCGATGATCCTCGGATTTATCGTTTTTTGGCCGATTGGCGTCGGGGTTTTGTTGTGGAAGGTTTGGCAAAGAAAGACCGGTTATCAGGGCGACATTCTGGCCTTCGGACGCGAGAAATGGGGAAATAGCTCGAATTGGAGCTGGGCCTGCAGCTCCGGCGGCTGGCGCTCCGCCGCCAATCCTTGGCGAGGCTTCGGCTCGAGCGGCAATCTCGCCTTCGACGACTGGCGCTCCGCCGAGCTCGCGCGGCTCGAGGAAGAACGCCAAAAGCTCGTTCAAGCCGAACGAGAATTCGCCGATTTCATGGAGAATCTCCGCCGCGCCCGGGACCGGGAGGAATTCGAGCGGTTCATGAACGAACGGCGCAGCCAGCAGGGGCCGACGACCTCGGTCTGATTTGGCTGACTTGGTCTGATCCGATGTGACGGGCGCGACGCTTGCGCGCCCGTTTTCGGCTGCTTCTATTCCGAAGGCGCGCTTCTTAACCTTTTCGTTTCTCCGCGCCGCACTTTGCTCTCCACGCGCCGCTTGCGGGCCGAAAAGCTGGGTTTCGTCTTGATCCTCGGCTTGGGCTTTTCAGCGGCCGCGGCGATCAGCGCGAGGAGGCGCGCCAAGGCGTCCTGGCGATTGAGCTCCTGCGAGCGCCGGTTCTGGGCGAAGATCACGATCACGCCCTCCTTTGTCAGCCTGCTCCCCGCCAATCTGGCGAGGCGCTGCTTGACCGCCTCCGCGAGGGAGGGAGAGTTCGCCACGTCGAAGCGCAATTGCGCAGCCGTCTCGACCTTGTTGACGTTCTGACCTCCGGGCCCGCTCGCGCGCGCATAGGAGAAGTCGAGTTCCGCCTCGTCGATCGAGATCTCCGGCGTCGCCGCGATCCTCGGCATGGCGTTGGTCCTTCCCGCAAAGTTTCCGAACTGTTAACCGCACTGCTTTAGCGCAGGTTAATAAATTGCGCGCATGTCTCGGCGATGGCGCGACGCAACTTGCCATTCGCTCTTGTCGCGGTTCTCGTCGGCGCCCTGGCCGGCTGCTCGAACTATGAGACGCCGCGACGCCCGGCTTGGCGCACGCAGGCCGAAAACGCCTGCCTCGCGCAGCGCCTCGTCGAGCCTTCCGCCTATATTCAGCCCGCGCGCGAAATCAACGGGCCTGGCATCTGCGGGTTGACGCGGCCCTTTAGGGTGACGGCCTTGCAGGATGGTGCGGTTAGCTTCAATGCGAGCTATCTTCTCGACTGCCCGATGATCGCAGCGCTCAACGGATGGCTCGCCGATGTGGTCCAGCCGGCGGCTCGAGCGCGGTTTGGGCAACCGGTGGTCCAGATCGACTCGATGGGGACCTATAGTTGCCGCGCCATGAACAATCAATTCGGCGCGCGGATTTCCGAACATGCTTTCGGCAATGCGATCGACATCGGCGGCTTCCGTCTCGCGGACGGACGTGAGATCTCCATCGTGCGCGATTGGACGCGCGGCGACGAGCAAACCCGCGCCTTTCTGCAAGACGTCCATGCCGGCGCCTGCGCGCATTTCACGACGGCGCTCGGCCCCGGCGCCAATGTCTTTCACTATAATCACATCCATGCCGATCTCGCGATGCATGGCAATAGCTCGACTGGCCCGCGTCGGGTCTGTCGGCCGCTTCTCGGTCCGAGCGCGACGCCGCAACCGCCGCGCGACGGGCTGCCCGATGCGCCGGATATAGACGACGACGTCGATGTCGCCGAAAATCGCATCCGCAATGGCGGCGCGCTCGCCTTGCGCGGCGGCGCGGGCTCGTCGCCGATCGCGAGCATTCCGCAGGACTATTTCATCGCCGCGATGAAGACGCCCATGCGGCGCGGCGACGCGCCGACGCCTTCCGAGCCGGTGCGCGGCGCCCTGCGTGCGGACGGCGTCGATGCGCCGGAAGGCAGTCCCTCGGACTGGGATCTGCCGAAGCGCCGCTAATCGGGATCCAACGTCGCGGCGACGCCGCGTAGACTCGCATACGCTCGGGACTCGCCGGCTTCGTCCCATGTGCGGCCCAATCCAAGCACATGACGGAGCAGCACGCTCACATAGAGGCCGGGGCCGCTGGAATAGACGCGCCAGCCGCCTTCCAGCGCGATGTCGCCGACCTTCACGCGCGCCCATTCGGCGCTCGCCGCGTAGCGATCGGGGAAGGCCGCGTCGCTGCTGCTGAAATAGGCGTTGCGCTGGCGAAGCCGGGCTCGCGGCAGGCGATCCGTCGCCGCGATCGGATTTGCGAGCTGAAGCGCATCCCACACTGCATCCTGGTCGCCGAGCGCGGCCATGGCTTCCGCGTAGCGCAAATGGGCGTGAACATACATGAGTCCGATCTCACGCCCGAAAAAGGCGGAGGATTCGGCGCGGCGGAATGTGGTCTCGACGCCGCCGCGATAGACGATCGGACGGTCGATCAAGCGGGCGCCGTCTGGAAAAAGCAGAAAGTCGCGGATGAGCCGATGGTGGCTTCGTTGTTGCTCCGGCGTGAACAAGCCGCCAGTAATGCTTTGGATCATCGGCAGGAGCGAATATTTGAGCCCGGTGCGCGCATCGCTCGGATGAAGCAAGAGCTCCGGCTCGCCGCCCGCGGCGTCGAACAGGCCATAGCCAGCTATCGCGCCGTCGCGGATCAGATAGCGGTTGACGTCCTCGCGCATCCGCGCGGCGAGCGCATGGAGCGCAGAGGCCTCATCGGCTTGGCCGATGCGCCACAAGATGTCGGCGTAGCGGTTGAGCTGCTGGTGCAACAGCGAGACCGTCCAACTGCTCGCCATCCAGTCGCGCATTCGCGGATCGGCGGGTTGAAGCGAGTCGTTCCAATCGCCCTCGCCATATTTGACGAGATGCGTGCCGGGAATGAAGCGCTCGCGCAGGGCGGCGAGCAGCTTCTCGATATGCGCGGCGATCGTGTCCTTTCGCTCCGTCCGCGCGAAATTATCCTCGCGCCGCCACGCGACGGGCTCGTCGAGAAAGGCGAGATCATGGGTCGCCTCGATGTAATCGTTGAGCGCCTTGAGCGGCCAGATGATGACGTCGCCATGGCTCGTCTTGTCCTGGATGAACGAGTAGGGTTCGAGCATGAACCATTGCGGCCAATCGCCTCGGCTTTCATATTGTTGGGCGAAGACGATCCGCAAAATTTCCTTGACCGGCTCGTCATGCTCGAGCGCCAGAAGAAACTCGACGGGCCCCTGGCAGACGTCGCGCGTTCCCCACGCGGCGCCTGCATATTGCTCGAGGCCGTGCGGAACCGTCAGATGGATCATGGCGTCATGCGCGAGCCAAGGGAAAGCTGCATCGAGAGCAGCGCCCTCCGCGTCTCCGCCATCTAGGCGAAGGCCGCGCGTGACTCGCCGCCAGAAATCCGCCGCCGGCGCGAGCAGCTCTGCCTCGGCGACGCCGCTTCGATATTTTTCGGCGAGCCGATCCGCCGCTTCGGGGTTCGTCAACGATCCGACGAGCGCGAATTTGAACGCGCGTATCGGCCGTGTGCGCAGCGCGAAATAGGCGCCGTCGCGTGGGACGCCGTCGCTGAAGAGCAGTTCGTCCCCGCCGATCGCTTCGATCGCCTCGGGAGCGCTCGTAACCAGGTGGTAGATGGCGTCGGGGTAGCTTTTGCCCCACAGCGAATCGGCGTCCGGCCTGAACGATAGGCGCATTGCCGTGGCGTCGACTTCGACGTCGCCGGCGTGATCGAGCTCGCGTTCGCCAAGGACGAGATGGCCGAAGATAAGAAGCCTGCATGCTTCGCCTTCGATCGTCACGCGCCATTGCATCGCGGGATCCTCGCCCGAGGCCGCGGCGCGCAGCTCGACCACGCGCGCGCCGAAACGATAGACCCAACGGCAATCGCTGAGTCCGATCTCGAACAGGGATGGGACCGTGAGCAGACGCCAGCCGTCGCCGAAGTCGATCAGCATGCGCAAGCCGCTTGCGCGGGTGATGTTGTAAGGGTCGCGCGAGACCGACAGCAGCTTGTGAAAAGAGGTGTTGCCGATGGTGAGCTGCGCGGCGAAGACGCCATGCATCCAGCAGGTGGCGCAGAGCGTCGCCTCATCCGGCAGCATGGCTTGGCCGGAGCGGAGGATGGCGCCGTGGCGGCGCGTTACGAGCAGCTCCTTGTCCCTCAGCGCGACATGACGGTTGAGCGGCGCATCAGGACAAAAGAACGAAAGGAGGCGTTCGTTCTCGTGCTCTTCGAGGAAACGCTCGGGGCGACGCTCGGCGACGTCGTCGGGGGTCAAAGCATCGGCGATCGCGGCGGGAGCTTCTTGGATAATGCTGCGCGCCGGCGCGGCCATGACGATGGGCGCAGGGTCTGACTCGGGCCAGGCGAGGGCGTCGATCCGCGCCAGATCCGAGGCGCTCGACGCCGTCGGGTGGTCAGGCTCGTAAAGGCCGAGGAAACGCCATTCCACCGCTGCGCCGGGCGCAAGCTCGCGCGGCGCCGACTGGATCGCGGCGCTGGCGAGCTCATGTTGGAGCCGCATGTTCGGTAGGTCCGCGCCGAATGCATAGGCGAAGTCGCCCTGGTCGCGAAAGCCTGGTCCAAAAAGCTGAAGCCCGTCTGTGGCGAAGCTCTTTGCGCCGTCGAGGCAGGCGTGAAGAACCCATGGATGGCGGCCGGATTGGGCGAGGTTTTGCCGGCTCATGATCACAGGGCCGAGGCCGGGGCGACGTTCGATATGATGGTCGATATATTGCGAGGCGTAGGCCTCGTTGTTCATGAGAAAGCCCCTATCGCCGAGGCCCAGATCCTGGATGAGGACGGCGTCGAGCGGGACGGCCGCCGCGCCGACATTCATGGCTTCGAGCCGCCACATCCAGGCGGCCGCTTCAGGATGGAGCGAGAGCGTCGCGCGATGGAGAAGAAAGTTCGTCTCTCCTTCCCACGCGAAGCGATCTGGTCCCGTCCCGAAACGGCTCGCGCCGGCGGAGCCGAGGACGTCGATCGCGGCTGGCGCCGCCCCGCCGCTCCGCAGATAGAGCCGGGAAATCCCGTCGGCGATGGGAGAGCCGAGCAACTGGTTGATCATGATCGCGCCGTCGGCTCGGCGATTCTCGATCGCGAAGAGGCGGCCGTTGGGGAGAACGCCGATCGCGAGGCCGGCGCGGTTGGAGATCCATCGGAGGCCGAGATCGCGCTCTCGCGGCGTCTTCCAAATTCGGTTGCGCGAAGGCATAATGCTCGCTCCTCGTTCGGCGTCTCGAACATCCCTCGCCGTGCGTCGCTCGCCCGACGCTTCAATTATATCGAAAAATCTGATTTTCCTCAGCTCGCGGCGGGCCGATAACGCCCGTTGCGCATAATGTCGATCCACGGAGAAGCAGTCCATGTATGTCAAGAATGCGCTCAGCCTCGCCGACGCAAAAGAGATCGCCGCGGCCGCCGAGGCCGAGGCGCTGAAGAACAATTGGAGCGTGACGATCGCCGTGCTCGACGATGGCGGCAATCTGCTTTTCCTGCAAAGGCTCGATGAAGCGCCGCTCGGCTCCATCGTCGTCGCGCAGGAAAAGGCCCGCACCGCGCTCTTGTTCAAGCGGCCGACCAAAGCGTTCGAGGAAATCGTCGCCGGCGGACGCATGGCCATGCTCACCCTGCCGGGCGCGACTCCGATCGAAGGCGGCCTGCCCTTGTTGAACGGCGGACGCATCATCGGCTCGATCGGCGTGTCCGGCGTGCAATCTCCGCAGGATGCGCAGATCGCCTCTGCCGGCGTCGAGGTCGCCGCGAAATTGTGAGTGCGGCGCGGCGTCAACTCGGCGGCGGCGTCGATTCGCCCTTGATCGCCGCGTGGCGCCGCCCATTTTCAGTCATGTCGCCGCACCGGCGAATTCAGGCGTTTGGACGTTTGATCGCCGCGCCGCGAAGGCTGGGAGAGCGCCGCGCATGTTAGCCGCACCTATGATGGACGACGCGCCCGCCAGGATGCGCCGCGCCGCGGCCGCGGTCAGCGTGGTCGATCTGTTCACGATCGGCATAGGCCCTTCGAGCTCGCATACGGTTGGCCCGATGCGGGCCGCCTATCGATTCGCGAAGACCGTCCAGGCCATGGGGCTGGAGCCGTCGCTCGACGGCCTTCGCGTCGAGCTTTTCGGCTCATTGGCTCTGACGGGAAAGGGCCATGCGACCGATGTCGCGGTGATTCTCGGTCTGTCGGGTTGGGAGCCGGAAAAGGTTGATCCGGCCGAAGCGCAAGCCCTTGTCGACGAGATTCGTCGCTGCGGCGCGCTGACGTTTGGCGCCGGCAAGCGCATCCGTTTCGTCGAAGCGCAACATCTCATCTATCGGATCGGCGAATTTCTGCCCGCGCATCCCAACGCGCTGCGCATCATCGGCTTGGCTGGCGAGCGAGTCCTCCTCTCGCAACAATATTATTCTGTCGGCGGCGGCGCGATCGTTCTCGACGGCGAGGATCTCGCCGCGCCTGAGCACTGCTCGAATTTCCGCTTGAGATTTCCGTTCTCGTCCGCGGCGGAATTGCTCGCCATAGGTCATGAGAACAATCTACGAATTTACGAGGTGATGCGCGCGAATGAACAATCATGGCGCGAGGATGTGGAGACTCTGGCCTTCGTTGATCGGGTGCGCGCGGCCATGCTTGCGAGCATCGAGCGCGGCTGCGCCCAAGGCGGGGTCTTGCCGGGCGGACTCAAGGTCCGCCGCCGCGCGAAGGCGCTGCACGCCGAGCTGATCAGGACCGAGGCGACGGTCGATCCGTCACGCATTTTTGATTGGGTCAGCCTCTACGCGCTTGCCGTCAATGAGGAAAACGCGGCCGGCGGGCGCGTCGTCACGGCGCCCACCAATGGCGCGGCGGGCGTGCTTCCGGCCGTGCTGAAATATTACGAGACTTTTTGCGCAGGGGCGACGCTCGCCGGATCGCGCAACCTTTTGCTCGCCGCGGCGGCGATAGGGGCGCTCTACAAGAAGCGCGCCTCCGTGTCGGCGGCGGAAATGGGCTGCCAGGGAGAAGTCGGAGTCGCCTGCTCGATGGCCGCCGCGGGCCTTGCGGCCGCGCTTGGGGCGACCAATGAGCAAGTCGAGAACGCGGCCGAGATCGGCATGGAGCATAATCTCGGCCTGACATGCGATCCGATCGGGGGCCTCGTCCAGATCCCTTGCATAGAGCGCAACACGATGGGCGCGGTGAAAGCCATCAACGCGGCGCGCCTCGCTTTACGCGGCGACGGCGCGCATCATGTTTCGCTCGACGCGGTGATCGAGACGATGCGCCAGACCGGGCGCGACATGCAGTCGAAATATAAGGAGACCAGCCTAGGCGGACTCGCCGTCAATGTTGTCGAATGCTGACAGCGTGCTGTCAGCCGCCGACAAGGCGAGAACGACCCGAAGCCGAAACCGACGCCGCGAGCGCTTTGCGGCGTGGTCCGCTATAGATCCGCTTTTGATTATGCGGGGGTGCGCTTGGCTCGGGCCTTAGGCAGCGTCCATTTGCCGTCGACGCCTTTCACGAGGCCGCGCTTTTTGAGGGCCTGAAGCGAAAAGGACACGGTGCGATTGCTGATGTCGCGGCCCGCTGCCTTGATCTGCTCGGCGATCTCGGCCACCGACAAAGCGCCGTGCTGGTCGAGGACTTCGGCGATGGCCGCGCCGATGGTCTGACGACCTTCCGGCTGAGGCTCGGCTTCCGACGGAGCGGCCGTCCGTTTTGGCGCGCGTCCCGGACGCCCCCTTGGAGCCGGCTCCTTCGCGGCCTTGGCCGGACCTTTTTCCAGCGCCTGGAGCTCGCGCTCGGCGATGCGAAGGTCGTTGATCTTCGCCTCCAGTTCCGCAATTCTCTCGCGGATGCGATCGAGTGATGTGTTCATGTGTTTCTGCTTACCATGTAGAGTGACGGAAAGGATTGCATCCTGCCTCGGCGCGAGCCGCAATCGTCGATGCGCGAATATCCTGGGCGGTGCTCCCGTGATCCTACGATTGTTCAGTTCGCGCCTACCGTAGGAACTGCTCCCCGAGCGGCGGTGTTGGTTGCATGATTCTGCCCACGAATCTATATGGACATTCTATCACCAGCATCTTTTTGGAAAAATGTCCAATAGAGTTTCCGGTAGAATGATCAATGCCCGCTTTATTTGGGCTCAAGATCGGTCAAGTCGGCGTTGTTCCGGGATCTTTGTGGGCGTTGGCCGCGCTCGCTCAACGCCTCGAGCCGCGCGAGGGAAGCGTGGGCGGGGGCGGCCATGTTGGCCTGCGCGGAGGTAGGCGCATCGCGCTGCGCGCCGCAGCTTTGCGATGAATCGGGTCCATGCGAGCGCTTCCGGCGCGCCCGTTCCGATGCTATTCGTAACCGCCCTTCGAATCAGCAGGATGAAACATGAGCGAAATTTGGCTGCGCACAGGCGAGGCGACGGTTCTCGCCGCAGATGGTCAGTTCACCGACGCGATGCCCGAGGTGATGATCGGCCATGTCCGGGGGCCGGTCGGGCATGCTTTCGCCTCCATGGCGGGACAGGTCGCCGGCCATCCGCGCATGTTCGTCATTCGCGACCTCAATCAAATGGTGAGGCCGGCGACCATGATGACCACCAAGATGACGGTGCGCTCCAACGACTATGTCGAATTGCTCGGCGGCGTGGTGCAGGCTGCGACGGGCGACGCCATCGTCGATTGCCTATCGGAAGGCGTCTTGCCGCGCGAGGCGGCGGACGAGCTTTGCATGATCATCATGGTGTGGCTCGATCCGCGCTGCGCGACGGACGCCAATCTCGATCAGCGCGACCTTTATCGCACCAATTATGAAGCGACGAAGCTCGCGATTTCCCGCGCCATGAAGGGCGAGCCGACGGTCGATGAGCTGATCGCCAACCGCAAGACGATCAGCCATTACGCGCTGGAAGGCCTGTTCGACCAAGAGGGCGAATGATCGTTGGCGAGCGGACCAGCCGGGAAGTCCGCCTTTGCTGGGCGAAGGCGAGGCGGGCGTCATGACGCGTCCGGCAATCTGGCGGGCCTGCCTTATGTTGGCCCTGGCGGTTGCGCCGGGCTTGGCGTGGGGCGACATATGCCGCCCGCGCGGGGCGTGGTTTGTCTTTGGCGTCAATGCAACCTGGCAGTTGCAATTGCAGGCGGGCGCATCCTGCACGGCGACGATCTCTCTTCCAAACGGCTGGATCGGGAGTGGCGCATTGTCGCGTCCCGCGGGACACGGAATAGCGACAATCAATGGCGCGAGCTATGAGTATATCCCCAACCGCGGGTTTGTCGGAACCGATAGTTTCCAAATGACATTGGTCGGACAGGGAGTCCACGGCTCCGGAACGTCGGTCGTCACCGTAAATATACTTGTCAAGCGGTGAGTCAGGACGTTCGGCGCGGCGTCTTATTTCCGCGAGACGGTTTCCGCGCTCGGTGGCGGCGCCGGATGCGGACATGGCGCCAAGCTTTCTCTCCTTTGAGATTAATTCCAAACCTGCAGCTCGCCGTCCTGTTCGCGGCGGCTCGGCGTCGCATGTTAAGAAAAACTTGGGATTTCTAGGAGCATGTTTCAAACAAGGCAAATGTCATATTTGCTCGAATGCGAGAGAGTTCTTCGAGCGTTGACGCCATGTTTATGGGTCAAGAAAAGCCCAACTGGTTGAAAACGCCTAGAATCGCTTGAGGAGGCGGAGAGGGTCGGTCTATCGCCGCTCGGCGTCCAAGCCGCAATTTCAACCGACGGCACAGATCAGCCACAATTACGATTTCTTAATAGGTTGTTAAAGAGCGTAGCGCCAGCCAGGTCGAGGGATGGCTAGGTTGGCAAGGAGCGTAGCGTGGGGCTTCGCCGTGGGATCTCAGATCTCGTCGGAGCCCACGGGGCGCGCTACAGGCGGACGCCCGAAACGGGGAAATTCAAGCGATAAAGCGGCGTTCCGCTCCTTTTATCCTTGAAGAGGCCGCTCTGGTTGAACGGAATCGATCGTGTTGGCTGGTTGGAATCGGTTTGATTCGGACGCGGCGCGATCGAAGCCGGCTCCTGATCGATGGGTTCGCGCAAGCATGCGAAACCGTTTCGATCGCGGAGTTTCGGAGCATGTTTTGAGTCGAGAAGTCGAGCGACTTCTTTGATGCGGCATGCTCGAGCGCCCGATGCGCGTAGGCAGGGATGCGGATCGCCGTGTTTTGGGCGGACCGCATGATTGCAACAGGAGGTCGGCAGCATGAGCATGCCTGTTATGAAACGACGCCCGATGAGCGATTCGCAGGAGCTCGAAGGACCATCTTCGCGCAGCCCGCGCGCCTCGAATCCGTGGGAAGGCGAACGCATCGCCGAGCTCGCGCAGCTCCTCGGTCGGCAAGGGGATTTAAGCAAGTCCAGCGTCCAGCTGGCTGGCCAGGTCGCCGGTCTCGCGCCGGGCGAGCGTCGGGAGCCGCCGCCCTTGGAGCGGTTCATCACCGGCGATTTTGCGGCGATCGAAGCCGGATTATTGGGTTTTGGGACGCGGGTTGAGCCGAGGGCGAGCCATCCCGGGGCCTCGGGCTCGGCGCAAGCAGAGGACAGCGACGCTTTTGCCGCGGCTGAAATTGGAGCGCATCGCGTGAATCGGCGTGAGCCCGCGATTTCGCCGCCGAGCCAGGCGCTTCGCGCCGAGCGTCAAGAGGCGTCGGCTCCGGCCTCCTTCCACAGCTTTGATTTCTCGGCCATTGAGACTGAATTGCTCGGCGCCTTGCAAAGCGCGTCGACCACGCCGAGCCAAGCCGCGAATGTCGGCGCGGCGTCTCCGATTTTGGCGGTCGAAGCCGACGAAGGTCCTTCCGCGCGCACAGCGGCGATGGGCGACGATGACTTTAGGTCGCGCGTCCCGCTTTACGCCATAGCCGCGATCATCATTGCCGGGCTTGTCGGCATCGGCGCGAGTTTCGTCTCGCAAACGGGCGAGACCGATCAGACGGAAATGACCGCGCTTCTTCCCGATGCCGCCTCGGAGGCCTTGGAGCCTTCGGAGCCTCGGGCTTTCACCGAGTCTACGGCGCAAGCTTCATCGGCCTCGGCCGATGCGGCCGGTCAGGCAGCAGCGCTCGCGCCCGCTTCGGACACTGCGCCGCGCGTGATTTCTTTGGATGAACCCAAGCGGCCGGAAGTGGCGGCCGTCGAACCGGCGGCGATCGAACCTCCGCAGCCGCAAGAAAAGGCTGAGAACTTGTCTGATCCGAGCATGGCTGTCGCGCCGGCAGCCGCCGCTCCGGTCAGGACCGTGGCGGTTCGGCCGGATGGAGCGCTTGTCCCTGGTGACGTTGCGCCCGTCACGCCGGCGCCTCGCGCCGCCGCGGCAAAACCGCAAAAGCCCGCCGCACCTCAAGCGGCCGCCGCAAAGCCGGCGCCGACCGCAGCTGGTCACGTCCGGCAAGCCCAAGCCGTAAGCGCGGCGAAAGCTAAGCCCGTCACAGCAGCGGCCAAGCCCGCGTCGCTGCATCCGGCGCCAGCCGCGACGCAATCCGCTTCGTCCACGCCGTCCACCCCTCCGGCGCCTGCTCCTGCGGCGCCGGGTCCGCTCGGTTTCGCGCAAACGGCGGTTAGCTCGATTACGTCCGGCGCCGCGAAGCTGTTCGACTGGGCTCATTGAGGCTCCCGAGGAGTCTGGTGCGAGCCGAAGCCGGACTCATGGGCCTGCGGGCTCGCTCCAAGAGCGAATCCCACCTCGTTGGTCAAGGCCGGCGATCTTCGCCGGCCGATCCCTATGAGACGAACTGTCTCGGATGATTGCGTTCATCCCTTGGCCGCTATAGGACTTTAGGTCTGCTGGTCCCGATCGTCGGGCTCAGCGCAGGTAGATCCTCTCGCTCAGGAACGGCGCCCATGGATGTCTCGAGCTTCTTGAAGTTCGTGCCGGGCGCGCTCGGCGTTGCTGGCCTTCTCACTTATATCTGGCCCGGCAAAGCTCAGTTCACCGGCCAGGTTTTCACGACCGTCGTCAATAAGCTGCGCGCTTCTTCAAGCGTGCGTATTGAAAACTACGACCGTCTGACTCCGGAGCAGATCGTCAGACTCATCGATTCGGACAGCCGCGTTAAGGGCGCGCTCACCGAACGGGAGATTGGCGTCATTCGCCTCTTGGCGACAACGCAATTCGCTCGGAGAAGCCTCGTTCTTCTCGTCTGCTCCGCGCTCATCGCCTTAAGCGCCTGGCTTGTTTTGCACCGACGCGCGCCCTTGGCTGAACGCGAAGCCTCGCGCATCTTCAACGAGCAGAGATCGCTGACATTGTCGCTTGCGTCCTCGCCGGCGATCTCGCCCGCTGGTTGATTCCGCTTGGGCGGCGCGGGCCTCAACCCTTCTGAGACATCAAGCCTTTCAGTCGGATAAGCTGCGTTGCGGCGAAATCGCCTGCGCGGCGCGCGATGAGCGCCGGGAAACCGGCTGCGCGAGCTTCGTCCGACTGGGCACGAAGCGAGATCGCGAGGGTTGGAAAGACAGCGACCGATATGACGGCGGCGCCGACGAGCGCGGAGGCGTTTTCGGTCGACATCTGGCCGGTCCGCACGCCCAAATAGGTCACGGCGACGACCAGACCAAGGGTCGTCGAGGACAAAAGCGCGAGCGGCAGCAGATCTCGGTCGGGAAGCCCGCCCCTGTAAAGTCGGATCGGCACGATCCGGATGAACAGGAGCGCCAAAGTGAAGAGAGCGAGCCGGAGAAGGCTTGCCGGGCTTGTCACAAGGCCGATGAGGTCGAGCTCCACGCCGCTCGTGATGAAGAACATCGGAATGAAAAAGCCGGAGCTGATCGACGTCAACCTGCCGACGAGCGCCTCCGTCGCGTCGCCCCGTGCCAGCAGAGCGACGATGACGCCGGCCGCATAGGCGCCGAGAACCGTCTCCATGCCAAGCTCGCTCGCCAGCGAGACAAGGCCAAGCAAAATCAAGATCGCGATGCGGACGGGCAAAATGGATCCGTCGCCCATCCAGCGCCCGATGGCGCGCGATAAGCCGTCCGCAGGCAGGGTCCTGGCGAGAAAGATCGCGCCGACGGCGATCGCCAGAAAACCTATGCTCAATAGGGTCTGATGCAAATGATGATTGGCGTGCGCCAGCGCCACCGAGGCGAGCATGACGGGCCCAAGCTCGCCCGCCGCCGCCAGGCCGAGGAGATAGCGGCCGAAATCGCTGTCGAGGTCCCCGGTCTGGCGGAGAATTGGGATGAGAATGCCGAAGGCAGTTGTCGGCAGGACCAGAGCGACGAGAAGAGGCGCGCGTAAAAGCCCTACGAAATAAAGGAGCCCGACGAATATGCAGGCCAAGCCGAACGAGGCGAGCCAGGCGATCGCGCCGAGGCGCAGCGCCTGCGCCCCGATCTTTTCCTTGTCGAAATCGAGCCCGGCCTGGAAGAAGAGGAAGGACAGGCCGACAATGCCGAGAAACCCGATCGTGCTGTCGCTCGCGACCCAATTCGCGACGCTGGGGCCGATCAGGATGCCGAGCACCAATTCGATGACCACGACCGGCGTTTGAGCGAGCTGAGGTAAGCGGCCGAGCAGAGGCGCCAGAGCGGCCACGAGGGAAATGATGAAAAGAGAATAAATCTCGCTCATTTTCAGTCTTTCCGCGGTTTTCTCATTCTGCGCCCGGACCCCAAAAGGCGCAGAAGTTTCTTGCCGAAAAGGCGGCAATCTTATTTTGAGCCGGTTCCACAGTCGGGATTTCCATCACAACGACTTTGGACGGAAAGATCGAAAAATTTCGTGATCGAGTTTCGAAAAATGGAAGCGGGATGCGAAAAATCGGTTTCCACTTTTCGCATCACGCTCTAACGCCGGCCTGTGCGGCCTCTTCAGTACGGCGACAGAATAAAGCGGAGCTTGCGTGAAAGAAACGCGTTGCGCAATGGCCTTCGCAAGCCCTTGAGGCTTACGAAAGTCACGAGACGGTCGGACAGGCGGGGTGCTCCAATCGGCGCGCGGACCGTCGCCCTCAAGGACGAGAGGGAGCTTCTACCTCAGCGCGAGAGCGCGTCGAGGCTTCTGACCGCTCCCCGCGCGGCGCTGGTCGTCAAGGCCGCATAGGCCTGCAAAGCCGTCGAGACGTTGCGGCGGCGGCTCGCGGGCTTCCAGGCGAGCTTGCCCTTCGCCTCCATCGCGGCGCGGCGGCGGCCGAGCTCCTCGTCCGAGACGGCTAGATGGAGACGCCGATTCGGTATGTCGATCTCGATCAGATCGCCCTCTTCCACGAGGCCGATGGCGCCGCCTTCGGCCGCTTCCGGCGAAGCGTGGCCAATCGAAAGGCCCGAGGTGCCGCCGGAGAAACGGCCGTCCGTGATCAGGGCGCAGGCTTTGCCCAGGCCTTTCGACTTCAGATAGCTCGTCGGATAGAGCATTTCCTGCATGCCAGGGCCGCCGCGAGGACCTTCATAACGGATGACGACCACGTCGCCGGCCTTAATTTCATTGGCGAGAATGGCGTCCACAGCCGCATCCTGGCTCTCGAAGATGCGGGCCGGACCGGCGAAGGTCAGGACCGAGGCGTCGACGCCGGCCGTCTTCACGATCGAGCCGTC
The DNA here is from genome assembly GCF_000427445.1 of Methylocapsa acidiphila B2. GTDB lineage: Bacteria > Pseudomonadota > Alphaproteobacteria > Rhizobiales > Beijerinckiaceae > Methylocapsa > Methylocapsa acidiphila. The sequence continues at coordinate 2,703,071 of NZ_KE386496.1, read as the reverse complement.
CTCGGCGAGATTGCCATATAGCACGGCGAGGCCACCGTCCTTGGAGAAAGCGTGAGCGGCGTCGCGGATGGTCCCGGACTCGCGGTCGAGATCGAGCGCGGCGAAATGGGCGTCCTGGCTGAAGGCGGTCTGGGTCGGAACCCCGCCCGGCGCCGCGCGGAAGAGATGCGCAGCCGTCTCGCTCGTCGTGCGGCGCACGTCCCAACGCTTGAGCGCCTCGCCGAGGCTCGCCGCGTGGACCGTCGGCAGGCTGGCATGGAGGAGCCCGGCGCGCTCCAACTCGCCGAGAATCGCCATCACGCCGCCGGCGCGATGCACATCCTCGAGATGAATGTCAGGGACGGAAGGCGCGACCTTGCACAAAACCGGCACCCGACGCGAGAGGCGGTCGATGTCGCGCATGGTGAAATCAACCTCGGCCTCATGGGCGGCGGCGAGAAGATGCAGCACGGTGTTGGTCGAGCCGCCCATGGCGATGTCGAGCGTCATGGCGTTCTCGAAGGCCGAAAAGCTTGCAATCGAGCGCGGCAGAACGGAAGCGTCGTCCTGCTCGTACCAGCGGCGGGCGAGATCGACGATCAAATGGCCGGCCTCGATAAAGAGGCGCTTGCGATCCGCATGGGTGGCGACGAGCGAGCCATTGCCGGGCAGCGCGAGGCCCAGCGCCTCGGTCAGGCAATTCATCGAATTGGCGGTGAACATGCCGGAGCAGGAGCCGCAGGTCGGGCAGGCCGAGCGCTCGATGACGGCGACATCGGCGTCGGCGATCTTGTCGTCGGCGGCCGCCACCATGGCGTCGATGAGGTCGAGCGCCTTGGTCTTGCCGGCCACGACGGCCTTGCCGGCCTCCATCGGGCCGCCGGAGACGAAGACGGCGGGGATGTTGAGCCGCAGCGCCGCCATCAACATGCCGGGGGTGATCTTGTCGCAATTCGAGATGCAGACCATGGCGTCGGCGCAATGGGCGTTGACCATATATTCGACGGAGTCGGCGATGATGTCGCGCGAAGGCAGGCTGTAGAGCATGCCGTCATGCCCCATGGCGATGCCGTCGTCGACCGCGATTGTATTGAACTCCTTGGCGACGCCGCCGGCCGCCTCGATCTCGCGCGCGACGAGCTGGCCGAGATCCTTCAAATGCACATGACCCGGCACGAATTGGGTGAAGGAATTGACGACGGCGATGATCGGTTTGCCGAAATCGGCGTCGGTCATGCCCGTGGCGCGCCAAAGGCCGCGCGCGCCCGCCATGTTGCGGCCATGCGTCGTGGTGCGGGAGCGGTAAGCGGGCATGACATCGATCCTGAAGGTGAGGAATTTGTCCGCGACTTATAGCCAATCGGCGCGGCAAGGTCACGCGCCGCCTATGAGGCCGCAGGCGCTTCGGCGGAGCTGTCGCTGAGCTACGCTTCGGGCGCGGCTAATCGTTTTCTTTCTTGGTCGCATTCATGTTCGCGACCGCAAGCCGCCGCCGGGGCGAAGGCGGGGCATGAAATCTTCGCGCAAGGCGGATATGGAAAGAGCGCGCGTGATATTAGAACCTGCAGTCAAGGATTAGGCTGCGCAAGGGCCGATTCGCACCATCTCCGGGCCTTGAGCGACGAGGGGAATGCCGCCATGCCGCTTGGAACCGATTTCATTCTCGACGCTCTAGCCTCCGAGGGCGTCGACCATCTTTTCATGGTCCCCGGCGGCCTTGTCGATCCTTTTCTGCCGGCGCTGGGGCGGCAAAAGGCCTTGAAGCCCATCGTCGCCGCGCAAGAGGGCGGCGCGGTCTATATGGCCGACGGCTACGCCCGGGCGAGCGGCAAGTTTGGCGCGGCGCTCTGCATTGGCGGGCCGGGCTTCACCAATACGGTGACGGCGGTCGCCGCGGCGCAGACCGACGGCTCGCCGGTGCTTTTGCTCAGCGGCGAGGTCGCGACGCTGGTCGAAGGCCTCGGCATGTTCCAGGACGCAAGCCCGCTCACGCTCGACGACGTCTCGGTTCTGAAGCCGATCGTCCGCATGTCCTCTTCTGTCGACAACCCAAAAAACCTGCCGCATATTTTCAAGCACGCCATGTTGCAGCTGCGCACAAAGCCGTCTGGCCCGGTTCATCTTTCATTGCCGAGCGACTGCCAGATCGCTGAGCTTTCGGTTGATTACGTCCCGATTGATCCCACGCTGGTCGATCCGGCGCCGCTATCCTTGAGCGGCGCGGAAGCCGCGTTCCGTCATTTCACCGGCGCTGACGGCGGTCGTCCGCCGATCAGGATCGCCATCCTCGCGGGCGCGGGCGTCGAGCACGCCTATGCGGCCAAGGCGCTGCGGCAATTCGCCGAGCTTTGGCGCATTCCGGTCGCGACCACGTTGCGCGCCAAGGGGGTCTTTCCGGAGGATCATGTTTTGTCGCTCGGCGTCTTCGGCTATGGCGGAACGCATCATGCCCGCATGGCCCTGCTCGACGCGCCGCCCGACCTGCTGATCGTGCTCGCTTCCGGCCTGAACGAGCGCGACACCATGCATTGGTCGCTGCAGCTCGCGCCGAGCGCCACGATCTGCGTCAATCTCGCGGCGGCGAATATCGGGATGCATTCGGCAGGCGGCGGCGTCGTTGGAGATTGCGGCGCATTTCTACGCTATTTGCTTGACCGCACGGATGTGCTTGACGCCTCGCTCGGAACGAGCCGCGCCGCGCGCGAAGCCTGGCTATCGGAGATTCGCGCGACGCCGCGGCTGCAAGACGTGGAACATTGCGCCAGCGACGCCGTGCCGATCCATCCGGCGCGAATCATTGCCGAATTGCGGCGCGCGTTTCCCCGCGACGGCGTGTTGCTGGTGGATTCCGGCGCGCATCGCGCCTTCGCCGGCCATTATTGGGAGTCTTATGAGCCCCGCACCTATATTTCGGCCACCAATCTCGGGCCGATGGGCTGGGCCATTCCCGCCGCCGCAGGCGTGCAATGCGCCCAGCCGCAGCGCCGGGTCGCGGTCGTCACGGGCGATGGCTGCATGGGCATGAATGGGATCGAGGTCGCGACCGCCGCGCGTTATGGGCTCCCAATTTTGTTTGTCGTCGTCAACAATGCGGCTTTGGGCAATGTATGGCTGCGCGCGCATAAGCTCGGGCCGGTTCCCGATGAATTGACGCGGCTGCCGGATCATGACTGGGCGGGTTTCGCGCGGTCCTTGGGCTGTCGCGGCGAGACGGTGCGCGAGCCGGGCGATCTCGCCGGCGCCTTCGCGCGCGGCCTTGCCGGCGAAGGCCCATGTCTCATAGATGTCAAAGCCGACAAGTCCGCGGCGACGCCGGTCGCCGATTGGGCGGCGGCGCTCGCCGCCTATTCCTATCACGAGTGACGCGGAGGCCTTTATGGCGCAGCTGCCTTTCGATCCTTCAAAGCTTTCGCCGGCCGATCTCGAGCTCTACGACGAGATGCTCGAGCGCCGCGCCGCGCAGGGCGCGGGCTTCGGCGGCCCCTATGCCGCGCTGATGAACCATCCGCAGCTCTGCCGACGGATCGAAGACCTGGGCTTCTTCCTGAAATTCCAAGGCAGCCTGCCGCGGAATATTTATCAGTTCATCGTGTTGAGCGTCGCAAGAAGCACGGGCGCGGCTTTTGAATGGCTCGACCATGTCGAGCATGCCGAAGCGGCGGGCGTGCCTTTGCCGGTGATCGACGCTTTGCGGAAGGACGGCGTTCAGGACGGGGCGTTCCCGGCGCCCTATGATCTCGTCGCCAACATTTTGGCCGCGACGCTCGCCTGGAAGAATGTCCCGCAAGACCTGCAGGACCGAAGCATCGAGGCCTTCGGCGTAGAGGGCTTTGTGGAATTGGTCGTGCTCTCCGGCTTCTACCAGATGTTTTCGGCGATCAATCAAGGCTTCGGCGTCGCCTTGCCCGAAGGCGCGGCGAAGCCGTTTTAGGTGGATCGAGGGGCTAGTCCGCATTCGTCCGGCAAGATCGAAATGACTTAGGATCGATCAACCGTAATTATCGGAATGCAAGTTCGCCGCATGCTGTATCTACCGACGTCGAACTACAGGCGTCGCTTACGCGTAGCGGCAGAGAATTCGTCGTGCGGTCGTAGGATTCGCACGGGTTGTGGCGTTGTGAGTTCGATCATGCGGCATATTCGCCTTGCGCAAATATTGGTTGGATCGAATCATTCCAGCTGACAGGACGCATGTTAGCATTTGCGCTATGCGCGCGGAACGACCCGTCACCTTGAACTGTTCCAACACAACGCAAGAGCGTCAACGATACCGCCGCTGATAAGCAGCGTCATAAAGCGCGCTTTCGCGAAAATCCGGCGCATCGAGCGCGCGGCCGACGAAGATCAGCGCCGTTCGCTCGATTGGCGTCTTGGCGAGCTGTTGCGCGATGGTTGAAAGGGTTCCCCGAATGATCTTTTGTTCGGGCCACGAGGCGCGATAGACGATCGCGACCGGGCAATCTGCGCCGTAATGCGGCGTCAGGTCGGCGACGACTTGGCCGAGGGCGTGGATGGAAAGATGGATTGCGAGCGTCGCCTGGGTCCTCGCGAAAGCCTCTAGCGTTTCCAGCGCCGGCATGGAGGAGGCGCGCCCCGGCGTGCGCGTGAGCACGAGAGATTGGGCGACTTCCGGCAAAGTCAGCTCGCAGCCGAGAGACGCCGCGGCGGCGGCGAATGCGGGAACGCCGGGCGTGATCGTGTAGGGAATGTCGAGGCCGTCGAGGCGGCGGATTTGCTCGCCGAGCGCACTCCAGATCGAAAGATCGCCGGAATGAAGCCGCGCGACGTCTTGCCCAGCAGAATGCGCGCGGGAAAATTCGGCGCAAATTTCGTCGAGGCTCATTGGCGCCGTGTCGATGACGCGCGCGCCCTTGGGGCAATGCTCCAGCAAGGCGCGGGGAACGAGCGAGCCGGCGAAAAGACAGACAGGCGAGCTGGCGATGAGATCGCGGCCGCGCAAGGTGATGAGGTCTGGCGCGCCGGGACCCGCGCCGATGAAATGGACGGTCATATTCGCTCCGTTGCGGCGATCGCGCAGCTCGCGCCGCCTTCGCTCATGCGCGGCAGGATCAACATGGCGTTTGGGCCGGCGCCCGCGAGCGCTGCGGTCTCGGCGATCGAGGGCAGACCGAAGAGTTGCATGACTCGCATCGAGCGGGTCGCGGCGCGGTTTGAGGCGAGACGCAACACGTTGGCGTCGAGAAAATTCAACGTCAGGCCGAGCGTCCGCGCGGCCTCCACGAGGCCCATTTCGTCTCTCTTATCCACATGCGTGAACAGACTGGCCCGGGCGTCGCTGCAACCTGCCGTCGCCAAGGCGCGTCGGACGAGGCGGATGACCGCCTCGCTGCCGCAGCCTTTCCGGCATCCGAGTCCAATGGCGATCATGTCTTGGTCGCCGACCATTGCGTGATCGGCCGCGCCGGCCTCCAGCCGTGGAAGCCGCCGAGAGGATCGGCGCGGGCAATGTCGATCTTGATGAGATCGCCGCCATGCGCCTTGAAGCGGGCGATCAATTCCGCCTCGGATTCGAGCGTCACCGCATTGACGACGATGCGGCCGCCGGCCGGAAGCGCGGCATAGGCCGCATCGAGAAGTTTTGGGTCGCTCGCGCCGCCGCCGACGAAAATCGCTTGCGGCTGAGGCAAGCCGGTAAAGGCTTCGGGCGCGGCGGCGGTCACGATCTCGATCTGCGGCGCGCCGAGCGCAAGCGCGTTGCGCCTGATGCGCTCCGCGCGCGCGGGCTGAGACTCGATCGCGATGGCGCGATTGGCCGGATCGGCGAGCATCCATTCGATCGCGACGGAGCCCGCGCCGGCGCCGACGTCCCAAAGCAATTCGCCGCGCCTCGGCGCGAGCGCCGACAGAACGATGGCGCGAATCTCGCGCTTGGTGAGCTGCCCGTCATTCTCGAACCAGGCGTCGGGGAGGCCCGAGGCGGCTGGCGGAACCCTGGACCCGGGCGCCGCGCTGATTTCGAGCGCGACGAGATTCAGGGGATTAATCTTGTCCATCGCGAAAGATTCGGCGGAGCTTTCACTCAGGCGCTCGCGTAGTCCGCCCATGGCCTCCATGACGATTATCCGCGAGCCCCCGAGGCCGCGCTCGCGAAGGAGCCCAGCGAGGCGCGGCGGAGTCGTCTCGTCCCAGGAAAGGCAGAGGATGCGGGTCCGAGGCTGCAATTCAGGGATGATCCGTTCGAAATCGCGGCCATGCAGCGAGATGAGGCGGCAATCCTGAAGGCTCCAGCCGAGCCGCGCGGCCGCGAGGCTGAAGGCCGAAGGTCCCGGCAGACAAAGCATCTCTTCTGCTGGAACATGGGCCGCGATGAGCGCGCCGACCCCGAAGAAGAAGGGATCGCCCGAGGCGAGGACGCAGACAGGGGTCCCGCGTCGCGCCAGGATTTTCGGCATGGCGTCGGCGAGGGGCGAGGGCCAGGCCAGGGTTTCGGCCTCGAGAGCGCCGCCGAGCGCGAGATGCCGCGCGCCGCCGACGACCAGGCGGGCTTGCGAAAATAGTCGCCGCGCGGCAGGAGAAAGCCCGTCGAGTCCGTCCTCGCCGATGCCGATCACGGAAAGCCATTTTTTGCTGGGCGTCGCAGTCATGGCGTCGCGCGCCGATGTTGGGAGGAAAACGGATGCGCGTGCTCGTGCTCGGCGGGACGACGGAGGCGAGCCGCCTCGCCGCCTTGCTCGCGGCCGCCCGGCGTGACATATGGTCCATGCTGTCCTTCGCCGGCCGCACCAAGGCGCCGATCGCGCCGGCGATTCCCTATCGAATTGGCGGCTTTGGCGGGGTCGAGGGCCTCGTCTCCTATCTCGAGCGGGAGCGCATCGAACTTCTCGTGGACGCGACGCATCCCTATGCCGAGCAAATGTCGCGCAACGCTGAGCTCGCGTCCGCGCAGGCGGGGATTCCGCTCATCGTCCTGACGCGCCCGCCCTGGCTGCGCGAGCCGGGCGATGATTGGACCATAGTGGGCGATATGGAGGCAGCCGCCGCCGCGCTCGGACCCGAGCCGAAGCGCGTCTTTCTCACCATTGGCCGGCTGCAGCTCGCGGCTTTCGCGTCGGCTCCGCAGCATGCCTATCTCATTCGCGCCGTCGATCCCTTCGATCCGCCGCCTGAATTGGCTCGTTGCCGGGTGATCGCCGGGCGCGGCCCATTTGGGTCGGCTGCGGAAGAAGAGCTTCTGCGCGATGAAAAGATCGAAATGATCGTCACCAAGAATAGCGGCGGTGGCGCGGCTTTCGCCAAGATCGTCGCGGCGCGGCGCCTCGGGCTGCCGGTCGTGATGGTCGAACGTCCGCAAGGCGTCGCGGGAGACGCCCTGCATGATCCGGCCGAGGCCATGGCCCATATTCTCGCTCACGCCGAGGCTCTCGCGTCGCGCGGCGTATAGACGAAGGGTTGCGCGCCCGCGCGGGCGATGAGCCGCGTTTCGCTCGAGCCGATCATCACCAGAGTGCTCATGTCGGCGAGGCCCGGCTCTGCCGCTGCGAGCGTCGTTATTGTGATTTTTTCATCCGCGCGGCCGATGGCGCGGGCGAAGATCACCGGCGTTTCAGGGGCCTTGCTCCGGCGCAGCAGGGCGAAGGCGTCATGGATCTGATGCGGCCGCGCTTTCGAGGCCGGATTATAGAGCGCGATCACAAAATCGCCGATCGCGGCCGCGTTCAGCCTTCGCTCCACCACGGCCCAGGGCTTGAGATTATCCGAGAGCGAAATCGCGCAGAAATCATGGCCCAAAGGCGCGCCGACGCGGGCCGCCGCCGCCTGCATCGCCGAAACGCCCGGACATATGGCGATGTCGATCTCGCGCCAGGCGGGCTTGCCTCGATCGATCGCCTCGAACACGGCCGCCGCCATTGCAAAGACGCCTGGATCGCCGCCCGAGGCGACGGCGACGCGGCGGCCCTCCTCGGCGAGGCGGAGCGCATGGCGCGCGCGCTCCAGTTCGACGCGATTGTCGCTCGCATGGCGCGTCTGCCCCGGTCGGGGCGGAAGCCTGTCGAGATAGGGCGCATAGCCGATGAGATCCGTCGCCTCGGCGAGGACGGCGGAGGCTTCCGGGGTCAGCCATGCCTCGGGGCCGGGGCCGAGGCCGACCACCCTCAGATTTCCAGCTGGAGCGCGGGGAGAAATCGTCATGGCCGTCGCCCCTCTCCCGGAATGAGGACGAGCGAGAAATAAGGCGCGTGATCGTCGGTCTTTTCGGCCAGCGGAATGATCTTCTCTGCTGCGGCCGTGCCATGCTCCACATAGATTGCGGCGTCGAGCCGCCCGGCTTGCGCGATGGCAGCTCGGACCTTTGATAAATTCGCGCCGATCTTGATGATGATGGCGGCGTCGCTGGCGCTCAAATGGCGGGTGAGGCAGGCGCCTTCCAGCGTGCCTGGAAGAACGCTCACGACATCGTCGCCCCAGGCCATCGGCAATTTCGCCGCGCTCCAGCAGCCGGACATGCCGGTGATGCCGGGCACGATCTCGATCTCGAATCGACCCTTCAGCCGGATATAGACATGCATGAAGGAGCCGTAGAAGAGCGGATCGCCCTCGCAGACGAGAGCGACGTCGCGGCCTGTCGCAAGATGCGCGGCGATCGTCTCGGTCGCCGCGGCGTAGAATTCGCGCAGGTCCTCGACATAGGCCGGATCGTGAAAATGGATCTCGGTCGTCAGCGGATAGAGGAGAGGCAATTCCATGCATTGGCCATGGAGCCAACGGTCGATGATGGCGCGGGCTTTTCCCGGCGCGCCTTTTTTGGAGAAGAAGGCGACGACTGGTGCGGATTCGATGATTTTCGCCGCCTTGATCGTCACGAGCTCCGGGTCGCCGGGGCCGAGCCCAACGCCATAGAGCCGCCCTTTGCGCTGCGCCTGATCGTTCATTCGGCCTCGCTTGCAAGCGCGTTCAAGGCGGCGGCCGTCATGGCGCTGCCGCCTTTGCGGCCCTTCACCGTGATGAAAGGCGCGGGCGCCGCTGCGATCAGCGCTTCCTTCGATTCGGCGGCGCCGACGAAGCCAACCGGCATGCCGATGATGCAAGCGGGCCGCGCAGGGATCTCGCGGAGCATTTCGAGCAGGTAAAACAAGGCGGTCGGCGCATTGCCGATCGCGACAATGGCGCCGTCGAGGCGATCGCGCCAGAGTTCGAGCGCGGCGGCGCTGCGCGTCTCGCCGATCCGTGCGGCGAGCGCCGGGACAGTGGGATCGCCAAGCGTGCAGATCACGTCATTGGCGCGCGGCAGGCGCGCTCTTGTGACGCCATGGGCGACCATCTGGGAGTCGCAAAGGATCGCCGCGCCGTCCCGCAGCGCCTGGCGCGCGCGCGCGGCGGCCTCGGGCGAGAATGCGAGATCGCTGGCGATCTCCACCATGCCGCAGGCGTGGATGACGCGCACCGCGACGGCTTCCTCATCGGGGGAGAAGCGCGCGAGATCGGCTTCCGCGCGGATGGTCGCGAAAGAGCGGCGATAAATCTCGGCGCCGTCGCGAATGTAATCGAAGCGGCTCGAAGGTTCCGACATGGCGTTCATCTATGCTCGACCTCGCGGGCCGCGCGCGCCTGGCGGGCGATCGACTCCAGCATGTATTGCGCCTCCGAAAGCGTGAGACCTTGCGCCGCGCCCCGATTCGGCGGCGCGTTTTCGACGATCAGCTCATAGCGGCCGTCTTTCGCGATGAGCGCATAAGGCGTCGCGGCGCGCCGCGCGCAACCCTTGGCGCAGCCCGACACATGGAGCGTCACGCCCTCCGGCTGCAAGAGCCGCGCGAGAGGAGCCAAGGCTAGGGCGTCGGCATGGGTCGGCGTTGAGCCTTGCGCACAGGCCGGGGCGCCAGGGCAGGCGGCGACGGCGAGCCGAGGGTCTTGCGGGTCGATGATGAAATTCTCCATGGAGAAATGGGTCTTCAGCGCTTCGATCTCGGCTTCGGCGCCCCCCGGCAAAAGCATCGCGCGCCAGGGCGTGAGGCGGGTCTCGCCATCGGCGAATGCTTCCGCGCCGCGGGCGATCGCTTCAAGCATATCGGCGTCGAAGCGGCCGTAGGGCGCGCCGACCCCGAAGCAGAGATTTTCGCCGCCCCCGAGGCGGATCGGGCCGATGGGGCAGGGCTCGGCTAGGGAGCGAGCCTTTTGCGGCGGCGGCGCAGGGCGAAGTCTTGTGGCCTTGGCGATCGCGGTGGGGCCGCATGATTGCAAAAGCTCGCGCATCCGGCGGGGAGTTTCGGGCATGCGCGCGCCGTGATCGAGAAAGGCGCGCGCGATCCGCAGCGCTTGATCGACGACGGCGCCGGGCTCGCAGGCGCCGAGACATTCGGCCTCGCACGCGTCGCCGCCAACGCCAACGATGAAAACCTTTCGCTCCGCGCAATAGTCGAAGCGGACATCGGCCGGAACCGAGGCCAGCGACAGCGCGCCGCCATCGTCGATGAGAAAGCCGAATTTGCCCGGCAGCCCATGAAGATCCTTGTTGCCGACGAGGGCCTTCTCCAGCGCCTGCGCGATGGGCCCCGCGTCGATCGGCGCATCGAGGCCGACGAGGGGACTCGCGAGCACATTGCGGACGGCTTCCGCCTCCGCGTCTTCGTCGAGCAGGCCGAGCTCCGCAAGGATCGCGGTCAGAGCGGGCAGGCTTTGCGCCGAGACGCCGCGCATTTGCAGATTGGCGCGCGACGACAAATCGAAGAGCCCGTTGCCGCACGCGCGTCCTGCCTCCGCCAGCCGCCGCAGCGCCCTGCTCGAAAGCGCGCCGCCACTGATGCGCAAGCGGACCAGCATGCCGTCCTCGGCCGGCATGGGCCGAAGCGCGCCCGGACACCAGCCCTTGCGAAGGCGAGCCGCGAGGGTCATGGAAGCGCGCCCCGCATTTCGGCGAGGCGATCGAGGACGGAATTCCGCCGGCTTTTCCAGACGCCGCGTCGATGGGCCTCTTCGAAACGCTCGACAATGGCGCGCGCCGCCTTGGGATTGGACTCGATCAGAAAGTCCCGGACATCTTGCGCGCCGCAGGTCGCCTCGAACATTAAGTCGAAATGCTGGCTCGCGACCGCATCGGCGAGAACCGCGAGCGCGAAGAGATTGTCTATGGTCAAGGCGATTTCGGCCGCGCCGCGATGGCCATGGCGCATCTGCCCGGCGATCCAGCGCGGATTGCTCGCGCGCGCGCGGACCACGCGCGCAACCTCCTCAGGCAGGGTGCGCGCCCTGATCGCGTCAGGCCTGGTCGTCTCGACATGATAGACCGGCGCGTCATTGCCGAGCAGGCGCGCCGCCGCCGCGAAGCCGCCCTCGTGATCGACGAGGGCGTCGGAGTCGAGAACGTCGCCTTCATCCTGGTCCTGGACATGGACGAGCGCATCGGCTTCCGCGACGCGATCGGAAAATTGCGCCGAGGCCGCGCCTTCGCCGCGCGGGCCGCCATAGGCGTGCGAGGTCGCGGCGAGATAGAGCCGTCCGAGATCGTCGCGCGCGCTGGATGGATCTGCGTCGATCGTCCGCGTGACGCCGATTCCATAGGCCTGGGGCCCGGCGCCGAAGATGCGCGGAAAGTCCCCCGGCGAACGCCGCCGCGCCGCCGCCAAGGGATTGCTGTCGTCGTCCTCGTCGAGGGCTGCGACGGCGCGGACGGCTTGATCGAATAGTGCGATCTGAGCTGGAAACACGTCGCGGAAGAGGCCGGAAATCCGCAAGGTGACGTCGACGCGCGGATGGTCGAGGCGGGCGAGAGGCAGGATCTCGAAGCCGCTCACGCGGGACGAGGCGAAATCCCAGACCGGCATGACGCCCATGAGCGCGAGCGCCTGAGCGAGATCGTCGCCGCCGGTGCGCATGGTCGCGCTCGCCCAAAGGTCCATGATGATCCGCTTCGGCCAATCGCCATGATCCTGGGCATGACGGTTCAAGACCTCGCGCGCGGCGCGCCGGCCGATCTCGAAGGCCGTTCGGGTCGGGACCGCGCGCGGATCGACGCCATAAAGGTTGCGGCCGGTAGGCAAGACGTCGAGGCGTCCGCGTGAGGGCGCGCCGCCCGGCCCCGGCGGGACGAAGCGGCCGTCGAGCGCGGCGACGAGGCCGGTTGCTTCCGCCAGTCCGCAGGCGTCAATCAGCATGGCGGTTTCCGCTGGCGCGTTGGCGTCGCGCGAGGCGGCGCAAGGGGACTGGCCAAAGACATGCAGGCCGTCCCCGATGCGCATCTCCTTCAGATCACAAAGCCAGGCGTCGAGGCGCGTTAGCGCTGCTGACGGGTCGGCGCTTTGGTCGAGCCCGCAGTCCCGCGCCAATCCCGTGTCCTCGGCGCGTTCCAGAATGGCTTTCGCCAGGAGTCGCGCGCGCTTCGGGTCAAGGGACTCGGCGGCGGCATATTCGTCGAACAAGGCTTCGATCTCGAGCGCGGCGCCATGGCTTCCGGCTTCCGTCAGCGGCGGGGTCATATGGCTGAGGGTCAGCGCGCCGATGCGCCTCTTGGCCTGCGCGGCCTCGCCTGGATTATTAACGATGAACGGATAAACGACGGGCAGAGGTCCGAGCACGGCGGCCGGCGCGCAATCCTCGGCGAGCGCGACCGCCTTTCCCGGCAGCCATTCGAGCGTGCCATGCGTCCCGCAATGGATCATGGCGTCGATCTGCTCCGACCGGCGCAGAAAGACATAGAAGGCGACATAGGAATGGCGCGGCGGCAGGCTCGAGTCGTGATAGTCGGCCTTACGCTCGGGGCTCGCGCCTCGATCGGGCTGTAGCGCGACGAGCAAATGGCGCGCGCGCAGGATCGAGAAGTGGAAAGCGCCCTGGCGCGCCAGCGGGTCCGCCTCAGGCTCTCCCCAGCGCGCGAGCAGCGACTCGACAAATGGTCCCGGCATGGCGCGAAGGGCGTCTTTGTAATCCGCGAGGCTCAAGCGCTCGGTCGCGGCGCCGGCTTCGAGGCCGCGCATCAATTCATCGTTGGGCGGAAGCGTGCCTACGTCATATCCGGTGTCGCGCAAGATCGCCGCGATCGAGGCGACGCTTTGCGGCGCATCGAGCCCGACCGCATAGCCGGCGCGGCCGGCCTTGCCCGGATAATCCGAAAGGACGCAGCCGATCTTGCGCTTCGCTTGCGGGACCTTTCGCAATCTCGTCCAGGCGGCGGCGAGATCGGCGACGCGATCGACGCCGGAGGTCGTGGGCGCATGAACGAGCGGCGTGAATTCGAGATCCGCACGGGGAAGGCTTTCCGTCTTGAAGCCGATCGCGGTCGAAATCAGCCGCCCGTCCATTTCTGGCAGGACGACATTCATCGCGAGATCCGCCGCACCGAGGCCGCGCGGGTCCGCCTTCCATTGGGCTTCGCTCGAGCCGGCGAGGATCGCCTGCAGCACTGGACAATCGGCCTCGTCGAGCGGGCTTCTGCCATCGTCGAGGCGGGCTGAAAATCCGGTCGTATTGACGATCACGTCGGGTTTTTCGCGCGCGATCTGCGTGCGCAGGAAAGCAATCGCCTGCGCGTCCTTGAGGCTCGTCGCGAACAGGCCGGAGACGCTCAAGCTCCGCGCGGCGAGCGCGTCGGCGAGCGCCTCGATCGGCGCCAGGTCGCCGGCGAGAAGAAAGGCGCGGTAAAAGACGATGAACGCTCGTCCTGCGGCCGCGGCGGGCGCTCGGCAAGCGGCCTCGCATCGCCCAGCCGCTGGCAAGGTCGTAGGCTCGCCGGGCATGGCCGGCGCATGAGGAAAGGTCTCGATCCAGCTGAGAAGCGCGGCGACGCCTTCAACCCCGCCATGTTGGAACGCCGCGGACATGCGGCGAAGCTCGGCGATCGGCAAGGTGGAGGCGGCGTCGAGCCTCGGGTCTTCCGTCGCATCGCCGGGAATGATGGCGAGCGTGAAATTTTGCGCCCTCGCGGCGCGGGCGAGCTCTTCCACGCCATAGCGCCAATAGTCGAGGCCGCCGAGCAGGCGAACGAGGACAAAGCGGGCTTTCGAGGCGAGCTTCTCGACATAGAGATCGACGGAATAGGGATGCTTGAGCTTGCCGAGATTGGCGAGCCGTAGGCTCTGCCTGCTCTTCTGCCGCGCCTGCGCGGCCGCGACGATCGCGAGATCGCTGTCCGAAAAGGACAGGAACACGAGATCGGCCGGCGTCTGCCCCAGATCGATCGCGGCCTCCGCCTCGTCGAGCGTCAGCGATTGGCTGCGCAGGAGGTGCATAGGCTCAAAACGCGCTGGGCGCGAGGGCCTGGGCGATCGCCGCCGCGTCGAGGCCTTTCTCGCCGATCATGACCAAGCGTCCGCGCCGTGGCTCTCCGGGACGCCAGGGCCGGTCGAAACTCTGCTGCAGCCTCGCGCCGACCCCTTGCACGAGGAGCCGCATCGGCTTGCCGCGCAATTCGAGAAAGCCCTTGATCCGCAGGACGTCATGGCGCTCGACGACCTCCGCCAGGCGGCGCATCAGGGCGCCGCTATCCTCGATCGCGTCCATGTCGACGATGATGCTTTCGAAATCATCATGATCATGCTCGGCTTCGGAATCGTGATGGGAGGGCCGCGCGGCGAGATCGTCCTCGGTGGCGGCATGAAGGCCGAGAAGGATGGCTGCGTCGATCCGCCCTTCGCGCGCCGCGACGATTTTGATCGCGCGGGGAACGCTCGCTGCGATTTCGGCCGAGACACGCGCCTGATCTTCCGCGCCGATGAGGTCGGTCTTGTTTAAAATAATCAAATCGGCGCAGAGCAATTGATCCTCGAAGACTTCTTCGAGCGGATTGTCATGCTCGATCGAGGGATCGGCCTCGCGCTGGCGGGCGAGACGCGCTGGATCATCGGCGAAGCGGCCCTCCGCCGCCGCCGCGCCGTCGACCACGGCGATGACGCCGTCGACCGTCAATCGGGAGCGGACCGCCGGCCAATCGAAGGCCTTGACCAGCGGCTTCGGCAAAGCGAGGCCGGAGGTCTCGATGATGATGTGCTCGGGCGGCTCTGGCAGCGCCAGGAGCCGTTCGATCGCGGGCAGGAAATCATCGGCGACGGTGCAGCAGATGCAGCCATTCGCGAGCTCGATGATTCGGTCGGCGCTGCAGGCTTCGTCGCCGCAGGCCTGCAAAATCTCGCCATCGACCCCGACATCGCCAAATTCATTGATGACGAGGGCGAGGCGGCGGCCCTGGGCGGTGGCGAGCAAGTGACGGATGAGCGTCGTCTTTCCGGCGCCGAGAAAGCCGGTGACGATCGTCGCCGGGATTTTGGCGAAGCTGGTCATGCGAGTGTCGTCATCGAGGCGCCCGGTCCTTCGGCGTTGAATTTACGCGCGGGCGCTTCGGCGGGAGCGCCGCAAAGATGCGGGCTCCTTCGCCGGCGAGCTGGTCGCCGGCATCGATGAAAGCCGGAGCACCCCGCCGGCCTTGGCTCGATTTGAACGGCAGGTTTCCTGGCTCACGGATCATAGCCCCGCGCCGCCTTCCCAGAACCCGGTCGCCCGGCGTCCCAGTGGCTTTGTGGCGCGCGGCTCACCGCTGACAGTTGCGGGGGCAGCTGCGGCTTCCGGCGCGAAAGAAAGCGCCGCCGCATTCCCTTTTACCACTCGAAGCGAGGGACCGTTGCGGGGAGGGAGACTATACCAGTGGGGAGTTCTGTCAATCGAGGGGTGGCGGGTCAAGTTTGGATCGCGTTGTGCCTGTGGGGGTGGTTTCTCCACTCGCGAGCCATCTTCGATACTTTCGTTTCTGCGGCGCACCTCTTTCGAACGACTGCCGGTCGTGGCAACGAGCGACGCCTCAATAATGCTTTCCCAAACACGGAAGGACAATTTTCTTGAGATGGTCTGATCTTGAGCCGCCGTTTACACCGAAAAAATGGGAAATCTATTTCCACTGGCGTTGCTGCGGCTGTTGAATCAGCTTTCGACCTCCTCGGGTATATTCTCGATGGGCGCATCCTCGAAGTTTGGGATACAAGAGATAAGTTGCCCAACTTCTTCCTGAGCCCAGGCAATTAACGATTGCGCGCGAGCATCTGGGTCGGCTACGAAACTGCTGACCGCGCGCGTCGCGACTACGCTGTATCCGTCGTGGATTTCAACCCATCCCTTGGGGATTTTGCTGAAGAACTCAGAGGGCTTCATTTTGTGCCAGTCGTCGTCGCTCATGACGAAGAAGAAAGGCTCATGCATCGGTATGCCAACGGGATCAACACAATCAAGCGCTCGCTGATCTGGAAAACATATGCCGATCCCGATCCAGAACTTGCTGCCAGGGGGGTTCAGCTTGCTATTCAGGTAGTACCAAGCCCAATATGCGTTACCATCGGGCCAGAACTCCCAATGCAAATTTCCGCCCCGGGACTTCGGGTACTTTGAAGCGATTGCGGATATTGCTGTGCTGAAAGTATACATCAGCGCTCGGTAGGAGGACATAAAAAGTGCCGTTGCCGCCAAATCCCGCGAAGTCATGAAGTCCGTCATCAGTCCTTGTTCCTCTAGAAAGAGATTGAAGTCCGAAGCGAGTGCACAATACGTCATCTCAGATCGGTTCAAGTTGAGATTAGAGGCGAGCCAGCCACCAACGTGCGCCCATGTCCGCGTAACGCCGATAACAGAGTTGCGCTCGCGCCCGTCATCCTCGAATCCATCTGGCGCTTGCGTCCCGTGTGTTAGCAGCACGACGGCACCCGGCCAATCGCCGGAGCACTGCGAACTCATCCAGTCCGAGTACGTCTTGAGCTGGCTCTGAATGAGGGCTTCGTTATTGTCGGCACGGTGCAGTCGTTCAACTTCGGGGCCTTCTACCTTGTGTTCCTGGAAAGCAGCGTTGACCTTGACTTCGAAAAGGACGAGCGGCTGGTTGTCCAGATAGACGATCATGTCCGGTCGCTTGAAGGAGCCAACCACGTCTATGCAGACTTGCGTTTTGGCGTTGATCTGTCCTACGTCCTTGCACTTCTTTCGGAGGCGCTTCGAGCACGATGCTGACAACATTCGAACCAGGAACTCGATTTGGAAGGGCATCGGCAATCGGTTGAAGATGTCTGCGAGTGCTTCTGTGAGAAAGTTTTCTGCTGGGAATGCTGAGGGAGTGTTCCGGTACTTGTAGAGCCGGCTATAAATATTCATAGTCCCCTGCAGCAGGCTGAGCCACTAATATGGTAAGTAAACCACAGCGGGTGCTAAAGGTCGAGCTCAATTTAGAGCATGGCCTTGTCAGCAGTTGGCAGAAGCCTTTGCAAGGGTTGGTGTCTGTTCCAGTTACCCTTCAACCTTACCTAAGCCACAATTGAAGCCCCGGCTTTTTAAGAATGGAGCATTTCAAAATTGCTTCACTGGCCACTTAAGCCGTCTCGACGAATTGGGCACAAATGAATAAATCCACTGACGAACCCGAAGCCCTCCGCCATCGCGAAAAAATGGCGAAGCGCAAGGCCCTGCAGGACGCCGAGGTGGCCTCTAAAACCATCGTGGAAAAAGGGCTGCTGATCGTCCACACGGGGGCTGGCAAGGGCAAGTCCACGGCGGCTATGGGGCTCCTTTTGCGCGCGCTCGGCCACGGCTGGTCCTGTGGAATCGTCCAATTCATCAAGGGCGGTTGGGAGACCGGCGAGCGCGCGGCGCTCGCGAGATTCGCGGATCTCATCTCCTGGCACACGATGGGCGAGGGCTTCACCTGGGAAACGCAGGACCGCGCGCGGGATGTAGCCGCCGCTGAGTCCGCCTGGACCAAGACGCGGGCGCTTATGGCGGATTCGAAGATCAGGCTGCTCGTGCTCGACGAATTGAACATCGCCTTGCGCTACGATTACCTGCCGCTCGTCGAGATTCTCGCGGCGCTCGAGGCCCGCAGGCCCGATCTTCATGTCGTCGTCACCGGCCGCAACGCCAAGTCGGAGCTGATCGAGGCCGCCGATCTCGTGACCGAGATGACGCTGGTCAAGCATCATTTCAAGGCGGGGGTGAAGGCGCAGGAAGGGATCGAATTCTAGGCCATGGCGCGGCGGGCGAAGGCGTTGATGCTGCAGGGGACGGGCTCCGACGTCGGCAAATCGCTGATCGTCGCCGGGCTCTGCCGCGCATTTCATAAGCGGGGCCTCGCCGTCCGCCCGTTCAAGCCGCAGAATATGTCGAACAACGCCGCCGTGACCGAGGATGGCGGCGAGATCGGCCGCGCCCAGGCGATGCAGGCGAGAGCCTGCGGCGTCGCGCCCTCGATCGATATGAATCCCGTGCTTTTGAAGCCCCATGGCGGCGGCGGGGCGCAGGTCGTGGCGCGCGGCCAGGTCGTCGGCCAGGCGAGCGCGCGGGATTATCAGGATTGGAAGCCGAAGCTGCTCGCCACGGTGCTGGAAAGCTTTGCGCGGCTCTGCGGCGAGGCCGATCTCGTCATCGTCGAAGGCGCCGGCAGCGCCTCCGAAATCAATCTGCGCAAGAACGACATCGCCAATATGGGCTTCGCCCGGGCCGCAGACGTTCCGGTGGTTCTGCTCGGCGACATCGATCGCGGCGGCGTCATCGCGCAGATCGTTGGGACCAAGCTCGTCCTCGATCCGGCCGACGCGGCGATGATCAAGGGCTTCCTCGTCAATAAGTTTCGCGGCGATCCCTCCCTCTTCGCCGAGGGCATGCGCCTGATCGAAAGCCATACGGATTGGCCGGGACTCGGGCTCATCCCCTTTTGCCCGGCGGCGGCGCGCCTGCCCGCCGAAGATTCCCTGGCGCTGGCGCATCGAAGGGAGGCCGGCGCGGGCGAGATCACGATCGCCGTCCCGGTCCTGCCGGGGATCGCCAATTTCGACGATCTCGATCCCTTGGCTCTCGAAAGCGCGGCGCGGCTCGTCATGGTCAAAAGCGGCGAGACCTTGCCGGTCGAGGCCGCGCTCGTGCTGCTGCCCGGCTCCAAGACGACGATCGCCGATCTCGCCGCGTTCCGTCGGGAGGGCTGGGACATCGATCTTCTCGCCCATGTGCGGCGGGGTGGCCATGTGCTCGGCCTTTGCGGCGGCTATCAGATGCTCGGCCGGATCTGTCGCGACCCGCAAGGGCTCGAAGGTCCGTCCGGCGAGGCGCCGGGCCTCGGCCTGCTCGATGTCGAGACGGATTTCTCAGGCGAGAAGCTGGTCAGGCCGGTGCGCGGCGCGGGGGCGCAGGACGGCGCGCCCTTCTCGGGCTATGAAATCCATCTCGGGCGCACGTTCGGGCCGGATTGTGCTCGCCCGCTTCTCGCCTTCGACGACGGGCGCATGGACGGCGCGACCTCGGCCGACGGGAGGGTGAGCGGCTGCTATGTGCATGGCCTTTTCGCCGAGCCGTCGCAGCGGGCCGCTTTGCTCGCGAGGCTCGGCGCGTCCGGCTCGGGCCGCTCCTATGACGATTCGCTCGAGCAGGCGCTCGACGCGGTCGCGGCGCATCTGGAGGCGAGCATCGATCTCGACCGGCTCCTCACGCTCGCCCAATAAAGCCAAGGGCGAGCAGCGTCAGAAGGACCCAATGAACGAAGCAGGCGCGGCGATAAAGCGCGAGCGCGCGTCGGATGTCGGCCGACCCCGCGACTGCCGCGCCGGCGCCGATCCAGGGGTCGTCGATCTTGATTTGCCCGTAACAACGCGGGCCGCCGAGCCGCAGGCCGAGCGCGCCGGCGAAGGCCGCCTCCGGCCAGCCGGCGTTGGGGGAGGGATGCCCGCCGGAAAAGCGCCATGCGGTCCGCAGCGCCCCGATGGCGGAAGCGCCGGGCGTGAAAAGAGCCGCCGTCGCGATCAACAGCGCGGAGAGGCGTGCGGGAACAAGATTGACCAGATCGTCGAGCCTGGCGGCGGCGAAGCCGAAAGCTACGTGCCGCGCGGTCCGATGCCCCATCATGCTGTCGGCGGTGTTGATCGCTTTATAGGCCATTCCGCCCGGAAGCCCGCCGAGCGCCAGCCAGAAGATTGGCGCGACGACGCCATCGGAAAAATTCTCCGCGAGCGACTCGATCGCGGCGCGGGCGACGCCGGCCTCGTCGAGAGCCACGACGTCGCGGCCGACGATGGCGGCCACGGTCGTCCGGCCGGCGGCGAGCCCCTCGCGCTCGAGCGCGTCGGCGACGGCGCGGACATGCGCATGCAGGCTGCGTTGCGCGATGAGGCTCGACGCGATAAGCGCTGTCAGCATTAGGCCGATTGCGTGGGGGATCGCCAACGCCTCGATGCCTTGGGCGATAATGAAGCCGCCGCCTCCGGCGATGGCTAGCACAAGGCCCAGGGCGAGAAAGCCGAGGGCGCGCCTTTGCGCAAATGAGTCGGCGTCGCGATTGAGGCCGTGGTCGGCGCGGGCGATCAGGGCGCCGATCCAGGTCACGGGATGGCCGATCGCCTTGAACAGGGCTTGCGGATAGCCGAGGCCGGCCTCGATCGCCGCGGCCAGCGCCGCGAGCGGAAGCGTGACATAGAGATCCATGCGGCATCATCCAACATTCGCGGCGCCGACGCCATTCGGCGACGGTCACGGCGGCGATCTTTCCGCGGCGCGGCGCGCCTATCCTTTGGCGCCCGAGCCCTGGCTCGATCTTTCGACCGGCGTCAGCCCCTATGCCTATCCGATCGGGGATTTGCCTGCCGAGGCGTGGAGCCGCCTGCCGGAGCCAGAGGCCCTGCGCGCGCTCGAAAAGGCGGCGGCGCTCGCCTATCGCGCCAGCGAAGGCGCCGCAGCGCTCGCCGCTCCCGGAAGCCAGGCGATCATCGGCTGTCTGCCTTATCTTTGGCCCGCCCGCCGCGTTGGGATTTTGGGCCATGCTTATCGCGGACATTCCGATGCGTGGCGGGCGGCTGGGGCCGAGGTCGATAGGGTCGAGGACCTCGCCGGGCTTGCCGACAGGGACGTCGCCATTGTGGTCAATCCCAATAATCCCGACGGCCGGCTCGTTCCCGCGGAGGACCTGCACGCACTTGCGAGGGAACTCGGCGAACATGACGGTTTGCTGATCGTTGATGAAGCCTTCATGGATTTTGTCGAGCCTGCGGCCAGCATCATCCCGGCCATGCCGACCCGCGGCGTCCTCGCCCTGCGCTCCTTCGGCAAGGCATATGGCCTGGCGGGGCTTCGCCTCGGCTTTGTGATCGCGCCGGTGGAGCTCGCCAAAAAACTGCGTGCGGCCCTGGGGCCGTGGCCGGTTTCGGGCGCGGCGATTGCGCTCGGCGCGAAGGCTTTGGCCGATGCGGACTGGCTTGCGACCGCGCGCCGAAAGCTTACGGCGGATGCGGCCGCGCTCGACGAGATTCTGTTGTCGGCGCAATTCGAGATCGTCGGTGGGAGCCCGCTTTTTCGCCTTGCCGCGCATCGGGACGCCCTGAAGCTGTTTGACGCCTTGGCGAGGGCGGGAATCCTGGTTCGGCGCTTCGCCTCGCGGCCCGCTTTGCTCCGCTTCGGCCTGCCCGGATCGGATGCGGATCGCGCGCGCCTTCGTGCGGCGCTGAGCTTTGGCGCGACGAGAAAATAGAATTGAGCAATCTAAGCTTAGTAGGGCTTTGTTCGTCTATTTTAAAATCATTATAAAATAGAGAAGTGCATTTTGACCCATCTTGGAAAATATTGGCTTTGAAGCCTTGAATGTAAGGCGTCATCCTTGCTACTTATGACGATTATTGCGCGACCAATCTTATCCGAGGAGAAACTGATGCGCTTTGGCTTTGCTTTGACCTGCGTCGCGCTTCTCGGCTCCTCGCTCGGATCCGGCGCTTTCGCCAAGGAATATCCGATAGGCAAGCCACAGCAGAAAAACGGGATGGAGATCGGCGCGGTCTATCTTCAGCCGATTGAGATGGATCCGCCCGACGTGATGCGCCCGGCGAAGGATTCTGACGTTCATCTCGAATCCGACATCAAGGCTGCGAAAGACAACAAGAACGGCTTTGCGCAAGGGGATTGGATTCCCTATCTCTCCGTCAATTACGAATTGACCAAGCTCGATGACAACCAGATACAAAAGGGCGCCTTCATGCCCATGGTCGCGAATGACGGGCCGCACTACGGCGACAATGTCAAAATGTTCGGCCCTGGCAAATATAGGCTCCGCTTGACGATCGCGCCGCCCGGCGCCGACGCCCACGCCCATTTCGGGCGCCATGTCGACAAGGAGACCGGGGTGGCGCCTTGGTTCGACGCCTTTTCCATCGATTATGATTTTGTCTATGCCGGCGCCGGGAAAAAGGGCGCCTATTGAACGAGGCAAAGGATCAAAGTTTGTCCATGAATGCGATGCGGCTTTGTGCGGCGCTCATTTTTCTCTGCGCGACGGCCGCGGCGCGCGCAGACGACGAGCCGACCTTCTCGATCGAGTTTCATGATGGGAAGGTCGAGCCGCTCCGGATCGAGGTTCCCGCAAACCGGAGGTTCAAGCTCGAGCTGCGCAACACTGGGGCGTCGCCGGCGGAATTCGAGAGCGGAGAATTGCGCAAGGAAAAAGTGCTTGCGCCGAATTCGACGTCAATTCTCGTCTTCAGGACGCTCGATCCAGGCGAATATTCGTTTTTCGACGATTTTCATCCCGACGCGCCCAAGGCGGTGCTCGTGGCGAAGTGAGGCGCGAATTGCATTGTCTCGACGGGCATGTCCGAACCATGACATTCGCCGAAGCGCTTAATGTCCCTCCCTGCGCGGGACGCCAGATCGCCGAGACGTGCAGGTCGGATCCGGAGAGTATGAGTCATGAGCGCCTTTGACGCCGTTGAACGCGACCGGCGCGCCCTCGAGCGAGATCAGCCGGGATTTGAGCCCAAAGCCATGGCGGAGGAGGTTTTGCCGCGCCGACCGACGGCCGCCGTGCGCCTTTTTTTTGAGGCAGGCGAATGGTTGCGCCAGCGCCAAAGCCTCATCCAGCGCATCCAATGGGCCGTCGTTTTTGCCTATGTCCTTCTCGTCGCAGTCCCGGCTTTCCTTCCTTTGCCGGCGCGGACGGCGCATATTTGGAGCAATCTCACTCTTTTCGCGCAATTCGCGTTCTGGGGGATTTGGTGGCCCTTCGTCTTGCTCAGCATGGCGTTGGTCGGGCGCGCGTGGTGCGGACTGTTCTGTCCCGAGGGCGCGCTTTCCGAGGCGGCGAGCCGGTTCGGCCGCGGCCATGCGGTTCCGCGCTGGATCGCCTGGAAGGGTTGGCCTTTCGTCGCCTTCGTTTGCACGACGATCTATGGCCAGATGATCAGCGTCTATCAGTATCCAAAGCCGGCGCTTCTCATTCTCGGCGGCTCGACCGCCGGGGCTATCCTCGTCGGCTATCTCTACGGCCGCAATAAACGGGTCTGGTGCCGCTATCTGTGCCCGGTCAATGGCGTTTTCGGCCTTTTGGCGAAGCTGGCGCCGGTGCATTTCAAGGTCGATCCGGCGGCTTGGACGCAATCGCGCCTTTCGGGACACGCCCATGCGAAGGCGATCAATTGCGCTCCGCTTGTTCCAATTCGCACCATGCGCGGCGCCTCCGATTGCCATATGTGCGGCCGCTGCAGCGATTTTCGCGGCGCGGTCAGCCTCGCCCCGCGCGGTCCCAATCATGAGATCGTTCATGTCGCGGGATCGACGTCGAAACCGGCGGAGACGCTGCTCATTATCTTCGGCCTCCTGGGCGTCGCCACCGGCGCTTTTCACTGGAGCGTGAGCCCGTGGTTCGTCGCCCTCAAGCAGGCGGTCGCGGAATGGCTGATCGACAGGGATCTGCTTTGGCCGCTGCGCTTGCAGCCGCCGTGGTGGATTCTCACCGACTATCCCGAGGTCAATGATCAATTGACCTTTCTCGACGGCGCCCTGCTTGTCGCCTATATCGCGGCGACCGCGGCGGCGATCGGCGGGGCGATCTCGCTTTGCCTCTGGGCCGCCGCCCGCAGCCTCGGCCCATGGCCGGCGGCGCGGTTCCATCATTTCGCCCAAAGCCTCATCCCGATCGCTGCTTGCGGCGTATTCATTGGGCTCAGCGCCACGACCGTCACGATGCTGCACGGCGAGGGCCTAGCGCTTGGATATGTCGGCCTTCTGCGCGGCGCGTTACTGGTCGGAAGCGCGCTTTGGTCGCTCTGGCTTGGCTGGCGGATCGCCGGTCTCTCGACGACCGACATCTTCCGCCGCGCGGCGGCGACCGGTTTGGTCGGGCTCGCCGTCTTGATCGGAGCGGGCGGCTGGGCCGTCTTTCTTTGGGTTTGGTGACGCCGCGCAGCGTCGCGATTGTCGCCTCACCGATTGGCAAAATCTTTTTTGCCTCCTCAGAGCCGTGATGCGGCAGAGGCTTCGCGCGCCTGCGCGGATTGTTGCCTTTACGCCGTTCCGGGACGACATTCGCGGGGGTGAAGAGAAATTGGCGTGAAATGCGACTAGCCGAACAATTTATGCTGTCAAAATGGGCGCGTTGTTTAGTTGCAGCGCAAAATCCTGCCCAAAATTTGAGAGCGACAGGCTTTGGCCGTCGGATTAGATTCACAAAGGTTGGAATTGAGACAGGTCGCTGTCAAAAAACATACTGACTTATTGTCAGTGTTCGGGTTCCAACAGTTCAGCGACGCCGCGAGCTAAGGAAGGCCGTGCAAATGAGTGACGCAGACGCTCTGGCTGCGACGACGCAGGCCCCCTCTCAGCGCATCCAATTGAGCGAGATCGCGCTGATCGGCGTCTATGAAATCTCCAAGATCCTGACCGCCCCGACCCGGCTCGAGACGACCCTCGCCAATGTCCTCAATCTTCTGTCGTCTTTCCTTCAGATGCGGCACGGAACCATCGTTCTCTTGGCGGATGACGGCGCGCCCGAGGTGGCCGTGGGAGCGGGATGGAGCGAGGACAGTCTTTCACAGACCCCGCAGCGCTATCCGGAGCGCGCCATCGGACAGATCGTCGCGACGGACGTTCCGCTCGTCGTTCACAATGTCGCCGACCATGATCTCTTCGACGCCAGCGACGTCGCGGCGCTCGCCTCGGACGGGGTCAAGGTTTCTTTCATGGGCGTGCCGATCCGGGCGGGGGATAGAGTCGTCGGCACTTTGACTGTGGACCGCATCTGGGACGGCGAAAGCGTGTTTCGCTTCGATTCCGATGTCCGCTTCCTGGTGATGATCGCCAATCTGATCGGGCAGACCGTGAAGCTTCATCGCGTCGTCGCGCGCGATCGCGATCGTCTCATCGAGGAGAGCCATCGGCTTCAGAAGGAGATCACCAAGCTGCAGCCGGCTCCGGCGAGCGGGGTGCGGGCCTCCGGCATTATCGGGGAAAGCCCGGCGATACGTTCGGTTCTCGACAAGATCGCGATCGTCGCGCGTTCGAACGCGACCATGCTGCTTCGTGGCGAATCCGGAACCGGCAAGGAATTATTCGCCCGCGCCTTGCATGAAATGTCGCCGAGGGCGCCGAAGGCCTTCGTCAAGGTCAATTGCGCCGCGCTCGCCGAAAGCGTGCTCGAATCCGAGCTTTTCGGCCATGAGAAGGGCGCTTTCACCGGCGCGGTCGCGACCCGCAAGGGCCGTTTCGAACTCGCCGACGGGGGCACGCTTTTCCTCGACGAGATCGGCGAAATTTCGGCGTCCTTCCAGGCCAAGCTGTTGCGCGTCCTTCAGAGCGGCGAGTTCGAGCGGGTCGGCGGAACCAAGACCTTGAAGGCGGATGTCCGGCTTATCGCGGCGACGAACAAAAATCTGGAAGAGGCCGTCCGCAATGGCGAGTTTCGGGCCGATCTCTATTATCGCATCAGCGTCGTGCCGCTGTTATTGCCGCCGTTGCGCGAGCGGAGCAGCGACATACCGCTTCTAGCTGCGCGGTTCCTCGAACAGTTCAACGAAGAAAACGGCCGCCAGCTCGCGTTCAGCAAGCAGGCCATGCAGGTGCTGAAATCCTGCTATTTTCCCGGCAATGTCCGCGAGCTCGAAAATTGCGTCCAGCGGACGGCGACTTTCGCGGCCGAGGAATCGATCGTCGCCGCGGATTTCGCCTGCGGGCAGGATCAATGTCTGTCGGCGACTCTCTGGAAAGGAAAGGCGTCGGCGGATCCTTGGCCGAAGGCCGTGGGCGGACTCGGGCCATTCTCCGCGCCGCCGCCGGTCGAGGCATATCGCGAACCTCCGCAACTGGCGCGTCCTGTCGCCGCGCCGTCCAATGCGGAATCGGTCGAGGCCGCGCCGGGAACCCAATGGCCGGAGTCATTCGATCGGGGCGACGATTCGGAACGCGCGCGCTTGCTCGAAGCGATGGAGAAATCCGGCTGGGTCCAAGCCAAAGCCGCGCGCATGTTGGGGCTTACGCCGCGCCAGATCGGCTATGCGCTGCGCAAGCATGCGATCGAGATCAAAAAGTTCTGATTATCGCCCGCGCCAATTGTCGAAGGTCGGACAGGTTTGTCCGCCTCGTCTCCGGCCTGTCGACGAAGCGGCCAATAGTGTCTTGGAAATTCAACGGATTAGTTGGTGGTCCTGAATTTGCTTAGACGCTTTTCGGTTGCTCTTGCGCGAATTTGCGTTGGGCTGGCGCCGAGCCGTCCCCAAAATTCCGCGCACGCCTCCCATCTCGACGGAGACGATGAAAGCTCGACCTCATTTTCTATCGCTCCGGGATGCACAAGCCGATCCCGGGCCCCTTTGTTGAAGGAGAATCGGTAATGGCCTACAAGATCATCGCCTCCCAATGCACGGTTTGCGGCGCGTGCGAGTTCGAATGCCCGAACGCCGCGATCTCGTTCAAGAACGAGACCTATGTGATCGATCCCAAGAAATGCACCGAATGCGAAGGCGATCATGACCATCCTCAGTGCGATACGGTTTGCCCCGTTCCGCAGACCTGCGTGCCGGCCTGAGGCGACCGTCTGGGGAAGGGTGTTCGGGCCCGTCGATCGGCCGGCTTCAACTGAACGGAGCGCTTTAATAGGAACGCATCGTCCAACCGGCTGAAGCAAGGCATGTCTCGAGATTTGAAAGCTGGTCGGACCTCGACCAGCTTTTTTTATGTCGGATTTGCAACCGTGCGGGCTGAAGCCGTTTCCGGCATCGAAGAATGTCGCTGGGAATAACGGCGACCGTCTTTGCGAAACGCACACACCCCGTCCAGAAGGACTTATGTCGAACTGAACAAGAGGGGTGATGCGCCGCCTGGCCAAAAGGGTTGAATGGAACGCGACGTCACGCTAACCGCGCTGGATGCCGGAGCCAGGGGCACCGGTTTGTTGTCGCATTTCATTCGTCCGCAGCGCGGGCTCATTCACATCTGTGGTTCTGAAAGAGCGGATCTCGCTTCCTGCAAGGAGCCTCCAAGCCTTATGGGACGAGTCTCTGGGCTAACGCTGTCGCGATAATCACAAAGCCACGCGCGGTTCTCGATGCGCGCGGCAAAACGAGCCTGCCTCCGACCAATTTCGTCACGTCTTGAGGCGGCGACGCCTTGTCATCTTTCAAACAGGCCGGCCCTACGACTGGTTATAAAGATGACGGGTTTCGACCGCATTGCTGACTCATCAAAATGCTCGAAGATTCAAATGTTTAGACTTATTCCATATGTGGCACGCTAGTTGCTCCCCAAGGGCCAGGCGGTCTTGCCGAGCGGGATCGCAGTAGAGCTTATCGGCGGACGGGGGGAGGCGTGGCGCGCCCCTTTAGTACCAATAGGTTCCAAGCCAAAAGCGAGGATCGAACAATGGAATTGTCAGAACGCGAGGTCGCTGAAGCGGCTGTCAAGGCGGGCGCATCGGCCGACGAAATCATGAAGAAGATGGCCGAGCACAAAGGCTGCGAGACCAACAGCGACGGCGGCAAAAAGGCGAGCTGCGGCACCGAGGCCGGCCAGAACGACCTTGCTCCCGAAATCTGGGAAAAAGTCAAGAATCATCCGTGCTACAGCGAAGAGGCGCATCATCATTACGCCCGCATGCATGTCGCGGTCGCGCCGGCTTGCAACATTCAATGCAATTACTGCAACCGCAAATATGATTGCGCGAATGAATCGCGTCCCGGCGTCGTCAGCGAGCGTTTGACGCCGGAGCAGGCCGCGAAGAAAGTGCTCGCCGTCGCCTCCACCATTCCGCAGATGACCGTTCTCGGCATCGCCGGCCCGGGCGATCCGCTCGCCAATCCTGAGAAGACCTTCAAGACCTTCGACCTCATCGCCAAGACCGCTCCCGACATCAAGCTCTGCCTGTCGACCAACGGACTGACGCTTCCCGATCATGTCGACACGATCGCGCGCTATAACGTCGATCATGTCACGATCACGGTGAATATGGTGGACGCCGAGGTCGGCGCGAAGATCTATCCTTGGATCTTCTACAAGCATAAGCGCTATACGGGCAAAGAGGCCGCGCAGATCCTGACCGATCGTCAGATGCAGGGTCTTGAGATGCTCACCGCGCGCGGAATTCTCTCGAAAATCAATTCCGTCATGATCCCCGGCGTCAACGACCAGCATCTCGTCGAGGTGAACAAGGCCGTCAAGTCGCGCGGAGCCTTCCTGCACAACATCATGCCGCTCATCTCCGCCGCCGAGCATGGCACGGTGTTCGGCTTGACCGGACAGCGCGGCCCGACGGCGCAAGAGCTGAAGCGCCTGCAGGACAGCTGCGAAGGCGAGATGAACATGATGCGGCATTGCCGCCAGTGCCGCGCCGACGCCGTCGGTCTTCTCGGCGAAGACCGCAGCGCCGAGTTCACCACTGAAAAGATCATGGAGATGGACGTCAATTACGATCTCGCCACGCGCCAGGCCTATCAGGCCCGGGTCGAGGAAGAGCGTCTGGCGGTCTCTGGCGCCAAGGCCAACGAGCTACAGATCCTCGCGGGCGTCGAAAGCGACATCAAGATCCTGATCGCCGTCGCGACCAAGGGCTCGGGCCGCATCAACGAGCATTTCGGCCATGCCGCCGAGTTCCAGATCTATGAGCTGAGCACCGGCAAGGGCGCTCACTTCATCGGCCATCGCCGCGTCGATCTCTATTGCCAAGGCGGCTATGGCGAGGAAGACGCGCTCGAGACGGTCATTCGCGCCATCAAGGACTGCCATGCGGTGTTCGTCGCCAAGATCGGCGGCTGCCCCAAGAAGGATCTCTTGGCGGCCGGCATTGAGGCGGTCGATGAATTCGCCCATGAATTCATCGAGAAGTCGGCGATCACCTACTTCAAGCGCTATCTCGAAGGCGTGAAGGACGGCTCGATCATCCACGTCGAAAAGGGCGACGCGGAGATCCGGCCCGGCGAAGTCGCCGTCGACGTCGCGGCGGTCGCCGCGGAGTAATTTTCCTAATGCACCATGCCGGGGGCGGTCTTATGCCCCCGGCGACTAGGCCGAAATGCGGCCTCTGATCGGAGCGGCTCAATGTCGTTGAAAATTGCGGCTTCCTGCGTGAATTGCTCGGCCTGCGAGCCTGAATGCCCTAACGAAGCCATCTCTGCAGCCGATGGCATCTATGTCATCGATCCGGCGAAATGCACCGAATGCATCGGATTTCACGACGATCCGCAATGCGCTTTGATTTGTCCGATTGAAGAGACCTGCGTGATCGACAATAATTATCCTCGTTACCAACCGGCGGCCTAAACATGCAAGATTTGAACGTCACACTTACTCCCGCGGCGGATAAATTCATTCGCCGCATGCTTCGTTTTGATGGCGGTCCCGGCAGCGGCCTGCGTCTCCACGTCTCGCCCGGCGGATGTTCCGGCCTTTCGGCGGAATTCAGCGTCGAGGCCAATCCTGCGAGCGGCGAGACGGTGCACGAATACAATGGCTTGAAGTTTTTCCTTCCGGCGCAAAGCCGTCTGTTGCTTCAGGGCGTGACGATGGATTTCGTCGAGACTCCGACTTCGGCCGGACTCAAATTTCACGATCCGAAAAACACCTCGACCTGCTCCAGCCACAGCGCACCGGTCGTCGAGCATGAACATGCGCATGAGCATTGAAAAGCGGCTGGCATGGATCTGACGTTTGGCGGGAGCGGACAAGGGGCCTCGCTTCAGGATGTGGAAATTCTGCTCGGCGCCGGTCTGCCTCCGGGCGCGGCTGACCATCTGAACGAGGCCGCGAGTCTTTATGCGCATGACTCGCTGGCGCTTGAGCATCTCCGTCAGGCGGAGGCGCTGGCGCCCGCGCATCCGGCGGTGCTGATCGGTCTGTACCGATTTTACTTTTACAAAGGTCGGCTGAGCGAATGTCTCGAGGTCGCCAAGATTTGCCTCGCCGAAGCCGCGCATCATAATAATCTCTCGAACGATTGGCGCCAGGTTCGCAGCGACGACGCGAATTTCAGCAGCTATGACATGATGCCGCGCTTCTATCTCTTCGTTTTGAAGGGCTACGCTTATCTACAAATGCGGCTCGGCAATCTCGAAGAGGGGGTCGAGGCGGCCACAAAACTGCTCGAGCTCGATGCGACCGATAAAATCGGCGCGACGGTTCTGCTCGAGGTCCATCAACGCATGGAGAGCGCTGATGAGGAATGAGATCGACGAGGCGCGCGATTTTGCCGGGCGCGAGATTGACTGCGGGGCCTGCCAATATGAAGGCTTGAAGCAAGAGGGGAAGTGCCAGCCGAAAATGGCTTGCGTGAAAGACCGCTACGCCCGTCGGATCGACCGATTTTTCGATTGGAATCCTACTCTCGCCAATGACCA
Source organism: Methylocapsa acidiphila B2 (assembly GCF_000427445.1). Taxonomy (GTDB): domain Bacteria; phylum Pseudomonadota; class Alphaproteobacteria; order Rhizobiales; family Beijerinckiaceae; genus Methylocapsa; species Methylocapsa acidiphila. The sequence goes on along the minus strand of NZ_KE386496.1, from coordinate 2,672,553 downwards.
TTTGGCGGATGAATATTTCGAGGCCCGCGCCGTCGCGGCCAAGCATGCCGACGTGTTTCGCCTGCCGCCATTGCTGAATGATCCGGACGAAACGGTGCGTTGGGCGGCAGGAGCCCGCCTTCCAGACAGCTATCTTCTGCGCCTTCGCAACGATCCGCATCGCGAGGTCCGTATTCGGGTGGCGTCCCGCCTCGACGACGCGGGGCTCGTCTCGATGATGAACGATCCCGATTATTACGTGCGCACCATGATCGCTCGGCGACTGTCTCCTTCGACGCTGCCGATGATGATTCATGATCGGGAGACGGAAGTCCGTCGCACCGTCGTCGCGCGAATCGATCCGGCCTGGTTGATGCGTATGGCTCAAGACAAGGATCCGAGCGTGCGGCTCGACGTCGCGCGTCGGCTCTCCAATGAGCAACTTGTCGCGATGAAGGGCGATCCGGATTGGCGCGTGCGCTATGAGGTCGCGAGCCGCATCGATCGCGCGGATTTGGCGGCGATGGCCGACGACTCCGATCCGCTGGTGCGGGAGATGGTTTCGCAAAGATTGCGCGACGGGCGGCCGCCGAGCGGGCAGGGCGATGGCCCGGTCGTCACAATGATCAACTGAGCGCCAGCTGAATGCTTCAGCGTCTCGCTCGGCCCGCGAATATCAGGTTGCGCACCAAAAGAATTGTCGAGGAGTTGCGAAGATGACCAATATCAGCCGGGATAGCGACGTCGTCGAGCTCAATGAGCCGCCGCGCTTCACCTATGGTCAAAGAGTTCGCACGAAACGCACCGTTCGGAACGACGGGACCTATTGCGGCAAAGACGTCGGCGACATTCTCGCAAAGAAGGGCGAGGAGGGCTATGTCTGCAATATCGGCACCTTTCTTCAGCAGTTCTACATTTTCGGCGTCGAGTTTATCGAGACTGGCAACAAGGTTGGCATGAAATCGCGCGAGCTCGAGGCTGTCGACGGCGATGACGAGCCCTCCGACGCGAAGAAAAAGACGGCGAAGCCGCCAAAAGGAGATGAGGGATGATTGATCCGGGGGCCGCTTATGCGCCGAAATTCCAATGGGGCCAGCGCGTTCAGGCGACCGAGGACCTGTATAACGACGGATCTTATCCGGACCAGCCTCTTGATGTCTTGCTCGTGCGTACAGGCGAGACAGGCGAGGTCGTCAATATCGGCATGATCGAGGAAACCAAACGCCCGCTCTATCTTGTCGAGTTCGACGGAACGCGGCTTGTCGTCGGATGCCTCGAGGAGGAATTGGCGCCGGAGGCCTGAGGCGCGTTGCGAGCCGCCCGTCTGTCCGCTGCGACATCCGGCTCTTGGTCGATTTTGGCGCTTAAGAATTAGGCATGCTTCGCCCGATCACATGCCGGGCGCGCATCGGCGGATTTGGCCCACGTCAAATCTTGCGCGATCGGGACATCTCGCGCGTCGCCTCTTTTTTCAGATCCTCTCGGTCTGATCGGCCGAAATCGTCTCGACTTTTCGTCGATGGCGACTCCGCAAGTCGTTTCGCATGAATTGGCGTCTCCAAGGCGGGCGAGGGATTAGGCTGACGCCTTATTGCGTTTGATCGCCGTCGCGAAACAGGGGCGTAGGGAAAACAGAAGAAATTCAAGGCTTGGGCTCTCGGCCGGGGACTCACGCGGGCCAGCGTGCACGAGTCTTGCTACTGTCGGAAAACGGAGATCCTGATCGGGCCGACGCGGGCTCGCCTGGCGTTTGGGTGGATTGTGCCAAAATGATTTATCTCGACAATAATGCGACGACCGCGGTCGCGCCCGAAGCCATCGAGGCCATGGCCGCCTGCATGCGTGGCGGTCCAACAAATCCGTCGAGCAAGCATCAGGCCGGCGAATGCAGCAAGAGCGCGGTCATGGCGGCGCGGGGCGATCTCGCCAAGTTGCTCGGTTGCGCGCCGCCCGAGCTCGTCTTCACGAGCTGCGGCACGGAGGCCAACCATCTGGCCATTTTGGGCGCCTTGGCCCTCGATCCCGCCAAGCAGCATATCGTCACGACGGCCGTCGAGCATCCTTCGTGTCTGGAGCTGCTCGCCCATCTCGAATCCAAGGGCGCGCGCGTCACCTACGTCCCTGTCGACGCCGTCGGACACCCGGACCCGGAGAAAGTCGCAGCCAGTCTTGCGCCTGACACCGCGCTCGTGTCCGTGATGTGGGCGAATAATGAAACAGGCGTCATTTTTCCGATCGAGGCCATCGCGCGCCTAGCCCGCGAGCGGGGCGTGCTCTTCCATACCGACGCGGTTCAGGCGGTCGGCAAAATCGAGATCAATCTCAAGACGTCACAGATCGACTTATTGTCCTTGACCGGTCACAAACTTCACGCGCCGACCGGGATAGGGGCCTTATTCATGCGGAAGGGCGTCAAGCTCCCGGCCCAGATCTTTGGCCATCAGGAGCGCGCCCGTCGCGGCGGCACCGAGAATGTCCCCGGGATTATCGGCCTCGGCGCGGCGGCGGCGCTGGCGCAAAAAGAGATGGGGGCGAAAAACGCCCATCTGGCCGGCCTGCGCGACAAGCTTGAGGCGGGCGTTCTGGAGCGCCTGCCGTTTGCGTCGATCAATGGCCAGGGCGCCGAACGCGTCGCAAATACAACAAACATTCGCTTCGGCGATCTCGAGGCCGAGCTGATCCTTGAGCGGCTCGATCGAGCGGGGATTTGCGCCTCTGCAGGAGCTGCTTGCACCTCGTCTGGAACGGAGCCTTCGCATGTGCTTCTCGCCATGGGGCTTGACGCACGGGGCGCTTTATCGTCCATCCGTTTTTCGCTTGGCCGTGAAACGACCGCGGCTGAGATCGACGCGGTCCTCGATGTTCTGCCCGGGATCGTCAACGAAGCGGCGGCGATTGCCGCGTGACAAAAGCGCCCTGCGCGTGGCGGGGTCAGTGAGGTTTTAAATGAAGATCATGCTTCGTAAGGACGGCGCCGGCGTTCTTTCGGTCTATGTGCCGAAAAAGGATCTGGAAGAGCCGGTCGTCTCCATGGAGAAGCCGGAAATGTGGGGCGGCATCGTGACCCTCGCCAATGGCTGGCAGCTCGAATTGCCGCCGGCCGCAGAGGGGCTGGAAATCCCTTGTACGGTCGAAGCCCGCAAGCTGAATGATTGACGAGAAGGCGGCATGAGCGCTCTCACCACGGAAAATTTGGCGCAGATCGAAGCGCTGCTCTCGGCTCCGGACGCGGACGCCTCCGTACTGGCGGATTTCCGACAGCGGTTTCCCGGCGTCTCGCTGACGCGATGCGATCCGAGCGACGTCGACGGCGAGCGTCCTTATAAGGAATTCTCGCGGTTCAACCTCTTCCTGGTCAGCGCCGTTAATCATTGCGTGACGATGACAAGGGATCCGGCGGTCGCGACGGGAATCATCGTTGTTCAGAATAAGGTCTCGCCATGAGCGTCAACATGATCCCGCTTTGCGATCCCGATATGTCGCAGGCGGAGCTCGACGCCGTGATGGAGGTGCTTCAGTCCGCACATGTCAGTTCTGGCGAAGCGGTTGAGGCCTTCGAGGAAGCCTTCGCAACCTATCTCGGACGTAAATTCGCAGTCTCGGTGTCGAGCGGGACTATGGGACTGATGCTGACGCTTGACGCCTATGGAATCGGTCCGGGCGCCGAAGTCATTGCGTCGCCGCACTCGTTTCGGGAAATCGCGCATGCGATCGCCATTCGCGGCGCCTTTCCGATCTTCGCTGACATCGATTATTGGGCGGGCACGCTCGTTCCCGAAAAGGCGGAAAGAAAAATATCGGAGAAGACGCGGGCGATCCTTGTCAGCAATGTGAACGGCCATCCCGCGCAGTGGACGGAATTTCGCGAGATCGCTCAGCGCCACAAGCTGATTTTGATCGAAGATTCGAGTGAGGCGATCGGCTCCACTTACAAAGACGCATTGGTCGGAACCTTCGGCGATTGTTCGATCTTTGATTTTTCCCAACCAGGACCGCTCGTCTGCGGCCAGGGCGGGATGGTCGTCACCGACGACATCGACGTCGCAATGGCGCTACGCCGCTACCGGTCGCATCGGCTGGAGGAGCGCGCTTCCGTCGTCGTCGGCGGCGCGCCGGCCTATAATGGCGGCATGAGCAATATATCGGCGGCGCTCGGGTTGGCGCAGCTTCAGCGCCTCGAGCTGATCCTGGCAAAGCGAAAGCGCGCTGAATATTGGTACTACGACTATGTCAAATCATTCGAAGGGATCAAGGACCCGTTCATCGCCCCCGACGTGACCGAGGCGCATTGGTTCCTCTATACCGTACATCTCGGCACGCGGTTTTCGCGCTCGAGCCGCGACGCGATCATTGACGATCTGAAGAAAGAGGAAGTCGAGGCGGCGGCTTATTCCATGCCGTTGCATCTTCAGCCTCTTTACTTCGAGCTCGGCTATCGCAAGACGGACTTTCTCGTGACCGAAAAAGTCGCCGATCGCGCCGTCGTGCTCCCGTTCCACGCCCATCTCACCGAGGATCAGATCGCGTTCATCGTCGGCTCGATGAAGGACGCATCGATCAATATCGGCGCCGGCGCGGAAATCACCCTATAGCGATCGCTTCAAGCGCTCGCATGAGTTCAATCCAACCAACAGAGGATCGATTTTAAATGCCCACCATCACGATTAAGCCTTCAGGAAAGACACAAGAGGCGGCTGAGGGCACGACAATTCTGGCCGCTCTTCAAGCTGCCGGAATCCCGATCGAATGCACCTGCGAGAGCAAGAATAAATATGATCCGTGCCATCTTTTTGTTCTCGAGGGCAAAAAGGGCTTGAAAAAGTTGGTGGCGCCGGAGAGCGAGCGCCTCGACGCGATGGTCGGCGTCGGATCAAAATCGCGCCTTGCCTGCCAATGCGTGCTCAACGGCACGGAAAATGTAACAGTTGAATTGCTCGGCGCGCTTTCCGGTTGATTCCGTCAATCGACGCACTGCCCATCACCAGAGAGGAGTTTCGCAATGGCCACCGGTGAAGTCATCATTCAGGTCCGCTACAATCCGAAGGGCGAATGCATTTTCTGCGGCGAGGCGCCGGAAGGCATTTCAGCCCAGGACTGGCACAACCATCTGTCCAATCATCTCGCCATTCATGCGCTGTCCGGCGGACGGGCGGCGTTCTACACGACGTTCGACGAGCTCGCCAAGCTGAAGACCTTGGAAGGCGTCAAGCTCGAGGCATTCTAATGACCACGCAAACGCTCGAACAGATTCATGCGGCTCTGGACGCCGGCCTCCTTGTCCCGTACTTGGGCCCGGGCGTCTTGGCGCTGGCCGGCGCGGATTGCCCGCTTCCCGTCGGGCCGGACCCGTTGGTGGCGAAGCTCACTGCCAAAGCCTCCGTGCCGCATAAGATCCGCAAGAATCTTTCGGCGGCGGCGCAGTTCATTGAGAATTTCAAGCATCGCAAGACCATCAGCGCGGTGATGACGGAGGCGTTCAAGCCTCATGTCGAGCCGACGACGCTCCATAATTGGATCGCCTCTTGGCCCAAGCTGCCGCTCGTCGTCCATTCTTGGTACGACGACCTGCCGCAACAGGCGCTGGCGGTCCGTGAGAACTGGGGCTTTATTCAGGGCGTGAGCCAAGCCGAGCATCTCGCGACCTGGGTTCGGTATTTCGACAAGACCGGAGCGAAGATCGACAAGGAGGCGGAATTAGCCGCGGCCGAAGGGTGGGCGACCGTCCTTTACCAGCCCTGGGGCTCAGTCGCCCCGGAAGGCAATTTCCTCGTCTCCGACTCGGACTTCGTGGAAGTGCTCACCGAGATCGACATTCAAACGCCGATTCCGGAAAAGGTTCAGTCTCTGCGCTCCGACCGGAGCTTCCTGTTTCTCGGTTGCCGCTTCATGACCCAGCTGGAGCGAATCTTCGCTTGGCAAATCATGAAGCGCTCTTCCGAAAAGCACTGGGCGGTCTTGCCCGAGACGCCGACCAAGAACGAAGTAAAATTCCTCGAGCGATATAATGTCGAGCGAATCGACATGCCGCTCGCGGATTTCGTGGCGACGATGGCCTCGCAAAAGGAAGCCGCGCTCGCATGAGTAGAACAGATCTTGAGGTTCCGGGACGAAAGTCTCGGAGCCTCTTGCAAGACGACTCGCGGCAGTGACGTCTTCTCAAGAGCCCTCAACGCCATTCGCGCGCATCGGTGGTCAGGCGTCAATCGACGCCCTCGTCGATTCGTTCTATCGCCGCATGGATTCCTTGCCGGAAGCCAAATTAATTCGCGCCATGCACGCGAAAGACTTGGCGCCCGTTGGCGAAATCCTCAAGCGCTATTTGGGCGAGTGGCTCGGCGGTCCGAAAGCCTATTCGCAAGAGCGTGGACATCCACGCCTGCGGATGCGGCATATGCAGTTTCGGATCGGTCCGGCGGAGCGCGACGCCTGGATGCTCTGCATGAGCGGCGCCCTTGACGAGGTTGTCGCGGATCCCGCATTACGGGAGCAATTGCTCCAATCTTTTTACAAATTGGCGGACTGGGTCCGCAATGACGACGGGAACCCTCATGACGCTCAAAATAGAGAACACAGTCTTCGCGCGCCTTGAAACCGAGGGACGTCTGACGCATCCGATCATCAAGGAAGAAATCAGCCCCGGCCGGTTCGGGTTCCGCGGCGAGATCGCGTTGAAGTTTCAGACCAGCATGGCCGATGAAAAGCGGCCTCCGGAACTGTCGATTTGGCAGGCCTTCGTGACGACGAAGGAGGGCTCGTCTTCTTTTGAAGTCTTCATGTGCTATCTCCTTTCGTTCGAATATCTGCAGCTGACGATGGAAGTCCTCGGCGAGTTCTTCAAGCCCGGCGGGAAATATTTCATCTATTCGAACAATCAGGATCTTTTGTGCAAATATCGCATCCCGATGGGGGACGTGACCTTCTACTGCCTCCCGATCGGCGAAGCGACCGCCTATAATGAATTCCTGGAATTGCTCTTCATCGATAAGAACGACATCAAGAAGCTCAATACGGCCGGCAAGATGGATTATATCACCGAGAAGGCGCTTGAGTTCGACGCCGACTGGGAGGTTATCAGCTACGAGGAAGGCTTGAAGCGGATGGGTCCAGTTCGCAATCCGAACGAAAATCGGCCGGTCTGAAGATCCTCGCGTCGAAAATTCTACGCCCAGGTTTATCCACTAGAGCCTGATCGAGTTGGTCGACCGAATGTCTCATTCGGTCGACCAAATTTTTGCCAAGCCACATCTGCGCTGAGATCGCAGCGTCGATTAGACCATGATCTGATCGAATGACGCAGACATAAATCTGGCGAGGCCGCTGTCTCCGCGCGCGAGATCGCGGTGTGCTTTCCTTCATTGTCGAGCGCGGTCCGGTCGGCGCCAATCGAGCCGAATCCCGCGCGTCTTCATCCTTGCAACAACGCCGACTGGCGCGGAAATCCTCCGCATGCCCGGTCCGCAGCCGCGTTCCGCTCGTCTGTTCATATCGCAAGCTGCGGTTACTGCGGACTCGAGCCGTCGCGCTGATTAGGTTCGAAGCTGTGACGAGGCCCCGGCGGGCCAAGATTACACTGAAATGACGAATTCAATACAGAGCCTCTAAAGCATAGACTGAGACTAGGATCTCGTACCTATAGCCTATGTATATCGCCAACTTGTGATCACATCTTCCATGTAGCGCCTGAGTAATGCCTGACAAAGCGCGGGTCATAAAGCGCAAATGGAGATGATCATTGAGGTTACCTATCACGGTTGTTTTGCTGTCCATTATTGTTAGTCATCCGGCGAGCGCGCAAAGCTGGACCGGCAAGGCGTCTTATTACTCGGGACGGGGACATATGACTTGCGCTCATCGGTCCCTGCCTTTGGGAACCCATGTGCGGGTCACCAATCTGTCCAATCGGCGCTCGGTGGTGCTCGTCGTCAATGATCGTGGGCCTTTTGTCGGCGGTCGAATCGTAGACGTCTCAACCGGGGCCGCGGACGCCTTGGGCTTTCGGCGCGCAGGCGTCGCAAGGGTCAGCATGGAGACGCTGTCGAATCCATAGGCTCCGCGCCCTCTTCGGAAGGCGCGCCTTGGCGCCGGCCCGGCGCGCCTCGGACCTCTCGTTTTTTGCTCGGTTGACATGAGGGCGGTTCCGAGTCTCCGCGCGGCTTGCTCTGCTGCGCCATCATCATGCAGCTCAAGAGACGGTTTTCTCAAGAGTTAGCCCGCACGGGCGCGCTGATCCCCACATCTTGCGGTGAACAAAGCCAGACTCGACCGAAGTCGGCGATTCGGCCGCGATTCGTTCGTCTGACGTTCGAGGCGTAAAGAACTCTGCTCGACGCCGAACCATTGTGATACAGAAGAACGCGCCGGCATCCGTCCGCGAAACCTGTTTGGGACCTATCAAGCCTCTGCCATCGGCGGGCGAAAAGAGGCGAGATCGAGAGCCGAGCGGCTCCAACCCATTGAATTTAGACGAGACCGTTTCGATTAGGCGAACATACGAGGAGCGCGCAAACTGAAGTCGACCGCCTGACGCCCAATCCGACCTCATCCGAGGCGCCGGTCGTTCCGCGCCGCCGTCGGAGATTTTGACCCCCGCGCCCATGCGGTCTTGCGCCGCCTTTCCCGGGTCGAGAAATTGATGAACATTTCTTTTCCGGCCGCCAAACCGCACCCGCTGGATCGCGCCAGAGGGGTGAGCGTCTTGCTCGGCCCGACGAACACCGGCAAGACCCATTACGCCATCGAGCGGATGCTCTCCTATCCGAGCGGGATGATCGGCCTGCCGCTCCGGCTATTGGCGCGCGAGGTCTATAATCGCTGCGTCGAAAAGGTCGGCTCCGGCGCCGTGGCTCTGATCACCGGCGAGGAGAAGATCAAGCCCAAATCAGCGCGCTATTGGATCTCGACCGTCGAGGCCATGCCGCGCGACCTCGATCTCGCCTTTGTGGCGATTGATGAAATTCAGCTCGCCGCCGATCTCGACCGCGGCCATGTCTTCACTGACAGGCTCCTGAACCGCCGCGGCCGCGAGGAGACTTTGCTCATCGGCGCGGCGACCATGCAGCGCGCTGTCCAGGAGCTCTTGCCTGGCGCGCGCATCCTTTCGCGCCCGCGCCTGTCCAAGCTGAGCTTCGCCGGCGACAAGAAGATGACCCGCTTGCCGCGCCGTAGCGCGATCGTCGCCTTTTCCGCCGAGGAGGTCTATGCGATCGCCGAATGGATAAGGCGTCAGCGCGGCGGCGCCGCGGTCGTGCTGGGCGCGCTCTCGCCGCGCACCCGCAATGCTCAGGTCGAGTTGTTTCAAAGCGGCGACGTCGATTACATCATCGCCACAGACGCGATCGGCATGGGGCTCAATCTCGATGTCGACCAAATCGCCTTCGCCGGCGACAGAAAGTTCGACGGCTGGCAATATCGCAGGCTCAATCCGGCCGAATTCGGCCAGATTGCCGGGCGCGCGGGGCGCCACCTCCGCGACGGCGCCTTCGGCACGACCGGGCGCTGTCCGCCATTCGATCCGGAACTCGTCGAAGCGCTCGAGGACCACCGTTTCGACCCCGTCCGGATGCTGCAATGGCGCAATTCGGACCTCGATTTCTCCTCGATCGCGGATCTCGCCGCGTCTCTCGACGTTTTGCCGAAGCAGGCGGGCCTCGCCCGCGCGCCGCTCGCGGAGGACCAATTGGTTCTCGATATAGTCGCGCGCGATGAAAAAGTGATCCGCGAGGCCAAGACGCGGGCGGACATCGCCCGGCTCTGGGAATGTTGCCAGATTCCGGATTATCGAAAGCTCGCCCCGGCGGCGCACGCGGAACTCGTCCTCTCCGTCTATGGCTTCGTCGTGCGGGCCGGCCACATCCCCAACGATTGGTTCGCCCGCCATATCGACGCGTTGAACCGCATCGACGGAGACCTAGACGCGCTCTCCGCCCGCATCGCCCAAGTGCGGACATGGACCTTCATCGCCAACCGTTCCGACTGGTTGCGCGATCCTGAGCATTGGCAGGGCGTCACGCGTCAGGTAGAGGACACATTATCGGACGCCTTGCACGAACGATTGGCCCAAAGGTTTGTCGACCGCCGGACGAGCGTGTTGATGCGACGCTTAAGAGAGAACGCCATGCTGGAAGCGGAAGTCACCCAAAGCGGCGACGTCATCGTCGAGGGCCAGCACGTCGGCCAACTGAACGGATTTCGTTTCACCGCCGATCCGCACGCGGCCGGGGAGGCCGCCAAGGCCCTCAACGCGGCGGCGCAAAAGGCGCTTGTCAGCGAGATCGAAGGCCGCGCCGCCCGCGTCAACGAGGCCGTCGACGAGGCGTTCGTTCTCGCCAATGACGGAATTATTCGTTGGCTCGGCGAGCCGGTGGCGAAGATCGCCGCGGGCGCGCATATGCTCGAGCCGAGCCTGCGCGTCCTGTCCGACGAGCAATTGTCCGGCCCGGCGCTTGAAATGGTCCAGCGCCGTCTGGCGCTCTGGCTCGCCCAGCATGTGAAGAAGCTGCTCGGCCCGCTCGCCGAACTCGAAGCCGGCGAAGGGCTCGAGGGCATAGCCAGAGGCATCGCCTTCCAAATCGCCGAATCGCTTGGCGTTCTCGAGCGGGCCCGCGTCGCCGATGACGTCAAGGCGCTTTCGCAGGAGGCGCGCGCAGCGCTGCGGAAGTTCGGCGTCCGTTTCGGCGCCTATCACCTTTATCTTCCCAATCTCGTGAAGCCGGCGCCCCGCGCGCTCGCTGCTCAGCTCTGGGCGTTGAAAAATGGCGGCGTCGATGAGGTCAAAGGCCTTGAAGACGTGCCCCATCTCGCCTCGTCCGGCCGGACCTCCTTCGTCGCCGACAAGGACGTTCCCAAAGGATTTTATCGCGCCGCGGGCTTCCGCGTTTGCGGCGACCGCGCGGTCAGGGTCGATATTCTCGAGCGTCTCGCCGATCTGATTCGTCCCGCGGTGTCCTATCGTCCGGGCCTGACCCCGGGCGATCCGCCGGCGGGGACCGCTGACGGCGACGGGTTTGTCGTCACCGTCGGAATGACGTCGCTCGCCGGCTGTTCGGGCGAGAGCTTCGCGTCGATCCTGCGGTCTCTGGGCTATGTTCTCGAGCGCCGCAAGGGTCCCGCGATCACGGCGACGCTCGTCCCCAAGGCGGCGATCGAACCCGTGCGGGGGCCGAGCGCCGCGTCAGCGGAGGCGTCCGAGCCCGAATCAGACGCCGCGCAGTTTGCGGCAACGGCCGAGCTTATGGCGGACGCCGACCCGCGCGAGCAGGCGCAAGATGGAGCGGAGCAAGCCGAAGTCGCTCTCGCGCCTACCGAGGCGTCGGAGCTAGAGTCCGATGCATCCCCCGAGCAGATCGACGAAGCGCGCGCCGAGTTCGCCGATGAAGCGGAAGAGCGCGCGGCGCAGCCCGAGGACGCCCCCGAGCCATCAGGGGATCAGGCCGATTCACTGTCGACGGACGAGGCTGAGGCCGTCGCGGCGGACGCCTCGGCGATCGTTTCTGAAGAGGCCGAGACCTCGCCCGAGATAGCGGCGGTCTCCGACTCTGCGGGTGATCCGGCTCAGCCGGCCGAAGTTTCGGCCGAGTCCGAGCCAACCTTGATCGAGGTTTGGCGACCACATCGTCAGCATCACCATGGTCGCCGGCCCGAGCCGCGCGCGAACCGAGGCGCGCGGCGCGGACCGCCCGTCGGCGAAGCGGCCGGGGCCATCGGCGAACCGCAAGGCGACGCGGCCGCCCGACCGCCGAGTCAAGACCGGCGCCGTCCGGAACGAAAACGCGGCGAAGGGGGCGCGGCCGAAGGGAGGCCGGGCGCAGGGCGCGGTACGGCGGGGCCGGATCAGCGCCGAAACGGCCACGGGAACGGGCGGCCGCCTCAAGGCCAAACAAAAGGCCGCTTCGCTGGTCCATCCAGCGATCGCAATGAGGAGAGAAGCCAGACGCGGGGCGGCGACGATCGTCGCCACGGGCGCAGCGGCTCGTTCGGCGGCGAAAAGAGGCAGGCCGAACGCGCGCCGGACCCTAATTCACCCTTCGCCAAGCTGGCGGCCCTCAAGGCGCAACTTGAAGAGAAGGCCAAGCCTGACGGTTGAGCTCCCGAAATTCGCCGTTTTGCGGTTGATAATGGCTTGATCGGGCCGGCGTCCAGCGGACTCGGAGGGGCCAACGCCGCGCGAAGGATGCCGGTTAAGGATTTTGGGCAAAGCTCGGCGGAATGGCTGGCGAGTCGACGGTTTCGTCGCCAAGGAGGAGGGCAGATGCGCATCCAACTCGTCTCGAGCATGGTCTTGATTCTCGGAGCGTCGTCGGCCGTGCTCGGGCAGCAGACGAGCCAGACGCCGGTTATCAATCGCGGCGGGGGCATCGCCGGCACGGGCCTGGGGGCCGGCGCCGGCGCCGCCGGATCCCAAGGAAACGTCTTGGGCAATCGCGCTCGCTCCCCGGCCGTCATCAGCGGGCAAGGCCATATCGGCGCCGGGACCGGCGGTCTCGGTCTCGGAATGGGGAATGCCGTCGGCGGCGTCAACGCGAGCGCGATCGGCGTGGGCACCGGCGGCATCAAGGACGGAGCATCTTGGGGCAGCACCACGGGCGGCGTCAATGGCGTGGGTCGTGGGCTCGGGGCCGGCAGCGGCGGCATCAAGGATACGGCCGCGGCCGGCATCGGCATTAATACGGGCGGAATCAACGGGACGGCGATCGGCGCCGGAACCGGCGGCATGAACGATCTCAACACGCTCGGCGCAGCCACCGGAGGCGCCAATGAAGGCAATAACGCGCCACGCTACCGGGTTGTTCAATAGACCCGCGGGAGCGATCCAGAATTGGAGATTCCCGATCGACGAGGCAGGTTTAGCTGTCCGTCGCGATGGTTCGAATCGAATGGGCGTGAGCGGAACGGAAGCCGTCGCCGCGCCCTCGCCCTGCCGCCTCAAGCGCTCTCCCCTTCCTTGTTCACATGTCGGGGCGGGCCCATCAGCGCCGGCTGAAACAGGACGGCCGCCGCCAGGGTGCAGAGGAGGGACAAGGCGAGAAGCTTGCCCATGCTCGACGTTCCGGGGTGATTTGAGAGCCATAGGCTGCCGAAGGCGGTCGCCGTGGTCATGGCGCTGAAAAAGACCGCGCGCGTCAGGCTTGATTGCAGGAGGTTGGTCGTGCCCGCTCGCCAGGCCATCACAAAATAGATCTTGAAGGCGACGCCGAGGCCGAGAAGCAAGGGCAAGGCGATGATATTGGCGAAATTGAGCGGTAAGCCGATCAAGACGGTGATCTCGAGCGTGACGACGCCCGCCAGGAGCAGTGGCACCAAAGTCAGGAGCACGTCAGTCACCCGCCGCAGGACGAACAGCAAGAGCACGCTGATCGAAAGCAGCGCCCAGACGCCCGCCTCGACAAAGGCGTGCACGACCGTGTTTCCGGATTCTTGGATGGCGATCGGCTGACCGGTGGCGTTGGGATCGATCGCCTCGATCGCCTTGGCGAAGCGCTTGAGATTCTCATTGTCGTTCGGGTTGCCGGTTGGGGCCGCGACGATCAGCGCGCGGCCGTCGGCGCTCACCCAGTTGCGCATCAATTCCGGCGGAATCGACGCGGTCGTCACCTTTTGCGCGTTCAGCGACTGGCGCAAGAGATCGAGCATTGTGTCGAGGCCGGGTAGAAGGGCGGCGCGGGCGGCCTCCCGTCGTTCGGGGGGCGCATCGGCCATCTTCCGAATCAAATCGGCGAGACGACGGGCGTCGTCCGCGCCCTTTCCCGGAGCGTCGCCGGCGGTCGCCGCGAAGGAATCGGCGGCGCGGCGCATCGCCGCCACATCCTCGGCGTCGGTCGGCGCAGGGCGGGCGCGGCGGGGATCGAGCACAGGGCCGAGGACCAGCGCAGCCTTGTGGATGATCGCGAGCTTCTGATCCTGGTCGTCGGGAACGAGGCTCAAAAGGTCGGTCACCTGCGCCACCTCGGGCAAGCTGCGCAAACGCGCCGCGAGGGCTGGGACCTCCTTGAGCGAAGGCGCGAGGACGTCGATCATATTGGGGTCGGTCGAGGGGTTCTTCATCAAATCGAGCAAGGTCGAGACGGATTCGACGGTGCTGCTGCGCAAGTTGAGCGGGTTGAAGTCGAAATGCAGGTGGCGCAGCAAGGGCGCGCCGGCCAAGGCTATGGTCAGCGTGCCGATGACGATCGCATAGCGATGCGTGGCCATGAATTCATCGACAGGGGCCAGGAACTTATAGCCGACCGGTTCTTGTTCTGCAGGAGGCCGAAAGATCGCGAGCAGGGCGGGCAGAACCGTGATCGCGGAAAAAAAGGCGATGAACATGCCCGTCCCGGCGATGAGGCCGAGCTCCGACACGCCGCGATAATCGGTCGGCAGGAAGGAATAAAAGCCGGCGGCGGTGGCGGCGGCGGCCAGCGCCAAGGGTCGTCCGGATTTCGCGGCGGCGCGGCGCAGCGCCTTGTCGAAATCAGGCTCGACATGGCGCTCCGCGCGGTAGCGCACGCTGAACTGGATGCCGAAATCGACGCCGATGCCGACGAAGAGAACGGCGAAAGCGACCGATATGAGATTAAGGGCGCCGACCATCATCAGCCCGACCGCCGCGGTGATGGCGAGGCCCGCGGCGACGCTCAAGGCGACGGCGGCGACGATGCGCTTCGATTTCAGCGCTCGCCAAATGATGAATAAGACGATCAGGGCGGTTGCGGCGCCGTTCCAACCGGCCCCTTGCTCGACCGTCGCGAATTCTTCGTCGGCCAGCGGCACGAGGCCAGTCAACCGCACGGTTACGCCAGCGGCAGGGGATAGACCGAGCGCCTCGGCGCTCTGGCGGATGAAATCCGATGGGACCGCGCCGGGCTGCAGCGCGGCGTAATCGAGCCGCGGCTTGGTCTCGATGAAGCGGCGCAGCTCGCGCGGATCGGGCGCCTGGCCGGTCATCAGGCTCCGCCAGGAGAAAAAGGTCGGCCGGCCGGCGAGCAGGCCATCGAAGGCGCCCGCGAGCGCCGCCATCGGCCGATCGAAATCGTCGAGCGTGCCAGCCTTGGCCCGCACGCCCCGATTGATGAAGGCGAAGGCGTCCATGATTCCGCGCAGGCTCGGATCGGACACTAGGGCGCCGAGGAAGGGCTGCGCTCTGAAGAGTTCGTCCGTGGTGCGTTGAAGCTCGGCGACCGGCATGAACATCAGGCCGTTTCGATTGAAATAGGCGCCGCCGTCGGGCCGCAGGACCGATTGGAAAAGATCGGGCCGCGCGGCGAGCTTTTCGGTTAGGCGCCGGGCCGCCGAATCGGCGAGCTCGGGCGTGGCGCCGTCGATCACGACCAGGATCTGATCCTTGCGCTGTGGAAAGGCGTTGTCCACGGCGGCGAGGTTTTGCCGCCATTTCAGCTTGGCGGAGATGAAATCATTGGTGTTGGTGTTGATCTTGAAATGCAGGGCGGCGTAGCGCGCTGAAAACAGCGTCGCGACCACCGCGAGGGCGAGAACCACCCATTTGAAGCGTTTGCACGCGATTACGATCGCGACGATCGCTCTGGCGATCAGACCCGAGGCCGTCGGCTCGGGCGGCGGCGTCAGGCTCATGCTGTCTTCATGTGTCGTCATGCGGGGTCATCGCCAATCGAAAAGGGCCAGAGCAAGGCAGCGTTAACGAATATTGAGTTCAGATAAGCTTAATGGCTTGCAATCTTGTGATTCGGCCAATCCGCGTCTTGTTTGGGAGCCGAGCGACAGAGACGAGCGTTGTTTGACAATGTCAATGTCGTCGTTACAAGCTAAACTATAAGACTTGCGTCAATTATCGCCCGCTTATAGGGGGCTTCCACGCTAGGCGAATTGCATGAAGGTCATTTTGGCACAGCCTCGCGGATTCTGCGCCGGCGTTGTCCGGGCGATCGAGATCGTCGAGCAAGCTCTCGCCAAATATGGCGCGCCCATCTATGTGCGGCATGAAATCGTCCATAACGGTTATGTCGTGGAGAGCCTGAAAGCAAAAGGCGCCCGATTTGTCGAGAGCCTCGCCGAGGTGCCGTCCGGCGCGCGAACGATCTTCAGCGCGCATGGCGTCGCCCGATCGGTCGAGGACGAAGCCGCGGCGCTCGGCCTGCCCGTGCTCGATGCGACCTGCCCCTTGGTCGCCAAGGTTCATAGCCAGGGCGAGCGTTATGTGCAACAGGGCCGGTCGGTGGTCCTCATAGGCCATGCCGGCCACCCCGAGGTCGAGGGAACGATGGGGCGCATTCCGGGGCCGGTCCATCTTGTCCAGTGCGAAGCGGACGTCGAGGCGCTAGCGCTCGCTCCCGACGAGCCTCTCGCCTATGTGTCCCAGACGACCTTGAGCGTCGACGACACGAAATTGATCATCGCGGCGCTCGAACGCCGTTTCAGCGACATCGTCGGTCCCGAGACCAAGGACATTTGCTACGCGACGCAGAATAGGCAAAGCGCCGTGCGGCAATTGAGTCAGTTGGTCGATGTGATCCTGGTCGTTGGCGCGAAAAACAGCTCGAACTCGAACAGATTGCGCGAAATAGGGACGGAAGCCCAGGTTCCGACTTTTCTCATCGCCGACAAATCCGAGCTCGATCTCGAATCTTTGCGCGGCGCGGGGATCGTGGGCCTCACGGCCGGGGCGTCGGCGCCGGAAATTCTCGTCGAAGAGGTGATCGAGGCGCTGCGCGGCCTCGGCCCCTTAGAGCTCTCCATGTTGCCCGGCGAAGAGGAAAACATCGAGTTCAAATTGCCGGCCGAGTTGCTCGATCATTGACGCGGCCGCCGGACCTCCGCCACAGGCCTTGTTCGTCGGTCGAACGGAACGCGCGCGCCTCGTGATAACTCCAAAAAAAAATCTGTAATGAAATTTGATGCGCATTTTCTGTTTGCGCCGCAACTCAAAATGCAGCTTGTCTGTTGGCGGAAGCTGCGACGGCGAAGCACGGTTCGCCGTCGATGAGGCGCGACGGACGAAACCTGGCAAAGCGGAGCGTTGTCCGTTTCAGGCGGCTTGTCCGAGCAATAATCCAAATCTCGAGCCGCTGGACCGCGTCTCGCGCCTTGGATGCGCGCGGATCCGGCAAGGCGCGAGAGCGGGACGGCGCGCAGCAGGAGTCGCTTTCCGACGGCGCCCTGCGCAAACCTATAGGAAGCGATCGCGTCCCTGATTTTTGGGTTTCTTCGGTCCGAATCATCGCGATTTGGCGGATCGCACTACTTTCGAGGAGCACGCATTGGGAATACCGTTTCTCCAAATGGCGCAGGTCGGCGCCTATGTGGCTCGCAAGCGCATCTCCGGCGTCAAGCGCTTTCCGCTCGTCCTGATGCTCGAGCCCTTGTTTCGCTGCAATCTCGCCTGCGCCGGCTGCGGCAAGATCGATTACCCGGACACGATTCTCAATCAGCGCTTGCCGCTCGCCGATTGTCTCGCCGCGATCGACGAATGCGGCGCGCCGGTCGTCGTCATCGCTGGCGGCGAGCCCTTGCTGCACAAGGATCTGCCTGAGATCGTCTCCGGCGCCATCGCCCGGCGGAAATTCGTCACGGTTTGCACCAACGCCTTGCTGTTGGAGAAGAATCTTCATCGCTACAAGCCGAACCGCTATTTCAACTGGTCCATTCATCTCGACGGCGACGCCGGGATGCATGATCAGTCGGTGTGCCAGACTGGCGTGTATGATCGCGCGCTCGCCGCTCTGAAGCTCGCCAAGGAGCGGGGGTTTCGCGTCACCATCAATTGCACGCTGTTCAACACGGCCGAACCGGCGCGAGTCGCGGCCTTTTTCGACAGCGCAGCGGCGCTGGGGATCGAAGGCATCACCGTGTCTCCCGGCTACGCCTATGAGCGCGCGCCCGATCAGCAGCATTTTCTCAATCGCGAGAAGACGAAGAACCTGTTCCGTCGAGTCTTCGCGCTCGGACGCGGCGGCAAGGCTTGGCCGTTCTTCCAGTCCCAGCTCTTCCTCGATTTCCTCGCCGGCAATCGAACCTATCAGTGCACCCCGTGGGGCAATCCGACGCGGACGGTCTTCGGCTGGCAGCGGCCTTGCTATCTGCTTGGCGAAGGATATGCGGCCAGTTTCAAGGAACTGATGGAAGAAACCGATTGGGATGCCTACGGAACCGGCAATTACGAAAAATGCGCCGACTGCATGGTGCATAGCGGCTTCGAGGCGACCGCGGTCGAGGAGGCCTTCAGCCATCCGTTGCGCTTGCTCGGCGTCGCCTTGCGCGGCGTCCGCACCGAAGGGCCGATGGCCCCGGATATTCCGTTAGACCGGCAACGACCGGCCGATTACGTCTTCGGGCGGCAGGTCGAGGACAAGCTCGCGGAATTCGGTGAAGCCCAGCGCGCCGACGAGCATCTTTCGGCCGCGGAGTAGCGCTGTGAAGGCCGCGCGCGCATCGAGCGCGGCCTGGAGCAATTGAGGAACCTGGCGCGGATCGCGGAGAAGTGAACGCGCTACAGCCCCTAGGGCGAGCGAGCCGTCGGCCTGCATGCCGACCAACGCGGCATGCGGCAAGCGCCTCTCCGCCGGATCTGCGACCACGCGAAAAGCCGCGAATGGAAGTCCATGCGCTGCGGCAACCCTGGCGGCGATATGCGATTCCATATCGACGGCGAAGGCGCCGGTCCTGAGATGCAGCGCGTGTTTCGTGGCGTGGTCGACTACCGGCGCGTCAACTCCGGCCATGTCGACGATCGGGGCGCCGCCGAGCGCGGTCGACAGTCGACGCGACCATTTGGGGTCGCCGTAATAACGCTGGCCGTCTTCCGCGACGATCGAGCGGGCGACGAGAGCCGCGCCCGAGGCGAGGCCGGGCGCCAGCCCGCCCGCGACGCCGAAACTAATGATCGCCGACGCTTTGTTTGCGGCCGCTTGATCCAGGGCGCGCGCGAGGCCTGCGCCATCGCCGCCGCCGGACATCACAATGATTTGAGGGCCTGCCGCCACCCGGGCTTCGGCGCGAAGGCCGGTGACCGCGATGACGGGACGCCCGGCTACATTCCGGTCAGAATTGGCGGACGGTTGCCTGATTTGAGATTGCGGTAGCGCGCCATCGCCCAAAGCGGAAAGAATTTCGCGTAGCCATGATAACGGAGGAAAAAAACTCGGGGAAAGCCCGTCGCGGTGAAACGCTCTTCGCTCCAAAATCCGTCCCCTGTCTGGCTCCGCGCCAAATAGCGCATGCCGCGCTCCACGGAGGGGTCATCGACTACGCCCGCCGCCATGAGGCCAAGCAACGCCCATGCCGTCTGCGACGCCGTGCTCGGCGCCGATCGATAGCCGGCATAGTCCAAAGCATAGCTTTCGCCGTCTTCACCCCAGCCCCCATCTGGGTTCTGAATGCGTTTCAGCCACGCTGTTGCTTTGTGCACCGTTTCGCTCTTCGGGTCCAGCTTGATTGCATTGAAGGCGCAGAGCACGGACCAAACGCCGTAGATGTAGTTCATGCCCCAGCGTCCAAACCAGCTGCCGTCGGGCTTCTGCGCGCGTATGAGATAGTCGACTGCGCGAGCCACGATGGGGCTCGAATCCGCCGTCTCTCCGAGCTGACCGAGGAGCGAGACGCATCGTGCGGTGACGTCTTCCGTGGGGGGGTCGAGCAAGGCGCCGTGATCGGCGAAGGGGATGTAGTTCAAATATTCGCGATCGTTGTCGGCGTCGAAGGCGCCGAAGCCGCCATTGGCGCTTTGCAGGCCCTCGATCCATTCGCGCGCCCGCGCAATCGCCTCCTTGCGATCTGCCTCCTGCGCGATTGGCCAAGTCGCGGAGGCGCGATCCAAGGCCATGGCGACGACGGCCGTGTCGTCGAGATCGGGATAATAGGCGTTGGCGTATTGGAACGCCCAACCGCCCGCCCGCACATGCGGCTTCTGCATCGCCCAATCGCCGACGACATCCTTGACTTGCAAGGGCATGAGCCAAGCAAGCGCGGCGTCGACGGCCGGCGCGAGATCGCCGCCGCCCGTCTCCATCAGCGCGTGGCAAGCGAGGCCCGTGTCCCAAACCGGCGAGACGCAGGGCTGGCAATAGGCTTCGTCGTCCTTGACGACGAGCAGCTTGTCGATGGCGGCCAGGATCTGGACCAGTCGCGGGTCGGATCGCGGGACGCCGAGTGCGTCGAACATCAGCGCGGAATAGGCCATCGCCGGGTAAATCGCGCCGAGTCCGTCCTCGCCGTTCAATCTTTCTGTGACGAAAGCGACCGCCTTATCGATCGCGCTTTGGCGCACGCCCTTCGGAAAATACGGCTCGGCCCAACGCAACAGCTTGTCCACCGCGCCAAACAGCGTGGTCCAAGGAAATTTCTGATGTGGCGCGCCCGGCCATTGCCGGACCTCTTCCGGCGGAACGACGAATAGCTCCTGAATCTCGATCTTGCGCGGATTACGCGCTCTAGGCTTGAGCGCGTTCACCACGAGCAGGGGCGCAAGCACCGTCCGGCCCCAATAGGAGATCTTGCTTAGATGGAACGGGAACCAGCGCGGCAGATGCATGATCTCGACCGGCATCACCGGCACGCCGCGCCAAGGCAACGCGCCGTAGAGAGCGAGCAAAGCGCGGGTGAAGACATTGCTGGCCGCCGCTCCCCCATGCGCGAGAATGGCGGCGCGGGCGCGCCTCATATGCTCGGCGTCGGGCGAGTCGCCGATCATTTTCAGCGCGAAATAGGCCTTGACGCTGTTGCTGACGTTGAATGCGCCGTCGGTGAACAGCGGCCAGCCGTCGTCCGCAGCCTGCCTCGCCCGCAAATAGCGGCCGATCTTGGCTTCGAGCGCGTTGGATATCGGCTCCGCGAGAAAATGTCGGAAGAGAATATATTCGGCCGGAATCGAAACGTCGGCCTCGAGCTCGAAGACGAAATGGCCGTCGGGACGTTGCTGCGCTCGGAGCGCTCGGGATGCGTGGCCGACCGCCTTCTCGACTTCGGCGAGGTCGAAATCACGCTCACCCACTTTATTCGCCCCCATTCCCAGTTCCAGCATGAAGCCTCCGCTGTTTTCGCCGTCTTAGATCACGAAGCTTTTGGATGAAAACATCCAAAAGCATGAAACGTGATCGTGTTTTGAAAGCGAGAGCGAGATCTTACGCGAAAAACCGGATTCCACTTTTTCGCATCCCGCTCAAGGACGACGGGCGCGCGCGCTCATCGGCGCGATCGCGCGACGAGATCGGCGGCTAGGTCGCCTGAACGAATGGCGCCTTCGATCGTCGCCGGCAGGCCGGTCGCTGTCCAATCGCCGGCCAACGTCAAATTGGCGTAGGCCGTGGCTGCGTCTGGACGGCGTGTGTTTTCAGCGACCGTCGCCGCGAAAGTCGCCCGTTTTTCCTTGATGATCTGCCATGGCGGAAGCGGCTTTTCAATATGCGCGGCCCTGACGACCTCCGCCCACAGGCTTTGCGCAAGCTCCTCGCGCGGAACGTCGAGGAGACGGTCAGCGCCGCTGATCGTGATTGAGATCCGGTCCGGAAAGGCGAAGATCCATTCCACAGTCCCGTTGATCACGCCGAGCACAGGCGGCAAATCAGCTGGCGGAGGGATTTTGAAATGGGCGTTGACGATGGCGCGAAAACTTTCCGGAGTTTCGAGTTCCGGCAAGAGCTCGCGCGCGACATTCGGCGGCACGGCGAGAATGACATGATCCTGCGGTCCGAGCGGGGTCGTCTCCTCGCCGAAATCAAGCGCGTCGATGCGGTCTTGCGAGAAAATGATCTTCTTCAGCCTGTGGTCGAAGCGGATCTGCGCCCCGCGCGCGGCGAGATGGCGGAGCGCCGGCTCGATGAAGGCTGCGGAGAGCCCATGCGCGGCGACAAGCGGACGGCAAGCGACTCCGCCCTTCGCCAGGGTCTCGCGCACGACGGCGGCGGCGAGGCGGCGCGAGCCTTCTTTCGGCTCGGTGTTCAGTGCGGCGAGAAGGAACGGACGCCAGAGTCGCTCGTAAAGAGCGCCTTCGCAACGCATGACCTCCGCGATCGGGCGGTCACCGCCAGGAAGGAGGAGGCGCAGCAGGGCGAGATGATCGCTCCAGCGGGAGCCAGGCGTCCGACGGTGCGCGGAAAAGATCCACCAGGGCAGCGGGCCGGCGTTCGGCCGCACGACCCAGCGCTGCATGGAGGCGAGATCAACGAAGCTGAATTCGGCGTCGTCCGGCCCTTGCATTTCTTCCGCGCCGCCGATCGCAGCGAGGAAGTTTCGCGCAGAGACATTCCCCGAAAGGAGCAGGTGATTGCCATTGTCAATCGTCATGCCGAGCTGCGCGTCGTGATAGGAGCGGCAACGTCCGCCCGCTTGGCGCGCAGCCTCGTGCAGGATGATTTCGCGCGATCCATCGGCGAGGCGCACCGCCGCGGCGAGGCCGGCGAGCCCGGCGCCGACGACATGAATGGCGGATCCCGGCATTAGATGAGGCCGTAGCGGAGGATCGCGAGGAGAATGCGATGGCGGGGCGTGCGCTGGCGCAGGCGTGGCGGCGCAAAGCCCCGCGCGGCCAAGCCGGCGAGAATGCTCTGATAGACCTCGGCCATCACGCGTGGGGCGCGCACGGTCGCGCGTGGGAGCCCTGCCATGATGCGGCGGCCTTGCGCGAAATGCTCGGCCGCGATGTCGATGAGCGGCGCGCAAGCTTTTCCGAGC
This sequence comes from Methylocapsa acidiphila B2, assembly GCF_000427445.1. Classification (GTDB taxonomy): domain Bacteria; phylum Pseudomonadota; class Alphaproteobacteria; order Rhizobiales; family Beijerinckiaceae; genus Methylocapsa; species Methylocapsa acidiphila. The sequence goes on along the minus strand of NZ_KE386496.1, from coordinate 2,649,957 downwards.
GCGGGACTAGCCAGCACCTCGTTGGGAGCTGTGGTGAAAATGCCTGCCGCCAGCAATTGCTCGCGCGGCAGATAGAGACGTCCGATCGCGGCGTCCTCGTCGAGGTCGCGCAAGATGTTGGTGAGCTGAAACGCGCGTCCGAGATGATGCGCGAGCTCGCGTCCTTCGGCCGGCGGCGCGCCGAAGATGCGCACCGAGAGCCGGCCGACCGCGCTCGCGACTCGATCGCAATAAAGATCGAGCGTCGCGAAACTCGGCGCCTGAATGTCGGAGAGGACGTCCATCTCCATGCCGTCGATGACGGCGAGGAAATCCTCCCGCCGAAGATCGAACTGCTCGATCGCGGTTTGGAGGCCGAGCAGGGGCCGAGAGGGCGTCCGCCCGCCGCAAAGCGCGCCGATGTCGCGGCGCCAGGCTTCAAGCGCATCGAGGCGAGCGGCGGGCTGGCCGCCCTCGTCCGCGATGTCGTCGACGGCGCGGCAGAAGGAATAGATTTCGAACATGGCCTCGCGGCGCGGGCGGGGCAGGATCCGCATGGCCGCGTAGAAGGAGCTTCCGCGCGAGCGGACGGCGGCGTCCTCGCCGTCCGCGGCCGCCGAGGTTTCAGCGCTCATGCGTCCTCCGCGCGTGGCGCCGAAGGCCGCGAGGCGCTGGCCGCTGGGGCCGAGAGGACCGAAAACACCCCGATCAAGGTCCAGGCGAGAAAGGCCGGCTTGCTGAGATGCACCTTTTCGCTCAGAGGATCGCGCGCGAGCAGGATGTTGTTGAGCGTGCGGGCGAGCCTCGCGATGGCCGCAGTCTCGAGCCGAAGTCTGAAATCGCGCACTTGCGCAGGCAAGCGGGCGCCCTCGTCGATGAGCGTTCCGGTCTTTTCGGCCAGGCCGCGCAGGCAGGCCCTGAGCCCCGGCGAGGCCCGCGCCGCAGCGAGCGACTCGACCGCTGCTTCCTGCGCGGCGAGCGCGTCCAGGGGAATATAGACGCGGTCGAGATTGCGAAAATCGGCGGCGCAATCCTGCAAATGATTAATGACTTGCAACGCCGAGCACAGCGCGTCCGAGGCGGGCCATGTCGCCTCGCTCTCGCCATGCACGTCGAGGACGAAGCGTCCGACTGGCGCCGCCGAATAGGCGCAATATTCCATCAGCTCGTCCCAATTCGCATAACGGGATTTCACAGCGTCCATACGAAACGCCCGCAGCAGATCGAGCGCATGCCGGGGCGAGAGCTTTCTTTCGGCTAGGATGGCGCGAAGCGGCTTGGCCGCCTCGACGCGGTCGCTGTCGCCCAGAAGCGTGGCCTCGAACAGATCGAGCCCGGCGAGCTTCGCGTCCGGGGACAGCGCGCCATTGTCCACGACATCGTCGGCGCCGCGCGCGAAGCGGTAATAGGCAAGGATCGCAGGGCGATATTTCGCCGCGATCAGCCGCGAGGCGACGGGAAAATTCTCTTGGCGATGCGTCTTTGAGGGCTCCGCGCGGAAATCGTCGCTCATCGCAGATAGCCATTGTCGCGAAACCAAGCCAAAGCCTCGGCGAGGGCCTCGCCATAGGGCCGCGCCGCATAGCCGAGCTTGTGTTCGGCTTTGGCGGAGCTGAAGAACATGCGATGCTTCGACATCCGCAATCCGTCGACGGTCACGAAGGGCTCTCGTTTGGTGAAATGCGCCGCAGCCTCGGCCGCAATGGCGAGAGGGTAGACCAGCGCACGGGGGAACTGGAGTTTCGGCGCCTTGCGGCCGCAGAGCGCGGCGATATCGGCGAGAAGGCGCGCCAGCGAGGCGTCTTGGCCGCCGAGAATATAGCGCTCGCCGATCTCGCCGCGCTCCAGAGCCGCCAAATGGCCTTTGGCGACATCGTCGACATGCACCAGATTAAGTCCTGTGTCGACATAGCCGGGCATGCGCCCCGCCGCCGCTTCGAGAATGATGCGGCCCGTCGGCGTCGGTTTGACGTCGCGCGGGCCGATCGGCGTCGAGGGATGCACGATAACGGCCGGCAGCCGCTCGCGCGTGATCATCGTCTCGACGACTTGCTCGGCGGCGACCTTGCTGCGTTTATAGGCGCCGATCGCGCAGGATTGCGCGAGGCGCATGGTCTCGTCCGCCGGCTTGCCGTCCTTCGTGCAGGCGATCGTCGCCACGCTGCTCGTATAGACGACTCGCTCGACGCCCTCGTGCAGGGCAGCCTGCATCAAATTGCGCGTCCCGTCGCGATTGGTCGTCAGGATTTCCTCGCGGTCGCGCGCCCAGAGCCGATAATCGGCGGCGACATGGAACAAGAAGCGCGCGCCGGTCATCGCTCGCTTGACCGCCGCGGCGTCGCGCATGTCTCCCTCGGCGATCTCAATGTCCAGATTGGCGAGATTGGTTCGCGGGCTCGTGCAGCGCGTGAGCGCCCGCACCGAATAGCCGGATCGAACCAGCGCATGCGCGACGGCGGAGCCGACGAAGCCCGAAGCCCCCGTGACCAGAACCTTGTCGCCCGCCACGTCGTTTTGCCCTCCGCAGCATGCGCTTGCGCCGCCATCCATTTGACAGTTGCGGCATATCACCCCTGCGGCGCTATCGGCAAGACGGCCGGCGCCCGAGATCGGAACCTCTCGAAATAATCCTTTCGACAATAGTTTAAGCCCGATCGGGGGGCGCTGGACGGCGGCGCGATCAAAATTTCGCGACGGGGCTTCGCAGCGGGTCCCTCCTTGCCCATCGTCCCTCGGCGCAAAGCGGACGCGTCGAGGCCTTGGAAGCCATTTGCAAGCGCGCTGGGCTGGCGCCGCTGTCGACGTAGCGCTACAACCCGCCAACTCGATAAATAGCCGGGGTTTCCATGACCACGATCGCCGATCTTTCGGACGCCGATCTCGAAGCGCTGCGGGCGCGCGTCCAAGATCAATACGACGCCTTTCGCGCGCAGGGCCTCAAGCTGGACATGACGCGCGGCAAGCCCGCGCCGGAGCAGCTCGACCTCTCGAGCGGGCTGCTCGCGCTTCCCGGCAACGCCGACCATTTCACCGAAGCCGGCGAAGACGCCCGCAACTATGGCGGTCTGCAGGGGCTCGCCGAAGCGAGGGCCCTGTTCGCGCCCATGCTCGGCGCGCCGCCGGATCGCGTCGTCGTCGGCAATAATTCGAGCCTCGCGCTGATGCATGACTGCATCGTCTGGGCGCTGCTAAAAGGCGTCGTCGGTTCGCCGAGGCCCTGGTCGAAGGAGGCGGAGGTCGCGTTCATCTGCCCGTCGCCCGGCTATGACCGGCATTTCGCGATCTGCGAGGAATATGGCTTCCGCATGCTGCCGGTCCCCATGACGGGCGAGGGACCCGACATGGATGCGGTCGAGGCTCTTGCCGCCAACCCGGCGGTGAAGGGCATGTGGTGCGTGCCGAAATATTCGAACCCGACCGGCGAGATCTACTCCGCGGCCACTGTCGAGCGTCTTGCCGCGATGAAGACGGGCGCGCCCGATTTCCGGCTGTTCTGGGACAATGCCTATGTCGTCCACCATCTGACCGAGCGCCGGCATGAAATTCTGAATATTCTCGAGGCCTGCGCGCGCGTCGGAAACGCCGACCGCGCCTTCGTCTTCGCCTCGACCTCCAAGGTCACTCTCGCGGGCGGGGGGCTCGCATTTTTCGCCTCGTCTTCCGCCAATGTGAAATGGCTTCTCGCGCGGGCCGGCAAGCGCACCATCGGTCCAGACAAGCTGAACCAGCTGCGCCATGTCCGTTTTCTCCGCGACGAGGCGGGCATCCTCCGCCTGATGGACGCGCATCGCGCCCTCATCGCGCCGAAATTCGCGGCGGTCGAAGAGGCCCTGGAGCGCCGGCTCGCCGGAACCGGCGTCGCGCGCTGGACGCGTCCCGAAGGCGGCTATTTCATCAGCGTCGACGCCCGCAAGGAGACCGCGAAGCGCGTCGTCGCGCTCGCCAAGGACGCGGGGCTGGCGCTCACGCCGGCGGGCGCCACCTGGCCGTTTGGCCAGGACCCCGACGACAGCTCGCTGCGTCTCGCGCCGACTTATCCGAGTCTCGAGGAGGTTCGCGCGGCGTCGGAAGGGATCGCGCTCTGCATTCTTCTCGCCGGGATTGAGAAAGAAGGGGCGCTGCGCCGGCCGGAGCTTGCGCGGCCGGCCTAAGGGCGCGGCGTGGTTCTCACTTTCGTCACAGCTTGATCTGTTCTAAGGAAAGAGAGGCGTCCGGCGCTGCGACGGCGGCGTTCGGAGACGCGTAAATTAGAGACGCGACGAAGGGCGTTCGGGCCCGAATGTCCACGATCCCGGGATCATCCTGCCATGGCCAAACCCCGCCCCGCTCTCGACCCATCCGCCGCGCCGAAGCAAAAAGCCTCGCCGCGCGCCCTGCTGCCGTTGCTGCCTTATGTGCTGCGCTACAAGCCGCGCATCGCCGGCGCGCTCATCGCTGTGACGATGGCGGCGGCGGCGACGCTCGCCGTGCCGCTGGCGATCCGCCGAATGATCGATTTCGGCTTTTCAACGGATAGCGCCGGCCTGGTCGACACATATTTCTTCGCGCTGGTCGGCGTCGCGGCGATTCTCGCCCTCTCATCGGGCGCGCGTTACTATTTCGTGACGACCCTCGGGGAGCGGGTCGTCGCCGACCTCCGGGCGGATGTGTTCAAGCATCTTTGCCGGCAAGACGCCGCCTTTTTCGATTCCGCCAAAATCGGCGAGCTGCTTTCGCGGCTCACCGCCGACACGACGCAAATGAAATCGGCGTTCGGCGCGACAGCCGCGCTGGCGCTTCGTAACTTATTTCTCTTCATCGGCGCGATCGGGCTCATGGTCTATACCAGCCCGAAACTATCGGCTTTCGTGCTGATCGCCATTCCGGTCATCGTCCTGCCCCTCGTCGCGTCGGGACGCCTCGTGCGCAAGCGGTCCCGCACGGCGCAGGACGCCCTCGCCGAAGCGAGCGCCTTCGCCGCGGAAAATCTCGGGGCCGTGCGGGTGATGCAGGCCTATGGCGCGGAATCCGCTGCCGGCGCGCATTTCGCCGCAGCGGCCGAAGAGGCCTATGTCGCCGCCCGCAACGCGGCCTCCGCGCGGGCGCGGCTCACGATCGTGGTCATTTTTCTGGTTTTCGCCAGCATTGTCGGCGTGCTCTGGCTCGGGGCGCAGGACGTGCTCGCCGACCGCATGACCGGAGGACTGCTCTCGCAATTCGTCCTTTACGCCATTCTCGGCGCCGGCGCGCTCAGCGAGTTGAGCCAGGTTTGGGGCGAAGTCGCCGCCGCCGCCGGCGCCGCTGGGCGGATCGCCGACATATTAAGTCTGAAGCCGACCATTGTGGCGCCGGTTCCGGCGGCGGCTTTCCCGGCGCCGACGCGCGGCGCCATTGGTTTCGAGCATGTCGAATTCCACTATCCGACGCGGCCGGACGACCGCGCCCTGCATGATCTCACTCTCACGATCGCGGCGGGCGAGACGGTCGCGCTCGTCGGACCGTCGGGCGCCGGAAAAACGACGCTTTTTCAGCTTCTGTTGCGCTTCTATGATCCGACCGCTGGCCGCATCCTTCTCGACGGCGTCGACATCAAGAGCGCCGATCCGGCGGAGCTGCGGCGGCGAATCAAAAGCGTGCCGCAAGATCCGGTGATTTTCGGCGTCTCGATCGCCGACAATATCCGCTATGGCGCGCCCGACGCCAGCGACGAGGCGGTGCGCGACGCCGCCGTGCGGGCGGCGGCGGACGAATTTATCCGCGCCTTGCCGGAAGGCTATGCGACTAAAGTCGGCGAGCGTGGCGTGACTCTCTCGGGCGGGCAGCGCCAGCGGCTCGCCATCGCCCGCGCGATCCTTCAGGACGCCCCGGTGCTGCTCCTCGACGAAGCGACCTCGGCCCTCGATTCGGAAAACGAGATGCTCGTCCAAGGCGCGCTCGAAAAGGTGATGTCAGAACGCACGACCATCGTCATCGCGCATCGCCTCGCGACGGTGCTCAAGGCCGACCGCATTCTGGTCCTGGACAACGGCCGGCTGGTCGAGGAGGGCGATCATGCGACCCTCGTCGCGCGGAACGGGCTTTACGCCCGCCTCGCCAAGCTGCAATTCGAGACCGGCGCGGCGGCGCTGAAGCCGGACCAATCAGTCGCCGCCGAGTGACGGCGAAGGCCGCGAAAAATTGCTTATTCGGCCGCGTCAAGCATAGGCTGGAACCGGTCGAGCTTGGCCCAGGTCGCGGCGTCGGTCTTCTTGTCCGCATGCCATTGCGACATGAGCTCGGCGAAGACCGGTTCGTCGAAATTGAACACGGTTCTCAGCGGCGCGGTCACGGGCTGATGAATGCCGGTTTCGATTTCGCCGAGAAGGCCTGGGTCTGCGACGAGAATGCCCTTTGAATCGCTCGTCATGACGATTCGCTTCAAGGGCTTGCCGCCCAGGGCCTGGACCACCACGAATCTTTGCAGCATTGACCGCAGCTCCCGTTTTGCGCCGGATGCGCGCTGATCGGCGTCACGCGCCGCTGGATGCCGGCGCGGAGTGTGAGGAGAGGCGACGTCAGGCAATCCGCCGTTAAGTCACCTGAAGTTATTGAAATCGATTAGTTTAGTGATCTTGAATCGAGACGATCCAAAGCAATCGCGATCTAAATGCCGCAATGCACAAAAATATTCAAGCTCGTTTCTGCCAGCGAAGGCGCCACGTTTTCAGCCCGGAGCGCGGATTCACGCCTTCGGCGATTTTTTCGAAGCCTTCGCGCTCGTAAAATCGAAGGGCGCGGGCGTTGTCCTGGTTGACCTCCAGGATCAGGCTGGTCGGCGAGAGGCGGCGGGCCTCGCTCAGAAGGAGGGCGGCGGCGCCGCTCCCCTTGGCTCTCGGCGCGACGGCGATCTGATCGAGATAGGCGGTCGCGGGATCAATGGTCACGAAACCGATTGGCCGGTCGGACCCGTCGACTGCGCAGACCGTGGCGGCTCCAGCCGCTTCGAGCGCGCGGAGATGATCGCAAAACCAGGAGCGTCTCGCGGAAAAATCGATGTCGGGCATTGCTTCCCGCCAGCTCGCGACCCAAAGATCGGCGAGGCGATCGAGGTCATCGGGCGTCCGGCGGCGGAGGAGGAGCGCTTTTTCCATGGCCGAACCATAACACGGCCGGCGATGAAGCGATTGGCCTCGGCGCTTATCGGTTGCAAGAGATCGCTCGAGCTTCAAGAGGCTTGAGGCCTTGAAGGCGCGTTTCAATGTGTGATCAGATGGAAAGGGCGCCGATCAGCGCCGTGCCGCGCGGAGACGGTTTTCGCGGCGTGCGGCGCCTGACCCTGGCCGATTTTCGTTCCTACTCAGCGCTTGATCTCGCTATATCGGCGCCCGTCGTCGTCCTCACGGGGGACAATGGTGCCGGCAAGACCAATGTGATCGAGGCCTTGTCCTTGCTGACGCCGGGGCGCGGCCTGCGCCGGGCGGATTTGAGCGAATTTTCGCGCAAGATGAGCTCGGGCGGTTTTGCGGTCTCGGTCGAGCTCGCCGCGCCCTTGGGCGAAATTCAGCTCGGGACCGGCGTCGAGCGCCAGGATAATGCGCCGCCTTTGCGCAAATATCGTATCGACCGGGAGCCAGTCGGCTCGATCCGCGCCTTCTGCGATCACCTCCGTGTCGTCTGGCTGACGCCGTCCATGGATGGGCTTTTCACCGGATCGCCGGGCGAACGCCGCCGTTTCCTCGACCGGCTCGTGCTTTCGGTCGACGCCGATCATGGCGCGCGCGTGAGCGCCTTCGAGCGCGCCTTGCGCGGCCGCAACCGGCTTCTCGAATCGGGACAAAGCCAATCGGAAAGGAGCTGGCTCGACGCGATCGAGCGCGAGATCGCCGAGCTCGGGGTCGCGGTCGCCGCCGCTCGCGTCGAGACGGTCTCCTTGCTTTCAGCTTTGATCGCGGCGACGCGAGAAGGGGCAGCGGCTTTTCCTTGGGCGGAAATCGCTCTGCGCGGGGAGGTGGAGACCCTTGTCGCCGAGCGGCCCGCGCTGGAGGCGGAAGATCTCTATCGCGAGATGCTGCGCGACCATCGCGCCAGGGATAGCGCGGCGGGACGCGCCCTCATTGGGCCGCAGGCGAGCGACCTTTGCGTGCGCCACGGCCCCAAGAACATCGAGGCGGCTCAGGCCTCGACCGGCGAGCAGAAGGCGCTGCTGGTCGGGCTCGTCCTGGCGCAGGCGCATCTGGTCGAAAGGACGAGCGGCCTTCCCCCTCTTGTCCTTCTCGACGAGATCGCGGCGCATTTCGATCCGACCCGGCGGATGGCGCTTTACGATCAATTCGGATCTCTCGGCGGGCAGGTTTGGTTGACCGGCGCCGATCCGGCGACTTTCACGGGGCTGGAGATGCGGGCGCAAATGCTGCGAGTCACGCCCGGCCAGATCGATCCGCTCGCCTAGAGCGTATTTCGCTCGGGCCGAATCGATCAGATCGACCAGAATATGCTTGAGTCTCTGAAACTGGAGCGAGTTCTAATCGACCGAACGGGTCCATTCGGTCGGAAAGCGCTCTAGGCCCGTTCGGATTGGGGCGGGCCTCGATCACCAACGCCGCCAGCGCCGCCAATGGCGACGGCGCCAACGGCGTCTCCACCAGACGGTTTCTACATCGCTTTTCGTTATCTGAGCGAGATCGTCGTGCGGAGAGGCTCCTGGCAAAGCTTGGGCTGCTCCAAGCGTCAAAGCAAGAACGCCCGCAGACAGCAGAGCCGACGTCACGAAAGACCGGCGATCCATTATTATCCTCCCGGTGCCAAGACGCGACGATTCGGAGTTGAGGCTCTGATCTTCGCCGCCTGCGGCGCGCCGCCGCGTATAATAATGGAACTGAGGCGAGACCGTTCCCGTCGACCGGAATTTTATATGATCACAATCGCGCCGCCAGTCTTATATAGTTCGCTGAAACGGAGAATATTGAGAAGCGCTGCGTCCACGAGTTGTTTTTACGTTCCTTTTGGCCGAGGCGCCCGCCGAAAGAACGCGAGCAGGGACCTCCCAAAAGCGCGCCGGCGCGTAAGCGGCCGCTCCGGCGGACCGAAGGATAGGATGTGATTGTGAGCCAAGAAAACGACTCGACGGCAAAGTCGAAGCAGAGTTTTTTCCGCCGCGTCTTCGGCCGCAAGGAGAGCGTCGAGGAACAGACGCAGACGCAAAGCCGCGAGGCGGCGCCGTCGGAGCCCGATCAATCTCTGGCCGAGGAGAGCCCGGTTGGCGAGCTGCGCACGGAGGAAGCGCTGCTTCCCGAGGCGGCCGAGGCGGTGCTCGTGGAAACGCGCGAGCCGGTCGAAAGCGAGATGGATGCGGAGCCGGAGGCGCGGCCCCTCGCGCAATCGCCCTTGCAGCCCTTGGAGCAAGCGGCCCCGGCGCAGAAGCGGAGCTGGTGGGCGCGGCTGCGCGAGGGCCTCGCGCGCTCGTCCAATTCGATTGCGAGCGGTCTCGTCGCGATCTTCACGAAGCGCAAGCTCAATGAGGCTATGCTCGACGATCTCGAGGACGTCCTTATTCGCGCCGATCTCGGCGTCGCCACCGCGTCGCGCATCGCCAAAATCGTCGGCCAGGGCCGCTACGACAAGAATGTCGAAGTGGACGAGGTCAAGGCGATCCTCTCCGCGGAGGTGGAGCGGGTCTTGGCGCCTTACGCCCGCCCTCTTGAAATCGACCCCGCGAAGAAACCTTATGTGATTCTCGTGGTCGGCGTGAACGGCTCCGGCAAGACGACGACCATCGGCAAGCTCGCAGCCAAATTCACGGCCGAAGGCCAACGCGTGCTTCTGGCCGCCGGCGACACGTTTCGCGCCGCGGCGATCGAGCAATTGATGATTTGGGGCTCAAGGCTTCATTGCCCGGTGATTTCGCGCGAGCAAGGCGCCGACGCCTCGGCGCTCGCATTCGACGCGATCAAGGCCGCGCAGGAGCGGGGCGACGACATTGTGCTGATGGACACCGCAGGACGCTTGCAAAATCGGGCCGAGCTCATGGCTGAGCTCGAGAAAATCATTCGCGTCATGAAGAAAGTCGACGCGGAGGCGCCGCACGCCGTCCTTCTCGTCCTCGACGCCACGGTCGGTCAAAACGCCATCAGCCAGGTCGAGATTTTCGGTCGGGTGGCGGGCGTGACCGGCCTGGTCATGACAAAGCTCGACGGCACGGCGCGCGGAGGCATTCTCGTCGCGATTACGGATAAGTTTCAGCTACCGGTCCATTTCATCGGCATCGGCGAAACGGCTGATGATCTCGAAGCCTTCACCGCGCGCGATTTCGCCCGCGCGATCGCGGGAATGGAAGAGTAGAGCAGTCTTGCCCGGGTCAGCGTCTCGCGTACATTGGGGGCGAATGGATGCGCAGAGAAGGAAGAGCGGTTCATATGAACGATATGTCGAATCCGGTGACGGCCCTCGCCGCTCCGCAGGATAAGCGGTCCGTCCCGTGGTTGAAGCTCGGCGTGGAGATGGGCCCGCTTCTGCTATTTTTCATCGCGAACGCACGGCCGAAACTGTTCGAGCCTCTTGTCGCGCCGTTCTTGCCGCAAGCGATCCTCGCCGGCCCCAACGCCGGTCTTTTCACGGCGACCTTGGTATTGATGGCGGCGGTCGTCGTCGCGCTGGCGGTTTCGCTCGTCAAAACCCGGAAGCTTCCGGCCATGCCTCTCCTGACAGCGGTCATGGCGCTGATTTTCGGTGCTCTTACCCTTTATTTGCAGGACACGAGCTTCATCAAGATGAAGCCGACAGTTCTTTATGTCGGCTTCGGCGTGGCGCTTTTCGGCGGCCTCGCCATGAACAAGCTCTTGCTGCCGATCATATTCGAAAACGCTTTCGCGATCACCGAGAAAGGCTGGCGCGCGCTGACCATTCGCTGGGGCGCCTTCTTCTTCTTGCTCGCGCTGTTGAATGAGCTGGTTTGGCGGACCCAGTCGAATGATTTCTGGGTCTACTTCAAATTTCCGGGGATTCTTATACTGATCTTCGTCTTCTCGGTCGCCCAGGCGCCCTTGATCGTGCGCTACAAGCTGGAGCCCGACCCAATAGACAATGCGGATGTTTGAAGCGCAGCGGCGAAATAGGCGCCGGGACGAAAAACCGCGCTTCGCGGCAATCTGCTTCAGAGCCGATATTGCTGGATTCGCGTTGTGCGAAGACCGGCAAGCCCATGCTGATCGATGGACATTTGCCACGATAGGAATTCATCGACCGTGAGCGTGTAACGGCTGCAGGCTTCGTCCAGGGTGAGCAGGCCGCCGCGAACCGCCGCGACCACTTCCGCCTTACGCCGAATCACCCAACGTTTTGTCGTCGCGGGCGGCAAGTCCGCTATGGTCAATGGGCTTCCGTCCGGCCCGATGACATATTTGGCCCGGTGACGATTTGGTTCAGCCATTTCCGAAACTCGCGCGACAAACTCTGTTCATTGGTCGCGAGAATAGGGGCGGTGTTTTAAAATTTGCCTAAGCCGGCGCCATGATTTTGCTGAAGAATCTCCGTGCCCTTGCCGCCGGATTTTTGTGATTTCAGCTCGGATCGATCCATTTGACGACAAAAACCACGCTTTTGCAGCTCGCGCGGAGCTCCGGCCTGTCGGGCGAGCTGGCGGAAGGTCGCCAGGATCCGCGAGCTTGGCGCGGAGCGGGATTGCGCGGTGGCGGGCGGACGATATATGAAGAGGATTGGATTTGAATGGCGAGACGGCTGCGCCGCCGCGATCAGGCGCACGGATCCGAGACGTGGAAGGCGCGCGGCGATGGGACTGCGCGGAGGCGGGTTCGGCTCAATAGAAATACGGCGGCCATGACGAAAAGCCAAGCTTCGAGACACAACGACGGCGTCAATAGTCTGGGCTTTGCGAAGCCGCCGGCGCAGACTCGCGTCGTCGTCGCAATGTCGGGCGGCGTCGATTCCGCAGTCGTCGCCGCTCTGCTCAAGGAGCAGGGTTACGACGTGATCGGGGTGACCCTGCAGCTTTATGATCATGGAGACGCAGTCCATCGCAAAGGATCTTGCTGCGCTGGCCAGGACATTCAAGACGCCCGCACCGTCGCGTCGCGTCTCGGCATTCCCCACTATGTTCTGGATTACGAGGAGCTATTCCGTAAAAAGGTCATCGATCCTTTCGCGCATAGCTATGTGACGGGGGAGACCCCCATCCCCTGCGTCTCCTGCAACAGCGAGATCAAATTCGCCGATTTGTTCCAGACGGCGCAGGATCTCGGCGCGGATGCGCTGGCGACGGGGCATTATGTCTCCTCGAGGCTCGACTCATCCGGACGGCGGGCGCTCCACCGCGCCGCCGACGCCACGCGAGACCAAAGCTATTTCCTGTTCGCCACGACAAAGGCCCAGCTTGAGCTTTTGCGCTTTCCCCTCGGCGATTTGGCCAAGAGCGAGGTTCGCGCCTTGGCGCGCCGATTCGACCTGCTCGTCGCCGATAAAGCGGACAGCCAGGATATTTGCTTCGTGCCTGAAGGCAAATATAGCGATCTCATCGAGCGCCTGTCGCCGGGCGCGGCGGCGCCTGGCGAGATCGTCCATGTCGACGGCCGCGTTCTCGGGCGTCATTCGGGCGTCATCCATTATACGATCGGGCAGAGGCGCGGGCTGGGACTGGGCGCCACAGGCGCCGCCGCGGGCGAGCCTCTTTTCGTCATCCGGCTCGATGCGGCGCGCGCGCGCGTGATCGTTGGTCCGCGACGGGCGCTTGCGACGCGCCTGGTGCGACTGCGCGGCCTCAACTGGATCGGCCCCGACGGGCCTGGGGCCGCGACGAGTGAAGGGCGTGAGCTTTTCGTGCAGGTGCGCTCCAGCCGACCGCCTGTTCCAGGCTATCTTTATGTCGCCGACGGCGACACCTTGGTCGAGTTCGCGAGCGACGAGGACGCGGTGTCTCCCGGCCAAGCTTGCGTCTTTTACGAGTCGGACCGGCCACAGGCGCGGGTTCTGGGCGGAGGCTTCATCAGCGCGACTGAACCGGCTTGCCCGGCCGCGACTAAGATCTCGCGCCGCGCGCGGACGGATGAGTTTCCGTCTTTGGTTGAAGCTCCTGCAGCGGGCGGGGCCTGAATTTCGAATAAACAAACTAAAAAAACGCGATCGCGGCGGCGGTCTCCGATTCTCGGAGCTCAATCCGTCGACGGCCCAGGCTGGAGGTTAACGCCCGTGCAGGAGGAAGTCTTTTCCGGCCCCATGCTCGCCTCGGATGCGGCGTCCGCGCCAGAGGCGCACGAGGTCTCCATCCTCGACAATAAGCATGTCAAGTCGAGCTATGCGCGCTGGGCGCCGGTTTATGACTTTGTCTTCGCCTTGGTCATGCGGCCTGGACGGAAAGCGGTTGCCGCCGCCGGCGCCCGCCCGGGCGGACGAGTCCTCGACGTCGGGGTGGGCACGGGCCTCGAACTTCCCATGTTCGATCGCCGAACCAAATTGATCGGCATTGATCTATCCGAGCCGATGTTGCGGCGCGCGCAGCGCCGCGTCGGCGCCAAGGCTCTATCCAATGTGGAGGGGCTCGCGGCGATGGACGCAACGCGGCTCGCCTTTCCCGACAGTCATTTCGATGCGGTGGTTGCGCCTTATGTTCTGACCGTCGTGCCGGAGCCGGAGGCAAGCCTCGACGAATTGGTTCGGGTCGCAAAGCCCGGCGGCCAAATCATCCTCGTCAACCATGTCGGCGCGGCGTCCGGCCCTATGGCTTGGATTGAAAGCATGCTCGCAAGGTGCAGCGCGGAACTCGGGTGGCGACCGGAATTTCCTTGGTCCATCTTGGGAGATTGGATCGACTCCAATCCCCAGGTTCGCCTGTTGGAGCGGCGGCGGCTGGCGCCTTTCGGATTGTTCACCCTCGCGCGCATCGAGAAGCTGTAGGCCTGACGCGCCTCCTCACGCGATAATATCCGGCGTCAGCTGATCTTCGAGGAAGACGAGGCGGTCGCGCAAAACGAGCTTGCGCTTTTTGAGCCGTTGAACTTGCAGTTGATCGGCGGCGGCGCCGAGCTGGAGCAACGCTTCGATCGCGGCGTCGAGATCGCGGTGCTCTTGCTTGAGATGCTCGAGCTCCGCCTGTAGCAAGGCGCGGTCTTCGTCGCTCAGTTTTTCGGCCATGAATTGAAACTCTCCTTATTCTAGCGGCGGGCGAAGCTTCTGGGGCGCCGGCGCGAATATGCGTTCGCCCCTGCTTTGAGCCAATCTAGGGTCTCGGTCACGCTTGATGACAGACCGCTCGCGATATGCCGTCGTTGCGCGCGACGCGCGAAAATAAGTTCGGCGGTCGTTTCGGACAAGGGCCGTCGCGGCGCCGCAGCGCTTTCTTCGACGACATGGCGGCGATATGAAAATTGAATGAAAGCCCGAAGAAGCGCCTTCGTAAATTCCAAAACCTGTGCCAAATTTGATGGCTATGCGAAGACCTTGACGAAAGGAGTTCTGCATGTCCCTCGATACTCATTTGAGCGCGCTTGAGCAGCGCCATGAGGCCCTCGACAAGGAAATAGCCAAGGAATTGGCCCATCCGGCAGCCGACGAGCTGAAGCTGGCGGAATTGAAGCGTCGCAAGCTTTTGCTCAAGGATGAGATCGCCAAATTGCGCCACGACCGATCGGATGCGCTCTTGCATTAGATCGCGTAAATCTGGATCGAAATCGGCTCTTGATCATGGCTATGGGCGGCCTCCTGCCGAATTGAGCGGGTTGTCGCCTCGGCCGTTTCCCCCTTCAGATCCGGTCCTGCTGACAGACGGTCGGTGGATTGCTCGCGCCTATCCGCGCGCTGCGGCGGGTCCGCGGGTGCATCCCTAAAGCCCGAAGCCTTACGCCGCCGGCGCAGCCGCTCCCGGCGTAAGGCTTTACGTCTCGGCGCTGGGGTCTCGCTTTTCGCTAAGCGTCGGAAAACGAGCTGCGGGATGGGCATTTGATCCATCGGAACTGCTTTTAAGACGCCAGCATTTTTGCCGGAGCCCTCGGAAGCGACATAAGCCATGCGCTTCGCGGGCTCCGACACGGATCCGATCGTGTTTTGGTCGTCTGCGACCGCTGATGCGTATATTTGATCGAAGGCCTCAAGCTGGTAGGGCCTTACGTTTGCGCCATCATGCCACGTCGATCCAGTAAGTGAAAATAAATGTCGCAACATAGCGCGATGATGTATGCGCGCTAAATACTTTCAAAATTTAATAGAACATCACGGCCTGCGATTTTGTTGCAAGAGCGGCAAAAGCGTCGCGAGGTTCACCACTATTTGATTTGGAGGTAGGTTTGGACAAGACCTCATGGTCAAATATATACAGGCAGTTGCTATTCGTATTAAACTTATGTATATGAAAGTCACTTGTGCATTTTACATTATATGTGCATTTTAAATAAATAAGACTATCAACTGACGATTATGCAAAGTTTTTAGCGTATTGTATTTATTAATAGCTAAATATCTATAGTTAAGCTGTTTTAGAGTTTTGTACCCGGGCGATGAAGCAATTTACCCCAAAATTTAAAAGGAGGCATTGTCGCATGGCCGAATCCGAAATGGGATCATCGGCATTCGCTCATGAGTCGCTTCTCATTACGCAGGCTGATGCGCCTAAGGGCTTGGATGAAGCTGTTGCGCTCGTCGCTGATGCGCGACGTAGCCCGCCTATTCCGGCAAGGGCGGCGGATGCGGGTCTGCGAACGCTGGTCGTGATCGAGGAGCGGGCGCTCATTCGCGAATGCCTTGTGCGATGTCTGAAGGGCAGCTCCAGCTACGATTTGGTCCGTTCCTTTTCTTCTGCGGAAGATTGGTTAAAGGAGCAACCCTTCGCGGCGCCTGGGCCGGTCATCGTTCTTTGCCTCGGCGAGAGGTCTGAGGTCGAGGTCGGGCGGGACGTCGCCATGCTTTTGCGGGCTGTCAGCGATCTTGCAATCGTCGTCGTTTCCGATCGGGAGGATCCTCGAAGCATATTCCAGGCGCTGGACAAGGGCGCGCGCGGCTATGTCACGACGAGCATGGCCTTTGACGTCGTCCTGCACGCCATTCATCTCGTGAGGGCAGGCGGCACTTTCGTGCCGGCGGGAGCGCTGATCGCGTCGCGCGGTTCGATAGAACATCCGTCGTTGCGGGACGAGAAGCCTCGGCGCGGCCTTTTTACGGCCCGCCAAATGGCTGTGGTTGAGTTGTTGCGGCAAGGCAAAGCCAACAAGGTGATCGCGCATGAGCTCAGCATGTGCGAAAGCACCGTCAAGGTTCATGTCCGAAATATCATGAAGAAGCTTCGCGCGAAAAATCGCACCGAAGTCGTTTTCTTGATGGGAGGCGTCGAGGCGGAAGGCAGGACGATGCCCGATGATCGCATCGCGGCGCTGCGTTCGTTCCCATGATTTAGCCGACGGGCGACCGAAGCAGCCCAGAAGATATTCTGAAAGATAATATTTGTGATAAATTTATAAACCAACGGTCCATGGTGTAGTCCGTCTTGATAAGCTTGACATAAAAAATAGTGCATGCATTGTTTACATAATTATAAATCACTTAAATCTTTAGAAAGTGATAACAATGTTGAAATGTTCATTGTTATATTTACATCTTAAGGCTTATTTACAAATTTTTATCGTCAGGTTTGCTGCGCAATGAAGGATGAGACCGTTTCCATTCATGGCGGCTATGCCGGCGATCCTACGACGCACGCTTGCGCCGTGCCGATATACCAGACCGTGGCCTATGAATTCGATAGCGCGGAGCATGGGGCCGCGCTTTTCAATCTCGAGGTCGAGGGGAATATCTACACGAGGATCGGCAATCCGACCAACGCCGTGCTGGAGCGGCGCGTCGCGGCGCTCGAGGGCGGCGTGGAGGCGTTGACCGTGAGCTCGGGGATGGCGGCGATCAATTACGCCATTCTCAACCTGGCGGAGGCGGGAAACAACATTGTATCGCTGCCTCAGCTTTACGGGGCCACCTACACGCTTTTCGCGCATCTGCTGCCTAAGCAGGGAATTAATACGCGTTTCGCCGAAAGCGACGATCCAGCCGCGATCGAGCGGCTGATCGACGACGGCACGCGCGCGATCTACTGCGAAACGGTCGGCAACCCTGCCGGCAACATCGCCGACATCGCCGCGCTCGCGGAGATCGCCCACAAGCATGGCGTTCCGCTCATCGTCGACAATACGGTCGCGACGCCTGTTCTCCTGAAGCCCATCCAGCATGGCGCGGATATCGTCGTTCACGCCTTGACGAAATTCATGGGCGGCCACGGCACCACGTTGGGGGGGATCATCGTCGACAGCGGGCGGTTTCCGTGGCGAGAGCATCGGCGGCGCTTCTACATGTTCAACGAGCCGGAGCCGTCCTACCACGGCGTCGTCTACACGGAGCAGTATGGCGACGCAGCTTATATCGCCCGATGCCGCACCGTCGCCCAAAGAAACACCGGCTCGACTCTATCGCCTCTGAGCGCTTTTCTGCTGCTGCAAGGCGTCGAGACCTTGCCGCTTCGCGTCGAGCGCCATGTCGAGAATGCGCGTCGCGCGGCGGAATTCCTGCGCGCCCACGATCGCGTGGAGTGGATCAATTATGTCGGCTTTCCGGAGAGCCCTTACTACAAGCTCGCGCAAAGATATTTGGCTGGTCGATGCTGCTCCCTGATGACCTTCGGCGTCGCCGGAGGGTTCGAGTCGGGAGCGAAATTTTTCGATGCGTTGAAATTATTCAAGCGGCTCGTCAACATGGGCGACGCGAAATCCTTGGCCTGCCATCCAGCCTCGACCACGCATCGACAATTGTCGCTAGAGGAGCAGCGCAAGGCGGGCATCTCGCCCGAGACGATCCGCCTCAGCATCGGAATCGAGCATATTGACGACATTCTCGCCGATCTCGCTCAGGCGTTGGACGCGACGCGATGAACCGGCGCGGGGGGGCGGCTTTTTCGATTGAAGGCGAGGCGCGAATATGCCGGCGATCTTGACTACGGATCAGGGCGCCGCCGTCTCGATCAGGCGGCGCGAGCCAGTGCGGACGAGGCTCACGCCAAGCTCGCGGGAGCCGATCGAGATCGGCTTGATCAACAATATGCCGGACGCTGCGCTCGAAGGCGCGGAACGACAGTTCGCCGGATTAATGAGCGCCGCAGGCGGCGGCGCGCCCTTGCGCATTACTTGCTACTCCCTACCCGGCGTTCCCCGCGCCGAACGTGGGCTGCGCTACATAAACGGACATTACGCCAGCGGACGTTATGCCCCGATCGAGGATCTGTGGAATCGTCGGCTCGACGGACTGGTGATCACCGGGGCCGAGCCGCAGACGGCGAAGCTTCAGGACGAGCCTTTTTGGCCCGATTTTCGTCGAGTTCTCGAATGGGCGGAAGACAATGCCGTCTCGACGGTTTCGTCGTGCCTCGCGGCTCATGCCGCGGTGCTGCACCTCGACGGCGTCGAACGCCGCGCGCTTCCTGACAAACGCCTCGGCCTCTTCGACCACGACGTCGTCGAAGATCATCCGCTCGTCGTCGGTCTTCCGCCGCGCTTGAAAATTCCACACTCGCGTTGGAACGAGGTCGACGCGGCGACCCTGCGCGCCTGCGGCTATCTTGTGCTTACCTGTTCGCCCGAGGCGGGCGTCGATCTCTTCATCAAGGAGAGAAAGGCCCTGTTCCTGTTCTTTCAAGGACACCCCGAGTATGACTCGGGTGTCCTGCTTAAGGAATACAAGCGCGACGTCGGGCGATATCTCCGGTCGGAAAGGCCCGACTATCCCAATATTCCGAAAGGCTATTTCGACGCGGACTCGGTCGAGCGGCTCGCGGGCTTTCGCGCGCGCGCGGCCGTGCGGCGGGATGAAGGGCTCCTGGCCGAATTTCCTCTCGCATCCGAAGTCCAGGCGGCGGACCGGTCGCTCGGGACGCCGGCGGCGATCATCTATCGCAATTGGCTATCGCATCTCGTTGCGCGCAAGGAGCAGGAAATATTGGCGCGCCTGTAGGATCGGCGCGCAATATTTGGGCCGGAGATTTTGCGTCGGAGAAGAGATTTTCGGCGTCGTAAGCCAGCATTCGCGACGGAGGCCGAAAGGGCCGCGGCGCTTTTATCATTTGGATTTATTCAGACGCGCGTATGAGGAAAGATATGACGAAATCTATTCCAGTCGCAATTATCGGAGCCGGTCCGTATGGCTTGTCGATCGCGGCGCATTTGCGCGCCTGTGGCGTGGAGCATCGGATATTCGGCCGGACGATGGGGCCTTGGCGGACACAAATGCCGGCGGGCATGCATCTCAAGTCGGAAGGCTTCGCGTCGACCCTGTACGATCCGCAGTCGGCCTTTACGTTGAAGCAATATTGCCATGACGCCGGCTTGCCTTACGCCGATCTCGGCCTTCCGGTGCCCCTCGATACGCTCAACGCCTACGGGCTCGCCTTTCAAAGCAGGTTCGCTCCCGACGTCGAGGACAGGCTTGTCGCTGGCCTCGATCGCCGAGAGGACGAATTTGTCCTGACTCTCGACGACGGTGAAACGGTCGCCGCAGACGCCGTCGTGGTCGCGGTCGGCTTGAGCTATTTTCGGCAGATCCCCCCGGCGCTGGAAGGGCTCGGAAGCGAATTCATCACGCATTCTCAGGATCATCACGACCTGACTCCCTTCAAATCGAGAAAGGTTGTCGTCATAGGCGGCGGCTCTTCCGCAATTGACCTCGCGACGCTTCTTCATGAAAGCGGAGCCGACGCGCAACTCGTCGCGCGCGGCCAAAGCCTCTCCATTCATGAAAAAATGCAACTGCCCCGTCCGCTTTGGGATCGACTCACGGCGCCGATGTCAGGCGTCGGACCGGGTTGGCGCAGCCTGCTCTATTCGGATTTCCCGCAGCTTTTTCATTGGATTCCTGAACAAAGACGGCTGCGCATCGTGCGAAAGTCGCTCGGCCCTTCCGCGGGATGGTTCATGAAGGAGCGTTTTGTCGGAAAAGTCCCGGCGCTTCTCGGCTACACAGTGGATTGTGCGGAAATTAAAGGCGGCCGCGTGAACCTTCATTTACTGGGGCGCGACGGCGCGAGGAAGCAATTGACGGCGGAACATGTCGTCGCCGCCACCGGATATGCGCCCGATGTCCGACGTTTGCCGTTCTTGAGCGCATCTATTCTCGGCCGGCTTAAGACGGCCGGCAATACCCCGGTGCTCTCGTCCTCTTTGCAGTCCACGGTCCCGGGCCTCTATTTTGCCGGTCCGGCGGCGGCGAACAGCTTCGGTCCAGTGCTTCGCTTTATTGTCGGGGCCAAATTCGCGGCGCCTCAAATCGCCAACCATATCGTCCGCGCCACGCGGGCGCGCAAGCCATATGTCGCCGCGCCGGCCTATGGCGATCGCCAGGCAAGCGTGCAACGCGGCGGCAGGGTCAGCGGGTAATCCACGCTCGGCCGCCGGACGCCTGTCGATTGGTCTTTTAACGAGGGACTTTTGTTGTGAGCGTGTCGCTTCAAGCCTATGAGCAGCAAAATGAGGTTCAGGTCATCTCCGAAGAAGATGGCTTCACCGTCGAACGTTATGGACAATTTTACCGGTTGCTTCCATCGGGCGCGGAAAAACTTCTGGATATTGGATGCAATACCGGGCGCGGCGGCGAAGCCCTGAAGGCTCTCGACAATCGTCTCCAGATCGTCGGCATTGATTGCGTTCATGAACGGCTGGAGCGTCTTCCGAAGGCGTATTCAGAAAAGATCTACGGCCTAGCGACGGATATGCCGATCGAGGACCGTTCGTTCGACGTGGTGGTTGCGGGAGAATTTCTGGAGCATTTATACCCTTCAGACGTTGATAAGACGCTCTGCGAAATTCAAAGAATATTGAAGATCGGCGGGAGGGTGTTGCTGACGACGCCAAATCCGCATTATTTAAGAAATAAGATATATAATTATTCTGTTTATGGACCGGGTCATCTTACTCAACATTTCCCAAAAATTCTTCGCTTAAGAATGCAGATGCATGGATTTTCTAATGTTAGAATATTTGGGTCGGGACGGGCGTCAAGATATGTGGGACGATATTTTCCACTATTTTCAATATACGGCAGTTATATGATTTCAGCTGATAAATACTGATGACTATTTGTCGTTGCGCTGGTTAAGGGTAGATGCTATGTTTTATTGTATATGGCTTGGCAACAGAGCGACTCTTTTGCCTTCGACGAGATGATCGGGCTCGATTATCTCGAGCGAAAGCAGGGTTGGAAGCTCTCCTCTCGCGAGGATATTGTCTGGATCGGTTCCGAATAAGTTAGCTAATTCTTTTAGCAGGCCTTGCCTGGGTCTCCGAGTGCGGGCGCGTTGTCCTCTGACTTCAATCAATTTAATTTGAAGCGCGCTTTGCCAAAACGAGCGGTAGTCTTAGCCGCTAGCTGCTTTGTGGGCTAGCGACGCGCTTATCTTTGTCTGTAATTTGCATCTTTTCTTGAGAAATCTTTTTATGGCGCCAATCCCTATTTGAACGCTTGTAGCGTTGGTCGAACGGCGCGGTGGAAATGCGTAAGATTTCGCATAAGATGTCGTCGCCTGTTTTATTAACGCTAGCGCAATCCATATAAACCATTTGGGACGCGCCCCACAGTCTGTCTGCTGATAGGCAGATCGAAGAAACGCGGCCATAAGCTGTTGGATGGGAAATAATGGTCGACACGATTCCGACAACGGGCGCGGCTGAGGCTTTCCTCGGCTCGAAATTTATGGTTCGGGCTGCGAAATGCTGATCCGCGACACAGCCCTTTACGCGGTCGCCAAATTGCTGCCCGGCATTTTCGGCTTGGCGACGACGGCCGTCCTGACGCGTTTTTTGAACCCGTTGGAATATGGACATTATGGCCTCGCCCTGGTCGTGATGATGCTCGGCTCGACGGTGCTTTTCGATTGGCTGGGGATGTCGTTCCTCCGGTTCTACCAGGCGCGGCGAGAGGATCCGGACGTCCTCGTGACATTCGTCACGCTTTTCGTCGCCATCGCGATCCTGTCGGCGGCGGCGCTCGCGCTTGCGCTGATCTTCGGTCTTATCCCAGCGAACAGGATCGGCGTTTCAATCGTCGGCATGATCATGGTTTGGACCTATTCCTGGTTCGAGCTCGTGTCTCGGCTGGCTGTGGCCGAATTCCAGCCCTTCAGATATTTGACCATGAACTTGGGCCGTTCCTCGTTGATCCTGGTCGGGACCACGGCCGCCGCTTGGCTGACCGCAAATCCGCTCTGGGCCGCGATGGGAAATGCGGCCGGCATGTTCGGCGGAGCGTTTTTAGGGCGGATTCCCATTCCGCTGCCGTCCTTGCGCCGCTTCGACCGAAAGCTCGCGCGCGACGTCATTTTTTTCGGCGCTCCCGTCGCGGCCAGCATGACGTTGTATAGCCTGATCGACAATGGGACGCGCGTCCTTCTCGACAAGCTCGACTCGGCGGCGGCGCTCGGCATTTACACCGCCGCGTCCATTCTCATGCAGACAACGCTCGGGGTCATGGCCGCGGGGGTCTATTCGGCCGGCTATTCGCTGGCGGTTCAGGCCGTGGAAAGCGGCGATCAAGCTGCGGCGCGCCGCCAGCTTTTGGCCAATAGCACGTTGCTGCTGGCGATTCTCGCTCCAGCGAGCCTGGGCATGGCGCTTGCGGGACGCAGCATAGCCACCACTTTGGTCGGCGCGAAATTCATCGCGGGAGTCATCCCGCTCATGCCTTGGATGGCGGCCAGCTCTTTCTTCGGCTGCTTTCGCGCCTTCCATCTCGATCACGCCTTCCAACTCGGCAAGAAGCCGCATCTCCAGATTTGGATCATGGGTCTGGCCGTGATCATTGCGATCGGGTTGAGCTATGTCCTGATTCCGAGAGTTGGACCGGTCGGCGCTGCGATCGGCGTGACGGTCGCCATGGCGGTTTCCTGCGTTCATGCAGTCATCGCAGGCCGTCGCGCCTATCCGCTCCCATTCCCAATCGAGCCTGCTGCTCGAATCGGCTTGTGCTGCGCCGTGATGGCTATGGTCGTGGCGCAATTGCCCGATAGCGGTTGGGCAGGGTTGATTTCGCGCGGACTCGTCGGTTCGGTGACCTATGCGGCCGCCGCGGTCGCGCTCAATGTGCTGGACTCTCGGGAGCGCGCATTCAGCTATGCAAGACGTGCGGCGCAATGGCTTGCGCAGCGCCGGCAGGGCGCGGCGGCGGAATAGGGCCGCCGCATAATCGCGAGGACCTCACATGACATGGCCTATCGCACGCCCGCTGCCCAGTTTCACCTGCGCCGTCCAACTCAGGAAAGGTAGGGAAGACCTTCCCGCCCTGTTTATTTTTCCGGGTTTGGGCGGGACCGTCGACGCTTTGACGGAACTGAGCCGCTCAATGGACACGCCGGTGAAAGTCTATGCTTTCCAGTCGCTCGGAATCGACGGCGAGACCCGGCCAAATCCGAAAATCGAGGACATGGCCGAACATTACCTCGTGGAAGTCGTTCGGCTCCAACCGGAAGGGCCCTATTTCCTTTGTGGTCATTCTCTCGGCGGCCTGGTGGCTTTCGAGATCGCAACGCGGCTGCGCGCGGCCGGAGCCGAGATCGGCGCGCTGATCCTGCTCGACTCGCCAATCGATCAAGCGTTTTGGCCGTGGTCCTATTTTCTCTTCGTGCTCTGGCTTCGGCTGCGCCACCATCTATCCGTCATCATTTCGCTCTCGCCGGGCAAAGCGGCCGCCTATGTCGTCCGAAGATCGCGCATGTTGGTCAATGTCGTCCTCGCACGTTTGCGGCTCGCAAAGCCAATGATCGCCGCCGAAAGGAAGTTGCCCCCCGCCCTACAGGCTGTCTGGGATCAGGAGGTCGTCGCCGGGTCCAATTATTGTCCAGGGTTCTACCCGGGAAAGATGATCTTTCTCGCCGCGGACACTCCGGGTTGGGCGCCATTGGATCCGGATGTTTTCTGGCGCGCTCGCGTCGAGGAGCTGGAAGTCCATCTCGTCCCTGGCGGCCATCGCACTATGCTGGATCAGCCTCACGTCGCGGGCGTCGCTTTGACGCTCAATGATTGTCTTCGTCCCTTATTGCGTCCTGTGAGCAACTGAGGATCTGAAGTATTTGGCGGTTAAGTCGAGGCGCGCGGAGTGGGGCGTTTAGGTCCGAAGCGATCTCGCAGCGCCACTGTTCGCTCGCTGCCTCGCTGGGGTCCCGCTAGCGCAGAGGTCGCGGCGACTTCGACAATGGCTGGTTTCAGCTTTTCGCTTCGAAATAGACATTTGGGCGTAAACAAGTTATATTTATAGTCTTTAGCTGGGCTGATAAATTAATATGAGCAAAGTCATTCCAAGCCTTGATGCGCTACTCTTCAAGCCATTGCCGATCTGGCTAAGTCGTCTGATCAGCATGTCGGTATGTCAGGTCAAAACGCCCTGAGGCGGGCTGGTTGAATATTTGAGACATTTTGGGCGTTTTGCGAGTTTTTCGTCGCCGTTTGTTTAGGTGCGCCGAGCTGGGCGGCCAAAAAGGATGGATAGGCGCGGGATGCGATGACGAGAGACGAGCCTTATTTTTCTATTCTTGCGCCCCAAATAAAGCCGGCGCGGCTTTGAGAAATTATTGTCTTGCGGCATCTGACCGCGAAACCGATACTGAAGGCTGGATATGTTTCAAAGCCCATTGCATTTGAACAATATGGATCGCGGCCCGGCCTATGACCATGTCGACGAGGCCGTGAGATCCGCAGCCGGAGTTTCTCGCCTCATTTCGGCCCTTCGCCGACAAGCGTGGTTGTTCGCGGCCTGTTGCCTTCTCGGCCTCGCTGGCGGAGTCGGATTTATCATGGTCGCGACGCCGACATATACCTCGTCCGCGCGAATCATGATCGACAATCGGTCAGGCCGCACCTTTCATGAAGTGTCGAGCTTGACCGACCAGCCTCCGGCCGACGCGAGCGGCGTGAGCGCCGACGTGGAAAATCAGCTCGAGGTGCTCCGATCGGACCAAATCGGTTTGGCTGCGGTCAAATATATGAATTTGGCGAATGATCCGGCATTTACCGATCCCCCCAAGTCCTGGCTGCGCGAGCTCTGGGCTTCGTTGAAAGCGAAGATGGGGATTATCGCCGCGCCAACGAAAACCTTGACGGGCGCCGAAGCCGCCGAGGCGAGACAACTCGAGGCTCTAAAAAACCTGAATCGCAATCTCGCGGTGAGCCGCGTCGGACATACGTTTGTTCTCGAGGTTCAGTATACGGCGACCGACCCCGACCGCGCGGCCGAGATCGCGAATGGTTACGCCGAGGCCTTCATGCGCGAGCAAGTCAATTCGCGCATCGAATCCGCGCATCGCGCCCGCGATTGGCTCAAGCAACGGATCGATGAGCTTCGCGACCTCCACGTGAAGGCCGATCTCGCGGTGCAGAAGTTCCGCGCGGACAATAATCTTCTGGAAGTGAAGGGCTTGCTGGTTTCGGACCAGGAATTCAACGAGATGACGACCCAGCTCGTCAGCGCGCAATCCGAAACCTTCAAGGCGAAGGCGCGTTATCTGCATCTGAAGAACATTATCGACACCAAGCAAACCGAATCCGCAGTCAGCGAATCTCTCGCGAATCCGATCATCAACGACCTGCGCAAAAAATATCTGGACTTGGCGAACCGTTTGAAAGACTTGGAGGTCGCACGGAATCTCGCGCCGACCCACGCCGCGATCGTCAATTACAAGAATCAGATGGACGAACTCCAGGCGCGTCTTTTCGAGGAATTGGGCCGGGTCGCAGAAAGCTACAGAAATGACTATGAAGTCGCTGTGGCGCGCGAAAAATCCCTGGCTGAAAATTTGGCGCGCCAAAAGAAAGTAGCTGTTGAGGCGAATGACGCGCAAGTGAAGTTGCGGCAGCTCGAGCAACAGGCTGACAGCTACAAGGGGCTTTATGAAAGCTACATGCAGCGCTTTCAGGGCTCCGCGCAACAAGAGACATTTCCTTTGGCCGATCAGCATATCGTCAGCGCGGCGAATCCCTCACTCACTCCGACTTTTCCGCGCAAGCCCATTGTTCTCGGCCTCGCTCTGGCGCTCGGAGCGGCGGTGGGCGGGGGCCTTGGATTGCTTCGGGAGATGTTGGATCGCGTTTTTCGAACCGCGGAACAAATTCGCGACGAGCTCGGCGTCGAAGCGCTCGGCCTTTTGCCCAACCTTCCAAACGAAGCGCTCCCGCGGTCCGATCACGGCGCCATGGCGCCAATCATGCGCTATGTGATCGACGACCCTTTTTCGGCCTTCGCCGAAACGTTGCGCTCGGCCAAGGTCGCGGCCGATCTTGCTCTCCACGACCAACGGCCGAAGATCATTGGCGTGGCGTCGCTCGTGCCTCGAGAAGGAAAATCGACGGTCGCCAAGAACTTCGCCAGCCTACTTGCGTTGCAAGGCGCGAAAACTCTTCTCATCGACGCGGATACGCGAAATCCTGCTCTGACCCGGGCTATCGGTTGCGAGCGGAGGCAGGGATCGGAAAAGGAAGCTCTCCTGCCGCCCCTTTCGGAACTCGTCAAATATGAGCCCGACAGCAAGCTCCTGATCGTGCCCTGCATCTATTCCAAGGAGGATCCGCGGGTCGCCGATGGGCTGACATCGGAGACGCTACATAGGCTGTTGGCGGGCGCGGATCAAATATTCGACTATATCATCCTCGATCTTCCCCCTGTCGGTCCGGTCGTCAACGCGCGTGGAATGGCTTCGTCTGTCGACGCCTTCATATTTGTTGTAGCATGGGGGGAGACCTCCCGCGGCGCGGTCCGAGCGGTTCTCACCAAAGAGCATGCCATAAGGGATAAGTTGCTCGGGGTGATTCTGAATAAAGTCGATATGAAAAAGCTTAGGGTTTACGAGGACTTCGGCTCGGACGGCTACTACCATCGACACTACGACAACTACTATAAGAAAGCCGAGTGACTGGCGCTTCCGGCCGTCGCCAAACGGCCGCCGCCTGAGCTGCGCGCTATTGGCCGACCCCGGTTGAAGGCGCGTTGAGCGCCGTGTTCGCGTCCGGGCTGATGTTGCCGATCTTCTCCGTGGAGGTGGTGGACGGAAGACGTTGGCCTGGCGTTGATGGAAGGGCGCCGCGTAGCCCGAGCGCGAGCATCAGCCTTCGCCGAAGCGGCAAGGTCCGATGGATTCGCGCAAGCAACGCCGGTTCATCATAGGGAACGTCATCGTAAGGCAGGCGTAGATAATGGCTGCGCCAATCCCTGAGCCATTCATTGGGAAAAAAGGCGATCGGCTCCAAGGTCCGGGAGGCGGCGGACTCCAGGCGCGCGCCAGTGAAACCGGCGACGAATAAGCGGCAAAGATCCGCGTCGAGAAGACCGCCCAAGCGACAAACCGGGGTCACGCGCGGATTGATTTCGAGCAGATAGGGGGCGCCGTCTGTCCGATCGAGAATAAAGTCGACGCCGATGAAGCCGCTGAAACCGGTTTGCCTGATCAACGCTTCGGTCGCCTCCAGCAGCGCGGGATTGTTGACGGCTCTCACAACCGCGCTTGCTCCGGTGACGGCTGGGTGAACTTCCTCGGCCACGGCGGCGAAGCCGCCCAGCATGACGCCGTTGCGCGCTACCGCGGCGCAAAATGCAGGTTGTCCTTCATGGTAGCGTTGCGCAATGAGCGGCTCGTCGATGGGCGCTTGCCAGTGGGGGAGGAAGCGGCGAAAAGCCGCAAGAAGGCCCGGAGCGTGCCGGAACTTGCGCAAGCCGGCCGGCATGAGGAGCGCGTGATAATTGTCCTGCGTCTTGTGATCCGATCGGCAGATATAGCATCCCATGCCGCCGTAAGTGCCCGGCCGTTTAAGGATGATCGGATAGCCGACCTCCGCCGCGAAATCCAAAGCTTGTTCCGGCGCATTGATCTGACGTTGCTTCGGCGCGCGAATATTGAGCTGTTCCGCTAGCTTCGCCGTCGCCCATTTGCTGGAAACCACGCGATGTCCGGCGGGATCGCCGAGGGATCGGCGAAGCAATTCGCGGAGCCGAGACGAGAGGGAAGGGGCGTCGACAGTGCGGTAAAGCTCACGGACCGCGCTCTCGTCGCAAGCGATCAGCGCAACTGGATCGTGTTTCTCGACCAGTCGCTCCAAATCGGTTAGAATGTTAGATGTCGAGATCGCAGCCGCCGCAAGGTACCTACTCGTTTCGAGCGGAGCGTCGGCCTTGCAAAGCGCGACGATCTCTACCCCGAGCCCGGCAAAGGCCTTGGGCAGTCGCGCAGTCGAGATCCAATCGTCCAGCGCAACCAATAAAATAGAAGCCATTAAGCGCAACCTTAAAACTGCAAGAGTCGCAAATGATGAATTTCGATCAAAAGGGACGATTGAAATCCTTTGCCGGCGATCGAGCCAAGGATATGGTCTGGCACCACATAATTTTAGCTCAAACAAAATGCTCTGCATAGGCGGTGAGCAGGAATTTGGCGTTTGCGGAGGCGGCTTCGCCGTCCGGATAACTTCTGTTGAATGACAAATTTCTGATAATGATTTTGAAAATTAGCTGGGCTCCAACATTTGGGCGCGCCGTAAACTGTTCAGTGGACCTAAGCTAATTTAGGTAGGTTCAAGTAACGTAACAGGGAATCTGTCCGAACTTTCGATCAAAGCCTTATCAACATGAATCATCCGAAAGACTTGCGCTGAATTGACGCGCCTTCCTTCACCGACCGGAGAGGGCCGCGCATAGGCCGCCTCGGCCCGCGTCGCCGTTCCCATGCAATCTTCCGTGCAGGCCGAGGCCTCGCTTCTCTTTGTTGCAACATGTCTCTCGTTGAGGCAAGTCCCTTTGCTGTGGCAAGTGCGTTGTCGAAGCACGTCGTCGCATGACCGCGTTCGTTAGGCGGCGCCGCACTGCGAAGGGCGAGCACTGCGCCGCCGCAACATCCGCGTTGAGTTCAGGAGCCAATGATGCGTGACTATCTGAAATTTTTTATCGACGGCGCCTGGGTTGATCCTATAGACCCGCGGGTGTTGGATGTCGTCAATCCGGCGACCGAGGCGCCGGTTGGGCGCATCAGCCTCGCGTCGGCCGTCGATGTCGATCGCGCCGTGGTCGCCGCGCGACGGGCGTTCAAGACGTTCTCGCGCTCGAGCCGGGACGAGCGGATCTCTCTTCTCGATCGCGTCGTCGCCGAATTCGAGCGGCGGGCGAGCGATCTCGCCGAGGCGATGACGGAAGAGATGGGCGCGCCGGCCTGGCTTGCCCGGCAGGCTCAATTCGGGGCGGGCCTCGCGCATTTGAAAATCGCCCGCGAGATCCTGCAACGCTACAGTTTCGAGGAGCCGCTCGATGCGACCACGCGCCTGCTCAAGGAGCCCATCGGCGTATGCGGCCTCATCACGCCCTGGAATTGGCCGCTGAATCAGATCTGTTGCAAGCTCGCCCCCGCTCTTGCAACCGGCTGCGCCGTCGTGTTGAAACCGTCAGAACTCGCTCCCTTCTCGGCCTATCTCGTCGCGGAGATCTTGCAGGCCGCCGGAGCGCCCGCGGGCGTCTTCAACATGGTGAATGGCGATGGGCCAGTCGCCGGGGCGGCGCTCAGCGGGCATCCGCTTGTCGATATGGTTTCCTTCACCGGCTCGACTCGGGCGGGGGTAGAGGTTGCGCGGAACGCCGCGCCGACGGTCAAGCGCGTCTGCCAGGAACTTGGCGGAAAGAGCCCGTTTATTTTGCTCGAGGATGCGGATTTCGCCGAAGCCGTGCCCTGGGCGGTCGCTGCGATCATGCGCAATTCCGGCCAATCCTGCAACGCGCCGACGCGCCTATTGGCGCCGGCGTCGCGCATGGAGGAGGTCGTTCGGCTCGCGCGCGCGGCCGGCGAAGCGCAGGCGCCCGGCGATCCCAACAGCAATGCGAAGCTCGGACCCGTGGTTTCCGACGCTCAATGGCGCAAGGTGCAGGCGCTGATTCATAAGGGCGTCGAGGAGGGTGCGACTCTCGTGCTCGGGGGCCCCGGCAAGCCGGAAGGGCTCGAGCGCGGCTATTACGTGCGGCCGACGATCTTCGCCGATGTGACCAATGACATGACAATCGCGCGCGAGGAAATCTTCGGGCCTGTTCTTGCGATCCTCTCTTATGAGACGGAGAGCCAAGCGATCGAGATCGCCAATGACACGGTCTACGGGCTTGCGGCTTATGTTTACGGCGAGCTCGCGCACGCGCGGGCCGTCGCGGCGGAATTGCGGGCGGGCCAGGTCGTGTTGAATGGCGTGCCCTTCGACTTCGCTGCGCCCTTTGGAGGCTACAAGCAATCGGGCAATGGGCGCGAGTGGGGCGCGCTCGCCTTCAACGAATTCCTCGAGGTCAAGGCGGTGATGGGTTGGAGCCCGTAGCGCGCTCCGCGCCGCTTATAGAGGAACCTCGATCAGGTACGGCCCTTGGCTTCGCAATCCCGCATCGAGGGCCTTTGCGAAGGCTTCGAGCGATTCGACCCGAACGCCCGGCACGCCCATGCCTTTCGCAAGCGCCGTCCAGTCGAGTTCGGGGCGGCCGATCTCGAGCATGCTGGTGGCCGAGGGTCCAAGAGGACCTCCGCCCAGATTGGCGTACTCGCCCTTCAAGATGGCGTAAGCGCGGTTTGCGAAGACGACTGTCGTGATCGCAAGATTTTCGCGCGCCATGGTCCAGAGCGCTTGCAAAGTGAACATGCCGCTGCCATCGGCCGAGAGGCAGAGAACCGAGCGGTCGGGGCGCGCGACCGCCGCGCCGACGGCCATAGGCATGGCGATGCCGATGGAGCCGCCCGTGTTGCACAGCCAATCATGCGGGGGAGCCCCCTTCGTGGCCGCCAGCATGCCGCGGCCCGAGGTCATCGATTCGTCGACGACGACGCAATTCTCGGGAAGCAGCGCGGCGACGACGGCGGCGAGCCCCGGCAAGGTGATCTCGCCGCTCGGCGCCGCCGGCCGATCGAAGTCCTGGACGCGCCGCAATATTGGGCTCGCGCCCAAAATCGTCGCCAGCGCATCGAGCGCGGCGGCGCAATCTTCCCCTGGCCGCGCCAAGACATGCGTCTCGCAGCCTTCGGGCGTCAACGCGCTCGACTTATCTGGGTAGGCGAAAAAGGCGACCGGCGGCCCCGCGCCGACCAGGATGAGTTGTCGAAACTCTCGAAGAAGGGCGGCCGCCTGCTCCAGCACATAAGGAACCCGCGTGACGATCGGCCGTCCGGCGCCTCTTTCGATTCGAGCCATGGAATAGGCCGCAAGAAGCCGCGCCCCGCTTGCCTCTGCGACGCGTCCGGCCGCGGTTAGGGCCGGTTCGAGAAGCGCATTGCCGGCGAGAAGGATGGCTGTCGGAAGATCCGCGCGCAGCATAGCGGCCGCGCGGTCGATGGTCGCGGACGCCGGCATCGGCGGCGAAGGGATCGGCGGGAGCGCGGCAACGGCTCCGCCTTCCGTCCAGGCGACATCGGCGGGCAGGATAAGGGTGGCGATGCGGCCCGGCTCCGAACGCGCCGCGACGATGGCGTCGGCGGCGTCGCTTCCGAGATCCGCCGCGTGAGCCGATATGCGCAGCCAGTCCGAATAGGGCCGCGCGATCGCCTCGATGTCGGTCGTGAGCGGAGCGTCATAGCGCTTGTGCCGGGTCGCGTGCTCGCCGACGATGTTGATGAGTGGCGCGCGCGCCCGGCGCGCGTTGTGAAGATTGGCGAGGCCATTGGCGAGTCCAGGACCGAGATGCAGCAGGCTGCACGCGGGCTTGCGGGCCATGCGCCCATAGCCGTCCGCGGCTCCCGTGACGACGCCCTCAAAAAGGCCGAGAATGCAGCGCATCCCCGCCACACGGTCGAGCGCGGCGACGAAATGCATTTCGGATGTCCCCGGATTCGCGAAGCAGACCTCGACGCCGCCCGCGGTCAAGGTGCGGACGAGGCTTTCGGCTCCGTTCATTTTATTTCACTCTCCGATCGAATGGATCCGGCTCCGAGCCGCGCGGGCTCAAAAGACGTGGGGATTGAGGAGACAAGCTAGCGCATGATCATCGAAAGGCACAGATCACTCTTCCTAAGTCATTTAGGGCCTTATCGTCCAAATTAGGTAGAGCGCGGGCTCGGCGGATCGGGTGACAGCTCCGGCGTAGCGAAGTATATCGATTTGCCGGTTTGAAGCGACGCCGGGTTCTCTGTAGGCGTCCATACGTGTTGATTTTCGATTCAATAATTTGAAGAGGCGGATGAAATGGCGAACGCCATGAGTGTGGAGAAGGACCCAGAGAAGGGCCCTCTTTCGCAAATCCCACAACGCATTTCTCAAGTGGTGGCGCCATGGACGGAGCGAGCTCCGGACCGGATCGCTTTGGTGGAAAGCAGCGGCGCCTGGACCTTTGGGCAGCTCGCCGACGCCGTGGCCGAGGCGCGGT
Source organism: Methylocapsa acidiphila B2 (assembly GCF_000427445.1). Taxonomy (GTDB): domain Bacteria; phylum Pseudomonadota; class Alphaproteobacteria; order Rhizobiales; family Beijerinckiaceae; genus Methylocapsa; species Methylocapsa acidiphila. The sequence continues at coordinate 2,617,653 of NZ_KE386496.1, read as the reverse complement.
CCTGGCTGTCGGATCAGGGCGTGCGCGCCGGCGACCGTGTGATGATCGTCAATGAAAATTGCCGCGCCTTGGTCGCCCTATGGCTTGCGACCTCGGAACTCGATGCATGGCCGGTGATCGTGAGCGCTCGTCTGTCGGATCGCGAAATCGACGAAATCCGCGACCATTGCGAGCCGCGCCGCATCATCTACACCTCCGCGACCTCCTCAGCCGCCAAAGCGCATGCGGCGCGCCACGGCGCCGTTGAACATGAACTGAGCTTGCTCGGCCGCGCCGGCCTCGGCTCCCTGAACGACGCGACGCAGCCGGAGCCGACGGAGGTCGAGGCTGCGAGCAGGGTCGCCGCGCTCATCTACACGTCCGGCACGACCGGTCGCCCCAAAGGAGTGATGCTCAGGCATAGCAACCTGCTTTTCATTGCGCGCGTTTCAGGAGAGATCCGCTCGCTCGGACCGCAGGACCGCGTTTATTGCCTCCTGCCGATCGCGCATATCGTCGGCCTGTCCGTGCTGGTCCTCGGCGCCTTGATGCATGGCGCCGCGCTCTACATCGAGTCGCGGTTCAATCCGGTCGCCGCAATCGCGGCCCTCGACCGCGACCGACTGACGATTATGCTTGGAACGCCCGCCATGTATTCGCTCATTGCTGAATACGCAAAGCAGAAAGGCATGACGCAATTGGCGGCGCCCGCATTGCGCATCATCTCGGCTTCGGGCGCGCCGCTCGATTCCGCGGTCAAGGCGGCGGCCGAGCGCCTCTTCGGCCTGCCGCTGCATAATGGCTATGGGATCAGCGAATGTTCGCCGACCGTCGCGCAGATCAGAGTCGACAGGCCACGCGCCGACTGCTCCGTCGGTCCCTTGCTGCCGGGGGTTGAGGCAAGACTCGTTGGGCTCGATGGCGGGGAGGCGCCGGCGGGGGAGGTCGGCGAATTATGGGTGCGAGGTCCCAACATCATGAAAGGCTATTATCGCGCCCCGGAGGAAACCGCCGCCGTGATCGATAAGGATGGATGGTTCAATACGCGCGACCTCGCGAGATTCGAGCAGGACAATCTGTTCATCGTGGGCCGCACCAAGGAATTGATCATCCGCTACGGCTTCAATGTTTATCCAGCGGAAATCGAGGCCGTGTTGAACGCGCATCCGGCCGTCGCACAGTCGGCGGTCATCGGCCGGACCGCCAATGGAGAGGAAGAAGTCATCGCCTTTGTGCGGCTCGTTCCAGGCGCGGCCGCCACGGTTGACGATCTCTCCGATTACGCGACGCAGAGCTTGGCCCCTTATAAGCGGCCGTCGCGGGTGTTTGCGCTGGACGTGTTTCCTGCGGGGCCGACCGGCAAGATTTTGAAAAGCCAGCTCGCGCCTCTCGCCGAATCGATGATCGCCGCCAAAAATTGAAAGCGCTGGCGATTGTCGTCAAGAATGGGCGAAGGCCCAATATAGCTCTCTGGCCTTGCGATAAAATGGGCCCGGCTCAATCTTGCGGTCGTCGATCCGATTGACGGGATTCACTTTGGTGTAGTTGCCAGTCGAGAATATCTCGTCGGCGGCCTGAAAATCGGCATAACGTAGGGTTGTTTCGACGACCTCAATTCCGGCGGCGCGCAACAGGCCGATGACCCGGCGGCGGGTGATCCCATCGAGGAAAGTGCCGTTCGGGCTCGGGGTCATCAAGACGCCGTCTCGCGCCATGAAGATGTTGGCGGTGGCGAGCTCTGCGACATTGCCGAGCATGTCGCAGAGCAAGCAATTATCGAATCCACGCGCCCGCGTCTCGAATATGGCTCGCGCGTTGTTGGGGTAGAGGCAGCCGGCCTTGGCCTCGACCGGCATGGTCTCGTTCGTGGGACGGCGATACGGCGACAGGGTGATCGAAAAGCCGTCAGGCTTCGGCATCGGCACTTCGTAAAGCGTCAGGCACCAGCGCGTCGAATCCGGATCGGGCGCAACAGCGAGCCATCCGTTCCTCTCTGCCCAATACATGGGGCGTATGTAGAGCTCCGCCGATCTATCGAAGCGCTTTAGGCCCTCCTTGGTCAATCCGACCCAGGTCTCGGTTGAAACGCTCGGCTTAAGATGCATTTTCCCGGCGGATTGGTTGACGCGGGCGCAATGTAGGTCGAGGTCGGGCGTCACGCCTTCGAAGGCGCGCGCACCGTCGAAAACCGAGGAGCCGAGCCAAACCGCATGAGTTCGCGGCCCCATGATCGGGACATTGCCCTCATGCCAATTCCCTTCGAAAAAGGTCCAAGTCTTCGTCCACCCCGCGACGTCGCCCATCGTCTTCTCCACATTCTGCGCTATTATCGCGCGAATCCGTTGGCCGTCGCTAATTATGATCGTCGGCCGACCGGATAGAGCTCGGGCCGACGGCCCTTCCCATGAGGGACGAGCTCAACGGCGCTCGGCGGCAAGCTCGTTGGGCGCTTCGACGCGGCGAAGCCAGATTTCGCGCCAATAGGTGACTTCGCAGCGCGCGCAGCCCGCCATGTCGAACGCCATATAAGCGCATCCGCAAGTGGAGCCTTCGAAATAGACGGTGTCGACGAGCCGCCGCATCTGTCCCGTCCCGTCCGCGCCACAGATCAAACCGATACATGCACCAGGCTTTGTAGCTTGTTTCTGCGCCAGGACAGTTTGTCGAGAAGTTTTTCGAACAGGGCCGGACGCCGGCTTGGATGGCGGTAAGGCAAAAAATCAATTCTTTTCAGTCCGGGATGCCATTGTCGGAGCGTGGATTCGATCTCGTTGCGGTCGAGCCCCCATGGCATGGATGGGATTACGTAGTGCGGCGTCTGCCGATGCCCCGCCAGGGTAAGCTCGGACATCGCGCGCGGCACGACGTCGAATATGAGGTCCGCTCCAGGAAAGCGCCGCGCAATTTCGACGAAAAGACCTTGGACCTCCGAGGGCTGCAAATACATGAAAAGTCCCTGGGCCACGATGAAGAGACCTGATCGCGGATCGACGTCCTCCATCCAGCTGGGATCGAGCGCGTTGGCCGCCAAGTGACGGAAGCGTTGCGTCGGAGCGATGAAGAGCTCGCGCGTGCGTATAGCCTCGGGAAGATCGATCGAGAGCCAACGCATCCGGCCATTGTCGACGCGCAGGGCCTGGGTCTCCAGGCCCTCGCCGAGGGATACGACCAAGCCGTTCGGGTGGCGAGCGAGCCATTTTTTCAACGCCGCATCGATCAGCATGGCGCGAACGGAAAATAGCCGCGTCGGCGCGCCGTAATTTTTCTCGAAGTCGTAATCGATGGAATTGAAAATGCGCTCGGCTTCGGGATCGGAAAACATCCGATCCGGCCGCTTCGACTCGATCGCGCGATCGTAGAGCGTCCACAGCATGGTTTCCGGAATGCCGGCGAGGTCCGGCTTCAGCCGCGCCGTGGCCGCCGTTTCGGGTTTGTTGATTACACTCATCATCGGTGGGTTCGACTCAAGCTTACGATAGCAAAGGAACTCCAGCGCGGAACGCGCTAGATCAGGGCGGCCCGAAGGCGTTGCATGAGCCCGGACTCTACCGGTCGAATTTATATAACAGCCGTCCGCGCTCGCGAATGCAGCATTCAGGTTCGAGCGTTTGATGAGGAACGAAATTCCAAACCGCCCCATCTAAAATCAAAATACAATAATCAACATTCAATACTCAATGTAGGCATACTACCATTAAAAAATAGGGGGTTGTGATTAGTGTGTCAACGCGCGCCTCGCTTTGTCATGAGGTGTGGCGCAGCCGTTCGCGGGCCATTTGATGCAAGGTTTGCTTCGAGCGCGTTTCAAGACTCGACGAAAGGCAAGCCGCATCTTTCCCTGCCGGCATGACATTGGCCGGCGGGAGTCGCCGCCTTCGCCGCGCTTGCATCGCGTTTGACAAGACCATAGACGGGTGACGATCCTTTTTCTGAAAGCCGCCGGTCTGCGGCCTGCATTTTCTTGGAGCCTCGATGCAAGATCATCCGGCGGGTCGTGACGGCTGGCACGCGACGACAATCGTTATGGTCCGAAAGGACGGCCGGACGGTCATCGGCGGCGACGGCCAGGTTTCGATCGGGCAGACGATCGTCAAGGGCAATGCGCGAAAGGTCCGCCGGCTCGCCAAGGGCGAAGTCATCGGCGGTTTCGCCGGCGCGACGGCCGACGCTTTCACCTTGTTCGAGCGGCTCGAATCCAAGCTCGAGCAATATCCGGGACAGCTCATGCGCGCCTGCGTCGAACTCGCCAAGGATTGGCGCACCGACCGCTACCTTCGTCGGCTTGAGGCGATGATGCTTGTCGCGGACAAGGAGGCGAGTCTCGTCCTGACCGGCACGGGCGACGTGCTCGAGCCCGAGGCCGCTGAGGGCGGCGCGAGCGTCATGGGCATAGGGTCCGGCGGCAATTATGCGCTGGCCGCGGGGCGGGCGCTGCTCGCGACCGATCTCGACGCCGAGGCCATCGCCCGTCGCGCGCTGCAGATCGCCTCCGAGATCTGCGTTTACACCAACGGCAATTTCGTCATCGAATCGATTGCGTCTAGATGAAGCGCCGCGGTCGATGGATGAATGAGGCGAGCCGACCGAATCTTCGCCGGCGCGCTTCGACTGAACAAGACGGAAAGCGATTGAGATGACTGATTTTTCTCCGCGCGAGATCGTGTCCGAACTCGATCGCTATATCGTCGGGCAAAACGAGGCGAAGCGCGCCGTGGCGATCGCGCTGCGCAACCGCTGGCGCCGCCTGCGGCTCGAAGGGGCCATGCGCGACGAAGTCCTGCCTAAAAACATTTTGATGATCGGGCCGACCGGCTGCGGCAAGACCGAAATCTCGCGCCGCCTCGCCAAGCTCGCGGGCGCGCCCTTTCTGAAGGTCGAGGCCACCAAATTCACCGAGGTCGGCTATGTCGGCCGCGACGTCGAGCAGATCGTGCGCGATCTCGTCGAGACCGCGATCTCCATGGCGCGCGACGAGAAGCGCAAGCTCGTCCACGCCCGCGCCGAGCTTGCGGCGGAAGAGCGCATTCTCGACGCGCTTGTCGGCGTCAACGCCTCGGCCACGACTCGGGATAGTTTCCGCAAAAAGCTGCGGGCCGGCGAGCTCGACGACAAGGAAATCGAGATCGAGGTGGCGCAGGCCGCCTCGTCGCTGCCGATGTTCGATCTCCCCAACATGCCGGGCGCCTCCATCGGCGCGATCTCGATCGGCGATATATTCGGCAAGGCGATGGGCAAGTCCGCCAAGCCGCGCCGCACCACGGTCAAGGACGCGACCGATCCCTTGATTCTGGAGGAAAGCGATAAGCTGATCAACCAGGACGAGATCGTTCGCGACGCCATTCGCGACGTCGAGAACAATGGAATCGTGTTTCTCGACGAGATCGATAAGATTTGCGCGCGGGAAGGCCGTGGCGCGGATGTCTCGCGCGAAGGCGTGCAGCGCGATCTTTTGCCGCTCATCGAAGGCACGAGCGTGGCGACCAAGCATGGGGTCGTGAAGACCGACCATATTCTGTTCATCGCCTCGGGCGCCTTCCATATTTCCAAGCCTTCGGATCTGTTGCCCGAGCTTCAGGGGCGCCTGCCGATCCGGGTCGAGCTCGCGCCTTTGACCGAGGACGACTTCCGCCGCATTCTCACGGAGACAGAGGCGAGCCTCATCAAGCAGTATGAGGCGCTTTTAGGCACAGAGGGCGTCGAGCTTTCCTTCACGCCGGATGCCGTCAATGCGCTCGCGCGGATCGCGGCGCAGGTCAATTCGACGGTCGAGAATATTGGCGCGCGGCGCTTGCAGACGGTGATGGAGCGCGTTCTCGACGACGTGAGCTTCACGGCTTCTGACCGCTCTGGCGAAAGGATCGAGATCGACGCGGCTTTCGTCGAGCGAAACATCGGCGACCTCGCCAAGAACGCGGATCTGAGCCGGTTTATTCTTTAATGCTGATCTCCACGTGAATCGAATTAACGGTCTAATGAAGCGAGTTCAATTTCGGCTAATTGACCCAACTCTTCAAGGGAAGGGCTCGGTTTATACGTTTGACCGCCCCAGGCAGCTATCGGCAGCAATAACCCCGTTCGAGTCAACGCGGCAGCTAACTCAGATATTTCTAAGGGTGTGAAGGTGTTTGATAAGGACGCTGAAATATTTTTCCAAAACTCGTTAGGGTCCCTATCGCTGACATTTTTGTAACAAGCACCAAGAAAGAGAATCTCATTTCTTGTGAGCGATTGAAGCACATTTGCCCATTTTGAGAAACGATCGAATTTGAATTCAAATGTCTTGTGCCGCTTTAATCCGACTATGACTTGCGCCAACAAACGTAGATTTTGTCGCACAGCTCCAGCGTCGACGGCGCTTGAAAAGCGTAGAAGCATTTGTACAAATTCGTCCGCATCGTTATTTGAGAATTTGATATTTTGTATCCCTTCTTTTTTGATCTCGTCAATCAATACGCCAATTGCCTCTTGTTTTCGTCGTTCCAACGCGTTAGCGACCGCTAGGCCAAATACGGCGGAGCCAGGCAAACTCAATCCCGCCAGCACGTCCTGCACAAAAGCGGTGCCGCCACGAATCAGATTCTGTCCGTTCAAGTCTCCCTCCATTCAAATCTGACGCGCTATTGCGATCCGTTTATTGTCCTTGTCACCCCCTCATGCACGCGTAATAAGACGTGCCGACCGCTAGAGCCAAACACTAGGAATCGTTGCCCGCATGGCAAAATTCGTTGAACGCGTCTTCTCCGGCGTCCAGCCGACGGGAAATCTGCATCTCGGCAATTATCTCGGCGCCATCGTCAAATTCGTCGAGCTGCAGCGCACGCATGACTGCATTTATTGCGTCGTCGATCTCCATGCGATCACTCTTCCCCAAGAGCCTGCTCAGCTGAAAGCGAATATCAGGGAGGTGACGGCCGCCTTCATCGCCTCCGGGGTCGATCCGAGGCAGCATATCGTCTTCAACCAGAGTCAGGTCGCCGAGCATGCCGAGCTCGCCTGGGTCTTCAATTGCGTGGCCCGCATCGGCTGGCTGAACCGCATGACGCAATTCAAGGAAAAGGCCGGCAAGGATCGCGAGAACGCGTCGGTCGGGCTCTATGCGTATCCCTGTCTCATGGCCGCCGACATTCTGCTCTACCGCGCCACCCATGTTCCGGTCGGCGAGGACCAGAAGCAGCATCTCGAGCTCGCGCGCGACATTGCGCAAAAGTTCAATCTGGATTTCGCCGAGTCGATCGCCGCGCGCGGCTATGGCGACGGTTTTTTCCCCTTGCCCGCTCCCTTGATCCAGGGGCCGGCGACCCGCGTGATGAGCCTTCGCGACGGCGCCAAGAAAATGTCAAAATCGGACCCGTCCGATTATTCGCGCATCAATCTCACCGACGACGCCGACGCCATCGCGCAAAAGGTCCGCAAGGCGAAGACGGACCCAGAGCCGCTGCCGTCGGAGGTCGAGGGCCTTGCGCGGCGCCCCGAGGCGGAGAATCTCGTCGGCATATTCGCGGCCCTGAACGGCGAGTTGAAGCAGGATGTTCTGAAGACCTTCGGCGGCGGCACGTTCTCGGCGTTCAAGCAGGCGCTCGTCGATCTTGCGGTGACGAAGCTCGGGCCGATCGGAGCGGAAATGAAGCGGCTGACCAATGACGCGGCTTTTATCGATCAGGTTCTTGTCGACGGCGCCGATCGCGCCCGCGCTCTGGCGCAGGACAATATGCGCGCGGTGAAGGATATTCTGGGCTTTGTCCGCTGACGTCGTCAGTGGCGGTGCTGATGATGCAGATCGGGATAATGCGGATGCGTATGGCGCAGCGGCGCGTGGCGATGCCGATGCGAATGCGGCGCGCGCGCCTCGTCGGCGGGCGCATGCGCATGCTGATGATGGGCGTCATGCACATGGCTATGCTCATGCTCGAGCGTTTCATGCTCATGATCATGGCCATGATCCTCGCTAAGATGGAGCCAAAGGCCGAGGCCCATCAAGAGGCCTGAGACGAAAAGCCTCGCCTTGAAAGGCTCCGGCAGGAGTACGAGCGAGAGAATGGCCCCGATGAAGGGCGCCAGGGAAAAATAAGCGCCGGTGCGCGCCGCGCCGAGATGGCGCAAGGCCAGGATGAAGGCGGCGAGGCTCAGGCCGATGCCGAGAAAGCCGACGAAGCTGGCGGCGAGGAACGGCCAAGGCTCTGGGAGCGCCACGCCGCGCCAAAGCGCGAGGCCCACATTTGCCGCTCCCGCGACGAGCCCCTTGATCATGGCGATCTGGGTCGGGTCGGCGGCCGAGAGCTTGCGGGTGAGATTATTGTCTATGCCCCAGGCGAGGCAGGCCGCGGCGATCAGGCCGGCGCCGAGATCGAGCGAGACGCCCTGGCCGGTCCAGGACAAGAGCATCGCGCCGAGGAGGATGGCGAAAGCCCCCAGGAGCAAGCGCCGGTCGACGTTTTCCTTGAAGACGATCCAGGCGATGCTCATGGTCGCGAGCGATTCCAGATTGAGCAACAATGAGCCCGAGGCCGCGTCCGTCCGCGCGAGGCCGAGCATCAGGAACAGCGGGCCGAGCACGCCGCCGAAGAAGACGGCGGCGCCGAGCCAGGGGAGATCGCCTTTGCGCAGCGGCGCCTCCTGCGCGAGTCGGCCGCCCAGAGCGGAGGCCTTGCGCAATAGAGCGAGCCCGAAGCCCGCGCCGAGATAAAGCGCGCCCGCGAGCATTTGCGGCTCGACCGATCCAAGCAAGAGCTTCGACAAAGGGGTCGAGGCGCCAAACAGCAGGGCGGACGCAAGCGCAAAAGGAACGCCGGGCCAGAGATGCTGATAGCGTGCTTGGTTCATCTTTTGGTCCTCGGCGTCGGCGACATAATGCAGAGCAGCGGCTTGCCAGAAGCTCAGCTCCGTCGCAACCTGGGCTTAAACGCAGCGTTATACTGCGATTGTCGGCGCGAGGCGTCGCGCTAAACTCGGCGAGGCGGCGAGATCATGGACGACAATGCGAGCTCGCAGATCGCATATGCGGTTCGCCTGTTGCGGCCTTTCTGGAAAATGGCTGTTTTCGCCACTTTCATGGGCGCGGCGAACAGTCTCGCGGCGGTCGCGCTTCTCTCCATCATCCAAAGCGAACTCCATGCCGAGGCTCCCGCCTCGATGGTCCTGGTCGCGTCTTTCGCCGGACTCTTTTTCGTCCTGCTGGCGAGCGAGATCGCTTCAGGGGTCGCTAATAGCTTTGTCGGGCAAGACGCCATTGCCGCGATGCGCAAGGATCTCGTGCAAAAAATTCTATCAGCCCCGATCGCCGAAATCGAACGTTTTCAATCGCATCGCATCATCACCGCGCTCAATCAGGACGTGAACAGCCTCAGCGATTTTTCGCGCGGGTTCGCCTTCCTCGTGGTTTCGGTTTGCGAGACCGTGGGCGCCGCGGCCTATCTGATCACCTTGTCTTTGCCGATGTTCCTCGTCTGCGCCGCGGTGGGCGGCGGCGCATGGTTGGTCATTCGCCACCTTCTGAAAAGCGCTCATGCGAATCTATCTCTCGAGCGACAGATCTCCGAACAGCTGCAAAAACACTACAACGCGCTGGTCGACGGCGCCAAGGAGCTGCGCGTCAACCGCGAGCGGCGCCGCCGCTTCCTTGACGCAAAGCTTCTCGCGACAATCGACCAAATGCGCGATGCGAGCAATCGCTCCTTTCTCAGGTTTGCGACGGGCAGCGCGATCGATGATGCGTCGTTTTTTCTCATCGCCGGGATGCTGATCGCGCTTGCGCCTTTCATCAGCGAAAGCTCAGCGACTCTGTCCGGCTTCGTGCTCGTGTTGATGTTCATGAAAGGGCCGGTCAGCCATATCGTCGCCGTTTTGCCGGCTCTCAATCGGATGTTCGTGGCCTTCGCGGCCGTCGCGGAATTGTCCGACAAATTCGCGAGCCCCGAATCGAATCTCTTGCAAGATGCGCTTGCGACGCCAGGCGGTAAAATCGAAAGCCTCGAGCTGCGCGGGGCCGCCTACGCTTTTCCCCACGCGGCGGGCGGCGAATCCTTCACGCTCGGCCCCGTCGATCTCGTTTTCAGCGCGGGCGAGATCGCTTTCATCATGGGAGAAAACGGCAGCGGCAAGACGACGCTGATCAAGTTGATCCTTGGCCTTTATCCGCCCAGGGCGGGCGAGATCTTGCTCAATGGCGAAGCTGTGACGGACATCGGCCGAGACGATTATCGCCAGAATTTTTCGGCGATATTTTTCGACTTCTATCTTTTCGACGATTTGATCGTCGCGGACGAGCAAGCGTCGCAGGCCGTGCGCTTCTATCTCGAGCGTCTCGACATCGCGCATAAGGTGCGCGTCGAGGCGGGAGCTTTCTCGACGACGGATCTCTCCGCCGGCCAACGCAAGCGCCTCGCGCTCATTGGAACCTATCTGGAGCGGCGCCCGATCATCGTGTTCGACGAATGGGCGGCGGAGCAAGATCCGACGTTTCGCCGCATATTCTACATGGAGATTCTGCCGGAGCTGAAACGTCAGGGCAAGATGTTGATCGTCGTCTCACATGACGATCGTTATTTCGAGGTCGCCGATCGCATCATCCACATTCACGAAGGATGCGTTTCGGCGCAACCTTTTCTGCGGCAAGCGACTGAGACTGAAACATCATGAGCGGCGCGCCTCAATGCGGCGTCTTGGAAAACATATTGAGCAGAATGACGCCGAAGACGATGAAGCCCATGCCGGCCAATTCGCCGACGCCCAAAGCCTGCTTATAGACGATCCAGCCGATCACGGACACGAGCGCGATTCCGGCCCCCGACCACACGGCGTAGGCGACGCCGACCGGAATCGCGTCCAAGGTCAATGAGAGCAAGTAAAAGGCGAGCGCATAGCCGGCGACGACCAAAAGAGACGGGCCGAGGCGGGTGAAGCCTTCGGCCGATTTCAGCGCTGAGGTCGCGACGACCTCGGACAGGATGGCGACAGCGAGAAAGAGCCAGGGCATGTGCGCCAGGCTCCGCGTCAAACCTTGCCTTCCAAGCTTTCGAGCTCCGCGATCATGCCCTCGATCATCGACAGGCCGATCTGCCAGAAGGCGGGGTCGCGCGCGTCGAGGCCGAAAGGCGCGAGAAGCTCGGAATGATGCTTGGTGCCGCCAGCGGAGAGCATGGCGAGATAGCGCTCGGCGAAGCCCTCTTGCGCCCGCTCATAGACGCCGTAGAGCGAATTCACGAGGCAATCGCCGAAGGCGTAGGCATAGACATAGAAGGGCGAATGGATGAAATGCGGGATATAGGCCCAATAGGCGTCGTAATTGGCGCCGAGCTCGATCGACGGCCCGAGGCTATCCGTCTGCTCCGACATCCATAGAGCGCAGATCTGATCAGCGGTTAGCTCGCCGTTGCGGCGCTCGAGATGGAGCTTGCGCTCGAACGAATAGAAAGCGATCTGGCGCACCACCGTGTTCAGCATGTCCTCCACCTTGGAGGCGAGCATGGCGCGGCGTTCCGCGATATTGGCGGTGCGGGCGAGCAACGCGCGGAAGGTGAGCATCTCGCCGAAGACGGAGGCGGTCTCGGCCAGGGTCAGCGGCGTCGGCGCCATCAGCGCGCCATTCGGCCCGGCGAGGACTTGATGCACGCCATGGCCGAGCTCATGCGCGAGCGTCATCACGTCGCGCGGCTTGCCTTGATAATTCAAGAGCACATAGGGATGCGCCGAAGGGACGGTCGGATGGGCGAAGGCGCCCGGCTGCTTTCCGTCCCGGACCGGCGCGTCGATCCAACGCTCGTCGAAGAAGCGCTTGGCGATGCCCGCCATGCGCGGCGAGAAGGCGTCATAGGCGTTGAGCACCGTCTCGCGCGCCTCGATCCAGGCGAAGGTCTTGGCGGCGACATTGGGCAGCGGCGCGTTGCGGTCCCAATGTTTCAGCGCCGGCTTGCCGAACCATTTGGCCTTCAGCTTGTAATAGCGATGCGACAGGCGCGGATAGGCGTCGCGGACGGCGGCGACCAGCGCGTCGACCACCTCGCGCTCGACCCGATTGGCGAGATGGCGGGCGTCGGCGACGTCCTTGAAGCCGCGCCAGCGGTCCGAGATCTCCTTGTCCTTGGCCAAAGTGTTGGAGATGAGCGTGAAGATCCGCAAATTCTCCTTGAGCCCGAGGCCGAAGGCGTTGGCGGCTTTCTCGCGAACCGCCTCGCTCGGGTCGAGCATCAGGTTCAGCACGGGCTCGAGCGTCAGGGGCTGGCCATCGACATTGAAGCGCAAGGCCGCGATCGTCTCGTCGAAGAGACGATTCCAGGCCCCGTAGGCCGTGACGGATTTCTCGTGGAACAATTGCTCGATCTTGTCCTCGAGCTGATAGGGCTTGCCCTTGCGAATGTCCTCGATCCAGGGGCGGTAATGTGCGAGCGGCCCCGAGGCCGTGAGCTTGCCGATCGCCTCGTCGTCGAGCCGGTTCAATTCGAGCTCGAAGAAGAGAAGATTGGTGGAGGCCGAAGTGATCTTCTCTTGCGCGTCGCCATAGAATTTGGCGCGCGCCGGATCCGACGTGTCGCCCGCATAGACGAGCCCGGCATAGGACATGATGCGCCCCAAAAGCTCTTCCAGCGCCTCGTAACGCTTCAGGGCCTCGGCGAGTGCGGCGCCGGAGAGGTCTTGGGCGAGCGTTTCGAGCTTGCCCCTATAGGCCTCGTTGAAGGCCAGACATTCGGCCTCGGCCTTGGCGAGATCGGCGGCGAAGGCTGGCGAATCCATCGCCGGATAAAGATCGGCGAGGTTCCATTCCGGCAAGGCGCCGAGATCGACGGCCGGCGCGCGTCCGGCGGCGGCCGGCGCCGCGTGAGAGACGAGTGGGAATCCGGGAGCGCGCGACGGGAACATGTGCACATCCATCTATTGGAGCAATTCTAACTGAGCGTGGCGGGATTCATATCGGATCGAGGGCTTCGGGATCAACCTGCGCCGGCTGCTTACTCGTCCGACATGCGCTGATTGAGCCAAAACGCGCCGCCGCTGACAAGAACCGTCAAGCCGATCAATATGATCCCAATGCCGAGCGCCAAGGCGAGATCGCCCCGGCTCGTCTCCAGGACGATCGCCGTCGTCATGGTTCGCGTGAAGCCCCTGATATTGCCGCCGACGATCATGATCGCGCCGACCTCGGCGATGGCGCGTCCGAAAGCTGCGAGAAAGACCGTGACGAGCGCGGCCCGCGCCGAATCGAGCAACATCCCGATCATGCGCAGCCGGCTCGCGCCGAAAACCAGGAAAATGTCGCGATAGGCCCGCCAATAGGTCTCGGTCGCGCGATAGGTCAGGACAAGGACGATCGGCAGGGTCAAGATCACCTGCGCCAGCGCCATGGCTTGCGGCGTGAACAGAAGGCCGAGAAAGCCCAAAGGACCTGAGCGCGAGAGCAGGAGATAGGCGATGAGCCCGACGACGACCGAGGGAAGGCCGAGAAGCGCATTGAGGAGCACGAGCAAGGCGGGCCGCGCCTGGAACGTCTGAACCACGAGAAAGGCGCCGGCCGGCGCGCCGAGAAGGAATGCGATCGACGTTGCGGAAAGGCTAACCGCGAGCGACAGCCGGACGGTCGCGAAGAGCTCGGCGTCCGCCTCAGCGATGAGCTTTACGGCGATGACGAAAGCTTGGCCAATGTCATCCATAGCCCTGAAATAGCCGAGCCGCGCTTAGCGGGCCATGGCCTCGGGCAGAAAAAACACCTGCTCGCCATTGATCTTGTAGGAAGCGATCGCGGCGCGCCCGGCCGGTGAGGTCAGCCATTCGTGCCAGCGCCGCGCGGCCTCCGCCTTCACATGCGAATGCAGCTTCGGATTGACCAGGATCGACCCATAGGGATTGAACAGGACCGGATCGCCTTCGCTCAAAATTTCGAGCGTTCCGCGATTCTTGAAATTGGCCCAGGTCGCTCGATCGGCGAGAACATAGGCGTCGAGGCCCGCCGCGAGATTGAGCGTCGGCCCCATGCCGGAGCCGGTCTCCCGCCGCCAAGGGGCCGCGCCCTGCGCGACCTCGACGCCGGCGGCCTTCCAGAGCCGAAGCTCCATGCGATGCGTGCCGCTGTCGTCGCCGCGCGAGGCGAAGGGCGCCTTGGCCGCGGCGATTTTCCGCATCGCCTCCTTGGCGTCCTTCAGGCCTTTGACGCCGGCCGGATCGGATGTGGGGCCGATCAGCACGAAATCATTGAACATCACGTCGCGCCGGTCGATCCCATGGCCGTCGCCGACGAATTTGTCCTCGCCCTGGCGGTCGTGAACCAGAAGCGCGTCGGCGTCGCCCCGCGCGCCGATGGCCAGCGCCTGCCCGGTGCCCACGGCGACGACATGCACGTCCAGGCCGCTCTGCTGCTTGAAAGCGGGAAGGATCGCGGAGAAAAGCCCCGATTGCTCGGTGGAGGTCGTCGAGGCGAGCGTGATGAACTCTTCCGCCAGCGCGGGCGAGGCGAGGAGAAGCGCAAGAATGAAAAGCAGGCGTCGCAAGCTTCCCTCGTCATTTGCGCTGAATGCGCGGATGGAGTCGGAATTTTATACATGGGTCCGGCGCCGACGACCAATGTCAATTGGATCGGTCTCGACCCTCGCATGACCCCGGCGACAGCTCGTCCTTAACGCCGCGTTTACCTTGATCTCCGAGGATGCGGCCATCGGGGCGAGGACGCGCCCCTCGCGAGGCCGCATGTCCCCTAGAATTCTGATCGTCGACGACGACCCCGTGCAGCGCCGCCTGCTCGAAGCCATGGTTCATCGCTTCGGCTATCCGGCGGAACTTGCCGAAAGCGGCGAGGCCGCGCTCACGCGCCTTGAGGTTGCGAGCGCGCCGGCGATCGATCTCATGATCCTCGACCTTGTGATGCCCGACCTCGACGGAATGGCCGTTCTCGGCCGGCTGCGCGAGAAGCGGCTCGAGCTTCCGACCATCGTGCAGACCGCCGCCGGCTCGATCGAGGCCGTCCTTTCGGCGATGCGCGCCGGCGCTGTCGATTTCGTCGTGAAGCCAGTCGGGGCCGAACGGCTCCAGGTCTCGATCAAGAACGCGCTTCGCCTCGCCGCGCTTGAAGGCGAGGTGAGGCGCCTCGACCGCCGGGCCTCGGGCGCTTTCGCCTTCAAGGACCTCGCGACCAAGAGCGCCGACATGGAGCGGGTCCTGCGGCTTGGCGAGCGGGCCGCCAAATTGAACATGCCCGTGCTTCTCGAAGGCGAGCGGGGCGTCGGCAAGGAAGCCGTCGCCCGCGCCATTCTGGCCGGCTCCGATCGCCGCGGCCGGCCCTTTGTCTGCGTCGATTGCGGCGCGCGGGCGGACGATCTCATTGAACCGGTCCTGTTTGGACATGAGAAAGGCGCGGTCGCCGGCGTCGAGGAAAAATCCGTCGGCAAATTCGTCGAGGCGCAGGGCGGCGCGCTCTTTCTCGACGAGGTCGGCGAATTGCCCTTGGGCGCGCAGGCGAGGCTGCTGCGCGCGCTGGAAGACGGGGAGATCGATTCGCTCGGTGGCCGGCGTCCGATCAAGGTCGATGTGCGCGTCATCGCGGCGACCAGCCGGAACCTGATCGAGCGCGTCAAGCAGGGCCGCTTTCGCGAGGATCTCTATTTCCGCCTGAATGTCTTTCCGATTGGGGTTCCGCCGCTGCGCCAGCGCCGCGACGACATCCCCGATCTCGCGCGCGGATTTTGCGCGCGTTTCGCCGCCGAGGAAGGCCGCAAGCTGCGCGGGATCGGCGCCGAGGCGCTCGCCTTGCTCGCCGCCTATGATTGGCCGGGCAACATTCGCCAATTGGAGAATGCGCTTTATCGGGCAGTGATCCTCGCCGAGGGCGATGAATTGACGGTCGCCGAATTTCCCCAAATCGCGACGAGGGTCCGGGGCTTCGACGTGCGCATTCCGCCGATCGCCGCTCCGGCGATGGCGGAGCCGCCGCTGGCCGCAGAAATCTTCCGGGTGGAGATCCGTGATCCCAATGTTTTGGCGCTTCTCGACGGGGCGGGCGGCTTGCGGCGGCTCGATGAGATCGAGTCCGAGGCGATTCGGTTCGCTCTGGCGCATTGTCGCGGGCGCATGTCCGCCGCCGCGCGCAAGCTCGGGATCGGCCGATCGACGCTTTATCGTAAGCTGAAGGATTATGGCCTCGCCGGTATCGAGGAAGTCGGCTCCGATGGCGCGGCGGCCTGATGCGAGCTGCTTTTGAAAGGATTGATTAAAGAAAAAAATTTCCTGAGATCGAGCCTCTATGGAACCACGGGGATGCGAAAGCGTTGCAACGCAACGAGCTTTACCGTGGAGGCCCTCTCCAGGCGGCAGTCGGAGCGAATTGGCGAGCTCCCGCGCCGTTTGTGCTGCGAAGCACGGCGAGCCCTGTGTCGATCCGGCACATGTCTGAAATTGGCGAATGTAAGGAAGATATGATGCGCGCGGCGGCGGAATGGGCGAATTTTCGAAACGCATCGACCCTGTGCGCGTCAACCCTAGCTCTTGCCCTGGCTTTGGGATTGACGCCGGCGCGCGCCCAACAAGCCCCATCTTCGTTGCGGGCGGCGCTGATGGAACGGCTCGATCGGGCCCATCCGACGCGCGATCGCGCCGCGGTTTCAGAGATTGGCGCTCGGGCCGATATGCGCGTCGCCTTGGCCGGGACGGCTTCAGGCGCCGCGCGCCTGAAGGACGAGGCGGCGGATGGTCCCGATGACGACGACGCCGGGACGGATCTCGACCCCGTGGTGACCGTTCCGCCCCCTGAGCTGGATGCAGAGCCGGATGCGGCCGTTGCGCCAGAGGTTTCCGCGCCACCCTCCGCGACGGGCCAGGAGGCCTCAGCGGAGCAGCTTCTGCCGAGACCTAACGCAGCCTTGAAAGCGGCTTTGGAGACGCGTTCGGTTGCGGGATTTAAAGGGTCGCTCGGGCCGCTCAATCGGCGCGAGCGCGAGGCCGTCGCGGCTTTCTACGCGGCGCGAGGTTTCGCGCCGCTCTGGTCGAGCGACGGCAAGCCTAATATCGAGGTTGAGCCGGTGATGGAGCGGCTTGCGCGCGCGGCCGAGGATGGACTGGATATTCGCAGCACGCCGACGAATCCGGCGCAGGCGAATTCGGAAGAGGCGCTTGTCGCAGCCGATATTGCGCTCACCGACGCGGTCGTCGCCTATGGGCGACAGGCCAGCGGCTCGCGCATCGATCCGCATTCCATCTCGCCTTTGATCGGCGCCAAGCCGGAAGTCGCCGACGTCTCGGTCATCCTGGCGATCGTCGCCACGGCGGGCGATCAGGCCGGGGCGGCGCTCCGAGGGTTCAACCCCGCGCAAAAAGGTTATGAAGCGCTTCGGGACAAGCTCGCCGAATTGCGCCATGAGCGGGTCCCCTCCGCCGCGCGGGCGCCGCGCGGTCCGGCGCCAGCGATCAAGATCGGCGGCCGCGAGCCGCGGGCCGCGCTGGAGCGCGCGCGTTTGAGCCCGGAGGCGCGTCAATCCGGGGCGTTCGAAGATATCGCATATGAAACGGGGACGATCGATTCCGGTCCCAGCGGCGGCCGGTCCGGTTCGCGGCTTCAGTCCGGGCGGACGGCAGCGGCTCCGCCGCCGCGGCTTGAGGCTGAGATTATCGCCAATATGGAGCGTTGGCGCTGGATGCCGCGCGATTTGGGCGACTCGCGGATCGAGGTGAATATTCCGGATTTCGAGGTCACCGTCATCGAGAACGGGCGCGTGGTTCATCGCAATCGCGTCGTCGTCGGCAAAGAGCAGACGCCGACCCCGATTTTTTCGAACCAGATGAAATTCCTGATCGTCAATCCGGCTTGGAACGTGCCGCCGTCGATCATCCGCAAGGAAATGATGCCGCGTCTTGCGTCCGATCCGGGCTATTTGCGGCGGCTCGGCTATCAGGTCGCCTATGTCGGCGGCCGCCTCACCGTGCGCCAGCCGCCCGGCGAGCGGAATGCGCTGGGGCGGATCAAATTCATGTTCCCCAACGACTATTCCGTCTATCTGCACGACACGCCGTCGCGCGCCTTGTTCAGCGAAGCCCGGCGGGCGTTCAGCCATGGCTGCGTCCGGGTCGACGACCCGTTCAGCTTCGCAGAATCCGTGCTCGGCCGCGCCAATGGCTGGAGCGAACAGCGCATCAAGGGCCTGATCGGCGGACGCGAGCGCTATGTCTATTTGCCGAAGCCGCTGCCCGTTCACATCGAATATTTCACGACCTATGTCGACGACTCGGGCCGTCTCCAATCGCGCGACGATATTTACGGCTATTCGCACCGCGTGAAGGCGGCGCTCGGGCTTGAGAGCTAGCCCGCCGCCCTGAGTTCGCTCAGGCGTTCTCCGCGGCGAAGGCGTCGACCAGAACAAGGCCCCTGGAAAAGGCCCGTAAATTAGGCCCATAGATTAGGCCAATGTGGCGCGCGACGGTCTTCACGCTTTTTCCGGACATGTTCCCCGGTCCTCTCGGCGTATCTCTTGCGGGCGAGGCTCTCGCCAAGGGGATTTGGTCGCTGGAGACGCGCGACATTCGCGCCCAGGGGCTCGGCCGCCATCGCGCCGTCGACGATACCCCGGCCGGCGGCGGTCCCGGAATGGTGATCCGCGCCGATGTGCTTGCGGCGAGCCTCGACGCGGGATTGCTGGAGGGCGACACCCGGCCGCGTCTGCTCATGAGCCCGCGCGGAGCGCCCTTGACGCAGGCGCGCGCGCGCGCCCTTGCCGCCGGCGCCGGCGCGATCTTGATCTGCGGGCGCTTCGAGGGGGTCGACGAGCGGGTGATCGACGCGCGCGGCCTCGAAGAGATTTCGATCGGCGACTATGTGCTGTCCGGCGGCGAAATCGCCGCCATGGTCGTCTTTGACGCTTGCGTGAGGCTACTCCCCGGAGTGATGGGCAAGGAAGCCTCCGGCGCGGAGGAGAGTTTCGAGACAGGCCTGCTCGAATATCCGCAATTCACGCGGCCGCGCGAATGGGAAGGCCGGGAAATTCCGGCGGTCCTGCTCTCGGGCGACCACGCGAAGATCAAGGCCTGGCGCCAGGCGGAGGCTTTGCGGCTTACGAGAGAGCGTCGCCCGGACCTATTGTCCGTCGACGAAGCGCGCGAAGTCGACGACGCCCCGCGCTCGCTCTAGCTTGGCCGCAATGCGCCGGAGAAGGCGGCGGCGAGAAGCGCGAGCCCAAAAAGCAGCACCGCGAGAGCCGCGCCGAACTCGAACAGGCGGCCGACGATCAAGCCTCTCCATGAGGCCGCCCCGGCATATTTGGCCGCAGCTTTCTTAGCGAAGACGGCCAAGGCCGCGAGCGCACCCGTTGTCGCCGCCGAGCCGAGCGACATGGCCATCACCGCGCCGACGCCAGCGAGAAATATGCCTTGCGCCGCTGCGAAGACCAGAACCAGGATAGCGCCGGAGCAGGGCCGCGAGCCGGCGGCGAGCACCGTGAGCAGGGCCGCTTTCCAGGCGAAGCCTGACCCGAGCCCGCGCGGGTCAGGCGCATGAAAATGGCCGCAATTTTGATCGTGGGCATGGCTTGTCGCCGGGTCGTCGGCGACGAACCGCCCGGAAACGCCGTCTCTGCTGGCCGCGGGAGCGAAATCGACGGATGCGAATTTCGGCGAAGCAATCGGCGCCGTCCGCCAGGCGGAGAGAAGCGCCGCGCCTTTCGTGAATGTGAGCGCGGCGCCGAGAAGGACAATGCCGCCATAACCGGCGATCTCGACCACATTCGCGGCGGCGGTCATATGCTTCGCCGTCGCGCCGATGATCATCGCGGCGACGCCGACGATCGCGATCGCGACAAATCCTTGCAAGAGCGCCGCCGCCAGGGCGATGACGAGGCCGCGACGCAAGACGTTCTCATTGGCGAGCATATAGGAGGCGACCACGGACTTGCCGTGTCCAGGGCCGGCGGCATGGAACACGCCATAGGCGAGGCTGAGCCCTGCCAGGCTCCAGGCCGAAGCGCTGTTTTGCTTGGCGGCTCGAACGGCGCCGGTCAGCAAGCGATAAAATCCGCTCTCCATGGAGAGGAGCCAGCCGCTCAACCCGCCGGGTCCGCCGGCCGCGCCCTCGTTGGCGCCGACCGCGAAAGGGTGATGCGCGCCTTGGGCAAGGGATGCCGACGAAAGAATCAGAGCGGCGAGCGAGAGCCAAAAGGCGATCGCGGCGGTACGCCCGGCCAAGACGCCGATGGCTCGCCCTTGGCGAAGAGCTGGCGCAGCGCGTCTCACCGCGGCCTCATGGGCAGGCGATGATGATTGGCGTCGCGAGCTTGACGCCGAAATCGGTTCCCGGCGAAAGCCCGCTGAAAAAGGATTCGGTGAGCTTCTTGGATTCGTCAGCCGCCAAGGGCTTCGCGCCAAGGACATTGGCCGAGCAGCCCTTAGGCGCTCCGACGAAGCGGATGGGCTCGTCCTTGGCGAGCTCATAGGCGACGAAATAGGTCGGATCATACACCTGCAACGAGAAGATCTTGGCGCTCGCCGGGGTCTTCAACGGAAGAGTGAAACGCAGCACGATGAGCTTGTCGTCGCGTTCTTCCAATGAATAGTCGATAGGCGCGCCGAACTCGACCTTTGCATTGGAGGCCTTGGCGTGGGTGAAATATTCGAACTCGGCTAGGTCCTCGACATTGGACTTGGCGAGAGGCGCGAGCTGTTCCTTGGTCATGAGCCCGCCGTCCTTGGCCTGCCCTTGGGTCACGAAAGCCGAATAGGCTTCATCGAAGACCCAAGCGTGTCGGATCGCTTCGATCTGTCCTTTCGCGCCGAAGATCACCTCTTCTTGAGCCGAAACCCAGACATGCGGATGCGCGGAGACAGGGGCTGAAAGGGCCGCGGCGCCTACAGCCGCGAGGGCGAAGGCCCACAAAAAGCGCCGGCGCGCCCGCCGGGAGCTCAGTCGTCTCGTTGCGCCCCCGCCTGCGCGGACGCTGGCGGCGATGGATCCTCTGGCTTCTGTCATGCGCCGAAATCTATGAACGTCGTGCGGTGCGCTGCGGCTCGATTGCGCAGAAACGATCGCCGCAGGCAAGCGGTGCTGTAAAGCTTTGCTGACGTCAATAAGCTCGAAAACCCGGCCAAAGAGAGGCGCCGGCATTAAGGATTGGGCGGCGGAGCGGCGCCGAGAATTTCTCGCGGTCGCTCCGAGGCTCAGCCGGCCTTCGAGGCCGCGGCCTCGGCCGCAGCCGCTTCGGCCTCGGCGATGCGCCGCGCATCGGGATAGGCGGCGTTGCACATGATGCCACAGATGCGGGAGAGCACGGCGACATAGGCCTTGGCGACGTCTTCGTTGAAGATCTCCTCGCCCATCTGCGTGCGGAACGTCCATAAGAGCGCCGAGAGAAACGGCTGGTAATGCTCCAGCTTGACGCCGGCCTTCATGTGGGTGACGCCGAGTTCCTGCATCGTATTCAAAGTGTCGTGGAGCCGGTTCATCGAGCGAAACAGCATTGGCAGCATTTCGCCGAACTTATGGACTGTTTTCTCCGGCTCTTTGAAAAGCTCCTTCATTTCAGGAGCGGTCTCGAAGAGGCGGGCGAAGAATACTTCTCCAAATGCTTTCGACGCCTCGAATTTCGCTTTTTCGTAACGCTGGAGAATCATCTCGCTGCTGCCTTCGGGACGCGGCGGGAAAATTCTCACGATCGTGCGTTTTACGATTTCGACTTGCTCGTTCGTCATTCATCCGTCTCCCTGCGCGGCCTGTCGCAGACGCCTGTGCGCCGCTTCATCGCGTGAATCGGCGAGTCGCGCCATCTCTGGAATGCGCCAAGCACATTATATGCCTGTCGTCCTCACTCTATCCAGGGTTGCGCCAGCCGAACGCTTCCTTCGGCGATCGGTTTAGGGGTTGATCGGACGCGCGCGATCGGGCATAGGATGGCCTAGCTTTTGAACCGGCCGGCGACGGCCGGTCGCTTCGTTTATGGGACATGTCCGATGAAAGTCCGTAATTCCCTCAAATCCCTGCGCGGCCGCCATCGCGACAATCAGCTCGTGCGGCGCAAGGGGCGCGTCTATATTATCAACAAGACGCAAAAGCGCTATAAGGCGCGCCAGGGCTGAAGATCAGTCGGCGCTTGACAGGCGCGACGCGCTGACTCGGCGCGGAGCGGTCGCATAGCGACGCGGGGCCTTCCTTGGGCGCTTTCGTCACATCGGCGGACTTGATCGAAGGTTTAGGCGTCGCGATGGTGGCGGCGACTTCCTACGCCTCAACGAATTTCGACAATCTCGCGGTTCTTTCGGCCTATGGCGCGCGGCCGGGATACCGGCCTCTCTTCATCAGCCTGACGTTTCTCTGCGTTTGCCTCACTGTCCTCCTCGCGAGCCTTGCGCTGGCGCGGGCCGCCGACGGCTTGCCGACCAACGCGATCCGCTACCTCGGCGTGATCCCTCTCGGCTTGGGCGCATATCATCTGATCAATCTGGTCCTTGGCCGCAGAGGCGGCGAAGCGAATTCTCCTAAGGCGCCGGCGAGCGCGATGGCTTCGTCGGCCTATTTCAGCTTCGCCCTCGTCTTGCTGGCGAATAGCGGCGACACGCTGGGCGTCATGACGCCGCTTTTGGCCGATCTCAAGCCCGCTTTCGTTCTCGCAAGCCTCGCCGCCGCTGTCGCCGCGGCCGTTTTCATGAGTTCGCTCGCCGCGGCTCTCGCCGGTCATCCCGCCGTGAAAGATCGTCTCGAAAGTGTGATCCGATGGGCTTTGCCCATTCTCCTGATCGGCGTCGGCCTGCTCATCTTGATTGATCGGCCCGTTGATCTTTTCCTTTCCTGACGCCTCGCCGGTTTTGATTTTCAGCGTCGATTTGTCTACCTTATCGGCTATGCGCAAACGGCTCTTCCTATTGGCGGGCGTGGCGGCACTGCTCGGCGGGGAGGCCGCATCGACGGGCTACGCCGCCGACACGCAACATTTTCCGGGCGTTCCCGGCGGACTGCCGGATGGTTGGCGCGATTTCGGCGAGGAGCGCGCGCGGCCAAAATTCGATTTCGGCCTGGATGGTTTTCGTGCACGGCCGGGAATTCCTTCCCCGCGAGGCCGAGCCGATCGGCCGGACGCCATGAGCGGCGGCGCGACGGCTTCGGATCGCGCGCAAGACGCCGCCGCCGCGCGGGCGGCGAAACAAAAAGCCGCGCGCGCCGAGAAATTGAAGGAGGCGCTGGCGCCGCATGAGCCGGCCGCCGCGCGACGTGGGCGCGCCCTCGAAGATCTGTTCAAGCGCCTGCAGGCCTCGTCCGATCCCGAGGAGTCGCAAAAGGTTGCGGCCTCCATCGAGCGTGTCTGGCTGCAGTCGCCGTCAGACTCCGCCGAACTGCTGATGCAGCGGGCCTTGGTTTCTCTGCAGGCCCAGGATTTTCAGCTGGCGCTGTCGCTTCTCGACAAGGTCCTGGCGCTGGAGCCGGAATGGGCCGAGGCTTGGAACCAACGCGCGACCGCCCGCTTTCTCGCGGATGACTTGGACGGCGCGATGGCGGATATCGATCATGTCCTGAAGCTCGAGCCGCGCCATTTCGGCGCTCTCGCGGGGATGGGCCTGATCCTCGAGCGCGCCGGTTTCGCTGAAAGGGCCTTGCAAGTGTTCGACAAGGCCCTCGCGATCTACCCGTCCCAGCCCGACCTTCAGAAGAACGCCGAGAAGCTCAGGCTGCAAATCGAAGGGCGCGACATTTAGAATCGTCGAGACTGCGCGAATCCTTCAAAAGCCCAAGCTAGGCCGTCTCGAAGCGCGAGGACACAGCCGGGCGATCGCTTTTCTGGGAAAGCGGAGAACTTTCCGCGCTCGTTCTACTGGTAGTAATAAGGCCAGTCCGATCCAGACGGCGGCGCGCGAAATACGGGATTTGTGAGCTGCAAGGCTCTCGCGCCGATGGGCGTGGTGCGGCGCGCCGGCGCGTAGGACATTGCACCCTCCGGCCGTCCGCGCCAGCCCGCGTAAGTCGCCGAATGCCTTTTTCGCGCATAAAGGCTGTGTGGCGGCGAGCCGCTGATGCTGATCGACCCGCCTTCAGAGCGCACCATCTCGAAGAGGCGCGCGGCATTGCCGGGCGCGAGACGAACGCAGCCATGCGACACCGGCCGGCCGAGTTGCCCCGTGGAAGAGGTGCCGTGAATCGCATAGCCGCCGCGGAAGAAAATCGAATAGGGCATCGGCGTCATGTCATATTTGCGCGAATAGTGCATGCGCTGCAGGGAAATCGGCCGATAATGTCCGCGTGGCGTCACAAAGCCTGAACGCGCGGTCGAGACCCGCCAGTCATAGTTTCCGCTATTGCCGCGCACATGCATGGTCTGCGTGCTGAGATTGATGTCGATGACGACTGTCGCATGCGCCGCCGTCAAATTGAACAAGCCGAGGAACAACGCGCAAGCGCCGCTCGCGATTCTCATTTGAGCCTCCCCCAAAATTTATTATGGCCGCCGCAACGGCTTTCCGCGCGCTCGTTAAGCAATTCGACCGTGACGAGCGTACGGAAAGCCGTTCTCGACGGAATCAAATCAAAAGATGCAAACCGACTCTTCCGCGCCTTGCCGCTTTGCGGGCGCCACCCTCTCTGCCCCGATCGCTATGCTGTCGCTGCGACAATTCAAAGTAAATGACTAAGTTTATTTAAGGTTTACGGACCAATTCTACTCACGCCTCGCAACCAACGGGGAAAGTCTGGATTTGAGTTTAGCTTTCGCGCGCTTTTCCCACCGCAAAACAACCCCTGCGTGAGAAATGAATTCTCTCGCTTCGCTTTCTGCGCGCCTCGCTGGGCCGATCCGCGCGATTCTTGCATTTGCGAACTCGATAGTTCGCAAGAAGTTCCCGCGTCGATTGGATGCGGTCCGTCCGCTCAATCATTCGTTCAAGAAAATATCGGTTCAATGAGGCCGGCATGACAGTTTTCCGCGGCGCGGTTGGCATCCTCGCGCTCCTTCTCTTGGCTTGGCTTCTTAGCGAAAACCGGCGCGGGCCGGCGTTGCGCGTTGTTTTCGGCGGCGTCGCGCTTCAGCTCGGCCTGGCTCTGGCGCTGCTCAAATTTCCGCCCGCGACATGGGTCTTTCTCCTCCTGAATCGGGCTGTCGCGGCGCTGCAAGCCGCCACCGACGCCGGAACCTCATTCGTCTTCGGCTATCTTGGCGGCGGACCGCTCCCCTTCGCCGAGACTCGTCCGGAGGCGAGCTTCATCCTTGGATTTCGCGCTTTTCCGCTGGTCCTCGTGATCAGCGCGCTGGCCTCGCTCTTATTTTACCTAGGCATTCTTCAAAAGATCGTTTGGGTCCTCGCTTGGACGCTCCGGCGCACACTTGGGATCGGCGGCGCGCTCGGCCTCGGCGCATGCGTGCATATTTTCGTTGGGATGGTCGAGGCGCCCTTGCTGGTGCGGCCGTATCTCAGGTCGATGGCGCGGGGCGAGCTTTTCGCCCTGATGAGCTGCGGAATGGCGGGGATCGCGGGGACCGTCATGGTGATCTACGCGAGCCTGCTCGGACCGGTCATTCCCGACGCGCTCGGCATGATTCTCATCGCTTCGATCATATCGACGCCAGCGGCCCTCGCCGTTGCGGCGATCATGGTTCCCTTTGCGCCAAATCTCAAAGAGGCCGGCCGTCTCGACATCGCCGATCCGCCATCCAGCATGATGGAGGCGATCGTGCGCGGCGCGAATGAGGGGATCGGTTTTCTCGCCAATATTATCGCGATGCTGATCGTGCTTGTCGCGCTCGTCGCGCTCATCAACATGACTCTCGCTTTCATTCCTCACGCCGACGATCCTTTGACGCTGCAGCGCCTGTTTGGCTTCGGCTTTCGTCCCATCGTATGGCTGATCGGAATCCCCGCCGCCGAGACGGAGGCCGCCGCGCGGCTCATGGGCGTCAAGACGGCGCTCAACGAGTTCGTGGCCTATGTCGAGCTGGCGCGCCTGCCGCAGGAGGCTTTGAGCCCGCGCTCGCGGCTGATCATGACTTTCGCCCTTTGTGGCTTCGCCAATTTCGGCAGTCTCGGGATCATGATCGGCGGCATGAGCGTGATGGCGCCGGAGCGCAAGCGCGAGATCGCGCAACTCGGCTTGCGTTCGATCGTCTCGGGGACTTTGGCGACCAGCATGAGCGGCGCCGTGGTCGGGATGATCACATGAGCCGCCTTCTTTTCTCGCGAGGGAGTCGACGTCTCGCGAAATCGGCCTAAATTCAGCTTGTCTATCCAAGGAGGCGGAAATGAAACATCATGAGCCCTATCTGCCGGCCGAAGCGCTCGGAGTCGAGGATTGGGAACGCGAGGAGCTCATCGCGCTGTGTTCCAAGCTCATGGCCGAAGCCGCCGCCCTCGACATGAATCAGGCGGCTTCCGACTGCGGCTCGGTCGGCTGCATCGGCGGCCATATTGCGTTGGCGCATGGAATCTCGGTCCTCGGCGCCCGGCGCTACGTGCAAGGACAGGCCCAGGCCGGCGGCTCGCTCGCCGCGCTGTTTTTCCCGGATCTGACGGTTGATCGGCGTCATCCGGGTTGGCGCGCCAACGGCGCTGCGGCCGCCCGAGCGATCCTCAATTTCCTGACCACCGGGCGGCCAAATTGGGACGGCGTGATGAGCGGCGGTTTGTGATGGGGCCGCGCTGCTTTTCTTTTCCCCGACTGCACGGGCGCGGTTGAACCGAAATGTCCGCCATCGAAAAAGCTCGCGCTTCCCTTGCGGCAAATCCGTTTCCACCGAATCCCTTTGTTGAGGTCGTGGGCGACGTCATCGTCATCCGGTCGGGATTCAGCGAGCAGTTGCTTGCGCTTCTGCGCTGGGCGCCGCATGTCCAATGGCGACCGGAGAAACGCCATTGGACCGTATCCCTGGCGGGCGCCAATGCGGTCCGCGCGGCGCTTCCCGAGATCTTGCGCCTAGCCGAGCTGACGCAGCCGAAGCTCGCGGAGGGCGCCGCCGCAGCCGAGGCGAATCTCTCGGCGCCCGATCTGTTTCGCCGAGCGGCGCGGCTTGCCTTCGGCGGCGATTGGCAGCGCGACGCCGCCCGCGCCCTCGACCGTGACGAGTCGGCCCTCGCCGGTTGGCTGGCGGGGGAGCGGGATCTCGAGGACGCTCCAGCGCTCTTGAGCGACATGCTCGGGCTCTTGCGGCGTCGCTCCGCCGCGATCGCCGCAGAAGCGGATCGTCTCGCCGCGGCGCTCGACCGGTGGGACCGGTAGACGCGCCGCGGGACCTTCGGCGCCTTATTCTTTTTCGGCGTCGTCCGAGTTGTCGTCCTTAGGCTCGGCGGGAGCCTCGTCAGCCTTGGCGGGCGGCTCCGTGGCGGGCTCCTCCGCTTTGGCCGGCGGCTCGGTCTTGGCCGGAGGAAGTAGATTGAGAGGCGCCTTCACTAACTCGGTGACCGGAGGCGGATTCCATACCCCGGTCAAGGCGTCTTGCTTCGGCGCATAAAGGCGCATTGTGAGGTTGAACGGACCTTTCGGCGCGGGGAGCCAATTCGTCTCTTTGTCTGCGTCGGGGCTCTCGTTTTGGACATAAAGGTCCAGCGACCCGTCCGAATTATATTTGAACGGCATCCAACTGCTGAGGGCGAAGCGATTGAGCGGGTTTCCGACTTGGAAACCATCCTGGTCGTAGAGGGTCACGGACCAAAACGCCTCGACGGGCGGCAGCGCGTTCTTGTCGAAATGCAGCTTGTAGGAATTGACGCCGTCGAGGGGCTTGCCCGTTTCGTCGGCGAGATTGAGCGGATAGATCGCATCTTCCGGGACGTTGGCGCCGAGGCCGAGTTGAGCGACGATCGCGCGCTTCAGATAGTAATCGCCATAAACGCCCATTGTGTTCGTGTTCATCGACCAGCCGTTCACAACCTGCGCGATCGACTGGGTCTTCCATTTCATCAATTTTTGCGCGTCTTCAGGCGCATGCAGAAGGCCGCTTCTGACGGCTGGGGAGACCTTGTCGATGTCGAAGCTCTTGCCGGGCTCGAACCCGATCCGCCGCAAGCGCGCGAGGATCGGCTGGTCGGTGAGATGCGGCGGTTGGAGTTTTAGAATCTCGGCGGCAAAGGCGTAGAATTGGCTCGCCGGCATCCCATCGATTTGCAGCTTCGGCGGCGTCTTCATGTCGATATTGGGATCGGCTTTGAAAGCGACGGCAGCGGGCGGCTTGCCCCAATGCGAGAGAGGCGTCGCCTTAAATCCGGCCTGGATCTTGTG
This sequence comes from Methylocapsa acidiphila B2, assembly GCF_000427445.1. Lineage (GTDB taxonomy): Bacteria > Pseudomonadota > Alphaproteobacteria > Rhizobiales > Beijerinckiaceae > Methylocapsa > Methylocapsa acidiphila. Next base: position 2,589,533 of record NZ_KE386496.1, on the reverse strand, counting down.
GACGGCGTCATAATCTGCCGGTCCGTCGGTCTTGGTGCGGCCGATGATCCAGACATAAGGTGTCGGCGCGTCGACGCGCTGAGCGTCCTTCGGAAGCTTGAATTTCCCGGTCAGCTTGTCGCCCTGGAGCTCCGGGCGCCAATTCGGCGGGGCGACGACGAAAGTGCCGGCCTGCGTTCCGGTCGTGCGCCACCCCGGCGACGCGAAGGCGTCCGACCACATGTCGAGCATCGGCAAGAGATAATAGCGGCCGCCTGTGTCGGGAACGGAAACGACGACCGGCTCCTTGATGAGATCAAGCCAGGCGATGGAATAAAGCGTGTCGAAATTGGGCCGTACGACGGCCTTGAAATCGGCCGGCGGAAATTCAGGAACATTCGCAAACGTGTTCATGGGGCCGCGGCCCCATTCCTTGCCCGGCTCGACATTGGTCAGCTGCTTGCGGGTCAGGTCCATGGTGACGAGGGGGTACAGATAGAGATAGGCGTCGACCCCGATCGCATGCGCTTCTTCTTCAGAGATAGCCGCTTCTTTGGCGGGTTCCTTGGTCGACGTCTCGGCGAAGGCCGCCGGCGCGAGCGCCTGAGCGAGGAGAAGGCTCACCGTCAATGCAAGAGCTTTATTGTTCATCGCATACTCCAGCCATGCGCTCGCAAATCGCGCGTTTCGATCCACAAGTGTCGTCTCTCTTATTGTCATCTGCTCGTGTCATCTCCCGGTCATCTTGGTCGGCTTTGTCGCCTGCGCGTCCGGCGTTTCCGCACCTCCTGCATGTGCGGCGCGGCGAGCCCATTGGAAACGCGGTAGACGAGTTCCGCGCGCGGCCGAAAGCGCCGCCTTGAGAAACCATAGGCCTCTTTGATGCGCAACCGATTATCGCTCCGCCGGCAATCGTCGAAGTGCGGGTCGTCATGGCCTTCGGAGCGGGGCGTCGAAGTTGGATCGCCAAAGCATGTTCGGAAAGACGATCGATTGGAACGCTCTCGGCTCTAAAGCGGGAAGCTCAATGTCGTGAAGACCGAATCGCCTCGCACGCGATTCACAACGTCGAATTCATGAAACCAACGTGCGCTGAGGCTGACCTGCTGCGCGCCCGCCACGAACGTATAGGCGAGCAAAGGCCCCACCGCCGCGACGCGCCCTCTGAACGCGCCATAGGCGTCGCTGGCGCCATGATCATTGGTGATTTGTTGGTAATAATAGCCGCCGACGCCGGCGGCGAGGCCGAAGGGCAGATGCTGGTTCAGCGCCCATTCGAAATGAAGTTCATCGCCGCTTTGATAGTTCGTCGTCGTGTTGAGCGCGTTGAACGTGACGCCTAGCGCGCCGGAGACTTCCGTCCCCGACTGGCTTAGGAAGGTATAGGCGCCTCGAACGTCGATGCCTGGCCGGTTGAGGCCTGTTTGCGCCAGACGGTCGGGATTGTAGTTGCCGGTCGGCGCGAATCCTGTCACGACCAGGTTCCAATGGTGCTCTCCGGCCTCCCAACCCAGCAAGGCGCTGAAATAGCTGTCCGAGAGGCTAGTGACCTCGCCGGTGGCGCTGGAGAGGTTTCGCACGCCGTATGAATTCGTCGACGTGGTCAAGGCGGTATTGCGAAATCCGACCAGGGCCGTAACCGCCGAAAGCCCGGGCGTGCCGCCGAGAATTTTGAAATCGCCATACCAAGCCACTGTCGCGACGTCGGCGAGATAGCTGTAGGCGATTTTGGTGCTTCTGTTGGCGGCCGGGTCCCGATAGAGCGTCCCGCTGCCGCTGTAGAGGTAAAACGTGTCCCAGAAATAGGCGCCTGGCGGCGGCGTATAGCCGGACATCGGCATCGACAAGCCGAGGATGTAGTCGCTGAGGCCATATTCCGTAGCCTGCGCAGGCTGGCTGGCTGAAAAGAGCCAGCCGAAACAGAGCGCGCCATATGCGGTTCGCCTCGCGCACCCTTTTTCCATGGCTCTTATTCTTCTCTCGGCATGGAATGACTGCCCGACGGATCTTTCCAACCAAATTCTATTGAAAGAGAGGATTCCTTAGTTCGCTACTATAATTGCACTAATGCAGGAGCGCTCAAGCAAATAGGAGTGGCTTCATCGGTTCAGCGCGCGATTCCTTCCAACAGTAATAATTTTAACACAGCGACGAGGTCTCCCGCCCTTCCGAAGCGAGGGCGATCAGGGGGCGGCGACCACGGGCCCCGCGGAATGCGCCGAAGTCCAAGCCTCCGGCGCGTCCTTTTTCGAGGCAGGCCTTTGTTTATTTCGAGAGTTCGATCCCGGATTTGGCCCGCATCTCATCGATGACGGTCCCGATCGCCTCGATCACCTTCTTCTCGGGATGCGCCTTGCAATAAACAATCGTTTCATGCTCGGCTTCCTTGGAGCGCTTCACATTGATGAAATGCTTTTTCGCCAGCCCGTTATACCAGCCGCTGTACCAGGTGGTCAGAAGATCGGCGTCCTCCTGGAAGGTGCCCGCGAGCTCCGCGCAGGTCAAAGCCTGGACGTTGATATAGCCTTCCGGGTCAGCATAGGCGCTGAGCGGCGTTTGCGCCTTTGCGCTGGAGACGAGGCACGCTGTGATGGTTGCGGCGGCGAGTAGTGCGTGTCGCATTCTTTTCCTCCTGCTTGACTATTAGGCCGGTAGCGCGCGCCCGGCGCTCGCGCTGGCGTCAACGGAATCGGTGACGCCGCGCAAGCTCTAGCCTTGTACCGCGAATGACGCGCGACAAACAACCTGCCCGCCGAACCGGAAGCCCGCCGCGGCATTTGCGTGCGCCGCGAAAATGCTTTAGCGCCAAGGTGGATGTCCGCGATCCCGAAACAATACGCCGGGAGCCGTTCTTTGCGCCGCATGTTGCTCCTGATAGGGGGGATCCTGGTCATAGTCGCGGCGCTCATCGCGGCCGTGTATTTCTGGTCGCCGCATGCGAACCTGCGTGTGACGACGAGCACGCAAGCCAGTGCGGCGCAACGGTTCGTCGGCGCTTTCGCGTCAGTGATGCAGAGCGATCATCCACGCGTCCACATTAAATTCGTTCCGGTCGCCGATCTTGTTGCGAGCGCGAAGGCGCTGGAGGACGGAGCGACCGATCTCGCCATTGTGCGGACCGACGTCGCGCCGCCGACGAACGGCCAAACCATCGCCATTCTCCGCCGCGACGCAGTGGCGATCGTCCTGCCGCCTAAATCGTCGATCGACAAGGTCGCGGACCTCAACGGCAAGACGATCGCCATACCCGAAAGTCCTTTGCAGGCCTATAACGAGCAGGCTTTTGATGCGATCCTGCGCTATTATGACATTCAGCCGAAGGCGGTGAAGCGGCTTGTCCTGCCGCTCGCCGAGATCGGCAAGGCCGTGCGCGACAAGCGCGTCGCGGCGATCCTCGCCGTTGGCCCTATCGGCCCCGGAGAGCCGGTGGACGTCGTTTCCGCGGTGCGGGCCGCGACCAGGGGCCGGCCGCAAATCCTCGCCATCGACGAAGCGGAGGCGATCGCCAAGCGCGATCCCGGATTCGAGTCGATCGACATTCCCGTCGGAGCGTTCAGAGGCCAGCCGCCGACGCCCGACGACACTGTGACGAGCGTCGCCGTCACCTACCGCTTCGTCGCGCCCGGCAAGATGCTCAATATCGTCGCCGGAGCGATCGCGCGGTCCATTTTCACGGCCAAGGCCAAATTGATGGCGGTGACGCCGCTCGCCAATCAGATCGAGGCGCCGGACACCGACGAAAAGAACCCGATCCTGCCGGTTCATCCAGGCGTCGCCGCCTATCTCACCAATGGCGAGCAGAGCTTTTTCGACGAGTTCCAGCAGTATTTTTATATTGTCGGGATGGGATTGACCGCCCTCGGCTCGATGGCCGCCTTTATCGCGAGCCGCATGGCGCGCCGAAAGTCCGAGGACGATCTCCGCCAGGTCGATCGGCTGATCGCGCTCGCCGATCGCGCTCTCGGCGCCGACCACGCTGAGCTCGAGCGCCTCGAGGCGGAGCTGAACCTGGTCATCTCCTGGTTCGTCAAGGGCCAGGCCAGGGGAGGGCTCGATTCCACCGGCTTCTCGGTCGCCATCGCGCATGCTCGCCACGCCATCGACAAGCGGCGCGATTTTTTGCGCCGCGAGGGGGAGCGCGAGCCGCAGCCACCCTCTGCGTCGGGCGCGACCGGGTCGGCCGCCTCCTGACAAGCAGGCCGTGCCCTGACAGCCCCTGTGCGACAGGGGATGAATCGGCGCGCGGCCCGGCGAACCCGGCTTGACCCGCGGCCATAGCCGGGCGAGGAGAAGCTCCGAAAGTTGCGCCCCGAGTGTGCCCATGTCCCAATTGTCGTCAGAAAAGCAAGTGATCGCCCGCGAGACGGCCAAGGCGTTGATCGAGGTGAAGGCGATCCTCTTCAACGCCGAGACGCCCTTCATCTTCACGTCCGGCTGGGCGAGCCCGGTCTATACCGACATGCGCAAGATCATCTCCTATCCGCGCCTGCGCGCGCGGCTCGTCGATTTCGCCGCGACGACGATCGAGCGCGAGATCGGCTACGAGAGCCTCGACGTCATCGCCGGCGGCGAGACCGCCGGCATTCCTTTCGCGGCCTGGCTCGCCGACCGGCTGATGCTGCCGATGCAATATATTCGAAAGAAGCCCAAGGGCTTTGGCCGCAACGCCCAAATAGAGGGGGATCTCCATGACGGCGGCCGCGCCTTGCTCGTCGAGGATCTCGCCACCGACGGACGCAGCAAGGTCAATTTTTGCAACGCCCTGCGCGAGGCCGGCCAGCGCTGCGACCATGCTTTCGTGTTTTTCTTTTACGGCATATTTCCGCAAACTCAGGCGCTCATGGACGAGCTCGGCGTCGCCCTGCATTATCTGACGACTTGGCATGACGTTTTGGCGGTCGCGCGGGAAAGCGCGGCTTTCGATTCGGCGACGCTCGACGAGGTCGAGAAATTCCTCGCCGCGCCTGCGGCTTGGTCGGCGGCGCATGGCGGCGTTTCAGAATTCAAGCCGGCGGGGTGAAGCGCGGCGCGGGGGAGGTTCGAACGCAGTGTCCGCACCATCGGAATCCGCGGCCCCCGTCGTTCGCCTGGAGGGCGTGACGAAGCGGCATGGCCGGCTGACGGCCGTCGATAATCTTTCCCTCTCGCTCCGGCGCGGCGAGTTTTTCGCGCTGCTCGGGCCGTCCGGATGCGGCAAGACGAGCCTTCTGCGCCTCATCGGGGGCTTCGAGGCGCCGGACTCGGGCCGGATCTTCATCGACGGCGTCGACGTGACCGAGACGCCGCCGCATCGGCGTCCGGTCAATATGATGTTCCAGACCTATGCGCTCTTTCCGCATCTGAATGTCGCGTGCAACATCGGCTTCGGCCTGGTCCAGGAGGGAATGCCGAAGGCCAAGATCAAGACCCGCGTCGAAGAGATGCTGCGTTTCGTCCAGCTCGAGGGATTGGGCGAGCGCCGCCCGGATCAATTGTCGGGCGGGCAGAAGCAACGCGTCGCTCTCGCCAGGGCGCTCGCCAAAAGGCCGAAGCTTCTGCTCCTCGACGAACCTCTCGCGGCGCTCGATCGGCGTCTGCGCGAGGAGACCCAGTTCGAGCTCATGCGTCTGCAAAAGACTTTCGGCGTCACCTTCCTCGTCGTGACCCATGATCAGCGGGAGGCGATGGCGATGGCTGGCCGCATCGCCGTCATGCGCGAGGGCCGGATCGAGCAGATCGGGACGCCGGAGCAAATCTACGAGACGCCGAGCTCGCGCTATGTCGCCCGCTTCGTCGGGGAGATCAATCTCCTAGACGGAAAGGTCGCGACGACGACCGGAGGTCGCGTCTCGGTTGCGACCGCGGCGGGCGCCGTCGAGATCGCCTGCGCCGCGGCCTACGCGCCGGGGTGGCCGGTCGCCGTCGCCCTTCGCCCCGAGCGCATTCTCGTCTGCCCATCGGAGGCGGCGCCGGATGCGCCCGGCCTTAATCTCCTTCATGGCGTGATCGAGGAAAAAGCCTATCTCGGCGAGGTCACGCTTTATCGCATCGGCCTTTCCGGCGGCCTCGCCTTGCGCGCCGCGCGGCAAAACCACGAGCCCGGCGCAAGCGCCTTCGAGCCGGGCGACAAGGTCGCCGCCGGATTTACGCCGGACGCCGCGATCATTCTCCCGTCATGACCAAGGCGGCGCGCGCGCGCATGAGCCTGGCGGCCCGTCTCGTCCTCGCTTTGCCCTATGGCTGGCTGATCCTATTTTTCCTCGCGCCTTTCGCTCTCGTACTGAAGGTCTCGCTGTCGAGCTCGGAACTCGGTCAGCCCCCCTACGCGCCCATCTTCAATTCCTTCGACCTCGCGGACATCCGAGACAAGCTCGGCGCGCTCTCGCTCGACGCCTATGCAGGGCTCGTTGGCGACAGCCTCTATCTCCAATCCTACGTCAATTCGGTTCTGATCGCGGCGGCGGCGACAATGATCGCCTTGCTCGTCGCCTATCCGCTCGCGCTCGCCATCGCTCGGTCCGAACCGAACCGGCGGCCGCTGCTCCTGTTGCTCGCGATCGCGCCCTTCTGGACGAGCGCTTTGGTGCGCGTCTACGCCTGGATCATGATCCTGAAGGACGAAGGCCTCATCAATCATGCGTTGATGGGGATTGGCCTCATCGCGGAGCCATTGCACATCTTCGCGACCAATTGGGCCGTGCTCATCGGCATCGTCTATTCCTATCTGCCCTTCATGCTGTTGCCGCTCTACGCGGCGATCGAGAATCAGGACAGGGCTTTGGCGGAGGCGGCGGCCGATCTTGGCGCCTCGCCAACAGGCGTTTTTTGGAGAATCACCTTTCCGCTGTCGCTGCCGGGCGTGCTCGCCGGCGCGCTCATGGTCTTCATTCCGGCGGTCGGCGAATTTGTCATTCCAGATCTTCTCGGCGGGTCCGACACTTTGATGATCGGCGCGACTCTATGGAACGACTTCTTCGCCAATCGTGACTGGCCAGCGGCCTCCGCCGCAGCGGTCGCTCTGCTTGCTTTGTTGGTCGGCCCGCTGGTCCTTTATGAACGGCTACAGATAAAAGCCGGGGAGGAGCAGCGGTGAAGCGGGACTGGACGGTGGCGCGGCTCGCGGTCCTTTGCGCCGGCTTCGCCTTTCTCTATGGGCCGATCGTGCTCGTGGTGATCTACAGCTTCAACGGGTCTCGCTTGGTGACGGTCTGGGGCGGCTGGTCGACTCGTTGGTACGGTGCGCTTTTCGCCAACAGGCAGTTGATGGCGAGCGCCGCTACGAGCCTCGAGGCGGCCATAGCTTCAGGCGCCATCGCGACCATTCTCGGGACGCTCGCGGCCCTGGCGCTCGATCGTTTCGGCAGGTTCCGCTCGCGCGGGCTTTTCGCCGGGGCGATCTATGCGCCGCTGGTCCTGCCGGAGGTCGTCATGGGCCTCGCCTTGTTGCTCTTCTTCGTGGCCTCGGGGGTCGAGCGCGGCTTCGTCACGCTGGTCGTCGCCCATGCGACTTTGAGCCTGGGCTTCGTGGCGATACTCGTCCGGGCGCGGCTCGCCGGGTTCGACCGATCTTTGGAAGAAGCGGCTTCGGATTTGGGCGCTGGGCCAGCGACGGCCTTCATGCGGGTCACTTTGCCGCTTATCGCGCCGGCCGTCGCCACCGGCTTCCTCCTCGCCGTGACCCTCTCGCTTGATGATCTTATTCTCGCCAGCTTCAACACGGGGCCGGGCTCAACCACGTTGCCCATGCGCATTTATAGCGAAGTTCGGCTTGGCGTGACGCCGCAGATCAACGCCATGTCCACGTTGTTGATCGGCTTCGTCGGAACGAGCCTGCTCCTTGCCGCCTTGATCGGCAGGAGTCCTCGCGGCCAGCTGGAGGGGTCCGCTGGCAGGGGCGCGCGGGACTGAGTTTTAATCCGCGCTCGGCGGGGCGTTTCGCGCGGGCTTGGCGGCGGCGCGCGGCGCGAGCAGCGGCGCGGCGGCGTCCGAGTGGCTAATCAGGCCGCGCACGTCGGGCAGGAAAGTCAAATCGTCCCACGAGCCCGCAACTTGGAAGCGAAACTGCGGACCTTGCCGTGAGGCGCCGCCCTCGGCGTCCGACGGCATGGCGACGGCGCTAAGCTCGAGCGCCCGCCCGCCGATATCGGCCGCCCCGCCGAACTGGAGATCGACGCCGGGGCCGTTCAACGCGCCGGCCTCGATTTCCGCGACGCCTTTGGCGATGCGCAATCCAAAGGCGGCGCGATCGAAGGCGGTGCCCCCACGACGGATGTCGCTCGGGAGCGCGAGCGGCATCTTGTCGATTCTCCGCAAAGCCTGTCCGAGATCAATGCCGACGAGCCCGCCCTTCTCAACCGATATTTGCGCGTCGCCGTCGATATTGCGCATCAGCTCACGCATGTCGGAGCCTGAGCTTTCGATGCTGGTGTGGGCGGTCAACGCGCCGATTATTTTTCCGCCGGCGAAGGCGCTGAACGGCAAAGCCGCCATGTCGAGATCAGAGAGAGAGCCGCGCGCGCGGAGGGAGACGCCGTCCGGCCCGGCGGAGAGGGACGCCCGACCTTTGAGAACGCCCTGATAGGCCTTCGCCTCGGCCAAGCTGAATTCCAGCCGACCGTCTCGATTCAGCACAGCGAAGGCGGCATCCTCGATCTGCGCGTTCGGCAAGAGGATCCGAGCCGCGGAGACGCGCAGGTCTAGGTCCAACCGGCGGAGGTCGTCGAGATCAAAACTCTCCCGGCTCCACTCTCCGTCGGGCCCGACCGCGCGCGGGAGGTCCACGATAAAAGGCCGCGCGGACAGGCGGTTCGTCGCCAACGTGCCCAAGAGGGCCGGCGTTTTGTCGCGCGCTTGAAGCGCAAGCGCGCCTTCGAATTCATTGTCGTCCAGGCGGAGCTTGAGCTCGGAGCAGGCGGCGCCCGTCTCGTCCAGCCTCGCCTCGCAGGCGAGGGCGAAATCCGTGAGAAGATCAGGGAAGGGGATGAAGAAGCCGCCCCATTGCAGCAGCTTGCGCAAGGACGGCGACGAAGCGACGATGTGTCCGCTGAAGGATGCGCCCGGCTCGCTCGCGAGAACGCCGTCGGCGGAAAGGTTGAGCGAGTTGCTCATGACGCCGAGCGAAACCGCCGATCGCCCGCCGCGCAAGAGGTCGACGGGACTCTCGATCCGGGCCGCGATCCCTGTGGTTTCGTCTTGAAAGCGGGCCTGCCCGGTCACGCGGGCGGGACCTCCGAGCTTTCGCCAGTCGATTGCGACGTTGACGCCGTCGATGACGATCTCGGAGGCCGAGAACCTGCTTTTGAGACGGGCGCGGCCATCGATGAGCGTGACGGCGGCGAGCCGGGCTTGGTCCGCCGTCGCGGCTTGTGGGCTCGCCGATTTCGCGGCCGCCGCGCGCCCGATGGCGCTATCGGAAGGCATCGGCGTTCCATCGAGATCGATGGCCAGTTCGGGCTGCGTCAGGCTCGCCCAGCCGATCTCCAATTGTCCGCGCAGAAGCGACGTCACGCGAAAATAGCCCTTGAGCGCGCGGGCTTGGATTCGAAGCGCGCCGGATGGATCGGAGAGGCTGACGTCCTCGATGCTGATATGCGGCTGAGGCAGAACGACGAAGACGGCGGGTCCTTGAGAGATCGGCGCGAGGCCAGTCATCTGCCGAATCTGCGACATGATCTCGCCGCGCAAGGCCTCGGTCGAGAAAGCCCAGGGGACCATGGCCGCGACAAAGCCGACGAGGACAAAAATGACGGCGATAGCTCCGATCGCGCGAGCCGCGCGCTTTCGCGACGGCCGCGAAGACAGGGGAGCGAGTGGCGCCATTTCGACCATGGCTCTCAAATTGCCCTAGTAGGCGTCGTGCGTTGGCGGCCTTGTGGCTCGAAGCGGCTAAGCGCCGTCGAACCCCCCTTAGTCTGACCCTCGACTTTGTCGCCAACATGGCGATAGAGCTTTGATCAGTCGGATCTTGTCAAGAGCGGCGGCGCGGTCGCGAGAGTCACATGCGCTCGATAAGGCGAGATCGTAGCGCGATCGAACCCGAGGCTGTCTTAGAAAGTTGCGCGGCCGGCGGCGGCGACTTTGATCTGACTGGCGTCGGATCTAGATGCCGACGACGCCGAACTCGGCTTGCAGCACGCCGGCGAGGTCGTTGAGGCCGAACGGCTTCTGCAGCACGGCGCGATCGGCGTAGGCAGGTGGTATTCCCGATCGGCCATATCCTGTGGTGAAGATGAACGGGCAGGCTCTTTTTGCGAGGAGATCGGCGACTGGGTCGATCCTATGCGAGCCGAGGTTCACGTCGAGCAAGGCGCCGTCGATCTGCTCCCGGCCAATGAACTCGAGCGCTGAAGCGACGTCGGCGAAGCTGCCCGCGATGTTGAAGCCGAGATCGAACAACGCATCGGCCAAGCTGAGCGCGATGAACGGTTCGTCCTCGACGATCAAGATCCGAGGTCTCGAGCTGTTAGCCGCTGAGCGGACGAGCGCCATTTGACGAACCATTGTTTCAATATCGACGACTTTGCCTTGTAGATTTCATAATGTCCAGGAAATGGACCGGCGCCGTGGCCATCATTCGATTATTTGCCTTCCGCCACTCGTCCTAGAGTTTTGGCTCGCTCCGCGCGTAGCGCGACGATTGCAGCGATCGCCACCGCCGCCCAGCCAAGAATAAGGCTCGAGCCGCCGATCGGCGCGGCCATGGGAAAGAGCCGCGCTCCAGCGAGCGCGCGGGTGGCGAGGTCGCCGCTGAACAATAGGCCGCCCAACAAGAAGAGCGCTGCGGCGATCAGGAATGGCCGGCCGCTTTGTGGGGCGGCAAGAGCGACTGATGCGGCGGCGATGGTTGCGGCGGCGTGCAGCATGAGGAAGTTGGCCGATGTCGTGAGGAGCGGCGCATCGGCCGTCCCATGGGCCGCGACGGCGGATAAGATGACGCCGGCGCCGCCGGCCAATCCCGCCAAGCCGATTGCGATGAACGCCGACATGCGCATTGCCTGAGATTGCTCCCTTGCTGAGCCGGTTCGCGCCAAGCGGAACTCCCGACGGTTCGCAGCTCCCGCGATAGGGCCCCGACGAATGAATGTCCATGACAGGATGACAAGGCTCCGGATCGCGTCATTGCGCTCGCTCAATAGGCTGCGCAGTCCGAGATTCGCGGCTCGGGCTAGACGAGGGCGGCGAAATTCGCGCGGCGCCGACCAGCCGTTTCGATTTCTCCACCATGAACGTTGGATTATTGTTGGGGGATCTTGTCCATTTCAAGATTGGCCGCGGGCGCTGGTCGACATGCCGGAGCTGGCGTCGCGGCCAAAGCGGCTCAGGGGCGTCGCGCGATCGCTTCGAGCTGGCGCCGGTAATCGGCTTCGATCTCGATGTCGGCGGCGTCTGCGCCGGCGAGCAGCAGCGCTGCGATGAAGCTCTGATCGTCGGCGGGGTCGGCGAGGGCTGTTTCGATCGGCGGCACGCTGAGGCGCGGCCGAGTCAGATTGAAGCGCTGCTCACGGATCACGGAGGACCATTTCCGCCGCATCCATTGGGCGAGAAGCGGCGCAAGCTCCTGCATGAAATTTGACGAACGGAGCCGCTGCAGCAGGCGCAGCCCGGAATTCCATATGTCCTTTGCGTCCAGCGCCTTGCCGTCGAGCATGGCCTTGAGCGCTTGGCCGACCGCGTCGTCGAGCGTGACGATCGGATCGATGGTCTGCATGCAGTGCGCGATCGCTGAGGAGCCCGGATAGATTGGGCCCATCTGCTTGGTCAAAAGGCCATGCAGCTCGATGACGGCTTCGCGATTGTCGCCCAGGCCGGCGGAGATGCAAAAGGCCATGACCGCGTCATCGGCGACTTCACGGACGCTTTCCTCGCGCAGATCGACATTGGACAGGGTCGGAACGACGCCGCGGGGAAGCGCGAGCTTCTCGAGCGTCGGAAGCACGCGCAAATAGGCGGTCGCCTCCAGCCATCCCATCAACGCCCCGGCGAAAGCGGCCGCACCGCGCTCGCGGATCGCCGAATTGATTCGCTCCTTTCGCTGCATCACCTCGGACATGGAATCGTTTCTCTCGGATCTGGGCGGGCGAAGAATCGCCGCGCCGAGCTCTGCTCCGCACGCGGCGTGATCCGCGCTTCGGAGCATTTTCCATTCCAGATGCATCGCGAGCAAGGCCGACACGAAATGCGGCGGACCGAGGCCTAGGTTTGAAAGCGTTAACTTCTTGGCATTTTCCTATTAGCCTCTGGGCTGCGCAGCAATCGCGCGGCGCGACCGGAGAGGGAGGAAACGATGCGATTGCGCTTTTTCGCGGCGTCAGTCGCGTTCGGCTTGGGGGCGTTCGGCGCGGCCTTGGCCCAGGACAAGGGGACGCTCGAGCCGAAGCCTTTGCCGCCGCTCGCGCATCCAGAGGATCCCGCGACGCCCGCTAAGGAATTATTCGGCCGCCAGGCCGAGCCCGCGCCCCTGGCGGCACGGACGATCGGCTTCTATTCGCGTGGATGCCTCGCTGGCGGCCAGCCTCTTCCGGTCAACGGGCCGGCATGGGAGGTAATGCGGCTTTCGCGCAACCGGAATTGGGGTCATCCGGCGCTGATCGCCTTTCTCGAGCGTTTCGCGCGCAAGGTGCCGGGCGTGAGCCATTGGCCCGGCATTCTCGTCGGCGACATGTCACAGCCGCGCGGCGGCCCGATGCTCACCGGTCACGCCTCGCACCAGATCGGTCTGGACGCCGACATTTGGCTGACGCCTATGCCAAATCGCGATCTGTCGCGAGCTGAGCGCGAGGAAATGTCGGCGGTGAATGTCGTGCGCGCCGACCGGCTCGACGTCGACGCGACGAAATGGACGCCGGATCATCTCGCCGTGATCAAGGCGGCGGCGCAGGACCCGGAGGTTCAGCGCATCTTCGTCAACGCCGCGATCAAGAAGGCGATCTGCCGAGACGCGACGGGCGACCGCTCGTGGCTCGGCAAGGTGCGTCCCTATTACGGACATGACTATCATTTCCATGTCCGGCTCGCCTGTCCGGCCGGCGAGGACGCATGCAAGGATCAGGATCCGACGCCTCCGGGCCAAGGCTGCGACGCCTCGCTCGCTTGGTGGTTTTCCGATCAGATCCTGCATCCGAAGCCAGGGCCATGGAAACCGAAGCCGCCGCTGACCATGGCGCAATTGCCCACAGACTGCCAAAGGGTTCTCATCGCGAGATAGGCTGGGCCCGCCTTGCTGGCGCGCGAAATGTATGCAGGATGACATTCAGATTAACCGGAGTGCGGGCGTCACTTGGTCGAGTTTCTGCATGCGTTTCATCCGCTTTATTCGATTTCCGGGTTCTTCGTGGGCGGGCTCGTCGGGTTCACCGGCGTCGGCGGCGGTTCCTTGATGACGCCATTGCTGGTTCTGGCCTTCGGCATCGCGCCGACGACCGCCGTCGGCACGGATCTCCTCTACGCCGCCATCACCAAGAGCAATGGCACGCTCGTTCATTCGCTGAACGGCACGGTCGACTGGCGCATCGCCGGGCGGCTCGCGGCCGGCAGCGTTCCGGCGACGATCGCGGCGCTCGTCGCGCTTTCTCTGCTCGGAAAATCAGGCGGCCATGTCGCCAATGGCGTCATCACCTCGGTTCTGGGCTTCGCCTTGATCTTGACCGCGGTCGTCATCCTGTTTCGCGGTTGGCTGCTCCGATACATCGCCGCGCATACGGATCGGCTGACCGATCGCCAGACTCGGCTTCTGACCCATCTTCTTGGCGCCTTTCTCGGCGCGCTCGTGTCCATCTCCTCGGTCGGGGCTGGGGCCATCGGCATCACGGTCCTTTTGGCCCTCTATCCGAGATTGCCGACCGTCCGCTTGATCGGCTCCGACATCGCGCATGCCGTTCCGCTGACATTCGTCGCCGGAGCCGGCCATTGGCTCATGGGCTCGGTGGATTGGGTCCTGCTCGTTTCGCTCTTGATCGGGTCGCTCCCTGGAATCGCCATCGGCTCCTATCTCGCCGCCAGGATCCCCGACAAGTTTTTACGGCCGGTCCTCGCCAGCACGCTGGCCGCGGTCGGGGCCAAGCTCTCCATCTGAACTCGGCCGTTCCGGTCCGCTATCGACCCAAGGCGCGCCGTGCGGCGACAGCCTGGGCGAGACGCTCCAAAAGCGCGACGGAGCTTTCCCAGTCGATGCAGCCGTCGGTGATGCTCTGGCCATAGACCAGCGGCTGGCCAGGAACGAGATCCTGGCGGCCGGCGCGCAAATGGCTTTCGATCATGACCCCGATGATTCTTTGCTCGCCGGCGGCGATTTGCGCCGCGACATCCTCGATCACTTGTCCCTGATTTTCCGGCTTCTTGCGGCTGTTGGCATGGCTGGCGTCGATCATCAGAAGCGGCGTCACCCCGGACTTCACCGCCTCGGCGCAGGCCGAGGCGACGCTGGCGGCGTCGTAATTGGGCGCGTTGCCGCCGCGCAGAATGATATGGCAGTCCTCGTTGCCGGCCGTGGAGGCGATGGCGCTCTGGCCGGTCTTGGTCACGGCGAGGAAATGATGCGGGCAGGAGGCCGCCTTCACCGCGTCGACGGCGATCCGCACATTGCCGTCGGTGCCGTTCTTGAAGCCGATCGGGCAGGAGAGGCCGGAGGCGAGCTCGCGATGGACCTGGCTCTCGGTTGTGCGGGCGCCGATCGCGCCCCAACTCACGAGATCGGCGATATATTGCGGCGTGATCATGTCGAGGAACTCGCAGCCCGCCGGCAAGCCGAGATCATTGACGTCGAGGAGTAGCCCGCGCGCGATGCGCAAGCCCTGGTCGATCGCGAAGCTGCCGTCGAGATGCGGATCGTTGATCAGTCCCTTCCAGCCGACCGTCGTGCGCGGCTTCTCGAAATAGACCCGCATGAAGATCTCAAGCTCGCCCGCGAGCCGCTTGCGCGCCTCGGCGAGCCGTGCGGCGTAGTCGCGCGCGGCGACTGGATCGTGGATGGAGCAGGGACCGATCACGACGGCGAGGCGATCGTCCTCGCCGCGGAGAATGCGGCGCAAAGCGTCGCGCGCGTTGATGACGGTCTTGGTCGCGGTCTCGGTGCGAGGGCATTCGCGAATGATTTCGGCGGGGGTCGCGAGTTCCTTGATCTCGCAAATGCGAAGGTCGTCAGTGCTCAACACGGCTTCGGCTCCGAATTTTGCCGGGGCCCGCGGCATGAAAAAGCCGCCAGGCGAACCGGGCGGCTGGTGAAGGACTTTTGCGATGTCGTCAGATCATGCGCATCGAGCCTCAGCCGCTGGCGAGGAAAACCAATAAAACCAGAAATAGGCGCGGCTGGAGACGAGCAACATGGCCGTCACCGTAGCGCAGACGAAAACCCTTGTCATATGGTTTTTGCGCCGATGCCGCCGCGGGCGGGCAAGCGATCCCGGCCGCGAGTGGCGTTCGCTGGTCAGCTAATTGTCGTCGTGGCGCGGAAACGCTGCACGGCTCGCGACAAGGCCGGCGACCGGCGCCGCGCGATCAAAAATCCGACGGCCGCCGCGCCTAAGACGAAGCTGCCGACCGCGTAAGGCAATGCGCTGGCCGACGGCCCAACCCGGAAGGGAAAACGCGAGACGAAGATTCGACCGTGGTAGTCCCGCGCCGTGACAACGCCGATGTAACTGCCATTCTTGAAATCATGCTGCAAGGTCAGCGTGCCGGCGGGATATTTCTCTGGCGGAAGGTAGACTTCGGTCTGCTCCTCCGGATCCTCTTCGTCCTGTCCGACATTGCGCACGATTCGAAAGTCGATCTGCATGTCTCGCAGTTCATTGTAATGGTCCGAGGCCAAGCCCATTCCGCCGGAGTTTTGCTCAACGTCGAGAACGATCAGCGTTCTGCCCGAAGCCGGGAGATCGGCGCAGAATGCTTCTTTCGATTGGACCTCCGGCTGAAAGCCGCTGTAATTGAGCAAATAGGGACCGATCCGAATAGAGCAGTGGTCCCGCACCACGGTCGCGGTCTCGAAGGCCCGCGCGGGAGAAGCAAAAAGAGCGGCGATCGCGAGTGCGAGGAGCAGCAACGGCTTGGTCGTCATGTGCCTTTCTCCCAAATGGAGCGTTCGATTGGCGAATGGCCATCGAGCTTTGCGTGCTCTTAAGACGGATGAACGAGCGATCTCACGTCGCATGACAGAAGGGCGGAAGCCGCATTCGCGCGGCCGGCGGGATTCGATAGCTTGTCGAAACTCTGGGCCGGCCCTGCTAAGCTTCGGTCAAAGCAATGACGGACGCTGCGCGCGGCGCGAAGGGAAATCGGCGTATGGATCTCACTAGGAGCGCTTTGCTCACGGATCTCTATCAACTCAACATGCTGCAGGCCTATCAGGATAGCGGCGAGACGCGGGAGGCCGTGTTCGAGTTTTTCGTGCGCCGATTGCCGCCGCGGCGCGGTTTTCTGGTCGCGGCCGGGCTCGAGCAGGCGCTCGACTATCTTCAAGATTTCCGTTTCGCGCCAGACGAGATCGCATGGCTCGCCGCGAGCGGCCGATTTAGTGGCGCGTTTCTGCAAAAGCTCGAGACCATGCGCTTCACCGGCTCGGTCGAGGCCATGCCCGAGGGCGGCGTTTTTTTCGCCAACGAGCCTGTCCTGCGCGTCACCGCGCCCTTGGCCGAGGCGCAACTCGTCGAGACGCGGCTGATGAACATTCTGCATTATCAGACGCTGGTCGCCTCCAAGGCGGCGCGCATGCGCCTCGCAGCGCCGGGCAAGACTCTCGTCGATTTCGGCTTTCGCCGCGCGCATGGCGCCGAGGCGGGGCTGATGGCGGCGCGCGCGAGCTATATCGTGGGGTTCGACGGGACGGCGACCGTGCTCGCCGGCGCGCTTTTTGGCATTCCCCTCTATGGGACCATGGCGCATTCCTTCATCGAGACCTTTGACGACGAATCTGCCGCCTTCGCGGCTTTCGCCCACGCCCGGCCCGATGGGCTTATCCTCTTGATCGACACTTATGACGCGGAGGCCGCTGCCCACAAAATCGTCGCCCTCGCGCCCAAGCTCGGCGCGGCGGGAATCCGCGTCGCCGGGGTCCGCATCGATAGCGGCGATCTGGTCGTCCTGGCGCGAAAGATCCGGCGCATACTCGACGAGGGCGGGCTCGCTGAGACGACGATCTTCGCCAGCGGCGGCCTGGACGAGGATGATCTCGTCTCGTTCACGCATCAGGACGCGCCGATCGACGGCTATGGCCTCGGCACGTGCCTCACCACATCTTCCGACGCAGCCTCGCTCGATTGCGTCTACAAGCTCGAGGAATATGCCGGGCTTGCGCGGCTCAAACGCGCCCCCGGCAAAGCGACTTGGCCCGGCCGCAAGCAGGTCTGGCGCAGCTTCGCCGAAGGCCGGATGACGGGCGATGCGCTCTCGCTCGAAAGCGATGACGCGCAGTCGGGCGAGCCGCTGCTCGCGCCTGTGATGCGCGAGGGACGTCGTCTCTCTCCGCCGCCGACTCTGGAAGAAATCCGTGCGCGCGCCCGCGCGGAATTGGCGCGCTTGCCGGCTCCCTTGCAAAAGCTGGAGTCGGGCGCGACCTATCCTCTTGTGGTCGCTGCGCCCTTGCGCCGTCTCGCCAAAGACGTCGAGCGTCGGCTCGGCCTCGCTGAGGAGCCAGTTTGAGCAAGCTGATCGGGCGATCGGATGCCGACGTTCTGCTCGTCATCGACGTGCAGAGAGATTTTTGTCCCGGCGGGAGTCTACCCGTCCCGGGCGGCGACGAGGTCGCGCCGCTGATCAGCAGGCTCGCGCAGGCTTTCGATCATGTCGTCATGACGCAGGATTGGCATCCGCCGGACCATGCCTCCTTCGCGTCCTCTCATCCGGGGCGGAAGCCTTTCGAGGAAATCGACTTGCCTTACGGCCGGCAAATTCTTTGGCCGGACCATTGCGTTCAGGGTGCGGGAGGCGCCGATTTTCACCCCGCTTTGGACATTCCTCATGCCGCGCTGGTGCTGCGCAAGGGCCATCGCCGAGACATTGATTCCTATTCCGCTTTCTTCGAGAACGATCGGCGGACGCCGACCGGCCTTTGCGGCTATTTGCGCGAACGCGGCTTTGCCCGCGTCGTTCTGACCGGGCTCGCCCTCGACGTCTGCGTCCGTTGGACGGCGGAAGACGCGAAGAGACTCGGTTTTTCCGTCGCTGTCGTCGAGGACGCTTGCCGCGCCCTCGGTCTCGCGGGCTCGACCTCGGCCTGGAACAGCTTCCGCGAGATCGGCGTCGATCGCTTCGCGACGGCCGACATTCTCTAAAGTTGCGCGCTTCGCTGGCGCCATCTTCCGAGGAATTCGCTCGCTTTTGCGGGATTTCGCCGTGCCTTGGTTCGGGCTGGAGAGCCGGGCGTCTAAAGCAAGCGGGAGGTTTCGACGCGGCTTGACGATGGGTGTGCTGCGTGCTTCTATATAGTAGTTTTATAGACTATATAGACTCAAAGAGAGGCCTCATGCGAAAAGCGCTCAATACCCTTCCCGGCCTGACCTTCGCCTTGACCATGGCTTTCGGCGCGGCGCAAGCCGCTTCGCTGCGGGACGCCGCCACCGCCCTTGGCGCCGCCAATGTCAAATCCATCGAATTTTCAGGCTCGGGGCGCTGGTTCCAATTCGGCCAGGCGCCGATCCCCAACGCCCCTTGGCCGCAATTCGACGTGACGAGCTATGTCGCCGACATTAATTACGACGTTCCGAGCGCTCGTGTGCAGCAGGTGCGCAAGCAGGCGATTGAGCCAGGCCGGCTGAGACCCGACCCGGTCGAGCAGAAACCCGACCTCTATGTGAGCGGGGGAACGGCTTGGAACGTAGCGCCGCCGCCGAACTCGCCGCCCGGAACGGCCCCCGTCCCGACCTCGCAGCCGGGCGCGGTCGAAGAGCGACTCGCGGAAATATGGGCGACTCCGCAAGGTTTCTTGAAGGCGGCGCTCGCGAATGACGCCAAATCGGAGCCCGCGGGCGCCAATCTGGAGGTCTCTTTCACGGCCGGCGGCAAATATCATTATGTCGGGGTCATCAACGCGCGCAACCAACTCGAGCGCGTCCGCACTTGGATCGACAGTCCCGTGCTCGGCGACACGTTGGTGGAAACAAGCTTCAGCGATTACAAGGATTTCGGCGGCGCGCAATTTCCCGCCCATATCGTGCGCACCCAGGGCGGGCATCCGGTGCTCGACCTGAATGTGGCGGCGGTCAAGCTCAATCCCGCCGTCGACATAGCCGCGCCGCAAAATGTCGCGGCGGCGCCGGCTCCCGCGCCCGTCGCGGTCAACAAGCTCGCCAATGGCGTTTATTATCTGACCGGGGGAACCCATCACAGCGTCGCCATCGAACAGCGCGATCATGTCGTGCTGGTGGAAGCGCCGCTCAATGAGGAGCGATCGCTCGCCCTGATCGACAAGATCAAGGAGCTCGCTCCCAACAAGCCGATCAAATATGTCGTCGCCAGCCACGTCCATTTCGATCATTCGGGCGGCCTGCGCACCTTCGTCGACGCGGATGCGGTCATTGTGGCGCATGAGCTCGATAAGCCCTATCTCGAAGGGGCATGGGCTGCGCCGCACACGCTGCGCCCGGACCTTCTGTCGCGATCGCAAAAGCCCGCTAAATTCGAGACCTATAGCGATCGACATGTGCTGACCGACGGGTCGAGGGCGATTGAAATTCATCGCATCGCCGGAAACGGCCATAGCGACGACCTGGCGCTGGTCTATCTGCCGGCCGAAAAAATCCTGATCGAGGCCGACGCCTATACGCCGACGCCGGGCAATCCCCCCGCGACGCCGAACCCCTATTCCGTCAACCTTTATGACAACATCCAAAAGCTCAAGCTCGACGTGGCTCAGATCGCAGCCCTCCATGGTCCGGGCGTCGTCACGCTCGCCGACCTCCGCGCCGCCATCAGCCAGGCGACGAACTGATCGTCGCGGCGTTTCGGTTTCCAAAATCGGATTTATCGCTTCGCTTTTAGGAGGGCCTGCTCGACGCGAGCAGGCCCTCAATTGCATGGCGCTTGATGCCTTCGGTGGATTTTATATGGGGCTGAGCGTCTTTGGCGCGGCCTTCACGATCCGCGCCTTGAGGGAATCATAGATCGGCGGCTCGCCGAGGATGGACGCAGTCGCCATGGCGGAGAAGCAGGCGGCGAGCATGGGCAAGAGCAGGTTCGAGGTTTGGGTCATCTCGGTGACGAGGATGATGCCCGTCAGCGGCGCGCGCACGACGGCGCTGAACAAAGCGGCCATGCCGACGATCGCGAAAGAGACCGCGTGAGCGGCCGGATCGACGCCGGCGGGATGCCACAAGCCGCCAAAAAAATAGCCCATTTGCGCGCCGAGGACGAGGAGAGGCGCGAATATGCCCCCTGGCGCGCCGGAGGAATAGGAGGCGGCGCCGAGGCCGAGCCGGAGCAGGTAAAGCAAGGGGATCAGACTCAATGCATAGGCGCCGTCGAGGGTCTGCTGGATGAGTTGCTCGCCGTCGCCGGCGAGGCGGGGCGCGAACCAGGCCAGCGCGCCGACAGCCGCGCCGAGCAGGGCGCCGCGCAACTCCGGCGGCCATCGCGTGAGCCTATCGGCCGCCGCGAGCGCGCCGAGAAGCACGCGGCTATAGATGACGCCCAGCGCGCCGGCCACAGCCCCCAGGGCGAAGCTGAGCAGATTATCGGCCGGCTCTGGATAAGGAAGGTCGGCGACCGTAAAAGCCGGCGCAGGGCCAGTTAGGAGTTGCGCCATCACGATCGCGCTGCCCGCTGCGCCCAGCGCGGCGATGGCGTCGCGAGGGTCGAAACGCCGGATCAGTTCCTCCAGCACGAAGGCTGAACCCGAGAGGGGCGCATTGAAGGCGGCGGCGAGGCCGGCTCCGGCTCCGGCCGCGATGAGCGACCGGCGATCGTCCGGGTTGCGCCCGAATGCTTTTCCGAGCGCATCAGCCAAGGTCGCGCCCATTTGCACGGAAGGCCCTTCGCGGCCGAGCGCGAGGCCGGAGCCGATCGCCAGAACGCCGCCGATGAATTTGATCGGAAGTAGCAGCAAGGAAGGCGGCGGCAGCTCGCCGCCGATCACGGCCTCGATCTGAGGAATGCCGCTGCCGGCGGCATGCTCCATGAAACGGCGCACGAGCCACACGGCGAGCGCCGTCGCCACAGCGGCGCCCACGACGATCAAGCCGAAGCCGAGAAGCGGAGCGTCGCTCCACCAAAGGGGCATTGCGGAGCGGAGATGGGAGGCTTGCCGCAAGGCCAGCCGGAACAGCCCGCCGATTAATCCGGCGCCCGCCCCGGCGGCGCCTGCAAGCAGCGCCAAAGGGATCAAGCCCGAGCCGATCGTAAGTCCGCGTCCGACCGCCCTCCTGGCTTGGACCGAGGCTTTCTCCAGCGCCCGGGCCGAGGCGCGCGGATTGATGCGGTCCTCGCGGAAAGAACGAGAAGGTTCTTCGCTGGCCGCGCGAGGGGCGGGCGGAGCTTCGGGAAACGCGTCGGACTCGGCGTCTGGAAGTGCGGGAGATGAGACGTCGTTTGCGTCCTGCGCCAAGATTTTGGCGCGGATCGCCTCGAGGACTTCTCCGCGAGTCCCCTCAGTGTTCCGCCGAGGCTCGAAAATCTCGTGTTCCAAAAGAAGGTCGCTGGCCGCGCCGATCATGATGAGATGCTCGGCATTATCGCGGCGAATGACGACGAGCCGCCGCGTCGAATCGATCTCTAGGGTTTCACCGACGCTCAGGCGGGACGAATTCGGGGTTCCGCGCCGCAACGCGAGAGACTTAGCCGTTAGGGCGCGGCGGAGGATCAGGAGAAATAGGCAGAGTCCAAGGGCGAGCGCCGTCGCAGCGATGGCGAACGGCAGGCTGTCGCTTCCGAATATGGCGTCCAATATCGGCGTCCCAGCAGGTCGCGCGGCGAATCCGGCAGGGGCCTACATATCCGATTGCGCCGCCGCCGGACACGCGCATCTTCGGCGCCGCAATATTTAGCCGTTCTTACTGAGGGCGCCGCCATCCGAATTGAAAGAGCGCATGCGCCGGATCTAGCGGGAGAGCGGCGCATAAGCGCCGAAACCAGGCGGCAGGATCGGCTGGGCTCCGGTGATGATTTTCGGCAAGGGGATCGCCGCGAGCCGATAGGCGTAGCCATGCGACAGATCCATGGGCCGCTGCGGCGGTAAAGGGGCCTCTGAAATCGGAGCCTCCGAAATCTGGACCATCGCCGTTTGCGCAAGCGGCGGTGCGGCCACGGCTTTGGCGTTTTCCTGGAATGCCGAGCCCGTCTCGGGCGCGTGCTCCGTTAAAGCGATCTCGCCGGGCTCGACGTCCGCCGGCCGAGGCGGCGGCAAAGGCGTCTCGGTTGCGGGCGCTTCGGCCGAAGCCAGCCTCGCTTGCGACCCCGCCCGCGCGATGGCGATCTTGTCGCGAGGCGCGTCGGCCCGCGATCCGGCGTCTCCGAAGCCGGAAAAAAGATTTTGCATCAGGCCGGCGAAAATGGATCCTTGTTCCGCCGGGGCCTGCTGGACCGGGCCGCGAAGCGAAGGCGGCGTCTTGCGCGGGGTGCGGGCGGCGACCATGACGCGGTCCTCATTGCAATTTCGGACGCCGAGCCCGATCAATTCGCTGCCGCGCAAAACCTTGTATTCGCGCGTCAGGCCGCCGAGCCGCGCACGCACGGCCGGCGGATAGGAATCGAAAAGCTGTTGCGAGACATTGGCGTCGGTCTGATGATTGCGCGGATCGTACGCGAGATGGAATTTGAGGATGCTGTCCGGATAGACGCAAACATTGGGCAGGCTCAGCGCCAGGGTGCAGGCGGAACGGCACTCATGGAGCCTGACTTCGCGATCCGAGGACCGATAGATCTCGGTTTGGGCCTGATAATCCGTGACATAGCCGCCGACATCCTTGGTGACCACGACGGGCGCCGGCATCGGCGGCGGAGCGAGATAACCCAATGTTCACCTACTCTCGACTTTCACCAACGCAACGGCTCCGACGGCAGAGGCTATCCAAGCGTGGTGAACGCATTCTTAAGCAATCCGCCCGAAATCTGATTCGTCGAGCATGAGCGGCAAAGCCTATGCGAAGCTGAAATCTCCAAATGCGCACTGTGCTGGAAATTATGGCGCGACTTTGACCGCTCTTAATTCGTGGGTCTTAATTCGCGGGCGCGCGATTTCTTGTTGGAAGATCTTTGGGGCTCTATATTGAACCTTGCGACATTGCAGGCGCAGCGGCGTCGCCGATTTAGTTCGTTTGAGATCTCGGCCCGAGCGCCTGAAAATGAGACAGTCCAAAATGGCGCGATACGAGATGACGAAGGTTGGTCAGAGTCCACTTGCCGTCGACCCGGGCTTCGGGATCTACGTGCATTGGCCCTTCTGCCTCTCCAAATGTCCCTATTGCGATTTCAACAGCCATGTCCGTGCCGAGTCGATCGACGAGGGCCGCTTTCTTGCCGCCTATCGCGCGGAGCTCGGCCATCGCGCCGGCCTGACCATGGGCCGCACCGTATCTTCGGTTTTCTTCGGCGGCGGCACGCCGTCTTTGATGCAGGCCGGCACGGTCGCGGCGATACTCGATGCGATCGCCGATCATTGGTCCATCGCCCCGCATGCGGAAATTACGTTGGAGGCCAATCCGACCAGCGTAGAGGCCGGCCGCTTTCGCGGCTTTCGCGCCGCCGGCGTCAATCGAATCTCGCTCGGGGTGCAGGCGTTGAACGACGTCGACTTGAAGGCGCTTGGCCGCGCCCATTCGGCGGCCGAGGCCCTGGCGGCGGTGGAGATCGCCGCATCGATCTTCGAGCGCTATTCCTTCGATCTGATCTATGCGCGGCCAAATCAAACTCCGCAGGATTGGCGGCGGGAGCTGGACGCCGCCCTGAAGCGCGCGCGCGACCATCTTTCCCTTTATCAATTGACGATCGAGCCCGACACAATGTTCGAGCGGCTGCGCGACGGCGGCAAGCTCAGGGTTCCCGATGTGGATCTCGCGCGCGACCTCTGGGACACGACCCAGGAGGTCATGGGCAGGGCCGGCCTTCCAGCCTATGAAGTCTCCAATCATGCGCGGCCCGGAGCCGAGAGCCGTCATAATCTCATTTACTGGCGCTATGGCGAATATGTCGGCGTGGGCCCCGGCGCGCATGGCCGGATCTCAACTCCTGCCGGACGACGCGCCCAGGCGACGGAGCGGCACCCTGAAATGTGGCTCACCGTCGTCGAGGGCGACGGCCATGCGCTTGTCGAGGACGAGCTTCTCACAAAGGAAGAGCAGGGCGATGAATTTCTTCTGATGGGCCTCAGGCTCGCCGAAGGAATCGAGCCCGATCGTTTCGAAGCCATGTCGGGACGGCGCCTCGATCCAGATCGGGTCGCTTCTCTGGTCGCCGAGGGCATGGTCGAATATGCGCCGCAGGGAAGATTGAGAGTGAGCGTGGAAGGCTTCCCGGTGCTCGACGCGGTCGTCGCCGATCTCGCGGCCTGAAGTCGCGGCGTCTCGCTCTGTTCGGCGCGTTTTCGCCATTTTCAACATTTCGTCTCGAATCGATCCCGGATCCAGGGGTTGACTCGACGCGGCGTTGTCACGTCGGGTTCGGGTGAAACGCCGGACTCGTTAATTCTCGTTCCGTTCTTTCCATGCGGCGCCCCAGTCGTTCCAACGCGTTGAATCCCTTGCGTCCCATGCGGGTGAGGCGAACCGTCGCGCAAGGCTCGAGCGAGCGTGACGCGCTATAGGAAATCGGCGCATGAAACCCCTTCGCCCAGCGGACACATGGTCGCCACATTCAGCGACTTATGTTGAACCAATCGCAACGATTCCGGATCGGCGGCGATCTCGCTGAGGGGGCGCGGACTGCCATGCAACGGGACATTAACCGGTCGATCATTAAGAGGTGTCTTACGACAAAGGCGGCCTTCGACGTTAACCGATCGGCGTTGCACGCGACGAACGCCCTACTGGTGAGAATTGATTTGCGACAACCGCGCGTCATCACGAATTTCAAACAGGGCGGCGTTTTCCAGGCCGCGGCCTATTTCGGCGTCTTCGTGCTCGGCTCCTTGCTGCCGTCGTCAACCGAAACCGCCGTCGCCAATGGCGATACGCGCACGTTGAGTCTCTACCATTCGCATACGGGCGAATCGATCGACGCGACCTTCCGCGTCAATGGCGCTTATGATCCGGCCGTTCTCGAGAAGCTCAACTGGTTCTTGCGCGACTGGCGCAACAACGACCGGACCAAGATGGATCCGCGCTTGTTTGACGTTGTATGGGAAACCTACCGCTCCGCAGGCGCCAATGAGCCGATTGTGGTTGTTTCCGCTTATCGGTCTCCCGAGACCAACGCCATGTTGCGTCGACGGTCGCGCGCGGTCGCCGAGCACTCGCAACATATACTCGGCAAGGCGATGGACACGACTATGCCGGGGATGTCCATGGAGAAGATTCGCGAGCTCGGCATGCGCCTGCAGAGAGGCGGCGTCGGCTATTATGGCAACGCGAATTTCGTCCATCTGGACGTCGGCAATGTGCGCCATTGGCCGCGCATGAGTTATGATCAGCTCGCCCGCCTCTTCCCTGACGGGAAGACCGTCCATCTCGCGTCTAATGGCAGAACGCTCCCGCGTTATGAAGAGGCCCGCGCCGAGATCGCCGCGCGCGGCGGCGTGACAACCGATGCGCCTGCCTCGAGCGGCGGCAATTTCTTTGCTTGGCTCTTTGGCAACCACGATCAAAATCGCGATCAGGAAGAAGACGCCGAGATCGTCCGCAGCGCGGGCTCTCGCCGCGACCGCACGAGGGTCGCCGGCCTCGGCGCGGCGGCGCCGGGACGCTCTGGGGTCGAGCAAGCGAGCGTAGCGGCGGCGCGAGGAAGCGCAGCGGATGACGATCGTGTCGCTTCCGCGCCGAAGGTCGCCTCGACGCCGAAAATCGCCGTCGCGCCCTCGCCGGAGCGTGAGCTCGATCAGGCGTCGAGCGCGAGCAAGACGGTCGTCGCCAGCCTTGGCGGCGCGACCAGTGCGATTGACGCAGCCGTCGCCGACAATGACGCCGAGGCGGCGTCCGGCGGTTTGCTCAAGGACAAGACGAGGACGGGATGGCTGGCCGCAGCCGCGCCATTGCCGCCGTCGCGTCCGCTTGATCTCGTCGCCGTCGCGGAAGCGCCGTTGCCCCCATCTCGGCCGCAAGGACTCGACCGCGTCGCGGCCTTGCCGGCGTCGGATCGGAGCGACGCCGGCGCAAAGCCGGCGGTTGCGACGAATGTCGCGGCGGGAGGGGCGACCCAGCTTGCCCGCGCGGCCAGCCTGCCTGTGGTCATCACACAGGGACCGAAAGACCAAGCCGGTTTGCCGACGCAGGTTCTCGCCTACGCGGATGGCGGACAAACGCCAAGGCTTCGCGGCGCAGCGACCGGCAAGGACGCCACCGAAGCGGAGCGCACGACAATCGTCTCGGCGCGGCCTGATCACGCCAATCTTCCGAGCCTCACAGGCGACGTCGCGAACGCCAGCGCACCGACTCCGTCCTTTCTTGGACAGGCGCTCACCGGCCTGCGCCAGGCGGCGCGCATCATTCCGGACGCCTTGTCCAATCTGCCGACAGCCGGCTTGGTGTCGGCCTTCCGCGCGGTGGCCAGCGAGCTCGACAGCGCGCATTTCTCCGCTCAAGCGACGAAGCAGGCGTCCGAAGCGGCAAACGTCGCGGATGGATCATCGCCGTCGGGCAAGTGACGCTCCAACGATCGACCGTGCTTTGGCCCTCCCAAAGCTAAAAGGCGAAAGCCCGCGCCGTTCAATCAATCGGACTCGGAACTTTCCGTCCTTTTATTCCATGTGGGGGCGCCGATCTGTCAGGCTCCATGCGCCGCCGCCCGCCGCCGCAAGATAAAGAAAGATAAAGCAAAACAGCACCGCGGGCTCGCCCTGGTTGAGCGCAGGGAAGAAGCCGCGTCCGGCATGGGCGAGGAAATAGGCGAAGGCCATCTGGCCGGACAGGATGAAAGCGACGGGCCGCGTGAACGCGCCGAGCAAAAGCAAGACGCCGCCAACAAGCTCCAGAATTCCCGCAACGCCCAGCAGCGACAGAAGCTTGAGACCCTCGAAACTGGCGACATGGGGAAAGCCGAACAGTTTCGCCGTCGCATGTTGGAGAAGCAGAAGCGCCGAAACGATCCTCAGCACGCTGAGGAGCCTGGGCGCCGAAAGCTCGGCGATGCGCGTCAAGGTCATGCGGAACAGTCCTTCTCCAAGAACGCGACGGTAATTTGCGGGATGCGCCGAGGGAAGCCGAGTTGAGACTTTGCCGGCGCATGGCTCGGCGACAATCCTCTCAGCCGCGCCCCTGCCGCGCGTATCGCGGCGGCCGCGCCTGCATGAGGCGGGGCAGGGCGCGATGGGTCAGAACGCCCTCGCGCATGAGCGCCCGTCGCAAGGGTCCGATCACCGAGAAGGCGACAAGGCCCGCGCCGCGCAGGAAATCGATCGGGAAGAGATTGGAGAGGAGCGAGCGGTTGAGAATATCGACCCCGTTCGTTCGCAGGGAAATATCGCCTCGGCGGGCCTTTGCGTAGGCAGAAAGCGCTTTCGCGCCGCCAATGTCCTCTCCTGCTTCCCGCGCGTCTTCGACCGCCTCGACCAGGGCGGCAATGTCGCGCAGGCTGAGGTTCAGGCCTTGCGCGGCGAGGGGCGGAAAAACATGGGCGGCCTCGCCGATCAGTGCGACGCGGTGGCCGAACAGGCTGTCGACGCTCATCCCAGCCATCGGGAAGAATCCGCAGGCGCCTTCGACCTCGATTTGGCCGACGCATGAATCAACCTGCTTTTCGATTTCGCGCGCGAGCGCTTCCGGCTCGAGCGCGGCTCGGCTGTCGGCGTCCTGCGCCGACATCAGCCAGACGAGGCTTGAACGATTCGGCCTGCCTTCGAGCGCGCGCAGCGGGACCAGCGTGCAAGGTCCCCATCGCGTGTGAAATTCGGTCGAGACATGGCGATGCGGCTTTCGATGGCTGAGCAGAGCCGTGAGCGCGACTTGAGGATAGGCCCAGTTGCGGGCGCCAATGCCCGCCTTGCTGCGCGCGAGCGATGCGCGGCCGTCGGCGGCGATGACCAGCTTGGCCTCCACGCGGCGTCCGTCGGCCAGCGTCGCTCGGACGATCTCAGGCTCATAGCTCAGGTCCTCGAGCAGACCCTCGTGCAGGTCGAGGCCGGGCGCGCGCGCCGCGATCTCCGCGAGACCGTCGACAAGGATACTGTTCTCGATATTCTCGCCGAAAGCCGTGAGGCCGATCTCGCGCGCCGCAAAGGTCACCGCCGGAACTGGAAGCCGCGCTTCGGTCGCGTCAATCATCGTGATTTTTTCGAGCGCGGCGGTCTTGCCGCGAAAATGCGCCCAAAGCCCGAGCGATTTGTAAAATCGGAGGGACGCTTCGAAAAGCGCGACCGTCCTGCCATTGGGGCGTCGGTCGAGGCGGCCGACGCAAACGACTGCGAAGCCCGCCTGGGCCAGAGCGAGAGCCGCGGACAGGCCGGCGGCCCCTGCGCCGGCCACGAGAATATCCGTCTTAATGTCCGGGCTAGCGAGAGACATGACCGCCTTGAGGCCAAACCGGAGAAGGCGGCCTGAGGCCGCCTTTCCAGAAATACGCGCGTATCGAAACTATTTAGCCCGGTCGAACGCGTTTGGCGAGGGGAAGCGCGCCGTCTTAGCGCTTGTCCGCCGGCACATAGTCGCGTCGGGTCGCGCCTTTGTAGAGCTGGCGCGGCCGGCCGATCTTCTGGCCCGGATCCTCGATCATCTCCTTCCATTGCGCGATCCAGCCCGAAGTGCGGGCGACGGCGAAAAGAACGGTGAACATGGAGACCGGGAAGCCCATCGCCTTCAAGGTGATGCCGGAATAGAAGTCGATGTTCGGATAAAGCTTCTTCTCGATGAAATATTCGTCGCTGAGCGCGATTCTCTCGAGCTCCATGGCGACCTCGAGCAGGGGGTCGTCCTTGCGGCCGAGCTCGTTCAAGACGTCGTGGCAGGTCTGCTGCATGATCTTGGCGCGCGGGTCGTAATTCTTATAGACTCGGTGGCCGAAGCCCATGAGGCGGAACGGATCGTTCTTGTCCTTGGCGCGGGCGACATATTTCGGAATGTTCTCGACCGTGCCGATTTCTGTCAGCATCTTGAGGGCGGCTTCATTGGCGCCGCCATGCGCGGGTCCCCAAAGGCAGGCGACGCCGGCCGCGATGCAGGCGAACGGATTGGCCCCCGAAGAGCCGGCGAGGCGGACGGTGGACGTCGAGGCGTTCTGCTCGTGATCGGCATGCAGAATGAAAATGCGGTCGAGCGCGCGCGCGAAGATCGGGTTGATCTTATAGTCCTCGCAGGGGACCGCGTAGCACATGCGTAGGAAGTTCGACGTGTAGTCCAGCTCGTTCTTGGGGTAAACGAAGGGCTGCCCAAT
Organism: Methylocapsa acidiphila B2; assembly: GCF_000427445.1. Classification (GTDB taxonomy): domain Bacteria; phylum Pseudomonadota; class Alphaproteobacteria; order Rhizobiales; family Beijerinckiaceae; genus Methylocapsa; species Methylocapsa acidiphila. The sequence continues at coordinate 2,560,139 of NZ_KE386496.1, read as the reverse complement.
CGAATATTTATAAGCCATTGCGGCGAGCGTCGGGATCTTGGCGATCAGGCGCATCGAGGCGACCATCCGCTGCCGCTGATCCGAAATATCGGTCGAATCATGGTAGAAAGCGGAGAGCGCGCCGACGCTCGCCACCATCACGGCCATGGGATGAGCGTCGCGGCGGAAGCCCTGGAAGAACCGGGCCATCTGCTCATGCACCATCGTGTGCCGGGTGATGCGATAGTTGAAGTCGCGGCTTTGCGTCGGGGTCGGCAGCTCGCCATAGAGAAGCAGATAGCAGGTCTCGAGAAAGTCGCCCTGCTCGGCGAGCTGTTCGATCGGATAGCCGCGATAGAGCAATATCCCTTCGTCGCCGTCGATATAGGTGATCTCGGACTCGCAGCTCGCGGTCGACGTGAAGCCGGGGTCGTAGGTGAACATCCCGGTTTGGGCGTAGAGCTTGCCGATGTCGACGACCGAAGGGCCGATGGTTCCGGCCTTGACCGGCATGCTGACTGTCTGGTCGCCGAGGCTAAAGGAGCCGGTCGTCTCGCTCATAGAGGCTGCCTTCTTGATAAAATCTGTGTCGCGCCGAATGGGCCGCGCTTGAGATGTGCTGGAGTCAACGGAGGAGAGTTGCGTCGCTGCATCGATTGATGCGACGCAAAAATACTATCTTATGCGCGGTCCCCGTTCAAGCCGCCGGGACGAACCGGTTTCTGTCCGGTTGCGAACCCCGTAGTCCATCGCCGCGCCCGGTCAATGGGCCTGGTCCTGGAGTCGGGCGAGGCTCTCTTCCCGGCCGAGCACTTCCAGCACGTCGAAAATGCCTGGCGACGTCGCGCGGCCGGTCAGCGCGGCGCGCAAAGGCTGTGCGACCTGACCGAGCTTCACCTTGGTTTCTTCGACATAGTCGCGCACAGCGGCTTCGGCCCCTTTCGCCGACCAGGTCTCGAGCGAGGCGAAACGGGGCAAAAGGCTGGCGATATGGGCGCGTCCGACCGCGTCGAGAAGGGCCAGCGCCTTGGCGTCCAAGACGAGCGGCCGCTTGGCGAAGAGATAGGCGGCGCCGTCGAGCAGCTCGACCAAGGTCTTCGCGCGCTCCTTCAAGCCCGGCATGGCTGCGCGCAATTTCGTCCGCGTCTCGTCGTCGAACGCGATCGGGTCGCCGCCGCCCGGCGGCAGATAGGGCGTGGTCGCTTCGAGCGCCGCAACGAGGTCGGCGTCGCGGCTCGCCCGAATATAATGGCCGTTCATGCTCTCGAGCTTGACGAAGTCGAAACGCGCCGGCGAACGGCCGACATGGCCGAGATCGAACGCGTCGATCATCTCCTGCGTCGAGAAGAATTCCTTATCGCCGTGGCTCCAGCCGAGCCTGACGAGGTAGTTGCGCAACGCCTCCGGCAAATAGCCCATGGCGCGATAGGCGTCGACCCCGAGCGCGCCGTGGCGCTTCGAGAGTTTCGCGCCGTCCGCGCCATGGATCAGCGGAATATGGGCCATGCCGGGCGCGGTCCAGCCGAGCGCCTCATAGATCTGCATCTGCCGCGCCGCGTTGGTCAAATGGTCGTCGCCGCGGATGATTTGCGTGACGCCCATGTCATGATCGTCCACGACCACGGCGAGCATGAAAGTCGGCGTCCCGTCCGAGCGCAGCAGGATGAAATCGTCGAGATCCTTGTTGGCGAAGCTCACCCGACCTTGAACCTTGTCGTCGAGCACGGTCTCGCCCTCTTGCGGCGCCTTGAGGCGCACGACGGGGGCGACGCCGGCCGGGGCTTGCGAAGCGGGCCGTTCGCGCCAGCGCCCGTCATAACGCGGCGGGCGTCCTTCGGCGCGGGCCTTCTCCCGCATTTCCTCGAGCTCTTGCGGCGTCGCATAGCAAAGATAGGCGTCTCCCGAGGCGAGCAGGCTTTCGGCGACTTCGCGATGGCGCGAGGCGCGGCGGAATTGATGGACCGCCTCGCCGTCCCAATCGAGGCCGAGCCAGGAAAGTCCGTCGAGAATCGCCGCGATCGCGGCCTCGGTCGATCGCTCGCGATCGGTGTCCTCGATGCGCAGCAACATGCGGCCGCCGGCGTGGCGCGCGTAGAGCCAGTTGAACAGCGCCGTGCGGGCTCCGCCGATATGGAGAAATCCCGTTGGCGACGGGGCGAAGCGCGTGACCACAGCATCGGTCATGACCGGAATTCCTGCACGTTTGAAAGCTTGGAGAAAATCATTGGCGGGTCGGCTCCTCGGCCTTACGCGCCGCGTCGGGTCGTGTAACATGGAAACGCCGAAAGAAAAGGGACCTCGGCGGCGGGCTCGGCTGATCGGAGCGTCCGCGCGACGACGCCGGGGACGCGGCTTCGGATGTGCGGATGGCGGAGACGGCCGGGACGGCGATCGACGACGGCGGCGCGGCCAAGACGGGCGGCCTCGCCGCGAGGCTGCGCGCGGGTCTCGAAGGGCTTCTCGACCGTTTGGCGCGCGACTTCGAGACCGAGACCGAGATCGCGCTTCGCCGGCTTTTCCTTTGGCTGCCGGTCGCGGCCGGCGCCGGTGTGCTCGCCTATTTTTACGCCGACCGCGAGCCTTCGCTTTGGCTGATCGGGCCTTTGACGGCTCTGTTTGCAGGCCTCGCCTGGTTCGTGCGGGACCATAGGCTTGCTTTTTTCATCCTCTGCGGCCTTTGCGCCTTTTTCGCCGGCGAGCTTTCGGCGGCCTGGCGGACTGCCTGCGCCGCTGCCCCCGTCATCGACCGGGTTCGGATCGCGACGGTCGAGGGCTATGTCGAGCAAATGGATTTTCGCCGCGCCGGCGCGCGCTTCATCTTGCGCATCGTGGCGGCGGAAGGATTGGCGCGGCAGGATACGCCCTTTCGGGTCCGGCTTTCGATCCGTCGGACGCCGCCCTTTGACGCCGGCGCCTATGTTCGCCTGAAAGCCCGGCTTCTGCCGCCCGCCCGCGCGAGCCTGCCCGGCGGCTATGATTTCGCCAGGGACGCCTGGTTCGCGCGGCTCGGCGCGGTCGGCAATGCGCTGGGCCGGATCGAGCTCGCAGCCCCTCCCGCGCCGCCCGGCCCCATGCTCGCGGCCATGATGGCCCTCGATCGCGGCCGCAACGCGCTCGCGCGCCGCATCGATGCGATCGTTGGCGGCGACGCCGGCGCGATCGCCGCGGCGATGGTGACCGGCAAGCGCGATCTCCTCTCCGAATCCGCGAAGGACGTGATTCGCGAAGCGGGAATTTTCCATATCATCACCATTTCGGGCGTCCAGATGACGCTGGTCGCGGCCATTTTCTTCGTCGGCCTGCGCCGCCTTCTGGCGCTCAGCGGCGGACTTGCCCTCCGCTATCCGATCAAGAAATGGGCCGCCGCCGCCGCGATGGCGGGCGCGATCTTCTATGATGTCGCGACCGGCTCACGCGTGGGCACAGAGCGCGCCTTGTTCATGACGCTGATCATGCTGGGCGCGGTGCTGCTCGACCGCCAGGCCCTGACTATGCGCAATCTCGCCTTCGCCGCGCTGATCGTGATTCTGCTCGAGCCGGAAGCCATCATGGGCGCGAGCTTTCAGCTCTCCTTCGCGGCAGTCGCGGCGCTGGTCGCCGTCTATGAAGGCCGCATCGCCGCCAAGCTGAGCGACCGCGCCGAACCGCTCTTCGTCGCGGCGCGGCCGGTGGCCGGCGCAGGCAAGCGCCTGCTATGGGAGGAGGCGAGCCGGCATTTGCAGAGCGGCCCCGCGGGCCTGCTCTTCGCGACCTTTTGCGCGACCTCGGCCACGGCCTCCTTCATGGCCTTTAATTTCCACGAATTGAGCCCCTATGTGCTGATCGGCAATCCGCTCACCCTGACCGTGATCGAGATTTTCGCAGTGCCCGGCGCGCTCCTCGGCGCGCTGCTCTATCCGCTCGGCCTCGATCCCTGGGTTTGGCGCTATGTCGGCTTCGGCATTGATTCCATCATGTTCGCGGCGCGGAAGGTCGGCGAATTGCCCGGCGCGACGATCCATCTCCCCGCCTTCGCGCCTTGGGCGATCGTCTTTCTCACCCTCGCCCTGCTTTCCATCGTGCTGTGGCGGACGCTGTCTTTCCGCGCCATGGCTGTTCCGCTCGTTCTGATCGGGCTTCTCGGCGCAGCCTCCGGCCCCGCCTTCGACCTCGCCGTGGCGGCGTCGGGCGACTCTGCCGCGTTGCGCGGACCGGACGGCCGTCTCGCCGTCATCGGGCTGCGGCCGAGCCTTTTCGCCGCCGAGCAATGGCTACGGGCCGACGCCGACGGGCGGGCCGCCCGCGCCGCCGTTCAAAAAGACAACTGCGATCGGCTCGGCTGCGTCGGCCGCATGGCCGGCCGGCGAACCGTCGCTTTGGTGCTCGATCGGCGCGCTTTCGCCGAGGATTGCGCCCGCGCCGATATTATCGTGACGCCCTATTTCGCGCCTTTCGGCTGCGCCGCCGGCATTGTCATCGATCGCGAAAAATTGAAGCAGACCGGCGCGCTCGCCTTGTCTTTTGGAGCGAAAGGCGTCGAATTCCGCACGGCGCGCGCGGCGGATGAGGACAGGCCCTGGTCGCGCGCGCCGAAGCGCCTGTGGGGTCGGGCGCCGCAACCGCTGAGCCTGGGACCGGACGTCCAAGGCGAGACGACGACCAGCCCTGTTTTGGAGCAAGGCGAGGCCGACGATGGCGCGCCGCTGGATTAGGATGACGGCCGATGCGTCGCCCAGCCGACGCCGCGGTCAATAGCGGCGAATGAGGCTTACGAGCTTGCCTTGAATGCGGACGCGGTCCGGGCCGAAAATCCGCGTCTCATAAGCGGGATTGGCGGCCTCGAGCGCGATCGAGGCGCCGCGCCGGCGCAAGCGCTTCAGGGTCGCCTCCTCGTCGTCGATGAGGGCGACGACAATGTCGCCGGTCTCGGCCGTATCCTGCTTGCGGATCACGACCGTGTCCGAATCGAAGATCCCGGCCTCGATCATGGAATCGCCGCGGACTTCGAGCGCGTAATGCTCGCCTTGCGGCAGCATGTCGGGCGGCAGGCTGATCGTATGGCTGCGGTTCTGTAGGGCGGTGATCGGCGTGCCCGCCGCGATTCGCCCCATCACTGGAATGGCCACGACCGAACGTCCCAAATCATCGTCGGCGGCGTGCGCCGGCATGGGGCGGACCCGGCCCAAATTCCCCTCGATGACGCTCGGCGCGAATTTCTTGCTGCGATTGGGCTCCGCCGGCGTCGAGGAGCCCGGCAGGCGCAAGACCTCGAGCGCGCGGGCCCGATTGGGCAGGCGGCGGATGAATCCGCGCTCCTCGAGCGCGATGATCAGGCGGTGGATGCCCGATTTGGAGCGCAGATCCAACGCGTCCTTCATCTCGTCGAAGGAGGGCGGCACGCCGGTCTCCTTGAGGCGCTCATGGATGAAGCGCAAGAGCTCGCTTTGCTTTTTGGTCAACATGGGCCTTGGCCTTCTCCCGAGCCGCGCGGCTCCGAATCGCTTCGATCTCGCCGACTGATACAGCATTGCGGGGCTTCGCACAAACGGTGAACATACCCAATATGTTCGCGCTGCGTTCGGCAAGGGGGGGCGATTATGTAGTTTACGAACCAGTCGTTGGCGCTGGCGGCGTCGCGGCGCGGTCAAAGGGACGCGCGGTCGAAAGCGTCGTCTGTCGAAAGACGAGCGCACAGCAGAACCCCGGAGTTGGGCAGTTCGGCGGATAACGCGCACGCGCAGCGTATTCGACCAAGTTGGCCAAAGGCCGTGGTCGCTGGGCCGATCCGCGAAATCGAAGACTTGAAGAAGGCCGATCTCTAGCGCCGAGGCCGGGCGATGGAAGCGGCCGCGCGGGCGCGGCCGATGATAGGCTTTCGCTCTCGGGGAGCGCCGTGGCGCGGACTCCGCGCGGCGCTCCAAAAATTACTTGATCGCCGCCTCGTAGCGTTCCGCGACATATTCCCAATTGACCAGATTATCGACAAAAGCCTTCAGATAATCGGGGCGGCGATTGCGATAGTCGATGTAATAGGTGTGCTCCCAAACGTCGACGGTCAGGATCGGGGTCGCGCCTTGGGTCAGCGGATTGTCGGCGTTGCCGGTCTTCGAGACCGAAATCTTGCCGTCCTTGACGGCGAGCCAAGCCCAGCCCGATCCGAACTGGGTCACGCCGGCCTGAACCAGATCTTCCTTGGCTTTGGCCACCGAGCCGAAGCTGTCGATCAGGGCTTTCTCCAGCGCGCCGGGAATGGCGCCGCCGCCATTCGGCTTGATCGACTTCCAATATTCCGAATGATTGTAATGCTGCGCCGCATTATTGAACAGCGGGACGTTCTTGCCGTAGGAATCCTTGACGATCTCCTCGAGCGACTTGCCTTCGAGGCCGCTGTCCTTGAGGAGATTATTTGCGTTGGTCACATAAGTCGCGTGGTGCTTATCGTGATGATATTCCAAAGTCTCTTTGGACAGATAGGGTTGCAGGGACTCGTAGCCATAGGGAAGTTCGGGCAGAGTGAAGGACATAGGGTGCTCCTGATAGCGCGACGCGGTCGACGAAGCCGACGCTCGGCGGCCGCATGCGCGGCATAAGTAAACGGCCTCGCCAAAGCCGGCAACCGCCGCGGCGGGATAAATTCGACTAATGTTATAGTATATCTCCTGTGCCCTGGGAGGCCGTCAGAAAGCGAGCAATTTTGCGGCCGCTTCGGTTTGCGCTAACTTCTGGCTCTCTTGGCCATAGCTGGCTGGGTCAAAGGCGGAGCGGCGCGTGGACAAAGGCAGATGAGTTATTTGGTTTTCGCCCTCGGGCTTGCGCTTTCGGTTTGCGGCGCCGCAGCCGTCTCTTTCGGCTATGGCATCGTGAACGTCGAGCGCGGCTGGTCGAGCGTGATCGCCGGCGCGACCGCGCTGTCTTGCGGAATCGTCACCATTGCGCTCGGTTTCATCCTGCAGGCCTTGACCCGGCTACGGCTGTTCTTGGAGCAGGCCGCGCTCGAGGCCGCGCCGCTGCCCTTGCCGCAGGAGCAGGTTGCGGCGGCGATCCGACCGCTGGATGAGGCGGCGCCGCAACCCCGAGAGGCGCAGCCGTCCCAAGCGCTGCCTTCCGAAGCGCCGCCCTCCCAAGAGCCGCCGCTCGAAAGGGGCGAGCGTCGTGGGGCAAGCCTTGCGCCGCCGCCCGCCGCGGCTTCGCCCGAACCCCGGATCGCTGACGCCAAGAACGCGTCGCCGCTGCCGCCACCGCGGGTCGTGGAGCAAATCGACGTTCACCGCGGCCGATCGCGCGTTCCGCCGCCGCAACCGGGCGAGGCGGTGCGGGACGCCGCGACTATGTCCCGCGCGTCGATCGAGGACGTGCGTCGGCTCGTGGCGGCCAAGGTCGAGGCCTGGCCGAAATCACGCCCCGGCCCTGGGCAAGCGGTCGGCGCGCCCAGCATTTCCGGGCCCGCCGTTGTCGCCGGCTCGCCGCCCGGGGCGCCATTGCGCGATCCCGCCGCCCGAATGGGGCCTTCGAGTTCGGTCGCGGCCGGAACGCGTGAAATCAGCGGAACTAGCTCGAGCTTTGCACCAGGGGCGCCCGCCTCGACTGTGGCCGCTGCTGGTGCGGGAGAGGGGCCGGCGTCGTTCCGCGCGGGGCTGCCCACCGGGACGGACGTCGCTTCCGGCTTCGGTCCATCGGTTGGCGGGGACTCCAGGAGTCGTTCAGGCGCCAGCCGAATCGCCTCGCCGCCGCAAGGCCCGGACGAGATGGCTGAATTCGAAACGCTTTCGCGCGAACTGGAAGAGCCGGACTCGCCGCCCACGGACCAAGGCCTCGCGATCGCCGGCCGCTATGAATCCGAAGGCACGTCTTACGTCATGTACGCCGATGGATCGATCGACGCCCAATCGGAACGCGGCGTCTATCATTTCAAGTCGATGGCGGATTTGAAGGCCTTTATGGAATCGCAAGGCTGAGGCCTTGCTTGGCCATTGCGCCCGGCTCATTTGACCTGGCAATGTTTGTGCTTCGCGGCTTCCTAGGCATATCGGGAGTCGCGGCGCAAATGGTTTCCTGATAATCCCGCCATAGGCTTGGTCGGTCATTTTGGATCGAACCTGTGAGGCCCATCGCGACGCCACGAAGAAAGAGCGGCTGAACCGGCATGGAGAAAGTCATCGAATCGCCGCGCGCCGCGGCGGAGTCCGGGGATGCGCGCAGCGTGGTGATCCTCGGCGCGACCGGATCGATTGGGAAATCGACCGCCGAAATCATCTCCGGCGCCGGCGGCGCGTTTCGGGTCGCGGCGGTCGCCGGAGGCCGCGACGCTCTGGCCCTCGCTCGGGTCGCTCGCGAGCTTGGCGCGAAATTCGCGGCTCTCGCCGACCCCTCGGGCTATGCCGAGCTTAAGGAGGCTTTGGCCGGCACCTCGATCGAGCCGGCCGCCGGGGCGGAAGCCGTCGTCGAGGCGGCCTTGCATCCGGCCGATATCGTCGTCGGCGCCATCGCCGGCGCGGCGGGCGTCGCGCCAACTTTTGCGGCGCTTTCGGCGGGACGAACGATCGCGCTCGCGAATAAGGAATGCCTGGTTTGCGCTGGCGCGCCTTTCATGCGTCAGGCCGCGGCGATGGGAACGAGGCTTCTGCCGGTGGACAGCGAGCATAACGCCATTTTCCAGGCCATGGGCGACGCTGATCTCGCGACCATCGAGATGATCACGCTCACGGCTTCGGGCGGACCGTTTCGGACCTGGACCAGCGAAGCCATAGCCGCGGCGACGCCGGAACAGGCTTTGGCGCATCCGAACTGGTCCATGGGGCCGAAGGTCACGATCGATTCCGCCGGACTCATGAACAAAGGCCTCGAACTGATCGAGGCGCATTATCTTTTTGCGATTGAAGCCGCGCGCCTCGATGTTCTCGTTCACGCCCAATCGGTCGTTCACGGCCTCGTCGCTTTCGTCGACGGCTCCGTCACCGCCGGCCTCGCCGCCCCCGACATGAAAGTGCCGATCGCCCATTGCCTGTCCTATCCCGAGCGGATCAAGACGGCCGCGCGGCGCCTCGATCTGGCGGCGGTCGGCCAATTGACCTTCGAACGGCCGGATCTCGTGCGGTTCCCCGCCCTGCGCGTCGCCTTGGAGGCCTTGCGCGCGGGGCAGGGGCTCCCCACTGTCTTGAATGCGGCCAATGAGATCGCCGTCGAGGCCTTTCTTGATCGGCGCATCTCCTTTCATGAGATCGCGAGCATCGTCGAGGAGGTCTGCGAGGCGGCATGGGCGGCGGGCGCGGCGCATGCGCCGGAAACGGTCGCCGACGCGCTCGAGATGGATATGGCCGCGCGAGAGCTCGCGCGCGGCGTTTTGCCGCGTAATGGCGGTCTGCGCGCGGCGGTCCGTTTGAACTAGTGATGACTGGAGGGGAAGCGCGGGCGCATAGGCGACGCTTGCATTCGGCTCCATTGAATTGCTAAAGCGGCAGATGTTAATTAAGGACGGCCAAGTAGCGCCCCGCCTCCTTTCCGCTCAATGCGATTGGTTCGATTGCTTTCGTTTAGGACCAGTTCTATGCGGAATCGGCGCGAAATGAGGCGCCGCCGCGAGTGCGTGCGAGGCGAAAAGGCGTAACCGCATGTTCATGATCGGTCGCATTTAATCGCGCTATGAATATGCGATGAGGCTTTGTTTTCGGTCGCTCCGAACGATATTTGATCCTGGGTCCCGATCCGAGTGTGCGCGGTCCGAGCGGAATGGCGTTGGCCAACTAAGAATATCCGCCCACGTTTCGTGCGCATCGTTCTTGCTTGGGCCTAGAGCGCGTTCCGATTGGACCTAAGTCGATCTGATCGGGAAGTATATGCTCAAGCTTTAAAGATTGAGTGAATTCCAAATCGATTGGATGACTCGAATTTGGTTGGAATTCGCTCTAGCGGCCTCCCGAAAAAGGATGCGCCGTGGTCCGAGAGGGGTGGGGGACTTGGAAGTTGGACTTGGAATAACTGTCTATCGTCGTCAATCGAAGCATTGATCCCGGGTTTCGTTCATCGATCCTGGATCATGCTCTAGGAGCTCCAATGTCAATCATAGCGCATATCTGGTCGGCCGGCGTGTATATAGTCCCATTCATTTTCGTCTTGAGCCTCGTCGTTTTCTTTCATGAACTGGGACATTTTCTCGTTGGTCGCTGGTGCGGCGTCAAGATTGACGCTTTCTCCCTCGGCTTCGGGCCGGAGATCTTCGCCTTCGTCGATCGTTATGGGACGCGCTGGCGGCTCGCCGTTCTTCCTCTCGGGGGCTACGTAAAGTTCCACGGCGATGCGAACGGCGCCTCTGTGACGGATCGCGAGGCCGCGGCCGCCATGCCAGAGCACGAGCGTGCAGTCAGCTTTTTCGCGCAAAAAGTGTGGAAGCGCGCGGCGATCGTGGCCGCCGGGCCAGCCGCGAATTTCGTGCTGGCGATCGTCATTTTCACCTGCATCTTCTATTTCAACGGCCGCGCTGTGCTGTCGCCCGTTGTCGATAAGGTTGCGGCCGGAAGCGTCGCCGAGGGCGCGGGCTTTCAGCCGGGTGACCGGATCGTCGCGATCGATGGAGACAAGATCGCCAGTTTCGAAGACATGCAACGGATCGTTCAAGCTTCGAGCGACGTGGCCTTGACCTTCGAAGTCGAGCGCCAGGACAAACTCATCGAACTCGTCGCCACGCCGCATCGGCGGGAGATCAAGACGCCCTTCGGCACCACGCGGGTCGGCGTTCTTGGAGTCGAGGCCGGCGCCAAGCCAGAAAATTGGCGCACGCAACGTTTCGGCTTGATCGACTCCGTCAAGCGGGCCGGCTCCGAAACTTGGTTCGTCGTCGCGCGGACCGGGTCTTATGTCGGCGGCCTGGTCATGGGACGCGAATCCACCGACCAATTGTCTGGCCCGATCCGGATCGCCGAGGTCTCGGGCGAGATGGCTAAGATCGGTTTGGCGGCTTTGTTGAATCTCGCCGCAATTCTGTCCATTTCTGTCGGGATTCTCAATCTCATGCCGATCCCGCTGCTCGATGGCGGCCATTTATTCTACTATGCCGTCGAGGCGGTTCAGGGGAAGGCGATGCATGAGAAGGCGCAGGAATTTGGCTTCAAGCTCGGCCTGACCTTGGTTGCGAGCCTCATGATCTTCGCAACTTATAACGATATTGTGCGCCTGACTCGCCAGTTGCTGCATCTCGGATAGCAGGAATTGGGCGATATAAAGGCGATAAAGGCTTGATCAGTCGGCGAACGCACCTGCGTTCGCCGTTTTGTTAACCTTACCTCTTTACGTTTTGATCACTGCAAACCGTGTCTTGTTCGCAACGCCCGGCTTAAAATAGCTCATCAAATTCAATCTTGATTTGCGGCGTGGTTTAAACGCTGTAGAAGCTGAGCTTGGGAAGAGGCGTGCAATCCGCGCCTTGACCTCTGGAATAAAGCCAGTTGATGCAACTCACTCGCCGTGCGGCCCGCCAACCGACGTCGAGGAATGTGAGGACCGGTTTCACAATGCAGTTCATGCGTAGATTTTTGAACCGGTTCGTCGCGACGGCTTTGGCGGTCGCTTGTTTGGCCGCGCTTGCTTCGGGAGCCGCCGCCGAAGGCGTCTCCGTGCAGGGCAACAAGCGCATCGATAGCGAAACCATCGCCAGCTATTTCACCGGGTCCGATCAGGCCGCCGTCAATAAGGGCGTGAAGGATCTTTACGCTACCGGCCTTTTCTCAGATGTGCGGGTGCTGCGCGAGGGCGGCCGCGTCGTCATCAGGGTCACCGAAAACAATATCATCAACCGCGTCGCGTTTGAGGGCAACAGCAAGGTCAAGACCGAGATGCTTCAGGCTGAGATCCAGTCGAAGTCGCGCGGTCCATACAGCCGGGCGACCGTCGACGCGGATATCGAGCGAATCAAGGATATTTACCGCCGCTCCGGCCGTTCCGCCGCGTCGGTCACCGCCCGCACAGTCGATCTGCCGAACGGCAGGCTGGACGTCGTCTTCACCGTGGATGAGGGCGAAAAGACCGGCATCAAGGCGATCAATTTCGTCGGCAACGTCGTTTATTCGTCGGGCAAGTTGCGCGATCTCATGCAGACGACAGAGATGAATTTCCTGTCCTTCATCAAGACGTCTGACGTTTACGATCCGGACAAGATCGCATCCGATCTCGAGCTCATCCGCAGGTTCTACCTGAAGAACGGCTATGCGGATTTCCGCGTCGTCGGCTCCGATGCGCAATATGATCCTGCGCAGGGCGGCTACATCATCACCATCACCGTCGAGGAAGGCGTTCAATATTCGATCGCTTCGGTCGTCGTGGAATCGCATATAGCCGATATCGACGGCGCGTCTTTGTTGCCGCTGTTGCGCCTGTCCGCCGGCCAAATTTACAATGGCGATATGGTCGAGAAGAGCGTCGACGCCTTGACCAAGGAGGTCGCGCGGCGCGGCTACGCCTTTTCGCAAGTGCATCCGCGCGGCGACCGCGACCCGGCGACCCGCACCGTCACCATCGCCTTCGTCATCGACGAAGGTCCGAGGGTCTATGTCGAGAGGATCGTGGTCCGCGGAAACACGAGGACGCGCGACTATGTCATTCGGCGTGAGTTCGATCTCGGCGAAGGCGACGCCTATAATCGCGTCATCGTGGAGCGGGCGGAGCGGCGGCTCAATAATCTCGGCTATTTCAAGAGGGTGAAGATCACCAACGAACCAGGCTCGGCGCCGGATCGGGTGATTATTGTCGTCGACGTTGAAGATCAGGCGACGGGCGCCTTGTCCTTGTCGGGCGGCTATTCGACGTCCGACGGATTCGTCGCCGAGGTCTCGGTGACCGAGACGAATTTCATGGGTCGGGGCCAATATGTGAAGCTCGCCGTCTCCGAGGGCCAGCATTCCCGCGGCGTCGACTTCAGCTTCACCGAGCCTTATTTCCTCGGCAACCGCATGGCGGCGGGCTTTGACGTCTACGCCAAGAAGTCTGACGTCTCGCAATATTCCTACTACAGCAGCTTCGTGACCGGCGGCACCTTGCGCCTGGGCCTTCCCATAACGGAAGAGCTCACCTTCTCGCCGCGCTACTCGATCTACAACACCGACATAACCATCCCGAATGATTACAAGCATCCCTATAACGATTGTCAGTACCCAATTTGGGGCACGACGCCTGGATACAATGGAACCAGTGTGAATTATTGGAATAGTTGCTTGACCAATGGCGAGGCCTCGTTGGCGCTGAAGCAGGCGCAAGGCAATGTCCTTACCTCGATGGTTGGCTACACGCTGTCTTACAATACGCTCGACAATAATAAATCGCCGTCGGGCGGCATGTACGCCGAACTGCGCCAGGATGTGGCCGGCGCCGGCGGCCAGTCCCACTTTGTCCGCAGCACGGGCGACCTGCGCTACTATCATGAGATCGCAGATCAGATCGTCGGTCTCGTCCATCTTCAGGCCGGCGATATTCAAAGTTTGGGCTCGAGCCAGCTGCGCATCGTCGATAATTTCAACATGGGGCCGAGCCTCGTCCGCGGCTTCGCTCCGAACGGCATTGGCCCGCGCGACGTGTCGGATGCCGCGACCTACGGCAACACGTCGGGCAACGCGCTTGGCGGCACCAAATATGTCGGCGCCAGTTTGGAAGTGCAGTTTCCCATCTTCGGCCTTCCGAGAGATCTCGGCTTGAAGGGGGCGATTTTCGCGGACGCGGGAACTTTGTTCGGCTATAGCGGCAAGTGGAATTTCAGCTCGGATGGCGTTTGCACTCCGAATAATGTCGCGCCTAACTACACGCAGGGCACTTGCATCGCCGTCGGCTCCAACAGTCCTTACATCCGCACCTCAGTCGGCGGGTCGATCATCTGGGCGTCGCCGATGGGGCCGATTCGGTTCGACTTCGCCAAGGCTCTTACAAAGAGCCAATATGACCAGACGCAGTTCTTCCGCTTCACTGGCGGCACCACCTTCTGACAATTCTCGCGACAGGCGGCGCGGGGACCAATTCCCACGCCGCCTTTTGCATGGTCCGATAGGAGCGATTGGGCCGATTCGGTCGATCGAAAAGTTGGCTATGCTTCGGCTGTTTGAGCGATGTCTCGTCGACCGGATGGCTCCATCCGGCGGGAAGTCGTTCTAGGCCTGAAACGGACGCCTCACCTCATCAGGCTCTCAGGGCCCGACATGAGCAATCCGGCATTCTTTTCCCGTGAGCGGCAGTTTTCGCTCGGCGAAATCCTCGCCTGCGCCGACGCGAGGGCCGACGCCAGGGTCGACCTATCGATTCCAATTTCTGGCGCGGCGCCCCTCGACGAGGCCGATGTCGGCGACCTCGCCTACGCCGATCGTTTCAGCTCCGGCGCCTCGCTCGAGACGACGCGCGCGACGGCCTGTTTCGTCGAGCTGCGCGACGCTCATCGCGTCCCGGACGGCGTGATCGCGCTCATTGCCGATGATCCAGCGCGCGCCTTTGCGCGCGCCTTGGCGAGGCTCTATCCGGCCGCGGTTCGACCAGAGTCCTTGTTCGCGGCGGTCGGCGTCAATCCCGGTGCGTCAGTTCATCCAGAGGCGCGGCTCGAGCCCGGCGTGATTGTGGATCCGGGCGTCGTGATCGGGCCGCGCGCGGAAATAGGCGCGGGCACGATCATCGCGGCGGGCGTCGCCATCGGGCCTGATGTCCGGATCGGTCGCGATTGCTCGATCGGAGCCCAGGCGGCGATCACGCATGCGCTGATTGGCAATCGCGTGATTGTCGATCCCGGCGCCAGGGTCGGTCAGGCTGGCCGCGCTCTCCAGGAATTCGAGCCGCGTCAGCGCCAGGACGAGCGCGCGAAAGCGCCGCAAATTGGCCGCGTCATCATTCAGGATAATGTCGAGATCGGCGCCAATTCGACGATCGACCGCGGCGGCCTGCGGGATACCGTGATTGGAGAAGGAGCTCTTCTTGGCGCGCTCGTGCAGATCTCCGGAGAGGCGGCGATCGGACGCTATTGCATCATCGAGGCCAAGGCGAGCATAGGCGCTGGCGCGCGGCTCGGGGATTTCGTCTCGATCGGCCCGCAGGCCGGCCTCTCGGCCCACGCGCGAGTCGGCTCGGGCGCGTGGATCGCGGCGCGGTCCGGCGTTGTGTCGGACGATTCGGAGGGCGGCTAGAATTCGGCGGCAGAGCGCGGCCGCTTTCGCTTTCGATCCATCAAGACGGTGGAGCCCCGCAACATTTTCCTCTACAGGATGATCGACCTCGCTGGGGCGCGGCCCGGCGCTGTTGGCCGTCGCCGAAAACGACATAGGATTGCTTGCACGATGACCGAGGCTGCGTCCACGACGATTGAAACGATCGATATTCAGCGGCTCTTGAAGCTGCTGCCGCACCGCTATCCCTTCCTCATGATTGATCGAATCATCGAGGCGAGAGGCGATGAATTCGGGATCGGCCTGAAAAATGTCAGCGTGAACGAGCCGCAGTTTCAGGGTCATTTTCCCGAGCGCCCGATCATGCCGGGCGTGCTGCTCATCGAAGGCATGGCGCAAACAGCGGGCGCCATTTGCATTCATGCGCATGCGTTTGCTGGCAAGGCCGCCCCATTGGTCTATTTCATGAGCATAGATAAAGCGAAATTCCGCAAGCCGGTCACGCCGGGAGACCGCGTCGAGTTTCACATGACCAAGACCAATCATCGCCGCAATATGTGGTGGTACGCCGGGCGCGCATTGGTCGATGGGACGCTGGTCTGCGAGGCCGAGATCGCCGCCACGCTGGTGGTCGAGGACGAGTCCGCCAAGGCCTAACGCCGAGCCGGTCGATCGCTCCAGATCGCTGCTAGGCGCTATCGCTTCAGCGCGCGGCGGGCGGCGACTTGTCAGCGCAGGTGAACCGCCGCATGATATATGCGGGCGCGTCGAGCCGCGAAACGGCGACTCGGGCGCATCTCGCTTCAAATAGGCAAGACCTAATGACAAAGGCAGTCCGCGTTCATGAACTCGGGGGCCCCGAGGTTATGCGGATCGAGGACATCGAGCTCGCGCGTCCTGAGCGCAGCCAGGTTCGCGTCCGCAACCATGCGATCGGCGTCAATTTCATCGACACTTATTTCCGCAGCGGGGCCTATCCGGCGCCCGCGCTTCCCTTCACGCCCGGCAATGAGGCGGCCGGCGAAGTGGTGGAGGTCGGCAAAGGCGTCAAGGATTTCAAGATCGGCGATCGGGTCGCCTATGTCGCGACGCTCGGGGCCTATGCCGAGGAGCGGCTCGTCGAATCCTCCCGCCTCGTCAAGCTGCCGAAAGCCATATCCTACGAGTCCGCGGCGGCGATTCTCCTCAAGGGGCTCACCGCGCAATATTTGCTGCGTCGCACTTTCAAGCTGAAGGCCGGCGATGTGATCCTCATCCATGCGGCGGCGGGCGGCGTCGGCCTCGTCCTCACCCAATGGGCGAAGGCGCTCGGCGCGACGGTCATCGCCACGGTCGGCTCGCCGGAAAAGGCCAAGCTCGCCAAGAAGGCCGGGGCCAAGCATGTGATCCTCTATCGCGACGAGGATTTCGTCGCCCGCGTGAAGGACATCACCAAAGGCCAGCTCTGCGACGTGGTCTATGACGGAGTCGGAAAGGACACTTTCCCGGCCTCGCTCGACTGCATCAAGCCGCTCGGCCTTTTCGTGAGCTTCGGCTCGGCCTCCGGGCCGATCGAGGCCTTCAGCATGAATCTCCTCTCGGCGAAAGGCTCGCTCTTCGCCACTCGCCCGTCGCTCCATACCTACACGGCGAAACGCGAGGATCTCGACAAGGGCGCGCGCGATCTCTTCCGCGCGATTTCCAGCGGCGCGGTCGATATTCCCTTGCGCGCGACCTATCCGCTCGACGACGCGGTCAATGTGCATCGCGCGCTGGAGGGTCGTCAGACGACCGGAGCGGTCGTGCTCCTGCCGTAACGCATCGCTCCGTCCGGCGGCCGGCCGGAGGAAAGGTGAACTCCCTGCATGGAATGGCGGGACGAGGGCCTGATCATCGGGGTGAAGAAGCATGGGGAGACAAGCGTCATCCTCGAGGCGATGACCCGCGCCCATGGCCGCCATTTGGGCCTTGTCAAAGGCGGACGCGCCAAGCGCATGCAACCCTATTTGCAAGCGGGCAATAGCGCCTTGCTCGTCTGGCGCGCGCGGCTCGACGAGCATCTCGGCCTGCTTGCTGTCGAGCCGACGACTTTGCGCACAGCGCGGCTAATGGCGAGCGCGGAAGCCTTGCATGCGATCGGCCTTGTCGGCGCCCTGCTGCGGCTCGTCGCCGAGCGCGATCCGCATCCGGCGCTCTATGAGACGGCCTGTTTCATCGCCGACCATGTCGAGGATACCGACGATCTGCCGCAGCTTCTGGTGCGTTTCGAGGCGGCGATTCTGACGGAGACGGGATTCGGCCTCGATCTTGCGCAATGCGCCGCGACCGGCGTCGAAACGGATCTCGTCTATGTCTCGCCGAAATCTGGCCGCGCCGTATCGCGGGCGGCCGGCGAGCCCTATCGTAACCGGCTTTTGCCGCTTCCGGCTTTTTTGCGCATTGAGCCGACGACAAAAAGTCCGCCGCCCGACGACATTCGCGACGGGTTCAGGCTGACCGAATTTTTCCTGATGCGGGATCTTTTCGGACCGCGCGGCCTGCCCTTGCCGCAGGCGCGGGGGGCCTATCTCGCGGAACTCGCCAAGCGCGCGGGCTGGGGCGCAACGCCTACTTGATCTTGGTTTCCTTGAACTCGACATGCTTGCGCACGACGGGATCGTATTTCTTGAACGACAGCTTCTCGGTCTTGGTGCGGGCGTTCTTCTTGGTCACATAGAAATAGCCCGTGTCGGCGCTCGACAGGAGCTTGATCTTGATCATCGCGGCCTTGGCCATCTCTCAATCGTCCTTCAGTGCGGCGCAAGGCGCGCGGCCCCCGCCCGCAGGCTCGGGGGATTCCGGGAAAGCCGCGACCATACGGATCGCGCCCGGCTTGTCAAGAAATCCTGCGCCGTTGGCCCTGGTTAAGATTGAACTTTTTCCAAACGCATCAAGCTTTGGATTACGGCCATCAATTATAACCGATCATCGGCTAATTTGAGCGAAGCAAGCGGATGAGCTCAAATTCTTTGGCGGTTGCTTCCGCTTGAGCGGCAGGTTCAGAAAATACGCCGCTCGTCGCAGGTAAAGTCGCGTCGGAGGGCGTGGCGGCCGATCCGCTGATTCGGAGGCGCGGAAAGCCGCGCCTCCTGAACGTCCCGGCCGTCGAGACCAGAGCGATTTCTGATCGCATGAAGTCATGCGAACAATAAGAAATTGCTCCAATTTTAAATGCTTAGGCATATTCGTGGTCGAAGGATTGATTCGATCCGATCGGAATATGCCTTGCGAAGCGCCGGCCCTCACCACCGCGCAGGAGGCAGCATATCGCGCTTTCCGTCCGCGGCGACCGCCTGGTTTTGCTCCGCCTTGGCGGCTCCGGTTTTAATCCGTCGTTGACGAGGATTGCGACCCGACAAAGGGCTGCTTCTTGTAGGCGGGATCGTGATCGAGAAAACTGTTCACCTGGGGCGACCGCAAACCGCGCATAACGCATTTCGCATAGTCGCTATCACGATGATATGTCTCGGCGCAATGTTGTCGCAGCCCCTCTTCATCGAATCGCGGATCGGCGTTGCAGATCCCAGGAGATGCCGCCAACAGTAATGGCGCAACTTTCACCAATTTTTTGAGCGAGATTAGCCTCGTGCCGCCTGCTGACAGGCAGCTGCGAAGTTTGCTTTTCATGGCCCAGATCCTTAACCAATTGACTAATGTGACCGTTTCATTGGAACAGTCAGCGTTCTTCTATATGAGATTTATGGCAAAATAACTGTGTTATATTTCTGGCGGGGCCTTGACGAAAAGAGGTCCAATAGCGCTCGGCGCGGCATGGCGCCGCGCGCTAGGACTTGCCATTGCGCCTTAATTTGTTGCAAGAGCGGCGTGCATCATCGCAAGGGCACAATCTGAACCTATAGCGAGGGTCTTAGTTTCTTGTCCCGACCATGACGCAAGGCGGCAATATGCGTGCAAGGCTCGAAATTTCTGTGCTGCGACATCCCTCAATTATATCAATCGTCTTCAGCGTGCATAAACCATGGACGAATCTCAGCCGAGGGCCCGGACTTATGAATTGACCCGCTGGCTGCGCGCGCGCCACCTGGCGACGCTTAGATAAAGCGCGAGCAGCGCCGCGACGCTGACGAAAAACCCGGCCGGGGCCAGCAGATCCAGCCCAAATCCGACGATCGGCGGGCCGGCCAGCATGCCGAGCGCATAGAGCATCACGAAGGCGGCATTGGCGTTGGCGAGATCGGCGCCATGATATTGTGCGCCGAGATGGGCGAGCGCGACGGCGTAGAGACTGCCGACGACCCCGCCCCAAAGCGTGAGCAGGACGCCGAATAGAATGAGCTTCGTCGGCCCGAGAAAGCCCAGGCCGAGCGCGCCGCCTAGGCTCAAAAGCGCGATGAGAACCAATAATTTACGCCGATCCATGTGATCCGAGAGATAGCCGACCGGCATTTGCGCCAAGACATTGCCGAAGGCGAAGAGCGTGACGAAGACGGCTCCGGTCTCGGCGGCGAGCCCCGCGCGCAGGGCGTAGACGGGCAGGAGGCCCATGCTGGCCGTCTCGATCGCGCCATGCAGGAGTCCGGCGAGCGCGGCGATAGGCGCGGCGAGGATAAAGGCCGGGATCGAGGCCGAGGGCGCGTCTTTAATATGCGGCGCGGCGGCGCTGTTGGCGACGATCGGCGCGGCCGCCAAGGCGAAAAGCGCGATGGCGGCGAGAAAAGGCGCCGCGGTCGCCGTGCCGACGAGGGCGAGGAGCGTCGGGCCGGCGGCAAAGCCCAGGGCGACGCTCGAAGCGTAAAAGCCAATGACGAAGCCCCTACGCCCGGGCGGCGCGATGGCGTTGATCCAAAATTCGCTGACGACGAAGAGCGCGGTCAGTGCGAGGCCGAAAATGGCGCGAATGCCGAGCCACGCCCAATAATTCTGGGTCAGCGCCATGACCGCAAGGCAAAGGACGGAGACGAACAGCGAGAGGAAAAGCAACTCCTTGACGCCGATCCGGCGGGCGAGGCCCGGAACGAAAGCGGCTCCGACCAAGGTCGCGACCCCGGCGGCGGCGGTGTTGAGGCCGATTGCGCGGGCGCTATAGCCTTGCTCGGCGAGTCGGACCGCGATGAGCGCGATGGTCAACGAGAGACCGACGCCGACAATGGAAACGCTGGCGATGGCGCAGGCGAGCGCGCTGGTGGAGCCGGGCGTCGCGATCCAATTGATCTTGCGGTCGCGAGCTTTGAAGTTTCGCCGGGCCAGGATCGCTTTCCTTTTTCAGCGCCCCGCCGGGGCAACCGTTTGTTAGGCGGCCGAGACCCGATCCTTTTGAGCCGGGGCGGCCTCGAAGCCATGCATGCGCAATGCCCATTGATGGGCGATGAGGCCGCCCTTCATGATCGGCAGCAGCCAGAGCGAGAGGATGAGGACCAGCGTCGGCCAGACCATGGCGTGAAGCCAGATCGGGGCGTCCGGCGAAAATTCCTCGGTCAGGAGCATTAAGGTCCCGACGATATGCCCGACGACGAAGATCGTCATATAGGGCGGGGCGTCGTCGGCGCGGTGATGATGCAATTCCTCGCCGCAATTCGGGCAGGCGTCATTGACCTTGAGATAGGCGTTGAACATTCGTCCTTCGCCACAGGCGGGACAACGGCCCTTGAAGCCGCGCCGAATCGAGGGCCAGGCCTCGCGGCGCGGACGATCGACGCCCTTCGGCGCAAAGATGGGCAGGTCCAGTGCGGACATCAGCGGGAACTCCTCGACAAATTAAACGAATGGACGCGCAGCCATGTTGAAATCTCAGCAGCCGGCGACTTCCTTCGCCAGGGCGGCGATTCCATGCGCCAGGGCCTCTGCGGCTGGCGCGGTCTCGGAGCCGAGACGATGCCTCGCCGCAAGCCAAGCCGGATCATTATAGCCGACCCAGGCCTTTCCCGCTGCGTCTTGCCAGATGAGCGCCTTCAAGGGAAGGTCAATGCCGATCTCTTGATTGTCCTGCATCAAGGGCGTGCCCGCGCGCGCATTGCCGAAAATCACTAAAAAGGTCGGCCGCAAAGCCAGGCCGACTTCGGCGGCGCCCGCCGCATGGTCAATCTTGGCGAAAATGGCGAGGCCGCGGGCCTCGATCGCCGCCTCCAGCCGGCGGATGGTATCGTCGGCGGAATATGCGCTTGGCAGGGTCGCCAGACCGTCCGTCGGCATGGGATGCTCCTTTTCGATCAGGCTCTCGATTTGGCGCGGCGATTGACGGACGGCTTCGGCCGTTCCGTCCGGCCGCGCGGCCGCATGCGCGGAGGCGCTTCGCTCAGAAGTTCGAATCGCAAGGCGCCCGCAAGAGGCGCTGCCTCCACGAGCCGGACGGTGACGACGTCCCCGAGCCGATGCATCTTGCCTGTTCGGGAGCCGATCAGCGCGTGCAAGGTCTCATCGTGGCGAAAATAATCGTCGCCAAGCATGGCGGCGGGGATGAATCCGTCGGCGCCTGTCTCGCTCAGCCGGATGAAAAGCCCGGCCTTTGTCGCGCCCGAAATCCGGCCCTCGAATGTCGCGCCAATCTTATCGCAAAGATGCGCCGCAATCAGCCGATCGATTGTTTCGCGCTCGGCCGCCATGGCGCGGCGCTCGGCGGCGGAGATCCGCGCCGCGATCTCGGCCAATTGCTCGACCTGCATCGAGGAGGGCAGGCCGTCGCCGCCGAGGGCGAGGGCCGAGATCAAGGCGCGATGGACGATGAGATCGGCGTAGCGGCGGATCGGCGAGGTGAAATGGGCGTAGCGTCGCAGATTGAGGCCGAAATGGCCGTAGTTCTGGACGATATATTCCGCCTGGGCCTGGGTGCGAAGCACGACTTCATTGACGAGATGCTCATTGTCCGTGCCCTTGACGCGGGCGAGAATCCCGTTGAATTGCGCCGCCCGCATCACCTCGCCCTTGGCGAGCTTAATGCCGATCGAGGCCAGGAACTCGGCGAGATTATTGAGTTTTTCGATCGAAGGCTCGTCATGCGCGCGATAGATGAAATGCCGCTCGCGCGACTCGAGCGTCTCGGCGGCCGCCACATTGGCGAGGATCATGAATTCCTCGATCAGCCGATGCGCGTCGAGACGCGGCGGGATGACGACGCGGTCGACTTTGCCTTCATCGTTCAGGATGATCTTGCGTTCGGGTAGATCGAGATCAAGCGGCCCGCGTTTGTCGCGCGCGAGCTTCAAGGCTTTATAGGCGTCGTAGAGCGGCGCGAGGACCGAATCCAAGAGCGGAGCTGTCGTGGCGTCGGGCCGACTGTCGATCGCCGCCTGCGCTTGGGCGTAGGAGAGTTTCGCGGCCGAGCGCATCATGATGCGGTGGAAGCTATGGCGAAGCTTATGGCCGTCCGCCGCGATGACCATGCGCGCGGCGAGCGCGGGGCGATCCTCGTGCGGGCGCAGAGAGCAGAGATCGTTGGAGATTCGCTCCGGCAGCATGGGCACGACTCGGTCCGGAAAATAGACCGAATTGCCCCGGTCGAGCGCCTCGCGGTCGAGGGCCGCGCCCGGCTTCACATAGGCCGCGACGTCGGCGATGGCGACGCGCAAGACGAAGCCGCCCGGATTGGCTGGATCGTCGTCTCTCTCGGCATGGACCGCGTCGTCGTGATCCTTGGCGTCGGCCGGGTCTATGGTCACGAGCGGAAGGGCGCGCCAATCCTCACGGCCGGTCATGGCGGCGGCGGCGGCGCGCTCGGCCTCGGCGATCGTCTCGGGGCGAAAGACGTTCGGAATCTGATGCGTATGGATGGCGATCAGGCTCACCGCCTTCTCGCTGTCGACCGCGCCGAGCCTTTCGCGCACCCGCGCCGTGGGCAGGCCGAGACGGCCGGAGCGAAGCAGCTCGACGGCGACGAGATCGCCGTCGCGGGCCTCGCCTTCGCCGCCCGGAAGCACCTGGAGCTCGCCGCGATTGGCGTTTTTCTTATCGATCGGCTGGATGCGTCCGCCGCCGCCCGGATGGGCGCGGAAGACGCCGAGGATCTGCGATTTCGCTTTCGGCAAAAGCTTGACGACGCGGCTCGTATAGGCTGGCTCGCCGGCTTTGGCCTCTGGCAGAAATTCGACGCGCAAAAGCGCGCGGTCGCCAATGCCGGGCGCCGGCGCGCCGGGCCTTTGCCGGCGTGGAATGGAAACCAGGATCTTCGGCGGCGGGCCCTCTGTCGCGTCCCATTCGACCGGGGCGGCCAAAAGATCGCCGTCGCGGTCGCGACTGAAAATATCGGCGAGGACGATCGCCGGCAGGACGCCCGGCTTGTGCCACGTCTTGCGCCGCCGCTCGATCGCGCCCTCGGCCTCCATCTCTTTCAAGAGACGCTTGAGCGCGATCCGGTCCGCGCCTTTGATCCCGAAGGCGCGGGCGATTTCGCGTTTGCCGATCTTGGCGGGCGCTTTTTCGCCAAGCGCCTCTCGCTCTCGCGCGATGAAGGCGAGAATATCCGCCTGCGAGGGGAGCGCAGCGGGACTCGCCTCGTCTTGCGGCGGCACGAGACCGCTGTCGCATTGGCCGGGCTCAATTGCGCCGGCGCCTTTTTTCACGCTCGCTTGGCCTTCTTCGTTGTCGTCGCCTTCGTTTTTGAGGCCGCCGGTTTCGCGGCGGGTCTGGACGAAAGCGGCGGCGCCTCGCTTCGAGAGGTTGGCTCGAAGGGCGGCGTCTCGTCTTCATCAAAGGCCGGCTCGCGGTCAGCCGCCGCCTCATCCTTCTTCGCGGCGGTCTTTCGCGAAGATTTAGCCGCCGTCTTCTTGGGCGCGGGCTCTTTGGAAGCCGATTTCTTGGCGGGAGCGCCTTTCTTTTTCGCGCCGCCTCCGGCCGCCTCCTTGTCCTCGATCAGTCGAATGGCCTCTTCGAGGGTGATCGCATCGGCAGAGGCGCCGCTTTTCAAAGTCGCGTTGATCTTGCCATAATTGACATAAGGGCCGAAACGGCCTTCGCGGACCGTGATCGCGCCTCCCGCCGGATGCTCGCCGAGCAGGCGGCCCTGAACGGCGCGGTCGCCAGTCGATTTCGCGGCGAGCAGCGCCAGCGCATCTTGAAGCGTGTATGTGGTGGGGTCGGCCTCGCGCGGCAAGGTGGCGTTGATCTTGCCGTGATTGACATATGGGCCGAACCGGCCGGCCTTGATGGTGACTTCGCCGCCCGAGGGATGCTCACCGAGCGATCGCGCCGCCGCGCCCTCGGACTTGCCGAAGCGCCGGCCGGTGAGGCCGCTTTCCTTGGCGACGATGAGGTCGATCGCGCGATTGGCGCCGATGCTCAAGATATCTTCATTCTTGCCGATATTCGCATAGGTCTTGCCGTGCTGAACATAGGGACCGTAGCGGCCGATCCCGGCGAGGATCGGCTCTTTGGATTCGGGATGCTTGGCGACCTCGCGCGGCAGGGAAAGAAGTCCGATCGCCTGATCGAGGCTCAAATCGCCGGGCGCGAGAGTCTTCGGCAGCGAGGCGCGTTTCGGCTTTTCGCCTTCGCCTTGTTGGACATAAGCGCCGAAGCGCCCGTCGCGCAGAGTGATCTCGTCGCCGGTCTCGGGGTCGAACCCCAGTGATTTGACGCCGGGCCTTTCGCCCTCGACCGCGCCGGCCGCCTCCGCATTGGCCAGGGTGCGGGTGAACTTGCACTCGGGATAGTTTGAGCAGCCGATGAAGGCGCCGAACTTGCCGAGCTTCAGCGAGAGTAGGCCGTCATTGCAGGACGGACAGGCGCGCGGGTTCGATCCGTCCGCCTTGGCCGGAAAAATATGCGGGCCTAGAATTTCGTTCAGGCTGTCCAGCACCTGCGTCGTGCGCAAATCCTTTGTGCCGGCGAGAGCGCCGGAGAAATCCGCCCAGAATTCGTGCAGAACCTGTTTCCAGTCGATCTCATGGTTCGACACGCGGTCGAGCTTTTCCTCGAGTTCGGCGGTGAAGTCATAGCCGACATAGCGCGTGAAAAATGCCTCGAGAAAGGCGGTGACGAGCCGGCCCTTGTCCTCGGGATAGAGCCTCTTTTTGTCGATGCGGACATAGTCGCGCTCGCGCAGGACGGCGAGAGTCGAGGCGTAGGTTGAGGGCCGCCCAATGCCGAGCTCCTCCATCCGCTTGACCAGCGTCGCCTCAGTGAAGCGCGGCGGCGGCTCGGTGAAATGCTGGCTTGCGTCGATCCTGTCCTTGGTCAGGATTTCGTCGTTGCGCATTTCGGGCAGGCGGCCGCTCTCTTCGTCTTCCTCGTCGTCATGGCCTTCTTGATAAAGCTTCAGAAAGCCGTCGAAGCGGATCACCTGGCCGGTGGCGCGCAGATCAAGCCGGCGCGTTCCGGCTTCGGCCAGAATGTCGACCGTCGTGCGTTCGAGCTCGGCGGATTCCATCTGGCTCGCGATGGTGCGCTTCCAGATCAGCTCGTAAAGCCGCGCCAGGTCCGGCTCGACGGCGCGCGCGACCTTGGCCGGCAGCCGGGCGAGATCAGTTGGGCGGATCGCCTCATGCGCTTCCTGCGCGTTCTTCATCTTTACGGTATATTTGCGCGGCGCCTTCGGGACATAGGCGGCGCCGAATTCCTTGCCGATCACGGCGCGGGCGCTCGTAATCGCCTCTGGCGCAAGGTCTACGCCGTCGGTTCGCATATAGGTGATGAGGCCGACGGTTTCGCCGTCGACCTCGGCGCCCTCGTAGAGGCGCTGGGCGAGCTGCATGGTCCGCGCCGGCGCGAAGCCGAGTTTGCGCGAGGCCTCCTGCTGGAGGGTCGAGGTGGTGAACGGCGCCCATGGATGACGCTTTGCCGGCTTCGCCTCGACGCTCGCCACCGAGAATTTGGCCGCCTCGAGGGCGGCCTTGAAGGCTTCCGCTTCCGGGCCCGAGCCAATGTCGAGCCGCGTGATCTTCTCGCCGTCGGCGCCGACGAGCCTCGCGACGAAGGGTGCGCCCGCCGCAGTCTTCAAATGCGCCAGAATCGACCAATATTCGCGCGAGACGAATTTTTCGATCTCGAGTTCGCGGTCACAGACGAGGCGCAAGGCGACGGACTGGACCCGCCCAGCCGAGCGCGCGCCCGGCAGCTTGCGCCAGAGGACCGGGGACAGGTTGAAGCCGACCAGATAATCGAGCGCGCGCCTTGCGAGATAGGCGTCGACCAGAGCTTCATCGATCTGGCGCGGATTTTTCATCGCGTCGAGAATGGCGGCCTTGGTGATCGCGTTGAAGACGACCCGCTCGACCGGCTTGTCCTTGAGGATGCGCTTCGCCTTCAGGACCTCGAGCACATGCCAGGAAATCGCCTCGCCCTCGCGATCCGGGTCGGTCGCCAGGATCACGCGGTCGGCATCCTTCACCGCCTTGGCGATGTCGGATAGGCGTTTGGCGGATTTGGAATCGACGTCCCACAGCATGGCGAAATCGGCGTCGGGATCGACGGAGCCGTCCTTCGCCGGCAAATCGCGGACATGGCCATAGGAAGCGTAAACCAAATAGTCCTTGCCGAGATATTTATTGATGGTCTTGGCCTTGGCCGGCGACTCGACAATGACGACATTCATAGACAGCGGTCCTCACATGCGCAGGCCGTTCGATAGGGTCCGGTCTTGCGTGAAATAACGAAACTATGACGGGCGTGCGTCGGGCCTCCGTCCCGTCGCTATCAGCGGTCGGCGTCGCCGCCGGAAGATGGGGGAGCGAGGGGGCATAGTCAAATCCGAGCGATTCCCCCCATCCGCGTCGGCGTCGAGGCCGGGGGTAATGAACCTTTCGCCAAATCGCGAATTGGCGAGGCGGCGAACGTCCTCTTTGCTGGAGCGGGCCTTCGCCACGGCCATAAGCCGAGAGGCGCTTTCGCTGGTCTTCCTCCGGTGCCCCTCGGAATATAATAAAAAATACGATCAATCCTGATACGTCAGATTTAAGGGGCCTGGCTAGACAAAAATCGGCGAAACGACAAGCAGGCCCCCCGCGCGGGATGCTGAATGATTTGAAGTCCAGCGTCAAAACGGCGTTGAACGAGCTTTTGAACGCGCGCTCGGCCGGTTCGATCGACCTCGCCCTGCGGCATCAATTCATCGCCGCGCATGAAATGGCGGAACGCATCGCGCAACTCGGTGGAATCTACTAAAGCCTTACCCAACCGACATATACAAGATCGCCGATCTTCTCGCCGCGCGGCCAAAATGCTATGGCCAAGCTGCGAAGGCCTACCGCGCCGGAATAGAAAGCGCGGACGACTCCGGCGACGCGGAAACGGCCGACATTCGCCGCCGTTCGGCGGCGGCGTTCA
The DNA here is from genome assembly GCF_000427445.1 of Methylocapsa acidiphila B2. Taxonomy (GTDB): domain Bacteria; phylum Pseudomonadota; class Alphaproteobacteria; order Rhizobiales; family Beijerinckiaceae; genus Methylocapsa; species Methylocapsa acidiphila. The sequence goes on along the minus strand of NZ_KE386496.1, from coordinate 2,532,831 downwards.
ATTTAGAGATCGAGTTCCGACAGGGAAGGGTGGTCGTCGGGGCGCCGGCCGAGCGGCCAATGGAACTTGCGCTCGCGATCTGCGATCGGCAGGTCGTTAATGCTGGCGATGCGCCTGCGCATCAAGCCATGCTCGTCGAATTCCCAATTTTCATTGCCATAGCTGCGAAACCAATGGCCGCTGTCGTCGCGCCATTCATAGGCGAAGCGCACGGCGATGCGGTTCTCGTGAAACGCCCAAACCTCCTTGACGAGGCGATAGTCGAGCTCGCGCGCCCATTTGCGGGTGAGAAAAGCCTCGATCGCGGCGCGTCCCTCGAAAATCTCCGCGCGATTGCGCCAGCGGCTGTCGACCGTGTAGGCGAGCGCGACGCGGGCCGGATCGCACGAATTCCAGGCGTCCTCGGCCACGCGCGCTTTCTGCGCCGCCGATTCTGCCGAAAAAGGGGGAAGCGGAGGACGGCTCACGAAGGTGCTCCTGAGGGACGAGCGAGACGGAAAGAGGCTGAGTCTCGCTGGGGTCCCGATACATTGATTTTCGGTGACGCGATAGAGCCGCCGGCGCTGAGGAAGCGGCCTGCGGCCTCGCGGCGCAAATTATCGAGAGGCAAATATCGAGACGATCGACGAAGCCATTCGATCCAGAACGAAGTCCGACATTGGTTTTATACGGGTTGAACCGGCTTATGTCGTCAATTACTCATCAAGCTTTAACGTAACTGTAATGCGATGGTTATCGCTTCGTCGAATCGTGGGGTTATGTCTGGCCGCCGACGCCAACCCCGGACCGTTGAGACCGACATGACCACAAGCGATCGCCGCGATTTCCTGCGCCTCATGGGCGCGACCGCAGCCACAGCGGCGCTGCCCGAGAGCATCGGCCGGGCTTTGGCGATTCCCGCCAACAACCTGACCGGCACCATCGCCGACGTCGAGCATATCGTCGTCCTGATGCAGGAGAATCGCTCGTTCGACCATTATTTCGGCGCGCTGCGCGGCGTGCGCGGCTTCAGCGATCCGCATCCGGTCACATTGCCGTCTGGCAAGTCAGTCTGGCATCAGCCCAACGGCGCCTCCGAAGTGCTGCCGTACCATCCGACCGCGCCGAATCTCGGGCTCCAGTTCCTGGCCGACTTGCCGCACGATTGGACCAGCGGGCACGCCGCCTGGAACCAGGGCAATTATGATCAGTGGGCGCCGAACAAGAGCGCCTTGACCATGGCCTATCTGAAGCGCGACGATATTCCGTTCCACTATGCGCTGGCCGACGCCTTCACTATCTGCGACGCTTATCACTGCTCGATCATGGGACCGACCGATCCGAATCGCTACTATATGTGGACCGGATATGTCGGCAATGACGGCGCTGGCGGCGGCCCGGTCATCGATAACGCCGAGAAGGGCTATGGCTGGTCGACCTATCCCGAGCAGCTGCAGGCGGCAGGCATTTCCTGGAAAATCTATCAGGACGTCGGCCTCGGCCTGACCGCCGCCGGCTATTGGGGGTGGACCTCGAACCCCTATATCGGCAATTACGGCGATACGTCGCTGCTTTATTTCTTCCAGTACCAGAACGCTGCGGCGGGCACGCCCCTGGCTGATCGGGCCAAGACCGGCACCAATATCAGCGCGAAGGGAACGCTGTTCGACGTATTCAAGAGCGACATCGCGAACGGCGCCCTGCCGCAGGTCTCGTGGATCTCGGCTCCGGAAGCCTATACCGAACATCCGAACTGGCCGCCGAATTACGGCGCCTGGTATGTTTCCGAGGTGCTGAACGCATTGACCGCCAATCCGGACGTCTGGAGCAAGACCGTCCTCTTCATCTGCTACGACGAAAATGACGGCTTTTTCGACCATATGGTGCCGCCGACCGTCCCGATTTCGTCGGATCTGGGCAAGTCGACTGTAGATACGACCGGCGAGCTGTTCACCGGCTCGGCGGACTATCCCGTCGCTAACTATCCGGCCGGGCCCTATGGTCTCGGCGTGCGCGTCCCCATGCTGGTGATCTCGCCCTGGAGCAAAGGCGGCTTCGTCAATTCGCAGCTGTTCGACCATACCTCGATCATCCGCTTCATCGAGCAGCGCTTTGGCCCGAACAACGCGGCCTTGCGCGAGCAGAATATCTCGCCGTGGCGCCGCGCCGTGTGCGGTGATTTGACGACGGCCTTTAATTTCGCGACGCCTAATCAGGCGGTTCCCGCGTTGCCGAGCACGACAGCTTATGTTCCGCCGGACAATCAGCGTCATCCCAACTACATCCCGCTTCCTCCGGCGACTCAGAGCCTACCGTCACAAGAGCCAGGCCTGCGCCGCGCGCGCGCGCTGCCCTATGTGATGAACGCGACGGGGCATGTCGATCACGCGAACGGAGCGTTCACGATCAATTTCAGCAACGCCTGCAACGTCGGCGTGTGCTTTCAGGTCCGTTCAGGCCGCGCCGGCGACACCCCTCGAAGCTATACGGTCGGCGCCGGCGCGTCTCTGTCGGATAGCTGGGCTCTCAATGGCGATTATTCCTATTCGGTTCATGGTCCAAATGGATTCTTGCGCAAATTCGTCGGCTCGACGTCGAGCAAGGACGATTTCGTGGTGAACTCCAGCTATGAAGCGAGCGGCCACGAAATCGCCGTGTCGGTCGCCAACCAGGGACCAACCGTCGGCGGCGTGACGATCACCGACGTCTACACCGGCAGGAGGCTCGTCATGGGGCTGCCGCCAGGCGCGAGTTTCACCAGGCGCTTCGATCTGCGTGAGACCTTTGGCTGGTATGATCTCACCGTGGCGATCAACGCAGCGGGGAACTTCACGCAGGTTTTGGCCGGTCACGTCGAAAACGGCCAGGACAGCTTTAGCGATCCGGCGATAGGCGGCGCGACGCGCGGACCGCGCGCTTCTTGATAGCGTTTGTCGCGATCTGTTGGGCCCGGGCTGCAATTGCGAGCGCAGTTTCAACCGTCTAGCGTTGGGGGCGTTCAAAAACGCCCCCAAAGAGCCGCCTCCCGCGAGCCTGCAGCTCTGCGCTCGGCCGAGCTGGTCAAGCCGGCGTGGCTAGCCACGGGTCATAAAGTCATCTGCGCATCTTGACGGCGACTTCACAACGCCGGCTCGGCAACCGAAATTGCCGCGCCAATTGCCAATTCGGTACGGCAATCATCTGAAGTCGTTGATGAGTTTGGCGCACTGTACCGGGTGAAGATGATAACTACGTTTACGCTATAGCCCTCCTCGAAGCCGGTTCGAATCCCGCGCGCTCCGCCATTAAGCTGTAGCGTCGTGCTACGTACCAAAGGTGGCTGGGCATAGAATTGGCGGCCTTTGAGCGCTCGTTGATAGGAGGTCTTCGGCGGATTGGCGCCCCATTGTAGCCGTTCGGTGTGTGAGAAGGCCCTCGAAAGCGATCGTTCGCTTCATCTGAACCCTCGCAAGGCCAGCAGGTTGGCCAGATCTTTGGGGATCGGGCCATCGTCAGCGAAGCAGGTCGGGAAGTTCGTAGGGCAGCTTGAGCGCATCTATCCGCAACCCCAGCCCAAAGCTTATAGGCGCTTGGGTGGGGCTTGCAGCGGTCTACCTGATTGGCTTTCAGCCGTCCGTGGAACAGGTGAATTTCTCCCAGTCGTCGATCTCACGGAGCATCGCCTGAAGCCGATTACGAACAAGACTAAGTGCGTCGCTGCCCAAAAGCAGTTGAGGCGGAGGATTTTCAGACATAACGAGGGTCAGGACTGCTTCAACAAGCTTTTCAGGATCACCGAGCTGTGCGCCGTGCTTTTTTTGCCGCGCCTCGCGGATCGGATCAAAGAGCATGTCGTACTCGTCGATTGAGCGCTCTGTGCGAACCATGGAGCGCCCCGCCCAGTCGGTGCGGAAAGAGCCTGGGCAAAGCGCGGTTACATGCACCCCAAACGGTGCCATCTCCGCACGCATGACTTCGGATATGCCCTGCAACGCGAACTTGCTGCCGCAGTAATAGGCGATCCCCGGCATTGTGATCAGGCCACCCATCGAGGTTACGTTGACGACAAATCCCGAACGCCTCTGGCGGAAGCGTGGCAAGAATGCCTTGGCTACAGCGACGGCGCCAAAAACATTCACGTCGAACTGGCGCTGCATCTCGGACAACGGAGATTCCTCCAGCACCCCCTCGTGCCCGTAACCGGCATTGTTGATCAGGACGTCGACAGGGCCGAAATCGGTCTCGGCTTGTTGAGCTATCCCCTCGATGCGGTCGAAATCGGTGATGTCGCAAAATACTGCGTGGACTTTTGGAAGTCGCTCGAGCAGGGAGCTGCGTGCCTCCTCGGAACGAATAGTGCCGATCACATTGTGTCCCGCCCGCAGCGCTGCCCCGGCGATGGCAAACCCGAAGCCCGAATTGGCACCGGTAATGAAGAAAGTCTTGGTTGTCATGATTGGGCCTTGCTTGTGCGTTTCGATTAATTGCTAAATAATCTGAGATGGACCCGCCAAACAGCGCGGATCCTCTGATAAAATTGATCAATCCTATGAAACCTGACGACCTTGCCTGGCAGGCATCCAAGCTCGCACCGCGCCCTGGATACAACCCTACGGCCTTGGGTGGCATGCGCATCTTACGGTCTGAAACCGTTCTGGAGGATGTGCCGGTTCTCTATCGACCCGGGGCGGTCTTTGTGCTGCAAGGCGCGAAGCAGGGCTTCCTGGATGGGCAAATCTATCGCTACGATGCCGATCACTACCTCGGCGTGTCGGTTCCAGTGCCATTCCGCATGGCGTCGCAAGCCAATCCTGAAATGCCACTGCTAGCACTCTACGTGGAATTCGACCTGCATCTCGCTGCCGAGATCGCTGTGATGCTTGAAGACGGGGGAAATATTGCGCGAGAGCACGCTCGGAGCCTTGTCTCAAGTCCCTTGTCTCCGAAGTTGCGAGATCTCTTGCGCAGAACGATGAGCGCGCTTGCGGACCCGCACGAATGCGCGATCCTCGGACCCGGCATTCTGCGGGAACTGCATTACCTGGTCCTCGTCGGGCCTCAGGGGGGCGCTCTTCGGGCGGCCCTGCGTCACCGGGGGCCTGCCGGCCGGATCGTGGAAAGCCTCGCTCGCATTCGCGCATCGTTTACCGCGGGCATTTCCGTCCCGGAACTGGCGGCAGAAGCCTGTATGAGTGTTCCGTCCTATCACGCCCATTTCAAGGCCCTGACCGGCACATCTCCAGTCCGCTACGTCAAGGCGATGCGACTGCACGAAGCGCGCCTTATGATCGCATCCAACCATGGCTCTATCGCCACTGTAGCAGCCCAAGTCGGCTATGCGAGTGCTGCCCAGTTCAGCCGTGATTTTCGTGAGCATTTTGGACGCAGCGCTACCGAGGAGGCCCGCTGGATGCGGGAGCATCTGGGAGAGCCGACTTGATGACGAGCGCAGACCTGCCCTGACCGCTTCTTGCCTGCTTCAAGCGAAGACGCGTTCCCGCCATAGCAGGCCGCAATGCATTCTTGTGGCAATCACTCGACCGAAAGCGATTCGAACTTTTCCGCCGCCGAACACCGCCTTTTTATGCTCTTTAGCATACGGCGGGCCTCTGCCAAATACGAGTGCTTATGTTCAGCGGCTATAGCGTAATATGGAGGGGAATCGGTGGAAGTTGGCGCGCCCGAAGAGATTCGAACTCCTGACCCCTAGATTCGTAGTTCATTTTGGACATTTCGCCTGAACCGCCTATTATACGACTCTTAGGTCTGAAACCCTAGAAATCACCTTATTTTCAACTACCTTTCGTATCCAGTCGTATTTTGGCGAACATGGGCCAAAGAACTCCTTGATTCGCCAAAACCGTTTTAATACCGTTTTAAAATCCGAAAACCGTTTTAGAAGCGACAATGACTGACATCCGTTTGCTCCTAAATGATAAGGCAATCGCTCGCCTACCCAACCCAGAATCCGGCTGGTATCTCGCCCGCGATACAGAGCTAAAAGGCTTTTTTGTCGTTGTTGGAAAACGGAAAAAGACCTTTACGGTTCAAGGAGATCTGCGACAAGGCGGAAAAAGGACTTCGACGATCAGGGTTTCGATTGGGGATGTCTGTGAGGTTTCGACGCGCGCCGCTCGCGCGACTGCACGCGATTATCTTCTCCAGATTAGCCGCGGGCTGCACCCAAACAGTGCGAAGCGCTCTGAGAACTCTTCAGACGGATCGAGAATCGCAGCCGCGCAACCGACTGGCGTGACGCTTCGGGCTGCTTGGGAGCGGTATCGCGACGCACATATGGTCCGCAAAGGCCGAAGCGAAGGCACCATAGATAGCTATAGGGACCACGTTGAACGCATTTTCGTAGAATGGCTGGATATTCCGTTGAAGGATTTGGCTGACGATCCGGGGCAGGTTTCAAGGAAGCATGACGCAATTACCCGCAGCAACGGCCCTTACATCGCCAATGGAAGCATGCGGACTCTCCGCGCAATATATAATCATGCCCTTAAGACCAACAGAGAACTTCCAGCGAATAACCCAGTCAATGCGATTGATTGGAACGGAGAAAAGCGGCGTGACACTGCCTTGGGCGCAACCGACGTTAAGGGCTGGCTCCTTCAGCTCGCGCCCATGGACAATCCGATTCGACGTGAGTTCCATCTCTTCACGCTCCTTTCGGGTTGCCGTCCAGCCGCCTTGAAGGAAGTGAAGCCGGAGCATATCGATCTAAGGCGCCGCATGCTGCGCATCCCGAAGCCGAAAGGCGGTTCGAAACGCGCTTTCGACATTCCTCTGTCGCGCGAAATGATCCTTTGCCTTAGCCGCGCTCTCCGATTCGGCCGAGTAATGTATCCTGCAAATGCCGAAAAGTGGGTATTCCCCGCAAATAGTGCTGTCGGACACTTAGTGGAACAGAAAGAAGATCGTGACGTGCTGTCCAAATGGGGAAATGATCTTCGTCAAAGTTATCGTACACTTGCAACGATGGCAGGCGTTTCTGAATTTGATGCGCGTCTTCTCATGAATCACGCCATTCCAGGTGTGAACGCCGGTTACATTACCCGTCATAAGCTGCTGGAGAATCACCTCCGTAGTCAGCAACAAGCGATCAGCACCGTGATTTTCGCGGCGCTCGGCGATGCGGTCAACACGAACGATCTCCTTCACCGCTGGCTTGGCCGCGGCGTCACTCGCCGCACGCTTCTCGAGGCAACAGAAGACTTCTCCCCTAGGTCCTGTTGACAAATGCGCGCATCCAAATCCTGATCGCAGCGATATGGACGAACCCGAGATAGCTGGCGATGGTTTTATCGTAGCGGGTCGCCAGCCTTCGAGAGTTTTTGAGCTTGTTGAAGCAGCGCTCGATGCGGTTGCGCAAGGCGTAGATGTGGCCATCGACCGGGATTTGCACCTTGCGGTTCCGGCGCGTCGGAATGATCGCCGCCGCGCCCTTTTCCTCCAACGTTTCGCGAATATGATCAGAATCATAGCCGCGATCGGCAAGCAGGACTTTGGCTTCCGGTCCTTCCGCTTCCATCAAGGGGTCAAAGCCCGAATAATCCGAGACTTCGCCTGCCGTGATCCCTGCGGCTATCGGCAAGCCTTCGCCGTTGGTGCGGAGGTGAATTTTAGTCGTGAAGCCACCTCTTGAGCGCCCAAGACCCTGACGCGGAGTCCCCCTTTAGCGCCGGCTGCGCATTGATGCGCCCGGATAATGGTCGAGTCGATCATCTGGACGCTCTCGCCAACGCCCTCGGTCTCGTTCAGGGCTTCCAGCAGGAGCTCCCACAATCCGGCAAGCGTCCAGCGCCGGAACTGCCGATAGACCGACGACCATTTGCCGAAATGTTCGTGCAGGTCCCGCCACTGCGCTCCGGTGCGGGCGAGCCAGAAAATCCCGTCGAGAACAAGGCGGTGATCCTTCGGCCGTCGCCCGCTATGCGCGCCGCGAACCGTCACGAAGGGCTCAAAACAGGCCCATTCCTCATCCGACATCAATCCCCGAATCAAGTCCGCCTCCTTCCGAAAGCGACCTTGAATCAAAAACTTGCCCTAATGGGAATCCTATTTGTCAACGCGACCTAGGCAAAGCGTTGATGCCGATGTTCGAGCAAAAGCGCGGCAGAGCGAGCACATACCTTCTCGTTCGGCAGCCGATTAGAGCAAGAGCGTTAGTCCGCAGACACGTCCTCCGACATGCCTCTGGCCTTTAACAGGTATTTGACACGGTCGGGCAATTCCTTGGGAAATAAGCATTCGACGAGACGAGGCCCGCGAGATTTGCCATCTTTCAGTTTGCCAAAGGTATCGTCACTGAGCGGGCAACAGCGGCCGCGTTCGTGGTGCTCGCGGAAAGCCATCTTCCCAGCGCCGATATCGTCGACGCCGTGATAAGGACCCAGACCTGACCCTAACGTCCCTCGCGAATGGGCGGCGCAATCTCAGCAAGACGCGTCTCTGGTTCCGACTTCATCGGTATCCTGAAGAACCAAAAGCTCACCCAGCTTTCGGACAGGATCGCCAAGCACCTGACGGATCTCTAAGCCTACACCGCAATCCACGTCGTCGGTGATAAGTCCTCTGCTCGAAAAGAAGAAGAGGTTTCGTTAAAGCATGTCGGGAGGGGAAAGCCTTCCCCTGCGGACGAGCCACGGGGCGTCTCGTCCGACCCCTTCTGCGGGGAGCCCCCCGCAACGCCCCTGATGCGGTGCTGGCGTCGCAACGTCGCGACCGCCCACACTAGCCGGTCGCCAAATAGAGTGAGAGTGAGGACCGGGTTTGCCGTGACGGGTTGAAGGTCGCGAGAGAGGCTCGCGGCGCCCGTCGCGGAGATCCGCGATGTCCAGACACACCGCTCGCGCCCGTTCCGGCCAGGACCGGACGAGCCTCTATGCCGAAATCACCGACAAGATCATCGCCGAACTGGAAGCCGGTCGTGTGCCCTGGGTCCAGCCCTGGGGGACGGCGGCGGCGAAGGCGCCGCTCGCCATGCCGAAGAACGCCTCAACACAGCGCCGCTACTCCGGCGTGAATGTGCTCATTCTGTGGGGCGCGGTCATTGAGCGAGGGTTCGTCGGCCAAAGCTGGATCACCTTCCGCCAAGCCTTGAGCCTCGGCGGCAACGTCCGCAGAGGCGAGCACGGCACGACAGTCGTCTATGCCGATCGCTTCACGCCAGAGGACGAACGCCGGCGGGCCGAACGCGACGGCGACGAGCCTGGCGCCATCCCGTTCCTCAAGCGGTTCACGGTGTTCAACACGGATCAGTGTGAGAACCTTCCCGACGGGCTGATCACCGCGCCGCCGCCCGTGCCCGAGGGCATGATCCTGCCCCAGGCCGAGGCCCTGATCGGCGCAACCGGCGCCGATTTCCGTATCGGCGGCGACCGCGCTTTCTACAGCCCAGCCAACGACTACATCCAAGTGCCGCGGCCAGACGCCTATTTCGAGCCGATCAACTGGCACCGGACGGCCCTGCACGAAATCGGTCACTGGGTCGGACATCCCTCGCGGCTGGCACGCGATCTATCGGGCGCCTTTGGCTCCGCCCTCTACGCCAAGGAAGAGCTCGTCGCGGAGATGACCAGTGCCTTCGTGTGCGCTTCGCTCGGCATCATGCCGACCGTGCGCCATGCCGATTACCTCGGGTCCTGGCTGGAAGTGCTGCGGGAGGATGACCGCGCCATCGTCCGCGCCGCCAGCGCCGCGTCGAAGGCAGCCGACTATCTACTGGCGTTCCGGCCCGACCATATCGAGGCCAATGTGATGACGGACGAGCGGGACGCGGCGTGACGATTCCGTCCGGGTCTCCGGAAAGCCGCCTTTCCGCTTCCGCGGCTTTCCGGGTTTGCGGCCTCAAAGAGAGGAAGAGGAAGGCCGGGTTTTTCGTGACGGGTTGGAGGTCGAGAGAGAGTCTTTCGGCCGCCCGTCGCGGAGAATCCGACATGGCTACCGCCGTTCAGAAGATCACTCTCAGCGCCTCGCGCGACATCCCCTTCAACAAGCTGGTGCTCAGCCAGGCGAACGTCCGGCGCGTGAAGGCCGGCGTCTCGATCGAGGAACTGGCCGAGGACATCGCCCGACGCACGCTCTTGCAGAGCCTCAGCGTCCGGCCGGTTCTCGACGCCGAAGGCCGGGAGACCGGCATGTTCGAAATCCCGGCCGGCGGCCGACGCTTCCGGGCGCTCGAACTGCTGGTCAAGCAGAAGCGCCTGGCGAAGACCGCGCCGGTCCCCTGCGTGGTGCGCGAGGGCGGCATCGCCGAGGAGGATTCGCTGGCCGAGAATATCCAGCGCGTCGCGCTCCATCCGCTCGACCAGTTCCGCGCCTTCCAGGCGCTGCGCGATAAGGACCTTGGCGACGAGGAGATCGCCGCGCGATTCTTTGTGACCCCGACCGTGGTGAAGCAGCGCCTGCGCCTGGCCGCTGTCTCCGACAAGCTCCTCGACATCTATGCAGAGGACGGCATGACTCTGGAGCAGTTGATGGCGTTCTCCGTCACCAACGACCACGCTCGCCAGGAACAGGTCTGGGACGCCGTATCGCGCGCCTACAACAAGGAGCCGTACCTGATTCGCCGCCAACTCACCGAGGGCGCGGTCCGGGCCTCCGACCGCCGCGCGCGATTCGTCGGCATGGACATCTATGAAGCCGCCGGCGGCGCGATCATGCGCGACCTCTTCCAGCATGACGATGGCGGCTGGCTGCAGGATCCGGCGCTGCTCGATCGGCTGGTGACCGAGAAGCTCCAGGCCGAGGCCGAGACGCTGCGGGCCGAGGGTTGGAATTGGATCACGGTCGCCACCGACTTCCCCTATGGCCACGCCGCCGGTCTGCGCCGCCTCACTGGCGAGACTGTCGATTTCACCGAAGACGAGAACGCCAGCTTCGCCGCGCTGAAAGCCGAACAGGACGCGCTTGAGGAGCAATACGCGCAAGCCGACGAGTTGCCCGACGAGGTCGATCAGCGCCTCGGCGAGATCGAGACCGCCATCGCGGCGTTCGAGAACCGGCCCGTCCGCTACGATCCGGCCGAGATCGCTCGCGCCGGCATCTTCGTCAGCATCGACAGCGAGGGGGCGCTGCACATCGAACGCGGCTTCGTTCGCCCCGAGGACGAAGCGCCGGTCGAGCCGGTCCAGGGCGGCGATGGTGATGCGCCGGAAACCGCCGCCACCGCCAGCGGCGCCATCCAGCGGGCCGTCATCACCATCGGCGGCGCGCCGACGGGTTCCGAGATCGACACGCCGGAGGAAGACGAAACCATCCGCCCGCTCTCGGATCGGCTGGTGACAGAGTTGACCGCCCATCGCACCCTGGCGCTGCGGGATGCGCTGGCGAACGGTCCTCACATCGCCTTCCAGGCGGTGCTGCACGCCCTCTGCCTCAACGCCTTCTACCGCTATGCCTCGAACACCTGCCTGGAGATCACGGCGAAGCACTCCGGATTCTCTGCCCAGGCGCCGGGTTTGGCGGAGACGGCTTCGGCCAAGGCGATCGATGCGCGGCACGCGCAATGGGCCAAGCAGTTGCCGGAAGCGCCGGCAGATCTGTGGGACACGCTGACGGCGTTCGACAGCGACAGCCAGTCGGCGCTGTTGGCCCACTGCGCCTCGCTCACCGTCAATGTTGTGAAGGAGCCGTGGAACCGGCGTCCGGACGCTTTCGCGCATGGCGACCAGCTCGCCCGGACCGTCAATCTCGACCTGGCCGCCGCCGGCTGGGCGCCGACCGTCGATAACTATCTCGGCCGGGTTCCGAAGGCGCGCATCCTCGAAGCCGTGCGCGAGGCCAAGGGCGAGCAGTCGGCGCAGCTCATCGACCACCTCAAGAAGACCGACATGGCCAAGGAGGCCGAGCGGCTGCTTGCCGGCACGGGTTGGCTGCCGGAGCCGCTGCGTCTCGTCGAGGTCGCGCCCGTCGCCGACGAGTCGACCAGCGAGTCCGAGGCGCTGCCGGACTTCCTCGCGGGGGACGAGGACGAAGCGTCCGCCGACGCCGACGAAGAGCCGGCGCACATGGTCGCGGCCGAGTGACTGTCGATATGCGGGGTGGTTTCGGCCGCCCCGCACCCGTTTCTCCACCCAATTCCACCCGAAAGCCCGGCCATCGCGCCGGGTTTTCTCGCTTTCGGAGCCATGCCATGACCGAGCCGTCCCCCATCACCCCAACAGCCGCCCCGACGCTCACCTATTGGGATGTCCAGCGCGGCGAGCATGATCGCCTCAACGCCGAACTGCGTCCCGCGAACAAGGCGGTCGTCTTCGATGCGCTCGCCGCTGCCGGCCTCACCATCGTCACCGTCCGTTTCGACGGCTATGGCGACAGCGGACAGATCGAGGACATCGAAGCCAAGGCCGGCGACGAGGTCGCTGCCTTGCCGCCGGGCAATGTCGAGATCGCCGCCGCCGTCTGGGGCCACGCCGAGCCCGAACGGACGGTGATGTCCGTCCGCGACGCAATCGAGCGGCTTGCCTACGATTTTCTCCAGGAAACCCACGACGGCTGGGAGAACAGCGACGGGGCCTATGGCGACTTCATCTTCGACGTCGCCGATCGGACCATCACGCTCGACTACAATGAGCGGCACATGGAGTCCGACTATTCCCAGCACGTATTCTGAGGAGGCGACAATGGGACATTGCTATCATCACGCGCTTTCCTCGGTGAAGAAATGGGGCGGCGCGCCCGAGGATTATCTGCCGCTGCATCAGTGGTTCGACGAGTCGAAAGCCATCACCGCTGATTTCCGGCACCGAGCGCTACGCCATCATGCCGAAGGCATCTTCATGCTGGAGCGCTTCTTTGGCCCGACAATCACGATTTCGACCGGCCGTGTGGTGCCGGTGCGGCTGATCGGCGAGCAGCATGTGCGCGAGGACCTCGGTTTCATCCCGAGCTTCGCGGATTGGGTGCGCTGCATCCGCCCCGAGCCATGGATGGGCCGGGCCCAGCCGATCCATCGCGACGTCGATCCCTTCGCCGCCGCCAGCTGATCACTCTTCCACGTCAACCCAACGAAGAGCCCGGCCTCCTGAGCCTGTCGAAGGGGCGCCGGGCTTTCGCCTTTCTGGAGACCCGACATGGCCGACCACTTCTCACCAACCGTCATTCAGCAATCGATCCCGATCGCCGACATGACGCCGCTCGAACGTCTCGTGCTCAGCCTCATCTTCGATGCCGAGCCGGATGGCGAGGCGGTGTACTTCCACACATCTCTCGGTCCGACCGACGCTATCGGGCTTTCGATCGACGAACTTCGTGCGGCGTTCGATGCATCCGCGGGAATCGACAGCACGGCGACCACGTACATCGCCGAGCGCGTGGCGGTCGCATCCACCGACGACACCGAGATCGAGATCGATTTCAGCGGCACGTCCTGGGAGTTCATCTTCCAGGACATCGTCCGGCGTTCATCCACGCTCCGCTACGTCACCGCGGTTTCGTCTTTCACCTGCTCGAAGATGCGGCCCGACGGCTTCGGCGGCATGGCGGTCCTGATCACGGCGGACGCGATTGTAGGCAAATCCACCAACGACATCCTCGAGGATTTCCTCGCGGAGAAGGATGGAGATGCCGCCGATGACGGCGTGCATGTTCTGCTCCGCATCCGCGAAGACGCCGTCAGGCGACAGATCGACAAAATCGAGGCCGATCCCACGCTCACCCGTCTTACGGCCGACGCGGTCAATGATGCCGACATCCACGCCGCTTGTCTCGCCGTCGTCGAATGCAGCGACCTGTCGGAGGAGCAAGGCACCGCCGATTTTCGCGCCGCTCTCGCGGCGATCCGCAAAGCCGAACAACGGCTCGCTCCGGTCAGCTGATCGCAGGGACTTTCAAACCCACCCCGACGCCGCGCTCCCCGCGCGCACCGTCTTCATCCCCATCGAAAGGAGACGGCCATGGGCTGGCTCTACATGACATCCCTCAAGGGCCATTCCGGCCCGCGCCAATATCTCGACGCCCAATTCACCTCCGAGCGTCCTGACGCGGTATCGAAAGTGCTGCGCTCGGCGCTGGTCGGCATGCGCGTCTACTATGCCGCCGTGGAACAGGTCCGCATCGCCACCGGTGCGCGCGAGGTCTGGGCCGCCATCTGCCTCGTTCGATACAATCCGCGCGACCCCCAGGGCTACATCTTCGGCTACAAGGATATGGAAGAATCGATGGTTCCGTATGAGTGCGATTGCCCCGAACAGATCCTTGATCTGCTGACGCCGACCGACCGCGAATATGCGTTGCAGTGGCGAGCCCGCTGCCGCGAAAACATCGCCGCCCGCCGCGCGAAGGCCGCCAAGCCGAGCCCGTGCGCGGGGCAGGTGATCGTCTTCGACGAACCGCTCTGCTTTGCCGATGGCCGAAGCTTCCAGCGGCTGGAGGTCATCGCCAACCCGCGCAGCCATCGCACCGTGCTCTTTCGTGCGCACGGCTCCAGCAGCCTCTATCGGATTCCCAACATCAAGAGCCGGTCCTACCGGCTCGTCGATCCCCCGGGGTGAGCAGGCGTTTTCTTCCGGGCGACATCAAAGGGTCCGGCGCCCAGCGCCGGGCCCTTTTCTTCTTGGACGTCCCGAGAGGGAGAGGATTGCCGGGACGGGTTTGAGCCGTTGGGGTCGAGAGAGAGCGCCCCTCGGTTCGACCCGTTCCGGCTCTCCCGAGGTTCCCTTCATGACGACGAATCCCGCTTCCACGGCCGCTTTTGCGGCCGCGCCGCTCCCGGTCGCGCCGCCCGCTCCGGCGACCGCCGACGCGCTGGCTCATGCTGCGCGGATCATCCTTCCCCATCTCGAACGCGGCCAGTGTGTCGATGCACCGACGCTCCGGGGATCGATGGTCTCCGCCTTCGGCGGTTCCGACGCCGATGGCGCCTGGGACTGGAAGACCGCCTACGATGCCTGCGAAGCGGCGACCGTTCTGTTCTTGCGCAAGTTCGGCCCCGCCATGCTTGCGCGGACTGCCTCTCCCGCCGCCATGCTGCCGATGCTGGCCAAGATCGCGGGCCTTCTTCCCACCCACACGCGCCGCTCCGAGGAGAGCCAGGCGCTTCAACAGTTCTCGACGCCGATCGCCATCGGCCTCGCGGCCAGCGCCGCCGCCGCGATCACGCGCGCCGATCTCGTGCTGGAACCTTCGGCCGGTACCGGGCTGCTCGCCATCCTCGCCGAGCTCGCCGGCGCGTCGCTCGTTCTCAATGAGCTGGCCGAGACGCGCGCCGGGCTGCTGGGTCATCTGTTCCCCGGTATCGCCGTCACCCGCTTTGACGCCGCGCACATCCACGATCACCTCGACGCCGGCGTCGTTCCGAGCGTGGTGCTCATGAACCCGCCGTTCTCTGCGCTCGCGAATGTTGATCGCCGCATGGCCGACGCGGCCCTGCGCCATGTCGGCTCGGCGCTCGCGCGTCTTGCCGAGGGTGGCCGGCTGGTCGCGATCACCGGCACGAACTGCGGGCCCGACAATCCGATGTGGACCGATGCCTTCATCCGGCTGCAGGAGCGCGGGCGCATCGTGTTCTCGGCCGCCATCGATGGATCGGTCTATGCCAAGCATGGCACGACCATCGACACGCGCCTGACCGTGATCGACCGTCTGCCCGCGCCCGATCCTACGGCGTTTCCGGCTTTGCACAGTTGCGCCCCCGATGCCGCAACCTTGCTTGGCTGGATCGCGAATTCTGTTCCGCCAAGGCTCCCGCTCGCCACGCCGGTCATCACCCGGGCCACGGTTCGTCCCGCCGCCGCACGACCGCCGCGCGTTGCGCCACGCCCTTCCTCCGTCCCGGCCGCGACGCCCGAGCCGGAGGCGGTTGAGCTGACTTATGAAACCATCGACTGGACGCCGGTCGAGGGCGGTCACATCACCGAGGCGCTCTATGAAGGATACGGATTGCAGTCGATCCGTATTCCCGGCTCTCAGGCTCACCCCACCAAGCTGGTGCAATCGGCGGCGATGGCGTCGGTGGCGCCGCCCAAGCCAAGCTATCGGCCGCACCTGCCCGCCAATGTCGTCGCGGACGGCATGCTGTCCGACGCCCAGCTCGAAAGCGTGATCAACGCCGGCGAAGCCCATTGCGGTCATCTCGCCGGATCGTGGACGGTGGACGAGACCTTCGACATCGTGTCGGCCGCGCCCGACGACGCTGAAAACGCCGTCCGCTTCCGCCGCGGCTGGTTTCTCGGCGACGGCACCGGCGCCGGAAAAGGCCGCCAGGTCGCTGGCATCCTGCTCGACAACTGGCTGAAGGGCCGCCGCCGCGCGGTCTGGGTGTCGAAATCCGACAAGCTGATCGAGGACGCCCTGCGCGATTGGTCGGCGATCGGCCAGGAGCGGCTGCTGGTGACTCCGCTGTCGCGCTTCCGTCAGGGGACGCCGATCCGTTTGGAGCAAGGCGTCCTATTCACCACCTACGCCACGCTACGCACCGACGCGCGCGACGAGAAGGTTTCACGGGTCCGGCAGATCGTCGAATGGTTGGGCTCCGATTTCGATGGGGTGATCATTTTCGACGAGAGCCATGCCATGCAGAACGCGGCCGGCGGCAAAGGGGAACGCGGCGACCAGGCCGCCTCGCAGCAGGGCCGTGCGGGACTCCGGCTTCAGCACGCGTTGCCGAACGCGCGCGTTGTCTATGTCTCGGCGACCGGCGCGACCACCGTCCACAATCTCGCCTATGCCCAGCGGCTTGGCCTCTGGGGCGGCGAGGACTTCCCCTTCGCCACGCGGGCCGAGTTCGTCGAGGCGATTGAGGCAGGGGGCGTCGCGGCGATGGAGGTCCTGGCGCGCGACATGAAGGCGCTCGGCCTCTATGCGGCCCGTTCGCTCAGCTACGAGGGCGTCGAATATGAGCTGCTCGAGCATCGGCTCACCGACGAGCAGATCCGCATCTACGACGCCTATGCGGGCGCGTTCAGCGTCATCCACAATAACCTCGACGCCGCGCTGGAGGCGACCAACGTCACCGGCGAAACGGGCACGCTGAACGCGCAGGCCAAATCCGCCGCCCGCTCGGCTTTCGAGAGCGCCAAGCAGCGTTTCTTCAACCATCTCATCACGGCGATGAAGACGCCCTCGCTGATCGCCGCCGTCGAGCGCGATCTGACGGCCGGCCATGCCGCGGTGATCCAGATTGTCTCGACCGGCGAGGCGCTGATGGAGCGCCGTCTCGCCGAGATTCCAACCGAGGAATGGGGCGACGTCCAGGTCGACATCACTCCGCGCGAATACGTGCTGGATTATCTGGCGCACAGCTTCCCGACCCAGCTCTACGAGCCGTTCACCGACAGCGAGGGCAATCTCTCCTCTCGGCCGGTTTATCGCGACGGCCAGCCCGTGCAGAGCCGCGAGGCCGTCGCCCGCCGAGACCGGCTGATCGAGAAGCTTGTGTCGCTGCCGCCAGTCCATGGCGCGCTCGACCAGATCGTTCAGCGCTTCGGCACGGAGATGGTGGCCGAGGTGACGGGCCGCTCGCGCCGGATCATCCGCAGATGCGGATCGGAGGGCGTCGATCGCCTCGCCGTCGAGAACCGCGCGGGTTCGGCCAATCTCGCCGATGCGCAGGCGTTCATGGATGACGCCAAGCGCATCCTCGTCTTCTCGGACGCGGGCGGCACCGGACGGTCCTATCACGCGGAACTGTCGGCGAAGAACCGCCGCCTGCGCGTCCACTATCTGCTGGAGGCCGGATGGAAGGCGGACGCCGCCATTCAGGGGCTTGGCCGCACGAACCGCACCAACCAGGCGCAGCCGCCGCTGTTCCGGCCGATCGCGACGAACGTGAAGGCCGAGAAGCGCTTTCTCTCGACCATCGCCCGCCGGCTCGACACGCTCGGCGCCATCACCAAGGGCCAGCGCCAGACCGGCGGCCAGGGCCTGTTCAGGCCTGAGGACAATCTGGAGAGCCACTACGCGCGCGACGCGTTGCGCCAGCTCTATGTCCTGCTGGTCATGGGCAAGGTCGAAGGGTGCTCGCTGGGCGCGTTCGAGGACGCAACGGGGCTGAAGCTCACCGACACCAACGGCATCCGCGACGAGTTGCCGCCGATCACCACCTTCCTCAATCGGCTGCTGGCGCTGACCATCGACCTGCAGAACATCCTGTTCACGGCGTTCGAACAGCTCCTGACCGCCCGTATCGAGGGCGCGATCGCATCGGGAACCTACGACGTCGGGCTGGAGACGCTGACGGCGGAGAGCTTCGTCGTCACCGGCCGGCAGACCATCTACACCCACCGCGGCACCTCGGCGGAAACCCGCCTGCTGACGATCACGCGGCGCGAGCGCAACCGACCGGTCACGCTCGACGAGGCGCTGGGCCGGCTCTCCGATCCCCGCGCCCTGCTGCTGGTCAACAGCCAGTCGGGCCGCGCCGCCGTGCAGGTTACCGCGCCGAGTCTGATGCTCGACGATGGCGAGGTCGAACGCCGCGTACGGCTCATCCGGCCGATGGAGCATCCCGCCATGCCGCTGGCGATGATGCCACAGACGCATTGGCGGGAAGCCGACCGCGAAAGCTTCGCCCGCGCATGGGCGGCCGAACTCGCCGATGTGCCGGAATTCACCGACAGCGAGATCCATATCGTCGCCGGCCTCTTGCTGCCGATCTGGAAGCGTCTCCCCAACGAGTCGAGCCGGGTCTATCGGCTCCAGACCGATAGCGGCGAACGCATCGTCGGTCGCAAGGTATCCCCGCCATGGGTGGCCAGCGCGCTTGAAACCGGCCCGTCGAATCTGTCGGCCGATGACGCCTTCACCGCGCTTATGGATGGCAGGACCATCCTCGATCTTGCCGAAGGGCTTCAGCTTCGCCGCGTCCGCGTCATGGGCGCCAACCGCATCGAACTGACCGGCTTCACCGACGCCATGCGTGACCGGCTGCGAGCCTACGGCCTGTTCCATGAGATCATCTCGTGGAAGCTCAGGATGTTCGTCCCGACCGACGCGGCCGGCCCGGCGATCCTGGCGAAGGTGCTGGAACGCTATCCGCTTGCGCGCGTCGCCGAGCGGGCGGCGGCGTGACGATGGCGCTCGGTGCCGCCGAACTGGCGCACCGGCTCGCGCGCGATGCCGAAGCGGTGTGCCGTTATTATCTCTCCAACGGCCGCCGCGAGGGCCGGTACTGGCTGGTTGGCGACGTTCGCAATGCGCCCGGTCGCTCCCTATTCGTCCGGCTGAAAGGACTGGAATCCGGCAAGGGTGCGGCCGGCAAATGGACCGACGCGGCAACCGGCGATCACGGCGACCTCCTCGACGTCGTCCGCGAGAACCGCGGCCTTGTCGAATTCCGCGACGTCGCCAATGAGGCTCAGCGCTTTCTCAGCCTACCAAGATCGGCGCCGGAGCCAGACCATGACCGGCGAACATCGTCCGCACCGGCGGGATCACCGGAATCAGCACGCCGTCTTTTCGCCATGGCGCAGCCGATTACGGGCACAGTCGTGGAAGCGTATTTGCGCAAACGCGGCATTACGGCTTTGCACGGAACCGGAAGTCTCCGCTTCCACCCACGCTGCTACTACCGTCCGGATCGGCATTCCCCGACCGAGACCTGGCCGGCGATGATCGCAGCCGTCACCGATTTCGACGGCAAGATCACCGGGGCACATCGTACCTGGCTCGACCCATTGAGGCGGGACAAGGCGGCGATCGACACGCCGAGAAGAGCGATGGGCAACCTCCTGGGCAACGCCGTTCGTTTCGATGTGGGGCGCGATTGCCTGGCGGCCGGTGAAGGGATCGAGACCATGCTGTCGCTTCGATGCGTCGTGCCGACCATGCCGATGGTGGCCGCTCTTTCGGCCGCACACCTCGCCGCCATCCTGTTCCCCGCGACACTGCGCCGGCTCTACATCGCCCGCGACAACGATCCGGCCGGGGACGGCGCCATGGCGAGCCTGATCGACCGGGCGACCGAGGCTGGGATCGAGGCGATAGCCCTGTCGCCACGACTGGGTGACTTCAACGAGGATCTCCGCACGCTCGGCATCGATGCGTTACGGGCAGCGTTGCGGGTGCAGATCGCTCCGGAAGACGTCGCTCGTTTCATGGAATTGGCGACATGAAGCGGCACGGGAAATGATGTCTGCCGGGGTGCCGGTCTCATCTCGGATTCGGGCGTGGTGCTTTCCAGCCTTGTCGGAGAGGCCCGCGCCCACGGCCTTCTGAGAGGGCGACCCTTGCGGCAAACGGCCCGGCCCGGCAATGGCGGATGGCCGACTATTTCCCGTCGGCGGGCAAGCCCGCCTTTACATCGCGAGGCAAAATAGCCGGCCCCCGCCATCCTCCGCTTTGCTTCGGCCGCTTCCGCTTCGCTGCGCGGTGCAGGCCCGGTCCGCCCGCCGCCTTTCGTCACCATGAAGGCCGCGATGGGCGCGGTCGATCCGACGAAGGAAAGCACCATGACGACCGAACACGACGACACCGGCTACGAGCCGCCGCACACCTCATCCACGACCGATCACGTCCTCGCCGAACTCCAGCTCTACGGCTATCGCCCCTTCCAGGACGAACCAGACCCGAGACCGCTTCCCGAAGGCAGCACCATCGCTGGCGCCGTGGCCGACATCTTCGACGCCCTGGTCGTCACCCTTGCGGACACCCGCCTCGAACCCGATCTCGAAGACCTGCTCTGGTCGACCGTCAACCTCTTCCGCCGCGCCACCAGCCGGATCGAGCGCGAGCTCGACGACAACGAGCAGGCACAGAAGCGCAGCCAGAAGGAGCAGGATGGCTCCGAGATCCGCTCGGTCGAACTCGAACGCCTCACCGCCGAAGGACAGACGCTGATCGAGCGCAGGAACAGCATGGAGTTCTTCCGCGACCAGGCCGCCGACCAGTTCGAGCGCCATATGCATTCGGCCTGGCGGCCGCGCTCAGGATCGAAGGTCAGCCACCGCAATCTGACTTCGGCCATGATCGACAGCCGCGACTTCCTCGCCGCCAGGCGCCGGGCCGAAAACGAGGTGCTATTGCCCGCAGGACCCAAGATCGCCTTCACCGGCGGGCTCGACTTCAACGATCATCGCCTGATCTGGGACAAGCTCGACCGCGTCCACGCCAAGCATCCCGACATGGTGCTGCTGCACGGCGGATCACTGAAGGGCGCGGAACTCATTGCCGCCAAATGGGCCGCCCACCGCAAGGCGCCGCAGATCGCCTTTAAGCCCGACTGGACCAAGCACGCCAAGGCCGCCCCCTTCAAGCGCAACGATGCGATGCTAGACGTCCTGCCGATCGGGGTCATGGTGTTCCCCGGCACCGGCATTCAGGAGAACCTCGCTGACAAGGCACGAATGCTCGGCATCCCGGTGTGGCGCTTCAGCGAGGGGCGCGTCACAAAGGCACGATCATAGATCCGGACGCGTCACCCGCGCCGCGCGCGCAAAGGCCGTTCTGGATAGTCGTCCCGCGGGGTCGCATGTCGGTGCACCTCCTGCCTCTGTTCCCAAACCGACCCAAAGATCGGCTCTCAGCGTCGGCTACGCGAGTAAAAGCCTTCCGAGGCCAACCACCCCGAAGCACCAAGCCCAGGCAAGCAAGACCGCTAACACTTTCGGCTAGGGTCGCAGACCGACGCGCATTCGACGCTTCCGGGGTACCAAAGCTTCGGCTACTCTCTCCCTTGGGTCCGGGAGCCGACCTAAACGTGTCGGGGATACCCTGTTCAGAAGGTCTGCGCAAAAATGACGCGCCACAAACGTCTCCTTTGCCTGACGGTTGCAGCCGTAGCTTTCTTGGCATTTATCGGCCTGTCTGCTTGCCGACCGGCGACTTCCGACAAGGAGAAGGTGACGTTTTCTCAATCTGGATGGCTCGTATCGAAGATAAGAGGCGGACGCTGGCGCGTCAGTGCGGTTGAGGATGGAACACACGCATGGGCTTGGGAGGTCGGAAAAAAGGGCGTCTGGCTCCTCGATTCGTCTGGGCGCACGCTGAATGCGCAGACACCGTTCCTGCCGAACATCGAACCCCGCTGGGGAATCTTTCCCGCCGGCGACAAACGCCGTGGCCTTGTAATTGTAGACGACGGGACTACCTCAGCGCCCTCTAATGCATATTTGGTAGGGCTCTCGTCAGGAGATTCCCATTCTGAACTTCTACTGCCGCCGGGTTATGATCAGATTCGAACTTTTCAAACTTCGGAAGGTACCTGGATTCACGCCGAAAAGCGGGAGCCTAGTCAGGAGAAGGGAACCGTTTGGCTTAAGAATGACTACTACTTCCTTGCGAATGGCCACACGAAACTGGATGGACCGTGGAAGGTTGAGTTTCTCGGTAATCGAGATGAACGAGTTGTTGGCTCGACGCTTGTGACCGCTGGCATTATCGATGCGGGCAATAAGCTGCACTGCTACCTCGTAGATCCCCGCGTAGGCGCCATACCGATTAGACTAGCTCTCGGCCCTGCACTACAGGCCACAGGACACGATGGAATAACTGAGATCATACCCACACCCGACGCTAGAAGTTTTTGGCTCCGATCTGGTCTCACCTCTGTCTATTTCGTGGACGTCCAAAAGACTCTCGAAAGTGCCTCCGCGACGGCTAGCTACCTCCCGCTGGAGCTTAATCCGCCGTCACAAATGACCCTACGCCCATTTGACGCCACAAGGGCCATTGGTTTCCCGACCCCTCGTTGGGGCGGCCGGAAGGAGTCGCTGTCACCCTTGCGCGGGGCTTCGCTGTTCGACGCCGGCACCAATTCAATCACACCAATCCCAGCGCTCCAGGATACGCTTGTAGACAACATAGTAGTTCTCGGAAAGGACGGTTACCTTGCACAGCTAGGGGTAAACCTCGACGATCAGCACGTCATATATTTGCCGCGGGATAAACCTGTGCAAGAGGTCGGGAAGACGATCGAATTAGGTGTTGATTTAGCACCTTGGCAAGATCCTATGGAAGGCGGCGTTGTTGAAGTATTCCCGGACCAAACGAGTCACTCCTTTGTCGTTCGTGCTCGTGACTTTGCATTCCATTTCGAAGCAGGAACTATAGGTCACCTTGCCTTGTTGGCGAGTCACGATGAGAAGGATGTCAACCGGTTCGTTGCGCCAACGGTTGTGCCAGATGACATTGGGCACCTTTGGCTAATTAACTATGTGGATGACGCCGCTGGGCGCGGAATCATTAACTGGGACCGAAGCCAAGGAGCGCCAATAAATTCCGGACAACCACTTTTCCAACATCAGCTTGACTTGCCCGACGTTGTTCCGTTGCGCGATGGACGGCACGCGTTCGCAAACGATGTGAGAGGTGGGCTCTACCTGATCGACATGAAAGCGAGCATGCCTGGTCCCGCGCTGCAACTAGGAGGGAGCACTCTCACAACTGGTTCACTTCCAGACGGTCCGATATCGTTTGCACCGAACAGCGATTCCGGAGATCTCAAATTCGGCCCAAGACCTGTCGAGGGTTTGCTAGACGACCAAGCAACATTTCAGGTTGTTATCACTGAAGAAGGCTCTGGTCACCAACGGAAGTGGGTAACGCCAAGTCTGACGAATGGTGAAGAGAGGTATCCTCTCGCTCAAGCCGTCGCCGGGCAAGACTCAGACCCAAAGGCTCGCATCGAGTACGGCCGCGCGGCTTCGATCCGAGTTACTCTTTCGGACCCGCTTGGCACGAACGTATCGTGGACTTGGACGGGAGTTGTCTTTACGAATCCTGAGCCCCTTCTCGCCCGACCCTGGTTTCGCGCTGTATTAGTCTTTTTCGCCATCTGCTTTGTCGCTCTGGTCACCAAGCGGCTTGCTGGAAGCCCGCAGACCTTCACCCGCTACGTCCTCTACATTGGGTCCATTGGCGCGCCTTGGGTCGGAAAGGACTTTTTGGATCCAGGCGTCCTTGTGGGCTTGCTCGGGGCCTCGCTTTTGGCGGGGTCGGTTCTGGGGCTAATGTCGCCCACGCTGTTCAGAGAACTTGAACCCCTCGATCCATTCCGGCCCTTTGCAGGTCTTGCCACGTCAATTCCCACAGTTCGAAGAAGGCTGTTTGCTGCGTACTCCGCTCGACTTCTGAATCGAATCGAGAGGGAGCGCCAGCAGGCGAACGGTGAAAGTTACACGCCGGTTCCGATTAGAATCAAGGAAAGTAGCAACATAGACTTAGAGGGGGACGCTGCTTCACCAGCAGAGCGGATATGCAACGCCTTTTCAGCTGACCGTTCCGATGAGCGGACATGCATTATCCTTGAGGCTCCGGGCGGTCGTGGAAAGAGCGCGCTGGTCCGAGAAGTCCTAAGATTAATGGTTGAAAGATCTAATAAAGATCCTCGTTCGCCAATCCCCGTTATCTGCGATGGGGACGGAGTTACGCTCTACGACCGCATGCGAGAATCGTTGGGACAAGACGGCTTCTCTGACTCGCTCTTGCGAGCGAGTGCAAGATCGGGTGCATTTTTATTTGTTCTTGACGGGCTGACAGAATCGACAGTCACGGCTAAGACTTTGCGTGAGCATTTCGCCACCTTCGGCATGACAGTCCCGTTACTATTATCTACCCGTCCGAGCAAAGCCCACATTGGGGTGATTGAGCAGGCGGCTGCATCGTGGATAGTGATCGAGCCTGAGAGGCTAAGCGATGAGACTTTGAGAGATTTTGTGAAGGCCTACGGGAGGTCCTTCGACAATCTGACTCCAGAGGTCAGGGCCGCGTGTCGGGACGAGGATGGCACCTATTTGCCAATCCTGATTCGTCTAGCACTTTTGGCTCGTGGAACGGAAATGCAGTCCATACGGGATGTTTACGCCGCCGCCGTTAATCAGATTTTGGCCAACAAAGGGGTGAGTACTGACGCTGCCGTGCAGTTTTGCTTGGATACCTACTGGGAAACTGGTGAGCGGCGAATACGATTTGCAACCGCCTCGCAGGACTCGAAAGAGCTTCTGTCTGCGCTGATGGGAGCTGATCTCGTCGTAGCCGCAGAAGTCAATCCAGCTGACCCGGGAAATCCCCACACAGTCCGATTCTTTCATGACTCTATACAGAGCTATTTGACTGCGGTGGGATTGGTTGGGTGCGTCAATTGGCAAGAAAACCTAGAGATGGCTGCAGGAGACCCAAAGTTTGATGCAGACAACACACAAGTGACTGAGTTGTTTACCATGTGCCTCCACACGTTTCAGCCGCAAACGTTGCTGCGGAAGCACCTTCTCCAGTCTTTGCGAACTCTGTCTGATGACTTTGCGGGCGCGTTGAGCCGGGACTGGGTTGTTGAAGCGACCGCACTTCCGGGACTTTCTGATGAACTTCCGGCCGAAGTGGCAGGAGGGCTGGCACTAACGAAGGCGGGTGAGATGTGTTTCGTGAATTTGGACATCCGCTTTTTGGGTCGACTATACGCGCGGGCGGTCCGGTACCTTTGGCCGAAACTGAAGCCAAGCTACACTGCCGAGAAAAATGTAACCGCAGCCGGTTTACGTGAAGGAACCAGCCCGCCCCTCTCAACTGCCGAGGAAATCTGAGCGCCATACAATGATTCAAGGCGCACCTCGAACGATAGCTTCGTTGCCTCGATGATTGGCTTGGAGCGAACGGGCAGTTCCAAAAATTGCTATAGATCGATGGCTATCCTCCGCGCTGTAGTCGTGTGTGGGAGACTCGGTTCTACGGATTTGGCGTGTTTCAATACCTTGTTGCCACTGCACCCCGCGCCCGCTATTCTGACGAAAGCAACGCGGTTGTGGTAGAAGGTGCGCCCGTTTGACCCTTTGTCACGGAGATCACCATGACCATCATCGGCATTGTCCTGAGCGTCTTTGGCCTCGGTTTGTTTTGTTCGCTGCTGTTCACGCTCGCAGTCTACGCGCCGCCGTTCTTCGCGGGCCTGACCGCAGGCCTCGCCGCCTTCCACAGCGGCTCGTGCGTCATCGACGCGCTTGTTGTTGGCGTTCTCGCCGGCGCGGCGACCCTGGCGATTGGGCGGATCGCCTTCGCAATGGTGCGAACGCCGCTCGTAGGTCGGTTGGATTTCAGAGCGATGACCGCTCGTCCGCGTAACAGGAATGCCACGGTCCCAGCAACGCTCGTGTTGGCCAGCGCCTCCAGGCCGACAGGGAGAGGTTCCGTCGGTAGGGTCGCCGTTTGTACGGATTGCCGGGTCGTGACGTCATCTTTTCGGAACGCCAAAGTTTCCTTTTCTTCGCATGGAAAGCCGGGCCTCTTGCTCAATCGACGTCCGCCACGTCTTCTCCCGAGGATGCTGTTCGGGGCGCGGACCACACGGCCTCTCCATGGCTTGATCTGGCCGAAGACCGGCTACGCCTCGATCGCCTGAGACGCAACGGCGGACGGATCGACTTTCTTCCCCTGGGCTTTCCACCCCACGCGACAAGTCGCGCGGGGACCCCGGTTCGCCCATTCCTCGCGAGGCAAGAAAGTCTACCGCCGCCATCCTCCGCTGCGCTCCGGCCCGGCTCACCCCATCGCGCAAGCGCGACGGGGACCCCGAGCTGCGGGTGCGTCGTCGATCGCCTTCGGCTTCCCGATCGCCATCGAGGCCGCGGTGGTCGCGGGCTCGAAACAGGCAAGGAGAAGCATCATGGCCAACATCGGTTCCTTCAAGAAGTCCGGCAGCGAGTTCCAGGGCGAGATCGTCACCCTGAGCGTCCAGACCAGGAACGTTCGCATCGTCCCCGAGACCAACCGAGCCAACGACAACGCCCCCAGCCATCGGATCTATGTCGGCCGGGCCGAGATCGGGGCCGCCTGGTCGAAGCGCTCCAACGAGGGCCGCGACTATCTCTCGGTCAAGCTGGACGATCCGAGCTTCATCGCGCCGATCTACGCCAACCTCTTCGACGACGAGGACGGCGAAGGCTACACCCTCATCTGGTCCCGCGGCCGCAAGGCCAACGGCGAATGAGCCGCACGCTGCGACGCCCCGCTCGGGAAACCGGGCGGGGGTTCTCTTGCGAATCGGTGAGGAACGCCGGCCCCCGCGTCCAGGATGCGCCAATAGGAAATCGATTGCCGCAAGGATGGAGCACGGCCAGCCGGAATTGCGTTTCTCCGCCTTTCCGGTTTGCGGCTGATCAATTCTTCCTGGGCTTCACACGTTGGGCGTCTCCTGCCAGCGCCTCTTCATCCGGCGTCACCAGCGTGACGGGCTCGACGCCGAGAGCTTGAGAGACTTCGAACAGGGTCACGACCGTCGGGTTGCGGCGACCGCGCTCGAGATCGCTCAGATATTGCTGGGTGAAGCCAGACCGCTCGGCGAATTGCTCCTGGGTCAGGCCCTTCTCAAGCCTGACGCGCTTCACGTTCCGTCCAACCAATCGCCGCATGTCCATGCGGACAGGCTGGACGGTTACACACTATGAGGTTTATCCACTATAATATGTATCATCGACGATGGCCGGGATAATGTGTATCGACGCCTGCCACTCTGTCTCGTTGAACTTTTGAAAAGTTCTTCGGCTAATATCCTAAATACCGCCGGTCCTCGCCAAGGGAACCCAAGACCGTGAGCCCCGCACCCACTTCGTCGGTCGCCGATTTTGCGCCGTCTGAGGCGCAGGTGACCGATTATGATCGAATGCATCTGACGACCTATCTTCGGCTGCTCGACGCGGCGTCCGAGGGAGCGCCTTGGGAAGAGGTCGCCCGCATCGTGCTTGGCCTCGACCCGGCGCGCGAGCCCGCTCGAGCCCGAAGAGCCCATGAAACACATCTGGCGCGCGCTCGCTGGCTGACCGAGCACGGCTATCGCGAGCTGCTTCGATCGCCGCGCTGAGTGCGGTGAGCGGCGGCTCCAACGTCAGCCTCCCCTCAAATGCACGCTTGAGATTTTACGTCGACCCTGAAAACCACCGAGCCGATTTCGGCATGACGCTATGCCGATTCCTGTCCAGCAAAGCTCCCGATTGACGACACAAATCGACCGTCACAATCCAAGGCATCCGGTGATTCGCTAAAGCGGAGACAAACCAATGTTCAGGGAGGACTGGCGGTCTCGCACCGCCTATGACTACGCCACAACCATGGAAGCCCCGGGCCTTGCTTGGGAGTTCCTGCGGCGCAACCCCGACTATCGAACGGCCTACGAGACCGCTCGCGCCGAGGCCGATGACGGCGCCGCCGGCCCAGCCTGGTGTTGGGGGTTGCGATTTTCTGGCCGATCCAAACCAACGCGCTGATAAGTCGCCCGTCTTCTGGCGTCCCGACGAATTGGCGTCTGTCGTCGTCCTGACGGCGGCGCCAGATGGCGCCAGACCCACGACCATCTCGTTAGCTGACTTGTCAGGCGACGTCGTGCGGCGTGACGCCGAAGATGGTGCGCATCTGATCGTCAGACAAGACGGGACGATCCACCAGCTCTGGGCGCCTGATCCGCCGGGGAACGTCGCGCCATTGGCCGCGGTCGTCCCCCTCGACGCGAGCGCCCCGCAACGCGCCGAGGCTGCATTGCGCTTTTGGCGACTTATGGCTCACGGTCGGCTTCGAACGCCGCCAACTCCGATTCGTCCTCCGATTCGTCGAGCCGATCGTTTGGTCGCGGCCTTGCGCGCGCTCGATGGCCGGCTCGATGGCGCCAGCTATCGGGCCATCGCCGAAGCTCTGTTCGACCCAAGCCGCATCGCCTCCGAACCCTGGAAGACCGCGTCTATCCGCGACACGGTCATCCGTTTGGCGCGCACCGGCTTTGCCATGATGCGCGGAGGCTACCGCAATCTCCTCGGGCCGCGCCGACGAGAGTGACCGATCTGCGCCCAAGATCGCCCTCCCGCACGGGGTAGCGAATTCGGCGCCCCTCATCTTCGCCATCCCCCTTGCCGGCCTTTCTTCGCCACCGTGATCGCCAGCAGCCGCCCATGCCCGGCGGCCTTCCAAGGCATCACGGAGGCTCGATCATGTCCGCCGCAACGACCCAGTTTCCCCCACGCTATCTGCGCACGCCCGAGGCCGCGCGCTTCGTCGGCCTTTCGGGGCGTACGCTCGAAAAGCACCGCACCTATGGCACCGGCCCGCGCTATTCCAAGCTCGGCGGCCGCGTCGTCTATCGGCTGGAAGACCTGCAGGCCTGGGTCGAGCTCGGCGCCAAGGCCTCGACCTCCGATCCGGGCGGCGGTCAGGTGCTCCCTGCCAAGCGCCATCCTTCCATCTCGCCGGCCTACGCCGGCCAGCCGCGCCGCTGATCCTTCCGGCCGCTCCCATCATGTCGACGCGACATCGCCCAAGATCGGAACGGGAGCAGCTCGAGCTGTTCCGCGCACTCCCCGGCGATCTCGCGCCGCGAGACGCTCAGGACCTCATGGCCTACCCCTTCTTCAGTCTCGCCAAGTCCCACCGCACGACGCCGATCGACTTCCGCTCGGGCGATATCGCCATCCGGGTCGAGGCCGTACCCGAGCATGGCATGGCGACCATCTGGGACGCCGATGTTCTGATCTGGGCCGCCTCCCAGATCGTGGAAGCGCGTGACGTCGGCCTTCGCACATCCCGTCTGATGGCGGCGACGCCCTATGAGATCCTGACCTTTATCGGCCGCGGCACCTCGCTGCGCGATTATCAGCGGCTCAAGGCGGCGCTCGATCGGCTGCAATCGACCACGGTTGCGACATCGCTCCGCCAGCCGACTGAGCGGCGGATGCACCGCTTCTCCTGGATCAACGAATGGACGGAGCGCGCCGACTGCCATGGCCATCCCGGCGGCGTCGAACTGATCGTGCCCGACTGGTTCTACCGCGCCGTCCTTGACGACGCGCTCGTGCTGACGATCGACCGGGCCTATTTCACTCTGACGGGAGGACTGGAGCGTTGGCTCTATCGCCTGGTCCGCAAGCATGGCGGCCGGCAGCGCGCCGGCTGGCGGTTCGACTTCCGCCACCTTCACCTGAAGTCCGGCAGCTTGTCGCCGTTCAAGCGCTTCGCCTTCGAGCTGCGCGACATCATCCGCCGCCAGCCGCTGCCCGGATACGCCCTATGCGTCGAAGTCGAAGCAGGCGGTCGCGTACTGCTCGCCTTCGAGCCGGTGCCCTGTGGACAACCTGTGGACGGGCTCGTGCTATCGGGAACCGAGACTATCGTGCCATCAGGAACCGGACCCTCGTGCTATCGGGAACCCGAATCGCACTTAAGCCACGGGCGTACAAATGAAATTCGCGCCCCTAACTTAGAGTCTAACAAAGAATCTAACTATACTGCTGCCGCGACGCCTGAGGAAAACGACTCCGACCCGCATGCCGGGACGGAGGGACGATACGATCAGGACCAGGCGCAACGCACGTCTTTCCGTAAAACCGTTTCTACATCTCAATCCGATTCGTCGAGCGCATCAGAGCTTCCCTTCTCCGCGAAGCCTGGAGGGGCGCTATGATCGTCGCGCTCCTCAATCAGAAGGGCGGCGTCGGCAAAACCACGCTGGCTTTGCATCTTGCCGGCCAATGGGCTCGGCAAGGACAGCGCGTCACTCTGATCGACGCTGACCCGCAGGGCTCGGCCCTCGACTGGTCCGAGCAGCGGGCGCGCGAAGGACTCCCGCGGCTCTTCAGCGTCATCGGCCTTGCCCGCGATACCCTGCATCGCGAAGCGCCCGAGCTTGCTCGCGCCGCCGACCATGTCGTCATCGATGGCCCGCCCCGCGTCGCCGGCCTGATGCGCTCGGCGCTGCTCGCAGCCGATCTGGTCCTCATCCCGGCCCAACCGTCGCCATTCGATGGCTGGGCCTCCGGCGAGACGCTGAAGCTGATCGACGAGGCGCGGATCTTCCGCCCCCAGCTCGGCGCGCGCTTCGTACTCAATCGCTGCGATGCGCGCACGATCATCGCTCGCGAGACAGCCGAGATGTTGGCCGGCCACGAGCCGCAGCTCCTCGCGGCCACAATCGGCCAGCGCGTCGCCTTCGCCGATGCCGCTCGCACTGGCCGCCTTGTCTCCGATCTCGATTCGAACAGTCCAGCCGCCCGCGAGATTGCAGCGCTCGCCGCCGAGGTCGGGAGGATCGCCCGGTGACCGGCCGCGATTCAAGACGCGGTTTCGCTTCCCGCCCCGGCGACCCCGAGAGCTGGATCAAGGCGTCGGAAACGCTGCCTGCCGCTCCGGCGAAGGCCGATGTTTTTGCCGCTCGTCTGACGATCGACGTCACGCCTGAATTGCGTGGGCGGATCAAGGTCGCCGCATTCCGGCGCGGCGTCACCGTCGCCGACATGCTGCGCGAACTGCTCGCGCGCGAATTCCCCGAAAGCCTTGGAGACGCATCATGAATAACGCCGCGCCGTCGACCGCGCATCGTGACGGGACGCTCGCGATCAGCCCGTCCGATACCCTCACTCATGTCGAACTGACCTGGGTCGAGAAGAAGATCGAGCACTGGATTCGCTTCGGCCAGTACGTCGAAGAGAAGATCCTTGACCATCGCCGGCGCGTCATCAGTTTCCGGGCCGGCAGCATTTTCGCCTTCGTTCGCTGGGCCTCCAACGACTTCGGAACAGTCGTCTCGCGCATCGACATCGTGCGCGCCGTCGGCGCGGCTGAACCCTATCAGACGCTGCCCTTCGTCCGCCCCGGCGGCGAGATCCTGCTGCGCGCAGATGGCTGGCCCAAGGTCGAGCGGGTGCTGCAGGCGGTCGATGGCGTGGAGGCGATCGGCGTCGATCCGAGCGACGCCGCGCCTGAGCACTGGCGCCACCTCCACAGCCGTCTGACCGCCGGGTATGAGGCGCGGGCCTATACGCGCGCGCAGCACGACGCCTGGCTTTTGCGGCGGAGGGCGCAGCCATGACCAGCTTCGGATGGGTCGTGGCGACCTCTCTCTCGGCGATGGCGGCGACGGGCGCCGCGTTTGTCAATCCACCACTGAAGCTCATCTGGAACGCCAGCGCGAGCGTGCCCGTCGGTCTCTATGCCTTGCGACCGATAGGCGCCCTCGACGACACCGAGCTGGTCGCCGATATGCCGCCGGAACCGACCGCAAGCTTACTCGCCGATGGCGGCTACCTGCCGCGCGGCGTGCCGCTGATGAAGCGCGTTCTCGGCCTGCCAGGACAGACCGTCTGCCGCGACGGGGTCAGCATCACCATCGATCATGTCGAGGTCGGCGAGGCGCAAGCCCGTGACCGTCGTGGGCGTAATCTCCCCACCTGGCAAGGATGCCGGACGCTCCGCCTGGGCGAAGTTTTTCTGATGAACCCGGGCGTCCCCGACAGCTTGGACGGGCGGTATTTCGGTCCTCTTCCCGCCAGTTCGATCATCGGCAGCGCCGCGCCTCTCTGGACCGACGAAGAGGGCGACGGCCGCTTCGTGTGGCGCGCCGCAACCCAGTGATGCCGCCGCAACACCGCTAAGGAAAGGACATCTCGATGGCTCATATCGGCACGTTCACACGCACGGCCGACGGCTATTCCGGCGGACTTCGCACGCTCACGCTCGACGTCGAACTCACTCTCTTTCCGGCCAATTCTGGCGATGGCGAGAATGCGCCGGACTTCCGGATTCACCACGGCGCGAGCGCCGATGGCCCCGAGGTCGGCGCGGGCTGGAAGCGCACCGGCGAGAAGGCCGGAGCGTATGTCTCGCTGCTGATCAACGATCCGGTCTTCACCCAGCCGATCCGCGCCAACCTGTTCCAGGCCGAGGCGAAGGGATCGCGTTTTCATCTCCTCTGGAACCGTCCGCCGAAGCGCGAAGAGCGAGCATGACGTCATGCACGTTCGCTCACCTCTCGCCCGGCGCCCATGTCGCGTAAGGCCAATTCCTTTGTTCGATTGGCAGTTGATCAATACCTTAGTGCCGATCGGCGCGATGGACGCAATTGCGCGCGGCGTTGGTCAGGGGCGGCCACAAGTCGGCGCTCATTCGGATGCGCGCTCGGCGGCCCGCTCACATCCCACCGGAGACTGGCTTCTGAATAGAAGAGCGGCCATAGCTGCCGTCGCCATCGCGATGGTCAGCGCGCCAATCACAACGCCGTTCGCGTCGCCGGCATACGCGGAAAGCGACCCGGCCTCTGTGGCGCGCCTTGCCGATCCTTACGGGGCCTTCGTCGCCGAAGCCTCGCTACGTTTCGGCGTTCCGGCATCGTGGATACGCGCGGTCATGCGCGCCGAAAGCCGGGGCGATGTCCACGCCACCTCTCCGAAAGGCGCGATGGGCCTGATGCAGATCATGCCGTCGACCTGGATGCTTCTGCGCGTCCGTCTCCGTCTCGGCGCGAATCCATACGATCCGCGCGACAACATTCTTGCCGGCGCGGCCTTCCTCCGGGAACTGCACGATCGCTACGGATCGCCGGGGTTTCTGGCCGCCTATAACGCCGGTCCTGGTCGATATGAAAACCATCTGGCGACCGGTCGACCGCTGCCGGCCGAGACGCGGGCCTATGTCGCCGGACTCGCGCCTCTGATCGACGATGACCGCATCGATCACACGGTTCTTGTCGCCACCGCGGCGCGATCATGGACAGCAGCGCCGCTCTTTATCGGGCAAGATGACAGCGCGCCGGCCGTCGACCAGGCATCGCCTCCGGCGCCACCGAACCACCCGTCCAACAGCCGTCGCGTTGTCGATGTGTCCGCCCTCGTGCCGCGTTCGGACAGCCTCTTCGTGCAAGTCTCTGCCCGGGAGCCAGTGCGATGAGCGCCGGCGCGTCCCACCGGGTTCTCGCGGACTTCATCGCAGGCTTGGCGGTGGGGGGAAGAGATCAGTACGCGTCCGGAGTTTGCACATGACGTCAGGTCTTGACAGGATTTCCGGCTTTCCAGGCCCACGGCAGCAGTTCGTCGAGCCGGTTGATGGGATGTCCATTGACCATGCTCTGGAGCACGTTGGCGAGGTAGGCGTAGGGTTCGACGCCATTGAGCTTGGCGGATTCGATCAGCGAGCAGACGATCGCCCAACGGTCGCCGCCGCCATCGCTGCCGGCGAACAGATGATTCTTGCGGCCGAGCGCCACGGGACGGATCGCGCGTTCGACCGGATTGGTGTCGAGTTCGACGCGGCCGTCGTGCAGGAATCGGGTCAGGCCATCCCAACGCGAGAGCGCGTAGCGGATCGCCTCGGCCAACGTGCTTCGTCCAGGGATGCGCGGAAGCTGGGCTTCCAGCCAGGCGCGCAGGGCATCGACGACAGGCTTCGATCGGCCCCTTCGGGCCGCGAACCGATGCGCCGGCGACTGTCCGCGCACCTCCGCCTCGACGGCATAGATTTCGCCGATCCGGCGCAAAGCCTCGGCCGCCACGGGCGAGTCCGTAGCCTCGGCGACTTCGTAGAACTTGCGCCTCGTATGCGCCCAGCAGGCGGCGAGCGCGATGTCGCCGTTGGCGGCCAATCGCTCGAAGCCGGCATAGCCGTCGACATGCAGCACGCCCTTGAAGCGCTCGAGATGCGACGCCGGCCGTTCAGCCTTGCGGTCGGGTGCGAACAGATAGACCGCCGCTGGCGGCTCGGGTCCGGCCCACGGCCGTTGCTCACGCGAGTAGACCCACAGCCGCCCCGTCTTGGTGCGTCCGCGGCCCGGATCGAGCACCGGAACCGGCGTGTCGTCGGCAAAGAGATGGTCGGAGGCGAACACGTTCTTGCACAGCCGCTCGTGCAGAGCTTCGAGCCACCAGCAGGCGCCGCCGACCCATCCGGCCAGCGTCGAACGCGCCAGATCGACGCCATGCCGGGCGAAGATTTGCGACTGCCGATAGAGCGGCGTGTGATCGCAATATTTGGCGATCAACACCTGCGCGATCAGCGCCGGCGTCGCCAGGCCCCCTGCGATCAGTCGCTCCGGCGCGGGCGCCTGCGCCACCGTCTCGCAGACACGGCATGCATATTTCGGGCGGGTGACGCGGATCACGCGAAGCTGCGCCGGAACCCAGTCGAGCATCTCGCTGACGCTCTCGCCCATCGCATGGAGCACGCCGCCGCAGCACGCACAAACCGCGTCGCCGATGTCGAGCAGAACGTCCTCGCGCGGCAGATGATCGGGCAGCGGCTTGCGATGGGATGGCCGCTCGGATGGTTGCTTCTCGATGCTCGGACGGCTCTCCCGGATGCGGGCGATGTCGCTGTCGAGGTCTTCCAGCGCGAGCGCCAGCTGATCGGGATCAAGGCGTTCGGAACGGCGGCCGAACTGCGCCCGCTGGAGCTTCTTGATGATGGACTGGAGACGTTCGATCTCGCCATCGCGGCTCTCGACGACGCTCGCCATCTCGCGCACGAGCCGGTGCAGGAGGTCCACGTCGGAGGGCAGGTTTTCGAGATCGAGCCGCATGCCCGATTCTACTTCAAGGCGCCTTGTTTCCCAAGCAATAGTGCCTTGAGCGGCTCGGGATTTGGCACTTTTTCAACCGGCGATCGCCGGTCTCCAGACGCGCTCGGGAATGCGCCAGTCGATGCCTTCGATCAGCATGGCGAGTTGTGCTGGAGACAGAGTAATGGAGCCTTCGAAGCCTGCCATCCGGGGCCATGCGAACCCGCCCTGATCGAGCCGTTTGGTGAACAGACACATTCCGTTTCCGTCCCAGAAAAGGATCTTGATTATCTGCGCCCTCTTTCCCCGGAAGGCGAACAGATGGCCCGAGAACGGATCCTTCTTCAGCGTATCCTGAACCAGCATCGCGAGCCCGTCCATGCCCTTCCTCATGTCGGTGTAGCCCAGCGCCAGATGCACCTTCACGCCGGCCGGAATGATCATCATCGCGCCGCCTCCCGGTTGAGAACGTGCTGCCGGACGGCTTCCGGATC
The DNA here is from genome assembly GCF_000427445.1 of Methylocapsa acidiphila B2. Lineage (GTDB taxonomy): Bacteria > Pseudomonadota > Alphaproteobacteria > Rhizobiales > Beijerinckiaceae > Methylocapsa > Methylocapsa acidiphila. Next base: position 2,497,203 of record NZ_KE386496.1, on the reverse strand, counting down.
GCTGCCGATCGGCGCGAAGACGCGACGCCCGTCACCCAGTTCGACTGCCGTCATGCCGTCGGGCGGCTGCAACAGATTATGCAGCACAAGCGGCGCAGCCAATGTGCTGGTCTGGCCATCGGCCATTTTCACAGCTGCCAGCTTCGCGCGTTTGTTCTTGCCGAAGCTGAGGTCGGCGCGCCACCGGAACAACATGCTAGCAACCACGCCATGCCGCCGTGCGACCGACGATACCGTCTCGCCGGCGCGTTCGGCTTCCAGCACGATCGCCAGCTTTTCTTCTGCGCTGAAGCTGCGGCGGGTTTGCTTTTCTGGCGTCCGCGGATCATCGTCCGATGCGGCTGTCAAGCCGGATTCGGCCGCGCAATCGTTAGCACTACCCTTAGCACTAGTGCTTATTGGCGGGCGGGCGCTCGGATGAAGACGGGCGCGCCAGTCGACCTCCACCTCGCCGGACTCCAGCAGATCGCGCCAGCGGCGCAGACTGTGGGCCGAGATCCGATGCGCGGCGGCGTAATGGGCGGCGGCCAATCCGCTCCAGTTCAGCGCTTCGACATGCATCGCCCAGAACGCCTGGACGGCGGTCGACCGCTTCGACGTGCACAGCGGAGAGGCGCCTCGACGGCGGCGCTGACGACGCTGTTCTTGCGGGAGTTCCCTCGCTTTACGTGCGGCTTCCTCGCCTTCCAGATACCGCAGCCAGCGATCGAACGTATGCTTCGTCAACCGATGCTGGCGACAATATTTGGTCCGGTCGAGGCCGCTCCGCTGCCATGCCTCGATGTGGACCGACCACCACGCCTGCCGAGCTTTGTTCTCAAAATGTTTCGACGCCACCGGAGATCCTCCAATGCACGAAGGAACCCGAAATGGACCGCCAACGCACCCCCAATTCGATGTGCGAGAACCGGACGCTTACAGAGATCAGGGGCGCACGACCAAAAGACGGCAAGATAAAAGCGGCTCTCCGGTCGCCATCCAAGCCCTTGATAGGGCTTGTCTTTCTCCGTGCCGGTCGGTCGGGTCGTGTGCCGCTCCATGGCATAAGATCAACGATTTCAACGAGGTTTGCGGCACTGCCCCATACCTCCCACAGTTCGGCGGCCGCCAATGAGCGGCAGCGGCGAGGATTTTCGCATCCGGCCTGGACGCATCCGTGGCGCCCGCGCGGGCAGGCCCAAGAGCTTCATCAATCAGGTGCTGCGCGCCGCGAAGAAGGCTGGCCATCAGGCGTCCCAGACCGGCGCCGGCAAGCGCGGCGGCTTGGGTCGCTCCACTTTCGGCCGCGGCCGGATCGCCTTCAGCCGCAACCGCCTGTTCAGGGCCGGCCGCCGCGTCATGGTGAAGGCGCGGATCGCGCGTCATCAGGGCCGTGGCTTCCGCTCCGCTCCAATGTCGGCGCATCTCTCCTATCTCAAGCGCGAGGGCGTCACCCGGGACGACGAGAAGGCGCGCATGTTCGATGCCGAGACCGACGGCGCCGATGATGCCGCCTTCGCCGACCGCTGCCAGGATGATCGGCATCACTTCCGCTTCATCGTCTCGCCCGAAGATGCGGCCGAGATGACCGACCTCAGAGCCTTCACCCGGGACCTCGCCCGGCAGATGGAAATCGATCTTGGCGCGAAGCTCGATTGGGTCGCCGTCGATCACTGGAACACCGACAATCCTCATGTTCACCTTCTGGTGCGCGGCGTTGATCAAAACGGCGAGGACCTCGTGATCTCCCGCGACTATATCAGCCGGGGTCTGCGCTCTCGGGCCGAGGAGCTTGCATCGATCGAACTCGGTCCCAAGCCCGAGCTCCAGATCCGCTCTGCGCTCGAGCGGGAGGTCGGCGCCGAGCGCTGGACGCGGCTCGATGCCGAGATCCGAATTGCCGCCGACGAGACCGGCTATATCGACCTGCGCGCTGACCATCCGGGTTCGAGCGACCCCGAAACCCGCCGTCTGATGATTGGCCGGCTCCAGCATCTGGAGAAGATGGGGCTCGCGGCACCCGCCGGTCCAGGCGAATGGATGGTCGGGCTCGAAGCTGAACGCAGCCTGCGCGACCTCGGCATGCGCGGCGACATCATCAAGACCATGCACCGCGCATTCACCGAACGAGGGCTGGACCGCGGAATCGGCGACTATGTCATCGAAACTGGCGCGGCGGCTTCCCCGATCATCGGCCGGCTGATGGACAAGGGCCTCCTTGATGAGTTGACTGGGGAAGCCTATGCCGTGATCGACGGCACGGATGGCCGCGCCCACCATGTCCGTTTCCGAGGGGTCGAGGCCTTCGATCATTCCCCGTCGATCGGCGGCATCGTCGAGGTGCGCCGTTTCGAGGGCGCCGACGACCGGCAGCCAACGCTGGTGCTGGCCAATCGCTCGGACTTCGACCTCGCCCAGCAAGTGACGGCGCCGGGCGCGACATGGCTCGATCATCGGCTGGTCGAGCGTCAGCCGATGCCGCTCTCCATGGGCGGGTTCGGACAGGAGGTGCGCGACGCGATGGCGGCTCGGGCCGAGCATCTCGCCGACGAAGGGCTCGCGCGTCGGCAGGGCCGGCGCGTCATCCTTCAGCGTGATCTCCTCGACACGCTGCGAAGGCGCGAACTGAGTGCCGCCGGGGCCAAGCTGTCGGCCGAGACGGGGTTGCCCTATGTCCAGTCGGCCGCTGGTGAGCATGTCTCCGGCACATGTCGGCAGCGCCTAACGCTTTCCTCCGGCCGATTCGCGATGATCGACAATGGACTCGGCTTCCAGCTCGTGCCCTGGGCGCCGCCGCTGGAGAGGCAGCTAGGCCGCCATGTCGCCGGCGTGGCGAAGGACGGCGGTGGAATTGAATGGAGCTTCGGACGGAAACGGGGGCTCGGATTGTAAATGCTCCAGAATGGCGCAGTTGGGTTGTTTCCGGACCTTGGGATCAAACGTACCGATAGCCGAGATGCACCAGTTGCCGACGTTGGAATCTAACCTATGAGCGGACGTTCCCTAGCGTTGCTTGACGGCGAGCGTCGAACCGGCACTATCCTCCGCGGCGAAAAGGGGGCCTGTGAGCGCGAAACGCCTGACAGTCCGACGCCTTCGCACCAATTTTCCCCCTCGCCAGCTGGCGAAATGAAATAGCCTCCTAATGCGCCACTCCCCTCTTCGCGAAAAGGGCGAACTGAGCCATAAACAGCTTTGGGGAGGAACCTATTTTGGAACGTTGGGTAGGTATCGCCGTTTCGGGCGACAGAATCACGCTGGTAGATGCTTCAGTGGAAACAGGGAAACCATTGCTGATAAAGTCTGACCAGACGCTAAAACTTCAAAAGGGCGACCGGGCCGCAGCGTACGCGGTCGTACATGGCCAGGTCTCAGACTATATCTCCAACCACAAGATAGGCCGTGTCGTCATCAAAGCCAGCGCAGTATCCCAAAGCGGTTCGGGTAAAAGCCATCTAGACGCCGCCGAACTTCGGGGCGTTGTCATGGCTGCCGCCGCGTCAGCGACGGAGGTCTCGACCATTGCGAAGGCTCAGATCAGCAAGACATTTGGTTCGCGCAAATTCGACGAGTATGTAAGAGACGACGGCTTCTGGACGACGGCGATCGCGGGCGTGGCATTAAGAGCAGGCAGTCGTGATGCTGCGCTGCTACTGCTTGCGGCAAAGGACTAGGTAATGACAGTCCTCACCTCCAATCTTAAAATGGGTACGCACATCGGCTCGGGTCATTTCGGGGACGTATTTCTTGCCAACGACCCCGTTCACGGGGAAGTTGCCGTCAAAGTGATCGCTCGGGACGCAACGGAATCGCCCGAAGAATGGCAGAAGAGAAAAGATAATTTGCTGAAGGAGGCTCAGCACCTCAAAAAGGCGACCCATCGCAATGTCGTGCAAGTTTACCACTTGGGTGAACACAAGGACGATGCGATGCTCTGTGTAATGGAGTATTGCAGCGGTGGTTCTCTCCAGAAACCATACGACAATGGACCCATATCGATCGATAAGGTCTTGAGGGTGGCAACGGAGATTACGTCAGGGCTTCAGGCACTTCATAGCCGCGAAATGCTCCACCGAGACATTAAGCCGGGGAACCTCTTAATCAACTCGAAGGGGGTTGCCCAGCTCGGAGATTTCGGTCTTGTCACAGACAATCTCATTCTTGGTTATGGCTCGCAAGCTGGATACGCCGACCACATTGCCCCGGAAGTTTGGGCGGGAAACGGCACCAGCGCTAAGACTGACATCTGGGCGTTAGGCATGACGCTGTATCGACTCCTTCATGGCCGTCAATGGTATGAACAAGGGTCGACGCCAAGAACTGTCGTCGCTAACGGCAGATACGCCGATTCACTCGTCTGGTTGCCACATATTCCAGCCGATTGGCGTCGCCCGATCAGAAAGATGCTTCGCGATGATCCCGTTCAGCGCCACCAGACGGCGACCGACGTCTTCGCGGCGCTAAGTTCGCTTCCCTCGCAACCGAGCTGGCTTTGCGTAGTTGGGCCGACTGAAGTGCGGTGGCAACGCAACTCGAAAACACGGAAAATCTCAGTGGTATGGGATATCTCAATACCCAAGAAGTCCAAATGGAAGGCTTGGAGCGAGCCATTGGGAAGCGGTATCAACCGCACACTTGGCGGATCAACGAAGCCGCTAACAAGAAGCGCTGCTCTGAAGGAATTGACGAAATTCTTCGAATCTCAAACTTAGCGGCCTGGCCTCATTCGCCGCGGCAAGAGATAATTTCCAAGGAAATCTGAAGCTTTCAATATCCGGTTTTCCAAGACCGAATTGGCGTGGACCTTGCGATTATCTGAGCATTTATTGCAGTATTCAACACCATCAACTTTGCCATGGCCCGGCAACCACTTGTGATTACAGTGTCTGCAACTCGGCCGATCAAAATATTTGATTTTGGAATCGTGCATTTTTCCAACATCCGCATGGCCTGGTGTCAGAACATATAGAGAACAAAAGATTCGCGTCAAGGTGTCATTGTAATTTGCGTTCCTTTGGCCCGACGCAACGAGGGACTGCGCTGAGCTGTATACGGCGCGTCCTACGGCTATCAGACCGGCTTGAACGCCTGCGCAGCCTGGACTTCCTCATAAAGTCGGGGCTTTGGACGACGAACGTACTCTAGCTGTCACCTGACAAGGGGTCGGTCAATCAACCAAAGGCAACGCGGCGCAGTCGCCGCGCGCAAACCGGCTTTCGCTCGAGGCGCCGCAGTCCGGGCAAGCCGTATCCTTGCGTGGCACCAGCATCTCCAGACGGCGGCGCAACGGATGGGACCGCACATAGCCGTCGAAGGCGTCAGGGCGAGCTAGGCCAGTCATGTAAAACAAGAAGTCGTTGGCAGCTTGCGCGGCCGCCATGGCGTTCAAAGTGATAACGCTAGGCGCTACGATATCGGGATCGTCAGTGTATTTCTGACGCGCCCGCATGGTGGCCGAGATGCTCTCTTCCTGCAGGCGCGCCGGATTGATCGCCTGGTTGCAGACGAGGCAACCGCAGTCAGGCAATACCCATCGGACCACGGTGTGCACATGCTCTAACGCGCCGGTCGCGGCGTCGGACCGGATGCGCGAGCCAAGCTGCACGCCGGGGATCAGGAACTGATGGACCAGCGCGTTGAACAGCAGCCGTGCCCTATGGCTGTCCGCAGCGAGAAAGACGTAGTCACAGCCCTTGATCGCCTCGAGCGCCGCCGCATCTTCCATATCCGTCTGAAACGGCCGGGCCCGGACTCGCGAATTCGCCTTTCGGATGATCCGGGTAGCCAGGCGCACCTTCGGCGTGGCGAGACGCCGACCGACGGCGCGGATCCACGATGGGCGATTCGGAGCGACGAGCCAGCTCATGGCGTCCCAACTTGTTGCCTCCACCAAGCGCGGGAGATTGGTGGGATCGACATAGTCTGGATCGACCAGGACGATCTCGCCGACCCCCAAACGACCCAAGTACTCGGCGAGCAAGGTGCCAACGCCACCCAGGCTGACACACGACAATTATGATGGCCGGTCATCGACAATTAAACTGGCCGGCAGGGGCCATCGTCGAGTAGCGCTGATAGAGGTATCAATCTAATTGTCGTTTGGCAACAGGTTAGCGCAGCGACAACTACATTAACTGTCGCTGATCAAAGCACGGGTTTATGTTGGCAGACGCTCTGTGGCCGGCGATTATGTTTCCATCATGCGAGGGTGTTTGGCCGCGCATGGCTATTCCGATGCGCCGGGTTCTTCCTTCGTTGTTCTGCGGACAGCGGAGCGCTTTCGGTAAGAGTCGCCATTCATCTCGATGATGGTTGCGTGATGGACCAATCGATCGACGGCCGCCGCGGTCATTGCGGCATCTGGAAAAACCTCGCACCAAGCCGAAAATGGCTGATTGGCGGTGATGGCGATGCTGCGGCGTTCGTATCGATGCGCGATGAGTTCGAACAAGACGCTGGTCTCGGCTTGATCTTTTCGAACATACGAGAGGTCGTCGAGCACGATGAGATCATACTTGTCGAGCTTCTCGAGGGCGCTGACCAAGGAGAGGTCACGGCGCGCGATCTGCAGCCGTTGAACGATGTCGATGGTTCGATTGAATAAAACCCGGGTTCCAGCATCAATGAGCGTATGGCATATGGCCGCCAGGGCATGGCTTTTGCCGGTGCCGCTTTGACCAAAAACCAAGAGATTGTCGCCATCCTTGATCCAGTCTCCGCCGGCGCCCAGCGCCAAAAGGTGCTGCTTGCGCACGCCCGGCGCGGCCTTGAAGTCGAAACTGGCGAAGGTTTTTCCGGCTGGCGCTTCGGACTGATCACGATAGCGCTGGATGCGCCGTGACGCCCGCTCGGTGACTTCGATCTCCATCAGCGTGGCAAGCAGCTTCTCGGCCGACCATCCATCTCGATTGGCGACCTCGGTGATCCGCTTCCAATTGCGGGCGATGCTGGGCAGCCGAAGGGTGGCCAGCAAGGAAGGAAGAATGGTCGTGTCGGTCATGGCCGCACCTCGCACGCGGAAGGCAGCAGCAGATTATAGTCATCGAGGTTTGGCGGAGGGATGGTGACGTCGCGGGACTGATGTGGCGCGGTCTGGAATTCCTTTTTGAGCTCGCCGAGGTCGGGTAGCAGGCCTGCGTCAAGGATGGCGTCGAGCCGGGCGGCCAAAGCCGTCTCGCAGGCTTCGCCGGATGCTGCCAGAACGAGCAATCCGACCATGGTTCGGCATGCATGCCTGGGGGCCAAGCCGGCGTCGAGAGCCGCCCACGAACGGGCATATGGGGCGCTCGGGAAGAGAGCTTCTTGATAGACGAGATATCGAAGGGCTTGCGGCTTGCGCCGGAGCGAGCCGATCAGGTGACGATAATTGATGGAGTGGGCGCGCTTGCCGTCCGTTCTCACCCGCGCCATGCGCATGACCGGATCCGGCCCAAGGAAACATTCAAGCCGATCGTCGAAGAGATGCACCTCGATCATGTGTCCGATCAGGCGAGACGGGACGGAGTAGATGACTCGATCGACATTGATGGTGCTATTGCGCGTCGCTTTCACCGTCACCGTAGCAAAGTCGGTCGTCCGGCGCTTGGGCAAGGGCTCGAGCTTCTCGCGCTCGATCGCGACGAGCGTCGCGCAACGGGCGTTGTAACGGCTGCAGACGCCGTCGACAAAGGCGCGGTAGGCTTCAAGGCTGACGAAATCTCGGCTCTCCCGCCGCCGGAGCCTTTGGTCGAGGCGGATCTTGATATGGCCGTTGGCCGCCTCGATGCTCCCGTTCTCATTGGCCACGCCTGGATTATTACGGGTCGCCTTCATGCCGTAATGCCGGCACAGCTCGTCATAACGCTTGGTGAAATCGAGCTGGGCGTCACGGTCAAGATTTTTGAAGGCGGCCGACAGCGAGTCGGTCCGATGCTCTTCCGGGACGCCTCCGAGCTTCCAAAGCGCATCTTGCAGCCCCTCGGCGACGGCTGAAAAGCTCTCGCCTCCAAGGATCACTTGCGCGTGCTCCCAACCGCTGAAGGCCAGCCGGAAATGATAAAGGCGATGCGGCAAGGGCTCGCCGACGATGGTGACCCCGAGGCTGTCGGCGACGGTGAAATCGGACAATGCCTGGCGGCCGGGATCATGGCGTTGAGGGAAGAAAACCTCCTTGTCCGCGCCGTGAAGGGCGCGCCATTTGGCGATGCGGCGTTCAAGCGTCCGGCGGACGCTGTCTGGGAGAACCTCGGCGCCGAGCTCATCCTGGAGCTCTTCGAAAATCGTCACCGCCATGATGCCGGGGATTTTGAGCATCTCCAGAACCCGCGGCCAGACAGTCTCCAGTGGATCCGGGCGGGTTCGCCAAGTTCGCGGCTGCTTCTTCTGGGACGGAAAACGCGGATCTTTGTCAATGCGGCGCGCTGAGCGCTCGCTGATGCCGGCCATTGCCGCGGCGGCTGCCTGATTATGGTGCTGTGAACGCGAAGCCATGTAGCGCATCACCTGTCTGTCGGAAATATGAGGGTTCGGCATCGAGCTCAATCTTTGGTTGATTGAGCCGCGATACCACCCTCGACGCCGAGCGGCAGATGCCCCCAGAAGGGAGTTTAACAGCGCCGTCGTCCGCCAGCGCCGATCTCCGGTCGGGGGCTCGCCCCTCCCTTCAACCGGCGCTGGCGGACGACCTTACCGGCCAAGATAGTTGTCGTTGAACCGGACAGTTTAATTGTCGGCGCGCACCCAGGCCCACAATCGCGATCTTGGCTCTGCCAAGGACCGCCTGACCGCGCTCGCCGAATAGGCGGACCTGACGGTCAAAGCGCGTATCGACACCATAGCCGTGGAGATCCGGCACCGGCGTTAGCCGTCGCCGCGTAGGTCCCACCACGACGGCCTCTTGCAGGACATGCCGTCGGCCGTCGGACGTCCAGATATCTCCGGCGATGGCGTCCTCGGCGAATACCAAGGCGCCGACTGGAACCCCCTTCATCACATCCAGCAGCGCCGGAAATCCGCGCTCGTGCGTCGCGAGATCCACGCTAGAAAAGGCAACGGATCCTCGTCCGCCGTGATTGTGGACGGCGAGATAGACGAGCCTCTGGGCGCGGCAATCTCGAATGCGGCGGGTGACATAGGCGGCTGGCATCATTCGATAGCCGCGCGTGCCTGGCAACCAATCGACTCCGCCGGCCGCTTTCCAGAGCCGTCGCGCCAGCAACACCTGACGACCGCCGAGTGTCGCTAGGCCCGCCTCAATCACGGCGCCGTGCTCGTCTCCGTCGCCTGGAAACAGATGGGCGTGCAGATCATCGTAGAGGAACTGCGTCATGCGCAGCGACCAACCACAACCTATTGCTTGAGCATCCACGCGATCACCTTCTGCAGCTTGAGGAGCGGGGTCTCGAGACCCCAACAATGGGTGTGGTTCTGGCGGCGAGAGACCATGACGGCCGGCCGCGCGGTGAAGCCGGGCAGCTGGGGCGCCCAGCTGTTGTTGATGTGCAGGGGAACCTTTAGCGCCGCCTCATCCCGCCGCGACAGGTCATGCCGAACGTAGAAAGGATAGGTATCGGCGAACGGGCAGGCGTTGGTGATGAAGAAGCCGATCCAGGTTGTCGCCTGTGCGTAAGGCGACCCGAGGGGAACTTCGTGGATCAGCACATAGGCGCCGCCGCAGGCGCTCTCAAACACTTCCACGCACAGCGACGCATAATGGTTCTGGATAGCCGCGACCGCTTTCTCGACCTCCGGCTTCATGACCGCCTCCTTAGCTGTCATCGTGGTCGTCGATGGCAAGGAACTTTTCGCCGCCCTTGATCCGCACGTGATCGGTATCGCCGATCAGCTTGGAATCGCCGGGCAAATCCGCGGAGAGGGTGAAGCTGGCTTGGATCTTCACGCCTTGGTCGATGGCAGCCGCCTTGATTTCCCCGCCGGTGCGACGCCCGCGGCGGATTTTCACGGGTTGGCCGTTCACTTCGATGGTGACCTCGGTGGGCGGACGCAGATGGAACCGCTCCAGGCCAGGACGACTGAGCCGGACCTCGTCCTCATCCCCGATGACGACCGGGGCTTCATTCTCACGCTCTAAGACAACTTCGAGATCGCTGTCAGCCTGGCGGGCCAGATGCCTCACTGTCCAACCGGTGACCACGCTCTGCGTCCAGGTGAGCCGCACCCCTCCGATGGCCAGATTGGCCATCTCCGAGGCCTCGTTGACAAAGAAGCTGTTCCCGCGCGGCTCGGTCAGATCGATCGGCTCTTCCAGACCTATCTCCTCGAGAAACCCATCGGGCCGGTAGCGCAGTACGATGTAGGCCTCGGCCGGCTCGTACCCCAAGGCCTGGATCAGACCCTGCCCGGTCGCGTGGGCGGGCTCCAAGGTCAACGTCCGCGTTTCGAAGCGGTCGTTAGCGACGTCGATTTCATGGTCCCCGGGCTTAGCCGGGGCTTCGTCGGCAATCTCGATGATGCTCATAATGGATCTCCGCGGATACTCTGACCGGCACCGCGCCATTCGGAGTGCCGAACGGTTTTATATTGGTATTCTGAAATCCGCTTGTCAAGTACGATAATGGTCGGTATACCGAATTTGTCCGCTGCCTGCCACGCGGATGTAGCCATGGAGCGCGTCTATGCCGTCATCCGCCATGGGGCGAAAACTTCGAGAACTGAGAAAGGAAAAGGGCCTGTCGCTGGAGGAGCTCGCTGCGCAGGCCGAAGCCAGCAAGAGCTACCTTTGGGAATTGGAGAATAAGCCTACGGCCAGGCCATCGGCCGAAAAGATCAACAAGATCGCCGCCGTGCTCGGCGTCACGCCGGAGTACTTGTTGGACAAGAATCGTACGGAAGCCACGGTCGACGAGCGGGACGAGGCTTTCTTCCGCAAGTACCAGGGTGCCAGTCCGGACGTGAAGACCAAGATCGCCGAAATCCTGAAACTGCTGGATGACGATTGAGCATGCGCGAGCCGACCTCTCCCATCGCCTGGGCGAACTTCCTGGTCACCGTCTGGGGTGATCGGTTCCCCGTCGATGTGCGGACGATCGCGCTCGAGTACTCTAAACGTTTCCCGGATCCGATCCGAGACGTGAAGGCCGCCCCTGTCGGCCAGGCCTTCGAGGGCGCTCTGTTTCCTCTGCCCAAGAGCGGCGAATGGGCGATCCTCTACAATCCCGAGGTCGACGTACTGGGCCGCATCAACTTCACCCTCGGTCACGAGCTTGGGCATTACCTCAACCATCGCCATCTTCGCGCGATGGGATTCCAATGCTCCGCCCAAGCCGTCTTGGGCTTCGATGCCGACGCAGCGGCTCGCCGGCTGGAGAAGGAGGCCGATGAGTTCGCCTCCTATCTGCTGATGCCCATCACCGACTATCGGGCCCAGATTGCCGATCAGATCATGACGCTCGACCTGCTCGGCCATTGCGCGGATCGCTACCGTGTCTCCTTCACGGCCGCGGCGTTGAAGTGGATCCAGTTCACCGAGGAGCGCGCCGTCCTGATCTACGCCCGCGACGGCAACGTCCTTTGGGGCCGGCGCAGCGACGCCGCGAAGAAGTCCGGCGTCTTCTTCGAGACGGGCATGGAGCTGCCCGGCGGCTCCCTTGCGGCGTTGGGCCCCGCGGCCCAACCAGGACCGGTCGGCGTTGAACTGGGTCCAGGCGTCTGGCGGCGCTTCGAACCCGTTCGCGAGATGACCATTTTCGCCGACCGCTACGACGCCACCATTTCCCTGCTGATCCTGCCCAGGAAGCCGGTCTTCAACACAGGCTTTGGCGAAGAAGCAGTCGCGGATGTTCTGAATCGATTTGTAGGCCGAGGCCTATCGTTCTGACACCGGCCTTCCCGAAAGCGGACGACTATTATGTCCGAGAAGTTTCACGAACGTCCATCGAGAACGGTGAGCCGAATTTCCGCCTTGAGTCCGCAAGCGATCTCCGGGCCTTTTACGCCATTCCCTGTATCTATTCGCTGCCGCCGTCGAACCTGCGATCTGCAACTGAGACATCTTGTAATCCGTGGCGCTGACTACCGACCTTGATGACATTCGCTATCAAGGAGCCAAGCGCTGTCCGCCACCAAAATCCTCTGGGGCCAAATCACCGTCGTCTTCCTGATCGTGCTCGTCACAATCTGGACCGCGACGCAGTGGACGGCGTGGCGGCTCGGCTTCCAGCCTGAGCTTGGCCGACCATGGTTCGAGCTGGCGCGCGGCGTGCCGGTCTATCTGCCGCCTGCCTTCTTCTGGTGGTGGTACGCCTATGACGCCTATGCCCCGTCGATCTTCGTCGAGGGCGCGTACATGGCAGCTTCGGGCGGATTCATCTCGATCGCGGTTGCCATTGGCATGTCGGTCTGGCGCGCCCGCGAGGCGAAGAACGTCGAGACCTACGGTTCGGCGCGATGGGCGACGCCCGCCGAGATGAAGAGCGGCGGGCTGCTCGGTCCGGACGGCGTCATCCTGGGAAGGTTGGAGCGGGACTATCTCCGGCACGACGGGCCGGAGCATGTCCTGTGTTTCGCACCAACGCGCTCCGGCAAAGGCGTCGGCCTCGTCGTCCCATCGCTGCTGACCTGGCCGGGTTCGGCCATCGTCCATGACATCAAGGGAGAGAACTGGACTCTGACCGCCGGCTTCCGCGCGCGGCATGGGCGCGTGCTGCTGTTCGACCCAACCAATGCGGCGTCCGCCGCCTATAATCCTTTGCTCGAGGTTCGCCGCGGCGAGTGGGAGGTTCGCGACGTCCAGAACGTCGCCGACGTGCTGGTCGACCCCGAAGGTTCGCTGGAGCGTCGGAACCATTGGGAGAAGACCAGTCACTCACTGCTGGTCGGCGCCATCCTGCATGTCCTTTACGCCGAGGCGGATAAAACGCTGGCCGGCGTCGCCGCCTTCCTCTCCGATCCGAAGCGTCCGATCGAGACGACGCTGAAGGCGATGATGACCACGCCGCATCTGGGCGAAGCGGGGCCGCATCCCGTGGTGGCGTCCACGGCGCGGGAGCTTTTGAACAAATCCGACAATGAACGCTCCGGCGTCCTCTCCACCGCCATGTCGTTCCTGGGCCTCTATCGCGATCCCGCGGTCGCGCAGGTCACACGCCGCTGCGACTGGCGCATCTCCGACCTGATCGCTGACGATCGCCCAGCGACGCTCTATCTCGTGGTCCCGCCTTCGGACATCAGCCGCACCAAGCCACTGATCCGACTAATCCTCAACCAGATCGGCCGGCGGCTGACCGAGGACCTGCACGCCAGGAATCGTCGTCATCGCGTTCTGCTCATGCTCGACGAGTTTCCCGCGCTCGGCCGGCTCGATTTCTTCGAGAGCGCTCTGGCGTTCATGGCGGGCTACGGCCTCAAGGCGTTCCTGATCGCGCAGTCGCTGAACCAAATCGAGAAAGCCTACGGCGCGAACAATTCGATCCTCGACAACTGCCATGTCCGCGTGAGCTTCGCGACCAACGACGAACGCACCGCCAAGCGCGTTTCAGATGCGCTTGGCACCGCCACCGAAATGAAGGCGATGAAGAACTATGCCGGGCATCGGCTCTCGCCCTGGCTTGGGCATCTCATGGTCTCGCGGTCCGAGACCGCACGGCCATTGCTCACGCCCGGCGAGGTGATGCAACTCCCGCCCGCCGACGAGATTGTCATGCTCGCGGGCACGCCGCCCATCCGGGCAAAGAAGGCGCGATACTTTGAGGACAAGCGCTTGACCGAGCGCGTGCTGCCGCCGCCCAAGCCCGTCCCGACATCAGAGCCGCCAATGCCCGATAGCTGGTCCGCGCTCGCGCCACAAAAGCCGTCAATCTCGTTGATCACCGAGTTCGAGAAAGCCGAGGACGCCGCCAATGGCGGCCTGCGCCGGGAGCCCGAACTGCCTGATCATGTGGCGATCGTAAAGGAGACGGCGAACCCGCCGCCGCATGAGGAATTCGCCGTCATCGACGATGAACCGGAAGACACGGTGCGTCAGGCCCGAGTGCTCCGCCAGCAGATGCGCGGCTTCGCGCGTCAGGCTTCGCTCGATCCCGGCGACGGCCTCGAATTGTGAAGGATGGCCTATGCGCGACCGGATGAACGTCTATTTTCCGCCGGAACTATTGAAGCAGATCGCGGATCTTGCCGACCGCAAAGGCCTGTCGCGCTCGGCCATCGTTGAGGCCGCTGTCGCATCGTTCCTGTCACCGGACGGCGTCGATCTCCGCGAGGCCGCCTTCACCCGCCGTCTCGACCGGCTGTCCCGGCAGGTCCAGCGGCTTGAACGCAATGTCGGTATCTCGACCGAGACGCTGGCGCTGTTCATCCGCTTCTGGCTGACGATCACGCCGCCGCTGCCAAGCGATGCGCAAGCAGCCGCTCAGATCAAGGGCCGTGAGCGCTACGAAGGCTTCATCGAGGCGCTCGGCCGACGGCTGCAGAAGGGCCAAAGCCTGCTCGATGAGATTCCGCAAGATGTAGAGGGCAAGACAGGCGAGGAAAGATGATTGGCGATCTTGGACCGGGTCAGCCCGAAACTAGATTGGCCGCTTGGAGTGCCCAAGGGCAACAAGCAGACGTCGGGTCGTGAAAATTGCGAGGGCAAGTCCGACCCTAGTCTAACCATCCGTTGGATCAGATTAATCTTTCAGCTTAGCATCGCTCATTCATTATACGGAAAGACCGCACTGGGCGAAAATGGCGGCGTTCGCTCGATAAAAATCGCACACGGAGCGGAGCGCGTGGCTCTCGCACTAGGTCCCCATGAGTGGGTTTTGGAGGATTTGTGGGCGACGAAGACGCAGGATCTCTTGTCCTTGAGCCAGGAGAGCCTCAAGAGTGTCATCGTGCGTCACCGCAAAAGCAAGGTAAGCCTCTTCCCGAACGCGATCTGAGTAGAAAGATTGCTTCAAAGTGGCGACTTTGTCGATCTTGAGGTTAGGCAGCCTGAAGGGTCCGTCCAGACCACCCCAGTCCTGTAGCGTTCCGCTTTGCATGGCGTAAAATGGATAATGCAGTACGTGCTTAGCGGGAGCGTCCGCCAACTTTGGGTAAGGGTAACCGAGCTGAAGCGCCGCATCCATCAATTCGAGGTCGCAATTCATTCGCAGGAGAGCGGATCTCCATAACGATCCGCCTGGGGCGCGGGGATTCACCTCGATCAGGCGCAGCGCACCGCTCGATCGACATTCGCGGCCTTCGATGTGGAAGACGCCATTCCGCAACCCAATTGCCTCGAGAATGGATCTCGCAAAGTAAACAATGTTGTCCTCGCGAGTCTTCAGAGCATTGTAATCCGCCGGCAGACAGGCAGAGCAGGCAGGAGGAGAAATTGTGAGGCCATCCCCAAAGAATGGCTGTTCAAAAGTCCAAAGCTTTTGTTGTACAATCGCATCGAAGTCATCACCGATCCAGCCGTCAACTGAAAACTCGGTTCCCTCGATGAAACGCTCTACGATAAACGCGCCAATTGAAGGCCTTGTCAGACCTAGCAACGCTCCGATCCAGTCAGGAAGCCATTTACAGGATCCCTGCCAGAGGGGAATGACCCGGCGGATCTCGTCCCAACTCTGTGCCCGGTAAACATCGCGGCTGCTCGTACCAAGGCAGGGTTTCACAATGTAGGGGCCTGGCTCAAATGGCGCGCGTGCTGGTGGCACGTCGTCGCCAAGAACGACGTAGTGGTCCAATCTTAGATTCGGAACCGGTTGAAGCCTGGACCGCATGATACCTTTGTCACACGACTCCAGTATTCCGGGTCGAAACGATCGCCCCAGCACCGCCAACACTGCCAATCCCGGGAGGAGGGCGGATTGGTTCAGCGCCAAGACAGATATTTCGTCAGCTGGCGTCGTGTTCGACGCGAAAAACCGGTAAAGCGATTCTAGTGAGTCGACCTCCTCGATCAACACTTCGAGATCGCTGAGGTACTCGCCCGTTCTTTGAAAAAAAGGATCTCCCTTATCCCGAATCAACAAGACAGAAAGTCGATCGTCTCCAATTAGAGACCGGATTTTTTCGATATGCCTTTTGGTCTTCGGATAGATCGAATCAGTGACGAGTAACACCGACCTCACTTAGGGAACTCCCATAGTCTCTATTTATAAGCTTGGCCTCAAGAAAACAGTAGACTACATAAAGGGCAAATAAAACTTTCCCCATCACAAGGATCCAACCGACGATGATGGCAGCCGCGTCCTCTGATAAGTTTGAGCAGGCGCCTAAGCAATCTCGAATATCTGCTTCAATCTGAACGCAGCCATAGAGAAGAATAATAAAGCGGCTGATGGGATCTGGTGGCGGTAATATCCGAAGCATTTGAGTGTATAAGCAAAGGAAAACTGCACCGTTACTGAAATTCAGTGCGCGTCTAGCGATCGCGATCATTTGCTGATCGTCACGCCAGTCGCCAAAAAACTTCCATGCACCGCTTACGAGAACAGCTAGGGACATGACGAAAATCATGAAACGTTCGGTTCTTTTAGTTCCCTGATCTGGTTCTGTCTGTGAGAACAAAAACCACGCATAGACAAATATCATTGATGAAATAGCATCGGTTAATGGATCATATCCAATCTTTGTAGTAAACAACACGGCACCTTGTACATTCAAAGTACTGAGAATTTTCAGCGCATAAAGTACCGCCATCATTATGTAACCCAAGCCAATTACAACTGTTGGCCATTTCAAGGCCGGATCCCTTGGTTTACAGAAGAAGAATAGCGGTGGCAGTGTCAACACAGCTCCGGCTGTGACGGAGACAACCAACTGCATCAAATCACCAGGAAGGGACTGCTCCGTGTGCTGGACTAGTAGGTCTACGATGGCGGGCAGTGTCATGCCGATGAAAAAGGCGGCGATTGTCGTTCGGCGTCTTGGTCCTTCACCTTCCCCGATAGGAAAAAGCCATTGAAACATAGACCTGTTGCTTCTAGACATGCTTATTAGTCCAATGCTTTCGACGCGCGGTTAGTCTATCATCGAAACTTGAGCTGCGATAGGCAGGTTTCCACCCGAAACGGCCTTGTTCATCCCGCCAATTGCGGTGTCCGCTTTATGGGGAGCAGCGCTGCTTAGCTAAACGACGACAATCGGCGCGACACGATCACCATCCCGCGTGGCCCGAACGGGGCCCGAGGGTCAAACGGAGGAGTCACTCGCAACTAGGCCGATGTCCGCTGCGACAACGAAAGAGATCATCCATTCGGCCACCATCGATGATGAATAAATCCGAGCAACTCCGCCACCCCCCTGTCTTTGTCCGCCAGCGCCCTACGCCTCTGATAGCGTTGTTGCGCCGCCCGAGGTCCTGCCTTTTCTAATCATCCCCGATCCAGGGCCGCCCGTCGCAGCCCGCAAGACCGGGGACGCAGGTGGCGGTTCATTCCTTCCAGTCCGAGGCGATATCTCGTGGCGCGCGCATGCTGCGCACGGCGCTCGGACCGGCGATCGCCAGCTTCCTCGAAGACCCCGCCATTGTCGAAGTGATGCTGAACCCCGACGGGCGGCTCTGGATCGACCGGCTGTCCAGCGGTCTCGCCGACACGGGAGAGCGCCTCTCCGCCGCCGATGGCGAGCGCATCATCCGGCTTGTGGCGCACCATGTCGGCGCGGAGGTGCATCCCGGTTCGCCGCGCGTCTCGGCGGAATTGCCCGAGACGGGAGAGCGGTTCGAGGGGCTTCTGCCGCCCGTTGTCGCCGCTCCGGCCTTCGCGATCCGCAAGCCTGCCGTCGCCGTTTTCACCCTCGACGATTATGTCGCCGCCGGGATCATGAGCCAGGCGCATTCAGCGATTCTGCGCACGGCGGTTGCCGCGCGCAAAAACATTCTGGTCGCCGGCGGCACCTCCACCGGCAAGACGACGCTCACCAATGCGCTTCTGGCCGAGGTCGCCAAGACCGCCGATCGCGTGGTGCTGATCGAGGACACGCGCGAGCTTCAATGCGAGGCGCAAAACCTCGTGGCGCTCCGCACCAAGGATGGCGTCGTCTCGCTTTCCGATCTTGTGCGCTCGTCGCTGCGCCTGCGCCCCGACCGAATCCCGATCGGCGAAGTGCGGGGCGCCGAGGCGCTCGATCTCCTGAAGGCCTGGGGCACCGGCCATCCCGGCGGCATCGGCACCATCCATGCCGGCTCAGGGATAGGCGCGCTGCGCCGCCTCGAGCAGCTCATCCAGGAAGCCGTCGTCACCGTTCCGCGCGCGCTGATCGCCGAGACCATCGATGTGGTCGCCGTGCTCGCTGGTCGCGGCTCGGAGCGCCGTCTCGCCGAACTCGTCCACGTCACCGGGCTGGGACCGGCCGGCGACTATGCCCTCTCAAGCGCAGGAGACCCGTCATGATCCGTCGACCATTCCTCATCCGCCAGCATATCGCGACGGTCGCCGCCGTCGGCTTCGTCACGTTGACCAGCATCCCCGCCTGGGCCGCCGGCTCAAACATGCCGTGGGAGCAACCGCTCAATCAGATCCTGCAATCGGTCGAGGGGCCGGTCGCCAAGATCATGGCGGTGATCGTCATCGTCGTCACCGGCCTCACTCTGGCGTTTGGCGACACGTCGGGCGGCTTCCGCCGGCTGATCCAGATCGTCTTTGGTCTCTCGATCGCTTTCGCCGCGTCGAGCTTCTTCCTGTCTTTCTTCTCCTTCGGCGGCGGGGCCCTGATCTGATGCAAGACCTCACTGGCGAGCAGCCCGTCCCCGGCTTCGTGGTCCCGGTCCACCGCGCGCTGACCGAGCCGATCCTCATGGGCGGCGCGCCGCGCGCCGTGGCGATCCTCAACGGCACGCTGGCCGCAGCTCTTGGCCTCGGTCTGCGCCTCTGGATCGCCGGCCTGTTGCTGTGGGTCGTCGGCCACGCGACCGCCGTCTGGGCGGCGAAGCGCGATCCGATGTTCGTCGAAGTGGTGCGCCGGCATCTGCGCATCCCCGGTCATCTGACCGTCTGAGGCCGCACATCATGGACGTCGCCCGATGATGAACCTCGCCGAATATCGCCGCCCCACCACCCGGCTCGCGGATTTTCTTCCCTGGGCGGCGCTCGTCAGGGAAGGCGTCGTCCTCAACAAGGACGGCAGCTTCCAGCGCACGGCGCGGTTTCGGGGGCCGGATCTCGATTCCGCCGTTCCGGCGGAACTCGTCGCCGTCGCCGGCCGGCTGAACAACGCCTTGCGCCGGCTGGGCTCGGGATGGGCCGTCTTCGTCGAGGCCCAGCGTCATCCAGCCTTCCATTATCCGGAGAGCCGCTTTCCCGACGTGGCTTCGGCGCTGGTCGATGCCGAACGCAAGGCCGAGTTCGAGGAAGAAGGGGTCCACTTCGAGTCGAGCTATTTCCTGACCTTCCTCTACCTGCCGCCGGCAGAAGACGCCGCCCGCGCCGAGCGCTTCCTCTATGAGGGCCGCGCGCGCACCGAGCGCGCCGCCGCGCGCGTGGTGCTGCGCGGTTTCATCGCCCGCACCGACCGCGTGCTGCAACTCGTCGAGGGCTTCATGCCCGAGAGCGGCTGGCTCGATGACGCAGAGACGCTGACCTATCTGCATTCCTGCGTGTCGACGAAGCGCCAACGCGTCCGCATCCCCGAGACGCCGATGTACCTCGATGCGGTGCTCGCCGACCAGCCGCTGACCGGCGGGCTGGAGCCAATGCTGGGCGCCGCGCATCTGCGCGTGCTGACGGTCGTTGGGTTCCCAACCGCGACCACGCCCGGCATCCTCGACGAACTGAACCGGCTCGCCTTCCCATACCGCTGGTCGACGCGAGCGATCATGCTCGACAAGAACGATGCGACCAGGTTGCTGACCAGGATCCGTCGGCAATGGTTCGCCAAGCGGAAGTCGATCGCGGCGATCCTCAAGGAGGTGATGACCAATGAGGCTTCGACGCTCCTCGACACCGACGCCCACAACAAGGCCATGGATGCGGACGCGGCGCTCCAGGAGTTGGGTTCCGACTTGATCGGTCAGGCCTATGTCACCGCGACCGTCACGGTCTGGGACGATGATCCGCGCATCGCCGACGAGAAGCTGCGGCTGGTCGAAAAGGTCATCCAGGGCCGCGACTTCACCTGCATGGTGGAGACGGTCAACGTGGTCGAAGCCTGGCTTGGCTCTTTGCCGGGGCATGCCTACGCCAATGTTCGTCAGCCGCCGGTCTCAACCCTGAACCTCGCCCACATGATCCCGCTCTCGGCGGTGTGGGCAGGCCCGTCAAGGGATGAGCATTTCAAGGCGCCGCCGCTGTTCTTCGCGCGGACGGAAGGGTCTACCCCGTTCCGCTTCAGCCTGCATGTCGGCGATGTCGGCCACACGCTGGTGGTCGGGCCGACCGGCGCGGGCAAGTCTGTGCTCCTGGCGCTGATGGCATTGCAGTTCCGCCGGTATGCCTGGTCCCAGATCTTCGCTTTCGACTTCGGCGGCTCGATCCGCGCCGCGGCGCTCGCCATGGGCGGCGACTGGCACGATCTCGGCGGCGCCCTGTCCGCGGATGCGACCGAGCCTGTCGCCTTGCAGCCATTGGCGCTCATCGACAGCGTCGCTGAACGCGGCTGGGCGGCGGAATGGATCGCCGGCATCCTCACGCGCGAGAAGGTCAGCGTGACGCCGGAAGCCAAAGATCACCTCTGGTCCGCGCTCTCCTCGCTCGCCAGCGCGCCGACCGAGGAACGTACGCTGACCGGTCTCTCCGTGCTGCTGCAATCGCAGGCGCTGAAGCGCGCCCTGCAGCCCTATTGTCTCGGCGGTCCCTATGGCCGCCTGCTCGACGCCGAGACTGAGCGTCTCGGCGATGCGAGGGTGCAGGCCTTCGAGACCGAGGGCCTGATCGGCACGGGCGCCGCCCCCGCCGTGCTCGCCTATCTCTTCCACCGCATCGAAGGCCGTCTCGACGGTTGGCCGACTCTGCTGATCGTCGACGAAGGCTGGCTCGCGCTTGACGACGAGGGCTTCGCCGGCCAGCTCCGCGAATGGCTGAAGACCCTTCGCAAGAAGAACGCCAGCGTCGTCTTCGCCACCCAATCGCTGTCGGACATCGACGGCTCCGCGATCGCGCCCGCCATCATCGAAAGCTGCCCGACACGCCTGTTCCTGCCGAACGAGCGCGCGATCGAGCCGCAGATCGCCGCCATCTATCGCCGCTTCGGCCTCAACGATCGTCAGATCGAGATCCTCGCCCGCGCGACGCCGAAGCGCGACTACTACTGCCAGTCGCGGCGCGGCAATCGCCTGTTCGAATTGGGGCTTGGCGACGTCGCGCTGGCCTTCACCGCCGCGTCCTCGAAGACCGATCAGGCCGCCATCGAGCGCCTGCTCGCCGAGCATGGCCGCGACGGCTTCACGTCCGCCTGGCTGCGCCTGCGCGATGCAGGCTGGGCGGCTGATTTCATCCCCGACCTCGGGAACCTGGAGAGCCAGCCATGATTCGTATCCGTCCGCGTCATCTCGCGGCGTCGACCGCGCTCGCGCTATCGCTCGCTTTGGCGGTGCCAGCGTTCGCGCAAATGATCGTCTTCGATCCCAGCAATTTTTCCCAGAACGTCCTGACCGCAGCGCGCGAGTTGCAGCAGGTCACGAACGAGATCACCTCGCTTCAGAACCAGGCGCAGATGCTGATCAATCAGGCGCGCAATCTCGCGAGCCTGCCGTATTCCTCGCTGCAACAGCTTCAATCGTCGATCCAGAGGACCCAGCAGCTCCTCGCCCAGGCGCAGAACATTGCCTATAACGTTCAGCAGATCGACCGCGCGTTCCAGACCACCTACGGAAGCGCGAACGCCAGCCAGTCCAATCAGGCGCTGATCGCCAACGCCCAACAGCGTTGGCAGAACTCGGTCGCCGGTCTACAGGACGCATTGCGCGTCCAGGCTGGCGTCGTAGGAAATCTCGACACGAACCGCACGCAGATGTCGGCGCTGGTCACGTCGAGCCAGTCGGCGACGGGCGCACTTCAGGCGGCTCAGGCGGGCAATCAGATCCTCGCCCTTCAGGCCCAGCAGCTCGCGGACTTGACGGCAACCGTGGCCGCCCAAGGTCGGGCGCAGAGTCTTCAGGCCGCCCAGCAAGCCGCTGCCCAGGATCAGGCCAAAGAACAGCTTCGCCGCTTCCTGACGCCGGGGACGAGCTATCAGTCCACGACCGTCACGATGTTTCACCAATGACGACGCGACTGAATCCGACGATGGCGGCGCGGATCGCGGCGATGGCTTTCGTCATGCTCGCGATTGCCGTGACCGCGGTTCAGATCAAACACGGCGATCCAAAGCCAGCGGCCCCTTCCTCATCGTCGACGGTCATAGTCGACGGCGATCCCCTCCGGGCCGAGCTGAGCCGTTGCCAGCTTCTTGGCGAAGCCGGGGCGCACGATGCTGGTTGCCTACGCGCCTGGGCCGAGAATCGCCGCCGCTTCCTCCGGCTGGGCGCTCAACCCTCCGAACGCTCGCCCGTTCAGATGTTCCCGAACCCGCCGCCGAACGGCGCGCCCGGCACGGTGTCGGCCGATCAGCCCAAATCGGAGGACAAGTAAGTCATGGGCGGCACGGGCGCCATCGATCGTTTCCTCGCGGTCTTCACCCAATACATCGACAGCGGCTTCGGCCTGCTCGGCGGCGAAGTAGCCTTCATCGCCACCACGCTGATCGCGATCGATATGACGCTGGCCGCGCTCTTCTGGTCCTGGGGCGCCGACGACGACATCATCGCGCGACTCGTCAAGAAGACGCTGTTCGTCGGCGTCTTCGCCTGGCTCATCGGCAACTGGAACAACCTTGCCCGCATCGTCTTCGAGAGTTTTGCCGGGCTCGGCCTGAAGGCGTCTGGGACGGGATTGGCGGAAGCGGATTTTCTGCGCCCCGGCCGCATCGCAGAGGTCGGCCTCGACGCCGGCCGACCCATCCTCGATTCGATCTCGGGCCTCATGGGCTATGTCTCGTTCTTCGAGAACTTCATCCAGATCGCGGTGCTGCTGTTCGCCTGGATGATGGTGCTGCTCGCCTTCTTTATCCTCGCGATCCAGCTTTTCGTCACGCTGATCGAATTCAAGCTGACGACGCTCGCCGGCTTCGTGCTGATCCCCTTCGGCCTCTTCGGCAAGACCGCCTTCGCCGCCGAACGCGTGCTCGGCAGCGTCGTCTCCTCGGGCGTCAAGGTACTGGTGCTCGCCGTGATCGTCGGCATCGGATCGACTCTATTCTCCCAATTCACAGCTGGCTTCGGCGGCGCGCAGCCCTCGATCGACGACGCCATGGCGATCGTGCTCGCCGCGCTGTCGCTGCTCGGTCTCGGCATCTTCGGACCCGGCATCGCCAACGGCATTGTCTCGGGCGGACCGCAGCTCGGCGCCGGCGCCGCCGTCGGCACGAGCCTCGCGGCTGGCGGCATCGTCGTCGCCGGAGCCGGTCTCGCCGCGGGCGGCGCCGGCCTTGTCGGTGGCGCCATCGCGGGAACCGCCCGTGGCGGCGCGGCTATCGCCGGCGGCGCGACCGCCGCCTATCGCGCAGGGGGCGCATCCGGCGTTGCGACAGCCGGGCTCTCCAACGGCGCGGAGGCGATCATCAGCCCGTTGCGCCGCGCCGCCGCCAACGTCAAGTCGAGCTTCGAAGCCGGCGGGCGGGCCGCGATGGGGGAAGCGGCCGGGGACACGCCCTCGGCTGGTCCCTCGGCGACTGCCGGTCCGCCCGAGTGGGCGAAGCGGATGAGACGCTCGCAAACCATCAGCCATGGCGCCTCAACGGCTGCCCACGCAGTCAAATCCGGTGATGGCGGCGGCAGCGGCGCTTCCGTCGATCTCTCCGAAGGGGAATGAGCATGTTCCGACGACCATCCGTGCGCTACGGGCGAACCCCCGAGCCAGAGACGCCCTATCAGAAAGCCGCCCAGGTCTGGGACGAACGGATCGGTTCGGCCCGCGTCCAGGCCAAGAACTGGCGATTGATGGCCTTCGGCTGCCTGATCCTCTCAGGCGGCCTCGCGGGCGGTCTCATCTGGCAATCGGCGAGCGGCACGATCACGCCCTGGGTGGTGCAGGTCGACAAGCTCGGCCAGGCTCAGGCGATCGCGCCGGCCAGCGCGGACTATCAGGCGACCGATCCGCAGATCGCCTATCACCTCGCGCACTTCATCGAGGATGTGCGCGGCCTGCCGGCCGATCCGATCATCCTGCGCAAGCAATGGCTGCGCGCCTATGAATTCACCACCGATCGCGGCGCGGCGGCGCTCAATGACTACGCGCGGACCAACGATCCCTTCGCCAATCTCGGCAAGGCCCAGATCTCCGTCGAAGTCTCCAGCGTCATTCGCGCCTCGCCCGACTCATTCCGCGTCGCGTGGATCCAGCGCCGCTACGAGAATGGCAGCCTCAGCGCGACCGAGCGTTGGACCGCCATCCTCACCGTCGTGCTCCAGACCCCACACGACGCCGATCGTCTGCGCAGGAACCCGCTCGGCATCTATGTCAACGCCATCAACTGGTCGAAGGAGCTCGGGCAATGAAGCCGTCTTTTCGTAATCCCGCTCTTCCGGCTTTTCGTAGAGACGCCCTCGCGGCTTTACTGCTTTCCGCTTCCGCGCTCGCCGGTTGCGCGCAACTTCAGAAGCCGCCGGAAATCGCGCTCGACGACGTGGCCGAGCCCGCGACTCTTCAGACCGATCGGCCAGGCCCGGTGCAGATCGTGGAGCTACGAAAGCCGTTGCCGCTCCCCGGCCAATTGAAGCCTCTGCCTGGCGGCAAGGCTCCCCCGGAGCCGGGCGATCCGACGGTCCGCGTCAAACAGGCCAACGCCGCCGCGCGCGTGCAGCCGGTTCGCGACGGCTTCATCAACGCCGTGCAGGTCTATCCCTTCTCGGGTGGAGCCCTCTATCAGGTCTATACGGCGCCGGGCGAGGTCACGGACGTCGCGCTGCAGGACGGCGAGCAGCTCGTAGGATCCGGCCCCGTCGCCGCCGGCGATACCGTCAGATGGATCATCGGCGACACCGAGAGCGGCGCGGGCGCGACGAAGAAAGTTCACATCCTGGTCAAACCGACCCGGCCGGACCTGGTGACCAATCTCGTCATCAACACCGATCGACGGACGTATCTCCTCGAGCTGCGTTCGACCGAGCAGACCTACATGGCTTCGGTCTCCTGGCAGTATCCCGAAGACCAGCTCATCGCGCTACGACGCCAGAACGCGGCGGCCGCGAGCGCGGCCCCGATCGACGCCGGCATCGACGTGTCCCGGCTTCGCTTCCGCTATCAGATCACGGGGGATGCTCCGCCCTGGCGGCCGCTTTCGGCCTTCGACGACGGCTCCAAGGTCTATATCGAGATGCCGCGCGGTCTGGCGCAGGGCGAGGCGCCGCCGCTGTTCGTTATCGGGCCGCAGGGCGACGGCCAGCTCGTCAATTATCGCGTCCGCCAGAACTACTATGTCGTCGACCGTCTGTTCGGCGCCGCCGAGCTGCGCCTTGGCGGCGATCACCTGCAGACCGTTCGCATCTCCCGCACGGACGGGAGATCATAAGTGAGCGAGGACCGGAAAGAGGAAGCGGCTGACCCGGCGCAACGGGCCGGCGATCCCGGCGAGGCGCTGCGTCTGCGGCCTGCGAGGCCGCGGGTCACTCGGTTGTCGCGCAAGGTGCTGGCCGGCGGCGCGGCGGTCGCCCTCGTCGCCGTTTTCGGCGCTGTGTTCTGGGCCTTGCAGAATAACCGCAGCCGTGGGGCGGCTCCAGAAGAGCTTTACAGCACCGATCATCGTACCACCGCCGATGGTCTCGCCGGCCTGCCGCGCGACTATGCCGGCATTCCCCGGTCGGCCCCGCAACTCGGGCCGCCGCTACCGGGCGATCTCGGCCGGCCGATGCTCAATGCGGGAGGCGCTCAGAACACCGTCGTTCCCGGCGCGCCGGCCGTCGACCCCGAAGCGCAGCGCCGCGCTCAGGAAATCGAAGCCGCGCTGCTCAGCCGCCTGTTCGCATCGACGAACATCCGCGAGCTGCCCGCACCGACGCTGGCGTCTGGCGCGCCTTTAGATTCGAGCGCCATAGCAGCTCAGACCGCGCAGCCCTCGACCGACGCCGCCTTCGCGCAGAACGGCCAGGACCGCAAGCTCGCTTTCGTCAATGCCTCGGTGGATCGCCGCACCACCAGTCCCGACCGGCTGGCCGAGCCGGCATCGCCCTACGTTGTGCAGGCGGGCACGGTCATTCCCGCCGCACTGATCACCGGCATTCGCTCCGATCTTCCTGGCCAGATCACCGCCCAGGTCTCAGTGAACGTCTACGACAGTCCGACCGGCCGCTCGCTGCTGATCCCGCAGGGCGCGCGTCTGATCGGCATTTATGACAGCCAGGTCGCCTTCGGCCAGTCCCGCGTGCTGCTGGTCTGGACCCGGCTCATCCTGCCCAACGGCAAGTCGATCGTGCTGGAGCGCCAGCCGGGCGCGGACACTGCGGGCTATTCCGGGCTCGAGGATCAGGTCGACGATCATTGGGGCGCCCTGTTCAAGGCGGCCTTGCTCTCGACCCTGCTCAGCGTCGGATCGGAGGTCGGCACGAGCGGCAGCCAGAACGATCTGACGCAAGCCATACGTCGCGGAGCGTCCGAGAGCTTCAATCAGACCGGTCAGCAGATCGTCGGCCGCAATCTCAACATCCAGCCGACCCTGACGATCCGGCCGGGATTCCCCGTGCGTGTGATTGTCAATCGGGATCTTGTGCTCGAGCCCTATCAAGGCTGAGGAAGTGACAGATGGCCAAGCTGAAACTCGGCGCGATCGCCGATGACAAGCCCGTTAAGCTGACCGTTGAATTGCCGGCGGCCGTCCATCGCGATCTCGTCGCCTATGCCGATGCGCTTGCCCAAGAAACCGGACAGCCCATCAATCAGCCGGCCAGGCTGATCGCGCCCATATTGGCGCGCTTCATCGCCAGCGATCGCGCCTTCGCCAAAATGCGGAATGTCATGAAGCCGCAGGCGCCCGCGGAGCCGGCTGGCCCAGGGACATCGACCGGGCGAGGCTAAGGAAGCGCCGCAGCGCCGGATTGTCGTTGACCGGCAACCAGACCGCGCTGCAGGGCAATATATCCTCCGCGGTTGCGAGCGGCCGAAAGACGACCTCGGGATAGCGCGTCGCGGTCGCCGCTTCGCTGGCGAGGCTGATGCCGAAGCCAAGCGCAACCAGATGCATCAAGCTTTCGCGGCCGACGTCATAGCGCTCCACAGATGGGCTGTGCCCAAAATCCGCCAGTCGCCGGACAAGATAGTCATGGATCTCCGGGCCGGGCGCGTCCCGGCTGACGATGAAGCGCTCGTCCTTCAGCCCCTCCCAACCGACCGCGTCTTCCTTGGCGAGGCGATGGCGCGCCGGCAGGGCAGCGAAAACGCGTGCCTCCCACAGGACGAGGGTATCGCAGTGTAGCGCCGAGGGCGTCCCGGTGACGAAAGCGATGTCGAGCAGACGCTCGCTTATACGCGCAAGGTGCTCGCTGGCGGAGCCCTCGACGATATCGATGGCGATCGCCGGATGCGTTTCGCGATAGGTGCGAATCAACTCACGCACGAAACCGCGCGAAAGCGACGACAGGATCCCGATGCTCAGTGCGCCCTCGGCGCCGCATCCCGCATTGGCGGCGCCCTTCACGGCGTGATCGATCTCGGCCAGCGCCGAACGCGACCGGTCCAGAAACCGGCGCCCGGCCTCTGTCAGCCGGATTCCGCTCGCGTCGCGCTCAAACAGCGAAACGCCGAGCTTGTCCTCCAGCGCCCGCACCCGCCGGCTGACCGCGGATTGCTGGATGCCGAGGACCTGCGCCGCGCGACTGAAGCTGAGATGCTCGGCTACCAGAAGCGCCTGCGAGATCGATACAAGTTTGACCATGCGTCAACCTTCCGAATCATTGGGGTCCGCAAGCGTCACCTGAGCAGGCAGCCGCATCTTTTTTTGGGCAAAAAAGCGGCGATGTTTCCGCAAATGCGACGTTTCGAAGCGAAATACTTTGATAGCCATATAATGCCGCGGAATTGGCGAGGGCTTCCTCACCGAGCGGGGTTAGCTCCGCTCCATGGTGTGAACGCCCCCCTTCGCCGCAAACTGCCGGGAGAGCCCCTCAAGCGTCATATTCTCAGCAATGGCATCGTGAGGAATGAGCACATAGGTCCATGGTTTTCCCTCGTAGGTTGCGGCGTGATCAGTCGCTCGGCGGCACCATTCGATGGCAACCTCTTGTTTTGCGAGAACATCCGGAACCGCCATCTGATTCGACGCCTTTGGCTCCAGCATGAAAATGCGCGTCTCCGTCTCGGCGACGAAATCCGGCTGGTATTCCAGGTCCTCAATGCCGCTACGATAGAACAGCTGAAACTGGCCCTTGGCCGGCTTGAACCATTTGAGCGACTCTCTCTCCAGCACGACTGCGAGCTTTCGCTCGGCATCGGACTGGAACTTCTGGGTCGGGTAGAGGCAGCGGGAAAACCCGCCAAACAGGTAGCGCGACATGTTGCTTTTGTCGGACGGCGAGATACGAAAATCGAGGGGCGCCTCGTCAGCGGCGGCGGTATAGGCGCTGTTTCGAAGCTCAGTGAAACCTCGCGTGATCACGACGTCGTACGCGACCTGCGTGTCCTGCCAGAAGTGCTTCTGCATCTGGACATGGACGAAGCAGGCGATCTCCTTCTGATGGAGCCGCAGCACCTTCCGCACATCTTCTTCCGAGAGATATGAAAGAAAATGACGGATGACCTGCTCGGCCAAGTCATAGAGAAGGTCGGCGTGTTCGTCGTAGGCGACGTCGTCGAAGTCGATGAGCCCGCTGACCACATAATCTTCAAGACGCTGTTCGTCGATCGTCCCGGCACCCACGCCGATCCGATCAATTTGGCCAGTCCGCAGATGGGCCGCCCAGAGCGTTTCATTCGGCGCCTCATACCTCATACGAGCGAGATCGAGAGTGAACGGCCGGAACCCCGACTTCACCTCGCCCTTCGGAACCACGAGGATGCGCGGGATGTCGATGGTCTGCTGGACGACGATTTCAGCGGTCTTCGCAACAATCGCGGCCAGGTCGGGTTGGCCTGAGATTCCATCCAACTCCATCTGTGCGGGCCGGTACTGGCTCTCGACCTCGCGAAGGAGTGCCGCCTGCACCTCGGGCTTCTGAAGATGGCCGACGCTCGGCAACCGTGACGGCTGCGTCTCAAACTTCCGGATCACGTCGTAGGCGATCTTGGCGATCTTCTGTTCATCGGCGTTGAAAACCGACTGCGCCTCGTGAAAGCCGCTCGCCGCTGAAGGCGCCGCACCGTCAGACTGAATCCCCAGTTTCGAGGCAAGTTGCGGTTGGGAGACGACGGTGACCGTCTTCTGCTGAAGCTGATCGTTGGAAAGGATCACCTGCTGGAGCCGGATCGCCGAGTCAGGTTTCTTCGCCTCGTCGACGATTTCCTGGAAGCGATCGTGCGCCACGATGTTCAGCCGGTCCACGGCCGTCACGCCGGTCCGCTTGCCATAGGGCAGTCGAAGGCCACGCCCGATCGACTGCTCGATGAGCGTGCGGGCGTTGGCGGCGCGCAGCGGCACGATCGTATAGAGGTTGGTGACGTCCCAACCTTCCTTGAGCATGTTAACGTGGATCACGATCTCCGTCGGCTCCTCCGTGTGCTCGACCTTGAGCAGACGCTCGATCGTCTCCTCTTCCTTCACGCTGGAATCGACCTGGATGACCTTGTCCGTATAGCGGCCTTCGAAAAAGCTGTCGGATTTGATGAGCTGCATCAGCTCGGCGGCATGTGTCGTGTCGCGGGCAATGACCAGCATGAACGGCTTGACGATGCGTTCGCCAACCTGGCGCGCATAGGTTTCCAACTCGACCTTGACGCTCTCGTGCAGGCGCACCCCGTCTTCGAGCTTGATCTGCTGGATCGACTCTGGCGATTTTCCGATCGGGGAGAAGTTCTCCCGCGTGACGACTGCCGGCTCCTTCACGAACCCATCGGCCATCGCCTTCCCAAGCGGATAGTCGAAGATGACGTTCTGAAACGGGACCGGCCCGCGCGATGTCTCGACGAAGGGCGTGGCCGTCAGTTCGAGGCCGATAACCGGCTTCAGCTCATTGATGGCGCGGATGCCGGCCGACGCGCGATAGCGGTGCGATTCGTCCATGATAAGAACGAGGTCGTCGAGACCGGCGAGATACTCGAAGTAGCTTTCGCCGATTTCCTCCTTGAAGCTGCGGATTTTCGGCGACCGCCCGCCGCGGACCTCGGAATTGATCTTCGAGATGTTGAAAATATTGATCGTGACCGGGAACAGGCTTCCGCCGCTCGCGATCTGCCTCTCATAGTTCTCGCCGGTCGTAATGACCGGCGGCGAGATGGCGAACTCGGAAATGCCCTTGAGCACGTACTTCGGCGTGTTCTGGGTGAAGTCGGTGATCAGCTTGTTGTAGATCGTCAGGTTCGGGGCCAGCACGAAGAAATTGTTCAGACCGTGCGCGAGATGCAGGTAAGCGATGAACGCGCCCATTAGGCGGGTCTTTCCGACACCTGTGGCGAGCGCGAAGCAAAGGCTTGGAAATTCGCGCTCAAAGTCCACGACGGTTGGGAACTCACTGCGAATGGCCGCGAGCGCCGCGTCCAGGTCACCCCCCTTCGTCGGAGGAACGATCTCGGAAATGCGGTCGAGAATTTCGAGCGAGCGCCGCTGCGGCGGGCGAAGGCTCAGGCGGCCGGCGATGGCGTTGACATGACGGTTCATCACTTGCCCCCCTCAATGCCAAACAGGTCAGTCTGCCGCTTAGACAGCCCGGCAAACAGTTCTCCCTCTCGCGCGTCCATCTTCGGAACCTTCGGCGGAGCTTTAGGCAAGTTCTCGACGTTCAGGCTGTAGTCGTCATGGCCCCACTCACAGCGGCTTCTGACATGGTTGGGAATCTTCTTGACCGTGAGATTCGGAAACGCTGCCAGATTGCCCCGGAACGCGGAGCAGAGCACGAGCAGGGATCGATCCGGCCCGACCTCGTCGCTCAAATGGGCGAGTTGCTCTTGACTGAATGTCTGCGTCGTCACGTAGATGAAGTCATGCTCAGTCGATGCCCCGTGCTGCCAATAGACGCTATCGCTCGGGGCGTAGGTGAAGCCCTCCAGCTTGCACAATGCTTCGGCAAGCATCTCAGCGTTGTAGGCTTTGCTGATAACTTCCCGGCCAAAATGGTCAACCTCGAGCAAGGACGGCGCGATCTTGAAATACCGGAACCCACCCCCGCCATGCCATTCCACAGCGGCGGTGATACCGCCCTTGTCCTCGCCGTCGATGACCTTCCTCAGGCGCGGGATGATGTGTGTGTGGCAATGCTCGCCCAGCTCCACCATGATCCACCGCCGCCCCATTTTATGAGCGACTGCACCGGTGGTGCCGGAGCCCGCGAAGGAGTCAAGGACGAGGTCGCCTGGATCCGTGGCTAATTCAACTATTCGGCTGAGAAGTTGCTCCGGCTTAGGGTTTTGAAATATCGGAATGTCGGGCAGGAGATTTTTCAGATCAATACTAGCTTGCTTGTTATTGCTTACCTCCTCATGGGTCCACCACGTTGTAGCAGTAAGGCCGTCGTCCATCTCGGAGAGGAATTTTTTCAGCATCGGCCGCCCGGTGCCAGAAAGCCCAAAAGTTATTCGCTTATCTGCAAGCCAGCGCTGGTACTGCTCCTCGTTACACCTCCAGTAGCGGCCCTTCGGAGGAAGGAATTTCAAACCCGTAGGGCCGGTGATTTCAAACTGTCCTGCTGCATAAAACTTACCCGCAGATAGATTTTCAGCCTTCCATGCTCCTCGATGATCATTGTCATAGTTTCTAAATTTTGCCTTTTGGTCCTCGGTTCTTGAAACTTTCCCTAAACGGAAAACTTCGGTATTTTTTGCGATGATAAGAATATGATCATGCACATTCGAGATGTGCATTGCAGTCTGATTAGCTGTATAGGCCTTTTGCCAAACCACGTTAGCAACGAAATTACGACGGCCGAATATTTCGTCGCAAAGAACTTTCAGATAGTGCGCCTCGTTATCGTCGATGGTGATCCATAGTGAACCATCTTCTGAAAGCAAATGCCGGATAATCTCCAGACGGTCTCGCATCAACGATAACCAGATTGAGTGCTCGACTCCGTCGTCATAGTGCTCGAATGCGCTGCCAGTGTTGTAGGGCGGGTCGATGAAAATGCACTTTACCTTACCGGCGAAATCCTGCTCCAACGCTTTCAGCGCAAGCAGATTGTCACTGAAGATTAGTCGGTTGTCGAAAATGTCGTCGTCACCGACACGATGCGACGCGTGATATGACTTAGCTGTATCCTCGAGCAGGATGCGCGGCTCCAGCCGAGGTCGGTTCTCCTTGCCAACCCATGTCAGTTCGAGCTTCTGCTTTTTGGTCATGTCAAATTCCCAATCTGCGGCGCCTTAGACGCTAGGTATGCGAACAAGGCCTGCGGATAGAGTTCGCCGGGTGTCACTTTTGCCCTAAGCGGCGCAATGGCAGAGTCTGCAGCCAACCCGTAGTGAGCGATCATCGTGTCACGAAGGATTGGGATCGCCTCAGCCTGATTTCGGAAAAGCGCTAGTGGCCCCTTCGCCACGGCGCGCGGTTGTACGGCGGTCCACAATGCCTGTCGAAGGGCATCAAATTCTAGGCTTAGCGCACTTAAGACCTTTGCGCTGTCGATCAGTACGGCTCCATCAATGGCCTTTGCGAGCCGCTTCGTCAGAATGAAGCCCAAGCCGAACACACCATGCTTATAGGTTAGCTTCTCTACGCCAGTGGCGGTCGCCACCTCTGTCACCATACGCCTCTGCAGATACCGAAAAACCCGCACAGCATTGGCCAGTTGGAACGCCGTCAGCTTGGACGTAAACATAGCCTTGTAAGGATCGCGTTCGGTGTCCAAAAGCTGCGCTGGCTCTTTCTTCAGCCAAACTGCAAACCGAGGATCTGGCTGCATCAGAGCCAGCGCATGCGCAGCCTCATCAATCCGAATGCGATTGGGATCGTGGGTACAATCTGGGCCTTCAGCCTTGTAGGCGTAGTGGATTCCCAATAGCGCGAGGTCGCGGCGGAGGCGCTCCTGTTCATCATCCAGTGCGGCAAAATTGGCTAGCTGGACCGGATTCTGATGGTTGCGCGCCCGTGTGACAGCCTTTCCGAACTCGCTGTCTCCATCAGCCTTGATCAAAGTTATCAGGACACGCGCACTGGATATATCTTGTTTAGCGTTGCTTTGGACAAACTGCGCAGAAGATGCGATTGTCTGAGCCCCGTTGATGACGGAAACACCAGTAAGCTTCAGCCGCTTGCCCGCCTTCCGGTTTTCCTTCGGGTCGATACGCTCACAAAGTGCAGTCACGCCATTGTTCAGATATATAAACTTTTCCGGCTGGCTCGCGAGCGTTCCCCGGATTGCCGCATTGACCTCAGTCGCTTGACCTAAAAAAGTTCTGATATTCTTCGCGTAGAGTGCTTTGTCATATGTTGCATGCAGCTTCACGAGATCAGAAACGCGCACCAGACCGAAGTACGTCTGCCTCGGCGCTGCCTCGGATGACCAGGCTTGCAACACCAGTGTAGCGTCGACGCGGGGATAGGCTTGCGCCGCCTGCAAATCTGCTACGACCCGGATTGCGTCGTAGTCAGTTACCGAGCCCTTGAAACGTTCCTCACCGTGGGTATCATCGGCGATCAAATCCGCTACTGCTGTCTTTGCATGCAAACTTATCCCAGAACCAGTATGCGCAATCACAAGCTCAATTTGCGAACATGACGTGACCGCGTCCTCGAGCTCGGTTTGTCGCTTGAGTACGTTTGCGTTGAATCCCGAGAAGTCCTGGCTGACCAGTTTGCGGACTCCCTGGCAGAACGCGAGCGCCTCTTCCTGACTGAATGTTTCCGACGCCTTGAGCTTGGCCTGCACAACAAAAAGGGTTTCAGATGCCGCGTGGTAGTAGACGGCATCGATCCCATAGTCGTCGAAATCGTCGACAACTGAGGCTGCCGCCTCCTTGGGCGGAATTTCGCAGAGTTTTGATATCGCGAAGCCGGCAAACGCCCGAGACAGGTTCTTCCGCGCCTGTTGGTCAGCAGGCTTGCTGGCATCAAGCAGCGGCGGTAGATGTGGCACGAAGTCTGCCGCGAGGACCTTCTCCAGCATAGACATGTGGTGAGGACTAAGCGCAGGCACTATTCAAATTCCCCCGTGGATTTCTTGCGCGTGGCCAGCTGTGGTGATGGTGTCATGTCTTCACTCATGCAAGCACCCAGCGGATCGTGAACATTGGAGTAGTCGCAGACTTCTGTTCTAGCTTCGACTCGATCTGCGCAATGAGTGTTGCGCGCTGCCGATCGATTTCGTCCTGCGCTTCAAAAAGGTTGCGGCGCTTGGTGTTGCGAAGCGCCTCCAGCGATTTGATCTGTTTTTGCCCGGCGAGCTTTTCTTCCAGCGTCACCGCCGCCGTCGCGGCGCGCCGCGCCTCCTTGATCTGACGATCAATCTCCTTGATCTCCCGTTCCAGGCCGACCTTCAAGTCATCCGCCCAGCCATCCAGCTTGTCGGCCTCTTCACCGAAAAATCGCGCATTGCGTTCTGAGACGGCACGCTGGATTTGGCTTGCCTCAAGGCCTAGTCTTCCATTGAGATCGTCGGCCAATGGCGCCGGCGTCTCCACCGATTCACCGCCATAAGCTGAGAGCGTCAGGACGCGCATCGCCTCGTCACGGCTCAAGGGGGTGCCATCATCCCCCACTCCGGCCAGGAGGATATGGTCTTCCGGCGTGTCGAGCGCCTCGATGGTCAGTGCTGAGACACTGAGCCATCCGCTCCGGCCGCGAAGAGGCTCAAGGGCGCTGATCCGTCCCGCGTGGTTGGTGTAATCGAAGGTGACTTGCACAGGGTTGAGCTGTCTCGCCTTTGCCCGCTCAACAACGGCCTCGCCGAGGGGGTGATTCAGCCGATAGAGATGCGCCTCGCCCGAGCGCCTGGGTAATTCATAGAGGCCGAGCGGGATATCGCGCGCGCTCGTCCACGCTGGGCGAGACCGCAGCTCAAACGTAGAGATATTCCGAAATTCCGCATCCGAACGCAGTTCATGCTGCGTCAGGCGCATCAGCAGATGCTCAAAGCGGTCAAGATAGACCTTCGCGTCGTCATCGCGGATCTTCAGCTTCTCGCGAACCTCATCATCAAAATTTTCGAGCAGCTTTTGCCGCGTCTGGCTCATTGCCTCGTTGACCTCAAGGCTTAGTTCGAGTTGCAGCTGGTCGAATGCCGACTTGATCTCATCCATCTGGCGGCATTTTTGATAGATGGTCCCGATGCGCTTTTCGAAGTCGACGCCCGACTCAATCGCGCCGAGAACCTCGTCGCTCGCGCCGAACACGCCTTCGAAGAGTTTGAATTTCTCCGAGAGCAGCTGATAGACGCGCTTATCAGCTTCGTTCTTGCGGTTGAGAAAATTTACAACGACGACGTCGTGCTTCTGGCCATAGCGATGACAGCGGCCGATCCGCTGTTCGATGCGCTGGGGATTCCAGGGCAGGTCGTAATTCACGACGAGTGAACAGAATTGGAGGTTAATGCCTTCTGCGCCGGCCTCGGTCGCGATCATGATGCGGCCGTTGTCGCGGAAGTAATCCACCAGCGCTGACCGCATATCGGCTGTGCGGGAGCCGGAGACACGATCCGAGCCCTGATGTTGGGCGAACCAAGCGGCGTAGATCTCCTTCGAACGCTCGTCCGTGTTGGTGCCGTTGAACAGGACAATGCCCTCGGCATACGGGCTGTCGGCCAATACGCGCAGGAGGTATGCCTGCGTGCGGCGCGATTCCGTAAAAATGATCGCCTTCTTGGCGGCGCCGAGCTCCTCCGCCTTGGCGAAGGCGACGCCGAGCGCCTTCAGCAAAGCCTTGCCCTTACCGTTCTGATCAATGGAGGTGGCAAGCTTGGCAAACCCCGTCAGATCAGCGATCTCGGCTTCGATCGCTTTGCGGTCAGCGGCCGTCAGGGGTTCGAGCTTGTCATCCTCGGTCCATTCATCTTCCGTCTCATCGAGCGCCTCATAGTCTTCAGCCAAATCCTCTTCGGCGGAGCCGAGTGCCGCGTCGTCATCGAGCTTCGATTGCAAACGGCGCGAAATCGATGTCAACGCGCCAGCGATCGCGAATGTGGAGGACGCCAGCAGCTTGCGAAGGACCAGCGTCATGAGCGACCGCTGGCTGGCTGGGAGGGCCTGCAGATTGTCCCGGCGGAGGTATTCCGAGACGAGATCGTAAAGCTTGTCCTCGCCGTCCTCGGGGGTGAATTCCTCGACGATCGGATAGCGGCGCGTATAGGGGACGTAAGTGGTGACCTGGCGCCGCAGCGTCCGATGACAGATCGGCTTCAGCCGCTCACGCAGGAGATTGAAGACCCGGTCGGGTGCGGCGTTCGCGAATTGCTCCCGGAAGCTCTTGAGATCGCCGAACGTATATTCGTCGATGAAACTGACGAGGCCGAAAAGCTCCAGAAGCGAATTCTGCAGCGGCGTCGCGGTGAGAAGCAGCTTCTGTTTCTGGGCGAGTGCCTGCTTGAGGGTGTTCGCGATGACATTCGACGGCTTGTAGACATTACGAAGGCGGTGGGCCTCATCGATGACCACGAGATCCCAGGGGGTGGCGTGGACGTCCGCCGCTTTGCTCCGTGCGAACTGGTAGGAACAAATGACGACTGTTCCATCAAGGTCAAGCGGCCGGTAGTTACCGCCCTTTATGGCCTGGTTGTATGACTTCGATTCCAGGATGGCGCATGGGAGGAAGAACTTCTCGCTCAGTTCCTGGTGCCACTGCTTTCGCAGGTTGGACGGCGCGATAATCAGGATACGGCGCTTTCGCTCCGCCCAGCGTTGAGAGATGACAAGGCCCGCCTCGATCGTCTTCCCCAGCCCCACCTCGTCAGCCAGCAGCGCTCCTTTGGAGAGCGGGGAGGCAAAGGCGAACAGCGCGGCGTCGACCTGATGCGGATTGAGATCGACCTGTGCGCCCGCAACCGCGCCTGCCATACGCTCGGCGCTGTCAGGCGCATACCGACGCGTGAGGTCATAGGCGAAATACTTCGCCTGGCAGTCCGTCGTCATCATCGCCGGCACCCATCGGGGACACGTCGGTTCATCCGTGCCCGCCATCAGGTTTGTCGTGGTCGCGCTGGGATAGCTTCTTCTGCTCGATCCATTGGTCGAGATCGTCGCGCTTGAAGCGCCACTGTCCGCGGACCTTGAAGGCGGGAACCTCGCCGCGCTGGGCCATCGTGTACACTGTCTTGTCGGCGACCTTCAGCAACTGCGCCACTTCCGCCAGGGTCAGGATCTCATCCGGCATCAAAAGGGCTCCGAATCGATGGGAAGGCAGAGGATGCCAGAGTTCACCATCAACGGCTAGTGACCTGCATGGCCCCCGTGTTCGCCGGTCACCGCCAGCTGTGAAGGTTGACGTGCCAAGTCGACCGACGATCGGGCGTCTGTCATCGCGGCAAGGAGCAAAACTGCATAGGCGTAAGACGATGGCGTGCTGAAGGATGGGCGAAGGCTGTCTACTGCGCGATGCCGCCAAGCTGCGCCACGTTATCCGGCGATTTCCGTTCAAATGCGTTGAATGGCGCTCAGATTGGTCCGTGAAAAAGGTTTTGCGTGATTTTCTTGATAAAATCTAGAGTGGGCGGAGGGATTCAAAACCCTCGACCCCAACCTTGGCACGGGGTTGGGAATTGGCTTTGGTTGCGCAACGCGAAAAGCCAAACGAATTCCTAAAGACTGGCGCAGTCGATCTCCCGCAAAAGACCGTTTGAAAAACCGTTTTATCAATTGGCTTTCAAACGGTCTCCATATAGCAAGTCATTGATAAAACTGGCGCGCCCGAAGAGATTCGAACTCCTGACCCCTAGATTCGTAGTCTAGTGCTCTATCCAGCTGAGCTACGGGCGCCTGTGATTTACGTCTTCCCCTGAAATGCGCATCCGAGCTTCACTCGGACCACACGAAAAAGACGCTCGCCGACATTGAAGCATATGGCGCTTCTGGTGGCGACCCCAATTCCGACGGTCGGGCGTGATCGCACGACCCAGTCGGTCGATCCGAGCGTGAGCCTGGATCGCGGTTCGAGCGAGGCGTGGTTTACCGGCTCTGGGCGATCCTGGCAATAGCGCTTTTGCCAAGAAAGCATGGCGTGCGGAAATTCGATTGGGCGTCGGGACGTCCGCCGCAGCCTAAAAAGCATGCCTTCATCGATCAAGCGATTCTACCGCGCCGTTCGCGTCCCGCTGCGGAAGGGTAATGCGAAACCGCGCGCCGAAAGGCTGATCCTTGGCGGGTGGAACAAGCGCGATCTCGCCGCCATGCGCCCGGACAAGATCGGCCGCGATCACGAGGCCGAGGCCGGTTCCGCCGGCGCGGCTCGAGCTGAAAAAAGCGGTGAAAAGCTTCGCCCGCGCGGCCGCAGGCACCCCCGGGCCATTGTCGGCGACCTCAATCACGGCAGCCTCCGGCTCCCAATAGCCGGTGACGCGAACCAGCGCCTTTTGCTCCGGCGCAGGGCCCGCGCTCTGAAGCGCCTCGACGGCGTTGCGCACAAGGTTCATGACCACCCGAAAAATCTGCTCTGGATCAGCGACGATTTCGTAATCTTCGCCGAGCTCATTGCGGATCTCGACGCTTGTCCGTCCCTCGAGGCCCAGGCTCTCGATGGCGTCGACGACCACCGGGCGCAAAGCGAAGCGCTGCATCTTCGGCGGCTCGTCGACGGCGCGGCCATAGGCCAAGGTCGCCTGGCAAAAGCGGATCGCCCGATCGAGCGTCGCGACAAGCTTGGGCGCGAGCCGTTGCGCTAGTGGATCCGTCACATTGGCGAGACGGTCGGAGAGGAGCTGCGCCGAGGCCAGCATATTGCGCATGTCATGGTTGATCTTCGCTACGGCGAGGCCCAGCGCGGCAAGATGCTTTTTCTGGTTCAGCTCGCGCGCCAGCGCCTCTTGCATGACGGCGAGCTCGGCTTCGGCTTCGCCGATCTCGTGATTGCCGCCGGACGGTACGATGATCCGGGACGCGTTTTCGGGATCGGCGCCGAAGCCGGCGAGACTGTCCGTCAGGCGTCGGACCGGCCGCAAGATCATGCGATGGAAGGCGACGGCCGCAAGGCCGGCCACGACTGCCGACATGACGAGCGTATTTGCAAGAAGGCGAAGCGAATAGCCCGCCATCGCGCGCTTTAACGGACCCTCCTCCATGGTGATGGCGACCGATTCGCCGCCCATGGGCGCCTCGCCGACGACGGTGAGAAAGCGGCCGTTTGGCGCGGCGAGCGTCTGGATCGCACCGACGACGGAAGAGAAGAAAGTCGGTTCGCGCAGATCATAGACTTCGTCGACTGCGGCGGGCAATTCGCTGGCGGCCAGGATTCGCTTGGTCCCATGCACGCTGAGAACGATGATCCGCGCGCCGACGCTGTCGAGCAATTGCCGAGATAGGTGCTCGGGCGCCATGGCGTGCGGCGCCGCCTCGAGCACGAGCGCAGCCGTATAAGCCGCGCTGAGCCGGTTGCGCAGCCAAAAGTCACGAAAGGTGGCGACGGCGGGCAGATAGATCAATGTCGCCGCGACCATCACAAAAGCCGCCATCAGGACAAGCAGCCGGGTCGTGAGACCGAATCGGATCTGGACGCGGCTCGCCCGCGCGCGTCGCGCCGTCGGCGCGGCCAGCCGATCGCCCGGAGGCATTGCGAGATCGCTCATAGCCTTCACCGTCCGAGCAGGCGCAAGAGGCCTCGAGCAAGCCCCGGCCGCTCATTGCCGTCCTGCGCCGCGGCGGCCTGACGCACTGCGTCGGCTAGCGACGCATAGGGAACCATGATCGAAGCTAGATCTGTGGCGCTCATCCCCTTGGATATGGCGAGCGTGCAGAGATTGATCAACTCCCCTGCCGCAGGTCCGACGATTCCCGCTCCGAGAATTTTTCCGCTTGCGGCGGTGATCAGCTTGACATGACCCCTCGCCGCGCCGTCGACGCGCGCGCGATCCGTCTCGCAGAAGGGCCAGCGCAGCACGCGGATGGCGCGCCGCCTCTCCCGCGCTTCCGCCTCCGAAAGGCCGGTCACGGCGATTTCGGGGTCGGTCATGATGGTTCGGGCGACCGTAGGGAATGGCGCGCCCTCGAGGGGGAGCCGAAATCCGGGGTGAAGGAGATACCGTAGGACGATCTGCGCGTGACTGTCGGCGGCGCCGGCCGACCGAGGGCCTTTAGCGACGGCGCCGATCGCGGAGATCCGTCGGTTTCGCGTCCGCAGTTCGGCATCGACCCAAATGCCTGCGGCGTCATAGCGCACCCGCGCCGCCCCAAGGCCGACACCCTCGACGACCGGGATTCGCCCGCCGGCGATCAGGAGGTGCGAGCCTTCGATCGTCTCCCTCTCGACCTTGGCTGGGGGGGCGTCACCGTTTGGAGCGCGCACGAAGACGACGCAAAGGCCGTCCGCCAGCGGCTCCAGCCTGTGAATTTTGATATTTTCAAGGACACGGACGCCGTCGCGGGCCAATTGATCTCGAACCGGCGCGACGAGTTCTTCGTCCAGCGGCGCCAGCAGCTTCTCGGGCGCCAGAATCACCGCCTCTGCCCCGAGCCGGCGCATCGCTTGCGCCAGCGCGATCCCCTGTGGATCGCCGCCAATCACGATCAACCGACTTGGCGCCTCTTCCAGCCGGCAAAGCTCCGCGCAGCTCAGGGGCCTGACCAAGTCGAGCCCCTGCACGGGCAAGATCTTGGCCCCGGCGCCTGTCGCGACGGCGAAATGGCCGGCCTTAATCGTCGTCCCGGCGGCGTCGAGCGTGTCCGGGCGCGTGAACCGTCCTCGCGCGCGGATGAGTCGAACGTTCCAGGCTTCAAGCCGAGCGACGGAATAATTCGGCGCGATCCTGGCGACGGCGGCGGCGATTTGCGCGCGGGCCTGCGCGAAATCAACCTTCGGCTCGTTGCTGCGGCTCGCCGCCAAAAGGGCGAGGCTCGGGACCCATTGCGCCAGGCGGTCGCCGCCTATCTCGCCACTTTCGACGAGGACGACGGACAGTCCGCGGGACGACGCGGCGGCCGCGAGCGCGAGGCCGCTGGCGCCGCCGCCGACGATGCAGAGATCCGGTTGCAATGTTCCCGCCATGCGCTAGCCGCCCTTTCTGTCAGCAGTCTCGGCGGCGGAAGAGCGCGTTCGGCCCATTTCCGCGCCCAATTTCCGATCTCCGTCGATCGTCTTCAGGATCATGGATCGATTCGCCGCAAAGTTCTCGTGAGCCAACGCACGTAGCAAAAAAGGGCGGCCCTCCCAGCCAGAACACATGGTCTAGCTCGATTTGTCCAAGTCTCCGAGACGCGGCCGCCGCAAACTGCGCGTCCAGGATAGTTCTGTCATGCCTCTGTAACACGTCCGAACTCATGGTTGCTTCAAGTCTTCTTCGGGGCGTGCTAAGGCTGCCCTCGTCTTGGGTTTCTGGGGGTCAAAAATGCATATCGCTATGGTCGGTTCCGGCTACGTGGGCCTTGTCTCGGGAGCATGTCTCGCTGATTTCGGGCATACTGTCAGCTGCATCGACACGGATGAGAAAAAAATCGAAGCGCTGAAGGCCGGCAAGATGCCGATTTACGAGCCGGGCTTGCAGGAGCTCGTCGCCAATAACGTTCGCCAGCAGCGCCTGTCCTTCTCGACCGATCTCACCGCCGCCGTCAGCGGCGCGCAGGCGGTTTTCATTGCGGTCGGCACGCCGTCCCGTCGCGGCGACGGCCATGCGGATCTGACCTTCGTCTATCAAGCGGCGCGGGCCATCGCCGCGGGGCTCAACGGCTTCACCGTCGTCGTCACCAAATCGACGGTTCCGGTCGGCACGGGCGACGAGGTCGAGCGCATCATTCGCGAAGCCCGTCCGGACGCTGAATTCGCGGTCGTCTCCAACCCGGAATTCCTGCGCGAAGGCGCTGCGATCGACGATTTCAAGCGGCCCGACCGCATTGTCGTGGGCGTCAACGACGAGCGCGCCGAGGCCGTTATGAAGGAGGTCTATAGGCCGCTCTACCTCAACCAGGCGCCGTTCGTCATCACGAGCCGCCGCACCTCCGAACTGACCAAATACGCCGCCAATGCCTTTCTCGCCACCAAGATCACCTTCATCAACGAGATCGCGGATCTCTGCGAGCAGGTCGGCGCCAATGTGCAGGATGTCGCGCGCGGCATCGGCCTCGACAAGCGCATTGGCTCAAAATTCCTTCACGCCGGGCCAGGCTATGGCGGCTCCTGCTTTCCCAAGGACACGCAGGCCTTGATCAAGACGGCTCAGGATTTCGGCGCGCCGATTCGCATTGTCGAGACGGTCTCTGCGGTCAATGATCAGCGCAAGCGCGCCATGGCCCGCAAGGTTTTCGCCGCGCTCGGCGGATCCGTGCGCGGCAAGACGATCGCGGTGCTCGGGCTCACCTTCAAGCCGAACACGGACGACATGCGGGATTCGCCGGCGATCTCGATCATCACCGCGCTTCAGGATGGCGGCGCGCAAATCAACGCCTTCGATCCCGAGGGCATGGACCAAGCCCGCCATGTCCTCGACAACCTCACTTATTATTACGACCCCTATTCCTGCTGCGACAAGGCGGACGCGCTGGTGATCGTCACCGAGTGGGATGCGTTCCGCGCGCTCGACCTCGACCGCATCAAATCGCTCCTGACCGCGCCGATCCTCGTCGATCTGCGCAATATCTATGAGCCGGCGGAGCTCGAGCGGCGCGACTTTATCTATGCCGGCGTCGGCCGCGGAACGGCTCCGGTCAAGAGCTGACGCTTCGGTTTGAAGCTCGACGTTGCGATGAACTCGAAATCATCGCAACGTCGAGTCCCGTGATGTGGATCGGGATGCGGTTCGGCGTCATCCCGCTCGGCGCGAGAAGCCGTAATCATGCGCCGCGCGGCTTGGCGCGCGTCGTCGGCGCGGCGGCCGCCGGGTCGTCCGGCCATGAATGGCGCGGATAGCGTCCTTTCATCTCGGCCTTCACCGCCGCCCAGGAGCCCTTCCAGAAGCCCGGCAGATCGCGCGTGATCTGGATCGGGCGCGACGCCGGGGAGAGGAGCTCCAGCGTCAATGGCGCCCGGCCTTTGGCGATGGCCGGATGGCGCGTGAGGCCGAATAACTCCTGCACCCGGACTGAGAGGGTTG
The DNA here is from genome assembly GCF_000427445.1 of Methylocapsa acidiphila B2. Taxonomy (GTDB): domain Bacteria; phylum Pseudomonadota; class Alphaproteobacteria; order Rhizobiales; family Beijerinckiaceae; genus Methylocapsa; species Methylocapsa acidiphila. The sequence goes on along the minus strand of NZ_KE386496.1, from coordinate 2,454,047 downwards.
GCCCCGTTTCGGCTGAATAGTCGAGCGGGACGCGCGAACCTGCAGGTGTGTCGAAATGGGTCGGGGCTTCGTCGTCGAGGCGCCGGCGCAGATCCCATGGCAAAAGGCTTTTCACAGCCTGCTCCAGAGCGTCTGGGCCGATCTCGGCGAGCGCCGTCTTGTCTTCGACGAATGGCGCAAGCCAATCCGAGGCGGTTTTGGCGAGCGCCGCGTCCGAGAGATCCGGCCAGGCGTCGTCGCCTTCGCTTCGGCGCAAAAAATGAACCCGATCGCGCCACTGAGTCAGGCTCTTGCTGAAAGGAAGCCTGTGGATCCCGAGGGCAGCGACGCCTTCCGCCAGCGCGCGGGCGCTTTTCGGCCCCGGCGCGACGGGCAGGTTTTGCTCGTTCAAAATCAGCGCGCCGAGCCGACGCCGGCGACGCGCCCGCAGCGCGGCCCGCTCAGGATCGAAAGCGCATTCATCCTCGATCGCGATCTGGTTGCCCGCGACTTTCTCGATCTCTGACAAGTCCAGCGCGGCGGCGAGCAGAATGCGCGCGGCGCCGGCCCGGCCGGCGATTTCGCCGATGGCGAGAAACGGTTCCCGCGCAAGGGGCTCTTGCGGCTCGAGCAGGGCTGCGCGGCCATTCGCCATCAAAAACTCGCCCGGCTTGCCGCGCGCCTTGGCGATGCGGTCGGGGAAGGCGCGGGCGAGCAGGAGGCCGCAGCCCATCGCGCTTTCGCATGGCGCTTGCGATCTCGGTTTTCCGCCGGCGCGGGCGGAAAAGCCGCGCGCCAAACGCCGCGCATCCTCGGCGCGCGGCGAGCGCTCGCGCCGAAAGCGCTCCAGGCGCAGGGCGAGATCGGGCGAATCGCCGCCGAGGCCTCGCTCGACGACCAGAGCCGCGACCTCGGCGGCCGCGAGAGCTTCGCCTTCCTGAGCGGCGCCGACGATCATGGCGGCGAGGCGAGGCGGGGCGGCGATCCCGGCGATGGCGCGGCCTTTATCGGTCAGAGCGCCCTCGCCGTCGAGGGCGCCGATCTCGCGCAGCAGCGCGCGCGCTTCCTTGAGGGCGGGAGACGGCGGCGGATCGAGCCATCGAAGGCTCGATGGGTCGCGAACGCCCCAAAGGGCGAGATCGAGCACAAGCCCGGAAAGGTCGGCTGCAAGGATCTCCGGCGTCGAGAAGGGCGCGAGCGCGCCGGTCGCCTCCGCCTCCCACAAGCGATAGCAGGCGCCGGGCTCGGTGCGTCCGGCGCGGCCTTGGCGCTGATCGGCGGCCGCGCGCGAGACCCTAACCGTCTCCAGCCGCGTCAAGCCGAGATCAGGCTCGAATCGCGGCGTTCGCGTCAGGCCGGAATCGATGACGACCCTGACGCCGTCGATCGTCAGGGAGGTTTCGGCGATGGAGGTCGCGAGCACGATCTTTCGACGTGGCGGCCGCGCCGGCGCGATCGCGCGGTCCTGCGCCGCCTTGTCGATCGCGCCGTAAAGTGGGGCGATCTCGACGGCGGAATCGCCGAGCCGCTCGGCCAAAAGGCTGGCGGAGCGATTGATTTCGCCTTGGCCGGGAAGGAACGCCAGAATGGAGCCGCTTTGCTCGCTGAGCGCGCGCAGGGTCGCGGCGGCGACCGCCGCCTCAATCCGGACATTCGGGTCGCGGCCGAGATAGATCGTCTCGACCGGGAACGCGCGTCCCTCGCTCAAAATCACCGGCGCTTGGTCGAGAAGTTGCGCGACCCGGGCGCCGTCGAGCGTCGCCGACATGACGAGGAGGCGCAGATCGTCGCGGAGCGCGCCGGCGACGTCGAGCGCCAGGGCGAGGCCAAGATCGGCGTCGAGCGAGCGTTCGTGAAACTCGTCAAAAATGACCAGGGCGACGCCGGAGAGCGAAGGGTCGTCAAGAATCATTCGCGTGAACACGCCCTCGGTCACGACCTCGATGCGGGTTTGCGCCGAGACCAGGGATTGGGCGCGCACCCGCAGTCCGACGGTCGCGCCGACGCGCTCGCCGAGCGTCGCGGCCATGCGTTCGGCTGCCGCCCTCGCGGCGATGCGGCGAGGTTCGAGAAGGAGGATCTTGCGGCCAGCGACGAAGGGCTGGTCCATCAGGACCAGCGGGATGCGCGTGGTCTTGCCGGCGCCGGGCGGTGCGACCAAGACCGCCTTGACGCGCGCCGCGAGCGCGGCCTTGATCTCGTCGAGGACGGCGTCGATCGGAAGGGGGGGCGTAAAACTTGTCATGCCCCCGGCGTTTAGCATGGCCGGGTCGAGAAATCGCCGCGTCGGCGCAGCGGAAGCCTCTTCGATCGTGGGGGCTCATTGCGCCGGATCGCCCGCCCGCCTATGAAGCGTCCGGCGGCGGATCGGCAAGGTCCGTCCTCTCGCTCGGAAACCTCGGCGCGATGGCTCGAAGCTCGATCGCAGATCGCGGCTTCGGCGGCTCGCGGGAGCCTTGCGGCTGGATCGAGATCAGATCTTGCATCGCGGTCTCGACCCAGCCTGTTCGGGCTGGACGGCGATTGCGCAACTGAAAGTTTGGAAATGGCTCGCGACGTATCGGATTCCACGCCTATCGCGTCGCGCGATGAGCTTGTCGCTTGGTTCGAGGCCGGCTCGAAGCCGCCGGAAGCTTTCCGGGTTGGCACGGAGCATGAAAAATTTCCGTTCCGCCGCGCCGATCATTCTCCGGTGCCCTATGGGGGAGAAACTGGAATCCGCGCCCTGCTCGAGGGGATGGAGGCCGCTCTCGGCTGGACCGAAATTCGCGACGGCGACAACGTTATCGGGCTTTATGATGAGGTGGGCGGCGGCGCGATCTCGCTCGAGCCGGGCGGCCAATTTGAGCTGTCTGGCGCGCCCGTGTCGACCATTCATGAAACCGAGGCCGAACTCGATCGGCATTTCGCCGCTCTCGAAAACGTAGCCGGACCACTCGGCATAGGGTTTCTGTCGCTCGGCATGAGCCCCAAATGGCGCCTCGCCGACACCCCGGTCATGCCGAAGCAGCGCTATGAAATTATGGCCCGCTATATGCTTAAGGTCGGCGAACGCGGCCTCGACATGATGTTTCGCACCTCGACTGTCCAGGCCAATTTCGACTTCTCGAGCGAAGCCGACATGGTCAAGAAGTTTCGCCTGTCGCTCGCCTTGCAGCCGCTCGCGGCGGCGCTTTTCGCCAATTCACCCTTCTCCGACGGCAAGCTGAATGGTTTCCTGTCCGCGCGCGCGGAGGTTTGGCGCGACACGGACGCGGCCCGCACCGGGATGCTGCCTTTCGTCTTCGAGGATGGCATGGGCTTCGAGCGCTATGTCGACTACGCCCTCGATGTGCCGCTCTATTTTGTCAAGCGCGACGACCTGTATCACGATGTTGCGGGCTCGAACTTTCGCGATTTGCTCAATGGGACGCTCGCGCGCCTGCCGGGCGAGCGCGCCGTCCTCTCCGATTGGGCCAATCATCTCTCGACGATTTTTCCCGAGGTGCGGCTGAAGCGCTATCTCGAAATGCGCGGGGCGGATGTCGGGCCGCGCCCGTTCCTGACCGCCTTGCCGGCCTTTTTCACAGGCCTTCTTTATGAGCCGTCGTCGCTCGACGCCGCTTGGGATCTCGTCAAGGGATGGAGCGCCGAGGCGCGCGACAAATTGCGGGCGGACGTTCCGCGCCTCGGGCTCGAAGCGCAAGTTGCCGGGCGGCCGCTGCGCGGCGTCGCCCGCGAGGCCTTGGCGATCGCGCGCGCCGGACTCGCCGCGCGGGGGCGGCGCGACGCATTGAGCCGCGACGAAGCCTATTTCCTCGATCCGCTCGACGCGGTCGCCGCCGGGCGCACCGAAGCCGAGCGTCTCATCGAGGCCTATAAGACAAGTTGGGGCGGGAGCGTCGAGCCGGCCTTTGAAGACTGCGTTTTCTGACGCTTTTCAGTAGGGAGAGAAGATCGCGATCGAGACGAGGCATCGTGTCCGCGCGGCTTGCGCAATCGGAACGAGCTCCAAGCCGGGCTTAGCCGGCCGTCCAATCAGCGATAGGCGTCGCTCGATTTGGCCTGATCGCGATCGCGCACGCGCATATGCTCGCGCGCCTTTGCCCTAGTGTCGGCATCGTCGTCATTGACGCGCATGGCCGCCGGCGTGGCCCCGCCCGACGCCCAGCCATTGTCGGGAGCGCTCGCCATGCGCGAGCCGACCTCGAGGCGCACATGGCCACCGACCCAGACGCAAGCGTCGGCGCCGTCGACCGCAGCGAAGCCCGGGCCGAAGGCGGCGCATTGGGCGTTCGCCCGCGCCGAATCGCCCGATTGGAGGTCGCTTGCCTGTGCAACCGCGCCGGCGCCGAGAAGGCCCGCCGCCGTGGAGCAAATGAAGGCGAAAAACTTGCGCGAGATCATGTAATGCCTAAACGAATCGCTTCCCGATTTGACGGGGTCTAATAGAGCCTACATTGGGGCGAATTAATGATCCGTTAAGTCACCCTTCGCGCCAATCGCCGAGCTCTGCTTGCACCAGGGCCAAGGCCGCAACGGCCGCCGTGTCGGCGCGCAAGATTCGTGGCCCGAGAGACAGACGCATCGCCTGGGGCATGGCGAGCAGCATGTCCCGCTCCTTTGCGTCGAAGCCGCCCTCGGGGCCGATCAACACCGCCAGGGGACGCCGCTCGCGGGCGTCGGCCAGGGGCCGCAAGGCGTCGATCGGGCGGCCCGTCGGCGCATCTTCGTCGCAGAAAACGAGAAGGCGATCTGCCTCCCATTCGGCGATTAGAGCCTCGAGCCGCTTCGCCGGCGCGATCTCGGCGAGCGCGATGACGCCGCATTGCTCGGCGGCTTCGACGGCGTTTGCGCGCATCCGGTCGAGATTGATCCGCTCCGCCTGGGTGCGACGGGTCAGCGTCGGCTGGAGCCGGCCGGCCCCCATCTCGACGGCCTTTTGGACCATATAATCCAGTCGCGCATGTTTGAGCGGCGCGAAGAGATAATGCAGATCCGGGAGCGGCTCCTGGGCGCGAGTCAGCTCCTTGGGAATGAGCGCCACGGATTTGCGGCCCTCGGCGGAAATCTCCGCGCGCCATTCGCCGTCGCGGCCGTTGAACGCCAGGATCTCGGCCCCGTCGGGCAGACGCAGGACGTTGCGGAGATAATTCGTCTGTCCCGAATCGAGATCGACGCGGGCCCCAAGCGCAAGAGGGGCATCGACATAGAGGCGGCGGGTGGTAAAATCATGGCGCGCCATGCATGATCCTAAAAGGGAGCCCGGCGATCGCCGAGACGCGCGATTTGAAGCCCATGATCAGCGTCTTTCTTCACGTCTTGTGAGCGTCGTCAGCTAGGCTCTTCTGGACAATGATTCAAGACGAGGGATATTGCTGGGGCGCAATCGCTGTTTTCCGCGCCGCGGGCTTAGGACATCGCCGATGTTGAAAACTTGTCGCATTCTCGCATGTTGCCTTCTGCTGGCTTTGGTCGCGACGCCGCGATCTCCTGCCATCGCCCAGAGCCAGGCGGAACTGAATGAGCAAGCCGGCAATGATTTCAAGAAATCCGACAAAAAGTTGAACGAAACTTACCAAAAGCTGATGGAGAAAATCTCCGAGAAGGGACGGGCGAGCCTTCGCAATGTCGAGAAGACATGGATCTCGTTCCGCGATCAGGAATGCGCTTTTGAGACCATGGGCACCGTGGAAGGCTCGGTGCACCCATTGGTCTTGGCCGAGTGCTTGACGCGCCTCACCGACCAGCGGACGAAGGATCTCGCCGCCCAATTGAATTGCGAAGAAGGAGACCTGTCCTGCGGCGGCCAATAATCCGTCGGATACAGGGCGTTCTGGCGGCGCGCTTGCCTCCTGATGCGCAGCTTTGCTAAGAAACAAAAGGTATGGCGTCAAAAATGCTAGCGAGAGGCTCGGATCATGACCGCAGATAAGCTCGTGCATGCCCCGCGCGCGGCCGCCGTTCTTGGCGCGGCCTTGATCGCATGTCTGATCTCTGGAGCCGCTTTCGCGGGCGACTGCAACGAAGACATCGCCAATCTCACCAAGAAGCGCCAAGCGATCATTGACCAGCTCAATCAGTTGTCGAAGGGCGGTAAGAGCCAGCTCGATCCGATCGCCGCTTGCCCCAAATTGCGCTCGCTGGTCTCCGCTGAGCGTGACCTCGTTAGCTATCTGACCAAAAATAAGGATTGGTGCGCGGTCCCGGATCAGGCCCTGGAAAATATTAGCGCCAGCAGCTCGAAGACGGGCGGGGTCGCCAATCAGGCTTGCGCCGCCGCCGCGCAAATGAAGAAGGCGCAACAGCAGCAGGCGACCGGCGCTGGCGGGGCGCCGGCTCAGAAGCTGCCGACCGGACCTCTCTAGCGGGCAAGAGCGCGTTCCGATTGGATGGGGTGCTCGCTCCTTCCTCCGGGATGCGCTTCACAAAAGCATGACTAAGACGCGCCGAGCCCATCAAACCGTCGATCGGCTCGACGGCTCTCAGCTGGAGTCCGCGCCGGCGCTGCCGGACGCCGTCGCGGGCCAGTTCATCTTTCGAGCGGCCCCGAAGAGCTGGCGTCCTTTCCTCCAATTGGCGCGGATTGATCGGCCGATCGGCTGGTGGCTCTTGGTCCTGCCGTGCTGGTGGTCGAGCGCGCTCGCGAGCGTCAGCCAAAACCAGGGGCCGCATTGGCGCGATCTTCTTCTGTTCTTGATCGGAGCGGTCGCCATGCGCGGCGCCGGCTCGACCTATAATGACCTCGTCGACCGGGAGATCGACGCTAAGGTCGAGCGCACGCGCGGCCGGCCTTTGCCCTCCGGCCGCGTCTCGCCGGGGGCGGCCAAGATTTTCCTCGCGGCGCAATGCCTCGTCGGCCTGGCCGTTCTCCTGAGCTTCAACGGTTTCTCCATTTGGCTTGGATTCGCTTCGCTCGGGATTGTCGCGATTTATCCCTTCATGAAGCGGATCACGTCCTGGCCGCAGGCGGTGCTCGGCGCGGCCTTCGCCTGGGGCGCGCTGATGGGATGGGCCGCCGCCTTCGGCTCCCTCGCCTTCGCTCCTGTTTGTCTCTATCTCGGCGCGATCTTCTGGACGATCGGATACGACACGATCTACGCCCTCCAGGACATTGAGGACGACCTGCTCGCGGGCATAGGCTCGACCGCGCGTTTTTTCGGCGCTCGGGTCCAGGCAGGGGTCGCGGCGCTTTACGCGCTTGCGGTCCTTTTCGTCGAAATCAGCTTTCTCGCCGCGGGGGCAGGCTGGCCGTCGCATTTAGGGGGCGCCGGCTTCGCCTTGCATCTTGCCTGGCAGGCTCGATCAACCGATCCCGACGATAAAGCGGGCGCTTTGCGGCTCTTTCGCTCAAATCGCGACGCCGGCTTCATTCTTTTCGCCGGACTTGGCGCTGAAATGCTACGCGCGTCGATTTTTTGACGCCCGCCGCGAGCCGCCTCAAAGCGGCTTTTTCTCAAGTCTGCTTAAATGAAATTCTCGAAGGAAATCGGCGTATAGCCGGCGCGCTCCATCTCGATTACGAAAGCGACGCTGCGTGCGATCAATCGGTCCCTCTGGGTCATTCCGACGAATTCGGCTTTGGGAGAAGAACTGACAATTTCGGCGACCGCCGCGCCTTTTGCGACAGCGGAGCCGTCGCGCACGAGTCCGCGCAGCCGGCCAGACGCAGAAGCCATGACCGCGGTTGTGCCGATAAATCCCAAAATCTGACCGGATTCCACCGGTTCGCCGAGAAGCTTGGAGCCGTGGAAAAGCCCTGGAACCGGCGCGCTGACCATGACTCCATCGGCGAAAGGCGCTTCATACGGGTCATGATCTGGAGCCGCGCCCGCGCGAAACACGGCGCCGGGGTCGCGTCCGCCGCTATCGACGACGATGTCGCAATTTTCGCCGGCGACGAATCCAGCGCCGAGGCCAATCGTGAGATCGCTGAGGTCGCGCAATTTTTGCCGGGGCTTCTCGGTTTTGGGTCGCGCGTCGACCAGGACGTCCCAGGGCCAACGCGACGTCACGTCGTCGAACGGATGCCACAGCACCGGAATGAAGGTTCCGCTGCGCAAGCCCGCTAGAAAATCCTTGGTTTTATCGGCGCGGCGCGCTTCCACGCCCTCGAACGTGCAGGCCCCGTCGGACCAGGCGTCGGCGAAGGCCATGCGTCGGCGAAGGGTCGTCGGCGGCGAAGGCTGGTGGATCGCGACCGCATGGCCGGCCAAATGCAACTTCCGGGCGACCGCCGAGGCGAGTTCGTCGATGCCGAATACGAGGACGGACGTTTCTTCGCTCATGGGTCGGGCCGATCTTGCTTGGGTCGAGCTTTAGGAATGTGTCAGCTTGGTTGTCCGAACGCAAGCATTCAAAAAGTGCGCCTATTGCGGAGTCGGCGCTGAAAATTCGGGCGCCGAACCAGACCGACGCGGGAGCTGAGCGTCCGTTTCTCAGCGCGGCCGAAAGGCGCGACGCACCTTTCCCTGGGCGGCTTCGAACGCGCCTTGAACGAGCTCGCAATAGAGCAGGCGCTCCGGATCGACGGGGCCGATAAATTCGAGCTTGCCTTCGAGCGCGGGCGCAAAACCCATGCGGCCATAATAGGATTGGTCTCCGACCAGGAGCACAAGCGCATGGCCCGCGGCGCGCGCCGCCTCGAGAGACCGCATGACCAGCGCCTCGCCGATGCCGCCGGAGCGGAAGGCCGGATCGACAGTCAGCGGGCCGAGCAGCAGAGCTGGCTGATCGCCGCATCTGATCGGAGTCATGCGGTTCGCCCCGACGAGCAGCGTGCCGACCCTGGCGACGAAGGACAGGGCGTAGTCGGGCTCGACGCCCTCGCGCAGACGGTAGGCGGAGCGGGCGAATCGCCCGGGCCCGAATGCGCGCTCGTCGAGCTTTTCGATCGCCGGATGATCGGCGGGGGTCTGAGGACTGAGGATGAGGGAAAGGTCCGCCATGGGCCAAGTTGAACTGAATCAGGAAAAGCGGGAATCGGCTTCTCGCTTGCGTCTCTGCTCTAAACCATTGTGATCCAGGCCGGGAAGCGCATATGCGCCGCGCACCTTGTGCGGAAACGCGAAGGATGCGACGCGGGAGCGCAGACCGACCGATCGGCTTCGCGCTCTCGTCGCAAAAATCGACGAAAACCTAGCTGGAAAAATGAATCCGCAGTGTTTAGAGTCATTCCAGCAATGAATTTCGGAGCGCGAGCGTGAAACGGTTTGCCGATTTGAGCGAACGCGAGATCCTCGCCCTGGCGATTGCGTCGGAGGAGGACGATAATCGTGTCTATATGGCGTTCGCCGACGATCTTCACGAGCGCTATCCGGCGACGGCCAAAGTGTTCGAGGGAATGGCGGCCGTAGAGGCCGGGCATCGCCGGATGCTGATGGATCTCTACGAGAAGCGTTTCGGCTCGATTCTGCTGCCCATTCGGCGCGGCGACGTGAATTTCTTCATCAAGCGGCCGCCGGTTTGGCTCACCAAGAACCTGTCTCTCGATACGATCCGGCGGGAGGCCGAGCTTCGCGAGGCGGAGGCTTACGGCTTCTATAAAAAGGCCGCCGAGCATGCGCAGGATCCCGGCGTCCGCAAGCTCTTGGCGGATCTGGCCGAGACCGAGCAGAGCCACGAGGAGATCGCCGCCAATCTCGAAAGCGCGATCCTGACCAAGAGCGAGCGGGCCAAGGAGGCGAAGACAAGCGACCGGCTTTTCTTGTTGCAATATGTCCAGCCGGGGCTCGCCGGGCTGATGGACGGCTCCGTCTCGACGCTGGCGCCAGTCTTCGCCGCGGCCTTCGCCACCCATAATAATTGGCAGACTTTCCTGGTCGGCGCCGCGGCGTCGCTCGGCGCCGGGATCAGCATGGGCTTCGCCGAGGCCCTGTCCGACGACGGCTCGATCACTGGGCGCGGCTCGCCGGTGCTGCGCGGCGGCATATGCGGCCTAATGACGGCCCTCGGCGGCGTCGGGCACACACTCCCTTATCTCGTGCCGGACGCCACGCCGAACGCATTCTGGATCGCGACCGGGATCGCCGGCCTCGTCGTCTTTTTTGAGCTCTGGATCATCGCCTTCATCCGCACGCGCTATATGGACACGCCTTTCCTCAAGGCGGCTTTCCAAGTCGTCGTCGGCGGCGCCATCGTGCTGGCGGCGGGCATTCTCATCGGCGCGTCTTGATGCGCGGGCGCGAGATCGCATATTGGCGCGCGTGAGCTTCCGAATCGTCCATCTGTCCGATCCCCATATCGGACCCATGCCGCGTCCGCGCGGCCGCGAGCTTATCGGCAAGCGCGTCACCGGCTATTTGAACTGGAAGAGCGGCCGACGCCACGCCCATGACATGGGCGCGCTGGCGCAAATCGTCGCCGACCTCAAGGCGCATCACCCGAACCACGTGGCGATGACGGGCGACATCTCCAATATCGGGCTTCCGGCCGAGTTCCAGCTCGCCCGGAGCTGGCTCGAAACGCTCGGTCCCGCTGAGGACGTCAGCTTCGTGCCGGGCAATCATGACGCCTATGTGCGCGGCTCGATGCCGGATCTCGCGCGGGCTTTCGCGCCTTGGACGACGGGAGACGGAGCGGAAGGCGGACAATTCCCCTATCTTCGCGTGCGCGGCCATGTCGCCCTGATTGGCCTCTCGTCCGGCGCGCCGACGCCGTTCTTCATCGCCTCGGGCCGCCTCGGGCGGGAGCAATTGGCGGCGGCCGAGACGCTGCTGCGCCAGGCGGCGGACGCTGACCTCGTCCGCGTGATCATGCTTCATCATCCGCCGCGGAGCGTGGCGTCGAGCATCGCCCGGGGGCTCACCGACGCGCGCGATTTTGAAGCCCTGATGCGACGGGTCGGCGCCGAACTCATCCTTCACGGACATAATCACAAGCTTAGCGTCACGCGGCTTGAGGGACCTGCGGGTCCGATCCCTGTCGTTGGCGCGCCGTCCGCCTCGGCTATTCGTGGGGCGCCTCGTCATCGCGCCGGCTATAATCTCTTCGAGATCTCGGGAAGCCGCAGCGATTACAAGATCGAGGCGCAAGCGCGAGGCCTTTTGCCCGGCGCGGCGACGATCGGCGATCTAGGTCCGATCCCGCTTTGATGGACGTCCGTTGTCACGGGGGAGGCCCGAACGCCAGGATTTCGCTCGTATAGGTCTCGCTGACCTCGGAAAAGGGCAGTTGATCCTGGCCGAAGACCAAGGCGCGATGCTGGAAAAGCCGCCAGGGAATCGAAAGCTCGGCGCCGGGCGAGTCCGGCGGCGGCGGAGCGAGCTCCCATCCGTCCGGCAGCGGTTTCCATAAGATCTCGACGGCGAAGGTCCGGCGGATCGGCTTCATATCGAGCACCGCGCGTCCGAAAGCGATGTCGGTGGTCTCGAGAATCCTATTGGTCTCCGGGCTCAGCCGGCTTGGAACATACCAATTATCCGCCTCAGACAGGACATGATCGCCGCATGCGAGCTCGACCCTGCGATATTTCACGGGCTCGGCGTCGCCGACGCGCAGCCGCTCGCGCTGCTCGGCCGTGACCGGTTTCTCCATTCCCGGCATGCGGTGCGCCCGAATCTTCGGCTCCTCGGCCAATTTATGGTTGGCGCACCATTGGTCGAGCGTCGTCGTCGCGCTGTGAGAGGCGAGCAGGGTCGCATTCAGAGTCTCGATGAGGGCGAGGGCCTCGACTCGCGCGAGCATCGTATCCGGCCAGGCGCGCGCCATCCGCGCCGACGCAGGTTTACCGTGAGTCGCCAAGGCGCCGAGGCCGAGAACCATGCCCATTCCGATCAGCCGACACATTCGCACGTCGGTCGTCCCGCATCCTCTCTCGGCCCGTAACAGACATTGGCCGCGCGCCGCAAATTCGTCATAGCACGGTTTGCTTGCGGCGCCCTACCGCTGGCGCCCGCGCCTGTCTTTATCGCCTCGGTCATGGACTTACGGCCGCCAATCGCGCTACACGAACTCCCGACTCCCAGGCCGGCGCGACCCGCCTATCTCACGGCTTCGCCGGCCCGACAAGCGGAAGAACATGTTTCAAAAGCTTTATCGTTGGACCTTGAGCCTCGCCGAGAGCCGCCATGCGCCTTTGGCGCTCGGCGCGATCGCATTTGCGGAAAGCTCCTTTTTTCCGGTGCCGCCCGACGTCATCCTCATCCCCATGTCGCTGGCCAAGCCTCAGCGGGCCTGGGTCTATGCGCTGATCTGCACCATCGCTTCGGTCGCGGGCGGCGTGCTCGGTTATGCTATCGGCGCGCTCTTGTTCGAAACGGTTGGAAAATGGCTGATCGAATTCTATCACCTGGGCGCACGCTTCGATGAATTGCGCGCGTCGTCTCAGCAATGGTTTTGGGCGGTCATCCTCTTGAAGGGCCTGACACCGATCCCGTTCAAACTGGTCACGATCACGAGCGGGCTCCTCGCCTATAGCTTGCCGATCTTCATCGCGCTGTCTTTGGTCACGCGCGGCGCGCGCTTCTTCATTCTCGCGGTGCTCCTGCAACGTTATGGAGAGCCGATCAAGGCGTTGCTCGATAAATATTTCGCTTGGTTCCTGCTCGGCCTCGTCATCCTTGTCGTCGTCGGGTTCTGGCTCGCCGCGCGCGTAGTCTGAGCGCAACCATGCCGGCGCGCGCGACCTTTCGCATCTCCCTCGCCATCCTGCTGATCGCGGCCGGATCGATCGCGTCAGCCTGGATTTTCGAGGCCGCGGGCTATGCGCCTTGCGAGCTCTGCCTCAAGGAGCGGCTGCCCTATTACGTCGGCGTCCCGCTCGCGGGCGTCGCCGTTTATTGCGCCGCCACAAGCCGGAACGCTGCACTCGCGGCGGCCTTCGCCGGGCTCAGCTTTATTTTTGCTGCGAGCGCCGGCTTTGGCGCTTATCACGCAGGCGTCGAATGGGGATTTTGGCCGGGCCCGACCGATTGCACCGGCCCGCTCGATCACGCAGCTTCAGTCAAGGATTTTCTCGCCGAGCTGCAACGCGTGAAAGTCATTCGCTGCGACGCGGCCGCGATTCGGATCGTCGGGCTCTCGCTCGCCGGCTGGAATGCGGTCATCTCGACAGGTCTCGCGCTTCTGGCTTTTGTCGGCGCCTCGGAAGCGCGGCGCTGATTAGGGGTCGACTGACAGAAGCGCCCGCGCCCGCAGCTTTTCGGTTTCGCTCTTGAGCTGCCCACAGGCCGCCAAAATGTCGCGTCCGCGCGGCGTGCGCACGGGGCTCGCATAGCCTGCGTTGAAGACAATGTCGGAGAATCGCTCGATCGTCGGCCAGTCGGAGCATTCATAAGGCGCGCCGGGCCAAGGATTGAAGGGGATCAGATTGATCTTCGCCGGAACGCCCTTCAGAAGCCGCACCAGCTCGCGAGCCTCCGCCGGGGAATCGTTAATTCCCTTCAGCATCACATATTCGAAGGTGATGCGCCGCGCGTTGGAGGCGCCGGGATAAGTCCGGCACGCCTGCAGCAAATCCTTGATGGGATATTTCTTGTTGAGCGGCACCAGACGGTCGCGAAGTTCATCGCGCACAGCGTGAAGCGAGATCGCGAGCATGGCGCCGGTCTCGCGGCCAAGTTCCTCCATCCGCGGCGTGACCCCCGCCGTCGAGACCGTGATCCGCCGCTTCGAGACGGAAAGGCCGTCGCCGTCCGCCATGACCGCCAAGGCCTCTCGCACGCTTTCGTAATTATAGAGGGGCTCGCCCATGCCCATGAAGACGATATTCGAGATCAAGCGAGAGCCGTCGGAGAGGACGGGAGCCCCTTCAGGCGGCGCCTGACAGGGGAAGTCGCCAAGCTGTTCGCGGGCGATGATCAATTGCGATATGATCTCTTGCGAAGTTAAATTGCGGACGAACTTTTGCGTCCCTGTATGACAAAATGAGCAGGTCAAGGTGCATCCGACCTGGCTCGAGACGCAGAGCGTGCCGCGATCGACGTCTGGAATATAGACGCATTCGACCTCGGCGCCGCGGGACTCGCCGTCCTTCGGCGCAAGCCGAATCAGCCATTTGCGCGTCCCGTCGCGAGAAATCTGCTCCGCCGCGACCTCGGGCCGCGCCAGGGTGAACCGCTCACCGAGCCTCGCCCGCAAATGCTTGCTCACATTCAGCATCGGATCGAAAGAGGATGCGCCCCGATGATAGATCCAATGCCAGAGCTGCGCGGCGCGCATGCGGATCTCACGCTCGGGAACGTCGATCTCCGCGAGAGCCGAGGCGAGCTCCCTCCGAGTTGCGCCGGCAAGCGAGCGGCGGGGAATGTCTAAAGGCTCCGCCGGAGGGGAGGCGGGCTCAGCGAATTGAAGGGGCTGCATCGGCGGCTTTTACCATGATGCGGCGAATTTCTCCAGAATTCGTCGGCGGGAGAGCGCGCATGGTGTCCGCAAATGCGTTAAAAAGATAGGCTAAGCTCCTGCAAAGATCGCTCGAAGGGGCGCCTCACGCCCGGTAAGGATCGCCTCATGCCGCCTTTGCTTCTTCCCGCCTTTCGCGTAGCAGCGGCCGCGATGAGTTTGCTTTTCTGGTCCGCCGCGGCGGGCGCACAGCAGTGCGTTCCCCTGAAGGATGCGGTTCCTTCGCTCACCACCGTCGGGACGGCGAGCGCGGAGGTCGTTCCCGATATTGCGACCATTTCGCTCGGGGTCGAGACGGAGCGGCCGACGGCGGCGGAGGCGGCCAGCGAAAATGCGCGGGCGGCGCAGGCGATCATCGGCGAGATCAAGGCTCAGGGGATCGATCCGCGGGACGTCAGGACCGTCGCCGTCACGCTTTCCCCCGTCTATGACGAGACAAATGACTCCAATGGCCGGCTGACCAAGCGGACCCTGCGCGGCTATGTCGCCCGCAACGACCTGCGCATACGGGTTAGACAGATCGACAAGGCTGGCGCCTTGGCCCAGAAGTTAATGGAGAAGGGCGCCAATAGCTTCGGCGGCGTCGAATATGACCACGAGCAGAAAGAGTTGAAATATGACGCCTTGCGCGGCGAGGCCATTCGTGACGCGTTGCGCCGCGCGACCTCCTATGTGAATGGCCTTGGCGTGCGGCTTGGGCGCGTCTTGGAGATCGCCGCGCCGCCCTACAGCGGCGGACCGCCTCAGGCCGCCTCTTTCGCGAAGGCCGCGCCGCGCGAGGCGGCGAGCGCCGTGCCGATCGAGCCGGGCGTGCTGACCCTGCGGACCGAGGTCTCGGTCACTTGGGAGCTGGCGCAGTAAAGCTTCCTGCGGGATCACTCCCGAGGCGTGATTTCAGTTGTTCCGAGGGCGTCGGCTAGGCGCATTTTCGCCGAGCCAGGCCGCAGCGGCTTTTGCTGGCTCTCATGCGGCGCCCAGCCGGAGAGAAAAATCAGCTCGAAACTCGCGCGAATCCGGCCGTCCGGATCGGCGAAGCGGGCCGCGTAAATTTGCGCCGCGCGCTGGAAAAAGCCCCGCGTCGAGGGCCGCCGCAGGCGCGCGGCGAGCGGATTGGCGCCTCCCATGGCGCGCAGATCCGCCATAAGCCCGAACATATCGGCGTAGCGCACGGTCAAGGGCTCGCTGTCGGCGACCGGAAGAGCGAAGCCCGCTCGCTGCAATAGGCCGCCCATGTCGCGCACTTCGGCGAAAGGTGCGACGCGAGGACTGAGCCCGCCGTACAGCTCGGATTCGGCCGCCGCCAGCGCCGTGCGCAATTCATGCAGGCTTTGCCCGCCGAGGAGGCAGCCGAGAAAAAGCCCGTCCGGCTTCAGCGCGCGGCGGATCTGCACTAGCGCGCCGGGTAGGTCATTGGCGTGCTGCAAGGCCAGCACCGAGACCGCGAGGTCGAACGCGCCGGCGGCGAGCGGCAAGGCTTCAATGTCGCCAACAATGGCGCCCGCGAGCCCTCCGACGGGAGGTTCGGCGACCGGCGCCATGCGAAGGACTACGGCCGTCGCGAAACGGGCGGCGAGTCGCCGGGCCAGCTCGGGCGAGGGCGTCGCAATATCGGCGATGGCGGCGAAGTCGCGCTTGATCACGTCGAGCCTTTCGTCGACATCGGCGATGGCGCGGCGCAAGAGAAAGTCAGCCGAACCCACGCCCGCCGCATTGGCGCGGGCGAGCCTGCGCCGGAAGAGGGCGGGGGCGAAAATCTGCGTCGGCGACGGGGACACTGTAAGTTTCTAGCGCAAAGGCTCGCCTGATTGAAACGGGATTTCGCGCTCCGCAACGATCGGCGGCGTCCTAACGAATATAGATCACCGATCCGCCGAATTCGCCGGTCGGATTTGCGCTCTTCTTGAAGCGGGTCGAATGGGCCTCGGCCACGCTCAATTGCAGCTCGCGGCCGCAAAATGATTCGAAGGGGGAATCTAAGCGTTTGGCGTCGCTGACGCCAACGAGACGCCGCTCCTTGACCGGCCGCAGGGCCGGCTTCAGCTTGTTCTCGATAAACCGCGCCAGCTCGTTCCGGGTCACAGCCGGGCAGCGATCCTTGGCCACAGCTGAAAAAAGCTCAAAGACGCCCGTCCGGTCATATTCTTCTTGCGTCCGCGCGCTCGCATCGAAGCCAAAGGCAAGTCTATTGACGAGATTGGCCTCGGAGAATCCGATTTTCAGAAAATTCTGGTCCAGCGTCGCATTGTCGATTTTGACGCCGGGCAGATAGGTCGTCACTTGAAGGCCCTTCAGGACAATGGGCTTGCCGTTCACGTCCGTCTGCGGCTCGTAGAACATGAGCGAAGTCTGATACCAATCGGTGACGACAAGAGTCTGGGCCAGGCTCGCGACGCAATCATAGAGAGGCCGGCCGAAGCAGCCCGGCGTCCGCCCGCCGGCCTTGATCGCATTGATCTTCGCGCCGATGGCGTCGATCTCGCCGGCATGAGCCCGCATCCATTCGAGCCATCGCGTCCGCTGCGCGGCGGGAATGCCTTGCGCTTGCCCGGGATAATATCCGGCCGCTTCGCCCCATGGCGATTTCCCTTCCTGCGCCCAGCAGTCGCCGAAGGCCCCAGCGGCCAGAAGGATCAGCGCCGCCAAACTGAGTTTTCTCGCCAAGGCGCGCCTCCCCTCCAGTTCAGATTTAGCTAACAAAAACTGGCTGACTTTAGTTGATAGTCAAGACAAGATTAAGCTCCGCCAAAAACTCCGGCGGAGGACGCCGATCGGCTGGCAAGACATCGATCATGAACCGGAATAAGGGCAAAGAGGCCGAACAAGCGGCAGGCCGAAGTCTGGAATTCCTTGTTCCGCGTTCGGCGTTGGGATGGAGTTGGGAGCGCGCCAGAACCGGCTCCGCCGCAAGCGCCCGGGCGTTTTTGCGCCTGTGTCGCCGCGCCGCGCTCGACCTCATTTTTCCACCCGCCTGCCTCAGCTGCCGCGCCGCCACCGATGCGCCCGATTCATTGTGCCCCTCCTGCTGGGGCCAGGCGCGCTTTATCGAGCGACCTTATTGCGAGCGCCTCGGGACGCCCTTTGCGGTCGATCTCGGGGCCGAGGGCCTGCTCTCGCCGGAGGCGGTGGCGGACCCGCCCGTCTACGGCCGCGCCCGCGCGGTGGCCCGTTTCGAGGACGGTCCCATCCGGCGCCTCGTCCACCGCCTCAAATATAACGATCGGCTCGAGCTCGCTCGTCCGCTCGGCGCCTGGATGGCTCGGGCGGGGACGGAGATTCTGGCGGAGGCTGATCTCCTGGTTCCGATCCCCCTGCACCGGCGCCGGCTTTTCCTGCGCGGCTTCAACCAGGCCAACGCTCTGGCGCAAGGCGTCTCCGCGGCGAGCGGCGTCCCTGTCGATCCCTTTGTCCTTGCGCGGGTGAAGGCGACGCCCTCCCAAGTCGGGCTATCGCGCACGCAACGAGCCATCAATCTGCAGGGCGCTTTTCGCGTGCCGGCCGAACGGATGGCGCGCGTCGAGGGCCGCTCAATCATTCTCGTCGACGACGTGCTGACATCCGGCGCAACGGTTAACGCGGCCTCTCGCGCCTTGCTTCGCGCCGGCGCGCGGCAAGTCGACGTCCTTGTGTTCGCGCGCGTGGTGTAGAGCGGAAAGTCGGATAGGATCTTTTTTCAACTGATCTTATTGCTTTGGTTGACGCAGCGAATTGCGCTGCGGCAGCCTCGTTTTGCTCGGAAATCTCGTATCGCCGTTGTTTCTCGTTGGCGGAGCGGCGGCCAATTTGCGGAACAATTTCCCACGCGATGGAGGGCCATGAAGTGGTTGTGGCCATTTTACAACGCAGCGTGTTTATCGCCTCGGCGCGCCTATAGGAGCTAGTGGAATCGCTCTAACGTATTTATTCATTCGACAGCACCAAACTAATCATTATTCAAAGATGAATTTCAACCGGGGGGTTGCGTCATGAAATCGCGCCAGACGTTAGATCTGAGAGACAGTGTGTCGCCCGTCGCGCTTTCCCAGCCCTCGCGATCATACAACGTCATTCTCGCCGCGATCAGCGCAATCAGTTTTACCGCCATGCTGGCGCCGACGCGGACCCTGGCGCTGTGCACGCAAAACGGAACTACCGAGACTTGCACCGGCGACGCCAATGGTGGAAGCGCGATTTTTTCATCGCCGCCGATCAACGATCTCGAAGTCAACACCCTTTCGCAAAACCTTAGCTCGGTGGCGCTCACCGGCGTCGGAGCCGCTCCGGGATCCGGCACGAGCTCGCACGCCACGTGTGAAGACTCTATGGGCAATCCTTCCACCAACTGCACCATCATTCCAGGCACAAATGGCCCCGATGTATGCACGGTGAATTCGGGCGCCCCGGCCGGCACCCAATGCGTCTCCACGGGCGCCGCGACCGGCGGCCCAACCGGCAACGCCGGTCCGACGCTCACGGTTAACGTCGCTGGCGCGCCGTTCACGATCACTCCGGGCGCGGGTGCGCCAAACGGAGTCATTGCAGCGGTCCAGGGCGTGTCGCGCGGCTCGAATGGAGGCGACGGCGGCAACTCCTACGTCTTCGGAGACGCCGGCAACGGCTCGGCCGGCGCCAATGGCGGTCTCGTTAGCGTCACCCTGAACGGCAACGCAACCACGTCGGGCGCCAACAATTCCGGCGTCGCCGCGGCGAGCCTCGCCGGCAACGGCGGCAACGGCGGCAGCGCTTACGTTGTCGGTGGCAACGCGGGCAATGGCGGCGCCGGCGGCTTCGGCGGCGATGCGACCGCGCACTTCACTGGCGGTACGATCATCACTACCGGAGACAACTCGGTCGGCGTCGGCGCCTTCAGCCAGGGCGGCGCGGGCGGCGCCGGCGGCGGCGGCGGCGGTCTCGTGTTCAGCCCCGGCGGCGGCAACGCGGCCGGCCAGGGCGGCGTCGCGACCGTCACGACAAGCGCGGACACGCTCATCGAGACATTTGGCCAGGCGGCTTACGGCATTCAGGCGCGCAGCTTGGGCGGCGGCGGCGGCAGTGGCGGCGGCGGTTTCGGCCTGTTCTATTCGGGCGGCAGCAACGGTAGCACAGGCGGCAATGGCGGCGCCGTCACAGTCACCGCGAATGGGACGATCATAACCCACGGCGACTCCGCGCAGGGCATTTTAGCCCAGTCGATTGGCGGCGGCGGCGGCTCCGCCGGCACTGTCATCGGCCTCGTCGCTTTGGGCGGCAACGGAAACGCCGGCGGCAATGGCGGCGTCGTCACCGTGACCAACACGGGCGCGATTTCGACCTTCGGCGCCGGCTCGATCGCGATCGAGGCGCAGTCGATCGGCGGGCAGGGCGGCAATGGCGCCAGCGCTGGCGGCCTCGTCGCGCTCGGCGGAACCGGGTCCGGCACGACGCAGGGCGGCACGGTTGGCGTCGCCAATAGTGGGACCTTGACGACGGCGGGCGCGCTGGCGGCGGGCATCATCGCTCAATCGATCGGCGGCGGCGGCGGCAATGGCGGCACAGCCGCCGGTCTCTTCGCGGCGGGCGGCAACGGCGGCGCCGGCGCCGACGGCGGCGCAGTCAACGTCACGAATTCGGGCGATATCTTTACTGGAACAAATGGCGCGGCGTCGGCCGGGTCTCAGGGCATTCTCGCGCAATCGATCGGCGGCGGCGGCGGCAACGGCGGCGGCTCGATTGCAGTCGGCCCCGGCATTAGCGCCAGCTTTGGCGGCTCGGGCGGAGCCGGCGGCCAAGGCGGAACCGTTTCTATCGGCCTGGACAACGCTAACGTCGGCCTCGCGACCGCCTACACCGTTCATACCTATGGCGACAATTCAGCCGCCATCGTCGGCCAGTCGATCGGCGGCGGCGGCGGCAACGGCGGCTTTGCCGTCTCGCTTAGCGCAAATCCAGTCTTCAGCGTGGCGATCGGCGGCGGCGGCCAGGGCGGCTCCGGCAATAGCGCCGGCTCGGTGAACATTACGACGAAAGGCGAGATCTTTACCGAAGGCCTGAACTCGACCGGCTTGATTGCGCAGTCGATCGGCGGCGGCGGCGGCAATGGCGGCTTCGCGATTGCTGGCAGCATTGCGCCAGACGCTTCGATTTCCGTGGCCTTTGGCGGCACGGGTGGCACGGGCGGCTCCGGCGGCCCCGTTCTCGTTTCGAGCTATAGCAACATCACGACCGTGAGCGCCAATTCCTTCGGCATTCTCGCGCAATCGCTCGGCGGCGGCGGCGGCAACGGCGGCTTTT
>NZ_KE386496.1:2431943-2433403 GCF_000427445.1 Methylocapsa acidiphila B2 | reverse complement strand
TCGGCGGCAGCGGCGGCGTCGGCGGCGCGGCGAGCACGGCGGAAGTCGACAGCATAGGCAATATCGCGACTTCAGGCCTCAGCTCTGTCGGCATCGCCGTTCAATCGCTTGGCGGCGGCGGCGGCAATGGCGGCTTCTCGGTTGCGGGGGCCATCGGCGCCGTGGGCGTTTCCGTCGGGATTGGCGGCAATGGAGGAAGCGGCGGAACCTCTAGCACCGCCACTTTGAACAGTTCTGGCTCGGTCGTCACGACCGGCGACAATTCGATCGGCATGCTCGTTCAATCGCTTGGCGGCGGCGGCGGCAACGGCGGCTTCTCGGCGACCGGATCTCTGGGCGCCGGCCTCGGCGTCAGCGTCGGCATAGGCGGCAATGGCGGCGCGGGCGAAAACGCCGGGGCCGTATTCGCGACAATCGACGGCGGCGGCCAGTCTGTGGCCGTTACGAATTACGGGTCCGGTTGGACGACCGTCACGCTCGGCCAGAACTCGGCGGGCGTTGTCGCTCAGTCGGTCGGCGGCGGCGGCGGCAACGGCGGTTTCGCCGGCACGCTGACGATTGGCTCCGGCGGCGCGGTGGGCGTCACGCTTGGCGGAAAAGGCGGCGGCGGCGGCAGCGCCAGCCAGGCGAGCGTCAAAAGCGGCAACGGAACTTTTGCGAATAACATATTCACTGCAGGCGCGAATTCCGACGGCATCCTCGCCCAAAGCGTTGGCGGCGGCGGCGGCAATGGCGGTTTTGCCGGTGCGCTGACCCTGGCTGGCAATTCATTGGCGCTCGGCCTCGGAGGGAGCGGCGGAGCGGCCGGAAACGGCGCCGCCGTTGACGTGACCAGCTTCGGCAAAATCACGACTTTAGGGGATAATTCGACGGCCGTATTCGCTCAGTCTGTGGGCGGCGGCGGCGGCAATGGCGGCTTCGCGATCGCGCTCGGCGCCTCGGGCGGCGCTCTGGCGCCGACAGTTTCGCTCGGCGGGTCCGGCGGCGGCGGCGGAACGGGTGGGACCGTCAATGTCGGCAGCACCGGCGAGATCAATACATTCGGCGCTCTCGCCTATGGCATTTTTGCCCAATCGCTCGGCGGCGGCGGCGGCAATGGCGGCTTCGCGGTGGCGGCGTCGATCGGCGCCTCGCTGCCGGTAGCCGTCGGCATCGGCGGCGCGGGCGGCGCAGGCCAAAGCTCGAGCGCGGTCGTGGTCAACAACGCAGGCGGCATCACGACTGCCGGCGCTGGGTCTGACGCGATCTTCGCGCAAAGCATCGGCGGCGGCGGCGGCAATGGCGGTTTCTCGGGCACAGGCTCGATCGGGGGCGTCGGCGTCTCGGTGGGCGTTGGCGGCTCGGGCGGCGCGGGGGCGGATGGCAGCACGGTCAACGTGACCAGCATCGGCAATCTGACGACCAGCGGAACCCAGGCGGTCGGTCTGTTCGCGCAATCGGTCGGCGGCGGCGGCGGCAAT
>NZ_KE386496.1:1778505-2431843 GCF_000427445.1 Methylocapsa acidiphila B2 | reverse complement strand
GGGCGGCGGTTCGGCGGGCGCCGTCAATGTCGCCAGCTACAACAACATTTTGACCAAGGGCTCCAAGTCCGACGGCATCCTGGCGCAATCGATTGGCGGCGGCGGCGGCAACGGCGGCTTCTCGATCGGCCTCGGCGGCGGCTCGGAATTCGGCGGCGCGGTCTCTGTCGGCGGCTTCGGGGCCGGCGGCGGCAATGGTGCAGCGGTGACCGCCAAGAACTTCGGCGCCATCCTGACCGAAGGAAGCGATTCGAACGGCATTGCCGCGCAATCGATTGGCGGCGGCGGCGGCAATGGCGGCTTCTCGATTGCAGGCTCCTTTACGACGGGATCGGCGGCTCTTGGCGTTTCGGTCGGCGGCTTCGGCGCGGGCGGCGGCAGTGCTGGCTCGGTTGAGGTCGACAGCTATGCGCAGGCGTTGAATGGCGTTCCGGTCGTGAGCGCGCCGGCGCTTGGCACAACGACTTTGGAGACCCTGGGCGATCGGTCCAATGGCATTCTTGCGCAGTCGATTGGCGGCGGCGGCGGCAATGGCGGTTTCTCGGGCTCTGGCGCCCTGTCGCTCGGCGGCGCCGGCATCGGGGTCTCGGTCGGCGGCTTCGGCGCCGGCGGCGGCTCCGCCAGCTCGGTGACGGTCGTCAGCGCCAACAATATTGTGACGCTCGGCCAGCAGTCCAACGGCATTCTTGCGCAGTCGATCGGCGGCGGCGGCGGCAATGGCGGCTTCTCGATCGGCCTGAGCGGCGGCTCTGAATTTGCCGGCACTTTATCCGTCGGCGGCAGCGCCCTCGGCGGCGGCGGCGCGGCTGGCGCGGTGAAGGTCACAAGCTACGGCACGATCTTGACCTTAGGCGCTGATTCGAACGCCATAGCGGCGCAATCGATCGGCGGCGGCGGCGGCAACGGCGGCTTCTCGATCGCCGGCGCCTTCACGACGGGATCGGTGGCGGTCGGCCTCACCGTCGGCGGCTTCGGCTCGACCGGCAGCGCCGGCGGGACAGTCACGGTCAATAGCTACAGCCAGACAGCCGACGGCGCGGCGTTGCTCCAACCGCCGCCAGCCGGGACGACTTCGATCGAGACCGATGGCGATCGGTCCAATGCCATTCTGGCGCAGTCGATCGGCGGCGGCGGCGGCAATGGCGGCTTCTCGGGCGGCCTGTCGGCGTCCACCAGCGGCGGCTCTTTCACGGCCTCGGTCGGCGGCTTCGGCGCGGGCGGCGGCGCAGCCGACGCGGTGAGCGTGACGAGCTACAACAATATTTTGACCAAAGGGACCGACTCCAACGGCGTCCTCGCCCAATCGCTCGGCGGCGGCGGCGGCAATGGCGGGTTCTCAATCGGCCTGGCGGGCGGTCAGGAATTCGGCGGCGCCCTGTCGGTTGGCGGCTTCGCCCTGACCGGCGGCGGCAATGGCGGCGTTGTGACCGTCGACAGCTTCGGCACCGTTCAAACGATGGGCGACCGCTCGAACGCCATCGAGGCGCAGTCGATCGGCGGCTCCGGCGGCAATGGCGGCTTTTCGCTTTCGGGCGCCTTGGCGTTGAGCAACGCCGGGCTGACGGCGAGCATCGGCGGCGGCGGCTCTGGCGGCGGTTCCGGCGGCGCCGTCACGGTCGACAGCAATCAGGGCGCCGTGCTCGCGGACAATTTCGCAACGATCGAGACCCTGGGCCAGAGCGCCAACGGCATCGAGGCGCAGTCGATCGGCGGCGGCGGCGGCAATGGCGGCTTCTCGGGCGCCTTCACCGCGACCGCCGACTCGAAGGCGAGCCTGTCGCTCAGCGTCGGCGGCTTTGGCGGCGCCGGCAATTTTGCTGGACAGGTCAACGTCGTGAGCGTGGACAATATTCTCACCCACAGCGACGGATCGAACGGCATTCTGGCGCAGTCGATCGGCGGCGGCGGCGGCAATGGTGGGTTCAGCTTCGCCGGAACCATCTCCGTGCCGGACGGCAATAGCTTCACCCTTTCGGCCTCGCTCGGCGGCTTTGGCGGTTCGGCGGGCAACGCCGGCGCGGTCGACGTCGCCTCGACAGGCATCATTTCTACGGAAGGCGCCAATGCTTCGGGCGTCGTCGCGCAGTCGCTCGGCGGCGGCGGCGGCAATGGCGGCTTGAGCGTCGCCGGCTCGTTCAACTTCGCCAGCCAAAATAATGTGCCGTCGATCACGGTTTCGGTCGGAGGCACAGGCGGCGCAGGTGGCGCAGGCGGCTCTGTGAACGTGACGCGCATTGGCGCGACGACGACGATTGGAGACAACTCTTACGGCATTCTCGTTCAGTCGATCGGCGGCGGCGGCGGCAATGGCGGCCTGAGCGTCGCGGGATCGATTGGCGGACAGGATTCGAAGCAGATTTCAGCCTCCGTCGGCGGCTTCGGCGGGGCTGGAAGCAGCGCCGGCGCGGTGAGCGTCACCAACACTGGCGACATCACCACCGGTTCCTCGACCATGGAGACGGTGCAGCTCGTCGTGGTCGACGGCATTAGCTTGTTGGTCCCGGCGAGCACCGGCTTGGCGAATACGGGGACGCCCACCGAAGTCAAAGTGGTCACCGGACGCAACGCCGATGGCATTCTGGCGCAATCGATCGGCGGCGGCGGCGGCAATGGCGGCCTCTCCTTCAGCGGCGCCATCGGCCCGACAGGCGAAAACACAAACGTCAACGTCGGCCTGACGGTCGGCGGCTTCGGCGGCGGCGGTGGAACGGCCAGCTCGGTCAACGTCACCAATGTCGGCAGGATCACGACTTTTGGCGATCAGGCGAACGGCATTGCCGCGCAATCGATCGGCGGCGGCGGCGGCAATGGCGGCAGCGCGATCACGGGGCTCCTCGCCGCTGGCGACGCGCAACAGGGCAGAGCCGTCAATGTCGCTGTTTCGGTCGGCGGCTTCGGCGGAAACGGCAATACGGCCGGAGACGTGACGGTCGTGCAGTCCGGCGGAATCGTGACGGAAGGCGCCGGCTCGAACGGCATCCTCGCTCAGTCCATCGGCGGCGGCGGCGGCACCGGCGGCGGGGCGAATACGATCTCCTTGCAGCTCGGCACCTCCTGCACCTTCGGCCTGGTGAGCAAGGTCATCAGCGCCTGCAAAAGCGCGGCGAAATCGAGCGTGAATGCGCAGATCGACGTCGGCGGATTCGGTGGAACCGGTAATGACGCCGGCAAGGTGAGCGTCACGAATTTGGATTTCATCGTCACCTCGGGCAATGCGTCGGCCGGCATTATGGCGCAGTCGATCGGCGGCGGCGGCGGCAATGGCGGGCAAGCCATCGTCGGGCTGAACGGGTTGTTCCCGGGCGCCTCTTATGTAAACGACGGCGTCACCGTGTTGGCGCTTGCGACAAGCACCACAGGCTTGCTGCAAGGCGCTGGCAGGGTCACGCTCGGCGGCTCAGGCGGCGCGAGCGGCGCCGGCGCGGCGGTCCAAGTCACCAACAATGGCCAGATCGAGACGGCCGGCGTTGATTCATACGGCATATTCGCTCAGTCGGTCGGCGGCGGCGGCGGCATCGGCGGCGACGCTTCGTCGGGTCTGACCGGGCTCGTCAGCATCGGCGGCTCTGGCGGCGCGAGCGGCAACGGCGGCGACGTTACGGTGACGAACACGCCGTCGCTGACGAACAAGGCGGAAACGGCGGACATCCTGACCAAAGGTTTCGGCGCGACCGCGATCTTCGCGCAATCTGTCGGCGGCGGCGGCGGCAACGGCGGCACGAGCAGCGGCCTAATCAGCCTCGGCGGCTTCCTCGGCCTCGCAGGCGGCGGCTCCGCAGGCGCCGGCGGCAAAGTCACCGTCAACAATGACGCGATTCTCATGACCACGGGCATCTTAGCGGATGGCATATTCGCGCAGTCGGTCGGCGGTGGCGGCGGCATCGGCGGCAGTCCCGGCCTGTCGATCCTGAGCCTCGGCGGAGCCGGCGGTTCCGCTGGAGACGGCGGCGCGGTGGCGGTCAACAATTCTCAGACGGGCGAAATCTCAACGACTGGAGCCTTGTCGACAGGCATATTCGCGCAGTCGGTCGGCGGCGGCGGCGGCGCCGGCGGCAGCGGTTCGGGAACGCTCACTGTAACTGTCGGCGGCAGCGGCGGGGCGGCGGGCAATGGCGGAACCGTCAATGTCGCCAACGCCGCGTTGATTGAAACGACCGGCCTTTTCTCCGATGGCGTCTTCGCGCAATCGGTTGGCGGCGGCGGCGGCACGGGTGGCGGTGGCACACTGAGCCTCGTCTCGGTCGGCGGCGTGGGCGGCGGCTCTGGCGACGGCGGAGCGGTTAATGTCGTCAACTCAGGCATTATCGTAACCACGGGCGTCGAGTCGAACGGCGTCTTCGCGCAGTCGGTCGGCGGCAGCGGCGGCAGCGCCGGCGGGTCGACCTATGATCCAAACAGCATCGCCAACAATGTCACCGCCGCCAATCTTGTGACGATCGGACGGTCTGGCGCTGGCGGCGGCGCTGGCGGCGCGGTCGAAATCGACAATTCCGCCATTATCTCGACGTCGAACCTGCTTTCCGCTGGTCTGTTCGCTCAATCGGTCGGCGGCGGCGGCGGCATGGGCGGCGGCGGGCTCGGCGCGCTGGTCATTGGCGGCTCCGGCGGAGCGAGCGGCAATGGCGGAGCGGTGACGATCAAGAACGACGTCGCGGGCTCGATCGTGACGACCGGCAATGAATCGGCGGGCATTATCGCGCAGTCGGTGGGCGGCGGCGGCGGCGCTGGCGGCGAAACCTACGGACTCGTGGCCTTCGCGAAAAACGGCTCGGGCGGAGGCAATGGCGGTCTCGTCAGCGTCGACAACGCCGGAATCATCGAGACATCCGGCCAAAATTCTAGCGCCATATTCGCGCAAAGCGTGGGCGGCGGCGGCGGCTACGCGGCGGCCGCGAATGGTCTTGTCGCCGATGGCGGCAATGCCGGAAACGGAGGCAATGGCGGCGCGGTCGTTGTGAACAACACCGCTATCTTGATCCTGACCACAGGAGCCAATTCGAACGGCGTGTTTGCGCAGAGCGTCGGCGGCGGCGGCGGCGTCGTGAATGACATGAAGGGCTTGCTGCTTTTCTCGGGCACGATGGGCGGCTCGGGCGCGGCCGGCAATGTCACGATCAACCAATCCGGCGACATTGTCGCCACCGGCACAAATTCCTTCGGCATCCTCGCGCAAAGCGTGGGATCGACCAATGGCAATATCACGATTGCGGTCAATTCCGGCTTCATCGAGGGCGGCTCGACCGGCTTCACCGGCGTGAGCTTCATCGGCGATCCGCCGCCCGGCCCGATCGGCTCAGGCCTCGAGGGCGGCGCGGGCGTCGGCTTGCTCGACGGCGCCAACAATCAGCTGACGATCTCGAGCACGAGCACAGTCACCTCGGTCGGCAGGATCGACGGTTTCGCCATCACCGGCACCACCGGCAATGATGTCGTGACGAATAGCGGGCTTGTCATTGGATCGGTTGATCTCGGCGGCGGGGCGAACGCCTTTGACAATAAAGGCATCTTCGAGTCCGGCGCGTGGGCTTATATCGGTCCCGGCAATTTGCTTACGAACGAAGGCCTGATCTCGCCCGGCGACTTCGGACGGGTGTTGACGACGGCCGTGACCGGCAATTTCCTCCAGACCTCGACCGGCATTTACGGCCTCGATCTGCAGTTCTCGAACCAAACTGCGGACCGGATCAATATTACCGGAACCGCGAGCGTGACCGGCACGGTCGCCATCAACAATCTCAACCCTGGCCTGGCCTTGCCCGGCTCGCACGAAGTCACGATCCTTCATGCGGACGATAATGTGACCAACCACACCGGCTTAACTCTGGAATATCAGCCGTCGGCGGTGATCCAATACAGCCTCGTCTATCCCAATCAGACCGACATAGATCTGCGCTACGCGATCGATTTCTCTCCGGGGGGACTGACGATCAACGAGCATTCGGTCGGCTATGCGATCAACGCGATCCAGACCGCGCGCGTCTCGCCGAATTTCGTCCCGATCGCTACGGCATTGTTCTATCAGCCGACGGTCGCGGCGCTCGGCCAGACCTACGACTCGCTTTCTGGCGAGGGGACCTCGGGCGCTCAGCAGACGGCCTTCGCCGCGGATGACATGAATATTGGAGCCATATCGCGTCAGATCGATTTCTGGCGCTCCGGCGACGCCGTCGACACCAATGGCGTGACCTCGCATGGAGATGCTTTGAGCTACGCCCCGTCGAACCCGCAGCATCCCGCCTTTGGCGTGCTCCGGGATCCGCGCCTGCCGCCGCCGCCGCGCACGTGGCGGGCATGGTTTGCAGGCTATGGCGCTGGCGCTCAGCTCTCCGGCCAATATCCCGTCGGCTCTGAGCATCTGAACTATCGCGGCGTCGGCGCCGCGGCCGGCCTCGACTATCAGATCACGCCCGACATTCTGCTCGGCGTTTCGGCGGGCGGCGGACCCTCGGCTTTCAGCGTGAGCAATCGCGCCACAGGCGGGTCGGTCAATGCGGCCCATGTCGCAGCCTATGGCGCGGTGCGCTGGAACGATTTTTACGCGAGCGGCATCATCGGATATGATTTCTTCAGCAATCAGGAGCATCGGACTGCGTTCGTCCCAGGCACGGTCGCGACGCTGTCGGGCACGAATGCGCCGGCGGTCCAGGTGTCTTCGATTTTGGAAAATCTGAATGGCAGCTTTGGCAGCCATTCGGTGAGCGGTCGTTTCGAGACAGGCTACACCAGCAGGTTTAGCGGCTTCAATGTGACGCCGTTCGTCGCTCTCCAATTCGCCTCGCTCACCCAAAATGCATATGGCGAGACGCTTGTGGGAGGCGGTCCGAGCGAACTCGGACTCACCTACGCCCGGCGGAACGTGTTGTCGCTGCCGAGCTTTGTCGGCGCGCAATTCGACGCCAAGCTCGCGTTGTGGGACGGCGCGGTTCTGAAGCCCTGGCTGCGGCTTTCCTGGGTTCACGAATTCGATCCCAATCGGACGATCCTGCCGTCCTTCATTTCGGCGCCGGGATTTGACTTCTTGATCCAAGGGGCGCAGGCGGCGCGCAACGCGGCGCGCCTCGGGACCGGCTTCGAGCTGGGAATCACGCGGGAAGCGGCGATCTTCGCTAATTTCGCCGGCGATTTCTCCAACAAATCGATTGGTTACGGCGGACTAGGCGGCATCAAGATTTCTTGGTGATTGTGCAGGGTCCGCCTGCGTCGCGCGTCGGCGACGAAGGCGGGCTGGCTTTTAAGGCAATCGCGTAAGTAACTGCCGAGCGCAGGACGGTCTCCCGCACAAGGGGCGATCAATTTGGCTGGCGCCGTTCCCGCGCCAGAAGAGGGGCTCGTGCCGCCGGCCGCTCTATTGCTCTCGTGGATGATTTGCCAACTTCGAACGCAAAAGTCTGTGTGTCTTCTCGCGCGTTGCTTCGCGTTCGCGCCATGCCGGCAGATGCTTGGCCTTCGCCCGCATGGGGTAGCGGAGGGCGCAACTGCAATCCGATGAGGCTCGATCCAAGGCCTCATTTAAATGGTGTGAATTCCCACCAGGATCTCGAGACGCTGGGACTATTTCGAAAAGGTCTCCCGCGACAGGGCTGGAGACGCGCCCAGGACGCCGACGAGACGTCAAACGATTGGACCCAAGACATGATCTCGCGGCGCCGAGCCTAAGAGATGGCGCATCTATTGGTGCAAGTGAAACACATTTTGAGGAAAGACATTTGCCATGACGACGAATATCAATCAGCTCACAAATAATTCAGCAGGCGTTATTGTTCTCGCGGACGCAGTGACGGGCGGCTGTTGGGCCGTTCCGCCGGGCCAAACAGCCGATCCCAACTGGACAATCAAGCCGCCCCTGGCGCAGGCCATTCTCGGGCCGGGCGCGACCAATGTCGGCCCCGGAACTTATGACTGGATCTGGGACAACGGCAAATATCAGATCCTTGCTCAGCGCGCCGGAACCTATAATCCCGTCGTTCTGCTCGATCTGCAGGGAACGCTCGGCATATTTTCAATCGCCATTGTCTATGACGCGAACGGGAATCTGACGGCGCGACAGCTCAGCACCAATTCCGTCGAGCGCGAAAGGCCGCTCGCGGAGACCGTCGCCGGCGAATAGGCCGAGCTTCGGCGGCTTTTTTCGCACGACCAGAATGATCGCGCCCTCGTCCAGATCTATGCTTCTGGACGAGGGATGCGTCCCAGTCATTTACATTTGCAGGCAGCGCCCCCGCAGAGGGTCACGCGGCCGTCGTCGCGAGATCCGGCGCGACCGTGAAATTCGCTTCGGTTTTCGACTTGATCTCGTCGGCCGCGACGCCGTCGGCAAGCTCGATGAGCGTCATCCCGGTCCCGCTGTCCTTGTCGATCGTGAAGACGCCGAGGTCGGTGATCACCATATCGACCACCGCGGAGCCGGTAAGCGGCAAAGTGCAATGATGCAGCAGCTTGGTCTGCCCTTTCGCCGTATGGTCCATGACGACGACGACCCGCTTGACGCCGGCGACGAGATCCATCGCGCCGCCCATCCCCTTGACCATTTTGCCGGGGATCATCCAATTGGCGAGATCGCCTTTTTCGCTGACCTCCATCGCCCCGAGAATGGCGAGATCGATATGGCCGCCGCGGATCATGCCGAAACTATCGGCGGAAGAAAAATAGCTCGTTGTTGGGAGCGCCGTGATCGTCTGCTTGCCGGCGTTGATGAGATCCGGGTCTTCCTCGCCCTCGAAGGGGAAGGGGCCCATGCCGAGCATGCCGTTCTCGCTCTGTAGCTGAACGCTCATGCCGGGCGGGATGAAATTCGAGACCAGCGTTGGAATGCCGATCCCGAGATTGACGTAAAACCCGTCGCGCAATTCCTGGGCGGCGCGCGCCGCCATCTGATCCCTGGTCCAGGCCATCTAAAAAATGCTCCTCAAGCGGCGCGTGGGCGGGTCGTGCGCTTCTCGATCATCTTGGCGACGTCCGGCGCGTGGACGATGCGATGGACGAAAATGCCGGGGGTGTGAATGGCGTCCGGGTCGATCTCGCCAGCCGGGACGAGATGCTCGACCTCGGCGATCGTCACCTTGCCGGCGGAGGCCATCATCGGATTGAAATTGCGCGCGGTCTTGCGAAAAACCAGATTGCCTTCGGCATCGCCCTTCCAGGCGTGAACGAGCGAGACGTCGGCGATGAGTCCGCGCTCCATCACATAGGTCGCGCCGTCGAATTCGCGCAATTCTTTGCCGTCCGCGATCACCGTCCCGACGCCGGTCTTGGTGAAAAAGGCCGGGATCCCGGCGCCGCCGGCGCGAATCCGCTCGGCGAGCGTGCCTTGTGGATTGAACTCGAGCTCGAGCTCGCCGGATAGAAACTGCTGCTCGAAGAGCTTGTTCTCGCCGACATAGGATGAAACCATCTTGCGGATCTGCCTTGTCTCGAGCAACAGCCCGAGCCCGGCGCCGTCGACGCCCGCATTGTTCGAGATCACGGTTAGATCCTTGACCCCGGAATCCCGCAGCGCGACGATCAAAACCTGAGGTATGCCGCAGAGGCCAAATCCGCCGCACATGAGCGTCATGCCGTTTTTGACCACATCGGCCAAAGCCGTGGCGGCGTCCGTATAAATCTTATTCATGCGCCTTTGACCTGATTTTTCTCGCCCTGCCGCATTTCCGACGCCGCTTCTGAGTCGAATGCCAGGACGCCGCCTGCCGGAGGCCAAATTTTTGAAACAAAGCTGAGCCGGAGCGCTCCGCAATCAAATGATGGCGACGGCGTCGCTTGGGCGCTTGCAGCGAGACCGTCGTCCCGCCTCCGCGCTTCGCGACGCATTATAAACATGGAGTGAAAATGATCCAGCCGCGTTTCGGCCAGATCACGGCGCCGGCTTGACGGCCGTCAGCAGAGCGTTGACGCCCTCGCGGAACGGGACCTCGACCGCCTCGAAGCCGACCGCCTGCATGGTCGCCAGCGCGGGCCCGAGACGCATCAAGTGCTCGGAGGATTCGTCGCTGAACAGATGGATGATCCATTGCTCTAGAAGATCATGCCGACCGATCGCGGCGAAGGTCTTGAAATAGTGCCGAGCTTCCGCCTGCGTCTGCCGCGTGTGCTCCGCCGCGTCGTCGAGCGCGTAGCGGTCGCCATTGACGAAAAAGCCGCCGGGCCGCAGGACCCGAAAGGCCTCGGCCAGCGCGAGGCTGCGATAATCGTCGAGAAAATTATGAATGGCGTAGGCCGAGGCCACGACGTCGACGCTTTCCGCTGGCAGCGAGCGCAGTCCCGAGAGCGCGTCCGTCTCGAAGAGCGTGACGCGGCCTTGGCCGAGGAAGCCGGCGAGATTGCCCTGCGCTTGAGCGAGCATGGTCGGCTCGTTGTCGATGGCTGCAATCGTGAGGTCGGAGCGCGAGTGCAGTAGAGCCTGGGTGGTGACGCCTGTCCCGCAGCCGATCTCGAATAGATCGAGCGTCCTGTTGGGCCGTGCAGGCAAGCTAGCGACGAAATCTCCGACGCGGAGGCTCATCGCCGCCGCAGCCGGGCAGATGAGTTTCAGCATGTCATATTCCGCGCCGATTGGGCCGGAGAAGAGGCGTTCGGCGCGGGCGGTTGCCTGATGATTCATGAACGAAAAACCGTGTTGTTTCCCGGCGGGGGCTTGTCGCCTCCGCGCGTCTCAGTTGCGTGACTTCGGCGGCGAAGCTCCAAAGCGCAGGTCTTTATGATCGTATTGATCCAAAGGGCGCGAGGCTCATTGATGGGCGTGGCTGGCCTTGTGCTCGTCGCCCGCCGCTATTGCGTCTTCCTTAGGCGCGGTGTCGTCCTGCTCGACCATGAATTCCACCGGCTTGCTGCCGAGCTTCTCGAACACGAGCGTGCCCATGACCTCGGAATCGGCTTCAAGGGCTTTCGTGACCTTGCCGAACTTGAGCTGATAGTCGGTCGGAGCAAGCTCGATGCTGCCGTGCGCGGGAATGACGAGGCCCTCCGGCACAGGCTGGGACGTAAAATGGCCGTTCTTCTCGATAATTTTGTAAAGGACGCCTGCGCCCGCGCCCTCGATCGTGCCGCTGAGAAGCCGCTCGGGCTCGTCGCCGTCATTGTGAATTTCAATGATGGCCGCGTAAGTGCCGGGCGCGCCTTCAACCGCTTCATGCACCCAGGGATGTCCGATCTTCAATTTGCCGACCGTGACCTGATGCGCGGCGCCGGGCGAGGACAAGGCGGCTGCGAGCGCAAACGACACGATGATCGGCGAAACCGAAATCTTCATTGCACGTCCTCCACATTAGTCGAACGGAGTCGACCTCGTTATTGCGTCGGCATTAAGCACGGAACCGGCAATGCCGGCAAGGAACGCCAGTCAAGATAAAGATCAAAATTTCCGTTACTTATGAGATGTTTACGATTTTAGGAGGCGGCCCTGAGCGACACAGCGCCGCACCCCCGCCGCGGTTTGCTAGTCGAAGTCGCGCAGCCCCTACGCCCTACCGCTGGCGCCGAAGGCATAGCGAGAGAAAAATAAAGCAAAGCTGTCTCATAGCAGGCAATGCGCAAGCTCAAGTATAAGAATTCGCAAGCGTCTGCCGATGGCTGCGCACGAACATAACTATGAGTGATGGTCTAGATAACAATAAACGATTTCAACTCTCCATGCGAGGCGAGTACCGTCGCCGGACGCTGGGGCGACATGAGACATTGCGTCCCGTGCCCGTCGCCGGCGAATGTTCGTCGACTACAAAAGGCACGTCAGATGAGCCTAATCACTGAAACAACCCCTGGCCGCGCGGAAGAAGCGGCCTCATCCGCCGCGCGACTCGTATGGGATCCAAAGCCGATGGTCATTGGATCCATCGCTTTGACCGCTTTCTACATCGGCGTTCGCATTTATGAGCAAGTCTTCGGCTGGTACGCCGGTCTCGACTCGTTCTCGCCGGAATTCCAGAAATACTGGATGACCATTCTGTACATCGAAGAGCCGACCGAGCTCATCCTCTTCCTCGGCCTCATCGGCTATCTCTGGAAGACCCGCCCGAACGACCTCGACACGGTCGCGCCGCGCGAAGAACTCCGCCGCATCTTCTATCTGCTGAACTGGATCTTCGTGTATGGCCTCGCCATCTACTGGGGCGCGAGCTATTTCACCGAGCAGGACGGCACCTGGCATCAGACGGTTATTCGCGACACCGACTTCACGCCGAGCCACATCATTGAGTTCTACATGAGCTATCCGATCTACATCATCATCGGTGTGGGCGGCTTCGTTTATGCTCGGACCCGGCTCCCGACCTTCGGCTCGAAAGGCTATTCGATCGCCTATCTTCTGCTGTTCGTCGGCCCGTTCATGATCTTCCCGAACGTCGCGCTCAATGAGTGGGGCCACACGTTCTGGTTCATGGAAGAGCTGTTCGTCGCTCCGCTGCACTGGATGTTCGTGTTCTTCGGCTGGTTCGCCCTCGCGGTGTTCGGCGTTTCGCTGCAGATCCTCGGCCGCGTCAAGGAACTCTGCACGGGCTACGAAGACGTCGTCGGCCTCGAGCCGGCGGAATAATGTCCGCAAGAGCGGGCTCGGTCACAGCTATCGAGCTCGCGATGGGCTGAGCGCCCTGCGCGGATCGAGGCGCGCCGATAGCGTCACGTCGGCGCGCCTCTTTCCGAAACGAGGCGTTTTGGGGATTGTGACGATTTAAAATTGCGTCATAATAGCGCATTGCCGGTCCGGCGCCGTAATTTGGAAGCGACGCCCGCAGAGGACCGGAAGTCGTTTTCGGGCGAGTTCATCAAGGTCTCGAACCGGCGATGTTTCGTCGGGGCTCGGAACGGTAGGCGGAAATGAGGAGAACGGAAAAATGTTCGTTCGAGCCGCGAGCCTCAGCCTTCTAGCGATGACCCTGCTCGGGACCGTCGCTCGCGCCGACGCAGTCTTGAGCTCGGATAATGACAGCAAATGCGTTGTGCGGGTTGGGCCCGACCTCATTCATGTGACCGCCTACCAGGCTCACGATCCGCGCGCCGAATTCTGCAAGGACATCCCTTACACTGGACCGGTCACGATCGTGCTCGATTACGTCGATGCGGAGCTGCGCGGCATGATGACCGACATTCGCGTGATCAAGGATGTCGGCGGCGGCTCAGACGCGTCAGGCGCGCCGCAAATACTCGATGAAGCGCAAGTCGCGCCGGAGGCTCTCGATCCGGTGACGGAGGCGCATCTGCCGGGGCGGCTTTATCCGACAGGCACGATCAGCTTCCAGCATGTCTTCACCACCGCTGGCAAATATCAAGGGATCGTGACGGTCAAGAACGACCATGGCCAGGTCTATGTCTCGCAATTCCCCTTCTCGGTTGGGCACGGCCGGCGCGGAGCCATCATGTTTTACGGCATGATCGCCACGTCGATCGTCGGAGGCGCCGTCGTCTATTGGCTTTATGCGCGCTGGGCCTCGCGCAATGCCGCCGCAGCCAAAAGGGCGCGCACCTAGTCCGTCCGTCTCAACCGCGACGGATCATTCGTTCAGACGGCCGAGGGAACCGATCAAGCGAATCCCTCAAATGCTCTCATGGCAAGGGGCCCGGCAAAGTTGTCTCGAGCCGCGATGGCGGTAGGATGCGCCATGCCGCCTTTTCGAGCGCGCGGTCAGTCCGTCCAGAGATGGCGTCCTGCGAATTTGGCGAATTCGGCGAGATCGTCGTCCTCGCGCTCATGCCTCCAGAGCAGCCCCACTTCGCGAACGAGCCCTAAATCATCGACGGGGACTTGCCGAACCAAGGGCGCGCCGAAATGGGCGGGAACAAAGGCCAATCCCAATCCGGCGGCGACGAGAGCAAGCGCCCTGTCGTCCTGATCGGTCTGGTAAATGACGCGCACCTTGATCCCGCGCGCCGCCAGCGCCTTGGTCGAGTCGTGATAAAAATCGCAGCGCGTCCGAAGGATGAAAGGCTCATCGTGGAGATCGGCAAGCGACACGCTTTTGCGATGCGCGAGCTTATGCTCTTCGGGCACTGCGAGCACGTAAGGCTCCTTGAAGAGCACCAGGCTCGCGAAGGTCGAGGGCGCGCCGTTCAGGATCGTCAGGATCGAGTCGAGCTGCTGTTCCTCGAGGAAGGCGCTTAACTGCTCGGACGATCCATCGAATACCTCGATCGCGACATGGGGGTTGGCTCGCCGAAACCCGCTCAAAAGGCCGGACACGTGACGGCTCGAAAGCGATTGTAGGATTCCGATCCTTAGAAGCCGCGGCGTTCTGATCGCCTTGAGGTCGGCTTTCACTTTGTTGCACGCGTTCAATATAGCTTTGCCGGTCTCGAGCAAATGCGCTCCAGCCGCTGTCGGGACCACCGGCGCGCGCCGACGGTCGAGCAATTTCACGTCGAGCTCGGCTTCGAGCCGCGCGATGCTTGCCGAGATTGCAGGTTGCGACACTGCCGCGCGTTGAGCGCCTTTGGTGAAGCTCCCGGTTTCTATGATGGCGACGAAATGCCTGATTTGATAGAGCTCCATGCGTCATAAATAGCAAGTTGAACGGATCGAACAAGCAGCTTCGTCAGTGAGCTTTGCTTTGTTCGTTGCTTGGCTGATAGACGCCGAGCTTGGCTTCAGCGTTGCAAATCCTAATGACCGCGCTTGAATTTCGTTCTGATTGCTTCAGATATGCGAAGGCGCGGCCACGCGGCGAAAGAGCTCAGCCCTTGACGGGTTTTATGACCCCTCTTTGGCGCGTAAAAAGCAGAGGCCGAAAGAGAAAATCATCAAAGGGCGGGCGGCTCGATCGCGTGAGGATCGTTTTGATGCGCATAAAGCTTTCGCGGCGAGAAACAGCTCTGATCGCCGCCGCCGTCGCCCTGTCGCTCGGCGTTTGGTTCTGGTCGCCTCCCGCACGGCCTGATGTGAGTTCGGGGGGGCCCACCGCCGGGATCGCTGCGGCCTGCAGTCCCGGCGGCAAATCCGGGCGTGCGTCTCTCGACGACGACGTGACGACCTCCGACGGTCTTGGAGTGACGGTGCGGACGCCGAGCGATTATGATCCGACGCGGGCCTATCCGCTGATTGTCGTCTACCCACCGGCGGGATACGATCGCCGAAAGGCCGAAATTTTCTATGGCCTAACGCCGGAGGCGACTCGACGCGGCTTCGTCATTTCCTACAGTGACCATCTGAGACTGTCGCGCCAAACCGTCGCGCAGCAGGCCAAAGTCGCAGCGACGGTCGAAAGTCTGTTCTGCATCGATCAGGCCTCGATCGCCTATCTCGGCCATTCCGACGGCGCGACGATAGCGGAGGGCATAGTCGCTTCGGCCGCCGACGCTCGCGGCGCGCCGCGAGCGATTGTCGCGAGCGCGGCAGGGATCACGCGCGAAGACCTCGACGCGATGCCCTGTCCCGCGGTTCCGGCGGTGTTGATCATCCACAGTCGCGCCGATACGCTCTTCCCTGGCTTCGGGCGGGGCGCCGCGGCCTATTGGGGCGAGTGCGCCCGTTGCGCGCCGGTTGATCTCGATGCAATCGGGGACGGCTGCCGCGCATTCTCCGGATGCGCGGAAGAGCGGCGCGTTGCTTATTGCGAAACCGCCGGGCCGCATAATCGCTGGCCCGGGATGAATGCGGCTCTGCTCGATTTCATCCAAGGCGCCGCCGTGGGATCGCCCTAGAGCTTATTCCGCTCGGATTGAATCAATCCGAGCGGCAAGAATATGCTCAACCATTTGAATGTGAGCCGATTTCTTATCGATCGCATGGCTCCATTCGATTGGAAAGCGCTCTGGCGCTCGAAGCTTTGAGGCGGGGCGGAGGCGGCAGTTTCGGCTTCGCCGAGGCTTGGGAGAATCATCATGGACGAGGACCGTTTCAACATGGCCGTGCGGCGATTTCTCAAAGTCGTC
Source organism: Methylocapsa acidiphila B2 (assembly GCF_000427445.1). Classification (GTDB taxonomy): domain Bacteria; phylum Pseudomonadota; class Alphaproteobacteria; order Rhizobiales; family Beijerinckiaceae; genus Methylocapsa; species Methylocapsa acidiphila. The sequence goes on along the minus strand of NZ_KE386496.1, from coordinate 2,415,991 downwards.
GGCGTCACGTCGCAGCGCGAGATCGAGCGAGTCGTCCGCGACGCGAAGATCGCGGACGGCAAGCTGAAGCTGCGGATGACGCTGACCGCCGAGAATGCGCCGCTCAATCATGTCGTCGAGGAGACGATCGAGCTGCGCTGAGTGGAGCGGGGCTGCGCTGGAAAAGCTCGCGGGCGCCAGCGCGGCCATGCTATAGTTGATTGATCCGCTCACGTTACAGGGGTTCCGCATGCTCGCCATTCGCTTAGCGAAAGTCGCCTGCGTCGCCGCCGTTGCGCTCTACATGTCGCTCGTCGCCTTCAACAACATCACCGACTACTGGACAAATTTCACTTTCGTCGCCCATGTCCTCGACATGGATCAGATTTCTCCGCAATCAGACATACGCTGGCGCGCGATTACTTCGCCGGTCTTGCACCATGCCGGCTATGTGCTGATCATTGCGACCGAGATCTGCATAGCAGGCCTCACGGCGGCAGGCGCGGCCGCCATGGCGCGAGGGCTGCGCGCAAAGGCGGCGGCGTTCCAGCAATCCAAGAGCTTGGCGATCATTGGGCTGGCGCTCGGCTTTCTGCTTTATGAGGGAGGCTTTATCGCAGTCGGAGGCGAGTGGTTCGGCATGTGGCAGTCGCAAAGCTGGGACGGCGTGCCGAGCGCCTTCCGCTTTGTCGTGACCATGCTCGCCGTCCTGATTTTCATTTCGATGAAGGACGACGAACTCGCCTGATTCAGAAATGGCTCGAGCAAATTTGCCGGCGCGGCCGCCCGACGCAGGAGCTTCGCTTGTCCGTCAAGCTTTTCGACGTCATTTCGCAAGGATCTTCCTCTTGCGCGTCCGAAACCCGCTTTGTCCAAGAGCGGCGATCCGCGCGGGACCGCCGCCGCTGAAGGTCGAGTGTTTCATGCGTCTGGCGATCGTGCTTTTGGGGGCTTTGATCCCGAAATCAGCGTGGGCTAGAGCCCTTTCTGACCGAATGGACTCATTCGGTCAGTTAGGAAGCGCCTCAGTTTCAGAGGTTTGAGCATATTCTGATCGATCTGATCGGAATTGCTCTAATGCGCATGGACGTCTGGAGGCGGGGGCCGGAGCGGCTCCTTGGCGAGAATCTGGAGCTGTTCTTCGAGCAGGCTGAGATCGCCCCAGCCTTCCGCGCCGGTTTCTTGGGAGGGGATCCACCGGGCGCGAATATAGCCAGACCGATCGATCAGGAACTCCATGTGCTCGACCGGGACGCGCGCCGCGTCGACCTTGGCGTCGGCGAAGGAGCGCATCAGCAGGCCATAGGCGGCGAAGGCGTAATCCTGATTCTGGTTCACCGTCGCGATCTTGCCCGTCGCGAGCTCGCGAAGCGGATCGCCGGTCTTGGGCGGCGCGATCAGGACGATCTCGGCCCCGAGCTGGCTCAGGCGCTCGCGCGCTGCGAGCAGCTGCTCGAGCCGCGCCTGATCGCCTGGCCCTCCCGGCAAAAACACGAGGAAAAGCGTCGACTTGCCGCGATAATCGATGTCGAGGCTGGTGACCCCGTTCACATCGGTCAAGGAGAAATCCGGCGGGCCCATCCAGGACCTTCCGGGCGCGACTCTGGGTCCGATGATGCGGCCCTGGTAGCCGACCGAGAAGGCGCCCATGAAATTGATGATGTCCCAGCGCGCGTCGGCGCTCAAGACGCCGTCGAATGCGGGCATGCCGGACGGAAGAATGCCATGCGTTATCCACCAATAGAGATCGCCGCCGGTGTGCAGAGCCGTGTGCGGGGCCGAAAAATCCGCCGGGACCCTGGCCATAGATTTCGCGAGCGGACCGTTGCCCAAGCCGCTGACGCCATGGCACGGCGTGCAATTTTGCTCGAAAAGCTCGAGCCCGCTTGAAATCGACTCGACTGAATAGGGCGTATCCGATCCGAGGAACGTGTCGGGATAGGCTTGCACGGACACTGCCTGCAGCGCGAGGCCGCTTCCCGCCAGGGCGACGACGCTTCCCGCGATGAGAGCGGGGCGGGTCCGGGTTAGCGTGAAGCCGGTCGGCCGCAACTTAGGGAAATAGACCAGAGCGATAAGACCGAGACCGAGCAAGGCCAAGGCGGCGCCGCCGAAAAGGGAAGTCGCCACCCAAGGCCCGCCCCAGGTCGCCGCAATCGAGAAGCGGAAGGGCAGTGGCCAGACAATATCTTCATGCTCGTTGCGCCCGGCCAGATAGGAAGCAAAAACAACGATGAGCACGGCGAGGAAGGTTTCGACCTTCACGTGGCGCGCGTAGCTCAGGAAGACGGAATCGGCGGGCTTAGACTCGAGCGCCGGCAAAAGCTTCTGCTGCAGGTTACGCGCGATCGCCAGGACGCCTGCGAGGCAGAGCAGCTTAGCGACAAGCAGCCGTCCGTAAGGCGTGCCGATGAGCGGCGCGAATTCGCCGAGGACGAGCCAGGTCAGCAAGACGCCCGTCACCAGGATGCCCACCATGGCGACCGTGGCGATTTGGGAAAACTGACGCAGGATGACGACCGCCAGACGGCGGGTGTCGTCCGCGACCGGGCCGACGCCGATCAACAGGATGAGCGCCGGCAGGCCGCCGAGCCAAACGCCGAATCCCAGCCGATGCACGATCGCGGCGAAAATGCTGAGCGCCTTGGGGTCGGCGGAGGTCGGATGACTGGCGAAGGCGAAGGTGGCGAGGCCGAGAGCGGCGCCGATGGCGGCCATGAGCGACAAATCGGTGGTCGCGTTTTTCCCGCATCGAAGCCAGGCCCCGACGGCGAGCGCCGCCGTGAGAACGGCGTAACCGATCGCGACGGCCACGACCCTGCCGGCCCAGGTGTGCAGGAGGAAGGTCAGTAAGGCGGCCTGATTGAAGCCGAAGGCTCCCGCCTCTGCGGCCCCCGATGCGGTCCACATGGCGAACAGAAAGGTCGAGACGAGGCCCGTGACCGCGGCCGCGGCGGCAAGACGGGCCACGCGGAGACGCCATTCAAGGCCGCCCTGAGTGAGCCGCGCATCCTGCGCGTAAGCGATCAAAAAACACGAACCCAAGACTATTACCGCCGCGAGAGTCGCGACGGCTCGCGCAATTGCAAGCGGATCAAACATGATTTGGGCGGTCTCGGTTGGGCTTTATCGCCTTACTTCGTTAGTGGGTGGCGGGCTTGCCGCTGTTCACGCTGAAATTGAGCTGGGACTCCACGACATGCCCGTCGACCGATAGGACGTGATAGGCGATCACCACTGGCCCGTCGGGCAAATTATCGGGAAGCACGCCGATCAGCAGGCGCGGATCCGACGGGTCTCCGTGATTGGCCAACGGGACCTTGTCGCCCGAGGCGGGAACGAGCCAAAGCTTCGCAAAGGAGGGCTCGATCGCCTCATTGAACCAGAATTTCAGTTCCTTGGGGGCGGCGTCGAGAACCGCCCGTGCCGGTGGCTCGGACCGCACGAGCCGGGAATGCGCCAGGGTCGCCGTAGAAACGCCTAGACCGAGGCCGAGGGCGGCGAGGCCGAGCAGAAAATGGCGGCGGAAAAGACGCGGATCTTGCGAATTGCCGCGACCGCGGCGAAAGGAGAGCTTCACTCCGTCATTCCTCCCTACTGAATTTCAATCGCCGTTCAACGGCGATTACGTTTGTCTGAGCGCTACCACTTTACGGGTGCGCTGTCATCGGCAATTCAGCCGCGGCCTCGCCGGGCGCTTGGCGCATTTCGTCGCAACGCGCCGAAATGGAAACGAAGCGCTCCGCTTCGCCGTTAAGGCGCGACAGTAGTGGCCGCGAGCCGATCTTGGACCGCGCAACATGTGGTAAATAAGCCATAGCGGCGAACGGAAGAAGCGCAAGCTGCAACGATCGATTGACAAAAAATCGTGATGGCGTGAACCCTTCATGGACAAAAGAGGAGGGAAGTCCATGAAATCTGCAATGCGCTTATGTGCCGCGGCGTTGATCGCCGCCCTCGCGATCACCCGCGCCGAAGCCGCTGATTTGGCGCCGACGCCGGTTGAGCCGGCGCCGCCGGCGCCGCCGAGCTTCTACCTTCACGTCGGCGCGCTCGGGGCCTTTTTCAACACCAACGCCCAATCAACCGGCGGTGGCTATTTCAACAATGTCGCGGGCGTCGCCACGATCTCTAATGCGACGATCCGGCCAAACTATACGCTGGGCCTCGAACTCGGCTATTTCATAACGCCCAATATTGCGATCGCCTTGAGCGCCGGCGTGCCGCCGGTCTTGCACGCCAAGGCGACCGGGTTCAGCCTCAACAGCACCTTCGGAACCAACCTCCTCGGCAGCACGCGCTGGGGACCGGCTATGGCGCTCGTACAATACCACATCACCCAATGGGGCGCGATACAGCCTTACGCCGGCATCGGCGCCGTCTATCTTCTCAATTTTGGCAATATCTCGGACGGCATTCTGGTCAATAATTTCAGCGTCGACCAGAATTTCGGCCTCGCGCTTCAGCTCGGCGCCGACATCATGTTGACGCAGAATCTCGGCGTCTATGTCGACGCCAAGAAGCTGTTCCTCTCTACCGACGTGAGCGGCACTGTCGTGACGACGAATCTCCCGATCCGCACCCATGTCCAACTCGACCCGTGGGTTATTGGAACCGGCGTCACCGTCAAGTTCTGATCCGTCGACGGCGGGTCGCAGCGCGCGATCGAATTTCGATTGCGCCAGGATCCAACGGTGCTGGCTGCGGATGCCGACAGGCGCGCAGCCCGACCAAAGCGAGGCCAGCACGAACGCTGTTTCCGGCGAACCAATGGTTCGCCGGACCTTTTTTTGGCCGTGGACAGGCCGCTCTGATCTGTTCCGGCTTCAGCCGGCCGCTTTTGGGCCACCGCGGGAAATGCCGACCTTGGCTGGGCGGAGGACGCGATCGCCGATCGCATAACCGGATTCGACGACCTGCACGACCGTGCCGCTCGGAACGCTTTCGTCGGGCACCTCGAAAAGGGCTTCCTGCGTGTTGGGGTCGAATTTCAAGCCCTTCGGATCGACCTTCTTCACGCCATGCTTCTCGAGACGCGAAGCGAAGTCGCGTTCGGTCAATTCGATCCCGTCGATCAGGATCCGCACCGCGCCCTCTGCGCTTGCGCGAAGCTCCGCGGGGACGCCATCGATCGCGCGGCGCAAATTATCGGCGAAGGTCAGCATGTCGCGGGCGAACGAGGTCACGCCGTAGGTCTTGGCGTCGGCGACTTCGCGCTCCGTGCGCCTGCGAAGATTCTCCATCTCTGCAAGGGTGCGGAGAAGCTTGTCTTTCAAATCCGTGTTTTCGAGCTGGAGATTTTCGAGAACGACGAAGGGATCCGGGTCGCCTCCCGGCTGCCTCGTCGACTGATCTGCGTTGGGCGAGGAGGCGCCCGCGTCCGTCGTTGTTTTATCGGCTTTGTTCAAGTCGTTCATGGTTGCTCTGCCAGGTGGAAAACTGTCGTGGGATATCAGTTTTTCGGCTGTAAAAATCAAGTTCTCGGCCTAAAGGCCGGGCTGACGCGCCGTCCAATTGGACGGCAGCGCGCGGCGGCGTTTGGGCCGCTATCCCTTTTCGTCGCTAGCTCGCGGCCAAGGTCGGCCGCGCGAAAGTTTTCAGGAGCAGGCTGCGGATCACCTCCTGTTGTTCCGGCGACGTGATCTTCGCCCCCGAGAGATCGGTGACATAGAAGACGTCCGCGGCCTTCTCGCCAAAAGTCGCGATATGCGCCGATGCAATATTGAGATTGAGCCGGGAGAGCGTCGTCGTCAGGTCGAAAAGGAGGCCGGGCCGATCGAGTCCGGAAACCTCGACCACGGTGAACCGATTGGACAGGGTATTGTCGATGGAGACTTCAGGGTGATGGCGAAAAGTTTCGGGTGACGCGGTCGATAGGCCGCCCTTGGCGGCGACGAGATCTGGCAGGCGGATCTCCCCGGCCATCGCCCGTTCGATCGTTAGCGCGATCTTGGCGGCGCGACGCAATTCGTCCTCGTCGAAATCGAACGCCCGCGAAATGAAAATCGTGTCGAGGGCCATTCCGTCGGTTGTGGTGAAGGCTTGCGCGTCGACGATATTGGCCGCCGCCGCCGCGCAGGCGCCGGCGATGATGGAAAGAAGGCGCGGGTGATCCGGCGCGATGACCGTGAGCGCGGTCACGCCGCGGTCTCGGTCGGCGGCGATATGCGTGACCGGCGCCGGCGCTTCGTCCACCTCAGTCATGTTCGAGAGCTTGGCGTGAAGGAGCTTTTGCGCCAAATCGGTCTTGAGCCAATAGGGCTGCGGGAGCCGCGCCGCATAGGCCTCGAAATCGAGGTCGGTCCAGGTCGGCAGAGCGCGCCGCAACTCGGCCCGCGCCTGCGCGACGCGCCGCTTGCGGTCGACGGTTGAATGTCCGCCGGCGAGCACGACCTGCGTTTCCCAATAGAGCGTGCGTAGAAGCTCGCTCTTCCAATTGTTCCAGACCCCGGGGCCGACGGCGCGGATGTCGCAAATCGTCAGAATGAAGAGCATTTTCAGACGCTCGAGCGTCTGAACCCTGTTGGCGAAAGTTGTGATCGTCTTGTGGTCGCTGAGATCGCGCCGCTGCGCCGTGTCCGACATGATCAGATGATTTTCGACGAGCCAGGCGACGGTTTCCGTGTCGGCGGGGGATAGTCCAAGGCGGGGGCAAAGCGCATGCGCGACGGCGGTCCCGGCGAGGGAATGATCCTCCATGCGCCCTTTGGCGATGTCGTGAAGGAAAAGGGCCAGAATCACAGCCGTTCGATTGCGGATCGACGGCAAAACCTCTCCCGCCAGCGAATGCTCGCCGCGAATCTTGTTCTGCTCGATGTCGGAGAAATTGCCGACGGCCCGCAGCAGATGTTCGTCCACCGTGTAATGGTGATACATGTTGAACTGCATGAGCGCGACGATGCGGCCGAATTCCGGCACGAAGCGCCCGAGCACGCCGGCCTCGTTCATGAGCCGCAGCACGATCTCCGGCGAGTGGCGGGAGGTCAGGATGCCGAGAAACAGCCGGTTCGCCTCGACATTGGCGCGTAATTTTGCGTCGACGCGCTTCAGCGAGAGGGTGACGAATCTCGTCGCGTCAGGATGGATCGCCAAACCGTTCCGGTCGGCGACCCAGAATAGCCGGATGAGATTGACGGGGTCGCGCGCGAAAACCTCCGGCCCCGCGACCGTGACGCGCCCATTTTCTATGGTGAAATCCCCGGTCGAAGCGAGATCCGGCGTGCGCCTGCCGGGCCGGAAACGGTCAAGCTCGGCGTAAGGCTTGGCCTGCTTTTCCTCCAACGCCGCGCAAACGATCGCCGTCAAGTCGCCGATGTCCTTGGCGATCAAGAAATAATGCTTCATAAAGCGCTCGACGCTCGCGAGGCCCGCGCGGGTCGAATAGCCGAGGAGGGAAGCGATCTGGCGTTGATGGTCGAAAGTGAGCCTCTCCTCCGCCCGGCCGGTCAAAAAATGGAGATGGCAGCGAACTCGCCACAAGAATTCCTCGCAGCGACAAAATAGCTTGTATTCGCCGCGCGAAAACAAGCCGACGCCGACGAGATCTGCGGCCTCGCGCACTTGATAGACATATTTCGCGATCCAAAACAGCGTATTGAGATCGCGCAGCCCGCCTTTGCCTTCCTTGACATTGGGCTCGACGAGATAGCGCGAGCGTCCCGCCCGCGCGACGCGGGCGTCGCGCTCCGCGAGCTTGGCGGCGACGAACTCCGCGGCGGTTCCAGCGACGATCTCGCGCTCGAAGCGGGTGCGAAGCGTTTCAAACAGGCTTCTCTCGCCGAGAAGAAAGCGCGCCTCGAGCAAGGAGGTGCGGATGGTCATGTCCGCTTTCGCCTCGTTGAGGCATTCCTCAACAGAGCGGGTCGAATGTCCCACCTTCTGGCCGAGATCCCACAGAACGTAGAGCACGGCCTCGACCACGCGCTCGCCATAGGCGCGCGAGGTGTCGGACAAAAGGAACAGGAGATCGATATCCGATCCCGGAGCGAGGGTCGCGCGGCCATAGCCGCCGACAGCGGCGATCACGCAGCATTTGGACGAGGCGCCATCGCCTTCGGCGAGGTGGATATAGGTGGTCACATATTCATGGATCGCGCGGATCAGCTCGTCTTCGATATGCGCGATTTGGCCCGCGCAAGCGAGGCCGTCGCCTCGGTTCAACAGCGCCTCATATGCTGCGGCGCGGCCGCGCTCGAGCGCCGCGCGAAAGAGCGCGATGACGTTTTTGCGCGTGTCGCCGTTCAGCCGATCGCCCGCATGCAGCGCCTTCAGCTCGGCGCGAAGGGCGGCGCGATCAATCAGCGGCGCGTGCGCCGCCACGGGGCCGCGTCGACGTCGCACTGGCGGAGTTTTCTCGAGAATCGCGCTCATCTGGCCCGATTATTGGCCGGGGAGCGCCGGCCGCGCATCCGCCGCAGAATCCAACTGGATTTGGGCTCGGCGTGGCCCGAGCGCAAGGCGGACGTGGTCTTTCTTTTCGCCTCGATCGCATCCCAGGCCGCCGCAGCGAGATCTGGTCCGCCGACTCGTTTGATCGCCCTGATCCCCGTCGGAGAGGTCACATTGATCTCGGTGAGATGCCCATCGATGACGTCAATGCCGACGATGACCAGCCCGCGCCGCTTCAGCTCGGGGCCGATCGTCGCGCAAATCTCCTTCTCGCGTGGCGTGAATTCCGTCGGCGCGGCGGCGCCGCCCCGCACCATGTTCGAGCGGATGTCGTTTTCGGCCGGCACGCGGTTCACAGCTCCGGCCGCCGCCCCGTCGATGAGAATGATCCGCTTATCGCCTCGACTGACCTGCGGCAGGAAGCGCTGGACCACCCAGGGCTCGCGAAAGGTCGCTGCGAAGAGATCGTAAAGCGAGCCGAAATTCGGGTCCGTTCGGCCGATCTTGAACACGGCGGCGCCGCCATGTCCGTGCAACGGCTTCATCACGACCTCGCCATGCTCCTCCCGAAAGGTTTCGATGGTCTCCTTGTCGCGGGTTATCAGGGTCGGCGGCATCAATTGTGGATAATTCATCACAAAAAGCTTTTCTGGGGCGTTGCGCACGCTGGCCGGATCATTGACGACGAGCGTCGTCGGCGGCAAAAGCTCAAGGAGATGGGTCGAGGTGATATAGGCCAGATCGAAGGGCGGGTCCTGACGCAGAAGGACGACGTCCTGCTCGGCGAGATCGGCGAGAATGGGATCGCCAAGGGTGAAATGGGCGCCGGCGACGTCGCGCACCTCGATCGGGGCCGCCCGCGCGACGACTCGGCCATCGACGAGCGAGAGCTTGTCGGGGGTGTAATAAATTAGTCGATGCCCGCGCGCCTGCGCCTCCAGCATCAGCGCGAAGGTCGAATCGCCGGCGATATTGATCTTTTCCACGGGGTCCATCTGGACGGCGACGGTCAAAGGCATGGCGCGCTTTTTCTCGGTGAAGGCCTGGAGCGCGTTCCGATTGGACGGAATCGTCCAATCGACAAGAACTCGCTTCAAATTCAAATGGTTGAGCATATTCTTCTCGATCAAATTGATTCAATCCGATCGGAATATGCTCCAGGGCTCCGCGCATGGCGCATGGCGGAAGGAGATTCGTCAAGCCCGGAAAACAGGACGCGGCGCGCTTCGCGCGTTCACGATCAAGAAGTCCAGCCTCGCCGACCGCAAATTTTAGGGGCCGATCCGAGAACGTGCCTGGCGATCTGGCGATCTGGCGATCCGGCGCTTGGGGAGGAGGACGATGCCTCCACCGCGCGATATCTGCGACGTCGCCGTGTTGACGACATTGCCCGCGCTCAGTGCGGCTTGGGCTGCCCCAATCCGTTGGCTGGCGTTGCTATTGTTTCCGGAGGAACGAGCGCACCAGATCATGCAAGGCCATATCGATCTTGTACGCGCTATCAATATATTTTGTGCCGAACGAATAAGTGACTTCGACGTCGAGAAAAAACTGTTCATACACGGTGCAGACATGCCATGGGACCGAGCGCATTGTACCGCATCTATAATAAAACGGCCCCGAGTCCATTGCTTTGACGTACATATCCTCTGAATCCGCCGTTAATCCCCGATAAACATTGAGGCCCGACGGCAGTATCTGGAAGTCGTCAGGATTACGCCTTTGCAAAGAAAGAATTCGATCTATTACGGTTTGCGCCGGGTCTATATGCGTTCCGAACTGAAAAAGAGCCCGCAACTGGTCGTTCCAGCCGAGCTCATCGAACTGCCCCGCATTTTCAGGCGTTCGCGGCGAGAGATCGGGTAGAAGCACCATAATCGTGAAATTGGCGTAGGCGTTGTCCGCACTCGGTTGCGTCGCGCCAACCAGATAGTTTCGCGGAATGTCGTAAATCGCATTCCCAAAGTGGATGCTGACGATCTGCGTGTCAGTCGAGACCTTCGGGTGAAGAGCCTTGTAGACGGGAGAATTCTTGAAGTCTGCGGGTTCTTCTGCCCGCACGTAAACAGGCGGCGCGGCGAGGAGCAACCCGCAAAGGCAGGATGCCCACAAATTGCTCCGCCATCCGTGCGCGGGGCAAAGCAAGAAAAACCCCAGCTGCTTCATCGAAACTTGCCTATTCCGCTATCCTTGCGGCAGAGTATTTCCTAGCCCAAAAATTGGCCTTTCGTCACCGGCATGCCGCCAGGGTTCTGAACAGCAGGCGCCGTCCGTCGGTCCTGACATGCGCGCGGCAAACTTACGCCACCGCCTCGACGGCTGCCGGCGTCGGCGCGGCTTCGAGCGTGACGAGTTCGCTCGCCATGGCGATATTAAGGCTCATATTCGCCGCCTTGGCGACGAGGCCCGTGTAAAAGGCCTGAATCCCATGCGCGTCGACGGAATTTTGTTCCGGCGTCCCGGCGAGAAGCTGGGGAATGTGGCTCGCGAGCTTGGCGTTTGTACCCTTGGCTGTGACCGAGATTCGGATCGGTTCTTCCGAGCCGCTCGTCGCCACGGTGATGACGCCGCCCCGCGGGATGGCCGCCGCCGCGATGAGGCAAAGGTTCAAGATGAGCTTGACCTTGTTCTTCGGCATCAGGATCCGGGCCGTGCGCCATTCGAGCGTCGTGCGCTGATCGGCCAAAAGCCCGCGGGCGACGTTTTCGGCGTCGCCGGTGTCGATCGAAGCGCCGGCCGAACCGGCGGCGCCGAAAGCCAGCCGGCAAAATTGCAGCCGGGCGGAAGCGGTCTCGGCGCTTTTCTTGATGAGATCGAGGGCGAAGCCACGCATTTCCGGGTCTTTTTCGTCCTCCAGCACCTCCAGTCCGTTCACGATGGCCCCCACGGGGCTGATCACGTCATGGCACACGCGGGAGCAGAGCAGGGCCGCGAGATCAAGGGCGTCGAGGGCGAAAACAGTCATCTTGGCGTCCATGTGGTCCGGAGTGACGACTAGGTCTTGGGTGACGACCAATACGCGGCGGCGCTCGAGCTTGCGCCTTCGCGGGCGTCGTGCGGCTCCATTGAGCCATGTACGACGTCGTAGCATTCAAGCTCTTAAATTTTGGCTTCCAAGAGGGCGAACCGAATTTTCAACCGCGGAAAGCAAAAAATCCACAATTTCGATAGCCCGCGCCGCGCCTCTGCCGACCTTCGTTTAAATGAAACGAATAATATTCAGACGAAACTCGCCTTGACCTGACTTTTGTTCGAGATGAAAGAGCCGCCGCACCTGGCGTCGGCGGCACGAGGCGACAAAAAGGCCCGGAACGAGGCGTTCCGGGCCGAATTTGCCTTCTTTAGATGATGGCGCGGCCGATCAGCCGAACTGATTCATCGTATTGTGGGCGCCGCCGGCCTTCAGGGCCGCTTCGCCGGCGAAATATTCCTTATGATCGTCGCCCATGTCGGACCCGGCCATGTTCTGGTGCTTGACGCAGGCGATGCCTTGGCGGATTTCCTGACGCTGAACATTGCGGACATAGCCGAGCATGCCTTGCTCGCCGAAATATTCCTTGGCCAGATTATCGGTCGAAAGCGCCGCCGTGTGATAGGTCGGAAGCGTGATGAGGTGGTGGAAAATCCCCGCGCGCTTCGAGCCGTCCGCCTGGAAGGTGCGGATGCGCTCGTCGGCCTCGAGGGCGAGTTCCGAGCTGTCGTAATCGACGCTCATCAGGGCCGAGCGGTCGTAGGCGGACACGTCCTTGCCGGCTTCCTTCCAAGCGTCATAGACCTGTTGGCGGAAATTCAGCGTCCAGTTGAAGGACGGAGAATTATTATAGACCAGCTTGGCGTTGGGAATGACGGCGCGGATGCGGTCCATCATGCTGGCGATTTGCTCGACATGCGGCTTCTCGGTCTCGATCCACAAGAGGTCGGCGCCGTTTTGCAGCGAGGTGATGCTGTCGAGCACGCAGCGGTCCGCGCCGGTGCCCGGGCGGAACTGGTAGAGATTGCTCGGCAGGCGCTTCGGCCGCAGCAGCTTGCCGTTGCGGTTGAGGATGACGTCGCCGTTGCGGGCGTCGCCGGACGCGACCTCCTCGCAATCGAGGAAGGCATTATACTGGTCGCCGAGATCGCCCGGCTCGCGGCTGACCGCGATCTGCTGGGTGAGGCCGGCGCCGAGCGAGTCGGTGCGGGTGACGATAATGCCGTCCTCGACGCCGAGCTCGAGGAAGGCGTAGCGGCAGGCGCGCACCTTGGCGAGGAAGACTTCGTGCGGAACGGTGACCTTGCCGTCCTGATGGCCGCACTGCTTCTCGTCCGACACCTGATTCTCGATCTGAAGCGCGCAGGCGCCGGCCTCGATCATCTTCTTGGCGAGAAGATAGGTCGCTTCCGCATTGCCGAAGCCAGCGTCGATGTCGGCGATGATCGGCACGACATGGGTCTGGAAATTATCGATGGATGCGAGCAGCTGTTGCTCCTTGGCGCTGTCGCCGGCCGCGCGGGCGGCGTCGAGGGCGCGGAACAGCCCGCCGAGCTCGCGGGCGTCAGCTTGGCGCAGGAAGTTGTAGAGTTCCTCGATCAGCGCCGGCACGGAAGTCTTCTCGTGCATCGATTGGTCTGGCAGCGGACCGAAATCGGAGCGCAGCGCGGCGACCATCCAGCCGGAGAGATAGAGATATCGCCGCTCGGTCGAGGCGAAATGCTTCTTGATGGAGATCATCTTCTGCTGGGCGATGAAGCCGTGCCAGACGCCGAGCGATTGGGTGTAGAGCGCCGGATCGGCATCATAGGCCGCCATATCCTTGCGCATGATGGCGGCGTTATATCTAGCGATGTCGAGGCCGGTCTTGAAACGGTTTTGCAGGCGCATGCGGGCCACGGACTCGGGATTGATGCCGTTCCAGGCGCCGTTCTGGCGTTCGATGAGCTGCTTCGCTTCGGCGATTTGGCTTTGATAATCGTTGGTTTGCCCCGCCTGAGGAATTTTGCTTTGAAAGGTCATCTTGCGTCCCTATCTGGTCTTCGAAGCCGAGCGGCTTGCCCATATTTTGGTCCGAGCGCGCGTCGAAACGGAAATGGCGTCGCATTCACATGATTAAATTCACATGAATTGACAAAATTCGCGACGGAGAGCGGAAAGCCGAGGCTTATATACGCGCGAGCGCCTTGCGTCACCAAGCAATTTGCGATGGAATAAAGTTTGTGTGTAAGGTCATGACATTGTAAATTTGTGTCTATGTCAAAATATTTACCTCTGCACGGACAAGAGGCGCCGCGAAAAATTTTCGCGGGCCCCCGGCTCAAGCGGCTGCGCCGCGACCGCCGCCTCACCCAGGCCCGCATGGCCGAGGAGCTCGACGTTTCGCCGAGCTATCTCAACCTGATGGAGCGCAACCAGCGCCCGATTACGGTCCAAGTCTTGATCCGCCTCGCCGACGTCTATGGCGTCGACCCGCGCGACTTCATGGAGGGCGAGGCCGAGCAGTCGGTCGGCGAGCTGGAGCAGATCCTCGCCGACCCGCTGTTTCGCGACGGAGCGGTCCCTCGCGCGGAAATGCGCGACGCCGCCGAGCACTCGCCGGCGCTGCTTGCAGCCATGCTGCGGCTCTATCGGGCCTACGCCTCGGCGCGCGAAGCGGGCGAAGCGGGCGTCCTCGCGACGCCGGATCCCGATCACGCCGGCGCGCGCCTCGGCGAAAACCCCATCGAGCGGATCAGGTCCATCCTCCAGGACGCGCGCAACCATTTTCCCGAGCTCGACGAAGCGGCGGAAGCCTTCGCCGCCGATCTGCCTCCCGGACGCGAATTGTTTTTCGCTTTGTCGGACCATTTGCGCGCCCGCCACGGAATCCGCGTGCGGGCGCTTCCGCTCGAGGTCATGGGCGATCGCCTACGCTGGTACGACCATCACCGCCGCCAATTGATGATCTGCGAGGTCATGGATCAGCCCGGCCGCACCTTTCAGACCGCCTATCAGCTGGCCTTGAGCGAATTCGGCGATCTCTTGAGCGAAACCGCTATGCGGCTGGCGCCCGCCGACGAACTCAGCCGGAAGCTGCTGCGCGTGACTCTCGCGAATTATTTCGCCGGCGCCGTGATGATGCCCTATGCGCGGTTTCACGAGGCGGCCGAGCTTCTCGCCTATGATTGCGAGGTTCTGGCCGCGCGGTTCAGCGCCAGCTTCGAACAGGTTGCGCACCGCTTGACGACGCTCGCGCGCCCGAACGCGCGTGGCGTGCCGTTCTTTCTGGTGCGCGTCGACATGGCCGGCAATGTATCCAAGCGCTTCTCGTCCGGGCGGTTTCCCTTCGCCCATTCCGGCGGAACCTGCCCCCTTTGGAACATTCATGCGGCCTTCACCGATCCCGGCCGCATCCTGACTCAGATTGTCGAGCTGACCGACGGGTCGCAATGGTTCTCGATCGCAAGGACGGTGCGCCGGGCGATCGCGCCCTGGGGCGCGATCGAGCCGCGCTTTGCGATCGGGCTCGGCTGCGAGCTTAAATATGCGCGCCGGCTCGTCTATGCGAAAAAAATCGACCACAAGGCCGCCGAGCCTGTGCCGATCGGCGTCAATTGCCGCCTTTGCGATCGTCCGGCCTGCCCGCAGCGCGCTGCGCCGCCGGCCTTGCGTCCGCTTACCGTCGACGAGACCATGCGCAGCGTCTCGCCATTCACGTTCAAGGATGAGTGACGCCCATTGAAGTCGGGAATTCGCGCGCTCAATCTGCAAGCGCGCGCTCGAAACTCTCGAGGCGGCGAGGCGGGATTGAGATCCGACCGCACAATCAGACCGAGCCTGAAACAGAGACCGCGGGCTTTGCGCCCGCGGCCAGACTGTTCAGCTGAGCGAGTAGCAGAAAGATTTGATAATCGCCTGCCCCGTGGCGCTGTTCATGAATGTAAGAAAATCCGCCAATTCCGTGCCGGCGGCGTTCGAGGTGATGGAGATTCCATATTGCGAAATCTTGCCATGCGAATAGGTCGAGTCGTTATACGCATACGTGTGATGATAGCCGGAAAAGGTCTTCACGCCGGAAGCGTTCGCCTTGCAGATGGAGGATTGAGCGATAAAGCCCGACGAATAGACGGCGCTCTTGATCGCCGAATAGGTCAGACTGATGTTTGATTGCTCATAAAGGCCTTCGCTCGTCGCCTGAGACAAGCAAGTGGCGGTCGCCCCCGAATTCGGGTCCTTGCAACTCACCGTCGGATCTCCGGTCCGCGGAAGCGACCAGGGCGAGTGCGCGAGAACCTGCTGCGCCGCAAAACCATATGGAGCTTTGGACGGATCGGCGATGACGATGGCTGGGCTAAACGGAGGAACGCCAGTCGTGGGAAGGCCGCTGGCGACGGTTGTCAACGTCGGAGACCACAGCTCCAACTCGCCAACGGCATAGAGGAATGGGGCGCCTATCCCACATGTCGTCGTGCATGTTCCAACTGCCCCGGTGGATTGCAGATTTGGCGACGCCGTAAGCGTATTCGGTCGGGTCGCGTCCGCTGACAGGAAGAGGTCATAGCTCGCGGTGTGGTTTTGTATAGCTGCCAGCAGAACAGCTGATGAGTCCGAGGTGTACGATACGCTATACCCCTTCGTCGAATACGGGGCGGTCTGTAGGAACTGAGCGGCTAAGGCCGCGATCGCCCCTGCGAAATTCGCCGCGACGGCGATATTGATTGACGTCGCCTGCGCCGGGCCGCTCGTGACGGCTGCGGCAGCAAGAACAGACGCCGCAAAAACTATGTTCTTTTTTGTCGACATGGCTGTTTCCCTAATGTCTTCTGGAGTCGCGATGACTCATTGACGTCGCATCATGTGTGTCCGAATTTGACGGGGCGGTTCGCTCGCCAATCCGGCGGCGTTGTCATCTACGGATTTTTGAGGCAGTGCTGCGCCAAGTCTGTCAACCCGGCGTTCAGCTGTAGCGACGCGCCCGTATTCTGCGGATTAGTCACCGGCACGCTTGTCGCGCTCAGAAAGCTGATGAAGGCGTTGAGCGCCGCCTCCTGGCCGGCTGTCCGCACGGCGACGCCCCCAGAGAGACGGCTGAGCTTCACGCCCGTCCACGCAATGCCATTGAAATAATCGACGCCCTGAACATACTCGTGGTGAAAGCTGCCTGTCTCATAGTCTTCCGAGAGGCCCGTCACATTCGTGCAAATCTGCGACTTGCCGGTAAAGCCATAGGTCAATCCGCCATATTCAACTTGGGTCCAAGAGCTGATGGCGTCCGGCGTCTTGGTCGCGAGTTTCTTGCCCACGGCGTAAAGCCATGCGCCTTTCATGGCTTGCACTGCGGCTAGGCCGTAAGGGTCCAGCGTCGCGGGATCTGGAACCGAAAACGCGCTCAGCGCAGATGGCAAGCCGCCAGAGATGTCCGTCGTGACCGAGTAAAGGACAAGCGGGTCCTTAGCGACGGCGAAAGGCGATGCGGCCACATAACTCGAGTATTTTAGGGCAAGCTCCACCGGAACGACTGGCGACTTCGAGATCATGATGTCATAGGCGCTGTTTCCGCCCGCGGCGACGATAGTGTTCTCGATTGAAGCATCGGAGTCGCTAACTAAAGATACCGTATAACAAGTTGACGTATAGGACGCTGAATAGGCAGCCTGGAAGTCGGCGACGATATCCGAGAATGTGTTCGCGGCGGTCGGCGACACCGCGACGGTAATGTTCGACGTTGTCGTGCAAGCCGCTTGCGCGGGCGCGCACGCCTGCGCAAGCGCCCAAGCGCCGATCGCGAGCTTTATTAGCGTATATTTCGACATTTATTGTTGTCCCCTCTCGTTGCAGGTCTACGCCGCCCTTCCTGCGTGGCCATGTAATTTATTGTTATTGGCAGAAAATTCGGCCGAAAGGCCGATACGGCCACGAGTCCCGTGCGACATGTAAATCTATAACATGGCCATAACGGCGCAAAAAAGCCTAAAAATGCGCCGATTATTTTCAATATATTGATATTATATGGACATATTTCGGCCTTTTAGCCGATGTTTCAGGCGCGCACCTGCTCCGGCGGCGGGCCGCCGGGCGCCTTAACGATGCTTGCGGCCGTAGCCGACATCAATGACCACGGTCATTTGCCGGGGCGGCGCGTCAAAGGGCGCGCTTGAGCGAATGGTCTTCAGCGCGCTCGAATCCAGTTGCGCCTGGCCGCTGCTCGCGACGATCTTCAATGTCCCTTCGCGGATCTGTCCGCTTTCGAGAACAGTGAAGGAGACCGTCGCCTCTCCTTGCAGGCCGCGCGCGCGGCCTTCGTCCGGATAGACGAGATTGGTTTGGACCTTTTTCCGCAGCGCTTTCACATAGGCCTTGAGGAGATTCATTTCCTCGTCACGAGCCTTCCTGATGATTTGCGCCTTTTGCGCCTCGTCCGCCCCCGGCGTATTGCTGGCCCCCGGATTTCCGGTCTTCGCCTCGACGGGCGGCGTTTGCGGCGTTTGCGGCGCGGGCGGCGGCGTCGCCGCATCGTCGTCGTCGGGCTTGAGCTCCTCGGGCTGATCGGGAGCCGCCGTCTTTTCAGGCGTATCTTCCGTGGTCTTCGCCTGCTCGTCCGCCACTGGCCTGGCCTGCGTGCTCGTCTGCTGTTGGAGCTTTTGCTCGACTTGAACCTCGGCGACGGCGCCGCGCAGCTCGACGACGAGCGTCGGCTCGTCCTGCTCGCGCGCGAGGCCGTAGACGGCGATAGGCACGCTGAGCGCGGAATGCAGCAAGAAGGACGCTGCCACGCCATGATAGATCGTGAATTTTATCTTGCCCATTTTCCCTCCGCGCCCGTGGCGCATGAACGAAATCCGAAGGGCTATTTGGCTGCGCCCTCGACTTGAACGGCGACCTTTGTAAACTTCAGCCCCTTCAGAATATCGGCGACGTCGATGAAGCGCTGGAAGGCGATCCCGCGATCCGCCCGGATCAAGAAGGACGCATCGGCCGGGAGGCTCGCGAGCCGCGCCTCGAGCTCCTCCTTCGACGCGGGCTGCCCCTCGAAATAGATCTGGCCGTCGGCGGCGAGCTCGATGATCGTGTTCTTTTGCTTCTCGACATCCGCGTGCGAGGCCTGGGGCAAGGCGACGGGTATGCGCCCTGTTGCGATGAAATTGGCCGTGGTCAACACCATGGCGAGAAGGACGAGCATGATGTCGACGAAGGGAATGACGTTGATCGTCTCGAAGGGCCGCTCATCCATGGCCGATTTCCCATTGCAGCAGCATAACTTTCGCCTTGCGCAAGAGCGCATTGTAGCTCGTCACCGACACGAGAGCCACGACCAGGCCGACCGCCGTCGCCTTGAGGGCAAGGGCGAGGCCGGTCATGATCTTGGCGGCGTCAGCCGTCGCGTCGAGGCCCATATTGTAGAAAGTCAGCATGATGCCGAGAACGGTTCCGAGCAGGCCGATATAAGGCGCGTTCGCCGCGACGGAGCCGATCAAGAAGAGCCTCTGGCTCAACTCGAGCTCGAGCGCCTTCGCGCTCTTGTAGCCGCGCACGTCGACGGACCGGTAAAAGACAACCCTTTCTATGACGACGCCGACGACAATGACGCTGAGGGCGCCAAGCAGTCCGATGACGCCGAAGTCGATCGCGTTCGACAGCCAATCCATGCGCATTATGAATTTCTCCAAATCTCGCCGCGTCCCATTTGGGGATCGGACCTAAAAGGTGAGCCCGACCTGGAACAATCCTTTTGTGCCTCGGTTATAGGTCGACGCGCCCGTGTCCGAACCATAGGTGTGGGCGACCTGAGCCTTAATCAGGAAGAACCTTTGCTGCGAATATTCAAAGGTCGCATAATAGCCGAGGCCTATGTCATTCAGCTGAGTGTAGGTTCTTTGCGTCGTCGTGTAGGAGCCGTCCGCGAGCCAGGCGGCGCCGACGTCGGTGAAGAGCCCGAGCGAATGGCGGTAGAGATAGAAGTCCGGCAGCGCATATTTCAGTTCGGGCGTGACGAGATAGCCGCTGTCGCCGCTCAGGCCTTCGTCATAGGACCGAACGCCCCAATAGCCGGTGAGGCTCATCTGCTCGCTCGAGTCGAGATTCCCGGACAGGGACTTCTGCGCGCGCAATAAGGTCGAGAGAGAGAGCTTGTCATTCAACGCGAGGGTTGCGTTGAAGGAGAGGTTCACCCGCTCGTAAATGCCGTATGTATCGGCGCCGACGATATTGGAGACCATCTGCTTGTAATCGGGGAAGTCGACATTGCCGGCCGTATAGGAGAAGGTCGTGCTCGTCGTCACAGGCAGGCCGAAGACCGATCCGAACGTATCGCCTGAGACGCTCAGCGTCGCGAGATCGATCGTGCGATTTGCGACCGAGGCGCCGAGCACCTTGTCGTTCAACTCCTTGTGCGTGTAGTTGGCGGCGACATAAATGCTGTGGTCCCGCTGGCGCGCGATCGGATAGGTCAAGGTCGCAGTCAACCCGTCCGCGACGCCGGTCCCGTCAAGGCTCTCGTAAACGCCGCCGAGCACATAGGTCGTCCGGAAGGCGCCGATCTCGCCGCGCATCCCGTCATAGCCGATCGGAAAGGCGTAGGCGACCCGCCCGTTCACGAGATTGGTCTCCTGCGACACGATGCCGAAGGCGTAGAGACGGTCCCCGTAGCCCAGCGGCGAATTCAAGGAGAGCGAGGCGCTGACGCGATCCCGCCCCGTATAGGGCGAGCCGAAATTGTCGCCGACGAGATAGCCGTCGAAGCGGCGGCCTTCCGGCACGTTCAACACGAAGTCGGAGGTCTCGGCCTCCCGTCCCGGACCGACCGCCACGCGCGGCATGGCCGCTCCCGGCAAATCGGACGTCAGCAGCATGGCGCGCTCGAGCGGATCCTTTTGAACATAGGGAGAGCCGCCGAGCGCGTGACCGAGCAGGGCTTGGAGAAAATCGTCGCGGACGAGCGATTGGTTCTTGAGCGCGATTTCGCCATATTGGCCGGGGATCAGCTTGATCCGCAGGACGCCTCCGCGCGCGTCCTGCGCCGGCACATAGGCCTTGGCGACGAGATAGCCGCGCGTGCGGTAGAGGGTCGTGACCTTGTCCGCCGCGTCATAGATCTCGGAAAGCGTGAGCTTGCGGTTTTCGAAGGGCGCGAGGACCTCTTGCACCTCGGCCGAAGCGATAAGATTGGGGCCTTCGACCTCGATGCTGCGTACGAAAAGCGTCTCATGGTCCTTGATGACGAGGCGCGGCTCGGAGACCTGCGGCAAGACCGGCTGGGCCTGCGGCGGCGGCAGAGGCGCGCGCCGCGCGGCGTCCGCGTCGCGGACCGCGTCGCCCAGATTATACGGCAGAACCGGCGTCGCGACCTGCGCGATGGCTTGTGGCGCTGTGAACAAAGCTGCTTGAAACGCGCCGCAGCAGGCGATGAACGTGCCGTATTTCATTGCTATAGACCTTTCAGGCCAGAGCGTTTCGCTACTGGGCTTTCTCGGGGGCGGAGCCGCCGTTCTTGGAGGAACTGTCCTCCAAATTGTAGCGCTCGCCGTCGATCTCGATATGGCGGATGGTGGCGCCGAAGCCGGCGCCCTTGACCTTCACGACAGCTTTCCGCGTCGTTGACCTGGAGGACACATGATGACGCGCGCGGGGCGCCTCGCTCGCGGCGTTCTCCTCCTCGCCTGCGGCGGCCTCCGAATCGCCGCCGCGGTTTGCTCGCCCCCCGCCGGCTGCGCCTGAGGATGGCGGCGGCTCTTTGATCGTCAGGTTGTCGTCGATCTTAGGACCGGCGATGGCGGCGACTTTCTCCTTGCCTGCGGTTGATTGCGATCCGCTCGGCGGCGTCGCCGCCGTCATCTCCGCATTGGTCGTCGAGATCACATTCGCCGCCGCCGTTGCGGTCGCCGCCTCCTGCGCGAGCTGTTGAGCCGCGGCCGCCGCGGCCGCCGCAGCCGCGTTTTGATAGGTGCTGTTGGCGACTGTTCCGCCATTAGAACCGACCAACCCGTTTACATTCGCCTTGCCCGTCACCGTCCCGCTGGCAGTGCTATCGCTGATTGAGCCAATTTCGTTTGACCCGACCAACCCGCCGACATCGACGGTGCCATTCACATTCCCGAAGGCGTGATCGCCATTGAAGGTGCCGTCGAAGTTCAGTCCGACCAGACCTCCGACTTCGAAGGCAAGCCCGCTGGTGCTCACATTCCCATAGGACGTGGAATTGGTGATCGCGCCGCCTGTCCCATCGAAAATATTTGAAGAGTTTGACCCAACCAGGCCGCCTATATTCTGTACAAAGGAGCCATTCGTCGCAGTCACGGTCAGATTGACATTGGAGGCGGAGTCAATGATGGAGCCGCCGGAATTCTCTCCAACCAGCCCGCCATAGTTTTGGCCATTGACCTGGGTATAGGTCCATGTCGCATTCACGGTTCCAACCGCGCTCGATCCTGTGATCTTGCCAGGGCGGCTTGTACTGTCGAAGCCCGAGGCGTTGTACCCGACCAGTCCGCCGACCTCCCAGCCGTTCGTGGCTGTTATGTCCACAAAGGCGTGGGAGTTGTTGATGGAGCCTGCGTTGTACCCGACCAGCCCGCCGATGTTGGTGCTGAAGGTAAGGCTGCTGCCGCCATCGCTCAGCACGCCTGCGCTCGTTATCTTCGCTTTGGCGCTGGAGTTGTCTATGGTCCCGAGATTGAACCCAACCAACCCGCCATAGTCCGAGCCGGCGTCGAGGGCCGATATGGTCGTGACCGTATGTGCGTTGTCGATAGCGCCCTGATTGCGGCCGACCAGCCCGCCGACCTGGAAGACCCCCGTCATTATCGCGTTGATCGCGTAGACGTTGCTGATTGAGCTTCCCTGGTTATTGACTCCGGCTAAGGCGCCGTCGGCGCCGCCTCCTCTGCCAACTCCGGTATCGTCGGTGATTGTCGCGTTCACCAGACCGATGTCGCGGACTGTGCCGGTGCTCGAGACGGTGCCGTCAGTGGCAATTGAGCCAACTTGGCCGATCAAGCCATCGTTGCCGTAACCTTTTGTGTCAGTAATGGTCAGGTTGCTGACCTTGTGCCCGAGCCCGGCGAGCGTGCCGGACAAGGTATTGATCACGGAGCCGGAATAAGTCTTGCCTGATGCGTCCAAATTCTCGGCGAGGGCATAGTACCCTGTCGCCGCGGTGTAGACAGGCGTTCCATCCCAATCACTGTAAACCTGGTTCCCATTGGCGTCGAGCACCGGCGTGCTGATCGCCTCGAGCTGGGCCATGGTGTGGATGAGCGTGTAGGCCTGGCCGTTGATGGAGAGGCTAGCGTTGTCGCCGCTCAGCGTGATCGAGGCTGGACTGACCTGCACGCTTCCATCTGAGTTCGTCGTTATATTGTTGATGTAATAGTCCGTCCCCGCCTTGACGCTCCCGGTGGTCGCGTAGCCGCCATAGTTCAGCACGAGCCCGGCGGAGAGGCCCGTCGCCGTGATCGGCGCATTGATGTTGATATTGTTCGTCGCGTCCAGAGTCAGGGTCGTGTTCGCCGACCAGGTCACGGGCGCGTTGACATTGATGTTCCCGTCGACGCCATGCCCGTCGGTCGATTGCAGCGTGATGTTGTTGAAGCCAAGAAGACTGCTGAGAAGAGTCCCGCTGATGTCGGCTTGAGGTCCCCCGATGTTGAACCCGTCGGGGTCGATCAGCCAGGTTCCGTTGTCGCCGCTCGCCGATTTGGTGGTGATGACAGCGTCGTCGGCGATCGTGACCCGGTTGCCGCTGGTCTCGATCTTGCCGCCATTTCCGCCCTTCGGCGCCGAGGCGTCGAGCTTGCCGGCGACTTTCACAGTTCCGCCAGAAGCCAGAAGCTTGATCGATCCCACATGCGCTGTCGCCGATGCGCCGGAGCCGCCTTTGAGCGCCGCCATGGTCTGCGCCTGGATGACGCCGCTATTGTTGACCTGCGCCGAGAGCACCGCGTCGGCCGCCTTGGCGGTCAACACCACCCGCCCACCGTCGGCTTTGATCGCGCCCTTGTTCTCCACCAGCGCGTTCAGCGTCCCTTCGTCGATGGTCACGTCGACAAGGGAATCTCCGTTGAAATTGAGGGCGATCTTATTGCCCGAGGCCATGGCGACGGTCCCCAGCGTGGCCGTGATCACGCCCTGGTTGGAGACCGTTTGGCCGAGCAGCGCGACATAGCCGCCGTCGGCTGCGTGGATCGTGCCCATATTGACCACGGAGGCCGAGGAGGAGCCAGAGAATACGTAGTTTCCGGCCATGAAATTCTTGTTGGAAATGTCGAGCGTTGAGGCGACGAGTCCGCCGACATTGACCTGCGAATCCTTGGTGAAGAGGACGCCCGCCGAATTGATGATGAAGACCTGACCATTGGCGTTGAGCGCGCCGGAGATGATGCTTTGCTCATTGCCGATGACGCGGTTGAGCGTCACCGACGAACTGCTCGGCTGGTTGAAGTTGACTGTCTCCTGGGACCCGATGGAGAAGCCCTGCCAGTTGATGATGGCCTTGCTGCTGGACTGGTTGATGTTGGTCGTGCTTCCAGACTGCGAGATATTGGCCGAGCCCTCGACGACGGTTCCTCCAGTTGGTCCAGCGAGCGCCGCATCCTGCAGCGCCAGCAGAGCGGCGACAGCCGTCGTGGTCAAAAGGACGCCGTGCAGTCCGCGAAGATTGATCGAGGCTGTGGGTAAGGAGGGCGTCGCGTCGGGCAGGGGCAGGCGCAGTAAGCTATCTATCTGAGAATTCAGGTATTGCATGACCTGGCGCCCTTCTAGCCTGCGCATAAGGGCGCAAAGCGATATATAAGTGAACATAGCTATATTGGTAAGGACATGGCTGCCGCTGCGTCAAACGAAAAATCGGCGCGTGAATCCGATCTCCGCCGGCTGTGGCAAATTAGCCACCGGCGTCGAAGCGCACCGGCGATGCTGGGGCAGGGGCGATGATTGGGAGCGACGGGAGTTTCCCTCGGGGCCGGCCATTGCGGGCTTGTCCGAACCCGCGCATCGTCAACGCTGCGGAACAGCTGCGTCGGCCACGACAGGGGGCGAACTTGGGGAGGGGCAGGCTGACGGCGGGCGTCTAGGCCCGTCAGGATCTCTGCGCGCCGATTAGGCTCTCAATCGGTATCCGGTTTTGAAGATCCACCACACCGTCGTCAGACATAGGAGCAGGAAGCCCAAGGTGAAGCCGAGGCTGACGCCGACATTGATGTCGGAGGCCCCAAAAAAGCTCCAGCGAAATCCGCTGACCAGATAGACGATGGGATTCGCCATCGTGACGTTACGCCAGAATGGCGGCAGCATGCCGATCGAGTAGAAGCTGCCGCCGAGAAAGGTCAGCGGCGTTACGATGAGAGACGGCGTCAATTGAAGCTTTTCGAAATTATCCGCCCAGATGCCGATGATGAAGCCGAAAAGGCTGAAGCTGACGGCTGTGAGAAAAAGAAAAATCACCATCCACAATGGGTGTGCGATCTCATAAGCTACGAACAATCGAGCGGTTGCGAGAATAATGACCGCGAGCATGATCGATTTGCTGGCCGCCGCGCCTACGTAACCGATGACGATTTCGCGATAGGAGATGGGCGCGGAAAGAATCTCGTAGATCGTGCCGGAGAACTTCGGGAAGAAAATGCCGAAGGAACCGTTCGAGATGCTTTGCGTCAGCAGAGACAACATGGTCAGCCCGGGCACGATGAAGGCGCCATAGGAGATTCCTTCTATCGACGCGATGCGCGATCCGATCGCAGCGCCGAAGACGATGAAATAGAGCGAGGTCGACATCACGGGCGCGACGATGCTTTGAAGCAACGTGCGCCAGGTGCGCATCATCTCGAATATGTAGATTGCGCGAATGGCGTAAAAGTTCATGGTCTGGCCCTGACCAGGCTGACGAAAATCTCCTCCAACGAGCTCTGGCTTGTCCTTATGTCGGTGAAGTCAATATGGAGCTCGTTCAGCCCCTTCATCAGCGCGCCGACCTTATCGTCATGAGGATCGAATGCGTAGACGAGCTCGCTCCCGTCGGCCGAGAGCTCGAGCCGAAAATCGGCGAGCTTGGCGGGGATTGAGGTTAGCCTCGTCCGCAAATTGAGCGTCAGTTGCTTCTTGCCGAATTTGTTCATCAGCGCCGTCTTGTCTTCGACCAAGACGAGTTCGCCTTTGTTGATCACGCCTATTCGGTCCGCCATCTCCTCGGCCTCGTCGATATAATGTGTGGTGAGGATGACCGTCACGCCGGTTGCTTGCAAAGACCGAACCATCTCCCACATGCCGCGGCGAAGCTCGACGTCGACTCCGGCGGTCGGCTCGTCGAGAAACAAGATCTTCGGCTCATGCGACAGCGCTTTGGCGATCATCACGCGGCGCTTCATGCCGCCTGACAGAGTAAGGATTTTGCTGTCCTTCTTGTCCCATAGGGAAAGCGCTTTCAGGGTTTTTGCAATATGATCCGGGTCGGCGGGCTTGCCGAAGAGGCCGCGGCTGAAGCTCACGGTCGCCCATACGGTCTCGAACGCATCCGTGGCCAGTTCCTGCGGGACGAGACCGATCTTGGATCGGGCGGCGCGATAATCCTTTCGAATATCGTGGCCGTCAGCGACGACTGTTCCCTCGGTCGGATTGACGATGCCGCAGACGATGTTGATCATTGTCGTCTTGCCGGCGCCGTTTGGGCCGAGCAAGGCGAATATTTCACCGGGGTAGATGTCCAGATCGATATTCGTGAGGGCCTTGAAGCCGGACGCGTATCTCTTGCCGAGGCCCGAAATAGAGATGATCGGCTGCATGCCCTGCCTTATCAGAAAAAAGAGCGAATCGCGCCGGATCGCCACGCTTTTCGCGTGCGATGGGCGCACGCCGTCGCGCGCCGATTGCGCCTATTTGCGTCCTTGTAGCGCGAGCGGCGGAAATAATGACTAGCCGCGCGAATAGAAACAGGTCGAAAGGCGATGGGCCCGACGATTGACCTCAACTCGCCGCGCCGATTTCCTCCGCCTGGCCGCCGGGAAGTGGGCGGCCGCGCCGCGCCCTCGAGGCCAGCGTCCAACTGCCATGCTCGTTCCTGACGAGGCCGCGTTTTTTCAACGCTTGAAGCGAGAAGGAGACGGTTCGATTATTGATGTCTCTTCCAGAGGCCTTGATATGCTCGGAGATGGCGGCTGCGGAAAGGGCGCCATGCTGTTCGAGCGTTTCGGCGATCGCCGAGCCGATCGTCTGGCGCGCCCCAACCGGCGCAATCGCCTTTGACTTGCGTCCGGCTCTTGCCGGCAGCGCAGGTTTCGGCCCTCGCCGTCTCCTTGGCGCCGGCGCCATTGTCGGGGTTCGACGCGTCGAAATTTTCTCGAGGGCCTTGAGCTCACGCTCAGCGATGCGAAGATCGCCGATCTTCGCCTCAAGTTCGACGATTTTCGCTTGGATGCGTTCGAGTGCGGTGTCCATGATGGCCATGCTCATGTTGCGCGTTTATGGAAGACTCGGGCTGGATCGAGCCGCATGCCGATCCCAACATGTCGAGACATGGGAAGCTTCGGCGTGATTGCAATCCTCGGCCGCGCAAATGCGGAGATTTGCCGCGTGCGACGCTGCCCGAAAGCAGCCGAATCATATGAATTAAGTTTCGACTCTATAGCGCCCTAAATGTCAACACCGTTAATCTGCAACATGGCCGCAACGAAGCGTAATGAACAGATGGCCCATTGAAGGGATATTGTGGTTCGGCCATGCGGGCTGCAAAATTCGCGCATTTCAAGCCGCCTGCTCGCTGCTCGGCTGTGCGCTGTTAGCGCATTGGATTTGGCGCGAAAGGACAGGGGTGGAGGGAGAATCTCGTTCCGCTCAGCGTCGAACGTGAACGACCGGACGACGGCAAGGAGGCCGCAACCGTGGGAAGGCCGGAAATCAGCGAACGCCGCGCCCGGGGAAACGCAATCGAGCTTCATCCTTGCTTGATGGCGACGACCTCCATGCAAACGCGGTAGCGTTCGCTGACATGATAGGCCGCCGGCGTGAATCCATGTTCCTCCAAAAGGTGGTAAAGCCGCTGGCGCGTGAAATTGTGATAGTGCTCGATCTCGCCCCAATAAGGATTGACGTTATTCGCGTGCAATAGGCGCCAGACCATATTGTCCATGTTCGGCATGGACAGGAACAGGGCGCCCTGGGGGAGCAGCAGCCGGCGCGCCGCCGCTAAGCCGGCTTTTGGGAAAGGCATATGTTCGAGCACGTCAGCCATGCTCACGACGCTGAAGCGCTCGTCATGCTCGAGCTCCTCGATCGATAGGCTATGCGCCTCGTAGCCGAGTCCGATCAGCGCCTGAACATTGTCCTTGCGCAAGTCGAGCCCGACCGGGACATAGCCCCATTCCTCCGCGGCGAACAAGAGCGAGCCGCTGCCGAAGCCAACGTCGAGCCAATGCCCGCCGGGGGCCACATGGCGCGCGATCCGCTCGACGACGCGCGCCGAAACCAGTCGCTGCCGCTCCATGTCGAATCCAACCGTCTGGTTCGGTTGCGTTTTTGCAAAGATGAGCTCGCAGGCCCCGTCGTCGAAATAGCCGTCGGTGAAGACATGACCGCAGCTTTGGCATTCGCGCCATGTCATCACGGGCGGCAGCGCGGGATGGTAGATCGGATGTTTCGAGCAATCTGCGTTGATAATCGCCGGAATGTCGGCGTGATCGCAAAGCGGGCAGGAAAGATAGGCAAGCCTTTGGATCTTGGCCGTCGCGACCGGCGTTTCGGGCGCCGCCGCGATGGCGAAGGCTCGCGGCTCGCGCTTTTGCTCGAAAATTCTCCACATATTTTCGAGCGCGGCCTCGAAATCGCGCGTATAGGCCGCAGCGTCGAAAAGGGGTGAATTCAGCCGGTTGCCGATAAGCCTGTGGCGGACGCCCTGCAGCAAATCTGGCTCGCGGGCGAGCCGCAACGCCAGCGATTCATAGGCCGCCGGAGAGGCTGTGGCGAGTTCCGGCAGGCCTACGGCGTGCAGAAGGCTTCCCGCTACCCGGCCGGCGAATGTGTGTCCGACGCAAGTCAAGACCGGCAGGCCCGCCCATAGCGCGTCGCTCGCCGTCGTATGGGCATTGTAAGGCAATGTGTCGAGAAAGAGATCCGCCAGCCGATGGCGGGCGAGATGTTCCGGCGAGGCGAGTTTCGGAGCGAAGACCAGGCGATCGGGATCGACGCCGCGGGCGGCGGCTTCCCGGACGAGATTGCGCTTGGCGAGATCGTTCGTGTCGAGAAGCCAAAGGACGCCGCCCGGGACATTGGTCAGGAGCCGCATCCAGATGTCGAAGAATTCGGGCGTGATCTTGTAGCTGTTGTTGAAGGAGCAGAAGACGAATCCGTCCTCTGGAAGACCGCATTCCCCTCGCGTCGGGGTCAGGTCCGCGATCAGCCGGCGCGCGTCGTTCGGCTGATAGCAATGGGGCAAATGAACGATCTTCTCGCTGAAGGCCTCCTGCTGATCCAGCGGCAGGACGAACGGATCGGCGATGACGTAGTCGATGAAATCCGCTCCCATCGTCCCGGGGAAGCCGAGGAAGCTCGCCTGGACCGGCGCCGGCCGGCGGGCGGAGATCCCCGTGCGCGCGCCTTTGGTGTAACCCTTCATCTCGATCAGAATGTCGATCTTGTCCGCACGGATGCGCGCCGCGGCCTCGTCGTCCGAGAGCGCGCGAAGATCGACGAAATGATCGAAGGCGGCGCGTAGCCGCGCGCTCATTTCGCTGCGATCGTCCGGCCCATGAGAATAGGCCGTGATCTCGAAACGGGACGAGTCGCAGTGCTCGAACAATTCAACCGCCAGAAGCGCCGTCGCATGGCGGCAAAAATCCGCCGAGAGATAGCCTATCCTCAACTTTCGGCCGCTCGCCGGCTCCGTCGTCGAAGGCGCGAAAGGTTTGGCCCCCCGCGCGACGCTCGCCGCATAGTTGCGGCTGTTGCGCAGCTGTTCCGCCGCGGTCGCCCGCGTGCCGAGAATGGCGAAGGGATGCACCGGCGTCGGATCGCGCTCCATGGACGCGCGAAGCTCCGCCTCTTCGGCGTCGATCCCGGTCCAGTCGCAGATCAGACGGCGCTTGTGATGCAGCCACGCCCGCACCGCGATCAGTTTCGGATCGAGCTCGAGCCCCGCCCGGAACGATTGGATGGCCTCGTCCAATCGGCCGAGCTCGTCCAGAGCCGCGCCCAGATTGACATGCGCTTCGGCGAGCGTCGGGCGCAATGCGAGAGCTTCACGATAGGCGTCGACCGCCTCCTCGAAATTCTCCTGGCTTTGCAGCACATTGCCGAGATTGACATAGACCTGGGCGAAATCGGGCTGTAGGGCGATTGCGCGCCGATAAGCCTCGATCGCCTGGTTCGGTCGTCGCATCTCCTTGAGAATATTGCCGAGGCTGAAATAGGGCGCAGCCGCGTCGGGCCTTTGCGCAATGACGCTGGAGCAGGTTTCCATCGCCTCATCGGGACGCCCGAGCTTGCGCAAAACATTCGCGGCGTTCGACTGGGCCTCGACGAAGCTCGGATTGAGCGCGGCGGCGCGCCGATAGGCGGCGAGCGCGGCTTCGAGCTGGCCTTGGTCCTCGAGCGCCGCGCCGAGGTTGGAATGCGCCTGCGCGAAATTCGGATCGAGCTCGACAGCGCGCCGCGCCGCGGCCAGAGCGCTTTCGGTCTTGCCCATGGCCCGATAGATCGCGTTGAGATTCGAATGAGCTTCGACATAGTCGGGCTTGACCGCGACCGCCCGCTCGATCAGCCTTTCGGCGACCGCGTGGTCTCCCCGCCGATGGGCGATGAGGCCGAGATGGTGCAGGCAGACGAATTGGTCGGGCGAATTGGCGAGAATGGCGGCGTAGATCTCTTGCGCCTCGTCATCTCGCCCGGCGCGAAAAAATTCGAGCGCGATCGCCAGTTGATGCGGGACGATAGACCCGACGGCCGGCTCAGTAGCCTGCGCCTCGGACAAGTATCCGCTCGCCAATCCCGCCATGATCGATCCTCAGTCGCTCGTTTTAAAGCAAGCGGGAGGATTATGCGGTCATCCTTGCCTCAACCCTGCGGCTGCGGCCTCAACGCAAGATCTTCTCAACCTCGGGAAGAATTGTCTTCTGATAGGCCTCTTCGGTCATAGGCCCCACGAATTTATACGCGATCGTCCCGTCGCCTTTGACGAGATAGGTTTCAGGCACGCCGTAAACGCCCCAATCGATCGCGACGCGACCGCTGCGGTCCGCCCCGATCATCGCATAGGGATCGCCGCTTTGTCCGAGAAAGCTGCGGATATTGGCGGGATCATCTTTGTAGGCGACGCCGACGATGCGCAGGCCGCGCCCGGCCAGCGCCTGATCCGAGGCGAGGCGCATCAGAAACCCATGCTCTTGATGGCAGGGAACGCACCAGGAGGCGAAGACATTCACGAGGGTAGTGCCGCCGCGGCGAAGGTCCGCATCCGAAAATCCCGGCCGGTCCGCGAGCCCATCCACCGGCGGCAGGACGAAGGTCGGGACCTGCTTACCGATCAAGGCGGAGGGCAGGCGTGACGCGTCGCCGGAATAGAGCCGCGCGAAAAAGAGCGCCGCCAAGGCGACGAAGACGACCAAGGGAAGGTAGAGCAAGGGCGAGCGACTGAGGCTGCGCCTTTTCTGCGGGCTTTCCGAGTCCGGCGTCGCGCTCATGTCCTGCTCTTGCGCTCCGTGGAGACGACCTGCGAGACCTCGCGCTCGCCTCGCTCAGGAAATCGGGACAGAGCCCGCTTCAGCCGCCGGTAATCGAGCAATGTCCATGCAATCATGGCTCCGACGACGACGAAGCCGATGGCGTAGGCGGCGATCACGAAGCCGAAATTCGGGTCACTGCTCATAGGCCGCCTCCAAGGAGGACGGCGGCCGGTCGGGGCTGGCCTCCTCGGCGTCGGCCGCCAGGATCGACAGACGGCGCAGACGGCGGCGCAGGATCTCGTTGCGGATCACCAAGAGATGCAGGGTCATGAACAAGAAAGTAAAGGCGAGCGCCATGACGATCAGCGGCCAGAGCATGGAGCCGACGATCGTTGGCCCGCCGAGACGGAACACCGAGGCCGGTTGATGCAGCGTATTCCACCAATCGACGGAAAATTTGATGATCGGGATGTTCACCGCGCCGACCAGCGTGAAGATCGCGGCGCCCCGCGCGGCCTTGCCTTGATCCTCGATCGTCGTCCACAAGGCGACGAGGCCGAGATAAATGAGGAAAAGGATCAGGACCGAGGTGAGCCGCGCATCCCAGACCCACCAGGCCCCCCACATCGGCTTGCCCCAGAGCGATCCGGTCACGAGGCAGAGAAAGGTGAAGCCGGCCCCAAGCGGCGCCGCGGCCTTTTGCGCGGCGTCGGCGAGCGGATGGCGCCAGACCAGCGTGCCGAGCGCCGCGGAGGTCATGACGACATAGGCGAACATGGAGAGCCAGGCCGCGGGGACATGAAGATACATGATCCTGACCGTCTCGCCCTGCTGATAATCCGCCGGCGCGACGAACCAGGCGAGATAAAGGCCGAGGCCGAGCAGCAGAGCTGTCAGAGCCGCGAGAACCGGCGCGGCCAGCTTGACGAGCCGCAGGAAATTCGTCGGATTGGCGTAGTTTTGCATGGGCGTCCATCTAGGCCCGCTCTGGCATAAAGGCAAATCAGTTGCAGGCGGTTCGACCGCAGTTTCGCGCCGGGCGAGAGGAGCGTCCGGTAGAACGGCCGAACCAGAGAGGCGGGGGAGCCCGACGCGTCGCTGGGCGCCAATTAGATGAAAGTTAGAGCGGTGTCCGCCCTTAATATTTTGCGATATTGGTCCCGGGCGGCGCAAACCAGTCAAACTTATAGTTCACGCCGGCGCGAATGATGGCCGCGGCAGTATTAAAGCGGAGATTATATTGCGCTCCTGCCGGAAAGGTGCCGGAGCCGGGAGACACCCAAGTCGCATTGGCGTTGCTGAGATCCGCGTAAAGCGCTTCGCCTTTTAAGGTCCAATTCGGGGTTAGCGCATATTCGACGCCTCCGCCTGCGACCCACCCTATACGCGTTGTGTTAACGCCGAATGAAGGCGTGTTCCAGGTCGTGGACGTATAGGAATTATACTGAATGCTGTCGTTCAGGTTCCCATAGGCGAGACCCGCCGTGAAATAGATCAATGCCCGGTCGAATGCGACGCCAAGGCGGCCACGAACTGTGCCGAGATAGTTGAGGCGGTTCGTTTCAGAGGGATAGAAAGCGTTGATCGCTCCGTTGGGGTCCGTGTAGGTAGCCTTATTGCTCAGCCAGTTTATGTCGGTCTCGAGCCCATAAACAAACATTCCAGCCTGCACATTGACCCCAAGCGTTCCGCCGCCGGCGAACCCATTGGTTCGATCATTTGATAATCCTGGATAGCCAAGAAACGCGCCCTGGAGATCGTCGATTGTGTGGAAGCCTTGGGCGAATCCGGCCGTCGCCCCGAGATAGACGCCGCTCCAGGTGAAAGCCGCGGGCGGTATGTAAACCGGCGGAGGCGCGCGCGAGGGCAGATCGGCTGCAATGGCGTTCGTTGATACGGAGGCGACCGCAGCTGCGAAAAGTGTAAACTTGCGAATCATTTGGTAGACCTTTCGTGTTGGGGTATCCGACACAAAGGCATTTTCGCTTTTGTGCTAAAGTGACGTAATACAACATTCTTAAATGTTTACTTTCGTCCCATTTAGCCGGAATGGCGAAAACGCGCGCCTGCGGCCTGCGACGCGGCGCATCTACGCGACCATGGTTCTGATTTTTGGAGGGTGACGACGGGCCGGAAGATGGCGGCGGCAAGCCTATGCTTCAGGCCGATGGAGGCCCTTAAGCGATGGGGCAGCGCAAATTTTGTCATCGCGCGCGCGAGGCTTCAAAGCGGGCTGCCTATCCGCCGCCCGCCCATGCGTCCTTTATTATTCGCCGCCTGTGCTCAGAGCGGCGGCACGACGCGATAATAGAGGCCGTTAGCTCCGTAATAGGGCTGGTACCAGGTTCCGCCACAGACGTAATAATTCACGCCCTCGACGACTTGGTAGGGACAGCCGGCCGGCACCGACGCCACCAAGGTCCCAATCGCGACGGCCGTCGCCGCCGCCGCGACCCCGACGGCCGCTGCGCCGCAATTCCAGCAACCGCCATGGTAATAGCTATTGACCACGGCTGGACCATGAAACCCGCCGGCGTACAAGCCGCCGGCGTGCCAGCCGTCTCCGTGCCAGGTGCCGCCCCAGTCGCCGGCGCCGTGATAGACCCCGCCGCCATTGACCGCCGTTCCATGCAAACCCTCGCCTGCGACGCCGCCGGCATGCCAAGCGGTCCCGCCGCCGGTGACCCCGCCCGCGTGCCAGCCGCCGTCCATGCCGCCGGCATGCCAGGCGCCGCCTCCGCCGCCCAATCCGCCGCCATGAAATCCTCCAAAGCCGCCGCCGCGAAATGCGTCGGCGGGCTGCGGCGCGCCGATGGTCAGGGCGAAGGCGAGGACGGCGGCGCCCGGAAGCAGATTGCGTGTCATGGCTATAGACCTCATTGGCGATCCTTCAGGCGATTGTGCGCTCGACCTCGATCCTTGTTCAAGCCGCCGCGCCGCGCCTCATGGTCAAGGCTTTGCGCTCTGCGCCGCGTCGGGCCGGGCGAAGGGGATGCGCCTCGTTGAGGCGGTCGTTCGGGGCGCGAATTCGGCGTCCTCGGCGTCCTCGCCGTCGAGCTTCCAATCGGAAAACTCGATGGAATGGCGCGGCTTGTCTGGGCCGTCCGCGGAGGTCGCCCAGATGAGCCGCGGCAGCTTGTCTTCCGTCCCGATCCAGATTTGCAAATGCACCTGCGGATCGGAAATCGAGACGATGTCGGTCGTCGTGTCGCCGACGAGCTTTGACTGGCCGATGACGAAGGCGCTGGTCAGCCCGTCGGTCAGGGCCTTGTAGGGATCGGAAACGATGAAATCGACAAAGGGAAAGTAAACGCCTGCCTTTTGATAGAGAGCCTCGAGCGCCTGATCGAGTGTCCCGGGAACCTGAGCGGAGGCGATCAAATCGGCGTAGGGGGTGAAGACCGCCGCCTCCTTGCCGTCGAAATAAAACTCCGTGGGCGGACCGTCGCCGGGGACGATGACTCGAAGCTTGTTCGGCCGCACGAGAAGGACTTCGGACCGGGTGAGATAGAAAAGTGGCTGGCCGTTGCGGGCGGGCACGTCGAACGCGCCGCGCGCCACGAAGGAAAGGCTCTTGGCTTGGGCCAGCCGTTCGCTCGAGGCTTTGAGAAGAGCGAGCGCGGCCGGCTCAATCGCCGGATGGTCCGGATCGCTCGGCGCCGGCGCGGGCTTCTCGCTCGCCACCGGAGCGGCGACGTCAGCGGCCGGCTTCTTCTCGCTCGCGTCGGCCGGGGCTTTTTCATGCGTCGCCGGATGTTTCTTGACGACGGCGGGAGGCTTTTGCGCCAAAGCGCAGGGCGCGGCTCCGAGAAAACCCAGGGCGGCAGCAAGCAAGAGAACGCCGAGCTGTTTCATCATGGCCTCGATCGCCGATAGCTTCGCTTTGACCTTTGATCTGATAAATGTTTTCAAGCGCCAAGTAAATTGCCGCATAGGCGGAGCCAAGCCCCGGCGACGCGATCCTGGATCATTCGCCCATGCGTCGTAGCGCCGCGCCGGCGGCGATTGGCGCGCCGACGAGCGCGAAGAGGGTGAGCGCGCAAAGGATGAGGAACGGCGCGGCGGAATCGCTTGGTCCGCTCGCAGCGGCGACCCCGAAAATGAGAACCGGCACGCAAAGCGGCAGAATCAGGACGGCGAGCAAGAGCCCGCCGCGCCTTAGACTGACCGTGAGCGCCGCGCCGATGGCGCCGATCAGCGTCAGGGCCGGGGTGCCTGCGAGAAGAGACAAGGCGACGCTCGCAATTTGATTCGCCGGCAGCGCGAGCATCAAGCCGAAGAAAGGCGCGGCGAGGACGAGCGGCAGGCCGGTCAAAAGCCAATGGGCGAAACATTTGACGAGGACGATTAGCTCGATCGGAGCCCGGCTCATCAACAGGAGATCGAGCGACCCGTCTTCGTGATCGGCCTGGAACAGGCGGTCGAGCCCGAGCAAGGTGGCGAGCAAACCGGCGATCCATAGGATGGCCGGCGCGATCCGCGCGAGCAGCACGAGATCGGGGCCGACGGCGAAAGGCGTCAGAGTCACAAGAATTAGAAAGAAGACGACCCCTAAGCTGGCGCCGCCGCCGATCCGCCGACCTATTTGCAATTCACGAATAAAGAGCGCGACAAGCGCAGATCGGGGCGCGGGAGCCTCGCTCATGCCGCCGCCCCGAGCCGCAGCTCGCGCGCCGCGAGATCGAGACTCGCATGGGTCGCCGCCACGATCATGCCCCCCTCATTCAAATGCGCTTGCATGACCTTCGTCATCGTCTCCTGCGAAGCGGCGTCGAGCGCGGTCGTCGGTTCGTCGAGCAGCCAGAGCGGCCGCTTCGCGACGAGGAGCTTAGCGAGCGAGACGCGCCGTTTTTGCCCCGCCGAAAGATAGGCGCAAGGAAGCGCCGCGACGCGGCCGAGGCCGAAAGCGTCGAGCGCCGTTTCAGGGGAGCAGCCGCCGCGCCCGGCGCCGAGAGCCGCGGCGAAGAACGCAAGATTCTCGCGCGCGGTCAGCGCGCTTTTGAGCGCGTCCGCATGGCCGACGTAATGGGTCATTTCGTAGAGCGGCTCGTCCGAGGCGGGCGCATAGGAAATCGCGCCTTCAGCGCTCGGGAGAAGGCCCGCGAGCGCGCGCAGCAAGCTCGACTTTCCGGCCCCGTTGCGGCCCGTGACGACGAGACTCTCGCCGGCCTGGAGCGTGAAGGACAATGCGGAGAAAACGATTCGCCCGCCGCGCTCGACGCTGAGCCCCGATACCGAAAGCTGCATGATGAAGGACCAGATCCGCGCCGCGCTCGTGAACGATGGCCTTGCTTATCATCCATGTAGCTCTCGCCCGAGAAATTATTTATAAGCCCGATTGTCTTCTCCCTTTTTTCATACGCTTTCCGTGGACAATTCAGATGGCCTCGCTCGATAGTTTCAAATCCCGCAAAAAGCTCACGGTCGGCCGCAAGACCTATCATTATTTTTCACTCAAGGCGGCCGAGAAAAACGGGCTCGCGGGCATCGGGCAACTGCCGTTCTCGATGAAGATCCTGCTCGAGAATCTGCTTCGCTTCGAGGATGGACGCTCGGTCACCAAGGAAGACATCGAGGCCGTCGCCGCCTGGCTCGTCAATAAGGGCAAGACCGAGCGGGAGATCGCGTTTCGGCCGGCTCGCGTCCTGATGCAGGATTTCACCGGCGTGCCGGCGGTCGTCGATCTCGCCGCCATGCGCGACGCGATGACGAGCCTCGGCGGCGATCCGCAAAAAATCAATCCGCTGGTTCCGGTCGATCTCGTCATCGACCATTCGGTCATCGTCGACGCCTTTGGCAGCGCCAAGGCGTTCAAGACCAATGTGGATCTTGAATATAGCCGCAACGGCGAGCGTTACCGCTTCCTGAAATGGGGCCAGGACGCCTTCGACAATTTCCGCGTCGTGCCGCCGGGCACCGGTATCTGCCATCAGGTCAATCTCGAATATCTCGCCCAGACCGTCTGGACGCGGAAGGAAAAATATACGCCGGCTCGGGGCAAGGCTGAGACCGTGGAGGTCGCCTATCCGGATTCTCTCGTCGGCACCGATTCGCACACCACGATGGTCAATGGGCTTTCGGTTCTCGGCTGGGGCGTCGGCGGCATTGAGGCCGAGGCCTGCATGCTGGGCCAGCCGCTCTCCATGCTCTTGCCGGAAGTGATCGGCTTCAAGTTGACGGGCGCGCTCGCCGCCGGCGTCACGGCGACCGATCTCGTGCTGACCGTCACTCAGGCGCTTCGGCAAAAAGGCGTCGTCGGCAAATTCGTCGAGTTCTATGGCTCCGGGCTCGATCATCTGTCGCTCGCCGACCGCGCGACCATCGCCAATATGGCGCCGGAATATGGCGCGACCTGCGGCTTCTTCCCGGTCGACGCGGAGACGATCTCCTTTCTCACGACCTCGGCGCGCACGCCGGCGCGCGTCGCGCTCGTCGAGGCCTACGCCAAGGCGCAAGGCCTTTATCGCACGCGCGCCTCTGAGCCCGTTTTCACCGAGACGCTCGAGCTCGATCTCGGCGCCGTCGTTCCGTCCATGGCTGGGCCGAAGCGTCCCGAGGGCCGTATTGCTCTGGGCGCCGTGGGCCCTGGCTTCAAGACCGTGCTCGAAAGCGAATACGCGAAGAAGGGAGAGGCCGAAAAGCGCTTCCCGGTCGAGGCTAAGAATTTCGACCTCGGCCATGGCGACGTCGTGATCGCGGCCATCACCTCCTGCACCAACACGTCCAACCCGAATGTGTTGATCGGCGCCGGCCTGCTCGCCCGCAACGCCATCGCCAAGGGCATCGGCGTGAAGCCCTGGGTCAAGACCTCGCTCGCGCCGGGAAGCCAGGTGGTCGCCGAATATCTCGCCGCTTCCGGGTTGCAGAAATCTCTCGACAAGCTCGGCTTCAATCTCGTCGGCTTCGGCTGCACGACCTGCATCGGCAATTCGGGTCCTTTGGCGCCCGAAATTTCCAAGTCCATCAACGACAATGGAATTGTCGCGGCGGCGGTGCTGTCGGGCAATCGCAATTTCGAGGGCCGCATCAGCCCCGACGTGCAGGCGAATTATCTCGCCTCTCCGCCCCTCGTCGTCGCCCATGCGCTCGCCGGCACGGTCGCCAAGGATCTAGAGACCGAGCCGCTCGGCCATGACAAGAAGGGCAATCCGGTCTACCTGGCGGACGTCTGGCCGGACGACAAAGAGATCGCCGAATATATCGAGACCTATGTCACCAAGAAGGTCTTCAAGGCGCGCTACGCCAATGTGTTCGACGGCGACGTCAATTGGCGCAAGGTGAAGGCGCCTGTCGGCGAGACCTATAAATGGGACATAGGCTCGACCTATGTGCAAAACCCGCCTTATTTCGAGGAGCTGAAGCTCGAGCCCGAGCCGGTGAAGGACATAGAGAACGCCCGCATCCTGGCGATTTTCGGCGACAAGATCACCACCGACCATATTTCCCCGGCGGGGTCCATCAAGGCCAATTCGCCGGCCGGAACCTATCTGCTCGAGCGGCAGGTCTCGCAGGCCAATTTCAACCAATATGGCACGCGGCGCGGCAATCATGAGATCATGATGCGCGGCACTTTCGCCAATATCCGCATCAAGAATTTCATCCGCCGCGGCGCCGATGGAATCGTGCCGGAGGGCGGCTACACCAAGCATTGGCCGGACGGCGAGGAAATGTCGATCTTCGACGCCGCGGTCAAATATCAGGCCGAGGGCGTGC
The DNA here is from genome assembly GCF_000427445.1 of Methylocapsa acidiphila B2. Classification (GTDB taxonomy): domain Bacteria; phylum Pseudomonadota; class Alphaproteobacteria; order Rhizobiales; family Beijerinckiaceae; genus Methylocapsa; species Methylocapsa acidiphila. Next base: position 2,377,318 of record NZ_KE386496.1, on the reverse strand, counting down.
CGCTCGTCGTGTTCGCCGGCGCCGAATATGGCAATGGCTCCTCGCGCGATTGGGCCGCCAAGGGGACAAGGCTGCTCGGCGTGCGCGCCGTCATCGCCGAATCCTTCGAGCGCATTCATCGTTCTAATCTCGTCGGCATGGGCGTGCTGCCGCTGACCTTCGAGGCGGGCGCGACCTGGGAAAAGCTGAAGCTCAAGGGCGACGAGGAAGTGACCATTCACGGCCTCGCCAAAGGCTTGCAGCCGCGCCAGCCGATGGAGGCGCAGATCAAATATGCCGACGGCAAGTTGAAGAAGGTCCCGCTGCTCTGCCGGATCGCGACGCTCGACGAGCTCGATTACTTCAACAATGGCGGCATCTTGCCCTACGTCCTGCGCCAACTCGCGGCGGCGTAAAATTCACGGAACTCTTTGCATCGAGGCGCGGAAGGCTTTTCATCCTTGCGCGCCTTTTTCTCATGAGGCGGATCAATATAGATGGCTGCTTACAAGCTTTTCGTGCTTCCCGGCGACGGCATCGGCCCCGAAATCATGGCCGAGGTCGAGAAAATTACGGCTTGGTTGACGCGCGAGGGAATTGTCGGTTTCGAAATCGAGAAAGGTCTCGTCGGCGGCGCTGCCTATGACGTCCATGGCGTTGCGATCAGCGACGCGGACATGGCCCGCGCTGAAGCGGCGGACGCGGTTCTGCTCGCGGCGGTCGGCGGCCCGAAATGGGACGGCGTACCCTATGACGTTCGCCCGGAGGCCGGATTGCTGCGGCTGCGCAAGGATATGGCGCTCTTCGCCAATTTGCGCCCCGCGATTTGCTATCCGGCTTTGGCCGACGCCTCCTCGCTGAAGCGCGAGCTGGTCGATGGGCTCGATCTCATGATCGTGCGCGAATTGACCGGCGGCGTCTATTTCGGCGAGCCTAAGCAGATCATCGATCTCGGCAATGGCCAGAAGCGCGCGATCGACACGCAGGTCTATGACACTTACGAGATCGAGCGGATCGGGCGCGTGGCCTTCGAGCTCGCGCGCAAGCGCCGCAACAAGGTGACGTCTTCGGAAAAGCGCAATGTGATGAAATCCGGCGTTCTCTGGAACGAGGTCATCACCGCCCTGCGCGCGCGTGAATATCCCGACGTTGAGCTCGAGCATCAGCTCGCCGACGCGCTCGGCATGCAGCTCGTGCGCCGGCCCAAGCAGTTCGACGTCATCGTCACAGATAATCTCTTCGGCGACATGCTGTCGGACGTGGCGGCCATGCTGACCGGCTCGCTCGGCATGCTGCCCTCGGCCTCGCTCGGCGAAACCAATCCGCAGACCGGAACCCGCAAGGCGCTTTATGAGCCGGTTCATGGCTCGGCGCCGGACATCGCGGGCAGGGGAGTCGCCAATCCGATCGCGATGATCGGCTCGCTCGCCATGGCGTTGCGCTATTCCTTCGGCCTCGGCGCGATCGCCGACAAGATCGAGGGAGCGATTTCCGGCGTCCTCGACAAGGGCTTGCGCACCGCCGACATCGCCGCCGGCGCGAAGGAGACGCTTTCGACCGCCCAGATGGGCGACGCGATTCTCGAGGAATTGCGGATCGCGTTCAAATAAGACGGCGTCGACGAGCAACGGCCAGCCCGGAGCAGGGACTGCCGCCGCTCCGCGAGACGCGCCCCATCCCGATCAAAGGCGCGAGCGGGCGACTTTTCCTGGTGCGGAGTGGGACACGGCGATCCGCGCGTCCCGCTCGGGCCATTTGAAGGTAAAGGCGCCTCGGCGGGCCGCGCCCGCCAAGCCAACGCAAGATGGAGGCGGAGAAATCGCTTTCTCCGTTCCTCGTCGGAAAATGCTCAATATTTGGCGACGACGGCAGGTGCGGCGATGTCGCCAAATTTGTAGGACGCCTGGACAAAGGCGCCGTAGCGCGTCGAGGTCACCGTCTCCGCCTGGCGCGAGTCAGCCCCTGGGAAATGGGTCGAGACGTGTTGCGCTTGAAACAGCCAGTATCGACCCCCGACGCCGATGTCGATCCGATCGGTCAGCGCGTAGGAGAGAATAGACTCGGCTTGGAATCCGTTGAAGCCGTGGCCGCTGTCATATTGGGGATTGATGTCGGAGCGCTGCCAGTGATTGTCCTTGCCGAGATAGGCCATATAGGGCAGCCAGACCGCTTCGGCCGACCATTTCAAGCGGTCGGTTAGCATCACGTCGCCGCCCAGGCCGACCCTCGCGGCCTGCCAAGTTTCGGTCTGGCCGAGAACAAGCGTGTTTGAAGGCGCGAAGCTGTTCGTCGGGTAGGCTATCTGCCAGCTGCCATAAGCGTTCATGCGCTGGCTGTAATAATGGTATCCGAGGAAGCCCCCGACGCGCCAAGAGGTCTCATGTAGGAAAACATAGCCGAGGTCCGCGCTCGCATAAATGTCGCGCCCGCGCTGAGTCGAGCTCACGGTGTTTGAATAGTCCTCCTCCGTGGTCGGGAAATCCTCGTCGTTCATGTGGCTGCCCAAGAGATCGACGCCGCCGAAATAGCCCTTGGCGAAGACGCCCGAGACATGATCGGCGCGGGCGAAGCTCTCCAATGAGACCCCGGTCTGATTTGGCCAGGTCAGCCGGGAGACGAGCTGCGCCTTGGTCGGGCCGCCATATAGAAATTCTTGGAAGCGGCCGCTCGAAAAGCCGACTCGGCCGCCGAACTCGCCGGCAATGTCGCCTATGAAAGCTGGCGTGGGGGCGGACAAATTGGCGCCGGGATTTGCTTCGGCGAAGCGGTAGTTCAGTCCGAATTTCGCGACATGCTGGTCGCGGCGGATTGAGAAGCTGTTGAAGGTCGGAAAGCCCGGAACCGTGAAGCCAATCGTCTTCGTTCCGAAATCATAATAGTCATATTCGCCCTTGGCCGACCAGTTGCCGCCAAGCGCATATTCGAGTCCCGCGCCGAGCGTCCAGCCGAGACGATCGGCGCTCGCTTGAGCGGGATTGGCCGGGAAATTGTTGAAGTTGAAGCCCGGACTGACCACGTCATATTGATCCGAGGCATAGGCCAAGCCGCCCTTGATGAAAATCAACGTGCGCCCAAACGCAAAGCCAAGCCGGCCCGCAGAGCTCGCGAGCGCGTCCGTTTTGGCGTGGCAGGGGTCTTTCGAGCCGCGTTGGAAGGGGAGATCGTTAGTCGGCTTCACGCCGACGACGGCGCCGCAGGCCGCATTTCCATCGAGTGGGCCAAAGGAGGCGTCGGCCTCTATGCCAAGCACAAAGGCGCCATATTGATAATTATAGCCGAGCTGAAGGCCGCCGAGCAGGCCGCTCTGCGCGCCATTTGCTTGAACGTCTGGCGGGACATTGCGGCCGCGGTCGGCGGCGAAATAGCCCGTCGGATTGCTCCAGGTTGAGTCGCCTACGGCGAAGCCGCCGTGAAGGCCGACATAGGGGCCGGCCCAATTGACGCCGTCCACCGCGATAACCGGCGGAGGCTGGAGAAGATCCGCGGCCCTACCTGAAGAAAGGCCGCCAACAAGGAAAATTGAAGTAGCGCCGAGAGCAGCCCAAACTTGTCTTGAAGAATGCATCTCGTCCTCGCGATGGTAAAAGGACCAACGAGTAACGATCTCACATAGTCTTCAGACGTCAATAAGCGCCTCCCTGGCGCGGTCCGAATCGGCGGCGTTATGGCGGGGAGGCCACAGTTTGTGGAGCAGCCGGCGCGTTGCGCTCATTTGCGCGGCTCGCGGCAATTTGCTGCGCTTCTGTAGGACAACATGCGGACAGGCGCTTCCACTATTGCGCCAATCCGGATCGTATGAATCGGATAAGGAAAACGATCTGCGTCAGAGCGAACCCTTATCGCCAATCGTCATAATATTGGATGGACCCGATCCGACGCGATCATCGCCGCATTATTTTGGTCCGGATCGACGATCAAGCTCGCGTAATTTCCACGAGCTTGGCCGCGCTGGAGCCCGGTCCGAGTTTTCCGGTTGCGCTCTCGCTCAATAAGGATAGGCGGGCGTCTCGAATTCGAAGAGCGGGCCGGGCCGACCCGGGACCTCGAGCGGCGCCGGCAATTCCTCATTGCCATATCTGGAGCGGGCGAAGGTCTGATCCGGAGTGCGGTTGAAGATCGTGTTGGCGGTCACATAATTCGACATGCTGCCGACGGGCACGACCGGACCGGGGTCGAGAAAGCTGCGCTTATTGACAGTCAGCGGCGGGCGTTCGTCATTATATACGACCGGCGTGACGGGTTTGCGATGCGTGGCGCGATGGCGCGGCGTCGTTTCGGCCGACGCCGCGGTCGCGAGCGCCATAGCGAGGGCGGAGGCAAACAGCAAGGCCGAATGAGGTCTCGAAAGCATGTGGCTTGTCCCTTTCTGATATTCGCTCAACGCCAAAGCGGCGATTTAGTTCGCTCGGTCGACCTGAGAAGCGGAAATTCAGCGCGATTTATTTTGTCCTTTCTGCATTGGCTGGTCGTCGCGCACGGCGATTCGGCTCATCTGGCTAGGCGTTTCCGCGGAATCGTCGATGCAATCGGTTTCGCCGTTCAATTCTCGGCGGGCAAAAAACGCGACGATCTCGTCATTGTCGACAGCCGGCGCGAGATCAATGCGATCGATGAGGCAGGCGAGCTCCGATCGCGGACGGGCGATCGCGTCGCCGCAGGCGAAGCCGACGATCCGCAGGCGGGGTTTTGCGTCGATCCGTCGAAAGGCGAGGCAGGCGGCGTCGACGCCTTTGCTTTGCGTCAAGTCGAGGCTTGCGACCTCGAACGCGCCAAGACGCGTTTTTAGCGCCGTCGGCTGCGCCATCCAAGCGATCGCGCGTCCCATCTCCGCGGCGCGCCGCGCCACATCCACGAAAAAAGCCGCATCCGGCGCGCTCTCGTCGCCGACTTGATAAAAAGTGATGCGCAAGCGAGGCGGGCCGCCATTGGCGCCGCCGAAAACGAGGACGTCTTGCCGTCCCCCTCCGGTCCGGTGATGCTTGATCTCCTCGAATTTCGGCTCCCCGGTAAGTTCGGGCGCCTGCAGCGTGAAATGAGCGGGCGCGCGCGGGGTCTCGATCCAGGCGGGCGGGGGCGCGGTCGGCGGCACGGCCGAGCCGGCGCGTGGACTGGCGGGGCCGCGCTCGCCGATCAGGAGCGCTGAAGCCGCGCCAAATCCGCAGGCGGCGAAAGCGGCGCCGGCGAGGCGCAGCATCAAGCGGCGAGATCGCTTGACCGGCGACAAAGGGAGGCGAAGGGTCTCGAGCGCCGTCCCCGCGTCATGGCCCCAGGCGAAGCCTCGGCCTTGAAAGGCAGGCCGTCTCATGTCTCGAACTCCCTTCCGCCGCGCGATTTGAGCGCATGGCTAATGGCGCACTCTGCGGCAAGAAGGTTGCGCGGAGCGTTACGCTCGCGCGGCATTTGCAATTAGGGTCAATATGGATTTACCAAAAGGTCCGATGAGCCCGAATGCGCCCGCGTTGCGGCGCATCGGAATTTGGCCTATGCCGATCGGCTCTGGCCGTTCGTTATCCGTTCCAGGCTCGAGCCCGGACGCGCCAGCGCTGCACTGCGCCTCTCGATTTGGAGAGCGCGTCTCGATTTGGAGAGAATGAATGGGATTCAAGGTCGCCGTCGTCGGCGCGACGGGGAATGTCGGGCGCGAGATGCTCGATATTCTCGCGGAGCGTCAATTTCCCATCGCCGAAATCATCGCGCTGGCTTCGTCGCGCTCCCTCGGCACGGAAGTCTCCTTCGGCGATAAGACTTTGAAATGCAAGGCGCTCGACAATTATGACTTTTCCGGAACCGATATATGCCTGATGTCGGCGGGTGGCGCAGTCTCGAAGGAATGGTCGCCGAAGATCGCTCGGCAAGGCTGCGTCGTCATCGATAATTCCTCTGCCTGGCGCTATGATCAGGACGTGCCCTTAATCGTGCCGGAGGTTAACGCCGACGCCATCGCGGGCTTCGCCAAGAAGAACATTATCGCTAATCCGAATTGCTCGACGGCGCAGCTCGTCGTCGCCCTGAAGCCGCTGCACGACAAGGCCAAGATCACGCGGGTCGTGGTTTCGACCTATCAATCGGTGTCGGGCGCGGGCAAGGAGGCGATGGACGCGCTTTTCGCCGAGACTCGCGCGATTTTCGTCTCGGACGCGGTCGAGAGCAAGAAATTCCCCAAGCGCATCGCCTTCAACGTCATCCCCGAGATCGACGTCTTCATGGAGGACGGCTACACGAAGGAAGAATGGAAGATGATGGCCGAAACGAAGAAGATCCTCGATCCGAAGATCAAGCTGTCGGCCACATGCGTGCGCGTGCCGGTTTTCATCGGCCATTCGGAGGCCGTCAATATCGAGTTCGAGAACCCGATCAGCGCCGATGAGGCGCGCGACATCCTGCGCGAGGCGCCGGGATGCCTGGTGATCGACAAGCGCGAGCCCGGCGGCTACATCACGCCGCATGAGGCGGCGGGCGAGGACGCCACCTATATCTCGCGCATCCGCGAGGATCCGACCGTCGACAACGGACTCGTCCTCTGGGTGGTGGCCGATAATCTGCGCAAGGGCGCAGCTCTGAACGCGGTCCAGATCGCGGAAGTTCTGATCAACCGTAAGCTGATCTCGCCGAAGCAAAAGGCGGCGTGAGCGCTTGCCGGTTTTGGGGTTGGCGCCGCGGCCGGCGAGACCATTTCCGAACGACCCTCACGGCGAAACTATATTGAAGCCATATTCACTAAGGAACAAAGCATGAGTCACGTTGCGCATGAATTGCACGAGGAGTTTCCGGACAAGGTCGAGGCCATCAAAGGTCTAAAAGGCGCGAATGCGCATTTCGCGCGGATCGCCGAAGAATATCATGAGGTCAATCGCACGATCCACCGCATGGAGGCGGAAGTCGAGCCGACCGACGACGCCACGCTCGAAGCCCTGAAAAAACAGCGCCTGTCTCTCAAGGACCAGATCGCTCAGATCCTTTTGACCGCGTAAGGCCATGCGATGGCGGCGCGCTGGTTTGTGGAAGGAGACTATCGCGACCATCGTCGGGCGGGCCGGCATGGCTCTCGCCGGTTTTATTGTCGCTGTCTTCCTCGCCTCCCCGGCGCGCGCGCAGCCGTCGTCGCCCGATCTGATCTCAGGCTGCGTTCCCTGTCATGGGGCGGACGGCATTTCGCGTTTCGGCGCCGTGCCTAACCTGGCCGGGCAAAACGAACCCTATCTTCTGAACCAGCTCCGCGCCTTTCATTCTGGCCGGCGCGAGCACAAGGAGATGCGCTTCATGAGCCGCAACATGACCGAACAGGAAATGGAGGCGATCGCGGCCTATTTCGCGAGCCTGCCCCCGAGGTGAGGGCGCGACTCGGCTGCGCAGCTGGATCGAGTTGAGGCGTAGGAGCCAGATCCGGCGTCGCGATCACACGGATCTGGCCCAGCTTTCACTTATTGGCAGGCGGACAGCGGATCGGCGCAATAGGGGATGTTCTTCTGATGACGCCGCCGGTCGTTTCGAAAGTCGACGACTCGAGCGTCAACTTTCATCCGCGGACATCACTCATAATTCGGCGAAAAAAACCGGCGCGCAAGACTGCGCGCCGGGGCTTGGTGGGCTTTAGATGGCGTTCCGATTGAAAAAGGCGATCGGCTTTTTCGGAATGCGCTCTATGATCAATCGGAGCGAAACCTTCGTCGTTGGCCTTCGCGCCGCGACGGAGATGTTACGGGATGATGTCCGTATCCAGGCAGCGCGGTTGCTGGAAGCCGGTCACGGCCGGCTGTGGATTGGCGGGCGCTGGCGGATTGACCGGATATTGAATGTTGTCGCTGTTCGGCGCGCCGTCGAGGCCGGCGGCCTTGCGCATCTTATAGGCGATGGCGTGATCGGCGCAGGATGTGTCGCCGCTGACGCCGAGCCCGCCGATCACGTGGCCCGCCTTGTAGAGCGCCACGCCGCCGCCGAAAGTGATGATGCCGCCGGGGACATAGCCGAGGCCTGTTCCCTGCGTTTGAAACTGCGGATTGAATGGATTGGAGTTGTTCAGCCCGTACAGCGACCCGCCGGGCTGCGTCGGCCCGTAGAGCATCGCGGTCGAGAGCGCGAAATTCGCATTGCTGAAATCATTCGCCGCGCTCGCCTTGGCGATGGCGATCGAGCGGCTGCCCGGCCAGGCGTCGCCGGTCTTGATCACGGAGCAAAGAACGCCCTGACGATCGACGATGGCGGACCACATCAGATTGGGCTTGAAGAGACCGCCATTGCCGCTCTGCACGACCGTCGCCAATTGTTTCTGGATGTTTTGAACAGTCGTCGCGTCGATGCCGCATGCTGACCTATAAGAGTTATTGTCATCAGATCGCGCCACTCCCGCAGAAAATAGCGCCGTGGCGGCGCTGAGAATCAAAAGCTTTCTCATGATTAGATATCCCCCCAAAAGATCTATATAATTTTCTTTTTCCACGCTCGCGCCGAATATAGCTTCTTTGAAGTAACTAGAATTAATATTCTTCAAGCGTGTGGAGGGATTCTAATATGGGCACGCGTCAACTGCAACGCTTTTGTTAAGGTCTCTCTCGAGTCGTTGCAAATGTGTGTTGGTTGTCTGGAAGAGCTGCGCGCCTCTACGCGATGTCCTATGCGAAGCGTACTCGATTTTACCGATTGCATTCGTTCCAGGCGGGCGGCGTCAACTTTCGACTTGGCTGGACTGATTTTGGCGGGCTCGCCGCTTCGCCCGCCGCACTTCGGCGAGCTGGCCCCGCAAAATGTCGAGGGCGTCTTGCTCGTCCTGGCTTAAATCGTCGAGCTTGACGTGGTTGAGGAGAACCTCGAGCGCGTCGCCGATGCGGCCGATCTGTCTTCCATAGCTCCCGACATCGTCGAGAATGGTCTGCTCCATCGCGCGATTCGGCGTCTGGCCGATGTCGATGTTGATCAGTCCGAGTTCTGCGCCCTGTTGATAGAAGGTCAGAGGGTTGATCGCCTGCCACAATTGCTGGGGCGCCAGAGAAAATTGAAACGGCTTCGGCATGTGGCCTCGCATCGAAAGGAAGATTGTGAAAACACCACAATGAAGCATAGCATTTTCGCCAGCGGGCGCTTGGCCTCTTCTCACGCCGCCTTCTGATAATCCTTGATGTCGGAGAAGCTGATCTCTGGCCATTTCTCCTGCTCATATTTCAGGTCCCAGGCGGACGAGGCCATGAAGACCGGCGCGCCGTCGAGATCGGCGGCCATGGAGGAGGGATGGGCGCGAATGAATTTGTCGAGTTCCGCCGAGGCTTTCGCTGTAATCCACCGGCAGGTCTCGAATCGGCAGGTCTCGAAGCTCGTCTCAACGCTATATTCCGCGGTGAGCCTCTCGGCCAGAACGTCGAGCTGCAAGGCGCCGACGACGCCGACGATCGCGCCCGATCCGTCGTTCGGCAGGAACAGCTGGACGACGCCCTCTTCGGCCATTTGGCCGAGCGCCTCGCGCAGCTTCTTCGCCTTCATCGCGTCGCCGATCTTGACGCGGCGGAGAATTTCCGGCGCGAAGCTGGGCACGCCGCGAAAGATCAGCGTCTCGCCTTCCGTCAACGTGTCGCCAATGCGCAGCGCGCCATGATTGGGAATGCCGACGACATCGCCGGCATAGGCCTCTTCAGCCAATTGGCGATCCTGCGCGAAGAAGAATTGCGGCGCGTTGAGCGCGATATTCTTGCCGGTGCGCACGAGTTTCGCCTTCATGCCGCGCTTCAGTTTCCCGGAGCAGACGCGCATAAAGGCGATGCGGTCGCGGTGGTTCGGGTCCATGTTCGCCTGAATCTTGAACACGAATCCAGTCATCTTGTCCTCGCGGGCGTCGACCATGCGCGAGGCCGTCTCGAGCCCATGCGGCGGCGGCGCGAAATCCTTCAAGGCGTCGATGAGGTCGCGGACGCCGAAATTGCGCAAGGCGCTGCCGAAAAAGACCGGGGTCAGATGACCCTCGAGGAAGGATTGGCGCTCGAAGCGCTTGCAGCCGTCGGCGGCGAGCTCGATCTGCTCGCGCGCTTCTTTCAGATCGGCTTCATTGAGGAGGCTCGCGATGAACGGGTCGTCGGGGCCCGAGACGGGCGTCGGCTCGCTGTCGCGGTCGATTCGCCGCACGATCTTGTGCTCGAGATCATAGGTGCCGACGAAACTGCGGCCGCGCCCGAGCGGCCAGGTGATCGGCGCGACGTCGAGGGCGAGGGTCTTCTCGATCTCGTCCAAAATGTCGAACGGGTCGCGGGTTTCGCGGTCGAGTTTGTTGATGAAGGTGAGGATCGGAATGTCGCGCAGGCGGCAGACCTCGAAGAGTTTTCGGGTGCGCGCCTCGATGCCCTTGGCGGCGTCGATCACCATGATCGCGCTGTCGACAGCCGTGAGCGTGCGATAGGTGTCCTCGGAGAAATCCTCGTGGCCCGGCGTGTCGAGCAGATTATAGACGCAGCCGCCATATTCGAAGGTCATGACCGAGGTGACGACCGAGATCCCGCGCTCGCGCTCGATTCCCATCCAGTCGGATCTCGTTTGGCGCCGGTTGGCTTTGGCGCGCACTTCGCCGGCGAGCTGAATCGCGCCGCCGAAAAGCAGCAGCTTCTCGGTGAGCGTCGTTTTGCCCGCGTCGGGGTGGGAGATGATGGCGAAGGTGCGTCGCCGGCTGACCGGATCATGAGCGTTCATGCCGCTGCTACGTGGCAAGCGGCGGGGTGGATGTCAATTGTCCTGCGCCTCGAGTCGTCGAGCTGCGAGAGGGAAAGAAAGCGATGACCGACAGAAAGAGCAATGATCCCTATGATTTGCAGCGATTTGTCGATGCGCAGGAGCCGGTCTTCGAGACAGCTTGCGCGGAACTTGCCGCAGGTCGAAAGGAAAGCCACTGGATGTGGTTCATCTTCCCGCAGCTAGAGGGGTTGGGGACCAGTTCGATGGCGCGGAAATTTGCGATTTCCGGCCGCGCGGAGGCGGAGGCCTATTTGCGCCATCCTGTTCTCGGGCCGAGGCTGCGTCGCGCCACGCGCCACGTGAATTCTGTCGAAGGGCGGTCGGTCCATCAGATTTTTGGCGCGCCCGACGACATGAAATTTCATTCGTCGACGACTCTTTTCGCCAGCGTCGCCGATGATGATCTGGTTTTTCAGCAAGCCTTGCGCAAATTTTTCGGCGGCGACCTGGACAAGCGCACGCTTGAGGGTCTCTAAGCCCGCTTGCCACTTACCTCTTCGGCGCGCTGGGCCAAAGCTCATGAAAATGATGCACGGGCCCGATCCCTTGGCCGACCGTGAGCTGATCCGCGGCGGCGAGCGCTGCGGTCAGATAGGCCTTGGCCGCCTCGATCGCCTCGGGGAGCGGCAGGCCCTTCGCGAGATAAACGGCGATCGCCGACGATAAGGTGCAGCCGGTGCCATGCGCGCCGGAGACGCCGATGCGCGGCGTTGAAAACGCCCGATAAGACGCGCCATCGAACAAAAGATCGTCGCTGGTCGGCCCCGGCACATGGCCGCCCTTCAGCAGCACGGCCCTGGCCCCGCGTGCGTGCAAGAGCCCGGCGGCGCGGCGCATGCCGGCGTGATCGGCGGCGATCACATGGCCGGAAAGCCGCGAGGCCTCGAAGAAATTCGGCGTGACCACGGTGGCGAGCGGAAAAATATAGCGGACCATGGCCTCGGCGGCGTCGGATGAGGCCAAGGCGTCGCCGCTTGTTGCCGCCAGCACTGGATCGAGAACGATGAACCGCGGCTTGTAATAGCAGAGCCGTTTCGCGACCGCCTCGATGATGAAGCCGGTCGCCAGCATGCCGATCTTGACGGCCGCGACCTCGATGTCCTCGAAGATCGCGTCGATCTGCGCGGCGACGAATTGCGCCGAGGGGACATGAACGTCGCTGACGCCCCGCGTGTTCTGCGCGGTGAGCGCCGTGATCGCAGCCATCCCGTAGCAGCCGAGCGCGCTGAACGTCTTGAGATCGGCTTGGACGCCCGCGCCGCCGCTCGGATCGGACCCTGCGATGGAGAGGAGATTAGGGATCATGTTCCAGTCTTTGTCGTCGAACGCGCTCAAGGCGAAATTTCAGCGTTCGGTTGGACAGAAAACGTTTTGATAAAGGGGATTTTGGGGCCGCGTCCTCTTCTCGCTTTCGTGCCTTACGCGGGCATGTCGAGAAGGCCGGCCTCGCCCTCCGCCGTCCCGAACAGGAGGCGGCGGCCGGACTCGTCCCAAGCCAGCGCGGAGATCGCGGCCGCCTTGTCGGTTTGGCCGCGCACCAGGATTTCGGCGCCGTCCGGGACGCGGCAGAGCAGCAGCCAGCCGTCCTCATAGCCTTGCGCCAATACGAGCGCATTCGGGTGAAAGGCGACGCTGGTCACCTTGGCTTTGCGCACGCCGCATTCGAGCGGCGCCTTGTTCATCGGCCCTTCCTTATCCTTGAACGGCCAGATGATGGCGGCGTCCGCGCCGGACGTCGCGAGCCAATGCCCGTCATGGGACCATGAGAGCGAGCGCGTCTTCGCCGGATAGCCGGCGAGGCGCAAGTCCTTCTTGTCGGCGAGGCGCCAGGCGTGCAGGGCGTTCTCCTGCATCGAGGTGAGCAGAAAGCGCCCATCGGGCGATGCGGCGACGTCGAGATGCGAGCCTTTCCATTCAAGCTTGTCCGGCGGCGCCGCGGCGTTTGGAAACCAGAGCGTCGCGCCATTATAATGAGCGATGGCGATCCGATAGCCCTTAGGCAAAAAGGCGAGGCCGCGCGCGGTCGAAGGCGCGGCGAAGGATTTGATTTCACCCTTGGCGTCGCGGGCGCGGACCTCCTTGCCCGCGCTCCAGGCGATCGCGCCGTCCTCGCGCGTGGCGAGGGCGTCGATCCATTTGCCTTTTTCCCGCGCGATTTCTTCCAGGCCGCCGTCGGCCGCGATGCGCATGACCCGGCCGTCGTCGCCGCCGGTGACGAGGCTCCGCCCGGCCCGCGCGGCCACGAGCACGGCGCCGTCCGCATGCGCGGCGATGCGCTTTTCCACTCCCTTCGCCACGAGCAAGACCGAGCCGTCGCCGAGCGCCAACGCCGGGACTGGGCCAAGAAAAGCCGCCGCGGTGACGGGCGCGCCGGCGTCAAAGGGCGCGACATTGGATGTGAGGGAGGAGGCGGGCTCCGTCATGGCCGCAGCGCCTTAAGGCGAGGTCTTGCGTCGGCGGACGCCCCCGCGTGCGAGATTGTCAGGCCGCGCAAGCGAGGAAACCCTTGCTGATCTCGTCTTCCTTCAGGTTCCGGCCGATGAAGACGATGCGGCTCGTGCGCGTTTCGCCTTCCCTCCATTCGCGTTGGAGATCGCCGTCGAGGATCATATGGACGCCCTGGAAGACGAACCGCCTCGGCTCGCCCTTCAAGGCGAGAATGCCCTTGGAGCGCAGGATCGAGGCGCCTTCCTTCTGAATGTAGTCATTGAGCCAGGGCATGAACTTGTCGGGGTCCACGTCGCCGTCGATCGACAGGGCGACCGACTGCATGTCTTCGTCGTGGTAGTGCTTCAGCCCGTGGGTCTCGTGAACATGCTCGTGATGGCCATGGTCGTGATGATCATGGTCATGATGCGCATGTTCGTGATCGTGATGGGCGTGATCATGCGCCTCCTCGACCTCCAAAAAGGCGGGCTCGATCTCGAGGATGCGGTCGAGGTCGAAGGCGTTGCGGGCGAGGACCGCGTCGAGCGGCACGGCGCAATTCACGGTCTTGTGCAATTTGGCGTAGGGGTTGATCGCGCGGATCCTGGCCTCGACCTCCGCCGCTTCAGCCGGGCTCACGAGATCGATCTTGTTGAGAAGGATCACGTCGGCGAAGGCGATCTGGTTCTTGGCTTCGGGCGCGTCCTTCAGGCGTTCGGCCAGCCATTTGGCGTCGGCGACCGTGACGACGGCGTCGAGCCGCGCCGCCCCTTGCACGTCGGCGTCGACGAAAAAGGTCTGCGCCACCGGGGCTGGATCGGCGAGCCCCGTCGTCTCGACGATGATCGCGTCGAACTTGCCCTTGCGTTTGAGCAGGCCCTCGACGATGCGGATGAGGTCGCCGCGCACGGTGCAGCAGATGCAGCCGTTGTTCATCTCGAAGACTTCCTCGTCGGCGCCGATGACGAGGTCGTTGTCTATGCCGATCTCGCCGAATTCATTGACGATGACGGCGAATTTCCGTCCGTGATCCTCGGAGAGGATGCGGTTCAGGAGGGTCGTCTTGCCGGCGCCGAGATAGCCGGTGAGCACAGTGACGGGAATTTTTTCGTCCGGCATGAGAGCTCCGACGGGAAGGAAAACGCGAGCCCGCTATATGGAGCGGTTCGACGCGTCCCGCAAATAAAAAGGGTTGGGGGCCGTCGGCGCGTCTTGACGTGCGGGGTTATTTCTCGAGCGCGGCCGAAAGCTCCCCGACATTGTTGCGCATCATGTCGAGATAGGTCGAGGCCGGGCCGTCCGGCGGCGAAAGCGCGTCGGAAAACAATGCGCCGCCGATCTTGGCGCCGCTTTCCTCGGCGATCCTTCGCGCTAATCGCACGTCGGCGATATTTTCGAGAAAGACGGCGGGAATCTTCTCGGCCTTGATCTGGCGGATGATTTTCGCGACGTCGCTGGCGCTCGCCTCGGTCTCGGTTGAAACCCCTTGCGGAGCGACGAAGCGAAAGCCATAGGCCGCACCGAAATAGCCGAAGGCGTCATGGGTCGTGATGATCGCGCGCTGCGCCGGCGGAATTTTCGCGATTGCTTGCTTCACCTCCGTTTCGAGCCCGTCGAGCTTGGCGAGATAGGCCGCGGAATTCGCGCGATAGGCCTCGGCGCCCTCGGGATCGGCGGCGATCAGGCCGTCGCGAATATTGGCGACATAGATTTTGGCGTTGGCGATAGATTGCCAGGCATGCGGGTCGGCGCCGATGCGGCCTTCCTCCCGCATCTGAAGCGGTTTCACGCCCTTGCTCGCGACGAGGACGGGGGCTTTGGCGCCCGACGCCTTGATCAGGCGGTCGATCCAGCCTTCGAGCCCTAAGCCATTGACCAGGATCAGCTTTGCCGCGGCGAGATTTTTCGCGTCGGCGGGAGTCGGCTGATAGACATGGGCGTCGCCATTGGGGCCGACAAGCGTCTGGACCTCGACGCGCTCGCCGCCGACATTGCGGGCGAGATCGGCGAGAATGGTGAAGGTTGCGATCACCGGAAGCTTCCCCGCCGCTTTGGCTCGACCGGCGCCGATCAACGCCGAGACAAGGCAAAGTGTTACGGAAGTTATAACATTACGTCGTGTGGGCATCGGAAGCTCCCCAAGGGTTTTGAAATGGGCCGTGCGCGATCAGGCTTCGAGATGACTTCTCGGCTTGAGGCCGCGAAGGAGGCCGCCGGCGGGTCCGAAAATCAAGGCCAGGAGGTAGAGCGCTCCCGCGGTCAGGATGATCACCGGGCCGGACGGAAGGCTCGCGTGGAAGGAAATAACGAGGCCGACATAGCCGGCGAGCCATCCGAGCGCGGCCGCGATCGCGATCATCGCCGTCATGTCGCGGGAGATCAGCCTTGCGGAGGCCGCCGGCAGCATCATCATCCCGACAGCGAGCAAAGTTCCGAGCGCCTGAAATCCGCCGACGAGATTCAAGACCACAAGCGTGAGGAAGGCGATTTGCGTGGGTCCGCTCGCGCGGCTGACGGAGGCGAGAAAGCCGGGGTCCACGGTCTCCATGACCAAAGGCCGATAGAGCAAGGCGAGGCCGGCCATTGTCACGCTCGCGATCGCGGCGAGAAGGATGAGAGTCGCGTCGTCGAGGGCGAGAACGCTGCCGAAGAGCACATGCAAGAGGTCGATGTTCGAGCCGCGGATCGAGACGAGCGTCACGCCGAGCGCGAGCGAGATCAGGTAAAAGGCCGCGAGCGAGGCGTCCTCGCGGAGGATCGTCGCGCGGGCGACGACGCCCGAACCGACAGCGACGATGAGGCCGGCCGCGAGGCCGCCGATCGTCATCGGCCCGAGCGACAGTCCGGCGAAGAGATAGCCGATCGCGGCGCCGGGCAGAATCGCATGGGCCATGGCGTCGCCGGTCAGCGACATGCGGCGAAGGATCAAGAACACGCCGAGCGGCGAGCCCGCGAGCGCAAGGGCGGTCGCGCCGACCAGGGCGCGCCGCATGAAGGCGAATTCGACGAAGGGTGAGATCAAGAGTTCGCTGAACATGCGCCGGAGGCTCAATTATATGGAGCGGGATGGGACGGAAGGCCGGTTTCCACTTTTCCTCATCCCGCGCTAGGCGGCGCGTTCGCAGGCATGCGCCTGTCGGTCGAAAGACTCGATCATCGCCTTCGCCTTGAGCAGGTTTTCCGGCGTGAGGACCGCCTCGGTGCGGCCTTGGGCGATGGTCTGCCTCGCGAGCAGAAGCGTTTGCGGGAAATGCCGCCGCACCAGATCGAGATCGTGCAAGACGGCGAGGACGGTGCGTTTTTCCGCCCGCCAGCGCGCGACGAGATCCAGAAGGTCGGAGGTCGTCTTCGAGTCGATCGCGGTGAAGGGCTCGTCGAGAAGAATGACGGCGGCGTCCTGAATGAGGAGCCGCGCGAACAACATGCGCTGCAATTGTCCGCCCGAGAGGGTTGCAATTGGCCGGCGCTTGAAGCCGCGAAGCCCGACAGCGGCGATAGCGTCGTGGATTTTCTCTTCGTCGCGCGCGGAAAACCCGCCGAAGAGGCCGATCCGTTTCCAAAGGCCCATGCCGACGACGTCGAAGACGTCGATCGGAAAGCTTCGGTCAATGTCGGCGGCTTGCGGCAGATAGGCGATGTCGCGCGGCTTCACGCGCGAGAGCGAGATCGCGCCGCTGAGCGGCGCAAGCGCGCCGACGATCCCTTTGAGCAAGGTCGATTTGCCGGCGCCATTGGGGCCGCAGATCGCAAGGAGCGTTCCGGCCTCGACCTCGCCGTCGAGGTGGTGCACGGCCGGATGGCGGTCATAGCCCAGCGTCAAATCGTCGAAGCGGATCGCGGCCGTCATGGAATTCCTGGGGACGAGGGGTTTCGGCTCGATCAATGAAGCGCCCAATAGACCGCGGCCCAAAGGCCGGTGATCAAGACCGCGGCGCCGCCGAAGCGCGCCGAGGCGGACAGGCGAAACAATGAGAATCCAGCGAGTTCCGGCGCCGCCGGCCGGCTTTCATGGCCATGGTCATTGCGCCTCTGCATGCTTGTAACAGTATAACATCCAGTTAGCGGGCGCAAGCCGAGTCGCCAGAGGCTTGACCGCGGCGCGTGTGGCTGTTCCGTTTTCAACGCCTCGCGCCTGCGTTATCCTATGTCGCATTGGAATCCCGAGCTTGGTTTGGTAAGCTTCTTCAATGACTAAAGCTTCACGCCGGAATTCGTCCGAGACCTCCGCCAAGGCCGCCCGTCGCCTTGGTTTTGTCGTGGCTGGCTTTGTCGCGGGCCTCGCCGGTCTTGCGACCTTGGCCTATAGCGGAATCGCGCGTCGCGCCGAACTGGGCTCGGCCTCGATTGGCGGGTCTTTCTCGATGATCGACCAGGATCGCCGCGTCGTGACCAATAAGGAGCTCGAAGGGCGTCCCTATCTGGTCTTTTTCGGCTATACGCATTGTCCCGAGCTTTGTCCCACGGCGCTATTCGACATTTCCCAAGTGTTCAAGGAGCTGGGGCCCGACAAGAAGATCGCCGCCCTCTTCATAACTGTCGATCCCACGCGCGACACGCCGGAGACTTTGAAGGCCTATCTCGACAATTTCGATCCGCGCATCATCGGACTGACCGGCGACGCGAAGCAGATCGAGGCCGTGGTGAAGGCGTTCAAGGTCTATATGCGCGAAGCGCCGGACGCCAAGGGCGATTACCTCGTCGATCACACCGGCGTCGTCTATCTGATGGATAAGCGCGGTCGCTTCGTGAATGCGTTCAATCTTTCGAAGCCGCCGAAAGACGCCGCCCGGGACCTCGAAGCCTTGCTTTGAGGAGGTTGGCGCCGCGCTTGAAAAGCCTCAGTAAAATCCCAACGGGAAATATTTGAGATAGAGGTCGGTATAGATGCCCTTGGCGGCTAGCGCGGCGAGGGCGTAGTCGAGCGCCTGGCGCAGCCTCGGATTTCCTTTTTTGACCGCGATTCCTATTCCTTCGCCGAAGAACCGGCTGTCGAGGAAAGGGCCGCCGCGAAAGGCGCAGCAAGCCTGCGCCTCGTCGCTTTGAAGCCAAAACCCGAGAGACGCGCCGTCGCCGAAGAGCGCGTCGATCTCGCCGGCCTGGAGCGCGTCGCGCAGCGCTTTTTGCGAGGCGTAGGGCTTGCGCACGACCTCTGGAAAAAAGGTCTCCAAATAGGCTTCATGCGCGCTATGCGTCTCGACGCCGACGGTTTTCCGGCGCAGGCTTTCCGGCGTGGCCTCGGCGATCGGGCTGGTCTTCAGCGTGACGAAACGCCCGGGGGTCATCGAATAGGGCAGCGTAAAGTCAAGTTTCGCCCGCGATTGCGCGTCGATCCGAAGCGACGCGATGATGGCGTCGCCCTGATTGTCCTCGAGCGCGTCGATCAGCGTGTCGAACCTGCGGGCCTGGATCGTGCAGGGGATTTTCAGCTCTTCGCAAATGGCGCGGGCGAGGTCCACGTCGAACCCTGCGAGCGCGCCGCCCGGCAGGGCGAAATGGAAGGGCGGATAATCGTCCTCGGTCAGGAAGCGGATGCTGCGGAGATCCGAGGCCTCCGGCTTCTCGACGCGATGATGGGGATCCCAGAAGCTCGGGGCCAAGATGTCCGGCGCGGCTGCGGCGGGACTTGCGGCGCATGCGAGCCACGCGGCGAGGAGCGAGGCCACGGGCTTCGATCTGTTTTCCTTGCGCTTCACGCGTTCGTCCCCATGGCGTCGATTGCGGCGGCTCCCGGCGTTCCGGCTTATTAAGACCCAGACTTAACATAAACCATGAGCGCCATAATGACTTGGTTCGTCTGGCCGGGTGTTGCTAACGTATATAATTATAGAGTTTTTCCCGAGTTTGGGTGAATGTATTAAACGCATGATCATATATCCAGAGTGCTGCTGTTTCGTGGCCGCTGCTAAATGTCCCACGATATTTAATCAGAACTCTAAAAAATATAGGCATATCGGGATCGTTAAAAATTGGGATTGGATAATTTTCGGACGACCCGTTATTGTTAAAGGCAACTATCTCACCGCCGCCATCTCCAACAATAATGCCATCTGGAACATGCATAAAGAGGTTGTCGCGTCTTTCTCCGGATGGGAATATCGGCGAAGAGAGAAGAGAATGGCCGTCGTAAATTGGCGATGGGAGTGCCGGCGGCATATCTTGACTACGAACGACCCCAATATATGCCTCATCAATTATGGCAGGTGTACTGCCATAATTAGCAATGTTGTATTCAACGATGAATCCGCCTGAAAACGGGTCTCCAGACCGCTGAATATATTTCACGCCGAAGACAAAAATATAGGGCCTCTCCCGGTCTTCAAAGGTTCGCTTAGCTATGATGGCCTGTTCAGTAGCTGCCTTTGCCGCCTCAGCCGCAGCATCGGCGGATTCCTTAGCGTCAGCGAGGCTTTCTCGGATTAGCCTCAATTGCCAAAAAAACAAACAAACTTGAGCCGCGCCCACAACGACGAGCATTCCAGTGAACCAGGCAACAATCAAATCTGGCGACACTTTATCGAATGTGTTGTTGCTGCCTTTACCGGCATTTCCGTGGCCATCTGTGGAGTTAGAAGATGTAGGATGCTGGCCACTTTCAGCGGGTAGTTGCTGTATGCCTGTATTCTTTGTTGGCCGTGGATAGGTCTTGTTTTCAATGTGATTTGACGATAGTGGCATTGATTGTGCCGCGCCAACTGAACAAACGGAAAGAAATAACATGAGGTAAAATCGGCTCAACATCCGTTGATCGCCTCGCCAAAAATGTCAGGGTTCTGGCAGTTACTATCGCGGGGCTAGAGTTCAGCGACGTAGATGCATATATTTGCGGCTAACTTTTGGTGCCGATAATACCGTGCTTGAAAACTGACTAGAAACCTTCAATAGTCTGCGTGTGAACGGGGCCGCACGTCTTATAGCCGTCCCATTGATCGGTGCAAGTCAAACTGGCCAATCGTTCGGGTGCCTCGCGTCCATAGAGGCCGTTTGAGAACGCGCCAATCCTTCAAAAGCCTCGCGGCGAGGAGGCCCACCGATTTCGGCCTTTGTCGAGATCAGACCCTGAAATTGTTTAAAGTCGGCCTTGGCCGATTTTGAAAAGGCCGCCTTGAATCGTGCGGGCGTCAGCTAAAGCGCAGGTCTCGGGACGAGGCAGGCGGAGTTTTTAAACGGTCCCTCGGGGCTAAAACAGGACGAAACAGCTTTCATGAAAAAGGCGGAGCCGCCACGGAGCCTAGCGGATGAGGAGCTACCGCTCGCGCGGGGCTTGGCGAGCGTTCCGGTTTTCTTCGGGCTCGAAGGCAAGCGGGCCGTGGTGGCCGGAGGCTCCAAGGCCGCGCTTTGGAAGGCCGAATTGCTCCACGCGGCCGGGGCCGAGCTCGATATTTATAGCCCCGATCCTTGCGCCGAGCTTTGCGCCTTCGTCGAGCGCGTGTCGGGAGCGCGCTTGGTCCGGCGCCCGATCGAGCCCGAGGACCTCCGCGGCGCCGCGCTCGCGATCGCGGATGTCGAGGGGGAGGCTCAAGCCGAGAATTTCAAGGCCATGGCCAAAGCCGCCGGCGCGCCGGCGAATATTATCGACAAGCCGGCTTTTTCCGATTTTCAATTCGGCGCGATCGTCGATCGATCGCCTCTCGTCATTGGCATTTCGACAGGGGGAGGCGCGCCCGTTCTCGCCCAGGCGCTGCGCGGCCGGCTCGAGGCCATGCTGCCGCATAAGGTCAAGTTCTGGGCCGGCGCGGCCAAGGATTGGCGGCGACAATTGAAAGGACTGGATCTCCCGGCGTCGGCGCGGCGGCGCTTCTGGGAGCTTTTCAGCGCCCGGACCCTCGATGCGGGGCGTTCAGCCCCCGAGGCGGATGATTTCTCGGCGCTCTTGGACGCGGCGAGAGCGGGCGCGCTTCCCGCGCGAACTGGCTCCGTCGCTTTGGTCGGCGCCGGCCCCGGCGATCCCGAGCTTCTGACCTTGAAAGCCTTGCGGGTCCTGCAATCCGCCGATGTCGTCTTATTCGACGATCTTGTCGCGCCGGGCGTCGTCGAGATGGCGCGGCGCGAGGCCGAACGGATCTCGGTTGGAAAGCGCGGCTATCGGCCGTCCTGCCGGCAAGAGCATATCGTCTCGCTGATGATGTCCCTCGCGGCGAGCGGCAAGCGTGTGGTGCGCCTGAAAGGCGGCGATCCGATGATCTTCGGACGGGCCAATGAAGAGATCGCGGCGCTGCGCGCGGCGGGAATTCCAGTCGAGGTGGTGCCAGGCGTCACCGCCGCCCTCGGCGCCGCCGCCTCCCTGAAAATCTCCCTGACCGAGCGCGACCGGGCGCGCCGCGTGCAATTCATCACCGCCCACGCACATGACGGCAAGCTGCCCGAGGATATTGACTGGCGGTCGCTGTGCGATCCGCGCGCTTCGAGCGTCGTCTATATGGGCCTGAAGACGCTCGGCGTCTTGTCGGCGCGGCTCCTGGCGCAAGGGCTCGATCCGTCGACGCCGGCGCTTCTCGTCGAGCGCGCGACTTGGCCGGACGAGCGCAGCGTCGCGGGAACGATCGCCGATCTTCCGGGTAAGGTTCTCGCCGAGGACTTCTCCGGCCCTTGCGTCATTCTGATCGGCGCCTTCGCCGCCCAGCAGGACGCCTTGGCGCAGCAGTCCGAGAGTCGCGCCGACGGCGCGGCATAGCTTCGCGCCAGCCTGAAGATTGACGCAATTTCAAGCGAATTTGATGATGATTCGAGTTCTTGCGTCTTAAATGGCAGCCGCCTTGGCGTTTGCTTTAAGGCGGCCTCGGGTGGCGGCCGGCGCTTGATCTCGCGAGGGAATGCGGGTTCCGAGGCTTTGGCGCGAGTGATGCTTTAAGTCTTTCGCGAAGCGAGGCGTGATTCCATTAAGGGATCTTTCATGATCCTGCCTTGTTTTGAAGTTTCGTTAGGATTGGAAGTTTGGGAATGCGCGGGGGCGGCGACAATTTGAAATGACGCTTCGGGTCGGGGGACCGAAGGCGTGTTTGCCGGCGACCGGTTCGGCTTTGAGGTTCCTCTAGGGAGTCTGGAATGCGCGCTCTGAAGCTTGCCGCCGCGGGCGGAGCCTTCGTCGTTATCGGCGCATTGGGGGCCGCCGTCTATTCGTATGAACGCCCGACCGTGCTTCGCGTCGCCGTGACGCGCGCTAGCGCCGATCAGGCGATCTTCGCGGCTGCGGCGCAGGAATTGGCTCAGGACAAGACGAGCATTCGCCTCAAGCCAGTCGTGGTCGAGACTTTGGCTGAGAGCGCGCGGGCGCTCGAGGACCAGCGGGCCGATCTCGCGGTCGTGCGCAGCGACGTCGCGATGCCGTCGGGCGGACAAACGGTGCTGATCATGCGCCGGAACGCCGCTCTGCTGGTCGCGCCAGCGTCGTCGGAAGCGCGGTCGATCGAGGATCTGCGCGGTAAGAAGGTCGGCGTCCTCTTAGGCGAGGAGGTGGGAAAGACCGGCGGCCAAAGCCTTCTTGACGCTGCGCTCGCACAATATGACGTCCCGTCGGCTTCCGTCCGAAAGGTGGCGCTCGCGCTTGAGGATCTGCCGAGCGCGATCTCTCATGGCGAAGTCGACGCCGTTCTCGTAATCGAGGCGCCTGGATCGGCGGCTGCGGCCAGCGCGATTGCGGCCATCGCCGAGGCCGGGGGCGGCGCGCCGAATTTCATTCCGATCGCCGAAGCCAAGGCCATCGCCCAGCGTTCGCCGAATTTCGAAGCGATGGAGGTGACGCGGGGCGCTTTCGGGGGCGCGCAGCCTCGTCCGGCGGCCGATCTCGACACGCTCGGCGCGAGCACCCGGCTCGTCGCGCGGCATAGTCTCGACAATCAAACGGTCGCCGAACTGACTCGGCTTTTGCTGGACGAGCGCCCGGACATCGCCGTGCAGGTGCCCGTGGCGAACCGCATCGAGGCGCCGCCGACCGACAAGGGCGCCGCTCTACCGGTCCATCCCGGAACCATCGCCTATCTCGACGACGAGGAAAAAGGCTTCTTCGAGACCTACAGCGACTTCATCTATATCGGGGCTATGATCCTCAGCCTGTTCGGCACGGGCGCGGCGGCCGTTGTCGCTAAGCTCAACCGGCGACAAGGCGAGGATTTCGAGCGGATCCTGCTGCGTCTCATGGAGATCATCCGACACAGCCGGGAGGCCGCCCGCCTCGATGCGCTGGATGAGCTCGAACGCGAGGCGGATGAGCTTTTGGCCATGGCGCTAGCTCTCGACGCGAGCCATGCCCTGAGCGGCAATCGCCTCGCCGCGACCGGCCTCGCGCTCAACCAGGTGCGTCACGCCATCGCCGACCGGCGCCGGTTTTTTGAAGCTCCCGTGCGCACGCGCTTCGCGCCGCGCCTCGTCAACGAATAGAGTCGTTTGGACCCGCCGCGCGCCGCCGCGCGCGCCATCGTTGCGCCGCGATAAGGCTCCAAATCGCCTCGACGAGGCCGAACGGCCAAGCGCCTTGCAGGAAGCCGTAGATCGAGCCGAGACCGCAAGCCAAGGCGAAGCCGAGGACAAACCACGAGCTTTTGCCTTCGAGCGCATAGGTCGCCAGCATCGCGCTGACCGCGAACAAGCCGAAAAGCGTCAGACCGTCCATCGCCATAGGGCTCCTGAGCGCCTGGAACATGCTCCAACATAACAATCGGGAGCGCGTTCTTGTCGATTGGACGGCGGCGTCCAATCGAAACGCGCTCTAGCTTGCGCGTTCATGAAGGCTTCGTTCGAGCGGCGCATAAGAGGTTTCCAAATCAAATGGTTTCGTATATGGGATGCTGCGACTGCGAAAGCGCCGCCCCATATATCAAGCATCGCGCCAGCTCGTCCTTGGGAATTGTGCGCGGGCTCCGGGCGAGGGCGCTTCCCTGCGCCGCCTCGGCGCAGATGGGTTGTGCGCATCCAAATTCGAGATCTGTCCGGAAATCCCTGCGGCTTGATTTCAGCGGCTTCAAATTAGACATGGCGAACCAATGAATCTTCGGAATATTGCTATTATCGCCCACGTCGACCACGGCAAGACGACGTTGGTGGATCGCCTGCTCCAGCAATCGGGCGCGTTTCGCGAAAATCAGCGCGTCGCCGAGCGGGTGATGGATTCGAACGATCTTGAGAAAGAGCGCGGCATCACGATCATGGCCAAGGCGACGTCGATCGCCTGGAAGGACGCGCGCATCAATATTGTCGACACGCCCGGCCATGCGGATTTCGGCGGCGAGGTGGAGCGCATCCTTTCGATGGTCGACGGCGCGATCGTTCTCGTCGACGCTTCCGAAGGGCCGATGCCGCAGACGAAATTCGTGGTCGGCAAAGCGCTGAAGATCGGCCTTCGGCCGATCGTCGCGGTCAATAAAGTCGACAAGCCGGACGCGCGCGTCACCGAGGTGGTCAACGAGGTCTTCGATCTCTTCGCCGCCTTGGACGCGACCGACGAGCAGCTCGATTTTCCGATCCTCTATGGTTCGGCGAAGCAAGGCTGGATGGCGACGAGCCCGGACGGCCCGCAGGACGGCATGGCGCCTTTGTTCGACCTCGTCCTTGATCACGTGCCGCCGCCGCGCGTCGAAGAGGGCGGCTTTCGCATGCTCGGCACTCTGCTCGAGGCCAATCCCTATCTCGGCCGCTTGATCACGGGCCGCGTGTTCGCCGGCTCGGTGAAGCCGAACCAGAGCGTCAAGGTCCTCGACCGCAACGGCAATGTCGTCGAGCAGGGCAGGGTGTCCAAGATCCTGGCGTTTCGCGGCATTGAGCGCACCCCGATCGACGAGGCCGAGGCGGGCGACATCGTGGCCATTGCCGGGCTCGAGAAATTCAACGTCGCCGACACTTTATGCGCGCCCGACGTCGCCGTGCCTCTTCAGGCCCAGCCGATCGACCCGCCGACTTTGTCGATGACCTTCCTCGTCAATGATTCGCCGCTTGCCGGAACCGAAGGCGACAAGGTGACGAGTCGCGTCATTCGCGATCGCCTTTACAAGGAGGCCGAGGGCAATGTCGCTCTGCGCGTCGAGGATTCGCCCGGCTCGGATTCCTATATCGTCTCAGGCCGGGGTGAGCTGCAGCTCGCGATCCTGATCGAGACCATGCGTCGGGAGGGTTTCGAGCTCGGCGTCTCGCGGCCGAAGGTCGTCTTCCAGAAGGATGAAAGCGGCAAGCAACTGCTCGAGCCGATCGAGGAGGTCGTGATCGACGTCGACGAGGAGCATTCCGGCGTCGTCGTGCAGAAGATGGCCGAGCGCAAGGCCGAGATGATCGAGATGCGTCCGTCCGGCGGCAATCGTCTGCGGCTTGTGTTCCACGCGCCGACGCGCGGCCTCATTGGCTATCAGGGCGAGCTTTTGACGGATACGCGCGGCACGGCGATCATGAACCGGCTGTTTCATGAATATGCGCCTTGGAAGGGCGAGATCGCCGGGCGCCGCAACGGCGTTCTGATCTCGAACGACAATGGCGAGTCGGTCGCCTACGCCATGTGGAAGCTCGAGGATCGCGGCCCGATGATGATCGAGCCGGGCTGGAAGGTCTATCGTGGCATGATCGTCGGCGAGCATACGCGCGAAAACGACCTTGAGATCAACGTCTTGAAGGGCAAGCAGCTGACGAATATTCGCGCCGCCGGCAAGGATGAGGCGGTGCGGCTCACCCCGCCGATCAAGATGACGCTGGAAAGGGCGCTCGCCTATATCGAGGAAGACGAGCTCGTTGAGGTCACGCCCAAGTCGATCCGTCTGCGCAAAACCTATCTCGACCCCAATGAGCGCAAGCGCGCCGTGCGCGCGAAGGAGAGCGCCTAGACATCTTCCGAAAAGGTTGATCGACTTTTTCGATCAGAACAGGCTCCAGCTGATTGAACTGGAGCCTGTTCTTTTCGATTGGACGAATCCATCCAATCGGAACGCGCTCTGCAGTAAAAGGGCTACAGGTTGGCGTTGGGATTTCGGACGCTGCCGCCGAGAAATAGCAATGCGCCATTCATTTCTCGGCTGCGAGTTTGGCGAGCGGGTCGATCCTGTCAAGGACGCGAGCTAAAGCTCGCGCCGGCGCAGCCGATGCTTCGCATCCTTGACAGAATCGCGGCCGTCTCGCCGATCATACCGGCCGTGAGCTGAAGGGCGAAATCTGACATTGTCCGACGGATTCAATCCGGACTTTTGCGCTTGATGCGATGTTTTGCGGTTAAGATGGGCGCCTGCCGCATGTGCGATGGCGCACTCGCAGTTCAACGGCGCGGTTAAGCCAAAAGCAGCCCTTCGCAATACTGGTTCAGTCATAGTCGGGAAATATACGGCCCTCCAGGAATTGAGCCGATATTTATGTCCGCTAATATAAAGCCGGGCAAAAAATGAAAGAAACCCAGCACACGTTAAAGAGCGTCCACCTTGCGAATGAGCGGGCGATATGGGTGCGTGAGCCAGAGCATTGGGCCACGAACGTGACGGTGTTTCTGGACGCGGAGCTTTACAGAGACCGTGTTGGCGCGACTTCGATCATCGACGCCCTAGATTCCAACGGTGACATCGACAGTTCACTTTTTGTCTTTGTCTCAATGGAAAGCGCCGCTTCCCGGTGGGTGGAGTGTCCCTGCCACGCACCGTTCGCGCAGTTCATCGAAGATGAATTATTTCCGTGGCTTGAGGGAGCCTATCCTAGCGCGCTCGGAGCCAGGGAGCGTGTTATCGCGGGTCTGAGCTATACAGGATTGGCCGCGGCTTATGTGTCGATGATGAATCAATCCCGATTCACGAAAGTGATTGCCCAGTCCGGCTCGTTCTGGTCAAACGATTGTTGGATTATCGAATATTTCGAGAAACTGGATCCCAAGCCAAAAACAGAATTTTACTTGGATGTCGGTCTTCAAGAGATACAGGAGAACGTTCTGCACAAAGAGGATGTTTTGCAGGTCATCTCCCAGATCGAAGGGGTGAAGCGGTTTCGAGACGCATTGCTACGACACGGCTACCACCCTCGTTATGTCGAGTTTGACGGAGGGCACGATTTCACAGCTTGGAGCCTTACGCTGCCAGATGCGCTGAGATGGGCGCTGCCTTCTAGAAGGGAAAGAGCCCAACCATGCCGTCCGGCGAATGAAGCAGAGCTGCATCGCTGACGGCCGTGGTTCAAGGGCTGCCTTCGGCAAGCGTCAACGGCCGCAATGTCTCAGGTTCCGCCGATTTTGGCGGCGATTCCAGCTGAAGGCATCCTGCTCTAGAGTGCGTCCCATTCAGCTGCGGCCTGATCGGCGATCACACCGCCTCGACAGCTTTGGCGGCCGAGTCCAAGATATTGGCGATCTCGGCTGATTGCTCGCCGCTGAGCGGACCGCGTGAAATCCTCAAGCGCAAGGCGGTCTTTAAATTCTCCATCCCGCGGATGACGTCCGGAGCGGGACCTCCGCCGTGCCGCGCGCCGACTTCCGCCATGCGGCCGAAAATCGCTTGGACAGCGGCCTCGTTGCGCCGCAGGATATCCTCGCCTTCAGGCGTGATCGCATAGAGCTTGCGGGGACCCTCCGTCTCTTGGACGCGGATCGCGCCCATTTCTTCGAGCAGGGTCAGGGTCGGATAGATGATCCCCGGGCTCGGCGCATAGGCGCCTCCAAGGCGCTCCTCGATCGCCTTGATGATTTCATAGCCATGCGAGGGCTTTTCGGAAATCAGCTTCAGCACGACGAAACGCAGGTCGCCCTGCTCGAACATGCGCTTGCGGCCGCCGAAATGCTCATGGCGTCGAAACAGGCCATGTGGGCCGGGAAATTCGCGTCCACGGTGGCCATCGCCATGTGCAAACGCATGAAAAAAGGGGTGAAATCTCATGTGTGCTCTCTCTTTGGGTTGATCGATATAAAGACCGTATCTCGATATATCTAAGATAAAGATATATCTGAAATGCGAAATGGCAAGAGCTTTTTTGAGATTGGGTGCGCCCTGCGCCTAAGGAGCGCCTCGCGTCGGAGCAGAAAAGCTGGAACCGTTGCATTCGAGCAATATCGGCCCGACGGCATCTCGGCTAAAGTTCAACCTTGAGCCCCTTTACACCAGCGGACGCGCCATGCCTGATCTGAACCGCCGCATTGTCATCGCGGGAGCCACGGCTTCGGCTGCACTGGGGCTCGCCGGCTGCGTGAGCACGAACCCCAATCCGTCGTTCCAGGCGGGCGCGCCCGTGATCGTGCCGCCTACCCAAGCGCCGCCGCCCGCTGCGGTCGTGGAGACGACGCCGCTTGCGCCGCCGGACACGAACGAGACTGTTGCGGTCGCCGACGCCGATACAAAAACCGTCGGCGGCGTCTATGGAGCCGTGCCTAGCGAGCCTTTTCCGGTTCCCGCCGTCAAGCCGTCCGAGATCAACCGGGCCTTCGTGCGCGCCAATGTCGCCTATGTGACGAAAGAGCCGCCCGGCACAATCGTCGTCGATCCCGGTCATCACTATCTTTACCATGTCGAGGAAGGGGGCCGCGCGACCCGCTACGGCGTCGGCGTTGGCAAGGAAGGCTTTGTTTGGGCCGGCGAGGCGACGATCAAGAGCAAGCAGGAATGGCCGGATTGGTATCCGCCCAAGGAGATGATCGAGCGGAAGCCCGAACTCAAGAAAGTGATGAGCGCGCTGCAGAGCGGCGAGGGGATGCACGGCGGGCCGAAAAATCCGCTCGGCGCCCGCGCCATGTATCTTTGGCAGGGCAATAAGGACACGCTGTTTCGCATCCATGGCACGGTCGAGCCATGGACCATCGGCCAAAGCGTGTCCTCCGGCTGCATCCGCATGATCAATCAGGACGTGATCGATCTCTATAGCAAGACGCCGGTCGGAACCCGCGTCGTGGTGCTCGGCTCATCCTCGAAAGCGGCTAAGGTCGCGCATAATTAGAGCGACATGCCGATAGGGATTGGCGTGAGGCGGCACGTGAACGCCGAAACAGATCGCTTGCGCCGCCCGCCATTCTATCTCTGGCATGAGCTGCAATAGAAGGTCGCACGGCCGGATTGCACGATGCGCTCGATCGTTCCGCCGCAGCCCGGCTTGGGGCAGGGGCTTCCCGCGCGGTCATAGACGCGAAAGCTATGCTGAAAATAGCCGAGCGTTCCATTGGCTTGGCGATGGTCTCGCAGCGACGAGCCGCCAGCTGCGACGGCCTCCTCCAGAACTTCGCGAATGACTCTGGCGAGGACATGGGCGCGCTGGCCGGCTGTCCCATCCTTGCGGGCGAGGCCGCCAGCGGCGCGGCGCGGCGACAGCCCAGCGCGGTGGAGCGCCTCGCAGACATAAATATTGCCGAGGCCCGCGATCAGGCTTTGATCGAGAAGCGCCGCTTTCAGCGATGTCGCTTTTCCTGCGAAAAGGGCCGCCAGCGTTTGTCCGTCCAGCTCATTGCCGAGAGGCTCGAGGCCGATGGCCTTGAAGAGCGGGTGGGCGGCGAACTCGGCGCGACGGATCAGCAACATGAAGCCGAACCGGCGCGGATCATTATAGGTGACCCGCGCGCCGTTGGAGAATTCGAAGACGACATGATCATGGGCGGGGTTCTTAGCCGCGGCGGGACCAACGGCTGTTTCAGCCTCGCTTGCGTGAATTCGAAACGATCCCGACATGCCGAGATGCATCACGAGAACCTGCGCGTCGTCGAGATCAGCCAGGAGATATTTCGCGCGGCGTCCGAGCGCCTCCACACGCCGGCCGGCGAGACGTTCGGCGAAATTCTCGGGAAAGGGAAAGCGCAGGTCCGGCCGCCTCTGCTCGATGCGGATCAGCCGCGCGCCCAAGATGGCGGGCTCGAGTCCGCGTCGAACCGTCTCGACCTCAGGCAGTTCCGGCACGTCTCGCTGTCCTTATCTCGTCCATATTTCGTCCATGGGCGCGTCGATCGTTGTGGACAATAGATTCAGCGCGAACTTCGTCGCTTCCTTGCGCAAGAATCATGTTAGCCTGAATGACGATAGGATCAGATGCGTCGGAAGTCGCGGAGACGTTCGCACCGTCGCATTTTCATCGGCGACGGATCTTGCGTCGCATCCCTCGCGCGTTGGACGGAAGCGGGACCGGCGCAGGTTCGGCAGCGCTCTCGTCATTTGAAAGCCGCGAACAGCGCGTAAGGCTAACGGGGCTTCGGTCCGGTCGTCCGATTTCCGCGACCACCTATGGCGCCCGGATAAGGGCCCAAACAAAAAAATCGATCTCGTTCTGGGAGGAGGCCGCGTGACGCGGCGGTTGCGTGATCAGCGTATTCCTGCAGCTTTTCTTCAAAGGCATGAACTGCGATGAGCGCCTTCGGAACATTCGGATCCTTTGTCAAAAAGACCCTGGAGGGCGTCGCCGAGATCCTCAGCGCGCCCTTCGTCGGCGACCAGCAAAGCGCCGCGGCGCCGGCTGTCGCACCCTCTTCGCCAAGTTGTCCGCCAAGTCTGCCGACCAGTCCTCCGACCGCGGTTCGGGGCGAAAGCGCTGCATTGGTCGCCGACTGCGCCCTGGAAACCATCGCTAAGGGCCGAACCTTATCCGATGCGCCTTATGGCCCGGATTATCCCGCCTCCGCCGCGACGAGGCGCTATCGCGCGCTGAAAGCTGAAGGGCTCACGCCGAAGCAGGCGCGGGAATTCAGCCATTCCGCGAAAAAATTCGCGCAATATAAAAGTCTCTCGACCACGCGCTCCAATGGATCCGCCCTGACCAATTGGGGCAGGCTTGAGGCGTTCGATCAAGGCGTGGAGGCGTATGTTCGTCGCCGGAAGCAGACCGGCGCCTTGAAGCAGGATCTGAAAATCATCGAAGCGGAGATCGAGCGCGCCCGGGAATTATTGATCCAAAAATTCATCGATGGGGAGGACGCGCTCACAAACGACCATGTCCTCCTGATCGAGAAAGTCTCGGCGGCGATAGCCGTCACAGGCAGCGGGTCCCGGCCCGGCGTGGCTATCTGAGCGAAAGCCGATTTGCCACGCTCGCGACGTCGGTTCTGCTCGACCAGAGCGGAAGGGCTCCGGTGGAGCTATGCGCCGCGCTGCCTCCAGCCTTCATAGCCGCCGTCGAGGCTGTAGACTTTGGTGAAGCGAAAATCGGCGAATGTCTTGGCGTAAACCTGGCTGGCGTTGCCATGGTAGCAGTAGATCAGAACTGGCTTGTCCTTCGGCGTTCCCGACAGGAAGTTGAAAATATTCGCTTCGGTCACATGCTCGGCGCCGTCAATATGGCCGCCGTCATAGGAGCCTGGGTCGCGCATATCGAGCACGAGGGCGTCCCCGGCATCGATCAAGGCGCGGGCGGCTTCGACGCCGATCCTTTCAAAACTGGCTTCTTCGGCCATAGCTGCTTCTCCTTTATGCATGCCGCCTAATTTAGCGTCAGATCCCTGAGCTTCGGGATGTGTCTGGTTTGCGACATTCCGATTGGCGTAGGGCGGCAAGGTGCTGATCCGCGCGTCCACAAGGGCGCGGCCAACGGTGAAATGATAGAGCGAAGCGAAGGCCGCGTCTTTTAAGCCTAGGATTTCATGCAAGGAATCGTCGAAATAGCAGCCGATTCCGGTGCCGCGAAAACCCAGCGTCTCGGCTTCGAGATAAAGCACATGGCCGAGGAGGCCCGCCTCCCAATGCAATTGCTTGTAGCGCCAAGGCTCGCCGCGAACGATCTCCTCGAACTCGCAGAGCATTCCGAGCGCGAAGCAGCCGTCCGAGGCGATCGCCTGATGACAGTTCAGGGTTCGCGCCGCCTTGGCGCAGTCGCCCGGCAGCAACTGATAGAAATCGAGCTGCGGCGGCACATGCTCCGGGCGCTTCCAGAGAAATTCCGGCCGCATCGCCTGACGTAGCCGCATCGCGGCGTCGGGATTGCGCACCAGCGCGTAAACGCCCGGCTCGAGCCCGTCGACGCGATGAATGAAGAAGATGGGATGGATGCGCGGCGCATAGCTCCAGACGTCCCAAGGCGCGACATTGCGGGCGAGCAAACGGTCGATCAGATGATAAAAGGCGCCGGAGCCCATGCTTGCGCTACGATCAAAGCCTTGCGCGCTGCGCCGGCCTAGGATCACGCCGGCGGCTGGCTCGGGCGAGCCGAGGCCTATGGGCGGATAGTTCACCCTATGGCGCGGCTCTGGCGCGGCGGCTGTCTTGCGCGTCGCCGCCGAAGCCTCGTCGATGACCGGCCATTTATACATTGGATGGCGGTCGAGGATATTGGCGCGACCCTGCCAATCGCTTGCGCCTTCGCCGGCAAAAACGCCCGGCTCGTCGTCCGTGAGGCGGGAGACGCCCGGCGTCGCGCCTATGCGCAGGATCAGGTCGGGCGCCTCCCGCTCGGCGCCGCCGGCGTAATCCTCGTTGCGGTCGAGCCCGAGGAGCGCCGCGACGTCCCGGCTGCCGAGCGACTCGAGCATCTCGGCCTTCCAGCCGAGGACGCCAGCGGCATAGCGCAAGGCGCCGATTGCATGGCCGACGTCGAGCTGACAGTAGCGAAAAGCCCGCTCGCCATATTTCCAGGCTTCGCGCCAGTGGATTGAGGAAAGGCCGATCCAGAGCTGCGGCTCGACCTTTGCCGTCGCGGCGAATGTGCGGCGAAGCTCGAGGCTATGATCAAGGCTCACATAATGATGGACGCCGTCAGTCAGCCCTTCGATGTTTCGGGCCAGGACGTAGGCCTCGGTCGGATGCAAATTGCCGCTCGACGGCGCGCAGCGCACAGCCCATCGATCGGGGCCGTATTCCTTCCAGGCGGCGAGCGCCAGGGAGAGCTGGAGCAAGATTCCGAGCGAATCGAGGGCGAGGGGCGCGGCGGACCCATGTTCCTTAGCGTAAATATCCGAAAATGTGGTCTTGAGCGCGTCTCCCCCAAGCGGCAGCAGGATCCGCGCGCTACCTGAATATTCGCGGAAAGGGTTCGGCTGCTCCGACCAATCGAGCGTCTCAGGGCCCGCGGCATAGCGTTCGAGCCGATGCTTGGTGCGCTGATGATAGGAGAGGATGACTTCCGCGGCGTTTGCGGAGGGCGTCGGGGCGGCGGTCATGGCGCGGCGTCCGGCTCGGCGGCGCAGGCCGGCGCTGTCGTGGGGCGGCGGCAGGTCTCGAGATCGACGCCCTGCACGGAGGGCGCGCTCAGGCCGATCCAGGCGTCCACGTGATCCGGATCGAACCCGACGGAGCGCTCTCCCTCGACCTCCATCAGCGGACGGCGGATCAAAAGCGGCTCGTCCAGCATCAAGGCGATCGCCCGCTCCGCATCGAGCCTCTCCGGCTCGACGGCGCCTGATTTGACCCTCGGCGCGGCGCGATTGAACCATTCTGCGACTGGCCGGTCGCCGAAAAAATCGCGCAATCGCTCGGCGGTCCAGGGCTCGGTCAGCATGTCGCGGACGCTGAGGCTGTGCCCGGCCGCCTCGAGCAGCCGCTTTTGCCTGGCGTTATTGGCGCAACCCGGCTTTTCGTAAAAGATGATATGCGCCATTGAGTCTTCCCGAGAATTTCGGGCGCTTCCTTAGAAGCGCATTCGAGCAGCTGGGGGCGGCCAATTTGGGGCCGCCGCCGCCTCCCAATCATCGAACCGGCTCAGCCGAAGTTGAAATCGCCGAGCTGGACAAATTCGCTTTTCAAGCGCCCGAGCAGCATGTCCACCTTGCGCCGAACGACCTCGACGGTTAGCGGCTTCGTCAGCAACCCATGGGCGCCGCCGCCCTTGGCGAGCGCTTGCTTGGCGAGGGGAGCTTCCGCGTTCTCGGCGACGACTATGACCTTGGCTTGAGGAAATTTCTCAGAAATCTCCTTAAGAATATCGAGGCCTTTCGCCTCGAGGATGTTCAATCCCACCAGCAGAAGATGCGGGATTGATTTTTCGGTCTTGCCGTAAACGACTTTTTCCGACGCTTCATACGCTTCTTCGACGGTCGCGAATTCGTGCGTCTCATTGTCGTCCTCCAACATAAATTGAAGGATCGACCCGGTTATCCCATCATTGTCGATGATGAAAACGCGCTTGTTCTCAACCCTACGGTCATTATCGACGCCAATCTGCATGCTGACCTCATTCAGAATAAAGAGCGCCGGACGCGGCCGGGCGCGCACTGCCGAAAGGCGGAAAAGCAAGATTCATTCCCAGGACGCCTTGCCGAACCGCCCAATCCCCTTGCGCCAACCGAGCCGACGAACCGATTCAACCGACTCCCGCAGCGCTTTCGTCTTTTTACCTGTTTTGTTCGTGACACCAAAGCCCACTGTCGGAATCGGAACACGCCCGCTCGGCGCCCCGCATCGACGCCATACTGCTTAAATTTCAGTGGGTTGCATCTTTTGCCGTGGCTGGCACGGCGATTGCCACAAAGAGCGCGGGGATACGTCGCCGTTATCTAAGGCATGTGACGTGTCGTGTCCCGCGCCGCCATGGCGCGTCGATGCCTCTTTATCGGGGTTCGAGCGTCCCGGGTTCACGGTTAACAGCAAAACGGCCCAAATGGAGAAGTGAAATATGCGCCAGATTGCATTCTACGGTAAGGGAGGCATTGGCAAGTCCACGACCTCTCAGAACACCCTCGCCTGCCTCGCCGAGGCTGGCCACAAGATCCTCATCGTCGGCTGCGACCCCAAGGCTGACTCGACCCGCCTGATCCTTCACAGCAAGGCCCAGGACACCATTCTCAGCCTCGCGGCGGCGGCTGGTTCGGTCGAGGACCTCGAGATCGAAGACGTCATGAAGGTCGGCTATCTCGACATCAAGTGCGTCGAGTCGGGTGGACCGGAGCCGGGAGTTGGCTGCGCGGGCCGCGGCGTCATCACCTCGATCAACTTCCTCGAGGAGAACGGCGCTTACGAAGACGTCGATTACGTTTCTTATGACGTTCTTGGCGACGTCGTCTGCGGCGGCTTCGCGATGCCGATCCGTGAGAACAAGGCTCAGGAAATCTACATCGTCATGTCCGGCGAGATGATGGCCATGTATGCGGCCAACAACATCTCCAAGGGCATTCTGAAGTATGCGAACTCCGGCGGCGTCCGCCTGGGCGCGCTCGTCTGCAACGAGCGTCAGACCGACAAGGAGCTCGAGCTCGCCGAGGAACTCGCCAAGAAGCTTGGCACCTTCCTCATCCACTTCGTGCCGCGCGACAATATCGTTCAGCACGCTGAGCTGCGCCGCATGACCGTCGTGGAATACGCTCCCGACTCCAAGCAGGCTGGCGAATATCGCGATCTCGCGACCAAGATCCATGGGAACAAGGGCAACGGCATCATCCCGACCCCGATCACCATGGACGAGCTCGAGGACATGCTCATGGCCCATGGCATCATGAAGCAAGTCGACGAGTCGCAGATCGGCGTGACCGCCGCCGAGGCCGTCGCCTAATTTAGGCGTATTCGCTAAAGGCCGGCCCCTTCATGGGGCCGGCGCTCGCCCTTATCGCGTTCTGAGGAGATTGGCATGAGCCTTTCTGCACCCGAAACAATTGAAGAGATCAAGCAAAGGAACAAGGAGCTCATCGCCGAGGTCCTTGAAGCCTATCCCGAAAAGAGCAAGAAGAACCGCGCCAAGCACCTCAACCAGTTCCAGCAGGGCGGCAAGGATTGCTCGGTCAAGTCGAACATCAAGTCGGTTCCCGGCGTGATGACGATCCGCGGCTGCGCCTACGCCGGTTCGAAGGGCGTGGTTTGGGGCCCGATCAAGGACATGATCCACATCAGCCATGGTCCGGTCGGCTGCGGCCAATATTCTTGGGCCGCGCGCCGCAACTATTACATCGGCACGACGGGCGTCGACACGTTCGTCACGATGCAGTTCACTTCGGACTTCCAGGAAAAGGACATTGTCTTCGGCGGCGATAAGAAGCTCGCGAAGATCATGGACGAGATCATGGAGCTGTTCCCGCTGAACCATGGCGTCACGGTTCAGTCGGAATGCCCGATCGGCCTCATCGGCGACGACATCGAGGCGGTGTCGAAGCAGAAGTCGCGCGAATACGGCGGCAAGACGATCGTTCCGGTTCGCTGCGAAGGCTTCCGCGGCGTGTCTCAGTCGCTCGGCCATCACATCGCCAACGACTCGATCCGCGACTGGGTGTTCGACAAGATGGAGGGCAAGCCCGCCACTTTCGAGCAGACCGCATATGACGTCGCCATCATCGGCGACTATAACATCGGCGGCGACGCCTGGTCTTCGCGCATTCTGCTCGAGGAAATGGGCCTGCGCGTGATTGCGCAATGGTCGGGCGACGGTTCGATCGCTGAGCTCGAAGCGACCCCGAAGGCGAAGCTGAACGTCCTGCACTGCTATCGCTCGATGAACTATATTTCGCGCCACATGGAAGAAAAGTTCGGCGTTCCGTGGGTCGAATATAACTTCTTCGGACCGAGCAAGATCGCCGAATCGCTGCGCACCATCGCCAGCCATTTCGACGACAAGATCAAGGAAGGCGCCGAGCGCGTCATCGAGAAATATCGGGCGCTGTCGGACGCCGTGATCGCGAAATATCGTCCGCGTCTGCATGGCCGCAAGGTGATGCTGTTCGTCGGCGGTCTCCGTCCGCGTCACGTCATCGGCGCTTACGAAGATCTCGGCATGGAGGTCGTTGGCACGGGTTATGAATTCGGCCATAACGACGACTATCAGCGCACGACCCACTATGTGAAGGACGGCACGCTGATCTATGACGACGTGACGGGTTACGAATTCGAGAAATTCGTCGAAAAGATCCAGCCCGATCTCGTCGGCTCCGGCATCAAGGAGAAGTACGTCTTCCAGAAGATGGGCGTGCCTTTCCGCCAGATGCATTCCTGGGACTATTCGGGCCCGTATCACGGCTATGACGGCTTCGCCATCTTCGCCCGCGATATGGACATGGCGATCAACTCGCCGATTTGGGGCCTCACGAAGGCGCCATTCTGATCTCCGCTCAAGCCCTCCCCTTTCGAGGGGAGGGCGTCGGTCGGAGTGCTAAGAGACAAACAATTCAAGAGGATTTTTGGTATGCCCCAGAACGCCGATCACGTTCTCGACCACTTCGACTTGTTCCGCCAGCCGGAATATCGGGAGATGCTCGCGAACAAGAAGAAGAATTTTGAGAATCCGGTCGCCGATGCTGAAGTGCAGCGCGTGGTCGAGTGGACCAAGACGCAGGAATATCGCGACAAGAATTTCGCCCGCGAAGCGCTGACCGTCAATCCGGCCAAGGCGTGCCAGCCGCTCGGCGCCGTTTTCGCCGCCGTCGGCTTTGAAGGAACGGTCCCCTTCGTTCATGGGTCTCAGGGTTGCGTCGCCTATTATCGCAGCCATTTTTCGCGCCATTTCAAAGAGCCGAGCTCTTGCGTTTCGTCTTCGATGACGGAAGACGCGGCGGTTTTCGGCGGCCTGAACAATATGATCGACGGGCTCGCCAATACCTATAATCTCTACAAGCCGAAGATGATTTCGGTTTCGACCACCTGCATGGCGGAAGTGATCGGCGACGATTTGAACGCCTTCATCAAGACCGCGAAGACCAAGGGCTCCGTTCCGGAAGCCTATGACGTTCCCTTCGCCCACACGCCCGCCTTCGTCGGCAGCCATATCACCGGCTATGACAATGTCCTGAAAGGCATTTTCGAGCATTTCTGGGGCGGCAAGGCCGGCACGGTCGAGAAGCTCGCGCGCGTGCCGAACGAGACGATCAATTTCATCGGCGGCTTCGACCCTTACACGGTCGGCAATCTCCGCGAGATCAAGCGCATTTTCGACCTCATGGGCGTCGAATATACGATTATCGCCGATAATAGCGACGTGTGGGACACCCCGACCGACGGCACGTTCCGCATGTTCGACGGCGGCACGACGATCGACGAGATGAACGCCGCGGTCAACGCCAAGGCGACGGTCTCGATGCAGGAATACTGCACAGAAAAGACCCTGAAATACATCGACGAAGAGTGGAAGCACGAGACCGCCGCCTTCAATCACCCGATCAGCGTCGCTGCGACCGATAAATTCCTTCTTGAGATCTCGCGCCTGACCGGCAAGCCGGTTCCGGAGCAGATCAAGCTGGAGCGCGGCCGTCTCGTCGACGCCCTCGCCGATTCGAGCGCGCATATTCACGGAAAGAAATTCGCGATCTATGGCGATCCGGATCTCTGCATCGGCCTTGCTGAATTCCTGATGGAATGCGGCGGCGAGCCGACCCATATTCTGGCCACCAATGGCGGCAAGGCATGGGAAGCTAAAGTTCAGGCCCTGCTCGACTCGAACCCCTTCGGCGCAAACTGCCATGTTTATCCGCTTCGGGATCTCTGGCACATGCGCTCGCTGCTCTTCACCGAGCCGGTGGATTTCCTGATCGGCAACACCTACGGAAAATATCTGGAGCGCGACACCGGCACCCCGCTGATCCGCATCGGCTTCCCGATCTTCGATCGCCACCATCACCATCGCTATCCGGTGTGGGGTTATCAGGGCGGCTTGAACGTCCTGGTCTGGATCCTTGACCGGATCTTCGAGGTCATCGATCAGAATACGATCGTGCCCGCGCATTCGGATTTCAGCTACGACATTATCCGCTAATCGGCGGACAAGGTCAGGAAATGCGTCGGCGGGCATGGATCTTTCAAAAGCATCCATGCCCGCCGAACTATTTTTGGAATAATGACAGAGGCTGAGAGCGCTCTTCAACGCCGCGGCACGAAAATTGAAGCGCTTTTAGTCGAAACCGATCCGGCGCCTTTGAAGCGGGCGGATGAGGAGAATGACATGAGCAGTGTGTCGGCGACGGTCCAGGACGTTTTCAACGAGCCCGCATGTCCAAAAAATGCGGCGAAATCGGAGAAGGAACGCAAGAAGGGCTGCACAAAGCAATTGCAGCCGGGCGGGGCCGCGGGTGGATGCGCATTCGACGGCGCAAAAATCGCGCTGCAGCCGATCACCGACGTCGCTCACCTCGTGCATGGCCCAATCGCTTGCGAAGGCAATTCCTGGGACAATCGCGGCGCCTATTCCTCGGGCTCCACGCTCTATCGGACCGGCTTCACCACGGACCTGAACGAGACCGACGTCGTGTTCGGCGGCGAGAAGCGGCTCTATAAGAGCATCAAGGAAATTATCGAGAAATATAATCCTCCGTCTGTCTTTGTTTATCAGACCTGCGTCCCCGCCATGATCGGCGACGACATCGACGCGGTTTGCAAGGCGGCCTCGAAGAAATTCGGCAAGCCGATCGTGCCGGTGAATTCGCCGGGTTTCGTTGGACCGAAGAATCTCGGCAATAAGCTCGCGGGCGAGGCTTTGCTTGCGCATGTGATCGGCACGGTCGAGCCCGAATATACCACGCCATATGACGTCAATATCATCGGCGAATATAATCTGGCCGGTGAAATGTGGCAGGTCGAGCCGCTTCTGAAGGAAATTGGCTTTCGGATCCTCTCCTGCATTTCCGGCGACGCTAAATATACGGATGTCGCGAGCTCGCATCGCGCCCGGGCGACGATGATGGTGTGCTCCAAGGCGATGATCAACATCACGCGCAAGCTCGAGGATCTATACGGAATTCCTTATTTTGAAGGCTCCTTCTACGGCATTGGCGATATGAGCGACTCGCTGCGGCAACTTGCCCAGCTTGTCATCGACCGGGGCGCTCCGGCGGAATTCATGGACCGTGTCGAGGCGGTGATCGCACGCGAGGAAAAGCTCGCCTGGGACGAGATCATGTCCTATCTGCCGCGGCTGAAGGGCAAGAAGGTCCTGCTCATCACCGGCGGCGTCAAGTCCTGGTCGGTCGTCGCGGCGCTGCAGGAAGTCGGCATGGAGATCGTCGGCACCTCGGTCAAGAAGTCGACCAAGGAAGATAAAGAGCGCATCAAGGAATTGATGGGTGAGGACGCGCATGCCTTCGACGACATGTCGCCGCGCGAAATGTACAAGATGTTGAAGGACGCGCGGGCCGACATCATGCTTTCGGGCGGCCGGTCCCAGTTCATCGCACTCAAGGCCAATATGCCCTGGCTCGACATCAACCAGGAGCGTCATCACGCTTATTCCGGCTACAAGGGCATGGTCGATCTCGTCAAGGAGATCGACAAGGCGCTCTATAATCCGATCTGGGATCAGGTTCGGACGATCGCGCCCTGGCAAAACGCCGCCGATAGCTGGCAGGCCAAAGCCGACGCCGAGGCCGCGCGCGAAGCCGCCGAACTCGCCGCCGATCCGGCGAAGGCTGAGGCCAAGCGCCGTTCGAAGAAAATCTGCAAGTGCAAGACGGTTGATCTCGGCACGATCGAAGATGCGATCTCGACCGGCGCGCTGACGACGGTCGAACAGGTTGTCGACATCACCCATGCCGGTTCGGGCTGCACAGGGTGCCGGGGTGCGATTGGCGGCATTCTGGAAGGTCTGGCCGGCGGTCCGGTCGTCGAGCTGACGCTGGAAGAGCGGCGCGCGGTCAAGATCTGCAATTGCAAGGACGTCACGCGCGGCATGATCGAAGACGCCGTGCACGCCAAAAATTTGACTACGGTCGCGGAAGTGACCGAAGCGACCAACGCAGGCGGCGGCTGCACGAGCTGCTGCGATACGATTGACGACATTTTGTCGGAAATCGTCGCTCCCATCGCTGTCGCTGCTGAATGAGGTGATCCTATGGCCATCGTCGAGATCGGCAAGAAGGCCTGCGCCGTCAATCCTTTGAAAATGAGTCAGCCGATCGGTGGGGCGCTCGCCTTCATGGGCATCAGGGACAGCATGCCGCTGTTCCACGGCTCGCAAGGCTGCACGTCCTTTGGACTTGTTCTTTTCGTGCGCCATTTCAAGGAAGCCATCCCGCTCCAAACCACCGCGATGAGCGAGGTGGCGACGGTGCTCGGCGGTTATGAAAATGTCGAGCAGGCGATCGTCAATATTTCGAACAAGCAGAAGGCGCGCCTGATCGGCATTTGCTCCACCGGCGTGACGGAAACCAAGGGCGACGATGTCGACGCCTATATATCCCTGGTTCGGCAACAGCATCCGGAACTAGACGACATCGCGCTCGTCTATGTCTCGACGCCAGACTTCAAGGACGCCTTTCAGGACGGCTGGGAAAAGACCGTTGCGAAGATCATCGAAAAGCTGGTGAAGGAACCCGAGCCTGACGTCGCGCGCGATCAAAAAAAGCTCGTCGTGTTGCCCGGCTCTCAATACACGCCGGGCGATCTCGACGAATTGCGCGACATTATCGAAGGCTTCGGCTTCGAGCCTTTGTTCTTGCCCGATCTCGCCGCTTCGCTCGACGGGCATATCCCCGACGATTTCACGCCGACTTCGCTCGGCGGAATCTCGCTCGAGGAGATCGCCGCGCTTGGCGACGCCGCGCATTGCATCGCGCTCGGCTCTCATATGAAATTGGCGGCGGAAACCCTTCAGAAAAAGGCGGGCGTTCCGTTCAAGCTTTTCGAACGGATGATCGGGCTGCTGCCCACGGACGCGTTCATCGCGCATCTGATGGAGATCAGCGGTCGTGAGGTTCCGCTTCGGATCAAGCGCCAACGCAGCCAGCTCGTCGACGCGATGCTCGACGGGCATTTCCATACTGGCGGCAAGAAAATTGCTATGGGTCTGGAGCCGGACTTCTTCTACGACCTGTCGAGCTTTCTCGTCGAAATGGGCTGCCATATTACCGCGGCTGTCTCGACAAACGCGACGCCGATCCTGGAAAAAGTTCAGTGCGAATCCGTGCTGATCGGGGATTTGGAGGATTTGGAAAGGCTTGGCGCGGGCTGCGATCTCTTGATCACGCATGCCCATGGCCGGCAAGCGTCCGAACGCTTGCACATACCGCTCTTCCGCATGGGCTTGCCGATCTTCGATCGGCTCGGCGCCGGGCATATCACGGCGGTCGGCTACAGGGGCGCGCGCGATTTGATTTTCGATATAGCGAATATGTTTATCGCCAATGCGCATGTCGCCAGGCCCGACACCTGGTATCCGCATCCGGCTGAAGGGGCGGACAGCCTCGCTTCGCCGACGGTCGCGCATTGAATTCGGTTCGGGCGGGTCACGCAGGAAAGATTGTGGAGGTCGCATGAAGGTCGCGTTTGCTACTCAGGATCTGGTGAGGGTCGACGCTCACTTCGGCTGGGCGAAGAATATCTCGATTTACGACGTGTCGCCCGATGGTCATGAATTCCTTGAGACGATTGAATTCAATGGCGATCTTCAAGAAGACGGCAACGAAGACAAGCTCGAGCCGAAAATCAATGCGGTGAAGGACTGCGCGATTCTTTATGTCGCAGCCATCGGCGGCTCGGGGGCGGCGCGCGTCGTCGCGAACAATATTTTCCCCATGAAGGTCAAGGAGCCGGAGTCGATTTCCGATCTTTTGACCAAGCTGCAGGATGTTTTGAAGGCGCCGGCGCCGCCGCCATGGCTTCGCAAGGCGATGGCTAAGAACGCAGAAAAAGAGACAGTCGACTACGACGATTGAGGGCGCATCATGTCAGAGGTTGTAATTGAGTCGGCCAAGCCGGCGGCGATGGATAGGGTTTTCGTCAAGGAATTGGTCAAGCAGTGGCGCGCGCAAGATATGCACGGCGCTTGGGACGGGAAGTCGGATCTCGATCTTCTCGAGCCCTATATCGTGGATAAGGTCAAGCGGAAGGAAATCCCCCTCGTCGGCGATCCGGACCCGGAAACGCTGTGGCGCCTTGAGCTTTTCTACAATGCGATCGGCCTCACCATCGAGCGTTCTACCGGCTGCATGGTCTCGCCAATGATGAAAATGTCGCATGAGGGCTTCGGCCGCATGATTTTGATGGCCGGCCGCCTCATCGTCGTGAACAAGATGCTGCGCGACGTGCATCGCTACGGCTACGACAGCCTGGAAAAGCTCGCCGACGAAGGCGAGAAGGCGGTCGCCGCGGGAATCGAGATGATCGAAAAATATCCCGAAGTGGCGAAATATTAAGTTGCTGCAGAAGATCTGGAGGTTTGTTGCATGAGCGACGCGGACGCACTGAAGGCGGAAATCAAGAAGCTTTCGGCCAAGGCGATGCAGGCCAAGATGGACTTGCATGATCTTTCCGAGGAGCTGCCGATCAATTGGCAGCAAATCCTCTCTGTCGCCCAGCGCGCTCATGAAGCTTTTGAATTGTTGGAAAGCAAGCGGGCCGAGCTGAATGCGTCGCAGCCCGCATGAGTCGACCTTGTTGAAGGAACGGAATGATGGAAGCGAAGGGAACGCGCGACGGGCGCATGTGGGAGCCGGAGTTTCTGACGGCGATTGATCCGGAAACCTGCATCGGCTGCGGCCGCTGCTACAAGGTCTGCGGGCGCGACGTCATGACGCTGAAAGGCGTCAACGAGGACGGCGACATTGTCGAGCTCGAAGACGAGGACGACGATGATTTCGATCGCAAGGTCATGGCGATGAATGACATCGGCGCCTGCATCGGCTGCGGCGCTTGCGCTCGGGTCTGTCCGAAGGACTGCCAGACGCATACGAAGGCGGGTGAGTTGGAGGAAATCGGGGCCTGAGCCATGCGCGTCATCGAGGCGACGGATAGGGGTTCTGGCGGCGGGATGTCGACAGGCGGCGCGAGCCAAGGGGCCGCGCTGACCGGCGAGAGTTTCGACCGCCATGTCCTGGGGCGCGTGTTTCTTCTGTCCGCGTCCGAGGCGGATCGGCTAGGCGATCCTGTCTCGGATCGACTTGGGCTCGAGACCGACGAGTTGCAGGCTCTCGCCGATTATTTGGGCGTCGTCGGTTTGAGCGCCGACGCGGCGTCGCGCAACGCGGCGCCGGAAGACGAAGAAACCATGGTGCGAACTCTGCTCAGGCAGAATTGTTCGAAAGCTAATCCCATCGGCTCTTGGCTCAGCGGCATTATCGCCCGGCGGTCGCTGGAGAGCAATCATTTGTGGGAGGATCTCGGCCTCGCGAAGAGGACGGATCTCTCGACCTTGCTCCTTCGGCATTTTCCGGGGCTCGCGGAAAAGAACACCCGCAATATGCGCTGGAAAAAATTTCTTTATCGCGCGCTTTGTGAGGCCGAGGGCTTTTCGATGTGTCCTTCGCCCACCTGCGACGCCTGCGCCGAATTTCATATTTGTTTTTCAGACGAATCCGGTCCCTCCGCTCTAGCGCGTGCGAACCGCGACGCGAATGCAGGCTAAGTCCTGCCGTCCTGTCTCTGATCTTCGGGCGTCGCATGCGCCTAGTTGCTATTGGGAGATGTCTGGATGCTTGCCTGTCGCCCTCCGCTGATGGCCCCTGAATAGCAGATCTTCCGGCTCATCTCCTTATATCCATGCTGT
Organism: Methylocapsa acidiphila B2; assembly: GCF_000427445.1. GTDB lineage: Bacteria > Pseudomonadota > Alphaproteobacteria > Rhizobiales > Beijerinckiaceae > Methylocapsa > Methylocapsa acidiphila. The sequence goes on along the minus strand of NZ_KE386496.1, from coordinate 2,332,987 downwards.
AATCTATAGCGGCGAGACGTGAAGCGTGCGTCGACCCGTGGCGGGCGACGGCGTCGTATTTTCGCGCTATTCATGCGAGAGCCTGTCTGCGTTGTGACGCATGTCTGGATCACGACAGGCGCGTATGCTCGTGCGCCGAGGACGTCGGCCTGGTTCGGGCGTGGCACAAGACTTGCTCGAATAGGGCTTGTGAATAGGGTCAAGGAGGTTCGCTGCATGATTTCTCTCACCGACACCGCGCTCAGCGCCGTGAAGAACGCCCTCGTTCGTTCCGGGAAAGAAGGGGCGGGCTTTCGCGTCAAGGCCGAAGCAGGCGGCTGCGCCGGCTATAAATATCAGATCGGGCTCGATTCCGAGGCGCGCGAAGGCGACACGGTCGTGGACGCTGGCGACGACGTCAAGGTATTCGTCGACTCTCTGTCCCAGCCGCTGCTGTCCGGCATGCAGATCGATTTTGTCGAAAGCCTCGAAGGCGCGGGCTTCGTTTTCGAAAATCCGAATGCGACAAATTCCTGCTCTTGCGGCAAGTCATTCAGTTAAGGGGCGTTTAATGTTGAATTCCGCGCAGAAGATCGACGCCAAGGACGAAGCTGCTTCGCCGCCTGCCGAGACTGTCGCCGATGACGCCGCCATCGAGCGGCGCAAGGTGATCGAGGCGACGATCCAGAGCATTCGGCCCAATCTCCAAAGAGACAAGGGCGATTGCGAGTTGATTGACGTTCAGGGCGATAAGGTCTTCGTCAAGATGACGGGCGCCTGCGTCGGTTGCCAATTGTCCTCCATGACCCTCAATGGCGTGCAGGCCAAGCTTGTCGAGGCGACGGGGCGCATGATCCGCGTCATCCCGGTCGGCGGCAATTTGCCCCATTTGTAATGTTGCGCATTGGATGTCTCTTTGGGCGGGAGGCAACGGCTTCTCTCGCTCGTAACCGTGTCGCTTGAAGTCTTGTTGCTCGAAGTCTTGGCTTGGGACCGGAGTATGCCAAAATGGCTGTAAGGCCAGACGTCCAGTCCATCGCCTCGCCCGACGGCTCGTCGTCGATCGCCTTGAACGACACGACCTTGCGGGATGGCGAACAGGCGCCAGGGGTGGCGTTCACCGCTGGCGAGAAAGTCGCGATTGCTCGGGCCTTGGCCCGGGCCGGCGTATCGGAAATTGAAGTCGGCACCCCTGCTATGGGCGCTGATGAAATCGCGGCGATCAATGCAATCGTCTGCGAGCGCTTGGGGCCGACGCCCATCGCCTGGTGCCGCATGCGGCGCTCCGACGTCGACGCCGCGGTCTCATCCGGCGTGCCTATGGCCAATGTTTCGGTTCCCGTCTCCGATATTCAGCTTCAGGCGAAATTTCGGGCGGGACGTGACCACGCCTTATCCCTGATCGCCGATGTCGTCCCCTATGCGCGAGACAAGGGGCTCGACATCGCGGTCGGCTGTGAGGACGCCTCCCGAGCGGATATGGATTTCCTGCTCCATGTCGCCGATTGCGCGGCGCAGGCCGGGGCGCGGCGCATTCGTTTCGCGGATACGCTGGGCGTGCTCGACCCGTTCTCGACTTACGCGATGATTGAGCGTTTGCGGCGCGCGAGCGATTTGGAAATCGAGATCCACGCGCATGATGATCTCGGTTTGGCGACCGCCAACACGCTCGCCGCGTTGAGGGCGGGGGCGGGCCATGCCAGCGTGACGGTCGTCGGGCTTGGCGAGCGCGCCGGAAATGCGCCGCTCGAGGAGGTCGCGGTGGCGGTGGGAGTGCTCTACGGTTATCGAAGCGGGATCGACCTTCGCTGTCTTTCGGAGGTCGCCGAGCTTGTCGCGCGGGCTGCGGGGCGCGCAATCCCGGAATCCAAAGCGATTGTCGGCGATGCGGTTTTCACCCATGAATCCGGCATTCACGTCGATGGACTTTTGAAGAATCGGGATTGCTATCAGGCGCTCGACCCCGCTGTGCTGGGGCGCAGCCACCGGATGGTTCTGGGCAAGCACTCTGGAGTCGGCGCTGTGGTGAATGCGCTGAAGGAGCTCGGCTTCGACGCCTCTTTGGAAGAGGCCAGGATTGTCTTGAGCGAGATCAAGGCGGACGCGCAACGGACCAAGGCGGGCGTCTCCATGGATCGGCTCACAGGAATTTATGAGACCGTGAGCGGCTCGGAGTCGCGCGCGGGTCGCGCCAGGCCGCCTTGTGATGGATCGGCATTGCCGCATTAGGGAATGAGTTCGCCGGCGGCGTTTCGGCTGATCGGTCTGGGCAGCTCTTGGCTTGGTTTTCGTCGCCGCCAAGCGTCGGGCTGAACAACGCGGTTTACGTCGTCGCGGATGGTTGGACGAGACCAACTCCTTGTTGATCGACCGGAGCAGATGTTGATTGGGCGGCGATTCGCGCGTCTTTTTCGACGGTCGGGAAAGCAGAGGTTCGCTTGCCTCCGCTCGCTGATGCAAGCGTCATATGCGTGCGGAAAGTCGGTCTCAGTGCGACGTTTGGACGACGATTCTTTATTGATCGCGGCGGTTGCGTCGTGATAGGTGACGTGGCGGCCAACGGCGATAGCGCAACGTTCGTTTGAAACTTTGCGCGCGGCGGCTCGTTCTGGGAGCCTGGAAGACGGCGACCACGCTCGAAATTGGAACGCGCGCGGACAGCGACGCAAAAAAGTTCCGGAGCGGATGATCGCGAAAGGCTTGATGTCGCGACTTGGCGTCTGCTCGGCGGGCGCCGCTGTCGCGCCGTTTCGAGTCTGCGTTCATCGTCGGAGGTTCGGGAGGATCCGTTCAGGATGCGCGTAGCCGGCGTTCGCCGGCTCGCGGGTCGTTGACGCGACCCTGCTGGCGCGGCGCAAAATCGGCGACCCGATCGGATCTCTGCAGGATCGCGTGGAATAGCACGATGCGTGCTTGGTTCTGGCCGATCCCCGTCTACGGGCGCCCGTCGTCGAAGGGTTGATAATTCGTAAAGGACGCATCGTCATGAGCGAGACTTTGAAGGCTCTACAATCCATGTCTTCCGCGGAAGATTTCTTCAAACTGCTTGAGGTTCCCTACGATTCCACCAAGGTCAACGTTGTCCGCATGCACATTATGAAACGCATGGGGCAATATTTGGCGACCGAGGATCTCGATGGACTCCCCGACAACATCGTCAAGCAACGGTGCCGCGCGACGCTTGAGCGCGCCTATGAGGATTTTCAGAAATCAGATCCGTTGAAGGAGCGCGTGTTCAAGGTTTTGAAGGAAGCGGTACAGGAAAAGGCGCCGCCAGCGCCTCCCCCGATCGTGCCCTTCACCGATCTTTTGAAATGAGCGTCCAGGCTTCGTTTGCCTAAACATTAGACATATTTGCGCTTCGGCGGCTTCCGAAGCGCAAATTCCAATCGGCGATGCGGCAATCGCCCGGTCCGTCGCCAATGGTCCGGGACTTGCTGTTTTCATATATCAGGAAAAATTTTGCGCGTAGACGAGAGGCGATCGATGCATATTGTGGTCTGCGTCAAGCAGGTGCCGGATTCCGCGCAAATTCGCGTCCATCCGGTGACGAACACGATCATGCGGCAGGGCGTGCCGACGATCATCAATCCTTATGACCTTTTTTCGCTCGAGGAAGCTTTGCGTCTCCGCGATCGTCACGGCGGCGAAGTGACCGTAGTGACCATGGGGCCGCCGATGGCCGACACCGCCCTGCGGAAATGCCTGACCTTCGGCGCTGACCGCGCCGTGCTGCTCACCGATCGCTTCTTCGCTGGGTCGGACACGCTGGCGACCTCCTACGCCCTGTCGTTCCTTATCAAGAAAGTCTCTGAAAATTGGGGCGCGCCGGACCTTATTTTCTGCGGCAAGCAGACCATCGACGGGGACACGGCGCAGGTCGGCCCCGGCGTCGCGAAGCGATTGAACCTGCTGCAATTGACCTATGTGTCCAAGATCGAGAGTTTCGATATGGAGGCGCGCGAGATCACGGTGGATCGCCGCGCCGAGGGCGGCATTCAAGTGTTGAAGACCAAGCTGCCTTGCTTGATCACCATGCTCGAGGGCACGAATGACATTAGGCGCGGCAGCATCGAGGACGCGCTACGGGGGGCCCGCACCGAGATCATCACGTGGAACGCGGCGCAAGCCGGCATCACGGATTTGACCTTATGCGGATTGCGCGGCTCTCCGACGATCGTGAAGAAAGTCTTCGCGCCTAAGCCGCGCGATGAAAAAGCCTTCCAGATCGAGGTGGAGGGCAAGTCAATGAGCGATATTTCCGACGCCTTGATCGCGGAAATCGGCAAGCGGCAACCCGTGCTCGAGCGGGACATGCTCAAAGGGGCGATGAGCTATTGATGCGCATTCGTATTGAAGGAAGCTTCCTATGAACGAGAAGGCGAAAGCTCCAGCTGCGGAACCCAAGAGCCGCGCCAATCAGAAGAAGGAGCTGCCGGAGCATTTGAAGAGCTACAAGCATGTGTGGGTCATGCTTGAGCTCGAGCGCGGGGTCGTTCATCCGGTCTCTTGGGAGCTTCTCGGCGAAGGCCGCAAGCTGGCGGATCAGCTCAAAGTCGATCTCGGCGCGGTCGTCCTCGGCCCGCCGGGCGGAACCGACGCTTCTGTCGCTGACGCTTTCGCCTATGGCGCCGACGTCTGCTATGTTGTCGAAAATCCTGCCCTCGTCGATTACCGCAATGAACCCTACACGGCGGTGATGACCGAGCTCGTCCATAAATATCAGCCCGAGATTCTCCTGCTCGGGGCGACCAATCTCGGTCGCGATCTTGCGGGTTCTGTGGCGACGACCCTGCTCACCGGCCTCACCGCCGATTGCACCGAGCTTGCGGTCGACGCCGACGGCTCGCTCGCGGCGACGCGCCCGACCTTCGGCGGATCGCTTCTCTGCACGATCTACACGCTGAACTACCGGCCGCAAATGGCGACGATGCGTCCGCGCGTTGCGCCCATGCCGCTCTATCAGGCGGGCCGCACCGGTCGGATCGTCCGCCACGACGTCTCCTTGCCCGAGGACGACATCATCACCAAGATCCTGGCGTTTCTGCCCGACGGCAGCACGGACAAGGCAAATCTGCCTTATGCGGATATTGTCGTCGCGGGCGGCCTCGGGATGCAGAACGCGGATAATTATCTGCTGGTGCGCCAGCTCGCCGACGTGCTCGGCGGCGAATGGGGCGGATCGCGGCCGCTCGTGCAAAAGGGGTGGATCAGTTCCGATCGCCAGATCGGCCAGACCGGAAAGACGATCCGGCCGCGCCTTTATATCGCCGCGGGCATTTCGGGCGCGATCCAGCATCGCGTCGGCGTCGAAGGCGCGGATCTGATCGTCGCGATCAACACGGATAAGAACGCCCCGATCTTCGATTTCGCCCATGTCGGAATCGTCGCCGACGCCGCATTGGCGCTTCCAGCCCTGACCGAAGCGTTTCGCAAACGTCTGTCAGCCGCCGCCACGCGGCCCGCGGCAGAATAAAGGAGCCCACCATGGCGCAAGAGAAATTCGATGCGATCGTCGTCGGCGCCGGCCCTTCGGGCAATGCGTGCGCCTTCAGCTTGGCGACGCGCGGCCTGAAGGTTCTCCAACTCGAGCGCGGGGAGTATCCGGGCTCGAAGAATGTGCAGGGTGCGATTCTCTACGCCGACGCGCTCGAAGGCCTTGTTGGCGACTTTCGCGAGGATGCGCCGCTCGAACGCCACATCATCGAGCAGCGCATTTGGATGATGGACGACCGTTCCTTTTGCGGCGCGCATTATCGCTCGGAGGATTTCAACGAGGACCGGCCGAACCGCTACACGATCATTCGGGCGCAGTTCGATAAATGGTTCTCCCGCCGCGTCGTGCAGGCGGGCGCGCTGTTGCTCTGCGAGACCACAGTCGTCGAGCTCATTCGCGACGCCGACGGCAAGGTGATCGGCGTGCGGACCGACCGCGACGGGGATCCGATCTATGCCGACGTCGTGGTCCTGGCCGAGGGCGTGAGCGGCCTCGTTGGCGCGCGCGCGGGCCTTCGGGCGGTGCCGCCGCCGGACACGGTGGCCCTCGCCGTCAAGGAAATGCACTTCCTGCCGCGGGAGACGATCGAGGCGCGCTTCAACCTGCAAGGCGACGAAGGCGTGGTCATTGAGGCCGCCGGCACGATCACCAAAGGCATGACCGGCACCGGCTTCCTTTACACCAACAAGGAAAGCATCTCGATCGGCATAGGCTGCCTCATTTCGGACTTCGCCGATCAGGGCCAGACGCCCTATGGCCTGCTCGAGTCCTTCAAGGCGCATCCTTCGATCAAGCCGCTGCTCGCCGGCTCGGAGGTCAAGGAATACGCCGCCCATATGATTCCCGAGGGCGGCTATAAGGCGATCCCGCAGCTCTTCGGCGACGGCTGGCTCATTGTCGGCGACGCGGGCCAGTTCGTGAACGCCGTGCATCGTGAAGGCTCCAATCTCGCGATGACGACCGGCCGCCTCGCCGCCGAGACGATCGCCGATCTGAAATCGCGCCACGCGCCGCCGACGGCGGCCAATCTGGCGAGCTACAAGGCGCGGCTCGACGATTCATTCGTCATGAAGGATCTGAAGAAATACAAGAACCTTCCGGGCACGCTGCATAACAAGCACTTGTTCACGACCTATCCCCAGCTTCTGTCCAAGGCCGCTCAAACCTGGTTCAGGGTCGACGGGCTCGACAAGAAGTCGAAGGAAAATGCGATCGTCAAATCCTTCTTCCAGACCCGTCGGCTTAAGGGCCTTATCGGGGACGTGCTTGGCATGGCCCGTGCTTGGCGTTGAAGAATGACGATTTCGTGGCGGCAAGCCGACAGCTGATTATGTCACGGCCGCGCCGCTCACGGCGTGTCGAGCAAGGAGCGAGCGATGAGTGTTGAAACCATGGTCCGCGTCGAGGACAAGCTCTTTCAGAACCGCTATCTCGTGGACGCCGGGCGCCCCCATATCACGGTGACGCCGCATACGGTTCCCTCGCAGCGGCTTTTGTCCTTGACCCGCATTTGCCCGGCCGGATGCTATTCGCAAACGGATTCGGGTCAGGTCGAGATCTCGACCGACGGATGCGTCGAATGCGGCACCTGCCGCGTCGTCGCCGAACCGGCGGGCGACATCACCTGGAATTATCCGCGCGGCGGCTTCGGCGTCCTGTTCAAGTTCGGCTGAGCCGCGCTTCCTTCAACCTGCGCGGACGGGCCTTGGGCTTCGTGGCGTTGCGCGCGCCTCAAAGCCCGACCGAGCAAAAGCGCCGCGCGCGCATTGAGCGTCGGCGTCTCGCCGCCGAAGCCCCACCAGCGCCGCGGCCTATGCTTCTCTTTTTCCAGCAGATGAATTGCCGCCGCGATGGTCGCTTTCGGCCCTGCGCTGGCGAGGCCCGGCGAAAGACTGTCCAGGGCGATAGGGCGACGCAAATAGGCTCTGGCGCGACTCTTGACCATTCGCGCCGCGGTGCGGCGCGCTTGAGCCTGCAGAGCGCTTTCGAAATCGGATGATGGATTCGGCATCGAGCGTCTCCGGTAAGCTGGAGACGCTATTAGGTATACTTACCTGTAACAAGGTATTATTACCGAATAAGGGCCGATCGAAGCGGCATCTTACCTCCGGCGCCATTGACCGGATCGCACGACACCCTGGATCTCCGCGGCCCATTCGAGACGCACGCTGCGGATCGGCGCGGCGTTATGGCTTTCGAGATCGAAGGTTCCCGGCGACGAGCCGCGCTGAATGCGCTTCAAGTAGCGCTTGCCGTCCGCCGTCCGCACCGCCGCCTCCCAGCCAACGACCTCCTCGGCGTTGGCCCCCTGACGCCAGCAGATGATGACGTCGCCGGGATCGTAGCGCGGCCACATGCTGTCGCCCTCGACCAGGAAGGCGATCGCATCCTTATCTATCGGAAACGGCACCTCGATTTCATAGAGTCCCTCGGGCGGAATCTGCTCGAATTCGGGCTGAATCTCGGCTCCCGCGCCAATGCGTCCGACGACGCGGACGCGATTGCCCGGCGTCGGCTCGCCGACGCCTTCGAGAAGCCAGGCGGCGGTCGTTTTCAGGACCGGCGCCAGTGCGGTCAAGGTTTCGGTCGTCACGCCGCGGCGCTCGCCGTTCTTGACTGCGCGCTTCAGGTTGCGGATGGCGTCCGGCTTTTTCGCGGCGATCGACGCGGCATGAGCGGAAAGGCCCAGCGCGGCGAGCCGGCTTTCGATTCGGGCGAGAACGTCTTCGAGATCCATAGCGGTAGAATAACCGTACATGGCCTGGAATGCACCAGGTAAAATTACCTTGACAGAACGGTAGAGCTACCGTACTTCTTTTCTTGCGAGCCCAAGCTTGGCTTCAGGCTCCGCCAAAAGGAAAGAGCACAAGGAAAAATGGAGTGCATGGCCGTGACTGTTCGCACCGAAATCCGAAAGGCGCGCTGGACCGGGGAGCGCATCGCTCGACTCGGTTTTCTTCTGGGCCTCGGCTGGGACGCAAAGCGCATCGCCGAGGATCCGCTGATCGACTCGACGCCCAATAATGTCCATCGCCAGGCGCAGCGTTTCGGCCTCGCCTTTCGCGCCGCCGCGGCCGCCGTCGCCCTGCGCCTGCCGCCGGAGGCCGCGAGCCTCTATGACGCCGCGGCGGCCAAGCGCAGCCTCACGCGCGAATCCATGATCCGGCTGCTGCTTTTGGTCGTCGCCGCCGATCCTTCCTTGCTCGACAATATTCTCGACGACGGAGCCTGAGCGTGTCGCAAGAACAAAACATAAACATAGATCAAGGCTTCGACTCCTTCGAGGGCGACGCCACGCCTTCCCGCTGGGACCCGGATCAGGTCGCAAAGCGGCTCGTGAAGGCTTTCGTGACGCTCGACCGCCTGCCGCGCCCACGCGGGCCGCGCGAGCCCGGCGGGCATTGGCCGCGCTGCGCCGTCGAATGGGAGGACCTCCTGGCTCAGGCCGAACTCGACGAAAGCGAGCGCAAGGAGCGTCATCGGATCGCCAATCGCGCGCTTATCCGCCCGACCAGCGTCGAGATCACGCAAATGGAGGCCGCGCTCGATTGGCTGCGCGAATTGCGCGACGTGGATTCCGGGATGGCTCTGGTGACGACCTTTTGGGCGATGCGGGCGGCGCGTGGACGCTCGGTGAAGGCCTTGTGCGCCGAAAAGAAATGGGCTCCGCACACCTTTTACCGAAAGCGCGCCAAGGCTCTGAGCTATTTGGCGGATCAGCTCAACGCCCGAGGCGCGCCGCTGCGCTGAGGCCAAGCGCGGGGTTAGCAACTTTTCCAGACCGCGCTCTCATGGAGCGGGATCAATCCCCATGATATTGGACCCGGCAGCCCCAATATCATGGTGTCGAAGCCAAACGGGCTGGAGGCCGATCCGAAGCCGATGCGCAAGACCGACCGATTTTTTGAGATGAAGCGGCAGGGCCGGCCGATCTCGGTCCTGACAGCCTATGATGCGCCGACCGCCAAAGCGGAGACGGAGGCCGGCGTCGACATTCTCCTCGTCGGCGACAGCGTCGGCGCGAACATGCTCGGCTACGCCAGCGAAACAGACGTGACGCTCGCCGAAATCGCACATCATGTCGGCGCGGTGCGGCGCGGCGCGCCGAACGCCGCGATTATCGCCGATCTTCCCTATCAGACCTATGAAACGCCGGGCGCCGCGGTCGAGAATGCGCGCCGCCTCGTCGACGCTGGCGCCGACATTGTGAAATTCGAGGGCTTCCGGCCAGAGCTTGTCGAAGCCTTGGCCTCGGCCTCGATCGAGGTCTGCTGCCATCTCGGGCTCGAGCCCCAGCATCATGCCGAAAAGCGTTTCAAGGGGCGCTCGGCGCAGGAGGCCGCTAAGCTCGTGCAGAACGCAATCGGGCTCGACGACGCGGGCATGGCGTTGCTCGTCCTCGAACTCATCCCGGAAGAGGTCGCGGCTGAGGTCACGCGCGCCGTGAAAGCTCCGACCATCGGCATAGGCGCCGGGCGGAGGACCGATGGCCAGGTCCTCGTCATTTGCGACGTGCTCGGCTTCACCCCGGCCAATTACCGACATAACCGCCGCTATCAGGAGGTCGGTTTGGCCATGCAGGAGGCGGCGAAAGCCTATGTGTCGGACATCCGGACAAAGAGCTTTCCGGCCGAGGCCAATGTCCTCCATATGGCGAAGGAGGAACTGGAGATTTTTTTGAACGAGGCTGGGGCCAGCCTGAAATAGGCGGGCCGCGCGACAAACAATTCCGCGCGAGATCCGAGGCGCTTTGGGATTAAAAGGTCACCCGCCGAGCTTGGCTTTGACCAGCGCGCTCGCCTTGCCGAAATCCACCCTCCCGGCATATTTGCTTTTGAGCGCCGCGACCACCTTGCCCATGTCCTTGATCGACGCGGCGCCGGCCTCCGCGATGGCGGCGGCGATCGCCGCCTCGACCTCAGCCTCGCTCAAAGGCTGCGGCAGGAAGCTCTCGATAATGGCGATTTCCTCGCCTTCCTGCGTCGCGAGGTCGGCGCGGCCGGCTTTCTCATAGATCTCCTTGGATTCTTTACGGCTCTTCACCATTTTTTGCAGCAGCGCGAGGATGTCGTCGTTCGAGACGGATTTTTCCTGCCCGCGCGCCTCGATGTCTTTATCCTTCAGCGCGGCCGTGATCATGCGGATCGTCTCGACGCGGCGCTTGTCGCCGGCCTTCATCGCCGTCTTGAGTTCGCTTGTGAATTGTTCGCGCATGGGATCTCCTGATGTCCGCGTAGGGCGCCGGGACGAGGGCGCGAATTGACGTATTTGGCCGCTGCGCCTAGGTTCCGGGCGTCCTAGACCCCGAAATTTCCTTGAGCTGGCGCTTTCGATCGGATTCATTCCGATCGAAAGGGACGCGCTCGAAAATCACGAAAGCCGGTTCCGGCTCGCCGTTCGCTTCGCGTCGCCTCCGCGTCGAAGCGGCGCGAAGCGCATGGGTGTAAACAGAGCATGACGCAGGATCAAGATCAGGCCTCTGGATTTTGGCGAAAGCCCCGCGCGACGGCGCTTCTCGTCTTGGCCAATGGCCTTGTCCATGAAGGCTTCGGGCAGGGCGCGGTCGGCGAGGCCGTTGGCGAGGTCTGCTTCAACACGGCCATGACGGGCTACCAGGAGATTCTCACCGATCCGTCCTATGCGGGACAGATCGTCACCTTCACTTTTCCCCATATCGGCAATGTCGGCGTCAATGACGAGGATGTCGAGACGAGCAATCTTGCGGCGCCCGAGGGCGTGCGCGGCGCGATCTTTTACGCCCCGATCACCGAGCCGTCCAATCACCGTGCGACTCAGTCGCTCGGCGCCTGGCTGAAGGCGCGCGGAATCATCGGCCTTTATGGGCTCGATACGCGCGCGCTCACGACCTACATCCGCGACAATGGCATGCCGAACGCCGTGATCGCTCATTCTCCCGACGGCGTCTTCGACATCGAGCGCCTGCGCGCGAAGGCGCGCCAATGGCCGGGGCTCGAGGGCATGGATCTCGTCCCCGGCGTCACGGCGCCGGAACGCTATGGCTGGACAGAGGCGGCCTGGACTCCGGATCACGGCTATCGCGCGGCGGGCGCGGGCAAGTTCAAGGTCGTCGCCATCGATTATGGGGTCAAGCGCAACATCCTGCGCCTTCTGGCCGACGCCGGCTGCGAGGTGACGGTCGTGCCGGCGACGACCTCGGCCGAGGCGATCGAGGGCCTCCGGCCGGATGGGGTCTTTCTCTCCAATGGGCCCGGCGATCCGGCGGAGACGGGCAAATATGCGGTTCCGGTCATTAGGACCCTTCTCGAGAGCAAGATTCCGACTTTCGGCATCTGCCTCGGCCATCAGATGCTCGGCCTCGCGATCGGCGCCAAAACCAAGAAGATGCGCCAAGGCCATCACGGCGCCAATCATCCCGTGAAGGACTTCACCACCGGCAAGGTCGAGATCGTGTCGATGAATCACGGTTTCGCCGTCGATCCGGCGAGCCTGCCGGCCAATGCGCGCGAGACGCATCGTTCTCTCTTCGACGGTTCGAACTGCGGGCTGGAGCTGACCGATCGTCCGGCCTTCTCGGTGCAGCACCATCCGGAGGCCTCGCCCGGCCCGCGCGACAGCCATTATCTGTTTCGCCGTTTCGTCGAAATGATGGAGAAGGCGAAAGCGCGGCCGGCGTGAGCCGCGCGCCGCTGCTTGCTGCGCCGCAGTCTATATTGGCGACGTGAACAGTTTTGCGACGCGTCAAGACGCGCTGCGCCGCAACAAATCACGGATGTTTGAGCGAATCTGAGGGTATGTCGCAGAATTTAATCGAAAAGATCTTTCTATTGGACGGAACGGGCTTTAGCCTGTTGCAAGGCTTACGGGAATCGCGTGAGCCGAGAGGGCGGGGCCGATCCCGCGACATATTTGAGCTATTGAAGCGGCGAGATCGCGGAAGGTCGGGCTCATCCATCCGATCGCAACGCGCGACGGCCCGAAAGTCATAGGTCGAGCGGCGTTTTGACCGGATGCCGGAACGCGCTCCAAATCGACGCAGAAAATGCCCATAGAAGCGCCGCTCGCCAAAAGTCCGTCGCCCTATAGCCGCCAGACCCTCGATCGCGACGCGATCGCGGAAATTTTCGCCGAGATCGCCGTCGAGGCGGCCGTCGCCGTCATGGAGGTCTATGCGAGCGACAGCCATGCGCGGCGCAAGCCCGACAAGAGCCCGGTCTGCGACGCCGACGAAAACGCCGAGGCCATTATTCTCGAGCGGCTGGCCGCGGTCCTGCCCGATCTGCCGGTGCTTGCGGAGGAGGCGGCTGCTCATGGCAAGAAGACCGTCTCCGGCTCGACCTTCATCCTCGTCGATCCGGTCGATGGAACGCGCGAGTTCCTGAGCCATAATGGCGAGTTCACCATCAATATCGGATTGATCGTCGAGGGCGAGCCCTTGGCCGGCGTGGTCTACGCGCCCGCGCTCGGACGGCTTTGGCTCGGCGGCGCAAAAGCGACATGCTGCGTTGTCGCGCCCGGCGCACCCCTGCCGCCGCTTTGCGAGCGCCGCGAGATTCATGTCCGGCCCGCGCCGCGCCAAGGTCTGACGGCGGTTGCGAGCCGCTCCCATTCCGACGCCGAGACAGAGGCTTTCCTCGCGGATCTTCCCATTCGTGAGCGCCGCGCCGCCGGGTCTTCCTTGAAATTCTGCGCGGTCGCCGAGGGTGAAGCGGATATTTATCCGCGCTTCGGCCAAACGATGGAATGGGATACGGCGGCGGGCGACGCCGTCTTGCGCGCAGCGGGCGGCATTGTCCTCGATCGCGAGCGGCGCCCCTTGCGCTATGGCAAGGCCGGGGCGCAATTCAGGAACGGGCCTTTCGTCGCTTGGGGCGACCCGCCGGCGAGCGGATACTAAGGCGCATCTCCGCCTCGGGGCGGATTCGAGGACAAGCCGCCGCTTGAGGCTGCATCCGTCGTTTTCTCGCCTCAAGGCCCGGCTATTGTCCCTGCCGCCGATGGCGCCTCGGAAGCGGGCGGCAAAACCGGATCGGACGAGGCGTCAATCTTTCCTTAACGCCATTGCTTCAAAGCTCCTCGTCTCGACCCGTCCGAAGGAGCTCAAGGACGCGTCCGTTTCGCGGAGGACAAGACATGCAGACGCGAAGAGAATTGACGCTTCAACTCGCGGCTTTGGCCGCTGGGATTTCGGGACTCTCGTTAAATGCGGGCGGCGCGCGGGCGAACGCGCCGGCGGGACGGCCGGACGAATATGCGCCGGATGAAATCGTCGCCAATGGCCATCGCTTTTTCGGCTCGATCTCTCGGGGGCTCGCCGAGCTCGTCGAAAAGGCGACCAAGCAATGGGGTCGTCCGAACGGCTATATCCTCGGCCAAGAGGCGACGGGCGCCTTTTTCGGCGGCTTGCGCTACGGCGAGGGCGTCATGCATACGCGCAACGCCGGGGATCTGCGGGTGTTCTGGCAGGGGCCTTCGCTCGGGCTCGACGCGGGAGCCGACGGCGACCGAACCATGATGCTGGTTTACAACCTGCCGGCGACCGACGCGATCTATCGCCGCTACGGCGGCGTGGACGGCTCGGCCTATATCATCGGCGGATTGGGCATGACCGCGCTCGTCAATGACGGCGTCTATGTCGTGCCGATCCGGTCCGGCGTCGGGGCTCGCCTCGGCTTCAATGTCAGCTATCTGAAATTCACGCAGGCCTCGACCTGGAACCCGTTCTGACGGGCTCGGTCTCGGTTCGCGCGCGGCGAACCGTGAAGGTCATTCCTTCGCGAAAGGGCCCATGGCCGCGCCTTGGAATATGCGCCAAAGGATCGTGATGGCGGCGCCGGCGAATCCATAGCTCGTCATGGAGACGCTCGCCAGCGTGTAGATTTTGTAGAGCGCGACCAACCCATTGTCCGCGGCCGTCGGCGAATCCAGGACAGGAAATATCGCCATCAGCAGGAACAGGCTTGAGTTGGTGAATGCGCCGAGGACCATCGACCAGCGAAGCGTCCAGTGCAGCGGCGTCCTCGTGGCGTAAATCCCCAGGATCAAGGCGGTCATGAGCAGGAAGTCGATATGGGCCTGAACCAGCCTGACCTGCTTGCCGGCGAAAATCGCCTTTAGAAATGGGACCCCGAGATTGAGCCCGACGAGGCACCACGCAAGGACCAGGGCGACCAGCAGCCAGAGGGCCGCTCCAATCGGCAGTTCGATATTCAGGCGTTGATGTGAACCTTGCTTCATCGTCGTCCTCGACATGCGCGGCGTAAAGAGAGCCGCATCATAAAAGATGCGGCGTCCCGCCGCTTGCCTGCAACGGCGCAAGAATTTGATTGAAGCGGCGGTTTCCGCGCGCGATCTTCGTCCGCGTCAATGCGGAGAGGAACGAGGCGGGATGGTCAACGGCGTCAAGCTCTGCACAGAAGATCTACCGCTTCGTCAGAGGCCCGAGTGGCTGCGCGAGGTGATTGGCCGCGAATATGCCGACGTAGAAATCGCGCCGCCCAAGGACGCCCCTCTGTTCAATGAGATGATCATCTATCCCTGGCGGGATTTGCGGCTCTCGTCGATTCGATCGAACGCGATCGGCATCGAGCGGCCGGCCGGGGAGCCTCGCCATGACTGTCATGACGCCTATCTCGCGGTGGTCCTCCTTTCCGGCGAATATCGCCTCGAACAGGATGGGCGCGAGGCCGTGCTGAGGCCGGGAGACATGGCGATCTATGACGCTGCACGGCCTCACAACATTATCTGCCCGACGCGCTTTGTGAAACTCATCGTCTCTATCCCGCGCGCGCTCCTGCGGGAAAAGGCGGCTGGCGTCGAGCATTGCACCGCGCGGCGGATCGATGGCGGTTCGGGACTTGGCGCTGTGACGGCGGATTTCGTCCGTTCCGCCGCGCGCCGCGCCGGCGAACTCTCGCAAATGGAATTCAGCGCCCTGTCCGGCCCCTGCGCCGACCTACTCGCCTTGGCCCTGACCTCGGTCCAGGGGCGAGACGCCGCGCCGGAACGAGGCCGAGCGATGACGAAAGGCCGGCTCAAGCGCTTTGTCGAGCAACGCCTGCATGATCCGGATCTCGACGTTGCGACGATCGCCGCCGGCGTCGGGCTTTCGCCGCGCTACGCCAATGATCTGTTTAGAGAGGATGGCGCGTCGCCGATGCGCTATGTCTGGCGCCGCCGGCTCGAACATTGTCGCGACGATCTGCTCAGCGCAGCCTGCGCCGGGCGCACGATTTCGGACATCGCCTTCGGCTGGGGCTTTAACGACCTTTCCCATTTCAGCCGCGCGTTCAAACAGACTTACGGCGCATCTCCGCGCGACTATCGGCTTCGTCACGCTCCGGCCGACGAGTCATCTGATGGTGCGAATGTCGATGCGCGGCGATCGCACGGTCGAAACGGGTGAATGCGGCTACAGCCGACATTCGGAGGCGGTTCGCCGCCCGGTGGGCTTTCCAATTGAATGGACTCATTCGGTTGGGAAGCGCGCCAGCTTCGGAGATTTGAGCATAGTCTAGTCGATCTGATCGACTAGACTCAGCGCCTTTCGCGTCGCCTAACGTCCGCGGATCAAGCCCGCGCCTTTTCGGCCATTGCGCACGACGAGCGGACGAGGACCAAAGTCGCGGCGGCTGCAAATCGACCAGTTGCGGTCCGATTTCACATCCGATGCGCTTCAAGCCGCGCGCGGGGCGGCGCGCTCGGCAGCCCTGTTTCGAGCGCCGCCCGCCGCGCCGGACTTTTGATCGCCGCGCAATGACAATGGAACTCGGCTTCGA
Organism: Methylocapsa acidiphila B2; assembly: GCF_000427445.1. Taxonomy (GTDB): domain Bacteria; phylum Pseudomonadota; class Alphaproteobacteria; order Rhizobiales; family Beijerinckiaceae; genus Methylocapsa; species Methylocapsa acidiphila. The sequence goes on along the minus strand of NZ_KE386496.1, from coordinate 2,316,754 downwards.
GCCGCGCCATGTCGAGCAAATATGTCAACAGGCGAAGCCCGCTGCGCTTCGAGAGCGGCGCCAGCGCGGCGGTCAATTGCGCGATGTAATGGGCCGTCGCCTCCGCCGTCACGCCGCCCGCAGGACTTGGCCACGTTGCGGCCCGGACCTTCCCTTTAGCGAGAGGCTGCGGAGATTCGAGCATATTCGGCGCAACCATGTTTCGACCCGCCCCTCCGAAGGTTTTGCACGCTTGCTGCGCGTGATCCGATGCGAGGTAAGTATAATCAACTTTTAGTTGTATTCAATAGAAACTTCTCAGCAACGCGCGGAAATCGACACGCTCGCGCCGTGGCGGGTTGGGCCTCTTCGCGAGGGTAGTTTGCCTTTCGATACGATTGGTTGCCCCGCCTGGAAGGCGCAGCAACCAATCGGCGTCACAGCGCTTTCACGGCGTCGAGGACAGCCGCTGCATGGCCCGGGACTTTCACCTTGTTCCAGACTTTCGCGATCCGGCCGTCCGGGCCGATGAGAAAGGTCGTCCGTTCCACGCCGAAATATTTCCGGCCGTACATGCTTTTCTCGACCCATACGCCATAGGACTCGAGCATGGCCTTCGATTCGTCAGAGGCGAGGGCGAGGTCGAGCGCGTGCTTGGTCTTGAACTTGGCGTGGCTCGCCGCCGAATCGGGCGAGGCGCCGAGAATCTCTGCTCCCGCGTTTTTGAAGTCCTTTTTCAATCCGTTGAAATCAATCGCTTCCTTGGTGCAGCCGGAGGTGTCGTCCTTCGGATAGAAATAGAGCACGAGCTTTTTGCCGGCGAAGCTCGCGAGCGAGACCTTTCCACCGGCGTCGTCAGGCAGCGTAAACTCCGGGGCCTTGTCGCCCGCCGCCAATTTTCCGCCCATTTCGCCTTCCTTTCGTCGTAATGTGAGGACCTTTTCCCAATTAGGAGATCGGCCTGACGCGCTGCCTGACCGAAGGGTCCTTCGGCCGATCGATAATTCGCTCGAGCCCAAAAAGCGCGAGCTCAAAAAACTTTGAGCCTTCTACCGATCGGCGTGATGATCGGGTTAGACCTGTAGCTATTTCACGAGCTTTATCAGTTTACATCTTTTCTTGGCCTTGGCCGTCTCGTTCTCGACAAAAGCCGTCGGCGGAAGTTCCTGTTGGGCAAGGGCGCGGCCCTTCGACAAGGCAAGCCCCTTCGCGTAACATGGCGGTCATCGGATTCACTTGCCACGGAAGGGCCGCGCGCGGTTGGTCGAGCATCGTCAGGAACAGACGGCCCCGCAGGGCGTTTGTCCCGCCGGTCAGGCGGGGCCAGGGGGCGCATTTGGCGCAACGGCGCCGCGGAGAGCGCGCGGCGCGGCGCGGGTGGCCTGGTCCACGTGCTATATTTTCTTGGGCTGTTTTTCGTTGGCGCTGCTCGCCGTCGGTCTCTTTGTCGTGCGGCTGGCGCAAGGACCTATCGCGATTTCTGGCCTCGGCGCCCAAATCGCGAGCGCGCTCGACGAGCGTTTCGGCCATGGCTACGATTTTCGGCTTGGACAAGCCTCTATCGTCAAGCGCGGCTTTGCGCCGACGTTGAGCATCGATGGGCTCGCCCTCAAGGACGCGAGCGGCAAGACGATCCTGGCCGCCCCGAGGGCGGAGGTCTCGGTCGATCTTTTGGCGCTTGTCGGCGGCCGGGTGACGCCGAAGCGCCTCGAGGTCTTCGACGTCGAGCTGCATATGGTCTTGTCGCCGGATGGGTCGCTGGAGCTTCCGGGCGTTCCGCAAGGCAAGGAGGCGGCCTCGCCGCCGCGCGCCGGCGCTTTTCCGCAAGGCGCGGTTGCCCCGCCGCAGGCGACCGAACCCGTCGCGGGATCATTGGAGGTCCGCGCGGAAGGCGCGCCCGCCGGAGTCCGGCCGAGGGCCAGGCTCGTCAAGCAATTGGCGGCCTCGATCCGGCTCGCGGTCGACGCCTTGACCAGTCCCGAAAGCCCGATCGCCGCCGTCGACCGGGTCGGCATCTCGCGCGGCCGCGTCGTGATCGAGGACCGCACCGCCGATCAGACGATGGTTTTCAACGGGGTGAAGCTCGGCTTCGACAAATCCACCGGCAACACGACTTTCAATCTCTCGGTCGATGGGCCGAACGGTCGCTGGGAGGCGGCTGGCTTCGCGCGGGGGACGCCGGGCAAGGAGCGTCGCCTCGCCTTGGCCTTGCGCAATATCTCGTTGGACGAGATGCTCCTCGCCACCGGCGCGCGGTCGATCGGCGCGGATTTTGACATGCCCGCCTCGGCCAGTTTCGATCTCGGCCTATATCCCGACGGATCTCTCTCGGAGGCGTCCGGCAAAATTGATTTCGGCGCGGGCTATCTGCGGTTCGACGACCCCAATGACGAGCCCATGCTGGTTGATTCCATCCATGCTGGATTTCATTGGGACTCGGCGGCGCGCCGCATCATAATCGATCGCTCGACGCTCAAGGCCGACGCGACCCATGCGGCGGTCATGGGCTCCATCGCGCCGCCGATTCGCGAAGGCGATCCCTGGACCTTCAATCTCGTCAGCGAAGAGCCGAATGTCGCGGCCGCGGAACGGCCGGGCCAAAAGCCCGTCCAAATCGACCACGGCGAATTAAAGGGACGATTGTTCCTCGACGAAAAGAAATTCCTGCTCGATCGCTTTGCTTTCAGCGGCCCTCTATGCGGATTCGCCATGGCTGGCGAGGTCGAATGGACGAACGGGCCGCACATGCGCCTCGGCGCCTCGATCGCGCCGACGCCGATCTCTATCGTGACCCGCCTTTGGCCTTCCTTCATGGTCGCGCCGGTGCGCTCCTATTTGACCTCGCACGCCCGGGGCGGGATGGTCGAAAGCGCAGCGCTTCGGCTCGACTTCAACGCGGAGGTGCTGAACGCCATGCGCGCCGAGATTCCCCCGCCGGACGATACGGTTTCGCTCGATTTCACCGTGTCCGACGGAAGCTTGGAATTTCTCTCCGGCGTTCCCTATCTGCGCGGCGTCGACGGGGTCGGCCATGTCACGGGCCGGAGCTCGACCTTCACGACGACCAACACAGGCTTCATCGAGGTCGGCGACGGGCGGCGCCTGCTGGTCGCGGAGGGCAGCAGCTTTCACGTCGCTGACGCGGCGCTGAAGCCCACGCCGGGGGTGATCGTGGCCAAGGTCTCGAGCAGCGTCGAGGCGGTCGGCGATCTTCTCGCGCATGACGCGTTGAAGCCTTACGCCGGCCTGCCGCTCGATCCCACGACCTTGAAGGGGCAGGTCGATGGGCGGCTTGAGATCGACATGAATCTCGGACCGGCGATGACCCCGGACGACATCAGCCTGAGGATCAACGCGGGCGTCACGAATTTCAGCGCCGAAAACCTGATCGGTAAGGAAAGGCTCGAGGCGGCCACGCTTGTCGTCGCCGTCGATCCGGTCGGCATGCACGTCAGCGGGCAGGGCCGGATGTTCGACGCGCCAGCGACCGTCGATGTGCTGCGCCCGGCGGGCAAGCCAGCCGACGCCTCGATCAGCCTGGTTCTCGATGACGCCACGCGAGCGAAACATAATATCTCCGTCCTGCCGGGCCTCACCGGGCCGATCAGCGCAACCCTCAAGGCGCCGATCGGGACCGGCGACAAGCTCAAGGCTCAGGCCGAACTCGATCTCCAGCGCGTGAATTTTGATTGGCTCGGCATGTCGAAGCCGGCCGGCAAGCCGGGCAAGGCGAAATTCTCGATCGCCGTCAATGAAAACTCGACCTCGCTCGATCAGATCGTGGTCGACGCCGGCGCGATCCAGGCGCGCGGCTCGGTCGAGCTCGGCCCCGATCAATCTCTCGCCTCGGTCAAGCTGTCGCAATTCAAGGCCTCGACCGGCGACGACATGAAGCTCGACGCGACACGCGTCGGGGACAGCCTCAAGGTCATGATCCGCGGCTCGACCATAGACGCCAGGCCCTTTGTCAAATGGCTGATCGCGGCTTCGCCCGATCCGGCGCCTCCCGCCGCCGCAGCGAAAGGCGCCAAGGACGCGAAGGACGCCAAAGATCCGAAGGATCCGGCCTCGAGCGCACCAACCCTCGCCGCCGGCGAGCCGGCGAAGGATTTAGGCCCGAAGGAGATCGAGCTCGATCTCAAGACCGGGCTTTTGACCGGCTATAACAAGCAGGTCATCTCGGGCGCCGAATTGCGGCTTGTGCGGGGCGATGATCAGATCAAGCAACTGTCCTTCGCCGGGCGTTTCGGCCGTGATCCGATCTCGGGCAATTTGACCGGGTTCCCGACGGCGCCGCAGATCAACTTCCTGTCGGAGGACGCCGGCTCGCTTCTGTCCTTCATCGATCTCTACAAGCACATGGAGCGTGGCCGCCTTGCGGTCGCGATGCGGACCGGCCCCGACACGTTGGATGGAACGCTGGAGATCGAATCTTTCATCTTGCGCGACGAGCCGGCCTTGCGTCGGCTCGTCGCCGAAGGGGTCCCTTCGGGCGAAGTCGCGCGCGGCCGAAAGATCGACGCCGGCTCCATGGCCTTTGCGAAATTGCGGGTGCAATTCGAGCGCGTCGGCAGCCGCGTGGAGTTGCGCGAGGGCACGATGCACGGCGAGGCGATCGGACTCACCGTCGACGGCTGGGTCGATTACGCGCATGATCGAGTCGATATGCACGGCACATTCGTGCCCGTCTACGCGGTCAACAATCTGTTCTCGAAGATTCCCGTCTTCGGGATGATCCTCGGCGGCGGCAGCGAGGAAGGGCTCTTCGGAGTCAATTACCGGGTCGATGGATTGGTCAGTGCGCCGACTCTCAACATCAATCCGCTTTCGGCGATCGCGCCTGGAATCTTCCGGCAGATTTTCGGCGTCGGGGGCAATTTCCAGCAGCCGGGCGCGGTGAGGCAATAGACCCTGAGCCGCTTCCGCGCGCGTCGGCTGGGCGGTCGCCGCGCTTGGCCCTTCGCTTTTCGTGCGCGCCCCATAAATGTGATGTGATCGGCGCCTTGCTCAAAGCGGCCTGGGCGGACAGCCGGCTTCCGCCTTTTCTTATCTTAATCGAAGCCAGATGAACCCAAACTGCGGTCATCGAACTGGACGCCAAGATCGTGGGCGGTGCGATTATAGGGATTAACTCTCTCTGATGATATTCATCAATTGAAGCCAAACCAAATTGCCGTAGGCTGTCGCGACGGAATCGGCGATTCCGTTGCTAGCGCGGGATGCAAAAAAGTGGGTTTTCCGCACAAAATCCCGCACTCATCGTGGAGGATCGATCGCGCCTCATGCTTTGAAGGATTCCATCCGAAAGCATCGTGATCCAGCTCAGGAGATTTATATGCGTCTATGGCATAGAATGGCAATTGCACTTTGCGCCCTTATAGGGGCGACGACGATTGCTCATGCGGCGACTCGCATGACCGCCATGCAACGCGCGACAAGTTTTGGCCTCACAGACATGCGCGGCATGGTCTACATTCCCGCGCCGCAGGGACCGGCACATCCTTTCGACCCGGCGCTTTACCAGCAATGCCCGGGCCCACTGCCTTATTTCCTAGGCCAAACCCAAGTCTATGATTGTCAAGGCAATCCACAGCCCGCCCTTCTTGACGCGAAATATACCATTTACAACGATTCCGATTTCTACAATGCCGATTTCACGCCGCTATGGGGGGTCTCGGGGAGCCAATATCGCGACGATCTCGGGCGATATAAAGCTGAGCTCAACGCGAATTATATCCGTCCTTACGATTGGCAACCGAACCCCGCCATCCGTAACCATCAGCCATTTCTGAACTACGCCAAGACGCTTGGCATGCATGTCTCCATTCCGATATCGACCTACACTTTGAAGATCATGTGCGGCGACGCCTCCGGCGATTGGAAGCAGAATGTGGATTGGGTCTTCGGTCAAATCTACAAGTCCAGCGTCGTCGACAAGGCCGCGGGGATGTTGGAAATCTTCAACGAGTTCGATGTCAATTACTGCAAGAACCCGAATTTCGTGGCGCAAGTCGCTGCGGAATGGAAGCGCATGGAGGATCAGAATAATATCCCCGACGCGCAACGGCTGTTGATCAGCTTTCCCGTCACTTTCGGCATTGCGAACGGCCTCCCGGGGGGCAATGTTCTCGGCGTGTTCAACGCCATCGTCGCCGCTCCGACCCTCGGCATAGATTTTTGGAAGGCCCGGATCGTTTACGCCGTCAACACGTTCAATGACGGCGCCTTCATGCGCAATTGGCTGACTGTCACGCTTCCGGCATGGTTCACCCAACACGGCATTCCTACCGCCACGCCTGTTGTGTTCACGGAATATGGTCGGAGCTCGGACCAAACGACCCCTCCGGACGAGACGGGTCAGGCGGCGTGGGTCAAGACCCAGTTCCAGACCATGTGGACGAACAAGCCGACGAATTTCCTTGGAGCGATGGCTTTCGTGAATGAATATCGCTATTGGATCGCTCCGCCGGAGCCCAATTTCACGATCACGAACTTCAATCAAGGGCCGGGAAACTGGGGCAAGCCCGCCGCCATGTCGGTGCACACGCAAACCTATCAGAACCCGAACGCGCCGATCGGGACCCTCTGGAGCGCTCAATATCAGATCGATCCGCAAAATCCGAGGCAGGCCTATTGCGAAGTCGCCAAGGTGTATTTCGGCACGGGCACGCCGCCCCAGTGCGGCAGCGGCGGCGGCAGCGGCGTTGTAGTGCCTAAGTAATATCGCTAGTCTGTTCGGGGGCGGGTCATGATCCGCCCCCTTTTTGCGCTCTCCGCTGAAAAATCTCGTCCTAAACGAGCTTCAGCAACACATGGCGCTTGCGGCCGAGCGAGAGCTTCACGACATCGTCGGTCGCGTCGCCGAGGCCGACGACCGCGCGCTCGTCCTCGACCGTCCGATCGTTGATCTTGAGCCCTCCGCCCTTGATCTGGCGACGGGCTTCGCCTGTCGAGGCGACGAGCCCGGCTTTCACGAAAGCGGTCAGAACGCCGAGGCCCGCCTCGACCTCGCCACGCGCGATCTCGATCGCGGGTAGGCTTTCCGCCAAGGCGCCTTCCTCGAAGGTCTTGCGTGCGGCCTCGCTCGCGCGGAGCGCCGCCTCGCGGCCGTGAACCATGGCGGTTGCTTCGGTCGCCAAGACTTTCTTGGCTTCGTTGATCTCGGCTCCGCCGAGCGCCTCGAGCCTCGCGATCTCGTCGAGCGGCAATTCGGTGAAGAGCTTCAGGAAGCGCCCGACGTCCTGATCCTCGCAATTGCGCCAATATTGCCAATAGTCGAAGACGGGCAGCATGCTTTCCTCGAGCCAGACCGCGCCCTGCGCCGTCTTGCCCATTTTGGCGCCCGAGGCCGTCGTCAGCAGCGGCGAGGTCAGGGCGTAGAGCTGGCTCGCGCCCATGCGGCGGCCGAGATCGATGCCGGTGATGATGTTGCCCCATTGATCGGAGCCGCCCATCTGCAACACACAGCCATGGCGCCTGTGCAGCTCGACGAAATCATAGGCCTGAAGGCACATGTAGTTGAATTCGAGGAAGGACAATTCCTGATCCCGCTCGAGCCGCATTTTCACGGAATCCATGGCGAGCATGCGGTTGACCGAGAAATGCCGTCCGACCTCGCGCAGGAACTCGATATAGTTGAGCGCGCCGAGCCATTCGGCGTTGTCGGGCATGATCGCGTCATGCCGGCCCTCCCCAAAGGTCAGGAATTTCGAGAAGATCCGCTTGATGCCGTCCTTGTTGGCGGCGATCGTCTCCAGCGTGAGAATCTTGCGGCTCTCGTCCTTGCCTGAGGGGTCGCCGACCTGCGTCGTGCCGCCGCCCATCAGCGCGATCGGCTTGCCGCCGGTCTTTTGCAGCCAGCGCAGCAACATGATCTGGACGAGCGAGCCGACATGGAGTGAGGCCGCCGTGCAGTCGAACCCGATATAGGCGACAAGGTCGCCGCTCTTCGCCAGCAGGTCGAGCCCGGCGAGATCGGAGCATTGGTGCAGAAATCCCCGTTCGGTCAGGACGGCGAGAAAGTCGGACGCGGGGCGGAAATCGTCGGACACAATCAATTCCTTCAAGCGCATTTTGCCGGCAGGCTTGGGGTGCGGTCGCCGCCGTGCGACCGGTGAGCTTTAAGAGCAACGTGGCCTTTATGCAACGCTAAGCAAATTTACGCGCGACGAAGCGATTCGGGCGCCGGGCGGCGATCGTTCGGGCTATTCTTCCGCCTCGAGGAGAATCTGGCAATGAGCTTCACCCGCGCCATAGGCCTGATGAGCGGCACGTCGATGGACGGCGTCGACGTCGCCTATATCGAGACCGATGGCGAAGAGGCCATCGCGCTTCATGCGGCGGGATCTTTCCCCTATGCGCCGGAGGATCGGGCGCTGTTGCGCGGCGCGCTCGCCGATGCGCTGGCGCTCGAAGACCGGCGCGCGCGGCCGGGCGCTTTGGCGCAGGCGGAGGCCATGGTCACCTCGCGCCACGCCGAAGCGGTCGAGGAGTTTCTCGCCGACCAGAGGATCGCGCGCGATTCAATCGACCTCGTCGGCTTTCATGGGCAGACCGTCCTGCATCGGCCCGAGCGGCGCCTGACCGCCCAGATCGGCGACGGCGCGGCGCTCGCCGAGCGGCTGAAGCTCAAGGTCGCCTATGATTTTCGCGCCGCCGACGTCGCGCGCGGCGGGCAGGGGGCGCCGCTCGCGCCCGTCTTCCATCGCGCGCTGGCGGCGGCCTCGGGCTTTTCCGAGCCCGTGGCCGTCGTCAATATCGGCGGGGTCTCCAATGTGAGCTTGGTCGCTCCGGGCGCGGAGCCGGCAGCCTTCGACTCCGGGCCAGGCAATGCGCTTCTCGATGACCTCATGCTGGAGCGGACCGGCGCGGCGCTCGACCGCGACGGCGCGACGGCCGCGAGAGGCAAGATCGACGAGGCCATTCTGGCCGCGCTTCTCGCCAACGCCTATTTCGCCCTGCCGCCGCCGAAATCGCTCGACCGCAATGATTTTTCGCGAGCGCCGGTCGCGGGGCTCGGCCTCGAGGATGCGGCGGCGACGCTCACCGCCTTCACGGCGGCCGGCATCGCCCGCGCCTTCGAACTTTTGCCGGCGCGGCCGACGCGCGCGGTGATTTGCGGCGGCGGCGCCCGCAATCCGACGCTCATGCGGGAGCTTTCCCGCCGCCTGCCATGCCCGGTGACGGACGCGGATTCTGTCGGTTGGTCGGTCGAGTTCATGGAGGCCCAGGCCTTCGCCTATCTGGCGGTCAGAAGCCTGAAGAACTTGCCGATCACCTTTCCGCTCACGACCGGGGTCTCGGGGCCATTGACCGGCGGCGTTCTGGCGGAGCCGCAAGGGCGTTGAAGCGCTTTACGGAAGTCGGCCTCTCCTTTCGAAAAGCGCGGCGCGGAGAACGCTCTCCGCGCAAAGCCGACGGTTTCGATTTCGCTCAGCGCTTGCTCGGATCGTCGGCAGGGTCGGCGTAAGTCATCGTAAATGGGCCTTGCCCATGCACCTGGATTGTGGCCCCGGCCATCGTCCAGGCGTAATGGTTCATCTCTGCGGGAGCCCCGATGAAGTCGCCGGCGCCGAGTTCCTGGCCCTTGCCGCCGTCGAACTTGTCGCCCATGCCAAAGTGAATGTCGCCGGCGAGCACGGTGACATATTCGGCCGTCGGATGATGATGGGCTTGAATCTTATAGTTCGCGGGCATTTGCAGCCGGACCACAAAAGGCCCCTCCTTCGCAGGGTCTCCCGAAACGATCGCGGCTTTTGCGCCGCTGGGGAAAACCGGCGGCGCGTCCGTCCATTCGAGGGAGCCCGCCTTGACAGGTTTTCCTGCGTCTTCGCCAAAAGCGGGGCTGACGCCCGCGATAAGCAATGCGAAATAGAATGGCGATTTTTGCATTTTTTCGCTCCGCCTATTTCTCGCGCCCGTAGGCCGCGTGGATGATCGGCGAAGGAGAACGCGCGAAGGCGCGCGCCGTTCGGGACTAGTCCTACCTCCGCTCGGCCGGCTCGCTGCGGGTCGGCGTCGGCAGCCTTGGCGGATTGCCCAAGCGGCGGTCGAGATAGAGTCCAACTTCCTCGATCAGCGGCTCGACGCAATTTTCGAAGAAATGATTGGCGCCGGGAATCACCGCGTGCTCGATCTGGATGCCCTTTTGCGTCTTGAGCTTCTCGATGAGGCCGGTGACCTCCTTCAAGGGCGCGACGCGATCCTGATCGCCATGGACGAACAGCCCGGACGAGGGGCAAGGCGCGAGGAAGGAGAAATCGAACCGGTTGGCCGGCGGGGCGATGGAGACGAAGCCTTCGATCTCGGGACGGCGCATCAAAAGCTGCATGCCGATCCAGGAGCCGAAGGAAATGCCGGCGATCCAGCAGGCCCGCGCGTCCGGGTTCTGCGCCTGCGCCCAATCTAGAGCCGACGCCGCGTCGGAGAGCTCGCCCTGGCCGTGATCGAAGCCGCCCTGCGAGCGCCCGACCCCGCGAAAATTGAAGCGCAGCACAGCGAAGCCCCGCTCGGCGAAGGCGTAATAAAGATTATAGACGATCTGATTGTTCATCGTCCCGCCGAATTGCGGGTGCGGGTGCAAAATGATCGCAATCGGGGCGCCGCGCGCCGTCGAAGGATGAAACCGTCCCTCGATGCGGCCGGCGGGACCGTTGAACATGACCTCGGGCATCGTCTCTCCGTCACCTAGCTGATTTATGATATAAACGCGCCGCGTGGATCGCACACGACTTGCGCGTCGTCTGCGCCGCGCTTGACTCGCCAACCCGGCGGCCTCAAAGTTCTTCTGCTGCGCTTGCAACGAGATAGGGGCGAGCTCGCGGAATTCGGACAAGGCGCGCCGAAACCCGACGATCCAGGTAGGGCCGCGAAAACCCTATTAGCATGTTCGCCTGGACGGATTGCAAGCACTTTGGCCCGGGCGCCGGTCTTAATCCCTTTTTGCGGAACTCATGGCTCCCTCGACCGCGCGGCGGCGCGTCTATCTCGATCATAATGCGACGACGCCCTTGCGCCCGGAAGCCCGCGCGGCCATGGCGGCGGCCTTCGACCTTTGCGGCAACGCTTCCTCCGTTCACGCCGAGGGCCGCGCCGCGCGCGCTTTGATCGAGGAGACGCGGGCGGAGCTTCTATCCTTCGTCAATGCGCCTTCGGGCCAAGCGGCGTTCACCTCCGGCGGGACGGAGGCGCTCAATTTGGCGCTGACGCCGCATTTGCGCGCCGATCAAGCTGATCGTAGGCCGTTCGATTTGCTCCTGCTCGGGGCCGGCGAGCATGCGGCGGTCCGGGCCGGACATCGTTTTCCCGCGGCCGCGGTGGAGTCCGTCGACCTGACGGCGCAAGGAACCCTCGATCTGGACGCGCTCGACTCCGCCTTGCAGCGTCATGAGGGGCGCCGGATGATGCTGGTCTTGCAGGCGGCCAATAATGAGACGGGGGTCGTGCAGCCGGTGAGCGCCGCCGCGGAGCGCGTCCATGCCGCCGGCGGCTTCGTTGTCTGCGACGCGGTTCAGGCGATGGGCAAGATCGATTGCGACATCAGCCGGCTCGGCGCCGACGCCTTGGCGCTCTCAGCGCATAAATTCGGCGGCCCGCAAGGGGTCGGGGCGCTGTGTTTCGCGACGCGCGCCCCCCACATAGAAGAGATGCTGCTGCGCGGCGGCGGGCAGGAGCGGGGCCTGCGGGCCGGAACCGAAAATGTCGCGGGGATCGCCGGCTTGGGCGCGGCGCTTCGCGCCGTAAAGGCCGAGCGGGCGGCGGAAGCGACGCGCTTTGCGGCATGGCGCGACCAATTGGAGGCGGAAATCGCCCGCATCGCTCCAGGCGCCTATTTTTTTGGCGCCGAAGTCGAGCGTTTGCCAAACACCTCCTGCTTCGCAGTGCCGGAGACGGAGGCACAGGTCTTGCTAATGTTGTTGGACCTGGCAGGAGTCGCCGTATCCTCTGGATCGGCCTGCTCTTCCGGCAAGGTCAAGCCCTCGCATGTTTTGGCGGCGATGGGCGTCAAGCCCGAATTGGCGCGTTGCGCGATTCGGGTCAGTCTGGGGTGGAATTCGCATCCTGACGATTATGCTATATTTGTTCGGGCGCTCGAGGCGGCGGTCGGCGGAATTGAAGCGAGGCGTGAAAAGGCGGCGGGCGGAACGCGCCGCGCAGGCTGATCGGGATATTGCCGGTCGAAGTGATGTCTCAACCAGCGGTCCTTGAAACCGCCGAGGTGAGGAGAGTGGCATGGCAGCGGTACAGGAAACCGTCGATCGGGTGAAGTCGGTCGACGTGAGCGAATATAAATATGGGTTTTCCTCGGACATCGAATCGGAAAAGGCCCCGAAGGGTCTGAATGAAGACATTGTCCGGTTCATTTCAGCGAAGAAGAACGAGCCCGCGTGGCTGACCGAATGGCGGCTCGAGGCTTATCGCCGCTGGCTGACCATGCGCGAGCCGGCTTGGGCGCGCGTCGATTTTCCGCCGGTCAACTATCAAGACCTGTATTATTACTCCGCTCCGAAGACGGCCGCCGGCCCGAAATCTCTCGATGAGGTCGATCCCGAGCTTCTGAAGGTTTACGCCAAGCTCGGCATTCCGCTGAAAGAGCAGGAGGCGCTCGCCGGGGTCGTCAATCCCGAGCGCAAGATCGCGGTCGACGCGGTGTTCGACTCGGTGTCGGTCGTCACCACCTTCAAGGAAGAGCTGAGCAAGGCCGGGGTCATCTTCTGCCCGATCTCCGAGGCCGTGCACACCCATCCCGAGCTCGTCCAGAAATATCTCGGCTCGGTCGTGCCGACGACCGACAATTACTACGCGACGCTCAACAGCGCGGTGTTTTCCGACGGTTCCTTCGTCTATATCCCGCCGGGCGTGCGCTGCCCGATGGAGCTCTCGACCTATTTCCGCATCAACGAGCAGAACACCGGCCAGTTCGAGCGGACGCTGATCATCGCCGACAAGGGCGCTTATGTGTCCTATCTCGAAGGCTGCACGGCGCCGAAGCGCGACGAGAACCAGCTGCATGCGGCGGTTGTCGAGCTCATCACCCATGACGACGCCGAGATCAAATATTCGACGGTGCAGAACTGGTATCCGGGCGACGCCGAAGGCAAGGGCGGCATCTATAATTTCGTGACCAAGCGGGGCGACTGCCGCGGCGCGAATTCGAAAATCTCCTGGACCCAGGTCGAGACTGGCTCGGCGATCACCTGGAAATATCCATCCTGCGTCCTGCGCGGGGATAATTCGCGCGGTGAGTTCTATTCGATCGCGATCTCGAATGGAAAGCAGCAGGTCGATTCCGGCACCAAGATGATCCATCTCGGCAAGAACACGACGAGCCGGGTCATCTCCAAGGGCATTTCCGCGGGCAAATCGCAAAACACCTATCGCGGTCAGATCTCGGCGCATCGCAAGGCGACGGGCGCGCGCAATTTCACCAATTGCGACTCGCTGCTGATCGGCGATTCCTGCGGCGCCCACACCGTGCCCTATATCGAATCGCGCAATCCCAGCACGCAATTCGAGCATGAAGCCACGACCTCGAAAATTTCCGAGGATCAGCTCTTCTATTGCATGCAGCGGGGGCTCTCGGCCGAGGAGGCGACGGCGCTGATCGTCAACGGCTTCGTTCGCGACGTTCTGCAGCAATTGCCGATGGAATTCGCGGTCGAGGCCCAAAAGCTGATCGCGATCTCCCTCGAAGGAAGCGTGGGCTGACGAAAGCCCGTGCGCATGGGCGAAGGACCGGGCGCGATCATCGCTCCGCCCTTCGCGCCAAGAGCGCGTTCCGATTGGATGGACGCGTCCAATCACCAAGAACGCGCTAGAAATTGATAAGTTGGAGCATGTTCTGATCGAAAAGTTCGATCGTCTTTTCAGAACATGTTCTAGCGGCTTCCAAAATCTTTTTTTGCGGCGAGAGACAGGACTTTCATGTCCTTGCGGGCGCGGATGAGCTGCGCCGTCTCCAGGCCTGCGGCGAAGCGATGCCGGCGGCTGCGCCTTTCGAGTGGAAACGAGGACCAAACACGATGCTCGAAATCAAAAATCTCAACGTTTCGATCGGCGATCGCAAGATCCTCAATGATTTCAACCTCACCGTTCAGGACGGAGAGGTCGCTGCGATCATGGGACCGAACGGGACTGGCAAATCGACGCTCTCCTATGTCATCGCCGGGCGCAAGGATTACACGGTCGAGACCGGGGAAGTGTTCCTGGACGGCGTCAATCTGCTCGAGCTCGAGCCGGACGTTCGCGCCGCCAAGGGCCTGTTTCTCGCCTTCCAATATCCGTTGGAGATCCCCGGCGTCGCGACCCTGACCTTTCTCAAGGCGGCCTTGAACGCGCAACGCAAGCAGCGCGGCGAGGAAGAACTCTCGACGCCCGACTTCATGAAGCGCGTGAAGCAGGCCTCGGACAAGCTCGGAATCAAGTCCGACATGTTGAAGCGCGCGCTGAACGTGGGCTTCTCGGGCGGCGAGAAAAAGCGCATGGACATTCTCCAGATGGCCTTGCTGGAGCCCTCCTTCGGCATTCTCGACGAAACCGATTCGGGCCTCGACATCGATGCGTTGCGCGTGGTCGCCGAAGGCGTCAACTCGCTGCGCTCGCCCAAGCGCGGCTTCCTCGTCATTACCCATTATCAGCGGCTGCTCGATTATATCGTCCCCGACACCGTGCATGTGATGGCCCAAGGCCAGATCGTGCGGACCGGGGGCAAGGAACTCGCGCTCGAGCTCGAAAAGAGCGGCTATCGCGATTATGTGACCGAGCAGGCCGTCGCCTAAGGGGAAGCCGATATGAGCGCTCAAATCATCCCCACGCGCACGCCGGCCGAAACCGCTTTGGCCGAGGCCTTCGCCGCCGCCAAGCCGGCTCTGCCTGGCGGCGCCGAGGTGGCCAAGCTGCGCGAAGAGTCCTTCGCCGCCTTTCATGATGCGGGTCTTCCGCATCGTCGCGTCGAGGCGTGGCACTATACCGACCTGCGCGCGCTAATGCGGGAGGCGCTTCCGATCGCGCCGCTCCCCGCCGCGGCGGCGATCGAGGCGCTTCGCGCCGAATTCGCCGGTCCCGGCGCGCTTGCTCAGCGCTTGGTTTTGGTCGACGGCGCCTTCGCGCCCGAATTGTCCGATTCCATGCCGGCAGGCGTCGTGGTCCGGTCGCTCGCGTCCGTTTTAGCCGAAGGCCGTCCCGATCTCATCGCCTTATTGGCGGGGCAGGGTCTCGGCGCGAAAGATCCGATCGCGGCTTTGAATGCGGCCCTGATGCAGGACGGCGTCGTGATCGAGGTCGCGCCCGGCGCGCAGATCGCCGAGCCCATCAATCTCGTCTATGCTACGGCGGCGAGCGCTCCGTCAGCCTGTTTCACGCGGTCGCTCATCGTCGTCGGCGCCGGGGCCTCGGTCCGCCTCGCTGAAACGAGCCATGGCAAAGGCGCGCGCAGGGGCCAAACCTTTGGCTGTCTCGTCGTCTCGGTCGGCGACGGCGCCAAATTCGATCACACGGCTATGGTGACGGAAACCGTCGCGGGCAGCGTGCGGCTCGAGACTTTTATCGCGCATGTCGGCGCTGAGGCGAAATTCGACAGTTTCGCGCTCATCACCGGCGGCGGCCTCGTGCGGCGGCAGATCTTCATGCGCTTCGACGGCGCGGATTCCGTCGCTTCGCTGAGGGGCGTGTCGCTGCTGCGCGGCCGCGAGCACGCCGACACCACCCTGTTCGTCGAGCATGGCGCGCCGAATTGCTCCGGTCGGGAGACGTTCAAATATATTCTCGACGAGGAATCGACTGGCGTCTTCCAGGGCAAGATCCATGTCGCGCCGCATGCGCAAAAGACCGACGGCAAGATGCTCAGCAGGGCTTTGCTGCTGTCCGATACGGCGGCGATGAACAACAAGCCGGAGCTCGAGATCTTCGCCGACGACGTCGCCTGCGGACATGGCGCGACCTGCGGCGGTCTCAATGTCGATCAACTCTTCTACCTCCAGGCGAGGGGCCTGCCTTTCGCCGAGGCGGAGTCGCTTCTTCTCGACGCCTTCGCGGGCGAATTGGTCGATGAAATAGAGAATGAAGCCCTGGTCGCGGGCTTTCGCGCTGAAATCGCCAAATGGCTGTCCGCGCGGTCGAAGGGCTGAGCAACGAATGGAATTGGCGGCGGGGCGCATGTCTGTCCCGCCCCGCTTCGAAGAATGGAACCGTTAGGGCGATGCGTAGGCTTGACGTCGGACGCCGAGCATGGAGCAGGGCATGAACAAGCACATCACAGCCGAGGCGCCGTTGGACGTAACGCGCATTCGTCAGGATTTTCCGATCCTGTCGATGGAAGTCTATGGCAAGCCCTTGGTCTATCTAGACAATGCCGCGTCCGCGCAAAAGCCGCAGGAGGTCGTAGATCGCATGGTCCATGCGATCTACCATGAATATGCCAATGTTCATCGCGGCCTGCATTTTCTAGCCAACGCCGCGACGGATGCATTCGAAGTCGCGCGCGAAAGCCTTCGCGCCTTTTTCAACGCGGGCTCCGTCAACGAGATCATCTTCACGAAATCGGCGACCGAATCGATCAATTTGGTCGCGTCCTCTTTCGGCCAGGCTTTCATCAAGGAAGGCGACGAGATCGTTCTTTCGATCATGGAGCATCACGCCAATATCGTTCCGTGGCATTTCCTGCGCGAGCGCAAAGGAGCCGTCCTGCGTTGGGTGGACGTCGACGACGAGGGCAATTTCTCCCTCGAGGAATTCGAGAAGGCGCTGACGCCGAAGACCAAGATCGTCGCCATCACCCATATGTCGAACATGCTCGGCACCGTCACGCCGGTGAAGGAGATCATCAAGATCGCCCATGAGCGAGGCATTCCCGTGCTGATCGACGGTTCGCAAGGCGCCGTGCATCTCGAGGTCGACGTGCGCGATCTCGACGTCGATTTCTATGTCGTGACCGGCCATAAGCTTTATGGGCCGACGGGCATCGGCGCGCTTTACGCCAAGCAGGAATGGCTGGAGAAGCTGCCGCCCTTCCTCGGCGGCGGCGAGATGATCAACGAAGTCACCAAGGACCGCATCACCTATAACGAGCCGCCGCATCGCTTCGAGGCCGGCACGCCGCCAATCGTGCAGGCGATCGGCCTTGGCGCCGCGGTGGACTATATGCAGAAGGTCGGCCGCGCCCGCATTCACGCCCATGAAAGCGCTTTGGGCGATTATGCCCACGAGCGTCTGTCGAAGATCAATTCGCTTCGCATCTTCGGCCGCTCGAAAGGCAAGGGCGCGATCATCGCCTTCGAGATGAAGAACGCCCATGCGCATGACGTCGCGACGATCATCGACCGCTCGGGCGTCGCCGTGCGCGCCGGCACCCATTGCGCCCAGCCGTTGCTCGCCCGTTTCGGCGTGACGTCAACCTGCCGAGCCTCTTTCGCCCTCTACAATACGTTCGAGGAGGTCGATAAGCTCGCCGAAGCCCTGATCAAGGCCGAAGGCCTGTTTGCCTGAAGGAATGAGGAGTCCGCCATGGCCGAATCGGAAACCATCGAAGCCCAAGACGCCACGGAAACTTTGCCGAACGAACCGCAATGGATCTTCGACGGCTCGGTTTTGCCGCATGAGCGGACGCGCTACACGAATGACGTGGTCGCCGCGCTCAAGACCGTGTTTGATCCTGAGATTCCTTGCGACGTCTATGAACTCGGCCTGATCTACAAGGTCGAGATCGACGAGCATCGCCTGATCAAGATCGAAATGACCTTGACCGCGCCGGGCTGTCCGGTCGCCGGCGAAATCACCCGCTCGATCGAGACGGCCGTCGGCACCGTGCCCGGGACCTTGGGCGTGATCGTCACGATCGTGTTCGAGCCGGCTTGGGATCAAGGCCGCATGTCCGACGAGGCGCGCGTCTCGCTCGACATGTTTTGACGAAGCGACCGGTCGCGTGGCCGGGTGATTGGACCGAAACGTTTCCGATCATCCGGCGGCGTCGCGCAGCCGAAGCCTCGCTATTTCGATAGGAACAGGCTCCGCCTTTTTGGACTGGAGCGCGTTCTTGTCGATTGGACGATTACATCCAATTGGAACAGCCGCCGTCCTTTCGACGATGGCTTTCCCCTCGAAGCCAGCCGCGCTCAGCCTTTCAGCAGCGGCTCGAGCAATTTGTCGAGGGTCTCCGGGGTTATTTCGCCGGTTTGCTTCTTGCCATTGATGAAAAAGGTCGGCGTCGCGTTCACGCCGAATTTTTCTGCGGCGTGATCGCGCACTTTGTTGATCTTGTCGTAAAGAGTCTGATCCTTGAGGCAGGTCTCGAACGCTTCCTGAGTCACGCCGGCCTGCTTGACCAGAGTGGCGAGCGATTCGACCGGCTTTTCGGTGAAGGCCCAATTCTTTTGCTGCGCGAACAGCAGGTCGACGATCGCCGTGCGCTTATCGTCGCCGGCGCAGCGCGCCAGCATGAATCCAGCCGTCGCCAGCGGGTCGAGCGGAAATTCGCGCAAGATGAAGCGCACCTTGCCGGCGTCGATATATTTCTTCTTCAGCTCGGGATAGGTCGTCGCGTGAAACGCCGCGCAATGCGAGCAGGTCATCGAGGCATATTCGACGATGGTCACCGGCGCGTCCGCCTTGCCGAGAACCACGTCGGGCAGGGCTTCGCCCGCCATTAACTGGTCGGCTGTCACGCTGGCGCTTTGGGCCAAGGCCGGCGCGCGCGAATCGATGATCACGCCAGCAATCCCGGCAAGGGTCAGGCCCGCGGCGACCGCGATCTCGAAGATTTCCCGGCGGCTTTTCAACGAAGCCGCAGATTTAGAAAGCGAACGCATGAATTTGATCCACTCGCTGGAAGAGGGCGAATTTAGCGGGAGCCGGTTCTGATCGACAGGATCGCAGAGCCGGCCTCGACGTTTATTTTCCAAGCATCTTGCGGCGCCCCGTTCCAAACGGAACGGAGATCTGCCAGGCCCTCCCAAAGGACGCTAGTCCCAGGACGACAAGCTAGGCCATAAGCTTATAATGGCCCTCTCGCAAAAACTATCAAGCCGAGCCGAGTTGGGCCAGGGCTCGAGTTGGATCCGGCTCATGTCCTGCCTCCGCTCAGCGCATGGGCGCCGAGGCGCGCCAAGGCCGCCCGCAGTCCTTCGTCCTTTATCCCGGCGACCGATTGTTCGGCGGCTTCGATCGCAGCGGGATCTGGCGCGCGAACCGAGCGGTCAGCGTCGGCGCGTCGCACGATGGGGCCTTGCTTGAGGCTAAGGCGCGAAACGCAGCGCCAGCCGAGATGCGCGTTCACCCGCTCGACGACCGCGCCCGAGAGATGCTGCAACTCGAGAGCGAAGCCGCCTTCGACGCGCACGACTAGCGTGGCCGTCGCCTGGCCGCCGCGCGGGTCGCGGGCCGGCCATTGCAGCTTGATCGGCTGCGACATTGCGGCAAGCCGGGCGCCGACGATATCGTCCCAATATAGGATGAGATCGGACTGCCCGAACCCTTGCCGCGCTAGGACAGTGTCGAGCGCGCGTCCGACCAAATCGGCAAGCGGCCGCGGCCAAGTCCGTTTCTCGCTGCGTCGCGTGAGCATGGGGCGATCCTTTGATGCATGACTATACCCATGTTTCCGCGCTTTGCGTCAATCGCGGGACCGGGACTCTTCGCCGCGGCGGGGCGACTAGGGCTCGTCTTCGGCTCGCCGCGGCGAGAGCGGCCCTACACCTTTGTTTTTCCCCATTTTCTTGACGCGAGCGGTATCTGTTTCGCGCGAAAATGCTCTATGAACGCGCATGGACGACATGGCTTCCGACGCTTTGACCGCGCAGTCCGCCGCCCCCGCGGCGCTCGCCTGGTATGATCGCTATGGCCGCGCCCTCCCGTGGCGCGCGGCGCCGGGCGCGACGGCCGATCCCTATGTCGTCTGGCTGTCCGAAATGATGCTGCAGCAAACCACGGTGGCGGCGGTCAAGCCTTATTTCGCCGATTTTCTGCGCCGATGGCCGGATGTCCGGCATTTGGCGCAAGCTCCGGTCGAGGAGGTGATGCGGGCATGGGCTGGGCTCGGCTATTATTCCCGCGCGCGAAATCTTCATGCTTGCGCCAGGATCGTCGCCGATGCGTTCGACGGCGTTTTTCCGGCGGCGGAAGAGGAATTGCGTAAGCTGCCTGGCCTCGGCCCCTATACGGCTGCGGCGATCGCGGCGATCGCCTTCGGACGGCGGGCGGTCGTCGTCGACGGCAATGTCGAGCGGGTCGTCGCGCGCCTATTCGCGATCGCGACCCCGTTGCCCACGGCCAAGGCTGAGATCCGGGAGAAGGCCGGCCTACTGACGCCCGAGCGGCGTCCTGGCGACTATGCGCAAGCGATCATGGATCTCGGCGCGACGATTTGCACGCCGCGGCGCCCCGCCTGCGCCCTTTGTCCGTTAGCGGCCTTCTGCGCCGGGCGCGTCTCGGGCGAGCCTGCGCGCTTCCCGGTCAAGGCGGCCAAGCGCGAAAGGCCGCGCTGGCGCGGCGCGGCGTTTTTCGTTCGGCGCGGGGACGGCGCCACGCTGATTCGCACGCGGCCGCCCAAGGGCCTGCTCGGCGGCATGGCGGAATTCCCGAGCACCGCCTGGAGCGCGGATTTCGACGCGGATTCCGCCTTGCTCGAGGCGCCGATGCCGGCGCGCTACGAAAAGCTCGACGCCGTCGTCGAGCAAATATTCACGCATTTCGCTTTGCGGCTCGACATTTATGCCGCTGAAGTTCCAAATGCGAGCGCGCCGCCGGCCGGCTGCCGTTGGGTTCCGGCCGACGCGCTCGCGAAGGAAGCTCTGCCGAGCGTGATGCGCAAGGTCGCGGCCGCCGCCATGAGCCGCGAGCAGCGCGGCCGGGGAAGCTAGAACATGCCTGCGCGACGTCGTTCCGGACCACAAGTCACATTGACCGAAGGGTCGATACGCATTTTATGGCGCGAGAAGGTCCTGACCATCGTGAATGCGCCGGACCTTTCCGACGGCGAAGAGCCGGCGGATTTCGTCGTCGACCTCGACGCGATCGTGAGTTGGGACGCGCCGCATGACGCCAATGCGATCGAGGTCGAGGATTTGCAGGAAATCATGCAGGCGATCGAAGCCGAATGCGAAAGACGCGGTCTCGTCGTCGCGTTCGAATGAGGCGCGCGGGCTGCGTCGGGGAGTAGGGGATGCGGCGTCTCGGCCTATTGCATCGAGACCGACCACGATTATGTGACGCTGGTCCAAACCAAATTATTGTGAATGCCCCATATTCGCGCATCATTTAACGCTGTCGGATGGTCTCTCCCCGATTTTGTTCGCTTTTTCCCCGTGCGAATGGGCTTTTTTTCAGCACTTGGCCCGCCAGCGCGCACAGTCCGATCGCGGTGAGTTCTTCGCGACATGTGGTTACGGATTCTTAATTGGAAAATCCATCTTGCATAGTTATCCTGATTTCATAAATACAGTTGAAATCAGTTCACATTTCATCGTTTGAGAAAGTTTTGGTTTAGATATAAATGAAAAATTCGTTCGCCGAGAGAGAAACCAACATGCAGCTCGATATAGCGGAGGTTGCCGAGCGGCTTTATAGCAACGTTGGGTTTCAAAAGACGACCGTCGCCGACATCGCGCGAGAGTTGCGCATGTCGCCGGCCAATGTGTATCGGTTTTTTTCAGCGAAGGCGGAGATCAATGCCGCTGTCTGCGCGCGGCTCTTAGCCCGGATCGCAGCTTCGGCCGAGGAGATCGCGGGGTCGACGGAGCCGGCGGCCAAGGCTCTGCGCGAAGTTATCGCCGCAATCGAGGCGATGAACTCGCAGCGTTTCCTCCAGGATAGAAAACTGCATGAACTTCTAGAGACCGCCTATGACGAGGACTGGCCGGTTGTTCATGAGCACAATGATAAAATGGACAAGATCATCGCGGAAATTATCCGGCGCGGCATGGAGGCTGGGGAGTTTCACTCCGGCGACCCAGATCTCGCCGCGATTCTCGTTCGCTGCGCCTGCGTGCGCTTCTGCCATCCGCGGCTGATGGTGCAATGTGCGCAAGAGCCGGAGCCCACCATCGATCAAGTCATCGATTTTTGTCTCGCGGCGCTCGTTTAGGCCCGAACGAGATCAGGTTGGTTCAATCCAATCGGCGGGGCCTCAACCCGATGGAATGCGCTTTAGCGCGCTGTCCAAACGACGAGCACGCGCGCCAGATCAAATAAGTTGGAACATGTTCCGAATAAGCCGAGCGCTTCTTCGGAACACGCTTTGACGCTCGCTTCCTTCGGCCGTTTCAGCGGCCGATCACCGGGACCCCAATGAGGTAGGGGTGCAACAGGATCATGGCCGCATAGGCGATGGTCCCAGCGCCCAAGGCGATGGCGTCGCCGCGCGTGAAGGCGGCGATCCGGGGCGCCCCCATGTCGCCGCGCCTCTTGACCGCGATTCGATCATAAACCGCCCAGGCGAGAAACGATCCGAACAGCAAAAGACCGCCCGCGTCGCCATTGGCCAAAAAATGGGCGAGCGCCCAGATCTTCACCGCGACCAGCGTCGGATGGCGCAGCCATCCTCTGATCCGCGACGGCGCCGGATTGACGCAAGCCAGGGCCACGAAGGCGAACCACATCAGCGTGATGGTGAGGTGGCGCGCCCAGATCGGCGGGCTCCAAAGAGGGATCAACCCTTCCGCCCGATAGCGGGCGAAGCCCCATACGATCAGGACGAAGCCGATGAGGGAGACGACCGAATAGGCGGCCTTATAGGTCGCCTCGCCATAACGGGCGATCAGCCGGTCCCGGGTTTCGCGAAAGGTCGTGAAAATATGCCCGCCGAGAAAGACGACGATCCCTATTGCCAGAACAAGCATGTTTTCCTCGTGAGCCAGCGTCGGACGCAGGATAGGGCGCGGCGGACCGGCGGGCCAGCATGGCTCGAGCGCGTGAAGTAATTTTGATTGCGCGACGAGTGTCGCCTATTCCGCCGCGTCGCGCAGCTCCAACCTCACCTTCGCGCGCAATGAATCGATCGGCTCATATTTGCCGTCTCGAAGGAGCCTCCAGAACGTCCAGCCGTTGCAGGCCGGCAGGCCTTGCGCGAGGGCGCCGATCTTATGGATCGAGCCGGCGATCGACCCGAGCGCAATCGCCCCATCGGCGCGCACGACCGCCGCATGGCGTCTTTTTTCATCGACCAGCGTCTCGCCCGGTTGGATCAGTCCCGCCTCGACAAGGGCGGAGAAAGCGATCCGCGGCTCCGATCTCTTGCTCGGGACGGCCGCGACCGCATCATGCGGCAGTGGTTCGATCGAAGCTATTCTCGCGCGCGCGGCGGCCGCGTAGGCGGTCCCGCGCTCGACGCCGATAAAGGCGCGGCCAAGTCGTTTGGCGACCGCTCCGGTCGTGCCCGAGCCGAAGAAAGGGTCGAGCACGAGATCGCCGGGATTGGTCGCGGCGAGCAGGATGCGCGCGAGCAAGGCCTCGGGCTTTTGCGTCGGATGGACCTTGCGGCCCGACGCGTCCTTGAGCCGTTCGGCGCCGGTGCAGATCGGGAACAGCCAGTCGGAGCGGACCTGGCAATCCTCATTGCCGGCCTTCAGCAATTCATAGTTGAAGGTGTAGTTCTTGGCGGCGCCGTCCTTGGCCGCCCAGATCAGCGTCTCATGCGCATTTGTGAAGCGCCGGCCGCGAAAATTCGGCATTGGGTTGGCTTTGCGCCAAACGATGTCGTTCAGGATCCAGAAGCCCTGATCCTGCAGGATCGCGCCGACGCGGAAAATATTGTGATAGGAGCCGATCACGAACAGCGTCGCCTGCGGCTTCATGACCCGGCGCACGGCGGCGAGCCAAGCTCCAGTGAACCGGTCATAATCGGAAAAGCTCGCGAACTTGTCCCAATCGTCGTCGACGGCGTCGACGAGGCTTTGGTCCGGGCGCGACAGCGCTGATTCGAGCTGAAGATTATAGGGCGGATCGGCGAAGACGAGATCGACCGAGCAAGGCGGAAGCCTGGCGAGCTCCTCGAGGCAGTCGCCGACCAGGATCTCGTTTCGAGGGAGCTTCGAGTCCGGCGCGCACGACGCCGGCGCGAAGGCCCCGGTACGCGCTACCTTGATCCGGGGTTTCGCGCCGGCTCGGCCGGCGTTTTGGACACGCATGAGAGATGACCGCTACGCAACTTGCGGAAATGACCTTGCGTCACGCGGCGTTAACAAAGCGTCCTGGGGCGCGCGGCCCGAGGCGTCCCGTTTTTGAACGTGTTGGGCTTTCTCGGTTCAATCGGTTCGCAGCGGCCTGAAGCTCATCCGGTGGAACGGGCAGGGACCGTGCTCGGCGATCGCGGCGAGATGGGCCGCGGTGGCATAGCCGAAATGCCGGCTGAAACCATAGGCCGGATAGCTTGCGCAAAGGCTACGCATCAGGCGATCGCGGGTGACCTTGGCGATGATGGAGGCGGCGGCGATCGAGAGGACGGTCGCGTCGCCTTTGACAATCGTTTCAACGGGGCAGGGCAGGTTCGGCGGCGGATCATTGCCGTCGATCAACAGCGAGCGCGGCTCGATGGACAGCGCGGAGATCGCTCGGCGCATCGCGACGAAAGTCGCCTGGCGAATGTTGATCGCGTCGATCTCCTCGGCGCTCGCGAGGCCGACGGCGACTGCGAGCGCGCGTCGCATGATCTCTTCATAGAGCCGCTCGCGCGCATCGGACTTTAGAAGTTTCGAATCCTGGATCCCGGCCGGCAGGTCGCGCGGATCGAGAATGACGGCCGCCGCGGCGACCGGGCCGGCGAGCGGGCCGCGTCCCGCCTCGTCCACGCCCGCGGCGGGCCAAGCCCGCAGCTTCAGACGTCGTCGTTCAAGGTGAAAATTGGGCTCGGCCATCAAGCTCGTCGATCGCGCGCCGAAATCGGAGCGAATTCATGTCAGCGTCACGAAAAACAGGTTCATCCGAGCGCCTGCCGCGCGCGGAAAAGGGCGACATTTCCGGCGTATGCGTATATAAGTTTTACCCCGATAGCCGGCTCAGGCAAAGGCCGTTCCCGCGCGCTGGCGACGGTTGATATGAAGCGAAATTACCCTGCGAATAGCGCTATGGGGGAGCAAGAATGGTAAAGATCCTTCCGGTCATTATGTGCGGCGGTTCGGGAACGCGGGTTTGGCCGGAATCGCGTGAGAGCCTTCCGAAGCAATTTATTTCGCTCGTCGGCGCGAACTCGACCTTTCAGCTCGCCCTCGAAATTCTCGAGGACGAAGTTTTCGAGACGCCGATCGTCATCTCCAATCATGATTATCGCTTCCTCGTCGCCGATCAACTGGCGCAGGTGAAGCGCGACGCCCGCATCGTCCTGGAGCCCGTCCGCCGCGATTCGGGTCCGGCCGTCGCCGTCGCCGCGGAGTTTGCGGCGCAGGCAGGGCCGGAGACAATCGTCGCGGTGCTCGCCGCCGATCATGTGGTGCAGAACAAGGCGGGCTTCGTCGCTTTGTGCAAGCAGGCGGCTGAGGCGGCGGCGCTCGGCTATATCGTGACGCTCGGCGTCAAGCCGACGGGTCCCGCGACCGGCTATGGCTATATCAAGCCCGGCAAGGCGGTCACGGCCGAGGGCGACGTGTTTCGGGTCGACGGATTTGTCGAAAAGCCCAATGTCGAGACGGCGGAGCGCTATGTCGCCGAAGGCTATCTTTGGAACTCGGGCAATTTCTTCTTCCGCGCCGATGTGATGCAGGCGGAGCTGCGGCAATATGAGCCTGCGATCGCGGAGGCTGCCGCCGACGCCGTCGCCAAGTCCAAGCAGGATCTCAAGTTCATCGTCCTCGACGCCGATGCGTTCGCGCGGGCGCCGAAAATCTCGATCGATTATGCGGTCATGGAGCGCACCGACAAGGCGGCGGTGGTGCCTGCCGACATAGGCTGGTCCGACGTCGGCAATTGGTCGGCGGTTTGGGAATTGTCGAACCGCGACGAAAGCGGCAATTCGATCCGCGGCCACGGCGTCGTGATGAACGCCGAGAACGTCCATATTCGCTCGGATGAGCATTTGACCACCGTGGTCGGGGTCGACGACGTGATCGTCGTCACCACGCAAGACGCCGTGCTTGTCCTCAACAAGGCCCATGGCGACAAGGTCAAGCAACTGGTCGACCGCTTGAAGGAGGAGGGCCGGCCGGAGGCGCTCGCACATAAGCGCTCGTTTCGCCCTTGGGGATATTATCAATCGGTCGACTCAGGCACGCGCTATCAGGTCAAGCGCATCGTCGTTAAGCCGGGCGAACGGCTGTCGCTGCAGAAGCATTTCCACCGCGCCGAACATTGGATCGTGGTCAAGGGCACCGCGGAAGTCACGCGCGACAATGAGATTCATCTCGTGCATGAGAACGAGTCGATCTATCTGCCGATTGGCTCGGTCCATCGGATGGCCAATCCAGGCAAGATCGATCTCGAATTGATCGAGGTTCAGACCGGCTCCTATCTCGGCGAGGACGACATCGTCCGCATTCAGGACGTTTATAATCGGGGATGAGGCGTGCCTTTATGTGTCGGGGTGTTACATAGACGAGGCCGTCCCATTAAGATCGAGGATGGGACGCGGCCTCCGCCGCGAACTTAACTCGCCTAAGGGCACTCGTCACATCTTGAATCAAATTTGTCCTTCTATAAAGGGAGGGCGTGTATTGGCGCATTGTGAATGGAACTACAGGCTCACGATGTATCGTGTAAAAGGATACGGTCTTGTAGAAACTGTGTTACACAGGGCAGCTTAGATAATATTTCTTTGCTAACCGTGAGAGCTTTGCTTTATTCAGCTAACGGCTTCATCTCATCTTTTCTTATGTCATTAAAAGTGTCGCCGTCATCAAACTCTACTTTATAACGGTCGTTATTATACATCTGCCTAACTTCGCCTGCATACCATTCCTCCCCGAACATTACTTTTACTCTGTCACCAATCTCGAACTTTGGTTCACTATTTTCCACACGGTGCAAGTCCCTTTTTGCTGGCTTCAAACAGTCTTCTTCGACGCGGGAAAGTTCCTCGCCCGTCTCCATTTTTATTCTATATTTTCTATTTTTTAAAACTCGCAGGACTTGCCCATTGTACCAAGCTGTCTTGCCATTTTTTTCAGGTAACGCGACTTGAACTGGATCCCCAGCTTTGTAAGCGGTGCCTTCCTCTGCACCATTAACCTTGTCTTCATTGCGGGGCGGTGGTTGAGTTTCGTCCTCGTAGTTACCATCTCGTTCAGTCAAACTACGCAACATGGCCTCATCAGGGTCGACCATGACCGCCCTAGGAGCCTCCTTGATAGTCTCATTTAATTCAGGTTCATCAGAAGGAAAGTCTTGAGTAGGTCCGCGAGGAGAGTTTTCATCTTGAGATAGATAGTTATTTTCTGACGGGGCGAAGTGCATTAAGAGACGGTAGGCAAACCAAGCGTCCGGTAAATACAGAGCCCAAGGTTTAGTTGCTGCTGAAGAAGACGAATCCTTCAGAATCGTAATTCCGTCAGACATCTCTTCCACTGATACAATCTTATCGTGGGGGATACGAAACGCCTTGTGCGCACCGCCATAATAGATTGCTTTATCAGTGATAGCAAAAGCACCACTGTCCACCTGGACACGTTGCATGCGCGGCACGGACACGCCATGCTTTCTGCCGGCATGGAAACGGATTCCAGTGCGTTTTCCTATGGGCACGCTCACTGACTTCCAGTCTCCGTGATATTCGCGATAGACCATGTCCTGCCCGAGACCGACATTTTTCCAAGCCCAAGCTATATTTTCGCCCTGCTTGATACGTACGGGCAGGTCTTTGGGCATATGATCCTTTAAACGCCACACATCGGCATCGGCTTGTCTACCGGTTCCAGTGTAATAGGAATCAAGTTCCTTTGGAACAACAGGGCCATGGTCCATCTGATCTAGGAATGCGCACAAGTTCAACCGATGTAAGCCCTTTTGAAATGTTGGGTCTCTTGGAGGAATACCCATCTCATAGCCGAGCAGTTCCAGCCTGCCCCTATCTACTAGGTCAATATAATCGTTTTCAGCTATGATTCGATCATATGCGGTTTTCCACCCGTGGACTGTTAGGGTAGCTTTCTTTGCTGCATCACCGGGATAATATCTCTCAGAGACACGCCCTAAGTCAGCTTTCACTACTAGCCCACCAAGCGGGGCCTGCTTGAGAAGTCCTTGGTAATGCAAAGGAGCAGAAAACAGCTGCTCTATCTTACGAAGAGCTTTCGCATCCTTAACTATCTCAACTATTAACCAGCTCAGAAACAATCCGATGACCATAGCGGTTAGTATTAGGAATGGATGCGACACAACCAGCGCTTTCGCTTGATCTAGCATAGTCGCTCTTCCTTGTGTTCACACGGCCGCGTATCGAAATGCGCGGTCGGTCGACTGAATATCCGTATAGCTCAAGCCTCTGCCCAGCAGCGCGCTGACGTAACTCAGTCGATCCTTTCGCATGCAGAGGAATATGCAGTTTCATATCCTCCAATCAATAGGCGTTCCGAAACGCCTTCTTCGACATCAGTGTGTCCCACAAAATCTGGAGATCGAGCCAGGGCGACCAATTGTCGATGTAATAGAGATCATGCTCGATCCGGGCCTTGAGCGTCTCTGGCGTGATCTCGCCGCGCAGGCCATTGACCTGCGCCCATCCGGTGATCCCCGGCTTGACGTTGTGGCGGCGGGCGTAAAGCGTCACCGACGGCTCATAGAGCTGGTCATGCGCGAGCGCATGCGGGCGCGGCCCGACCAAAGACATGTCGCCGATGAGCACGTTGATGAGTTGTGGCAGCTCGTCGAGATTGGTCTTGCGCATGAAGCGGCCGATCCGCGTCACGCGCGAATCCTGCGCCGTCGCCTGCCGGACATGGCGGTCGTCCTCGAGCGCCCGCATGGAGCGAAACTTGAAGATGCGGAATGGCTCCTGGTTGAAGCCGTAGCGGCGCTGCCTGAAGATCGCCGGCCCCTTGCTGTCGAGCTTGATCGCGAGGGCGAGCGCCGCGAAAACAGGGGACAGCAGGATGAGCGCGGCGAGCGCGCCGAAAATGTCGAACAGGCGCTTTCCCAGGACTTGAAGAGGCGACCAGGGCAAGGTGAGGTTGAGGCTCGAGATCGGCCCGACATTGGCGACTCTCGCCTTGGCGAATCGGTTGAGGAAGCTGTTCGTGCCGAGATGCCGCGCGGCCGGGATGCGAAGGAAGGCGTTGATGCAGCGGTCGATCGAGTCTTTCTCCGTCCAGGGAAGCAGGATGAAGACGTCCTCGGGGAGAAAAATGCGCGCCGCCGCGGCCGCCAGGGCAAGGTCCTCGTCGAGATGATCCGGTCCCCGGAGCACGGAAGCGGTGACGACCCGCATGCCGAAAGCGTTGAGGTCGTAGTTGCGATAGAATTCCTCGATCTGGTCCTCATAGCCGAGCAGCAGGACGCGCCGCGCCGCGAGGCCCCCTTTTGCGGCCGTCGTGCGCGCCGCGCGGACGAGGCCATAGCGGGCCAGCAACAGCACGGCGAAGCCCAGGATCAAGAAAAGGCATACCCACAATCGCGACAGATCTGGCGTCGCCTTGATCATGAAAGCCATCATCACAGCCGCCGGAAAGGCGAGGCTCCAGGTTAGGCCGCAGCGTTCGACATGGGTCTTGAAGGACAGATAGCGCTCGTAGGAATATTCTTGGCGCGCGAAGGAAATGACGAGAAAGGCCGCCGCCGCGAGCGCGCTGAATTCGTCGATCGATTCGCCGATATTCGCTTCGCCGCGCTTGTAGGCCTGGGTCAGGATATTCGCCGCCAGACCGGCGAAGGCGAGCGCGCAGAGATCGGCGCAAGCCGCGGCGATGGCGAAGCCGCCATTGAGCCAGACCTTGTTTTTCCAAAGGGCGGCCGCGCGCTTCGTGGTTGCGCCGAGCCCCCGACCTCCTCCTGTCGCTGAAGCTTGGCTCGCTGACATCATCAGGCTCCCTCTTCCGACTCCGCAGGGCTTTCCGCTTGACGGCTTGGCCTTGGCGCAGCATCGTATCGGGCGCGTGTTAACGGATGCGGGTCTCGATAAGATTCATGTTTAGGCGTCTCGGGCTTTTCGCACTTGCTTTGCTCATGCTGCTTCAAGTCGGCGGCGGCTTCGCGCCTTCGGCCGAGGCGCGCCCGCTGACGCCGGCGGAGCGGCGCTACTATCCGTGGGACGGAATCCTGCCGGATTGCGCCGATCCGGAGGTCTTCGAACGGATCCAATCGCGCTTTTACGCGCGCGAAGCCGAATTCTGGAAGACTGGGCTCGAGATCGCCGGCTTCGCCGAGGTCAGGGAGATCGGCTACCGCTCGAATGGGCTCGACTATATTCCGCAGCGCTTTTGCGTGGCGCGCGCCTATTTGAACGACGGCCGGACGCGGTCGGTCTCCTATTCCATCAGCAAGGAGCTCGGCATCACGGGGGTCGGCTTCGGGGTCGAGTGGTGCGTCGCCGGGCTCGACCGCAACGACGCCTATTCGCCCGCGTGCAAAATGGCCCAACCCTGACGGATCGAACCCGCCCGATGGCTCTCTCTTCCCTTGCGAGACGCGGCGCGGCGGTCCTGGGTCTCGCCCTGCTCATGCTTGCCGGCTCGTCGCCGATCTGCTCGGCCCAAGGGCCCGTGCGCGACGAGGGCTGCGTGCTGGACAATTGCGCCGATAAAGCGCCCAGCGCCGCTGAGCGCGACGCCGCGGCCCCGGCTTCGCAAAGCGGCTTTCGCAGCGGGCGACCGAGCGGCGGCGTTCCCGGCGAATTTGACTTTTATGTTCTCGCTTTATCGTGGTCGTCGGGATTTTGCCGCACGCCGGCGGCGGCGCGGGCGCATGGGCAGTGCGATCCGGGCGCCAATCTCGGCTTTGTCGTCCATGGGCTTTGGCCGCAATACGAGCGCGGCTATCCTTCGGATTGCGAGCCCGGCGCGCAGACGCCGTCGCGGATAGCTCTCGAGTCGGCTGCCGGACTCTATCCGGATGAAGGGCTCGCCCGGCACGAATGGCGCAAGCATGGCGTCTGCTCGGGGAAGAGCCCGACGGATTATTTCGCCGATGTCCGCAGGGCGCGCGACGCCATCGCGATCCCGCCGTCCTTTCAGTCCGCGAAGCAGGATCAAACCTGGACGCCGCTCGACGTTGAGCGCGCCTTCATCGCCGCCAACCGGCGGTTGCGGCCGGGAATGATCGGCGTCGCTTGCGCTGGCGGCGTTCTGCAGGAAGTCAGAATCTGCTTCTCGAAGGATCTTCGCGATTTTCACGCCTGCCCGGAAGTGAGCCGCCAAGGCTGCCGGGCGCGGGAAATTTCGGTGCCCGGCATCCTTTGAGCCGACGCCCGGACGCAGTTTCGGCTCGGACGGGATCAATCCAAAATCATTGATGCGCTCCTGGGCTCCGCAGCCCGAGCATGCACGCCCGTTTAACGGAAGCCTCGTCGCGTCGCCGCGGGCTTTGCGATTCGTTGGCGCTCGGTCCAGTTTTTGTGATCTCGACGCCGTCAAGAGCGCAGGATAGCGCGTTCTGCGTTTTTGTGAGTATTTTCCCGGCAAGGTGTGCGACACGTAATTTTCACGTAATGATACACTATTTTCATATGTTGTTTGGCCGCACTCTTAGTTGTAACAAGTTGTTCTAAGGCAAAACAACTCATCGCAACGAAGAAAGGCGCCCCAATGGCCAATACAACGGCGGAGCTTGAGACGCTCCTCATGCAGCGATCGCTGGACGACGCACAGCTGCTAGCGGCGGCGGAGGCGGCGGAAGACTTCCGGATTCTGCCGGATGCGACGGTCATCAAGGTCGGCGGACAGAGCGTCATCGACCGCGGCCGCGCGGCCCTCTTCCCGCTCGTGGATGAGATCGTCGCCGTCCGCAAGGCC
Source organism: Methylocapsa acidiphila B2 (assembly GCF_000427445.1). Taxonomy (GTDB): domain Bacteria; phylum Pseudomonadota; class Alphaproteobacteria; order Rhizobiales; family Beijerinckiaceae; genus Methylocapsa; species Methylocapsa acidiphila. The sequence continues at coordinate 2,284,922 of NZ_KE386496.1, read as the reverse complement.
CACAAGCTGCTGATCGGGACAGGCGCAGGCACAAGGGCCCGGCATCTCTATTCGATCGCGGCGGGGCTTAATCTGCCGGCAGGCGTGCTCTCGCAGCTCGGCGCGTCGGTCGCCAATCAGAACGCCGTAATCCTAGGACAGCTCCTCGCGAAGCACGGCATCTCCTCGGTCGACGGCGCCGGTCTCTCGGCTGTCCCCCTCTACCTTGCCGAGGTGAACGCCGTCATCTTCAGCGGCATGCCGCCCTATGGACTTTGGATGCGCCCAGGCCCCGAGGACGTCATCCCGCCCTACCGCACCGACGCCGGCTGCTTTCTGGTCGCCGAGCAGTTCGGCTGCAAGGCGATGATCTTCGTGAAGGACGAAAACGGCCTCTACACGGCAAACCCGAAAACCTCGAAGAACGCCACATTCATACCGAAGATCTCCGTTGACGAGATGAAGGCGCAGGGGCTGCACGACTCGATCCTCGAGTTCCCAATGCTCGACCTGCTCAAGACGGCGCGACACATCCGTCAGGTGCAAGTTGTGAACGGGCTCGTCCCCGGCAACCTGACCCGCGCGCTCGCCGGCGAACACGTCGGCACCATCATCACCGCGAGCTAGAGAACAACGATCATGTCCGAACACACCAACAGCATCAAACACGTCGCCTCGCCGCTCGCGCGCCAGACCCTGCTCGACGGGACGCTCACCCGTCCTGTCGCCGGCAGGCGTCCGGTCCGGATCCTCCCTTGGCTTCAGGTCGTGAAGATCGGCGGCCGCTCCATCATGGATCGCGGCGCGGACGCCATCCTCCCCATCGTGGACGAGCTCCGCAAGCTTCTGCCCGAGCACCGTCTGCTCATCCTGACCGGCGCCGGCATCCGCGCCCGCCACCTCTACGGCGTCGGCCTCGACCTTGGCCTGCCGGTCGGGTCGCTCGCCCCGCTCGCCGCGAGCGAGGCCGGCCAAAACGGCCACATCCTTGCGTCCTTGCTGGCGCCGGAGGGCGTCTCCTACGTTGAGCATCCGACTGTCGCAAACCAGCTCGCGATCCACCTGACCGCGGCGCGCGCGGTCGTGGGGAGCGCCTTTCCTCCATATCACCACCACGAGTTTCCCTCCTCACGCATCCCGACTCATCGCGCTGACACGGGCGCCTTCCTGCTCGCCGACGCGCTCGGAGCCGCCGGCCTCACGATCGTGGAGGATGTGGATGGTGTGTACGCCGCCGACCCCAACGCCCCGGGCGGGGAGAAGGCGCAGTTCTTCCGCGAGATGGGGGCCGCCGAACTCGCAAATCATAAGGGCACGTTGCCATTCGACCGCGCGCTCATCGAGGTCATGGCCACCGCGCGCCATCTCGAGCATGTGCAGATCGTGAATGGGCTTGTGCCGGGCCGTCTCACTGCGGCGCTCCGCGGCGAACATGTCGGGACGATTATCCACACGGGCGCGCGCTCAGCCTGATCATCGCACCCACTCCTGCCGCCCTCGTGGCTCTCGCCACGAGGGCTCAGGCATTGGCCGCAAGTTGAAATTCTAGCGACCCGGCGCCGACGGGATGGGCGGCGCTTGACGGGCCAAACGTCGTACGCTATATAACTATATAGTTATATATGCGGGCGGTTATCTATGGATGATCCTCTCAGCGCCGCCTTTTCCGCTCTCGCGGATCCTACGCGGCGCGCCATTCTCGCGCGATTGGCGAAAGGCGAGGCTTCCGTCGGCGAGCTCGCCGCGCCCTTCTCGATCAGCCAGCCGGCGATTTCCAAACATCTCAAGGTCCTGGAGCAGGCCGGGCTCATCAGCCGCGGGCGCATGGCGCAGTCGCGGCCGTGCCGGCTCGAAGCGGCGCGGTTGCGCGATCTCGCGGGCTGGCTGGAGACCTACCGGCGGTTCTGGGAAGGAAGCTTCGACAGGCTCGACGCCTATCTCCAGGACCTGCAGAAGGGGAATCCCGATGACCCTCGCAACTGATCTCACCCGCGACGCGATCGTCGTTTCGCGCCGTTTCGCCGCTCATCCCGAACGCCTGTTCGACGCCTGGTTCGATCCGACCACGGTCGGCGTCTGGCTTTTCGCCACGCCCGGCGGCGTCTCCAAACATGTCGAGATTGACCCGAGGGTTGGCGGCGGCTTCGCGATCCATGAGCAGCGCGGCGAGCTCTTGGCGACTCATTTTGGCGCCTATCATGAGATCCTCCGCCCCAGCCGGATCGTTTTCGCTTTCGGGAGCGACAAGCAAAGCGCCTCTTCTCTTGTGACCGTGGAGATCCGGCCGGACGGCGACGGCGGCATGCTCACGCTGACCCATCGGATCGAGCCGGAATGGGCGGCGCTCGACGCCAGCATTCGCGCCGGTTGGTCGGCCATACTGGAAGGCTTGGCGCGTGCTACCGGCGAGGCGGGCGAAGGCCACACGCTCGTGCTTCATCGCAGCTTCAACGCCCCGCGCCTCCTCGTCTGGAAAGCCTGGACGGAGTCGGATCATTGGCTGCGATGGATGTGCCCGGCAGGCTTCAAAGTGCTTTTCGCGGAGAATGATCTGCGCGTCGGCGGCAAATGGCGCTCGGGAATGCGCTCGCCGGACGGCGAGGATTACATTCATTGCGGCGAATATCTCGAGATCGAGAAGCCTTCGCGCCTCGCCTTCACGCATACTTGGGAGCGCAACGACATTGAGCCCCGCGCGATCACGAAGATCATCGTGGCGTTGCACGAGCGCGACGGCAAGACGGAGATGAGCTTCATCCAGTCCGGCCTCGCGACCGAAGAGTCGGCGTTGTCGCACCGACACGGCTGGACCGGGGCGTTCGACAGCCTGGCGCAGCTCGCGGAGGAACTCGCCCAAGCGCATCTTTGAGGGCGTGGCGAGCGCGCGCGGCCCCTATTTTCCGTCAACACGGCAAGGAGAATCTTGTGACCATCCAGCCCTATTTGTTTTTCGGCGGTCGCGCCGATGAAGCCGTCGCTTTCTACCAAAAGGTCTTCGGCGCGGAGGTGCAAATGCTGCTGCGCTACAAGGAGAGTCCCGATCCTGCGCCGGAAGGCGCGGTCCCGCCCGGCTGGGAGGACAAGGTCATGCATATGAGCTTGAAGATCGGCGATTCCATCATTCTCGGCTCCGACGGCTGCGGCGCTGAGAATGCCGGCTTCAAGAGCTTCGGGCTCACCTACGCCGCGAAGGACGCGGCCGAGGCGGATAAGATCTTCGCTGCTTTGTCCGATGGCGGCCAGGTGCGCATGCCTTTGGGCAAGACATTTTTCGCGTCGCGCTTCGGCATGGTCGAGGATCGCTTCGGCCTGCTCTGGATGGTGATCGTTCCCGCCTGACGGCCGGGCTGGATCATCCCTCTCGCGAAAGGACATCCGCCATGATGACGACCATTGCGGCCGGCGCCGTCGTTTTTCTCGCCGCCCTGCTGATCTACGCGGCGACGAAGCCGGACATGTGCCGGGTCGCCCGCTCCATCCAAATCGCCGCGCCGCGGGCGCGGATCTTTCCGCTCATCAATGATCTTCGCGCGATGAACGAATGGAACCCCTTCGTGAAGGCGGACCCCGCGATCAAGCTCGCCTATAGCGGCCCGGCGAGCGGCGTCGGCGCGGTCAACAGCTTTGCGGGCGACTCCAAGGTCGGCGCGGGCCAGGCGGAAATCATCGAATCCGTGGTCCCGGCGAAGGTGGTGATGACCATCGCCATGGAGCGTCCGATGAAATGCCGGAACCGCGTCGAGTTCGCGCTCACGCCGGCGCCGGAAGGAACCGAGGTCGCCTGGACGATGACCGGCGCACAGCCCTATTTCGGCAAGCTGATGAGCATTTTCATCAATGTCGACAAGATGGTCGGCGGCGCGTTCGAAAAGGGGCTCGCCGATCTCAAGACGCGCGCCGAAGCGTGAGCCCCTATTGAAGGGAGGGAGCCATGAATCTGCGCCAAAAAGTGCGGGCCTGCCTTTGGTTTGATCGCGAGGCGGAGGAGGCGGCGAATTTCTATGTCTCCTTGTTTGCGTCTTCGCGCATCCTCGACATAGCGCGTTACAGTGAGGCCGGGCCGGGAGAGCCGGGTTCGGTCTTGACGGTCGTCTTTGAGCTTGCCGGCGTTCAATACCTCGCGCTCAACGGCGGTCCCTATTTCAAATTCACGGAGGCGATTTCCCTATCGGTCGATTGCGCGGATCAGGCGGAAGTCGACGAGCTGTGGGACAAGCTCGGCGCCGGCGGCCAATATAGCCGCTGCGGCTGGCTCAAGGATCGCTATGGCCTTTCCTGGCAGATCGTCCCGGCGCGGCTTCCCGAATTGATCGGCGGCCCCGATAAGGCGGGCGCAAAACGGGCAATGGAGGCGATGCTGCAAATGAGCAAGCTCGACGTCGCCGCGCTCGAAAGGGCCTATGCCGGCGCCAGTTAAAGGATGGTCCAAAAAAGTTGATCGAGTTTTTGGTGATGTTTCAGTTTGAATGCCTGCGATGGGTGGAAAGCTGCCATTCGCCGCGATCGCGTAAAGCTGAGGAATGTCGTCTTAACAAGCACCTGACATGCTCCGTGCGGGCATGCCGTGGCTGGTTACCGTGCGCCACTGGAATTGGCGGCAAGCAGCGCAACGAGACTGAGAAGCTCGTCCCTTTCAGCAACGCCTTCTCGTCCAGGTCCAAAGTACGGGATGCTCAGGAAGTCGACCAACTGACTGTTGGAGAAGTCGGCGAGCAATTCGGTTCGGCCACTGCGGAGAGCCTCGACGATCTTCCATCCGCTCACGCCGACCGGGTCGACCAACTTGAGGTTCCCCTTGCGGTCGGCCATGACATTGCCTTCACGAACATCAGACCCGGCCCACAGGCGATAACGCGCTCGCCCTTCCGCCAACAGGTTTCGGATGCGAGCTCGTAGCGCGACGAGATCGGCTTCATCGGGCGCCACTGCAGGGCCAGGAGTCGGCGGAGGGTAACCGGTGTCGTTTGCTATGCCAAGCGCGGCGCAAAATGTCGACGCGTCTGTTTCTTCGGCTGGCCACAACCTCTCCATTACGACGACGTAGCCATCTCGGATTAGGGGCAAGACGCCCTCCATCTTGGGCAACCAGCGATTAGCCGGTCCGCTCAGGCATTCATCGACGAACATTCGATAGCCGGGATCGAAAGGTGTCACGCGTATCGCCCGGGCGTCGCTTGGGTCCGCGAAAACCCACGACCAGTCACCAGCGCCGACATGACGCCAGCCAGCTTCTTCCAATAGCTTGCAGGCCTCAGAAGCTGACATGTTCGCTGGGATGGGCGGCACAGGGACCATGACCCAATCTACCGCTGCTGAACGAAAGAGTCCGCTTTGGGTCGAAAGCTAAACCATTCCATTAAATTGGAACGCGCTCTTGCTTGCGTCGACGCCTCAATCCAGCGAGGCGCGCAGATCGATCAGGCTTTGCTGGCTTTTCGTGATAAAGCCTTGCCGCGGCTCGTGGATGTCGCAGATCACGATGGTGACCGCCGTGACGAGGACCGAGACGATCGTCGTCGCGACGAAAGCCCGGTCGCCGGCGATGCCGCAGCCATAGCCTGTGATCGCCATGGCGACGAGCGCGAGTAGGCCGAGTAAGCCGAACATTTGGATGGGCAGGCGATTCGCTGCCGCGGCCTCCCGCTCCGCGCCGGAGTCAATGACAGCATTGGCCGCGACGATGAATTGCGCCGCCACGGCCGATCGATCCTGCTCGGCGAAACGGACGGCGATCGCCCATAAGTCCTTTTGGGCCTCGGCGCCGCGCTTGGCCGCCGACTGCGCTTGCGTGGCGTCGTCCGCGGCCCATTCGAGGCGAAGGTCCAAAACGCGCCGCAGCGCCTGGGACGCCTGTTGCGCCAGCGGCTTCGGCAGGAGCTGGGCGCGTAGAAGGGCCGTCGCGATGGCGTTGGCGTCCTTCACGACGAGCAGTCGCCTTTCCTGGTAATTGGACATCGAGGTCGAATAGGTGAAGCCGAGCAGCAGGGCGAGAAGGCCGAGGATGGAGGCCTGGAGCGATCCCGTCTCGAATTTCGCCCTTTGCCGCGCGGCCTCGCCGAGGCGCCGCCCGGCGCGAAACCCAAATTCGGTGGCGAGGATCAGCGGCGCCAATCCGGCGAGGAAGGCGATCCAGACCGGATAGCCATAGAGGGTCGGCATCGAGACGCGCCTTTATTGGAGAGAGGGACATGGTGGTGGCAGGCGGCGGAGCGGCGTCCCGCGCCGGTCTTTGCGCCATAGCCCTATTTGCGTTGATTCGAGCGAAATGGAATTGACACATCCCGAACCGACCCGATCCGGTTTGCGGCCGCGCCGTTTCGACGGACGGCGAAACAAGCGCGCGACGGCGCGCGGGACCCTGAATTACCGCCATGAATTACCGCCATGAATTTCACGCCGGCAATTTCGCCGACGTGCTCAAGCATATTATTCTGACCCGCATCCTTCTGCATCTGGCCGCCAAGCCGGCGCCCTTCCGTTATATCGAAACTCATGCGGGAAGCGGGATCTATGACCTTTCCGCTCCAGAGGCCGAAAAAACGGCCGAATGGCGCGGCGGCATAGGCCGGCTCGCGGCGGCCGAACTGCCGCCGGAGGCGCAAGCCCTTATCGCGCCCTATCTTAACGTCGTCGCCCCATTTCTCGACGCGAAGCCGCGGCGCTATCCGGGGTCGCCGGAAATCGCCCGCGCGCTGTTGCGGCGCCAGGACCGCATGATCCTGTGCGAGCTGCATCTGCGCGCCTTTCAGGATCTGCGCGCGCATCTGGGCGCCGACCGGAGGGCGAAGCTGATCGAGATCGACGGCTATGTGGGCCTCAAAGCGTTCATCCCGCCCGTCGAGCGGCGGGGCCTCGTATTGATCGATCCGCCCTTTGAAGACGCTGAGGAATTCTTGAAGCTGGCCAAAGCCCTGGAGGGGGCGCAGCGCAAATGGGCGACCGGAATCTTTCTCCTCTGGTATCCGGTCAAGGACAAAGGCCAAGTCGACGCTCTCGCTCGGACTCTGGCCGAGGCCGGCGCGAAATCGCTCTTGCGGCTCGAGCTTCAGGTCGCGCCCGATACGGGGAGCGGGCTGGTCCGAACCGGGCTCATCATCGTCAATCCGCCGTACCGGCTCGATGCGGAGGCCGAAATCATCCTGCCAAGCTTGAGCCAAAGCCTGGCCAAGGGCGCGTCCGGCCATCTCATCGAGTGGATCGCGAAATCATGAGGCGCCTTGCCAAAGCTTGACGCTGCTCCAGTTTCTTCAAATCGGACTCATTCTAAAACGGAGTCCGATGCCGCAAGGCCAAGTGCGGCCCCTCTATGTAAGGGGCCAAAAAGCAAGAACTCGATGGGAAGGGAAATGTCCTATGTCGCAGCAGGGAACCGTCAAATTCTTCAACGCGGACAAGGGCTACGGCTTTATCAAGCCGGATGACGGCGGGCGCGATATTTTCGTCCATATCACCGCCGTCGAGCGCGCCGGTTTGGCGTCGCTCGCGGAAGGGCAACGCGTCGCCTTTGAAGTGGAGCCGGATAAGAAAGGCAAGGGGCCAAAAGCGGTCGATTTGCAAGTTCAATAGTTTCTGCGCGGCGGCCGAGCGCCGCGTGGGGAGCGTTTCTCGACTAAACGGGCTCATCCTGTCGGTCGACGCATCGCTCTGACGTCTCAAGACTCGAAGCATATTCCTTGGAGCATAATCCTGCGGCGGAGGGGCGCGTCGTGCGGGAGGCGGTGGCTTGACCTTTAGCTCGCCTTATGCGGACGGTTCCTTATGCTGCGCCCGCCGCTGGCTGGCCCAAGGAGATTGTCGTGACGAAGCTGATCTTGCGCACCTCGCCTGCGTCGCCGTTCGGGCGGAAGGTCCAAATTATCGCCGCCCTCGTCGGCTTGACGGATCGGCTCGAGATCATCGCCGCCGACACGAACGATCCGGCCGACGTGCTCCGCGAGCAAAACCCTTTGGGCAAGATCCCAACCCTCGTCCTGAGCGACGGGACGTCCTATTACGACAGTCGCGTGATCGTCGAATATCTCGATTTTCTCGCTGGCGGAGACGTCGTGATCCCGGCCGATCCGGCGATTCGGTTCAGGACCCTGACCAAGGCCGCGCTCGCCGATGGAATAGCCGACGCGAGCCTGCTCCAAATCTATGAGGAGCGCCTCCGCGAACCTGCGGCGCGCAACGAGAAATGGCTGGCGAATCAGGCGGACAAGGTCGCACGCGGTCTCGCCGCCTTCGAAGGCGCGCCGCCCGAGGGCCGCCGCGACGTCGCCCATGTCGCTCTCGCCTGCGCGCTTGGCTATCTCGACTTGCGCTTTCACGGCGCCTGGCGGGAAACGCGCCCGAGGCTCGCGCACTGGCTCGCAGGGTTCGCGGCCGACGTTCCAGCCTTCGCGGCGACGGCGTCTTAGCCTGTCTGTGGGCGAATGACGGCATGAACGGCACAAGAATTGAATAATTCTAAGTGCGGTTTAGTCGCCAATCTAGGACGGGTTTATGTCGCTCGATATACCGATAGTCTTCAAGTACCACGTATTCGCCTGTTTCACGAAGCGGCCGCCTGGCCATCCGCGCGGGAGTTGCATGGAGAACGGGGCCCAGCCGCTTTGGGACCGCCTGATGCAAAAGGTCGAGGCCAAGCAGCTTCCCGACGTAAATGTGAGCGCCTCGGGCTGCCTCAGCTTTTGCCGCGCTGGTCCGCTGATGGTCGTCTACCCCGAGGGGATCTGGTACAAGCCAGAGAAGGTCGAGGACATCGACGAGATCATTCAGTCGCATTTCGTTGAGGGCAATCCGGTCGAGCGCCTGATCATCGTCCCGCAGCGCTGAGCTGACGGCGGCGAGGCGCGGGATCCGCCCGCGATCGGCCCATGTCTTGCTAAGTTCATGGGGCGGATCGCGGAGAAGGCCGCGCGGCGCGGCAATATTCGGTTCGGGAGAAGCATCATGCTGGACACTGCAATCGTCGGCGGCGGCTTGTGCGGGCTAGCGCTCGCCGCAGGCTTGCAGGCCCAAGGGCGGCCCTTCACCCTGTTCGAGGCGCGCCCAAGATTGGGGGGGCGCGTGCTTTCCGAGCCCTCCGAAAAGGCCGGCATGCGGGTGGATCTCGGTCCGACCTGGTATTGGCCCGACACGCAGCCCGGCATGACGCGTCTGGTCGCGGATCTCGGCCTTGTGAGCTTCGCCCAGCATGACAGCGGGACCGTCATGCGGCTGCACGACCACGACAAGCGCCCTTCGCCGACCGAGAATGAAAGCGTTCACGCCGGGGCGCGGCGGGTCGAAGGCGGCATGCTTTCGGTGATCGAGGCGCTCGCCAAGAAGATCCCCGCCGAGCGGCTGCGCCTCGAGCAGGCGCTGACCACGGTCTTCAATCGCGGCGATCACGTCGAGCTGCATTTCCGCCAAGGCGACGCCTTGCTCGTCGTTCAGGCGCGGCGGGTCGTCCTCGCCATGCCGCCGCGCGTCGTCGAGGAGCACGTTCGTTTCGAGCCGAGCCTGGACGACCAATTGGTCGAGGCTATGCGCGAGACCTACACCTGGATGGCCGGCGAGGCGAAGGCTGTCGTCGCCTATGAGCGCCCCTTGTGGCGCGAGGCCGGCTATACCGGCAACGCCTATGTCACCCATGAGCAAGCCGTTCTTGGCGAAGTCTTCGACGCCTGCGACGCGACGGCGACTCGCGCGGCGATCGGCGGCTTTCTCGCTCTGCCGCCCTCCTTGCGCGAATCCTTTAAGGCCGGCCTGCCGATGTTGATCGGCAATCAGATCGGCCAGCTCTTCGGGCCCGAGCTCGAGCATGGCGAGCAACATTATCAGGACTGGGCGACAGAGCCCTATACCTGCTCGCGGCGCGACCTGATCCCGCCCGACGATCATCCTCATTACGGCAATCCCTTCTTGCGGCAGGCGGCCTGGAGCGGCATGCTGTTCTTCGGCGGCTCCGAGACGGCGAGCTATGCGGGCGGCTATATGGAAGGCGCGCTCGACTCGGCGCGCCGACTCGCCAGGGAAATCGGCCGTTTCGCTCCGGTCTTCTCCGAGACTGAGGAGAAACCCGCCGGCTCGAACGCCGAGAGCGTCGCCTTGTTCAGCCAATGGGTGGCGGGGCGGCAGGCGGAGCTGCTCGACGCGTATCGGACCCAGCTCAACCGCCTGCTGGCGAGCGCCGACAAGGAGATCGTAACGCAGCGGGCGATGGTCGCGACCATGGAGCAGACTTTCAGCGCCGCCCTTCTGCGGCTCGAGGATCTGTCTTTCGACATGAGCCATGTCGCGGTCGAACGCGGGAGGTCATCCTTGACGCCGGAAATCCTCAAGACATTCGACGGGCTTATCCAGCACCTCATCGATTCCGTGATCGAATATAACCGCACGTCCTGCGCCCTCTCGAATTTTCCGGGGGAAGACAAGCTCTCGAAGGACTATCTTCAGGCGATCCTGCGCGACATCGCGGCGGCCTGGAAGGAGTTTTGCCTTTCGGTCAACGCCTATTTCATTTCGCGCACGCCGGCGGGCGCGCTCGCAGCGTCATAAGCCCTGTTTGGCGGCGTTTGAGCTTCAGGTTGAATTCCTGCGAAGATCCGGTTCTCGCGTCTCAAACCAAATGAGCGCTTTCGCTTCGATCACTTGAATCCACGCAGCCTTTTTATCGGTGTAGGCGTGTGAATCGTCCGGGTGCAGGTCTCGCGCTCTGCGTTTTTCATGCTCATATGCGCGGGCTGCTTCGGGATGCGTGCGCAAGTAGTCTCTAAAGGCGATGTGACGCCGGACGTCTGGCGAGTCCGCCTTGAAAAAGTGAAGCTGCCCCAGGCGAATGCCGATCTTATCGGAAAGCGTGCAATAGCGCCTTCCCGAAATGCCGAGTTCGCCATGCCAAACGTAGCCGAGAGCCTCGACGTGCTGGCGTTGTTGGTCGAGCACCGCCAAATCGGTGACGAGGGGCATCAGATCGATGATTGGCTTGGCGCCCAGCCCTGGCACGGAAGTCGAGCCGATATGATGGACAATTACAAGACTCGAGCCGAGCGCCTGCTTTAAACACGCGGCATAGCCGGCGGCCATCCCCGGCCAATCAGCGTTATATTCGACGAGGGTAACTGGGATCGGCGGCGGCATATTGAATGCTTCGACGGCATTTGGCGAAATAGAAATTGAGCCGCAATCCTGGCTCGTTTTGAATATTTCGTATATTGAAATGCGCCCCACGCCAATTGGCCCCGCCTCAGTCGGCCAATCCGAGAGGAAAATGCGTCTCGGACTCTTCCTGAATTTCGAGCATGGCGAGGAGACCAATCTCGCCGCGTTTCAGCGCCAGATCGATCTCGCCGAGAAGGCGGAGCTTTTTGGGCTCGACGAGCTGTGGGCTTCCGAGCATCATTTCAGCGCTTTCACCCAATCGAGCGCGACTCTAGCGCTCATGGCCTATCTCTCGGGCCGAACCCGGCGGATCAGGATCGGCGCGGCGGCGATCCTGCTGCCTTTGCACGATCCCATCCGTCTCGCCGAAAATCTCGCAACGATCGACCTGCTCTCGCAGGGGCGGCTCAATCTGGGCCTCGCCCGCGGCGGGCCTTTTCCTGCTCAATATGCGCATTTCAACGTCGATCCCGGGGAGGTGCGGGCGCGCTCGGACGAGGCGGCGAATCTTCTCTTTCGATTGCTGGCCGAGCAGGATGTGACTTTCAAGGGCCGCTGGAGAAGTTGCGAAGGCGTGACGGTCTATCCCCGTCTCCTCCAGCCGCGGCTGCCGGTTTGGGTCGCCTCGGCCGATAAGGGCGCCGTCGTGGCGGCGGCGCAGCGCGGGCAGGGGCTCATGGCGGGACATGCCTGGTCGCCGGAGCAGATGAGCGAGCTTTGCGCCACCTATCACGCCGCGGCTCCTGACGGCGCCGACCCTGACCTCGTCATCCTGCGAAACGTCTGCGTCGCGGATACGGACGAGGCCGCGCAAAAGGCCGCTCTGCCGGCGCTGCAGCGCTTCGCCGATAAGATGCGGCTGCACATGGGACGCCCGCCCGCCGCAGTCTCGCTCGAAAGCGCTCTGACGCATGCGCTGATCGGATCGCCTGAGACTTGCCGAACCAGGCTTGACGCTCTGCGCGCAGCCGTCCCCGTCGGGAGCCTCGTCTTGAAAATCTCCTGCCTCGATCCGGGCTTGGCGGTCGAGAGCCTTCAGCGCTTCGCCAGCGAGGTCGCGCCGCGGGCCTAGGGCACGTTCAGAAAAAGTCGATCAATCTTTTCTGAACATGCTCCCGCTCGTCCAATCGGGACGCGCTCGGGACGTCAGCAGCGCGCGCAAAGAGCGAAAACGCACAAACACGGGCGACGCGGTGCGGCATAGATCATGCTTATATAGCGAGGTCTTGCCTCTCGAGGGGACGCCATGTTTTCGAACCGGTTATTTTTTCAGGCGCAACGCTTTCTGTCGGGCGCCGGCTTGGCGCTGGCGCTGGCCTTCGCCCTTTTGATCGCCCATTGCTATCTGGTCGGCGGCCGGGCGCCCGCCATGCTTCTCGGCGTTTTTTTATGCATGACCTGCCAGGTTTTCCTGCCCCTGGCGGCCTTCGCGCTTTGGGGACTGCTGACGAGGCGGAGGCCCGCCCGTCGCTCCTGGAGCGCGGGCCCGCGCGAGGGCAGGTTGAGATCGCGGCTCGGAGCTTTCCTCGACGCTCCGGCGCCTCATCTCACGCCCGGCGAGTAACCCGACGCCGGGGCGTCAAAGCTCTAGAACCGCGGCTGCGGCCGATCTATGCTTGAAAAGACGCAATTGGATAATTGGTCGACCAAATCCATTGGTCTGCCCATTTTCCTTGCGCGTCGCTCGCCCGCGTCATCTCATCGATGCGCCGCGTCTTCTTGCATAGATATTGGCCGATGAAGATCCTTTACGCCTCACTTTTGCTCTTGGCTTCCGGCGCGGGCGCGGCGGCGGCCGACGCCGCCAATGATTATCCGACGGAGGCCCGCGCTGATTATGTCTTCGTCTGCATGAAGGCGAACGGAGAGACGCGCGACGCGCTGAAGCGCTGCTCCTGCTCGATTGACGTCATCGCGTCCTTGCTTCCTTACGAGCGCTATGTCGAGGCGGAGACGGTCGCCAGCATGAGCCAAGCGCAGGGCCAGATCGGCAGTTTGTTTCGCGCGAGCGAACTCGCCAAGGCCACCGCCGCGGATTTGCGTCGGGCTCAGGCCGAAGCGGAAATTCGCTGCTTTTAGGATTTTCCAAGGCGCGCGTCCGTCCATCATTGCGCTGTCGCGCGTCGGCCCCCAAAATCCGTGCATCTCGAAGGAAATCGCTCGGCTCCGATCGCGTCGGATAACGGGCGCCGAAGCCAAATCCGCCGATTTTCTTGGATCGGGCGGCGCTCTGCGCGGCGTCTGGAATGGCTATTGTGTCACAGGATGCGCCAATATATACGTCTCGTGGAGTTTTCCGGCTTCAAGAAGTCAGCGGACGGGACCGCGGGCGCTCTTTGAACGTGAGGCAGGGCCTCCGTGTGGAAACTGCAATGCCTCGTCGGCGTCATGACACGCGGTCGGCGAAGGCATTCTATGAGAGGCGGCTGCCGAGGCGCGATAAGCATCGCAGTCGCCACGACTAAACTGTCCGGAGGAAATGAATGCGCAAGTTCCTGCTTATGTCCTGCGTCGCAGCCACGGCGCTTTTGGCCAGTGGCGCCTCTTACGCCAATGACGAATTGATCGCCCTTTCGAAAGACGCCAAACAATGGGCGTTGCCGACGGGCGACTACGCCAACCGCCGCTATTCCGAGCTCGACCAAATCAATTCCGACAATGTCAGGAATCTCGTCCCGGTTTGGAGCTTCTCGACCGGCGTGCTGCGCGGCCATGAGGGCGGCCCGCTGGTGATCGGCGACGTGATGTATTTCAACACGCCCTTCCCCAATATCATCTATGCGCTCGATTTGAACCACGACGGCAAGATCCTTTGGAAATATGAGCCGAAGCAGGATCCGAACGTCATTCCCGTCATGTGCTGCGACACGGTCAATCGCGGCGTCGCCTATGCCGACGGCAAGATCATTCAATATCAGGCCGACACGACGCTTGTCGCGGTCGATGCGAAGACCGGCGCGGTCGTCTGGTCCGTCAAGAACGGCGATCCGGCCAAGGGCGAAACCGGCACCTCGGCCCCGCAGGTCATCAAGAACAAGGTTCTGGTCGGCATCTCCGGAGGCGAGTTCGGCGTCCGCGGCCATGTCACGGCCTATGACCTCAAGACCGGCAAGAAAGTATGGCGCGGCTATTCGGTCGGCACGGACGCGGACACGCTGATCGATCCCGAAAAGACCACCTATCTCGGCAAGCCGGTTGGCAAGGAATCCAGCACCTCGAGCTGGAAGGGCGACCAGTGGAAGATCGGCGGCGGGGCCACCTGGGGCTGGTTCTCCTATGACCCCGATCTGAACCTCATTTATTACGGGTCGGGCAACCCCTCGACCTGGAACCCGGTGCAGCGTCCGGGCGACAATCGTTGGTCGATGACGATTTGGGCGCGCGACGCGGACACGGGCGTCGCCAAATGGGTCTATCAGCTGACCCCGCATGACCAGTGGGACTATGACTCCATCAACGAGTCGATCCTCGTCGGTCAGGAAGCGCGCAAGGTTCTCGTCCACTTCGATCGCAATGGCTTCGGCTACACGATCGACCGCGTCACCGGCGAGCCGCTCGTCGCCGAGAAATTCGATCCGGCCGTCAACTGGGCGACCAAGGTCGATCTCGACAAGAACTCCAAGACCTATGGCCGCCCGCTCGTCGTCAAGGAATTCTCGACCGAGGCCAATGGCGAGGACGTGAACACCCAGGGCGTCATGCCGGCCGCGCTCGGCGTCAAGGACCAGCAGCCGGCGGCCTATTCGCCGCTGACCAATCTGTTCTACATCCCGGCCAACCACGTCGCGATGGATTACGAGCCGTTCCGTGTGAGCTATGCGGCGGGCCAGCCCTATGTCGGCGCGACTCTGTCGATGTATCCGCCGAAGGGCGATACCAATCTCGGCAATTTCACCGCCTGGGACGCCAAGGCCGGCAAGATCGTCTGGCAGAAGAAAGAGCCCTTCTCGGTTTGGTCGGGCGCGCTCGCGACCGCCGGCAACGTCGTCTTCTACGGAACGCTGGAAGGCTACCTGAAGGCCGTCGACGCTCGCACCGGCGACGAGCTCTTCAAATACAAGACCCCTTCGGGCATCATCGGCAACGTCATCACCTATGAGCACAAAGGCAAGCAATATGTCGCGGTGCTCTCGGGCGTCGGCGGCTGGGCGGGCATCGGCCTCGCTGCTGGCCTGTCGAAGGGAACCGAAGGTCTTGGCGCGGTCGGCGGCTATGCGTCGCTCGCAAATTATACGGCGCTCGGCGGTCAGCTGACCGTATTCGCCCTTCCGGGCAAGTAAGCGCCTCGTCGCTCGCGTCCCAATCCGCTCGGCGCATCAGCGCCGAGCGTCTTTTTGGACGCTCGCCTTTTCCAAACAAGGATAGTCTCGTGCAAATCAGCTCTTTGGTGCGGGCTGCTTCCCTCACCCTCATTTTTGCGTGCGCAACTGCGGCCAACGCCGAAGCCCCGGCCCCCTCCAAAGCGGTCAAGCAGGACGACGGCGGCAAATATCTCGACTCCAAAGGCGATCCGACCTTCAATGTGAAGCCGGACGGCGCGGTGGACTGGTTCACCTATTCCGGCTTTCGCCGCTATCACTCGGAATGCCATGTCTGCCATGGTCCGGACGGTGAGGGCTCGACCTATGCGCCGGCGCTCAAGGAATCGGTCAAGAATATCAATTACGCTGAATTCTACGGCATTGTGGTCGGCGGACGCCAGAATCTCGGCGGCGGCGAGAACAAGGTCATGCCGGCGCTCGGCGACAATAAGAACGTGATGTGCTACATCGACGACATTTACGTCTATCTGCGCGCCAGATCGGATGATTCGATTCCGCGTGGGCGTCCGCAAAGTCATGAAGACAAGACGCCGAAGACGACGGAAGCCGAACACGCTTGCCTCGGCGATAAGTGATCGAAGCGTCATGCGCGGTTGGCGGATCGTCGCAGTATGTCTAGCTTCGGCTTTGGCGCCAGTGGCGTCATGCGTCGAACTCCACGCGCAGCCGGCTGACGAGTTCTCCATCGAGCTCGTCGATCCTCAAGTGCTGCGGGTTTGCGCCGATCCTCGCAATCTGCCTTATTCCAACGAAGCCGGCGAAGGTTTCGAGAACAAGCTCGCCGAGCTTTTTGCGCGAAAGCTCGGCAAGAGCTTAGCCTATAGTTTCTACCCCGGCGCGACGGGCTTTATCCGCAATACGCTCAACGCGCATCGATGCGACGTCGTCATGGGAATCCCGCAAGGCGACGACATCGTCCAGGGAACCAATCCCTATTACCGCACCGCCTATGCCTTGGTCGTGAAAAAAGGATCGGGCCTGGAGAGCGTCGAGACGCTCGAAGATCCACGCTTGAAGGACAAGCGGATCGGCATTGTCGCCGGCACCCCTCCGGCGACCAATCTTGCGCTTAACGCGCTTCTGCCCAATGTCAAATCCTATCCGCTGGTCGTCGACACAAGGCATGACGCGCCGACCTCGGAGATGATCGCGGATCTCGAGCAAGGCCGCATCGACGTCGCCATTCTCTGGGGGCCAATCGCCGGATATTTCGCCAAGAAATCCGCGGTGGGGCTGAAGATCGCGCCATTGGTCAAGGAAGCCCAGGGGCCGCGCCTCGTCTATCGGATCGGCATGGGCGTCCGCCACGCCGACCAGGACTGGAAGCGCCGCCTCAATGCGCTCATCGCTGAAAGCAAGGGCGAGATCGACGGCATTCTCGAGGCCTATGGCGTGCCTTTGCTCGATGAGAATAATGCGCTTTTGAAGCCTTGAGCTCGAATGTGGTTCAAGGCTGCGCTTGCTTCAATCTGGCCTCAATGGCCTTGGCGAGAGCAAACATTCTTTGCTCGATCAGGGTCGGCGTCTCGCAGACATAGGTCAGCGTTTGGTGGCCCTCCTCGAAAAGACGCAGGTCCAAGGCCAGGGCGTCCGCTTTCTGATCTTTTCCCTCGTTCTCTGGCGACGCCGCGCCCGATTGGATCAAGGCGTTCTCGGCCCGGATCTTGGCGGCGAGCTCCCTTTGCCCGCGCCCGAAACGGCGAAGGCCGTCGATGACTTGCGCGCGCTCGGCGTTGAGCCTCTCGAAGAGCGCCGCGAAGAGGGCGGTCAGCTCGGACTCTCGGTTCGCGCCCTTGGATCGCGCGAATAAGTCGATCGCGGCTTCGGCTTGGTCGAGCGGCAGGCGCCGCGCAGAGAGTCGAGCGACAAGATCCTCGAAGGCGGCGTCGGTTGGCTGCTTCTTGTCCTCGATCGACGGCCCGGACCAGACCGCGGGCAACGAGATCGTTTCGACGAGAATCTGCTGACAGGGCCAGTCCGGGTCGGTCTTGGCTTTACCGCGCTGCTGCGAAAGGGCGTCGTATGAGCTTAGCGTCATGACGGTCGCCGCGACTGACGCCGCGAACGCGAGTCGCCGAAAATCCCTTGACGGCGAGGGTCCCAAGCCTCTTGAAGGCGAATTGGTCGAACCGGACATGGCGAAACTTTCTGTATGCTGCTGCGATGCGCCGAGAAAGGTGCGTCTGGCGCATTTCTAGCTTCCAGATCAAGCGCTTTTGGATGGATGGGTCCAGACGTCCCGATGGAGTTCCAAAAACGAGGGCAGGCTTTTATGCGAAAGTTCGGCCTTCACTTTTTGACATCCTGCGCCGCGCGATGGATCGCGGCGCGCTCCTGGGAGTTAAAAGGCATCAGTAGCGCGCCCGAAGAGGACAAGATTCGAGAGCCGCGCGGACGGGCGTCGTGCGCCGGTTGGTCGCTCTGAATCGATCGGAGGCCAAATCGCGGCATGCAGGTGGACCAATATGCGCGGATTTGTTTGCAGCGGATGCGTATGCACGCGGATGGGTCCGATCCAGATGCATCGCGATCTCAAGGGAATTGGATTTAGCCATGAGCCACGCCGCCGAGGAGAGAACTTATAGCGAAGATGAAGTCAAGGAAAGGCTCGCGCGCGAGTTGCCCCATTGGCGATTGGAGGGCGGCTGGATCCGCCGCACCTACAAGACCGCGAGCTGGAAAGGCACGCTAATGGTGATCAACACGGTCGGCCATCTCGCGGAAGCCGCTTGGCATCACCCGGATCTCACCGCCTCTTACGCCTGGGTCGAGGTTCGCTTGCAGACCCATACGGCCAAGGGCATTACTGACAAGGATTTCGAATTGGCGAAAAAAATCGAGGACGTCATTTTCTGGAGGCCGGGCAAGGAAGGCGGGGCTCTGGAAGGGACGCCCGAGGGCGATCAGCGTTTCGCCTATATCAAATACGGAGCGTGACGCGCGCTGGCATGAGTGACTCACAGAGGGACTTTGACGCGTTGCACTCGCAGGCAGATAGGAGACGCATATGAGGAGGAGATGCGAATGAGCCTCGTGGAGTTGATTCTCACCGTTTGCAGCCTCGCCAATCCTTCCTCATGCGAGGAGCGCCAGCTCGCTTTTCTGGATCAGGGATCTTTGATGCAATGTATGTTGCAAGCGCCGCCGACTATAGCGCAATGGTCCGATAACCACCCGGATCGGAAGGTCGTGAAATGGCGGTGCAGCTATCCGGATCAAGCGAGGAAATCCATTTGAGCGGAACCATGGCTGGAGCCGCCGCGGCGCGGCGCGACGCTTTTTTGGCGCGCGCCGGCAAGCATCCCCTGGTGATGGGCATTGTGAACGTCACCCCGGATTCGTTTTCCGATGGGGGCCGTTTTCAGGAAGCGTCCGCGGCCGTCGCCCAGGCGCGTCGGCTCGTCGAGGATGGCGCGGACATTATCGACGTAGGCGCCGAATCGACCAGGCCCGGCCATCAGCCGGTATCAGCCGAGGTGGAGCAGGCGCGACTCGCGCCGCTGCTTGGCGAACTCGTCGCGGCAATCGACCGGCCGGTGTCTGTGGACACGTCAAAAGCCGCGATCGCAGGCTGGGCCGCTACCCAGGGCGCGGCCTTTGTCAACGATGTATGGGGCCTGCAACGCGATCCGGCCATGGCCGATGTCGCGGCTGAAGCCGGGCTCGGCGTCATCATCATGCATAATCGGGAGGAGGTCGATCCCGGATGCGACATTGTCGCCGATATGCGCCGTTTCTTCGATCATTCCTTGAAGCTCGCAGCGAAAGCCGGGATTCCCTTGAGTCGCATCATTCTCGACCCCGGCATCGGCTTCGGCAAGACGCGGGCGCAAAATCTCGAGGCTTTGCATCGGTTGACGGCGCTGCGGGATTACGACCTCCCTGTCCTTGTCGGGGTTTCGCGCAAGTCGCTTCTCGGCCCAATCCTCGGAGACGGCGCCGATCATCGGCTTATCGGGACGATCGCCGCCAATCTTGTCGCCGCCGCACATGGCGCGTCGATCTTTCGCGTCCATGACGCCGCCGAGCATGTTGCTGCTTTCAAGGTGTTCGAGGCGATCGAAACCGCTTGATTTGAGGCCACAGAGGGCGCCGAGCGTCACCGCATGATCGCGCGTATCGTCTTGACCTGTTCGGCGACGGCGGCGTCGCCTTCCGCCTTCGCCTCGAGCTCGGAAAACAAGATCCAGCGCTTGGCGTCGTCGTCATAGGCGTAAACGTCCTTATGCGCGTTTTCTCGGCGGGCGCGGCGGACGAGATCGTCCAAATAGGGCTCCCTCGCCTCGATATATTTGCAGTAGGCGCGAATGAACGCGTAATCGCTGGCCATTTTCCAGTCCTCGTTGTGTAGCGGGCGCGTCTCTCGCATTCGTCGGTCGACGTCATGCAGTGATCGCTCTTTCGCCTAACATCAGGCGCACGTCTCGTCATTTCCTTCCGCACATACTGTCGCAAGGCTCACGCCAGTTATAGTGCTGCGCTGTTGAGCCGCAGCGTCATGCAGAATCAGCAGAACCTAAAAACCCATTTATTTTCAATCAGGTAACTGTTGCAGCGGCTAGCCAAAAAACGTAACGTTCAAGCTTATTAAAAATATGACTAAATTATGTTGATGTATATCAATTATAATAACTGCGCATGGCTGTTCAAATACGACTGTCAATTGTCGTATGGAGTTAGTCATGCCGTCGATTCAACGTCTGGCAAGATCGATCGCCCTATTCGGGGCTGGCTTTCTGCTCGTTTCATCCCACGCGGCCTCGGCGAAGCCGATCATTTTCAACCAGCCCTTCTCGGCCAGTCCTGGCGACGTCATCAGCGTCACTGGAACCGGCTTCGGCGCGGCGCCGCAGGTCTTTTTCAAGTCGGTCCACGAATCCAAAACCGCACAGCCTGCAGTCTTGCGCGGGCAGAGCACCGTCGCAGTGTTTCAAGTGCCCGCGACCCAATCCATCGACACTTACGAGTTTTGGATCTCAGACGGCGCGACCTCGAGCGCTCACGCCTACATCAATATGCCGCGCGCCATGCAGTTCAGCGGGCCGGACATCGCTCCCGGCCAATATTTTCGGATCTGGGGCCGAAACCTCTATTTGAACGGCGCAACGCCGCGAATCTACTTCATCGACGTTGCGACCAATTCATGGCTCGCGCCCGTCACGCCGGACTTCACCGGACCCAACGACGCCTATCAGCTCTACTTCAAGGCGCCGAACGGCATAGCCGCCGGAAAGACCTATCAGGTCGTGGTGACCAACACCTTTGGCTCGGCGACCGCCGACAGCACGCTTCTCGGCCACGCCGCCGGAACCGACGCCTATGGCGTGGGGCAAGCCTGGGGGAGCGAATTCATCGCCCAGAATGGACCAGGCTACAAGGCTGGCGTCGCCGGAACCAATGAGAACGACCACCACGTCTATGACGTGACCAGCGATCCGTCCCTAAGCGTCCACGCCAAGGGCGACGGCGTCACCGACGCGACTTGGGCGATCCAGCTCGCGATCAACACCGCCGCCTCGCATGGCGGCGGCCTCGTCTATCTTCCGGCCGGGACCTATCGCCTCGCCTCTCCGGCAGGCGTCGGGCTCACCTTGAAATCCGGCGTGATGTTGAGGGGCCACAGCGCCGCCGACACCAAGATCGTCTATGGCCCCACCACGCCGCAGGCGACCTCGTATCAATTCTTCGCCATCTACTGGCCGCCCGGAACCAGCCTCTCCGGCATCGCGGACCTCTCCCTACAAAATATCGACAAGACAAGCCAGGTCGTCGTTAGCGCCAACACCAACCTTGGATCCGTGAGCAAGATCGCCCTTTTGCGCGTCAATTGGGATGAAGGCAGCGGCCAGCCCATTTTCATGCAGGGCGACAGGGTCATGATCCGCGATTGCACGATCACCCAATCGCCTAACAATCAGGTCCCCTATTCCGATGGCGCAAGCGGTTTGGGTCCGATCAATTTCGGGCAAGTGAGCAATCTCTCCTTCCTGAACAATACTGTGTCCTGGTTCAGCGGCCAGAATTTGATGGACGATATGACAAATGTCGTGATCGACGGCAACCATTTCACCCGCAACGCCGACCAGATGGTCGCGACGGCGGCGCAGACGAGCTGGCCCTATGTCACCTGGCCCTGGCCCGGAAAGCCGATCGCCGTCGGCGACGTCATCGAGCGGACGCCCGGCCGGCAGATGAGCATCAATTTCGGCAACAGAATCGTCGTCGAGAACAATATTTTCGACACCGCCGGCGCCGTGATGAAATTCAATTGGGATGACGGGGAGACTTTCCTTAGCGAGGGCGGCGGTCAGAAACAGCGGTCCGACAGCGGCACGACGACCTCCGCCACCTCCCTGACGATTGCGGATGATTCGCGCTCCTCGAGCATCCCTTGGAAATACTATAGCAATTCTGTGTTGTCCGTCGTCAGCGGCGCGGGCGCGGGACAGATCCGAAATGTCGTCGCCCACAATAACAATACGTTCACGATCGATCAGCCATGGGACGTCATTCCATCGCCGGGAGATCATTTCGCAATCGACGTGCCCTCGTTGCAAAATGCTCTTATCACCTACAATAACATGAGTGGCAATCGACGTGGGATCCTCATTTACACCGGCGAATTTCTCAACATATCCATTATTGCAAATTCTCTCACTGACAATGGCGGGATCTGGACGCGGCCGGACCAACACATCGATCCCGACGGCGATGGAGGCTTCAATTTCAGCAGGGTGCGCAATCTGGAAATCAACCGCAATATTCTGACGAATGCAAAAGGCATATTCAATTCGTATATAGATTTGGACTTCGGCCTTATTTCGGAGAACACGTTCTTTGGCACCAGCACCGATGGGGTCGAGATCCGCAACAATAAAATCACCGGTTTTCCCGGCACGCCGGCCGATGACTTTTCATCCGAAGGTTATTACAACTTCGCCCAATTTCAGAATTCAAGCGGCAGCTTTGTCGATCAAGGCGTCAATTTGATCATCGGCACCGTATTTCAAGGGGACAATTGCACGAATTGTGGAACGAATTTCCGCTTGGGCACCGGCGATCTCGATGCGGTGATCTGGAATTCGACAGTGACTACGAGCGGAGGCACGACGACCGTCTCGGCGATCAACGCCTCTCAGTTTGTGACTGATCTCAAAATTTGGAACACTGCTTCGAAAGCTTCGGTAGGGACGCTCTTCGGCCCCTGACATGAATCTTCCGATAGAAAGGAGATCCGTCATTTTCATTTGAAAGCCATCGATCAACGCGATCTAATAAAAGGCCGACAGATCGCTGTCGGCCCTCCTAGCCTTCAGCCCTATCGGCGATCTCCACGCGCTCGCTCAAGCCGGGCGCGACGAAGCCGAAGGCGCGGCCATAAAAATCCAGCTCGAGCTCGAGCACGCGGCGCAGGGTCGCCGCCTGGCGAAAGCCGTGGCCTTCCCCCGGAAAGAGATAATAGGCGACAGGAAGCCCGCGGGCGCGCATGGCCGCGACCATGGTCTCGGCCTGGTTCGGCGGAACGGTCTTGTCGTCTGCGCCTTGAAAGAAAATCGCCGGGCAGGAGAGCCGGTCGAGGCGATGAATGGGCGATCGCTCTTCGTAGAGCGCTTGGGCTTGCGGCAGAGGTCCGACGAGCCGGTCGAGATAGCGCGATTCGAACTTATGCGTGTCCTGCGCGAGAAGCATCAGGTCGGCTACGCCGTAGAGGCTGGCGCCCGCCTTGAAAAGGGTCGACGAGGTCAACGCGGCGAGCGTGGTGAAGCCGCCAGCGCTGCCGCCGCGAATGGCGAGACGCGCGCCGTCGACCAGCCGGCGGTCGACGAGATATTTGGCCGCCGCGACGCAATCCTCGACGTCGACGACGCCCCATCGCCCGTCGAGCCGGCGCCTGTAGGCGCGGCCATAGCCAGTGGACCCGCCATAATTGACGTCGACCACGCTAAAGCCGCGGCTGGTCCACCATTGGACGTTCAAGTTGAAATGATTGGTCGTCATGCTGGTCGGCCCGCCATGCGACAGCACGACGAGGGGCGGCAATTCGCCGGCCGGAGCCTTGTAGGCGGGGTTTGTGGGCGGATACCAGAACGCATGGCCGACGCCGTCGCTGGTCGGGAAATCGATCGCCGCGCCGAGAGAAATCTCCTCGGGCGCAAGCGCAGCCGGCGCTCCGGCGCGCACTTCGCGGGGTCGTCCGCCCTTGAGTCCATCCGTTATGACGATCGCAGGCGGCGCGGTCGGCGGGGTTGCTATATAGGCCAGGCCATCGCCCAAGGGCTGTGGGCAATCTTGCACCTGTCCCAAGCCGAGCGGCTTGATCTTGCAGGCATCGATCAGCGCCGCCGTCCGGATTCCGTCGCGGACGATCGCGACGAGGATGCGTCCGTCGGGAAGGAAATCGTAATAGCGTTGACGAAAGACCCAATGCGGACCGCCGATCTCCGCCTCGACCGGCGCCAACGCGACGACGCCATCGTTTGGGGAGCCGTCGTCCAACGAGCCCTCGTTTAGCGCGTAGAGGTTCCACCACCCGGTTCGGTCGGAGCAGAAATGCAGGCGTCCGCTGGGCGACCAGGCCGGCTGCACGATGGCCTCGGGCGTCGCGCCGGCGACCTGACGGCTCGCGCCGACCGAGCCGTCGCGTCCGACATCGGCCAAGTAGAGCCGGGTTGCGTCCCATGGCATGTTCGGATGATCCCAAGCGAGCCATGCCATGGCGTCCCCGGAGGGCGATAGACGCGGCGAGCTCAGAAAGTCCGGCCCCTCGATCAGAATCGCCTCCACGCCGTCGGGATCGAGCGGCAGGGAGACGATGGACGCCTTTGGGTCATTCGGCGGGCGGCCGCGATGATCCTCGCGGACGGCGAGCGCGCGCCGGCGCGCGAGATCCAGCTCGAAATCAGCGTAGCGGCAGCCTTCGGGTGTGGGAATGCGCCGAGGCGCGGCCCCGGCCTCAATCAGCCAGACGCCGCCATCCGACCGCTCGCTATAAATGATTGCGCCTTGCGCGACCGAATAGGCGCCGCCCCCATATTCATGCACGCGACTGCCGACATTGACCGGAGCCGGCGTGACCTCGTCGATCCGCCCGTCGGAGAGGCGCCGGCAAAGGACGGCGCGCCCGGACTCAGAGGGCCTCGCTTCGAGCCAATAGAGATCGCCGCCGTCGACGAGAACAGAGCCAAGTCCGACCGTTGTCCCGGTCATGAGCTCGACGGTCACTGGCGAGATCCAAGCGCCGAAGGGCGCGACCATTGCGCTCACGCCGAGGCGCCGCCAAGGAGGCGCGGCCCTGCGAAGCGGCGAGCGGCTGAAGGAAAAGCGGGTGGACGTATCATCAACGCTTTATGCGCAGGCGGAAGGCGCGGCCGCAAGCTTCTTGGAGCGGCCGCGTGGTCTTCTCGCGCTCTCGCCGCAGGCGCGGCGGTCAATTTTGCCTTCCTCGATAGGGAAAGGCTCTAGGAAGCGCCGTTGAGCAGAATGTTTAGGCCGAGATCTTGCGGCACTCTTCCGCGCATTTCTTGCAGGACTCCGCGCAGGCCTTGCATTCGGCGATCTTCGGGAATTTCTCGCATTCTTTCTGGCAGTCCGAGCAAATCATTTCCACCACCTTGGCGAAATGGCCGGTGTGGGGCGAATTCACCGAGGCGAGAGTCTGCAGCGCGCTGCAAGCGGCGACGAGCTGATAGGCCGAATCGGCGCAATCCGTCATGCTCGTGTCTTTCATCGAGAACATGCCGAAGCAATGTCTCAGGCAGTCATTGCCCGTCGCGACGCATTCGGAAGTCAGTTGCTCGAGCGTTTTATATTTCGGCGGATGCATGTGCTCCTCGCCGCCGGCCTGCGCAAAAGCCGGAGTTGCGGCTGCGGCGGCGGCGGCGACCGTTCCGACGGCGGCGATGAATTCGCGACGTTGCATAGTTGCCTCCTCAATGGGGTAAACGACACGCCTTGAACGCCAAGCATCGGCAAGAGTTTCAACAAATCAAGGCGTGTAGATTTTCTATGCGTCCTCGCCGCCCAATTCAAGAGTCGCGTCTCGATTATTATCATGCGTCGTCCGGGCGATCGTGAATTTATTTTATGGACTAAATTCGGCTGCTTTAAACTGTCGCCGAAGGAAAGCCTGTCATAGTCTATTCATTTGCGCGCATATTTTTCTGCCACATTATCATAATTGTCGCGACGCTGTTGGAGCAGCGCCGCTGATCTCCCGCGCTCCTGAGGCGACCGGAAAGCGCCTTTTGCGCCAATGGCAGGCAAGGCGCCGCCGCGCCTTCGATTTGCGTCAAGCGATATAATGTCGTATATTTACTTAATGCTTCGACTCGCCTTTTTTCGGGGCTCTGCGGATCGATCATGGAAAAGGTCAGGATTGAACATACGGCCCAGGGCCGCAGCGGATTCGAGGGGGCCGGCCTTTCGAAGTCACGGCTCGCGGTTGTGCTCGGAACTAACGAGATCGCGTCGGCGGTCGCAGTTTTCCTGAGTCGGGCCGGCCGCGCCGTGGCGTTGACCCACGATCCGCTGGCGCCGGTGATTCGGCGCCGAATGGCCTTTCACGACGCGCTTTACGACGATGGGCCTCTGATCGAGGCGATCGCGGCGGCGCGGATCGAAAGCGCCAGCGAGCTTTTCGACATTGCCTCGTGTGAGGATCGGGTCGCGGTGACGACGCTCGGCCTGACCGAACTGCTCGTGCTCGGCCCACTCGACGTCATCGTCGACGCGCGCATGCACAAGCGCGGGGTGATGCCGCGATTGCGCGGCTTGGCGCGGGTCACGATCGGCCTCGGGCCAGGCTTCACCGCGCGCGGAAATTGCGACATCGCTGTCGAGACGCGGCCGGGTCGCGCAGGTGTGGTTCTCCGCGAGGGGACGACCGAGCCGCAAGGGCCGTCGCCGAGCCTGCTCGGCGGGGTTGGGGCGGAACGTTTCGTCTATACCGAGGCGGCGGGCCGTTGGCGCACCGCGCTCGACATCGGCGCGCGCGTCTTCAAGGGCGTCGTCGTCGGGCATCTCGACGGCGCTCCGGTCGCGGCGCCGATCGATGGAATGCTGCGCGGGCTCGCGCGTGATGGGGCCGAGATGCCGGCGGGGGTCAAGCTGGTCGAGGTCGATCCTCGAGGCCGCGCCGCGCGATGCGCCGGAATCGACGATCGCGCCAGGGCGATCGCCGAAGCGACCGTGCGGGCGGTTATGTTCTGCGAGAGCGAGCGGATGTTGCGCGAACCTCGCCTCAGCCTTTTCATCGATTGATCCGCGCGGCCTGGCGGCAGGATCATTCGACGGCGCCGAGCGGAGCCGGAATAAATTTTTAAGCAGGAGCGTGCTGGATTCGTTGAATCGTCGTTTTCTTCGAAAGGGCGTCGGGTCTTCATTTATTTTGCTTTTAGGACTATGTCCCCGAATAGGAACCCTGTTCGATTTCACGCGGCGCGCCAATCGCGCGGCGAAGCATGCGTTGGACATGAATGGGCGGATGACAAGAACGCGCTCCGGATCGACAAGTTTGAGCATGTTTTCATGAGACTCCGGATAGATCCGATGTCTATGTCGAAAAAATCGATCGACTGTTGCGGCGCATGTTCAAGGCCTAGGGTTTCGTTTGTTTGATCCGTAATCGTTTCCTCAAAGCTCCGCGTGCAATCCGTGACGCCGATGCGCAGGCGAGCAAGTCGGAAGAGAAATTTCTATCGGAATTGGCGCGAAACCGAGCGGCGAGCATAAGGGACATTCCATGCAAAGGACCAAGAGGCAGGCCGCCTATGTCACGATCTACCTCAATTTGCCGAACGGAGGCTCGTTCGGGCCTGAGGATCTCGCCCTGATCGACACGATCCGGATCGAGCGCTCGATCATCGGCGCGAGTCGGGCGCTCGGCCTGTCCTATCGAAAATGCTGGCTGACCGTCGACGCCTTGAACCGCACGTTCGAAAGCCCCGTCGTCGCAACCTTCCCGGGGCGGCGCGGCGGCGGCGCCGAGATCACCCAGTTCGGCGAACGGTTGGTCGCCCTCTATCGTTCGATCGAGCGCCACGCGGCCCATTCGGCGAAGAAGTCGGTGGAGGAAATCACCGCGTCCTTGGATTGGTCTTTCGATCCAAAGGCCAGGGTCGCGGCTGCGGCGCGAGATTCGGCTTAAGCTCGCGGTCAGAAATCGCGACGGCCTTGATCATCACCCAGGCGCTGACGCCAGGCGCGAGGGCGAGCCGCTCGACCGATTCGCGCGTCACGAGCGCATGCAGATAGGTCTTGCCGAGATTGAAGGTCACGCGGACATAAGGCGGCGACAAATGGATGAGTTCCGCGATCTCGCCGGGAAGCCGGTTGGTGATCGATACGTCCATCGGCCGCGAAAGCGCGATTGACACGTCGCGGGCGTCGATCCGCACGGTGACGCCCGACCCGATCGGGCTGTCGATGATCGGCACGCGCAATTCGCCGTCTTCGAAAAAGAGCGTGGTCAGCGCCATGTCCCGATCGTGGTTCAGGACCCGCGCCGGGAGGGCGGTCTTGAGGACTGGCCGGATCGCTCGTTGTTTTGGAACTTCCAACATGTCTTCGCGGGAGCCTATCCTGTATCCTTAGCCTATGTGGGAATCATGCCTCGCGACGGCTCCCGCCGCGCCTCGATGATGAAATGCTTTGCCGGCAATTGAATTTGGTCAACCTCCGCGCGCAGATTTACAGCATAATTCAAAAAAATTGACCGCGCATTTTTCCTTGTACGCGTCCTTCTCGACTTTCGCTGGGCGCTCTGGAAGCAAATTTCCATCCCGAGAGTCGCTCTTGAATGCGCCCCTTCGCACGCACGAAGGCGAACGCCTAGCGACCAAGCTCTTACACTGCCTCGATACGAACGGCGACATCGAGAGGCTTTCCCCAATAGGGCGCCGACGTCACGAGAATATCAGCTCCAGCGGCAGCAAATTCTGCGCCATTGCTCGCGTTGACGCCGCCCGCGGCGGCGATCAACGGCCGAGGGGAATGTTCATTGAGCGCGCGGCGCAGCGCGGCGATCTGTTCCGGGCGAAATTTCTCCGCCTGAATCACGTCGGCGCCCGCCGCGGCGAAAGCCAGCGCCTCCTCGAGGGATCCCACCTCGACGACAATCTTCTTCTCCGCCGCCTCGCGCCGGGCCACGCCGATCATCTGCGCCGCCGTGAGGCCGGCGAGAAAAGCGCGATGCTCGGCGAAAATCAGGATGGTTTCGGAAAGGCCGAGACGATGCGGCGTCGCGCCGCCGGCGAGAATCGCCTTGACCGCCAGCAGCTTCGTGCCCGGCGCATTCTTACGCGTGCAGGCGATTGCGACGTCGGGCGCGACCGCGCGGGCGGCTTCGACGATCCGTCTGGTCGCCGTCGCTATGCCCGCCGTCGTCTCGATGAGATTTTGCGCGATTTTCCAGGCGCGAAGCAGCGCGGAGGCAGGTCCCGCCGCAGTGAGCAGAGCGGCGCCCGGCGCGAGCTCGGCGCCGGACTTCGCCTGCAGCGTCACCTTGGCGCCGGCGCGCTCGATGATGCGCCCTGCATCCTCGACGCAGGCGGCGACCATTCCGTGGCGAGCCGAAAAGCTCATGCGGCCGGCCTTCTCGCCGACGCCGAGCACATGGGTCGTGAGATCGAGGAAAGGCACGTCGTCGGCCAGAAGCTGGTCGAGGAGGGCGTCCGGCAGAAGGGGCAGATTCAATAGAGACGTCTCCGGGTCCAGCCGATGGATATTGCCGGCCTCATTATTCTTGCGCCTGCGTCTTGTCGAACATGTTCATGGCCTCGCGCCAGCCCGCCCCTGCTCGAATGCGCTATATAATGTCGCAGGATTGCGCGCACGTCGCCTATTTCCCGCGCTTGGGCTGGTCTAGCATCCACAAAGATCCTATGTAAGATTTGGCTTTGCCACGTCGTGCAGAACCGCGCCTCCGCGCGTCGGAGCCATTGTCTCGATAAGGAAAGCATTATGAAAATTTCAGCTCGAAACTTCCTCGAAGGCACGATCAAAGAGGTTCACAAGGGCGCGACGACCGCGCATGTCGAGATTGAGATCAAGGCTGGAATCGTCACCGCTTCGATCACTAACGAATCCGTTGACGAGCTCGGCCTCGTGAAAGGCAAGAAAGCTCACGCCATCATCAAGTCCTCGGATGTGATGATCGCCGTCGAGTAAAGCGCGATTGTTCCGCGCGGCTGGGTAAAGCTCGGTCGCGCCTCCAGGCGCTTTGGCTCGAACTATATTATGTTTATATAAAACCAGTAGAAAGCTCGGTCCCGGCCAGAGCTTCCGGGGCCGCTCTCGTTTCGCGCTGCAGCTCATCGGGCGGCGCGAACCTTCAGACAGGGAAAGCGGTCTTGCTCAGGTTTTGGGCGTATGCCCGATCTGAAGCGTATCCTGGGCGTTGCTCTTCAAAGTTCCTTGAATCTTATCGGCGAGAAGGGCGAAGACCCATGGAAGTTGCACCTCGATGCGCAAGCTGTCGGGCTTGACGTCGAGTTGCGCCGTGACTGTCTGCCCGAAGGCCACGACCCTGACGTCGGCCTTGTCGCCGGTCCAGGCAACTTCGGAGTAGGCCAGTTTGTCGATATAGTCGCGGCGAAGCAGCTCGATGCGCTCGGAAACGCGCTTTTTCGCCTTCTCGAGACCGAGATCATGCGGAACGGTGACGACGATCGATTTCGACATGGCGCGCCTCCTGGATCCTTCATTTATACATGAACTCGGTCCGCTGAAAGATCGAGCCGTGTCTCTCGATAAAATGCCGTGCCGCGGGCGATCGCCGCATCGGGCTTGCAGTCTTGAATATGTCTCCCTCTTGCATTGGCGCGGCGTCGTGATGATGTAGATCGCAGTCGCGCCGTTCTGGCGCTATGGAAGGAAGCCGATAATG
This sequence comes from Methylocapsa acidiphila B2, assembly GCF_000427445.1. Lineage (GTDB taxonomy): Bacteria > Pseudomonadota > Alphaproteobacteria > Rhizobiales > Beijerinckiaceae > Methylocapsa > Methylocapsa acidiphila. The sequence goes on along the minus strand of NZ_KE386496.1, from coordinate 2,254,610 downwards.
TCTTTCGCCGCAACTTCATCGAGCAAGCCCGCCGTGACCCTTCATGTCAATGGCATGGCCTGCTCGTCATGCGCTGAGCGGGTGGAGAAGGCGATTTTGGCGACGCCCGGCGTCGCTTCCGCCGCGGTCGATCTCGCCGCCAAGCGGGCCGCGGTCACCTTTGCCGGCGCGCCGAAAACAGAGGCCGTGATCGCGGCGATCGCCGCCGCGGGCTACGAGTCCGCAGCCGAAGCCTAGCGCATGTTCCAAATAAGTTGATCGGTGTTTTCGACATTTTGGCGTCGGATACATATCCGACGCCTGACGACAACGCCTATTGATCTAGGGCGCGCTCCATTCCGCAGCCGATTGGAGGGGCGAGGCAGTGAACTGCGAGCCGCGCAGGCTCCGCCGGAATTGGGATATGTCGATGTCGTCAAAAGCTGCTGATTCGAACAAGCCCGGCGCGATCCGCATTCGCGTCGAGGGCATGTCCTGCGCCTCCTGCGTCGGGCGGGTCGAGAAGGCGATTTTGGCGACGCCCGGCGTCGCTTCCGCCTCGGTCAATCTCGCCACCAAGCAGGCTGACGTGAAATTTGCGGGGCCGGCCGACGTCGACGGCGTCGTCGCGGCGATCGGCAAAGCCGGCTATGAGACGGCGACTGACACGGCGCGGTTCGAGATCGACAAGATGAGCTGCGCCTCCTGCGTCAGCCATGCCGAGAAGGCTTTCAAGAGCGTGCCCGGCGTTCTCGAGGCCAATGTCAATCTTGCAGCCAAGACTGGATCTGTTCGCTTCGTCAGCGGCGCGACGACGCCCGACGCTCTCGCCAAGGCCGTTTCCGCGGCGGGCTATCCGACGCGTCAGATCAAGTCGGACGCGCCCGCCGAGTCGCGGCGAGACGAAGGTCGGGCCGAAGCCGAAAGCGCGATGCGCGCCTTCGCCTTGGCCCTGGCTCTGACTGCGCCCATCTTCATCATCGAGATGGGCGGTCATCTAATCCCGCATTTCCATGAGTTCGTCATGGCGACGATCGGGATGCGGGCGAGCCTGCTTCTTCAATTCGCCTTGACCTCGCTCGTGCTCTTCGGCCCCGGCCGCCGCTTTTTCACGGCCGGACTGCCGGCGCTCTGGCGCGCCGCGCCCGATATGAACGCGCTGGTCGCGCTCGGCTCCGGCGCGGCCTATATTTATTCCTCCGTCGTCACCTTTGCGCCGAGTCTGCTTCCGGCCGGCGCCTCGCATGTCTATTTCGAGTCGGCCGCCGTCATCGTGACCCTGATCCTGCTCGGCCGCAGCCTCGAGGCGCGGGCGAAAGGCCGGGCGGGCGCCGCGATCGAGCGCCTGATCGGGCTTAGGCCCAAGATGGCGCGGCTGGTGCGAGGGGGGGCGGTCGTCGAGGTTCCTCTCGAGCAGGTCGCGGTCGGCGACATTGTTCTGGTCAAGCCTGGAGAGAAGGTTCCGGTCGACGGGCGGCTGGTCGAAGGCGCGTCCTTTGTCGATGAATCCATGCTGACCGGGGAGCCGAAGCCAGCGGCCAAGGCCGTCGGCGCCGAAGTGGTCGGCGGGACGATCAACACGACGGGGAGCTTCTCTTTCCGGGTCGAAAGGATCGGCGCGGACACTGTGCTGGCGCAGATCATTCGCATGGTCGAGGACGCGCAAGGCGCCAAGCTGCCGATCCAGGCGTTGGTCGACAAGGTCACCGGCTGGTTCGTCCCGGCGGTGATGGCCGTCGCCGCTTTGACCTTCGTCGTTTGGCTTTGGTTCGGGCCGCAACCTTCCTTGACCTATGCGCTGACCTTGATGGTCGCCGTCCTCATCATCGCTTGCCCCTGCGCCATGGGCCTCGCCACGCCGGTGTCGATCATGGTCGCGACCGGGCGCGCCGCGGAATTGGGCGTCCTGTTCCGCAAGGGCGAAGCCTTGCAGACCCTGTCCCGCATCACGGCGATCGCGCTCGACAAGACCGGGACCATCACCAAGGGCCGTCCCGAGCTGACGGATTTCATCGTCGCGCCGGGCTTCGACCGCGACGAGGTCTTGGCCCTTGTCGCGGCGGTTGAGGCGCGTTCTGAACATCCGGTGGCCGTCGCCATCGTCGCCGCAGCGAAGAGCGCCGGCGTCGCCCAGAAGCTGGCAGTCGAGGCGCCGGCCGCCAAAGGCAGGCGGCTCTTCGGCTCGTGGCGGGCCGAGGCCAAGATAAAAGATGCGGTGGGCTTTGCGGCTAGGCCTGGCCTCGGCGTCGAGGCCAAAGTCGCCGGCCGCCATGTCGTGATCGGCGCGGATCGCTTTCTGGTCGGGCTCGGCGTCGACGTATCGGGCTTCTCCGAGGCGGCGGCGCGTCTCGGCGAGGCGGCGAAATCGCCGCTCTACGCCTCGATCGACGGCAGGCTCGCGGCCCTGATCGTCGTCGCCGATCCGATCGCGCCCGGGGCGCCGGAGGCGGTCGCGGCGCTGCGCCGGCTCGGGCTCGAGATCCTTATGGTCACAGGCGACAATCGACGCGCGGCCGAGGCCATCGCCAAGACGGTTGGCATCGACAAGGTCGTCGCCGAAGTCCTCCCCAACGGTAAGATCAAGGCGTTGGACGAGCTTCGCACCGGGCACGAGGCGATCGCCTTCGTCGGCGACGGCATCAATGACGCGCCGGCGCTGGCGCGGGCCGATGTCGGCATAGCGATCGGCAGCGGGACGGACGTCGCGATCGAGGCGGCCGATGTCGTGTTGATGAGCGGGGAACTCGCCGGCGCGGCGACGGCGGTCGCGCTGAGCCGGCTCACAATGCGCAACATCAAGCAGAATCTGTTCTGGGCCTTCGGCTATAACATCATTCTCATTCCCGTCGCCGCCGGCGCGCTCTATCCGTCGTTCGGCCTTCTCCTGTCGCCCATGCTGGCGGCCGGCGCGATGGCCTTCTCCTCCATCTTCGTGGTCACCAATGCGCTGCGGCTTCGGCGCTTCGCGCCGCTGAGGCCCGCTGTCTCGATGGCTGACGCGCGCGGCGCAACGCCTGTGCCGGCTGAATAATTCAGCGTCCGACCCGTTCTTATTCGCTCGATCGGAAATCGCTCCGGCTTCAAGGCATCGAGCATATTGCGACGGCGCCGGAATGAAGCCCGTGCGCCGAGAACGGAATGCCGGGGCAGGGGACCCTTTCGCGCTGACGACCCATGCTGGCGGTCGACGGACCTCCATCGTCATCCTGTCACATAAAAGGCCGCCTATTTCCAGCATGGTGCCGACCAATCAGAACGAGCTCCAGGAGATGACGTTAGTGTTGTAGTCTCTGGTGCGGGCAGCGATCGTCTCTGAAACGACAAATCGCGCAATTTCTGAACCATCGGCAAGATGCAAAGGCCGACCAATGCCCAAAGTAAAATACATTTCGTCACAAAACGAGATTCCCGCCGGACAAAAATACGTGCTCGTCATGTATGGCGAGGAATATGCGGAAACAAATGACCCCCTCGGCCTCACCATCACGGTGGCCAGCGCCATGGGACAGCTTTCGTTCTTGACGGCTGTTCACACGGCCAAGGAAATCGCCAAGCATGCGGGAATATCCGAGGTTTTTGTCTGCGCCGCCATGATGCGAGGGGCCAACCCCGCTCCCAGCGGCGTATTCATATATGTTCCTGCCCATAGCGAACTCAGCTCGAACGTGGTCGGCTTGCACGTCTACAACAAAGACAAGCAAAACATCGGTACGATCAAGGATATCGCCTTAGATGCAAGCGGCCTAAACGGTTATATCGTCAGCGTGGGAGAGTTTCTCGGGATGGGCGAGCACTATGTTGTCGTGCACCCGTCGGCAATCAGCTTCAAGGCCAAGGACCACAAATGGCACGCCACAATGAACGCAAACGCTGATCAACTTAAGGCCGCGCCAGAATACAAATACGCTAACTAATCCTGAAAAATTTCACCAAGTTGAGATTGGGCCTAGAGTGCGGCGCTTCCATTCAAGAGCACGGACCAGCAGAGTCCGCATTGGGTTGATTCTCGTCATCGTAAGCTCTGAGCCGAACTTCCCACAAGGCGCGCCGGGCGAATTTCAAACTGAGTCACGACCTTATTTTCGTTTGAATAGGTGCCGCCCGCGCTTTGTGCTAACACGCGGCGTTGCAGCCATCCCTCCGCGTCCCTCGCGGCTCCTCTTCCGATCCGCTTCGGCGCGCGCATCGCCCTGCGCCAGGCGCATTTCAGCAGGTTATCGCAATGCCGATCGAGCTTCGCCGCGCCGCCCGCGCCCTCATTTCCGTCTCCGATAAGACCGGTCTCGTCGAATTCGCGCGCGAACTCGTGGGCCTAGGCGTCGAGCTCGTCTCCACCGGCGGCACGCGAAAGGCGCTCGCCGAAGCGGGCGTCCCGGTCCGAGAGGTCGCCGATCTGACCGGCTTTCCCGAGCTTCTCGACGGGCGCGTCAAGACCCTCCATCCCAAGGTGCATGGCGGGCTGCTGGCGATCCGCGGCAACCCCGAGCACGAGGCCGCGATGCTCGCGCATGACCTTGCGCCGATCGATCTTCTCGTCGTCAATCTCTATCCGTTCGAGGCGACGATCAGCAGGGGCGCGGATTTCGCTGATTGCGTCGAAAATATCGACATCGGCGGCCCGGCCATGATCAGAGGCGCGTCGAAAAATTTCGCCGATGTCGCGGTCGTGGTCGATGTCGCGGATTACGGAGCGCTGATCGAAGAGCTGAAGGCGCAGGGCGGCGCGACCAGTATCGAACTGCGCCGCAGGCTCGCGCAAAAAGCCTTCGCCCGCACCGCAGCCTATGATTCCGCGATCTCGAATTGGCTCGCCGAGGAGATCGGGGAGGAAGCGCCGGCCTATCGCGCCTTCGGCGGCGCGCGCGCCGAGAGCCTGCGCTATGGCGAGAACCCGCATCAATCCGCCGCCCTTTATCTCACGCCGCAACGCCGCTTCGGCGTCGCGACCGCCCGCCAGACGCAGGGCAAGCAGCTCTCCTACAATAATGTCGGCGACACGGACGCGGCCTTCGAGCTCATCGCCGAGTTCGATCCGACGCGCGCCGCCGCCGTCGCCGTCATCAAGCACGCCAATCCTTGCGGCGTCGCCGAGGCCGCGACTCTGCGCGAGGCCTATGAGTTGGCGCTGCGCTGCGATCCGGTTTCAGCCTTTGGCGGGATCGTCGCTCTCAATCGCAAGCTCGACGCCGAGGCGGCGCGTGAAATCGTGAAGATTTTCACCGAGGTCATCATCGCGCCGGACGCCGCGGAAGAAGCGATAGAGATCGTCGGCGCGAAGAAAAATCTGCGTCTGCTCTTGACCGGGGGCCTACCGGATCCGCGTGCGGCGGGCCTCGCCTATCGCCCGGTCGCGGGGGGCATGTTGGTGCAGAGCCGCGACAATGCCGTCGTGGACGATATGGACTTGCGCGTCGTCACGCAGCGCGCGCCGACGGAAGAGGAATGGGCCGACCTCAAATTCGCCTTTCGCGTCGCCAAGCATGTCAAGTCGAACGCCATCGTCTACGCCAAGGGCGGCGCGACCGTAGGGATTGGCGCAGGCCAGATGAGCCGCGTCGATTCGTCGAGAATCGCCGCGACGAAGGCGGCGGAGGCGGCGCGCGCGGCAGGCCTGTCGGAGAGCCTCGCCAAAGGATCGGCCGTCGCCTCGGACGCGTTCTTCCCCTTCGCCGATGGGCTGCTCGCCGCCGCCGAAGCCGGCGCGACCGCGGTCATTCAACCCGGCGGCTCGGTTCGCGACGATGACGTCGTCAAGGCCGCCGACGCCGCGGGCCTCGCCATGGTCATGACCGGCGTCCGGCATTTCCGCCACTAGGGTAGCGCAAAGGCCAATAGGCGCGATGTTGCGTGCGCTATGCCGACCGGTTCGGCCTCAATCGTAACCCACGTGGGACGAGGCGACGCTCGGCAAGCTCAAAGAGGCCCTCCACGAAGAGCGCGAGCAACGCCGCCGGCGCGGCTCCTTCGAGGATTAAATTGAAATTGTCGAGCCGGATGCCGGTGAGAATAGGTTGGCCGTAGCCGCCGGCGCCGATTAACGCGCCAAGCGTCGCCGTGCCGACGTTGATCACCGCCGCTGTCTTAATGCCGGCGAGGATCGTCGGCGACGCCAAGGGAATTTCAATAAGCCTTAGGCGGCGCATCGGGGTGAGCCCCAGCGCGACTGCGGAATTGTGGATCGACAAAGGGATGTTCATAATCCCTGAAGCCGTATTTCTGACGATCGGCAACAGACTGTACAGGAAAAGCGCCGCTATGGCCGGCAGAGCTCCGATGCCGAGAAGGGGGATCATGAACACCAGAAGCGCGAGCGACGGAATTGTTTGAACAATGCTGACGAGCGCCAGAATGATGTGACCAAAGGTTGGACGCCAGGCCGCAACGACGCCGAGCGGCAAAGCGACGGCGATCGCGGCCGCGAGAGACAGCAGGGTCAATCTGAGATGTTCGCCGGTGCGTCGCAAGAGCCTCGCCGCCAACCCTTCATTATGGGTTGGATTGGCGATCCCGAAATTCGTCGCGACAAATTGCGCTGCGACATCTGCTTCCGTTCGCTGCTCGAACTTCACGGTCCCATTCATTTCAACCATTGCGGAGTCTTTGATCCGCCCTTGGAGCTGAAGCATCGCGCGCAAAGCATTCGGCGCGCTTTGTTCGAGATCGATCCGGTAAATGAGGACGGCCTCATTATCGAGGAAATGACGCCGATCATCCTCTAGAACCTGAATCTGGTAGCGCCCAATTTCAGCATCCGTCGTGTAGAGGTCGATCACGTCGATCGCCCCGTCGACAAGGCCCTTGTAGGCAATGTCATGATCCACGCCGCGCACGTCCGGCGCGCTCAAGCCGTAGGCGCTATGGAGCGCCGGCCAACCGTCCGCGCGGTCGAGAAATTCATCGCTCATTCCGAATCGGAGCGAGGGATGTCGGGCAAGATCGGAGATTTTTGAAATCCGCAATCTTTCCGCCGTTTGCCGCATCATGCCGAGCGCATAGCTGTCGTTGAAGCCGAGCGATCGGCTCACGCGAAGTCCGCGCTTCGCAAGCGCGCCCTCGAGCGATTGTTCGTCGACAACATGCTCATTTGCGAGAATTTCCCTCGCGAGCGTTCCGGCATATTCAGGATAGACGTCGATCTCATGGGCAAGCAAGGCGTCCCACACAAGCCGAGTGCCGCCGAGTTCCTGGCGATGAATGACGGTCGCGCCCGCCGAGGCGGCTAGACTCGCTGCCATTTCGGCCAAAATGACGGATTCGGTGAATTTCTTGGAGCCGATGCGGATTTCTGGACCGGAATTGGCCGCGTTGGCCGACGTCGACGCCGGGCCGGCGAGAGCTGCGACAAGAAGCGCAATAAAAACGATGCTTTTGCAGCTGGGCTTCAAGCGCGTCCCTTCTTTATCTTCATCGCCCGCTCGTTGATCATCGCGAGGCGGCGCAATTGCGCGTGAACAAATTGACCGACAAACGGCTCGGCCGGGCTCTCGATCAAATCACGGAATAGCCCCTGTTGGACGACATGACCTTGATGCATCAGGATGATCGCATCGCTGAAAAACGCCGCCTCGCTGAGGTCATGGGTCACGAGCACGACCGTTTTCGCGAGACGTCCGAATATGTCTTTGAGTTCATCCTGCAGCTCGGCTCTGATCATGGGATCGAGCGCGCCCAAGGGCTCGTCCATGAGGAGCACGTCGGGGTCCAACATCAATGCGCGCATCAGAGAGACGCGTTGACGCTGGCCCCCTGACAATTCGACTGGATAGCGGCCGAGCGCCGTAGGAGGAAAGCGCGTTAGCGCGCAAAGCTCAGTTATTCGATCTCTGCGCCGCTGAGGCGGCCAGCCGATCTCTTTAGCCATGAGGCAGATATTTTCCTGCGCTGTGAGGTGCGGAAATAGGCCGCCATCTTGAACCACATAGCCCATCCGGCGGCGCAAACTAAGCGCGGATAGGCGCGTGAGCGGATGCTCGTCGACCGCAATCCTGCCGGCGTCGGGCAATTCGAGCCCGATGATCAAAGCCAAAAGCGTGGATTTTCCTGACCCGGATGGTCCGATCAAAACCGTCGTCCGCCCCGGCAGGATCGTCAGGCTGACATCGTCGACGGCGATTGAACCGCCATAGGACTTGGTGACGCCGTCAAGTCGAATCATAGCGCATGTCATTCGAGGCCGGATGCGGCTCCAAGCGCCGCCCGAGGCCTCGCCAAGCTCCCTCTAATCTTCTACTTGGTGAGACTGGCTTGTCAACGGAACCGGTCCAGCGTCTGGGCCTTGAGCGAACTCAAAATCGCAGCCGCAGAAGCAATAATGCCAAAGGCGCCGCTTCTACGGGCAGCTATGGCGCGATCAGTTCATGCAAGCTGAACAGCCGGTCTTCGTCGAGCCAGACCCGCCGCGGTATCCATCCCGCCGAGATGGCGAGCCCCTGGAATTCCTCGACTGCGTATTTGTAAGAATTTTCGGTGTGAATGCTTTCGCCTGCGCGAAAATGGAACTGCCGTCCAACCGCTTTTACGGACAGATCCTTGAGGCTAACGAGGTGCATCTCGATGCGGCCCTCTTGCGCATTGTAGAGCGCTCTATGCTGGAACGCCGTCAGGTCGAAGGAGCCTCCGAGCTCGCGGTTGATGCGCGTCAACAAATTGAGATTGAACGCCGCCGTCACGCCAGCCGAGTCGTTGTAGGCGGCGACGAGCCGTGGCGCGTCCTTCTTGATGTCGACGCCGACGATCAGGCGACTGTTGGACCCCAGTGAGCGCCCCATGACAAGGAGTAAGCGAATAACGTCCGCGGGCAATAAATTACCGATTGTCGATCCTGGAAAAAAACCGATCCGAGGCCGTTCTGCGAGATCGGGGGGGCACTCGATCGGATGGGAGAAATCAGCGACGATAGGGCGTATGTCGAGCGATGGATAAAGCGTAGCCAACCGTCGTCGCGCGTCGTCGAGCGCGGTCTCGGACACATCGGCCGCCACATAGGCCGCCAACTGAGGCAGCGCGTCGAGGAGAAATTCCGTCTTTCGGCTGGAGCCGGAGCCGAATTCCAAAAGCACGCCGCCAGGCGGGACGCCGTGGGCAATCTCGGCCGCGCGCGCTTTGAGAATCGAGGCCTCGGCGAGCGTTAGATAATATTCAGGGAGTTGCGTAATCCGTTCGAACAAGTCGCTGCCGAGCGCGTCGTAGAAATATCGAGGAGAGAGAGATTTCGGCGAGCGTGACAGACCGTCGATCACGTCGGCGGCGAAAGCTTGATCTGCAAATGCAAATGCTTCCAAGGGATGGGCGGCGGCGGGACGGGTCATTATTGCGTGATCTCCGAGGCGAGGCGCAGACCCATGAACTGCCAGCGCTGGTGTGGATAGAAAAAGTTCCGATAAGTAGACCGACTGTGATTGTAGGGAGTCGCAAAAGAGGCGCCGCGTAGCACCTGCTGGCCGACCATGAATTTGCCATTGTACTCGCCGAGGGCGCCTTTCTGGGGCCGATAGCCGGGGTAGGGCGAATAGGCGCTTTGCGTCCATTGCCACACCTCCCCGAACATTTGACGGGGACGACCGTCGGAGGGCTGCTTCGCCGGCGAAGGCCATAGCGCGCGGGACGAAATGGCGTTGCTCTTAGGCGACAGATTCGGCGGCGAATCCTGCGCCGCGACCTCCCATTCGAACTCGGTTGGCAGCCTCGCGCTCGCCCATCGCGAAAATGCGTCCGCTTCGTAGTAGCTTACATGCACGACCGGGGCCGCCCGCTCGACCGGAGTCAAACCATCGAGCGACATAGCGAACCATTGGCCGTCTCGACATTCCCAATAGAGGGGCGCTCGCCAATCATCGCGATTGAGGGTCGTCCAACCGTCCGAAAGCCAAAGCGACGCCGCGCGGTATCCGCCATCTGCGATAAAATCGAGCCATTCCCCATTCGTCACGAGACGATCGGCAAGGCGGAATGGGTGAATGAGCGCATCATGATGCGGGCGCTCGTTGTCGAACGCGAACCCGTCGCCTTGATGACCCACCCGATGGACGCCGCCGGGGTATTCGATCCATTGCAATGGATCAGGCTCATCCGGGAGACCTCCGCGCAAATGAGTGCGATAGGCGGGCCGCAACGGATGAGCGGCAAATAATGCGAGAATATCGGTCAGAAGCAGTTCTTGGTGCTGTTGTTCATGATTGACGCCGATCTCGACGAGCCGCAAGACCTCGGCGTCGGGAGCAAGATTTTCGTTCAGCAGCTTTTCTAAAGCCTGATCCACATGCTCGCGATATTGGAGGACGCGCTCCAGCGACGGTCGTGTGAGGAGGCCGCGCCGGGCGCGCGGCTGCCGATCGCCGAGGCTCTCGTAATATGAGTTGAAACAATAGCCAAAGGTTTCATCGAACGGCTGGTAGGCGTCGAGATGCTTCTCAAGCACAAAGGCCTCAAAAAACCACGTCGAATGTGCGAGATGCCATTTGGTGGGGCTTGCATCCTCCATTGCCTGCGGCGTCATGTCTTCCGCGCTTAGCGGACCTGCGAGCTCCAGCGAATGACGACGCGTTTCAAATAGGCGAGACGCGAGGAGGCCGCGACGATCCTGTTTGGTCGGGGCGGACAATTGAGGCGGCGAAAGCGCATTCATGACAACCTCCCGTGACCATATGCTCTGGCGTCGTCACATCAACCAAACGTCGCTGAAACCGAACTTCGCCGAATTATCGCCGACGGGCCGCCGCTTCGAGTTGTCTCGTCGTCGCAAGCCAATGGGCGCCGCCGGCTGGCTATGGAGATGAGCAGACATCATCGCGATGGGACAGAGTTTTCCTTTCCAATTCCCGTGCCCGAGCGCTGCAAGCGCGTCCATGAAAAATAAGCCGCGGCGAAGGCCTTCGAGCTATCGCATCGAATTTCCTTTGGAGAAAACTTAGCACCCGTCGGCACATTGGCAAGTCGTTGACGCAATTGCGTGGCAAACGGATGAAGCTGGACTTAATTTGTCGGCTTGAATGTTCTGTTGCGTCGGAGGCGCGCTTTCTCCCTGTGGTCCGCTCAACCTTGTTCGGCCCGTCGCCCGATTTAGGGGATGTGCTCGCTCATCGATATTAAGCTTGCGAACGCGACGGGCCTTATGATCCGCTCCATAGTTAAGTTGATGCGCTGGTCCAGCTCCGGCGCGTGTTAGCTCACGAACAATCAAATCGAATGTCTGCGCTCGACGAAGCGATCTCCCGTTGGAGTCCAGGCAAAACGCTCAATGTCCGCAACAGTTCGCCTGCGGCTCCAAAGGCGCCGTTGGAATTCAAAGAGGGAAGGAGCTTGAACATGGCTTACGAGCTTTATTATTGGTCCGGCATTCAGGGACGCGGGGAGTTCGTCCGGCTCGCGCTCGAGGAGTCCGCTGCGGATTATTTGGACAAAGGCCGGCAGCCTGACTGCGACGGCGCCCTGCTGGATTTTCTTGCGCGGCGAGATCTCGCGCAGCCGCCTTTCGCGGCGCCGTTTCTCAAAGATGGCGATGTGGTGATCGGCCAGACCTCCGCCATTTTGCTCTATCTTGGCGATCGCCATCAACTCGCTCCGAAGGATGAAGCGATGCGAATATGGACGCATCAGATTCAGCTGACCATCGCCGATCTCGTGGCGGAGGCGCATGATGTCCATCATCCGCTGGGCGCAAACCTTTACTACGAGGAGCAGAAGCCGGAAGCGTTGCGGCGGGCGAAGTATTTTCGGGAAGAGCGCATCCCTCAATTTCTCGCTTGGTTCGAGACGATCCTCGCACGCAATCCTAGCGGGGAGGCGCATCTTGTCGGCGCCGCCGTCACCTATGCGGATCTGTCCTTGTTTCAAGTTGTGGAGGGCCTGGCCTATGCTTTTCCGCGCCGGATGAAGCGCGCGCTCGCCGACGCCCCGAGCGTCGCGGCCTTGCATCAGGCGGTCGCCCGGCGTCCTCGCATTCGCGCCTATCTCGAGAGCTCCCGGCGGCTCGCGTTCAATGAGCAAGGAATCTTTCGGCATTATCCTGAGCTCGATGGCTGACGACCGCTGGTCCATTCGTTCAACCCCGCGGTCAATGGACAAGCTCGCCCGAGCGACGCGAGATCGGGCGGAATGATTCATCGCGCAAGCACGAATTTGAAGATATAGGACTCGCCCGCCTGCATTGGGGCCAGCCTTTGCCGCAATCCTTGGTTTATAGTGAGGCTTGATCTTAGCTCACAACAGTGGGCATAAGGCGGCGAAACGAGGGCGTCATGGATCAAAGCCAGTTGGCTCGTGACCGTTTCATTATCGGCCGCTTTATTGACGCGCTGCCGGAGCCAGTAGTGGTCATCGGCGCGGCCGACCGCGTGCTTGCGGTGAACCCTCCGGCTCAGGCCCTGTTTCCGGCTCTGCGGCAGGATGATCTGCTGGCGCGCGGATTGCGCGCGGCGGATGTTCTCGACGCGATCGCTCGCTCTCGCGCCTCGGGCCGCCCGGAGCGCACGACTTGGCTCGAGCGGGTGCCCGTCGAGCGTTTCTTCGAGCTCAGCGTCGCTCCGATGGAAGGTCCACAGATCGAGCCTACGATGATCTTGACTTTGCGCGATATGAGCGAAGCGCGCCGGGTCGAGCGGATGCGGGTGGATTTCGTCGCCAACGCCAGCCATGAATTGCGCACGCCGCTCGCCTCGCTGCTTGGTTTCGTCGAGACGCTCCAAGGACCCGCGCGCGAGGACAAGGAGAACCGGATCAAGTTTCTCGGGATCATGCGCGAGCAGGCGCAACGCATGACGCGCCTCGTCGACGATCTCCTTTCGCTGTCGCGCATCGAGCAGAACTTGCATCTTCGACCGCAGACGCCGGTCGATATGGTTGCGATCCTGCGCCATATGGCGGACACGCTGGCGTCCATGGCGCGAGACAATGACGTCGCCTTGAAGCTGGAGGCTCCCAAATCGGTCATGGTTAGGGGAGATAGAGACGAGCTTCTCAGAGTGGTCGAAAATCTCGTCGAGAACGCCATAAAATATGGCGCTTCGGAGCCGACGAGCCTCAATCGGACGGTCGAGATCACACTTGTCGAGCAGGAGCGGCAATGCGTCTTGAGCGTGCGAGATTTTGGGCCGGGAATTGCGCCTGAACATTTGCCGCGCCTCACCGAGCGCTTCTACCGGGTTGACGCCGGCCAGAGCAGGGCCAAGGGCGGCACAGGCCTCGGGCTGGCTATTGTGAAGCATATTGTCGCACGCCATTGCGGCCGGCTCGGCATTGAATCGAAGCCCGGTTCGGGCGCGACATTCAGCGTGAACCTGCCATTGCTCGGACGCTGAACGCCGTCGGCCTGCATTTGTCCCGGCCGGCGTCATCCCAGTGTCATTTTAATTTCATACTCCGCTCGTTGAGCGCGTCTAGAGTCTCTTGCGCGGCGCGGCGCAGGCATTTCCCGCGCTTCCCACGGGCCGATCGCCAAGCCCAAGATTCGGGCCTCGTTCATGGCGCGGCCGATCTCCAGCCACTTGAGAGGCAAGCAATGAGCTTTATGTTCCTGCGCACGGCGCTTACGGCGGCGGCGATGACTGTGGCCGCCAGCGCCGGCGCCGTCGACATAACTGGGGCGGGGGCCACTTTTCCTTTTCCGATCTATGCGAAATGGGCGCAGTCCTATAAGGCGGAAACCGGCGTCGGCCTCAATTACCAATCCATCGGCTCCGGCGGCGGAATCAAGCAGATCAAGGCCAAGACCGTCACTTTTGGCGCGACCGACGCGCCCCTCAAGGCCGACGAACTTACCGAGGCCGGGCTGGTCCAATGGCCGCAGGTGATTGGCGGCATCGTGCCGGTGATCAATCTCGAAGGGGTGAAGCCTGGCGAGATCGTGCTCGACGGCCAGACCCTCGCCAAGATCTTTCTCGGCGAGATCAAGACCTGGAACGACCCTGCGATCAAGAAATTGAACCCGTCGCTCAAGCTGCCGTCCGCCGCCATCGCGGTCGTGCATCGTTCCGACGGCTCCGGCACGACCTTCAATTTCACCAATTACCTGTCGAAGGTTTCGCCGGATTGGAAAACCAAGGTCGGCGAAAACACCGCCGTCGAATGGCCCGTCGGCATCGGCGCCAAGGGCAATGAAGGCGTCGCCAATAATGTCGTTCAGACGCAAGGTTCGATCGGCTATGTCGAATATGCCTACGCCAAGCAGAACAACATGAGCTCCGCCAAGCTCATCAATGCCGCCGGCAAGACCGTCGCGCCGACCGTTCCGGCCTTCCAGTCCGCCGCCGCCAACGCCGACTGGGCTCATGCGCCAGGCTATTACCAAATTCTGACCAACGAGCCCGGCGCGGCCTCCTGGCCGATCACCGCCGCGACCTTCATCCTGATCCCGAAGCAGCCGCAGGATTCGGCCTCCGCCGCCGAAGCGCTCAAATTCTTCGGCTGGGCCTTCGCCAAGGGCGGCAAGGCCGCCGAGGAGCTGGATTACATTCCCTTGCCGGAATCGGTCGTCGCGCTGATCAAGAAGACCTGGGCGGCCGAGATCAAGGACGCGGACGGCAAGGCGCTCTTGAACTAGCCAGCTTTCGCGCGGGCCGGGCGGTCTGAGCGAAGCCAACCGCGCAAAATTGGAATGCCGGAGCATAGGGCGACGTCAAAAGTCGTCCAACTCTTCGGCGAACAGGCTCTAAACTGAGTCGAGTGGGGGATGGGGCCTCGCGCCCCTTCCTTTTCAGCTCATTCTGGAGTGTTTGAGCACGCGGCCAAGATCTGCGGCGTCGTTCCGCGCCGATGGATCGCCTCGGCGCCAAGAAAAAAGCAACCTCGGCAAGGAAGAAAAACTAAAGTGTCCGACCTGGCAATCGATAGTGGCGTTTCCGAATCCGTTGCGCTCCGGCGACGCGCCAAGGTCCTGCGCGGCCTGCAGCTTCGCGACGCCGGCTTCCGTCTTCTCACTTTGGCGGCGGCTCTCGCCGTCCTGCTGGTGCTCGGCGGCGTCATCGCCTCGCTGGTCATTGGCTCGCTTCCGGCTTTCAGAGCTTTTGGATTCGGTTTCCTTGCCTCCGACACATGGAATCCGGTGACCGAAAAATTCGGGGCCTTGGCGCCGGTCTACGGCACGCTGATCACGGCGGCGATCGCCATGGTGATCGCAGTGCCGATCGGGCTCGGCATTGCGATCTTTCTGACCGAGCTTTGTCCCTATGTGATGCGGCGTCCGATCGGAATTGCGATCGAGCTTCTGGCCGGCATTCCCTCGATCATCTACGGCATCTGGGGCCTCTTCGTCTTTGCACCTTTCCTGCAGAAGCACGTCCAGCCCGGAATCATCAGCCTATTCGCTGACGTGCCAATCCTGTCGACGCTCTTCGCCGGGCCGCCTTATGGAATCGGCATGCTCACCGCGGGAATCATCTTGGCGATCATGGTGCTGCCTTTCGTGACCTCCATCTCCCGCGACGTCTTCGAGACCGTGCCGCCGGTTCTGAAGGAGGCGGCTTATGGCGTCGGCTGCACGACTTGGGAGGTTGTGCGCTTCGTCGTGATTCCCTACACGCGCGTCGGCGTCATCGGCGGGATCATGCTCGGCCTCGGCCGCGCGCTCGGCGAGACCATGGCGGTGACTTTCGTCATCGGCAACGCGCATCGGATTTCGGCGTCTTTGTTCGCCCCCGGCACCACCATATCCGCCTCGATCGCCAATGAATTCACCGAAGCTGTCGGAGACCTTTACACCTCGGCGTTGATCGCGCTCGGCCTCATTCTCTTCGTCATTACATTCATCATTCTAGCGATCGCCCGCTACATGTTGATGAGGCTCCAAATGCAGGAGGGCGCCTGAACCATGTCGCGCTATGATCGGCGCCGCCGCGGCAGCGCTATTTACATCGGCCTCTGCTACGCCTCCACCCTTTTCGGGCTCGGCTGGCTCGTTCTGATCCTCGCCTCTCTCTTCTGGGAGGGGTTTCGTGGCCTGTCGCCCGCCGTCTTCACCCAGATGACGCCGCCGCCGGGTTCGGCCGGAGGCTTGCTGAACGCGATCGTCGGGAGCCTCATCCTGACATTTCTCGGCGTCGCTATTGGAGCCCCGCTCGGCATGCTGGCGGGGACCTATATGGCCGAATATGGCCGCCATACGAAGCTGACCTTCGTCGTCCGCTTCATCAACGACATCTTGCTCAGCGCGCCTTCGATCGTCGTCGGCCTTTTCATCTATGAGGTTATGGTCACGCGCATGGGGCATTTCTCCGGGGTGGCCGGAGCAGTGGCTCTGGCCGTGATCGTCATGCCCGTCGTCGTCCGGACGACCGAGGACATGCTGCTGCTGGTTCCCGATCCCTTGCGGGAAGCGGCGAGCGCGCTTGGAACGCCGCGCGCCATCGTAATCGGAAAGGTCGCGTATAGGGCGGCGCGGGCTGGCCTCATCACCGGCGTCCTTCTCGCGATCGCCCGCATCAGCGGCGAAACGGCCCCCTTGCTGTTCACGGCGCTCAACAACCAATTCTTCAGCACGAATCTGAACGCCCCAATGGCCAGCCTTCCGGCGGTCATCTTCCAGTTCGCTCTCAGCCCCTACAAGGATTGGCAGCAGCTCGCCTGGACGGGCGCGCTTCTCATCACATTCGCCGTGCTCGCGCTGTCGATCATTGCGCGCATTCTCGGCGCGCAGAGGACCGCGAAATGACGGAGGTCCAAGCCATGACGCAAGACCAAAAAAACCAGGAGGCCATCGAGATGATCGCCCCCGTCATATTGACGGCGAACGACCAAGAGGCGGACGCGCCCCGCCCCGACGATCGCGTGGAGGGAGAGCCTGCCACCGCTCCAGCCGCGACGTCGCCGCGCCCCGACGTGGTCGTCGCGACTCCGGCGAAAACCGCCCTTCGCCCCGCGGCTCTTCCGCCCGAAAAAGTTTCGGTTCGAAACCTTGACTTCTATTATGGCGAGTCGCGGGCGCTGAAAGGCGTGAGCCTGCCCCTCTACGCCAATAAGGTGACGTCCTTCATCGGACCCTCGGGATGCGGGAAATCGACGCTGCTGCGCGTGCTCAACCGGATGTATGATCTTTATCCGAAGCAAAGGGCCGAAGGCGAGATCCTGCTCGACGGCAAGAACATCTTGAGCGCCGATCAGGACGTCAATCTTTTGCGGGCCAGGGTCGGCATGGTGTTCCAGAAGCCGACGCCGTTCCCGATGTCGATTTATGACAATATCGCTTTCGGCATCAGGCTTTACGAAAAGGTCAACCGAGCCGATCTCGACGAACGCGTCGAGACCGCTTTGAAAAGCGCCGCGTTGTGGGGCGAGGTCAAGGACAAGTTGAAAGCTTCGGGCTTGTCGCTCTCCGGCGGGCAGCAGCAGCGCCTTTGCATCGCGCGCACGGTCGCCATCCATCCCGAGGTGATCCTGCTCGACGAACCCTGCTCCGCGCTCGATCCGATCTCGACCGCGAAGATCGAGGAATTGATCGACGAGCTGAAAGAAAAATACACGATCGCGATCGTGACGCACAACATGCAACAGGCCGCCCGCGTCTCGGACTACACCGCCTTCATGTATCTCGGCGAACTCCTGGAGTTCGACACCACGGCGCAAATGTTCACGTCGCCGAAGCAGAAGCAGACGCAGAATTACATTACCGGCCGCTTTGGCTGATTGCCGGACTTTCGAGGAGCTTCTCATGCCGGATCACATCGTAAAAGCCTATGATCAGGAGCTCGAAACGCTCGGTCAAAAGATCGCCGAAATGGGCGGCATCGCTGAAAAAATGCTGTCCGACGCGATGGACGCCCTGGCGGATTCGGACGTGAAGCTGGCTCAGGCGACTATCAACAGCGATCCGCGCCTGGACGTGTTGCAACGAGAGATCGAAGAGCGCGCGATCATGGCGATCGCGCGCCGCCAGCCTCTCGCCGTCGATCTACGCGAGATCATCGCGACCATTCGGATCTCGAACGATCTCGAGCGGGTCGGCGACCTCGCGAAGAACATCGCCAAGCGAACGATCAAGATCGCAGCGGACATTCGCATCCCTCGCGCGATCATCGGCCTGAGGACCATGCATGATTCGGCCGCCATGCTGCTGAAAGACGTGCTCGACGCCTATTCGCAGCGCGACGCCGAGCGGGCGCATGGCGTCTGGATTTATGACGCCGACCTCGACGCCCTCGAAGACTCGGTTTTTCGAGACCTTCTCACCTTCATGATGGAAGATCCGCGCAACATCACCTTTTGCGCCCATCTTTTGTTCTGCTCGAAAAACATCGAGCGGATCGGCGATCACGCCACGAATATCGCTGAGACGGTGATCTATCTCGTCACCGGCGAGATCCCGCCGATCGACCGGCCGAAAGGCCAAACCCTCTTGTCCGACGCCACTGCCACAGCCGAGTGAAAACAATGAGCGACGTACAGACTTCAAACGATGCACGGGGCAATCCGGGTCGGGGCGCCTCCGCGGCGCCCGCGGCCGCGCGCATTCTCGTCGTGGAGGATGAAGCGGCGCTGAGCCTGCTTCTTTCCTATAATCTCGAGGCCGAGGGCTTCATCGTCGATCGCGTCGAGCGCGGCGATGAAGCCGAGGTGAGGCTCAGCGAGACCATCCCCGATCTCGTGATCCTCGACTGGATGTTGCCCGGCGTCTCGGGGCTGGAAATCTGCAGGAGATTGCGCGCGCGGGAAACGACCCGGAGCCTGCCCGTGATCATGCTGACCGCGCGCGGCGAAGAGAGCGAGCGGGTGCGCGGCCTGTCGATCGGGGCGGACGATTATGTCGTGAAGCCTTTCTCCGTGCCGGAACTCATGGCGCGGGTTCGCGCCCTTCTGCGCCGGGCGCGTCCCGACCGCGTGACGGGGGTTCTTTCGGCCGGCGATCTCGAGCTCGACCGGCAGAATTGGCGGGTCCACCGCGCTGGCCGCGACGTTCATCTGGGGCCGACGGAGTTTCGGCTTCTCGAGCATTTGATGGAGAAGCCCGGTCGGGTCTTCTCTCGCGCGCAATTGCTCGACAGCGTGTGGGGGCTTTCAGCGGAGATCGACGAACGGACGGTCGACGTTCATGTCGGCCGGTTGCGCAAAGCGCTGTCGAAAACCGATGAGAAGGATCCGATCCGCACGGTGCGCGGCGCTGGCTATTCTTTCGACGAGACTTTCGGGAAGCCCTGCTGAAGCGCTCATTTCATCGAACGTCTGGAGCGGGATCAGGAAAAGCGAATACCGGCTTTCCCTCCCGCGTTCCGCTCCGCTCTAAAGGAGCATCCGAAAACGCGGCTTGCTTCATCCTGGGCAGCGCTTTCTCATGAGATCGCTTCGCGAAGGAGGAAGAGCACGCTCAAGCCAAAGCCCATCTGGCTCGAGACAGCTGGGCCCCTCCTCGCCGTGAGGACTTTTCGAAAATGCGAAAATTCCTCGTCCAACCTGCCGTTGGCGAAGACCGCCGACTGCTCGGCCGCGAAGCCGCATTCTCAGATAGGGATCAAATCCACTGCGGCCCCAGCCTGGAAGCGGTCGCAAGGCCTCTCGCGGTTTTGGTCGGAAAGTCGCGAGCAGTCTTGGGCTAGGCTGTCTTCTGGACGCGGCGTTCGCGCCGACGGTCCTGCTGAGGCACATAGGCGATCCGCGCATGATGCGCGCAATAGGGGCCTTCGCCAGGGGGTTTGCGGGCCCCGCAATAACGAAACTCGAGCCCAGTCGGGTCGCCCATCGGCCAACGGCACATGGATTCGCGCAATTCCATGATTGTGACAGGTTCGTTCATTTGCACCACAACGTCCCTGCTCGGGGCGGGAGAAGGGGCCTGCGCCGGGAGCGGCGTCGGCGCAAGGGCCAAAGCGGTATTGCCTTGGACCATTGGCGCGGCGGGCCGTGGATTTTGTGGACGCGGCTGCGACTTTTGCTGTTGCGGCCGGGGACTGGGCGACGTGGCTGCGGTCACTTTGGTGCGGCCAGAGAGACCGAGCCTGTAGACTTTGCCGATGACGGCGTTGCGGGTGAGCCCATTTGCAAGTTCAGACGCGATTCGACTTGCGCTCATGCCCTGAAGCCAAAGCTTTTGCAGGAGATCGATACGTTCATCGGTCCAGGACATCGCCGCCTCCTAAGAATATCGCGGATCTCGACTTTAGGTCGAAGGAATGAGCGCCCATGCTAAAATCGCATCGAGTCGCGCTGATGCTGACAGACTTAAACCCATGCCCATTGCAAGAAATGAGGCCGCCTAAAGGGGATGCCGCACGAGATGTCGTGTTCATGGCTTTCAGCCTACACTAGCCGTAGAATCGCACGCAAGCCTCGCAAGCCTGCGGCGAATGTTTTCAACAGGAGCTTGCGCGGAAGGCCGCTTTCCGGCTCCGGCGGGTTGGCCTTGAGTCTGTCCAAACAATATTGCGCCGGGCTGGAGCGCGGCGCGCGCAGTCTCGTCCGATGAGCGTTTTCGTGCCCCGTGTGAATTGGCTCGATTGCGCGTTTTCGTTGAATCGCGCGCAGAGGTCCGGCCAGCGGATCAGATCGCAGCCGAGGCGGGCGCAAGGATTCGGCTCGGCAAGTCTGCTTATGGCGTGCTGGCGAAAGGCGACACGCTGCTCAATCACCTCGGCGAGAGGACCGATTTCATCGATTTCGCCGTTGATCGCAATCCGACGAAACAAGGGCTTGTCTTGCCGGGAACAGCGATCCCGGTTCTTCCGGCGGAGGCCCTCTCCGAGCGCAAGCCGGATTATGTCGTGATCCTGCCTTGGAATCTCGCCGAGGAGATCATGGCGACCCATGCGCAGCTGCGCGCCATTGGCGCAAGATTCGTCTTGCTCCCCCCGGCGCCGCGCATCGTTTGAATTCGCCGCGCGGCGACCACTATAAGCAGGCAGACCGTTAATTTCGGAGCCATCGCCCGCACCGGTCGACGTCTGTACGCAGGCCAGGCGGAATCGCCGATCCCGCTTGGCGCGAGACAGTCAATTCCGATTGAGATCGGGGCGCCGAGAGGACGCGGTCTCGGCGAACGCGGAGCGTTAGAAACTTTGGTTACGGATCGAATAACTTGTGGTTCGGTCGTGACGCTCTAGGCACAAGCAAATTGGACCGAAGCTTGAGCGCGAAACGCATAGCAATAGGTCTGATCGCCGTCTATGCGGTTTTGCTGCAGGCTTTTGTCGCGGCTGTCTTGCCGGTTGCGGCTTTTGCCGCCTCGGGCCGAATCGTCTGTAGCCAAGACGCGTCGGCGCCGGCGACGCGCGCGGAAGAAATCGAGATCGCTGGCCATGGCGCGCCAGAGGACATGTATCGCAGAAGTCTTCGCGGTTAGCTCCTCTTCATTTTCTCACAGTCAACGCGCCGAAACTCAAGCGCCACTCAAAAGGCGATCCAGGAATAGAGCAAGACGGTGTTGTTTCCCGATGCATTATGGCTTGCGCCGTCGAAATTTGTAACCCCTCCGAAGATCTTCAGGTAGCTTGTGTAGGATACGCCGATTTTGGCATTGAGCCAGGGATAGACCGATGGTCCGCCTTTGCTGAACGGCAAAAATGCAGCGTCGAAGATGATCCCTTTGCCGTTAGGAAGATTGACGAGCGAATTCGCACCGTAAAGCATGGCGTCGGCAGAGCCATAGACGCTGAAGTAGCCGGCCGACAGGCTGTACGTGTGATCATAGACATATTCGATCGACGTCTTGAAGCTATCAAGCGAGTTGTTAAGGTTCGACGAGCCGCCTTGCAAAAAGGTGGAATTTAGCTTCTGAGTTTCATGTATGTTAACGGCTCGGATCGTTATGTTGTGCGGATCTCCAATGAACTGATATTGAGCGTCGAAGGCGACATCTGTGATTTCATCGAATCCAAAGCCTGCGACGCGCGCGGGGAGCGTATTGGCGTGCAGGCCAAATGTTCCAACCTCGAATGAATGCTCGCCCACATTATATTCGAAGGCTGCGCGCCAATAGGGCGCGACGCCGTCAATCGAAATCGACCCGATGACGTCCGGCGGAACGCCAAGCCTCTTCAACGCTTGAGCCGAAAGATTTTGATAGGCGCTTACGTCGAGATACAACATGTCGTTCCAGAAAGTGTAGGCTCCTGTCCCTATGACTATGTTGCTGAGTCCGCCCTCGATCAAAGTTCCGGGTAGCGAGAATTGAGGGGCGAGCGTAGAAGCGACGAACGGAAAGCCCCATGCGGGCGTTGTGTTCCACACATCCTGAACGCTCGGAGCATTGTTGACGGAAATGCCATAGGTGACGTCAAGATCGAACAGCTTCGTCGTGTCTGCGTAGCGGATGTCGCTGGCGTCGAGGAATATATGCTGGCTGGCGCCGTCATAAGTTCCTTGGATGAACGCGCCTAAATTTCCATAGATTTGTCCTGCGTAAAACATGCTGCCTTGCTGAAGCAGCACATTGTTGTTGGTGTGCAGCCAAGGGACGGGCGGCTTGTCTTGATTGACGTCCGTGTGCGTGAAAGTCGGGATAACCATCGCGGCGATAGGTGGAACGCCCTGCTCCCAAGTCAGGCCGCCGCCCATTGTGTAGCCGCCGAGCTTAAATCGACGCCCGAAAGGCGTCAGCTGGGGGAAGGCGGTGTGGCATGTGGAGCAAGGCTGGCCTGTCTGCCGAGCAAAGCTTGGAAGCGCCGACGCGCCTGGCGGTTTGATCACAAGGGCGGCGCCGACAACGGCTGCAGCGAGAATGGCGACTCCCCCGAATGCGGTCGCTGCCGGCAAATTGGCGCCGCCTTTCCGGATGGGGGATTCAGCGACGGAGTCCGCCGTCCCTTGCGCGGGCGGACGGCCACGTTTCGCATCGACGCCTGACATGAAAGCTTTCTCCAAATTCGCCGCAAGGATGGTTCCGGGCGCGCGAGCTTCGCGCTGACGGCAAGGGTCATGCGTCAGATGGGCAAGATCAAGGCGATCCCGGCGTTAGATAAGTATTAATTGGCTATGTTGCGGGACTGTAACACTTGCAATCGTAAGACATTTGGCATGATTCCGCATATATAAAATTCTAGCTTCGATTTAACGCAGTTTCTCCTGCCACGAATTTGTCACGTAGCTTAGAGTAATTCTAGAGATATGTGGTTAAGTTGTGGCATTTCAGAATCATTTCAAAATAATACTTTACAGTATTTGCTCGGCTCATATTTTATTTAAAAGTGCGGAGGCGCGAAAACCGGTTTTTCGTGGGCCTGCCATACGACGCGCGTTTGAAACGCGATTTTGTTGAAGAGGGGATCGGCTGTGACCCATGCAATCGAAAAATCGTCTCGAACGACAAGGCGCTCTTTGCTCCAAGCCGCGGCCGGAGTCGCTGGCGCTTTATCTCTTCTCGGATTGAGCGGACGCAGCGCGCAGGCGGCCAAAGTCTCGCAAGCAGCTGTGGGTTACCAGAATTCGCCGAAAGGCAATCAAAATTGCGCAAATTGCCGACTGTTCACGGCGCCGAACGCTTGTAAGCAGGTCGACGGCGTTATTAGCGCTAATGCGTGGTGCCGTCTTTGGGCGAAAGCTAGCTAGAACGAGACAGGAAAATCGTCGCCAACTGAACCTTTTTCTTCCAACGCCTTGGATAATTGCGACCGGTTGACGCTGGCGCCCTCGCGCGCTTCGAGGTCAGCGCGAAGGCGGGCGATCATCCATGCTGTCCTTGCCCGAATCAAGGACGACAGCGAATCGCAAAACATGCCCGTTGGCAATCCAGGAATTTGCTTAGAAACTTCGGTTACAGACCGAATAACTTGTGGTACGGTCGTGACGCTTTAGGCACAAGCAAATTGGACCGAAGCTTGAGCGCGAAACGCATAGCAATAGGTCTGATCGCCGTCTATGCGGTTTTGCTGCAGGCTTTTGTCGCGGCTATCGTGCCGGTTGCGGCTTTCGACGCCTCGGGCCGAATTATCTGTAGCCAAGACGCGTCGGCGCCGGCGACGCCCGCTGATCGCTTTCACCACAATCATGGCGCATGCTGCATCCTGGCTTGCGCAGCGTCGGGCTTCGCCTTCATCGCGACGGCATTTGGGCCTGCAATCTTTTCCGCGCTGAATGTTTCCACTTTCGTCTTTTCGAAAGCGCGAGAAACGAGCGCGAGGTCGCCGCTAAAATACTACTTCGCGGCGCGCGGCCCACCGCGGAACGCCTAATCGCGCTTTTGCGCATTTTTCCTCAACTTATTGAGATGCCTGACGCCGAGATCCGTGCGGGGACGTTCGTCCTTCGCTAGGCGTCGCCGTGCATTCGACGCCGACTTCCTCCTCTCGGCTCGCAGGGCGGATTGCGTCCGCGCGTCGACGCGACCTAACGCCAGGCGCGGAGGTTTGGCATCGCATGCGCAAGCTTTTGATTTGAGCGGGCATCTCATTCCACGCTGGCGCCGTGATCAGGCGCCGAAAGACAGCCTGCATGAAAAGGCAAAAGAAATGACTTTAATTTCCGACACAACACAAAGGCCGACTACGGCGATCGTCTCCGTCGATCGGCCGATCGCCGATCTGCGGCCCTTATGGATCGCCGGCGCCGTGATATGCGCCTTCTACGTCGGCGTCCGCCTCTACGAGCAAGCTTTCGGCTGGTACGCTGGGCTCGACTCGTTTTCCCCTGAGTTCCAGAAATATTGGACAAGGGTTCTGTATATTCTGGCGCCGACCGCGCTGGTCGCCTTCCTCGGCCTCATCGGCTACCTTTGGAAGACTCGGCCTGACGATCTCGCGACCGTCGCGCCCCGCGAAGAATTGCGCCGCATCTTCTACCTGCTGAATTGGATCCTCATCTATGGCTTGGCCATTTACTGGGGCGCTAGCTACTTCAGCGAGCAGGACGCGACATGGCATCAGTCGGTGATCCGCGACTCGGCGTTCACGCCTTTGAACATCATCAAATTTTACGTCAGCTACCCGATCTACATCATCGCCGGCGTCGGCGGGTTCATGTACGCGCGCACCCGCCTGCCGACCTTCGCCAATAAGGGCTATTCGATCGCTTACGCCCTTTTCTTCATAGGCCCGCTCATGTGCCTGCCGGGCGCGGCCCTCAGTGAATGGGGCTGCACCTTTTGGTACATGGAGGAGCTGTTCGTCGCGCCGCTGCATTGGACTTTTGTGTTCTTCGGCTGGTTCGCCCTCGCGCTATTCGGAGTGTCGCTGCAGATTCTTGGTCGAATCCGCGAACTTTTGGCCGATGACGAGAGCTTCCTCCCGCAGTGGCTGAAAACCGTCTCGCCTGAAACGGCGAGCCCTGCCGAGTAAGCGCGAACCAGCTCAAGTCGACGCCGATCGCCGCCCGGCCGCGCTAACGCGTGGTCGGGACCGGCTTCGTCAAGAACTGTTCGATCTAAGGGATGCCTTCTCAATTGCCGACCGGCCGAGGGGCCTTGATAAAAAGGCTGACGATCACGGCATGCGCGACATGCTCGGCCATGCATTGATAGCCGAGGTCGTTCAAATGGAAATTGTCGCGCGCCATCAACTGAAGATTGGCGTGCGCCTGAGCGATGAATTGCATGGCGTCATAGCGGCGGACGTAGAGAATTTTCTCCTTCGCCGCGATGTCCTGAAGGCTGTCGCGAATGGCGAAATAATTGGGGTCGCGGGCGAAGCGCGGCGAATATTGCGGACCGACGAGAACAATGTCCGTCCGATTGTCCTTCAACCAGCGAATTGTCGAAAGAACGGTGGCCTCGAATTCACTCGGCGCGATTCGCGCGAGCGCGTCATTGGTGCCGAGTTGCCACAAGACCAGATCGGGCGCCGCGAGCGCAACTTCGCTCTTGAGGCGCTCCGCGGCTGTCTGTGCAAGCTCCCCCGGAACGCCGCGATTGAGGACCACGAAATCGACGCCCTTGAGCGCGTCTTCGAGAATCGTCTCGAGCTGCGAGGGATAGCTCTTCCCGTTTGACGAGGCGCCGACGCCTGCGGTCGAGGACGAGCCGATCGCCAGAATGCGCGCGGTCTTCCGTTCGCGTAGAGCCGCGGCCAAATTCGGGAGAGACGCCGGCGCCGCAATATCCGCGGTCGGAACGTCGCAAGCTGCGCTGAGCGGAGGCACGGCTCCTTGCCCTTGCTGCCCCTCCGCGCCGCCGGCGGCCGAGATTAGGGCGAGGGCGCCCCAGAGGGCGAGGGCGGTCCCCGTCCGGGAGCCGCCGGCAATCTTTCGCGCCATTCCGATAGCCATGCCACGAGACCCATCGACGAGAAGCCCACCATAACAATCAATGCGTCGGTTGTAATGCCTCCGCCCGTCGCGAAGCGCAGGATTTGCGCTGAGAGGCTCAGGATCGACGCCGCGCAAAAGACATTGAGCGAATTGCGTCCGAGCAACGAGAAAAAGTGCGAAAGGCGAGGCGTCCATCGTGCAATCGCGGCGAACGACCCTCCAAAGAGGGCCGCCAAGGCGAGGCTATGTATGAGCCGGGCCGGCGACAGGTAGGTTTTATCGAACATAAACAATAGCTTCGGCGACGGAAGGTCGATCGGATCGGGCGAATAGCCGCTCACTGCGACCAGCGCGCCCAGCAGCACGATCGGAATCGCGAGCAGGCGCAGAGTTTTGCGCCATTGCCGTGCGAACCCGCCGACGCCATCCTTGCCGCCGAGAAGGAAGCCGAGAACATAAATCAACTGCCAGGCGAGCGGATTGAAGAACCATGTTCCCTCCACCGGCCAGGTCCGAAAATTCACGCCGAACGCCAGCGCGCCGGCATAGAGCGCAAAGGAAAAGGGGAGCAAGGCTCGGGCAGCGTTGCGATGCGTGAGCACAATGATCGGGGCGCCGACGACGAGGACCACATAGAGCGGAAGGATGTTGAAATAGCCGAGCTGGTGAGTGAGCAAGACGAGGCCGATATGGGCTCTGACCGGGTCGTTGAAGACCGCCGAGGCGTTGTGCCAATCGATGAGAAAGGGCGCGTCGAGCAGCAGCGAAGCCGCGGCGAGAAGGGCGATAGCGATCTCGGTGATGACGGTTTGCGCGACATAGACCGTCATGGCTCGGCCTTCGAGCCTCAAGACGAGCGCAGACCCAGAGAGGGCTCGCGCGGGCCCATCGATCAGCTTGCGCATCGCCCAGCCGGCGAGCAGGACGAAAAGCTCGGCGGAATCCGACAGCGACACATTGCGGAAGGTGAACCGCTCGAAATAGAGCCCGGGGACATGGTTGATGAAAATCGTGAGAAGCGCGAAGCCCCGCCAGAAATCAATTTCATTGGGAGCGCGCATTCGCCTTCATCCGAACCGTCGCCTCCGCCGGGGAGCGAGACCTAGCCTAAAGATCGGTCACTGACCAAGAACCGCGAGGAGCGCGCGCAAGACCGGAGGCAAATTCTCGGGCAAATCTTCCGCCACCAAGCCCGGACCAAAATGCCGGCCGGCCGCGCCGTGAAGCCAGACCGCGGCGGAAGCGGCCTCGAACGGGGGCGTTCCCTGCGCCAGCAAGCCGCCGATGAAGCCGGCGAGCACGTCGCCAGAGCCTGCCGTCGCGAGCCAGGGCGGCAAATCCTCGGCGATCGAGGCGTCGCCGGAAGGAGACGCGACGACCGTGTCGGGACCCTTCAAAAGCAGGACGGCGCCGATCAACGCAGAGGCCGCGCGCGCGCGGTCCAGCTTGGATCCTGATCGCAAAGCGACAAACATCTTTTTTAGGACAATTTCGTCGAGCCCAAGCATCCGCCAGGCGTCGAGGTCCTTTTCTCCAAGCCCGGAGAAAAGCCGCGCGAATTCGCCGTCATGCGGGGTCAGGACGACGGGCGCGCCGGACTTCCTGATTGCTGCCGCCAGGCTCAGCGCGTCGTTCTTAAAGCTCGTAAGAGCGTCGGCGTCTAGGACTATGGCGCGGCGCGGCTCCGTGGCGGGGGCGTCGGCCTGGAGCGCCGTGAAGGCCAAGGCCCTCGTCGCTTCGCCGACCCCCAACGCGGGGCCCATCACCAGCGCGTTCATCCGCCGATCCTCAAGAAGGGCTGCGAGCTCGGCCGGTCCATCGCAAAGCCTGGTCATGATCGCGGTCAATGCCGCCGCATGGGCGGGCAGGGCCTCGCGCGGCGTCGCAACCGTCACGAGCCCCGCGCCTGCGCGCAAGGCGCCGCGGGCCGCGAGCCGCGCCGCGCCCGTATGGGCGAGGCCGCCCGAAAGGACGAGGGCGTGACCGCGTGAATATTTATTGCCTTGCGTTCGGGGAAAGGGGAACGCGCTTTTCCAGATCGCCGGATCATTGACCAGCGTTTTGGGTCGGATCTCGGCGAGAACCGATTCTGAAATTCCGATATCCGCGACGATCGTCTCGCCGCATTGGAGCCGGCCCGGCAGCAAGACATGGCCGGGCTTGCGGCGGAAGAAGGTCACTGTGCAAGTCGCCGCGATCGCAACGCCGCGGATTGCGCCGGTCGCGCCGTCGACGCCCGACGGCACGTCGACCGCGAGAATTGCTTTGCCTTTTGCTCTGGCCCAATCATTGAGCCGCAAGACTGCTGCGCGCGCGCCGCCGTCGAGGTCGCGCGACAGTCCGGCCCCGAAGAGCGCGTCAATGGCGAGATCCGCCTCGGCGAGATCGAGCGATTCGATCGGGAGCGTCGCGCCGGTCCATGCTTTCGCTGCGGCGGCAGCGTCGCCGCTGAGAGCTTCGACGCGCCCAAGCAAGCCGATTTCGACGGGAAACCCCTTGGCCGCGAGCCGTCTGGCGGCGACGAACCCGTCGCCGCCATTGTTGCCTGGACCACAAAGGACGGCGATCCGCGCGGCGCGCGGCGCAAGACGCTCGGCTTCCCTTGCGACGGCCGCCCCCGCCTGCTCCATGAGGAAAAATCCAGGAACGCCTCCGGCGATCGTTAGCCGGTCGGCTTCCGCCATTTCCGCCGTGCTCAGAAGTTCGCAGCGAGAAGACTCCATCGACATGCGGCGGCTGCTTTCAGCAAAGTGGAGGACGATGCGGCGGATCGTCGCGGCGGCGAAGACGATTGGACGCCGCTCGCCTTTCTGAAGCCCCGCTCCTCGATTTCCGTCGCCCGCTCGCCCTTCCGGTCAAGTTGACTTGGGCTATGCTCGCGGCTACCCAAGCCGGTCCGAAAGCTTCGCCGCCTCTTTTGGACTTCGCGCCTGTCGCCTCAACTTGGCGGCGCAGTTCCGTGGCGGCGATACGCGGCTCATGAAACCAGCACTTCTCGTCAAATTCGGCATCGGTCAGGTGGTCAAACACCGCAAATATCCGTTTCGGGGGATCATTTTCGACGTCGATCCGGTGTTCTCGAACACGGAGGAATGGTGGCGGTCGATTCCGGAGGACGTGCGCCCGCGCAAGGACCAGCCCTTCTACCATCTCTTCGCGGAGAACGCCGAAAGCGAATATGTCGCTTATGTCTCGGAGCAAAATCTCCTCCCCGACACGTCCGGCGAGCCGTTGCGCCATCCACAGGTCGCCGAAATGTTCATACGCGCGGCGGACGGCGCCTATCAAATCAAGCCTGCGTTTTTGAACTAGGTTCGGCTATCCGCGGCGGCTTTGAAGCTCGAGCGTGACGAGCCGCGCGAGCAATGTCGCTGGAAAGAGCTGCCCGATGATGCCCTCGAGATTGCAGAGCGCGCGCGCCAACGGATGAATGGGCGTGATGTCGCCATAACCGGTCGATGTCAGGGTCACAAAGCTGAAATAGATCACGCTGCTCGTGAATGGCGCCCCATAGCCGAGGGGCATTCCGGAAAATGCGTTGGGCGCCAGCAATCCGACAAAAGTGAAGAGCGAGACGAAGGTCAGTCCGATCGTCAAATAGAGCAGCACGGCGCCGATGACGCGGTGATAGGTCACGACGCCCGGCGCAAAGACGGCGCGCGCGACGACGACGATCAGCAAGACATTGATCGTGAGGCTCGCGCCGGCCTCGACATAAAGGTCGAGGGTCGAGTCGAGCTTCACGCGAATGACGACGGCGGCGGCCGCGAGGGCCACCGCAACCATCATGAAGAAGATCGCCAGCAGCCGTTTCGACAGGATGAGGACGCAGCTCGCGAGCAAGAGCGTCATGGCGAAGCCATAGCCTTGCGCCATGAATATGCCGGCTGCGCGGAGAGGCACGATTCCAAAGATCAGGATCGCGAGCAGAACCGTCAAAACGCTCAGCATTGGATCGTGCAACCGGTCCGTGACGCGAACCAGTCGCTGCTTCACATCGCGGTTCATGCCGTGAAATCGGCTTGCTCGGCCGAAGCGCGGCCGTTTCATGGCTCCGCTATCTGGGTCGATGTGATCCAACTCAGCCCTCCGGCTTGCATTCGTGATTTCATTCCCGAAGCGTAGATCCGGGCGAAGTTTTCGCCTCTCAGGCGCCGCCGGCCTCTGTTTCATCCTCGTCGCTTCGCGCCGCATCCTCCTCGGTGATCCGCTCCACCGCCACGACCTGTTCCTCTGCGGCGGTGTTGAACACGATGACGCCCTGGGTTCCACGGCCCGCGACGCGAATTCCGTCCACGGGGCAGCGTATCAATTGGCCGCCATTTGTCACGAGCATGATGCCGTCGCCGTCCTCGACCGGCATCGAGGCGACGAGCTTGCCGTTCCTCTGATTGACCACCATTGCGACAATGCCTTTGCCGCCGCGGCCAGTGATTCGATATTCGTAAGAGGACGTCCGCTTGCCGTAGCCGTTCGACGACACCGTCAGGATAACCTGCTCGGCGGCCGACATTTCGGCATAGCGATCGGAGTTGAGATTGGAGGCGACGGCGCCCTCCTCGCTGCTCGCCTCCTCGCTCGCCGCCTCCCCGTTGGCCTCGGGCGCGGTTTCTCCGGCGACCGCGCGGCGCATTTTGAGATAGGCGGCGCGCTCTCCGCTATCGGCCTCGATGTGACGCAGAATGGCGAGGGAAATGACGCGATCGCCCTCGCCTAGGGCGATGCCGCGAACGCCCATCGAGTCCCGGCCCTTGAAGACGCGCACGTCCGAGACCGGAAAGCGAATGCATTGCCCGTTCATCGTCGTCAGAAGGACGTCCTCTGCCTCGCCGCAAATCTGGACGTCGACGATCTCCTCGCCAGGGTCGAGCCGCATCGCAATCTTGCCGGCTCGATTCACCTGAGCGAAATCCGATAGCTTGTTGCGGCGGACCGTGCCGCGCGTCGTCGCGAACATCACGTCCTGCGTCGCCCACACCTCCTCGTCTTCCGGCAAAGGCATGATGGTCGTGATGCGCTCGCTCTCCTCGAGCGGCAGGATGTTGACGAGCGCCTTGCCGCGCGCTTGCGGCGCGGACAAGGGCAGGCGCCAAACCTTTTCCTTATAGGCGTGCCCCAGCGACGAGAAGAAGAGAACCGGCGCATGGGTCGAGGCCACGAACAGCCGCGCGACGAAATCCTCGTCGCGGGTCTGCATCGCGGCGCGCCCCTTGCCGCCGCGCCTTTGCGCGCGATACGTTGCGAGCGGCACTCGCTTGACATAGCCGAGATGCGAGACGGTGACGACCATCTCCTCGCGCTGAATCAGGTCCTCATCGTCGAGGTCGCCCACATTCTCCATGATGATCGTGCGGCGTGGCGTGGCGTAAGCCGTCTTCACCGCGATCATCTCGTCCTTGATGATGGCGAAGAGCCGCGCGCGCGAGCGCAGAATGTCGAGATAGTCGGCGATTTCGGCGGCGAGCTTGTTCAGCGCCTCGGCGATTTCCTCGCGGCCGAGGGCGGTGAGGCGCTGCAGGCGCAATTCGAGAATAGCCCGCGCCTGCGCTTCGGATAGGCGGCATGAGCCCTCCTCGTCGAGCACATGGCGGGGATCGGCGATCAAGGTGATCAAGGGCGCCATGTCGTGCGCCGGCCATGAGCGGGCCATCAGGGCCTCGCGCGCGGCGGCGGCGTCCGCCGAGGTGCGGATCAGGCGAATGACCTCGTCGATATTGGCGACCGCGATGGCGAGGCCGACCTGGACATGGGCGGCGTCGCGCGCCTTGGCCAAAAGATGCTTCGTCCGCCGGGTGACGACTTGCTCGCGGAAATCGACGAAGGCTTCGAGAAAATCCTTTAGAGTTAGGACTTCCGGCTTGCCGCCGTTCAAGGCGATCATGTTGCAGGCGAAGCTCGACTGCAGCGCCGTGAAGCGCCAAAGCTGGTTCAAGACGACGTCGGCGACGGCGTCGCGTTTCAATTCGATCACGATGCGCATGCCGTCGCGATCGGATTCGTCGCGGAGGTCGGCGATCCCTTCGACGCGTTTTTCGCGGACGAGCTCGGCGATCTTCTCGATCAGGGTCGCCTTATTGACCTGATAGGGGATCTCGGTGACGATGAGCGCCTCGCGCTCCTTGCGAATTTCCTCGACCTCGACCTTCGCGCGGGTCAGGACCGAGCCGCGCCCCGCGACATAGGCGGCGTGAATCCCGGACCGGCCGAGGATCGCGCCGCCAGTCGGAAAGTCGGGTCCGGGAACGATCGCCATCAGATCTTCGATCGTCATGTCGGGCCGATCGATCAAGGCGACGACGGCGTCGATGACCTCGCCGAGATTATGCGGCGGAATATTGGTCGCCATGCCGACCGCGATGCCGCCCGCGCCATTGACGAGAAGATTTGGAAAGCGCGCCGGCAAAACGACCGGCTCTAGCTCCTTGCCGTCGTAATTCGCTTGAAAATCGACCGTGTCGGAATCGATGTCCTCGAGCAGCGCCAGCGCCGGCCGGGCGAGCCGCGCTTCGGTGTAGCGCATGGCGGCGGGCGGATCGCCGTCGACCGAGCCGAAATTGCCTTGCCCGTCGATAAGCGGCAGGCGCATCGAGAAATCCTGCGCCATGCGCACGAGCGCGTCATAGATCGCGCTGTCGCCGTGCGGATGATATTTGCCCATCACGTCGCCGACGATGCGGGCGCATTTCACGTAAGGGCGGTCCGGCGTGTAATTATTCTCGTTCATCGAGAAGAGAATTCGGCGATGAACAGGCTTCAGCCCATCGCGCACGTCCGGCAGCGCGCGGCTCACGATCACGCTCATCGCGTAAGCGAGATAGCTTTGGCGCATTTCGTCGGAGATGGAGACGGGTCTGATGTCAGAGCCGGGAGCGCGCGGACCGTTGTCGTCAGTATCGGCCAAAACCAGAATATCCAATGCTAGGGAAAATCATCCACAAGGGAAATCTTGTTTTATCTTCCGTCGCCCCGGAAAGCCAGTTCCAGGGCGCCGGGAGATAAAACCCCCCTGAAGAGCAAAACCGTTCAAACGCCTCGAGCGCCAAGCTCGAGCATATTTTCGATCGGAGGCTTCAAAGGCTCCAGCCTGACTAGGGCGATGGATTTCGCCCGTGTCCCGCGCAAATCGCAGGAAGGTCAGAAGGGAATGTCGTCGTCGATCACATCGGCGATGCGGCCGCCGGGCGCCGCCGCCGGGCGCCGCTCCATGGGCGAGGACCGACCAAAACTCGGGCTCGGCGAAGTTTCGCCGCCGCCGGCGCGGTCGGAGTCGAAGGAATCGCCGCGGCCGCGACTGTCCAACAGGGTCAGTTCGCCGCGAAAGCGTTGCAGCACCACTTCCGTCGCCTTGCGTTGGTTGCCGTCCCTGTCAGTATATTCGCGCGTCTGCAATTGGCCCTCGAGATAGACCTTCGAGCCTTTCTTGCAATATTGCTCCGCGATCCGTCCGAGATTTTCGTTGAAGATCACGATATTGTGCCATTCGGTGCGATCTTTGCGCTCGCCCGACGCTTTGTCGCGCCAGGATTCGGTCGTAGCCAAGCTGAAGCTTACGACGGGATCGCCGGCGCCGGTGCGGCGCGTTTCCGGATCGCGGCCGAGATTGCCGACGAGAATAACTTTATTGACGCTCCCCGACATGAACTCTTTCCTCCTGCCCGGCGGGCGTTGACGAAACCGATCTTACATCATGATGACGTCTGTTCGTGGCAATTGAAATCATCATGCGCGATTCCAACTGATTCGGCGCGGAACGCGGGCGATAAACCGTGCTCTGGATCTCGCCGCTCGATTCTCGATCATGCGTCGCATATCCGCGACAAATTAGCATGGTCCGGCGCACAGGTTCGCCGCTTTGTCCACGAAAATCGCCCGAATGGCGAGCGCCGCTTTTTTGCTCTATGCGGTGTGAGCTTGGCGGGGCGCGTCCAGATGCGCTTCCGCATCAAATTTGATCTTGTTTCGTGATCTTGTCGCGTCTCAGCGGTTTATTGACGCCAGGGGCGGAAAAGCCGATATACAATAAGCTTGATCGAATCGACTTCGGCCGAAGGGATCGCACAAAGCTTTCCGCTCGTGGTCGGTCGCCGCCCGAGCGCCTTAACGAGCGCAGAGCCGTCAAACCAAGACTTGCCAAGGCGTAATAGCGATTAATAAACCATCACGGGCCGCGCTGCGACTAAAATGCAGCAAATTCATCGGATCGGAACGCCTTGCGACTGCCGGGGCGACGCCTATGCTTTTCCGCCGGCGCGTGTCCTAAGTCGAAGAATTGGAATTAAACCTGCAACAGCAAGATCCCGCCACTGCGCCGGCCCAAACAAAACTTGCCTTTGCCCTCAAGACCGATCATAAGGTCTGAATCCAGGGTATGGGAATATTCGCGACTCTTTCCGGATCCGCGCCGCGCGCCTTTCGGTCTCAGGTATTTCAACCTGTTTTTCTTCGCCTAAAAATGGCGAACTCTCCCTGTCATCTTATGGAAAATCAATGAAACGGCAGCCTAAGCCCTTTTCGATCGAGATCAAGCGTTCGCGCCGTTCTCCTGTTCCTTCACAGCCATCCGCGCAAGGCGCAGAGGCGGCAGGGCGAAACGACGCTGTTGCGATTAAAGCGAGCTCGGCGCGCAAGCGGGTCATGAAACCGGCGATGGACGACGAACTCGTCATTCCGACCTTTCTCCAAACAGACTCTATCTCCTTCCGCTCTTCGCCGAAATCGATCGCGAAAGAGTTGGAGGAGGTTTTCGCGGTCAAATCGACGGCGCGGAGCGCCGAGCTAGGGGCGGGGGAACATGTCTCCGATAAGCGCGCGCTGCCCCGGATCTTGCCAAGCTTGACCTCGGGTTACGAGGTCGAGCAGATCCATGAAACTACCGAGCAGCCGGTAAAAAGCCGAGGCAGGAGCGCGGTCGGAAGGCCCAAAGGCGCGCCCTCTACGACTCCGAAGATCAAGCCGACGGCCGCCGCCGCGCGAGGCCCGGCATCCTCGACCCGCGCCGCCGCACGTCTGAAACCTGCGCCAAAACTCGAGTCCGCCACAGGGCTTTCGAGCGCGACGGCGCAGAAACGCGCAACGCCCACAAAAGAAAAGGCCCAGCCCGACGCCAGATTCGCGCGGGGCGCTTCGAATGCGCGCAGCCCAGCGAGCGCGACGGAGCCGCCGCAGCGCGAGGGCGCTTTCCATCAGGCTAAGCGGCGAAACGTGAGGCGTGGCCGCGAGGACGCCGCCTCCCTTCCGCGTGGAGAACGCTGGAAGCGTCGGCTTCATCCGAGCGTCTGGTGATCGGCGTAGGGAAAGCCGCCAGCGCCAATTCATTTATCGGCGAAGCAGTCGAACCCTTGCATTCGATTTGCACGCGTTTCGGTGTAGCGCCAGTGGGATGGCCGTCGCGGCCTCGCCCGTTCCGCCCGAGCGCCCTTCACATCGCGGCGCCGCGCTGATAGAAACCTCAACTCGTCTTGGCGCGGGGTGGAGCAGCCCGGTAGCTCGTCAGGCTCATAACCTGAAGGTCACAGGTTCAAATCCTGTCCCCGCAACCATCTCGACTTGCGCATAGCCCGCCCGCTCGGCGGGCTGCTTGCTTTAGAGCAATTCGCTCAGCGCGGCGCATATTGCTTGTGGCCTGAACGCGGCGTCTGGCCATGCGCGGGCGAAAACGCCGGGTTGCTCTTCCGGCGCATTCAAGGTCTATCCGTCCTTCCAGAGCCTTCATCCGGCTCGCCGCGTCGGCCATCCTCGAAAGCGCGCGCAAGCTCGACGAAGCCTGCGACATCGATCTCTTCCGCCCGCGCGGTGGGGGCGATGCCCGCGCGCGCGAGCACTTCTGCCGCGTCGCCTCCGGCGAGGGACCGCAAGGATTGGCGCAGCATCTTGCGACGTTGCCCGAAGGCTGCTTGCGTGACCCGCGACAAGACAGCCGCCGCGCAGGAAAGCGGCCGCGGGCGGGGGATCAGCTCGACCAGGCTCGACGTGACTTTGGGCGGCGGCGTAAAGGCCGAGGGAGAAACGTCGAAGAGAATGCGGGTTTCGCAGCGCCAGTTGCTGAGGACGGCCAGTCTTCCATAGGCCGCGCGCTGGCTCGGGGTCGCGACGATGCGCTCCGCGACTTCGCGCTGGAACATGAGGACGAGCCGATCGAACCATGGCGGCCAGGGCTCCGTCTCGAGCCAGCGCGTGAGCAAGGCCGTCGCGATGTTGTAAGGAAGGTTGGCGCAGATGCGGGCCGGCCTCGCGTCGCCGACGATGGCCGCGAGGTCGATTGAGAGCGCGTCGCCAGCGACGACCTCAAGGCGGCCGTTGCAGCAGGCGGCGATCTCCGCGAGAGCGGAGAGGCAG
Source organism: Methylocapsa acidiphila B2 (assembly GCF_000427445.1). Taxonomy (GTDB): domain Bacteria; phylum Pseudomonadota; class Alphaproteobacteria; order Rhizobiales; family Beijerinckiaceae; genus Methylocapsa; species Methylocapsa acidiphila. The sequence goes on along the minus strand of NZ_KE386496.1, from coordinate 2,218,205 downwards.
CGCTCGTCGCGCTCGATCGCGACGACCTTGCGGGCCCCCTCGGCGAGAAGCGCCCGGGTGAGCCCGCCAGGACCCGGCCCGATCTCGATGATCACAGCATTTTCGAGCGGCGCCGCGGCGCGGGCGATGCGTCGCGTGAGATTGAGGTCGAAAAGGAAATTTTGCCCAAGCGATTTCTTGGCGTCGAGGCCATGTGCGGCGACGACCTCGCGCAGGGGCGGAAGCTGGTCTAGGGCGCCGGGCAAGATCGGCTCGCGAGGCGCCCGGCGAGCTGGAGCGCTGCGATGAGGCTCCGCGGGTCCGCAAGTCCCTTGCCGGCAATGTCGAATGCGGTGCCATGGTCCGGCGACGTGCGGATGAAGGGCAGGCCCAAAGTGACGTTTACGGCGGTCTCGAAGGCGAGCGTCTTGATCGGGATCAGGGCCTGGTCGTGATACATGGCGATCACGACGTCATAGCTCCGCCGCGCCGCCGCATGAAACAAAGTGTCGGCCGGGTGCGGCCCGCTGACCGTGACGCCGGACTGAGCGAGTTCAGCGAGGGCCGGAATGATGATTTCACTTTCCTCGCCGCCCATCGCGCCGCCTTCGCCGGCATGCGGATTGAGCCCTGTGAATGCGAGCCTCGGAGTCTCGATCCCGAAGCGGAGCCTAAGGTCATGCGCGACGACGAGGCCCGTTTCCACCAGCAGGGATCGCGTCAACAGGGTAGGGACGCGGGCTAGGGGAACATGGATCGTCGCAGGGACGACCGCGAGTTCGGGCGACCAGAGCAACATGACCGGCCGCATCGTGACGTCGAAGAAACGCAAGGCGAGTTCGGCCAGGAACTCCGTGTGTCCCGGATGGGAAAAGCCGGCGCGGTAGAGAACCTCCTTGGCGATTGGATTGGTGACGACGGCTGCGGCTTCGCTTTTGTGGACGAGGCGAACGCAGGTCTCGATCGAGGCGATGGTCGCGGCGGCGTCCGCCTCGTCCGGCGCTCCGGCTTGCCCGACGACGGAAGCGGGGGAGGCGAGAACGGGGAGGGCGCGGCGAAAGGCGTCGGGGGCCTGACTCGCCGTCTCGACGACCTCTATGGGAACCGCGAGCCGCAATCGCCGCGCGAGCGCGGCGAGATGATCCGGCTCCGCCGCGATCACAAACGGCGGGGCCTCCGCGTCGGCATGCGTCGCGAGCCATGCCTTCAAGGCGAGCTCGGGACCGATCCCGGAGGGATCGCCGCGGGTCAGGGCCAGGAGACGCTTCTGGGCGGGGGCGGATACCGACATGGGGTCGCTGACGGTCGCCGTCTAATTTTTCACGATCACGGCCCTGGCGCGCATCTCTTTCAGGCGGCGCTCGGCGTCGGCGGCGATATGCGCTGCGAGGATCTTTTGCGAAATCGCGTTGCGCGCGGCCGTGTCGTCCTTCGGTGCGCCTTTCTCGCAAAGCGCGATCATCTCAATTCCCGAGGACGAGCGCTGCGGCGGCGTCAGATGGCCGGTCGGGGTCGAGTCGAGCAATTTTCGAAGCGGTTCATTCAGCTCGATCCCGGTCTTGGTGAAGGGATCGCGCACCGTCACGTCGTTGATCGCCCGCGCGAGCGGCACGCCGGTTTCGCAATCGACGAATCGCCCGCGCAATTGCTCGGCTTCGTGGCCGCGCTCGTTCAGGGCCGCAACCGTCGCCGTGCTCGGCACGGCGAAAATGACTTGGCGGATTTTATATTCCGTGCCGGAGGCGGACTTTCCGCCCTGCTTGGCGAGTTCGGCGCGAACCTGCTCCTCGCTGGCCTCGACGCCCTTGTTCATGGCTTGAACGACGAGATTGAACGAATAATCGGCGCGAAAATGCGCCTTGAAATGATCCGCAGAGACGCCGGCGCGCTGGAGTTCGGCGACAAGCGCCTCGGGCTGGATCTTCATCTCCTTTGCGACGCGAACGATCTCCTCGCTAATGTCGGAGTCTTTCAGGTTGACGCCATATTTCGAGGCTTCGTGGATTTCAAGTCGATCCGTGTACAGGCTTTCGATCGCGGCGTCGCGCGTCGCAGGCTTGCGCATCACGCGCAGCATTTTCATGCGCTCGTCGATGTCGATATTGGTGACCGGATCGCCGTTGATGCTGGATATTATCGTCTGCGCCGCGCTCGGCTCCGCGCCGAAAGTGCCTGCGCCCATGAGGACGATGATTACGACGCACGCTTCGACGCGCGCTCTGGCGAGAAAGCCAAGTGCACGCGCAACCAAGTCTTCACGCATGATTTCCGCTCTCCGTCTTGAAGGTTCTCTTTTTCTCCACCCGGCCCTGGGAGGGCCGAGATTAGGACGATTTGGAGCAAATCGATCCAAAATCACGACCATGGCGGATTTGCGCCGGACATTCGGTCAAGTCGCGGTCGCGCGCAAGACCCGCCGGCGTCAGTATTTCACGCCGTCGATCGAAGTGGTCGAAGCGAAGCTTTGGGAAAATTTGGCGTCGCCCAAGGTCCGTAATTGAAGCTGCAAAAGCACCGTCTGATTACGGACCAAGGCTCCATTTCCGTTATCCTGGTAGATCGAGGAATAATTCACCGAGAACGTCGTGCAGCAGTCCTGATAGCCCCCTCCGACGCCGAATGCCGCAACCGCGAAAGGTCCCGGATTGACGGTGCCGATCAAGCTCGCTGGATAGAACTGCCGGCTCATGTCGAATGTGATATTGCCCTGAGCGAAGTAATTATCGCTGATCTTATAGCGCGATGCGAGGGAAAGTCCTTCGCGGCGGACGTAATAGCCGATCACGGGCTGGGCCTGATAATTGGCGTATTGAATATTGCCGGTCCAGGCGCCGAAGTTATAAGTGCCGACGACATCGATGCGTCTCGGCTCGAAAGTGTCGACGTCGAGCCGGCTCTTCGCGGTCAAGGAGAACATCGAGCTCGGCGCGAAGGAAAATGCGGTGACATAGTCTGAGCGGCGTGTGTCGAGACCGGAGCTCAAGCCGACATTCGCGGCGTCTGGCGTCGCATAGGAATTGACGCCGGCGACCTGATAGGATTGCCCGGCGATGAAGTCGGCGTGGCCGCCGCCATTGAAATTGAGCGTGAACTGGGCGCCGTAATTCGTTCTTGTTCCCGTTTCGAAACGGTCGTAGCCGGAATATTTGCTCCAGTCGAACAATGTTGAATCGTCGAAGACGAGGCTTTGCGCGTCGAGATTGACGTTCGAGGACGACCAGATCTTGTTCGGGCGCACGACGATCTGCCCGATCGGCTCGAAGATCATCGAGCCGAAGCTGGTTTTGGCGAGGAAGGGAAAGCGATAATCCATCCCGACGCCGGGAACGAATGCGCCATAGAAGCTCGCGTCCTTGTTGCTGAGAAAATTCAGCTGCGAGGCGTTCGTATAGGTTGAGACGCCGTTCCCGTTGGCGAATGTGTAGCTGTTGGTTGTGTTGATGTCGAGCCATTCGCCGTTCACATGGGCGAAGGCGAAAGGCGTCCAGACCTCGCCGAGCGGATCGATGAACTTGCGTTTCCAGGACCCTTCCACCGTGGCGCGCGTGTAGTCGCCGCCGACGCCGCGCAAGAGACAGGAGCCGGTGGTCGTCCCCGGCACATAGTTCGTGCAGACATTGTAAAGGCTATAGGCGTTGTCCAGGACTTGCGTGCCGACGGACTGATAGCTGGCGGACGCCGCCGACAGGCTCGTCAGGTTGAAATCGAGCTCGGCCTGGCCGCCAATGCCGAACGTCTTCTCAGGGTCGATGTCGAAGGTCTTGTTATAGTCCCAGACCGGATGGGCTGTAGGCTGCTGCGGCTGAAAGTCGTGGGTCGAAAGCCCCTCGAAATAATAGCCGCGGAGATCGAAATAGCCGCGATCCCCTTGGCCGGTGAGATAGATGGTCGAGGTCGTCTCGCTGAGATAATTGGTCGAAACGGTCTGATTTGGGATGTGGTAGTCGTTGAGGAAAAACTTGTCCGAGAGCAGGGTGAACTCCCAGCCGAATTTCCATTGGTCGGAGATATAAATCTTTCCCTTGCTCTCGAACGAGCCGCGATAAGTCAGGTCGCCGGCGCCGTAAGGCGGTTGCGAGAACACCGTCCGGTTGAGCTGGGAGATGCCGTTGGCGCGGATGTAATATTCGCCGTTTTCCAGCCTTTGGCGCCATTCAGCGCTGGCGAGAAAGCCCTGCTTGCTCAGGGCCGTCGGCGTGAAGGTCAGGTCGTAATCGGGTGCGAGAGCCCAGAAGATCGGAATCCCGACGCCATAGCCGAGATTGGAGTTCATGAGGAGATGCGGCGAGAGAATGCCGGATTTGCGCGTGACGGTCGGATCTGGCGTCGAGAAAAAGGGCACATAGGCGATTGGAACGCCGAGGAACTCGAGCGAGGCGTCCTCGTAATAGATCATCTGCTCGTCGTTCTTATGGATGATCCGTTTGGCCCGCACCCGCCAGAGCGGCGGCTTATCTGGGTTGTCCTCGCAGGCGGAGCAGGCGGCGCAGGCGGTATAGGAGCCTTTTTCGTAGACGGTGGTGTCGCCTTCGATTCGTTCGGCGCGCGCTGCGCTAAATTGGGTTTTCTGGGTCGTGTCCGCCTGTAGGCTTTCGATAAAGCCGTCGCGAAAATCGTCTGTGAGGTCGAAGCGATCCGCCCGCAGGATCGTGCCGTTCGCCTCGGTCAGCTTGGCGTTGCCCTCCGCATAGACGCGGCCAGATTTGCGATCGTAGATCACCCGGTCGGCTTCGAGCACGCGGCCTTGATAATAGACCCTGGCGTTGCCCTCCGCCGAAACGGTATTCTTGTCGGAATCGTAACGAAGCTCTGTCGCCTCGACGAACATCTTGTCGCTTTGGCCAGCCTTCTTTTTCGAGAGTTTGTCGCCGAGCGTTTCCGCGGCGGAGCCCTCGATGGCGAAGCCAAGGGCGAGCGTTGCGGCGAGCAAGATAGAAAGCGCGAGGAGCATCAAGCGGGCGATGCGCGACGGCCCCGATGGGGAGATGGGAGAATCGTTCGCGCGGCCCGGAGCCTCGTCTCCACGGGCCGCAACGATCCTTTGCGCGGGGCAAATACGCCGCCCCATCAACCATCCTCCTGCTGCAGCAGTGCAAACGCGCCGAGCATGCTGGCGACGACGGCCGGAGACCATGCCGCTGCGACGGGGCTAAGCAGCCCGGCCCCACCGAGATCGCCAGTTAGTTTCGTCGCAACATAAAGCACGAACCCGGCAATGACGCCACCGCCAACCATTTTCGCTACGCCACCAAATCGAAAAAACCTTAAGGAAAATGTCGCAGCGATCAAAACCATGGCGATAAAAAGGAGAGGACGCGCCAAAAGTGTTTGGAATTGGAGGCGATAGCCAGTCGCGTCGAACCCGACGGCGTCCGCCTGCTCGCGCATGAAGGGCAGATCCCAAAAGGGAACGGATTCCGGCGCTATGACACCTTGCGCGACCTGTTCAGGCGACAGTTTTGTCGCAAGAAGGTAAACGCCGACATCGACGGCCTCCTGCCCCGGCGCGAGGATCCGCGCATGATCGAGCTGCCAGACCCCCGGCGAAAGGACGGCGGAGGGCGCCAACACTTCCTCCTGGAACCGGCCTGCCTGATCATAGACATAGGCCGTGACCCCGCTCAGGGCCGATCCGTCGGGCTTGACCGCGGCGGCCCTGATGACAGTCTGGCCGTCGACGCTGTTTTGCCGGATCCAAAATTCATCGTCCTTGGTCTTGGCGCCGGGACGGCCGAAAAGCTGCGCCTCGATTCCATCGGCGCGATGCTTCATCGTCGCCGAGATCGGATTGAACAGGGCCGTTGATGCGGTCCCGATCACGGCGGCGATCAGGACCGGAGGAACGAGAAATCCCCAGACCGAAACCCCGATCGCCCGTGCGACGAGCAGCTCGAGCTTGCGGGTCAAGTCGAGAAAGGCCGCCATCGCGCCGCCGAGAACGCAAAGCGGCATGAGTTGCTCCGACGCGGAGGGGACGCGAAGCAAGGCGAGAAAAGCGATATAAGCGGGCGAGGTCCCTGGCGCGCCGTCGGACCGGCGCAGCAATTCGACGAAATCAACGACATAGATCATGCCGAAAATCATCAAGAAGACGGCGATGATCATCCGCAGGAAACGGAAGGAAAAATAGCGGCAGAGAATGGGACCGATCATCGACGGCGTCCGCTAGCGGGCCGGCGTCGTCCTCGCGGCTTCGCCTGGATCGGATTTTTCGCCCAATTCCTCATCTCGGCCCTTTCGACCTTTCCTAATGCCGGCCGTCGTCCCTCGGGCGCGCTGGCGGCTTCTTTCTTGCCTCGCTTATCCTCCGCGCAGAAGCGGCGCCGGCGCAATAAGTCTTGGGCTGCGTCGGTATGGTGACTTAAACTTGAAACTCACGGCGAATTTTCGGCAAATAAACGTTTCATCATGGAGCACAAGGCGGCTCTCCCTTGCCGAGCGTCCGTCGGGGGAACATGATATGAACAAGTCGTTGGGCGCGGAAAAGCGGCTTTTTTTAGCGCGGCCGACGCAAGAATTTAGGACTGGAAATGCGGGGCGCTTGCGCGGCTGAGCCGAGCGCGCGCTTCGAGAATTGGGCGTAGAGGAAGAAATGCCGGACTCCATCAAGATCGAATTCGTCGCGCTTGCGCCATTGAACGCCCAAACGCCCCTTCAGCCCACCAACAAGCGAGCGGCGGGAAAAGCCAAGGGGGCGCAAACGCTCGTCGTCTTCATGGGACCTGATTTCACCTTCGGCCCGGAGACCCTTCGCCTGATCGGCCCCGAAGGCGCAGCGTTGATCAAAAAGGCGGCGGCTGCCGTGAAGTTCAAGGGCAAGGCTTCTACGGCGCTCGACATCCTCGCGCCCTCCGGATTCGCGGCCGACCGGCTGCTCGTGATTGGAATCAGCGCTGGCCCGGCCGAGAAGAGCGGGGCGGCGAACTCGAAGGAAGCGAAAGAGGACATTGGTCAGAACAAAGGCGACGAGGAACCAGCGGCTTCAAACGGTCCTGATTATGCGGGCCTCGGCGGCTTCGTCCTCGGCCGGCTCGGCCGCGGTGCGAACGCCGTCATCGCCTTCGATCCGCCCCGTCGGCCCGCGGATCCTGCCGCGGCCGCGGCCGAGTTTCTCCTTGGCATGCAGCTCCGCGACTATCGGTTCGATACATATAAAACCAAGAAGAAGGACGAATCCGAGGACTATGGGCCCGGCGAGATTTTTGTCGCCGTGGAGGAGCCGGCAGCCGCGCGGCGCGAGGCCAAGGCGCGGGAGGCCGTGGCGGAAGGGGCGTTGATCGCGCGCGGGCTCGTCAACGAGCCCGCCAATGTGCTCTATCCGGTGGAATTCGCCAATCGTGCGAAAACTCTCGAGAAGCTCGGAGTCGAGGTCGAGATTTTCGACGAAGCCAAGTTGCGCGAGCTCGGCATGGGGGCCTTGCTCGGCGTCGGCCAAGGCTCGGCGCGGGAAAGCCGGGTCGTGATCATGCGCTGGCGCGGCGGAAAGCCGGCGCGGGAAAGCGCCAAGGCAAAGTCGCAACCGATCGCTTTTGTCGGCAAAGGGGTCTGCTTCGACACGGGCGGCATTTCGATCAAGCCGGCGGCCGGCATGGAGGATATGAAGGGCGATATGGCCGGCGCCGCCTGTGTGGTCGGGCTCATCCATGCGCTCGCCGCGCGCAAGGCGAAGGTCGACGTCGTGGGCGCGATTGGCCTCGTCGAAAATATGCCGGGCCCCGAGGCGCAGCGCCCCGGCGACATCGTGAAATCCATGTCCGGCCAGACGATCGAGGTCATCAACACCGACGCCGAAGGCCGGCTCGTGCTCGCCGACGTGCTTTGGCATGTGCAGGACAAGTTCAAGCCGAAATTCATCGTCGATCTCGCGACCCTCACCGGCGCCATTCTCGTCGCCCTTGGGCAGGAGCATGCGGGCCTTTTCACCAATGACGACGCCCTTGCAGAAAAACTGCTGGCCGCCGGCAAGGCGACCGGGGAAAAGCTCTGGCGCCTGCCGCTCGGTCCTGCCTATGACAAGATGATCGACTCCAAATTCGCCGACATGAAAAACACCGGCGGCCGCCACGCCGGCTCGATCACGGCGGCGCAATTCCTCCAGAGATTCGTCAACGGGACGCCCTGGGCCCATCTCGACATTGCTGGAACCGGGATGAATTCGCCTGCGAACGACATCAATCAAGGCTGGGCGTCGGGCTTCGGCGTCCGGCTTCTCGACCGGCTCGTCGCGGACAATTACGAAGGATGAGAAGGGGCTAGGCTCGCATCGTCGATCCTGGGACCACGGCGTCTATGACCGAGATCTGGTTCTATCATCTGCAAAGGCGGCCGCTAGAAAGCGTCCTCCCGAGCCTTATCGAGAAGTCCCTCGAGAAAGGTTGGCGGGTGGTCGTTCAGGCCCGGAGCGAGGAGAGGCTCGACGCGCTGGACCAGTGGCTTTGGACCTATGCGGACGCGAGCTTTCTTGCTCATGGCCGCGCCCGCGACGGCGACGCTGAGCTCCAGCCGATCTATCTATCGACTGGGCTCGAAAATCCGAACGGCGCCGAGGTCAGGCTCTTCATCGAGAGCGCGGACGTCGCGCCGGCTTTGGCCGAGTCCTTGGGCGCGCCCTACGCCCGCGTCATCCTTCTGTTCGACGGCAATGACGAGGACGAGCTCAAATCTGCCCGCGCGCAGTGGAAGGCGCTGAAGGACCAAGAATGCTCGGTGACTTATTGGCGGGAGGACGAGGCCGGCCGCTGGGAGAAGAAAGCCTGATCCCGCCCTCGCGCCCTCGCCTTCCTCTTGCTCGACGGCCGAAAGGACCGCGCAATCGTGGATGAAATCTCCTCTGATCCTGCGTCTCCCCAATTTGCGGCGCGCCGCGCGAAGGCGCGCGAGGAGCTCGACGCAATCGATCCCGCCAAAAATCCAGAATTGCTCAACGCTGCGCCGGCGGATCCTCTGCGCCGGGATTGGTTCGAGGCTGTATACCGCTTGGCGCAAAACGATCCGGCGCGCGTCCCCTGGGCCAATCTCGCGCCGCATCCTTTGACCAAGGCATGGGTTGGCGCCCAGGCGAAAGGCGTTTCCGGCCTCCGCGCGCTCGACGTTGGCTGTGGGCTCGGCGACAATGCCGAATGTCTCGCGGCGGCCGGGGCCAAGGTGACGGCCTTCGATCTCGTGCCGGCGGCTGTCGAGTGGGCGAGGACGCGGTTTCCGCGCACCGAGGTCGAATACCAGGGAGCCGATCTATTCGCGCTCCCCAATGCGTGGCGCGGCGCGTTCGACCTCGTTCACGAATGCTACACTTTGCAGGCGCTCTCCGCTCCGCTCCTGCCGCAGGCGCTCGCCGCCCTGGCGTCTCTGCTGACTCCGAATGGCAAGCTGCTTCTCATCGCCCGCGCGCGAGACGAAGATGCCGCGAGCGAAGGTCCGCCCTGGCCTTTGCCGCCGTCGATTTTTGCCGAGGCGAGGAGGCAGGGCCTGACCCCGCTCTCAATCGAGGATATTGCCGCAACGGCCGATGTCGGGCGCCGTCACTGGCGCGCTTTGTTTGGCCGCGCGGAGGGACGCGCGCTTTAGAATCTGCGGCTCGGGCGCGACAAGACGTTGATCTCGGCGATGCGCGCCCATAAAGGATGGCCTCGGAGATCATCTGAAGGTCCTGCGCGCCTTATTTTGAGGAACCATCTCGCATGAAATGGCGTCTCGAAGGACGAGGAGAGCGCTCAAGCTGAGGTCCTCCTGATTCGAGGCTCGGAGCATTTTCAAACGGCATCGCGGCCTCGCCCCGGCCGAAAAGCCTTCGGAACCTTCTGTCCTCGGCCAGAATTGCAGTCATGGGAGTTTGATATGCGAGCCCTAACGGCGTCTCTGGTTTCAATGGCGCTGATCGGCCTGAGCGGGTCCGGCGCGGCGCGTTCCGACCGTGGCGGCGGCATGCCGAAATTCAACGTCGCCCAATCCTGCCGGGAAGCCCAGGCGATCGGCGGCGACGATAAGAATCTCGCCTATAAGGGCTGCATGCAGGACGAGAAGGACGCGCAGGATCAGCTCGCGCAAAAGTGGTCGCATTTCAAGCCGGAGGATCGACGGAATTGCATCGAGCAGGGCGCTGCGCCCTTGCCGAGCTATGTGGAGATTTTGACCTGCCTGGAAATGTATGACAGCGCGAGCACGTTCAACAGGCCGCCTCAGCCCGTTGCGCCACCTTCCGCCTCTCCATCTTCCGGCTCGCCGCCGGCTTCAGCGCCCCCCGGGCCCGACCCTGCGCCATTGCCTGACGCCGGGGGGGCGAAGCTATAAATCATCGATTTGTCTTGGATCAATTCGTCTCGCCGCCGTCGTGCTTGAATAGCGCAAGCCTCAGGGCGGAGCGGAAGGGTTCGCATCGATTCGAGATCGGGCGGCGGTTCGCACAACTCCGCTCTGCGCAATTGGCCCAATAAACGAAAAAGCGAGGACGCTTCCGCATCCTCGCTTTCGCTCAGCTTTCGCCCTTGACCTATTTTTCGCCACGGCCATCCGGTTTGGAGGCGACGCCTTACGTCAGGCGCTCAAGCTCGAAATAGGCGTCCCTCCCAAGACTTGGCCGGCGGCGTCGGATCTAAGCCGACGCCTTGCATCTGTGCTTCGCACGACTAGCTTTAGCTCAAGGCTAGCGCGTTGTCACGCGTTATTGGTCAAGTTCTCCTCATAGATCGGGAGTTTTAGTACGAATTTCGTCGGGTGTGCTTCGGCGCGACTAACGTCGGAAGACGCACCGGTTGAGGCCAATTTCCGATCGCGCCGACTCCCATTCCAGACTTGGGTCGATAAGACCGAAGATCATCGGGATCGGGAAGGGGGTGATCGTTCCGCGGACTCGGTCGGGGACCCGTCGCCGGGTGGATCGTCGAGGCGCATTCTCAGACGTTTCCCTCTCGCCAAAAAATGCGATAGCAAGAGGCCGAATCAGCAGCGGAGACCTCGTCGGTCTCGTCTTTGACCGTCGGAGCGCCATGGCCGTCTACACTGAAGTCGTCGACGCGGATCTGGCGGCTTTCCTCGCGGATTATGAGCTCGGCCGCGTCCTCGCCCTCAAGGGAATCGCCGAGGGCGTCGAAAACTCCAATTTCCTTCTTCACGTCGAGGCCGGCTATTTCATTCTCACGCTTTATGAAAAGCGGGTCGATGAACGCAATTTGCCTTTCTTTCTCGGATTGATGGAGCATCTCGCGGCGCGGGGGCTGACCTGTCCGCAACCGGTTCGCAGCAGATCGGGCGTTGCGCTTGGGCGGCTCGCCGGGCGCCCAGCCGCGATCGTGACCTTTCTCGAGGGGCTCTCGCGGAGCCGGCCCGATGCGAAAGACTGCGCCGCACTCGGAGAGTCGCTCGCCAGGCTGCATCTGGCCGGCGCCGATTTCTCCGGTTTTCGGGCGAACGCGCTGGGCTTGAGCGCCTGGCCGGCGCTCTTTGAGCCGGTCCGCGCGCGCGCGGACGAGGGGCGGCCGGGCCTCGTTTCGCTTATTGATGGGGAGCTTGCTTTTCTCGAACGCAATTGGCCGAGAGACCTGCCTTCTGGACTCATCCACGCCGATCTTTTTCCCGACAATGTCCTGTTCATTGGAGATAAGATCTCTGGCCTGATCGACTTCTATTTCGCTTGCGTCGACGCTTTCGCCTATGACATCGCCATTTGCCTCAATGCTTGGTGTTTTGAGCCAGATGGCGCCTTCGAGATCGTCAAGGCGCGGAGCCTCATCGGCGCCTATGAGCGCATTCGCGCGCTGCGGTCGGATGAAGCCGAGGCTCTGCCCATTCTCGCGCGCGGGGCGGCTTTGCGCTTCGCGCTCACGCGTCTCGTGGATTGGCTGAACGTCCCGGCGGGCGCCTTGGTCCATCCCAAGGATCCCGGTGAATATATTCGAAAATTGGAGTTTCATCAGACGATCCGCTGCGGTCGCGAGCTCGGGCTCGCGCAATGAGCGCGGAAGTGACGATTTGGACCGACGGCGCCTGCTCGGGCAATCCCGGTCCGGGAGGGTGGGGCGCGATCCTCGCCTTCGGCGCGCATGAGAAAGAGCTTTTCGGCGGCGAGGCCGCGACGACGAATAATCGCATGGAGCTGACCGCCGCCATCGAGGCGCTCCAGGCGTTGACCCGTCCCTGCGCCGTGCATCTTTATACGGATTCGAACTATCTCAAGAGCGGCATCGGCGGCTGGATCCAATCCTGGAAGCGCAATGGCTGGCGCACGGCGGATCGAAAGCCGGTCAAGAATGTGGAGCTATGGCAAAGGCTCGACGCTGCGGCGACGCTGCACAAAATCGATTGGCGTTGGGTCAAGGGGCACGCGGGGGACGTGATGAACGAGCGCGCCGACGCGCTCGCGCGCAAAGGGATGGCGCCCTTTCTTGCGGCCAAGCGCGGCTCGGCTCGGCTCGGCTAAGCTACAGGATGATGGCGGCCGTCAGGGCCGACGGCGCCGCCGAAGTCTCATAACTGGGCGAGCAAAGCCTCGGCGCTCGAGACCTTCGCCTCCGAGGCCTTTGGCTCGACATTGAGCTTCGTGACGATCCCATCCTCCACGAGCATGGCGTAGCGCTGGGACCGCACCCCCAGGCCGTGCTCCGTAAGGTCGAGCGCAAGACCGAGCGCGCTCGCGAAATCGCCATTGCCGTCGGCCAGGAAGCTGATCTTGTCGCCCGCTTGCGCGTTTTTCGACCATGCGTCCATGACGAAGACGTCGTTGACGCTGACGACGGCGATCTCGTCGATCCCGCGGGCCTTAAAGGCCTCGGCTCGCTCGACAAATCCTGGCAGATGCGCCGCACTGCATGTCGGCGTGAACGCGCCGGGCACGCCGAAGAGCGCGACTTTGCGCCCCTTGAAAATCTCGTCGCTCGTGCGGAGACCTGGGCCTTGGGGCGTCATGACTGTAAAGGCGGCCTTGGGCAGGGCTTCGCCGGGTTTAATCGACATTGGTCAAGCTCCTTTTCGCGCCGGCCGTCGGCGCGCCGAAATCTGGGACGGACGCGGCTCGTCGCCGTCGTCACCTTGATAAAGGCCTCAAGGCATGGCTGCGTCGGCGGCGAGCTCGATCTGAAATTCGTAGCTTTGTCGCGGCTCGGTCAAGGTGAGCACCACCGGGGCCGCAGCGGCGCCGTCGATCTTCGGCCGCTCGATTTCGACGATCGTGAATTCGCCCGGCCTATCGCCTTTTTTGGACTCGAAATACCATCCCTCGGGCGCTTCGACGAAGAGATCTTGCGGGTCCGCGTCCGACGCAGTGACGCGCCAGCTCGGCGGGGTCGCGCCGGCGATTTTTTCAATCGAAACCTTCTTGTCTTGATCGCCGGCGGCGAGGGAGATCGGCGCACGGGCCTCGGCCGCAGCGAGAATGGATTCGATCGCGGGCTCTCCCATCGCTTTCCCGGTGTCGAGCGTTGCGCGGATCGGCGGCGGCGCCGCGGCTAGGAGCGGCGGCAAAGCGAGGTTGGTCTCGGCTTTCGCGGGCAAGCAAAGCCGGTCGCAGACGGCGTAGCGCAAGCTCAAGGCCAAGACCGTGGGGCGGGAGGAGTCCTTCGGCGTGACATGAATGGGAAAGGCGACCTCGCCGCGATAGCCGAAAACGTCCGTTCCAGATTCGTCGATGCGCGTCGGCGCGGGATAGAGAACCTTGACCTCGTCGACATTCTCCGAGCCCTCGAAGGAAAAAACCGGGGGAACGCCGGCGCCGCCGGGGAAGCGCCAATAGGTGAGCGCCCCGGGATCGAGCCGGATCTCGACGCCGGTTTCGTAATAGGCTTCGGCCGGGCCATTGACGGCGGCGATCAGCCGCACGGCGGATTTCTGAGACGATACCCAATTGGTTGCATAGGGCGCGGCATGCGCCCCGAGCGGCAGGCTCGCCAAGGCCAAAACCGCGAGGCTGAGGCTCCCGCCTCTCATTTTCGGTCTAGGGCTGAAATGGAAGATTATTTGCATGAAAAAAGGCCGATACCGCTGAAGCCTTCGAGGCCGCCAAGTCAAATTATTGTGCATGGGCCAGGGCATCCTCATCTTGCGCGGCGACAGGGCATTGCGAGAACATAGTCCGGGCGATCGGGTTTCCAAAGAGTGAGACGAAGAAATGGGATCATTCAAGCCTCCTGAAGGCGCAAGGCGTGACGGCGGCGGCTTTCTCGACGGGCAATTGCTCGTCGCCATGCCCGGCATGCAAGACAATCGCTTCGCCCGCTCGGTGATTTATCTCTGCGCGCATTCCGAGGAAGGGGCGATGGGCATTATCGTCAATCGCCCGGCCCGAAAGGTGAATTTTCCCGAGCTTTTGGTTCAACTCGAGGTGATCCGCCCGGAGGAGGCCATTCGCTTGCCGGCGCAAGCCGGCACCGTCCAGGTTTTGAATGGCGGGCCGGTCGAAACCGGCCGCGGCTTCGTCCTTCATTCCAATGATTTTTTCATCGATAATTCGACCTTGTCGATCGACAGCGGGGTCTCCCTGACCGCGACCATCGATATTTTGCGCGCGATCGCCCGCGGCGCCGGCCCCGACCAAGCCATCCTCGCCTTGGGCTACGCTGGCTGGTCGGCGGGCCAGCTCGAGGCGGAATTGCAGGATAACGGCTGGCTCAATTGCCCCGCTGATCCGGCGTTGATCTTCGATCAGGCGGTCGGTTCGAAATATGAACGGGCGCTGCAAAAAGTCGGGATCGACCTCGGCCGGCTTGCGTCTGATTTCGGACGCGCCTGAACGCGCGTTTGCGGTGGTTCGTCGTCAGGCGGCGATCGTCGCTGCGCCGACCAGCTTTCGCGCGTCGATCGCGCTGAGCGGCTGACCGAAGGCGAAGCCCTCCGCGTATTCGCAGCCGAGCTGATAGAGTTCGATTGCGTCGGACTCGGACTCGGCGCCCTTCGCGACGACCTCCATGCCGAGATCATGCGCCAAGGCGACCAGCGAGCGCAAAATCACAGGCCGGGCGCCGGTTCGGCTATGGCGCACGAAGGACCGGTCGATCTTGATCGCATCGAACGGAAATCGCTGTAGATAGGCCAGGGACGAATATCCCGCCCCAAAATCATCGAGCCAGAGTCCGGCGCCGAGCTCGCGCAGGCGAGTCAGAATCTGCGCCGCGAATTCCGGGTTTTCCATCACCAGGCTTTCGGTGAACTCGAGCTTGAGGCTCGCATGGGCGACGCCGGCGCGCGATAGCGCCGCCTTGACGTCATGCAAGAGATCGTGGCGCAGCAAATGCCGCGAAGAAATATTGACGCTGGCGAAAATCGGCGGATCGACGTCGAGCGCCCGTTGCCAAGCAGAAAGCTCACGCGCGGCGCGCTCCAGCGCGAAGACGCCGAGATCGACGATCGCACCCGATTCCTCGGCGATCTGGCGGAATTCGTTCGATGCGAGCCGCCCGAGGCGCGGATGGTCCCAGCGCGGCAGCGCCTCGAAACCGGCGACGGTGCGATCTTCGAGCCGCACGATCGGCTGGAAGAACATCTTGATCTCGTTGCGGTCGAGCGCCCGGCGCAGGTCGGCCGCGAGGCCGAAGCGATCGGTGCGCAGCGTCCGCATCGACGCCCGAAAGACTTCGATGCGGTTTCCGCCCAAGCGCTTGCCGTGACGCATCGCGATCTCGGCGTCCTTGAGCATGTCCTCGTTTTTGGCGTGCAGTTGCGGATCGTAGAGCGAGAGGCCGATCGAGGCCGTCATGGGAATTTCGCGGTCGCCAAAGGTCACCGGGGTCGAGGCGACCCGCCGCACGACATTCGCGAGCGCAGTAATCTGTTCGGTCTCGGATTCCGAGATGATCACGGCCGCGAATTCATCAGCGGAGAGTCGCGCCAGCGTGTCCTGCGGCTTCAGGATGCGGCTGAGGCGGCGGGCGAGGGTCAGAAGGATCGAGTCGCCGGCGGAAAGCCCGACGGCTTCATTGACCTGCTTGAAACGGTCGACGTCGATGCTGACCACTGTCGGGCGAATGCCGGCGTCGGTCTGCGCCAAGGTCAAAGCCGCCTCGAGCCTGTCGAGGAACAGCTCGCGGTTCGGCAGTCCGGTCAGATTGTCGTGGACGGCGTCGTGTAGAAGTCGCTCCTCCGACGTCTTGGCTTCGGTCACGTCGCTCAGGGAGCCGACGATGCGGATCACCTCATTGTCCGTGCTCACGACGGGCCGCGCCTTCAATCGAAACCAGACATGTTGTCCGTCCGCCGCGCGGAGGCGAAAATCCTGATTGATGCGTCCGCGCCTCTGCTCGAGCATCGTGTCGAGGCAGGCGCGGAAGCGCTCGCGCTCGAGCGGGTGCAGCACGTCGAGCCAGGCGGCGGCCGGACCTTCCAGCGCGCCCGCCGGGAGGCCAAGCTGGGTCTCGACTTCCGGGCTGACGAAGACGCGGTCGGCCGCGACGTCCCAATCGAAGATGATGTCGCCGCTTCCGGTCAAGGCGAGCGCCTTGCGGTCCGTGTCGGAGACGACGGCCTGACCGAGTCCGCCGCCCACGAAGGCGTTCTGCATGATCGTGAAGCCGATGAGCATGACGATCAACACGAGGCCGCCGATCAGCGCCGGCGAGACGAGGTCATTTGTGAGCGCGCCGGTGACGGCGAAAGCCGCGCCGATGATCCAGACGAGGAGCAGGAACCAAGCCGGGATCAGCATGACCGCGCGGTCATAGCCGTGAATGGCGAGATAGAGGATCAGGACGAAACCGACCGCGGCGATGGTCGCCAATGAGATGCGCGCGACGCCGGCGGCGACCGGAGCGTCATAGACGGCGAGGCCGACGAGCGCGGCGAGGAAGATCAGCCATGCCGCCGCGACATGCGAGGCCCGCACATGCCAGCGGCTGAGATTCAGGTAAGCGAACAGGAAGACGACGAGCGTGGCGGCGAGAATGGCCTCGGCGCCAGCGCGCCAGATCCGATCCGATTGCCCCTCGATGCCGAAGAGCTTTCCCCAAAAGCCGAAGTCGATGCAGACATAGGCGAGCACGGTCCAGGCGAGCGCCGCGGCGGCGGGGAAGATCACCGCGCCCCTGACCACGAAGACGATGGTGAGAAAGAGGGCGAGAAGTCCGGCGACGCCGATGACGATGCCCTTGTAGAGGGCGAGGCTCGTGATCTTGTCCTTGTAGGCGTCGGGCTCCCAGAGATAGAGCTGCGGCAGGTTCGGCGTTCGCAATTCGCCGACATAGGTGACGGTCGTGCCGGGATCGAGCGTAAGGCGGAAGACGTCGGCGTCCGCGCTTTCCTCGCGCTCGGGAGGAAAGCCCTGGCTCGCGGTGATCGCCGAAATGCGCGAGGCGCCGAGGTCGGGCCAGATGACGCCCGAGCCGACGAGCCGGAAATGCGGCGCGACGATCAATCTCTCGATCTGCTCGCTGGTGTCGTTGGTGAGCGCGAAAACGATCCAGCTCGGCCGTGTTCCCTCTTCGCGCGCGCGGACCTCGATGCGCCGGACGATGCCGTCCGAGCCGGGCGCAGTCGAGACCAGAAGCCGGTCGCCTTCAGAGTGATAGCCGTCGATCATCTTGGTTAGGTCGATCGCTTGCGCGTCGAGGGGCACCCGCACCGATTCGACCGCCTGCGCCGGGATGAGACCGGCGACTAGAACCGCGAGCGCGGTCAGAATGCGGATGTGATGCAGTATGCCCGACAATAACGACCTGTCTGTCTCAGGGGCGGAACGCCCGCACGCCGGCGTCGCGCCAGATGCTGACCGGCAATACCCCTGAAAACAAGGTATTCTTGTCATTTGCGAGGCGCCTGGAACGGAGCCGTGCGCCGCTTAGTGCCCGAATTTGGCCTGGACCGCATGCTTCATCTCTCGTGCGGCGTCGATCGCGAGTTTCTTTTGATGCTCGGTCAAGCCTGAATGCGCTGAGAGCAGAGCCTTGAGCTTCGGCATCTCGACGAGCTTCGCTTCAGGAATTTCACAGACAAAAGCGCTGATCGCCGCGCAAACCGCAATCAGTTCGTCGATCTTTTCTTCAACCGGTTTCAGGTCGGACATTGCCGTCTCCACTTCGCAGTTTTCGCCGGCCCTTCCTGCGGCGCGACGAGCGCCGGTCGTCCATGCAAGAAAGATCGCAGCCTAATAAATAGAACGGGGGGCGGGTCCGATCAATTCATGCGCCGCCTGTCGGTTCGGCGTCGCCCTGCGCAGCCGAACCGCGCCGCGAAGGGGCCTACTCGCGCCGGACCAGGGGTGGCGGCGGCGGATCGGTTTCGAGCAGGGCGTAGAGCAGATGGTCCTGCCAGGCGCCGTTGATCCGCAAATAGGCGCGCGCATAACCCTCCCGCTGGAAACCGGCTCGCTCCAGGAGCCGGGTGGACGCTACATTATGCGGCAGGCATGACGCTTCGATCCGGTGTAGCCGGAGCGCGCCGAAGGCGAAGCCGATCACCGCCCGAACCGCGCGAGACATGTAACCCTTGCCGGCATGGGGCGCGCCGATCCAATAGCCGAGCGTCGCCGCTTGAACCACGCCGCGCTTGACCTGGCCGAGCGTCAGGCCGCCCAACAGGCTTTCATCGTCCCGAAAGACTAGGAAGGGATAGGCTTCGTCGTTTTCGATTTCCTGCTGGTGGCGGCGCAGCCTGCGCCGAAACGAGGCGCGCGTCAGGTCGTCGCCCGGCCAGGTCGGCTCCCAAGGCGTCAGAAAAGCGCGGCTTCGCTCGCGCAAGCCGGCCCAGGCGTCGAAGTCCCGCATCTCCGGCGGGCGCAGAAAAACGCCCTCGCCGCGGACGAAGGTCGCGCTTTCGCTCGGGGGGCTCAGTCGGAAAAGTGCCATTGAGCCGCTCCTTCACAGACCTCGCAGCCGCTCGGCGATGCGGTCGGGACCGAAGACCTTGGCGACGGGCCCGACCGCGGCGACGGTCGGCGCGGAACTGAGGGTGCGCGCGCCGGCGGCGCGGATCTGGGCCAGTTCGAGCGCGTCGATCCGGGAGATGATTTCCTCGCGGGTGAGGATGCGATCGAAGGCCATCAGCTGCCGCGCGATCTGCTCCGCCCGGGCTGCCGGCGATTCGAGCGCGGCGAGAAGGGAGAGCTTCATCTGCGCCTTGGCGCGCCGGATCTCGCCTTCGCCGAGGCTTTGCGCCGCCTCTCCAAGGCAATCGAGCGCGACCGGCATGAGTTCGCCGACGTCCTTTCGGCCGGTCGCGGCGTAAAAGCCGAATAGGCCTACGTCCGAATAGCCCCAATGAAAGGCATGGATCGAATAGGCGAGGCCGCGGGCTTCGCGCACCTCCTGAAACAGGCGCGAGGACATGCCGCCGCCGACCGCGTTGGAGAAGATCTGCAGGGCGTAGAAATCCTCGTGATGATAGGGAAGGCCCTCGAATCCAACGACGATATGGGCCTGCTCAAGCCGCCGCTTGAGCCGAATGTCGCCGCCTCGATAACGCGCCGGCGGGCTTTCCGAGGCAGGAGGTTCGGCGGGAAGCCCCGCGAAGCGCTTTTCCGCTTCATCAACGATGCGGTTGTGCTCGACGGCGCCGGCCGCGCCGACGACGATCGCGCTGCTGAAATAGTGGGAGCCGAGATAGGCGCCGATCGCCTCTCGGCCGAACCCAGTCACTTGCGTCGGCGTGCCGAGAATTGGTCGGCCGATCGGCTGATCGGGAAAGGCCGAGGCGCTGAAAATATCGAAGACGAGATCGTCCGGCGTGTCCTCTACCGCGCCGATCTCTTGCAGGATGACGCTTTTCTCGCGTTCGAGCTCGGCTGCATCGAAGGTGCTCTCGGTGAGGATATCGGCCAGAATGTCGAGCGCGAGCGGCGCGTCCTCGGCGAGGACATGGGCGTAATAGGCCGTGTGCTCCGTGCTCGTCGCCGCGTTCAGGTCGCCGCCTGCGGCCTCGATCTCCTCGGCGATCGCCCGCGCCGAGCGTCGCTTCGTGCCTTTGAAAGCCATATGTTCGAGAAGATGGGAGAGGCCGTGCTCGTGCGGCCCTTCATGCCGCGAGCCGGCGCCGACCCAGGCGCCCAAGGAGGCTGTCTCGAGATGGGCCATGCGATCGGTGACGATTCTGAGGCCTGAGGGCAGGGTGGTGATCTCGACGCTCATGACGCAGCCCGGCTCGATTCGCGTCTGGCGCGGGCGCGAATGAAGCGCTCGACCTCGCTCTGATCGTTTGCAACGACCGAAAAGCGCTCGTCCCTTTCGAGAAGATCGGAAAGATGGGCGGGCAGGCCGGGCCTTGCGCCGGTCGCCCGCTCGATCGCGTCGGGGAATTTGGCCGGATGCGCCGTAGCGAGAACGATATGCGGGATCAACGGGTCGCGCGGCTGCGCAAGGCGCGCGGCGCGAAGGCCGACGGCCGTATGCGGATCGACAAGATAGCCGGACCCGCGCCACGTATTCCCGATCTCTTGAGTCGTCTCGGCTTCGCCCGTGCTGAAGGCGTCGAATTCGCTTCGGATGGCCGCGAGCGGGCCTCGGTCGATCGAAAAGGCGCCCGACTGAAGCAGAGAGGCCATCTTGCCGCGAACCGCGCGCGGGTCGCGTCCATAGGCCTCGAAGAGAAGCCGCTCGAAATTCGACGACACCTGGATGTCCATCGACGGCGATTGCGTCGCTTGGACTTCGCCCAGCGCATAGCTCGCGCTCGCCAGGGCGCGGGGCAGAATATCGTTGGCGTTGGCCGCGATGATCAGCCGGTCGATCGGAAGACCCATCCGCTTGGCGATCCAGCCGGCGAAAATATCGCCGAAATTTCCGGTCGGCGTGGCGAAGGACACTGGGCGCAAGGGGCCGCCGAGCACGGCGGCGCTCGTGAAATAATAGACCGTCTGGGCGACGATGCGCGCCCAATTGATCGAATTGACGCCGCAGAGGCCGAACTCGTCGCGAAAAGCTCTGTGATTGAACATCGCCTTCACGCGGGCTTGCGCGTCGTCGAAATTGCCTTCGAGCGCGATCGCATGGACATTGTCGGCCGCGACGGTCGTCATTTGCCGGCGCTGAACGTCGGACACCCGTCCGTGCGGATAGAGAATGAACACATCCACCTGATCGAGTCCGCGAAAGGCCTCGATGGCGGCGGCGCCCGTATCGCCGGAGGTGGCGCCGACGATCGTCGCCCGCTGCCCGCGCGCCTTCAGCGCATGATCGATCAGGCGCGCGAGGAGCTGCATCGCGACGTCCTTGAAGGCGAGCGTCGGACCGTGGAACAGCTCGAGCGCGAAAAGATTGCTATCGATCTGGGCGAGCGGCGCGACCGCGGGATGGCGAAAGCCCGCATAGGCCTCTTCGATCATTCTCCGTAGCGCGCCGGTCTCGATCTCGCCGGCGACGAATGGCGAGATCACCGCCAAGGCGACGTCCGCATAGGGTTTGCCCGCGAAACCGGCGATCTCATCCGCGCCGAGGCTCGGATAGGTCTCGGGCAAATAGAGCCCGCCGTCCTGCGCGAGGCCAGCCAGAAGCGTTTCGGTGAAGGAGAGGGGCGGCGCTTCGCCGCGCGTCGAAATATATCTCACGTGATGAATCTTGAACCTGGTGTCAGCAAGAGCCTCGTCCCCTTTAGCACGAAGCGCGTCGTCTGACAGCGCCACGCGCGCCGGACCGCCCCGCCGCTCGCGCGCGAAGCCCGCCCGATCTCATGCCCGGGAGCGGAATTCGCTCCAGGCATAGGCCCCGAAGACCCCGGCAAGGCTTAATCCGAGGCCGAACCAGGTCAAGGCGTAGGACAGATGATTGTTTGGGATGGCGAGTTCGGTCGCGCCGCCCTTCGGCCAGCCGCCGGGGACCGGCGCGTCGTCGGCGTCGATGCTGAACGGCGCGGCTGGCGCGAGCGCGAAATGGGCGGCGATCAAGCCTGGATCGCGGGTGAAATAACTCCCGCTGGCCGGATCGTCGCGGGGCGTGAAGAAATTGCGCGGCTCGGGCCGGCGCATCAAGCCTGTGACGCGCGTCTCGCCCTCGATGTTTCCAGCGCTTCGCGTCTCCGCATTCTTTCGGTCGAGAGGGACAAAGCCGCGATTGACGAGAACATAGGCCCCGGACCGCAGCCGCAGCGGCGCGAGGACGAGATAGCCAGGCTCCCGCCGCGGCCCGCCGGAGGCCCGGAAGACCAGCGCCTCCTTGTCATTTTCGTAGCGGCCGCTGAGCCAGACATGGCGATATTCATAATCGTCGGGCCGAAGATCTCCCCATTCGGCTTGCGGCGGGAGCGGCTCTGGCGCCGCTTCGGCGCGCGCCTCGATCTGGGCGATCACGCCGGTTTTCCAGGCGAGCCTCTGAAGCTGCCAGACGCCTAAGCCGGCAAGGATGGCCTCGGCCGCGACGACGAGCGCCAAGAGCCAGAACAGGCCTGCGCGAGGACGACGCATTTTCAGTTTTCGAGCCGGCCTTCTTCCGCCTCATTGCGATATTGCATGGCGATGAGCAGCCCTTTTGTCGGGCGCAGGAGGCCGATGCAAACGATAAGCGTCATAGGCAGGAAGATGACGAGATGAACCCAGATCGGCGGCTCATAGCGCAACTCGGCCCAAAGCGCGAGGCCGAGCACGGCCAAGCCGGCGATGAGCGTGACGAAGACCGCCGGACCGTCGCCGGTGTCGATAAATTTGAAATCAAGCCCGCATTTGTTGCAAGCCGGTGCAACGTCGAGCAACCCTTTGAACAGCTTGCCGCGGCCGCATCGCGGGCAGGAGCCGGTCATGCCCTTGATCGTGGCGGACCAAAGGGAGGAAGCTTCGTCGTTGGCCATGGGGGCTCGCATTCCGTTGAAGGGCGCGGGAGGCGGCCCGCGGAGGAAATCCATTGCTTCCGGCTTTTAGAGCGGAACGAGACGGCGCGGCAACCGGCATTCCTGATGCGTGCAGCGGCCTCCTGTCGCGGGCGCCGCCGGCGGCTGTTCCGAGCCGGATCGGAAATCCCGTCGCCAGCGAACGGGCTTATGGGCTGTCAACGGCGTCCAAAAGCCCGTTCGGCTCGAGCGGATGAGGCCATTCGCTCGATAAGGCTTCACCCGCTGCTCTCGCGCGCCTCAGGCGTTGGCCTACGCCTCCAGCCGGGTTTGCGCGGGGACAATGCCGAGCTCGTCGGCGCCGGCGAAGGGACCACGGGCCTCCTTGGCGCGGCCGAGCGCGGAAAGATAGGTGGCGAGCGCCGTCCCCACAAGCGGCAGGCGCGCCAGCGACGAGGACTCGCGAAGATCCTGGATCACGGCCGCCCAATTCGAGGCGTTGGCGAAATTGACGCCGACGGCGATCGAGGCCGACAGCAGCCGAGTCGTGTGCCACCAGCCGCTCGGCAGGAAAACGATCTCGCCGGGCTCCTGCACAAAGGAAATCGGCGTCGCGCGGTCGAACAGAGGGAAGCGCTCGCGATCGACCGAATCGAGATCCTTGATCGCGGCCATCGGGCCTTTCGCGTAAAGCCAAGGCGCGTCTTCGGGCGGAAAGACCGTGAACGCCTTGCGCCCGTAAATTTGGCAGAGCACGGTGTGGGCGTGGATATAGTCGTAATGGATCTCGCCGAGCTTCGTCCCCTCGCCGCCGATGAAAAGCTCAATCTGCGCGGAATTGAACAGATTCTTGACCTTCGAGACCAAATAGTCGCCCGGCAGCCAATTCGGAAAGGAATATTCGCAGAAGGGCTCGATGTCGTTCATCAGTTTGCGGCCGCCGAGATCTTTGACGACGACATCCTTGAGATAAGGCGATGGATGCGCCGGGCTCGAGTCGAGCACGCGGTCGATGAACGCGCCGAGCGTGCTCTCTTCGCCTTCGACCGTCACCGACGCCGCGCCATATTCCCGTTTGAAAAATTCCGGCGACCATTTGGAGAGCGCCGGCCAATTCTCCATGCAGCCGGTCAGGATGACCGGCCTGTTGGGTATTAGATAGTCGCGCTCGAATTCGGCGTAGGGGAGGTTGCGCCGCCGCGCTATCGCCAAGGTTTCAGTCGTCTCCATAAAATTCTCCTCGCTGGCAATAGATTTGCGCCCGAATTGGTCGGCGGCGCGCTGAAGCGCCGAAACGACCATGGCTGAATTCAAGACTTGGGGGACGGACCCCGGCTGGTCCGGCCCGATCATAGCGTAGTCGTGACATTCGCGCCAAGCCCGGGCTGACGTCTCAGGCGCCGCGGTTCATCCCTTCCACGCTGGCAAAATGCCGCGTGCGGCTCAGCAGCGCACTAGATTTTTGACCGCCCGCAGGCCGCTGATCGCCGCCGATTTTGGCCGGTCGAAGAGGCGCGAGCGGCCCGGGGGCCGAGGCGAAAGACCAGCCTTCCGCAGATAGTAATTCGCTTGATAGACGTTGGCGTATTTCCAGCGCGGATATTCGAAGTCGAGCGCGATCGACACCGAGACGGCGTCATGGTTTTGCACCCAATGCCCAGCGTGCATGGGAATGTGGACGCCCTCGCCGGGCGAAAGATCGAATCGCCGCGCCGTCGCTTCGGCATGAGGCTTGAAATTGCCGGCGGTCAGGACCTGCCCCGCGTAGAAGCGCTCAATCTCGTCTTCCGTCGTCGCGTCGCGGTCGAGCGGATCGCAAATCCAGATCGTCTTGGAGCCCTGGATCTGCATGAGGAAGTTCGTTTCCTCGTCGAAATGGTAGGGGGTCTTGCGCCGCGGGGAGGAGATGAAGACCTGGAAATCGGGATTGCTCAACAGTTTGGCGTCGTCCGGATCGGCGATGGATTTCCGAAAAAACTCGCCGAACTCGTCTTGGAGAGCCTTGTAACGAGGATCGGCTTCGAGGTGGTGCAGGACGATCCACGCGCCGACGGTTTCGATCTGGTCGAAGATTTGCGCGACGGTCAAATTGGGCGTCGGCTTTGCGCCCCATTTATCGGTGAAGGCAAGATCGCCAGCGTCGAAATAAAACCCGTCCTTGCGCTTGCTCCCCGCCTCGGCTTGAGCGGCGAGGGCGTCCAGCGAAAGCAATGGATGGCCGGCGAGCGCATGGCCGATCCGAAACGGCCGCCTGTTCAACGCCCCGCGGCACTGCTCCGCGGGTTCTTCGTCTCTAAAAAAAAGTTCGTCTCGCATGCGAGGGACCCTTTGCTGAGGCTTTTCACATTATAGCATATGAACAGCTTTATCTTGAGCGAGATTTTGCACGGCGAGATCACGTCGGCGAACGCCGCTCCGAAGCGGGGTGCTTGACCCGGCGGCCATCCAGCGCGGCGTTATTTCCTCTCCTTCAAGATGCGGAGGATGCGTGGAAAATCGCCGTCCTGAATAGCTTAAGTGGCGCGGTCAAAATAAGCTTATTTTGAAATACTTATATAAATAAGATATTCGTCGTATTATATATAAAAATTAATCATATAGTGGCCACTGATTTACAAAAATATGCTTTTTATAAATTTGCAATTTACGGTTGCTTATAAATAGTAAGACCAATTTAATAAATGGCGTCCCGCTAGTTATTCGATCAGGAGCGGCATAATTCGCATGTCGATCTAAAATATACTGCGATGATATAAACTATGCGATATAAATCTACGGCGGCGGGGCCGAGAGCGGCCTGGAAATTTGCATCGAGGGTGTTTGCAGCGATGTGCGAAATGTCGCCGACGAGACTTACGCAGGTGAGCTATATCGTCTATCGTCTATGGGCGCCTGTCTCAATTTTCAGCCGGAACGGCTCTGTTCGGTCGAGGAAACTAACGTGAAATTCGACGGCCCAGAGCTTCGCGTAAGTTCGCGCTCCGCCACTGAATCCCTTGCTCGGTCCGTTTACTGTTTCCGCGCGGCGGCGGACGGGCAGCTGCGCATTTTTGTCTCTTGCTTCGATGGCTATATCGCAGCTATAATTAGATTTTGATGTCATTCATATTTAAGCGCCGGATATATAAATATTGTGGAGAATGTTCGGTTGTACGGCAAATAATTTGCGAGATATCAGCTGTATTTCATGGCCTCTATTTTTTGGCGGAGTTCGCAAATTGATACGCAATGTGAGTTGCGCGACTTTGGCATGTATCGCATCGTCATTTCTCGGCTGCGCTGCAAATTCGGCTTGGAATTAGTCGACCAAGCGCGCGCGCGAACCTATATCATTCGGTCAGCCCTGACATTCTAAATAGCTTGGCGAGGGTTGGACCTCCGCTAAGCGATAAGGCGCCATCGGCATGTCGCACCGTTTAATGCAAGACGGGCTCGATTGGAAAATCGCGGCGTCCGACCGCGGGACGATCGTCGGCGCTTTTTTTGACGCCGTCGGGGCGGATCACGATCGAGCGCGGCGTCCCGCCATCATTTGCGGCCCCAGGCTCGTTTCCTATGCCGAACTCGATCTCCAATCCAATCGCCTGGCCCGCTATTTGACGGCGAAAGGCGTCGGCCGGGGGCGCCGCGTCGGAGTCTATCTCGATCGAACCGCAGAGTTCGTGCTGGCGATGCTCGCCGTGCTGAAGAGCGGAGGCGCTTTCGTCCCCCTCCTGCGCGCTTGGTCGCTAGATCGATTGGCGTTTGTCGCCGAGGAGGCGGAACTTGCAGCGGTGATCGCCGATTCGCGCCTTGTCCCCACGCAGCCCCAAGACCGCGCGTGGACGGCGCCGACGATTCTGCTCGACGCCGAAATTGAATCCATCGGCCGGGAGAGCGCGGCGGCGCTCGGTTGCGGCGCTTCGGCCGACGATCTTGCCTTTGTCGATTATGGCGACGAGTCCTACCGGCGTCCGGTCGGGGTCCTGGTTCCGCATCGCGCGGTCGCCCGTTTCGCCGCCCCTGAATTCTCACCTTTTGGCCCGAGCGACATCGTGCTCCATAAGGCCGCCTTCGGCTCGGTCGAGGCGTCGTTCGAAATCTGGGCGGCTTTGCTCAATGGCGCCGCGCTGGCCGTCGCGTCCGACGGCGGCTCGGTCGAGGATGCGATCGAACGCGCGGGCGCAAGCGCGGCGGT
Source organism: Methylocapsa acidiphila B2 (assembly GCF_000427445.1). Taxonomy (GTDB): domain Bacteria; phylum Pseudomonadota; class Alphaproteobacteria; order Rhizobiales; family Beijerinckiaceae; genus Methylocapsa; species Methylocapsa acidiphila. The sequence continues at coordinate 2,191,387 of NZ_KE386496.1, read as the reverse complement.
GATGAGCGCCTCGGCGTTCGAAGCGATGACGGATCGGGTTCGAGGCGGGCTCCGGTCGCTGCGCCAGCTCGTCATCCATGGCGCTCCCTCGCCGACGCATCTGCGCCGAGCTCTCGATTTACTTCCTGGCTGCCGTCTCGCGACCAGCTATGGCGCGACGGAACTCGGCGGCTTCGCCTGCCTTTATAACATCCCGCCCGATTTCGACGACAAGGCCGAGCTTCCGATTGGTCGGCCTGCCGCGCATGACGCGGCCCGGATCGTCGACGCCAAGCTTCAGCGACTCGCTCTAGGCGAGGCCGGCGAGTTCTGCGTCGGAGGCCAGGGCGTCGCGCTTGGCTATTTGAACCGGCCTGAATTGACGGCCGCCCGATTTGTTCCGGATAGCTTCGGCGGGCCATCGCGCGGCTGGCTTTATCGCACTGGAGATCTCGTTCGAGAGCGGACCGACGGCCAGCTCGAATTCGTCGGTCGCGCCGAGCGCGCGGCTGAGTTCGCGCGCGAGCGGATGGAGCGGTTTTGGAAGGAAAAGCTTGGAGCCTTACGCGAGCCGAGTCTGCTCGCCGCCGCCTCGGAGGGCGCGCTTCGCGATATTCGCGCGAATGAGCCGGGCCTCTCCGAGCGGGGCCGGCTCCGTATGCTGCTCGACGCGGCGGAGACGGATCGATTGCGGCGTTTCGCCCGTTGCGAAAGAGTTTCGTTGGAAACTGTCCTCTTGAGCGCTTGGGCATTGCTGCTGCAGCGCTCTTGCGGGCGTCGGACGATCGCCTTCGGGGTCCAGACGGCTCCCGCTACGCGATCGTCGGACGGATCGCGCCCGCTCGACGAGATCCCGCCGACGATTCTGAGCCCGAGGCCCGACCAGTCGGTCGGGGCCTGGCTTCGGTCCGTGCGGGACGAGTTGCTGATCGCGCAGGATTTTTCGGGCGCGCGCGCCGACGAGATCCGCCGTTGGGCGAGCGTCGAGGGAGATTTGTTCGATTCGATCGTCATCCTCGGCGAAGGTTTGATCGACCGGGGGGCGTTTGATCAGGGGGCCGCGGATCAAGCCGGGCTCGGGCAGTCTGGTTCGGCGGCGGCGCGCGCGACAAGCGGCCGATCGGTCGAGCCTTCCTGGACTCTGACGCTGCGGGCGACAGATGAGCTGGAACTTGACCATGCTTATTCGCTTGGTCAATTCGATGCGGGCCAGGCGGCGGCCATTCATGGACGCTACATTCGTCTCCTCGGCCAAATCACAGCTGATCCGACGCGGAGGCTCACGGCGGTGGATTTCTTGTCGGAGGATGAGCGAATCGAAATTCTCGAAAAATGGAGCCGGGGCGAAAGCGCGTCGGTCGAGCCGTGCAGCCTGCATCAGCTTTTCGAGGCGCAGGCCGCGCGCCGGCCCGACGCGCCGGCGGTTGTCTTCGGCGGCTCCACGCTGACGTACGGCGCCCTGAACGCCAAAGCCAATAAGCTTGCAAGGCGCCTGCGCCGCCTCGGCGTCGGCCCCGATGCGTTTGTCGGCCTCGCCGTCGAGCGCTCATTCGACATGGCGGTCGGCGTGCTCGGCGTATTCAAGGCCGGCGGGGCCTATGTTCCGCTCGATCCGAGCTATCCGAAGGAGCGGCTCGCCTATATGATCGAAAATGCCGGACTCAGCATCGTGCTGACGCAGGACCGGCTCGTCGCCGGGCTTCCGGCGACCACGGCGCGCCTATGGCGCATCGACGCCGATTGGGCCGAAGCCGAGGCGTTACCCGACGACGATCTCGAACCCGTCTCGACGCCGCAAAATCTCGCTTATTGCATATACACTTCGGGATCGACTGGCCGGCCGAAGGGCGCTGCGCTCGAGCATGCGGGCTTGGTCAATCTTCTGCAATGGCAGAAATCGGCGCTGCCCGGCTGCGCGCGGACCCTGCAATTCGCCTCCTTCTCTTTCGACGTCAGCTTCCAGGAGATGTTCAGCGCCTGGAACGAGGGCGGCGGGGTGATCGTGCCGAGCGAGGACGAGCGCCGGGATTTTCGCCGGCTTCTGGCGCTGCTGCGCCGGGAGGCTGTCGAGCGGATCTACATGCCGGCGGCGGTCTTGCAGCCGCTGGCGACGGTGAAGGCGGCCAGCGGCGCGCGACTGCCGGAGTTGCGTCAGATCATCACCGCGGGGGAGCAGCTTCGACTGACGCCGGATCTGTCGGCCTGGTTGCGCGCGGAGCCGCAATGCGCCTTGATCAATCAATATGGGCCCACCGAGGCGCATGTGGTCAGCAATTTCGTCGCGAGGGAAAGCGCCGACGTCTCGCTTCCGCCGATCGGCCGGCCGATCTGGAACACGCAGCTCTATATTCTCGACCCCGCGCTCAATCCGGTTCCGGCCGGCGTCGTCGGCGAGCTGTATATTGGCGGCGCCGGCTTGGCGCGGGGCTATGTCGGGCGGCCAGAGCTGACGGCGGAACGGTTCGTCGCGAGCGCGTTCGCGCGCGGCGCCGGCGAGCGTCTCTACCGCACCGGCGACATGGCGCGCTGGCGCGGCGACGGTCAGATCGAATATGTCGGGCGGGCGGACAATCAGGTGAAGATCCGCGGCTATCGAATCGAGCTCGGCGAGATCGAGGCGCAGCTTCTCTCCCATGCCGAAGTGAGCGAGGCGGCGGTCGTCACGAGGGAGGGAGTTTCGGGCAAGCAACTGATCGGCTATATTGTGGCGGCTTCGCCCGGACGGGTTGAGGCGCTGGATAGCCGAGCCCCGGAGGCGCCCTTGGTCGAACGGCTGAAGCAGCATCTTCGCGCCGCGCTGCCGGATTACATGACGCCGGCTCGGCTCATCGTCATCGAACGCATGCCGATGACGCTGAGCGGCAAGATCGACCGCAACGCGCTGCCGACGCCGGAAGCGGCGGCTCTCGCCGACAAGCCGCGGCTGGAGCTCGCCGCCAGCGAACTCGAAGAGAAGCTCGCCGCGATCTGGCGCAAGATCCTGAAGCTGCCCTATGTCGGGCTCGACGCCAATTTCTTCGACCTCGGCGGCGCGTCGCTAGATTTGATCGCCTTGCATGAAGAAATTCGTGCGCAATTCGACGAGGTCCCCATGACCGCCCTCTTCGAGCAGACCACGGTTCGGAGCCAGGCGGCTCTGCTTCGGACGCGCGACTCGGATAATTTGCCGATCGCAGACTTTCAAGATCGCAAGCAGCGGCAGAATGAAGCGCTGCGGCGCATCTGGCGCAAGCGGGCGCAGTCCGCGTCATGAAGCAGGATGCTTTCGCCCAATCGTCCCTTGCGTCCACGGGCGTCGCGATCGTTGGCATGGCCGGCAGGTTTCCCGGCGCCGCCGACGTCGAGGCGCTGTGGCGAAATCTGCGCGACGGCGTGGAATCCATCTCTCGTTTCACCGACGCCGAACTCGAGGACTCGTTCGACCGCTCGATCCGCGATGACCCGAATTTCGTCCGCGCCCGCGCGATCCTCGACGGCGTGGAGCTTTTCGACGCCGGCTTCTTCGGCATGCGCCCTCGTGAGGCGGCGCTCACCGATCCCCAACATCGTCTGTTCCTGGAATGCGCCTGGCAGGCTCTCGAGGATGCGGGCTATGACCCAGCCGCCTATTCCGGCGCCATCGGCGTCTTCGCCGGCGCGAGCATCAGCACCTATTTTCTGCGCCATGTGTGCCAGGATCACGCCGCGGCCGAGCTCTTCGCCAGCGAATACCAGATCGGCGGCTATCAGGAGCTGATCGGAAGCCTGCAGGACTTCCTCGCCACGCGGGTCTCCTACAAGCTCGATCTGCGCGGGCCGAGCGTCACGGTCCAATCGGCTTGCTCCACGGCCTTGGTCGCGGTGTCCCAAGCCTGCCAAAGCCTTCTCATGTATCAATCGGACATGGCGCTCGCCGGCGGCGTGTCCGTGTCCTTGCCGCAGCGACGCGGCTATCTCGCCCAAGACGGCGCCATGGGTTCGCCCCAAGGACGATGCCGCACCTTCGACGCGAAGGCGGACGGGACGGTGTTCGGCGGCGGCGCGGGAGCCGTGCTTCTGAAGCGACTGGAGGACGCTCTCGCCGACGGCGACCATATTTACGCGGTCATTCGCGGCTCGGCCGTCAATAATGACGGCGCCGCGAAGGCGGGCTTCACGGCGCCGAGCGCGAACGGCCAGGCCCAGGCGGTCGCTGCGGCCTTGGCCGACGCCGACGTCGATCCGCGCACCATCGGCTATGTCGAATGTCATGGCACCGCGACGCCGCTCGGCGATCCGATCGAAGTCGCCGGGCTCACGAAAGCTTTTCGCTCCGGCACGGACGATATCGGATTTTGCGCCCTCGGCTCGATCAAGCCGAATATCGGCCATCTCGACGCGGCCTCGGGCGTCGCCGGCCTGATCAAGACGGCGCTCGCCCTTCGCGAGGCGAAACTGCCGCCGACTCTCTTTTTCGAGACCCCGAATCCGCATATCGCCTTCGAGGGCGGCCCTTTCTACGTGAACAAGGAATGGCGCGACTGGCCGCGCGAGGCTTGGCCGCGCCGGGCCGGGGTCAGCTCCTTTGGGCTCGGCGGGACCAATGCGCATGTCGTGCTCGAGGAGGCGCCGGTCGCCGCGCCGGAGCCTTCGCTGCGCCCGAGCCAGACACTCGTCGTCTCGGCCCGCAGCGAAGCGGCGCTCGAGGCGGCGCGCAAGGGCCTGGCGCAACATCTCGAGACCCATCCGGAGCAGCCGCTGGCGGATGTGGCCTACACGCTGCAGGTTGGGCGACGAGCTTTCGCGCATCGCGCCGCCTGCGTCGGGCGGGATCGATCCGAATTGATCGCTTCACTTGCTTCCGGGCAGGGCCTGATTTCGGGTCGCGCGGGCGAGCGAGCGCCGGCCGTCGCCTTCATGTTTCCCGGCCAAGGCGCGCAATATCCCGGCATGGGGTCGGGTCTCTTTGAAACCGAGCCGGCGTTTCGCGCCGACATGCGGCGAAGCGCCGAGATCCTGCGGCCTTTGCTCGGGCGCGACCTTTGCGCTCTGCTTTACGGTGGGCCTGAGGAGCGTCTCGACGCGGAGACCCTGCTAGAGACGCAATTCGCCCAGCCGGCGCTTTTCGCCGTGGGGCATGCGCTTGCTGCGCTTTGGCGCAGCTGGGGCGTCGAACCCCGAATGATGATTGGGCATAGCGTCGGAGAATTCGTCGCGGCCTGTTTGGCCGGCGTCTTCTCGCAGGAGGACGCGCTCGCGCTGATCGCGGCGCGCGGCCGGCTGATGCAGGACACGCCGCCGGGCTCCATGCTCGCCGTGCGCTTGCCTGAAGCCGAACTCGCGCCCCTGCTCGGCGAGTCGCTCGCGCTCGCCGCCGTCAACGGCCCCTCGCTTTGCGTCGCCGCCGGTCCGCACGAGGCGGTCGCCGAGCTCGAGGCCGTTCTCGCCGGGCGGGACGTGATGTCCCGCCGCCTGCACACGTCGCACGCCTTCCACACGCCGATGATGGAAACGGCGGCCAAAGCCCTGGAGGAGCGCGTCGCCGGCGTCCGGCTCGGCGCGCCGCGGATCAGGTGCGTTTCGAGCGTGACCGGCGACTGGCTGACCGAGGCGCAGGCCGTTTCTCCCGCCTATTGGGCCGGGCATTGCCGCGAGCCGGTGCGGTTCGGCGATGGGCTTGCGACCCTTTTGCGGGACGGCGCGACCGAGGGCCAGGCGCCGGTCCTCGTCGAGGCCGGCCCAGGGATCGTTCTTTCCACTTTCGCGCGCCAAGCTGGCGCGGGTGGGGAGGCCGGCGCCGTACTCGCCTCGCTTCCGGACGCTTCACAGCCGGCCGACGATTGCGACGTGATGGCGCGCTCGGCGTCGCGGCTTTGGTGCGCCGGCGTCGCGATTGATTGGGCGAATGCGCATGCGGGCGAGCGGCGGCGAAGGGTTTCGCTGCCGACCTATCCGTTTGAACGTTCGCGGCATTGGATCGATGCGCCGCCCGCCTCGCGCAAAGACGCCAGCGCGCCGGCGCAGCCGGATCCGGTCGAGCCCGAGCCGAACTTCGAATCAACCTCTGTCGAGATTGTGTCCGTAATGCAAGCAGCGCCCGTCGCCCCGGTTCGATCCGACGCCGCACCGGCTGAAGACCTCCGCATTGCCGAGGCGCAAAGCCGCGTCGTCGCGCTCCTCGAGAAACTCTCCGGAGACTCGCTCGCGGGGATCGCCCCGGACGCCAATTTTCTTGAGATGGGCTTCGATTCGCTATTTCTGAGCCAAGCCGCGCAGCAATTGGCGCGCGAATTCAAGGTCAAGCTGACATTTCGCCAACTTCTCGGCGAATTGACGACGATTCCAGCTCTGGCTGCTTTTTTGGCGGAGACGCTCCCGCCCACGCCTGCGCCCGCCGTCGCGCAGCTTCCGGCGGTTTCTTCCGTCCCTGCTTCCACGGTTTCTGTCCCGGCGTCCTCGCTCTCTGCATTCGCTCCCGCGCCTCGGGCGGAGCGCGCGAGCGCCGCCGTCGGAACCGTCGAGCAGGTGATCCGCGAGCAGCTCGACGTCATGAGCCGGTTGATGGCGCAACAGCTCGAAGCGCTGCGCGGATCGGACGCCGCCGCGCTCGCCGCGCCGGTTCCTCACGCGCCAGTTTCCGGGACGCCTCGCGCAGCGCCTGTTCCCGCAGCGCCTGGGCCGGCGCGCCTAGAGCCGTCGAGCGCAGCTACGGTCTCGGGACAGGGCAAATCCCGTTTCGAAATGGTCGCGGAGGCCCGCAACGCCCCCGCCGCCGCGATGACCGAGGCTCAAAACCGGACTCTTGAGGCGCTGACCGAGCGCTTCAACGCGCGCACGCCGAAATCCAAGGTGATGGCGGCCCGGCATCGGCCGACTCTCGCCGATCCGCGCGCCGCCGCCGGCTTTCGGCAGGAATGGAAAGATCTCGTCTATCCGATCGTGGGCGAGCGCGCGTCCGGCTCCCGCCTTTGGGACGTTGACGGGAATGTCTACATCGACCTTGTGAACGGCTACGGACAAACCATGTTCGGCCATAGCCCGCCTTTTGTGATCGAGGCGGTCGAGGCGCAAATGCAAAAGGGCTTCCCGATCGGGCCGCAGGCCGAGTTGGCCGGCCGCGTCGCGGAGCTTTTCAGCGAATTCACCGGCGACGAGCGGGTCACGTTCTGCAACACCGGGTCGGAAGCCGTGATGGCGGCGATGCGGGTGGCGCGCACGGTCACCGGGCGCTCCCGCATCGTGACGTTCATTGGGGATTATCACGGCCAATTCGACGAAGTTCTGGTGAAGGGGAGCTTGCGGGACGGAGTCGCGCGGCCGCTCGCCGCCGCCGCCGGCATTCCGCAAGAATCCGTCGAGAACATGGTCGTGCTGCCTTATGGCGCGCCGGAATCGCTCGACTGGATTAGGTCGCATGCGGACGAGCTGGCGGCGGTCTTGGTCGAGCCCGTGCAGAGCCGTCATCCCGACTTGCAGCCGGCCGCTTTCGTCAGGGAAATCCGCGCGATCACCGAAGCGGCGGGCGCGGCGCTCATCATCGACGAGGTCATCACCGGCTTTCGGATGCACCCGGGCGGCATGCAGGCCCTTTTCGGCGTGCGCGCCGATCTTGCGACCTACGGCAAGATCATCGGCGGCGGGCTGCCGATCGGGGTCCTCGCCGGCAAGGCGCAGTTCATGGACGCGCTCGACGGCGGCATGTGGCGCTATGGCGACGAATCCTATCCCGAAGCCGGCGTGACCTTCTTTGCGGGAACATTCGTGCGCCATCCGCTTGTTCTGGCGGCGATGTGGGCGGTGCTGAACCATCTCAAGGAAAAAGGTCCGGCGCTGCAGGAGGGTCTGAACGCCAGAACGGCGGCCCTTGTGCGGCGGCTCAACGATCTGTTTCAGCGGCGCGGCGTCGACGTTCATATCGAGACTTGCGGCAGCTTGTTCTTCTTCAACCTGGCGACGGTCAGCCGGTTCTCAGGCCTGTTCTATCCGCACATGCTCGAGCGCGGGGTCTATATTCAGGATCATTATCCCTGCTTCCTCACGACCGCGCATAGCGACGCCGACATCGAGGCGATCGCGGAGGCCTTCGAAAGCAGCCTTATCGCGATGCAGAATGCGGGCTTCTTGCCGGGCGGTTCTCCGAGCGGGGGGCCAGGCGGCGGCGTCCTTCCTGCGCCCGTTCTGGATGAGTCGGCTCTCGAAGCGCCTTTGACCGAGGCCCAATCCGAGGTCTGGCTCGCAGCTCAGCTTTCCGATGAGGCGTCCTGCGCCTTTAACGAATCGGTGACCTTGCGCCTGCGCGGCGCGCTTGACCGCGTCGCCCTGGCGCGGGCCCTCAATCAAGTCGTCGCCCGCCACCAGGCCTTGCGCGCCACATTCGCGCCGACCGGCGAGGCGATTCGCATCGCGCCTTCGCTCGAGATCGCTGTCCGGGAATGCGATTTCGAGCTGAAGCCGGTCGAGGCGCGCGAGCGCGCCTGGCGGGAGTTGCTCGCGGCGGAGGCGGAAACGCCTTTCGATCTCGTCAACGGGCCGCTGATCCGGGCCGCGCTCGTGCGGTGGGGACCGCAGGAGCATGCCCTTGTCGTCACGGCGCATCACATCGTCTGCGACGGCTGGTCGACAAATGTCATCATCAGCGAGCTGGCGGCGCTTTACAATGCCGCGCGCAGTGGAGCGGCCGCAGACCTGCCTGCGCCGGTTGGCTTCGTTCGTTATGGGGCGGAGGAACGGGCGCAGCAGTCGGAAGCAGGCGGAACGGCGGTCGAATCCTTCTGGCTCAGGCAATTCTCCGCCCCGCCGCCGCCCCTTGATCTGCCGACAGACCGGCCGCGGCGGGCGTTGCAGACTTTTCGCGGCGCCACGCTCAGCCGGAGGCTCGACGGCGAGCGGACTCTGGCCTTTCGCAAGGCGGCGGCGCGTCAAGGCTGCACCCTGTTTGCGGCGCTGCTCGCCGGATATGAATTGCTTCTCGGCCGTCTTGCGGGGCAGGAGGAAGTTGTCGTCGGCATCCCGGCCGCTGGACAGGCGCTGGTGGAAGACGGCAATCTCATCGGCCATTGCGTGAGTTTTCTGCCTTTGCGCGGCCAGTGGAGCGGCGCGACGACCCTGGCGGATCATTTCTCGGCGACTCGCCGGCTCATGCTGGAGGCCTTTGAAAATCAGAGCTTCACCTTAGGGACGCTGGTGCGCAAGTTGGCGCTGCCGCGCGGGGCTGGCCATCGTCCTCTTGTCGAGGCCGCCTTCAATCTTGAACGTCTCGGCGACGGGATTCGCATGGAGGGCTTGAAGGTCGAGGTCGACCCGAACCCGAAGCATTTCGTCAATTTCGATATTTTTTTCAATTTGACGGAGCAGGAAAACGGGATCCGGCTCGATTGCGATTACAACACGGATCTGTTCGACGCCGAGACGATCGAGCGCTGGATCGGCTATTACGGCGTTCTCCTCGACTCCATCACCCGCGACATTCATGAAACGCAAGGCGCTTTGACGCTGTCGAAGCTGCAGCTCATGACAGAGTCCGAGCGCGCGGAACTCATCGCCGCCTCGCGCGGACCGTCCGTCGGGCCTCTCGACGCAAGGCCGATTCATGAGATTTTTGCGGCCGAGGCGGCGCGCGCGCCTGAGGCCGTCGCCGCGCTTTGCGACGATGCGCGCGTGACTTACGGCGAGCTTGATCGGCGGGCGAACCGACTTGCCCGCAGGCTTCAGGCGCTGGGCGTGCGGCCCGGCGATCGGGTCGGTCTTTTGTCTCAGCGTTCGATCGAGGCGATCACGGCGCTGCTCGCCATTTTGAAGGCAGGCGGCGCCTATGTTCCGCTGGATCCGAGCTATCCTACGGATCTTCTCGCCTTCATGCTGAAGGATTGCGCGCCGGCGCTCACTCTGGCGCAAGGCGATTTGGCCCATGCGCTCGATGGCGGCGAACTCGCCTTTGTCGATCTTGAAACGGCCCTGCAAGAGTCCGCCGACGAAACGGACGCCCCGCTCGACGTCGCACGCAGCAGCGACGATCTTGCTTATATCATGTACACCTCGGGCTCGACCGGTCGGCCCAAAGGCGTGATGGTTCCGCACCGGGGCGTCGTGCGGCTGACGCGTGGGCAAAATTACGCGAGCTTCGGGGCGGACGAAACCTTTCTGCACCTCGCGCCGTTGGCTTTCGACGCAACCACCTTCGAGATTTGGGGCGCCTTGCTCAATGGCGCGCGCCTGGCGATCGTGCCCGAGCCGCGCCCCTCGCTCGACGAGATTGGCGAAGCGATCGCGCGGCATGGCGCGACGACGGCTTGGTTCACCGCCGGCCTTTTTCATGAACTCGTCGACCATAATTTAGGGGCGCTTAGGCCGCTTCGCCAAATTCTGGCGGGCGGCGACGTGTTGTCGCCCGCGCATATCGAGAAGGCCCTGGCGGGCTTGCCGGGCGTTCAATTGATCAATGGCTATGGGCCGACCGAGAACACCACTTTCACCTGCTGCTATCGCATACCTGGCGAAGGGTTGGGCGGCGGCGCGGTTCCGATCGGAACGCCGATCGCGCATACGGACGTCTATATTCTCGGGCCGGAGTTGGAGCTCGCCCCGCCGGGGTCTGTTGGGCAAATCTGCGCCGGAGGAGATGGACTTGCGCTCGGCTATTTGAACCGAGACGAACTCACGCGAGAGAAATTCATTCCGAGCCCGCTCGGCGGCGGGGAGCGGCTTTATCTCACGGGCGACATGGCGCGGCGAAGGCGCGATGGCGCGCTTGAGTTTTTCGGCCGCAAGGACCGCCAGGTCAAGATCAACGGAAAGCGGGTCGAACTCGAGGAGATCGAAAACGTCCTGCGCGCAGATTCCCGTCTCGCCGACGCCGTCGTCGTTCGCGAGGATGGCGGGACGAGACGAATGGTCGCCTATCTGAAATTAGCCGACCAGGGCTTGAAGATCGATGCCGACGCCATCGCCAAGTCGGCGCTCGCCGCTTTACGGGTGAAGCTGCCCGAACACATGGTCCCTTCGCTGGCGGTGACGCTGGACGCTTTGCCTTTGACGCCGAATGGCAAGGTCGACCGAGATCGGCTGCCGCGGCCCGACGGGCGCGCCATTTCGCTCGGGCTGGCGACGTCTCCGGCCGCCTCGGAGATCGAGCTGAAGCTAGCCGAGATCTGGCGCGACGCGCTGGAGGTCGACGAGATCGATCGAAATTCGAATTTTTTCGAACTCGGCGGCCATTCGCTTCTCGCCGTCCGCATGGTCGCGCGGGTCGCCGCCGCATTTGGAGTCAAGCTGCGTATCGGCGCGCTTTTCGAAGCGCCGACGCTGGCTGAATTCGCTAAGCTCGTTTCGCGCTTCGAAAAGCGAGTCGCGCCGTCTAGCGTCGTTTCCATTCAGCCCGAGGGATCGAAAACCCCGATCATCGCGATTCACAATACGCTAATGTATTACAAGCTCGCGAAAATGCTCGGGGATCGGCCGTTTTTCGGCATCAAATTGTTCGACGAAGGCGAGGCGCGTTTGCCCTCTGGAGGCATGACGGAAGTCGCGGCAGAATATGTCCGTGTCATTCGCGCCGCGCAACCGCGGGGCCCTTATATCCTCATCGGGCTCTGCGTCGCCGGCGTCATCGCCTATGAGGCGGCGCGCCAGTTGAGAGAGCAAGGCGAATTGGTTCCCCTGGTCGTCATGGCCGACACGGTGCGGCCCGACTATGAGCGCAACCTTCCACTAGGTCGGAAACTTTTGCTTGGCGTCGCCGAGCATCTTCACGTTTTTCGGCATCGCGTCGGGCTCGTCGCGAGCGGGAGGGCGAGCCTCGCCAAAGTCCTCTCTTTCTATACGCTCGTGCGCAAGAGCCGAATTCTTGATCTTTTGGCGAAGTTCGGCGTGATCCATCCGTCCCAAATAGGGAACGACGATTGGGAGACCTGGCGTTTGTTAACTCTGCTCGACGCGGCGCAAAGCGGATTTCGGCCGGTGCCGTCGTCCGACGATATCGTCCTCTTGCGGAGCGATGAAATTCTCGATGACCTTCTCGACATTGATCTAGGCTGGAAGGATTTGGCGAAGGGGCGGCTTTGCTCTTACCGGATCTCCGGATGGCATGAAGAAATCTTCCAAAACGAGCAGGGCATCGCACAGATTGCAGCGGTTCTGCGACCCTTGCTCGAAGGAGTCGATGCGGGGCGTGGTCCGTCCGGCAGCGTCGCGCGCGCAAAGCCGGCTGGCCCGATCCAACCTTCGGATCCGAGCGCCCCGCGCGAAGCCTCGCCGGCGATCGCCAGGACCTTTTCGGCCAAGGACGACGCGATGCGTTCGGTCATCGCAAGCGTGTGAACCTGGGCTGCGGGCGGGGTTTGAATTTTGTCCGACAAGGCTCGATCTTCTGCCCCCCAAGAAATTGGCGCTAAATATTCGGCGTCTAGGCATCGGAAACGCCTTCGAATTTCGGAGACAGCGCGAACGGGGCTGGGCCAATGGGCGCGAGATTGAAAGTCTCCTATCGCGTTCGCGGCGACGCGAGTTCGATCGAAGCGCGCGCCGAGGCGATTGCCTTGGAACAGAGCGTGGAGACGCCTCTCACCGTCATTCGCGACCCGAAAATCCTGTCGGAGATCGTCGGAAGGGTCCTCGCAATCTCGGATCTCGGCGATGGATGGTTCGACGTCCTTATTGAACTCGCTGCGGCGACGGTTGGGGGCGACGCAGGCCAGCTCGTCAATATGCTTTTCGGCAATAGCTCGCTTCATGAGGACGTCCGGGTTCACGATGTCGTCCTCCCCGACGAATTGCTTGCGGCCTTCAAGGGTCCGAGCCTCGGCGTCGACGGGCTTCGCCTGCGGGCGAAGGCGGAAGGCCGCGCGCTTACGGCCTCGGCGCTCAAGCCGCAGGGGCTGTCGGCCGCCGAACTCGCAAAGCTCGCTCATGAGCTCGCGCTCGGGGGGCTTGATCTCGTCAAGGACGATCACGGGCTCGCTGACCAGGCCTATTGCCCCTTCGCGGATCGGGTGAAGGCCTGCGCTGCGGCAATCCGCGCGGCGGCGGCCGTCACCGGCAAGCATACGATTTACGCGCCGAGCCTTTCCGGCAGCCTCGCCGATATGGAGCGAGAGATCGGCATTGCTCGAGACGAAGGGCTCGCCGCCGTCCTCATCGCGCCCGTCGTCGCCGGATTTTCCAATTTCCAGGCGTTGCGCCGTGAAAATCCGGATTTCGCTTTTATCGCTCATCCGACCCTGAGCGGCGCGGCGATTTCCCCCGCGGTTTTCGCGAAGCTGTTTCGGCTCATTGGGGCCGACGCTTCGATTTTTCCCAATTATGGCGGCCGTTTCGGCTATTCGCCGGCGACCTGCACGGCGATCTCACGAGCGCTTCTCGACCCCGTCGCCGGTTTGGCGCCGAGCCTGCCGACGCCGGCCGGCGGTATGACGGTCCAACGCACGCCGGAAATGCTCGATTTTTTCGGCAGAGAGTCGATGCTGCTGATCGGCGGCGCGATCCTGGCGGCGGCGCACGGAGACATTGCGCGGGAAACCGAAGCTTTCGTCCAGGCCGTCGTCGAGCATAGATACTGACGCGCCCGCGACCGGGCGCCGTTTAGAGCAAGCGAGGCGGCCTCTCGCGCAAGACAGGCGACATCATGACAGAGTCCGACGCTGAGATGACGAGTTTGCGCAAGGCGGGCGAAGCTTTCCGTTGGCAGGGAGTTGAGCATCGTCCCTATAAGGACGCCGACAGCGCGCCATTCAAGGCGATCTCGCGTCAGACCTTGTTTTCCGATCCTCGCCTTCTCGGCGAATTGCGCTATTTCGAGATTGCGCCCGGCGGATTCTCAACCCTGGAGCGGCATGAACATATGCACGCGGTCATGGTGCTGAGCGGACGAGGACATTGTCTCGTCGGCTCCGAGATCCATGCGTTGCAGCCACATGATCTGGTGACGATCGAGCCCTGGACCTGGCATCAGTTTCGCGCGGGCGAGGCGCCCCTCGGCTTTCTTTGCCTGGTCAACGCCATGCGGGACCGACCGCAATTGCCGAACGAAGAGGATATTGCGGCGCTGCGATCGAACGCTTCGGTGGCGGCGTTTCTGGACGGACGGGCAGGGAGCGCCGAAGAAGGTTGAGGCGGAGCCGGCAAGTCGACGCAGCAAAAAAGGCGGCGCATAGCGCCGCCCCAAAAGCTCGGAACATGCTCCGACTGATTCAGCGGATCAATGCTCGATCGCGGCCCCCCAGGAGCCCCACACGTAAATGCAGGTGAAGAGGAACAGCCAGACGACGTCGACGAAATGCCAGTACCAGGCGGCGAATTCGAAGCCGAGATGATGCGCCTTCGTCAATTGGCCGACCAAGGCGCGGCCCAAGTTCACGGCAAGGAAAATCGTCCCGACGATCACATGGAAGCCGTGAAAGCCGGTGGCCATGAAGAAGGTCGCGCCGAAGATGGAGCCTTTGAACGCGAAAGGCGCATGGGCGTATTCATAGGCCTGGACGCAGGTGAAAATACCGCCGAGAAGGATGGTCAGGGCCAGGCCCGCCTTGAGGCCGAAGCGATCGCCCTTGAGCAGCGCATGATGAGCCCAAGTGACGGTGACGCCCGAGGTCAACAGAATAATCGTGTTGATGAGCGGGAAATGCCACGGGTCGAGAACCTCGGTGCCCTTCGGCGGCCACATCCCGCCAGTGAATTCGGCGCGTGAATATTCGATCGCTTCGCCCGGAAAAAGGCTTGCGTCGAAAAAGGCCCAGAACCAGGCGACGAAGAACATGACTTCCGACATGATGAAAAGGATCATGCCGTAGCGAAGGCCGATCTGGACCACCGGGGTATGATAGCCGCCGGTGGTCGATTCCTTGATCACGTCGCGCCACCAGGAGGCGGCGACGGCGAGGAGGGCGGTGACGCCAAGCCCGAAAACCAAGCTTCCGGGAGCCGCGCCCCCGATGGTGATGTGCTTCATCCAAAGGATGGCTCCGATCGCCAGCACCAGAGCGGCGGCGGCGCCGGCGATCGGCCAGGGGCTCGGATCGACAAGGTGATAATCATGGTTCGGTTTCACGTGGGCGTCCGCCATAAAATTTGACCTTCTTCACTAAATGGCTCGTCGAGCCCGTCCCATCATAGCCGCCGAAAACGGCGCGACAAAATATGGCGGCGGACCGCGCCGCAAATCCACCCGAAGCCTTTGCCTCGGTTAAAATCGGCGGTCAAGGCGACCGATCGTCCCGCTTGCCGGTCGCGGGAGCGGCCGCGCCGTCCCTCGCGCCGAGGAGAGCGGCGGGTTTAACGCCAAAGAACGTGTAGGATAGGGTGATCGATTCGACTCCCGCCATGTTCGGATCCTGCTCGAGCGCGGGATCGAGGAAGAAGACGACGGGCAATTCGGCCGCCTCGTGCGGGCCAAGCTTTTGTTCGTCGAAACAGAAGCAGGAGATCTTGTCGAAATAGGCGCCGGCCGATTCCGGGCTCACATTATAGGCGGCGCGGGCCGAGACGGCCTGATCCGACAGATTCACCGCCTTGTAGAAAATGGTCGCGGTCTGCCCGGTCAAGAGCCTGATTTCCTGGGTCTCGGCCATGAATTTCCAGGCGAGGCCCGGCGCGACATTGGCGTCGAAACGGACTGTGAGCGCGCGTTGGCCATGGATTGCCGGCGCGGCCTTGGCGACTTGCGGCGTTCCGCCATAGCCGGTCGCGGCGCAAAAGGCGCGATAGATCGGGACCGCCGCGAAGGACAGCGCGAGCATAGCGAGGCTCGCCGCGCCCACGCTAAGAGCGATCAGGCGCTTTCCTCGCAGGCTCGACGCGCTGTCGCGGTTCCGGCTCTCGTTCATGCAACGCGCCTCAGACCGGGGGCTTCAGAACGCCGGGACCCAGCTTGGCGATCGTCACGACATAGAACAGGAGAACGAAAAATCCGACCGCGAGGCCGATCGCCACATTGCGCTGCCGCCGGCTCTTGAGCTGAGCCGGGGTCAAAACGACGCCGTCCGAATCTTGGTTTGTCGTCATCGCACCGTCACCATGGGAGGTTCAACAACGCGGCCTGCGCGACCGCGACAAGGCGCTCGCCGACGATTTCGGCGAAGAGAAGAAAAAGATAGAGGATCGAGAACAGGAAAAGCTGTTTGGCGCTGCGGTCCGCCTCGGCGCCGGTGCGGACGAGAAAAACCCGGGCCGCGAGAAAAAGCATCAGCGCGCCGAGGCTGATCGCCAAGACGCCATAGGTCAGAGATGCGAAGCCGAGCAGCCAGGGCGACAGGCCGAGCGGCGCAAGAAGGATCGAATAGAGAAGGATTTCGAGGCGGGTGCGGTCAGCGCCTTTCACATTCGGCATCATGGGGATGCCGGCGCGGCCATATTCATCCGCCTTGATCAGGGCGAGCGCCCAGAAATGCGGCGGCGTCCAAACGAAAATAATGGCGAAGAGGGCGAGGCTGGCGAGGCTGATCTCGCCAGTCGCGGCTGCATAGCCGACGATGGGCGGCAGAGCCCCCGCCGCGCCGCCGATCACGATATTCTGCGGCGTCGAGCGCTTGAGCCAGATGGTATAGACGACGGCGTAAAAGAAAATGGTGAAGGCGAGGAGGCCGGCGGCAAGCCAATTGGCGGCGATGCCCAAGGTGAGCACTGAAAAAAGGGCGAGGGTCAAGCCGAAGCCGAGCGCGTCCCCCTTGCTGATCTTGCCGGCTGGAATGGGCCGGTTGCGGGTGCGCCGCATCAGCGCGTCGATATCAGCGTCATACCACATGTTCAGGGCGCCGGAGGCTCCCGCGCCGACGGCGATCGCAAGAAGCGAAGCGAATCCGATGACGGGATGGACGTGCCGAGGCGCGATCAGCACGCCGGCCAGGGCCGTGAAAACGACAAGCGACATCACGCGCGGCTTGAGCAGGGCGAGGTAGTCGGAGGGACTCGCGCTCGAGACCGAAAGGCCGGTTCCGATCTCTTCGCCGTGATTGCTGACTAGGCTCATGTTCGCGCTGCTTTGGTGTTAAGGGGGCGCGTCGAGGCGCGCCGCCGATTTTCCTCATCCCGCTTTCGGGTCATTTCAGTCGCGCCCATGCGAATGTGCCCGCTCCGCAGCCTCCGTCGGTCCTGGATCGCGGGGCCGAGAGATCGGGAGCCGTGGCGGCGACTATCCGAATCGAACCGTTTGGCCGATCGGGATATGCGTCGAGCGAAGCGCCGACTTGAGGCGATCGATGCGGACCGGGACGGCGCGCATCGATCGGAATTGAGCGCGCCAAACGACCAGCGCTAAAAAAAGAGGCGGGCCGTCTTCGCCGAAGACAGCCCCTTCCGAACGCGGCGTCGCTCAGTGCTCCACGTCCTTGATCCGAGGCAATGTCTCGAACTGGTGGAACGGGGGCGGCGAGGACAGGGTCCATTCGAGCGTCGTCGCGCCCGGACCCCAGGGATTATTGCCGGCGAGCCGCTTCTTGGCGAAGCCGTCGTAGATCACATAGAAGAACAAAACGATGCCCAAGGCCGAGATATAGGCGCCGAAGGACGAGATCCGGTTCCACTGAGCGAAGGCGTCGGGATAATCGATATAGCGGCGCGGCATGCCGGCGAGGCCGAGGAAATGCTGCGGGAAGAAGGTCAGGTTGACGCCGATAAAGGTCATCCAGAACTGGGCCTTGGCCAGGGGCTCGCTATACAGATAGCCCGTCATCTTGGGATACCAGTAATAGAATCCGGCGAAGATGGCGAAGACCGCACCGATCGACAGCACGTAATGGAAATGCGCCACGACGTAATAGGTCTCATGCAGGGCGCGGTCGATGCCGGCGTTGGCGAGCACGACACCGGTCACGCCGCCGACGGTGAACACGAAGATGAATCCCGTGGCCCAAACCATCGGAGCGCGGAAGGTGATGGAGCCGCCCCACATTGTGGCGATCCAGGAGAAGATCTTCACGCCGGTCGGCACCGCGATCACCATGGTCGCGAAGACGAAATAGCGCTGCGTATCGAGCGACATGCCCACCGTGTACATGTGGTGCGCCCAAACCACCAGGCCGACGATTCCGATCGCGACCATGGCATAGGCCATGCCGAGATAGCCGAACACAGGCTTATGCGAGAAGGTCGAGACGATCTGGCTGATGATGCCGAAGGCCGGGAGGATTAGAATATAGACTTCCGGATGACCGAAGAACCAGAACAAATGCTGGAACAGGAGCGGGTCGCCGCCGCCCGACGGATCGAAGAAGGTCGTCCCGAAATTGCGGTCGGTCAGCAGCATGGTGATGGCGCCGGCGAGCACGGGCAGGGTCAGCACCAAAAGGAAGGCGGTCACGAGGATCGACCAGACGAACAGCGGCATCTTGTGCAAGGTCATGCCGGGCGCGCGCATGTTGAAGATCGTGGTGATGAAATTGATCGCGCCCAGGATCGAGGAGGCGCCGGCCAGATGGATGGCGAGGATGAGGAAATCCATCGCGGGGCCGGGGGAGCCGGTGTTCGATGAATAGGGCGGATAGAGAACCCAGCCGCCGCCGAAGCCCTTCAGTCCGGGCGCGCCTTCGACGAACAAGGAGATGACCGCGAGGGTGAAGGCGGCCGGCAGCAGCCAGAAGGAAATATTGTTCATCCGCGGGAAGGCCATGTCGGGCGCGCCGATCATGATCGGGACGAACCAATTGCCGAATCCGCCGATGAGCGCCGGCATGACCATGAAGAAGATCATGATGAGGCCATGCGCCGTGATGAACACGTTATAGAGATTTTTCGCGGCGAGAACGGCGACCTCGGGCGACACGCCGTCGATAATCTGGGCGAGATGATTGAAGACCTGGATGCCGGGCTCCTGCAACTCCATTCGCATGAAGACCGACATGATGGTGCCGACAAGGCCCGCGATCAGCGCGAAGACGATATAAAGCGTCCCGATGTCCTTGTGGTTCGTCGAAAAGAGATAGCGCCGCCATCCGGTGGGGTGGCCGTGCTCTTCATGATGTTCTGCTGTGGTCGTCGCCAACGGGACTCTCCTCGAATTCTGATTTGGCCGCCGCGCTTATCGGCGCTCGAGATCTTGACTGGCGTTCGCCGCGAGATTGACCGGAGCCGCGCCCGACGATGCGAATTTCTTGGCCGCCTCGGCGAGCCATGTCGCGTAATTTTCCTCGCTCACGACCCTCACGGCGATCGGCATATAGGCGTGATCCTGGCCGCACAGCTTGGAGCATTGGCCGTAATAAATGCCCTCGCGCTCGGCCTTGAACCAGGTCTCGTTCAGCCGGCCCGGAATCGCGTCGATGCGGATGCCGAAGGCGGGAACCGTGAAGGAATGAATGACGTCTGCGGCGGTCACCTGAATGCGCACGACCTTGCCGACCGGCACGACGGCTTCGTTGTCGACGGACAGGAGGCGAATATCGCCGGGCTTCAGGGAGTCCTCGGGCACCATGTAGGAATCGAACTCGAAGCCGCCGCCTTGATCCGCCGGATAATTATAGGTCCAGTACCATTGCTTGGCCGTGACCTTCACGGTCACGTCCGCCTGCGGCATGACGACCTGATGGGTGAGAAGGCGGAACGACGGAATGGCGATGACCACGAGGATCATGACCGGAACCACTGTCCAGATGACCTCGAGAGTGGAATTATGCGTCGTCCGTGACGGCGTCGGATTGGCTCGTTCGTTGAACCTGACGATGACATAGGCGAGCAGGCCCAGGACGAAGACGCTAATCCCGATGATGATAGGCAGCAGGACCCAATTATGGAAAAAATGCATCTCTTCGGCGATCGGCGTCACCGCTTCCTGAAGGCCGATCTGGCCGGGCTGGGGAATGCCGTCGGCCAAGGCCGCGCCGGCGCCGAGCGCCGCGAGCCAAAAACAAGTCGGGAGGATGCCCGCGCGAAGATCTCGGGCGCGTCGCGCGGTTAAGCTTAAAAATTTCATGAAACTCGGTGCTCCGCCTGCACGGCTGACGCGCCGCGCCTACCATTTCCCTCGACCCTCGTCTAGAGGCCGAGCCGCCCGTTCCAAATCACAAACCCGGTTGAAGTGCAATGCGGGAGGGCCGGCAAAACCTTGCGGCATAAAGGCGCGATTAAAGCGCAGTCATGGCGCCTTATTTCAACGCAGACAATGCGACTTTACGCGCCGCCAGCACTTTCGGCCCGACGGAAGACTTGGAATTGCTTGATCTTTCGAGCCGAATAGCTGGAGATCGGCCGAGGCCCAAGAAACTGTTTGAGAATGTTCGAGCTTTCAAAAGCCCTTATGGCAAGGAGATTCGCAGAGCCGTCTCGGACCAGGAAGGCGATAGCCTATGTGCTCCGCGCCTCTTTTGAGACGCCATCGCATAAGCCAATGGCGCCTCGGACCGGATGAGCGGAGGATTTCGATCGGTTTCTAGCCGGCCCAGAACGGAATCGACAGACGCTTGCGGTTCGCTTCGCCGACGACGGCAGGTTTTGAGAAAACAGGCCGCTCGGCCTCGCTTGCCGAGTGAGGGAGCCGTTTGCTATGCGTTCGGCGTCGAATTTCCTTGAGCCGCGCTCGAGGTTGAAACTTGCGGTAAGCTCGGGGACGATTCGCTGCTATATGCCGGGCGTTGGGCGCCGCCTTAGCGGTTCGCCGAAGAAAAATCGCTCAGGATCAAAAATCCCGAGCAAATTCGGAACGGTTCGGTCGAACTCGCAGATTTGACGTACGGAGGGCGCGTGACGCAGGCAGTCGGTTCTAGTTGCGAGAGGAGCCGGCGGCCGGCGCTGGGCCTCATCGCGGGGGCGAGTTTGCTTTTGGCGGCGGGCGCTGGGGCCTCCGCGCAGGGCGTGGTGAAGGAAAAGCACGGCGACTGGGAGGTGCGTTGCGAAACGCCGCCCGGCGCGGCTCGTGAGCAATGCGCTCTGCTGCAAAGCGTCGCCGCCGAGGACAAGCCGAACATCAATCTCGTCGTGATCGTTCTCAAGACCGCGGACGGCAAGAGCCGGCTGCTGCGCGTTATCGCGCCGCTCGGGGTGCTCTTGCCATCCGGTCTCGGCCTCAAGATCGACAACGCCGACGTCGGCCGCGCCGGCTTCGTGCGCTGCTTGCCGACCGGTTGCGTTGCGGAGGTCGTGATGGAAGAAAAGCTGATCGAGCAGATGAAAAAGGGCCAGAACGCCACTTTCATTATCTTCCAGACGCCCGAGGAAGGAATCGGCATACCTCTCGCCCTCGCCGGGTTCAAGGAAGGATTCGAGACTTTGCCTTGATCGGCCTGGAGCATGATCTTGCCGGATGGACTGGTCCGCGCCGGACTCGCTTAACGCGCATGGCATAAACCGATCCGGGTCAGATCCAATCCATCAGATCGCAAGATGCGCTTTTGGGGCCGCGGCCGCGCCCGGCCACGCGTTTTGGCGCGCGCCGTTGTGGCGTCAGGGCACAGACGACCAAGATAAATAAATTTCTATTCCGCCGCCGCCCGGTGCAGAGTCGGGAGAGCCAAGGTGATCGCCTTGAGTTTCGCCGCAACCTCGGTCAGCGCGGCGCTAATCTCGTCAAAGCGCGCCGCTTTCGTCACGGTTTGCTCGTCCATGTAAAGGGCGCGGCTGACCTCGATCTGCAAGGCGTGGCAATGCGAGAAGGGCGCGCCGTAATGTTCGGTGATGAAGCCCCCGGCATAGGGCTTGTTGCGCTGGACGCAGAAGCCGAGGCCGGTGAGTTCGGCTTCGACCGCCTCGACGAGGGCCGAAGCGCAGCTCGTTCCGTGCCGGTCTCCGACAACGAAATCAACCCTCCGCCTGCCGTCGGCCGTAGCGAAGCCTGGAGCCGACGGCGCCCCGGAGGCCGTGGCGGCGCCGGCATGGCTCGCGCCGGAGGGCATGGAATGGCAATCGACGAGCAGGGCGACGCCGAAATGGCGTTGCGCCCGAGCGAGAAGCTCGCCCAGGCGGGCATGATAGGGCTTGTAGAGCTTCTCGATCCGCCCGATCGCCTCAGCGACGGGCAATCGGGCCGCGTAAATTTCCTGCGCTTGGCTGGCGACGCGGGGGATTGTGCCGAGGCCGCCGGCGACGCGAAGGGACCGTGTGTTCGCGGCGAAGGGAAGCCGTCCGTCGAACATGCGCGGATCGAGTTCGTAAGGCTCGCGGTTGAGGTCGAGATAGGCGCGCGGAAAGCGCGCTCGGATCAGCGGAGCTCCGAGCGCGAGCGCGCCGGAGAATAAGGCGTCGACGAAAGCGTCTTCAGTGCGCCGAAGCGTCTCGTGTGCGAGCCGAGCGCAGTCGAGGAAGCGGCGCGGATAGACGTCGCCGGAATGTGGGGACGAAAAAACCAGCGGGCTCGTGAGCGCGGCGGGCTCGAGCACGTCGAACGGCGGATCGAGTTCCGGCTCGTGCGGTTCGCCCGGGTTCCGGGGCCAGCTTGCCTCCAACCGATTTGCCGGCGCGCGATCGACCATGTCCTCTCCCAGACGCCAGCTTGAAATCGCGAACGCTGTCACAAGTTTTTAATGTGGCAAGGACGAGGCGCGCTGTCCATCCCTATCGCGTCTTTTCCTTGGGGCTCGGATCGTTCAGCGCGGCAAAAATGCAACGCTTGGGGTCAAACATGTCGCGCCCGCGCGGCGGCGTCGGATTTTCACTGGATTTTTACCGGCGTCACTCTTTCATGAACGCGATCGCGAGGCGCCCATGACCAACATAAACATCCCTACTCATTCCAAGGCTCAGTTCGGCAAGATCCTTCTTGCCGAGGATGATAACGACATGCGCCGCTTTCTCGGCAAGGCGCTGCAGAACGCGGGGTTCGACGTCGCGTCCTTCGATAACGGACTCTCCGCCTATCACCGGCTGCGCGAGGAGCCCTTCGAACTGCTGCTGACCGACATCGTCATGCCGGAAATGGACGGAATCGAGCTGGCGCGGCGCGCCACCGAGCTCGACCCGGACATCAAGGTGATGTTCATCACCGGTTTCGCGGCGGTCGCCCTCAACCCTGACAATAATGCTCCGCCTCAGGCCAAGATCCTGTCGAAGCCTTTCCACCTCAAAGATCTCGTCAATGAGGTGCAGCGGCTGCTCAACGCCTAGAGTTGTAGGCGTTCGGCGGGGCTTGCGTTTCGCGGCGGCGCGTCAATGCGCCGAGCAGCAGCTTGGCGCGTCCGCGTCTTGTGGCGGGCCTTCCGCCCGCCCCTTATAGGCGTGATAGGCCTTCATCGCCCACATCTCGCCGACGCATCCGCCCATAACGCAGGCGACGGCGAGAATTTCGCCGATTTCCGCCTCGGTCGCGCCCAAGCGCACCGACCGATCCACGTAATATTTAACGCAAGGCTCGCAGCGGGCCGAAATCGCCCAAAGAGTCGCGGCCAAGGCCTTTTGCCGCGCTGGCAGGGCGCCGTCGGAAAATATCGCCGCTTCCCGCATCTGATCGATTTGTCGGGCGGCGCCATTGGTGACTCTGTCGAAATCGCCTTTCGAGGCGAGAGCTGGGTCGATTTCGGCAGGCCGCATGGCGATCGCCTCCATTCGCATCGGCGCGCACTGATATTCGTTAATTCGACATTTATTCCAAAGCCATTAAAAACGCACGATCGGAAAGAGCCGGTCCTCGGCTCTTGCTCAAGCCGTCTGGCCCTTGCCTCATGACACAATCTTGCGCAATGCGCCTGCGCGCGCTTCTGGCGGTCGCTTTCCTGGCGCCGTCGGCGGCCGCCTCGGCAGGTGATTTCCAGGCTTGCCTCGCCAGCATCCATGCGACGGCGCGAGCGGCTGGCGTCGACGAGGCCACTTTCGACAAAGCGACGCGCGGAATCGAGCCCAATCCGGAAATTCTCGACTTCGCCAAGGCGCAGCCCGAGTTCAAGACGCCGATCTGGGATTATCTCGCAGGTCTTGTCGACGAGGAGCGGGTGAATGACGGCCGCGCCATGATGCGGCGCTGGGATCAGGCGCTCGCCGCCGCGGAAAGCAGATTCGGCGTCGACAAAGCCACGATAACGGCAGTTTGGGGCGTCGAATCCGATTTTGGGCGCAGCTTTGGAACGCGGCCGGTCGTGCAATCTCTCGCAACGCTCTCCTGCGACGGAACGCGGCAGGCCTATTTCCGCTCCGAGCTGATCGCGGCCTTGAAGATCATTCAGCACGGCGACATCGATCCGGCGCAGTTCAACGGCTCCTGGGCCGGGGCCTTCGGGCATACCCAGTTCATGCCCTCGACGTTTTTGCGCACGGCCGTCGATCTCGACGGCGACGGCCGCAAGGATTTGATCAACTCGGTGCCCGACGCGCTCGGCTCGACCGCCGCTTATTTGCGCAAAGGCGGCTGGACCCCGGGCGTCGGCTGGGGCTTCGAGGTCAAGCTGCCGAGCAATTATGCGGGTCCCTCGGGGCGCACCCGCAAGGAGCCGATGGCGGCCTGGGCCGCGCGGGGCCTGACCAGAATTGACGGATCGCCGATCGGCTCGGGCCCCAATGCCGGTTTGCTCATCCCGGCCGGCGTCGGCGGCCCAGCCTTTCTGGTGACGCGGAACTTCGACGCCATCTATTCCTATAATGCGGCCGAATCCTACGCGCTTGCGATCGCGCTTCTGTCGGATCGGCTGCGCGGCGGGCGGGGTCTCGTGGCCGCCTGGCCGACCAATGATCCCGGCTTGTCCCGCGCCGAGCGGCGGGAGGTGCAGACGCTTCTCATGCGGCGCGGCTATGACCTCGACGGCAAGGCCGACGGCGTGATCGGAACCAAAACGAAGCAGGCGATCTCTGATTTTCAAGCCAAATCCGGCCTGACGCCGAACGGCCGCGCCAGCGCCTCGGTCCTCGCCGCCTTGCGGGGCCGTTGAAGCATGATTCGGCTGCGGCTCAGATCACAAAGAGCCGGTCCGGCAAATCGTCCCTTCTTTCGCCGGGCGGAAAATGGGCGGCGAGGACGGCGCCGCATTTCTCGACGGCGATCATGAAACCGTCGCCGATCCGACCTTCGCTCGCGCGATCGAGCAAAGCGTCCACCGCCTCCTGCCAAACCGAGGGATCGACCTTGTCCGCGATTCCATCGTCGGCGACGATGCGCACATAACGTTCGGCGAGCGAGACGAAGATCAGGACTCCGGCGCGATTCGCCTTACGGGCCATGCCGCGGATCATGAATTGCTCCATCGCGGCGCGATGCGCCTGGGCGCGGCGCACGCGGCGAGGGACGAGGAAATGGCGGAGCCGCGACGCCGAGGCGACGACAAAAAGCGCGGTGAATAGGAGCGCCTGCGCCACCAGGATTCGCTCGACGGAAAATTGGGTGAAGGCGACGAGGGCCCAGGGCGCGATCAGCGCCGCGAGCGCGGACCATGCGGTGGCGTAAGCAAGATAATCCGACGAAGAGCGCGCCAAAACGCAGACGATTTCGCCGGAGGTCTTTTCCTCCGCCGTCTGGATCGCGCCGCCCACGCGGCGTTGGTCTTCGATTGATAAAATCATCACCAGCTCCCTGATGCGCCGCCGCCGCCGGACGAACCGCCGCCGCCGGAAAAGCCGCCGCCCGAGGAGCCGCCGCCCCAATCGCCGCCGCCGCGTCCGCCCGAATTCATGAGAATCCAAAGCAGGAAGGAGAGAAAGTCGCCGATCGTGGAGCGCTGCTGCTGCGGAGGCGGCTCGCTCCAAGCATCGCTCCTCGCATCTCTAGGCGGCGTTCCCCAGCGCGATCGGCTGGGCGCGCCAAAATCCCCTTGGCGCCCGTCCCAGCGTGGGCCGCGCGCTCGATAGGCGCCGAGATTAGGAGAGCGAAACAAGAGAAAGACGATCAACGCGAAGAGAGCGAGCGCGATCCAGGGAGCTATTCTGTCCAATTGGGCGTCTTGCCGATCCACGCGAAGCTCGGGCCGCTTTTGCCATTCGGACGAATCGGTCGTGAGGACGGTGATGACGTCGTCGACGCCGCGCGCGATCCCGCCGCCATAATTGCCGGCTTTGAAGCGCGGCGCCATCGCGTTGGAGATAATGATCTTCGACAAGGCGTCGGTCAAAGTTCCTTCGAGACCGTAGCCGACCTCGATGCGGACGCGATGCTCTTTCGGCGCGACGAGGATCAGCGCGCCGTTGTTTTTCTTGGCCTCGCCGAGCTTCCAGGCGCGAAACAATGCGTTGGCGTAAGGCTCGATCTCGTCGCCCTCGAGGGAATTCACCGTTGCGACGACGAGCTGAATGCCGGACTTCGCCTCCAGCTCGGCGAGCTTGCCGTCGAGGGCGCTCCGCGTCGCCGCCGGAATGACCCCGGCCTGATCGACGACGCGGCCGCTGAGGGGCGGGAAATCATAGGCGAAAGCCAGGCCGACGGCGGCGAGGAACGCGACTGCGGCGGCGCATAAGGCGAGTGCGCGCCGGACCGGCCGCAAGCCGGCTCGCGCGGCCGGCTGAATTCGGGGCGTCGGCGTCAAAATTTCACTTGCGGCGGCGTCTGCGCGGCGTCGCTGGCCGCGAATTCGGCGAGCGGTTTGGTTCCGGCGAAGACGGTCTTGGCCCAAAGGAGCGTCGGGAACGTCCTGAGCGTCGTGTTGAAGACGCGAACTGCCTCGATATAGTCGCGCCGCGCGACGGCGATCCGATTTTCAGTGCCTTCGAGCTGCGATTGCAGGGCGAGGAAGTTCTGATTCGACTTCAGATCCGGATAATTCTCGCTGACCGCGAGGAGCCGGCCGAGAGCCCCCGACAATTGCGCTTGGGCGTCCTGGAATTGCTTGATCTTTTCCGGATCGGTCAGCTGCGACGCGTCGATCCTGACCGACGTCGCCTTGGCGCGCGCCTCGACCACAGACGTCAGCACGTCCTTCTCCTGCTTGGCGTAGCCCTGAACGGTCGCGACCAAGTTGGGGATGAGGTCCGCGCGTCGTTGATATTGATTCTGTACGTCGGACCATTTGGCCTTGGCCTCTTCCTCCAAGGTCGGAATCGTATTGTAGCCGCAGCCGCCGAGCCCGACCCCGAGCAGGGCGACAAGGATGAAGGCGCGCAGGCGCGGCCACGGGTTCGCCATGATCTTGGGCTGGGATGGATGAATCGAAAAGGTCATCGGGACGGGCCTCCGGCTCTCGGCGCTTCGACGCCAGAAGCATAGCGATATGGGCCTGTCGGCGCGATAGCTTTCTCGTTGATCGACGGATCCGCCGCGGCTATGCCGCGGCGCAAAAGGGTAAACTGGAATTGACTGGCGCGGCCACGACGTTTGTCTAACATCCGGCCGCGTCAAGAAAACAGGTCGGCGCTATCCTCTCAATCGGCTCACTCTTATCGGCGGCGGTCATGGCGTTTTTCAATCGCACCTATCTCGTGCTTTGCGCGCAAGCGGCGTCGGTTGTCATGGCCTGTTGCAGCCTCGCCGCCGATCCGCCGGGCTCGCCGACGCCGAGCTATGTCATCGAGCTGTTCACGAGCCAGGGCTGCTCGTCCTGCCCGCCGGCCGATCGCCTCCTCGCCGCGATCGCACGCCAGCCGCAAGTGGTCGCAGTGTCCTTTCCTGTGGATTATTGGGACTACATCGGTTGGAAGGACACATTGGCGCTGCCCGCGTCCTCGATCCGCCAAAAGGCCTATGCCGCGGCGCATGGCGACGGCCATGTCTATACGCCGCAGGTCGTGGTGGACGGGCTTGTCGGCGCGGTCGGAAGCGACCGTGACGAGATCGAGCGGGCGATCGAGGCGGCGCGGGACCGCGATGGCGCGATGTCCTTGCCCATGCGCCTCTCTCACGCGGATGGGCGCGTCCAGGTCGAGGTGTCGGAAGGCGGCGGCGGTCCCGCCGGGGTCTTCGCGCTGCGCGTCCTACGCGCGCGAACCGTGCGGATCGGACGTGGCGAAAACGCCGGGCGCAACGTCACATATGTCAATGTCGTGCGGGCCATCGACAAGCTCGGCGAATGGACCGGCTCGAACGCGACATTCGATATGCCAGACGCCCGCAGCGACGATGAAGGCTATGTCGTCCTGGTGCAGCGGGGCACTCTGGAGCAGCCGGGTGCCATTCTCGCCGCCGCGAAGACCGCCGGACTTTGAACTTCCTTGCGCTCCGAGGTTTGCTCGGCGCCGTTGAAGCCGGCTTCGCCGCTTCCGCCCTTTGCGCAGGCTCCGCTCACGGCCTATACAGGGCGTGACGAATCTGCCTCGCGCGCGCCTCCCGACCGCATCGACCAAATCCGTGGGAACGGTCGATTTGTTTTTTCGGTCGAGTCGCCGTGACGACAGGGCGGCAGGGAAGGAGCAGGTCGACCATCATGAATTTCCGTTTTTCCATTTGCCGGACCGGCGGCCTCGTGTTCGCCCTCGCATCATCCTCGGTCGCCTTCACATCCTTTTGGGCGTGTGGGACGACGCTCGCTTCTCCGAGCGAGGCGCTTGCTCCCTCATTGCCGAGCCCGTCGAAAGACGACGCGGCTGGCCGTTGGCTGGAGGCCAGGGCGAGACACCACAAGGACGAATCGAAGACCGACGCGAAGAGCAGCGACGCGAAAGACGCAAAAAAGCCCGGCAAGCCTCAACAGGTCGCGAAATTCGACGATTGGGGCGTGTTCGTCGCCCAAAGCGGCAAGGAAAAGACCTGCTATGCTCTGGCCTCTCCCAAGGAGCGCACGCCCAAGTCGCTGAAGCGCGACGACGCTTATGTGTTCATCTCGAACGGACCCGGCGCCGATGTGCGCGGCGAGGTCTCGATCATCATGGGCTTCGCGGTCAAGGAGGACGGCGACGCGCGGGCCGAGGTCGGCGGCTCGAGCGTGGAGCTCGTGGCCAAGGGCAATAGCGCCTGGGTCAAGAATCTCGCGAAGCAGGCGCAATTCGTCGAAGCCCTGAAGGGCGGCTCGAAGCTCGTCGTCAAGGCGCCGTCGGCGAAGGGCAATGTCACAACCGATGCTTATTCGCTCTCTGGCCTGAAACAAGCGCTCGACCGCGTTCAGAAGGAATGTCCATAAGGGGGGCGGCGAAACCCAATCGCGCGCCGATCGTTCGGGATCGCGCCGCCTGCGCAAGCCGGGCGCCGGGCGACGCAGCGATCAACTTCGGCTTGTTCCGCTGGCGCGGCTCGGCGCATAATGTTTCTTTCAGATCGGGAAGACGCGGCGAACGCGCGACCCCATGGGAGGGATTTCGAGCATGTCCGACAAGATCTATCCTGTGGCCGCGGATTGGGCGAAGCGGGCTTACGTCGACGCGGCGAAATACAAGGACATGTATGCGCGATCAATATCAGACCCCGACGGGTTCTGGGCGGAGCACGGCCGCCGCATCGACTGGATCAAGCCTTTCACAAAAGTGAAGAACACGTCTTTCGCGCCTGGACACGTCTCGATCAAATGGTTCGAGGACGGGACGATCAATGCGGCGCTGAACTGCATCGACCGGCATCTGGCCGCGGCGGGGGATCGCACCGCGATCATATGGGAGGGCGACGACCCGGCCCAATCGAAACATATTTCCTACAAGGAGCTGCATGAGCAGGTCTGCCGCCTCGCCAATGTCCTGAAAGAGCAGGGCGTGGCCAAGGGTGACACGGTCACGATCTATTTGCCGATGATTCCCGAGGCGGCTTACGCCATGCTCGCCTGCGCGCGGATCGGGGCGGTTCATTCGGTGGTGTTTGGAGGGTTTTCGCCCGATTCGCTCGCCGGACGGATCGAAGGCTGCAAATCGAAGTTTCTCATCACCGCCGACGAAGGCCTGCGCGGCGGACGCAAAATTCCGCTCAAGGCGAACGCCGACGCGGCGGCCAAGAAATGCGGCGATCTCGTCAAAACCGTCCTGGTCGTGCGGCGAACCGGCGGCGCCGTGGACTGGGTCGAAGGGCGCGACGTCTGGTATGATGAAACCGTCGCAAAAGCCGCGCCGGATTGCCCCTGCGCGGAGATGAACGCGGAAGATCCCCTCTTCATCCTGTTCACCTCGGGCTCCACCGGCGCGCCCAAAGGCGTCCTGCACACCACCGGAGGCTATCTCGTCTACGCGTCGATGACGCATCAATATGTGTTCGACTACCACGAAGGCGACATTTATTGGTGCACCGCCGACGTCGGCTGGGTGACCGGCCACAGCTACATCGTCTACGGCCCGCTCGCCAATGGCGCGACCACGTTGATGTTCGAAGGCGTCCCGACCTACCCGACGAATTCACGTTTCTGGGAAGTCGTGGACAAGCATAAGGTCAATATTTTCTACACCGCGCCAACCGCGCTCCGCGCGCTCATGGGTGCGGGCGACGCTCCGGTCAAGGCGACGAGCCGAGCGTCCCTACGGCTTCTCGGTTCGGTCGGCGAGCCGATCAATCCGGAAGCTTGGGAGTGGTATCATCGCGTCGTCGGCGACGATCGCTGCCCCATCGTCGACACCTGGTGGCAAACAGAGACCGGCGGCATTCTCATCACGCCGCTTCCGGGCGCGATCGAGCTCAAGCCCGGATCTGCGACGCTGCCGTTCTTCGGGGTCAAGCCGGAAATCGTCGATCCGAATGGCGCCGTTCTCGAAGGCGCCTGTTCGGGCAATCTCGTCCTCGCCGATTCCTGGCCCGGGCAGATGCGCACGGTCTATGGCGATCACGCGCGGTTCGAGCAAACTTATTTTTCCGCCTATCCCGGCAAATATTTCACCGGCGACGGCTGCCGCCGCGACGCCGACGGATTTTACTGGATCACTGGCCGCGTCGACGACGTGATCAACGTGTCGGGCCATCGCCTTGGCACGGCGGAAGTCGAGAGCTCGCTCGTCGCGCACGAGAAAGTTTCGGAGGCCGCCGTGGTCGGTTACCCGCATGACATCAAAGGGCAAGGCATCTACGCTTATGTCACGCTCATGATCGGGGTCGAGCCGAGCGAATCTCTACGCAGCGAACTGATCGCCTGGGTGCGCCGGGATATTGGCGCGATCGCCTCGCCGGACGTCATACATTTCGCGCCAGGCCTACCGAAGACACGGTCGGGCAAGATCATGCGGCGCATCCTTCGCAAGATCGCCGAGCAGGAGTTTTCCACATTGGGCGATATTTCGACGCTCGCCGATCCTGCCGTCGTCGAAGAAATCATACGCAACCGAACGCTGTGATCCGCGTTTCCAAATGAGGTAGGAACGCCACACTTTCACCCTAATTTAACCGAAGCGCGAGGTTTCTGCCGCAGGCGATCACGACCCTTGGTACTCTACGAATCGTGTTGATTCGTCAGATCGTTTTCGGGGGCGACCATGAGCAAGTTGCGCGCGGGCGGTTTTCTTTTTCATCAAGCGTTTCGTTTTGGCGTGATTTTTTTGGCTGGCGTCGGGGCAGGCTTTGCTGTGGCGCCTACAGGCGCCGCGGCGCGCGAGACGGTTACTTTGGCGCAGTCCTATCCGCCCGGCATGATCATCATCAAGCAGAGCGAGCGGAGGCTTTATTTTACAACCGGCGGAGGGACGGCGATTCGCTATCCTATCGCCATCGGCAAAACCGGCATGGCGTGGCAGGGCGAGGCCTATATCCGGGGCAAGTTCGTCGAGCCCGCGTGGTCCGCTCCGGCTGTCGTCCGCCAGGATCACCCGAACTTCCCGGCGGTCATTCCCGGAGGCTCGCCGCGCAACCCTATGGGGGCCGCGGCGCTGACCTTGAGCGTGTCCGAGGTCGCGATCCATGGCACGACTCAGAGCATGCGGAGATCCGTCGGCACGGCGGCGTCCTACGGTTGCATCCGCATGTATAATGAGGATGTCGTCGATCTCTACCACCGCGTCCAGGTTGGCACGCGTGTGTTGGCTGTGCCCTAGACTCGCTCCAGATTAATGAGCTGGAGCCTGTTCTGATGAGGCGTCGGATCCGATGCCTCAATGTCGAAAAACTCGACCGGCTTTCGGAACAGGCCCCGGACCGAAGCGGCTTCGGGTAGAACCGATCAAGTCCCAAATGGGACTTGAGGCTCCTCATTCGGCGCAGGATGCGGATAAAGCCGGTCGCTTTTCCCATCCCGTTGCGGGACGGCTCGGGCGCGCGCCCTGCCGGACGACCGGGGCTTTCCATCATGCGTCCTTTCGGCTAGGGAGGCGGTCGTCGGCTTGCGCCGGCAAGCGGCGCGGCTCTTTCCGCCGCGCCTATTTTCCTTTTCGTGCTTTTGCTTCCTGTCGCGCCGCTGGCCAGCCCGGCGGCGATGGCCTAAAGTGCGCATTCGCAGTTGGGCGGCGCCCGGCGAGAGTCGAGGGATCGCAGGAGCCGGCGACGATGTTCGGCGGCACGGAGTCATTGTTGGAAACAAAAATTGCAGACCAAGCCGCGCTGGCCAACCAGATTATCGACGTCATCGTGGATGTCGGCATGGTCCCACGCGAGAAGGTGACATTGGACGCGACGATTGAAAGCCTCGACCTGAAGTCGATCGACATCGTCATGATCTTGACGGCGCTCGAGGAAAAGCTCGACGTCTATATCCCAATGGACGGACCTTTCCACGAGGCGCAGGACGTGAAGGGCCTGAGCGAAGCCATCTGGGCCTATATCGTCAAAGAAAAAAGCTGAGATGGCTTCGTCGAGGCGCGTGGTCGTCACCGGCATGGGGGCTGTCTCCGCCGCGGGGATCGGCGCGCCGGCCCTGTGGCGCGCTGCGCGCGACGGGCTCTCCTGTGTGGCGGAAACGCGATTTCCGAGACCCTATCGCGGACGCATCAAATTTTCCGCGCAAGTGCAGGGCTTCAACGCCGTGGAGCTTCTCGGCGCGAGCCTTTTGCCCTATTGCGATCCGGTCACACAATATGTTCTTGTCGCGGCGGACGAGGCGGCGGCTCAGGCCGGCCTTTCGCGCGCGGAGCCGATGGGGCGGCGCGCTGCCGTGATCATCGGCACTGGCGTCGGCGGCATGCACAGCTTGGAGGACGGCCTCCATCTTACCCTGGTTCAGCTGGGACGGCCGGACCCGCTCACTGTGCCGCGCCTCATTCCGAGCTCCAGCCCATCCCATGTCAGCATCCGCTTCGGCGCGTCGGGCCCTTGCTTCGCGGTTGCGAGCGCCTGCGCCTCGGCGACGCAGGCGATCGGGATGGGCGCGCATTTCATTCGCGCCGGCCTCGTCGATCGCGCCATCGTCGGCGGGACGGAGGATTGCATCACCAATAGCTCGTCGCTTGCCTGGGAATCCCTGCGCGTTCTCACGCCCGACGCCTGCAGGCCCTTTTCCAAGGGCCGCAACGGGATGGTGCTCGGCGCGGGCGCCGGCGCTTTTATCCTTGAGGAGGCTGAGGCGGCGCGCGCGCGAGGAGCGGAAGCGCTCGCCGAAATCATCGGCTATGGAACCTCGAGCGACGCCAAGGACCCGGTTCGGCCGGACGCTGCAGGCGCCGCCGCCTGCATGCGCAACGCCTTGGCCGACGCCGGCGTCGAGATCGACGAGATCGATTACGTCAATGCGCACGGCACAGGCACGACGGTTAATGACGCAACGGAATCGCTGGCCCTCGCGATGGTCTTCGGCGATCGGCTCGCGAACCTTCCTATTTCCTCGACTAAGCCCGTTCACGGCCACGGCCTCGGCGCCGGAGGCGCACTGGAGCTTGTCGTGACAATCGGCGCGATTCGCGAGAATATCGCGCCGCCCACCATCAACTGGCGCGAGCCGGATGAGAAATGCCCCCTCGACGCCGTGCCGAATGTCGCGCGGCCCATGCCGATCCGCACCGTGCTGACCAATTCCTTCGCCTTCGGCGGCATCAACGCCAGCCTCGTCGTCCGGCGCGCCGGGTCGGCGTGATGGCGCGCGCGGCGGACCAAGCCCAATCGGAGCGCGCCGCCGGCCCGGATCTGCGCCTGCGCTTGCCGCCAATCGCGGTCAGAACGGAGGCCGAGCGCGTCGCGCGGTTCCGCCAGGAGACGGACGCTGCGGCGATCGAGGGACTCGTCCCGCTCGCCTTTCCCGTCTGCTGGCTGGCGTCGCCCGAAATTCGGTTGGCTTTAAGCCGCGCGATTGGCGAAGGAGTCTTGCCAGTCCACGAGGCTCAGAGTTTCGCGTTCGAGCGGCGCCTCGAGATCGACGCCGATTATGTGATCGAGGCCGAGCTTCTGCGCAAGGACGATCCTCCCGGCGTCCATCTGCATGCGGTCGTTTTGACGCCGGAAGGCGAGGCCTGCGGGCGCCTCGAAGCCGTCTTGCGCCTCGCGCCGATCGCGATGCGAAGCTCGTCATGAATGCGCCGCCAGAAAC
Source organism: Methylocapsa acidiphila B2 (assembly GCF_000427445.1). GTDB lineage: Bacteria > Pseudomonadota > Alphaproteobacteria > Rhizobiales > Beijerinckiaceae > Methylocapsa > Methylocapsa acidiphila. The sequence continues at coordinate 2,157,347 of NZ_KE386496.1, read as the reverse complement.
CTCGACTCCACAAGACTGGCCCGAGGTGGGCGCGGACATCGGCCTGCGCGCATTCGGGCCGTTCGACAGCGGCCGCCTCGCGCACTATGCGGCGGTCTCCGGCGACGATAATCCGCTCCATCTCGATGCGAGCGTCGCAAAGGCCGTGGGCCTTGCGGCCCCTCCGGTCCATGGCATGCTCATTCTTGGCTGTTTCGAGCCGGCGCTTTTGGCCTGGCGGCGCGACATCGCCCTCATGGGTCTTTCGGCGAAGTTTCTTGCGCCCATCCTGGTCGGCGAGGAAGTCGTTATTTCGGGCCGGGTCGTGCGCGCGCGGCGGGTCCCACGCCCCGAGCTCGTCCTGCGGCTTCTTGCGCGCGGTCCGAACCAGGACATTGCGGTGATCGCCGAGGCGACGGCCCTGCATATAGCGACCGAGGCCTTGCCCTGACGTGAAACCGGCGCGATCGATCCTCATCACCGGCGCCTCGAGCGGAATCGGCCGCGCCCTCGCGCTCGCCTATGCTCGCCCGGGCGTCGCCTTGGCCTTGACTGGCCGCGACGACGATCGGCTGGCGGCGGTCGCGGCGGCGGCGCGCGGCCAGGGCGCCGAAGTCGAGACCGGGGTCTTGGACGTGAGGGATCAGGCGGCCGTCGCGCAATGGATCGCCGAATTGGACCAGCGCCGGCCACTCGATCTCGCCGTCGCCAACGCCGGCATCACGACCGGGCTCGCGCCGAGCGAGATTCGCGAGGATCCGCAGGCGGTGCGCGCCGTGCTCGGTGCCAATTTGATCGGCGTCCTGAATACGGTCGAGCCTCTGATCGGCCCCATGTGCGCGCGTGGGCGGGGTCAGCTCGCCTTCGTCGGCTCGATGGCGGGCTTGCGCGGATTGCCTTATGCGCCAGCCTATAGCGCGGCGAAAGCCGCCGTTCACACCTATGCCGAATCCTTGCGGGGACGGCTCGAGCCCCGTGGGGTTCGGGTGAGCCTGATCATAGCCGGCTTCGTGAAGACGCCGCTGAACGCGCGCATAGAGGCGATGAAGCCCTTCGAATTGAGCGACGCCGAGGCCGCTCGCATCATTCGCCGCGGCCTCGATCGCGGCCAGGCTGTCGTCGCCTTTCCGTGGCAGCTCTATCTGGCGACCCGACTCGCCAGAGCTTTGCCAGCGCGACTTATAGACAAAATTATGGCGCGCATCGAAGTAAACGTGCCTGAAACGCAAGAGCGCGTCCCGTAATCTCTTTTGATCAAGCCCGATTTATCCACAGGCGGCGGCGGCGCAAGTTGCAACAAGCGCAATGCGTCCAGGCAAGCTCGGTAAGACTTCATTAAGACTTTCGCCAAACTAGGAGATAAGGGGTCGAAAGTTTCTCAATGGCTGAAACAATCTGTTGCAATTTGTTTATTGTGGATGTCGCACCTTTCATGCTTTCAAGAACCTAAGCCATTCTGCCTGCAGCGATAGCCGCGGTTTGGCGCAAGCCGGCGTCACGAGCCGATTTGTCCTTGGCGGAGGGCCGGCGCGAAGGCCGATCGGTGGGCCAGTGGAAGAGGGCGGCAATCGGGGGACTCCGTAATTGTTTTATTTTGATTTCCTCCAATTGGCTTGCGAGACGAGCCTCACAGTTTCCGTGCTCGGCCTTCTTTTCGTCGGCGGCGGATTTCTGAGCCTTCTCGGCGTCAACCTCTTTGAGCGCGCCACCGGCAAGACCTTGGGGCGGCCGTTGCGCGCCTTGGCGATCGCCGAGGCCGATTTACCGCATGTCCTCGTTCAAATTCCCGTCTTTAATGAAGCCGAAATGGTGGCCGACGCCCTGCGCTCAGTAGCTGAGCTCGATTGGCCGCGCGACCGTCTGCACATCCAGCTTCTCGACGACAGCTGCGACGAGACCAGCGCCATCGCATCGGGGATCATTGGGGGCCTGCGCGCGCAGGGCTATGACGTCCTACACCTGCGTCGCGGCGACCGCACCGGCTATAAGGCGGGGGCGCTCGCCGCCGGCATGCTTCATTCCAATGCGCCTTACATCGCCATTCTCGACGTCGATTTCCGGCCGCCGGCGAATTGGCTGCGCAGCGTGGTTCCGGCGCTGATCGCCGATCCAGAAGCGAGCTTCGTGCAATCGCGTTGCGAATTTTCAAATTACCGGACGAATCTTTTGACCCGCGCGCAGGGCTTGATGCTCGACGCGCATTTCGTGATGGAGCAGGCGACGCGGTTCCGCGCCGGCTGGCTGTTTCAGTTCAATGGCACGGGCGCTGTTTGGCGTCGCGCCGCGATCGACGCGGCCGGAGGCTGGTCGGCGGATTCGCTTTGCGAGGATCTCGATCTCACAGTGCGTGCGGAAATCGCCGGATGGCGGGGTCTTTTCGCGATGGAGCCGCCGGTGCCGGGCCTTGTCCCGGACAAGGTCGCGCATTGGCGGGTCCAGCAGAGACGCTGGTCGAACGGCTTCGTCCAAGTCGCTCGCAAGCTTTTGAAGCAGGTCTGGCTGACCGATTGGGCGCTCCAGCGGAAATTGTCGGCGACCCTTTTGATCCTGGTTCAAACCTTTTATCCTTGCGTCGCGATCGCCAGCGCCGCCCTTCTCGGCTGCGCCCTTTTGCGCGGCGGCGACCTGACAGCCTATCGCCCGGTCATCAGCGTCATCGCCGCCTTGATCGCGATCGTGGGCGTCGGCATGACGCTCGCTCCCTATGTCCTCCTGCGTCGCGGATCGGTCCTGACTTATCTCGCCACGCTCGCGTCTCTGACGCCCTTGATGATTTTCGTCAGCCTGTCCAATGCGCCTTCGATCCTGAAGACCGTGTTCGGCGCGACCGAAACCTGGAAGCGCACCCCGAAGACCCGCCCGCTTCCCGTCGCTCCCAGGGATCAGATCGGCCGCTCCTAACGCCGAGGGAGAAGTTTGCCGCCGAAGGCGTTTTTCAACGCAAGCGCGAACTGGAGATTTCGCCCCGTTTATTGTAGAGCATCCCCACTCGATCGCGATGAATTTTAGCGGAGCCGATCCACAATCGGGATCGCGACCGATCCTACAGGCTCGGCGGTTTGCTCTGGAGAGGTTTTTGAGAATGCAGCGGCGCATTTTGGCGCGCATCGGGCGACTTGGTCTTGTCGCAGCGGTCTCTTTGGGGCTGAGCGCCTGCGGCGGGCGGCTCGGCAATTTCGATCAGCCCGAGCCGGCGGGATCGAAGCTCAGCAATCTCCTCGGCTTAGGCGGAGCGAGTTCCAACGCCCCGGCGGCGGGAACCGAAACGAGACGCATTTTTTGCCCCGAAATTTTCGTCCTGGAAGGAACAGCCGCGTCGCGGGTTTACGCCGGCGCTCCGCCCTCCAACGACAATCTTCGCTATCAGTCCTCGGTCGATGACGTCGCGCGGGAATGCGCGCTCGATGGCGATCGGATTTCGCTCAAAATCGGCGTGGCCGGCAAGGTTCTGCTCGGCCCGGCCGGCGCGCCGGGCGCCTTCAATGTGCCGGTCCGCGTGGCCGTCGTCCGCGAGAAGGACAATCAACCGCTCGTGAGCAAGCTTTATCGCGCCTCAGCGAGCGTGCCCGCCGGCGAGACTTACGCGGCTTTCACCATCGTCACGGAGCCGCTGTTCGTGCCTTTCGTTCAGGACCATGCGGAAGACGACTACAGCATCAAAGTCGGCATCGATGAGGGCGGCGGCGGCGAAAAGCCGGCCGGCAAGCGCGACAAAAGATAACATCCGTCGAATTGTCGAAACGATGGCCGCCGCCATTGACAATTTGGGCAGGCGCGCCGAGATTCGAGAAGTCAGACTAAAAACCCTCTGCGGAAGAGACCGATTCGAGCTGAAAGGCTAGGAATCGGCGCCGAAGACGCAACCGCCCCGGAAACGCTCAGGCTCAGGGACCGCTCGAGGGATGACGCTCTGGAAAGCGATTTTTCGCATATCGTCGCGAAAAATCCACCGACGGAGGTAACTTCGCGCCGAGCCTATTGGCTTCGGGTGAGGGAAATCTCTCAGGTCACAGGACAGAGGGGGCAAAGCGCCGGTCGTCGCTTGTTTGCGAGGACGGGTGGGCTTTGCTCTATGTCCTGCCGAGGAGGTCGCATGTCTGACAGTTCAGTCGTCGAGCCTATCCTCGCGCAGACCCCACTATATGATCTGCATCGCGCGCTCGGTGCGCAAATGCGCCCTTTCGCCGGCTATATCATGCCGGTGCACTATCGGGCGGGCATCATCGCGGAGCATCTTCATACCCGCGCCAAGGCCGGTCTTTTCGACGTCGCGCATATGGGGCAAGCCATTCTCTCCGGACCTGACGCAGCGCGGCGCCTCGAAACCCTTGTCCCCGGAGACATCGCCGGCCTGCTTGCTGGCCAGATTCGCTATACCCAACTCCTCGATCCAGACGGCCATATTCTCGACGATCTGATGGCGACGCGCCTTGCGGACGAAAAGGGACAGGAGCGCCTGTTTCTCGTCGTCAATGCGGGGACCAAGGCCGCCGATTTCGCTCATATCGCGGCCGCGCTGCCGGATCTCGACCTCGTCATTCTCGACGAGCGGGCCTTGCTCGCCTTGCAGGGTCCAAAGGCGGCCGAGATCTTACGCCGTCGCTTGCTGGACGCCTCGGTGCCCGAGCCTTTGGTTCGCGCAGTGATGGCGACGCCCTTCATGTCGGCCCAGGAGATCGCGTTTCGCGGCCTTCCTCTTTGGATCTCGCGTTCGGGCTACACCGGCGAGGATGGCTTTGAGATCTCGCTTCCGGCCGCCGCCGCGGCCGATTTCGCGCGAGAGCTTTTGGCCGAGCCGGAGGTTCTTCCCATCGGCCTCGGCGCGAGGGATTCGCTGCGTCTCGAAGCCGGGCTCTGCCTCTATGGCCATGACATCGATCGGACGACCGATCCGGTCGAGGCCGGGCTCTCCTGGTCGATCCCACGCCGCCGCCGCGAGCAAGGCGGATTTCCGGGCGCGGAGGCGATCGCGCGCGCCCTCGCGAAGGGTCCCGCGCGCCGCCGCGTCGGCTTTCTCCTCGAGGGCAAGGCGCCGGCGCGGGAGGGCTCCGAGGTCCTTGAATCCAGCGGCCGGGCTATCGGTCGCCTGACCTCGGGCGGGTTTGCGCCGAGCCTCGGGCGTCCCATCGGCATGGGCTACGTCGACGCGATCCACGCGACGATCGGCGCGCCGGTCAGTCTTATGACGCGGGGCAAGCCGCTTGCGGCGCGGATCGTCTCAATGCCTTTCACGCCGCACGCCTATTACAGGGGGAATTGATGCCGACCACGTTCTACACCAAAGAGCATGAATTTATCCGCGTCGAGGACGGGTCCGGCATGGTCGGGATCACGGACTACGCCCAGGGCCAATTGGGCGACGTGGTCTTCGTTGAGCTGCCTCTCATCGGCAGAGTCGTGACTCAAGGCGCCGAGGCGGCGGTGGTCGAAAGCGTCAAGGCGGCGAGCGGGATCAACGCCCCGGCTTCGGGCGAGGTGATCGAAGTCAACAACGCCCTCGAGGAGACGCCGGCCATAGTCAATGAAGACCCTCTCGACAAGGGCTGGTTCTTCAAGATCAGGCTCCGCGATGCGACCGAGCTCGACAGCTTGATGGATGAAGATGCCTACCAGGACTACGTGAAATCTCTCGAATAGGAGTGAGCCGCTATGCGCTATCTTCCTTTGACCCGCGAGGATCGCGTCGACATGCTGGCGCGGGTCGGCGTCGCTGACGTCGAGGCGCTCTTTGCCGACATTCCCGCAGACAAGCGCCTCGCCGGCGATCTCGATCTGCCGCGGCGCAAGAGCGAGATGGAAGTCGGGCGCTTGCTTTCCAATCTCGCGGCGAAAAATGTCGCGGCCGGGTCGGTTCCTTTTTTCGTGGGCGCGGGAGCCTACAAGCATCATGTTCCGGCGAGCGTCGATCATTTGATCCAGCGCTCCGAATTCCTGACGAGCTACACGCCCTATCAAGCCGAGATCGCGCAAGGCACTCTGCAATATATTTTCGAGTTCCAGACCCAGGTCGCCGCCCTGACCGCGATGGATGCAGCCAACGCCTCCATGTATGACGGCTCCACCGCGGCGGCGGAGGCTGCGCTGATGGCCCATCGCGTCACGGGCCGGAGCAAGGCGGTCCTGTCTGGCGGCCTCCACCCGCATTACGCCGAGGTCGTCCGCGCCGCTTCCTTGGCTGGCGGCGAGGCCGTCGTCTCGCTTCCGCCCGATGTTTTCGCGCGCGAGGATCTCGCCGCGACGATCGACTCCGAGACCTCCTGCGTCCTCGTGCAAAATCCAGATGTGTTCGGCAACCTGCGGGATCTCTCGCAGCTCGCCGCCATCTGCAAGGAAAAAGGCGCGCTGCTCGTCGCGGTTTTCACCGAGGCGGTTTCGCTCGGCCTTGTCGAGCCGCCGGGCGCCATGGGCGCGGACATTGTCGTCGGCGAGGGCCAGTCGATCGGCAATGCGCTGAATTTCGGCGGGCCCTATGTCGGGCTTTTCGCCGCCAAGGAGAAATATCTCCGCCAAATGCCCGGCAGACTCTGCGGCCAAACGGTGGACGCGGAGGGACGCCGCAGCTTCGTCCTGACGCTGTCGACGCGCGAGCAGCACATCAGGCGCGACCGGGCGACCTCCAACATTTGCACCAATTCGGGGCTCTGCGCGCTCGCCTTTACGATTCACCTCTCTCTGCTCGGCGAGACCGGGCTGCGCCGGCTCGCGCGGATCAATCACGCTAACGCGGTCGATCTCGCTGATCGTCTCGCCGCGGTGAACGGCGTCGAGGTGCTGACCAAGACATTCTTCAACGAATTCACGATCCGCATCCCGGCCGACGCCGCGGGGGTCGTGGAGCGCATGGCGCAAAGAGGCGTGCTCGGCGGCGTTCCGATCTCGCGGCTTTTACCGGGGCAGGGGCTCGATGATCTGATCCTCGTCGCCTCGACAGAGATCAATACGGAGGCAGATCGCGGCGCGCTTGCCGACGCCCTGCAGGGAGCGTTTTGATGATGAACAGGCCCGAACGTCTGACCGAAGGTCGCCCAACCCAAGGCCGCCCGACGCAAACCGGCGAGGCGGCGCGATCGGAAATCGACACGTTTACCGGCAATCGCGCGCTTGCGCTGGAAGAGGGATTGATCTTCGAGATCGGCCGCGCCGAGGTTACGGGCGTCGATCTGGACGAGCCCGCGCCTTTCACGGATCGGCTCGGCGGGCTCGCGCGCAAGGCTGCGCTCGGCTTGCCGGGACTAAGCGAGCCCGAGGCGATGCGCCATTATGTGCGCCTGTCGCAGAAGAATTATTCGATCGACGCCGGCCTCTACCCGCTCGGCTCCTGCACGATGAAACATAATCCCCGCCTCAACGAAGCTCTGGCGCGGCTGCCGGGCTTCGCCGATATTCATCCGCTCCAGCCGCAATCGACCGTCCAAGGCGCGCTCGAGCTTATGGAAGAGCTCGCGCGCTGGCTCTTGGCGCTGACCGGCATGGAGGCCATCGCCATGTCGCCGAAAGCCGGCGCGCATGGCGAGGCTTGCGGCATGATGGCGATCAAGGCGGCGATCGCCGCCAAGGGCGAGGGGGCGACGCGCAAAATCGTTCTCGTGCCGGATTCGGCTCATGGCACCAATCCGGCGAGTGCGACGCGGATCGGCTTCGAGATTCGCTCCGTCCCGGCCCGCGCCGACGGGACCGTCGACGCCGCCGAGGTCCGCCGCCGGCTCGGGCCGGACGTCGCCGCGATCATGCTGACCAATCCCAATACTTGCGGCCTGTTCGAGAAGGATATTGTCGCGATCGCCGAAGTCGTGCATGAGGCCGGTGCCTATTTCTATTGCGACGGGGCGAATTTCAACGCGATCATGGGCAAGGCGCGGCCGGGAGATCTCGGCGTGGACGCCATGCACATCAATCTGCACAAGACGTTCTCGACCCCGCATGGCGGCGGCGGTCCGGGCGCAGGTCCTGTCGCCCTCTCGGCGCAGCTCGCGCCCTTCGCGCCTTTGCCTTTCCTTCGCCGCGACGACAACGGCCTGCGCCTGATCGAGCAGGCGAGCGAGGCGCCTCAGTCGATTGGGAGAATGAGCGCCTTTCACGGCCAGATGGGCATGTTCGTGCGCGCCCTCGCCTATATGCTGTCGCATGGCGCCGATGGATTGCGCCAGGCTTCGGAAGACGCCGTGCTCAGCGCGAATTACATTCGCGCGAGCCTCGCGGATCTCCTGTCGCAGCCTTTCGGCGACAAGCTCTGCATGCACGAGGCGCTCTTCGACGACGCCTGGCTGAAGCCGACCGGCTTGACGACCCTCGATTTCGCTAAAGCCCTCATCGACGAAGGCTATCATCCGATGACGATCTATTTTCCGCTGGTCGTCCATGGCGCGATGCTGATCGAGCCGACCGAATCCGAGTCCAAGGCGTCGCTCGATCTCTTCATCGCGACGATGCGCGATCTCGCTTTCGCGGCGTTGCGCGGTGAGACCGAGCGCTTTCTCGCCGCGCCTTTCCACGCTCCGCGGCGCCGCCTCGATGAGACCGGCGCGGCGCGGCGTCCGATCTTGAAATGGACGAAGCCGGTCGCGGAGTAGGGCGCCGCGTGTTGTTCTGCGGCGCATCCGCAATTTCAAACGCCGTTTAGCGCCAATAAAAAAAGCGGCGCGCGGGATTTAATCCGCATGCCGCTCTCAATGTCAGGACGCGATCAGGTTCAGGACTTTGGATCGAAAGGATCCAAAAAGATCGTGAACTAATGGAAAAGCGTCTTCAAATCGCTGATGCCTTTGGAGATCAGCTCCTCGCCCAAAGCGCCCTTGGCTTCGGCCTTCAGCACGGTTTCGGCGACCTTGGACGCGGCGTCCGCCGCCGCGGCCCGAACTTCGGCCATGGCCTGGGCTTCAGCCGATGCGATCTTTTCCTCGGCCTGCTTGGTGCGTCGCTGGATGAAATCGGCGGTGCGCTCATGTGCTTCCTTGGCGAGAAGCTCGGCCTCGGCGCGCGCCTGCGCGACCACCGCTTGCGCCTCGACTTCGGCTTCGGCCCGGCGCTTCTCGTAAGAGGCGAGAAGCGCCTCGGCCTCGGCGCGCAGCCGTTCGGCTTCCGCGAGCTCGCCCTTGATCCGGTCGCCGCGCTGATCGAGCGCCGCGCCGAGCTTCTTATGGACGCCGAGATAGCCGAGCAAAACAACAAAAATAGCGAAGCCGAGAGCGACGAAAAATTCCTCGTTGAACATCGAAATTCTCCAGCCTCAGGCTTTCAATGTGGTGAGCGCAGCGTCGATCGCTTTGCGATCGGCGGGCTGTCCGGTCAGGCGCTCGACGATCGCCGAGGCGGCCTCGCCGGCTATGCCTTCGACATTGGCCATCGCCTTGGATTTGGTCTCTGCGATCTTGCCTTCCGCCGCGGCGAGTTTGGCGTTCAGATCTGTCTCCAGCGCATGGCGCTTGGCGTCGGCCTCGGCGTTGAGCTTGACATGGGTTTCCTGCGCCAGCGCCTGCGCCTTGGCGCGCGCGTCGGCGATCGTCTTTTCATGCGCCGCAGCCGCTTCTTCCGAGCGCTTGCGAAAGGCGTTTGCCTCGCTGATGTCCTTGGTGAGCTTTGCGGCGCGCGCATGCAGGATGTTCTCGACGCGCGGCAGAGCGAGCTTGGCCATCAGGAGATAGAGCAGGCCGAAGCTCAACGCGAGCCAGATGAGCACAGGCGCGAAATTGGCCGATTCGAAAGGCGGGAAGGCCCCGGCTTCATGGCCGCCTTCGACCGCATGGGACGCTTCCCCGACGGGCGCTTCATGCGTCGTCACCTTCGCTTCGAGCGCAGCGAGACGCTGCTCGATGCCGCCGAGGTCGGGGGATGGGACGGCGGCCTCGCCTGACGTCGCGGCGCGGGCGACGATCTGAGAACTGACCGTCTTCTGGATCTCGCTGAGTGTGGATTTTGTCACTTCGGTGCTCTTGCTTATTGCGCCCTCCGCCGCAGCGACGCGAGCGCCGAGCGCAGTCAAGGCTTCGCGAGACGCGGCCAAGGCCGATTTGTCCGCTTGTTCGATCGAATCGAGCCGTCTGCTCAAGGCGGCGACGCTTCCGTCGAGCTGGGAAATCCGGGCGCTCGAGCCGTCGAAAACCGCCGATCCCAAATTGATGACGAGCGCAGCGGCTGCTCCCGCGCCGCCGGCTGCGATCAGCGACCAGGCGAAGGGAGAAAGGTTCTTTGATTGGATCTTGGCGTATTCAGACTCGATAAAGCGGCGCCCTTGGGACGCCGCCGCGACGCTGGCGGTCGCGGCTTTCGCGGCAATCTCCCCGGAGAGGCGCAGGCCTTTCGAGAGGGCTTCGGCGAGCGCTTGCGCGACGGTTTCCAATCGGGCTTTCACATCGTTCACGGACAGGCTCTCCAGGACGAAGCCGGCGCGTCCGGGAGAATCCCGGGCGCGCCAAGATTTTAAGAGTTACTTGACGAAGAGCAGGAGGATCGCCACGAGAAAGGCGAAAATGCCAAGGCCTTCAGCCAAAGCCGCGCCGATGAAGGCGCGTCCGAATTGCGCGTCGGAGGCGGTCGGGTTGCGCAGGGCGCCCGACAAGAAATTGCCGAAAATCAAGCCGACGCCGATGGCGGCGGCGCCCATGCCGATGGCGGCGAGGCCGGCGCCGATGAATTTAGCTGCAACGGGATCCATGACTAACTCCTGAGCTTTGCGAAGATTGGGCGACCGATCTGTTGTTCAAATATTTATTCAGTGGCCCGGATGAATTGCGTCATTGAGATAGACGCAAGTGAGAATGGCGAAGACATAGGCCTGCAGCACCGCCACGAGCAGCTCGAAGGCCGTCAAAGCGACGGTCGCCGCGAGCGGCAGCGGGGCGATCACCGCATAGGCGCCGGCGCCGAGCAGGGTCGCGACGAAGCCGCCCATCACCTTCAAAGTGATGTGGCCGGCGAGCATATTCGCGAAAAGACGAACCGAAAGGCTGATCGGGCGCGAGGCGAAGGAGATGATCTCGATCAGCACAAGGAAGGGAAGCAGGAAAGGCGAGACGCCCGACGGCACGAAGAGATGCAGGAAATGCGTCCCATGGCGGATGAGCCCGTAAACGATCACCATGCCGATGACGAGGGCGGCGAGCGCGAAGGTCACGATGATCTGGCTGGTGACCGTGAACGTGTAGGGAATAAGGCCGATCAGGTTCGAGAAGAGCACGAACAGGAAAAGCGTGAAGACGAAGGGGAAGAAGCGCATTCCCTCCTGCCCGGCGGAAAGGCGCACGGTGGAGGCGACGAATTCATAGGTCATCTCCGCGGCCGATTGGAGCCGGCCCGGCACGATCGCCCGCGGCCATGTTCCGACGATCATCAACGCCGCGGAAGCCAGGACGACGATCAGCATGAACAGAGCGGCGTTGGTGAAGGAGGCGTCGACGCCAAAAGGATGAAGGCTGACGATCCGTTCAATGTTGAACTGGTGGATCGGATCCATGGTGTGTTCTTCCGCCACTGCTTGATATCCCTTGCCTTAAGTCCCGCCGGCGCTCTCGATCCGTCCGGCGCGCCGTCCGGCCCTGCTTCGCGCGACGAACTCGCGCGTTAACTCACTTGTCGCCGTCTCTCGAACCCTGGGGAGTAACGGCGATGCGATATACATTCCAAAATCCCGCCGCTGTCCCGAGGGCCAGAAAAATCAGCAGGAACCATGGCGTCGTGCCGATCCATACATCGATTTGCCAACCGATGAGAAAGCCGACGACGACAGCCGCAACGAATTCGCTGAGCACGCGAAAGCCGAGACTCATCGCGCTTCCGAGAGACCCGGCTGTTGGCGCGCCTAAGTCTTGATCGGCGGGAGCATGCCCGCTCGCGTCCTTTTGCGCATCGAGCGCGTGCGTGAGCTTGTCGAGCCGGGCTTTTAGGCTTTCTTCTTCCCGACGGTCCTGCTCTTCGCGCTCTTGCTCGCCTCGTTTTTGGTCTTCGCCCGGCTTAAGGCTTGCGCCGCGCCGTGTTTCACGTTCAGCCACGCGTCTCTCCCGCTGCGCCTGGAACATCCTGGGGTTCTATAGGACGCGCGGCGGCGAAAAGCGAGAAAGCGGGGGACTTTTAGGGCGATTGCAGCAAAAGAAAAAGCTTCGAGGTAGGGCTCCTCTCGGCCGGGCGCACCATAGGGTCGGCGCACGAGCCTGTCAAGACTTAGGCGCGGGCGTCTAAGTCATTGGTTTTATAAATATAAATGCTATTGAGGAAAATCGCCTCGGGGACCGAGGGGCTTGGTCAGCTCGCTTCGAGAAAGCGCTCGGCCTGTTCGAGATCGACGCTGACGAGTTGGCTCACCCCCCGCTCGGCCATGGTCACGCCGAAGAGCCGGTTCATCCGCGCCATGGTGATCGGATTGTGCGTGATAGTGATGAAACGGGTCTCCGTCTTCTGGCGCATCTGGTCGAGCAGATCGCAAAAGCGCTCCACATTGGCGTCGTCGAGCGGCGCGTCGACCTCGTCGAGCACGCAGATCGGCGCCGGATTTGTCAGAAAAATCGCGAAGATGAGCGACATCGCCGTCAGCGCCTGCTCGCCGCCGGACAGGAGCGTCATCACCTGCGGCTTTTTTCCCGGCGGGCGGGCGAGAATTTCGAGTCCCGCCTCGAGCGGATCATCCGATTCGATCAGCTGCAGCTCGGCCGATCCGCCGCCGAACAGGCTGGTGAAAAGCTCCTTGAAATGCGCATTGACCGTCTCGAAGGCGCCGACCAGCCGCTCGCGTCCTTCCTTATTCAGGCTTTGGATTGCTTGGCGCAGGCGCCGGATCGCCTCGGTTAGGTCCGCGTGCTCGGTTGCGAGACTGGCCTTTGACGTCATGGCCTCGTTCAATTCGTCCTCGGCGCGCAAATTGACCGCGCCGAGGCGCTCGCGATCCTGCTTCAGGAGGTCAAGCCGTTTTTCCACCTCGCCCGCCTGCGGGAGATCCGCATTGGGGGCGACATTGGCGAGCGCGGGGAGATCGGCGGCTGCGCAATCGAGCTCCGTCGAAATGGCGTGCAGGACTTCGTCGCAACGCCGACGCGCGGAGTCGACCCGCGTCTCGCTGCGCGCTTTCTCCTCGCGCGCGGCGCTCATGGAGTCGAGCGCGGCGCGCGCCTGGCGATCGGCTTCGGCGAGGCGCGCCTCGGCCGCGATGCGCTGGTCCGTCGCGAGCCGATGGGCTTCTTCGGCGGCGGCGATCTGATCCAGCAAAGTTCGGCGCGTCGAGAGAAAGGCGTCGGGCGTCTCGAGAAGGCGCTCGCGCTCTTCGGCGGCCTCGGCGAGCCGCGATTCGAAAGCGTCGAGCTGGCCGCCCGCGCCTTCGCTGCGGACCTGCCAGGATTTGCGCTCGTCCGCGATCGCCTGCAGCCGCTTCGCCCGCGCCTGGGCCTCGCGCGAATGAGCCTGTAATTCGGCGCGGGCTTCGGCGGCGGCGGCGCGGCCCTGCGCCGCCCGCTCCCTCGCCGTCTCGAGACGGGCCGAGGCCTCCGCCGAGGCGTCCAAACCATCGGCCGCGGCCTCGGCGCGCGCCCGTTTTTCCAGCGCTTCGTCGCGATTGGCGGAAAGACGCGATAGGGCCTCGTCGAGCGCCGAGAGCCGCGCCGCCGCCGCCGAAACGCGCCGCTCCGCCGAAGCGTCCTTCTCGCGCGCGGATTCAACCTCGCGAAGGGCGTCCTTGTGCCGGCGCCGCGCCTCGCTCTCGGCCGCCGCCGCCGCGACGAGATCGGCTTGGGCGGCGTCGGCCGCGACTTTTAAATCGTCCGCGAAAACGCGCGCCGTTTCGGCTTCGGCGGTCAAATCTCCGAGACGGTTTTTCTCGGCGAGCCGCCGCGCCGCCGGCGTCGGCGCCTCGGCGGCCTGGGTGAAGCCGTCCCACCGCCACAGGTCGCCTTCCTTGGAAACCAGCCTTTGGCCCGGCTTCAACAGCTTGCGCAGCGCCTGTCCCTCGCCGCGCAAGACCACACCGATCTGGTCGAGCCGCCGGTTGAGCGCGATCGGCGCGGTGACGAGAGCCGACAAGGGCTGCACGCCGGGCGGCAACGCCGGATCGTGGGCAGCGTCCGTATGCGCCCAATGCGCCGGGGACGCCGGATTGGTCGAGGCGTCGAGATCGTCGCCGAGCGCGGCGCCGAGCGCCGCCTCATAGCCTTTGGCGACGCTGATCTCCTCGGTGACCGCGGGCCAAAAGCCGCCGCTTCCCGCGTTCAGCAGTTTCGACAAGGTCTGGACCTGTGTCGCGAGATTTTGCGCTTTGCGCTCGGCCTCAGCGAGCGGCGCGCGTGCGGCGAGCTCGGCCGCGCGCGCCTCGGCGTGGCGGGTTTCGGCCTCCGCGACTTCATCTTCTAGGACAGCGGCGGTCTCGACGGCCTGCTCGAGCGCCGCCTGCAGAAGGAGGCGATCGGCGCCGTCGCCGAGCTCGGCTTCGCGCGCGGCGCGCTCCCGCGTCACTTCGGCGAGCTCGGCTTCGAGCCGCGCCAATTGCGCCGAGGCGTCCCTGAGCGCTGCTTGCGACGCGGCGCGGCGCGCCTCGATCGCGGCCCGGGCCTCTTGTGTCTCCGCGAGTTCTTTTTCGGCGCCGGCGAGACGGATCTCGGCTTCGGCGCAGCGGTTTCGCGCCGCCGTCTCGAGCTCGGCTTCGGCTTCAGCGGCCTCGGATAGTTCCTGCGCCTCGGCGTCAAGGCGCGCGAGCACGTCGGTCGCGTCCTCGATCAGACCGGTCTCGCGGGCAAGATCGCTGGTCATTTGCGCGATTCTGCGCTCCAGCTCGGCGATGCGGGCCTTGGCGCGCCGCTCCTCGCCGTCCAGGGTCTCGCGCGCTAGGACGAGCTTTTGCAGTATGGCGGCGGACTCCGCCTCGGCCTCACGCAAGCCAGGAAGCTCATGCGCGGCGATTCCTTGCAGGCGCGCGGATTCGGCTTGAAGTCGGGTCCGCTCCGCGACGTCGCGCGCATCGGAATCGAGCTTGCGTTCGGCCGATGCGAGTTCGCTCGTCGCTTCGGCGTGATTGATCAACGCGAGCAGGGCCTCGGCGCGCCTGATCTCGGCGGCGAGATTGCGGTAGCGCGCCGCCTGACGGGCCTGGCGCTCGAGCCCCTTCGTCTGGGAGTCGATTTGCTGCATGATGTCGTCGAGGCGCGAGAGATTGTCCTCCGCCGCCTTGAGGCGCAGCTCCGCTTCGTGCCGGCGGGAATGGAGGCCGGCGACGCCCGCGGCCTCCTCGAGGATGCGGCGGCGCTCCTGCGGCTTCGCCGAGATCATCTCGCCGATCTGGCCTTGGCGCACCATGGCCGGCGAGCGCGCGCCGCTCGACGCGTCGGCGAATAGGAGTTGCACGTCGCGCGCCCGCGCTTCCCGCCCGTTGATGCGATAGGTCGAGCCGGATTCGCGCTCGATGCGGCGGCTGACCTCGATGATGTCGCTGTCGTTGAAGGCGGCGGGCGCGGCGCGGTCCGCATTGTCGATGACGAGGCCGACTTCCGCCATATTGCGCGCCGGCCTATTGCCGCCGCCGGAGAAGATGACGTCGTCCATGCCGGAGGCGCGCATATTGCGCGATGAGCTCTCGCCCATCACCCAGCGCATGGCCTCGACGAGATTGGACTTGCCGCAGCCGTTGGGCCCGACGACGCCCGTCAGACCTGGCTCAATGAGAAAGTCCGTCGACTCGACAAAGGTCTTGAACCCCGACAAGCGGAGCTTGGTGAATTTCATGGCGCAGCCCTCATGCCGCGATAAGCCTCCGGCCTTACTGCAAGTCCGGGCGAGGCTCGTTAACCTTTAGTTAATGGATTTGCGGCGCAACGCGCGTCTCGCCCGATTCGTAGCGATGATTAGCGCGCGAGCGGTCGGGCGAAAGCAAGGCTTCGCGCTTAATTTTCTGTGTGGAATCGATCTGCGCCGGCCGCAAAGCGTCGCCGCGCGGAATTCTAATCCGCTGCCCAGGGGGATTCTAAACGTAAGCGCGCTGCGCGAAGCGCAGCGTCGAGCTTTGAATTTTTTGCCGGCGGCGAGTCTCGCCGCGCCGGCTCATCGACCTAGGGCGCGTCCCAGCCTATTGATCTTGGAGCGCGCTCCAAGATCTAATGCTTCTTGTGGTGATGGCCATGATGGGCCGGCGCCACGAGCGCGCGGCAGGCCGGGCTGATATAGGCTTTGTAAGTGACGAGGCAGGAGTGGATCTTGCCGTGGTCGGGAATGAAGGGGCCGCAAAGGCGAACCGCGTCGTCCTGGCAAGCGGCGGTCTCCCGCTCCAGCGATGTGGATCGCGCCGAGGCGGCCGCGGACACGAGGATGCATGCAAGAGACGCAGCGATCGCGAGTTTCAGCCCCATAATCTTAGCCTCGTTTTCCGGCGGCGGGTTCCGTTTTAAAGTGACCGACGCGCGGGATCGCTCTCGGATCGAGGTGGCGCGCCGCAATTGCGCCTCGATTGCGCCATGTAGCATTCATCGAAACGCCACCGCAAGCTAGTCGGCGCGGGAGGGGCTCTTGGCGTCGGCCCGGCCGCAGTCTATAGCTGGGTCAGCGAGCCCTTCACGACAAGTCGTCACATCGAGGGCGGGGTGTAGACTGCATGGCGGCGGCGCATGGCTCCACCAATTCAGCGCCCCAGCCCGGCAGCCGATGGCCCGTCTTTCGCTCGCTGGCCGGCTACCGCCCTAGCGACTTGCCGCGCGATCTCGTCGCCGGGCTCACTCTGGCGGCGATCGCCATTCCCGAGCAAATGGCCACGGCGCGTCTCGGCGGCTTCTCGCCGGAAATCGGTTTTTTCGCCTTCATCGCCGGCTCGCTCGGCTTCGCCCTTTTTGGCGCGAGCCGCTCCTTGTCATGCGGCGCCGATTCGACCATAGCGCCGATTTTCGCCGGCGGGGTCGCGCTTCTAGCGGCGGCTGGGTCGCCGCATTATGGGGCGCTCGCCGCAGCCTTGGCGTTGATGGTCGGACTAGCCCTTGTCGCCGGCTGGCTCTTCCGGCTGGGCTGGATCGCCGATCTCCTGTCGATTCCGGTCACGACGGGCTTTCTGGCCGGCATTTCGATCCATATCCTTGTCTCGCAGCTGCCGAGCGTCCTCGGGATCGCGGATGAAGCCGGTTCCCTTCTTCAGCGGGGCGCTTATTTGGCCGCGCATCTTCATGAGGCGAACCGCTTCACCCTGGCGATCGGCCTCGGGGTCTTCGCGATCGTCGTCCTGTCGGAACTGGTCAGCGCCCGCATTCCCGGAGCGCTGATCGGGCTTGTTCTCGCCACTGTCGCGCTGGCCGCTTTTGGGCTGGAGGGCAAGGGCGTCGCCGTCATCGGGACGGTTCCTGCGGGTTGGCCTTCCGTGAAGGCGCCGACAGCCTCGATCGCGGAGCTGGCGCAACTTCTGCCGTTGAGCCTGCTGATCGCTTTGGTCGTCATGGTGCAGACAGCGGCCACGACACGCGCCTTTCCCTCCAATCTCGATGCTGCGCCCGACGTCGATCGCGACTTTCTCGGCGTCGGCGTAGGCGGAGTCATGGCCGCGATCGTCGGGGCCTTTCCCGTCGATGCGAGCCCGCCGCGGACGGCAATCGTCTCGGAGACCGGCGGGCGCTCGCAACTCGCCGGCCTCGCGGCCTGCGCGATTTTGCTCGCCGTGGCGGTTTTTGGGGCGCAGCTCCTGACCAGGATTCCCGCCGCCGCCCTGGCGGGAGTTCTGCTGTTCGTGGCCCTGCGAATCATCCGGGTCGAACAGATGGGAACGATTTTTCGCCAGTCCTTCGGCGAATTTCTGCTCGTCGTCGCAACTTTCGCCGCCATCGTGGCGATGCCCATCGAGCAGGGCGTGGCGATCGGCGTCGCGCTTTCGCTGCTGCATGGCGTCTGGAGCGTGACGCGCGCCCATGTCATCTCGTTCGAGCGCGTGCCGGGAACGACGGTCTGGTGGCCGTCGGTCCCCGATCATCACGGCGAGACTTTGCCGGAGGTGCGCGTGCTGGCGTTCCAGGCGCCCTTATCGTTCCTCACCGCCTCTCGCTTTCGCGCCGACGTATTGGCCGCTTTGCGCGCCGCGCCGCAGCCGACCCGGCTCGCCATTCTCGAAGCGAGCGCCATTGTGGAAATCGACTTCACCGCCGCTCAAACATTGCGCAGCCTCATTCGTCAGTGCAAGGAGGAGCAGATTATTTTCGCCATCGCGCGCCTCGAATCAGTGCGCGCGCAAAACGCCTTGAAGCGCTTCGGGATCGACAAGGCGCTCGGACCGCATCGGCTGTTTCGCAGCGTCGAGGACGCGGTGCGGGCGTTGCGGCCCCAGCCTCCTGCTGGACGAGCGTCGCAATGACGGCAATGCAAAAGGCTGTCGGATCCCCGCTCGAAATTCTCCTTGTTTTTCTCAGGCTCGGCCTCACCTGTTTCGGCGGTCCCATCGCCCATCTCGGCTATTTCCGGGATGAATTCGTG
Source organism: Methylocapsa acidiphila B2 (assembly GCF_000427445.1). Lineage (GTDB taxonomy): Bacteria > Pseudomonadota > Alphaproteobacteria > Rhizobiales > Beijerinckiaceae > Methylocapsa > Methylocapsa acidiphila. The sequence goes on along the minus strand of NZ_KE386496.1, from coordinate 2,138,966 downwards.
GCGCGCCGAAAATGGCTGGACGAGTCCGCTTATGCCGATCTTGTCGCCCTTTGCCAGTTCCTGCCGGGACCGGCGAGCAGCCAGGTCGGATTTTCCATCGGCCTCGTGCGTGGCGGCTATGTCGGCGGGCTCGCGGCTTGGGCCGGCTTCACTTTGCCGTCGGCCCTTATCCTCGTCATGTTCGCCTATGGCGCGAGCCTGTTTCATGGCGCCGCCGAAGAAGGGCTCTTGCATGGGCTGAAGCTCGTGGCCGTCGCGATCGTCGCCCAGGCGGTCTGGGGCATGGCCAGAACCCTCTGCCCGGATCGCGAGCGGGCGTCCATCGCCGTCGCCGCGGTCGCGATCCTCTCCATCAGCGCGTCCTCCGCCGCGCAGATCGCGACCATCGTCATGGGCGGCGTCGCCGGCCTCTGGCTTTGCCGGGCGGAGCCGATGCGCGCCGACGCAATCTACGGGCTATTGACCCCAGTCTCGCGCGGCGCGGGCGTCGCGGCGCTCTGCGTCTTCTTTGCGCTTCTCGCCGGCTTGCCTATCCTGGAAAGACTCACCCAATCCCAGGGGATCGCCTATTTCGACGCCTTCTATCGCTCGGGCGCCTTGGTCTTCGGCGGCGGCCATGTCGTCTTGCCGCTGCTGCGCGAGGCGGTCGTCGCGCCGGGCTGGATCAGCGACACGGCTTTTTTCGCGGGCTATGGGGCGGCTCAAGCCGTGCCCGGACCGCTTTTCACCTTCGCCGCCTATCTCGGCGCCGTGGCTGGCCCGCCGCCGAATGGGATCGAGGGCGCGGCGATCGGCCTCCTCGCGATCTTCATTCCCGGCCTGCTGGCGCTTCTCGGCCTGCTGCCTTTTTGGGAGGCTTTCCGGCGTCGACCCGGCGCGCATGCGGCGATGCGTGGGGTCAACGCCGCCGTCGTCGGCCTGCTCGGCGCGGCGCTCTACAACCCGCTTTGGGTCGGCGCGGTCTCGACGCGCGCCGATTTCGCGCTCGCGCTGAGCGGGTTCCTTCTCTTGACGGCCTGGCGGGCGCCGCCGCTTCTGGTCGTCGTCCTCGGCGCGCTGGCCGGCGTCATCCCAGCGCTCGCCTCATCGTAAGGCGCTACGCCGCGCTGGCGAGCTCGATCCTGACCGGCACATGGTCGGAGGGCTTATCCTCGCCGCGCAGCTCCTTGTCGATCGAGACCTTGACCAGCCGGTCGGCCGCCTGGGGCGACAGCAAGACGTGATCGATGCAAATGCCTTTATTCTTCTGCCACGCGCCCGCCTGATAATCCCAAAACGTGTAGAGGCCGGCGGCGTCTGTCGTCGCGCGCAAGGCGTCGGTCAGTCCGAGGTTCAGGAGCGCGTGGAAGCGCGCCTTGGTGTCGGGCAGATAGAGCGCGTCGCCGATCCAATCCGCCGGATCATAGCAATCGCGCGCGGACTCGATCACATTATAGTCGCCGGCGAGAACAAGCGGCTCCTCGAGCGGCAGAAGCGATCTCGCATGGGCGATGAGCCGATCCATCCAGGCGAGCTTATAGGCGTATTTGTCAGTCTGCGGCGGATTGCCGTTGGGCAAATAGATCGAGGCGACGCGGACGATTCCGGCGCCGTCGGGAACGAGCGCCTCGATATAGCGCGCGTGCTCGTCGCTTGGATCGCCGGGCAGGCCGCGCGTCACTTCGATCGGGGCCTTGGCGAGAATGGCGACGCCGTTGAAGCCTTTCTGGCCTTGCACGGCGACATTATAGCCGAGCGCCTCGACTTCCGCATGCGGGAAGGCTTCGTCGACGCATTTCAGTTCCTGGAGGCACAGGACGTCGGGAGCCTTGTCGCGCAAATAGCGCAGGAGATGCTCGGTCCTCTGGCGCACCGAGTTGACGTTCCAAGTCGCGATCTGCACGCAAGGGGCTCCGCTACGAAATTGGCTTCGCAGCGAACCTAGCAAAGATCCGCGCATTCGGCGATGAATGGGTCCGATGCTCGGGAGCCCGGTCAGGCCGGATCGCGCGGATAAGGCGGCGGGCTCGACGCCCGGACGATCCTGCGCGGCGCGTAACGCCGGTTGTAGAATGCGTCGAGCTCAAAAGGATCGCTGGTTTCGGGACGGGCCACGCGCGGACCGCGCAAGGCGTCCAGCAGCAGTCGCGCAATATGCCGCAATTTTGCACGCATCTTCGTCGCTTTCGTCAACAAACGCCACGGTCGGGACACGGCGGAGTTCGCGACCCGCGCCGAGCCCGAGCGATCCGTCCAGGATGAGTCTCACAAAGTTAAATTCTCGTTGTGGCGTCGGGACATTCACATGGAGGAATAGGCGCAATCGGTCACGCTCGCGGCGAGATCCTTCAAATTTTCGCGCAGCTGCTCCAGGGCGAAGCCGAGCGCGAACAAGTGCTCGAGCGCGTCGCTCGGGAGCGCTCGAGTCGCGCCGTCACGGCGCAGCGCGTTGATTTCCTCCATGAAATCCTCGATCGAGCCATTGACGGCTGTGAGAGGCGGCTGGTTGCGGCCGGCGAGGAGAGCGTCGCTGGTCGCGCGGAGCCAGGCGTCCGCCGTCGCGCCGACGCGCGTGAGCAGAGGGCCGAGCCGGTCTCGAAGGGGCTCCGCGAGCGGGGCCGCGCCGGCGCGGCCGATCATGATGAGATCATGGCGCAGCCGCAATAGCGAGCGCGGGAGCGAGCGCGGCTCGGCCGGATTCGAGTAGCGCGTGACGCGCCGCTCATGCGTCGCCTCGCTTTCGACGGCGTTGAAGCGCGCCAAGGCGTCGCCCAGGCTTCTTTGAATTCTCAGGATCGCGGCGCGATCGGTCTTGCGGGTGAAGGCGGAAAAGAGGCTCGGCAAAGCGCTCGCCATCAGATCGATCAGGTCGGCGGCGGCTTCATTCGCCATGACATGGGCGCGGGCCGGCAGGATCAGCAAGGAGACCAGAAGCCCGACGCCGCCGCCGAGCGCGACCTCGAGCACCCGGGTCGACGCCGATGCGATCGGGCCTGCATGGGTCGCCTCCGATCCCAGGACGACGAGAACCGCCGTGAAGGGCCCGATCCGAAAATTGGGATTGAGCGCGGCGAGCAAGGCGAGCGGCGCGACGGCGAGACCGAGCACGCCGAGCAACGCCAGCTCCGATTGATGGGGGACGAGCGCGGCGATCGCGCCCGCGTAAATCGCGCCGCCGACCGTGCCGATTGAATATTCGAGCGCCGCTTTCAGGGAGCCGCCGACGCTCATCTGGGTCACGACGACGGCGGTCAAGATGGCCCAGAGGCCGCCGAGCGGAAGCCTCAGCGCCTGGGCGATGATGAAGGCGAGCGCGACCGAGACGGTCACCCGCAAGGAAAGGCGCAATTGCGCCCTCCGCTCTCGAAGCAAGGCCGCGGTTCGTCTGCACGCTTTTGCGACGCGGTTCATGTCGGGCCTCGGCGCAGCGACGCTCAGGTTCGTCCCTGTAAGCCGCGCTTTCGCCCATGGCCAGAGCGCGTTCCGATCGAAAAAGTCAGTCAACTTTTTTGGAACATACCCTAAAGCAGCCGGCGCCGATCACGCGGATTTTGGATTGATTGTCCGAAACCAGCATGGTCCAAGCGCGGGCACGGGATCTATCACATCTTTCGCCGAAGACGGAGGATCGCAAGCCGTGTCCGCCAAGCCCGCCGTCCTGTTCGTCTGCCTCGGCAATATTTGCCGCTCGCCGCTGGCCGAAGCCGCCTTCCGGGTCGAGATCGCCCGGATCGGGCTCGAGGCGGAAGCGGATTCCGCCGGAACCGGAGACTGGCATGTCGGCGAGCCGCCGGATCGGCGGGCTCAGGCAGTCGCGTTTCGTCATGGCGTCGACATCAGCGCCTATCGCGCGCGGCAGGTGAGCGCCCATGATTTTCGCCGGTTCAGCCATATTGTCGCGCTGGACTTCCAAAACCTGACCGCGCTGGAGGCGATCCGCCCCGCTGACGCCGGCGCCGAGCTCAGCCTGCTGCTCGACCATGTCGAAGGCCGCGCGGGGGCCAGGCGGTGGCTGATCCCTATTATGGCGACGCGGCCGCCTTCGAGATCGCATGGGCCGAAGCGACGCTGGGCGCGCGAGGGCTGGCGCGCCGGCTCGCCGCATCGGCGTGAGCGGCCTCGCCGAGATCGGCGCCGCGCTGCTCGGCGGCGTCTTGCGCCGCGCCTGGCCGATTCATGGCGGCGACCTCTCAGAGGTTCTCAGAATCATTCTCGACGACGGACGCGAAGCCATCGTCAAGAACGGGCCTGCGCCGAGGACGGAGGCCCAGATGCTCCGCGCGATCGCCGCCGCCGGAGCGCCGGCGCCCGCCGTTCTGGCCGCGAGCGACGAGGCATTGGTCATGGCGCCTCTGCCCTCCGACGGCGGCGTGAACGGCGCTTGGGCGAGCCTTGGCGAAGCTCTGGCGACGCTTCATGCGAGCCTTGGGCCCCGCTATGGCTGGCCGGCCGATTACGCCTTCGGGCAAGTCGCGATCGAAAACGGCTGGAGCGAGGACTGGCCGCGTTTCTGGGGCGGCGCGTCGAGGCGCTGGCGGCGGATCTGGCAAACCGCTTGCCGGCGCGGCCGGCGCCGGCCCTTCTTCATGGCGATCTCTGGAGCGGCAATATTCTGGCGGCGGGCGGCCGGGTCGAAGGCTTGATCGATCCGGCCTGCTATTATGGCCATGCCGAGGTCGATCTCGCCATGCTCGGCCTGTTCGACGCCCCGGCACCGGCTTTCTTCGCGGCCTACGGGCCTCTGGACCATGGCCATGGCGAGCGGCGGCGATTTATCGCCTCTGGCCGGCGCTCGTTCACTTGCGGCTTTTCGGCGCGGGCTATAGGCCGATGGTCGAGCGACTGCTGCTGTCAGTCGGGGCTTGAGCGCCGCAATTTTAAAAGAGCATGGCAAGATGAAGCTCTATTCGGAAGATAGCTCGCCGTTTTCCGCGCCGGTGCGCGCTGCGGTCTATGCGAAGGCGCTCGACGTCGAGATCGAGCCGCCGCCGGGCGGACTGCTCTCGGCGGAGTTCCACGCCATCAACGCGGTCGGAACGATTCCCTGCCTCATTCTCGAAGACGGGACGCCGCTGCCGGAATCCGCCGCGATCATGGAATATCTCGAGGATAAGTTTCCGACGCCCTCCTTGCGGCCAGAAGGGGCGGAGGCGCGGGCGCGCGGGCGCCTGCTGCAGCGAATCGGCGAGCTGCACATCATGACGCCCTTGGTCGAGCTCGCCCGGCGCGCCGATCCCGCAGCGCCCGATCCGGACCCGGGGGTCTGGTTGACGCGCTTGGTGCGCGGCCTCTCGTCGCTGCAAACCTATGTTGGCGAGGAGCCCTTTGCGCTCGGCGCGCAACTGACTTTGGCCGATTGCGAGCTCGCGCCCGCTTTGTTCATGCTTCGCAAGACCGCGGCCGCCTATGGCAAGGCGGCCTTGCTTTCGGCCTATCCGCCGGTCGCCCGTTATCTCGCGGGCAGCAGCCGGCATCCGGCGATCCGCCGGGTCTTGGAGGAAATGGCGCCGACCTGGGAGTTGAGGGACGGCGCCTGAGGCCGATCGCTCCGCCGAACCGGCGCAGCATCAGTCGTTCGCATAAATGTCGCGATTTTTGGTTTCGGGTACGAGAAACGAGCCGATGACGAAAGTCGCGAAGGCGAAGATGATAGGATACCAGAGTCCATAATAAATATCGCCGGTCTGCGCCACGAGGGCGAAGGCCGTCGCGGGCAGGAGGCCGCCGAACCAGCCGTTGCCGATGTGATAGGGCAGCGACATGGAGGTGTAGCGGATGCGCGTGGGGAAGAACTCGACGAGCGCCGCCGCGATCGGCCCATAGACCATGGTGACATAGATCACGAGAAGGAAGAGCAGGCCGATGATCTTGGCGACCTGCGGCTGGAAGACGTCGATCGGATTGGCCATTTTCACAATGCCTGGATCATTGGCCTTCGGATAGCCTGCCGCTTGCAGAGCCGCGGACACCGCCTTGCCGAATTCGGCGGAGGCGGCCTTCGCGTCGGCGACCTTGGCGGCGTCATAGGCCGCGATCTCACTGTCGCCGATCTTGATTTTCGCGATCGAGCCGGCGGGAGCCTTGACCCTCGCGTATTTGACGGCGTTCTTGGCGAGAAAGTCCCGCGCGATGTCGCATGGCGTGGAGAACACCCGCGTGCCGATGGGATTGAACAGGTTGCCGCAACCGGCCGGATCGGCGACGACGGCGACCTTGACGTTTTGCAGCGCGCTGTAAAGGGCCGGGTTGCCGTTCAATGTGATCTGCTTGAAGATCGGAAAATAGGTGACGGCCGCAAGCAGGCAGCCCGCCATGATGATAGGCTTGCGCCCGATCTTGTCCGACAGCCAGCCAAAGACGATGAAGAAGCCCGTCCCGAGAAGCAGGGCCCAGGCGATGAGCAGGTTCGCCGTATAGCCGTCGACCTTCAAGATCGATTGCATGAAGAACAGGGCGTAGAACTGTCCCGCATACCAAACGACGCCTTGGCCCATGGTCAGGCCGAAGAGCGCGAGCAGCACGAGTTTGGCGTTCGTCCAATTGCCGAATGCGTCGGACAGCGGCCGCCTCGAGCCGGAGCCTTCCTGCTTCATCCGGACGAAGGCGGGCGATTCGTTGAGCTGCAGGCGAATCCATAGGGAGATCGCGAGCAGGATGACGGAAACGAGGAAAGGAACGCGCCAGCCGAAAGCGGCGAAATTCGTCTCGCCATAGATCGTGCGCGTGAAAAGAATCACGAGAAGCGAGAGGAATAGTCCGAGCGTGGCCGTAGTCTGGATCCAGGATGTGTAAAATCCGCGCCGTCCGTTCGGCGCATGTTCGGCGACATAGGTCGCCGCGCCGCCATATTCGCCGCCGAGCGCCAGTCCTTGCAGCAAACGGGCGGCGATCAGAATGATGGGGGCGGCGATCCCGATCCGGTCATAGTTCGGCAAAAGGCCGACGATGAAGGTCGCCGAGCCCATGATCAGAATGGTGATGAGGAAAGTGTATTTCCGCCCGACGAGATCGCCGAGGCGGCCGAAGACGAGCGCGCCGAAAGGCCGCACGAGAAAGCCGGCGGCGAACGCGAGAAGCGCGAAAATATCGGCGGTCTGCTTGGGAAACTGGCTGAAGAATTGCGCGCCGATGATGGTCGCGAGAGATCCATAGAGATAGAAGTCGTACCATTCGAAAACCGTTCCGAGCGAAGAGGCGAAGATGACCTTCCGCTCGGCCCCTGTCATCGGCCGAGTTCGTCCTTGGACTTTCTCCGATATAGCCGCGTCGGCCATTGAATCTTTCCCCGTTATCGACCGTTCAATAGGCTGCGCCCGGTGTCGAGCTTGACCTTGAGTTTCTCATTGTTCAGGCTCCTAAGGAAGTCCGCGATTCTCCTTCAGCCTTCCTTGAGACCGCGGCCGGCCATTGACAGGAGTAGCGCGCTGCTGCGAATTCGCTGGGGCGCAATCGCGCGGGGCGGCGGCGGTTTTTCGAGGGGTGGTCGGAATGGAACTCGAACGCAATAAAAGAGCGGCGCGCATATTCGCCGGACTGTTCGCGGCGTGCGTCTGCATTGGAGGCGCTTCGGGGAGCGCCTCGGCGGAGGGCGAACTCAACCTCGTTTGCGCGGGCAATAGCTACGCGAAGGGCGGTCCGTTTCCGACCGAAGAAACGGTCTCCCTCAAGATCGCGCAGAAGCAGCCGGTTATGATCGGCTTTTCTGGCGCGCAGCAGCCGACTAAAGCGAAGACTGTTTCGAACAATGACATTCAGCTGAAATTTGCCGCGCAGGGCCTCACCGGCGAATATTTCTATTTCAGCGGCGATCTCTTTCTCATCCACGCCGATGGGCGCTTCACCAAGCTTCTTTGTAAGCCCGCCTGACGTAAAGGCGCCCATGCCGAACATGAGCGAGAGCCGTATGAGCGCGTCGGCTCCCAGGTTTCCTCGCCCGGCTCTAACGCCGGCCAGCACCCCCCGGCGGGCCGAAGCCGCCGGGTCCTAATCCGCCTCCCGTTCCGCTCAGCCCACCGGGATTTCCAAACCCTCCCGCTCCTGCGCCGGGGAGGCCTCCGGGCGCGCCTAAGCCAGTGGGAGAGCCTATTCCACCCGATGCGTCGAAACCGCCTGGCGTTCCGGAGCCGCCGGGCAGGGTGAAGCCGGGGGCTTCGCCGCCGTCTCCAGCTCCGCCAGCGGCGCCGGGCGCGCCCGAGCCGCCCTGCTGATTGACGTCGCCTCTGCGATCTGATGCCCCGGGCCGGGGAACGCCGCCGCTTCGATCAATACGGATCGATCGGGCTTTCAGCCGGCCATTGCGCTCGAGCCCCGCGTTGATCACGGCGACGACCGCTTTTCCGCGCGGCAGATCGCCGGCCTCACCCGAAACGACGAGCCCGGAGCCCAGGCGTAGTCCCGAGCCGACGCGCTCGACATAGGCCTCGACGGAAAGGTCCTTCACGCCGCGAGTCAGGAAGGCGAGTTCGCTCTGCGCGCTGGACACCGCGAAGACGCTTCCGGACATGCGCCCGGTCAGGATGGCGCGTTGGCCGATCAGGGCGGGGTCCAATCCCGCGAGCTTCAACCGGCCGACCATGGCCGAACCATCAGGCCCGGCGACGAGCGGACCCGCCACGCGCTCGGCGTCGCCGGGGCGTTTTTCGACTAGGGTCGCCACGATCGTTCCGTCGAGACGCCGGAGGCCGCTCACCGCGACATGGTCGCCGATTCGCCATTTCGATCCCGCCTTTGGCAGTTCCACGGTGGAGACCGTCTGGCCGAGCAGGCCGAAGCCGTCGAGGGAGACGCTCTCGATGCGTCCGACGACTTCGCTCGAGACCTCGATCTTGCGGGTGGACAAGCCGCCGTCGCGCGGCAGGGCGACGACCCTGACCATTTGGCCGAGCTCGAGGTCGCTGAGTCGCCCGGGCGTTCCGTCGAGGCTCACGCTCACGTCCTCGGGATAGGAGATCCGCAATCCATTCACGAAGATGCTGCCGAAGCGCCGAATGGTGCCAATGACGCCGGTTCCGCCGATTCCCCGATCGCGCTCCGATTCCTTCGGCTCGGCGGTCGCACCCGTGCCGCCGATCCCGCGATCGAGATAGGTTCCGGCCTCTGCGCGGTCGGGATGCGCAAACGCCGCCGAAACGGCGGCGAAGAGCCCTTTCAGGATCTTTCTTCGCGAGGGATCAATCATGGGCCGCGCTCGTCTTGCTGCGGTTTTTCTACGGGCGCCGGTGGCGAAGGTTCTTCTTCGCGATAGACATAGACGCCGAAAGTCCACCGGGACTCGCCGCCGGCGTCGGTTTCGCAAGCGGCGTGGGCCTCCCGATTGATCTGTTGAAGGACTTCGGCGGCGAGCTCGCGCGAGCGTTGCTCGAGCCGCTGCGCGAGAGCGCTAGATAGGCCGTCATAATGCACGGCGCGCTCGATGAAGCGGGGCTCCTCGCCGAGCACATTGGCGACGGCCGCCGCAGCATGGTCGTGGAGATTGCGGCCGAAATAGTAAAGCTGCTGCTTGCTTCCGCCGCGGGGAACGAAGGCGGCCTCCGCGAGAACCACGCGGCCCTCGGCGTCGATCGTCGCGATCTTGCTGTCTAGCCACTCGTCGAGCACAGCGCGGGCGCGCAAGTCCCGGGTGACCGAGGCGACGAGCGATTCGAAAGACGGCTGGCCGTCCCGCAGGGCGATGCGGGGGAGCGGGAGGGGCCTGTTCTCGGAATCCGTATATTCGGGCGCGGCAAGCCAGCGGGCGATAATGCGGCTCGTCCGCGACAGGCTCGCCGGGGCCGCGCTGATTGGGGCGCCGGCCCCTCGGAGCCGTCGCACCTCCTTGCGATGAATGCCGGTGAGCAGGCTCACTCGGCTGTCCGTCTGCTCCTTTCCGGGCAGGGCGAAGTCGTGCTCGGCGACATTCACGTAAAGCTCACGGAGAAGATCGCAAAGGGCCGGAAATGTGATCCCGCTCCGGACCAAAAGCCGCACGAGCGGCCGGAGCAGTCGGGCGACAGGCGCCTGAAGCTGCGTTGGATCGGGCGGCGCGCATTCCGAATTTTGCGACATGCCTTCAGCATATGCCGGAAATTGAAGTGGGATACAATCCCACAAGCCGCTTGACGTGGGAGAAATACCCACATATAAGGTGTGTGTGAACTTATCCCACACATCGGAGGGCCAATGCCCGAAACGATCTCAAGGGCTACGATGAAAGCTCGCCCGTCCAGCCAATGCCGTTGTTCGTGCGGGTCACCGCGGGCGCAGGCTTCGCAACATCTCGCCGCCCTGCGCCGCGCCGGGCTCTTCCTGGCTGTCGCTATCGCCCTGACCGTTCCAATGGCGGTCGCGGGGAAATGCTCTCAACCGTCGTCGGAGCCGAGCAGAGACCTGGCGCGATCCGCGATGCGCCTTTCGGACTTTGCGATCAGCCCGTCATTCGCCATCGCCGCCGTGCGCTGAGATTTCGCCGCGCTCGACGCCAAACGCGATCGCGCGTCGTTTCCCGACGCCAGCGCTTCGAGGACGCTCAAATGGTTTTCTTTTTCCACGGGCTCGTCGGCCCCGACGACGCCGCCAATTTTTTGTCCCACGACCTTTGGCGGCTGGCGATGGCCGCGTCTGCGTCGCCGACCGCGAAGCTCGGGGGCCTGCCCAGCGCCTTCACCGGCTGCGCACTTCGGTTGGCGCTGAGAGTTTTTCATGCGCTGGCGAAGCGCGTCGGCGCTGCGCCGCCTTTCGACAGGCCGCGCGAAAGCTTCGACGCCGGTGGCCGGCCCCGGAGCCTTGCTAACGCCTTGGCGCGGAACGCCGCGCGAGAGGACGAACCACCCGAGCAGGGCTTGGTCTATCTCGATCTCAGCGATGTCTTGTGCCACGCCATCTGGCATGACAGCTGGGCCGGCATTCCGCGCGTTCAGCTCGAGATCGCCGCGAGTCTCGGGCGCACGCGCCAAAGCCTCCGCGTAATCGCTTTAAGGAATCGGAAATGGCGCGATCTGCGGCCTTTGCTCGAAGCTGCGGATGGCGACGTCGACACGATGTTTCGGCTGATGCGGGCTGTCTTCGTCGACTTTCATTGGTCGCCGGCCGGCGTCGTCGCCTATGTCGTCAGTCGCCTTAAATATCGCTCTCTGTTGCGCCGGGCCGAGCCGCCCGAGCCTGGGGCTCGCGACACTGTCTTTATCGGCGGCGCCTTTTGGATTGATCGCGACATCATCGAATTTTGCCGCCGCGCGGCCGATCGCGGGGCCAATCTGATTGTCCTGCTCCATGATCTGATTCCGCTCGTCACGCCCTATTTCACCGGCCATGACTTCCGAGACGAATATCTGGCGATGCTACGCCTTCCGGCACATTTCATCGTGACGACGCCGCGCAACCGCCGCGATCTGGAGAGCGTCTGGCAAGGGCGCGGCGATGCGGGGCCTGTAGCGCGAATCTCTATCGTTCATTTGGCGGATGAATTTCCGGGCGCGCAGCGAAACGAGTGCTTATGCGAGGCCTCGTCCCGGCTCGCGCGCCTGCGCGGCGAAGATTTCGCGCTTTGCGTCGGCACTGTCGAGATCCGGAAAAATCACCTCGCGCTCCTCCTCGCTTGGGAAGAGCTTGCGGTCGAATTCGGCGAGTCATTGCCGAAGCTCGTGGTCGCCGGACGGCGCGGATGGAAGGCCGACGCGGCCCTGGCGAGGCTGGATGAGCTGGACGCCGCCGGCGACCTCGTCCAATTCGTCGAGGCGCCGAGCGACGACGAACTGCGTTGGCTTTACGCCTCCTGTCGCTTCACGGTTTTTCCAAGCTATTTCGAAGGTTGGGGCTTGCCGGTCGGCGAGAGCTTTTGGTTCGGCAAGGCCTGCGCGGCTTCGAACGCCGGCTCGATCCCCTTTGTCGGGCGCGATCTCTGCCAATATTTTTCGCCCTACGACGCCGAGGAGATGAAAGCGGCTGTTCGCGCTCTTCTCAACGCGGAGACCCGGCGATCCTTCCAGGCGAAAATTCGCGCGACGCCATTGCGAAAGTGGGAAGACGTCGCGCGGGACCTCAACGCGAAGATTGTCGAGGGGCGTCCTACCTGCGACGCGTCGAATACGGCTCCTGCATTTCGGGCGGGTGAATCCGAGGGACTGCGCCGTGCGTGAGAATACGCGCCTGCCGGCTCGCTCTGCTTTCCGGCGCAACGCAGCTTCCATCCCGGGCGGGCCCGGTCATCAATCAAATTTATTTCGACTACGCCTGTCGCGGCAGGCTAGCGAGAACGTCAAAACAGGGTCAAAGTGAGCCGGCATGACAAAAAATAGAAATCAGCTCGCGGCTTTCATCGATGGGGCTAACCTGCATTCGGCGGCGAAATCCCTAGGGTTCGAAATCGATTTCCGGCGTTTGCTGCTCGATTGCCAAGGCCGGGGGCGCTTGCTTCGCGCCTTTTACTATACGGCTGTGGCCGATGAGGCAGCGCCGATCCACGCGCTCATCGATTGGCTCGATTACAATGGCTTCGCGGTGGTGACGAAACCATCCAAGGAATTCACCGACACGGCGGGTCGGCGGAAGGTCAAGCGAAGCATGGCTGTGGAACTGGCTGTCGATGCGCTGGAAATTGCTGCTCACGTCGATCACGTCATGCTATTTTCTGGCGACGGCGACTTTTCTCCGCTCGTCGCGGCGCTGCAGCGCAAGTCGGTGCGGGTCTCTGTCGTCTCGACGGCTCTGACCCAACCTCCCATGGTCGCGGACGAATTGCGTCGCCAGGCGGACGAATTCATTGAACTCCATTTTCTTGCGGACGGTTTGCGCCGCGAGCCGGCGAGCGGCAAGCCGATCGCCTGAGCCGCGGATCTCGCGACTTGCGAAGCTCGGCGATTGGCGGCTCCGGCCTCCCGCGAACGAACGGGTGGCCTCACGCGCTTGCGAATATGCTGGCGTTCGCGGCGCCGATATGGGAGTGGAGGGCCGCACACTTCCCGCAAGCCGCTCAAGATCTCATGGTTCGCTCGACATTGCGCTTTTTCGGCCTCTTGCTGCTCGCGACGGCCTTCGCCGCATTAATGATCGACGCCACGCGCTCGATCGCCAGCAAGAGCCTGATCGTGATGGATCTCGAGCAAACCGCCGCCGCCTTGGCCCCCGTGAAGCTCGCTTTGCTCAAGGAGGTCGTGCAGGCGCGCGCCCATCCCTACCTCTATGATCCTGTCCTGGTCGATTTGCTCAGGTTGCCGACTTTTCTTGGGCTGGCGGCGCTCGGCCTCCTGTTTTTCCGTCTCGCCCGCGAGCCGCGACCGACGATCGGATATTCGAGCCGCTGAGTTTTCTCGCCCTGGCGTCGCGGGCTCGCTTCGCTCCGGGCGGGCTTCCGGGCTATGTGAATGGCGAGATGGCTTTCACTTTGCTTCGCGCCGCACTAAATGCGCAAAGACGCGCCGGCTGTCGCCGGAACGCCGTTTCGAACTCGCGCTCTTGGAGCGGCTCATGTTTTCCCTCCGCAAACAACTTTCCCTGCCGACCGCGACCGAGGCCCTGGCCGGGCGCCCGGAGCCCCTCGTCACGGCTGAGACCCATTTTGTCAATGGACATAGGCTGAAGCCTCCCTATCCGGCCGGAGTCGAGACAGCAGTTTTCGGAATGGGCTGCTTCTGGGGCGCCGAGCGTAAGTTCTGGCAGCTTGGAGACGCCATTTACGTCACCGCGGTCGGCTATGCCGGCGGTTTCACCCCGAATCCGACTTATGAAGAAGTGTGTTCCGGCCGGACAGGCCACGCCGAGGTCGTCTTGGTCGCCTTTGACCCCTCGAAAATTTCGTTCGAGGCGCTTTTGAAGGTCTTTTGGGAAAGTCATGATCCGACGCAGGGGATGCGCCAGGGCAATGACGTTGGGACGCAATATCGATCGGGCGTCTATGTCGCAGACGGCGCTCAACGTGCTGCTGCGGAAGCGAGCAAAGCGGCCTTTGGCGAGGCCCTCGCCGAACGCGGTTTTGATCCAATTACGACAGAAATTGTCGATCGCCCGAATTTTTACTTTGCGGAAACCTATCACCAGCAATATCTCGCCAAGAATCCCGACGGTTATTGCGGCCTCGGCGGCACGGGCGTGTCTTGCCCGATCGGAGTGGGCGTCGCAGCGAGATAGAAAGGTTCGATTGCCCTTGGAGGCGGACCATTTCTCGCGGCCGGATGCGCAAAGTTAGCCGCGTGTGATTCGACGCACTTTTTCTCGGCTCGATCCGATGTTGTCTGCGTCTTCGACGGAGTTGCGGTCTCGCGGGTAAACGCACTGGCCGAATGCCGACAAGAACGGGATACGAAAAAGTGGAAACCGGCTTTTCGCATCAAATCCTTCTCTCGCTTTCGGAGCTGGATCACGCTTCGTGCTTTTGGATGTCCTTATTCAAAACCATCGTGATCTAGCCGTCTTCGCCGCGCCGAAAAAAAATACGGGATCAGGAGGCGCAAGTGAAGGATTTGAAGCAACGTTTTGGGTTTAGCCACGTTGTGGGGTCATCAGTCTCGTCGCCCCGTGGGTGCGGATCGCGGCGTTCTTGGAGTCGTTCGATGAGTCTTCGTAAGGTCCTTGTTACTATTGTTTTCTTCAGCCTTTTCGCCGCCGACGCCGCTTCGGCGAGCCTTATTTCGAACGACATTGCCGCCGCCCGGGACGATGGCGCATCTGCTCCCTCCGCGGTTGCAAGCGTCCGGCGGGATTTTCCGATCGTCATGGGACGCAGCGTGAGCGTGCGTCACAAAACGAAGCTGCATCACATCAAGATGAAGCCGGTCGATCCGATCGAGACGCCGGCCGAGCCGCAAGCCGAATAAGCGAAGGCCGCTTCCGCCCGCATCTTGGAACTACAGCCTCAATCGCCGAATAAAAGAAAGGCCGATCGCTTCCAAGCGATCGGCCTTTCGGCGTTAGACTGGGGCTGGATCTGAGAGCGGTCCTGACTCGATTGGCCGTGCGGCGGTCAGGCGAACAATAGCGCCGAGAGTTTGCGCCGCGCGGCGACGGTCGCCGGATCGATCGGTCCCCAGGCGTCGAAAAATTGAAGCAATTGCTTACGGGCTCCGTCATCATTCCAGGTCCGGTCGCGACGGATGATTTCGAGGAGGGCGCCGGCGGCGGCTTCGCGCTCGTTTTGGGCGTTAAAAAGGATCGCGAGATCGAACCGCGCCTGATGGTCGGCCGGGTCGGTTTCGATTCGACGCGTGAGATCGAAGGCGTCGCCGACAGACGAGGCCTGCGCGGCGATCTCGAGCGCCGCTTTGGCCGCGATGACGCCTGGATCGCGATCGCCGGCGGGAGGCGCCGAA
This sequence comes from Methylocapsa acidiphila B2, assembly GCF_000427445.1. GTDB lineage: Bacteria > Pseudomonadota > Alphaproteobacteria > Rhizobiales > Beijerinckiaceae > Methylocapsa > Methylocapsa acidiphila. The sequence goes on along the minus strand of NZ_KE386496.1, from coordinate 2,123,709 downwards.
GCGAGAAGCGTCCGCGCGCTCTCGAGCTCGCCGGCCGCAATGAAGAGCTTGGCGAGACCGGCGATTGCGGCGAGATCGGCCGGATCCTCCGCGAGAATCGCCGCATAGATTTCCGCGGCCGCGCCGGCGTCGCCTTCGGCGAGCAAGGCTTCGGCTTCGGCGATCTGATCCTCGCCGGAGCCGAGGGGCCCGACGAGCCGTTCGATAAAGGTCCGGACCTGCGACTCGGGCAGGGCGCCCATGAACCCGTCAACGGGCTGCGCGCGCTGGAAGGCGATCACGGCCGGGATAGAGCGGACGCCGAGCCGGCCGGGGATTTGGGGATGCTCGTCGATATTCATCTTGACGAGCTTCACCTTGCCGCCGGCGGCTTTCACGACTTTTTCGAGAATTGGCCCGAGTTGCTTGCAGGGCTCGCACCAAGGCGCCCAGAAATCCACCAGAACCGGCTGGCGCGCGGATTCGGCGATCACATCGGCGCCGAAGCTCGCGGTCGTGGCATCTTTGATCAACGGCGTGGTCTGCGCCTCTGCCGCGCCCTGCGGTTTAGCTTGACCGCCATCCAGGCCAAATGTGCCCGCCATATTCCAGCTCTCCCCGGCAGCGCACGACGCGCGCGAAATTCAGCGTCGCCAAAATGCGTCGTCGCGGACGAAATCGCAACCCTTGTTCGATGATCCGGATCAACGCCGCGCCCGCGCTGCAAGGACAAGCAAGGCTTTCGGCCGGCCTTTCGGCGGCGGCCGAAACATGCTCTAGATCACGGCGGTCTTGGATCGAATCGCGCCCAAAATCATTAGGCGATTATGTCCTTTGGCTTAGAGTGGGCAGAAGCCGGCATCCGCCTTAAGTTGATTTCGCTTTGGAGCTCATCCGTTCGAGGAAAGAACATGCTGAAGCGGAGGGGCGAGCCGATTCCGAACACTCTCGACCTGGCTTCGGAGAGCGGGGGGCGAGTTGGTCGTGCATTGCGCAAGAACGCGATCGGGCTGGAGCAGGACATCGTCGCCCGGCTCGAATGTCGCTTGGGACGAGTTCATGCGCGCCAGCGAATCGGAATCGAGCAAGATCATGAGGCGCAGGCCTTCGGCCAGGGCTTGAACTTCTTCCATATAGAAAACTGGATCATGGTCCCTTCGGTCATTCGCGGCGCCTTATGGCTTGCCGGGCTCCATCAGCGGGCGAGCCGAAATGCGGATCAGGTCGAGCTGAGGCATAATCGAATCGTCTCGCGACGCCTGCCTGCGGCCTTTCATGGCTTGAATATTCTTCATCTCAGCGACCTACACGCGGATATGAGCGGGCGCGCGATGGCGCGCGTCGTCGAGCTTCTCGCGGACCTCGACTATGACATTTGCGTTCTGACCGGCGACTACCGCGGCCTCACCTACGGCCCATTCGAGCCTTCGTTGGAAGGCGTGGCGCGTGTGCGCGCCCATCTGAAGGGTCCTGTTTACGGCGTCCTCGGAAATCACGACACGATCCTCATGCTCCCCGAACTCGAGGACATGGGAATTCGGATGTTGCTGAACGAATCGGAGTCGCTTTTTCGAGGCGATCAGCGGATTTACCTCGCTGGCATAGACGATGCGCATTTCTTCCGCGTCGACAATATTGAGAAGGCAGCCGCCGATATTCCCCCGGACGAATTTGCGATCCTGCTTTCGCATACGCCGGAAATCTATCGCCAGGCCGCCCATGCCGGATTTGACGCGCTGCTCGCGGGGCACACGCATGGCGGGCAGATTTGCCTGCCGGGTTCGATCCCGATCACGCTCGATTCGACCCTGCCGCGGGCGTTCGGGGCGGGAAGCTGGCAATATAAGGAAATGGCCGGCTACACTTCGGTCGGAGCTGGATCGAGCGTCGTCGCCGTCCGCTTGAACTGCCCGCCGGAGATCACCCTGCACCGGCTGGAGCGTGGCGAGGCCTAAGGCATGTTCCGAATAAGTCGATCGACTTATTCGATTGCGGGACGCGGGCGCAAAAGCCGTCGCGCACTTTTCGTCATTCCGGCCTAATAGGGGCGGTCGCGAATCCCCATAGCGAAGGCGGCTCGGGACAGAATGAGCTCGCCGATCCAGAACAGGCTCGCCCCGATCGCCGCCTCGGCCGTGCTTATCCCCAGCGCCCCCTTGCAGGCGAGGAGCGGCAACAGGGATTCCGGCGCTTGGTCAAGGCCTGGCGCCATGGCCTGCGGGGGGAGGCCGAACCGCCGCTTCACAAAGCTCGAGAAAAGATCGCCAGCCATGGCCGCGGCGCCGGCGAGGAGCCCCACATCCCAGTTGAGGCCGAGCAGAGGCGCGGTCAGAGTCGCCGCCAGCAGCGCGGCGAGGACGCCGCGAATGGTCTTCGATTTTCCAAAGAGCGGTTTTCCATCCAAGAAGGCGCAACCCAGATCGAGCGGCTGCGCGCCCCACTCCTGCAAGAAAGCTTTTGCCAGAACCGGGGCGCCGTTGGCCGTCAAGACAAGGCAAAGGCCCTGGAGGATCGGCCAGAGGCGCATCGCCTATTCTCCGCGCCGGCGGATCGGCCGGCTCGGCAGCGATGGCGAGAGGCGGAGGGCGGTCAATTGGCCGATGGCGGTCCTCAAAAGCCCGGGGCAGCTTCCGTCAACGTCCCAGCTCGCGACGAAGTTCCCGCGGCCGCGCCGAGCCAACCGGGCTCCAGGAATTGTTCATGATCGCGGAAAATTCATTACGATAGTAGTTCTATCGCGATTATTGGCTAAGGGAACGCGCCCTCGGGAATATGGTTATGGAAATCTGACCGCTTGCGCGACCCCGACCGGTCCTCGATCTCGTCCCGCGTCTCGGGCGTTGTGCCAGCGCAATGTAGCCGCCCACGCGTCAAACCTGGAGCTCTTCGATGATCGACGTCTATTACTGGCCGACTCCCAACGGCAAGAAAGTCACGATTTTCTTGGAGGAGGCTGGTCTGCCGTACACTGTCATCCCACTGAACATCGGGCGCGGCGATCAGTTCTCGGAGAGTTATCTCCGCCTCAATCCTAATCATCGCATGCCGGCGATCGTGGACAATGATCCGCCCGACGGCGGCGCGCCTCTCAGCATATTCGAATCCGCCGCGATATTGTTTTACCTCGCCGAGAAAAGCGGAAAATTCTGGCCGCAGGCGCTAAGCCAAAAATACGAAGTCGCGCAATGGGTGATTTGGCAGGCGGCCAATCAGGGGCCGAAGCTCGGCGAGAACGGCCATTTCCGCCGCCTCGGCGACAAGCAAGGCGACCAGTCCTACGCCATTCGCCGCTACACCGATGAGGCGCATAGGCTCTATGGCGTTTTGAACAACAGGCTTTACGACCGTCCTTTTATCGCCGGCGATGAATTCACGATCGCCGACATCATTTCCTATCCCTGGACGCTCGGATGGGAGGCGCAAGGGCAGGACATCAACGAGTTCAAATATTTCAAGCGCTGGTTCGAGACCGTGGGGGCGCGGCCCGGCGTTCAGCGCGGCCTCGCCGTCGGCGCAGAACTCGACGGGGCGAACGCCAATTTGCCGCCCGAGGAGCAGGAGCGTCGCGCCAAGATCCTCTTCAATCAGCGGGCGCGGCCGGCGCCGGCGGCTTAGGCCGCGGAATGACGCCGCGCCAGGATCGCATACAACAGCCCCCCGTCAGCGTCACATGCGGGCTGGGGGGGCTCGAAACCGTTTGAAGCCTTAGATCTCGCAAGAATAGCCGTGATGCGATGATGCGTGAGACGCAAACTATTTCGACCAGGCGTGGGCCTTTGCGAATTCGAAGAATTTCTCGACGTCGCGGCCCTTGTGTTCGGGCCGCCAGAGAAGACCGTATTTTCTGACCATGTCCAAATCCGATACCGGCAGGAACTTTACGGCCGGCATTTCGAAGTTTCCTGGGACCAGCGCGAGGCCAATTCGAGCGGCGACGAGAGCCAGGGTCCTGTCAAATTCATCGGTCTGATACACCACGCGTATGCGAACGCCGCGCGCAGCGAGCGCAGTGATTCCATCTTGGAACGTATCGAAGCCGGTCCGCGTGATGAAAGGCTCATTGTCGAGATCGGAGACCCGGATGACTTGCTGTTGCGCGAGGCGATGCTCGTCCGGAACCGCCAAGAAATACGGCTCGCTGAAGAGAACGCGACTGGCGAAACTCTCGATGCGCCCATCCAGAATTGTGAAAATCGCATCGAGCTTCTTTTCAGCGAGTAATTCTATCAAATGCTCGTTCGAGCTATCGAAGACCTCGATCGCCATAGGAGCACTGGTCCGCTTGAAGGAAGTCAGCAGCCTGGAGACCCGCTGGCTCGAAAATGAGCGCAAAACGCCAATTTTCAGAAGATTCGGTTTGTCCAGCGCCTTCAATTCGGCTTTGACTGCATTGCCCAGTCGGAGCATTGCCTTGCCGGCATCGAACAGCCGCATGCCGGCCGGAGTTGCGACGACAGAAGAACGCCGCCTTTCGAGCAGCTTCACCTCGAGTTCGGCTTCGAGTTTTGCGATGCTGACAGAGATCGCAGGTTGCGAGACCGCTTCGCGCTGAGCGCCTTTCGTGAAACTGCCAGTCTCGACGACAGCGACGAAGTGCCTGATCTGGTAGAGTTCCATTAATAAATGATATTGATTTATGCGATTGGAGCAATGGCCTTTTCTACAATTTGACCGGCTTGGCTCAAAGCTTCTCCAACATTGACCGTTCGTGGCCGAACAGTGTTGAGCTCATGTCGGCTTGCCCGACGGGCCAGTTCGGCGTCCGCGCGCGTGCATGCAATAGATGAAGACGCCTGCGACAACGGCGGTCACGGCGGAGCCGTAACCCCATAACGCTCCTTCCCGCGCCCGCCCAACCGACAATGGGAAATCCGAAACGTAAGTTTGACCATGCGTGTTTTTGACGGTCACGATCCCGTGATATTTGCCCGGGCTGGTGAAGACATGCTCGAAATTAATCGTCCCGCTCGGGTAGCGCTGCGCCTGTATATGTTTCTCTGTGACGGGATCAAGCGCTTCAGGCGCAACTTTCGCATCGTTCAGCATTTGAGTGAGCTCCGATGCGCCGCCTAAGTCGTCGGACACCCGGACAATGCGGATATCCGTCGTCATGCCGCGCAGCTCGGAATCGACATAATCGAGGACGATGATCGCTGGCCCAACCTCAGGAACGTCCCTGCAAAGTTTTGCGTCGCCATCTTGCGGCTGATAGGCGGTGACCTGCATCGCATCCTGGCCGATTCCCAGCATGCATATGTCCCTGTTCACGCTCGCCCTGTGGGCGTGCGCAACCGAGACCGTCAGGCCCGTTGAGATGAGACCGGCTGCTGCGATTCGAATGAACATTGGTCAACCCCTCTCTTAGTTCAATCCCTCGCCGGCGCCCAAGGCTCCGGCGAGGGACATCGCGCTTTTAATCGCTGAAGTGACTGCTGTCTCGACTTAGCTCCACCGGACATATGTTCCGGACCGCCGGCGCCGGACTAACGGAGCGCATTTCAGTTGATCTTAAGTCCCCAGAATTTAGACGGCTTGGACCGGAGCGGTTGTTCGCCAAAGCAAACGGACTCTACGAACGACCGTGATCGCGATCCGGCATAGACGGAACGAATTAGATCCCTACGCGCCAAGAAACGTTATTTCGCCGGCTCCAGGCCGACGACGTCTTCGTAGCCCGTGCAGAGTTCCTTGATCCGGCCGAGGATCTGCAGTGAAACGCCGAACACAGAAAGCATGAACCAGCCGAAGAACACGAACATCCAGTGCAGCGGAGCGACGAACAGCTCTTCCATGAACCAGAACGTGTGGCCCCACTCATTGAGCGCAACGTTCGGGAAGATCATGAACGGGCCGACGAACAGAAGCAGATAGGCGACAGAGTAGCCCTTCGAGCCGAAGGTCGGGAGCCTCGTCCGAGCGTACACGAATCCGCCTACGCCCATGATGATGTAGATCGGATAGCTCATGTAGAATTCGATTATGTGGCTCGGCGTGAAGTCGGTGTCGCGAATAACCGTCTGGTGCCAGGTGCCGTCCTGCTCGGTGAAGTAGCTGGCGCCCCAGTAAATGGCGACGCCATACACGAAGATCCAGTTAAACAGATAGAAGATGCGGCGGAGCTCTTCGCGCGGGGCGACCGTGTCGAGGTCATTCGGACGCGTCTTCCAAAGATAGCCGATGAGCCCAAGGAAGGCGATGAGCTCGGTCGGCTCTTCGATGTACAGGATGGTCATCCAGTATTTCTGGAATTCCGGCGAGAACGAGTCGAGACCGGCGTACCAGCCGAAGACTTGCTCATAAATGCGAACGCCGATGTAGAAAGCGACTATCACGGCAGTGCCGAGGATAAAAGGCTTTGGGTCCCAAACCGGGGCTGCAGCGGAGACCGCTGCGGCATCTGCGCGGCCGGGTGTTGTTTCAGTTATCAAGCTCATGTCATATGCCTCTTTTGCTCTATGACCGCTCGCCGACGTCGGGCGCGACACACCGTCTCACGCTCCGTTGGCGTCTACAGAATTTACATGAGTCAAAAAGGCGAATAAAATTGTATGTTTTTATCGTCACATAGAGGACGTTTATGCCATATACATCGGCGATGAAAATGCCGTTCGAGCGCATTCTCTTGACGTGGAGCGGTCTCATGTCTCTGACCTGCTGCCTGCTCGAGATTGAAACGCCCGCGATCGGAGCTGCACATTTGCGCGTCGCGAGGGAACCGAGCGCTGGCCTATGTCGCGAATGACTTGACGGACAATGTCGCCGGCGCGGCTCGTGCGATTGCGAGGCGGCGGCTAGAGTCGAAGCTTTGCCTGTAGGCGACGCGAAATCTGGACAAAAGCGCCCGCAGGCTCCATGATTCAAAATCGCTCAAACCAAGAGAGACCGAATCGCGACATTGTGCGCAGACGACTTCCATCGACGCAGCCGACGGGGAGAGAGCTTCGCACAAGGCGCGGCGAATCGCGGATCGACGCGCTGCGGAAAGGTGACTGAATGTCGGCCTGGTTCGGCCTAGCCTGGGTCTGCGTCCTGATGGCTGTCGCGGTCTTCGCTCTTCTGAATGGACGGGCGCAGAACTCGTCAGCTGCCGTTTATGGCGCCTGCTTCCTGATTTCCTTCGTTGGGCTTCTCGCCGCGCTCATCCACCTGATCTCCGGCGCGCCGGAATCGGAGATCGTCTTGCCTCTGGGCCTTCCCTGGATCGGCGCGCATTTCCGCGTCGACGCGCTCACGGCATTCTTCCTAGCCGTCGTCAACCTCGGTGGCGCCGCCGCCTGCCTCTACGCGATCGGCTATGCGCGCCACGAGGCCGAGCCTCAGCGCTCGACGCCTTTCGTTCCGGCCTTTCTCGCCGGCATGAATCTCGTCGTGCTGGCGGGCGACGCTTTCAGCTTTCTGTTCGCCTGGGAATTCATGTCCTTGTCGTCCTGGGCGCTGGTCATGGCGCATCATCGCGAGGAAGGCGTCGCGCGGGCGGGCTATGTCTATATCGTGATGGCGAGTTTCGGCACGCTGGCCTTGCTCCTCGCCTTCGGCCTGCTCGCCGGCCCGCAAGGCGACTATGCCTTTGCGGCGATCCGCGCGCATCAGGCGTCTCCTTTACGCGCCGGATTCATCCTCGCTCTCGCTTTGGCCGGCGCAGGGTCGAAGGCCGGCCTCGTTCCCTTGCATGTCTGGCTACCGCTCGCCCATCCGGCGGCGCCCAGCCATGTCTCAGCGTTGATGAGCGGCGTCATGACCAAAGTGGCCGTGTACGGCTTCATTCGCATCGTGTTCGACCTGCTCGGGCCGCCGCAATGGTGGCAGGGCCTCCCGATCCTCGCCATTGGCGGCGGCTCCGCCGTTCTCGGCGTGCTCTATGCGATGATGCAAACCGACCTCAAGCGCGTTCTGGCCTATAGCACGATCGAGAATATCGGGCTGATCTTCGTCGGGCTCGGCCTGGCGCTGGCCTTCGAGGCCAATGGATTTCGCACGGCCGCCGCGCTGGCGCTGACCGCGGCGCTTTTCCATGTCCTCAACCACGCCTTTTTCAAAAGTCTGTTGTTCTTCGGCGCGGGCGCCGTGCTCGTCGCGACGGGGGAGCGCGAAATGGATCGCCTTGGCGGCCTCATTCGCCGCATGCCGGTCACGAGCTTCGTCTTCTTGATCGGCTGCATGGCGATTTCGGCTTTGCCGCCGCTGAACGGCTTCGCCTCGGAATGGCTTGCCTTCCAGGCTATCTTGCTCAGCCCGCAACTTCCGCAATGGGGATTAAAGCTCCTCGTGCCGGCGGTCGGCGCCTTGCTCGCTCTGTCGGCGGCTCTGGCGGCAGCTTGTTTCGTCCGCGTCTATGGGATCGTCTTCCTCGGCAGGCCGCGCTTCGCCGCGGCGAAAGGCGCCGAAGAGGTCGACCAATGGTCTCTCGCCGCAATGGCGTCTCTCGCCGCCCTCTGTGTGATCGCAGGGGTTTTGCCCGGGCTCGTCATCGACGGGCTGGCGCCGGTCGCGCAGGCGCTTGTCGGCGCGCGCATGCCGGCCCAGGCGAGCCTTCCCTGGCTCTCGATCGCGCCGATCGCGGAGAGCCGCAGCTCCTATAACGGGCTTTTGGTTTTTGCTTTCATCGCCATGTCGGCGTCGCTCGCCGCCTATGTCATTCATCGCTTCGCCTCCCGCGCCTTGCGGCGCGCGCCGGCCTGGGACTGCGGGTATCCCGACGCGAGCCCGCTGACGCAATATTCGGCGGAGGGCTTCGCCCAGCCCATTCGCCGCGTCTTCGGAACATTCGTTTTCCGGGCGTCTGAGCGCATCGACATGCCGGCGCCCGGAGAGACACGCCCGGCGCGCATCGACGTGACGCTGCATGATCTCGCCTGGGAGCTCATCTATGCGCCGATCGCGCTAGCCGTGTCCTTTGTGGCGGAGCGGCTCAACCGGATTCAGTATCTGACCATCCGGATCTATCTGAGCTTGGTCTTCTTCTCTCTCGTGTTCCTCCTTCTGGCGCTGGCGGTATGGCCGTGATCCTCGACCTCGTCGTCCAGAACGCGCAAATGCTGCTGGTGCTTTTGCTCGCCCCGCTCCTCACCGGCTTCGTGCGCAAGGCGAAGGCCCGCCTTCAGCGGCGGCGCGGCCCGTCGCTGCTGCAGCCTTATCGCGACCTTCTCCGCCTCTCGCGCAAGGAGACGGTCCTCGCCGAAGAGTCGTCCTGGCTCTTTCGCGTTATTCCCTATCTGATCTTCGCCGCGACCTGGGTCGCGGCCTCGCTCGTCCCGACCTTCGCCGCGGGCCTCATGTTCAATTGGTCGGCCGATCTCATTGCAATCATCGCTTTGCTCGGCAGCGCGCGCTTCTTTCTGGCTCTCGCCGGGATGGACGTCGGCACGAGCTTCGGCGGCCTAGGATCGAGCCGCGAGATGATGATCGCCACGCTCGCCGAGCCCGCGACCATCATGATCGTCTTCACCCTTGCGCTTCTCGCCGGCTCGACCCAACTCTCGCAGGTCGCGGCCTTCATGTTGTCGCCGGCCGTTGGCCTCAGGGTCTCGCTCGGCTTGGCGCTGGTGGCGCTGGTGATGGTCGCGATCGCCGAGAACGGCCGCATCCCCATCGATAATCCGGCGACCCATCTCGAACTCACCATGGTCCATGAGGCGATGCTGCTCGAATATTCCGGCCGCCATCTTGCGGTCATCGAGCTTGCGGCCTCATTGAAGCTCTTGCTTTACCTCTCGCTCATCGCTTGCGTGTTCCTGCCCTGGGGACAGGCTCAGCCCGGAGCGGGACCTGCCGCGCAGCTTGCGGGCGTAGGCGCCTATATCGGCAAGCTCGCGGTCGGCGGCCTTTTCCTCGCCTGGTTCGAGACGTCGATCGCCAAGATGCGCGTCTTCCGGGTCTCCGACTTTCTCGGCGCGGCTTTGATGCTGGGCCTGCTCGGGACGCTGCTTCTCTTCGTCTCCCGGAGTCTGTAGATGGGCCATCTCGAGTTCGACGTCGCTCATCTCTTCGCCGGCGGGCTGGTGCTCGTGAGCTTCATGCTCCTCTATCAGGACCGCCTCTATGCTCTTCTCAACGTCTTCGCGCTGCAGGCCGTCGTCCTGGCGCTCTCGGTCTCCTGGCAGGCCTATGTTCAGGGCGCGCCGCATCTTTACGTCACGGCCGCGATCGCGCTTTTCTTCAAGGCGATCATCGTTCCCATGGCGCTGCACCGGATCATCGCGCGGCTCGGCGTCCATCGCGAGGTCGAGAATGTCGTCAGCACGGGGCCGACCATGCTGGCCGGCATGGGGCTCGTCGCCCTCTCCATGGTGGTCATGCTCAGAGTCACGTCCGCGGCGGTCCCGCTCGCCCGCGAGGATCTGGCCTTCGCCCTTTCCGTCGTCCTGCTCGGTCTCTTGATGATGGTGACGCGCAACAATGCGGTGAGCCAGATCGTCGGCTTCATGTCTTTGGAGAACGGCCTGATCCTCGCCGCCACGGGCGCCAAGGGCATGCCGCTCGTCGTCGAGATCAGCGTGGCCTTTTCCGTCCTCATCGCCTTCATCGTGATCGGCACGCTTCTGTTTCGCATCCGTGAGCGGTTCGACACGATCGACGCCGAGGCGCTCGACCGATTCCGCGGCGGCCGGCGATGAGCGCGATCTCCATCAATGGCGTCACCCTGATCCTGGCGATCCCCGCCGCAGCCGCCGTGCTGCTCGGCCTGCTTCCAGGCTACCGCCTTTCAGCCCGAATCAACATGCTGGCGTCGCTCGCGACATTTCTCGCGGCGCTCTCCCTCTTCGTCGCGAAGCCCGCGCCGGGACCCTATATTCTCGTTGACGATCTCAACATCGTCTTCATCGTCCTCAACACATTCGTCGGCTTCACGACCAGCGTCTTCAGCGCGAGCTACATCGGCCATGAGCTCGAGAGCGGCCGGCTCGCCCCAGCGCATCTGCGTTTTTACCACGCCATGTATCAGGTGCTGCTCTTCGCGATGAATCTCGCGCTGGCGGCCAATAATATTGGGCTCATGTGGGTGGCGATTGAGATCGCCACCCTGACCACGGTGCTCATGGTCGGACTCTACCGCACCCGCGCGGCCATTGAGGCGGCCTGGAAATATTTCATTCTGGGCAGCGTCGGCATCGCGCTCGCGCTGTTTGGCACGATCCTCGTCTATATGGCCGCCCGCCCGACCGTCGGCGAAGGTCTCGACGGCATGGTCTGGACGATTTTGATCGACCACGTCTCCGCCTTCGATCCGGCGCTGCTCAATGTGGCCTTCGTCTTTCTCCTGCTCGGCTATGGCACCAAGGTCGGCCTGGTTCCGCTGCACGCCTGGCTGCCCGACGCCCATGCCGAAGGTCCGACGCCGATTTCGGCGGTGCTTTCCGGCCTGTTGCTCAATGTCGCGCTTTACGCCGTCTTGCGCTTCAAGCTGCTGCTCGCCGCCAATGCTGGAGCGATCGCGCCGGGGCCACTGATGGCGTCGATGGGGCTTGTCACTCTTTTGTTCGCCGGCTTCATGTTGTATCGCCGCCGCGACATCAAGCGCATGTTCGCCTATTCCTCGATCGAGCATATGGGCATCATCGTCTTCGCCTTCGGCATGGGCGGGCCACTCGCCAATTTCGCCGGCCTTCTGCATATGACGATGCACAGCCTGACGAAATCCGCGATCTTCTTCACCGTCGGCCATGTGACTCAAGTCGCCGGCACGCAAAACATAGCCGATATTCGCGGCCTCACCGCGAGTCATCCTGCGCTCGGCTGGAGCCTCGTCCTCGGCGTCGTCGCGATCGTCGGGCTCCCGCCTTTCGGCATTTTCATGAGCGAATTCCTCGTGGTGAGCTCGACCTTCGCCCGCGCGCCGTTGCTCGCGCTGCCCTTCGTCGCGGGGCTTCTCATCGCCTTTGGCGCTTTGTTTTTGCGCCTCCAGGGCATGGCCTTCGGCGCGCCCGCCGTCGTCGGCAAGCCGTCTCATGCATCCTACGCCCCGATGACGAGCCATTTGCTCCTCGTTTTGATGGCGGGGATCTATTTGCCGCCGCCGCTCGTCGCCTGGTTCCAGCATGTCGCTGCGCTGCTCGGATAGGCCGCGCTAGGAGAAGCAAGCCATGCCGACTCTCGCCGACGCCATCGCAGCCGGCCTGGCCATTGGAGACGAAAACCCGTGGCCGCGCCGCGCCGTCGATTTCGATCACTGGCGCGCGCTCGTCGAAGAGCTGGCCGCCGGGCGCTGGACGCTGCTTGGACTATGGGGCGATCAGGACGCCGTCCATTTGGCGCTTCTGGACGAGGCGCCTCGCGAGGTCGCCGTCGTGACCCATAGATGCGCGAGCGGGGTCTTCCCATCGGTGGGTCGGCTGCATCCCCCCGCGATCCGCTTTGAGCGGTCGATCAAGGATCTGTTCGGGCTTGAACCCATCGGCTCGCCGGATTTGCGCCCTTGGCTCGATCATGGCCGTTGGGGCCTGCGCGCGCCCCTCGGCGCCAGACCTGAACTTGCGTCTGCGGCGCTCGAATATGCCTTTCTCCCGGCGGAAGGCGAGGGCGTGCATCAGATTCCGGTGGGACCTGTGCATGCGGGCGTGATCGAGCCCGGCCATTTCCGCTTCAGCGTCAATGGCGAGGCGGTGGTGCGGCTCGAGGAGCGCCTAGGATATGCGCATAAAGGGGTCGAGCGCTTGATGATGGGCGCGGATCTCGAACGAGCGGCCAGGCTCGCCGGGCGAGTTTCTGGGGATAGCACCGTCGCCTATGCATTGGTTTTCTCCCGCGCGGTCGAGGCGGCGCTCGCCGTCGAGGTTCCGCCCCGCGCGATCTGGCTGCGCGCGCTGATGGCCGAGCTCGAACGGCTCGCCAATCATTTCGGCGACATAGGCGCAATCTGCAACGACGTCGCTTTCGCGCTCATGCACGCGCATTGCGGCGCCTTGCGCGAGCGCGTTCTGCGCGTGGCGGCTTCCTGTTTTGGCCATCGTTTGATGATGGATCGCGTCGCGCCTGGCGGCGTTTCCGTCGATCTCGCGCCGGAAGGGGTCAAGCGCATCCGGGACCTCGTCGGGACGGCGCGGCGAGCCTTTCCGCCGCTCGTCGAGCTTTACGATAACACGGCCTCGCTGCAGGATCGGACAGTCGGCGCGGGACTCGCAGAACCTGCGCTGGTGCGGAGATTCGGCTGCGGCGGCTATGTCGGGCGCGCCTCGGGGCGCCGCTTCGACGCGCGGCGCGATCTTGCCTATCCGCCTTACGACGGGCTTCGCTTCGAGATCCCGACTTTGGAAGAAGGCGACGTCAACGCCAGGGTTTGGATCCGTATCCGCGAGGTCGAGCAGAGCCTGGCGCTGGTCGAGCAAATCCTCGACGGCTTGCCAGACGGACCTGTGCGTGCGCCCGTGGCGGCGGGCAGAGGCGAGGGGATGGCTGTGGTGGAAGGCTTCCGCGGCGATATTCTCGCATATCTCCGGCTCGACGCGGACGCGCGCATCGAGCGTTGCCATTTGCGCGATCCGTCTTGGTTCCAATGGCCCGTGCTCGAGGCCGCTATCGGGGGCAATATCGTCGCCGACTTTCCGCTCTGCAATAAGTCGTTCAACTGCTCTTATTCCGGCCACGACCTATAGAACGCCGTCTTCCGCTTCCAATGTTTTAAGTGGGACCAAAATTCCAAATCCATCCAGACGCGCCAGCAGATCGTCGCGGCCCGTGAATGTGATCGCATTCATGCCGAGAGCTTCAGCGGCGGCCGCGTTCTCGGCGCGGTCGTCGATGAAAATGCAATTCTCCGGGCGCAGGCCCTCGAGCTCAAGCACTTTCAAATAAGTGGCCGGATTGGGCTTCATGAGGCCCAGCTCATAGGAGAGATAGGCGGCGTGGAGGCGACCGAAGACGGGATAATTTTCCTTGATATGGGCGATATGCGCCGCATTGGTGTTGGAGAGCAAGATGACTCGATGGTTCTGCGCCAGTGCGCGAAGAACGTGATCCATGCCGGGCTCGGGACTGAAATGGCTGCTCCACAGCTCCAGAAAGCGCGGATAGGTTTCGGCAAAGCCGTGCCTCGCCGCGAGGCGAGCGTGAAGCGCCTCGACGGCGAGGCGCCCGAGGCCGATGTCTTCGTCGCCCAAGCAGGACGGAAGCTGCGGCCTCGCCGCGGCCGGATCGGCGCAGCACGCGGCCAAGCGATCGTAGAGAAGCTCGTCGTCATGGCGGACGAGCACATTGCCGAGGTCGAAGATGAAGGCGGAAACATGAGGGGTCATGGGTCGATGAGCCGTCCGATCAAAATGAGCTGGAACTCTAAGTTTGCCTTGCGCCTCGGGATGCAGGCTTTCCTCCCCGGCGGCTCCATTGCAATGATGGCGCGGGGCGCGACGCGGCGATTCACTCTATTAAAGCCTTAGCAGCCGAAAACTATGCGAATGATATGTCGGGAAATTGAATCCTTGGGCGAGCGCCGCTAGTCCGCTTTGGACCTCAGAACCGTGGTTTATCTCAATGCGGAAGACCTTGCTCAAAAGCCTGATAGAAGGCCCGCTCACGGAGGCTGCTCCCGGCGCCGATGACGCCGAGCTTGCGGCTTTCGCCGCCGAGGTCGACCGTAAGGCGCGCGCGCGGCTCGGGCGAAGCCTTGCGATCCGGGAGATCGACGCCGGCTCCTGCAACGGCTGCGAACTCGAGATCAATGCGCTCGGAAATGCGTTCTATGACCTCGAGCGTTTCGGCCTGCGCTTCGTCGCCTCGCCTCGACACGCCGACGTTCTTCTCGTGACCGGGCCCGCGACGAAAAACATGGAAGAAGCCCTGGCGCGAACCTATCAGGCGACGCCGGCGCCCAAATGGGTGGTGGCGGCGGGCGATTGCGCCTTTGACGGGGGCGTGTTCGCCGGGAGCTACGCCTGTATCGGCGGAGTATCGGCCGTGGTCCCGGTCGATCTTTACATTCCCGGCTGCCCGCCGACGCCGCTTTCCTTGCTCAAGGGGCTGATCGCCCTGATCTAAATCGCCAGAATATCAATCGAGCGGCGTACAATCAGGCTGTTGGAGTTATTCTAAACAATCGCGGAGTGGGGCTTTTTGTAGAAAATTCTTTCAAGATCGGACATGCGGCGCCGCGCCCCTTGTTTTGGTCTCGATCGTGACTTATGTTATCCACTGTCGTGTTTTTGCCGATGACTTGGCCCGCATCTTTGCGTCTGCTGACGACCCCTCTTGAAAACGACAATATGCAATGGCGCTCGCAATCCGCGGCGCCAGCTCTATTACGACCCTAAGGAAAGCCTATATGACTACGGGAACTGTGAAGTGGTTTAACCCGGACAAAGGATATGGCTTCATTCAGCCAGATGACGGCGGTAAGGACGTGTTCGTCCATATCAGCGCCGTCGAGCAATCGGGCTTGCGCCACTTGCAGGAAGGTCAAAAAATCAACTTTGAAGTGATCGCCGACAAGCGAACCGGCAAATCTTCTGCAGGCAATTTGCGCGCGGCCTGAAGCGCAACATTATATCCCATGAGCCCTGGCTATGAGCCGGGGCTTTTTTTTTGGGCGAGGGGCCGACGGTTTGGGCGTCGCGGCGTCTTGAATTGCTTTAGGGCGCGGCCGCTCCGAGACAAGCGATGACGGCGGGGCGAGGATGGCGCGGCGGCGCGTCTTCGATCCGATAGGCGGCGACGATCGCCTCGGCCGCCGCCGCTGCGTCGTTCTCGCTGCGCGCATGAACTCTGCAAATGGGCCGTTCCCGGTCCACGACGGCGCCGATTCCGGCTATCGCGTCGAGCCCGACGCTGGGGTCGATCGGTTCATTGACCGCCCGTCGTCCGCCGCCGAGGCCCACTACGCAAAGCCCGAGCGCCCTCGCGTCGATCTTGCCGACGAAACCGGGTCGAAGCGAATGAACCGCCCTGACGATCGGAGCCTGGGCCAGATGGTTTTGCGGCCGCTCGAGGAAATCGGCGGGCCCGCCGAGGGCCGCGACCATGCGGGCGAAGCGTTCCGCCGCCGCCCCGCTCGAGATCGCCTCGCGCAGGCGTCGCTCAGCCTCGTGAGCGCTGACCGCTACTCCGGCGAGCAGAAGCATTTCCACGCCGAGACGAAACACAACGTCCAAAAGACGCGGATCGGCTTGTCTCCCCGTCAGGCAATCGATCGCGACGGCGACTTCGAGCGCATTGCCGGCGGCCGACGCGAGCGGTTCATTCATGTCGGTGATCAAGGCCCGCATGGCGAGGCCAGCCTCCACGCCGACTGAGAGGATCGAGGCCGCCAGCGCCTGAGCCTCCGCCAATGAGGGCAGGAAAGCGCCTGAGCCCATCTTCACGTCCATGACGAGCGCATCGAGCCCGGCCGCGAGCTTTTTCGAGAGAATTGACGCCGTGATCAGCGGGATCGACTCGACTGTCGCGGTCACGTCGCGGATCGCGTACAGCTTCTTGTCGGCGGGCGCCAGATCGCGGGTTTGGCCGATAATGGCGCAGCCGCAGCTTTTGACGATTTCGATGAACCTGTCCGCGCCCGGCTCGACCTCATAGCCTGGGATCGCTTCGAGCTTGTCGATCGTGCCTCCGGTATGGCCGAGGCCGCGCCCCGCGATCATCGGAACATAAAGTCCGCAAGCCGCTGCGGCGGGCGCGAGGACCAAGCTCACCAGATCGCCGATCCCGCCGGTGGAATGCTTGTCGACGGCGGGTCCGGGCAGATCGGCGGCGCGCCAATCGAGCATTGCGCCGGATCGCGCGAGGGCCTGGGTGAAGCTTGCGCATTCACCGCTTTCCATCCCGCGAAGGAGGATCGCCATGGCCATGGCCGCGGCTTGCGCGTCGCTCACGGTCCCCCGCGTCAATCCGGCCACGAAGAAGTCGATCTCCGCGCGTTCGAGGCGGCCGCCGTCGCGCTTTTTGCGGATGATTTCCTGCGGCAAGGTCAAACGTGTGGCTCCAACGCCGAGGATTCGAACCGACGCGGCAAGGTCAAGGCGCGTGCGACTCGGCGAGAGAGGGGCCGAAAGCCTGCGGCAGAAGCTCGCCGACCGTGAAGCTGGCGCGAAGCCCGTTCGGGCCGGCGATATGGATATTGACCTCGTCGCGCGCAAATTCGCGAATGCGCTGACGGCAGGCGCCGCAGGGCGTGACCAGAGCCTCCCCGTCGCCGAGAACGAGAATTTCCGCGATCCGATTTTCGCCGGCTGCGACCATGGCGGCGATTGCGCCGGCCTCCGCGCAGGTCCCGACCGGATAGGACGCGTTCTCCACATTCACGCCGGAGAAAATCGCGCCTGATGGCGTCCGAATCGCCGCCCCGACGGCGAAGCCGGAATAGGGGGCGTAGGCGTTGGAGCGCACGGCGGCGGCGGCCGCGAAAAGCGCCTCTAATGATTTCATGGAGCCTCCGCCTGAACGGCTAAGTGGACGAGGCGGCTCCGCCCGCCTTCGCCAGAGAGCGTCCCGTAGAGCCTGCCGGCGGCTCGTTGCGTTCATCGTCCGCCGCGGCGCTTTCTAGGGTGCGGTCGGCCTTGCGATTCGCCGTTCGAATGACGGCGGCGCCGATTTCATGGATTTTCTGGCGCAAGACCGCATTTTCGTCCTGTTCGGGAGACGCCGAGGCGGCGTCCCGCAGCCCCGCCAATTCCAACGTCAGGCTGTCGCATTGAGAGCGCGCGGCGGCGAGCGCGTCGCGCGCCTCGGCTTCCGCCGCCCGCAATCGATCGATCTTCTCGATATGCCGGCGTTCGACGGCGCGTGCGGTTTCGATATGCTGCTTGCTTCGCCGCTGAAGGTCCGAGACGAGATTTTCCGAGGCGGTCAGCGCTTCCTCGCGGTCGGCGAGCTTGGCTGTGGTCGCTTTCAGCTTGGCGAGATCGGCGTCGCGCTCGAGACGGATCGAGAGAATGTCTTGCTGGAGCTGCGCGATGTCCGCGAATTTTTCGGCAAGGAGCTTTTTCTGCGCCGCGACCTCGTTCTCGAGCGCCGCCGCGGCCCGGCGCTGCGCCTCGGTCTGGGCCCGTGAGGCCGCAAGCTGCGCCTGGACGTCGCGCAATTCGGAGTCTCGGCGTTCGAAAAGGCCTGTGGCGCTATAAAGAGCGGATTCCGTCGCCGCAAATTCGGCCTTTGTTTCGCCCAATGCGCGTCGGGCCGCCGTGAACTCGGCGGCCTGCTCGGCGAATTTTCGGCCGAGCGCCGCAATGTCTTCTTGTTGAGCGGCGATCACCGCCGCGCGCCGTCCGAGCTCGCCGAGATCGCCCGCGCGGCTTTGGTTCAAGCTCTCCAATTTCTGCTCGAGCCGGCGGCGGTCGACGGCGAAATCCGCCCGAAGCAAATCTCGCTCGGCGAGGATTTCCTTGGCCGAGAGCGGGATCTGCATTTCGATTCGGCGCCGCGACAGCCGGATCGCGCGGCTCCAGAATGCGGGCGCGATCGCAAGGGCGATCAACCCTGCGATCAGGAACCCGAGCGCGAACACCATCGCTTGTTCGATCACGTCGCCACACTGAACCTTTAATTGGCGGACCCGCAGCGCATTAAGACCACGCGAAAACCAGACGCCTCGCGCATCTCGGATGCGTAGTCCGCTGGATCACGCGAATTCCTGAAGATCGCCTTTTGACCTCGAGCCGAGCCGACCGAAGATCAGCACGGCGATATCCCAAAATCGTTCCGAGCCGGACGTCGGCGGAATTCCGATTTCCAGCCCTTCCTTTCGACGCAGCCCACACGGTCGACGCCTCGACGCGCCAACGACCGCTTTTATGGCATTCCTGAGGGCGAGAATCAAAATCTGCGGCCTACGGGCAAATATAGTTCAGGTGAAAATAGGTCCGAAGAAGCCGGCGCGTCGGATGGAAGCCGCTTCGGGATCAGCCCTTCGGAGAGAGAACCGCATCGATCACATGAATGACGCCATTCTTTTGGTTGACGTCCGGAATAGTCACGATCGCCTTGGCGCCCTTGGCGTCGACGATGATCAGCTTGCGGCCGTCATGTTCGACGGCGAGATCTTCCCCCTCAAGCGTTTTGAGCGTCGCCCGGCCGCCGCCTTTCTTGATCGCGGCGACGAGGTCCGCCGCGGAATATTTGCCGGGGATGACGTGATAGGCGAGAATTGCGGTCAACGCTGGCTTGTTGTCCGGCTTCATGAGATCGTCGAGGGCGCCCTTCGGCATTTTCTCGAAGGCTTTGTTGACCGGCGCCAGGACGGTGAAGGGACCATCGCCTTCCAGGGCCGCGACGAGATCGGCGGCTTTCAACCCTGTGAAAAGCGCGCTAAGGTCTTTGGAGGCGGCCGCGTTCTCGACGATCGTCCGCGAGGGGTACATTGGCGCGCCGCCGACCTCGACCGTCATCTCGGCGTGCGCGGCGGCGGGGCTCAATGCGGCGGCGCCCAATGCGACGGCGAGGGCGGCCCTGCGAATGGAATTCATCGACGTCTCTCCGATTGGGCGGCGGCCGCGCCAAGATCTTGAAGGCGGCGACCCGCATTTTTGATCCGAATGTGTTTCGAGCCGATAAATTTTCCCGCGCGTCGCTTTGAACGGGCGAGCTGGAGCGATCGCGCTTCAGCCGCCGCGGCGGCTCACGCCCGCATGGTTCGCGCAAATTGGGTCTTGGATATGGTACAGTAAATGCAGAATTTGATCAGCGCCGTAGGCGAAGCCCAATCCAGTCGTTTCGAGGAGCGCGAGCGCGTGCAAGAGGGGCGGTGCTTTGACGAAATGACCTTGGCGGACGGATCGATTCGCGCCGTCTATGGCAAGATCGCCCGCTGGCTGGCGGGCACGCCGGCCGAGCTTCTGGCGTCTCGCCGGTCACAGGCGGAACTCTTGTTTCGCCGCATCGGAATCACCTTTTCGGTCTATGGCGTGAAAGACGCCAGCGAACGTCTTATTCCCTTCGACATCATTCCGCGCATTATGCTGCGCTCGGAATGGGCCTCTCTGGAGGCCGGCCTGTTGCAAAGGGTGAAGGCGCTCAATCTGTTCCTGGCCGATGTGTATTCCGGCCAGGAGATCATCAAGGCGGGCCGGATTCCGGCGGAGCTCGTTTTGGGCAATCCGCAATTCCGCCCCGAAATGGTGGGCGTGAAGGTCCCACATGATATTTTCGTCCATATCGCCGGGATCGATGTCGTGCGCACCGGCGAGGACGATTTCTATGTGCTGGAGGACAATGTCCGCACGCCGTCCGGCGTCTCCTACATGCTGGAGAATCGTGAGGTCATGATGCGCCTCGCGCCGGACCTTTTCGCCGAGCATCGCGTCGCCCCGGTCGAGAATTATCCCGACGCTCTGCTCGCTTCCCTGCGCTCGGTCGCGCCTGCCGCGCGTGGGGAGCCGACCATCGCGGTCCTCACGCCCGGCCGATACAATTCGGCTTATTATGAGCACTCCTTCCTCGCCGACAAGCTGGGCGTCGAGCTTGTCGAGGGCCGCGATCTCGTCGTCGAAGACGACGTCGTCTACATGCGCACGACCCAAGGGCCGAAACGGGTGGACGTGATCTATCGTCGAATCGACGACGACTTCCTCGATCCTGCGGCGTTCCGGCCCGATTCGGTGATTGGCGCGAAGGGCCTGATGCGGGCCTATCAAGCCGGCAACGTCACCCTCGCGAATGCCGTCGGCACCGGCGTCGCCGACGACAAGGCGATCTACACCTATATGCCGGAAATCATCGAGTTCTATCTCGGCGAAAAGGCGCTCCTGAAGAATGTGCCGACCTGGCGATGCCGCGAGCCCGAGGCCTTGCGCTATGTTCTCGACCATCTCGCCGATCTCGTCGTGAAGGAGGTCGGGGGGTCGGGCGGCTATGGCATGCTCGTCGGGCCGCATGCGACCAAGGCCGAACGCCAGGACTTCGCGGCCAAGCTCGCGCGGGATCCGGCGCATTTCATCGCCCAGCCGACGCTCGCACTTTCGACCTGCCCTACTTTTTTCGACGCCGGAGTCGCGCCGCGCCATGTCGATTTGCGGCCCTTCGTGCTCACCGGCGCGAATGGCGTCGTGCGGGTCGTGCCCGGCGGGCTGACGCGGGTGGCGCTGATCGAAAATTCGCTCGTCGTCAACTCGAGCCAGGGCGGAGGCACCAAGGACACCTGGATCGTGGAGGATCGAACTTTCGATGAGCTGGCGCCTTTGCAAAGCGGAACCGGGGCCGCATGATCGCGGCGCGCGCAAATCCAATCAGCGAGACCCATTGATCAAGGTCTGACCACGAAGAATCAGTGAATGTGGCGGCCTCGCAAAAACTTTGTGCGTATCGGAGCCCGGTTTTATGAAAATGAAGAATTTTTAGGCAATGCTCTCTCGCACCGCCGATAATCTGTTCTGGCTCGCGCGCTATGTCGAGCGCGCCGATTTTCTTGCCCGAATCGTCGAGGCGACGCAGCGCCTCGCCGCGCTGCCGACGAGCTATGCCGGAACCGGCACCGAATGGGAGAGCGCGCTGGAATCGTCGGGCGCCGCGGATGGCTATCGCGCGACGCGCGGCGTCGTCGAGGAGGCGGGGGTCGTCGAATATCTGACTTTCGCCCAAGACAATCCGTCGTCGATCCGCAATTGCATCGAATTCGCCCGCGCCGACGCGCGGGCCGTGCGCACGGCGCTGACGGGCGAGGTCTGGGAGGCGATCAACGGGGCCTGGATCGAGCTGAAGCGCTTCGAAAAGGCCCATGTCGGACGCGGCCGCTACGACCGCGAGGACATGTCGCGCTTCCTCGAATTCGTGAAGAAGACTTCGCTCGACTATGACGGCTCAGTCTATCGAACCATGCTGCGCAACGACGCCTACTGGTTCTCGCGCCTCGGCCTCTTTGTCGAGCGCGCCGACAATACCGCCCGCATTCTCGACGTCAAATATCATGTTCTGTTGCCGGAGGATGAGGCCGTCGGGGGATCGCTGGACTATTTCCAGTGGACGGCGATCTTGCGCGCCGTGTCGGCGCTCACGGCCTATCATTGGGTCTATAGGGAAAGCGTGAAGCCTTGGCTCATCGCCGATCTCCTGATCCTCAAGCCCGAGATGCCGCGTTCATTGATCGCCTGCTACGGCAATATCGTGCGCTTCCTGGACGCGATCGCAGGCGCCTATGGGATCTCCGGTCCGGCCCAGGCCCAGGCTCATGAGGTGATGACGCGCCTCGAGAGCGTCTCGACGAAAGATATTTTTGCCAAGGGCCTGCATGAATTCATCACGGAATTTGTCGAGGCCAATGATCGCCTGGGACAGACGATCAACGGGCAATATCTTTTGTGATCGGCGGCGATCGCGCGCCTGTGGACGACAACTCGTCCACTCCTAATTCATACGCGCCTTTGCTCTTCGGCCAGATGCGATGGCGAGCGAAAAAGCGGCGCGCCCCGCAGCGATGCTTGCACGCGCGAGCCCAAGGCCCTATATAGGCGTCATTCATCCTTCTCATGACGTTTGTCTCACTGAGACGATCGGATTATGGAGAGTGGGTCCTGCCGGACCCGCTCTTTTTTGTTGCCGTTGAAGCAGGGCGCGGGACCAGTTTCGTCTCGCGACCGCAGCAAAACGCCGGCGGACGGCGGGCTGGGATCGACCAGGCTTGGATCAGGACCGCGGGGACACGACCGTAACTACGCAGAATTTGCTCGACGAGCCGCGTTTCGTCGAGGAGACCGGCACGGCTCTTCGGATCGCGCGGATCGTGCAGCCGATTCTTGCCGATCTCGGCTATCGGCTGGTCAGGGTCAAGCTTTCGGCGCAGGCCGGAATGACGGTGCAGATCATGGCCGAGCGGCCGGACGGCGCGATGAATGTCAAGGATTGCGAAGTCGTGAGCGCGGCTGTTTCGCCGGCGTTGGACGTCGAGGATCCAGTCAAGCAGGCCTATCGGCTGGAGGTGTCCTCTCCGGGAATCGATCGGCCGCTGGTTCGGGCGTCGGATTTCCGCCGCGCCCTGGGTCAGGACGCGCGCATCGAGCTTTCGCGCGGCGTCGATGGCCGCAAGCGCTTTCGTGGTTTCATCGGAGCGCTCGAAGGCGACGGCGCGGCGGCGGTTCTGCATTTGGAGCGCACCGACGCCAAGCCCGGTGAGGCCGCGGACGTTCTGCTTCCGCTCGACGACCTCGCCGAGGCGAAGCTCGTCCTGACCGAAGCTTTGATTCGACAGTCTCTGCGCGCGGCCAAGGAGGCCGAGGACGCGGACGCGGACGCAGAAATGGAAGCCGAGGCGGACGGCCGCGCCTCGGACGCCGAGAGGGCGGAACCGCCGAGGCCGGCGCGCGGACCCGGCCGTTTCGCCGCGCTCAAGGAGACCAAGGCCAAGCCGCTTCTGCCGGCCGGCGTGAAGTCTCAATTCAGCCGAGCCAAGCTCACCAACGCTAAACGCGACGAAGCGGCGGCTGCGCCGCGCGGTCCGCGGCGTCCGTCAGCGAAATAGGGGAAAAAAATGGCAGTCAGCGCCAATCGGCTCGAACTTCTGCAGATCGCCGACGCCGTCGCGCGGGAGAAGTCGATCGACCGACAGATCGTCCTCGCGTCTATGGAGGACGCCATTCAGAAAGCGGCGCGCTCGCGCTACGGTCAGGAGACCGAGGTTCGCGCCGAGATCAATCCCAAGACCGGCGAGATTCGCTTTTCGCGTCTGCTGCTGGTCGTCGACCAGATCGAAAACGACGCCACCCAGATCACGGTCGCCGAAGCCCGCAAGAAAAATCCGGCGGCTCAGGTCGGCGATTGGATCGCCGAAAGCCTGCCGCCTTTCGATTTCGGCCGCATCGCGGCTCAATCCGCCAAGCAGGTGATCGTCCAGAAGGTTCGCGAGGCCGAGCGCGATCGCCAATATCAGGAGTACAAGGACCGGATCGGCGACATCGTCAACGGCGTCGTTAAGCGAGTCGAATATGGCAATGTCATCATCGATCTCGGCCGCGGCGAGGCGACGATTCGGCGCGACGAGATGATCCCGCGCGAAGTGTTCCGGCCGGGCGATCGGGTCCGCGCCTATGTCTATGACGTGCGTCGCGAGCAACGGGGACCGCAAATCTTCTTGTCGCGCACGCATCCGCAATTCATGGCCAAGCTGTTCCGCCAGGAAGTGCCGGAGATTTATGACGGCGTCATCGAGGTCAAGTCGGTGGCTCGCGACCCAGGATCTCGCGCGAAGATCGCCGTAGTGTCGCGCGACACTTCGATCGACCCTGTCGGCGCCTGCGTCGGTATGCGCGGATCGCGCGTTCAGGCGGTCGTCAACGAGTTGCAGGGGGAGAAGATCGACATCATCCCCTGGTCGCCCGACGCGGCGACCTTCATCGTCAACGCCTTGCAGCCCGCCGAGGTGGTCAAGGTCGTGCTCGACGAGGACTCCGCCCGCATCGAAGTGGTCGTGCCGGATGATCAATTGTCCTTGGCGATCGGGCGGCGCGGACAGAACGTCCGGCTCGCCTCGCAGCTGACAGGCTGGGATATCGACATCCTGACCGAGGCCGAGGAATCGGAGCGCCGCCAGAAGGAATTCATCGAGCGCACGAATATTTTCATGACCGCGCTCGACGTCGACGAGGTCGTCGGCCAGTTGCTCGCCTCGGAAGGCTTCCGTTCGGTCGAGGAATTGGCTTTCGTCGATCCGGCCGAGCTCGCGACGATCGAGGGGTTCGACGAAGACACGGCGGGCGAGATTCAAGCGCGGGCGCAGGACTATCTCGCCAAGCTCGAGGCCGAGCAGGACGCGCGTCGCCTCGAGCTCGGCGTGTCGGACGAACTGAAGGAGGTCTCGGGCGTGACGACGGCCATGCTCGTCAAATTCGGCGAGAACGACATCAAGACCGTCGAGGATCTCGCCGGCTGCGTCACCGACGACCTGATCGGTTGGAGCGAGCGCAAGGACGGCGAGACGGTGCGTCATTCCGGCGTTCTCGACGGGTTTGAGATTTCGCGGGAGGAGGCCGAATCCCTCATCATGACGGCGCGCGTCAAGGCGGGCTGGATCGACGCGGCGCCGGAGCCGGCCGAGGCCGAGGCTGAGGCCGAGGGCGAGCTCGCCGAGCACGAGACGGGGGAGTAGGAGGCGCGGATGTTGGCCAAGGCGGACCCCGTCGCCGTGGAAGCCGGGCCGGAGCGGACCTGCATCGTCACGCGGACGAAAGCCTCTCCCGACGACATGATTCGTTTCGTCGTCGGGCCGGGCGGCGTGGTCGTGCCCGACATCAGGCGTAAATTGCCGGGGCGCGGCGTCTGGGTGACAGCGCGGGCGGACAGGGTCGCCGAAGCGGTCAAACGGCGGGCGTTCGCGCGGGGCTTCAAGGCGAAAGTCGCCGCCTCGGAATTTCTGGCCGGCGAGATCGAGGAGCTTTTGACGCAGGATTGCCTTCAATCCTTGTCGATCGCCAACAAGGCCGGCCAGGTCGTCGCTGGTTTCGGCAAGGTCGAGGAGGCGATCGACAAGGGCGCGATCGCCGGCTTGATTCAGGCCGCTGAATGCGGCGCCGACGGCGCTCGCAAGGTGGGGCAATGCTTGCGGCGGCGGTTCGGCTCGGAGACGGCGCGGCCGCGCATCGAACTCTTTCCTTCGCACCAATTGGATTTGGCATTGGGA
Organism: Methylocapsa acidiphila B2; assembly: GCF_000427445.1. Classification (GTDB taxonomy): domain Bacteria; phylum Pseudomonadota; class Alphaproteobacteria; order Rhizobiales; family Beijerinckiaceae; genus Methylocapsa; species Methylocapsa acidiphila. Next base: position 2,098,211 of record NZ_KE386496.1, on the reverse strand, counting down.
CGCACAAATGTGATACATGCAGCCCTGATCGCGGGGTCGGCGAGCGAAGCCTTCCTCGTGCGGTGCCGCAGATTGAGTCTGTATAGATCGGCGCCGGCGCAAGCGCCGACGCCGGACTGCCCTCCCGGTTCAGAAGAGGACCTGAATTGAAAGGAGGGCGCTTTTCGTGTTTTCATAAAGCGCGAAAGTGCTCGAATATATTGAATTAAACGCGTTTTCGCGCGGCGGAGCAATTGATGCATCGCCCGGAAATGCTCTCAGGCCGGCGATTGTCGTCCGGCGCAACCGAATTCGAATGGGCGCGAGCCCCGGGGAATGCAAGACTTATGAGTGAGACCAAGAACCCCGCCGATCATACCTTGAGCGTCGCGCCTACCAAGACCTTGTCTTTGAAGCGTCCGGTCGAGGCGGGCATCGTGCGCCAGAGCTTTTCGCATGGCCGCACGAAGGCGGTGGTTGTCGAGAAGGTGAAGCGACGCGCGGTCACGGTCGGCGAGGCCCATCCGCCGCGCGAACCGGCGGCGGCGCCCGAACCACCGCCTCCGGCGCCTGTCGCCGCGCCGCCGCGCCCTCAGGCCAAATCGCCGCGTCCACAATCGGGCGGACCGCGTGCGCCTTCCGGCGTCATTCTTCGCTCCTTGACCGAGGAAGAGCGCGAGGCGCGTTCGCGGGCACTGTCTGGCGCGCATGAGCGCGAGGTCGAGGAGCGCAAGCGCGCTGAGGCCGAAGCCAAGGCGCGTGAAGAAAGGGAGGCGCGGGAGCGCGAGGAGCGCGCCGCGGCGGAAGCGCGCAAGCGCGAGGAGGACGCGCGCCGCACCCAGGAAGCCGAATCCAAGCGTCGTTCTGAGCAAGAGGCCAAGCGCCGCTTGGCCGGCGGAGAGCCGGCTCCCGCCCCGGCGGCGACCACAGCGCGCAAAGCGCCGCAAGCCGCGCCTGCGGCGGTCGCTGCTGCGCCCGGCGCAACGGCGACGGCGCGCCCCGCCACCGCCGAGGAGGAGGAGGCGAAGCGCATCATTCGTCGTCCCGGCCTGCCGACGAAGGTCATCGTTCCGCGTCCGGTCAAGGGCGCGGAGCAAAAGAGCCGCGGTCGCCTGACGGTCGCGAATGTGACCGGCGAGGAGGAAGAGCGGACCCGTTCGGTCGCCGCGTTCCGCCGCCGCGTCCAGCGTTTGAAGGGCCATGCGGCCGAGACAAAGGAAAAGATTACGCGCGAGGTCATCCTGCCGGAGACGATCACGATCCAGGAGCTCGCCAATCGTATGTCGGAGCGCGGCGTCGACGTGATCAAGCTCCTGATGAAGCAAGGCCAGATGGCGAAGATCACCGACGTGATCGACGCCGACACGGCGCAGCTCATCGCGGAGGAACTCGGCCATACGGTGAAGCGCGTCGCGGAATCGGATGTCGAGGAAGGACTCTTCGACGCCCCGGATACGGACGAGCAGCTTTTGCCGCGCCCCGCGGTCGTCACGATCATGGGCCATGTCGACCACGGCAAGACTTCTCTGCTTGACGCGATCCGCCACGCCAATGTCGTGTCGGGCGAGGCCGGCGGCATCACCCAGCACATCGGCGCCTATCAGATCACGGCGCCGAACGGCGCCTTGGTCACTTTCATCGACACCCCGGGCCATGCGGCTTTCACCGCGATGCGCGCGCGCGGCGCCAAGGTGACGGACGTCGTCGTGCTGGTCGTCGCCGCCGATGACGGCGTCATGCCGCAAACGGCGGAGGCGATCGCTCATGCGCGCGCCGCCAATGTCCCGATCATCGTGGCGATCAACAAGATCGACAAGCCGGACGCCAAGCCGGAACGCGTGCGCAGCGAATTGCTGCAACATGAGGTTCAGGTCGAATCTCTCGGCGGCGAGACGCTCGAGGTCGAGGTCTCGGCCACGAAAAACATCAACCTGGACAAGTTGCTGGATCTCATCGCGCTACAGGCCGAGCTGCTCGATCTCAAGGCGAACCCCTTGCGTCCGGCCGAAGGCACGGTCATTGAGGCGCGCCTCGATAAGGGGCGCGGTCCGGTGGCCACAGTGCTCGTGCAGCGCGGCACGCTGAAGGTCGGCGACGTGATCGTCGGCGGCTCGCAATGGGGCAGGGTGCGCGCCCTTCTCGACGACAAGGGCGAGACGGTGCTGGAGGCGGGTCCGTCCACGCCGGTCGAGGTTCTGGGCTTTTCCGGGTCGCCGGAGGCCGGCGATCGCGTCGCCGTCGTCGAGAGCGAAGCGCGGGCCCGCGAGATCACCGAATATCGCGAGCGGCAGAAGCGCGAGAAAGCCGCCGTCCGCGGCACGCTGGCGCGCGGCTCTCTCGCCGATATGATGAGCCAGCTGAAGACCGCCGGCCGCAAGGAGTTCCCGCTCGTCATCAAGGGCGACGTTCAGGGCTCGGTCGAGGCGATCATCTCGACGCTGGAGAAGCTCAACACCGACGAGGTTGCGGCGCGCGTCATTCACGCAGGCGTCGGCGGCGTCACCGAATCCGACATCACCTTGGCCGAGGCGTCGCATGCAGCGGTCATCGGGTTCAACGTGCGCGCTCATAAGGAGGCGCGCGCACTCGCCGAGCAGTCCGGGATTGAAATCCGCTATTACAACATCATCTACAATCTCGTCGATGACGTGAAGGCGGCCATGTCCGGCTTGCTCGCGCCAACCCTGCGCGAGGAGATGCTCGGCAATGCCGAGGTGCTGGAGGTCTTCAACATCTCCAAGGTCGGCAAGGTCGCGGGCTGCAGGGTCACGGATGGAACGGTTCAGCGCGGCGCGCATGTCCGCCTCATCCGCGACAATGTCGTCGTCCATGAAGGCAAGCTTTCGACGCTCAAGCGCTTCAAGGACGAGGTCAAGGAAGTTGTTGCGGGCCAGGAATGCGGCATGGCGTTCGAGAACTACCAGGACATGCGCCAAGGCGACGTCATCGAATGCTACAATGTCCATGAGATCAAGCGCTCGCTGTGAGGCGAGCGCCGGTCGTTTGAGCCGGTTTCCATATTCCCTACGCGATCAGATGGAGACGCGCGCGGAAAAAGCCGCGGTCCGCGTGTTCGAGCGATTGATCGCTTTTCAAGGCGATGAGACGCCTGAAGATCAGCGCTGAAAGGCGCCGGAGTTTTCCATGTCGAGAGGCCATCAGCAAGGCGGCGAGCCGTCGCAAAGAATGTTGCGCGTCGGCGAGCTTGTGCGTCACACGATGTCCGAGCTTCTGACCCGGTCGACGATCAATGACGCCGTGTTGGAAAATCTGGTCGTGACGGTTCCAGATGTTCGGATGAGTCCGGATCTGAAGCTCGCGACCATCTATGTCATGCCGCTCGGCGGCAAGAATATCAGCGACGTTCTCGCCGCGCTCGACCGCCATAAGAAGCTCTTGCGCGGCGAGATCGCGCGCCGAGTCAATCTCAAATTCGCGCCCGACATTCGCTTCAAGGCTGATCCGAGCTTCGACTATGGCGCGAAGATCGACGCTCTGCTTGACTCGCCGAAGGTCAAGCAGGATTTGGCGAAGAGCGAGTCCGTCGAGATATCGGATGAGGCCAAATGAACGCGCCGAGATCCTCGCGCATCGAGGTCAATGGCTGGGTCGTGCTCGACAAGCCTGTCGGGATGACCTCCACCCATGCAGTCTCTAGGCTGAAGCGCATCTTCAACGCCAAGAAAGCCGGGCACGCCGGCACGCTCGATCCGCTGGCCTCGGGGATCTTGCCGGTCGCGTTCGGAGAGGCGACGAAAACCGTGCCTTTCGTGCAGGACGGCGAGAAGGCCTATCGCTTCACGGTCCGCTGGGGCGCGGAGACCAACACCGATGACGCGGACGGCGTCGTCACGGCGCGATCGGAGAGTCGCCCGCAGGAGGCCGAAATTCTGGGGCTCTTGCCGCGCTTCGTCGGAACGATCGAGCAAAAGCCGCCGGCCTTTTCCGCGATCAAGGTCAATGGCGAGCGCGCCTATGACCTCGCCCGCGACGGCGAGGCGCCGGATCTCGCCCTCCGGCCGGTGACGATCCATTCGCTCGAACTGACGAGCGCAGGTCCTGAGGAAGCGGTGTTCGAGGCGCGTTGCGGCAAGGGCACCTATGTGCGCGCCATTGCGCGCGACCTCGGCCGCGCGCTCGGTTGCCTCGGCCATGTGTCCGCCCTGCGCCGAACCCGCGTCGGTCCGTTTCGTGAAGCCGACGCGGTCACGCTCGCCGATCTGACGGATGGCCCGATCGGCGCCGGGGCCATGCGCCGGGTCGAAGCCGGCCTCATGGAAATGCCGCGAATCATGGTCGATCGTGATGCTGCGGCGAAACTTCGTCGCGGACAGCCGGCATTGCTGCGTGGCGCCGACGCGCCGATGGACGGCGCGGCCTATGCTGTGTGCGGCGGCGCCGTGATCGCCGTCGGCATGGTCGAAAACGGCGAGCTTGTCCCTGGCCGCGTCTTCAATCTGCCCTTTTAGCGGCCTGGCGGCGGCGCAGAGCGACTAGGCCGGATCGATCAAAAGCGCTATCCTTTCGTCCTCATCCCGCTTGCTGAAAGGGACGAGGACATGGCGTCAGCGGATTTCGCGGAATTGGTCGCCGAGCGCCGCAAGACCTTCCTAACCGGCAAGACGCGTTCGGTGGAATGGCGCGAGGCCCAGCTCAGAGCCCTGCACGCACTCATGAGCGAGCGGGCGCAGGATTTCTACGACGCCTTGTGGAGCGATTTGCGCCGCAATCGTGTTGACGCGGATTTCACCGACGTCAAATTCATCGCCGATGAGGCGGCCTATGCGCTGCGGCGTCTGCGAAGCTGGATGCGGCCGAAGCGCGTGAGCGCTCCTCCTTTCCTGAAGCCCGGCCATGTCGATGTGCGCTACGACCCGCTCGGGGTTGGGTTGATCATTGGCGCTTGGAACTATCCGATCATGCTCTGCCTGTCGCCGCTGGTCGCAGCGATCGCGGGTGGAAATGCGGCGGTGATCAAACCGTCTGAGGCGGCTCCGGCCTGCGCCGAAGCGATCGCGCGCCTCGCGCCGCTGTATCTCGATCCCGACGCCATTTCGGTCGTGACCGGCGGCGTTCCCGAGACGACGGCGCTTTTGGAGCAGGGCTTCGACCATATATTTTTCACAGGCGGACCTCCGATCGGCAAGGTTGTCATGGCCGCCGCCGCCAAGCGCCTGATTCCCGTCGTGCTGGAACTCGGCGGCAAGAACCCGACGATCGTTCATTCGTCGGCTGATTTGCGCGTCGCCGCGCGCCGCATCGCGCAAGGCCGCTGGACAAACGCCGGGCAGACCTGCACCGCGCCCGATCATGTGCTGGTCTTCAAGGATGTCGCGCAGGAATTTCTCCGCCATCTAAAGGAGGCGGCGATCGCCTTTTATGGCGACGATCCACAGCGAAGCCCGGACTATGGGCGGATCGTCAACGCGCATCATTTCGACCGACTCCTCAATCTTCTCGGAAGCGGCGAGATCCATCATGGCGGCCAGCACGATCGAGAAGAGCTGTTCATCGCGCCGACGATTCTCGTGAATGCGGCAAGCCATTCTCCGATCATGGAAGAGGAGATCTTCGGCCCGCTTCTCCCGGTGATAGAGATCGACAGCGTCGAGGCGGCGATCGCTTCCATCAACGCCCGGCCGAGCCCGCTCGGCCTCTATGTGTTCGCCGATGACGCAAAAATCGTGGAGCGGATTCTTGCGGCGACGGCGTCGGGCGACGCAGCGGTCAATGATTGCACTGTCCAGCCTCTTGTCCGCAACTTGCCCTTTGGCGGCGTCGGAAATTCCGGCATGGGCAAATATCACGGCGAGTGGGGCTTCCACGCCTATGTCAATGCGCGCGGCGTTCTCTATCGCAGCACATGGTTCGACCCGGACGTGCGCTATCCCCCTTATAGCTTGCGGCAACGGTTGCGTCGTCTCGTGATGCGTTTCGGCATGTAGGAAGTTTGTTGCAAGCCTAACCACAGCCATGAGCAAGGGCGTGGTGCAGCGTTTTGCCACCACATGCGGCGCTGCAACATAGGCTGAGCGACGCCTGTTGCTTAAGAAAGCCAACAGCTCCGCTTGGAACAATTGGCGTCGCGGCGCGTAGTCTATCCAAGGCGTGAGCCTAGGATTGCCGCCTGGCGACATGCGATCGCGCGCGACAAGCCTAAAAGAGAGGCGTATAATTTTTCTCAATGTGTAGGTCGCGGCTCCGCGTGACCAACCGCTTAGCGTCGGCGTCACCGTGGTCCGCGGCCGAGTAAGACTCGGTTCAGGAGGAGCACGTATGGCGCATTTTCATGTGTTCGTCGGCCCGGACGCAAGTCCCGCCTATCCGATGGTCCGAAAGATTGGCGTGGCCGACCTCAGGGACGCTCTCGCCAAAGGCATAGCCGATTTTATGGCGATGCCCTCGCATCTGGTTTTCTTGGGCCTAATCTATCCGATCGTCGGCGTCGCGATCGCGCGGGCGACCTCGGACCAAAACGCTCTGCCCATGCTCTATCCGCTCATGTTCGGCTTCGCCATGATCGGGCCTTTCGCGGCGATTGGGCTTTACGAGATGAGCCGCCGACGGGAACTCGGCCTCGACATTTCTTGGTCGCACGCATTCGAGGTGCGCCATTCTCCCTCTGTGCCTTCGATCCTGATGCTTGGCCTTGCGCTGATGGTGATTTTCCTCATCTGGCTCACGACCGCCCGATTGCTTTATCAGGCGCTTTTCGGCCCAGCCGCGCCACACTCCTATGTGAATTTTCTTCATGAGGTCTTCGTCACCCCGAAAGGCTGGGCGCTCATCATCCTAGGCAATGCTTTGGGCTTGATCTACGCCGCCGTCTCCTTGAGCATCAGCGTCGTTTCATTTCCATTGTTGCTCGATCGGGACGTCGGCGTGACCGCGGCCGTCTATACGTCGATCGCAGCGGTGCGCAAGAACCCCGGGCCTATGGCGCTTTGGGGCCTGATCATCATCATATCTGTGGCGATCGGCTTTTCTCTTCTCTTTGTCGGCCTCGCGGTCGTCATGCCCGTCCTCGCTCACGCGAGTTGGCACCTTTACCGCCGGACCGTACAGAATGTGGTTCATTCCTAGACCCGTGTAGGTCACGATGATTTTGGATCGAGCGATCCAAAATCATCGTCGCGAGAATGGAGCGGCCCCGACCGAAAGGCGCGAGGCCACGCCTAAAGCTTCGTCGTCGAAGAGAGCCGATCGTGCGGGCGTCGCATGCGCGAGCGCGGTCCGTGCAGGTTGCGGCTTTAGCGAGAGCGCGAGGCGTCACGCGTGCGCCGCCGCTTGCTCGCGATCGAGCACGGCGATGACGTCGCGATAGAGCCGATCGGCCTCGTCGCGGGAGGGCGCGACGCAAACGATCCCGACTTTGCCGAATTCGGAGAGCGCGCCGATCAAATGGAAGACGACGCCTTGTTGCGTGGCGCGATTGAAATGCAGCCCGTTCAACGCCGCGATGTCGAGAAGATCCGCCGGCGTAAGGCCGCGATAGATGGGCGCCTCGAGATTGTCCGACGCATAATAGCAACGGGAAGCGCCTGACGGCAGGGTGAACTCTCCGCGCAGGGAATCATATCTTCCGTCGGTGAGGAATTGAAGCATCATGAACGGATGAGTCGTTCCGCCTTTGCGCAGATTGATTTCAATCGCGTGATGGCGCCAAGCGGATCCGTCCCACACGGAAAGAAAGTCGATGCCGAACCGTCCGAGCACGCCTCGGTCGCGTAAAATATGGGCCGCCTTTAATCCTTCGTTCTGAATCTCGAGCCGATAGGACTCGTCGGCCGGAAAGCGACAGCCGAGAAAGATCTGGTCGGATCGGCCGCCGAGCACTTGATCATGCGTCGAGATCGCGTCGATTTGACCGAGCGGATCGATCCGATATTGCGCCGAGGGCGAGCGTCTTATGGCGCCCTCGATGAATTCCTCCGCGATCGCGCCCATCTCCTCGATCTTCGCGCTAAAGGCTTCCCAAGACATGCCGCGCGCCTCAAAGGAGAGCGCAGGCAGCCTCGATTTGATCCAAGCCTCAAGGCCGCTTCGCTCAGGGGCGCCTTCGAAGCTGAAAATCGCATTGCCTTCCCCCGAGAAGCCTTCATTGAGCTTCACCACTGCGCGGCGCAGGGCGGGATTGCGGCGCTTCAGCCCGCCGAGCGCCGCGACGAGATCATGCGCGTCGGCGACGCCCTCGACGCCCTCCGGGATCGGAACGCCCGCCTCGCGAAGGATCGTGCGGCCGCCGCTTTTCGATCCGAGAGGAAGAAGGGAAGGGTCGCAGCCGTAAATCGGCACGCCCAATTTTACCGCCAATGCGCGTTCGAGCGGCGAAACATTGAAGCATGACATATGCGCCGTCGCCGAATCGGCGATCGCATCGCGCAGCCGCGCGATTAATCTTGGGCGCGCCAGGATTTTGGCGGCGAGCGGCTGCGCGCTCGCGTCGAAACAAGACAGAAGCGTCAAGCGCCGGCGCGCATGGGCCGCCGGTATGCCCGGCAGCAAATGGAGATAATAATCAATGATCTCTTCGGGCAGCGGCTGGCTGGTCACATAGATGATCCGTGTGCGCGGCAGCTTCAAAAGCATGAGCATGCACAGCAGGCGCTCTTCGTAATGATGGGCGCCCGTCAGCCGCGCGAGCACGTCCTGGTCAAGGCTCAGGCTCGGGATGATGACGACGGTGCGGGACGCGCTCGGGTCGGGAAATATGTCGCGGAAAAGCGCAGGCAAGCGAGCCTGCAGGGCTTGGAAAATGGCGAGTTCGACCGAGGAACCGGCCTGCGGCTTCTCGACGGACTGCTCCATCTCGGTGTTGCTCAAAGCGCGTTTCCTCATGGACGCAGCGGCCGCGCCTCGTCCTGGTCCGTGCTGGCGGACGAGACAAGGACGCGGCGTAACCGGATGCATGGAGACATATCGCGCAGATGCGCATTTTCGATGGGCGGCGCACGACGAAGAGCGGAGCATGGGCGCTTAGAACGCCGCCGCGATCACGCCTCGAAGCCTTCGAAAATGATCTGGTCCGCCCAGGGCGCCGCGGCCGTCCGAGCCTCGTGCGAACGCACGGTCCATGTGACGACTGGAAGTCCGATTCCGGCGCGAAACAGTTGCGGAATGGCATGGGGCAAATCGCCGACGCGCCAGGAGAGGAAATTAGGCGCGACGCGCGCATAATCGCAGAGAGTCGTCAAAAGGGAGCGGCGCTCGGGGGTCAGATGCGCCCAATCTTCCTCGTCGCCATAATGCGCCTGGGCGATGAGGCCGAGCGGGCAGGCGACGCCGGCTGCGCGGATATGGGCGAGGACCTCGGGATCGAAGCTCTTCAAATAGAGCGCGCCGCCATAGCTGGCGGCAAGTTCGATTGCGCGATCCGCCAGGCGCAAGTCCCCGTCGAAACGGCTTTTGATCTCGACGACGAGTGGAGCCTGGCCGCGCACCTCGATCAGCAGCTGGGGAAGCGTAGCTATTCGTTCGTCGCCTTCCCTGAAGGGGATCGCGCCGAGCTCGCGGGCGGTGAAGGCGTCGAGGCGGCCGTCGGCCTGGAGCAGGCGGTCGAGGCGAAAATCATGGAAGACCATCGCCTCGCCGTCCTTGGAGCGCTGAATGTCGCATTCGATCGCATAGCCCTTGGCGATCGCGGCGGCGGCGGCGGCGAGCGTGTTCTCGACTCGCTTCTCCGCCTTGGAATGCAGGCCGCGATGAGCGATCGGTCGTTTGAGCAAGCGCTCGATCAACTGGCGATCTCGAACAGGGCTTCGACCTCGACGGCGCTGTCGAGCGGCAGTTCGGCCACCCCGACGGTCGAGCGCGCGTGGCGGCCGATGTCGCCGAGCGCCGCGACGATGAGATCGGAGGCGCCGTTCATGATCGGGGCGATCGACGAGAAGCCGGGCGCGGCGTTGATGAAACCGCCCAATCGGACGCAGCGGGAAATCCGGTCGAGATCGCCGAGCGCCGCCTTCGCCTGAGCCAGGAGGTTGACGGCGCAAAGCCGCGCCGCCGCCTGGCCGGCCTCGTTCGATACATTCGCGCCCACTTTGCCGACATGGGCCGGATCAAGCTTTCCGTCCGCGCCGAGCGCGAGTTGGCCGGAAATGACGAGGAGGGCCCCCGAGACGACGAACGGGACATAATTGGCGACCGGCGCAGCTGGAACGGGCAGCGCCACGCCCATGGCGGCCAATCTGTCTTCAACCTTGCTCATCTATGAAATTCCCCCGTTGAATATTGACATAATATATATTGCCGAGTCGGGCGGCGAAATCCCCGGCCGTTGTAAAGATGGGCCGGTTCCGGTTGCAACCCGGGCGCTCGGTCTCTAAAATTTTACCTTCGGCAGCTAGGGTTCCCTATCCTTGCGTCGCTGAATCTTCGTTCGAGGAACAACGATATGCTTGCTTCGCACGCCCGCTTCCTAATTTCCGGCGCGTGGGCCCTGGCCCTGACGTCCCTCGGGCCTCTTGCGCTGACGGCCATGGCCGCAAACACCGCGCCGAACCGAGTCGCGCCCGAGAACAAGGCCAAGACTGCAATAGCGGACGGAGTTTCGCTCGCCTCGCATCGCGCGGTCTATGAGCTGACCTTGGCGAAATCGGTCGGGACCAAAAGCCCGACCGCGGCGCATGGACGAATCGCATTCGATTTTGCCGGCTCCCCCTGCGAGGGCTATGTCCAGAATTTCCGCCAATTGACCGAGCTGCAGCCGGCCGAAGGGCCAACCCGGATCTCGGACATGCATTCGGCGACCTTCGAGGATTTTGACGGGAAGAGTTTCGACTTCAAGATGCGGACCAGCGTCGACAATGGAGCTGCGGAAACGGTCGACGGCAAGGCGTCGAAAGCCGCCAACGGGCCCTTGTCGGTCAATCTCGCCAAGCCGAAGCGCAGCAAATTCGATCTGGCCCCCGACGTGGTCTTTCCGACCGAGCATTTGAAGAGAATCCTCGCCGCCGCTCAGGCCGGCCAGAATCTCATCGAGGTCAAAGTCTATGACGGCTCCGAGACCGGCGAAAAAGTTTACGAGACGACGACTTTCATCGGCCATCCCATCGCTGCGCCCGCGACGGAAAAAGCGGCACATATTCCGCAGCTCGAAAAGCTGAGGCGCTGGCCCGTCTCGATTAGCTATTTCGAGGCCGGCAAGAAGGATGACGGACCCGCCTACACCCTGTCCTTCGATCTCTATGAAAACGGCATATCCCGCGCTCTTAAGCTCGACTATGGCGATTTCGTTCTCGCCGGCGAAATGTCGAGCCTCGAGCTTCTGAACGAGCCGAGCTGCCCCAAATAGGCGCGCGACGCCGCGGCGAGCCCGCAGCCCACGGCAAGGCGCTGGTCCGATTTTCATCCAGCCTGGAAATCGGATTTCGATTTCTTACTCGCGGATGCGTCCCGGGCCGCCCAGGCTGCTCTGAAAATCAGCGCCGCGGCAGCCAGAAGCCCGACTGTCGCCAAGGTGAAGCTCACGCCGGCCTGCACCGGAAAATAGGGCTCGACCGGCGCCGCAGCTACGATTTTTGGCGTCAAGGCGCGCTTCAAGAACCCCAACGGATTCATGATCGCGCCGTAGCTTGCCGCGCCCACCACCCAGTAGGGCGGATCGATTGAAAATAGTTTAAAAAGACCAAAAAATATAAATAGGAACTGCGCCATCATCAGGTAGTCGATATGCGCTCTGATAAGGTCTTTGCGCTCGACGATGAGTCCCGCGAGTTTTCCGTTCGGAAAAAACAAGGTGACGCCTAGTACCCAAGCGAGGACGAGAGCGATCGCAAGGCATAGGATGGCGATGGCGAGCAGAAGCAGGTTGCGCATGTCGGTTTGTCCAAAGAGGGTTGAACCTGTGGACGGCGACCAAAGCAGGAAAAGCGGGGGCGCGCTTGTATGAACGTGCTGCGGCGGCGCCTTCTGCGCCCGTCTCGCTCGTCCACATGGATGAAGGCCGCGCGCTTTGGCTCGGCGCAAGGGGCTATCTTGCGAGCCACAATGGCGGCGCGCCCGTTTACCTTGTCGGACTTTATGGAAAGTTTCGTCTGCGGATGAGGGGCGGGGACTGGCGGCTTTGCCGCGCTGCCGTCATTCCGCCTGGGCTCTGGCACGAACTGGACTTTTTTGGCGAGCCTTTCGCAGCCCTCTATTTGGAGCCGAATGTCGGCGGCGCTGAAAGTCTTTTTCCTTTCCTCAGAGAGAAGGACGCGGCCGACGGCGTGGCGTTCGGCGCGCCCGACGAAGTCGATCTGATGCGCTCTCTCTATGAGCGCCCAGACGGCGAACGCGCGGCCGGCCTCCAACTCGATGATCTGTTGGCCTTCTCAAACAAAATCGCCGATGCCGCGCCGATCGATCCGCGTTTGCGCGCCGTCGTCGATTTCCTTCAGGCGCACTGCGAGGATCTCACGCCGGTCGCCGATCTCGCGGGGCGGGTCGGCCTGTCGGGATCGCGCTTCCAGCATCTCTTCACGGCGCAAATCGGCGCGCCCTTCCGACGCTATCGCGCCTGGAACAGATTGCGCTCGGCTTGCCGCGCGTTGGCGAGGGGCCAGTCGGTCACGATGGCGGCGCTGGAGGCGGGGTTTTTCGATTCGGCGCATCTCGCCCACGAGTTCCGCAAAACGTTCGGCTCGACGCCGTCAGCCCAAGGAAAACAGGCGACGCATCTCGGCGCGATTCGCTAAGCGCTGCAGTCGTCGCCGGCCTTTTTCCCAAGCCGCATGGGTTTGCAATAACCGGCGGGTAGGGGAGGTTCGAAAAGTTATTGCGCGAGTAGAGAATATTGGCGCATTTCCACGGGAGGAGCGCGGCCGCCGAACCGACGGCCTACGAATCGACGCTCGGGAGCCGCCCAATGCGAATCTTGGTCACCAATGACGACGGAGTCCATGCTCCGGGCCTGGCCGTGCTCGAACGGATCGCCCGGACCCTGACCGACGACGTCCTGGTCGTCGCCCCAGAGACCGATCAGTCCGGCGTCGCCCATTCCCTATCGCTCAACGATCCCCTGCGCATGCGCAAGATTTCCGAGCGCCATTACGCGGTCAAAGGCACGCCCACGGATTGCGTCATTATGGGCGCGCGCCGAATTCTCAATGGAGCAAAGCCGGATCTCGTCTTGTCTGGTGTGAATTGCGGGCAGAATGTCGCTGAGGACGTCATCTATTCCGGCACGATCGCCGGTGCCATGGAGGGTGCGGTCCTTGGCGTGCCGTCCATCGCCCTGTCGCAGGCCTATAGTCCGGCGACCGGCCGCGAAGGCGTCCATTGGAATTGCGCCGAAGCGCTCGCGCCTGCCCTGATCGGCAAGATTCTAGCCGAGGGCGTGCCGCAAAATATCGTGATGAACGTCAATTTTCCGGCTTGCGCGCCTGATGAGGTTCAGGGCGTCGCGGTGACGGCTCAGGGTCGCCGCGGCTATTTGGTGAAGGTCGACGCGCGCGCCGACGGGCGCGGCAATCCCTATTATTGGATCGGGTTCGACAAGGATCATCTTGTTCCCGGCGAAGGAACCGATCTCGAGGCCTTGGCGCGCAAAATGGTCTCCGTGACGCCGCTGCGGCTCGATTTGACCCATGAAGCTTCGCTCGCCCGCTATGCGCGGGCCTTGTCCTGAAGGAAGGCGGATTCTGAGGGAGGACGGCGCCATGGAGCCGATGTGGCAAGAGCCCGCGCGAAAGGACGAGGCTTTAGCCTCGGCGCAGGCCAAGGCCGCGTTCCTCCTGACGATGCGCGCGCGCGGGATCCAGGATCTCGGCGTCCTGCGCGCGCTCGAGTTGGTCCCTCGCGAGATTTTCGTGCCGCATCGCTATGCCGACCTCGCCCGCCGCCAGCTCGCGCTGCCGCTCCGTTGCGGCCAGACCTTGCCGGAGCCCTGGCTCGCCGCCCGCATGATCGAGGCGCTCGCGCCGTCCCCGAACTGCCGGGTGCTCGAGATCGGGACGGGGTCAGGATATGCGACCGCGCTTCTCGCAAGGCTCGCGCGAGAAGTGATCTCGGTCGAACGGTTCCAAAGTCTCGCGATCGAGGCCGGCGCTAGGCTGGCCCGGCTGGCGATCGACAATGCCGGCGTCACATGGGGCGACGGGTTGACGATAGGTCCGGCCGCTGGACCCTTCGATCGAATCATCGTGCAGGGCGCGCTCGCCGAAATCCCGGCTAGCCTCGCCGCCGCGCTCGCTCCGGATGGCGTCTTGGTGACGGCGCGTCCCGACCCGGCGGCGGAAGCCCGTCGACAGGTCGTGCGGATGACGCGCAACGAAGCCGGCGATCTCGACGAGACGGTCATTTGTCCTTGTCGCCTTCAGGCGATCCTACCCGGCGAGGCGAGGGCGCTCTAAGGGGACTGTTCGAAGCCTGAGGGCGTCAGCTTCGACGCTTGCCCCGTTTTTCGAGACGCCATTTGATGTGGAGGCGGCTCCTAAAAATGTGAGGGGAGGGTTTTCCAAATGGCGTCTTGCTTCTGCTAAAGGGAGCGCCAAGGGCGCAGCTCGAAGGCTACGCCTTAGACGGATCGACGTTCGTTGCGCCCGGTGCGCAAGGCGCTGATTCAAACCAGCTCATGAATTAGGCGACCGATGGCCAACGATCTCGAAACCGACGCCGAGGCGGTGCAGGCAATCTTCCAGTCCCTCGGCGGAATGGAGGGGCTGTCGAGCCCCGCCGTCGCTCCGCCCCGGGCAGCAGCCGCGCGTGCGGCGCCTCGCCTGGCGATGTTGCGCGCCGTCTACCCCGGCTTTCTCGTCGCGGCGACCGTGGCGCTGGCCTCGACCTGGCTCTCGCAGCATTATGGCGCGCCGGTCATGCTTTTCGCCCTTCTTTTTGGCATGGCCTTTCAATTCCTGCATGAGGAGGGGCGCTGCGTCAGCGGCATCGAGTTTTCCTCGAAGGCGGTGTTGCGGCTGGGCGTCGCTTTGCTCGGCGCGCGCATCACCGCCGCGCAAATTATGAGCCTCGGCGCCATGCCGATCGCGACCGTCGTCGTCGCCGTGGCCGCGACCATCGCCATCGGATATTTGGCCGCGCGGGCCCTGGGGCAGAGCCGCTCGTTCGGCATTTTGTCCGGCGGCTCCGTCGGCATTTGCGGCGCATCGGCCGCGCTCGCCATCGCCTCGGTGTTGCCGCGGGACGCCAAGACGGAGCGCGACACAATTCTCACCGTCGTCACCGTGACCGCGCTCTCCACCCTCGCCATGATCCTCTATCCGCTGATCGCCACCGGAGTCGGCCTTGATCATGTGCGCGCCGGCATCTTCCTCGGAGGCACCATCCATGATGTGGCTCAGGTGGTCGGCGCCGGCTATACGATTTCGCCGGAGACAGGGGATATCGCGACTTATGTGAAGCTGCTGCGCGTGGCGATGCTGCTGCCGGTGGTGTTCATCATCGCCTTCGTCATCTCGAAGCGCGGCGCAGCGCAAGCCGGACCGAAGCCGCCGGTCCCGTTGTTCCTTCTCGGCTTTGCTGCCCTCGTCGCCGTCAATAGTCTCGGCCTCCTCCCCAAGCCGGTCACCGACGCCGCCAATGATCTGTCGCGCTGGTCCCTCGTCACGGCGATCGCCGCGCTCGGCATGAAAACCTCCTTCAAGGAGCTGATCGCCGTCGGCTGGCGCCCGATCGCGGTGATGCTGATCGAGACCTTTGCGATCGGCGCCATCGTCATGGCCGCCGTTCAAATCTTCCACTGACGGACGCGTGCTTTGCGCGCAAGGCGCACCTGGCCCATAGTGAGGCGGCAATCGCCGCTTCAGCCTGGATATTTTCTTGACGGGATCGAACAATTCTTCCGGCCGCGAAGGCGGGCGCTCACTCAAGACGCGGGTCAAGACCGCGCGAAAGCGCTCGCTTTCCTCGACCCTCTGGCTCGAGCGCCAACTCAACGATCCCTATGTGGCGCGGGCCAAGCGCGAGGGGTTTCGCTCCCGCGCGGCCTATAAGCTTCTTGAGATCGACGAGCGCTATCGTTTTCTTAAAGGCGGTCAAAGGATCGTGGACCTCGGGGCCGCGCCGGGCGGCTGGTCGCAGGTGGCGGCGCAGAAGGTCGGCGCGGAACAGGGCCGGGGGAGGGTCATCGGCATCGACCTTCTCGAGATGGAGCCGGTGCCAGGCGTCGAGTTCAAGGTCATGGATTTCCTAAGCGAGGACGCGCCGCCGCGCCTTCTCGAATGGCTCGACGGCAAGGCCGACGTCGTCTTGTCCGATATGGCCGCCAACGCGACTGGGCATAAGAAGACCGATCAGTTGCGCATCATCGGGCTGGTCGAGCTCGCCGCCGATTTCGCTTGCGAAGTTCTGGCCGAAGGCGGCGCCTTCCTCGCCAAGGTGATTCAAGGCGGTACGGAGAATGAGCTGCTCACGAGGCTCAAGCGAGAATTCGCCACGGTCCGCCACGTCAAGCCGCAGGCGAGCCGCGCCGATTCGGCCGAGCTTTATGTTCTCGCGACCGGGTTTCGCGGCGCCGGCAAAGGCTGAGCTTTTGCGGCCGAGCGAATTTTACCGCTCGAGCTGAGACGCCTCCTTGGCGCGGCGCGGCGCGAGTTCGGACCCGGCATCGCGCGGCAGGCTCAAGAACGTCGGAACTGAGCTCAGGGAAACCAGGCCCATCGCCAGAAAGGCCCAACGAAAATTCTCGGCGTCGAAGACATCCGCGTCGCCATTGAGCCGCGCCGCCGTCTGCAGCGCTGCGGCGCCGGCGGCGATGCCAAGGCTCAGCGACAATTGCTGCGCGACCGAGGCGAAGCTGACCGCCCTGCTCATTTCGGCCGGCGTAATCTCGGCATAGGCGATGGCGTTGAGGCTCGTGAACTCGAGCGATTTGACGAAGCCGGAAATGAAGAGCGCGCTCATCATGATCACAAGGGGCGTCGCCGGGGTGAAGAATCCATAGGCGCCGAGAAAGAGGGCGCTCAAGGTCGCGGCGCCCACAAGCGTGCGGCGAAAGCCGACCAAGCGCAGGATCGGGGCGGCGGTCGTCTTCATCAGCATCGCGCCGGCCGAGCCGATGAAGGTGATTGAGCCGGATTGAAACGGGGTCATGCCAAAGCTCATTTGCAGCATGAGCGGCAGCAGAAAGGGGATCGAGCCGACGCCGATGCGAAAGAGCGATCCGCCGGTGAGGCCGGCGCGAAAGGTCGGGACGGCGAGAAGCCTGAGGTCGAGCAGGGGAAAGTCGGCGCGGCGCGCGTGGAAGAAATAGGCGGTCAGGGACAAGGCGCCTAGGCCGATGAGCGGAAGCGTCGTTTCGAACCGCGTCAGACCGCGTCCCGCCAGGGCGAGGCCGAAAATCAACAAGGAAAGGCCGAGGCCGGAATAGACGAAGCCCTTGATGTCGAGCGGCCAGGGGGCCTCCTCCCGGACGTCCTCGATATAAATCGACGCCAGGACGATGCCGACGACGCCGATCGGCACATTGATCCAGAAAATCCAACGCCAATGAAAATAGGTCGTGATGAAGCCGCCGAGCAGAGGCCCGGCGAGCGGGCCGAGGAGGGCGGGGACGGTCAGATAGGAGAGCGCGCGAACGAGATCGGCGCGATCGACCGAACGCAGCAGGAGGAGCCGCCCCACCGGCGTCATCATCGCGCCGCCGAGGCCCTGAAGCACACGGGCGGCGACCAGCTCCGAGAGATCGCGCGCGAAGCCGCAAAAGATCGATCCGAGGGTGAAGACGACGATCGCCAGCCGGAAGATGTTCCTGGCGCCAAATCGGTCGGCGATCCAGCCACTCGCCGGAATGAAGACCGCGAGCGAGACCAGATAGGAGGTCATCGCGAGCTTCAAGGAGATCGGATCGTCGTGGAGATCGAGGGCGATGGCCGGCAGCGAAGTCGAAATCACCGTGGCGTCGAGATTTTCCATGAACAGAGCGCAGGCGACGATCAGCGCGGTGACGAGATAGCGAGGCAAGACCCGGGGGCTCCTTGATCGTCGGCGGAGCAGGGCGTTCCGGCGCCCATGCGTGCTTTCGCGCCGATGCCGTCGCCGACTGCCGCGCATCAGGCCATAAGGATCTTGCGCACGCGCTCGATGGCGTCACGGAAAATATCGAGCCGTTCCGTCGCGCGCGCGACGATCAAGGCGCCTTCGATCGTGATGATCGCCGCAGCGGCGCGCTCGCCCGCCTCGTTCGCGCTTATCCCGCTCTCCCGCAACGCCGTCGCGACGGCGTCGATCCAGTCGCGGATGAGGGCGCCGACATCAGCTTCGCTCGGACTGGTCCCGCGGCTGAGCATCATGCTGGCGACGAGGCAGGGCGCCGCGCCGCCGTCATAAAGCGCGCCGATCGCAGTCAGCATGGCGGCCACCCGATCCTTGAGCGGACCCGGCCCGCGCAGAGTCGCGAACACATGCGCGTCCATCCACTGTTTGGCGAAGGCGACAACGGCCGCCGCCATGTCCGCCTTGCCACCTGGGAAATGATAATAGAGGCTCGATTTGCCAAGCCCCGTCGCCCGCGAAATCTCGCCGATCGAGACGCCTTCATAGCCGGCGCGGCGGAAAAGCTCGAATAAGCGAAGAATAATCTCGTCGCGCGAGCTCGGCGACGGCGGGATGTCCTTGGTCATCAGCCCATCAAATTCTCGAATCTTGGCCGCGGGGGCATGGCAAAGCGAACAGGCGAAGCGCGCGACAAGGGCCTAGCTGACCGCCAATGCGCCCGCCCAAGCGTCGCAAACGTGCTTAACGGATCTTTTGCTGATCCAAAAGAGCATCGCGCAAGGCGGCGTTTTCAACTGTGAGCGCGGCGATTAGCGTTTCGAGCCGATGGATCGCCGCCGCGGCCGTTTCGGCGTCGATTTTGCGCGGAATGTGCTGAGGGCAATTCGCGTCCCAGGCCTCGACCGTCAGCAGGATCGCCTGTTCGGCGCGGGCCTTATATCCTTTGGGCGTCAACCGCGCGATCAAGTCGGCGTCGTCTTCGACGGTTCTCGCGCGGCCCCAGATTTTTACTCTGCGCCGATTCTCGTAATCCATCAGAAACAGAAAGGCCCGATCATTCTCGGCGAGATTGCCGAGGGTGACATATTGGCGATTGCCAGCGAAATCGGCGAAGCCGAGCGTGCGCGAATCGAGCGCCTTGATGAAACCCTTGGGCCCGCCGCGATGCTGCGCATAGGGCTGCCCCGCCGCATTGGCCGTGGCGAAATAGGCCGTATCGATTTCGCCGAGAAAACGCTCGAGATCGGGCGTGATCGCGACCTCGAACCCGCCGCGCGCCTCCTGTTTCGCATAGGCGGCGCGCGACCCGCGGCGTTCTTGGATCGCTTTCACGCTCGGGCTGAAGGCTATGTCGCTCGACGGCGTTGACATGGTCTGTCCTCGTCAGCTTCGAGCCCGGCTGTGGACGCCGCCGAGCTTCCATTTGTGGATTTGGCGCTTTTGCGCAGCTCAGGCCGCCCGGCGCGCCTCAACCATTGGAAAGTCGACGTCGGTCGCGAAAACGTTGTTCACGTAATTGGTCAGCCCGTTGAGCGCGACGTGGACGACGATTTCAATGATCTCGGCGTCGGAATAACCGGCGGAGCGAACGGCTTGAAGATCGGCCTCGGCGACCGCGCCGCGCTCAGTCGTGACCTTGCTGGCGAAGCGGACCGCGGCGTCGGCCTTCGGGTCATTCGATCGTCCGTCACGATTGGCCGCGATCTCGGCGGCGTCGAGCTTCGCCAAATGGGCTGCGAGATAGCCGTGGGCGGAATTGCAATAGGCGCATCCGTTCACATTGGCCACGGCGAGCGCGATTCTTTCCCGTGTCGCCGCATCGAGCTTCCCCTTGGCGAGCGCGCCATTGAGGCCGAGATAGCCTTGGAGCGATTCGGGGCTCGTCGCAATGAGCCGGAACATATTGGGGACGAGGCCGAGCTGGCTTTTCACCGCGTTGAGCAATGGCCTGGCCGCGATCGGGGCTGCGTCGACGGAATCGGGAATTGCAATGCGCGCCATGATCAATCTCCTTGGTTTGCGAAAGGACTGTCGGGTTCGAGAGAGGGCTTTCGAGTATGGCTTGGTCGCCTCCCTCACGACGCGTTGTTTATACCGAACATTCGGTACAAAGGCAAGCCTATTCGTCCGCGGACGCTGTGGCGGCGTCATGCGCAGGTCCTTCCTTTGCGCTTTGTCACAGGCATGCTAAGAGCCCCCGGCAACTCTCGGTCGAAGCGAATCCGCTGGAATCGTTTCCCGCACGCGCTCTGGCGGCATCGTCGCCCGAGGTTCATCACGGAGTTTGCATTTGGCTCTCATTAAACGGCCCGCGCTTGCGGAAGCGCTCACTTTCGACGATGTGCTGCTTCAGCCCGGCCATTCTCAGGTCCTGCCGGGCGCCGTAGCGCTCAAGACGAGGCTCACCTCGTCGATCAGCTTGAACATCCCTCTCGTTTCCTCCGCCATGGATACGGTGACCGAGGCGCGGCTCGCCATCGCGATGGCTCAGGCCGGCGGCATCGGGGTCATTCATCGCAATCTCGATCCTTCCGAGCAGGCCGAGGAGGTCCGCAAGGTCAAGCGCTTCGAGAGCGGCATGGTGGTCAATCCGATCACCATTTTTCCGGATGAAACTCTCGCCGATGCTTTGGCGCTCATGCGCCAGCATGGCATTTCGGGCATTCCGGTCGTCGAGCGAGGACTCGGCGGCAAGCCGGCGAAGCTTTGCGGCATTCTGACCAATCGCGACGTTCGATTCGCCGATAATCCGCTGCAGCCGGTTTCGGAGCTGATGACCAAAGCGCTCATCACGGTGCGCGAAGGGGTGAGCCAGGACGAGGCGCGTCGACTCCTGCACCAGCACCGGCTCGAGAAGCTCATCGTCGTGGACGATGAGTTCCGCTGCGTCGGCCTCGTCACCGTCAAGGACATGGAGAAGGCGACGCTGCATCCCGACGCCTGCAAGGACGCCGAGGGACGGCTCAGGGTCGCGGCGGCCTCGACGGTCGGCGACCACGGTTTCGAGCGCGCACTCATGCTGATCGACGCCGGCGTCGATTGCCTCGTCGTCGATACGGCCCATGGCCATTCGCAATCGGTGCTGGATCAGGTCACTCGGCTGAAGCGGGCGTCGAACAAGGTCTCCCTCGTGGCCGGCAATGTCGCGACGGCCGACGGGACCAAGGCGCTGATCGACGCCGGCGCGGACGCCATCAAGGTCGGCATCGGCCCGGGCTCGATCTGCACGACGCGCATCGTCGCCGGCGTCGGCGTGCCCCAACTCACCGCGATCATGGATTGCGCGGAGGCGGCGCGCGCCGCCAATATTCCGGTCATCGCCGATGGCGGCATCAAATATTCCGGCGATCTCGCCAAGGCGATCGCCGGCGGCGCCGATTGCGCCATGATCGGCTCGCTATTCGCCGGCACCGATGAAAGTCCCGGCGAGGTCTATCTCTATCAGGGCCGCTCGTTCAAAGCCTATCGCGGCATGGGCTCGGTCGGGGCGATGGCGCGCGGCTCCGCCGACCGCTATTTCCAGCAAGACATCAAGGATCATCTGAAGCTGGTGCCGGAAGGCGTCGAAGGTCAGGTTCCCTATCGCGGGCCGATCGGTGCGATCGTCCATCAACTGGCCGGCGGCTTGCGCGCCGCCATGGGCTATGTCGGGGCGCCGACGATCGAGGAGTTCCAGGCGCGCGCCACTTTCGTGCGCATCTCGGCCGCGAGCCTTCGCGAAAGCCATGTGCATGACGTCGCGATCACGCGGGAGAGCCCGAACTACCCCACAGGGGCGTGACGCGTCGCCTTAGGCCAATTCCTCCAGTCAGAAGCGCCATGACCATCCAATCCATTCTTCTGCCGCTCTTCGTCCAGATCGGCCTCACATTTTCGCTGGTCTTATGGGCCGCGATAGAGCGTCGCAACGTCCTCCTGCGCGGAGAATTGACGTGGCGCGACATCGCGCTGAAGCAAACGCCCTGGCCCGGGCGTGCGCTGCAAGTGAGCCAATCCTTCGCCAATCAGTTCGAGATCCCAGTCTTGTACTACGTCCTGGTCCTCCTGGCGCTCGCGACCAAAAAGGCGGATCTGGCCTTCGTGGTCATGGAGTGGCTCTTCGTCTCGAGCCGCCTTGCCCATGCCTATGTCCATACGACCTCCAATCACGTCCCGACGCGCGGCAAGATCTTCGTCGTGGGAGTCGTCATCCTGGTCCTGATGTGGGCGATCTTCGCGATCCGCATCCTTCTCGCGCCTTCCTTCGGAGGCCTATGACGCCCGGCGCGCGGATCGCGGCGGCGGTCGAGGTTCTTGACGACATCGAGGCGCGGCGACGGCCAGCCGGCGACGCCCTGAAGGATTGGGGCCTTGGGCATCGGTTCGCGGGCTCCAAAGATCGCGCGGCGATCGCCACGCTCGTCTTCGACGCGCTGCGCCGGCGCGCCTCCTCGGCCTATGTCATGGCCGAGGAGACGAGCCGCGCGATCATGCTGGGCGCCTTGCGTCTTGCCCGAGGCGTGAGCCTCGAGGAGATCAGCGCACTTTGCTCGGGCCAGGGGCATGCGCTTTCGCCCTTGCTCGAATCCGAGGCCGGTCGGCTCGCCGCTCTGGATCTCGCGGGCGCTCCTCTCCACGTGGCGGGCGATTTTCCGGAATGGCTCGAGCCGTCCTTCGTCGCGGTTTTCGGCGAGGCGGCGGTCGAGGAGGCCCGCGCGCTCGCGGCCCGCGCCCCGCTCGACCTGCGCGTCAATACGCTGAAGGCCACGCACGAGAAGGCGCTTGCGAGCCTCGCCCACTTGCGGCCGGAGCCGACGCCCTTCTCCCCCGTCGGCCTGCGCTTGCCCTTGACCGCGGACGGACGCGGCGCAGCGCTCGCCGCCGAGCCGGCCTATGTCAAAGGCCTCGTCGAAATCCAGGACGAAGCCTCGCAGCTTGCGGCGCTTCTCGCCGCGGCCAAGCCCGGCGAGCAGGCGCTCGATCTGTGCGCAGGCGCGGGCGGCAAGACCCTGGCGCTTGCGGCGGCGATGGGGAACAAAGGCCAAGTCTATGCGAGCGACGCCGACGGACGCAGGCTGGCGCCGATCCATGCGCGGCTCGAGCGCGCCGGGGTGCGCAATGTTCAGGTGCGCCCGCAGCGCGCCGGGGCGGATCTCCTCGCCGATCTCGAGGGCCGCTGCGATCTCGTCGTCGTCGATGCGCCTTGCACCGGGACGGGAACGTGGCGGCGCAACCCCGACGCCAAATGGCGGGTGAGGCCCGGCGCGCTCGAGCAGAGGATCGGGGATCAGGATCGCGCCCTCGCGGATGCTGCGCGTTTCGTGAAGCCTCGCGGACGGATGCTTTATGTCACCTGTTCGATTCTGCGCGAGGAGAACGAGGACCGGCTCGCGGCTTTCCTCGCGGGTCATGACGATTTCACGAGCGTGCCGGCGCGTGAAATGGCCGAGGCCGCCGATTTGTCGGAACTCGCCGTCTTCGCGTCGCGGTTTGGATATGGCTTGCGCCTGACGCCCTATGCGAGCGCAACAGACGGCTTCTTCGTCGCCATGCTGGCGCGGCGCTGATTTCAATTGGTGCGCATCTGTGCAGATCGGGGGTCTTTTCTCTCGGCGGCGACCCTGGCCTTCTCGCGCTTGCGAGCTATATGAAGCCAAAAAATAGCCACGGGCTTCGCCGCGCGGACCAGGCCCCTTTCGGGGCGAAGCTCGGACGGATGAAGGGAGGCTCGGGAGGCCGTGGGCGTTGCGATTTCGTTACGGCGAAAGTCGCTGCGCATCGAGGAGGGCGCGCTGATCTCTGAGGTCGCGGCGCAAGAACGGCGTCGGGTCTTTCAGCGCCGATTCTCGCTGCGACGCCCCGATGATCCTCGAGTGAACGAGACGCAAATGGCATATGTGCAAATCGATAAAATCAGCGTTGCGGCGGTCTTGCATGATTTCATTCGAGACGAAGTCCTGCCGGGGACCGGCGTCGAAGCCGATCGATTCTGGACCGGCGTCTCGGCGCTGATCTCGGAGTTCGGTCCCCGCATACGCGCCCAATTGCGCTTTCGCGACGAGCTACAGCAAAAGATCGACGATTATCACCGCGCGCATGCGCGGGAGCCGCATGATGCAGCAGGTTACCAGGCCTTTCTGCATGAGATCGGCTATCTTGAGCGGGCGCCGGGCGATTTCGCGATTCGCACCGAGAATGTCCTGGAGGTCGCCCGCGTCTCGGGACCGCAACTCGTTGTGCCGGCGTCTAACTCGCGCTACGCGCTCAACGCCGCGAATGCGCGTTGGGGCAGCCTTTACGATGCGCTCTACGGCACGGATGTGATACCCGAAACCGACGGCGCCGCGCGTGGCAAAGGCTACAACAAGGTGCGCGGCGCGCGCGTGATCGAGTGGGTTCGCAATTTTCTCGACGAGGTGGTCCCGCTCGCGGGCGGCCCTCACAAAGCGGTGGTCGATTACAGGGTCATAGGCGGCGAGCTTGTCGCCGTGCTCGACAATGGTCTCGAAACGAGGCTGCGCCACCCCGGCAGGTACGCCGGACACAAGAAAATCTCGTCCGATTCCTTCGTCGTTCTCTTGCGCCATCATGGCTTGCACATCGAGCTCCATATCGATCACGGCAGCCTCGTCGGCGCCGAGAGCAAGGCCGGCGTCGCCGATGTGGTTCTCGAGGCGGCGCTCAGCACGATCATCGACCTCGAGGACAGCGTCGCGGCGGCGGATGCCGACGACAAGGTCGCTGTCTATCGAAATTGGCTCGGCCTGATGAAGGGCGACTTGACCGCGTCGCTCGAAAAAAGGGGGCTGCTCGTTGAGCGTCGGCTCGCCGAAGACCGCACCTATGTCGATCGCGAGGGCGCGCCGATGACCTTGCACGGGCGCAGCCTTCTGCTCGTCCGAAATGTCGGCCATCACATCGAGACGGATGCGGTATTGGACCCGGATGGGCGGCCGGTCCCCGAGACCATCGTCGACGCCGCCGTCACCGCGCTCATTGCGCTCCACGATCTAAAGCGCGCGGAAGGCCCCCACAACAGCCGCAGCGGTTCGGTCTATATCGTGAAGCCGAAAATGCACGGGCCCGCGGAAGTCGCGCTCGCTGACGCGCTTTTCGGCCGCGTCGAGGATATTTTGAAGTTGCCGTCGCACACGCTCAAAATGGGGATCATGGACGAGGAGCGGCGCACGAGCCTCAACCTGAAGGCCTGTATCGCGGCTGCGGCGGATCGCGTGTTTTTCATCAACACCGGCTTCCTCGACCGGACCGGCGACGAGATTCACACCTCGATGGAAGCGGGCCCGATGATCCGCAAGAACGAGATGAAATCAACCGCCTGGATCGCGGCCTATGAGGATTCGAATGTCGACATTGGCCTCGCCTGCGGCCTGCCGGGCCGCGCGCAAATCGGCAAAGGCATGTGGGCTGCGCCGGACCTGATGGCCGACATGCTGAAGCAGAAGATCGCTCATCCGATGGCGGGCGCGAACACTGCCTGGGTGCCTTCGCCGACCGCCGCGACGCTCCATGCGCTGCATTATCACAGGGTCGACGTCGCAAGCCGGCAGAAAGAGCTGCGCAAGCGCCCGCCGGCGCGGCTCGCCGACATGTTGACGATTCCGGTCGCCAAGATAAATTTTGCGCCTGCCGACGTTCAGGAGGAGCTCGACAATAATTGCCAAGGCATTCTCGGCTATGTTGTGCGCTGGGTCGATCAGGGAATTGGGTGCTCGAAAGTGCCTGACGTCCATGACGTTGGGCTGATGGAGGACCGCGCGACTCTCCGCATCTCGAGCCAACATATCGCCAATTGGCTGCATCATGGCGTCGTGACGCGCGAGCAAGTCCAGGCGACTCTGGAGCGCATGGCGGCGGTTGTCGATCGTCAGAACGCCGGCGATCCGCATTATCGCCCTATGGCGCCGGGATTCGACGGCGCGGCCTTCCGCGCGGCGTCGGAATTGATCTTCAACGGGCGCGATCAGAAGAATGGCTATACCGAATGGATCCTTCACGCCAAAAGGCGCGAGGCGAAGGCGATCGGTTAGAGCGGCGAGCGGGGCTCAAATCGCCCAGCGTTGGCGCGCCGGGCGTCCGCCTCAAGTCTTCGACTTGTGCTTGTCTGGGCCGTCCAGGAAAAAGCGCAACATCTCGCGCGAGGCGTCTGGTCCTTTCGGGTCCGTGTAGGAGCCTTCTGGCCTACCCCCGGACCAGGCGTGCCCCAGACCTTCGATCGCCCAATATTCTACATGTGGCGCACCGCTCGCGTCGGCGATGACGGTGCGGGCATAGGGTCGGCCTCCCTCCGAGAGCCCCTTATGCGTCTGTTCCGTCGTGCCCTCGAGCCCGGCCCGCGCCGTCGCAATGATCGTTTCGGCGTTGGACGGATGCACGGTCGAGTCGGATTCGCCGTGAAAGACGATGGTCCTGACGCGTCCCTTGCCGGCGCGATGGGTCGCTTTGCCAGCGAGGCCGCGCATGGCCGCGAAAGCGGATGATGCGTCGCTCGCCGAGCCATAAGGCAAGCCGGAGTGAATGCCGACTCCGCCGTAGAGCTCGGGATAGGTGGCGCTCATGATCGCCGCCATCGCGCCTCCCGCGGAAAGGCCCGCGACATAGACCCGCCTGGGATCGATGTCGAATTCCTCGATGATGGCGCGGGTCATTCCAGCGATGATGCTCGGCTCGCCAGAGTCGCGAATCTGGTCGCCGGCGTTGAACCAGTTCCAGCAGCCTGTTTGATTCGCGCGCTTCGATTGCTTCGGATAGGCGACGATAAAGCCACGATCCTGCGCGAGCGCATTCATCCCCGTGCCCCGCGCGAAATCATCGGGGTCCTGCGTGCAGCCGTGCAGCATGACGAGCAAGGGAAGCTTGCCGTCGACGTTGCTTGGAACATAGAGCTTGTAATCTCTCTCCCCCGCATCCGCGGCGAAGGCGCGGGTTAGAAATGCGTCGCCGACGGGCGCGGCCGGCGCTTTGCGCGGCTGATCCGGTGGGCTCGACGGCGCATCGAGCAAGGCGGGGTCGGGTTGTGGCGCTGGGTACCAGACCGCGGCGATCGAGTCCCGCATAAAGGCGGCCGGATCGAGAATTGCGACCGTGCTGGGCGGCGGGACAAGGCTCGCCGAATCGACCCTGCGGCTGCGCTTCCCGGATCCGGAGAAGGCTTTGGCGGCCGCGCCGAGCCAAGCGTTGTCCTCGCGGCTCCCTTTCTGCTGATTGCCGAGGTCTTCCGCCGAAAGGGCGCGTGCGATCGTCTGCGTCGCCTCGACGACATTTTGGCGGCGTGTCAGCTCGGCGGCCTTGCGCATGGCGGCGCCCAAAAGGGTCTTCATGATCTGTCCTTGCATTGGAAAGGCATAGGCCTCGGCGGTCACCGAATTCGATCGGAGAGCGCGGTTTTGACCGCCTTGCTGGCCTGAAGGGCCCCGAGAACGGTGATGGATTCGATCGTCGCGAGCGCGAGCTCGGGCGTGACGTCGTCCGCGATCGTCGCGAGCCCGACGACTTGAATGCGCAGTTTTTCTCCGGCGTCGCGCGCCGCCTCCAATTGGTCGCGCCGATAACGCCGCAGCCCGACTTCGAGAGTCTGCCGCGCCATGGATTGCTTGACGACGTCGGCGTGAGCGGAAAGCTGATTGCGGATCGCGGTTCGGATCAGGTCGGTGCGATTGGAGTAAAAGCCCTCCCGCACGAGCAAATCGATCGATCCCAAGTCGACATAGCCCAAATTGATCGTGATCTTTTCGCTCTCGCCTGGGCCTTCGCGTAAGCGATGAATATCCGCGGTCACCGATCGACTCCATCAGCCATCTATTTGGATGGTATATGGATGGCCTAACCCCGAAACGCAAGCGGATGCGGCTCACATTGGGACAATTTTCGCGCGCAAGTTTCGGAAGCAGCGTGTTCGGCAACGGGGAAATATCGGACAGGCGGATCCGATTCCGGCGTGCCGCGCCGATCTAAAATGCGCAATAAGTATCGTTAATATGTAATATATACATATGTTATATTAGTATTAATGCAAATTATAGGCAAAAATTCTATAAAATTGTATGTATATTATATTTGACGTTGAGAATTTATTCAGTGTTGCGGCGCATAAACTCGTTCTCATGCGAGATCGTGTGATTCTATTTTGCTTCGAGCGTCGGACGGCTGTGTGGGAGCGAGCGGCCAATGACTGGCGCCGCATCCTTCCAAGGATCGGACCGAAGCCGGAGCGAGGGTCTCTGCTTCAGTTCCGCAATCGTCACGCAACGCGTCGAGCCAACTAGTTTTCGCGAGGCAGCATGTCGCTTTCAAATCTCTCCATCATTCGCAAGCTCGGGGTCGGCTTCGCTTGCGTTCTCGTCGCCGTCGCCGTCATGAGCGCGACGCTTTTCGCGGTCATGAGGACTCTCGATTCCGCCGCCGCTCTCAACGAGAAATCCTACGCGGTCGTCGACGATCTCGCGCGCGCAATCACCGCCGTCTCGGAGCAGGGGCGGATCGCGCGGGGCTATCTGATCACCCGCGACCAGCATCACGTCGATGGATATAATGATGCGGTCCAAGACTTCGCCGCCTCGATCGCAAAGGCGCGACGGGACGCGGCCGGTTATCCCGAAGTCCTCGCCCTCCTCGACAAGGTCGACGCGGCGGCCGTCGCTTGGCGGACGGAATATGCCGACGCCGTGATCCGTTTGACGCGCGAAAACGCGACGTCGGACCAGGGCGCCGACCTCATTAAATCCGCGAGAAACGCCGAATCCCTCGCCGCCGTCCAGTCGGCTGCGAAAAACGCGCGGACGCAAATCGACGCTTGGTCAGCAGCGACGCAAAGGGACCAGGACTGGTTCATGGGCCTCGCCCGTCTCTCCTTGGTCGTCGGCGGCCTCACGACAGTGGGCTTCGCGATCTTAGTCAGCTGGTGGATGTCGCGCGCCATCGCTCTTCCAGTGACGAAAATGACCGAGACGATGAACGCGCTGGCAGGCGGCGACGCGTCGGTCGTCGTCCCCTTCGTCGGTCGCAAGGACGAGCTCGGCCGCATGGCCGCCGCAGTCCAGACCTTCAAGGACGCGGCGATCGCCAAGACGAGAAAACAGGCCGAGGAGGCCGAAGCCGTCAAGGCTTGGCAAAAAGAGGACGAGGAGCGCGCCGCCCGTGAGGCCGAAGAGGCGCGGCAGGACCAGATCGCGATCACTGGTATTGGCGCGGGGCTGCGTCGGCTCGCCGAAGGCGATCTCGTTTATCGGATCGAAACCGTCTTTGCGCCGAAGACCGAAATGTTGCGCACCGATTTCAACAGTGCGGTCGAGAAGCTGCAGCGCGCGATGCAGGCGATCCACGTCAACACCCACGGCATCCATTCTGGGAGCGGCGAAATTTCTTCGGCCGCTGACGACCTGTCGCGGCGCACGGAGCAGCAGGCTGCGAGCCTCGAGGAGACGGCGGCGACGCTCGATGAGATCACGGCGACTGTCAAGAACACGGCGGAAGGCGCCCTTCATGCGCAGGAACTCGTGTCCAGCGCCAAATCGGACGCCGATCAGAGCGGCGAGATCGTGCGGCAGGCGATCGCGGCGATGGGCGGCATCGAGAAATCGTCGCAGCAGATCGGCCAGATCATCGGCGTCATCGACGAGATCGCCTTCCAGACCAACCTCCTTGCATTGAACGCCGGCGTCGAGGCGGCGCGGGCGGGAGACGCCGGGCGGGGCTTCGCCGTGGTGGCCTCGGAGGTGCGCGCGCTGGCGCAGCGCTCCGCCGAGGCGGCGAAAGAGATCAAGAGTCTGATCTCCGCCTCGACGACCCAGGTGGGGCAGGGGGTGGATCTCGTCGGCGAGACCGGCAAGGCCCTGGGCCGCATCGTCGCTCAGGTCGCCGAGATCAATTCCGTCGTCGCGACCATTGCGGCGAGCGCGCAGGAGCAGGCGACGGCTCTACACCAGGTCAATTCGGCTGTGAACCAGATGGATCAGGTGACCCAGCAGAACGCGGCGATGGTGGAGGAGACGACGGCGGCTGCGCATTCCCTGAGCCAGGAGAGCGAGGAGCTCGCGCGTCTGCTCGGGCGCTTCCAGGTTGGCCAGGAGCCGGCGGTCGCGGTCGAGCCGATCCGCATCAAGCCGCGCCCCGCGCTGGCCGCCAAGCCGGTTCACAGGACGCTCAAGGCGCCCGCGCGGGGCGGCGCTCTTCGCAAGCTGGAAGCGGCGCCGGCCGAGGAAAGCTGGGAGGAGTTTTAAATGTCCGTCGCGACCTCCAGCGGCGCCTGCGCCGCCCCCGTGATCGAGCTTCCGGAAATTCTCGATTTGAAGGCGGCGGCGGCGCTCGCCGCCGAATTCCTCGGCCATAGGGGCGAGGAGCTGACGGTCGACGCCTCTCGCGTGCGGCGCCTCGGCGGCCAGTGCCTGCAGGTGCTTCTCTCCGCCGCCATGACGTGGAGAGCCGACGAGGTCCTGCTCGCCTTCGTCAACCCGTCCCCCGACTTCGTCGAAGGCCTTGCGCGACTTGGAATCGCGCGAGCGGATTTCATCGATCAGGAACAGCCGCAATGAACAAGACAGTGCTCACAGTCGACGACTCGCGCACCATGCGCGACATGTTGATGCTGGCTCTCTCCGACGCCGGCTATCGTGTGGTGCAGGCCGAGGACGGGCTGCACGGCCTGGAGGTGCTACAGGGCGAGACGCCCGACGTCATCGTCACCGACATCAACATGCCTCGGATGGACGGCTTCGGCTTTATCGAAGGCGTGCGCGGCGACGAACGCCATCGTGCCATTCCGATCCTCGTGCTCACAACGGAAAGCGACGCCGAGAAAAAGGATCGGGCCCGACGCGCTGGCGCGACCGGCTGGATCGTGAAGCCCTTCGACCCCGTGAAGCTCGTCGCCGCCATTCGCCGCGTCGCCGCCTGAAACATTGAAGGATGAGCGTCCATGGATCCTATGGCGGCGATCAAGCAGACTTTCTTTCAGGAATGCGAGGAGCAGCTCGCGGAGCTTGAGGCGGGGCTGCTCGCCATTCAAGACGGCGGCTATGACGGCGAGACGGTGAATGCCGTCTTTCGCGCCGTCCATTCCATCAAGGGCGGCGCCGGCGCGTTCAGCCTCGACGACCTTGTCCATTTCGCGCATGTCTTCGAGACCGCTTTGGATCATGTCCGCTCTGGCCGGCTCGCGCCGTCGCATGAGGTGCTCGGCACGATGCTGCGCGCGGCTGACGCGCTCGCGGATCTCGTGCGCGCCGCACGGGACGACGGCAGCGTCGACGCCGGCCGCTGCGACGCGCTCGCCGACGCGCTTCGCGCGCTTGATCCGGACGCCGCGCAGGCCGATGAGGAAGCCGACGGCGACGATGGAGAAATCATCGATTTCCAGCCGGTTCCCCTCGACCAATCGATCTTCGACGACGATCTCGCCACGGGCTCTGTCCCGAGCCAAAGCCTGTTTTTGATCCGCTTCAAGCCGAAGCCCGTTCTCTACGCCAAGGCGAATGAGGCGGCTGTGCTTTTGCGCGAACTTGCCGGGCTCGGCGAAATGACCGTCGCGTGCGATTCCTCCGCCTTGCCGCTCTTGTCGGAACTCGATCCGGAAGGCGGCTATCTCTCTTGGAGCATCGAGCTCAAGACCGAGCAGGACGAAGCGGCCGTCCGTGAAATCTTTGAATTCGTCGAATGGGATTGCGATCTCGAGATCGAGCGCCAGATCGGCGAGGCGCCGGGCGAGCCCGACGTCGCCGCCCTGATCGAGAAAATGCAGGCTGCCGTCGAAGCCGAGCTTTCCGCGCTGGGGCCGACTCCGATCCCGGTCTCAGAGGCGGAGCCAGCGGTTATCGATTTCGCCAAGGCGCGCGAAAAAAAGAGCCTGCA
The DNA here is from genome assembly GCF_000427445.1 of Methylocapsa acidiphila B2. Classification (GTDB taxonomy): domain Bacteria; phylum Pseudomonadota; class Alphaproteobacteria; order Rhizobiales; family Beijerinckiaceae; genus Methylocapsa; species Methylocapsa acidiphila. The sequence goes on along the minus strand of NZ_KE386496.1, from coordinate 2,066,459 downwards.
GTCGGCCGGCGATCAGGGAGCGCAGCGGGCCGATCCGGCCTTGGCCGGCGCCGCCGCTCAGACAACGATTCGGGTCGATCTGGATCGAGTCGACCGGCTGATCAACCTGGTCGGGGAACTCGTCATCAATCAGGCGATGCTGGCGCAACGGGTCCAGGAGGCGGGGCTCGCGCGGGCGTCCGGCGTGGCCTCGGGCCTCGACGAGCTTGAGCAACTGACCCGGGAGATTCAGGATAGCGTGATGGCGATCCGCGCGCAGCCGGTGAAATCGGTTTTTCAACGCATGCCGCGCCTGGTGCGCGAGGTCGGAGCGATGACCGGCAAGCTGGTGCGACTCGTCACTGAGGGCGAGAAAACCGAAGTCGACAAGACCGTCATCGAGCGTCTCGCCGATCCCTTGACTCATATGATCCGCAACGCAATCGACCATGGGCTCGAGACGCCGGAGGCGCGCTTGGCCGCCGGCAAGCCGGAGGAAGGCCTCGTCCACCTGTCCGCCGCACATCGGTCCGGTCGGATCGTCATAGAGGTGTCGGACGACGGCGCGGGAATCAATCGCGCGCGGGTCAAGGCGCTGGCTATTGGGAAGGGCCTGATCCCCGCCGACGCAGCCCTGACCGACGACGAGATCGACAATCTGATCTTTCTACCGGGATTTTCGACCGCCCAGACCATATCCGACATTTCGGGGCGAGGCGTCGGGATGGATGTCGTGCGGCGCTCGATTCAGGCGCTCGGCGGCCGCATTTCGATCACGTCTCGGCCGGGCCACGGCTCCACCTTCACCATGAGCCTGCCGCTGACCCTGGCCGTGCTCGATGGGATGGTCGTGACGGTGGCGGAGCAGACTCTCGTCGTGCCTCTGACCGCCATCGTCGAGACGCTGCAGCCGAAAGTCGCGGACGTGCATGGTTTCGGCGGCGGCGCGCGGGTGATCGCCATCCGCGAGCATTTCACGCCCTTGATCGACGTCGGCCGCGAGCTCGCCTATCGGCAGGGCGACGCCGATCCGCTGAGCTGCGTGGCGCTTCTCGTCGAATGCGAGGGCGGCTTTCGCAGCGCGCTCCTCGTCGATGCGATCCTGGGCCAGCGCCAGGTCGTCATCAAGAGCCTCGAGGCCAATTACCGCCACGTTCAGGGCATCGCGGCCGCGACCATTCTCGGCGACGGCCGCGTGGCCTTGATCCTCGACGTCGACGCCGTCGTCGCAAGCTCGCGCGCGGACGCCTCCTTCGAACAGCTTCTCGCAACAGCAGGCTGAGACCATGACCGAGATCACTAGGACAGATTTGACGAGCGCCCGCGAGCTCATCGCCTTCCGCATCGGAGCCCAGGAATTTTGCGTCGACATCATGTCGGTGCGCGAGATCCGCGGTTGGACTCCGGCGACGGCCCTCCCGCAATCGCCTGGCTTCGTGCGCGGCGTCGTGAATTTGCGCGGCGCGGTGCTGCCGATCGTCGATCTCGCAGCTCGGCTCGGCTTCGCGCCGGCGGAGCCGACCGCGCGCCATGTCATCATCGTCGCCCAGATCGAGACCCGAGTCGTCGGCCTCCTGGTCGACGCGGTCTCCGATATTTTGACAGTGACCGACGATCTCATCCAGGCGGCGCCGGACGTCGCTTCGGACATGGTGAAGACCTTTGTTCGCGGCGTCCTCGCGATCGACCGGCGCATGATTAGCCTGATCGCGCTCGATCACCTGCTGCCGGCCGTCGAGCGAGAGGCGGCATGAACAACGCTCCTTGTTTCGATGCAGCGGCGGAGGGCCCGCCCGGACTCGTCCCCGGCGAATTCACGCTCTCCCGGGCCGATTTTCGGCAAATCGCGTCGATGCTGCACGCCGACGCCGGCATTCATCTGCCGGAATCCAAGGCAGCCCTCGTCTATTCGCGGCTGGCCAAAAGGCTGCGCGCGCTCGGTCTTGCGAGCTTTCGCGACTATTGCGCCCTCGTCGCCGGAAACGAGGGCCTCGACGAGCGCCAAAAAATGCTCGCCGCCCTGACGACGAACGTGACCCGCTTCTTTCGCGAGCCGCATCATTTCGAGCTTCTCGAGAAGCAGGTCCTGCCGCCGCTGCTCGACGCAGCCCGTTCGGGCGAGCGCGTGCGGCTCTGGTCGGCCGCGTGCTCCAGCGGCCAGGAGCCCTATTCGATTGCGCTCACAATTCTCTCGCTGATGCCGGACGCCGGCCGGCTCGACGTCAAGGTGCTTGCGACCGACATCGATCCGAACATTCTCGCGGAGGCGCAGCGCGGCGTCTATTCCGAAAGCGTCATCGACGCGGTTCCCGCGGCGTTGCGGGCGCGCTGGTTCACGTCGCTGCGCGGCGACCATCGAAGAGGCGCGCCGAAATCCTATAGCGTCGGCGAGGCGTTGCGGGAGCTTGTCGCGTTTCGCGAGCTCAATCTGATCGGACCTTGGCCGATGAAAGGTCTCTTTCAAGCGATTTTCTGCCGCAACGTCGTAATCTATTTCGACGAGGCGACGCAGGCCAAGCTTTGGAGCCGCTTCGCTCCGATGCTTTCTCCTGGAGGCCGCCTCTATATCGGCCATTCGGAACGGATCTCAGGGCCGGCCGCCGCTTTGTTCGAGAGCGAGGGCGTCACCGCCTATCGTCTGCGCCGTGGAGCTGGAGCATGAAGCCGGTCCGCGTTCTCGTTGTCGACGATTCCAGGACGGTGCGGAGCCTCATTCGCACGTTGCTCGGCCGCGATGGCGGCGTCGAAGTGATCGGCGAGGCCGCCGATCCGCATGAGGCCCGAGCGGCGATCAAGGCCTTGAACCCCGACGTGATCACGCTCGACGTCGAGATGCCGAAAATGAGCGGCCTTGAATTTCTCGACAAGATCATGCGGCTGCGCCCGACTCCGGTGATCATGGTTTCGAGCCTGACCGCGAGCGGCGCTTCGACCGCGATCGCCGCGCTCGAAATGGGCGCGTTCGATTGCATCGCCAAACCGGGGCCCGGCGAGCAGAACAGCTTCGCCGAGATTCTCGCGGCGAAAGTCAAGGCGGCCGCCGGATCGCATCCACGGCTCAATCCAGCGCAATTCGGATCTGCTCCCCAAGCCGCTTCGGCGCCGCCGGCGCGGCGGGCCGCTTATCGGCCGGACGGGCGCATCGTGGCCATCGGCGCCTCGACCGGGGGCGTCGAGGCGCTCATCGCCGTCCTGTCCGAATTTCCGCCGAACTGCCCGCCGACGGTCATCACCCAACACATGCCGGCGACCTTCACAAAAACATTCGCCGAAAGGCTCGACCGTCTGAGCAAGCCTTCCGTCAAAGAAGCGTTCGACGGCGCGCCGCTTGTTCCAGGCCATGTCTATCTTGCGCCCGGGGGCGCGACCCATCTTGAGGTCGCGGCGACGGCGCCGTTCCACTGCCGCCTGGTGAAGGCCGATCCGGTCAATGGGCACAGGCCCTCGGTGGATGTGTTGTTCCTGTCCGTGGCGAAAGCCGCCGGCGCGCGTTCCCTCGGGGTCATCCTCACCGGGATGGGCCGAGACGGGGCCGACGGCCTTCTCGCCATGCGCCGGGCGGGCGCAATGACGCTCGGCCAGGATGAGGCGTCATGCCTGATCTATGGAATGCCGAAAGCCGCGTTCGAACGCGGCGCAATTCAGATGCAAGCTCCATTGAATAAAATCTCGACGGAAATCCTGCGCAATACTTGCTCGGAATGAGAGGGACCGACCCATGCCGTTCGCATCCGCCTTGCGCGTCTTAATCGTCGACGACCAGCTCACGAGCCGGCTGCTCATTCGCGGCGGTCTCCAGGAACTTGGAATCACCGACATAGAAATGGCCGCCGATGGCGAGCAGGCGTTCAAGATCATGACCGCCAAGGTTCCTCATTTGGTCATTTCCGACTTCAACATGCCGAAGATGGACGGAATAGCTTTTCTCCGGGCCATCCGAAATTATGAGCCGACCAAAAAATCAGCCTTCATTCTTATGACTGGGCGCGGCGATAAGGAGCTGATCGAGCGGGCCAAGCAACATGGCGCCAATAATGTGCTCGCAAAACCGTTCACGGTCCCTGTGCTGAAGGCGCAGATCGAGGGCGTCGTCGGGCGTCTGAAATGACGCGCGACAATGTTGAGGCCGAGGTAGGCCCCTTTGTCGCGGCTAGAGAGCGGCGCGTCCATATCATCCAGGGTGAATATTACGTCAGCGACGACCCTCATGTGGTGTTGACGACCTTGCTCGGCTCATGCGTCGCCGCTTGCCTGCGCGATCCCATCGCCGGGATCGGCGGGATGAATCATTTTCTTTTGCCGGGGCAGGACGTCCCTCTGGCCGGGGGCGAGGCCGGATCGCAGGGGCGGGAAGCCGAGCGCTACGGCGTCCATCTGATGGAACTGCTCGTGAACGGGCTTTTGCGCTCCGGCGCGCGCCGCGAAAGGCTGGAGGCGAAGCTCTTCGGCGGCGCGCGGACCATGGAGGGCCTGTCGGACATCGGCGGTCTGAACGCAGGCTTTGCGGAGCGCTTCTTGCGCAATGAAGGCATTCGCATGATCGGCGGGAGCCTGCGCGGCGATCAGGGACGCCGCATTCAATTCTGGCCCGTGTCGGGACGCGCGCGGCAGGTCTTCTTGAGCCCGGCCCAGATTCCGCCGCCGCGGCCGAGCCCTGCGCCTAAGCCCTCGGGCGGCGCGGTCGAGTTCTTTTAATTCGCTCCCTCGCGATTCGAGCGACGCTGCGGCGTCGTTGGGAGCGGCGCAAGGTAAAACAGCGGCGCGGATTCGCGCCTTCGTGTAGAGAAAGTGGCTTCACAATGCGCGGCACGCTCTCGCCGATTCAAGCAAAAGCCCCTGACGACGCAGTTGCAGACGCGCAAGCGCCGATTGGCGATCTGCTCGTCCGGGTTAGCGCCGAATTGGCGCATCTCGGCCAAATGCTCGATGACCTCGAAGCCGTGGTCGGCAGGCTGATCATTGAGGCGGGACGACGAGATCCAGATGTGATGCATCATGCGCAAGGCTTCGACCACATCGGTCAAAAAATTTCCGGCCTGGCGGACTTTCTTGCGGCGCTTGCGCCGAGCGCGCCGCGCCATTGGCTCATCGATCCAGGGCTCGCGGCGCGGGCGCTGACCCTCGCCGACTTGGCCTCGCGTCTCGGCGCGCCCGGGGCGTGGTCTCGGCCAAATGAAAAACTCGACTCCACCACCTCCAATCGGGGCGATTGCGAGCTGTTTTAGTCTCAACCCGGGCGGCGGGCGGGATTGCCGTCGGCGTCGACGAAAGGGAAAATTCCGGCCTTGAAGCTTTCGGCCATGTGATTGGCCTTGGCGAGCGCCTTGTCGGCGAGTTCGGCCGGCAAGGTCGCTTTGGCGGTTTCCTCGAACAAATCCAGCCAGCGCTGGAAATGCTCGATCTCAACCGGCAGGTTCATATGAACGACGAAGGGGGAGCCGCTATACCGATTGGTGCCGAGCAGGGCCTTGGACCAGAAATCGCTCACGACGCGCAAGTGAACGTCCCAATCATGGACATTCGCATTGAAAATCGGCCCGAGCAGCGAGTCCAGCCGGGCCTTGCGATAGAATTCGCGAACGCAATCGGCGATGGCCTGTTCCTCGATCGCTTGCCTCAAACCCATCGCACGTCCTTCCGTCAATCTCCAGCCGAGCTGGCTACCACGCGATCGCATTATATTTAAGAAATAAATAGCGAACGTGCAAAGGCTTCAGCGGCCCCATTTTTCGGCGGCGGCGTCATCTTCCTGTTTCGCGCCGACCCAAGCCGAGCCGATCTCGACGTCGGTCCCGGAGCGCGCATGCTGCTTTTTCCAAAAGGGGGCCCGAGTCTTCAGGTAATCCATGAGAAAAGAAGCCGCGTCGAAAGCCGCGCCGCGATGGGCGCTCGCCGTGATGACCAGGACGATAGGTTCGCCGGGCGCGATCAATCCGTAACGGTGGATCACGAGAAGGCTCGCGAGCGTCCAGCGCGCTGCGGCGTCGACGGCGACGCGCGCGATCTCGGCCTCGGCCATACCGGGATAGTGCTCGATCTCGAGAGCCGCCAGAGTCCCTCCTTCATCGCGACAAAGCCCTGTAAAGGTCACGACGGCTCCTATATCCGTGCGGCCTTGCGTGAGCTTCGCGGCCTCCTCGCCGGCGTCGAAGATTTCTTTTTGGACCCGAATGATCGGTTCGGCGCTCAAGCTCATCCCCCGGTCATCGGCGGAAAAAAGGCGATTTCCCGCGCGGTCGCGATGCTGGCGTCATGCTTGACATGGGCATGGTCGATCGCGGCCCTGATCGTCTTCTTGTTTTCGAAAGCGGCGGCGTAACCTTCCCCTTGGTCGCTGAGCCAATCGATCAAGTCGGAGACAGTCGCAACGCCTTCGGGAGGGGAGATGTGCTCATCGGTCTTGCCGATGCGCTCGCGCACCCATGCGAAATAGAGAGCCTTCATGGTTTTCGCTCCACTGCGACAGGGCGGGGGACCGTTTTAATACAAGGTCTCGACGCATGTTTGATCGAAAAAATTCGATCAAACTTTTAAGTCGCGTTCACTCTTAGGCCGAGCAAGGCCATTCGCGCAAAGTCTCAGGCGTCCATCTGCATCAATCCGGCCTTCAGATAATCCCATCCGGTATAGAGTGTGAGAAGCGCCGAGATCCAAAGGAGCGAGAGGCCGATCAGGGTCGCGCCGGGCAGGACTTCATCTCCGGCGGGGCCGGCGATCAGAAACCCGAGGGCGACGAGTTGAAGCGTCGTCTTCCATTTGGCGATTCGGCTGACCGGAATCGAGACCTTGAGCATGGCGAGAAACTCGCGCAATCCCGACACCAGGATCTCGCGACATAGAATGATGATCGCCGCCGAAAGGGAATAGCTGGCGATCGTATGATCCGCGACCAGCATCATCAAGACCGCGGCGACGAGCAACTTATCCGCGATTGGGTCCAGCATCTGGCCAAGGGCGGATTGCTGCGAAAGCGCGCGCGCGAGATAGCCGTCGAGGAAATCGGTGATGCCGGCGGCGATGAAAATGCCGAGCGCGACCCAGCGCATCCATCCTATTTCCGACCAAAATAGGCAGCCGACGACGACGGGCACAGCCGCCACCCGGCCATAGGTCAAAAGATTGGGCAGGCTCCATGTCCGGCTTGGATGCGTCGAAAGCGTTGTGATCGCCATGGCTCCCGCAAGATCCTTTCGAGAGCGGCGATCCCGCTCCGATCAGTTAGAATTAGTCTAGAATCGTCGCCATTCCGCGATACGTCAAGAGCGCCGCAGCATAGACGGCAGGACCGCCTAAAACGCGACAATAGCGCCTTATCCGCCGCGCTCGTGAAAAAAATCATATACGAGCCGGGCCGTCGCCGCATTGACCCCCGAAACTTTTTCAAGATCGGCCAGGGCGGCTCTGGAAATCGCCTTGGCGGTCCCGAAAGCGTGAAGCAGGGCGCGCTTTCGCGCTGGGCCGACGCCGGCGATCTCATCAAGCGGGCTTTTGGTGAAATCCTTCTTGCGTCGGGCGCGGTGCGTTCCGATCGCGAAGCGATGCGCCTCGTCTCTTAGCCTTTGCACGAAATAAAGAGCCGGATCGCGCGGAGACAGCCGAAACGGCTCGCGTCCGGCGACGAAAAAGGTCTCTCGCCCGGCGTTGCGGTCGACGCCCTTGGCGATTCCGGCGATCGTCACATCGACGACGCCCAACTCGGACAAGATCGTTTGGGCGGCGTCGAACTGGCCCTGGCCGCCGTCGATCAGGATCAAATCCGGTTTGCGCGGGAAATCGTCTCGGCCGTCCCGGTCCTCGATTTCCGGCCCGGTATGTTCCGCGGCCTCGTGCGCGACGCTAGCCTCCCGCTCGATGGCGCTAGCCGCCGGGACGACCGCTTCTTCGCGCAAAAGCCTGGAGAAGCGTCGCTTCAACACTTCCCGCATCATCCCGTAATCGTCGCCGGGCGCGACATCGACGCTCCTGATATTGAAGGTGCGATAATGCGCCTTCATGAAGCCGCTCGCACCGGCGACGATCATGGCGCCGACGGCGTTCGCGCCCATGATGTGGGAATTGTCATAGACCTCGATCCGGCGCGGCGGCTCGGCGAGGCCGAACGCTTCGGCGAGCGCGGCGAGGAGCTTCTCCTGCGAGGCGGTCTCGGACAATTTGCGGCTTAGGGCCTCGCGCGCATTTTGCCCCGCCTGCTCGACGAGCTCTTTTTTCTCGCCTCTTTGCGGCGCCGCGATCTCGACCTTTCGGCCGGATCGGTCCGACAAGGCCTGCTCGAGCACCCCGCCGTTCTCGATTTGATGCGAAAGTAGGATCAGGCGCGGCGGCGGCTTATCGGCGTAGAATTGGGCGAGAAAGGAATCGAGCACTTCGACCGGGGCCAGGCTTTTATCCGCCCGTGGAAAATAGGCGCGGTTGCCCCAATTCTGATAGGTGCGGAAAAAGAAGACCTCGACGCAGAACTGTCCGGCCTCTTCGGCGATGGCGAAAACATCCGCCTCCTCGACTGTTCGCGGATTGACGCCTTGAGCGCCTTGAATTGCGGAGAGCGCGGCTATGCGGTCGCGCAGGCGCGCCGCCCGCTCAAACTCCATGAGTTCGGCCGCCGCGCCCATTTCCTGAGCGAGGGCGTCGCGAACCGCGCGGCTTTTGCCTGAAAGAAAATCGCGGGCCTCGCGCACGAGCAAAGCGTAATCCGCCTCGCTGATTTCGCCAGTGCAGGGGGCGGAGCAGCGCTTGATCTGATATAGCAAACAAGGGCGCGTGCGATTGGCGTAATAGCTGTCGCTGCAGGAGCGCAAGAGGAAGGCGCGTTGCAAGGCGTTCAAGGTGCGGTTGACGGCCCAGACGCTCGCGAAAGGACCAAAATAATCTCCTTTGCGGTTCCGCGCGCCGCGATGCTTGGTGATTTGCGCCGCCGCATGGTCGCCGCTGAGGAGGATATAGGGAAAGGACTTGTCGTCGCGCATCAACACGTTGAAGCGCGGCTTCATCTGCTTGATGTAATTCGTCTCGAGCAGAAGGGCTTCGGTTTCGGTCTCGGTGGAGACGAACACCATCGACGCGGTCAGGGCGATCATTCTCGCGATGCGATTGGTGTGGCCGACCGGGCGGACATAGCTCGCGATCCGGCTGCGGACGCTTTTCGCCTTGCCGACGTAAAGGACTTCGCCGTCGGCGCCGATCATTCTGTAGACGCCGGGACCGACTGGAGCGTGACGCCAGAAGCCGCGGATGACGGACGCGCCGCGGCGAACCGAAGCCGGGGCGGCCTCTTCCTCGTCGAGCGCGAGCTTAGGATCGGCCTCGGCGGCGGCGAAAATTTCGGCCTCTTCCACGATCGCGGCTTCGGCGGGCGGGAGAGGCTCGGTAGGACTGGAGGCGCCGCTCGGCGCTATGGACGGGGATGAGCCCGGCTTTTGAACGCGCGTCATGGGCGCAGATTTAGGCGATCCCTCGCGCCGTGAAAAGCTTCCTCGAAAAAGGAAAAGCCAAGGGTCTCTTGCGAAGGAGATTCGGGCCGGCGCGGTTTGGCGTCGGCCCGAGGCTTGGGGATGGTTTTGGGCCTTCGAGCATGTTCGGAAAAGGCGATCGACGTTCTTGGCGCTCAGACATTCGGATCTATCCGAAGTCTCATGAGAACCTGCTCGAGCTTATTGATCTGGCGCGCGTTTTGGTCGATTGGACGCGCCCGTCCAATCGGGGCGCGCTCGAACTCAATAGGCGCCGATATTGGGCGTCGTATCCGTCAAAAAGCCTTCGGGAAGGCCTGAGCCCTGAGCCGGGCTGGACGAGGTCAGCGTGAAATTCCCGCCCGTCGGCGCGACGAGGCCCGGGTTTTTCGAGAAATTCATCGACGAGCTGATCGATGCGCCGTTCCAGACCGCGACGCCCGCGCCCCAGTAGATGTTGTTGTTCCAGGTCACGCCGGTTCCCGGATAGGTGACGCCGGATATGCTCATCTTTCCTTCGTCCAACAGGGGCACGTTTTTCGCCAGGACGCCGGCGCCCGGCGTGGCCCAGGCGATGTTGTTGACCCAAGTCGTGTTGGTTCCGGCCATATTGCCGAGCTCGCCGCGCGCCGTGCCGTAATTGTTCACGTCGGTGAAGTTTCCGTAGGACGTGTTGTTCGCGACCACGACATTGCTCGACCGTCCGACCTGGATCCCATTGCCGCCATTGCCATAGACGAGATTGCCGACCACCAGGGTTCGCCCCGTATAGACCCCGACGCCGCTGCAGTCGAAGCAATCAACGATGATTCCCTCGCCGTCGGTGTGGCATCCGGCGCTCATGCCATAGGTCGAGCAGGCGAAGGTCTCGACATTGTTATAGGAGATATTATTGGCGACGATGTTATGGTAGTAGCTGCTGTCGGTCGAGGTCGCGGTGAAGCCGGTCGCGTTGACCGCAGAGGCGAGGCTGATGCCGCTGGTCTGGTAGCCGCTGGTTCCGGCGTTATTGTTCGAGGTGTTGCCGGCGATGATGTAATAGTCGCCGCTATTGACCGATATGCCGCTGCCGCCGCAATTATGGGCGTGGTTGTTGATGATCGTCAGGTGATGGGCGTGGTTGGACGGCACATTGTAGCCGCCGTCGATGCAATGGCCGGCGTTGGCGCCGCCGGACACGTCGAAGCCGTCGATGACGGCGTAGCTCGCCGGAAGCGTGACCGCCGAATAGCCGTTCGAGCTCGGCCCGACGATCTTGGCCGCCAGAGCCGTCGTCGAGCGCAACACGACGAAGCCGGTCTTGCTGTTCAGATTGCCGGCCTTGCCGGCGGAGTTCGTGACGGTCACGAATTCATTATAGGTTCCCGGCGCGACATTGACGCAGCCGCCGGCCGCAAGGGAGGCGTTCTTCGTCGTCGCGCGGGCGATCGTCCTGAACGGAGCGCCGGAGCTGGTTCCGGCGTTGCTGTCGCTGCCGCTCGACGCGTCGACATACCAGTTCGTGGAGCAGGAATAATAGGGCGTAGCCTGCGCCGCCGCAGGCAGGTTCGCGCCGGCCGTGCTCGAGGAAAGAGGCGTTCCCGTCGAAGTGGTCGATCTCGGATCGCTGGAGGCCTGATCCCAGGCCGATCCGTTCCATAGCCACCAGCTCCCATCCGTGGTGCCAGCATATATTTTGTTCTGGTAGAAGAGCAGAGTTTGGACGGAATTACAGGTTTGCGCTTGTTTGCCGTTGAGGTAGCAGATGCCGCTGCTAACGGTCCAGACGCCTCCGTTAGCGTCGACGATTTGTGTCGCCGATGGAATCGTCGTGCCGGATGTGGACGCCGCGTAACATCCGCTGCTTGTGAAAAGAAGCGCTACGCAAAAGAACGCCTTGATCAGCTTTTTTATGTTGTCACCTGTTACGAATAATCGCATGGAGTGATCTGGTCCTTGGATGGGTGCGAACGTTGCGGCCTGGAATACAAGAGGCGATAAAAGCTTCCTGTACATGGCGCCAAAATGAAGGTGTTCCTGTCTCAACGATTGATTCCCCCCGTAAATCACACAACGTTTGAGACAATACATTTACGTACTGCACTCAGACGAGCGGGGCTTTTTGAAATTCAAATATGACCAAAGGTTGCTCCGAACGAGCCGAAGCTTGGGTCGTTACTGGGCCATTTGTGCGCGACATTGCGTCAATTCATGTGCCGGCCCGCGACTTTGCGTTGTTGAGCAGGCGCGCCAAGCCTGGACGCGACGCCGATTTGGCTCGGAGCGATGTGGCGATTCCTTGGAGCAATGTGGCGATTTGCGGAAGCCCCAGGCGCGCCTCGCCGAGGGTCTCACGCGCGATCGGCGACGAGGTCGTGGGCGGCGCGCCGCGATGCTTTTTCTGCGTCAGCGCATGTTGTGATTGATGGGATTGATCTGAACGGCGAGAATATGCGCGAGCTTTTGACGATTGCGGGGCTGTTTATCAACGGCCGCAATGCGCGCGCCGCGCCTTATGTTGATCATGACGTCTTCGCGACGATCCTGAACCCAGCGAGTCGAAAATCAATTGGCGTCTTGTGCGGCGGAGCGCCCGAGGCAGGATCCTCACGCGACCGGGCGTTGGAGGCCGTCATTGACGTAGGACTGCGGCACGATGAATAGGTTGGAGCCGCTTATGATAATATTGGCGCAGCGGTATTCGTCTACATTCAATAGACCGGCGAGCGAGCCATTATTCGGAATAATGTCGTCGTGAGGTTCGATCAGGATGATCGGGCGGCTGCTCAACCAATGGTTGTTCTTCGATAACACGACGTTTTCGGCGCCCTCAATGTCGATTTTTAGAATGAATAGATCATCGTTCCGCGCGCCGAGAACCTCGGCCATGGTGATGGTGTCCACAGAGTCTCCGGGCTGGCCGTCGGCCTCCTGCTGCACCCGGATCATTGAAAAGCCCGACTCGTCAACCAGGGATAGCTTGGATTTTTCGTGCCAAAGCGCGTGATGCAAGACGCGCATCCGCGGGTTGTTTCCTACGTTTCGTTCAAGAATGGGGAGATTATGTGAACTCGCCTCGATCAGCAGAAAATCTGCTTTTGGAAACAAGGGCGATAAGAAAATCGACGTGAGGCCGATATTGGCGCCGGCGTCAACGATCAAGGGAACGCGCCCGAGCGTCAATAATGAATTGTATCTGCGTATAATCGCGTCGAATATTTTGAGTTTTCGGATGTCGTATTCGCGGTTGATGAACACCTCCCGATATGTCGCCAGATCGGTCGAGCGAGGCCGCAGCCAGACGCGATGCTTGTTTGGAGTGAGGGTCGAAACGGCCGCGGCGCAGAGTCCAGATTTGTATTTGATCAGGTGCTCGAGGGATTTGAGCGAGCCGGACCAAACGCCAAAAGCGGAGCAATATTCGTTAAATCGTCCAACAGCCGTAGAAATAGCGCCGGCGAAGGATTGCGGCATTTATCAACTCCAATAGGCCTGTTTGGGTGCAGCGAGAGTAGGGTGCGAAGTCGCCTTTTGGCTTATTGCCGATGCGGATGAGTTCTCCACGTCCGAGAATCTCGACGCCGCGCTGGAACGCATGTCACGGCGCGGCTGTGAAGTGGAGGCAAGCGCTCGGGAGACATTGTCTTGTTTGCTCAGGGATGGGCGGGGCGACCTGAAGGCGCGTCGACTGCCGAGATTGTCGCTCATTGAATCCGGTCGCGTCGCGGCCGTTGTGAGCGAGGAGACGGCTGGCGCGCGCCGGCGGCCGAAGCGCGGGGCTGTCGCCAATGGGAAATATGCTCAAGTGCGTCGGCCCGCCCAGCTCTCGGCGATGGCGCGGACGAGCGGCCTGAGATGAAAGCTGGCCTCCGGGCGCAGAATATTGGTCGCCCCATAGGCGCGCAAAGTCTCCTCGACGACGGGTCCGACCGCGGCAATTCTTACGCGAGTCAACGCTTCACGCAATTCTGTTTCGAGGCCGGATTCGCGCGCGACCTCGATCAATCGCTCGACTTGAGGCGAGCTGGTGAAGGCGACAAAGTCAATGGCGCCGGAGGCGAGCGCGCGAATTGCGTCTGCGACCTGTGCGGAATCGGTTTGTGTTGCGTAGCGATAGGGCGTCACAGGATGCGCGGCGGCGCCGCGCGCGCGTAAGCTGGCCAGCAAGGGAAGGCCGCCCTCACCGGGGTAAAGCTGGACGCCGAACGACCGTCCGGCGATGTCTTCAGACGAAAGCGCGACGAGCACGCCCTGCGACGTCGGCTCGGCTGCGGCGCAGTCCGGTTCGAGCCCGAGCTCACGGAGCGCGCGGGCGGGCTTGGGGCCCCGCGTGATCTTGCGCGCCCGGCCTAGCGCGGCGACGAAGGCCTCCCTGCGACCGGCGCGTTCCGCGATCGCCAGGAGACGGCGCAGCCCTTCGCCCGTCAAAAAAATCACCTCGTCGAATGTTCCAGCGACGAGCCGTTCGATCCAGGCTTCGGCTTCGGCGGGATTTTCGAGGTCGAGGATGTTGAGGAGGGGGCAACGTGAGGCCGTCGCGCCTTCGGCCTCCAGCATGGAGCAAAAAAGGTCGAGCTCCCGGCTTTCCGGCACAAGAATGGTCGAGCCGACGAGTGCGCCCGTCATGTCAGGCACCCACCGCCGCCGGCCTGGTCTTGGCCGCGCGCCGCAGAGATTTGGAGACTCCAGGACCTACAATCGATGCTGGCGGCCATGAGGATTCCGATGTTTACGAAAGTGACGTCAGCTGGCTGCTTCGCACTAAAGCCGCGACGATGGAAGCCAAAGTACGTTCCGAACAAGATGGTCGATTTTTTGATATTTGGGAATAACTCGCCAACTCATTAGGTCAGGAGTTGTCGCCGCGTGCGGCCATGGCTCCTACTGATAGGCGAACCCCTTGGGCGAGCCGACGCCGAGGCAAAGGTTCCAGCTTGTAGTCGCGGTATAGGCCGCTTGCGGTCCGCAATATCCGGTCGTCGCGGCTGTGAAATTCGCGGCGTTAGCAGCGCTGTTCTGATAGATCGCCTGCAGCTCCAGCGCGCTCGAGGCGTAGAAATGACCCGACGCGTTCACAATGCCCGCGACCAGCGGCGCGGCGACGCTGGTCCCGCCGACGACCAGCCAGCCGCCATTGCCGCTGTCATAGACCCAAACGCCGGTGCTCGGGTCCGCGACCGCCGCAATGTCGGGCACGCCGCGAGCCGATCCGACCGTTCCCGAGACCGAAGCCTGGTAGGCGGGGCGCGCTACATAGGCGCTGAGCCCGCCGCCGGCGTCGGCCCACGAGGCGTGGTGCAGGAAGGTCATCGTCCCCAGTTGGCGGGAAAGGCTCGTGCCGCCCACGGCGACGACATTCGCCGAGGACGAGGGCCATTGCACGCCTGGAGAATCGCCGGTCGAGGCGAAAAAGGTCACGCCGGACCGCGAGAAATGGGAATCGTAGGCGGTCTGGCCATTAAATTCGGAGCCGCCCCAGCTCATGGAGACTTCGCCGCCGCCGGCGGCCGCGACAAGCTGGGCCGCCTTATCCACCGCCGCGAGAAGATCGCTGAGCGACGCCGAGGCGGCCTCGACGAGGTAGATCTTGGCTTTTGGCGCAGTGGCGTGAGCCATCTCGATGTCGAGCGCCATCTCGAGCTCCCAGCCGGAGTCGATGGCGGGTTGCTGTCCCGCAGCGAAAACGACCTGAAAATTGGCGGCTGTCGGCGCCGGAAGGCCGAAGCGCGAGCTGAAATAAGCCAAGTCCGATAAAGCGTTGGGGTAGTGGTAAGCGTCGACGATTGCGATCGCGCGGCTTCCGCCGTTTGGAACGGCTGATACTGTATTAGGATTGCAGCCAGCGGTCGCGGTGACGAGACCATAGATACAGGCGAGCGAGGCCGGCGTTTCAAAATTCAAGCCTGAGTAAGGCGGGCCATAGGCGGCGGGGCTCTGCGCGTGGGCGCTCGACGAAACAAAAAACCGTACATTCGTATGCATCCGGAGCCCCTTGTCGTCAGCTTGGACAAGGCTCGAATTCGGAATGACGATGGAGCCGGCGTTGCGGGCCGGGATCGACTGAGCGCCGTGCATCAGATTCGCCGCCGGCTCGGCGTGAGCCGGAAAGCCTGCGACGAATGCGGCCGCAGCCGCAAAATAAATGGCTTGCGTCATCGTGTCCTCCCCCTTGAAACGCGGTTTCGGCCGACTTTCTAACTCGGCTGCGTAAAAGTCTTATGCAAGATATCGATAAAATTAGGCGCCTGCCACAAGCTCGCCTCGGAGGCGCGACCGCGGAACCGGCGAGAGTCAAGCCAAGAGGCGCCGGCCGCAGGCCGCGTCCGCATGCGCGATGATGGCCACGCCGATGCTGACGGAAACCGACTTATGTCTTTCCGTCGCCGCGTTCAGAAAAGTCGATTTCCGCCGAGCCCGGCCGATTCCATGGCGTGATGGAGTCTGTTCTGGAAGTTTTCGTCCTCGCCTTTGGCGAGAAGCGTGGCATTGGCTGCGATGGAGATGCAGAGAGCCTCGACCCATGCCTCCTCGCTCTTCGCGAAGTCGCCGAGGACGTAATTATGGACGAGAGCCTTGTCGCCAGGATGGCCGATGCCGATGCGGACGCGGCGGTATTCGTTGCCGATATGCGCCGTCACCGACTTCAGGCCGTTATGGCCGGCGTTGCCGCCGCCCTTCTTGACCCTGACCTTTCCGGGCGCGAGGTCGAGGTCGTCATGAAAAACGACGACGTCGCCGGGATCGATTTTGAAATAACGCACGGCGTCGCCGACAGCGCGGCCCGACTGGTTCATATAAGTTTCGGGCTTGAGCAAGAGCACGCGCTCTCCGGCGAGCGCTATCTCGCTGACGAGGCTTTGGAAACGGGAGCGAAAAACGGGCGCGTCTGACGCGCGGGCGATGGCGTCGACCGCCATGAAGCCGATATTATGGCGGTTTCCGGCGTAGGCTTTGCCGAGATTGCCGAGGCCGACGAAAAGAAGCATGACGTCCGCTCAACGGCAGGCGCGAAGACGCGCTGGACAAGGGCCCGCTTCACGCAAGAAGCGGGCCCTCGCCGGATTATTTTTTGGGCTTCGGCGCAGCCTTGGCGGCCGGCGCGGCCTTTGCCGCCGGAGCACCCTTGCCGCCTTTGCCTGCGGCGGCCGCAGCGGCGGCTGCTCCCGGCTCTTCGGGCGCGGCGATGGGCGGCGCGATCGACGCGATGGTAAAATCACGGTCGCGTTGCGTCGGCTTGCAGCCATCCGGCAGCGGAACCGCCGAAATATGCAATGACTCGTTGATTTCGAGCTTGCCGAGGTCGGCGACGATCGCGTCCGGAATTGCGTCGGCCGGCACGCGCATCTCGACTGAATGGCGCACGATGTTCAAGAGGCCGCCCTTCTTAATCCCGGGGCAGGTCTCCTGGTTGATGAAATGCACCGGAACGTCGACGCGCAAGGTCGCGCCCGCCTTAAGCCTCAGGAAATCGACATGGAGCGGCTGGTCCTTGACCGGGTCGAGCTGGTAGTCGCGCGGGATGACCCGCTGCTTCGCGCCGTCGACCTCCAGCTCAAAGATCGTCGTCAGGAAGTGCCCGGCGTAAATCAGCTTGTTCAATTCGCGATAATCCAGCGCGATCGGCTCGGGAGCGTCGCCCCCGCCATAGATCACGCCGGGAATCCGGCCTTCACGGCGTACGCTGCGGGCGGCCCCCTTGCCTGTCCCGCTGCGCGCCGCGGCCGTGAGAGTTTTCATCTCGGCCATCGTGGCGCCTCTTCATAGGTTTTCATGAAAAACTTCGCGCGCCCGCGCCTCCAGGGGTGTCGGAAGGGACGCGCCCGTGCTTATAACGACGCCGGCGCCAGGGCGCAACGGGCTGATCGGCGCGCGGCGTCGGCTCGGACTTTTGGCGTCGCCGCGGCCGGCTGACGCGTCGCGGCAATCTCGAGGCGGGATCTTCAGCTGGAATGACCATCGTCGAACGCGCCAGCTCCAAGATCAGCCTCGCGCTTCAAGATGCGGCGTGGCTCCGCGCCCTCGTCCGGCGCGGCGAATTCGGCCTCATTGGGCTCGCGCTTCTCGCAGGCATGGCGGCGGGGGGCTTCGTCGCCGTCATTTCCAGCGCGTCTGCGGCTGTGCATTACCTTGCATTCGGACATCACCAGCTCAGCAATCTCGCGGCTCTGGAAGGACCGGCGCAGGCCCTGGCGCCGGCCGTCGGCGGCCTTGTTCTCGGCCTCAGCGGGCTCCTCATCCTCGGGCGCAGGCCACGCCGCCCGGTCGATCCGATCGAAGCCAATGCGCTCCATGGCGGCCGGATGTCGATCCGCGACAGCCTCGTCATTTCGGTTCAGACGGTGATCTCGAACGGCTTTGGAGCGTCGGTCGGGCTGGAGGCGGCCTATACGCAGATGAGCTCCGGTTTCGCCTCCTGGCTCGGCTGCGTCTTCCGCCTGCGCCGCGCCGACATGCGCATGCTCGTCGCCTGCGGGTCGGCCGGCGCAATCGCGGCCGCATTCGGCGCGCCGCTGACGGGGGCCTTCTACGCTTTCGAGCTCATCCTCGGCACTTACACGCCCTTCGCTCTTGCTCCGGTCGGGGTCGCCGCAATCGGCGGAATCCTTGTCTCCCGTTGGCTCGGGCTGACTGGCGCCTTCATGGGGAAGGTCGCGGCGGCCTCGACTTTGACCGAGGCGGATCTCCTCCCTCTGCTTATTCTCGGGATCATTTGCGCCGCTTTCGGCATCGCCATCATGCGATCGGTGAAACTGGTCGAGTCCTTGTTTTCCTGGTCCGGCCTGCCCAGCGCCGTTCGGCCGGCGATCGGCGGATTGATCGTTGGAGGCCTCGCTTTCGGCGCCCCGCAAGCGCTGGGCTCCGGCCATAGCGCTTTGTTCGACCTGCTCTTCGGCGCGGGGCCGCCGGCGGCGGGCGTCATAATGGCGGCGCTCGTCCTAAAATCCGTCGCCTCCGCCATCTCGATCGGCTCGGGCTTCCGCGGCGGCCTTTTCTTCGCGTCGCTTTTCCTCGGCGGCTTGACCGGCAGGCTCTACGCGCACGGGCTCGGCTTGATCGGCCCCGCGCTCGTACCTGACGCCTGGGTCTGCGCGGTCGTCGGAATGGCCGCCTTCGCGGTCGCCATCGTCGGCGGGCCCATGACCATGAGCTTTCTGGCGCTCGAGACCACCGGCGACGTCCCCCTGAGCCTCATGCTGCTCGGCGTCTCGACGATCGTCTCAGTCATCGTTCGCCGCGCTTTCGGCTACTCCTTCGCGACCTGGCGTCTGCATCTCCGGGGCGAATCGATTCGCAGCGCCCAGGACGTCGGCTGGATTCGCGATTTGACGGTCGCCGGCCTGATGCGCACGGATCTCGCCTCGGCGCCCGCCGATCTTCCCATCGCGGAATTCGTCGCGCGTTTTCCGCTGGGCTCCGCCCAATGGGTCGCTGCGGTCGATCCCTCCGGGCGCTATGCCGGTCTTATTTTCTTGCCGGACGCGCATCTTGCGGATCGGGAGGCCGATGCGGGCCGCGCGGCGGTTGCTCAGGTCGCGCGCTTTCCGGATCGCACGCTCACGCCCGACATGAACATCATGGCCGCGGCTCAGGCTTTCGAGAACAGCGAGGCCGAGGCCCTGGCTGTCGTCGACAATGATGACGATCGGCGCGTGCTCGGCCTGCTGACCGAAGCGCATGTCCTGCGCCGCTACACAGAAGAGCTCGACAAGGCGAGGCGCAATCTCTCCGGCGAAGCTTGGGCCGCCGACGCCTGAGAGCGCATTCGAAAACGCATCGCCTCGCTCGAAAATGCTCCGGGCCTAGTCTCCGCGGAAGGCCTCCAGGCTGAGATCTGGCGTGCTCAGGCGTGAAACGCTTGTCATTAGACGTGTGGCGGGTTAACCCGATCTTAACTCGAACTGTAAAGCCAGCGATAGTTCAGATCATCGCAGGCGACTTAAATGAACTTGCGCGGGAAGGATGCTCCGATGCTTTATCGGTTGTATATATTCTTGAGGGATACAATCCGGAAATTTCCACTGTTGCACAATTTTGTGTGGAAATTACGAAAGTTGGTTTGGCGCCTCCAGAGTCTCGGCGAGCCCAAGCGGCCCATCGTCGAGGCAGGACCTATCCTCGCCGCGGCTCTGCGCGAAGGGCGCCCCTTGGCGGCGGGAAAGCTCGGATTCACCGAACTTTTGGCGCTGAACCATTTTCTGCAGCGAAGCGAGGCGCGCGCGCATCATCAGGAGCCCGCGCCCTATCCGCGCTACGCCTTCGAAACCCTCTACATCAATTCGGGCGTCTTTCCTCAAGACGACGAGTCCTATGATCGCTTCGGCGCGGTTTATCAGGCCGCGGTCGAAAACATCGACGTCTTGGTTTCCTGGGGGCTTGCGGGAGAAAACAAAATCTTCAACACGCTGGCGCGCAACGCGACGCTCGCGCATCGCGAAAGCTTTGAGGCCTATTTTTCGGACGATCCTTGGACCGCGAACCTCGAAGGCAAGCGCGTCATTGTCGTCTCGCCCTTCGTCGACACCATTCGACAGCAATATGCGCGGCGGACGCTGCTCTGGCAGGATCAGCGGGTGCTGCCGGAATTCACGCTTCTCACCATTCGCGCGCCATTCAGCGCGGGCCTCGTCCCGCCCAAGCATCCTGATTGGATCGCCGCCGTCAACGATCTCAAGGCGCAGATGGACGCTCTCGATTACGACGCGGTCTTGATCGGCGCCGGCGCCTTCTCCCTTCCGCTGGCCACCCACGCGAAGCTGCGCGGCAAGGTCGGCGTCCATTTGGGAGGGGTGCTCCAGATCCTGTTCGGCGTCTATGGCAATCGCTGGAAGGAAGACAAGCAATTTCAGCAGTTCTTCAACGACTATTGGGTGCGGCCGCAGCAAACCGAGACCCCGCAAGATGTCGATAAGAACGAAAACGCCTGCTATTGGTGACATGCTGCGCGGCCGTCGCGCCGCCTATAGGCCAAAAGGCCGCCAACTCGGGGGCCTCTCGTCCCTCGTGGAGCCATTTCATCCGAATTGGCTTCTCGCGGACCAGGCGGGGCAAATCATCAAAATGTTCCATGGCGGCCACGCATTGGGCTCGACCAATTGAGCGCAAGGGCCACGCAGAAAGGTCATGCGTAGAAAAAACTTAGCTCGCTTGGATCTGGACCAGAGATGCTGCGTCATTTCATCGCGCGACGTCAAGCCATGGTCAGAACGGCAATCTATTTCACAATACAGTCTGGACGCGATTGTATGAATTATCTATTATTAGCTTAGAAGTATTTTAATGTAAACGCTTGGTTATTATTGAACCTTTTGGCGACGCATGTCTTGCTAATCACGCGTTGGATGTTATGAAGCCTTGAATGCGCTGGCCTTCCCGAAATCGGAGATCGTCGGCGCTCGGCGTATTAAAGGGTTGGCCGCGTCGGGCGGCGATGGGCGGATGCATCCGCAGGAGGCTTTGGGATGCCGCAGGTTTTGAGATCGGATGCGCCCGCGATTTCGGCTGGGCGCGAGTCGCAGGTCGCGGGCGATCGCGTCATCATACGCGGCGTGACGCTCGGCCTCGACTCTCTGCTTAACCGGGAGCTTCTCGCGCCGGCCAGGGTGAAGGCCTTCAGCGAAGCTTTCAAGAGCAACGCGCCTTTTCCGCATCTCGCTTTCGAGGGCCTTTTCGCGCCGGAACTCCTGGAACTGATGCACGCGGAATTCGATAATCTGAATTGGAGCGATTGGCGGCGGTTCAACACGCAATATGAGCGCAAGCGCGGAACCCAGGCAAACACGCGCTTCGGACCGGCGACCCAACTCTATTTCAACACGATCCATTCCGGCGAGTTTGTCGATTTTCTCCAGGCTGTGACCGGCGTCGACTCGCTGCTGCCCGATCCGATGCTCCACGCCGGCGGCCTTCATGAGATCCCGCAAGGCGGCCGGTTCGCGATGCATATCGACTTCAACCAACACCCGCAGTCGAGGCTCGACAATCGGCTGGTGTTCATCACCTATTTGAACAAGGATTGGCTTTTGTCCTACGGCGGCGCGCTCGAGCTTCACAGCGTCGAGGATGAAAGCGTCAAGGTCGCAATTGAGCCCGTGTTCGGCCGGTCCGCGCTTTTCTACCATAGCTCCAAGAGCCTGCACGGCCATCCGGACCCGGTCAATGCGCCGGGCGGACGGACGCGCCGGTCCGCGGCGGCCTATTTCTATACCAATGGACGCGCCGACGGTGAAGGTTCGGATTTTCACACGACGCTGTTTCCAATGCCGGACCCACTCGTCAAAAACGCGAAATTGGCGGATTTCATTAAATATTTAACGCCGCCGGCCGCCATCGACGCCGTGCGCTGGCTCCGTAAAACCCTCAAGCGCTAGTGCATGGTCCGATAAGATCGTTCGGCCTTTTTGATTGGAATAGCTCCAGCTTATTGATTTTAAAAGAGGTTTTTGCGGTTTGACGAGTCCGTCCGTTGGAGCGGGCTTGCGCGGGCCGAGAGCCCCGGTTTACGCGACGGCGCCGGAGATCCTATAGTTTAGCGGCCGCGCGGGGCGATTCGCCGCCGCGCGCCGATCCGGCCGCGGCGCGCTGCTTCCGGCTCGTCTCGGCAGGAAGAAGGCCGCCGGTTTTGCCACTCGCTCCCAGCCGCCTCGTCACCGCGGAAAAACGCGACGACGACGCGGAGACCTCCTTGCGTCCGCTGCTGCTCGCCGATTTCACCGGCCAGGAGGCGGCGCGCGGCAATCTCAAGGTTTTCATCGAGGCCGCCAAGGCGCGCCGGGAGGCGCTCGACCATGTCCTGTTCTGGGGCCCGCCTGGCCTCGGCAAGACGACGCTCGCGCAGATCGTCGCGCGCGAGCTCGGCGTCAATTTCCGCTCGACCTCCGGGCCGGTCATCGCCAAGGCGGGCGATCTCGCAGCCCAACTCACCGCGCTCGAGGAGCGGGACGTGCTCTTCATCGACGAGATTCATCGCTTGAACCCGGCCGTCGAGGAAATCCTCTATCCGGCGATGGAGGATTTCCAGCTCGATCTCATCATCGGCGAAGGGCCGGGCGCGCGCTCGGTCAAGATCGACCTCGCCAAATTCACGCTGGTCGGCGCGACGACCAGGGCGGGGCTTTTGACGACGCCCTTGCGCGACCGTTTTGGGATTCCGATCCGGCTCGAATTCTATACGGTTGAGGAGTTGGAGCTGATCGTTCGGCGCAGCGCCCGCGTGCTCGCCATCGAGATTTCAGATGACGGCGCCAACGAAATCGCAAGGCGCGCGCGGGGAACGCCGCGGATCGCCGGGCGGCTTTTGCGCCGCGTGCGCGACTTCGCTCTGGTAGATAAGGAGCCGAAGGTCACCCGCAAAGTCGCCGATAAGGCGCTGCGGCTTCTCGACGTCGACGCGATCGGCCTCGACCTGATGGATCGACGCTATCTCGAGACGATCGCTATTTCCTTCAGCGGCGGCCCGGTCGGCATAGAGACGATCGCCGCGGCGCTGTCCGAGCCGCGCGACGCGATCGAGGATCTGATCGAGCCCTATCTGATCCAGAAGGGCTTCTTGCAGCGCACCCCACGCGGCAGGGTTTTGACCGGCCACGCCTTCCGCCATCTCGGATTGAAGGAGCCCGCGCGGGACGCCGCGCAGTTCGGGCTGTTCTCGGAGCCAGACGACGCGGCGGGGTGAAGCAAGTGTCGCAAAGCTCTTGGCGTCAGGTTAGTTTGAACTTCAGCTTTCGACCGAGGTCGTGTAAAAACGCGGTGTGTTCGCCGGCGATTATGACGGGCCGGACTTTCCGGTAATTGAAGGCAGACCGATTGAACCGAGCGATTACGCCCGCATCGCCTCAAGCAGCGGTCCGACGCCGAAGATCCGGATCATTCTTTTTATGTTATACGCCAGAATGTGAAAGCTCATCTCAGTTCGCACCTTTTCGAGGGTCTTGGTGAGGAAGTGCGCGCTTCCCATCCATGATTTCAGGGTGCCGAAGGGGTGCTCGACGGTCTGCCTGCGGATCAGCATGGCGTCTGGCCGATGTTCAAGGCGGGCTTGCATTTTTTCGAGGACGCCTTCGTGACGCCAGCGCTTGAGCCTTTTGAGTTTGTCCGGCGTGCACTTCGGCTTGAGGGAGCAAGTGAAGCACGCGGTCAGATGACGGTAATGGTCGATGTCGTTCTTTCGATCTGATCGCACGATCCCCTTGGTCAGTGTTTGTCCTGCCGGGCAGATGTAGTGATCCTTCTCAGCATCGTAGGTGAAGACATGGCGGGAGAAGAAACCACCTTCGCTCGTCCACTCGGTCTTGGGAACGCAGGGGAGAACGCCAGTTCCCTCACACGCCAGAACCTGCTCGCCGTTGAAATAGCCGCGATCGGCCAGCGCCGTGACCTCCTCGCAGCCCATCGCTTCCTGCGCCTTGAGCGCCATGGGCGCGAGCTGGGTTCTGTCGTGGCCCAGGTTGATCACCTCGTGCGCGACGATCAGATGATGCTCCGCATCGACCGCGGTCTGCACGTTGTAGCCGACCACGCCTGTGCCCCGGCCGCTTGTAGCCATTGAACGGGCGTCGGGATCGGTCAGCGACACCTGTTTGTCAGGCGCATCCTGAACCTGTTGCTCCATCGCCTTGAGAGCCTGCATCTGCCGCCGCAGGCCGGCGATCTTGTCTTTGATGCGGCGGGTCTTGGCTTCGGCGATGTCGCTCTCTTCGCGGTCAGCTCGATCGAGGGTCGTCAGATAGCGTGCGATGCTGGCGTCCACCTGCTCCATGCGCTTGGCGACCTTCGTCAGCGTGAAGTTCTTGTCTCGGTTGTTGACCGCTTTGAACTTGCTGCCGTCGATCGCCACGATCGCCTTGGTGAACAGGTTAAGCCGGCGGCAAAGCTCGATGAACTGACCGCACGCCGCTCTGATGGCTGGACCATTGTCGCGACGGAAGTTGGCGATGGTCTTGAAGTCCGGCGCCAAGCGTCCGGTGAGCCACATCAGCTCGATATTGCGCCGGGCCTCCCGTTCAAGGCGGCGGCTGGACTGGATCCGATTGAGATAGCCGTAGAGGTAGATCTTCAACAGCGTCGACGGATGATAGGCGGGCCGACCCGTCGCCGCCGGGCGAACGCCCTCGAAGCCAATCGCCCCGAGATCAAGCTCTTCAATGAAGACTTCGACCACCCGAACAGGGTTGTCCTCGGTCACGTAATCGTCGAGGGTCTCCGGCAATAAAAACGACTGCCGTCGGTCTTCACCTTCGACGAAACGCCCCATGACCCGCCCTCCGATGTCGAGCCGATTCAAGCAAATTCGAAAGCCTTTTTACACAGTCTGGAACCAACCTCGTCGTTCTAAGGCCAGCTTTCAATTCTCCAAAGCTGTCGATCTGGCTTCTCGTTGCTCTTGTGCCGTCAAATTATGATGCATCGGCTCACCCGCCCAAAGGCTAGCATTATCGCTGGTATGGCTTTTGATCTGGCGTCTTTGATCTTTCAGTTTGCTACCTTCCGCAGCACGTTTCTCTCGACGTCTTGAACCCACCTGCATGCGCCCACGCGTCCTCTTTGCCTAGCTAAGCCGTCAAGTTGTTTCATAGCATCCGTCGTGATTGCTTTTAACGTTTCTTCACCCATAGATTTAGCACATTGCCTGGACATCGCGAGAGCGTAATAACCTGCAGGGCTGTCCATATAGTTCTTTGAGCAATAGGTTGTGGCTCTTATAAAGACAGCATTGGCTTTCAACATATCAGGCTGACAGATCTTTTGATCGTCTGAGCTTTTCTTTTCTGCCATGCTCGGCTCATCGGACAGCCACGACATGGCTTCTGGTGTTATTTTGTAGTCTATGGCGATCCGAGCAAAATCGCGCGGATCAAAATTTTCCCACACGACCTTCCCATTTGTGGTTTGGTCGAACTTCCATGTGACGACCGTCATGTCTTGAGTCTTGCCGTATATATCATCGTATTTAGCGTTGATGGAAAAGGAGCAAACCGAAGACGGCTTCTCGTTATGGAATAAGCCTTCGGTTATGAGTTCTGCGTAGCGCTTTACGACGATGTAGATAAAGACCTGTTTGCGCCTCTGAGCATAGAAATCGGCCGAATAGTCACGGTTCAGCCACGCTTCTTTGAAGACGTCTAGCTTGCTGACAAATCCGCCGAAATCGATAGTGCCGGTAACGAGACATCCAGCACTGTTGATTGTTTTCGATGAGATCGACGCAAAGTCGAGCAGCGCGGAATAAGCTGCATTATCGTCCCTCGCAGCGAGAGCGTGTGTACAGTATAAAAGGCTTGATATCAAATTTACTATGATAAAACGAACCATTTGCATCGTCTTGTGCTTTCGAAACAAACGTTATGGCAATATTTCAACATAGAACCTGAAGAAGTCGGCTTCATCGTATATTTGACGCGATGACTCAAGCCGGGACTGTTCCTCCTGATCAGCAAGTTCAGGCTTTGCGCCCTGTACATTTCACCATTTTCAGCGAGACGCCCTACGGCGGCCGAAGATGCATAGGGCACGTCCTTCCTCGCGACCGTATCGATAATTCTCGCTTTGGTCGCCGATTAAACATAATTGACAGTCCAACCCAGCCGGACACCAAATTCAAACGCCGCCGATTCGCAAAGGTCGGTCTTTCATGGCAACGCCAAAGAGCACTGGACACGCCCCCCAGCCAGGTAGTCCGCACCCAGCCATCCCACGCCGTAGACAGAACGGCCGCTTTCCAAATTGCCGCCCCGGAAGCGGACTGGCGGAATCCCACCGACCGCGGAAATTTCACCCTGAGACGCTTCCAAGTTCCTGATCGTCAGGACATCCGTCCAGCGCCTCCGCGACCTTCGAAAACCCATGCGGCCAGAACGCCGCCGAGCAGCGCGGCGAGCCCCAAAACGCCGATGGCGAGCGGAATGAAGCCCACGCCTCGTACCTCGCTTGCGCCGGCGCGCTTGATCGCGGCGTAATCCGCGCCGCCATAGAGTGGGCTCTCACGCATGGCGACGATGCGCGGCAGGACGATGTCGCTTCCGGCGCCCGAAGCGATGCGCCGCACGACGCCGCCCGTCGCCTCGGCCAGGGGGCGCAGCTTCTCGGTGGTCGAGACCACGTCCTGAAACTCGCGTGGATTATCCGGTCCGACATTGGCGAGAACCGAGAGAACGCCGTCGCTCAGCCGGTAGAGGCCGAGCTCTTTGGCCTCGACGCTCGCGCGGGACACTCCCGGCTCGGCGGCGGTCAATTCCACGCTCCGCGCTTCGCCCGAAGGCGCCGTGACCGTGACCGGCGGGATCGTCGGAAGCAGGCTTTGCCGCTCGATTTCGATATGATGGCCGCGCACATTGGCGCGCAGCGCCTCTTCCTCGAGCTCCGGCTCCTTCATCAGCCAATGGGCGAGCCGGCGTAGGAGATCGAGATGCGGGCCGCCGCCTTCGAAGCCGCGCGCCCAGAGCCACATTTGATCGCTGAGGAGCAGCGCGATCCGGCCCTTGCCCTCGCGCGAGAGAACCAGCAGCGGTTTCTTGTCGGCGCCGTTGAGGACGCTCGTTCCGCGCACGACCTCCGCATTGACCTGGCGGAACCAGGGGCTCCAGGCGGGCGGGGCCTGCTCGCTTCCCGGCAGACCTCGGGTCACCGGATGTTTCGCGCCTTCGTCTGAAATGACGGCCCGGAAGGCGCGCTGAGTCAAGCCGCCGTCTGGGCGCGCCGGCGCAATGCGCCCGAGCGGCGAGAAAAACAATCCGTCCGGCCCGGCGAAATCCGGCCCGGCGGCGAGCAGAAGCGCGCCGCCTTCGCGGACATAATGGACGATATTGTCGAAATAGATGAGCGGCAGGACGCTTTGGTTCGAATAACGGTCGAAGACGATGAGGTCGAACTCGCCGATCTTGCGGCCGAACAGGTCCGCGGTTGGAAAGGCGATCAGCGACAATTCATTGATCGGCGTTCCGTCCTGTTTTTCCGGCGGGCGCAGGATGGTGAAATGGACCAGATCGACATTGGCGTCAGACTTTAGAATGTTGCGCCACATCCGCTCGCCGGCGTGCGGCTCGCCGGAGACGAGCAGGACCTTCAGCTTGTCGCGGACCCCTTCGATCGTCACCACCGCCTTGTTGTTGAGCGCGGTCAATTCGTCGGGGAGGGCGTCGACCGCGAGCTCGACGACATTCGGCCCGCCATGCTCGATCCCGACTGGGACGCGAAGGCGCTCGCCAGGCGCGGCGACAAGGGTTGCGATCTCGACCCCGTCGCGGCTGACGCGAAGCGTGACGGGTTCGCCGCCGCCGGCGGAATCGACGACCTTGAGTTCGATCGTTTGATCCTTGCCGACAATGCCGAAACGGGGCGCTTCGAGAAGCTCGATGCGGCGGTCGCGCTCGCCTTCATGGCCCGTGATCAGCGCGTGGAGCGGCGCCTTGAAGCCGAGAGCGTCGGCATTAGCAGGAATATCATGGACGAGCCCGTCGGTGATCATGAACACGGCGCCGATCCGCTCCGAGGGCGCGTCGGCGAGGCCGGCGTTCAACGCCGCGAAGAGGCGGGTGCCGTCGGCGTCCGCGTCAGCGCCCGCCTCGATCACGCGAAGATCGACATTGTTCAGCCCCGCCAAGGCTTTCTCGAGCGCCTCCTTGGCCTTCTCGGTCTGGTCCCGCCGCTCGCCGATCGTTTGGCTGCCGCTTTTATCGACGACGATCGCGACAATGTCTTTCAAGCCCGCTCGGTCTTCCCGCACCAGGGCCGGATCGGCGAGCGCCAGCAGCAGGAGCGCCAGGCCGAGCGTGCGCAGCAGAACGCCGCGCCGACCCGCATAGAGCCAGAGCGCGACAAGCAGGACGGCGATGACGCCGAAGCCGGCGAGGACTGGCCAGGGCAGAAGCGGCGTGAAGCTCAGGGAGAAGGCATTCATTCAGGCTCGAAAGTGTTGGCGCGGACCAATAGACCGATCCTCGGTTCGGCGCATGCTCGAAGGACCCGGAACCAATCAGTCAAAAATATTCTTATACGAGCTTATGGGTCCTTGCGCGGCATAAACATAAAGTGTTCCGCGTTCCGGGCCGGTCAGGCGACGACGGTCTGCGTGACGCTTTCCCAAAATTCGGGCCGCGCCTGGGCGAGCTTGCCGCCGACGCGCACGGGCGCGATCCGCGTCGCGAGACCATTCCGGCCGATCTCCACCGCGACGCCGCAAAGGGTGGCGGCGCCGCCGGCCGGCTCGAACCGCGCCGAGGGCAGCTTGGTGGTGAAGCGGCGGATCGGTTCGTCCTTCTCCATGCCGATCACTGAATCATAATCTCCAGTCATGCCGGCGTCGGTCATATAGCCGGAGCCATGCGGCAGGATCTGGTGATCGGCCGTCGGCACGTGGGTGTGGGTTCCGACGACGAGAGAGACCCGGCCGTCGACGAAATGGGCGAAGGCCTGTTTCTCGCTGGAGGCTTCGGCATGGAAGTCGATGACGGCGGCGTCGCAGCCTAATCCCAAGGGGCAGGCGCTGAGCTCGCGCTCGGCGGCGGCGAAAGGATCGTCCAGCGCGTCCATGAACACGCGGCCCATCAGATTGACGACGAGGACGCGGGCGCCGGCCGCTGTCTCGATGAGATTGGCGCCGCCGCCCGGAGCGCCGCTCGGATAGTTCAACGGCCGGATCAGGCGCGGCTGCCGCGCAATGAAGACGAGCGCTTCACGCTGGTCGAAGGCGTGATTGCCGAGCGTCACGCAATCCGCGCCGGCGTCGAGAAAATCGGCGCAGATCGATTCGGTGATGCCGAAGCCGCCGGCGGCGTTCTCGCCATTGACGATGACGCAATCGAGGCTCCAGGCGCGGCGCAAGTCCGGCAATTGCTCGACAAGGACGGCGCGGCCGGCGCGGCCGACGACGTCACCGATAAATAGAAGGCGCATGGCGTTGTCCGAGCGCGTGAGCGCGCCGCTGAAGCGGACGCGGGACCGCAATGATGAAATCGAGCGGCGAAATGGATCCCATCGTTCAAGACGCCACGTCAGAAGGCCGGCAATCGATCAATTCGCGCTCGGTCAGGACATAATCCAGTCGTTCATCATGCGCTTCATGGGGAACTTTCGGCAAGGCCTGGCTGGCGTAGGCGACGCCAACGGCGCAGATCCGCTTCATCGCCCGCAGCCGCGCGAGGGTGCGGTCATAAAAGCCCGCGCCATAGCCGATCCTATGGCCGCTTCGATCGAAGGCGGCGAGAGGCACGAAAAGAAGATCCGGATCGACCTCGGGCGCGCTCGCCAAGGGCTCCTCGATGGACATTTTGCCTTTCACGGTCGGATCGCCGGGCCGCCACTGGCGAAAGACGAGAGGGGCGTCGCGCGCGCCTGTCACGGGCAGGGCGGTCGTCACGCCATGCCGCGAGAGAGCCTCGAGCAGAGGCAGGGTCGAGGGCTCGTGCGGCAGGGCGAAATAGGCGGAAACAATGGGCGCCTGAAATCGGAGCGCGAGATCGCGTCCGGCGGTCGCGAGATGGGCGGCCAGAGCGGTCGCCGTCTCTGCGCTTTCCTCCGCCCGGCGCGACAGAGCTTGCGCCCGAAGGGCGGCTTTGCTGGCGGAAGACGGCATAGGGCTCGAAAATATGTGGGGAAAAATCAGCGCGGGGCCGCGATGGCCGTGGGACATCGATCCCGGGTACCTACAACGTAGGTGGGCGCCATGTGGCCGAGCCCACGGGCAAGGCCAGGGACAGCTCCCTTAGAGATCGATAAGGCCCCGGGAATACTGATCCAACACGAACCCCGCAGCTCCGCCGGATCAATTTAGGGTGCGTCGACGAAAAACGCTAGTGCGCGGAGTGGAAAACCCGTTGGAAAGACCCGCGGCGGGTCCGAAGGCGCGGGCTATTCGCTGCGGCCCGAGCCGTTCAGCTCATGCGTCATGCGCTCGATGCGCAATGCGGCCTCGTTCAGGGATTGGGCGACCCGATCGGCCCATTCGTCGTTTCGGCTGCTTCCTTGCGTGCTCTTGGCCTTGAGCTCGGCGAGCTCGGCCTGCAGCGCGGTCGCGCGCTGGCGCTCTTCAGCCAGCTCGTCGGCGAGGGTGATCGCCGCCATGACGGTGAGCCGCTGATCGCCGATCTCGCCGAAGCGCTGGCGCATGCTCTTGATCTTGCCGTCGACCGTGCGGGCAAGCTCGTCGAGATGTTCCTCTTCGCCTTCGTCGCAAGCGACGCGGTAGACGCGGCCTGCGATCGTCACCGCGACTTGCGCCATGGCGTCGCCTCCTCGGGTCGTTGGCGGCGGATCGCGCGCTTGCAGGCAAGCGCGACGTCATTTAGCAATTTTAAGAAGCGAAAGTAAAACGCGCCGAGCGCTTTCCCAAAAAGAACAAGCGCTTTCCCATGGAGAAACTGCCGATCGGCGTTCAGCCTCCGCGCGTATCCGCGCCCGCCAGGACGGCCTTGATTGATGCGTTGACGGTTTTCAGCCGGCGCGAGACGTCTTCATTCGTCAATTCGAGCGCGTTCATCCGCGCGATCGCGCCGTCGAGCTCGACCGCGAGGCGGGAGCGGTCGTCCTGCAGGACGGTCAGTTCTTCCTCCAAATTGGCGCGCAGAGCGTCGGCGCGCACGCGGCGCTCGCCCGCCGCCTCGAGCTGATCGAGCGCCGCGGCGAGCCTCCTGATAGAGGATTCGAGACGATCAAGCGCAGTCATTTTCGTCCTGATGTCTGGTTGAGGTCACGTCAAACGCCCTGAATGGAGCGCCGGCTTAGAAATGCTTCAGATCGTCGCATGAAACTACGATGCTTTTGGACTTTTTCATCCGAAAGCATGTGAGATTCGAAAATGAAAGAGGGAATTTCCGCGAAAAACCAGGCTCCACTTTTGTGCCCCGCGATTTCGCGAAACGCGAGGTCTCGACGAAGTGCCTATCCCGAACGGACTGACGCCTGTACGTAAAGGACGCTTGCCAGAGATCGACGCGGGCATATCGAATATTATCACGCGAAAGCGATATTTGTCGCGCGCCAACCAGATCTCGGCGGCAGCGTCTCGGCGCCGGCTCCGATCTTGACGCTGGCTCTGACTTGCTCGGCCACGGCCGACGGGATCTAATATTGGCGGCGAGCGAGACGAAGGTCACAAAAGTATTCTTTACACGGACTATGACGCATTGATCGGGATCCGTCCGCATAGAAGCTTCGAAATATTTTGCGAAAACTTTCACAAAGCACTTTGCATTGCGGCATCGGCGCCGTTTAGTTCAATTGTTGTGGCGCGGCAATAATTGACGGCCGTTGGAAGCCGCGCCATAAAGCCGATCCATCGGGGCAAGCCGCGTCGCCAGTCGGGCCGGCTGAAGACAAGGAGCGATATGGATGGCGGTTAGGGTCGCTATCAATGGGTTTGGCCGCATCGGCCGCAATGTCTTGCGCGCCATCGCCGAGTCCGGCCGCAAGGACATAAAGGTCGTCGCCATCAATGATCTAGGTCCAGTCGAGACCAACGCGCATCTCTTGCGTTTCGATTCCGTCCATGGCCGCTTTCCCGGCGAGGTCAAGACGACGGTCGACTCGATCGATCTTGGGGACGGCCCGATCAAGGTGACCGCCATCCGCGATCCGCATGAATTGCCGCACAAGGAGCTCGACGTCGACATCGCGCTCGAATGCACCGGCATTTTCACGGCGCGTGAAAAGGCCGCCGCCCATTTGAAGGCGGGCGCCAAGCGCGTCCTGATCTCGGCGCCGGGGGACAAGGCTGATCTGACGGTCGTTTTCGGCGTCAACCACGACAAGCTCACCAAGGATCATCTCGTCGTCTCCAATGCGTCCTGCACGACCAATTGCCTCGCGCCGATCGCCAAAGTGCTGAATGACGCCATCGGCATCGAACAAGGCTTCATGACGACGATCCATTCTTACACGGGCGACCAGCCGACGCTGGATACGCTGCACAAGGACCTGTACCGGGCGCGCGCGGCGGCGCTCTCGATGATCCCGACGTCGACCGGAGCCGCTAAGGCCGTCGGCCTCGTTCTGCCGGAGCTCAATGGCAGGCTCGACGGCGCCGCGATTCGCGTGCCGACTCCCAATGTCTCCATCATCGACTTCAAGTTCGTCGCCAAGCGGGCGACCAGCGTTTTGGAGATTGTCGAGGTGGTGAAGCGCGCCGCCGCGCAGCAGCTGAAGGGAATTTTGACCTTCACGGACAGTCCCAATGTGTCCGTCGACTTCAATCACGATTCGCATTCATCGATTTTTCATGTCGACCAGACGCGCGTGATGGACGGCACCTTCGTGCGGGTCGTCTCTTGGTACGATAATGAATGGGGCTATTCGAACCGCATGGTCGACGCCGCAGTGGCGCTGGGGAAGCATATATGACGAAATCCGCTCCTTTGTCCCCCTTTCCAACGCTGAACGATGTCGTCGTGAAGGGGAAGCGCGTGCTGGTGCGCGTCGATCTCAACGTACCGATGGAAAACGGCCGGATCACCGATTCAACCCGGATCGAGCGCATTCTTTCGAACATTCGCGAGATTTCGAGCAAGGGCGGCAAGGTCATCATCCTGTCCCATCTCGGGCGTCCCAAAGGGCCGGAGCGGGAAACCTCGCTGAAGCCGGTCGCAGTAGCGCTCGAGCATGAGCTCGGCCGAATCGTTTCCTTCGCTTCGGATTGCGTCGGCGAAGTCGCCAAAAGCGCGGTCAACGCCTTGCGGGACGGCGACATCCTCCTGCTCGAAAACACAAGGTTCCATGCCGGCGAAACCAAGAATGACCCGGATTTCGTCAACGCCTTGGCCGAACTCGGCGACATTTACGTGAATGACGCCTTTTCCACTTCGCATCGCGCGCATGCCTCGACCGAAGGGATCGCGCATCGCCTGCCGGCCTATGCCGGACGCACCATGCAGCTCGAGCTCGAAATGCTGACGAGCATGCTGGCTCATCCCAATCGTCCGATGGCGGCGATCGTCGGCGGCGCCAAGGTGTCGACCAAGCTCGAGTTGCTCGGCAATCTGATGCGCCGGGTCGATTATTTGTTCATCGGCGGCGGCATGGCCAACACCTTTCTCGCCGCGAGCGGGAAGGCGGTCGGCAAGTCGCTTTGCGAGCTGCAGCTCGCCGACGTCGCGCGCAAGATCCTAGCCGACGCCGACGCAACGAATTGCCAGCTCGTTCTGCCGGTCGACGCCATTGTCGCGCCGAGGCTCGAGCCAAACGCGAGCGTTCGCGCCGTCAGCATTGACGCGGTCGGCGACAACGACATGATTCTCGACATCGGACCGCGCACCATCGCGAAAGTGGTGGGGATCCTCGCCGAGGCGCGAACGGTCGTCTGGAACGGGCCGGTCGGCGCCTTCGAGGTTCCGCCCTTCGATACGGGCACGGTCGCCATCGCGAAGGTCGCGGCGCTGCTCACCAAGGTCCATGCGCTGGAGACGATCGGCGGCGGCGGCGACACGATCGCAGCCCTCAATAAGGCCAACGCCTATCATGATTTCACCTATGTCTCGACCGCGGGCGG
Organism: Methylocapsa acidiphila B2; assembly: GCF_000427445.1. Taxonomy (GTDB): domain Bacteria; phylum Pseudomonadota; class Alphaproteobacteria; order Rhizobiales; family Beijerinckiaceae; genus Methylocapsa; species Methylocapsa acidiphila. Next base: position 2,032,583 of record NZ_KE386496.1, on the reverse strand, counting down.
CGCTTTTCTCGAATGGCTCGAAGGAAAGCTTTTGCCGGGAGTCGAAGCCTTGCGCGGCGCAAAGGCGGCTTGAGCGCTTCAGATCGCGAAATCCGGTCCGGACTCGGGACCATTGCAGAGCTTCAACTCTTCCGCACGCCGACAAATATCGTCGATGGTGACGGTCTCGAGTTCATTTAGGAAGGCCGATCCCGCCGTCTCGACGACGGGGGCGATCACCCGGGAAACGAGCGGGCACTCGGGCTCGGGCTCCGCCTCGGCGGACGATTCGCTCATAATTGCGCGCAAAACCGCCGCCGCCGTGATGCGGCGGCGTTCCCGCGCCAGCTCATAGCCGCCGCGCGGGCCGCGCAATCCTTTGAGAATATTGGCCCGGACGAGAGCCTGAAGCAGGGTTTCGAGATGGCGCGGCGGCAGCTCGAGACGAGCCGCGAGGGCCTTCGCGGCGACGGGCGCCGGGCGCGCATGAATAGCGATGTCGACGACCGCCGCAAGCGCCAGATGGCTCCGCCGAGTGAGGAGATTCATCGGCCGTCCTCCTCTTGCGCCATCCGGCCCGTCGAGCCGAATCCGCCCTCGCCGCGCGCGGTCGCCGTCAGGTCCGGCCGCTCGAACAGCGTCGCCCGAGTGACCGGCGCGAAGACGAGCTGTGCGATCCTCGCGCCGCGAATGATCTCGAAAGGTTCATCGCCCAAATTGATCAGGAGTACGCCGATTTCCCCCCGGTAATCGGAGTCGATCGTGCCGGGCGCGTTAAGGACCGTGACGCCGCTCTGGCGCGCGAGCCCCGAGCGGGGCCGGATCTGGGCCTCGTAATTCGGCGGAATTTCGAGCGTGAGGCCGGTGGGCGCGAGGAGCCTCCGGCCTGGCGCGAGCGTAAGAGCGACGCCGGGCGCGATGGCCGCGAGGAGATCGAGACCAGCCGCGCCTGCGGTCTGATAGTCGGGCAGGGGCAATCCTTCGCCATGCGGCAGGCGCCGGACCGCGATGGCGAGCGCCGCGTTCATGATCGGCTCCCTTTCAGCATTTCGGCGAGTTTGGTCATCAGGCGATTTGCGACCTCGTCCTTATCCAGATCGGGCCAGGATTCCGCGCCTTCCCGCGTCATGATCGTCACTTGATTGCGGTCGCCGCCCATCACGCCCGTTGCGCCGCTCACATCATTGGCGATGATCATATCACAGCTTTTGCGTGCGAGCTTTTGCGCGGCGTTGGCGAGAAGCTTTTCCGTTTCGGCGGCGAAGCCGACGACGATCGTTGGACGGGTCGTCGTCCGTCTGGCGATCGTCGCCAATATGTCGGGGTTTTCGACGAGCGTCAGCGTGGGCGCTCCCTTCGCCCCCTTCTTGATCTTATTGTTGACGGGCTCAGCCGTGCGCCAATCCGCGACCGCCGCGGCGGCGACGAAAATATCCGCCGGCAGCGCCGCCTCGACGGCGTTCAGCATCTCGCGCGCGGTCTCGACGTGAATAGTCGTCACGCCAGGCGGGTCGGGCACGGCGACGGGTCCCGCGACGAGCGTCACGTCGGCGCCGAGCGCGCGCGCGGCTCGTGCGATCGCATGTCCTTGCTTGCCGGAAGATCGATTGGCGATATAGCGCACTGGATCAATCGGTTCATGCGTCGGACCGGAGGTGATCACAACGTGGCCGCCCTCAAGCGGCCCACGTCCGAGGCTCGGCGAGGCGAAGACCATCGGCAAGGCGAGCTTCGTATCCCCCGCCAACGCGGATTCGATGGCGGCGAGAATTGCGGGCGGCTCGCTCATTCGGCCCGGGCCGAATTCGCCGCAGGCCATGTCGCCCACATCCGGGCCGACGAAAAGCACGCCGTCCGCATGCAAGGTCTGAACATTGCGGAGGGTCGCCGGGCGGAGCCACATTCGTAGGTTCATCGCCGGCGCGACCAGGATTTTCTTATCGGTCGCGAGAAGAAGCGTCGAGGCGAGGTCGTCCGCGAGGCCATTCGCCATCTTGGCCAAAAGATCGGCGGTCGCCGGAGCGATGACGACGAGATCGGCGTCGCGCGACAATTCGATGTGCCCGATCGTCGCCTCGTCAGTTAGGGCGAAGAGATCTTCATAGACTTTTTCGGCGGTCAGAGTGGCGAGGGAAAGCGGCGTGACGAAATGGGAGGCGGCGCGCGTCAGCACGGCTCGCACGGTCGCGCCGCGCTCGCGCAGGCGACGAATCAATTCCAGCGTCTTATAGGCAGCGACGCCGCCGCCGATGACGAGGAGTATGCGTTTTGCCGACAGATCGGTCATATTGCTCGCGCTCGTCGGCCCGCGCGGCTTAGCCATGCGCGGCTCCGAGGAAAATGGCGGCCGGCAGATCTTCAAGGCGCTGGACGAACGCGCCGGCTGCGCCGAAAAACCACAGGGTCAGCCAGGGAGATATAGGGGGCGAAGCGCCAATTTGAAATGCGGGCCAAGCATATTTCTCGGTTCGAATGTGTTCATCTATTCCGGCCGACAATGGCGATGATCGCCCCAATCCCGCAGCTACCGGGAAATGCGAAGGCGCACTGGCCGGCGAAGCGCGCGGCAAATTGATTGGGACTTAGAGATTCGAAAGGCTCGACCCAGTCGCTAAATTGGGATCCCTTTCGATTCAGCGAATGAGGTCAGGTCGTCTCGCAGGGAGCGTCCGCCGGTCGATCTGCGGAGAAGGCTGGAGACAAAGGCCTCGACCTCGCCGAGATCCATCGCGAGCACCGTCGCCTTGACGGGGCCGATCGAGGCCGCCGACATGGAAAGGCCGCGAAACCCGAGCGCCAGCAGAACCATGGCTTCGAGGGGCTTGCCGCCCATCTCGCCGCAAAGCGTCAGGGGGGTCTTGGCGGCGCCGCACTTGTCGACGATGAATTTCAAGGCGCGAAGGATCGGCGCGGACAGCACGTCGAAGCGCGCTGAGACCCGCTTATTGTCGCGATCGACGGCGTAAAGATATTGGATGAGGTCATTCGAGCCGACGGAAAGGAAATCGACCTTCGGGCAGACCTCGTCGAGCTGCCACAGCATCGAGGGCACCTCGATCATAATGCCGAGCTTGAGCACCGAGGGCGGCTCGCGGTGATGCAGCTTCAAAAGCTCGAGCTCGCGCTGGACCAGAGCCTTCGCCGCGTCATATTCCTCAAGGGTTGCGATCATCGGAAACATGATCCGCATTTCGCGTCCCGCGCCGGCCCGCAAGAGGCCGCGCAATTGCGAGCGCAGCAGGCCCGGCCGGTCGAGCCCGATGCGGATGGCCCGCCAGCCGAGAGCCGGATTTTCCTCCTGGACTTGAGTCATGTAGGGCAAGATCTTGTCGGAGCCGATGTCGAGCGTGCGGAAGGTGATCGGCCGGCCAGCGGCGGCGTCGAGGGCGGCGCGATAAAGAGCTTCCTGTTCGCCCATCCGGGGAAATTGCGGCGAGAGCATGAACTGAAGCTCGGTGCGGAATAGCCCGACCGATATCGCGCCCGTCTCGACGACATGCTCGAGATCGACGAGAAGGCCGGCGTTCATGTGCAAATCAATGGTGACGCCGTCTTTCGTGATGGCGGGGACGTCGCGGAGCTTATGATATTGCTCTTGCCGACGAGCGCGCAGGCGCGCCTTCTCCGCATAGGCGCGCTCGACGTCTGGCGGCGGCCGCAAATGAACGTCGCCCGTCCCCCCGTCGATGATCAGAGGGTCGCCAGGCTCGACGAAATCGATAATGTTCGCGACGTCGCCGACGGCTGGGATGCCGAGCGCGCGGGCGACGATGGCGACATGGCTCGACGGTCCGGCGCTTTCCAGAACAAGCCCGCGAACCTTAGCGCGGTCATATTCGAGCAGCGCCGCCGGCCCCATCGTGCGCGCGACGATGATCGAGTTTTCGTGCAGATCCTCATGCGCGGCGACGAAGCTCTGGCCGGTCAGCTTGTGCAAGAGCCGGTTGGCGAGATCGTCGAGATCGTGCAGACGCTCGCGCATATAGGGCTCGGTGCGGCGCTGCAATTTGGCGCGGGCGTCGTTTTGCACGCGCTCGACCGCCGCCTCGGCCGTAAGCCCGGTCGCGACCGCCTCGCGCAGCCGGCGCAGCCAGCCGCGATCATGCGCGAACATCCGGAAGGTCTCGAGCACCTCGTGATGCTCGCCGGGCCCCATGTTCCCGTTTTCGATGAGCATGTCGATCGATTCGCGCATGGCCGCGATCGCCGTGTCGAGCCGTTCGGCCTCCCGCTTCACATCCTCGGCGACGAGCTGCTTGATGATTATGCGCGGCTCGTGAAGGACGACATAGCCGAGCCCGACCCCATCCGCGACGGCCGATCCTTTCAGGGCGAGCGGGCGGCGCAGCGCGATGTCATTGCCGGGAAGAACGAGCGATTGCAGCTCTCCCGAGGCGATCATCTCGGCGAGCAGCATGGCCGTCGTCTGCAGCGCCTCGACCTCTTCGTCGGAATAGGAGCGCCGGGCCTTGTTCTGGACGACGAGCACGCCGAGCGTGTTGCCGCCGCGCAAGATCGGCACGCCGAGGAAGGAGGAATAGATCTCCTCGCCGGTTTCCGGCCGATATGAAAACGACGGGTGGCGCTGGGCGTCGGAGAGGGCGAGCGGCTCGGCGGTCTCGGCGATCCGGCCGACCAAGCCTTCGCCGGAGCGCATGGTGGTGAGGTGAACCGCCTCCCGGTTCAACCCCTCCGTGGCGCAGAGCTCGAGCCGGCCGTCGGCGCGCAGCACATAAACGGAACAAACCTCCGCGACCATGTTCGCGGCGATATGCACGACGATCTTGTCCAGTCGCGCCTGCGGGCTGACCGGCTCCACCATGACTTCGCGAAGCCGCCGCAGCAGCAGACGGGGTCCGCCGAGGGCGCCATACATGGCTGTTTCCTGTTCGGCCCTCTGGGCCTCATGATCCTTAATCGGCAAGCCAAATTGTCCAAAAGGGCGTTTCGCTAGGCCGATGGCTTTATTGGTCTTATAGCCTCTCGCCTGTTTAACCCGTGCAATCTCCAGACCGCAAGAGAGGGAGGGGCGATGTAACGATCATTTTCGACTTGCGGCGGCGGATCGTTTTTGGCCTGGCTGACGCGTCGCGAAGACTAACCTTGGAATTATTCCAGCTCGACTTGTCCCTGCCGGCTCGAAGCCCTCGCGACCATAAATTGGATCAGAAGCGATTTGGCGCCGGACATCAAGCTTTGTCGAGGCCATAGAGAGTATGGAGCGTCCGCACCGCCAATTCCGTATAGGCGGCCTCGATCAAAACAGAAAATTTGATCTCCGACGTCGTGATCGCCCGGATATTGATGCCTTTTTCAGCGAGCGCCTTGAAAGCCATCGCGGCGACTCCGGCGTGGCTTCGCATGCCGACGCCGATCGCCGATATTTTTACGACCTCCATAGCCCCGTTCAAGCTCTCGAAGCCGATTTGCGGCTGCAATTTATGCAAGATCGATTTGGCGCGCTCGAAATCGGCTGTCGACACAGTGAAGGTCATGTCGGTCACGCCGGAATTCTCGGAAGCGACCTGGATGATCATGTCGACATTGATATTGGCTTCCGCCAAGGGCATGAATATCGCGGCGGCGACCCCTGGGTGATCGACCACTTTGCGCAAGGTGATCTGCGCCTCGTCCTTCGAGAAGGCGATGCCGGTGACGACCTGCTGCTCCAAAATATCCTCCTCGTCGCAAATCAATGTGCCGGCTTTCGGGTCGAGGGGATCGTCGAAGGACGAACGCACATAGGTCTTGACCTTATGCGCCATGGCGAGCTCGACCGAGCGCACCTGGAGCACCTTCGCCCCGAGCGAGGCCATTTCCAGCATTTCTTCGAAAGCGATGCGGTCGAGCCGTTTGGCTTTCGGCACGATGCGGGGATCGGTCGTGTAAACGCCGTCGACATCCGTATAGATATCGCAGCGATCCGCGCCGATGGCGGCGGCGACGGCGACCGCGCTGGTGTCGGATCCGCCCCGCCCGAGCGTCGTGATGCGGCCGCTCTCCTTGTGGAGCCCCTGAAATCCGGCGACGACCGCCACTTCTCCGCGCGACGCGAAGCCTTCGATTATGGCGTCGGCGTTGATATGGGCGATTCGGGCAGAGCCATGAGATTGGCTGGTGAGAATGGGGATCTGCCAACCCTGCCAGGAGCGGGCCGGCACGCCCATGTCCTGCAGGACGATCGCGAGCAGCCCGGCCGTGATCTGCTCCCCGGAGGCGACGACGCAGTCATATTCGCGTGGATCATAGAGGCGCGAAGCCTCCGCGCACCAGCCGACGAGCTCATTTGTCTTGCCCGACATGGCCGAAACGACGACGGCGACGTCGGCGCCTGACTTGCGTTCTCGCTCGACATGCCTTGCGACATTGCGAATCCGCTCTATGTTCGCGACCGAAGTGCCGCCGAATTTCATCACGAGACGGGACATCGGGCTGAAAATAGCTCCTGTTTCTTGGTCTTTGCCGTCCGGCGCCGATTGACGCGCCGCGTTGGAGGCAAGAATGATCGGCAAGACGCCCGAGAAGGGCGTGGATGTGGACGTGGCGGCCTTCCAAACGGATGGGGCGGGCTTCGCGTCCGGCGGCGGGTTCGCCTGCGCCTGAACGCGGGGCCGGCGCAGCTTCCGGCGGCATTCATGCGAAGGTCGGCGGAGCATGTCAACGGCATACGGGCAGGCGCGACCTTTTAGCCTGCTCTTGGGGAGAGGTTCAAGCCATGGACAGCCAGGAGAAGCTCCGGCGCGATGCGACGATCGATCCGGAGGACGTCGGCCGATTTGAAAAGCTCGGCGCCGATTGGTGGAACCCCAATGGCGCCATGTGGGCCCTGCACAAATTCAATCCGGTCCGCGTCGGCTATTTGCGAGATGCGCTTTGCCGTCATTTTCCGGTCGACGGCAAGCTTCGGGGCCGCCATGAGGCCCACGCCTTGACTGGCCTTTCGATCCTCGACGTAGGCTGCGGCGGCGGCATTCTCTCGGAGTCGCTGGCGCAACTCGGCGCGCAGATGACGTCTATCGACCCCGGTCGCGCGAATATCGAGGCCGCGCGGACCCATGCGGCTCAGGCGGAGCTTTCGATCGACTATCGCTGCATGAGCGTCGAGGATCTCGTTGTCGAGGGCGGGGCGTTCGACGTCGTCTTGACGATGGAAGTGATCGAGCATGTCGCCGACGTCGGCGCTTTTCTCGGCTATGCCGCCGCCTTGGTCCGCCCTGGCGGCATGCTGGTCGCCGCGACGCTCAACCGGACGTTGAAAAGCTTCGCCTTGGCGATCGTGGGCGCCGAATATCTCCTGAATTGGGTGCCGCGCGGGACGCACAATTGGAATCAATTCGTCACGCCGGACGAATTGGCCAGGACATTGCGCCGCAATGGGCTCCATATCGTGGACGAGACCGGGGTCGCCTATGATCCGCTGAGCGGCAAGTGGCGGCTCTCTCGCGATATGGACGTCAATTATCTCATTGCGGCGGAAAGGCGGATCCGATCGGACTGACCTTCGACCTCGGTTCGCAGCGCTTGCGCGGCGCGGCCGAACGTTTCGCTCCAGTCGCCGAGCCGGCTTTGCCGAAAGAGGCGCATGGACGGATACCATGGGGAATCGTCGCGATCGCGCAGCCAGCGCCAGTCCGCCGTCTGCTTCAACATAACCCAGACCGGGCGGCCGAGCGCGCCCGCGAGATGGGCGATCGACGTGTCGCAGGTGACGATCAAATCGAGGCTCTGCATAAGGGCGGCTGCGTCGATGAATGCGTCGGGTCCTGCGTCGAAGTCAAAGCCGGGATTTTCCAGCCAAGGAGCGGCGCTGATTTCGTCGATCAGCGCTTGATCGCTCAATTTCTGCAGACTGATGAGCCGGGCGCCTGGAATCTCGGCCAGCGTCGCGAAATGAGCGAGTGGGATGGAGCGGCTCGGATCCGCCTTAATCGCGGGATTCCCCCTCCAGCAGACGCCGACCTTGAAGCCCCGCCCGCTGATCCGCGCCGCCCATTTCTGGATCAGCTCGGGTTCGGGGGTCAGATAGCGCGGGGTCGTGGGGACGCTTGAGAGCGTGACGTCGAGCGTCCGCGGCAGGCTGCAAAGGGCGATCTGAAAGTCGAAGCGCTCGCCTTCGGCCAGATCGTCGATGAGCCGGACGGGCGTTTCAAGGCGTCTGAAGAGCCGGTGCAACCGATTGCGGCAGAAGAAGACGACATTCGCTTCGCGGTCGGCCAAAATCTTGAAGAAGCGCGCGAATTGGATCGCATCACCGTTGCCTTGCTCGTCGAAAACCATGATCGACCGACCGGAGAGCGACTCGCCTCGCCATTCGCGGATCGGCAGTTTCAGCTCATGCTTCGGCGTCTGGCCCGAAATCCAGCGCCATTCGTAGAGGTCCCACCCCTGTGCGAAGTCTCCTTGCAGCAGGAGCAGCGCCGCCTTGTTATTCTTGAAATGGGCCGCGCTCGGATCGCAGTCGAGCGCTCGGTCATAGCTTTCCAGCGCCTCGCCGAACCGGCCGATATGCTGCAACGCAAGCGCCCGCCCGCAAAAGGCCTCCGCATAGCGCGGCTTGAGCGCCAATGCGTTGTCAAACGATGCGAGCGCTTCCGTCGGCCGTTGCTGCGTCAAAAGCAGGTTGCCGTGATTGGATAAAGCCTGAGGGAATTGCGGCTTCAGGCGCAAGGCGCGGGTGAAATCGGCGTCGGCCTCCTGCAGGCGCCCGGCCAGGTGAAGGGCGGCCCCGCGGTTGTTCAAGAGATCCGGATGGTTCGGCTCCCTTGCGAGCGCGAGGTCGTAGGAGCGGATTGCATCCTCGGGACGATCGAGATCTTGCAGCGCATTGCCGCGATCGATCAAGGCGTCGATCAGATGCGGCTTGAGCCGCAAGGCTTCGTCGAAAAATTCAAGCGCGCTCTGAGGATGTCCGAGGTCGCGCAGAATGCGGCCGCCGGCGCATAAGGCCTCGGGATAGGCGGGATTGAGCTTCAAGGCGGAGTCGTAGGACGCGATCGCCTCGTCGAGCCGTCCGGCCTCGCGCAAGAGATTGCCGCGATTATAGAAGAGTTCGGGCGGCGCGAGCCCAAGGCGCAAAGCCTCCTCGTAGGAAGCGAGCGCCTCCCCATCGCGGTCGAGCTGCTGCAAAGCGCAGCCGCGATTGGAATGGGCCTCCGGATAGTGGGGATTGAGCTGTAGCGCCCGATCGAACCATGCGAGGGCCTCGGCATTTTCCGTTGCGCTCAGATAAATCAACCCGATCACGTTCGATTGGACGTAGCGCGTCTCGCGAGCGGCGTTTAGGCTGCGCAACCGCGCGATCGCGTCAGAGCTTCGGCCGGCGCTGAGAAAATCAATCGCTTGGTTCACTGCGGCGTCGGTCGCGTAGCTCAATTTTGGCGGTCCTCGGGTTGCGTCTTTCGGCCGCCGACGGAACGCGCGACTGGCGCGCGGGTCGATCGACGACGACTTGGCGTGACGCCAACAAGAGGACGACAAGCTTGCCTCGGACTGGCGCAGGGCAAAGGCGCAGGCCAAAATGACGTCGCCGTGGGCATTGTGAGAAATTTTGAATAGCAATTAGGCTCGGTCCGCTTTACGCGAGGGTCCACATCCGGGCCGGCCGGGCGTCATGGCTGCGCCCGAGACCGTTTCCAAATTTGCGAGACAGTTTTTCAAAGGTGGAAAATGAACGCGCGCGATTCGAAACTGCTCCGCCACAAGGCCTTCATCGGCGGGGAATGGGTCGAGGCGGCGCGGGGCGGGAGCTTCGAGGTGCTCGATCCCGCCACCGGCTTGGCCATCGCCCATGTGGCCGATTGCTCGGCCGAGGACGCCGAGCGCGCGATCGAAGCTGCGCAGGCCTCCTTTGTCGTCTGGCGCGCGACGCTTGCGCGCGAGCGGGCGCGTCTGTTGCGCCGCTGGCACGAGCTCATCATGGAGCATAAGGACGATCTCGGCGACCTTTTGGCGCGGGAGCAGGGCAAGCCTTTGGCCGAGGCCAGGGCCGAGATTGTCTATGGCGCCGCTTTCGTCGAATGGTTCGCGGAGGAGGCCCGGCGGGTCTATGGCGATCTCATCGACGCTCCGGCGCCGGGACGCGAAATCCTAGTCATGAAGCAGCCGGTCGGGGTGGTCGCGGCGATCACGCCCTGGAACTTCCCCAATGCGATGATCACCCGCAAGATCGCTCCTGCGCTCGCTGCGGGATGCGCCGCGATCGTCAAGCCGGCGGAGGAAACGCCTTTATCCGCGCTCGCGCTCGGCGCGCTGGCGCAGGAGGCGGGCTTTCCGCGGGGTCTCGTCAATATCCTGCCGACGACGCGCGCCGCCGAGGTTGGGCGCGTCCTGACCAGTCATCCGCTGGTGCGCAAAGTCTCGTTCACCGGCTCGACCGAGGTCGGCCGGACGATCATGCGTCAAAGCGCCGAGACGATTAAAAGCCTGTCGCTCGAGCTCGGCGGCAACGCCCCCTTCATCGTCTTCGACGATGCGGATCTCGACGCCGTCGTCGCCGGAGCTGTCGCCTCGAAATATCGCAACAGCGGCCAGACCTGCGTCTGCGCCAACCGCTTCTATGTCCAGGCTGGAATCTATGAGGCCTTCGCCGAGAAACTCGCTGCGGCGGTGCGCGCGCTCAAGGTCGGCGCCGCCTTCGAGCCGGGAACGCAGCAGGGCCCGCTGATCACGCCGGAGGCGGTCGCCAAGGTGGAAAGCCTCGTCAATGACGCGGTCGACAAAGGGGCGAAGCTGCGCCTCGGCGGCGCGCGCCACGCGCGGGGCGGCAATTTCTTCGAGCCGACGGTCCTCGCCGACGTCCCGGCTGACGCTCGTCTGCTCACGGAGGAGATTTTCGGGCCTGTCGCGGCGCTCGTCCGGTTCGAAACGGAAACGGAGGTCATCGGCCTCGCGAACGCCAGCGAGGCCGGGCTCGCCGCCTATTTCTACACCAAAGATCTCGCCCGCGCTTTCCGCGTCGCCCGCGCGATCGAGGCCGGCATCGTCGGCGTCAATCAGGCGGTCATCTCGACGGTGGAGGCGCCGTTTGGCGGCGTCAAGCAATCGGGCCTCGGCCGCGAGGGCGCTCGCCACGGCATTGACGAATATCTCGAGGTCAAGGCCGTCCATATCGGCGGCCTTTGACTCGTCACTATGTCGGATCGTTGCGATCCGACATAGTGAGCGCCCGCCCGATCGGCGCGGCGGATGTGTCGGTCTTAGGATTTGAGCTGAGCGGCGATCTTGTCGACGCCGGCTTGCGAACAGGCTTCGTCCTTATCGCCGCCAGGCGCGCCGGAAACCCCGACGGCGCCGATAACTTCGTCGCCGATTTTGATCGGAATGGCGCCCTGCAGGGCGATGACATTAGCGAGATGAACGACCCCGAGGGTTGGGTTGTCCTTCACGCGCTGCGCGAATTCTCCTGACGTGCTTTTGAACGTGCGCGCCGTGTAGGCCTTACGCAGGCTGTTCTCCAATGTGTGCGGCGACGAGCCGTCGCCACGGATCGCCACCAGGATCTGGCCTTCTCGTCCGACGACATGCACCGACACATGATAGCCTTGTTGGGCGCAAACCTCATAGGCGGTTTTCGCGATGGTCAGAGCTAGGTCCGCGGATAGGCTCTTTTCGGTCAGCAGTTCCGCATTCGCCGGAACCACGAAGGCCAAGGCGAGGCCGGCCGCGACGAAAGGCTTGAAGCACTGGAAGATCGACATAATGCCATCCATTCTCGGGTTGTCTCAGGTTGGATTTGGGCGGCGCCGGGGCATGAGCGTCAGTGACCGGCCCCGCGCGGTCGGATCGCCGCGCGCCCGAGGTCGACAATGGCGATCTCGGCGCATAGGGAAGGCCCGCGCCTTTTCGTTTAGTCCTTATGCGCGTTGCGCCACTGGCGCACGATCGCCAGCGTATTTTCGATATGCTTGTCTGGCGCGGGATCGGCGTAGGCGTAGATGATTTTTCCTTCCGGCCCGATCACATAGGAGATCCGGTCCGATACCGTCTCGCCGGAAGCTGTAGGGGCGATGCGGACGGCGTCATAGGAACGAATGACCGAAAGCTCGGGGTCCGCGGCCACGGGAAATTTGTCGCGACACTCTTCCGTCGAGAATTTGCGTTGCGTTTCGATCGTGTCCTTCGACATGCCGATGAGGGTCGCCCCGGCTTCAGCAAAGCTCTCGGCCGCCTCGGCGAATTCATGGGCCTCGATCGTGCAGCCGCGCGTGAAGGATTTTGGATAAAAGTAGAGAACCACAGGCCCCTTCTTCAAAGCTTTGGACAGGGAAAAGACGAAGTCCTTTCCGCCGACCGCTGCATCTGCGGTGAAGTCGGGGGCGGGGTCGCCAGGCTTCAAGCCGGCCCAAGCAGGGACCGCGAGGGCGGCGCAAATAAAGGCCGCCGCTGAGATCGAACGTTTCATCGTGTAGCTACCTGGCTTGTGGTTTGGAAATCGCGACATGAGTCGTTCAACGTTTATCGGACTCGGCGGGTTTCGGCGCCGACGGAGCGATCTTGGTCAGTTTGCCGCCTTCGGCCTCGTAGTTCTGGGCGCCTAATGCGCCGGCCACCTTGTAGCCATGGCTGGTCAGAAGATCCGCCGCGGCGCCTGCGCGGCCTGCATGGTTCGACACCGTCACGATCGTGCGATCCTTGGGGATGTAGGCGAGACTGCTTTCGAGATCTGTGGGTTGAATGCTGAGATAGACCGGAAATCCGCCAATGGCCGTCAACTCGTCCGGGCGGCGAACGTCGATGACGAGTAACTCGCCAGGCTTCGAGAGCAACGCGTCGAAATCGGCGCGTTTAAGCTGCGGCGCCTTGTATTTATACTCGGCTGCAGGCTGTGCGGCGGCCTTCGCCTCGACGCCATCGGCAGGCCCCGCCGCCCGTGAAACCGGAGCCGCGAGAACTATCGCCAGTGCGGTGCATGCCAGGAATTTGCGCATCGTCTCCAACTTTCTTCAAGAATAGGCGCGGGTTGGGCGCGGGCTGCGCCCAACATCGGGAGGCGCCCAAACGCCGCCGAAATTCCGTCACGCGCGGATGCGCGGATTCGGCCTACGCACAGAGCGGCTCTTTCGAGCGGATCCGTCGCTCCGCGCGGCTCCGATCCACGAGCGACCCCGGTTGGAATCGCCAGGCGGAATAGAGTCCGAGGGCTGAACCTGTATCTCTGAGCGCGAGCCGTAGTTCGTCGGTGAATCGATATGCCAGCCTATAATCCCAGTCAATTGATTTAGTCTAGAATTTTAATGTATAAATGGCTGCTTTAAGGAAATATCGTTGCTTTTTGACGCGGCGCCCACAAGCGGGTTGCGCTAATCATATAACACTAGTATTTTTATGGAATACTCCCAGGCCAAAAGATCGCCCTTCCGCAATCCTAACGGCTCCGTCGGCGAGCGCTCCTTTAAAGGGCGATCGCCAAACCTCGCCGTCGATCGCGGTGGCGGGGTCGGGGTGATGGACCGACGGGTCCAATTTGGCGAGCGACGACGGATCGGCGAGCGACGGTTTTAAACGGGATCATTATTGAGGTTGGGCGATGAAAAAGACTTTAAAAAGGGCGTGCCTGGCTGGCGTTGTCGGGCTTTCTGCGGCCGCTGCGGCCGTCGCCGATGACAAGCCGCGGGAGGCTGAATCGAAGCCGGCCGGCGCCGCATCCAGGCTGCCCTATGGATGGCAGGCGCTGCAAAATCCGACTGCGCCAGCGGTTAGCGACAAAAGCTGGGTGCGGTCGCCGATTGATGCGTTCGTTCTCGCCAAATTGGAAGCCAGTGGGCTCAAGCCTTCACCTGACGCCGACCGCGGCGCCTTCATCCGTCGTGCGACGCTCGACGTTTGGGGGGTGATCCCAACGCCCGAAGCGGTTGCGGCTTTCGTTAACGACAATTCGCCGGACGCCTATGAAAAGCTCGTCGACCGGCTGCTCGACTCGCCTCACTATGGAGAACGCCAGGCGCGTCGCTGGCTCGACCTTGCCCGTTACGCCGACAGCGCCGGTTTCCAAACCGACCAGACGCGCGCCAACATGTGGCGCTATCGCGATTACGTCATCGATTCTTTCAACCAGGACAAGCCCTATTCCCGCTTCATTCAGGAGCAGATAGCAGGCGACGAACTGGTTCCTGGCAACCAAAGCATCGTGGTCGCCACCGGCTTTTTGGCCGGCTACCCGGACAATTACAATTCGCGGGATCTGGTCCAAAGAAAATTTCAGATCACAACGGACATCACGGACACCGTCGGGCAGGCGATTCTTGGAACAACTGTCGGCTGCGCGCGGTGCCACAACCATAAGACCGACAAATTCAGCCAGAAAGACTATTACTCGCTCCAGGCTTTTTTCGCTAACACAAGCGAAGAATTCAAGGCGCCCGCGATCAAGGGCGAGGTCGAGCGCGAATATGACAAGCAATGGGCTAAATGGGAAGCGGCGACCAAGGAAATTCGCGATCGCAGAACGGCGCTTTCCGACCCAGTGAAGGAGAAGGCCTTAACCTATCATAAAGAACGCTATCTGACTGACAGCCGCGCCGCCATTTTCAAGGCGCAGGCCGATTGGACGCCGCAGGATCGCTGGATCAATCATCGTCTGGATAATGTCACGACCGAGCAGGATCTCGCCCTCTACATTCGGGACGCCGGTGAGAATAAGTCCAATCCGGATTACAGCCCGGAAAGCGTTGCGCGTTGGGAGGAGTACAAGAAGCTCGGCGAAGAGTTGAAGAAATTCGATAAACTCAAACCGGCCAAGGGGTCGATCACCTATACGACTATGACGGAACTCGGCCATCCAGAGGCGCCGCCAACCTATATCCTGTCCGGCGGCAATCATGAAAAGCCGTTGGACGAGGTGCAGCCGGCATTCCCTGAGGCCCTTACCACGGAAAAGCCAGTTATCGTTCCCACGGCGACCTCGTCCGGACGCCGCACCGCACTCGCGAATTGGCTGGTCAGCCCGCAAAATCCATTGACCGCGCGCGTTTATGTGAATCGAGTCTGGAACGAATATTTTGGGAAGGGGATCGTGGCCACCGTCAGCGATTTCGGCAAGGCTGGCGACAAGCCGACAAATCCCGAGTTGCTGGATTATCTAGCGAGCAATTTCATCAAGACCGGGTGGAGCATCAAAGGCCTTCATCGCGAGATTCTTCTCTCGAGCGTCTATCGCCAATCTTCCGCCCCTCGGGAAGACGCGCAGAAGGTCGATCCCGAAAACAAGCTTCTTGCGGTCTTTCCGCGCAAGCGCCTCGACGCCGAGGAAATTCGCGATTCTCTTTTGCTTGCTTCCGGCAAGCTCGAAGACCAAATCGGCGGCCCGAGCGTCTTTCCTCCGGTGCCGCCGAACCTGAACGCCGGGCAGCTTTGGGAGGTCTCATCAGACCCTCGGGACCATAACCGACGCAGCCTTTATATCTTCACGCGGCGCAGCGTGCCCTATCCGTTGCTCGAGCCCTTCGACATGGCCTCGGCGCAGCAGATACACAGCAAGCGCGACGTCACCACTTCGCCTTTGCAGGCTCTGACGTTATTCAACAGCGAATTGGTGTTCGGGTGGTCTCAAGCCCTGGCCGGGCGGGTGATCCGCGATGCTGGCGAGGATGAATCTGCGCAATTGGATCGGCTCTACCAGATCTTGTTTGCACGCAACCCCGATGATTATGAAAAGTCAGCCCTGCGCGCCTTTTTGAAGAACCATGAAAAGGTCATTCTTCAAAAGGCGGAAGAGGGCAAGTTCTCGATCGCGATACCGATCGGCTTGAAGGATTCGGTTGCATTGAATCCGGTTCGCGCCGCCGCCTTCGTCGATCTGGTTCACGTGGTCGTGAACTCCAATGACTTCAGCTACCGGTTTTAAGGCCCTCGCCTTATTTCGAAAAGGAACGCCTTCATGAAGACGCAATCGCGCCGAGAGTGCTTGTTCAATGCAATATATGGGATTGGGGGCTTGACGTTAGCCGCCCACATGCCCGGAGGAGGGATATTTGCGACGCCTGCTTTGGCGGAAGGGTTGTCCGATCCGCTGGCGCCGAAGCAGCCGCATTTCCCGCCGAAGGTGAAATCGGTGATCTGGCTACATATGGACGGGGCGCCGAGCACGCTCGATCTCTATGACTACAAGCCAGAATTGATCAAGCTGGCGGGTCAGGAAGCGCCAGCGAGTTTCTTGACGGGAATCAAGACGAGCACGCAAGGCGGCGTCGGCAAGCTTTTCGTCTCGAATCGAACTTGGAAGCAGCACGGCGCAAGCGGCGCGTGGTTCTCGGATCTTTTGCCGAATTTGGCGCAGCATGCGGACAAGATCGCCTTCGTCAAATCCAGCACGACGATCGGCGCCACCCATGACATTTCAATCCTCAAGTTGAACACGGGCGACACCTCTCCAGGACGTCCCTCGCTCGGCGCGTGGATCACCTATGCGCTCGGTTCGGCAAATCCGGATTTGCCTGCCTATGTCGTGCTCTATAATGGCAAGAAGGAGCCGACCGGAGGCTCGGTGAATTGGAGCTCCGGTTTTCTTCCAGCAGTCTACCAGGGCACGGCGTTTCGACCCGGCGGCTCGCCGATCTTGCACCTCGACCGTCCTGAACTAGTCGCCTTGGCGGAGCAGCGCGACAACCTCGATCTTTTGCGTCGCCTCAACGAGCATGGCGTTTCGCAGCGGCCGGAAGACACCGAGCTTCAGGCCAGGCTTCGTTCCTATGAACTCGCCTATCGAATGGAGGCGACCGCGCCGGAAGCGGTTGATCTGAGCAAGGAGACGGAGGCGACCAAAGCGCTTTACGGCTTGGATGATCCGGCCAGCAAGGATTATGGTACGAATCTATTGCGCGCGCGCAGATTGGTCGAACGCAACGTGCGCTTTATTCAAGTCGTGTCGGGTCCGCTGGAAGCCGCCGGCAACGAAGACGCAAGGAATTGGGACGCGCATCAAGACCTCGAGAAGAATCATGGGGCCCACGCCAAAGCTGTCGATAAGCCCATTGCCGGCTTGCTGACCGATTTGAAAGAACGTGGCTTGCTCGACACGACGCTCGTCGTGTGGACTTCTGAATTTGGTCGGACCTCGTACGGACAAAGCGGCAACGGCCGCGATCATAATCCTTGGGGCTATACCCAATGGCTCGCGGGTGGTGGGGTTAAGGCGGGAACGACTTTCGGCGAAACGGACGAAATCGGCTTGCAGGCGGTTGGCCGGAAGGTCGATACTTACGATCTTCACGCGACGGTGCTTCAACTGTTGGGGCTCGATCATTTGAAGACCGTCTACTTGAGGAGCGGTCGCTCGGAACGCCCGACTGTCGTCTATGGCGAGGTCGTCAAGGAGCTTCTCGCTTAGGCGAAAGCGCGAATCACACCGTGAGTTTGCATAGCGCGCCGGAAAACGCTGTTTTCCGGCGCTAAACGGTCACGGGTAAGCCGGCGTTCGAAGGCGACAATCGGTATCAGCGTCGTTTCCGGCGTTTGGGGACCTGCAATCAAATTCAAATCGGCGGCCTCGGGCGAATTCCGATCCTATCCGCCGCGAACGGACGCATTCATGTCTCGACGAGCGATAGTCTTTATAGCGATGAGTATAGCGGTTTCGGTTTCGGTTGCGCCAGCCTTTGGCGAGCGTCGTGATATCGATTTGCACGATTATGACGACGACCTAATGCGCGATCTTGATAAGACGATTAAATATTTTGAGCCGGACATCACCGCGCGAAACGCCCAAGGCGCGTTAGACGACGCCGCTATACTCCAGGATGGATTCAAATATACCGCCGATTATTTTGCCAAAAAGGATAATGCGGAGGACGCTGTGCAAATCTCCAAGGATGGCCTGAAATTTGTCGCGTCAGCGATCAAGTCAGTGTCAGAATCAGATTTCGATGCGGCCGCAGAGGCTGCTCGAGGGGCAGCTCGTACATGCCGTGCATGCCACGACACCTATAAGCCCCTAAAGAAGCAATAATGACCGAACTTCATTCCATTCACGAAGCCCGCATAATCCTCCAACGCAAGATAATAATATGCTTTTGCCACTAGGCTCGCGTCATGTCGCTTGGGTGGAGCTCGGACGGATCTGGCGACGAGAGCTCTGTCCAGCAGCAGAAGCGAAAATGTAGCAAGCGGCGCTAGGAAAAATCTGAGTTTCGGTGAGGTGTAAATTGGCGCCATCTAATTGCGGAAGGCTGTGGGTTCAGTGTGTTAAGGCTGGTCAGCCGAGACTGAGATTGACGGATCAGTAATGTGCGAAAGACACAGCTTGCAATAATATCTGTTCTGGTGTTCGGCGCTGGCGCAGGGTTTTGGTTCACCGGGCGTGGTTCGCCTGTCGCTGAAGCTGTGCGAGAGCTTCCGGCGCCTGTTGAAGCAAGCACCGTCACGCGGCGGGATGTCCCGGTATATCTGACGGCTTTGGGCAATGTGCAGGCGTATAATTCCGTGCTTGTGCGAGCCCAAGTCGATGGTCAAATCACTGAGGTGGCGTTTAAGGAAGGACAAGAGATCGCGACGGGGGACATTCTCGCCAAGATCGATTCGCGGACTTACCAGGCCAATCTCGATCAAGCGCTGGCGCGAAAGGCCCAGGACGAGGCGCAACTCGATAATGCTCGGCGGGATCTTCGCAGGCGCGCCGCACTTGTTGAAAAAGAATTGGTCGCGCGGCAACTCTTCGATACGACACAAGCGCAAGTTACACAATTCGAGGCGGCGGTGAAAGGGGACGACGCTGCGATCGAATTTGCCGCCGTGAACCTCGGATATGCGACCGTCAGATCGCCTATTGACGGCCGCGCAGGAATTCGGCGGATCGACAAGGGAAATGTCGTCCATGCGAATGATTCCGCCGGCATCGTGACTATTACGCAAACCCGCCCGATCAGCATCCTGTTCACGCTGCCAGAAGACAATTTGCAAGGAATCGTGAAGGCGATGGCCGCCGGGCCTTTGACGGTTGCGGCGTTGAGCCGTGATGGCCAGATGCAATTTGACGTCGGCGAACTCACATTGATCGACAATGAGGTTGACCGGTCGACAGGAACGATTCGGCTAAAGGCGACGGTCCCGAACCAATCCGGCTTGCTTTGGCCAGGGCAATTCGTGACCGCGCGACTCCATTTGTCGACACTTCCGAATGTTCTGTCCGTTCCCGCTTCTGCGCTCCAAAATGGCCCGGAGGGACGATTCGTATTTGTGATCAAGACGGACGGCGCGGTTGAGGCGCGCCGATTAGAGCTTGGTCCCATAGACGCCGAGACGGCCGTGGTTGAACGAGGCCTTAAAGAGGGCGAGCTTGTGGTGACGAAGGGGCAATACAGATTGAGTCAGGGATCGAAGGTGACGGTCGCGCGCGCAGGGGCCGTGGCCGTCAGGCGCGACGACAACGAATGAGCTTCTCCGCACCTTTTATAGAGCGGCCAGTTGCGACGATCTTGCTGGCTGCGGCGGTTGCGCTATTTGGCTTCGTAAGCGCTCCCTTGTTGCCGATCGCGCCTTTACCTCAAATCGATTTCCCGACCCTACAAGTTTCGACAACTCTGCCTGGCGCTGATCCGGTAACGATCGCGTCGTCAGTGACGTCCCCGCTGGAGAGGCAATTCTCCCAGATAGCGGGCCTCAATCAACTGACGTCGACGAGCACGCTCGGATCTTCGTCGATTGTCCTTCAGTTCGATCTCGATCGCAGTTTCGACAGCGCGGCCCAAGACGTACAGGCCGCGATCAATGCGGCGCTCGGCCATTTGCCCAAAGACCTGCCGACTCCGCCAACATACCGTAAGACGAATCCAGCCGATTTTCCAATTCTGGTCCTGAGCGTATATTCGGAAACGATACCGCTCCAGGAAGTGGATGATTACGCCGACAACATCGTAGCGCAGCAACTGAGCCGGATTCAGGGCGTGGGGCAGGTCGAAATCCAAGGGGAGCGAAAGCCGGCCGTTCGCGTGCAAGCGGATCCGTCTAAACTCGCGGCAATGGGCTTGAGCCTTGAGGACGTGCGCGCCACAATCGCGAATGGGACGGTCGACGCGCCGAAAGGAACGATTGAAACGCCTCTACGCAGCTTTACGATTTACGGCAACGATCAGCTGACCGTGGCTGAACCCTGGAATGATGTAATCATCGCCTATCGCAACGGCGCGCCGGTGCGAATCCGCGACATCGGCGTCGCCGTTGAGAGCGTCGAAAATGTCCGGAGCATGGCCTGGGCCAGCGGCCGTTCGGCGATTGTGCTTCCGATTTTCAAGCTGCCGGGCGCAAATGTCATCGACACTGTCGCAAAAATCAAGGCGGCGCTTCCACGCTTACAGGCGTCCCTGCCCCCTGCGATGAAACTTGCGATTGATGTTGACCGAACAGTCACAATTCACGCCGCAGTCGCTGATCTGGGCTGGACATTGCTGATCACCGCTGTCCTCGTGGTCGCCGTCATTTTTTTGTTTCTTGGAAATTTTCAGGCGACATTTATACCGAGCGTGGCGGTCCCCTTGTCGCTTCTCGGCGCCTGCGCTCTTATGTATGTGCTGGGCTTCAGCCTAAACAACCTGTCTTTGATGGCGCTCACCATTTCTGTCGGGTTTGTGGTCGATGACGCGATTGTCATGTTTGAAAATATTTATCGTCACGTCGAAAATGGCCTAAGCCCTGTGGCCGCCGCGCTGAAGGGGGCGCGTGAAATCTCTTTCACGATTATTTCCATCAGCCTTTCGTTGATCGCGATCTTCATTCCGATACTCTTTATGTCGGGGCTCGTCGGCCGACTGCTGCGAGAGTTCGCGATCACGGTCTCTTTGATGATATTCGTGTCGATGATCATCTCGCTAACATTGACGCCAATGATGTGCGCTCACATCCTTAGCAATGACCGCTCCGCGCAGCAAAGCCGCGTCGCGCGCGTGTTCGAATCGGTTCTCGCGTCGATGCTCGCCGCATATGCGCGAGCGCTCGACGTCGTTTTGCGCAACCAGCCCGCGACAATGGTCGTTTTTCTTGCGACGGTCGTTGCGGCCGGATGGCTCTATATCATCATACCAAAGGGCTTTTTTCCACAGCAGGACACTGGCGTGATCTATGGAACGACGGAGTCCGCGGAAGATATTTCATTCAGTGAGATGAAGGCGCGTCAATTGGCGGTTACCGACACGTTTGTCGGTGATCCTGACATTTCTGGTTGGACGTCGTCAATCGGCAGCCTCGGCTCGAGCGTGACAAGCAACGGGTTCATTCGAATCGGTTTAAAACCGCATGGCGAGCGTAGCGTCTCGGCAAGCGAAATTATGGCGCGGTTGCAGAAGAAGGCTGCGGGGTTACAGGACGTCGCTTTCTTCATGCAATCGCCCCAGGAACTCAATATCGGAGGGCGGCCGAGCCGCACGCAGTATCAATATACGTTGCAGGACGGAAATATTGATGAGCTAAACCAATGGGCGCCGCGGATTCTGGCGAGACTCAAAGACCTGCCGGAATTGCGCGACGTGGCGAGCGATCTGCAGTCACGCGGCGCGGCGGTAAATATTGTCATCGATCGAGATCAGGCTTCTCGATTCGGCATCACGCCTCGGTTGATAGACGATACGCTGTATGACGCATTCGGCCAAAGGCAGGTGACGCAATATTTTACTCAACTCAATAGTTACCATGTCGTTCTCGAGGTGCTTCCGGAGCTCCAAGGACGGCTAGACACGCTCGACAAAATCTATGTTAGATCGCCTGCGACTGGACAGCAGGTGCCGCTCGGCGCTTTCCTTAAATATAGGTCGGACAAAACCGCGCTTCTGTCGATCAATCATCAAAGCCAATTTCCGGCCGTGACGATTTCCTTCAATTTGGCTCCGGGCGTGGCGTTGGGAGACGCAGTTGAGGCGATACGCGCCGCCGAAGCGGATATGGACGCGCCTCCCGCGCTCATTCGCGGATTTCAAGGCTCGGCGCAGGCCTTTCAGAAAGCGCTTGCATCGCAACCCTATCTAATTCTTGCGGCGCTCGTCGCGGCCTATATTATCCTCGGTGTGCTCTATGAGAGCTTCATTCATCCGCTGACAATTTTGTCGACTCTCCCTTCAGCTGGCGCCGGCGCGCTTATGTTCCTCATGTTGTTTCATCATGACATGTCGCTTATTGCGCTCATCGGCATCTTGCTCCTTATAGGCATCGTCAAAAAGAACGGCATCATGATCGTGGATTTCGCGATCGTCGGCCAGCGCGATCGGAAATTAACGCCGGTCGGAGCCATTCGAGAGGCCTGTCTCCTGCGGTTTCGTCCAATTATGATGACGACGCTTGCGGCGATCCTCGGCGGCGTTCCGCTTATGTTGGCGAGCGGCGCAGGCTCCGAATTGCGGCAGCCGCTTGGGATAGCCATGGTCGGCGGCCTATTGTGCAGCCAAGTTCTCACCTTATTCACGACGCCGGTGGTCTATCTTGCGTTCGAAGCCCTTCGGCGTGGTCGGCGAAATCCGACGCGGGCGGACGTAGCTGCATCGAAGATGAGCACGACCGCGGCGGAATAAGGCAATGTCGCCAGGATGCACGCGCTTATACCGCCTGATGTGATCGTTCCTTTAGGAGTAATTGCTTTCGGGCCGGAATCGGTATGATCGAAAAAGCCAAAGACATTTTACGATTAAGTCATTGTCCAAGTCCAATCGATCGAATGATCTCGTAGGGTCGATAGGGATCAGGCCGGTTCGCCGACCGAATGGACCCCGTTCGGTCGGCAAAGTAAATTTGGCGTTTTCAAGAAAGTTCGAACATGATCCGAGGCGTCAGATTAGTTCGCTGTGATCGGAATATGCTCGGGGGGAACCTGCTTGCGGAGCAAGAAGCCGGCAGCTTTCAATATTTCGCGACGACCCCAGGCGCAGGCTTTGGCGAGAATTTGTAGCTAAAGCCGATCTTGACCTGGTTTTCTGTCCAATGGTGGGATTGATAGGCGCCGGGATAGACGATCGGTCCGTCGGACAGGTAGCCGAACTTTGTATAGCGGTATTCCGCGCGCACCGACCAATTGTCATTGACGGCATATTCGATGCCGCCGCCTGCGGTCCACCCCGTCAGAGTTGTGCCGAAGTCTCCCTCAGACCCATATAAGACGTATTTATTTTTGAGCCAGGAAAAGGCGCCGCCGCCAGTTGCATAGATCAAGGTGCGATCGATGGCGTAGCCGACGCGGCCGAGGATAGCGCCTTGAATCGGCGCGGAGGTGGTGGCCTGAACAAAATAGACCGGTTGCGTCGACTTTTTGAGATTCGTGCCGTCGACTTCTCCTTCAAGGCCTAAAACCCATTGGTTGATTTGCCAGTTATTGCCGATATGGGCGCCGCCGATAGCGCCTTCCGGCGTAGTCGTTGCGTCGCCGAAGGCGGTCGGGCCAAATCCGGTTCCCTGCGCATACCAATTTGAGAAGGCGCTGTTATCTTGGGCCCAAGCATAGCCAATCTGGCCGCCGACATAGACGCCGGCCCAGGTGAAGGCGGGAGCGGCCGGAGGCGGCGCGGCGACGGGCAGGTCGGCGGCATTGGACGCGTTGACCAAAGCCAAAATGGCTGTGGTGCTTAAGAGCACTCGTGCAAACATCGTGATATTCTCCTGCGGCTTTTCAAGTTGGACGGTCAGAGCTTCGCTTTAAGAGTGACGCCGACCATGAGCGGGTCGCTGACATTGCCGCCGATCACGCCGGCGCCAATGCTTGTGGCTGCGGACAGGTTGATGAAGTAGTGGTTATTTAAGGCATTATGAGCCCAGGCGGAGAGATCCCAACTCGCGTCCTCGAATCGGACGCCCGCATGCAAATTGAGCAGGCCGTATGCGGGAATATAGCTGTAGATCGAATCGTCGGAGTTTGAATAGGTTCCGGTCTGGTAGGTGAAGTCGGCGCCGAAATAGCCTACCAGAGGCTTTGGCGTGATCGATTCTAAAACGTCGAGCTTGTGGCTATATTCAAAGCCTGTCGCCATAGCGAATTTCGGCGTGTTCGACAGCGGCTTGCCGGTTAGATCGCATGGCGTGGTCATATAGCTTAGCTCGTATGGACAAGCAGAATTCTTGAACGATCTGAAGTATGTGTCGTTATATGTGAATGAGGCATAGGTGGTGATATCATCGATGGGTCTTCCCCGGATATCGAGCTCCACGCCGCGCGAGACCGCTTCCTTGGCGTTGCCGAGGTAGGTGATCGGCGTGGAGCCGACATTGCTCGTTTCGTTTGTGATGTAGTTCTGGTTATACATCACGAAGGCGGCCATATTGACCAAGAGCCGCTGATCGAAGAACGCGCTCTTGAGGCCGACCTCGTAGCTGTTTACCGTTTCCGGTTTAACGGTCGTCGGCGCTCCGGTCGGCAGGTTCGCCACAGCGTTCGGCCCGCCGCCGCGCCCGCCGCGAGCCCAGGTGACATAGCCCATCGCGTCGGGCGTGAACTTGTAGGACGCGGAGGCCAAGGCGGAGAATATGCCTTGGTGCGTGTCGGCCGTATATTGGCCGTTCTTGCCAATAAAGGCGTTTCGTAGGGCGATCGCCTGGGCCTGCTGAGCCGGTGTGAAGGATGAGAGATCCTCGGCGGCAAATTGGTACTGACGGAAGATCATCGTTTTGTCATAGTAGGAATAGCGCAGGCCGGTCGTGACGTCGAAATTGGGCGCCGCGTGCCATACATCCTGAATATAGGGCGCTATTTCATTCGTCTTCGGATTATCATAGGACTGACGACCTAAGTAGTTATAGGTCGCGTTGGCTAAGGCGGGGTTCGTAGCCCATAGGGTAGGGCTGGCGTAATAGGCGCCGGCCGCGCTGCCATAAGTGGTCAGGCCCCAATCGTAAAGCGCTTCATAGAGATAGAAGACACCGCCGGTCGCCTCGACCGGCTGGCCCTTTGGAGTGGAAATTTTGAGCTCTTCCTGGACCGATCTCTCCGTCACATGGCCGTTGGTATTTGTGATGATTTGAGGTTCGATGGTGCCGTCGGTTCTGTTGTTTGGGTGAAAGTCCCAGCCGCGATATGACAGGACATTGCTTATCGTATAGCCGTTGATGTTATAATTTATGATTGCGGCGGCGCCTTCGGTTTCTTGAGCCGTTGACGTATATCCGTTGACGTCAGTTTGATAGTTGCCAAGCGCATTGGCGGAAAGCGGTTGGTAATTTAGCCGCGCGATGCGGGTAAAGAAGTTATTCGAGACGGCGGCTCCGTTCGCGTAATTCGTTACCGCGCCATTGTAGAGATTCAAGCAGCATGCCTGATTGATATGCGAATAGTCGAAGACCAGCCGGATTGAGAGATCGTTATTGGGTTGGATAAGGATCTGTCCTCGTGCCCCCTTGTCGTGCCAGTCGTTATATTTTTGTCCGCCGTTGACATTGTCGATATAGCCGTTTCGATCGGTCCCGAAGACCGAGAGTCGGAAGGCGGCCCAGTCGGTGTCCGCAATTGCGCCGGTCGCCGTGCCTTTGATCTGGACGTAATTGTAATTGCCGTAGGAAGCCTCGGCGGTTTCCTGGGCCGTGAAGCTCGGCAAGGCGGTCGTGATGTTGACGACGCCGCCGGTGCTGTCCTGCCCGCCAGAGGTTCCCTGAGGTCCTTTCAGCACTTCGATTCCTTGAAGATCAGGAATGTCGAATATGGCTTGTCCGGGCCGAGGTTGGTAGACGCCGTCGATGTAGACGGGGACGCCGCCGAAAATGCCGTCCGTGGCATTGGACGTCGCCGCGCCGAAGCCGCGAATGTTGATGCTTAAATTGCGGACGTTGGAATATCTGATCTGCAGACTGGGCTCGAGCTTTTGCGCTTGCAGGAGGTTGGTGATTTGCAACGCCTCGAGTTGAGACTTGGTGATCACCGTAGAGGCTTGCGGCGTTTCCTGATACTTCGTCGCCTGAGCTTGGGAGATTGCCTCTACGGTGTCCGCCGGGGGCGCGGTCACGACGACATCCTCGACGTGGCCTTCCACGCTCGAGGGAGCGGCGTCTTGCGCGAAGACTGTTGTCG
Source organism: Methylocapsa acidiphila B2 (assembly GCF_000427445.1). GTDB lineage: Bacteria > Pseudomonadota > Alphaproteobacteria > Rhizobiales > Beijerinckiaceae > Methylocapsa > Methylocapsa acidiphila. The sequence goes on along the minus strand of NZ_KE386496.1, from coordinate 2,006,647 downwards.
GCGCTGAGAGACTAAGGCAGATCGGCAGGCCGACGAGGCATGCAAGGGAGCTTGAGTTCATCAGGTTCATTTGGCGGGTCCGTTCTTCTGACATGGTCGGTTCACGCGGCGCCTCGGCTTGGTTCGACCTTGTTGTATTAACTCGATAGAAAAACTATTGTGATGTATTGTTGAGTAAAATGATCGGGAGTGTCAATGGAGTGGCGCGGCGGTCCGTGCGATCGGCGGCATTAGTTGTAAATATGTCACGGTTGGAACGGGCGGAGGTCCGTGGGGGTGGTTTCGCTTGCGCATGATTGCGCTGTCCGCCGTTGCGCTTGCCTTGGCCCGCTGTTGCGCGGCTCTCAGAGCGCGGCGCCGAACGAGAGCGTTTTGGCGGCAGCAGTCGGACTGTGATCGGCTCGCCGCGCGGAGAGGTACGCGGGCGCTTCGGACGCATGTGCGATAGGCCATCGCGAGATTGGCTGCTTGGCCGAATTGGCGCGGCGAACGGCATCGCCAGAGACGGTTTCGATGTCGGGCGCGGCCAGTCGATGAAGGAGGGGCGTCGTGAAGGCTCCGCCGCGGCGCGGATACGACTGAGGGCCGCAATGACTTTTCGCCCGTGTCCACGGGTTTCGGCGGCTTAGAGTTCTGCTGGGTCGAAGTAAGTCATGACGAGGTAAATCAAGGCCTCGGACGCACCCAGGTTTCGATAGCTATGTGGAACGTCGCCGTCGAAGCCGATAGCGTCGCCTTCATCCAGGCGCTGCGGCGGCTCCCGGCCGGCGTGGATCTCGATGCGTCCGTGCGCGACGATCAGGTTTTCGTGCGTTCCAGGCGCATGAGCCTCTGAATGGGCCGCGCGGCCGGGAGCGAGGGTCAATTCGTAAAACTCGGCCCGGCGCCGGCGGTCATGAGAAAAAAGAGGGCGGGCGGTGAGTCCGCCATCCGGTGAGGCGATCGTCTTTTTTCCTGCGTTTCGTAAAACAAAAAGGCCGCGCTGCGGGACATGCGCAGCAAGGCTGCCGAAAGGGACCCCCAGGGCATTGGCGATTCGCCACAAAACATCGAGTGTCGGAGCAACTTCGCTCCGGACGATCGCATCGAGCAATTTCTTGCCAAGCCCGGAGACGCGCGCCAATTTCTCGATCGATCCTCCTTCGCGCAAAATCAGCGCGTGAAGGCGCCGTCCGATGTGCGCGTCAAATCCGGTCGCCGGAGCAGCGGATCGAGACAATGTGTCGAAGCCGGTCGATTCTTTGGGGATAGGAGCAGGCATGCGATTTTATTTAGTCCATAGAAATAATTAATTTATGGACTAAGCCGACCTGGCGTCAAGCGCGTTACGCAACCTAATCTTCGCCTGCAGCGGGCGGTGAGCGGTCGACGGTCGAGACCTGCGCGACCGCCGCCAGCGCCTCATTGGATTTAGCTTGAATCGAAGCGATCAAGGCGAGCGATCGCTTTCCGCGCTACCGGAGCTCCAATTCCTCGCGGCTTCCGCGCGTGCTCAGCGCGGCGATGGTCGTGCGGTCGAGAATGAGCGCCATGGCGTCGCGGACGTCCAGCATGAGGTCGCGTATGGCGCAGGCGTCTTCATCAGGGCAATCCGCGCATTTGCGATAGGCCGTGCGGCTGGCGCAGGCGATCGGAGCAAGCGAACCGTCAAGAATCCGAATGATCTGGCCAGCGGTGATTCGATCGGCGGGGCGCGCGAGATGATAGCCGCCTCCTTTGCCTTTTTTGCTGGTTAAAAGGCCGGCGTTGCGCAACTCGAGCAAGATCGCGTCGAGAAATTTCCGCGGGATTTGATTTTGCGCGGCGATTTCGGCGGCGAGGCAGGGGCCTTCGAACTTCGCCAGATGCATCATCGCCTTGAGGCCGTATTTTCCCTTATTCGAAAGCATGCAGCCCCAAGCGGCCTCGGCAGTCGCGCCCGCCAGGCGCATTAAAGCATTACGCGGCGAAAACGCCCGCTTCCGGCTGATTTCATAGTCCAAGTTCATCTCTTTCGCAATTTTGCCCGGCTCGCATCGACGCTCGAAGTCTGGTCCTAAATCCCGACGCGCCCATGATCCTGCGTCGCTCCTCGCCCACCGGCTTTTCGCGAGCGCACAAAAAAGCCCTTGACCATTAAACTGGTATATTTATAGACTTAATGAACAAAATCCCGATGGCGACGCCCGACCACGAGACGCCGAAATGAATACTGCCCTTGCCAAGACCAATTTCGACCTCGACCCTTATGATTTTCCCTCCCCTGGGTCGCCGGACGGCGCGCAATCGCTTTTGGCGTTGCAACGCGCCAAACCCTCCTATCCCGCGCAAAGCGCGGCCCTCATCCTCTATGCGCTCGCACTTGTTGCTGCGATCACCTACACGGCGCGTCCTACGCCGCCCGTGCAGGAGGATGCTTTGGAGCTGGTGATGTTGCCGCCCGTCGCGCCGGAAGAACTGCCCGCGCCGGTCGAAGAGCCGCCTCCGCCGATCGCCGAAGAGGTTCCTCCCGAAACTGTGGACGAACCGCCGCCGCCCGTGGCGGAGGAGCCGGCAGTCGCGCCGGTCGAGCCAAAGCCGGTTCCCAAACCCAAGCCGAAGCCGAAAGTGGTTGAGCGCAAGGCGCCGGCCGAGCAACCGCGCCACGCGCCGCAAGCGGCGGCGCCGGCTCGCACAGGTCCAACCAATGTTCCTCCGAATGCGATCGCATCCGGCTACGCCAACCAGGTCCACGCGCGGATCGCGCATGCGGCGGCCAGCGTCGTGCCGCGCGCCGCGCTCGCTCGCCATGAATCGGGCCGTGTTGGCTATCGCATCGTGATTTCTCCCTCGGGCGCTGTGGTCTCGCAAAGCATCTCGCCGTCGGGCAATGCGGCGTTCGACGCCGCGGCGACCCAGGCGCTGGCGCGCGCGGCTCCATTTCCGGCGACCGGAATGACGCGCCCCGCGTCGCTGTCGGGCGCCATCGTCTTCCGGTGAGCCGAACTGACCACCCTGCAACAAATCCCACAGATCCGAGGAGTATATCGAGATGGCGGATTCCCTAGACGCCCCCGTGGCGGCGGCAAGCCACGGGCTCTCACCAATAGACCTGTTTCTGCAAGCCGACACGGTCGTGAAAGCGGTGATGATCGTGTTGATCCTCGCCTCGGCATGGGGATGGGCGATCATTTTCGACAAGCTGCTGCGGTTGCACTTCCTTCAGAGAAGGGCGGCAAAGCTGGTCACAAGCATCCAGGCCGGCTTGCCTGTCGCGACGGTCGCGGAAAGCTTCGCGAACGCATCGTCGACGGATCCATTCGTCACAGTCTACAAGGCGATGGTCGAGGAGCACAACCGGTCCGCCGATCTCGTGCTTTCCGATTCGCAACGCGACGGCCTTCAGGAGCGCGTCCATCGCGTCGGTCAATTGGCCAGCGCCGACGCTCTCGAGCATTTGCAAAGCAATTTGCCGGGCCTGGCGACCATCGGAGCCGTGGCGCCATTTGTCGGGTTGTTTGGCACCGTGTGGGGTATTATGACCTCTTTCCAAGGCATAGCCGCCGCCAATAACACGAGCCTCGCGGTCGTCGCTCCGGGCATCGCGGAAGCCTTGTTCGCGACCGCGCTCGGCCTCGTGGCGGCGATCCCGGCGGTCGTCTTCTACAATCGAATTGGCTCCGACATCGGGCGCTATGGCAAGCGTCTCAACGCTTTTATCGGCGTGTTCGAAATCGAGTTGTCCCGTCAGCTTTCAAAGAAAGGAGATCGCAATGGCCTTCGCGCTGCGTAAACACGACGGAGACTTTGACGCGCCGCCGATGAGCGACATGAACGTTACCCCGCTCGTCGACGTGATGCTGGTGCTCCTCATCGTATTCATGGTCGCTGCGCCCTTGATGGCCGCGGGCGTCCCGGTCGATCTGCCGAAAGCGCAAGCCAAGCCCCTGGTCGATCAGAAGCAGCCGATCGCGGTGAGCATCAGCGCCGAGGGCAAGCTTTATGTCGACCAGCGCGAAGTGGCGTCCGACGAGCTCATCATGGTTCTTGGCGAGAATGTCGATGGAAAGGAGCGTCGCATACACGTGCGCGGCGACAAGACTATACCCTACGGCAAGGTTATCGAGGTCATGGGTCTGATCAATTCGGCCGGCTACACGAAAGTCGCGCTGGTGTCCGAATCCTCCGCCGCGTCCTCTGCGGCTTCGGCTCAGGCCGTCGTCCGATAGACAATGAGTTCAAAACGCTCGGTTCGCGCATAAAAGCCCGCGAGCCCTGCATCTAGGAATCCCCAATGCGATCTGGCGATGACATCACGAGGCTGTTTCTGCTCTCGATCGCCAGATGCGGCCGTCGTCAGGATTGTTGAACAGCTTGTTCCGAAACTGCCTTGATTTCGCGTCGCAGCGCGACTCCTCAAAAGAAAATTATCAGGAGAATCTAGAAGATGAGTAGAACGTCATCGACGGGCCGCAAAATTTCCCTTGTGGCTGGCGTTTTCGTGATCGTCGCAGGGCTTGCATTGTCCGCGCAATCGCAAACGCCTCCGGCAGGGGCAGCCGGCTCCGGCCCGTCGCCCGCGCGTCAGGCGATCGAATCGCGCAAGGCAGTCTTCACGCTGATCGGGAATAATTTCAGGCTGATTGGCAATGTGTTGAAGGGCGCTGCTCCTTATGACGCCGCGGCGGTGCAGAAAAGCATTTCCCGTCTCGTATTCCTAGCCGATCTCATCGGCGACAGCTTTCCGGAAATTTCCAATATCGGTGAGCCCGACACCAAAGCAAAGCTCGATATTTGGACCAACCGCGCCGATTTCGACAAGAAGGTGAAGGAATTCCAGACTCATCTTGCCTCTCTGCAGCAGGTCGCCAGCGCGGAGGCTGGACCGACGGATGCTTTCAAAACGGCGGCGACGGCCGTCGCCCAAGACTGCAAGGGCTGCCACGACGACTACAAAGCCAAATAAGGTTGCGGTCGCTGCCGGCATTCGCTGCCGGCCGATTACGATAGATGCTCGAGTATTCGGCAAGTCGTCTTATCAAGACTCAAACCCGAGGTAAGACGACTCGCATAGTTGCTGAAGAGATCCAATTCATGTCGACGATTGAGGAAGTTGCGCGGGCTCAGGAACAGACGGTCGAGCATCGCAAGATTTGGGACCTGCCTGTCCGCGTTTTTCATTGGTCGCTGGTCGCTGCTATTGTCGGGGCCTTCGTCACCAATAAGCTGGGCGTGAGCTACTTCAAATATCATCTCTGGTGTGGCTACGCCGTCATCGTTTTGGTGGCCTTCCGCATCGCATGGGGATTTGTCGGCACGCGTCACGCTCTGTTTATGAACTTCCTACGCGGCCCCATCCCGACGCTGTCCTATGTTGTTGCGCTCTTGCGCGGACTTAGGCCGCACTACGTGGGACATAATCCTCTCGGCGCCTGGATGGTCGTCGCGCTGTTGATCGGTCTCGCGGCGCAAGCGTCGTCCGGCTTGTTCGCAACGGACGATATTTTCAACGCCGGTCCGTTCTATGGCGCTGTTGGCAAGAACCTCGGCGAGGCGCTGACCTCCATTCATCGACGCTTGTTTTATTGGATCGCCGGGGCGATCGCGATCCATGTCCTAGCGGTCGCGGCGCATCAACTTTTGCATCGGGAAAAATTGGTGCAAGCGATGTTCACCGGGCGTAAGCCACATTGGTGGTCCGGCGACGACCAGTCGATCAGATCGTCGCGACTATGGCTGGCGGCGCTGTTGGCCTGCGTGGCGGCCGGGGCTCTGGCCTTCGTCGTGGCGGCCGCGCCCTCATCAGCCGGCGACGATCTCTATTAGGGATGGTTTGATCCGACGGTTCAATGTTGAAACGGGCAATTGACGTCCGGGCCCCAATCGGCTCGGTCGCCTACTTTGACCGGCCCCACGCCTTTTTCCCGATTGCAGCGCCTGACAGAGACAAGGCGCAAAAGCTCACGAGTTTTCGCGAACCAATCGCTCGAATTGCGTCTGCCCGTCCTTCTTTTCATCGTGTGGTTCAGTCGCCTTGCGCGCCCAAACGCTGATGTCGTGAAAGGCGGTCCCGCCGTAAGGCGCGACCTCGTCGGCGCCTGTCAGCGTATTCACGCCTTTGCCGTCTTCGAACAGCGCGTTGGGCATGATTCCTTCCGAAATCATCACGCCAGGCTGCAAGCCATCGAACACAACGGCCGTCAGGCGCACTTGCCCTCGCGCATTGCCGATCACGATTTTGTCCCCGGTCTCGACGCAGAGTCTCTTGGCGTCGAGAGGATTGATTTTGACGCGGGGCGCGCCCTCCAATGCGCTCGAGGAACGTGTTTCCGTGAAGCTCGAATTCAGGAAATTGCGGGCAGGGCTCGTCGCGAGCCGATAGGGGTGGGTCTCGCTCGTCGTTTCGATGACGTTCCAATGGTCGGGCAAGGCCGGCATGTCGCGCCAAGGGCCGCGCGGAGGGCCGTCGCCGAAAGGCACGTTTCCCCAATCCGGCTTGAACCGGAATTTTCGGTCGGGCCAGGCGAAGCCCTCGAGAAAATGGGCGGTCGCGAAATCCGGCTGGACGTCGATCCAGCGTTTTTCTTCGAGCTCCGCGAGGCCGCTCCAGCCCGACTCGCGCAAGGTCGCGTCAATCAATTGACGGGGGCTCATGGCAAAGCCAGGATGCTCGGCGCCGAGCCGCCGAGCCAGGGCGCAAATCACGTCATGATTGTTACGGCATTCGCCCGGCGGGTCGATCAGCTTGGGGCCGAGGCTGATATGCTGATGGCCGCCGCCGAGGTAAAAATCGTCATGTTCGAGAAACATAGTCGCCGGCAACACGATGTCGGCCATGGCGGCCGTCTCGGTCATGAATTGCTCATGCACGGCCACGAAAAGGTCGTCGCGCGAAAATCCCTGCCGGACCTTAGTCTGGTCCGGCGCGATCGACATCGGATTGGTGTTTTGCACCAGCATCGCCTTGACCGGTCCGCCGCCTTGAAGCGCGTCCGGATCGCCGGTGAGAATAGCGCCGGTTCGCGACTGGTCGAGCGCGCGGATGCTCGGATCGGCGACGTCGAGCCCCTCGATCAGGCGCTGGCGCATATGGAAGATCGCGCCATTATTGTGGAAGGCGCCGCCGCCTTCCTCCGTCCATGCGCCGGTCACGGCGGGGATGCAGGAGGCCGCGTGCATATTCACGGCGCCGTTGCGCTGACGAGAGAAGCCATAGCCCAGCCGGAAGAAGGTCTTCTTCCTCCGGCCGACCAGGTGGGCGAAGGTTTCAATCTCTTGCGGCGCAAGGCCGGTGATGGACGCGGCCCATTGCGGCGTCCGCGTCGCGAGATGAGCGCGAAGCTCGTGCGGGGCGTCCGTATATTTTTCGAGATAGTCCCAGTCGGCGAGCCCATCGCGGAAAAGGACGTGCATGACGGCGCAGGCGAGCGCGCCGTCGGTCCCAGGCTTCAGGCAGAGCGCGAGATCGGCCTGCTCCATCGTCGCGTTGCGATAAATGTCGATGACGACGATCTTCGCGCCGCGCTCCTTGCGCGCCCGAACCGCATGGGTCATCACATTGACCTGGGTGGCGACGGCGTTGGTGCCCCAGATCACGACGCAATCGGACTTGGCCATCTCGCGCGGGTCAGGCCCCGACATCTGGCCGGTCCCGGCGATAAAACCGGACCAGGCGATATTGACGCAGATCGAGCCATAGAAGCGCGAATAGCGCTTGGCGTGGGTGAGGCGCTTGATCCCGTCGCGCATCACGCGGCCCATCGTGCCGCCGTAATAATAAGGCCAGACGCTTTCGGCGCCGAACGCGCGCTCGGCGCGAAGGAAGTTTTCGGCGATCCGATCCAGCGCCTCGTCCCAAGAGATGCGGGAGAAGGCGCGCGAGCCCTTCGGCCCGGTCCGCTTCAAGGGATGAAGTAGACGGTCGGGATGATGAATGCGCTCTGCGTAGCGGGCGACCTTGGCGCAGACGACGCCGGCCGTGTAGGTCTGGTCTTTGGCGCCATGAATCCGCCCGATCGTTCGTCCGTCCAAAAGCTCGACGTCGAGGGCGCAGACGGACGGGCAATCATGTGGGCAGGTGGAGGTTCGGCGAAGGATTTTCGACGCGGCGTTCATGGCGCGGTCTCAGCTGTCCGAAACTTCGAGGCTCAGCGCCAACAATGTGTCGATCGCCGCAATATAGGACGCGTGCTCCGGGTTCTCGGGATCGAAAGGCGCGAACGGTCCGGTTTGCATCGCCCGAGAGATCGATTCGACCGAGGGAATGCTGAGATTGGCCTCCTTCGACATCACGCTGCGAAGCTCGCCCTTGGTCATGGAAGGATTGGCGCGCCGCTCGGCGATGAAGACATTTTCGAGAATTTCTATGGAGGCGGACTTCCTGGAGATCTGCTCGAGGTGCTGCACCGAAATGAACAGCGGCGTGTAGGCGACAGGCAGAGGCTGCGACGAGACCAGCGACACCTCGCGAGCGAGGCCATGGCTGCCTCCGATCTCGGCGCCGATGTCGATGTTCACCGGGATGTTGCGATTGAACAGGCGTTCGGCCGCCTTCTTGATCAATTTAGCGACCTCATCCGCGCTCAACTTCACCTGTCCGGAATTGTCCGCGGATATTTTCCAGTCGGCGGCGATGGTCGCCGAATAGACATTCCCGAGAATGAGGCCCTCGGCGCCGGAAGAGTTCGCCTTGCCGTCGAGAAGCGGCGACAAAGGCGCGCATTCCGGCTTTGTCTTCGTCGCCTCGAAGCTTTTGATGACTTCCGCTTCGCCGGTGCTGAGAAAGGACACGTTGCCGTAGTTCAGTCTTCCGGAGCGCTCGAAGCGCAGCTTCACGCCGCCTTCGCCGAGGCTGACTTCCGCGATGGCGGCTTTCAAGCTCGCGCTCAGCTCCGATTCGCCAGCTTCGGCCATGCTCGGCAGATTAGCGCTGCCTCGCACCTCCGCCAATTTGGGAAAACAGGTCGGCTGCCGCGTTTTGAAGCCTCCGAGCGTCGATCGATAGACATCGCCGGGCGTTTTCCCCGCCGGCTCCAAAACCGGCAAGAGCCCCAGAGGCTGGAAGAAGGCGAAGAGTTTGGCGGTCGGATCTGCCAGGGCGCTGCGGAAAGCCTCTGGCTTGCCGCCGCCGTAGGAGGGGATATGGCGCTGCAGCCAGTCGCGAATATCGCCATGGGCCGGCATGGAAACGCCGTAAAGCGCCGCGGCTATGATCGCCGCCCGAACATTGCTTGGTCCGATCAATGCCGGCATGTTCCGGCCCCTTGCGCACGAAAGCCTCAACGCCCGCGCAAAGCCACGGAGGGGCCTCTGCGGACTTATGAGTTTGCGGCTATCGCGCGCTCTGGGCAAGTCATTGTGAAATCGGGGGCCTGATTTTAGCCGACGATCTCATTGCCGGAGAACCATTGCGCGATCTCGATCGCTGCCGTTTCGGGCGCGTCGGAGCCATGCGCGGAATTCTCGCCGAGCGAGACCGCGAATTCCTTGCGGATCGTGCCGGGCTCAGCCTTGGCCGGATCGGTCGCTCCGAGCACGTCGCGATATTTCTTGATGGCGTCCTCGCCCTCGAGCACCTGCACGACCACCGGACCGGAGATCATCGTGTCGACGAGCTCGCCGAAAAAGGGGCGCGCCTTATGGACGGCATAGAACGTTTCCGCCTGCTCGCGGGTGAACCGGACCCGCCTTTGCGCAATGATGCGCAGACCGGATTTTTCGATCAGCGCGTTGATCGCTCCGGTCAAATTGCGCCGCGTCGCGTCGGGCTTGAGGATCGAGAAAGTGCGTTCGATGGCCATGAGCGTCCCTGCGTCAAAGGTGAGCCTGAAATTCACCGCCGCTTATAGTGGGCCGGTCCGACTTTGCAAGCCGCGCCGCTGAAGCTTCAAGCGGGCGCTCCTGGCGGCGATGCGCCAGCGTCAGGCGGGCGGGCGTTCCTGTCGCGGCGTTTCAGCGTTTCGATCGCCTTCAGCATTTCATGCGTGCGATAAGGCTTCGCGAGGAAAATGCTATCTTCGACTTGCATGCCATGCTGGGGCGAAAATCCGCTCGTATAGATGACGGGTAGGTTCGGACGCCGGCATCTTGCCATGTCGGCGAGAACCCAACCATTGATTTGGCCCGGCATCCTGATGTCGGTCAGCAGAAGATCGATGCGCGGCATTTTCGGCAGTATATAGGAAGCCTCGTCTCCGTTATCGGCGGTGACGACTTCGAATCCTGCGTCCTCGAGTTCGAGGACGAGCGAGTCCTTCACCAAGGGTTCGTCCTCGACCACAAGCACAACCTGTTTCTCAACCATGTCCATGCTTTCGCTTTGAAAGTAGGTCTGTCGACTCTGTCGGCCGGAGGGGGTCAATCGGTCCGCGGGTCCAGCGAGTCATTGGTCTGTTCGGAAGATTGAGGAAGATCCGTGGATGTCTGAGCGCTCTTTCGCTCCGAGAGATCGACGATCGCCGCGACAGCGCCGCGCGGGGCTCCTGTTTCGTCCAAGATCGGCGCGGCCGATATGAGCACGTCCGCCGAGCTGCCGTCGCAGCGGATCAAACGGCCCTTGAAGGCGGTGACCGTTTGGCCGGTCAGTGCGGCTCGATGCAGCGGCTGCTCCCAGAAGGCGAGCTCGCGCTCGTGATCAAAGAGCCGATAGGGAACGGGCACGGCGCGCGGCCCCTTCCGGCGGCCTCTTTCACCGAGCAGCCGGATCGCGTAGCGATTGGCCTGGACCGGCTGAGCCGGATCTCCGCCGGCGATCAAAATTCCCACCGGAGCGAGATCGAGGATGCGCTCCAGGCTTTCGATTCGGCTGTGAAATTCGCCGAGTTGGCGGTGGACTGCGCGCTCGGCGGACAAGAGCTGGGTCAGGTCGACGAAGCTTATAATGACGCCGTCGCCTGCCTCGTCACGCGTGTGGAGCGGCAGTATTCGCATCAAATAGCGTTTGGCGCCGTCGCCGCTCTCCACCTTATGCTCGACGGAACTATGCGTGCGCAAGGCGCGCTCGGCGGCCTCATGGATCAAATCGAATCGAAGGCGCGGGCGAATCTGAGAAATCGGGCGGCCGACGTCGCTGTCGACCAAGCAAAAGATTTCATTGGCCGCCGGGCTAAACCGCTTGATCGCCAAATTCCGGTCCAGAAAGATCGTCGCGATCTGTGCGCCGTTCAGAATTTCCACGAGATCGCGATTGGCGCAACTCAGTTCGTGCAATTGTGCTTTCAAAGACGCATTTTCAGTCCGCAAATCGTCGTCGCCGGAATCGAGCTTTTTCTGCTGCGGCCAAACCTCGTCACGCGACGCAATCGGCTCTTCGGCGACTGAGGACAGCTTTGCGCGCCCCGATTGCAACTCCTCGATCGCGGCAAATATTTCGGCGATGCGATAGGGCTTTGGAAGGAATCTGCTGCTTTCGACCTCGAGCCCCCGTTGAGGGGAAAATGCGCTCGTGTAGATCACGGGCAGATTGGAGTGCCGACGCCGAGCCATTTCCGCCAGGAGCCAACCATCGATTCGGCCAGGCATCCTTATATCCGTGAGCAAAAGGTCAATTCGCCGGAGCTTTTGAAGCAGAGATGAAGCTTCATCGCCATTTTCCGCCGAGATAACCTCGAAACCTGCGTCTTCGAGCTCGAGAACGAGCAAATCCTTCACCAGGGGCTCGTCTTCGACGATCAAAGCAATCTGCTTTTTATCCATGCTCAAGCTTTCGTCGCGGCAGGGAGTTGAATGGACACGTGGGTCCCAACTCCGAGTTGGCTGCTAATGCGAATAGTCCCATTGGATTGCTCGACCAAACCATAGACTTGGCTGAGACCGAGACCGGAGCCTTTGCCGACTGGTTTGGTCGTATAGAATGGGTCGAAGGCGCGGGCCTTGGTCTCCTCGGTCATGCCGCAGCCCGTATCCGAGACTTCGATTTCGACCCCGGGAAGCTTGTCCCCGTTGCTGCGCATCTCGATCGTCCTTGTCGCGATGGTCATCACGCCTTGGTCCACCATCGCGTCGCGCGCATTGACGGCCAAATTGAGGAGCGCCTGCTCCATTTGATTGCGATCGATCCAGATATTTTCCACCCTCGGGTCGAGGTCGAGCGCGAGCGTCGCTTTCTTGCCGAGAGCGTTCTCGAGCAATGGCCCGAGATCGGACACAAGTCTGTTGACCCCGATGCTCATTGGTTTGAGCGGCTGTTTTCGGGCGAAGGCGAGCATTTGGTTCGTGAGGGCGGCTGCTTTCTCGGCGGCGACGGTCGCGGTTTGAAGCGATTTCGTGAGTTTCGGATCGGCGGATTCGCTTTGCTTTGCGGCGCGATCCAAGCTCACCAGGACCGCCGTCAGCAAATTATTGAAATCATGCGCCACGCCGCCGGTCAATTGGCCGACGGCCTCCATTTTCTGCGCTTGCCTGAGCATGTCTTGCGCTAATTGACGCTCCTCGGCCTCCTTGCGGAGCGCCTCCAGGGCCGCGTCGCGTTCTTTTACGTGGAGCGCCAAGGCTTCGTTGGCCGCGCGCAACTGCTCGGGCGAGGCGAGTTCCACGACGCGGGGCAGTTGGGGCCAGAGCAGGAGCGCGGTGAGGACGGAGGCTATGGCGGTAATGGCCTTGACCAACGCTTCGAGACCGTAATCTGGAACCCAGAGCGTCCAAATCGACATGAAATGGGTCGTGCCGCAGGCGAGGATGAAGCCCACGAAACACCAGACCAGCCAGCCGAAGCCAAAGTCCGGCCGCTTATACGCTACATAGGCCAGCACGATCGGGATCGAGTAATAGGCGAGGCCGATGACGGCGTCCGCGATCACATGGGTCCAGATCAGTTCTGGACGCCACAATAAGCATATGCCGTGCGGCGATAAATTGTCCGAGCTCAGAAGCGCCGATAGATACTCAAGCATGCCCGCCTCCCGAGCCTGTCAGGCGAGGAGCTGGTTATTGCTAAACAGGCCAATTGAGCTAAATATGCAAAGCATATTTCCACGAAATATGCATCACGATTTTGTATCCGTTGAGCTATTCGCGCATAAAGGCCGGCGCGCCTAAATAAAGCTAAGCTTAAGTATTGTTGACTAAGCGGCGGCGAGGGGAAGGCGTTTGCGGGCTCGAGGCGGGCCGCGCGCGCTTCAGGATCGCCAGGATCAATCGAAGTCCTTGGCGAGTTCCGCCCGAACGGTTTCCGGAATGATCGCGATGTGGCCATAAGCCGGATGGGAAAAGCCGATTGTCGCCTCGGCGCCGGGCGTCTTGAAGGCGGCGATCTGCGTCGGCGTGAACGGGAAATGGACGAATTGCACGGAGGAGGCCTTGCCGTCCTCGCGCGTGCGCTCCTGATCCTGTTCGGCTGTCGCCTTGATGCGCTCCCCGCCGATCGAGAGAAAAGCGCTATCCTCGATGCCGCCGAGCCCGGCGAGAACGCGCTTGCGGCGATCCGGATCGTCGATCTCGATCATGAACGTGGCGACGAGCTCTTGGCCTTTGGGGATGAGCGGATTATATGCGGCGATCTCATCTGCGGCCTGCTCCGGGCCGCCTTTCTCGATATAGAGCATCTCGTGGACCTGCATCCACATTGTGTCGTAATTTTCAAAATAGAAAGTGACAAAAGGCCCGACCTCGACGCGGCGGTCTTGCTTACGCGCGGAGACCTTGCGACGGAACTCAGCGCGGACCGCGCCATATTCCGCAAGCGGCATGATGTCGTCCGTTGTGAGGCTGTGTTTCTGCGCCATGCTCCGCTCCAATGTCGATGTTAGAACGCCGCGTCCACGAGTCCCTTCGGCAGGCCGCGAATGCCCGCCGAAGGGAAGAACATAAGGAGGAAGATCCTCAGCTTGGCTCGCTGCGCCCAGCGCTGAGGCCATAGGCCTCAGCCAAAAGCTGAATGGGATGGCTGTACAGCTTGGGCTTTTCCTTGCCGTCCGCTAACCTGTCCACGCCTTGCGCGATATGCGGCCCGGCAAGCGGGCATTCCGAGGTCACGATCGCCTTGCCGCCTTCGGCCACTTGCCGCGCGACCGGCGCGCCGACCTTGAGGGCGGTTTCGAAATTCCCGGTCTTATAGCCCCAGGCGCCGCCGTGGCCGGAGCAGCGCTCGATGACCTGAAGATCGGTTTCGGGGATGAGCTTCAGGAGCTCGCGCGCTTTCTGGCCCATGTTCTGAGCCCGCGAATGACAAGAGATGTGCAGTGCGACGCCGCCAGTCGCGACAGGCTCGAGACCCGGCGCCAAGCCCTCCTTGCGAGCTATGCTCACGACATATTCGCTGAGGTCATAGGTCGCCTTGGCCAGAAGCTTGACATTGGCGTCGTCAGGCAAAATCAAGGGCCATTCGAATTTAAGCATCAAGGCGCAGGACGGCGTCAGGGCGATGATGTCATAACCCTTCCTGATCCATGCACGGAGTTCCGTGGCGACGATCTTGGCGCTCTCCGCGACCTCGGCGATATTGCCCTGCTCCAAGAGCGGCATGCCGCAGCAGTGCGGATGCAGGACTTCCGTCTCGACCCCGTTTTTGGCGAGAACCGCGCGGGCCGCCAAGCCGATGTTCGGTTCATTGAAATTGGCGAAGCACGTCGCATAGATCACTGCCTTGCGGCCAGCGGCGGGAGCGTCGCGATTGACCTCGATCGGCCGCTCCTCGGCGCGCGCTACGAAGCTCTTCGATACATATTTCGGAAGCCGAGCCTCCTTGTCGAGGCCGACATATTTCTCGAGGAGGCCGCGCGCCGTCTTATGCGCGCTATTGGTCGCGTAATTGGCGAGCGGCGCGATGTAAGAGGCGAGCTTGCCGTTGCGATCGGTCTTCGCAAGTTCCCGATCCGCCAGCTCCACCTCTCCTTTCTTCAGCTCGACAGCGCGATAGCGCAGCATCAAATGCGGAAAGTCGAGGTTGAATTCATGCGGCGGAACATAGGGGCATTTCGTCATATAGCACATGTCGCAGAGCGTGCAGGCGTCGACGACCGGCTTGAAATCCTTGCTCTCGACCGTATCGAGTTCGCCGTTCGTCGAGGCGTCGACGAGATCGAAGAGGCGAGGGAAGGAATCACAGAGATTGAAGCAACGGCGACAGCCGTGACAAATATCGAACACGCGCCGCAGCTCGGCGTCGAGTTTCGCCTCGTCGTAGAAATCGGGATTTTGCCAATCCAGGGGATGCCGTGTGGGAGCCTTCAGGCCGCCTTCGCTCATGTCGCCTCTTTAAGAATTCGCCAATAGATGATGCCCAGCGGATGGTTCGCATCCGTTTGGAGCGAAATTTCGATCAGCCTGCCTGATTTTGGCGCCTGATTCTGGCGTCTCACACGCCCTGGCGGCTCTTCGCCGCAGCCGGCCGTCCCGCTGCGGGACCGCGCGAGGGCTAGTCCGGCTCGCGAGCGAGCCGGACTTTATGTCGTCTCTGTCGGCTTACTTCGGCAGCTCGTCGAGCGCCTTCTGGAAGCGGCCGGCATGCGAGCGCTCGGCCTTGGCGAGCGTCTCGAACCAATCGGCGATCTCGCCGAAGCCTTCTTCGCGCGCCGTGCGGGCGAAACCGGGATACATGTCGGTATATTCATGCGTCTCGCCGGCGACGGCGGCCGCAAGGTTCTTCGAGGTTTCGCCGATGGGGAGGCCAGTGGCCGGATCGCCGACCGCCTCGAGGAATTCGAGATGGCCATGGGCGTGTCCCGTCTCGCCTTCCGCCGTCGAACGGAAAACGGTGGCCACGTCATTGTAGCCTTCGACATCCGCCTTTTGTGCGAAATAGAGATAGCGGCGGTTCGCCTGCGACTCGCCGGCGAAAGCGTCCTTCAAATTATTTTCGGTCTTGCTGCCACCAAGCGCTGCCATATTCACACTCCCTTCAAAATCAGTAATTTGGCCTGACGCCGATGCTCTCTTTCGTAGGAATTGAAGCATCGGTTAGAATTATTCTAACGGCTGCCGATCCTTGGGGCAAGGCCCCAGTCTGCCGGACGCCGGCCTTCGCCGAGATTTCTCGCGAAAATTCACATTTCTAAAGTTCGGACCGGCCGCGGCCGACGCCGCCGGGCGAACAGCGCCTTTTCGCGCATAAAAGCGCTTAAGCCATTCCTCTACGACGCTCAAGCGCAGCGCGAGACCAGGGGCCAGGACTGCGCGTTTTGGCTTTTCGGCCGCATGCTGCAAGGGCGAAACCCCATTGCCGGAACAGCGATGGCTCCCGGCTCCTTTCTCTTGCAATGCGGCGCGAGCCGAGCGACAAGCCCGCATGCTGCACATTAACGACATAACGCTCCGGCTGGGACCGCGCGTTCTATTCGACAAGGCGACAGCGGCGCTTCCCGACCATGCGCGGGTCGGCTTTGTCGGCCGCAATGGCGCAGGCAAATCGACTCTGTTCCGTATGATCTCCGGCGAGTTCGCGCCTGAGGCGGGCTCGATCTCCTATCCGCGCCAGATGCGTCTCGGCCGGGTCGAGCAGGAGGCGCCGGGTGGTCCCGGATCCCTTATCGATTTCGTTCTCGCCGCCGATCTCGAGCGCGCGAGCCTGATGGAGGAAGCCGAGACGGCGAGCGACCCCGCCCGCATCGCCGACATTCACATGCGTCTCGCCGACATTGACGCGCATTCGGCGCCGGCCCGCGCGGCCAGCATCCTGTCGGGCCTCGGCTTCGACGAAGCGGCGCAAAATCGCTCGCTCAGCGAATTTTCCGGCGGATGGCGCATGCGCGTCGCCCTAGCCGCGGTCCTATTCTCGAATCCTGATCTTCTCCTGCTCGACGAGCCGACCAATTATCTCGATCTCGAGGGGACGCTCTGGCTTATCGATTATCTGCAGCGCTATCCCGCCACCATCCTCGTGATCAGCCATGACCGCGACCTGCTCGACGCGGTGGCTGACCATATCCTGCATCTCGACCAGGCGAAGCTCACGCTTTGGCGCGGCAATTATTCGAGCTTCGAGCGGCAGCGGCGCGAGCAGCAGGCGATATTGGCCAAGCATAAGAAAAAGCAGGACGATCAACGCAAGCATCTCCAGTCCTTCGTCGATCGGTTCCGCGCCAAGGCGACCAAGGCGGCGCAGGCCCAGTCGCGCCTGAAAATGCTCGCCAAGATGGAGCCGGTCGCAGCTATCGTCGACGGCCATATCCTGCCGTTCCATCTGCCATCGCCGGAGAAGCCGCTGAGCCCGCCGATCGTCGCCATGGAGGACGCCAGCGTCGGCTATGGCGGCGAGCCCGTGTTGAAGCGGCTCTCGCTCAATATTTCCGACGACGACCGCATCGGCCTTCTGGGTTCGAACGGCAACGGCAAATCGACCTTCGCCAAGCTCGTCGCTGGACGGCTTGAGGCGTTCGGCGGAACGGTGCGCCGCTCATCCAAGCTGCAGGTCGGTTTTTTCGCTCAGCATCAGGTCGACGATCTCGATGAGAAGGCGACGCCGTTCCAATGCGTCGCTGAGCTGATGCGCGACGCGACCGAGGCGAAGATCAGAGGCAAATGCGCCCAATTCGGTTTTCCGAATGTGAAGGCCGACACCAAGGTCGCGCAATTATCCGGCGGCGAGAAAGCCCGCCTGCTCATGGGGCTCGCTACGTTCCACGGCCCGCATTTGCTCATTCTCGACGAGCCGACGAACCATCTCGACATCGACAGCCGCGCCGCCCTGATCGAGGCGATCAATGACTACGAGGGCGCAATCATCCTGGTCTCGCATGATCGGCATCTTCTCGACGCCTGCGCCGACCGGCTTTGGCTCGTCGACGCTGGCACGGTCAAGGCCTTCGACGGGGACATGGACGATTACAAGAAATATGTCCTCGATCGCGCCGGCGGCGGCGCGGGCAAGGCGGCGAAAAAGGACCGTGGCGACGCGCGGCAGTCTCCCGAGCGCCGTGAGGCCTCTCTCGGCCGCAAGGAATCCGCGCCGCTGAAGAAGCGCATCTGGGCGATCGAGGAGAAAATGCGCAAGTTCCAGGATCTGATCGCGCGCATCGACAAGGCGCTGGCGGATCCCGCGGTTTTTTCCAAGGACGCTGCGAAGGCCGCGCAACTCGCCGCCCAGCGGGGCGATCTGGAGACAGCCCTGGTCGCGGCGGAGGAAGAATGGCTCGCCCTGACCGGCGAGGCCGAGGCGGCGCAATAGGGCTTGCGCGTGATTAGGGAGGCATGTTCCGATGGAACATGCCTCAAAAGCCGCTGCTCAGCGCGAATAGAACTCGATGACCAGATTGGGCTCCATCAACACGGGGTAGGGGACCTCGGTCGGAAGCGGAACCCGGATCATCTTGGCGTTCATCTTGGCGTGGTCGACCTCGAAATAATCCGGCACGTCGCGCTCGGCGAGCTGCGTCGCCTCGAGGACGAGGATGAGCTGGCGTGAGGCCTCCTTGACCTCGACCACATCGCCGACCTTCACCTGATAGGAGGCGATATTGACGCGGCGCCCGTTGACCTTGATATGGCCGTGGCTGATGAACTGGCGCGCGGCGAAAACCGTCGGGACGAATTTCGCCCGATAGACGACGGCGTCGAGCCGGCGCTCCAAAAGGCCGATCAGATTGGCGCTGGAGTCGCCCCGCAGCCGGATCGCCTCGGCGTAATATTTGCGGAACTGCTTTTCGGTAATGTTGCCGTAATAGCCCTTGAGCTTTTGCTTGGCCTTGAGCTGGGTGCCGAAATCGGTCGGCTTGCCCTTGCGGCGCTGGCCATGCTGGCCGGGGCCGTATTCGCGCCGGTTCACCGGGCTCTTCGGGCGGCCCCAGATGTTCTGGCCCATGCGGCGGTCGATCTTATATTTTGCTTCCGCGCGTTTCGTCATCGCGTGTCCTCTTGAACTGAATGCGCCGGAAGAGGACGCGCGCGAAAACCCGCGCGAAGGCGCGGCGCTCGAAACGGCGTCCTTCCCCGGCAAGGGGGAGGAACGCGCCCTCCTCTGCGAGGCCTTAAAGGTAAAGGCCAAGCCGACAGGCTCTTCGCTTCAGCTAAGGAATGTCAGATGAAGGAAGCGCCGCGGGTGCGTGCTGCGGTCGGGCCAAGGCCCGCCGCAAAAACTAAGCGCGTCCGAAGACGCGCTGAGAGACGCAGGAGTTAGAGCAGTTTCGCGCGCGGGTCAAGGCGAAGAGCCTCACCAATGATAATCCACGGCCTTCAAGAAAGCCCGGGCGATGATCATATGACCGGCTAAATTCGGATGCACTCGGTCCGGCGCCAGGGCCAGAGGCGGAACCGCCGCCAGGACCTGATCGAAGGCCGCCTGAGTATCGACGAAAATCCCTTCATGACGCTCGGCCAATTGGCGCGCCGCCTGGCCATAGCGGTCCATCGCCGCCCGCATCGGATCGGACCGACTGGACTCGATGAAATAGGGCGTCATGAGCACCAATCCCTCGATCCGTGGCCGGGTCAGGCGGATGAGCCGGTCCAGGGTGGAGGCATATTCGTCGAGAGAAATGGGCGGCTCGAAATGCGGTTGTCCATCGAACTGTCGCCAGACATCGTTGATCCCGATCATGATCGAGAGCCAATCCGGCTTCGCCTCGAGCACGTCCGTCTCCCAACGCGCGGCGAGATCGCGGACGGTGTTGCCGGAGATCCCGGCGTTGCGGATGCGGATGTTTCGCGCGGGATCGGCGGCGCAAATGAGCGCATGGACAAGCCCGACATAGCCGTCGCCGAGGTCCCAGCTGACTCCTTCGGCGACGGGCCGGGCGCGGCCGCAATCGGTGATCGAATCGCCGATCATGAGGAGCGTGCTGTCGGGAGGAATCTTCATGGCGTTTTGCGTGGGGCGGGCTCATCGCTCGCGCCGGCTCGGATCCACAAGGGCGGACAGCGGCTCAATATCGCGGCGCGAATTTGCTCTGTTTTTCTCTCGGTGATGAGCGAGACCAGAAATGCGGCCAAAAGGCAAATTGCAATCGTGATTGCGAATTCCATGAAGGGCGCCGGGCCCGGCGCGAGGTCCGGCGGGAATCCGAGTCGCTGAAAGAAGCTGACGGAGAGAAAGACGAACGGCGCGTGGATCGCGTAGAGCGTGTAGGAAAATCCCGCCGCCCAAGCGAAGAAACGCGGCGCGAGCGGCAGGGCCGCTAATGGCCGGCAAGAGACGGCGAGGGCGGCCCCACAGGCGATCACGACGTCGGTCATGATCTGCCGGCGAGGATAATCTGGGTAGACATGCGCCAGGAACATCCCAGCGATCATTAGGCCGAAGCCGATGAGGCCTATAGGAAGCTGCACGGCGCCGGTCCGCATCAAGCGAAAAGCGCCCACGCCGAGAAACCAGGCGCCGAACCAAAATGCGGCTTCGACAGGATCGCGATAGCTGCAGAGCGTCGCCGCGATGGCGCAGACGAGCGCGCCGGCGATGAGGCGAAGGCCCAGCGACGCGTTCCATACAATCAGCTGAATGAGCGCCGGGGCGAATAAATAGAGCGCCCATTCGAAGCCGAGAGACCACAGAACGGGATTTTTGTCCCAAGCAGGACAAGCAAAGCCCTGCAATCCGGCCAGGAAGCAAATGGCCTGAGAACCGCCGCCGAACTCCAGCGGCGGACGGCTGAGCAGTGGAGCGAACCATTGCGGCGCGCTTTGCGAATCGCAAAGCAGCAGCGAACCAAAAAAGAAGACGGCCAGGGTGATGATCAGCGCCGGGATATAGACCACATAGATGCGGGCGAAGCGGGCGATAAGGTAGCGGGGGAGGTTGAAATCTCCACGAGCCATAGAGTCCGCCAGGCTTCCCCCGATCAGAAATCCGCTCAACACAAAAAATATGACCACGGCTTCGTGGCCGACCCCGGTGACGAAATAAAACAGCTTCAGGAACGCGCTTTCCTGGTCGAGATAGCTAATATAGACGAAGTAGAACGGCCGGCTATGGGCGAAGAGCACAAGGAGCGCCGCAAACGTTCGGAGCAGGTCGAAGAGCGGCCAATGCTTTGAGGTTTTTCTGGTCTTTTGGGTCATTGCCCCTCGATTGACGGAGACGGGCATGCGCTCCGATCGCTTCAATTGGTCCTGCGCTTTTGGCGCTCGGCGGCGGCGGCGCTATTTCCAGGCTATTTCAGTTGGGCGCTCGGCTCTTGCCGGGGCCGGCGGAGCTGCGCGATGCGAACATCGTCGCAAAAGCGCGGCGCGGACCTGCTCAGTTCGGCTCTCGAAGACGAGCGAGACGAGAAAGGCGGCCGAGAGGCAGATGGCGATCGTGGTCCAGAATTCAGTGAAGGATGCCGGACTTGGCGCCATTTCTGCGCGCGGAAATCCGAAGCTCTGAAATATCGCGACGATGAGAAAAACGATCGGTAGATGGACGGCGTAGAGCGTGTAGGAAAATCCCGCCGCCCAGCTGAAAAAGCGTGGGGCAAAGGGAAACGCCGCTAACGGGCGGCAGGCGATCGCAATCGCCGTCCCGACCGCGACGAAGGCGCCGGCCTCGAACTGGCCGACGGCTTTGACGTGCCGTAGGATCAATCCGAGAATGAGCAGGCCGACGCCAAAAAAACCAAGGGCGAGCGGGACGAGCCCCGCGCGTAGGATCCGGCGCGCGCCGACGCCGAGATACCATGTGCTGAAGAAGAAGACCGCCCGGCTGGGATAGGTGCAGAGGGTCGCGGCGATTGAGCAGACGAGCGCGATGGCGGTCAGGCGGAGGCCCGGCGAAGCCTTCCAAAGGATCAATAGGATGATCGCCGGGGCGAATAGATAAAGCGCCCATTCAAAGCCGAGCGACCACAGGGCGGGGTTCTGCTCCCAAGCGCGGCAACTAAAGCCCTGCAAACCGGAGAGGTCGCAGACGGCTTGCGAAACGCCGCCGAAATCGAGCTCCTGATGGCGGGTCAGCGCGCCGTCTTCCGCATCGTTGAGCAGGATCGACCCGAACCAAAATATTGCTTGGGTGATGGCTAACGCAGGAAGATAGACGACATAGATGCGGGTAAATCTCGCGACGAGGTAGTGAGCAAGATCGAAGCTGCCGCGTTGCGCGGACTCGACGAGACTTCCCCCCACTAGAAATCCGCTCAACACAAAAAATATGACCACAGCCTCGTCGCCCAAATCGGTGATGAAATAAAACAGGGTCAGGAAAGCGCCATGCGGGCCGACGAGCTTGTCGAAATTCGGGAAGTAAAAATCGCGGCTATGGGCGAACAACACGAGAAGCGCGGCAGTCGCGCGCAGGCAATCGAGAAGCGGCCAGCGATGTGATTTTTTGCTGTGGTATTGGGTCATCGTCCCTCGTCTGGGGCGGCCAGATCGATAAACTGAGTTCCCAAGAGCGGCGATTGCTTGCGCGAAATTGGCGCGGGAACGGCTCCCCCGCCTATGCCGAGGCGACGCGGCGACCGCGTTCGTCGACAACGCGCTCGCCGTCCTCCTTAAAAAACTCGCCGCGCTGCGGCGGCAGGAGGTCGATGACGAGTTCGGATGGCCGACAGAGCCGCACGCCTGTGGGCGTCACCACCAGCGGCCGGTTGAGCAGAATGGGATGCGCCTCGATCGCGTCGAGCAGAGCCTCGTCGTCGTGGGCGCCGGAATCGAGGCCGAGCTCGCTAAAAAGAGGCTCCTTGTCGCGCAATAGAGCGCGCAGGGGCGCCCCCGTGCGGACCGCGAGCTGACGCAGAAGCGTCCTTGTCGGCGGCGTCTTCAGATATTCGATGATGTGGGGCTCGACGCCGGCGTTGCGGATGAGGCCAAGCACATTGCGCGACGTGCCGCAATTCGGATTGTGGTAGATGATGACGTCCATCTGCTGCTTCCTCGTCTTGCTTAACGCCCTCTCATCGCCCGGTGACGAGCAGGATCTTGCCCATATGGGCGGATGATTCCATAAGCTCATGCGCCTGGCGCGCCTGCTCGAGCGGGAAGCTCGCGCTGATGACCGGCTTGACCGCCCCACTTTCCAGAAGCGGCCAGACCTTCTCGCGCAAGGCGGCGGCGATCTCGGCCTTTTGCCCCACGCTCCGCGCCCGCAAGGTCGAGCCGGTCAGGGTCAGGCGGCGCAGCATCACCGGGCGAAAGTCGAAATTCTCGATCAGGCCGGACTGCAAGAATCCGATCTGAACCAGACGGCCCTCTGTCGCCATGATCGAGATATTCTTCTGCAAATAGCTGCCGCCGACCATGTCCAACACGACGTCGACGCCGGTCTTGCCGACGATCTCTCGCGCCGCCTCGACGAAATCCTGCGTCTTATAGTCGATCGCGGCCTCGGCTCCGAGGGCGCGGCAAAAGGCGCATTTTTCGGCCGAGCCTGCCGTCGCGATGACTCTTGCACCAAAGGCGCGGGCGAGTTGAATTGCGGTCGATCCGATCCCGCTGGAGCCGCCATGCACCAGAAGCGCCTCGCCAGGCTTCAACCTGCCGCGCGTGAAAACATTGTCGAAGACGGTGAAAAAGGTTTCCGGCAGTCCCGCCGCCTCGACGAGGCTCAAGGGCTTTGGAACCGGTAGGCAAAGCGCGGCGGCCGCTACCGCATATTCGGCGTAGCCGCCCGAGCCTAAAAGCGCGCAGACTTCGTCGCCTTCCGCGGGCCAGGTCACGCCTTGGCCGCGCGCGATCACGCGGCCGGAAACCTCTAGGCCGGGAATAGGGGATTCACCCTTCGGCGGCGGATAGGCGCCGGCGCGCTGGAGGCAATCGGGACGGTTGACGCCGGCGGCTGCGACTTCGATCAGAACTTCGCCGTCGCCGGGCTCGGGCCGCGCCGCCTCCACGACGCGGATGATCTCGGGCCCGCCGGCTCCTTCGAAAGTGACTTGACGCATCGAGGACAGACCCATGTTCCGCACGCGCCGTGGAGAGTGGCCGCGCGGGAGAGGCCGGTCAAGCCGGCTTAAGGAAGAAATAGATCGTCAAAACGACGCCGGTCGCGACGACAAAGCCCTTGACGGCGGAGGCCGGCATCCGCCTTGCGGCGTAAAGGCCCACATAGCCGCCGGCGATCGCGGAGGTCGCCACGATCAGCGTCAAATTCCAATGCACGAGATCGGCGATGATGAAGGTCACGACGGCGGCCGCGTTCATCAGCACGGCGAGGAGGATTTTCAGGCTGTTCATCAACCAAATGTCGCGCAATCCGTAAAGCGTCAGCGCCGCCAGCATGAGAATGCCGATGCCGCCGCCGAAATAGCCGCCGTAGATCGAGACCACGCCTTGGACGATGAGGATCCCGGCGCCGTTCAAGCGGACTTTTTCTTCTGCGGGACGCAGGAAGTTGCCGCCGGCGAAAATCGCTGTCGCGAACAGGATCAGCCAGGGAACGATCTTCTTGAACAGGCTTTCCGGCGTCGCCAAAAGCAGGAATCCGCCGACGAGGCCGCCGACAAGGCTGATCAGCGCCAACACGGGGACATTGATTCGCTTGTCCTTGGTGGCCGCCGCGAGCCCGTCGCGGGCGATGAAGGCGGTGGTGATCTGGCCCGGAAACAGCGCGACCGTGCTCGACGCATTGGCTTGGATCGGGGGCAAGCCGGCCGCAATGAGCGCGGGAAAGGTCAAGAAAGACCCGCCGCCGGCAATGGCGTTGATGAAGCCCGCCGCGAAGGCCGCGAGCGTGACGAGCGCGATGACCATCCACTCTCCTTAAGAGCATAGAGAATACACCCATATCTTTGAAATAGGGGCGATCTCTAGTCGGCTGCATGAGTCCATGCGGTCGGAAAACGATCCAGGTTGTGGCCTGTCTGATCGGACTGAAGCTTGAATGTAAAGCCAGAATGCGGGAAAGAGCTTCCTTCCAGCGTGGCGCGCGGAGTTCAATGTTCTCTTCTCAGGCTGATTTGGAAGCCGGCTTGGCCGCTTTCAGCGATCTTCTTCAAGAGGAATACGGCTTTCCGATCGAGCATTGGGCGGGCGCCGAGGGCTGGAGCGATTTCGAGACCGCGCGGATTTGGCGCGCTCTCGAAGTTTTGATGAAGCATCCGATCGCCGAAGCCGAACGCCTCACGGAAGAGGACCGCCGGGCGAACGAATTGGGCGCAGGCCAGCGATGGATTCTTTCAGATCATAAGATCGCCGGCGCCGATTTCGAGGCGAGCTGGCAATGGCGGCTTTTCGCTGCGATCGACAATGCGGCCAAGAGCAGCCAAGGCGGCCAGATGATGACGCCGTCCGACCCGCGGCTTTTTTTGTTGCGAATGAGATATGAGCGCGAGTTTCTCGCTCCGCTCGCCGAATATCTCTTGGAATTTTTATGCGACAGGCCTTCCTTCCCGCCGACCGAGGCGGCCGCCTTCGGCCATTGGCCGGCGCCCGCTTTGGATCAGGCCGAGGCGCTGCGG
This sequence comes from Methylocapsa acidiphila B2, assembly GCF_000427445.1. Classification (GTDB taxonomy): domain Bacteria; phylum Pseudomonadota; class Alphaproteobacteria; order Rhizobiales; family Beijerinckiaceae; genus Methylocapsa; species Methylocapsa acidiphila. The sequence continues at coordinate 1,981,451 of NZ_KE386496.1, read as the reverse complement.
AAGATTCCGGGGTTCGAGGAGGCGAGCCAGACCTTCGTCGTGGGATTGCTGTTCATGATTTCTCGGATGGGAACGAAGTCCTTCTGCGATTGGTGCGCGGATCATTGCTGAACGGCATAGTTCATGCGTAAAAAATTCACGCGCAGAGGGGCGGGCGTCTCTCTCGCGGAAGGAAACTGGCTTCGACGCCGTCTTTCCCGCGTCCCGCCCAAAACCTATCGAACTGGATGGAATTGATCCAGTGTCGTCCTGATCCAGCCGGAGCCCAGCATGTCTTCCTCCGCCGCGGCGCAAAGCCTGCGCCCGAACGACCTTCAAGCCTATTGGATGCCCTTCACCGCCAATCGGGCCTTCAAGCAGGCGCCGCGCATCGTGGCCTCCGCCAAGGACATGCATTATTTCACGCCTGAGGGCCGCGCGATCCTCGATGGAACGGCGGGACTCTGGTGCGCCAATGCGGGGCACAGCCGCGCCCCGATCGTCGCCGCGATCCAGGCGCAGGCGGCGGAGCTCGATTTCGCTCCGCCTTTCCAATTCGGGCACCCTAAGGTCTTCGCCTTGGCGAGCCGCGTCGCCGCCTTGGCGCCGGGCGATCTCGACCATGTCTTTTTCACGAATTCGGGTTCGGAGGCCGTCGACACTGCGCTTAAAATCGCGCTCGCCTATCACAATATTCGCGGCGAAGGCGCGCGGCAGAGGCTCATCGGCCGGGAGCGCGGCTATCACGGCGTCGGCTTTGGCGGCACCGCGGTCGGCGGCATGGTCGCCAATCGGAAAGTTTTCGGCGCCCTTCTCGCCGGCGTCGATCATCTGCCCTCCACCTATAATCGCGCCGAGCAGGCGTTCACCAAAGGCGAGCCGGAGTGGGGCGCGCATCTTGCCGACGAGCTCGAGCGGATCGTCGGCCTGCATGACGCCTCGACCATAGCCGCCGTGATCGTCGAGCCCATGGCCGGCTCCACTGGCGTGTTGCCTGCGCCCAAAGGCTATCTCGAGCGCTTGCGCGCAATCTGCGACAAATATGGAATCCTTCTGATTTTCGACGAGGTCATCTGCGGCTTCGGGCGTCTCGGCCGCGCTTTCGCCGCCGAGCGCTATGGCGTCCTTCCCGACATGATCACCTTCGCCAAAGGCGTGACCTCGGGAACCGTGCCGATGGGGGGCGTTCTCGTTCGCAAGGGGATCTATGAGGCTTTCATGAAAGGGCCCGAGCACGCGGTCGAGCTTTTTCACGGTTATACCTATTCGGGGCATCCGCTCGCCTGCGCCGCGGGCCTTGCGACGCTCGACCTTTATGTCGAGGAGGATCTGTTCGCCCGCTCCGCGAAGCTTGAGCCTTTTTGGGCGGACGCCATTCACAGCTTGAAAGGCCTTCCCAATGTGCTGGACATCCGCACCGTCGGGTTGACGGCCGCAATCGATCTGGCCGCCAAGCCCGACGCGCCGGGCAAGCGCGGCTTCGAGGCGATGGACCATGCTTTCCACCAATTCGATCTGCTGGTGCGGATCGCCGGCGATTCTCTCGTCCTGACGCCGCCCTTGATCGTAAGCGAAGCCCAGATCGGCGAGATCGTGGAAAAAACCGGGAAGGCGATAAAGGCGGCGGCTTAGGCCGTAAACCGTCAATCTGGATGCGCTTTAGTCTGCCGGTGGTTCAGGCGCTCGAGCTCGGCCAGAAACCGCTCCGCCGCCAGCGCTGGCTCCCAAGGCTCCCAGGGGTGCGCGCCATAAATCTCCGCCAAAGGGTCTAAGGCGAGAGGCTCATAAGGAATGCGCAAAGTATGGCGCACCTCCTTTCGTGTCCAGCCGACGACATGGACGGCTTCGGACGCGGCGGCGACCCGATCGGCGCGCTTATGCGCCTTCCATTCCTCCGACCGCCAGGGCGCCAAGCCGTAGCGCAGCGCGACGGCGTTTTCGAGCTTTGTCGTGAGCGCGCGGAAGGCCTCGCCGAGAAAAGGCTTCACCACCGAAATGCAATCGAAGCCGAGCAGGCCTTCATCGGCGTCATGGAGCAATTCGCGGAGTTCCGCCCTCGCGTCGCCAGCGTTGGGAAACCATAGTCGCCGCAAGGCCAGGACCAGAAGCGAATGCTGGGCGACGGAAAGCGGCAAGGCCCAGGCGGAATGGCCGCCCCAGCGATAGGTGCGGGCGAGGCCAATCGCCAAGTCGCGATCCTCCCAATCAAATGGCGTCGGATCGAGCAGATCGAGCCGTTTGCCGGAAAAGAGCCGAACCCAACCCCGCGCATGGTTCATGCTTCGGCGGTTTTCGTTAAAGGCGCCGGTCGGAGCCGACGGGGGAGGAGCTTCCAAATCATGATGAAATTCTAGGCCATTTTTGCGCAGGCGGGAACCACGACGACGGCTCTGTTGAGCGTCAGAGGGCCGAAGATCGTTAAGTGGATGCAATACATAGCAATCGCGCCCGAGCGGCATGTGGATTGCTTCGGTTGGATGCGAGCCGCGTCGATTGCGATTGGCCTTAGGTCGCGACATGCGCATGGGTCGCGTCGACGGACTCGGCGCGGGCCTTTTGAACTGGATCGCGCGTGAAGAGATCCGTCGAATTGGAGAGAGACTTTAGCGATGAACCTTCAGATCGATCGATCCCATATCGAAGCCATGGTCGCGGAATTCCCCAATCTGGCGCCGCTCAAGGAGCAGTTGCGCTTCGGCAACAAGGTCGAGGTGCCTTTCCATCAATTGTCGGCTTCCGAACTGACCTTCCTGCACGCGCTTTACGAGACGGCGGGTCCTGATTTCGAGGTCAAGGCAGCGCATCTTTCCACCTTGCGGAAGGCGTTGTCCGGCGGCGGCGAGCGATATAAGGCCGAGGATCTCGAAAATGTCGTGCCGGCCATGGCGCGCTACCTGGCCCAGGACGGCATCAGGGGCTGGCTCTTCACCGCCAATGTCACCAATCGGCCGTTGCCCTATGTGTTGACGCGGCTCGACTACACGCCGCCGGCCGAGGACGCGGCGGGCAAGATCTTCCTGGAGTTGAAGGCCAATGTGAAGGGCTCGGTCACGACCCAAGTCTTGCGCATCGCGACGAATGACATCGTCGGCCGGACGGTCGGCGAGATCTTCGCCATGAAAGGCTTCTTGAAGGAGACGCCCGAGCTCATCGCCGAATATGACAAGACGGTCGAGAAATATTTCGAGTGGCGGTCGCAATATGGCGCGCAGTTTTCCGCCAAGGGCACCGGCTTTTACGCAGACGATCCGAATTCGACCCATCGCGACACCGATTGGACCCGAAAGGACGTGGTCGTGCTCTCGACGAGCGGCGGTCCGGCGCGGCTCGTTAATGATGAGGGAATCCTCATCGCGCGCACCTTGACCATGGACGCAACCGGCGACGTTCTCGGCCAATATTTGCGCAAGGCCAAGAAGAGCGACCGCTACGACGCCGAGCAAGAGGTCGAGGAATCGCAAAGGGAGATCCCGAAGGGGCTTTTCACCCAATTGCCGGTGCATGCCTATATTCTGATGTTCCATCTCGATCTGCACCATTACATTTGGGTGCATGTCGACGACATGGAGCTCTATCAATATCAGCCCGAGCTGAAGGATAAGCTCGTCCTGCCGCAGGAGCAGACCGATCTCATCGATATTTTGACCGCTGAAATGGACGTGTTGATGGACGATATCGTCGCCGGCAAGTCCGGCGGCACCACTGTCCTCTGCGCGGGGCCGGCCGGCGTCGGCAAGACGCTGACTGCGGAAGTCTATTCAGAGATCATCCGCCGGCCGCTCTACCGGGTGCATTCGGGCCAGCTCGGGCTCAATGTCGCGCAAATGGAGCAAGCCTTGAAGGATGTGCTGACAAGGGCTCAGCGCTGGGGCGCGGTGATGCTCATCGACGAGGCCGACGTCTATATCAAAAAGCGCGACGACAATATCGCGACCAACGCGGTCGTCGGCGTATTCCTTCGCGTCCTCGAATATTTCAATGGGCTTTTGTTCATGACCACCAATCGGGTCGATGACATCGACGAGGCGATCGTCTCGCGCTGCATCGCCATGATCAAATTCAACCCGCCCACGGCGGATGCGCGGCGCAGGATCTGGGAGGTGATGACCGATCAATTCCAGTTGCCGGTCGCGGAAAAGCTGAAGGACGATCTCGTCTACATGTTTCCGGCGGCGACCGGCCGCGACATCAAGGGCCTGACCAAGCTGACCGCGAAATTCTGCAATCAGAAAAACGTGGCGCCGACCGCCGAGGTCTTCGTCCGTTGCTCGGTCTTCCGCGGCCTCGACCTCGCGCCGGAATTTTCCTCACGACTGGCCGAGGCGGCGGAATAGGGCCGGCGCGCGCAGATCGGGCGATGGGCTCGAGGGGACTGGCTGCAGCCGGGTCGAGCCTTCGCTATTGATGGCGCGGCAGCATCAGGGGCTCTTTCAGCTTCACAGCCTGCGTCAGGCCCTCCGCGTCGACGATTTCGAGATTGGCCAAAAGCCCAGTCGCGTCCTCGACGTAAATGTCGCGCGGCTTGTGGATCAAATGGTCCAGTCCCTCGAGCGCGAGCTCGACAATGTCGTCCTTTGGGTCATAGGTCAGGCCGATCAAGGGGAGCCATTCGGCCTGGACATGCTTGCCGAGCGGGAGGGAGGACGCCTCGATCTCGACCCTCGCGCCGGCGAGCGATTTGGACAGATGGTCGAGAAACGGGCCCCAATTCGCTTTTTCGAGCTTCCGCGCAGTCATATAAGCCTCCGGGGTTTGCAGCTGCGTCACCTTTCGGTTGGGCGAGGCGCATCATGCGCCCGCTCCTGGCGTAGCGGCTTGGCCCAGATCAAATGCGTTGATGCGGCGCGTCAGGAGGTGCGGGCGAGACTGGCGCATTCCTTATGACGCCAGCAGGAGACCAAATGGTCGTTGATCATGCCGGTCGCCTGACAGAAGGCATAGACGATGGTGGGTCCGCAGAAATTGAAGCCCTTTTGCTTCAAATCCTTGGCGATTCTGGCCGAAAGCTCCGTCTGGGCCGGGATTTCGTTGAAGTCGCGCCAAGCGTTCTGGATCGTTTTTCCGTCGAAGAAATTCCAGAGATAGCTGGAAAAGCCTTCGCCTTCTTGAATTTTGAGCCAGGCCTGGGCCGAGCGGACGGCGCTCTCGATCTTGGCTCGGTTGCGGATGATGCCCGCGTCCTGCATCAGGCTTTCCACCTTGGCCGAGTCGTAACGCGCGATTTTTTGCGGGTCGAACTGGTCGAAGGCCGCGCGAAAATGCTCGCGCCGGCGCAAGATCGTGATCCAAGAGAGCCCAGCTTGAAAGCCGTCGAGAATGAGCTTTTCGTAAAGCGCCCGATCGTCGCGCTCCGGCGCGCCCCATTCCTCGTCATGATAGGCGAGATAGAGCGGATCGACGCCAGGCCAAGGACAGCGGGATTTTCCGTCGGCGGAAAGAGAAGGGGTTGGTTCGTTCATCGATTCCCATCGCCGAATCGGGAATGAGGCCGCGCCTCTGGAATGACCGACTATACGCGACGCGGGGCGGCAATTAAACGGACCGGGTGGGCTGACGGCGTTCAGGCATGAGGCTCCGCTCGTGAAACCGGATTTCGTTTGAGAGTGGGAGCCGATGACCGCTTTGCGCACAAGCCAGACGCACCCGCTTCAGATCGCGGAAGTGCGTGCAAGCCCCTCGCATGGGCGGATCGGGATCACGTTCTGCCCCGGTAAGCATGACGCCGCGGCGAGCACCGGGGCCTGGGCGCGCGATCTCTCGGCGGATCTCGACGTCATCGCCGCATGGGGCGCGCGTCTGGTGGTGACGCTGGTAGAGCCGGCCGAGCTCGTGGCGCTTGAGGTGCCTCATCTCGGTTCGGAAGTCCGGGGTCTGGGGCTCGATTGGCGACATCTGCCCATCGCGGATTACTCGGTTCCGACCGAGGCTTTCGAGAAGCAATGGGAGACGCATGGCCGAGAAATCCGCGCTAAGCTGCGCAACGGGGCCGATGTGCTCGTTCATTGCAAGGGCGGCCTCGGGCGGGCGGGCATGATCGCCGCCAGGCTTCTCGTCGAACTGGGCGTGGCGCCCGAGCAGGCGATCCGGGACGTCCGCCGCGCGCGCAAAGGCGCGATCGAGACGCCGGCGCAGCTGGCGCTGGTCAGACAGACCAAAGCATTAATATGATCGCTATGAATGACAATCTTATCGACACAGCGACTATGCCAAAGGTTGGCCGGCAGATGGGAAGCAATCCGGCCGGCGTCTATCAGGACAAGGACGGTCGGCGTTTCTACGTGAAGTCGCTCGAATCGCCCGCGCATGCGCGCAACGAGTTTATTGCGGCGAAGCTCTACCAGTTGGCCGGGGCGCCCACGCTGACCTATGTGCGCGCAAAGGAACTCAATCAGATCGCGACCGAGTTTGTCGATCTCGACAAGAAGCATGTCTCGCGTCTCAGCGCCGGCGAGCGCAGACAGGCGCAGCGCTGGTTCGGCGTGCATGCTTGGACAGCCAATTGGGACGCCGCCGGATTCGACGGCGACAATCAGGGCGTCGTCGATGGAGTGGTGATGACGCTCGACGTCGGAGGCGCGCTCGAGTTTCGGGCGCAGGGGGATCCGAAGGGCAAAGCGTTCGGCGCAAGCGTTTGCGAGCTGGACTCTCTACGCAAGAACGCGGACAACCCTCACGCGGTCAGGCTTTTCGCAGACATGAGTCCTGTCGAGATCAATGACGCGATCGCGGTCGTGATGAGAATCCCGGACGCTTCGATTCGGAAGGTCGTCGCCGAGAATCGCGGGAGCATCGCGCTTGCCGAAAAGATGATCGCACGCAAAGCCGACATGGCGAAGCGCGTGACCTGAATAAACCAACATCGGGTTGACGCAATGCCGAAGCGCGGCTGAACGCTCTCCTCCGTGCTTGCACAAGGAGAAGCGTTTATTCGGAGTTGCCCGAGCAGGCTCCTCTACAGCCGTTTCTCCACCCCTGCCGCCGTCGCGATAAATTCCGGCGGCACGTCCACCTCTACAGGAACGCCGCCGACCTTCACTTCAGTCCCGGCCGCCTTGGCGTCCTCGAGCTTGTCGAGGCGCAGGGAGGCGAGGCCCTCCGACCCCGCCGTCGAGCCGATCTGGCCGATCGCGATCTCGCCCGCGATGAGCTGCGCGCCTTGCTCCGGCGCGGGGCCGTTGAAATGGACCTTCACGATCCGCTTGCGCGCCGAATTGCGGAAATGCACGCGGGCGACGACTTCCTGGCCCACATAGCAGCCCTTCTTGAAATCGACGCCATGCAGAAAGTCGAGATTGACGTCGTGAACGAAGGTGTCGCCATAGGTGAAATCGACGCCGCCCTTGGGCACGCCTTCCGCCACCCGATGCGCCTCATAAGCGGCCGCGTTTTGGGTTCCGAGGCTCGCGAGCTTGTCGGGCGCGCCGATGACGCGAAATCCCATGTCGGGCGCGCGCATGTCGCGATAGGCGAGGCCTTCGACGTCCGGAGCGACCTCGCCGCCCCAGAAGGCCGCGACGCCGAGCGCGTCGGATTTGTCCGTGACCGTGATCTTGGCGCGCATCTTGTGGAAATTCACGCGCTTGGCCAGATCGGCCGCTTGCGCGCGCGGGCAGTCGAAATAATAGCCGGCCTCCGCTCCCTCGGGTAAAGGGACGACGAAGAAATCGAACATGAGCTTGCCCTGCGGCGTCAGGAGGCCCGAATAGCGGCTTTCGCCCGCCGGAATATTCAGCACGCTATTGGTGATGAGCTTATGCAGAAAGGCCGTCGCATCCGCGCCCGCCACCTCGATGACGCCGCGATCGCTGAGAAATACGCCGTTCGCCATCCCAAATCCTCGACTTTGCACTTACCCGACTTGTATGAATCCGCGCGTCAAGGCGCGCAAGACCGTAATTCTTAGCAATGGATGGGCCAATGCCGGCAATTTTTGATCTCGTCGTCAAGGGCGGCGTCGTCGTCGATCACAATGGCGCGGGCGGCCGGGACATCGGGATCATCGGCGAGAAAATCGCGGAGATCGGCGATCTCTCCCGCGCCTCCGCCGGCGAGACGATCGACGCCCGGGGCCTCACCATCTTGCCCGGCGTCATCGACACGCAGGTCCATTTCCGCGAGCCGGGCCTGACCCATAAGGAGGATTTGGAGACGGGCTCCCGCGCGGCCGTGCTCGGCGGCGTCACCTCCGTATTCGAGATGCCGAACACCAATCCGCTCACTACCAACGCCGAGGCGCTGGCGGATAAGGTCGTGCGGGCGAAGAACCGGATGCATTGCGATTTCGCCTTCTGGGTCGGCGGCACGACCGAGAACCCGCGCGACATTCCCGAGCTCGAGCGGCTTCCGGGCGCGGCTGGGATCAAGGTCTTCATGGGCTCCTCGACGGGCTCGCTGCTCGTGGAGGAGGACGAGGGCGTGGCCGCCATCCTAGCACAGACCCGACGACGGGCGGCCTTCCATTGCGAGGATGAGTTTCGCTTGAACGAACGCAAGGCGCTGCGCGTTCCGGGCGATCCCGCCTCGCATCCGGTTTGGCGCGACGAGATCACCGCCTTGACCTCGACTGAGCGTCTGCTGCGCATCGCGCGGGAGAAGCGGGCTCTGGTCCATGTGCTTCACGTCTCGACCGCGGAAGAGATCGATTTTCTGAGCGGCCATAAGGACATCGCCAGCGTCGAGGTCACGACTCATCATCTGACCTTCAGCGCCGAGGATTACGCCCGGCTCGGAACCAAATTGCAGATGAACCCTCCCATTCGAGACGCCCGGCACAGGGACAGTCTGTGGCGGGGCGTCGCGCAAGGGATTGCCGATATTCTCGGTTCCGATCACGCGCCTCATACGCTTGAGGAGAAGGCGAAGCCCTATCCGCAAAGTCCCTCGGGTATGACCGGCGTGCAGACCCTGCTTCCGGTCATGCTTGATCATGTCAACGCCGGCCGGCTGACGCTCGCGCGCTTCGTGGATATGACCAGCGCGGGGCCGGCGCGGCTTTTCGGCATTGTCGGCAAGGGTCGGATCGCGGTCGGCTATGACGCTGATCTCACCCTTGTCGACCTGAAGCGGCGCAAGACGATCGAGAACGGCTGGATCGCCTCGCGCTGCGGCTGGACGCCTTATGACGGCAAGGAAGTCGTCGGCTGGCCGGTCGGGACCATCATTCGCGGCGCGCGCGTGATGTGGGAGGGCGAGCTTGCGGCGCCGGGGCGGGGCGGGGCGGTGCGTTTCGGCCAAGCTTTATAGGCCTAGGCGACGGCTTCGAAACCAAGCGGAAAGTCGGGAGGGAACCCCAGGCGGCGGATTGCGATTGCAACATCACACGCTGCGTAGGAGTTGCCCATGTCTCCATGCTATTTTCTCTTTTGCGTTATGCTCGCGCCGGGGCCGGCGATGGTTCCAGACGGGGGCGGCGGCTATGTGCCGATCACCAACAGCCGGGTGATGCCGGACGGGTCGCTGCGATCCTATGATCCGTTGTTCGACGACGGATATGACGGTTACGCGGCCGCCTATCCGGCTTATCCCGTCTATCCCCAGCCGCGGGCGATTCGGGTCGAGCCGGCCTATGCGCCCGGCGTCGGCTATTGGCTGACGCCGGTTCCGGTCTGGTGAGAGCGGCTATAGGCTCTTCAAAAATCCGGCGAAGCGCATCAGCCCCTCGGGCCAGGGGCCGTGGCCGCTTTCGCTGTTGATATGGCGGGAAAGGCCGGCGTCGACCAGCTCCGCGCCTAGAATCGAGGCGAGCGCTTCGCTCTCTTCGTAAGTCGCATAAGGATCATTGCGGCTCGCGATCAGAAGCGCGGGGAAAGGCAAGGGCCCGAGCGGCGCCGCTTGGAAGGCCGGATCGATTGCCTCGATTCCGGCGAGGATCTCCGCCGCGGGCGGGGCGACCAGGAAAGCGCCTCTCACCGTGTGGGCGAGCAAGGGCGCGGCATGGGCCGCCGCGAGCGCCCCGAGACTATGCGCGACGAGGACGACGGGCCGCGAGGCTTGCGCCGCCTCTTCCGCGATGCGGCCGCGCCAGGCGTCGAGCATGGGCCGATCCCAGTCCGCCTGGGAGATGAGGCGCGCCGTCGGGAGCTTGGCCGCCCAGCGCTTCTGCCAATGATCCGGGCCGGAGCCGCCGAGCCCCGGCAGGATGAGAATGTCGGCGTCTGAAGAACGCATCGAATGTGCCGCCGGCGCCGTTCAGGCCGAGGCCGGCGTCGCCTGCGTCGCGCGGCGCGCGAGATCGCCGGCCAGCGCCTCGATGAAGCGGGCGTAAAGCGCGCCTTCGATCGCCTCGAACGCGCGGGACCGTTCCCCGAAAGCGGCGTCGCCTTGTTGGAGCCAGCCTTCGACATCGGCCAGATGCCGGCTTTCCTCGGCCAAGAGACCGTCCAGCTTCCGGGCGACCTCGGAGCCGTCGATCGCCGCCTTATAGGCGCCATAGACGCCGAGCGCGCGCCGTTCGATAAGCCAGGTGACGTAGCAATAGACGAGCTTGACCCGCTCAGCTTCCGGCTGGTCCGACAAAGCCTCGTCGCATGCGGCGTCGAGATCCTGAAAATAGGCTTCCGCCTCATCGCCGCAAAGCAGGGCTTCCGGCGCATAGCTGTCGAGTTCGGGGCCTCCGAGCTTCACCGCGAGCTTTTTGAGGCCCAATGCGTGCCGGCCTTCCTCGAGCGCGTGGTTGAGCACCGCGCCGGACAGAGCCTCTGCTCTCTGGCTTTTCACGATCTTGCGGAACCCGACATATTCGAGGAAAGAGAATGTATTCAGCCATTTCGCATGAAGGGCGTCGTCCGCGACGATCCGGCCGATCAGGGCGTCAAGGCGATTTTCGCTGCTCATGAATGCTCCGCTTTGCGGTGTGGGAAACGGCCGTCTCGGACGGCTTTCCTACACGAAAGGCCAGCGCAAAGACAGAAATATGACAACTCTTGAAGAGCCGCCTATTCAGCGCCGCGTCCGCCGTAAGGCAATGCCGCCCGAGCGACGCCGGTGAGGACCGAGACTCGGCCTGTGTCCTGGTCGAGGATGCGTCGCGCCGAACGTGGCGCCATCCAGAGTCCGAGCGCAATCGCGGCGGCGACTAGCGCCGTGCTCGCGGTCAGGAAAATAAGGGTTGCGCGTCGCCCCCTCGGCGCGGTCACTCGCTTTCGTCCTGGCGGACGTCGTTGAGGAAGTAGAAGAAGAGGCCCCCGGCGACCACTGCGAGAGCAAGAACCTTATAGAGGAAGCGCGTGGCGAGCTCGCCGCTGAGATAGGCGTAGATCAGGCTCACGACATCGCCGGCGAGGGTCACGGCGGTCGCGAAAAGCGTGAGATAGACGAACCAGCGCCGCACCTTCGAATCCCGACGCGCCGGATCGGCGCGGCTGCGGTCGGCGAGGCGAAACATCGCTAGGAACAAGGGAAAGAAAACGATCAGCGTTGCGACTTCGAGGCGCAACGAGTCGAAAATATTGGGCGCATCGGCGAGAGGATCGGGCAGGGACTGGTCGATGAAGGTGAAAACGATCGTCAGCAACGCCCAGATGCAAATATAAAGCGATGTGAAGAGCAGCAGATGAAGAAAGGTCTCGCGCGCCGAGACATGCGGCTGCGGCTTAGGGACCGGCAAGGGAAAATCGACTTCGGCGAAGACGTCGAGCGCGGCCGCGATCTCCTCCTTCGGCCATCCCGCCGCGAAGAGGGCGCGGGCGATCTCCTCGCGCTTGATGCCTTGCGAAAGCGCCCGCTCCGCAAAATCGACGAGGTTGGAAGACATGCCATAATCCATAGGTAGGAAGGCGCGTCAGGCTTCGCCGAATACGCGCTCGAAAATCACGTCGATATTTTTCAAATGATAGCCGAGGTCGAAAAGCTCTTCGAGCTCGGCGTCGCTCAGAGCCTTGCTCACCTCGGGGTCTTTTTTCAAGAGAGTCAGAAAGTCGCCTTCGCCGCGCCAGACCGGCATAGCGTTGCGTTGGACGAAAGCATAGGCGTCCTCGCGGCTCAGGCCCTTTTGGGTCAGCGCGAGCAGAACGCGCTGCGAATGGACGAGCCCGCCGAGCCGGTCCAGGTTCTTCTTCATATTGGCCGGATAGACGATGAGCCGGTCGATCACATTGGCGAGCCGCGCCAGGGCGAAATCCAGGGTGATCGTGGCGTCGGGCGCGATCATCCGCTCGACCGAGGAGTGCGAAATATCGCGCTCATGCCAAAGCGCGACATTCTCCATCGCCGGCAGCGCCATTCCGCGCACGAGCCGTGCGAGCCCGGTCACGTTTTCAGTGAGCACCGGGTTACGCTTATGCGGCATGGCGGAGGAGCCTTTCTGCCCCTCGCTGAAAAACTCTTCCGCCTCCAGCACTTCGCTGCGCTGCAAATGCCTGATCTCGGTCGCGAGCCGCTCCATCGAGGAGGCGACGACTCCGAGGGTCGCGAAGAACATCGCATGGCGGTCGCGCGGAATGATCTGGGTCGAGGCCGGCTCGACGGCGAGGCCGAGCTTTGCCGCCACATGCGCCTCGACGCGCGGATCGATATTGGCGAAGGTGCCGACGGCGCCCGAGATCGCGCAGGTGGCGATCTCCTTGCGGGCGTTGACGAGCCGCTCGCGGGCGCGCGAAAATTCGGCATAGGCCTGTGCGAGCTTGAGCCCGAAGGTCACGGGCTCGGCGTGAATGCCATGCGAGCGGCCGATCGTCGGCGTCAATTTATGCTCGAAGGCGCGCCGCTTCAGGGCCGCGAGCAAAATATCGACGTCGGCGATCAGAATGTCCGACGCGCGGGAAAGTTGCACCGCCAAACAGGTGTCGAGCACGTCCGAGGAGGTCATGCCCTGATGGACGAATCGCGAGTCCGGGCCGATGAATTCGGCAAGATGAGTCAAAAAGGCGATGACGTCATGCTTGGTGACCTTTTCGATCTCGTCGATCCGCGCGACGTCGAAGGTCACATGGCCGGCTTTTTCCCAGATCGCCTTGGCCGAATCCTTCGGGATGACGCCGATCTCAGCGAGCGCGTCGCAGGCGTGCGCCTCGATCTCGAACCAGATGCGAAACCGCGTCTGCGCCTCCCATATGGCGGTCATTTCGGGGCGGGCGTAGCGCGGAATCATGGGGCTGGCTCTTTGGAGGGTGGGTAAGGGAGGCCTAACATGCCGCTGCAGCGGGAGCAAAATGGCGGCGGGCGGCGGTGGCTCAGTTTAGAGCTGGTTAGTGGGCCTGAGAGACCAGCTAAGATTGCAGGACTACCTTTACAGCGGCCGTAATATCTACTATTCTAGATATATGGATGATACAGCCGCCATAACCGCTCTTGCCGCCCTCGCCCAAACGACGCGCCTCGCGACCTTTCGGCTGCTCGTCGCCCGCGAGCCGGAAGGCGTCGCGGCGGGAGAACTGGCCCGGCTCGTCTGCGTTCCACAAAATACGATGTCCGCGCATCTAGCGGCGTTGGCGAATGCCGGCCTCGTCACCGGCGAACGCCAAAGCCGATCCATCATCTACCGGGCAAGTCTCGTCGGTCTGCGCGAGCTGATGTTGTTTCTCGTCAAGGATTGTTGCGGCGGCAATTCTGAACTCTGCGCGCCGCTGATCGCCGATCTCGCGCCGTGCTGCTCTTTGAAGGTCAAGGATCATGATTGATCGCGTCTACAATGTGCTTTTCCTTTGCACCGGCAATTCGGCGCGCTCGATCCTCACGGAATCCATTTTGAAAAAGGACGGCGCGGGGCGATTCAACGCCTTTTCGGCCGGCAGTCAGCCAAAAGGCGCGGTCAATCCATTCGCTTTGCGGGTGCTTCAGTCCTTCGACTATCCGGCGACCGGCTTCCGTTCGAAGAACTGGGAGGAGTTCGCCGCGCCCGGCGCGCCCACAATGGATTTCGTGTTCACGGTCTGCGACAATGCGGCGGGCGAAACCTGCCCGATCTGGCCGGGCCAACCAGTGACCGCTCATTGGGGCATTGAAGATCCGGCGGCCGTCGAGGGAACGGATATTCAAAAGGAAGCGGCCTTCGTCACGGCCTTCCGCTATCTCAAAAACCGAATCTCCGTATTCACGCAACTGCCGTTGAAGAGCATAGATCAAATGGCGCTCGGCGCGCGGCTGCGCGACATCGGCCGCATGGAGGGCTCGACGGCTGGCCAGGCGAAGGCGAGCTGACGGCGACTTGCGCTCAGCGGCGCCAACGGGCCGCTGCATCAAACCATGTCGACGCATTTCAACGGTCGCGCCGCTCCCAGGGGCAAACTCAATCATGTCCATCTTTGAACGCTATCTGACGCTGTGGGTCGCGCTATGCATCGTCGCGGGCGTTGTTCTCGGCCATCTGTCGCCCAGTGTGTTTCAGGCGATCGGCGCGGCGGAAATAGCACATGTCAATATTCCGGTCGCCGTTTTGATCTGGCTGATGATCATCCCAATGCTGATTCGGATTGATTTTTCGGCGTTGAGACGCGTTGGCGCCCATTGGCGTGGAATTGGTGTGACATTGTTCATCAACTGGGCGATCAAGCCCTTCTCAATGGCACTGCTGGGCTGGCTGTTTATCGGCCATCTGTTTCGGCCCTTCCTCCCAGCGTCCCAAATCGACTCCTATATAGCAGGGCTGATCATACTCGCGGCTGCGCCTTGCACCGCCATGGTCTTCGTATGGTCGAACCTGACCAAGGGTGAGCCGCATTTCACCCTTTCTCAAGTGGCCCTGAACGACGCCATTATGATCGTGGCTTTCGCGCCGATCGTCGGCCTTTTACTTGGGCTTTCGGCCATCACCGTTCCTTGGGCGACGCTGACCGTCTCCGTCGCGCTTTATATCGTCGTGCCGGTCGTCTTAGCGCAGCTTTTGCGGCGCCGTCTCCTCGCTGAGGATGGCCAGCGCGCCCTGGACGCATTGCTCAAGACCTTGCAACCGCTGTCGCTCATCGCCCTCCTCGCCACGCTGGTTCTGCTATTCGGGTTCCAGGGCGAACAGATCCTAGCGCAGCCGGCCATCATCGCCTTTCTGGCCGTGCCCATTCTGATACAGGTCTATTTCAACTCCGGGTTCGCCTATCTCCTCAATCGGACGCTCGGCGAACAGCATTGCGTCGCCGGCCCTTCAGCGTTGATCGGCGCAAGCAATTTCTTCGAGCTGGCGGTCGCTGCGGCGATCAGCCTGTTCGGATTTCAGTCGGGCGCGGCTTTAGCGACAGTTGTAGGCGTGCTGATCGAAGTCCCGGTAATGTTGTCGGTCGTCTGGATCGTCAACCATAGCAAGGATTGGTATGAGCGTGGCGCTGCCGTGCGCCTCACAGCGGCAAAGGAGAAGCCGGCCTTGTGAACCTCGGGGGAGGGTGTCAGGTGTGATCGAGCAGCCCAAATAGCCGCCTCTGCGCCCCTCCATCTGAAAAACGCCAACGTGCTCGAGCTCAACGGTTGAATTTCTGGACCTGTCGAATTGCCGCCGGCAGCTGCAGGTTTATCAAAGGAATGAATAAACATGGGTCCGACCATGACCGTCACGATCTACCACAATCCAGACTGCAGCGCCTCTCGAAACACGCTCTCGATGATCCGCCAAAGCGGGGAGGAGCCAGTTGTCATCGAATATCTGAAGAACCCGCCGGGGCGGGCCAAGCTTGTCGTCGCCTCCCTCACAAAGGAAGACGGGGAAGTGGTGAGGTTGAATGCCTGATTTTATCGACTTGCCGAATGTGGCGACGAACGTGTTCGAGGTTCCAGACCTCATGGCTCTGCAACCGCAGTCGCTGACGCATCGGCCGCGCATCTTGCTCCTCTATGGCTCGTTGCGCGAGCGCTCGTTTAGCCGTTTCCTGACGCTGGAGGCCGCGCGCCTTCTTGAGAGCTTCGGCGCCGAGACCCGGATTTTCAACCCGAGCGGCCTGCCGCTGCCGGATGATGCCCCCGCCGAACATCCGAAGGTGCAAGAACTGCGAGAGCTGTCAGAGTGGTCCGAAGGGCAGGTCTGGACAAGCCCGGAGCGCCATGGCGCGATGACCGGCATCATGAAAACGCAAATCGACTGGATTCCGCTCGCAATCGGCGCGGTGCGGCCGACGCAAGGCAAGACGCTCGCCGTGATGCAGGTCAGCGGCGGATCGCAATCGTTCAATGCCGTCAATCAGCTCCGCGTGCTGGGCAGGTGGATGCGGATGATAACAATCCCGAACCAATCGTCCGTTGCGAAAGCCTATGAGCAATTTGACGACTCCGGGCGCATGAAGCCGTCGCCCTTCTATGATCGCGTTGTCGATGTGATGGAGGAGCTGGTCAAATTCACCCTGTTGACGCGCGGATGCGCAGGCTACCTCACGAGTCGCTACAGCGAGCGCAAGGAAGACGCCGAGAAATTGGCGGAGCGCACTGCGTTGAAGGCAATTTGACCCGGTTTCTTATCGCCGAAATTATCGCGATTCCTTCGGCTTCTTTTCTGGAACGGCCTTCAACCGCTCGATCTCGGCCTGGATCGGCGCGTAGGGCCCGTATTTATGCTGCGCCTCGCTGAACTTGTCCGCGTAGGGCCCGTAGGGCGCGTCGACCGGCTTCTCCAGCAAGTTCTTTGCAAAATCATGGTCGAGCCCCGCTTTGCGCGGCCGCTGCTGCGATTCGACATAGGCAGCCACGTCCCAAGCCTCTTCGACCGACAGCTGAGGATCGAGATAATCGGCGCCATGCGGCATGTTGAAATGGACGAAATTCGCGAGCGTGATGAGCCGCGCCATGCCCGCGCCGTCATTGAAGCTGTCGCGTCCCCAGAGCGGCGGGACAATATAGCCGAGGGCCATGTCCTCCGGACTCCGGGGAACGCCCGCTCCATTCGGGTTGTGACACTCGAGACAAGCGCGGGCGTAAATTTTCTCGCCGCGCTTGGGATCGGCCGCGCGGTCGAGTTCGGGCATCTTGCCGGCGCCGAGCCCGGAAAGGCTTTCGCCCGGCTGGACGCCCGAGGAAAGGAATTTGACATAGGCGACCAGCGCCAGCATTTCGGCCGATTTTTCCGGAAGCGGGCGGCCATTCATGCTGCGCGCCATGCAGGAATTCAGTCGCTCCTCGATCGAAATATCCCCGCCGGTCCGGACGCTATATTTGGGAAAATCCCCATAGATCCCGAAGAGCGCCAAGCCGAATTTCTTGGTGCCGTTCTCGAGATGGCAATTGCCGCAGGCGAGATTATTGCCTGCGAAGCGCTTGGCCGGATTCGCGACAGCGGGCCCGATATGGGCGTAGGTGGCGGCGACGATCTCGCGGCCGAGCCGCACCTGGCGGCCATGGGCGTCGTCCGGAAGCGAGCCAATGTCGGGAACAGTCCAGATCGGGGAGTCTTGCGCGGGCTTTGCTTCTTGCGCAGTCTTTTCTTCGGCCGCGGCCGGCGCCCAGGCGATCGCGGCGAGAATCGTGACGAGCGCCAATCGTTTCGCGATAAAGCTCGCGGCCATTCCGCTTCCTCCAGACTTGAAATGCCTTGACCTTGGCGACTTCGGGCCGGACGATAGCACGGAAATGCTGGCGAAATTTTAAGGCCGCAGCGTCTGATTGGGCCTTTCCTAACTTATCCCGAACTTGCTTTGCCAACTCGGCAAGGCGTTGCAGAAAGGTGGAGGCTCCGCTTCAATAAATGGCGCGAGTGATGGCGCGGCAATCCGCCGGCGAGGCGCCAATCTCGATTTTGTCGCGGAATGTCGGGACCTAGCTCGCGGCGCCGATCGCGCCCTCTGCCGTCGTCAAGCGCGGCCTTGGGGTCGTCTTCCGCATCGCCGTCAACAGTCAAAATAGGTCTTTGAAAATTGGCGCGCCTTCAAAAAGAGAGCGCGCCATAAAGAAAGTTCAGCGTATCAGATTTGGATCTTCGCGAACCAGTTCATAAGTCGGCCCGGTTTCGCATTGGTTACATGGCGGAAATTTATGCCCTTTCACCATTTTTACTTCATGCGGCTGTTTGTGATCTTTATCGTGGATGGCCTTGTAGATTCCCGTAGTTGTACAAGAGTCGCCCTTCTTCGGCATCGTTACGCTCCTAAATAAATTACCTTGCCTGTCTTCATTCTTATCGTCATCACTCACGGCTCTTAGCGCGCCGCGCCGAAAGGATGCGGGCCATTCGCCTACCAAAGGATGAGCGTCGCACCGCTCCTATCCTCGACGGCGCCAAGCCGCAACTCCCTCGGAGAGGCGGGCTATGAGGTTTCGCGTCTACGCTCTTCCTCGAAACCGTCGCGCCACGTTCATTATTGCGAACAAGAGCAATCGCAAAGCATTTTTTCCGGTTCTGACCCGAACTGAAAAAGCGGGGCGAATTGCCAGGGGCAGCCATTGAACTCATGTATCAGGGCGGGTCAATTCAAGCTCATCAAGCAACGCATCAAAGGCAAGAGAGCCCCGCAAACGGGAACATTGCTCGCGATGCTTGATCCGCCTACACCAACCAAACGCTTCGTTGCCCGGAACCCATACGTTGCGCAACCGCTTCAGCGGAACCTGTTTCGCCAACTCGGGGGCGCGCCTGGAAAGGGCAGGGGCGTCGCCTCGAACACCGCCCGCGCGATGGCTCGGGCAAGACAATCGGCGGCGCGCATGCCGATCTCGATCTTGTCGGCGAGCGACGGAATCCTGTCGACGGCGCCTGTAGCGGCGGCAAATACGGTATCGCCGTCCATCGCCGCATGGGTTGGACGCAGCGCATGGGCCATGCCGTCATGGGCAACGATGGCGAGGCGTTTTGCTTCAGGCTTGCTCAACGCCGCGTCGGTGGCGACGATGGCGATGGTCGTGTTTTCCGCGGCTTCGCCCTTGATGTGAAAGTCGAGCGCGTTCGCCGGCCAGGGCGTAGGCCAACCGAGGCCGCCGAATTCGCTATTTTTTTCATAAGGCGCGGCCCAAAAATGTGGGCCATCGCCAATTGTGGCGCGTCCCACCGCGTTCACGGCGACCAAGGCGCCGACGCGAAAGCCGTTCGAGGCGGCGTCGCTCGCAGAGCCGAGGCCGCCTTTCAGATTGGCGGTGGTCGCTCCGTAGCCCGCGCCGACGCTGCCGAGGGTAAATTCCGCCGCCGCCGCCGCAGCGGCTTGACGGCCGAGCCGCCAATAGAGGGACGCGTCGCCGAAATTCTTGTCGCCGCCATTGAGCAGATCGAAGAGGACGGCGCCCGGCGCGATGGGGACATTGATGTCGCGGACCGGAAAGCCGCGCCCGTTTTCGCGCAAGTAGGCGACGACGCCGCCCATGGAATCGAGGCCGTAGACGGAGCCGCCCGAAAGAACCAGGGCGTCGATCCGTTCGACGATCATCTCGGGTTCAAGCAGGCCGGTGTCGCGCAGGCCCGGGGCACCGCCATGGACTGCTATCGACGCGACGGCGGGCGCATCGAAGATCAGCGCGGTGACGCCGGAGCCGAGCTTTTCGTCCTGTGCATGGCCAACGCGAAGACCGGGTATGTCGGTGATCAGATTTCTCATTCATGCCTCAGCGCAAAACGAGGGACTCGTTCTTCAGGAAGCGGGCGGTGTCGGATGAATTAGAAGCAGTTTATATTTAATCGTTCGCGCCATGCAGAAGTTTATAATATTCGATTATATAGCGCTATAAGCATATAGTCATAAGGTAGACGGTAGATTTTTGTTTAATCTGTTTTTCCGATGTGCAGTGCACAATTATTATACAATCTCGTCGCTCCAAAACACAAATATGTACAGCGCAGACTTGACCTAGATTTCCACACATGCTTAACGTCGCTGCGCTTTCGCATCTTCGTAGCATTTGGATCGCTGATCCATCTCATCGCTCACCCATCTAAAAAATTCGGCGGGTCACATGATACGTGAATTTCAATATCGCGGGGAAACCTTCAGGGTAAATTATCATGGCGCACCCGGGCATGAAGAAGTCTTCATCATCCATTTGATCGATGGTGAGGAATGGGGCGAGATCTCCATCGATCGCATGACCGAAGAGAATGACACCGACGCGCCGATCGAAGACATCTGCGTGTTGCTCTGCGACCGCCTCATCATCGAGCGCGAGATCAATTGCGCGGAGCCGGATAGTCCCTTCCAATGGGTCGAGGGCAGGGTCCTCGTGCAGGTGCATAACGGACTGCAGGATCGTCACTGATCCGATCGCCCATTCGCCCGCTGGGCGAATGGCCCCGTTAAGTGGCGCTGAAGCGGCTGACGATCTCATGCGTCAGCCGCCCGCCTTCGGCGAGAAAACGGGTGATGACGATCTGCGCGTTCTGCGTGCAAGCGCGATAGGATCTTTCGTAGCCGCGAAAGCCTCGGTTAAAGGCGCCCGCCAGCCGCTCTTTTCTGAACGTCGTCTTTGCTTCGGCGTCGAGCAGCGCCTGCATGCGCTCACGCCACTGGCCGGCGTCGCTCGAGCCGCAGAGTTCGTCGAGATAGCTCAGCGAACCGAGAATTTCCGCGAGCCGCAGGAGTTGCCCTTCGTAGGGGGCGGCGGGCGGCTCCGATGCGGGCGTCTCCGATCCCGGAGGCTCGTTCTTCTTGGCTTCCGATGAGCCGGCTTTGGGTTGTGCGCCCTTGGCCGGCGCGCCTTTCGCTGCAGCGCCATTACCGGTTGGGCTCTTGGCGTGCGGCCTCTGATGCGGCGACGCCGGCGCAGGGCTTTGCTGTCCGTGTGGGGGCGCCGGATTCTGCCGCGGCGGCTCGCCGCCAAACGGGAAGGGAAAAAAGAACCCTTGCTGCGCTTGCGCCGGCGTGAGGACGAGCACGAGAGCGAAGATTGCGCAGATGGCGCTTTTGAGCATGGAGCCTCTTTCCGGTTCGGCAGCTAGAGCGGGATACGGAATAGCGGAAGCCGGTTTTCCCCGCCATTTGGCTCTAAATTCTTGGAAACGCCTAACGCCGTGAGCCTGGCGCGCCGGCCAAAAAGCGTAGCGCGTCGCGCTGGCTTGCCGCGCGTAAAACTCCGCATAGGATCCAAGGCGATCCTCAATGGTTCGAGCCGTTCGCCAAAGCGTGCGCCGATGCGACCACAGCGTCGACGTATGGGGTACAGGCGAGACGCTCCAGCTCTTCCGGCGCGGCCCAGACGATTTCGCCGGCTTCGGGGCCGGGCGAGCCGGAGCCCGCGATCCATTCGCCAACGAATGACGCAATGACATAATGGCGCGACACCTTACCGGCTTCGTCGCGATCGATCCACTCGACATGCCGGTTGAAGCCTATGATGCGCGCCTCGACCTGAACTTCCTCCCGCAATTCACGCAAGGCTGCCTCCTGCAGCGTCTCGCCGGTCTCGACCAGTCCGCCCGGCAAGGAGAAAGCGCCGACATAGGGCGGCTTCATGCGCGTGGCGAGAAGGACGCGGCCTGCGCGGAAGACGGCGATGCTGACCGCGAGCATGGGGAAGGGCGGATAGGCGCGCGCCCGGGCTTCGGCGGTGGGCGCAAGGTCGACGCGCGTCACGGATAGAGCCTTTCCTTGCGCCAAGGCGCATCAGGAGCGTCGCGCCGGAAAACGATGCGGTCATGCAATCGGAAGGCGCCGTCCGACCAGAATTCGAGGTAGAGCGGCGCGATCCTGTAGCCGCCCCAATAGGGCGGCCGCGCGATCTCGCCCAAGGCGAATTTGGCCGCATATTTCGCGACTGCGGTCTCGAGGGCGAAACGGCTCTCGAGCGGGCGCGACTGCTGGCTCGCCCAGGCCCCGATCCGGCTCTGCAAGGGACGGCTCGCGAAATAATCATCGGCCTCGGCGTCGGAGACGCGCGTCACCGGGCCGCGGAAGCGGATCTGCCGACGCAAGGACTTCCAATGTAGAACTCCGGCCGCCTTCATATTGGCGCGAAGCTCTTCGCCCTTGGCGCTTTCGTCATTGCTGTAGAAAACGAAGCCGGACGGCTCGAACGCCTTGAGCAGAACCATGCGGACATTGGGCAGGCCCTCCGCGTCGACCGTGGCGAGGGCCATGGCGTTCGGGTCATTCGGCTCGCTTTTCTGCGCGGACTCGTACCAGGCCGCGAACAAGTCGAAAGGCTCGGCCGCGTCGGCGCAGTCACGCCCCGTTAACTTGTTCACGCGTAACCTCCACTTGGGTAAACTTTTTGCGAGCGGTCGGTCCGTGACAGGAAAGTTGCTGCGTCACGAGCGTCGATATAATTCCGCGATCGGGGCTTGGACAGAAAAAAACAAATCAGCGGAGCCCGGGCTGGACGGCGGGAGCCATCGCTTCGGCGCGCCATTTCTCGCGGCGGCGGCGCTTGCGGCGCTCCTGGCGGGTTGCTCCATGTCCATGCCGATTGCTTCCTTGGCGACCTCGAGCGAGGATGGGCCTTCCAAACCTACGCTGGCGGGCTTTCTCGGCGCCGAAGATTTGCGCCGGGCCGAGGCGGCCCTCTCGACCGCCCTCGACCCTCAAGGCGACGGCGCGCTCGTTGGGTGGGAAAATCCGGAATCCGGCGTCAAGGGAACGATAACGCCGATCGGTCACGCCTATCCGGAGGATGCGAGGATCTGCCGCGTTTTCGTCAGCCGGATCGATCGCAAGGGCAATGAGCAGTCAATCCGCGGCACGGCTTGCGCGGAAAAGGCCGGCGATTGGAAAATCGCCGAGGTCACGCCGCAAAGCAAAATCTAGCCCTTAGGCCTCGCCATCGAGCGTCGATTCCTGATCGCGGCGGCGCTGAAGCAGAGAAGCCGAGGCGGAAAATTAAAGAGCGCCCCGAGATCGAAAAATTACGCTTCACGTTTTTGCTGGGACGTGATTTGATCCCGCCGGCTCGGATGGCTTTGGCGGGGTTTGTCCGCAGTCACATGCTTTGTTGGGGCGCGGCGCTATCGGGTTTTGTCGTCCGCTCCGCCGAACTTCTTCTCCAAGGCTTGCGCCTGGGCTGCGAATCCCCAAATTCCATTTGAGACATTGGCGTCGGCGCTGCTGATCGGTCGAGCGCAGGAGTGGGCTCATCTATGCGTGATCCATATGTGGTTCTAGGGGTGCAGAAAACGGCCGATATGGCCGAGATCAAGAAAGCCTTTCGAAAGCTCGCCAAGAAATATCATCCCGATCAAAGCAAAGAGCCCAACGCGAAAGAGAAATTCGCGGAGGCGAATTCCGCCTATGAGATCCTGGGCGACGAGAAGAAACGCGCAGCCTTCGATCGCGGCGAAATCGACGCCGAGGGCAAGCCGCGGTTTCATGGATTCGAGGGCTTTGGCGCCGGCGGCAGCCCCGGAGCCGGTCGCGGCGCCCAGGCAGGCGGACCTGGTTTCGAGCATTTCGATTTCCGCTATGGCGATGGCCGCCAAGGCGCGCCGGGGTTCGATGCCAGCGATATTTTCGCGGATCTTTTCGGCGGCGGACGGAGAGGCGCCGGACGCGCGTCGAACGCGCCCCCGCCGCGCGGGGAAGACGTCAGCGCGACCGTGACCGTGGGCCTTGCCGAAGCGGTGAAGGGCGGAACTGTCCGGGTCACCCTGCCGACGGGGCGCACGCTCGAAGTTTCGGTGCCGGCGGGCATTGAGGACGGCAAGCAGATCCGCCTTAAACGTCAGGGTCAGGCAAGCCCCTTTGGCGGCGATCCGGGCGATGCGATGGTCACCGTGCGGATCGGCAAACATCCCTATTTTCGCGTCGATGGCCACCACTTGCGGCTCGATTTGCCCGTCACCCTCTATGAGGCGGTTCTCGGCGGCAAAGTTAACGTTCCGACGCTTGACGGGACGGTCGAGCTCGCGATTCCTGCGGGCTCCAACGGCGGCCGGACCCTGCGTCTGCGCGGCAAAGGGCTGCCAAACCCGCACGGCCATGGTCACGCGGGAGATTTGCTTGTGACCTTGCGCATCGTCCTGCCTGAAGAGCCCGATTCCGAGCTTGCCGCGCTGATGCGTAAATGGGAGAGCCAGAAGCCCTATAATCCGCGCGGCGACATGGCGTGACGAGGCCGATCGCCCTCCCGAGTGGACAGGGCTCGGCGGAACATGCTTTAGAGCATGGTGCGATAAGGCGATCAAAGAGCGTGCGCCCAACGCTTCGGACATGACGAGCCGAAGAATCGGCCGCCGCTTCGGCGATTGAACATGCGGGCTCGCGAGGTCTTTGAGTTGCTTTCGGCTTGGACCGAATCCCGTGAGGCGCTTGCGTCTCGGGGCGACCGGCCGAGCGGGCCCGCCGGAGGCGGCGGCGCGACTTTGCGTCTTTTGGCTTCTGCGAGGCGGCGATGAGGCGCTTGATCGTCGAGGAACCCTATTCCAAAGCCGCATTGCTCAGCTGGCGGCTTGCGGCTTTTTCCGTCGCTGTGGCGCTGATCGGCGTCGTTGTGGCGCGCGGCGGCCTCGACCCGCAAGCGACGCTCGCGGTGCTCGGCGGCGCGGTCGGCGTGGCCGCTGCGGCGATCTTGAGCGCGCTCGCGGCTTTTGTCGTGATTTGGCGCAGCGGCCGCAAAGGGGCCGGGACGGCCGCCGCCGGGCTTTTTCTCGCGCTGCTCCTTTTGGCCTATCCGGCCTATCTCGCCGAAAAGGTGATGCGCTTTCCCCGGCTCGTCGATCTGTCGACGGACATTCTCGATCCGCCGGCTTTTTCCTTATCGCGGCAGGCGCTTGCAGCGCGCGGCGGATCGACCCCGGCGAATATTCCAGCGCAAGCGCGCAAGCGGCAGCTCGTGGCCTATCCTCAGGTTCAGCCCATCCTGCTCGATCTCGACGCGCCGGAGGCCTATGCCGCCATCGTGAAGGCAGTCACGAAAAGCGGTTGGAAAATCATCGCGCAAACGCCGCCAGGCGGCCGCAGCGGGGTCGGCCATATTGACGCGATCGCGCGCAGCCTGATCCTCGGCTTTCCCTGCGACGTCACGTTGCGAATTCGTCCGCTCGCAGGTCAGACCCGCGTGGACATGCGGTCCGTCTCACGTTTTGCGCTGTCGGATTTCGGCGCCAATCAACGCAATGTCGAGGTCTTTGAGGGCGCCTTGACCGCCGAGGTCGACAAGGCCGATCAGGCCGGCCGATAGACGGCCTCAAGCGTCGCGGGGCCCTCGGCCGCGACCTGGCCGCGCGCGACGAGGCCTTCGAGATGGGCGAGGACGCTCAGCGCCGCGGCCACGCGCAGCGCCGGGTTCAGGCCTTCATAGATATGCGCGACGATGGCGTCGATCGAGGAATCTCCGGCGGCGATGCGCGAAAGAATGGCGGCCTCGCGCGCCCGCCGATGCTGCGCGAGCGCGCGCACATAGCGCTGCGGCGCGACGACCGGACCGCCGTGCCCCGGCCAGTAGATCTTGTCGTTCCGCAGGCGCAGCTTTTCCAGCGAGTTCATATAGTCGCGCATCGCGCCGTCGGGCGGCGCGACGACCGTCGTCGACCAGGCCATGACATGATCGCCGGAAAAGAGCGCATCCTCCTGCGCCAGCGCGAAGGCCAGATGGTTGGCGGCGTGGCCGGGCGTCTCGACGCAGGTGAGCGCGAATTCGGCGGTCTCGATCGAATCGCCTTCGGACATGATGGCGTCCGGCGCGTGGTCCCGGTCATGCGCCGCGTCGAGCCGGCCGAATCCAGCCTCTTGCGACGGCCGATGCGGCGCGCAGCCGATGATTTTCGCGCCGCTCGCCTGCTTCAGGAGGCGCGCGCCCGGCGAATGATCCCGATGCGTGTGGGTGACGAGAATGGCCGCGATAGTCTCATCTCCGAGGACTTCGAGCAGCGCGGAAATATGAGCCGGATCGTCGGGGCCTGGATCGATGATCGCGACTGGCCCATTGCCGACGACATAGGTGCATGTGCCGGTGAAGGTCATCGGCCCGGCGTTGCCGGCGATCATGCGGCGCACCAGGGGCGAAAGCCGGACGAGCTCGCCCGGACGGGCCGGGAGCGAGCGGTCGAAGGCGATCTCCTCGGATTGCGATTGCGCGTTCATCAGGGTTTTGTGCAGCGCCGGAGCGTGTTCAGAATCGGCATCGCTCGAACACACTAAATATAGGGTTCACCATCGAACGATGATCGGTGGGCCATAGAAAACCCCTCGCGCGATGGCGCGAGGGGTCGATTCAGAGAGCCGATCCGGCCTCTTACCAGCCCGGAGGCGGCGGGGGCGGAGGCGGCGGGCCCCACCCGCCGGGACCCGGAGGCGGCGGCGGTGGCGGCGGACCCCAGCCGCCGGGACCTGGAGGCGGCAGAGGTGGCGGCGGACCCCAGCCAGGTCCTCCTCCCCCGACCCACACGCGGCGGCACCGCCGTTGCGGCCCCCAGGGCGAGGGGACCCACCGGCAGCGCGACGTCCAATAGGCCTTATCTATCATCGGCGCGTCGTTCGAGCCGAGCGGCGCCACGGTCAGCGGCGCAGCATTGACCGTGTCCGTCGAGATCGCGGCGGCGCCGGCCGTCAGCGACGCGGCGAAGGTCGCGCGAAACAAGAGAGTTGCGAGGCGCATACCACTTCTCCTAATCCCGGCCGTGGCGAATCGATGTTCCGGCCGTGACGCTTAAACCGATATTTCCCAGTCGACAGGCGATTGGACTGTCTAAATGGCTCTACTTGCCCGCTTTGGCGCTCTCCCCACCGCAGACTATGCAGTTAAACCCTCTGCGGTCCATAATGTTCCTGAGCGGGACCAAAATTGTCGAATTGATTGTGATCAAGACGCGTCTCTCCCATACGCATGACGACCGGAGGCTTCACGCAGGCGCTGGATCGGGCGGCCGTCGAAGTTCGGCGATCATTCGCAGGATGTCGGTGAAGAGATTTTTGGGAATGGCGACTTTGGCCATCTGGAATGCGACATAGCGCCCGTGCCTGACGACCTTCGCGCCGATCTTGATCGGCTTTTCCTTCAGGCTCGTCACCGCCCAATCCTTGATCGGCTCCGACGTCGCCAGCGTGCGCCGAAAACGACCAAGATTGTAGGCCAGCGCATGAAGTTGAAGCCCAACCGCGTTGGCGGCGAACGACCGACATGAGAGCAGCGTCCACTTGATCGCGCCCTTGCCCTCCTTGATCCATTGCTCGCATGTCCCGCGCTTGTTGTAAAAGGCGACGATGGCGCCGGCGCGGCGCACCATGTTGGCGACGATCAATCCAACGTGTGGGTAGAGTTCGCCCGGACGCCATTCGACCTTGGCGATCGCCCGCCATCGCGCTGAGGCCCAGCGCGTCGTCCAGTTCCCGGTATGCGAGCAAGCCGGCGTCGGAGGTAACCCAGATCCACGAAATTGAAGCATCAATCGGCGGTCGAAATCGAGCCTGAGAGCGCCATCATTCGATTCATCCGCCGGGTTCGCCATCGGCCTCATGCGATCCGAAACAACTGCGGATTATGTTAGCCGAATCGCGGAAAAGGCGCTTGAAATTGCCGCGTAATCCTGCGAATGCGGGCTGAAAGGTCTGATCGATCATTCTATCATGAGATCACGGGCCAGACGCGGATTCACCCAGCGGCGGGGACCGCGCCGATCGCCGTCGGCGCGTCGCCTTCGCGATAGCGCCGCCACATGACCTCATAAAGCCCTTCCATGTCGCGCGTATAGGCTTCGATGTCGAACAGGGGCGTCGTCAACCTGTTCGCCGAGAGCTTGGCTTTGATGGCGGAGAAACGGTCTGGCTTGGTCGCGAGTTCAAGCGCGAGCTCGAAATAGGCGTCGAGATCGACGGCGATCAACTCGCCAAGGTTGATCGCCCGCAAGATGCTGCCTGCGACGCGCGAAGGAAAGGTGTCGCCGGAGCAGGTGACGATCGGCGTGTTCGCCCAAAGGGCGTCGCTCGCCGTCGTATGGGCGTTATAGGGCGATGTGTCGAGAACGAGATCGGCGAGCTGGAGCCGGCCGAGATGCTCGCTTTGTGGCAAGTGCTCGGCGAAGATCAGCCGGTCCGCGGTGACGCCGCGCCACAGCGCCTCATTTTTCAGGTTTCCCTCGGCCTGGTCGTTTTTCAGGAGCCAAAGGACGCTGTCGGGGACCTCGACCAGTAGGCGGCACCAAATGTCGAAGATTTCCGGCGTGATCTTATAGGCCTGGTTGAAGCAGCAAAACACGAACCCGGCTTCGGGCAGGCCGACTGCGGAGCGCCTCGGCGCCCCGCCGATGACGGCGTTGCGGCCATGCGGCTGGTAGGAATGCGGCAGATAGGCGAAGGATTCGCTGTAATCGGCCGCGCTCGCCGCCGGGGTCAGAAAGGCGTCGGTGACGATATAGTCGCAAATGCTGGCGCCGAGCGTTCCCGGATAGCCGAGAAAATTCACCTGAACCGGGGCGGGGCCGAACATGAGGATCTGCGTGCGCGTGCGCAGCGTATAGCCTTTCAGGTCGATGAGAATATCTATGCCGTCGGCGTGGATCGCCCGCGCTGCGTCTATGTTGGACAAGGCCTCGATGTCGATGAAATGGTCGAACGCGGCGGCGAGGCGCGGCCGCATCGATTTGCCGTCATCGGCCCCATAGGAATAGGCGAAGAGCTCGAAGCGCGCCCGATCATGCGCCTCGAACATTTCAATGAGCAGCAGCGAGGTCGCGTGCTCATGAAAGTCGCAGGAAAGATAGCCGATGCGGATTTTCGGCCGCGCGGCGACGTCGAATGTGAAGGCCAGCGCGGCGCGCTCGTCGGCGCAGGCGGCTTGCTTGTCCCTCGTCCAAAGTTCGGAACATCGACGTTGCTCGCGCGCGCTGACGCCGGACATCGCGAGCAGCAAAAAAGGCGAGACCTTTCCGGATTCGCCTTGCGCCACCTTTGTTAGCAAGCCCTCGCGCAATCCGGGGAGTCCGGACCATTCGCACATGTCGCGGCTTTCGAGGCTTAGCTTCATCACATCGTCCGATCGCGAGCCCGGGGGAACGGCGCATAAGGGAAAGGCTGGTCCGCCCATGCGAAGAAGTGTGATGATTGCAAGCGCAATTCAGCAACACAAAGGCAAGCAAGACCAGGGCCATGTCCGGAGAAGAAGCCGTCTGGGCGGGCGGCTTTTGCCGCGATGGCGGAGTTTATTGAAAATTGCGGCCTTTCGGCAAAACACGCCGGAGGGCGGCGGCCTCCGTGGCGGGGGGATGGGTTTCCGCGAACAGGCCGGGCTCGGCGGATCGGTCCGGCGCGCAGAAGGCTTCGCCGTCGTGCGAGCGCGAGAGGAGAGCGAGGAGGGACGTGAGGTCTTCGGCCCGCTCGACGACCACATGGATCACATTCGCCTCGTTCTGAAGGCGCCCCGTCACAGTGATGAAACGCGCGCCGATGACGATAGGGCGGAGGGCCTCGAAGGTTTTGGGCCAGACGATGGCGTTGGCGATTCCGGTCTCATCCTCGAGCGTGAGGAAAATGACGCCCTTGGCCGAGCCCGGCCGCTGGCGCACGAGAACGAGGCCGGCGACGGTGACGCGCGCGCCCGACGGTTGGGCTGCAAGCTCCTCGGCGCGCAGGGTCTTCTTCTTCGCGAGCCTCTCGCGAAGAAAGGCGATGGGATGCGCCTTCAAGGAGAGCGACAGATAGCGATAATCCTCGACCACATGTTCGCCGAGCGGCATGGGCGGGAGGGCGGCGTCGGGCTCGAGCGCCCGAAAGCTCAAATCGCGCAAGAGGGGCAAGTCGTCCCTATCGCCGGCGCGGTTCAGGCCGCGCACGGCCCAAAGCGCGGCGCGCCGATCGAGCCCGATCGAGCGAAAGGCGTCGGCGCCGGCCAGAATTTCGAGCGCGCCGGGGGATAGCCCCGTCCGCAGCCAGAGATCGCGGATCGAATCATAGCCTCGCCCTCGCAGCGCCGCGAGGCGCGTCATGTCGGCTTCGCAAAGTCCTTTGATCAGTCGGAAGCCGAGCCGGACCCTATGGGTCGAAAGGATCTCGCCGCGCATGGAGGCGTGGCGGGGATGCAGTCGGGGTTCGAGGGAATGAGGCTCGAGAGTCGAATCCCAATCGGAGAAATTGACGTCCGCCTCCTCGACGGGAACGCCATGCTCGCGGACGTCGCGCACGATTTGCGCCGGCGCGTAGAAACCCATGGTCTGAGCGTTGAGAAGAGCGCAGGCGAAGACGTCGGGATAGCGGCATTTCATCCAGGCGGAGGCGTAGACGAGAAGCGCGAAAGAGGCGGCGTGGCTCTCTGGAAAGCCATAAGTGCCGAAGCCCTCGATCTGCTTGAAGCAGCGCAGGGCGAAATCGCGCGGATAGCCGCGCGCGACCATGCCTTCGACCATTTTCGCCTCGAATCCGCCGATCGTGCCGACGCGCTTGAAGGTCGCCATGGAGCGGCGCAGCCGATCGGCTTCCGCGGGCGTGAAGCCGGCGGCGACGATGGCGATTTTCATCGCCTGCTCCTGGAACAAAGGCACGCCGAGCGTCTTGCCGAGCAAGGCTTCGAGCTCCTTTGAAGGATAGGCGACGGGCTCTAGGCGTTGCCGGCGGCGCAGATAAGGATGCACCATGTCGCCCTGAATGGGCCCCGGCCGCACGATCGCGACCTCGATGACGAGATCGTAAAACTCACGGGGCTTGAGGCGCGGCAGCATTGACATTTGCGCGCGGCTCTCGATCTGGAACACGCCGATCGTGTCGGCGCGGGAAATCATGGCGTAGACGGCGGGCTCCTCGGGGGGCAGGCTCGCCAATGCATAGGCGTCGCCATAGTGCTGTTCGATGAGCGCGAAGCCTTTGCGCAGGCAGGTCAACATGCCGAGCGCGAGAATGTCGATCTTCAGGATTCCGAGCGCGTCGAGATCGTCCTTGTCCCATTCGACGATGGTGCGCTCCTCCATCGCGGCGTTGGCGATTGGAATGGTTTCGTCGAGACGCGAGCGAGTGATGACGAAGCCGCCCGTATGTTGCGAGAGATGGCGCGGGAAGCCGATGAGCTCGCCGGCGAGCCGGATCGCCTGGGCGAGCCTCGTGTCGGTCGGGTCGAGGCCCGCCCGGCGCGTCTCACGCGCGTCGACTTCCGCAGAGGATCTGCCCCAGACCGTGCCGGAAAGGGCCGAGACCACGTCTTCCGAGAGGCCGAAGGCCTTGCCGACCTCGCGAATGGCCGAGCGCGCGCGATAGGTGACGACGGTCGCGGTCAGCCCGGCCCTGGCCCGCCCATAGTGGGCGTAAATATATTGCATGACCTCTTCGCGCCGCTCATGCTCGAAATCGACGTCGATGTCGGGCGGCTCCTTGCGTTCGGCCGAGATGAAGCGCTCGAAAAGAAGATCATGAACGGCCGGATCGACCTCCGTTATGCCGAGACAAAAGCAAAGGACCGAATTGGCGGCCGAGCCGCGGCCCTGGCATAAAATCCCCCGCGCGCGGGCGAAGCGCACGATGTCGTGGACGGTGAGAAAATAGGGCGCGTAATCGAGCTCCGCGACGAGCTTCAATTCGCGCGCGATCGCCGCCAGGACATGAGGCGGCGCGCCGTCGGGATAGCGCCGCCTCGCCCCCTCGCGCGCGAAAGCCTCCAGGGCGTCTTGCGGGGTCGCGAATCCTTCGCGCAATTCTTCAGGATAATCGCCGCGAAGCTCGTCGAGGCTGAAGCCGATTCCGTCGAGAAAACGCAAGGTCTGCGCGATCGCCTCCGGCGCCTCGGCGAAGAGGCGCGCCATTTCGGCGCCATCCTTGAGATGGCGCTCGGCATTGGCCTCGAGCCGGAATCCAGCGTCGTCGAGGGTCGCGCCTTCGCGAATGCAGGTCAGCACATCCTGCAAGGGGCGTCGCTCCGGCGCATGCATGAGGACGTCATTCGTGGCGAGAAGCGGGAGCCCCGTCTTGCGCGCAAGGGCGCGGCGGCGGGCGAGATCGCGCCGCATGAAGGGACCATAGGTCATCGAAGCGGCGAGCCAGACGCGGCCTTGCGCGGCCTCCCCGAGACATTCGAGCAAAGATGGGAGGGGCGTTGAAGCGTTTTTATCCACGCGCGTCGTCCTCGGCGGCGCCTCCGCGAGATCGGCGTGGATTTTCGCGGCGCGTCGGCGATCGTCCTCGGCGTCCCAGCTGCCGCCTTGCATGACGATGAGCTGTTGGCCTTGCGCGGCCTCGAGGAGATCGTCGAGGCGGAGAAGGCAGGCGCCTTTTTGCGCGCGGGCATTGCCGCGGGTGAGGAGCCGCGTCAGGCGGCCATAGGCGGCGCGGTCGCGCGGAAAGCTCAAGATGTCTGGCGCGCCGTCGCAAAAGACGAGCCTGGCGCCGCTGATGACGCGAAAGCCTTTCGCGGCGGCCCCGTTCTCGCGGGCGTAAACATGCGCCCGCACGACGCCGGCGAGCGAATTGCGGTCGGCCACGCCAATGCCCGCATGGCCCAAGGCCATGGCCGCAGCGACGAGCTCTTCGGGATGCGAGGCGCCGCGCAGAAACGAAAAATTCGTCGCAACGGCGAGTTCGGCGTAGCGCGGCGGCGTAGGGTTCGGCTTCATGCGAAAAGCCCGTGCATGAACCAGCGCGGCAGCGCCGTTTCGCGATTGAAGAGGCCTTCGCGAAAGAGCCAGAATCTTCGCCCTTCGGTGTCCTCGGCGCGGAAATAGTCGCGGCTGAGAGCGGCCTCGCTCAGGCGCCAGTCAGGCGCGATCCGCTCCGGGCCTTCGACCGCGGCGAGTTCATGCGTGACCTTGCGCCAGCGGAAGCGCAAAGGCGGCCCGTCGGGCGCGCAGGCGATGGTTTCGATCGGTTCGGGCCGGCGCAAAAGCCGAATCGGCCGCGCGGGAAGGATCATCGCCGGCGCATCCTCCTCCATGAAAGCCGCCGCCGGCGACGGGGCTAAAAATGCGGCGAGCGTCGTCTCTCCCGCCTTTGACTTTGAGCTCGCCTTCAGTCGGGGCGTCTCGCGCGGGTCCGGCGGCTTTCGATGGGCTTGCGCCCGGACGCTCGAAGGGGAGCCGAAGGAATGAGCGGCGGGCGTCGCGGCGACGGCGAATTCCGGCGCATGGGCGGCGTTGAAGGCGAGCCGCGTCACCCGTCGCAACCCGAGCCTCGCGCCGAGCCGATCGATGAGATCGGCGAGATCGGCGTCGCCTCGGCCGCCGCTCCAGTCCGCTTGTTCCTCGTCTCTGCGCTCCGCCGAAAGAACGGCGAGGCGAATGACGTCGAAGCCATAGTCCGCCTCGAGCGGATCGTCGCCGCCCGCGGCCGCGGCCGCTTCGATGCGCTCGCGAAACAGCCTTGCGATCGGCTGCGCCTCGCGCAAGGGGCGGCTCGCGCCGACCTCGAAACGCTTCACCGCGCCGTCGACGCGAAACAGGCTCGCCTCGAGGCGGCGGGCGCCTTCGCCATGGCGGGCGAGCAATTCGGACAGATCATGCGCCAGCGACAGGATCGTGGCCTCGACATCCTCGCGCCGAGCGACGCCTTCTAAAAAACGTCGCTCGGCGAGATAGGGGGGCGCTTCGAAACGCGGGGAGATCGCGGCTTTCGCGCGGCCAAGAAGTCCGTCAAGCCTGGCGTAGAGATAATCGCCGCAGCGGGCGGCGATTGGCGCGCGCGGCCGCATCATGACGTCGCCGATCCGGCGCAAGCCCGCTTGGGCGAGATCGGCAAGGGTCGCCGCGTCGAGACGCAAGGCGGCGAGCGGCAGGTCGGCGAAGCGGCGTGCGATCTCTTTCTCGTCGAGGTCGGACGGCAGGATGCGCAAGGCGCCGTAGCGAGCGAGCGCCCAGGCTGCTTCCGGCGTCGGCGCGAGGGCCGCGCGGGCGCAAAAGCCTTGATCTTCGAGCCGCGCCTCGATCTCGGCGAGAAGCTTCGTCTCGCCGCCGAAGAGATGCGTTGCGCCGCTCACGTCGAGCATGAGTCCGTCGGGCGCATCGAGCGCCGCGAGCGGCGTGAAGCGGCGACACCAGTCGGCGATATTGGCGAGCGCCTCGGCTTCGGCTTCCGCATCGCTTTCGACGCAAATCAGGGAAGGGCGCATGGCGCGCGCGTCGGGCAGCGTCATGCCGGGCTTGAGGCCCAAGGCTGCGGCACAGGCGTCGACGGCGGCGAGCCTTTGCGCGCTTTTTATCTTTGTGACCGTCGCCAGCGGCGACTCAGGCGGTTTGGCTGCGCCTCGCGCGCGCATCAGCCGAATGATCCGGTCGGTTGCGAGAGAGGGAAGGGAGAGAGAGAGGAAACGCGTCACGGAAACATGCCTTCTCGTGATCCCAGTGGACGGCGAAAAACCGCTCCCGATCGAAGCCGAAGCCGTCCGGCCCGGCGCGCGCCTTGACGATGCGGACGGACCAGCAGGCGGGACCAGGCAGCGGCATGCCGCGTGCGGAAGGCGCATGAAGGCTCGGGCGCGTCAGAATCTCGAAACGCGTTTGCGCGCTGCTCGAAAACAGGTCCGCGCGGCGCGCCATTCCGGCGGCGAGCATCAGCCCCGGCGTTCCGCTCTTTTGCGCCGCCAGGACGAGGCGGCGGGAGGCTGCGAGGCCATAGGCTTTTTCGAGGCTCCATATTTCTGCGATCACGGCGGCCGCGGCGCGGCATTTCAACGCCTCCTCCATGGTCCAGAGGCTGTCTTTCGCATTGAGCGTATGAACGAAAAGAAGCCGCGCGGGATCGACGCCGCTGAGCGCGAGCCCCGGACCATAGGGCGCGCCATTCTCCACGCCGGCGAAATCCTCTATGATCCAGACGATGTTGGATTGGGGCGGCGCGGCCTGCGCGGCGAAACGGGCCGATAGGGCCAGAGCGAAACCCGAAGCCGCTGCGGCGTCGTCCGCGCGCGCCGGGGCGATCTCATGCAAGGCGCCGCGGCGAAGCCCCCCCTGCAGCGGCCGGTCGAGGCTGCAATTTTCGCCGAGGCTCACCTGCGCGGCGTCAGCCTCGATTCCTTCGGGATCGAGCCCCCCGGCCTCGATCCCGGCGATCTTTCGGCGCAAAAAATTCATCCGTTCCGACTTGCCGCCTTGCGACATCGGCTCCGCTCCACGCTCAAAAACGTTCCTTATATGTTCTCATAGATTCCTTCTTCCGGGGGCAGAGTCAAGGAG
Source organism: Methylocapsa acidiphila B2 (assembly GCF_000427445.1). Classification (GTDB taxonomy): domain Bacteria; phylum Pseudomonadota; class Alphaproteobacteria; order Rhizobiales; family Beijerinckiaceae; genus Methylocapsa; species Methylocapsa acidiphila. The sequence goes on along the minus strand of NZ_KE386496.1, from coordinate 1,946,644 downwards.
GTTTTCGGAAAGGGGCCGCACCAACCCCTCGGGCCGGCCGCCGATTTTTTTGCGCCCACGCCTCCATTGAAAGCAGGCGATTTTTCATGGCGCCGCAATATCGGATAAAGAGAAAGTCCTCGCTGCGGGCGTCGCGCGGCATCGCCGAATCCGGAAGACTTCAGTGAACGAGAAACCCACGGAACCGTTCAACCTTCGCCAGTTCAACGCGACCTTCATCGATTTGATGATCCATGTCGGATTTATCGCGCTCCTGGCGTTCTGGACCTTCGTCCTTGTTCAACCTTTCATCCCGATCATCGTCTGGAGTGTGGTCCTGACGGTCGCGCTTTATCCGATTTTCGACTGGCTCGCCGTCCTGCTCGGCGGACGGCGCAGGCTGGCGGCGCTCTGCATCACCATCATCGGGCTGCTCGTCGTCATCGGCCCGGTCACCTGGCTGGGTCTCGGCGTCGTAGACGGCCTGAAGGTCCTCATCCAGCGTCTCGACTCGGGAAGCCTGTCTATTCCTCCCCCGTCGGAATCCGTCAGAACCTGGCCTTTGATAGGACCTCAATTCTATGATTTTTGGACGCTCGCCTCCACCAATGTGCGCAGCGCATTGGCCTTCCTGCTGCCGCAGCTCAAGCCGGTCGGCGACTTTCTTCTCAGCGTGGCGAGCAATGCCGGGACGTGGACCCTGCAGTTTCTCGTCTCCGTGATCATCGCCGGATTCCTGTTTCGGCCGGGCCCTTCGCTCGTCGCCGCGATCAAGACGCTCGCCCTCAGGATCGACACGCGGCATGGCGAGAGATTTGTGGAGATCTCCGGGGCGACGATCAGGGCCGTGTCGCGCGGCGTGATCGGCATCTCATTTTTGCAAGCCGTCGTCGGCGGCGTCGCCATGTCGCTTGCCGGCGCCCCGGCGGCAAGCCTCCTGACGCTCGCGATTTTCGTGCTGGGAATTATTCAGATCGGCCCGTTTCTCGTCGTCGCGCCGCTGTTGATCTGGGGCTGGTCCACCATGGCCACAGGACCGGCGCTGGCCTTCACGGCAGGCATGGCCACGGTCACCTTCATCGACAATTTTCTGAAGCCTTTCGTCTTGGCGCGCGGACTGACGACGCCGACACTGGTCACTCTCATCGGCATTCTGGGCGGCCTTTTAGTCCATGGAATTGGCGGCTTGTTCGTCGGCCCCGTCGTCCTCGCCTTGGCCTGGGATCTTTTGAACGCCTGGAGTCGTGGCGGCAAAGCGCCCGCGCTCTGATGCTTTTCGGCGTTTTTGATCGCTTGGGTCCTTAAATTGCCGACCGCCCGCCATCCGCCTTTAAAACGGATGGGCAGGGCGCTCCGGGCGGCGATCGACCCTTCGCCCCGGCTATGTAGGCGCGCTTCTTCCGGCGTCGAACCGATCGCATTTTGCGGCCGAGCAATCGGCTGCGGCGCCATGGGAGCATCCGACCGCGATCGGAGGTGGCGGCTCTTCTGCTCCGCCTGTGACAAGGCAATAGCGGAACGCGATCGCGGAAATCGAAGCGGCCAGTCTGATGCTCGCGGCGCTTCAGCGTTGCGCCGAACTCTCGTTATGGACGTGCAACAATTATCGCGCACCTCATGATGTGTACGCGAGCGACCGCTCATCGCCCTTCTTTCTGTGCATTGTTTGTGGGGAGAATGATGAATCACACACATATTTTTCAACGGCGGCGGCGCCATTGTTGATTGTGGGAGCGATGCTCTGCATCGCGTCGGAGACGGCTCGGACGTCGGAAGTGCAATCCCGGCCATCGAATCAAACATATCGTCCATATTCAGTTCGACAGCGTGCGATTGCGGCGCCCCAGCCATATTTAACATTTGCGCTTCGCGAGTTCGGGTTAGATCAATTCATCCGCACGCATTCTGTAATTATTAGGGTCGGCTATGATGAGTGCGTGAATAGAAGATCCGACTCGGTTGCAGCATGTAGATTTTCATATCGCCATAACACCAATGATTGGGCTTCCGGCCGAAGGTCGGCGGATAGTCGCATCGCGGTATGAAAGTCTTGAACTCGATGGCGAATTGTGGTGAGGCTCAATGTGGAGCGGTTGCTGATCGTATGGAATCAGCGGTTGGGAATTCTCAAACGTCGCAAGCCCGGCTTTTTTTTGTCGATCAGATCGAGTCAATCTGATTGGTGGCGTTATGGCTTGGGTGAGTCGGTCGTTCTGCAGGAGAGTCGCAAATGCAGCCTGATGTGCATGGGTTTTTTGATAAGTCTACAAGCACGATTACCTATGTAGTAAGGGACGCGGGCTCCAATGCCTGCGCGATCGTCGATCCCGTTCTCGATTACGATCCTGCATCCGGGCGAACTTCTACAGGCTCTGCCGAGGCGATTGCGGCCTTTGTCGAAAGCGCGGGCCTCCGCGCCGAATGGATTCTCGAGACCCATGTTCATGCCGATCACCTGACCGCCGCTCCATTCTTGAAGAAGAGGCTCGGCGGCCGGACAGGCATCGGCTCAAAAGTCGTGATCGTGCAGGACGTCTTCGCGAAAATCTTCAATGCGGAGTCTGCATTTCGGCGTGACGGCGGCCAATTCGACGTCCTGTTCGACGACGGGGCGGAAATTTCGATCGGAGGCCTCATCGGCCGCGCCATTTATACGCCCGGGCACACGCCTGCCTGCATGACCTATGTCTTCGGCGACGCGGCCTTCGTGGGCGACACGCTTTTCATGCCGGACTATGGGACCGCGCGATGCGATTTTCCCGGCGGAGACGCGCGGCAGCTCTACCGATCGATCCAGAAGATTTTCGCGCTCCCGCCGGGGACCCGGCTCTTCCTTTGCCATGATTACTTGCCGGCCGGCCGCACGTCCTATTGTTGGGAGACCACCGTCTCCGCGGAGCGAGCGAATAATATTCACATCCGCGACGGCGTAAGCGAAGAGCAATTCGTCGAAATTCGCAAGACCCGCGACGCCGTGCTGCACATGCCGGCTCTCATTATACCTTCGGTTCAGGTCAATATGCGGGCCGGAGGGCTGCCGCCGGCAGAAGAAAACGGAGTCAGTTATCTCAAGATTCCCGTGGACTTGCTTTAGCTCTCGCGTCGAAAAGCAATGCGCACGGTCCGAACACTGTGCGCTGCAGGGGGCGAGGAAGCCAAAGAGCTTTGATCTTGCCCATATCGCTCATGAAGGGCGCAGATCTTGCTTAGGTTCGTCGCAGTCAATTGCGTCGAGCGCATTGTCGTCCATGATCGGTCAAGGCCGTCCTTTGTGACGGCCGGCTCATTGGAAACCAGCGCAAAATATCGCAAGATGGGAGGAAATCATGTCCAGCGCGTCGTCCGGCGTAAGCCGTGAAATTCATGACGTCGTCATCGTCGGCGGCGGCGCGGCGGGGATCGCGGCCGCTGCGAGTCTCTTGCGGCGACGGCCGTCGCTCGACGTCGCCATTGTCGAGCCGCAGAGCAAGCATTACTACCAGCCCGGCTGGACGATGGTCGGCGGCGGCGTCTTCAACGCCGCGAGCACCGAACGCGAGGAAGCCGATTTTATCCCCGGCGGCGCGCGCTGGATCAAGGAGGCCGTCGCCGGCTTCGCGCCGGAAAGCGACGAGGTCATTCTGAGCAATGGCGAGCGCGTCGCCTATCGCGCGCTGATCGCGGCGCCAGGGATCAAGCTCGATTGGGCCGCGGTCGAGGGCCTTCCGGAAACGCTCGGCAAGAATGGGGTCACATCGAATTACCGCTTCGATCTCGCGCCTTACACATGGCGGCTGGTGCAGGAGTTCCGCGGCGGGCGCGCCCTATTCACCCAGCCGCCGCTTCCGATCAAATGCGCAGGCGCGCCGCAAAAGGCGCTCTATCTCTCCTGCGATCACTGGCTGCGCAACGGCGTCCTCGCGAACGCGAAGGTAGAATTTCATAACGCGGGCGGCTTGCTCTTCGGAGTCAAGGAATATGTCCCGGCTTTGATGGAATATATCAAGAAATATGGGGTCGACCTCAATTTCGGCAGCCGCCTCGTCAAGATCGACGGCGCCGCCAAGACCGCCTGGTTCGAGGTGACGAAAGGCGATGTGAAGGAAATCGTGGCGCGCGGCTTCGACATGATTCATATTTGTCCGCCGCAATGCGCGCCGGACGTGGTGCGCTCAAGCGCCTTGGCCGACGCAGCCGGCTGGATCGACGTCGATCAGACGACGCTCCAGCACAAGCGTTTTCCCAATGTCTTCGGCCTCGGCGACGCTGCTTCGACGCCAAACGCCAAGACCGCCGCCGCGGCCCGCAAGCAGGCTCCGATCGCGGCGGAAAACGTCCTGTGCTTCCTCGCCGGAAATGCGGCTCATGCGAGCTATGACGGTTATGGCTCATGCCCGCTGACCGTGGAGCGCGGGAAGATTGTCTTCGCCGAGTTCGGCTATGGCGGAAAGCTCCTGCCGACCTTTCCAAAATGGCTGATCGACGGAACGAAGCCGAGTCGTCTCGCCTGGTTCCTCAAGGAGCGCATCCTGCCTCCGATCTATTGGAAGGCCATGCTCAAGGGACGCGAATGGCTCGCAAGGCCAACGATCTCCGCAAAAAGCTGACGAGATATGTCTTCGCTCGGCGCGGGACGGAAACGAAGCCCTTTCCTCCCGCGCCGGGCGCCTATTCCGTTGGGTTACATCATGCCCATCGGGCCATGCAGCAGCTTGTTGGCGGCTTTCTTCTGCTCATCGGTCAACACGCTGAAGAGCGGTTGCGCGGCGGCTTTTAACGTTCGCAAGGCGTCGAGCCGCATCGTGAGATGTTGCTCCATCATCGCGAGCCGATCCGGATAGTCCGCGCTCATATGCGCCGAGCCGTGCTCTTTCATCGTCATGCACATGTCGGCCATTTTCTTCGCATCGCCCCGAAAGGTGTCGGCGAAGGCGGTCCATTGCGGCGATTGCGCTTCGGTGATTTTGAGCTCCGCCTTGAGGAAGGCGATCCGGCCCTCGACATGCTCGCCCATGTGGCACATCATCCCGCCGCCGCCCATCGCGCCGTCGGGGCCGCCCTCATGGCCCATCATTCCGCCGTGACCCATCATGCCCTCATGGCCCATCATTTGGTCATGGCCCATCGGCATGGCGCCGCCCTCCATTCCGGGCATCCCTTGCTGAGCTCTCGCGGCGCCGACAGCGCCGGCCGAGACAAGGGCGGCCAAGGCGACAGCTAGACTCATGCGACGAATTTCAATGTTGCTCGACGTCATGACGAATATCCTTCAAAAGGAGCCCGATGGAGGATAATTTTCTAGGCCTGTTTCGCGACAGCGGCTTGATCTGGCGCAACATTTCGCGAGCGCCGACAGGCGCCGCCATCAGAGGCGCTGCCGATCGCGATGGGCTTGGGCAGGCAGGATCCGGAGACGCCGGAACGCAGGCCCCGCGAGCCGAGACCGGATGAAGATCTGCACCGTGAGCGCGAGCCGGCTGCATCTACAGCGAAGGGCTTGCTTCAGCCCAACGGGCCGTGATCCAAGGCGTGCGACGGCGGGATTACTTCACGAGAAGGCTCACGAAATATCCATGCATGGTTCTGAGGAAGAGCCTGTTTCCGTGATCTTCGATCTCGTAGCGAACCGAGTAGGTCTGCGCGTTGGTCTCGAGCTTTCCGACGCACATTCTAATTCTGCCGGCGAGCCATTGTTGGCTCGTCTCCGTCAGCGCGATGGCTTTGACGTCCGTCTGCCCGGCTTTTGCGGCGTTCCTCTCGAACGCAGCCTTGACTTGCGACTTTGCGAGATCCGCCTGACAACTCGGAACCCTGAATCCGAGCGGAACATTGATGCGGTTGGATATGAATACGGTTGTCCACCAACTGAAGGTCAAGTAGAGCGGCGCCGCGATGAGCCAAACGGCCATTCCAGAGACGCTTTTTTGCGCCTTTTTCCGAAACTCGAGCGTAATCAGGACGAGCCAAAGAATGGCGGCCAGGATGTTGAGAGCCGTTGGCGCATAGCTCAGCAATGCGGCGTTTTTCTCGACGAAGGCGTTTCCGGTCGACTGGACCAGAAAGACGTCGATCAAGGCCGCGGCGAGAGGCGTTCCCAGCATGAACCAAGGCCAGAGCCTTTTGACCGTTCGTGGAAAGCGCGATGGCGCGAGACCTTGGACCTCTCCATAGCGCTTCCATTCTCCGCCGGCCGAAACGCTTCGAACAAGAGTTTGACGGTTAATTTCGCCCGCCTCGAAAAGAGCCGCGAGCTCTTCTTTGCTGGCCGGTCCAACAATGGCGCCGTCGCGCTGATAGCTCCAGCTTTCCATGCGTTTCCCCTCCTTGGCGCCTAGTTGGAGCATGCTCCAACGCTTTGAATTCGAGCGCGCCCCGATCGAATTTAAGTCTATCAGAGCGGAAGCGCTTCAGGAGCGCGATCTCGTCGAATGCCGAGCCCTTGCCGCGCGATTGCGGCCTTCACCAGCCGAGCAGCTTGCGGAGAAGCCCAAGGACTCGCGCGGAGAGCCAAAGCACGGCCAGAGCCACCAAGCCGAAAACCAGCCAATCGCCCTGGCTGTCGAAATGGCTGAAAAATCTCTTCTTGAGGCCATCCAAATAGCGACGCCATGAGGATGAGTCCGGCGGGGGCGCCGGCGAGGGGCTCTCAAACTTGGTCATGAAAATGCTCCGCTGACGTTAGTCCGCTCCGATCGATGCGATCCGACCCACTATAGACGAAGCCATCTCTCCCGCCATGGTCTTGAGCGGCGCTCGGCGCCGTTACGCCTTGTTTTCCGGCGTCGACGTGGTCGGCCGCTCCAAGGAGGCGTCGAGGAGGAGCGGCGGCCTGGCCTCGAGCTCGCTGCGTTGGTCGCTGACCGCTCTTCGCGCTTCGTCGATCGCGAGGCGCAGAGCCGCGAGGCCGGCGTCATCGAAATTATTGTTGCGGGCGAAATGGAGGCCCTTCGTCGACAGGTTTTCAATTTCCGTGTCCAACACCGCGAGTCGGGGCAGCTCCATGGTGATATGCGCGACTTGCTTGACCTCGATCAGTTGATCGATGAGAGCCAAGGCGGCCTTGCGCGCCTGCGCCCGCGACAATCCGAACATGGCCGCGATCGCCGAGCCAAAACCGCTAAAGGCCATGGCGCCGATATAGAGCCAGTCGCCATATCGATCCATGAAGCTCTTTTCATTGTTGTCGTAATAATCCGCTGCGCCGCGGTGGACCGCGTCGGCCGAATCCTTGTCGGTGTCGGGCTTCTGCATGGCCGCCGCGATCGGGACTTTGACCGCGAGCTCGCGACGCATGACGAAAAGGCGTTTGGTCAGGTCGGTGACGACTTCGTCGGGGAGCTTTAGGTTGGCTTCGAGCCGAACGGCGACCCCGACCGTCGTGGCCTCCTCCTTGGGCTCGGGCGGCGATCCGCGAAAGAAGCCTGCCGGGACGGCGACTTTTTGATAGGCGGGGCTTTTGGCCGCCATGCCCTCGGCGGCGTCGATCGGGATCATGGTCGGGGCGCGATTTCGCGCCGACAGAGCGGCGGCGGCGGCTTGGATCGCGGGGCCGAGCAACGGCCCAACCGCCAGAACCGCGTCGACTCGCTTCTGCGCCACGGCGGGCGCCAATTCATCGCGGTCGAGCATGACGCGCTGAACCGACTCGGGTGCGATCTGATATTCGGCTAGGATCGAATCGAGCAGCGCGGCGTTCGTCTCGCGCGCCGGGAAAATGCCGACGCGCTTCTTGACGAGAACGGCAACCTTGGCGAGGGCGGAGCCAGGCGGCGCAAGGAGGAGCCCGACGTCGTTTTGCAGGACGACCACCGTTGCGCCGTTCTGCGGGATCGCGACATCGCTGCGGATGACGGCGAGATCGGCGCGTCCTTGCTCGAGCGCTTGCGCGCTTTGCGCCGGACCGCCGGTCGGGACGACGACCAATCTCATATCCGCATCGTCCGCCTCAAGCCGGTCGGCGATCGCCGCGATGAGCTTGGCGTTATCGCCGTTGGCCGGGCCGACGGCGATTTTGAGCGCGAGCGGGCCTCCCGCAAAACGCAGAGTGAGGGCCCCGATCGCGATCAGCGCGAAGGCGAATGTGAGGAAAAAGAAGCCCGATGAATAGACCATATGCGAAAAGGCGATGCGACGACGCGGCAACATGGCTTCGCTTGTTCCCCAACAGGCTGGCGCGTGCGTCCGGCGAACCCGAAAGGCTCGATTTCCGACGCAGGGACGAAGCTTTGTCGCGTCAAGGATTTTTGGTTGTCAAGTGCGCGCGATCTATGCGTAGCCGGGGCGTCGAGGGACCGTTTGAGAATGCTCGAATCCCTCAAGGATTTTTACCGTGAGGAGAACCGCAGAACCGTCTCGGACGCGACGCTATTTCATTCGACGCGGATTCTCCCCGAGCCCTTGAGCTCGGACCACGCCCGCTCCATGATAGATTGCCTGCTCCACACGGCTGTTGAGAAATGACGATGAGCTCACCGACGACCAATCCTAAGGAACCGAAACCGCTGCCGGTCACCCGAATGATCGTCATTTTTGGCGTCGTCGGCGCGCTCAGCCTCGTTTTTATGGGGGCGAGGCAGCTCGTCGGCGGCCTCGCGCTCAAGAGCGTGCCGATCGTCGGAGAATGGCGCGCCGTCGGCAAAGCCTGGCGGATCGAGTTCCATCCGGACAAGACGATTTCGAGCCTCGTCCCACCGAACCCGCCGAAAGGCGCCGAGCCGTCGGCCTCAAGCGACGGCGTCTATTCGATCGATTATTTCGGCACCCTATGGGTCAAGCTGAATAATGGGAAAGTCTATACGGCGACTCTTTCGTCCGAGACCCCGAGCCGAATTGATCTCATCGACTCGAGCACCGAGGGGGTGACCATGTTCCAGCGCGGATCGGTCGGCGTCCCCTCGCCGACGACGCTGGATAAAAAATAGGCCGCGAGGCGGCCCTCTTGGGCCTGCAGCGCGCGGCGGCGCCGATTTCGTGCAGGAAACGGAACCCGTTTCGCGCCGTAGCCAGGGCGCGGCTCAAAGGCTATAGGGTTGGGCCAAAGAGACCGGACCCAGAACTTGGACGCCATGACGGAAGAAACCCATTTCGGCTTCGCGAGCGTGCCGCTGCGCGAAAAGCAGTCGCGCGTCGACGAGGTTTTCCATAAGGTCGCTTCGCGCTACGACCTCATGAATGATTTGATGTCCGTCGGCCTTCATCGGGTCTGGAAGGATATATTCGCCGCGCGGGTCAAGCCGCCGAAGCAAGCGCGGTTTCGCCATCTCGACGTGGCCGGCGGCACCGGCGACATAGCGTTTCGGATCGCCAAGGCTGGGTCGAGTGGCACCGAGATCACTATCCTCGACATCAACGCCGACATGCTGGAGGTCGGACGCCAGCGCGCCGCCAAGTGCAATTTCGAGGCGCGACTCGATTTCATAGAGGCCAACGCGGAAGATCTTCCGTTTTCCGACGATAGTTTCGACGCCTATACGATCGCCTTCGGCATCCGCAACGTGCCACGCATCGACAAGGCGCTCTCGGAGGCCCGGCGCGTCCTCAAGCGCGGCGGCCAGTTCCTCTGCCTCGAGTTCTCGAACGTGGACGTTCCGCTCCTCGACCGCGTTTATGAGGCCTATTCCTTCCGCGCCATTCCGCTGCTCGGCCGTCTCGTGACCGGGGACGCGGAATCCTACCAATATCTCGTCGAGTCGATCGCCCGCTTTCCAGATGCGGAATCCTTTCGCGCGAAAATCACCGCCGCTGGCTTCGATCGCGCGGCTTTCACGAGATTGTCCGGTGGAATCGTCGCCATTCATTCGGGCTGGAAGCTTTAGGGCGGGCCGAATTCGTGCATTTCTCTCTCGGCTCACTCCCGCGCCTCGCGCGCGCCGGTTTCGTGCTGGCTCGCGCCGGCGTCTTCAGCGACATCGATCCCGCGCTTCTGCCGCCGGCGGCGCGATTGCCGCTCGCCCTCGCGAAGCTCCTGTCGCGAGGCGTCGCGACGCCGGGCCTCGCCAATCTTCCCGGCGCAATCGGCCGGCTCGGCCCCTCCTATGTGAAGCTCGGTCAGTTCCTCGCGACCCGTCCGGATGTGGTCGGCGCGGATGTCGTCCGGCATCTCGAGCTCTTGCAGGATCGGATGGCGCCGTTTCCGCGCGAGGTCGCGGTCAAAACCATCGAGGACGCCTTCGGCCAGCCGATCAAGAATATTTTCGTCGAATTCGGCGAACCAGTCGCGGCGGCTTCGATCGCCCAGGTCCACAAGGCGCGGGTCAAAGACGGCGACGGTTTGCGCGACGTCGCGGTCAAGGTCTTGCGTCCGGGCGTGGAGCGCCGTTTCCGCCGCGATCTCGACGACATGTATTTCGCCGCCCGCCTCGCCGAGCGCTGGCTCTATGACGCGAAGCGGCTGAAGCCGGTCGAAGTGGTCGACACGCTCGCCCGCACCGTGAAGATGGAGATGGACTTCCGGCTCGAAGCCGCGGCCGCCTCCGAATTCGCCGAGAATGTCGCGAGGGACCCGGATTTCCGCGTGCCGAGCGTCGATTGGGAGCGGACCGAGAAGGAGGTTTTGACCCTCGAATGGATCAATGGCACGCCTTTGTCTGACGTCGCGGCGCTGGCCGAGAAGGGCTATGACCTGCCGGCGCTTGGCAAGGCTGTCATCCAGTCTTTCCTACGCCACGCGATGCGGGACGGATTCTTCCACGCCGACATGCACCAAGGCAATTTGTTCGCGGACGCCGATGGACGGCTTACCGCAGTCGATTTTGGCATCATGGGCCGGCTCGGCTTCAACGAGAGGCGATTTCTCGCAGAAATTCTTTATGGCTTCATCATGCGCGACTATCGCCGGGTGGCGGAGGTGCATTTTGAGGCCGGCTACGTGCCGCGCGTTCATAAAGTCGAGGATTTCGCGCAGGCGATCCGCGCCATCGGCGAGCCCATTCACTCGCGCACCGCCGATCAGATCTCCATGGCGAAGCTTTTGACGCTCTTGTTCGAGATCACCGGCCTGTTCGATATGAAGACGCGGACCGAGCTTGTCCTTTTGCAAAAGACCATGGTCGTCGTCGAAGGCGTCGGGCGCACCCTCGACCCCAAGCTCGACATGTGGTCGACCTCCGAGCCCGTGGTTCGGGCCTGGATCGAGGAGAATCTCGGGCCGCTCGGCAAGCTCCAGGACGCAGGCCGCGCGGCCTCGACCCTCGCGCGTTTCGCCGCCAATCTGCCCGTGGCGCTGGTTCGGGCCGAGAATATCGTCCTCCGACTCGAGGCCATGGCGGAGGATGGTTTTGAGCTTTCTGAAAGCGCGGTCGAAAAGATCGGGGACGCCGAGGCGCGGGGCGCACGGATGGGGCATGTTGCGCTTTGGCTGATTGCCGCGCTCCTTCTTCTTTTCCTTTTCCGCTGAGGCGTGGCGCAATGGCGAGCTTGTGATGAGCCAAGCGGACGCCGCGCCTTCCTCCAGTCCACAATCGACGGATCCGGCGGCCGGCGGAATTGCGGCGGCCTTGCGTTCGTTCGCTCCCCAACTGCTCTTTGGCCTGCGGTTATGGGCGTCCGTTTGCCTTGCGCTCTATGTCGCGTTCTGTCTCGAGCTCGACAACCCCTCTTGGGCCGGGACGTCTGCCGCGATCGTCTGTCAGCCGCGGCTCGGGGCGTCGCTGCGCAAGGCTTCCTTCCGCATGCTCGGCACCCTAATCGGTGCGATGGCGATCGTCTTCCTCACCGCCGCCTTTCCGCAGAACCGCCTCGGCTTTCTCCTCGGTCTCGCCTTATGGGGCGCGGCCTGCGGCTTCTGGGCGACCGTCTTGCGCAATTTCGCCGCCTATGGGGCGGCCTTGGCCGGCTACACCGCCGCGATCATCGGCTCGGACGAGCTCGGCGCGACCGGCGGTCCGAGCGGGCAAGTCATCCTGCTCGCGGTCAGCCGCGCGACTGAAATCTGTATTGGCATCTTGAGCGCGGGCGTCGTGCTGGCGGGAACCGATTTCGGCCGCTCGAGACGAAGCCTCGCGGCAAAATTCGCCGATCGCGCGGCTGAAATCGCCGTCTCGATCGCGCAGGAGCTCGCCTTCAATGGGCCGGTTCGTCCAGACACGCGGGGGGCCAGGCGCGAATTGATCAGAGGCATCATCGCGCTCGACCCGATCATCGACGCTGCGATAGGCGAGGATTCCGAGATTCGCTATCGCTCGCGGATCCTGCAGACCGCCGTCAACGGGTTTTTCGCCGCCCTCTCGGGCTGGCGCTTGATCGGCCTGCATCTTCAACGGGCTCCAGTTGGACAAGGGTCGCGCGAGGCGGCAGCGCTCTTGGACCGCCTTCCGCCGGGTCTGCGCGCGGCGAGCGCAGCGGAGCTGGCGCGAAGCTGGAGAAGCGATCCCTCCAGAGCCCGCGAGGCCTGCGCCGCCTCGGCGAAGGCTCTCCTCGCCTCGCCGGCCGGAAGCCGGTCGGTTCAGCTGCTCATCGACAGCGCTGCCGAGGCGATGCTCGGCCTCTCTCGCGCGCTCAATGGATTGGCCCTGCTTGTCGAGCCGGGGCGGGTCGAGGCCGCGTCGGGCGTCGCGCGACTGCGCGTGCCGGATTGGGCGCCGGCTTGGGTCAGCGCGGCGCGGGTGTTTATCACAATCATCACGGTCGAGCTGTTCTGGGTCGCGACCGCCTGGCCGAGTGGGGCTCAGGCCATGATGTTCGCCGCGATCGTCGTCATTCTGTTCGCGCCGCAGGCCGAGGAGGCCTACACGTCCGCGATTTCCTTCCTCATTGGCTCCAGTTTGGCGGCCGCGCTCGCCGCGATCGTCAAATTCGCCATCCTGCCGCAAATCGTGACCTTCGAAGGTTTCTGCCTCGTCATTGGGCTCTTTCTGGTCCCACTCGGCAGCCTCGTCGCCCAGCAGTGGCGAACCGCCATATTCTTCGCGGCGGCGGTAAATTTCACTCCGCTGCTCGCGCCGACGAATCGCATGAGCTATGACACGGGGCAATTCTACAATTCTGCCGTGGCGATTTTAGCGGGCATTGGCGCCGCGGCGCTCGCCATTCGTCTCTTGCCGCCTCTCGCGCCGGAGATCCGCACGCGGCGGTTGCTTCGCCTCACGCTCATGGACTTACGCCGACTGGCGGAATGTTCTGATCCGCCTTCGCGCGAGGATTGGGACAGCCGCGTTTACGGACGCCTGAACGCGCTGCCGGAACAGGCCGAGCCTTTGCGCCGGGCCGAGCTCGCCGCGGCGCTCTCCGTCGGCGGACAGATCATCCGATTGCGCAAGGTCGCCCCGCGCTTCGGAGCCAGCCGCGAGCTCGGCGCCGCGCTCGCCGAATTCGTGGCCGGCCGAAGCGCCTCGGCGGTCGCGCATCTCGCCGCGTTCGACGTCTGTCTCGCGGCCGCGCCGCCGACGGAGCCCGGCGCAAAAGCCGGACTCCGGGCCAGGGCCGGCGTCCTTGCCATGTCGGAGGCGCTTGCGGAATATGCCGATTATTTCGATGGCGAGGCGGGAAGATGAGGTTTTTCGAAATCAATCTCTACGGCGTCTATGTCGCGCCGATCGCGCCGATCATGCTCGCGGCCTGGCTCCTCATACTCCCGCTGCGCGGCATCGCCAATCGTTTCGGCCTGCTGGGGCGCGTCTGGCACCCGGCCTTTTTCGAGTTCGCGGCCTATTTGATCGCGCTCTCTTGCCTTGTTCTTCTCGTCGCGCATTTGGGCCGCTATGTCGGACGCTGAGCTCCAGGCGAAACCCGCGCGGACGCCGCGCGCCTCTTCCGTCACGGCGGCCACGTGGCGAAATATTCAGCCGATCCTGATCACCTTGGCGACGGCGGCGGTCGCGGGCGGGCTCGGCTGGGCGGCCTGGGACGCCTATATGGGCGCGCCCTGGACGCGCGACGGAACGGTGCGCGCCTATGTCGTCACCATCGCGCCCGAGGTCGCCGGGCGGATCGTTGAGCTGCCCGTCGCCGATAACCAGCTCGTGCGCAAGGGCGATCTTCTCATGGTGATCGACCCGACCGATTATAACATCGCCGTCCGCCTCGCCGAGGCGGCCGTGGCGCAGGCGAAGTCGGTCGCGCAGAACGCGCAATTCGAGTCCCAACGCCGGCAGAAATTGAGCCTTCTCGCCGTGACCGTAGAGGAGCAGCAGACCTACGCCAGCACCGCGGCGAGCACGGAGGCGGCCTACCAGCAGGCGCTCGCCAATCTCGATCTGGCCCGCGTGAACCAAGAGCGCACCCGCATACGCTCGCCGGTCAATGGCTATGTCACCAATCTTCTAGCGCAGCTCGGCGACTATGCGACCGTCGGGACGAATAAGATCTCCCTTGTCGACGCCGATTCCTTTTGGGTCGACGGCTATTTCGAGGAGACGGCGCTGGGCGCGATCCGTGAGGGCGACCGGGCGACGATCAAGCTAATGGGCTATGATCAAATCTTGCGCGGCCGCGTCGCGAGCGTCGCGCGCGGCATCAATGTCGCGAACGCGCAGCCGGACCATGCGGGCCTCGCGTCGGTCAATCCGATCTTCACCTTCGTTCGCCTCGCGCAGCGCGTGCCGGTCCGCGTCCAGATCGACCAGGTTCCGGAAGGCGTGCGTCTCGTGGCGGGCCTGACCGCCACCGTGCAGATCGATCCGGCTCAAAAGCCCGCCGACGCCCCGCCGCCAAAGAAAGCGTCAGTCAAAAGCGTCGGGCCGCATCATTCCGCGCAATAGGCTGGCGACGAAGAGGCTGATTTGCGCCTCGAGCTCGTCCGGGGGCGCCGCTACGGGGCGCTGCTCGAGGCCGAGCAAGACAATGCCGTGGATCGCCGAGAAGAGCGTTCGCGCGACCAGGTTCCGCGTGCGGGCGTCGGGCTCCGGTAAGACGATCTCAAGAGGGCCCTCGATATGGGTGAAGAGTTCGACCGGCCGCGTCAGAGTCCAGTCCGGCGCCGGCTTTTCGCTCGTCATGCGGTGCTCGAAAAGGGCCGTCCAGGCGTGTCGGTTTGCCGCCGCGAATCGCAAATAGATCAAAGCGAGCCGCTGAAGCTGCGCGATCGCTGACGGCGGAGTCAGTTTTCCGGCTGGTTCGGCCGCCGCTTCGGCGAGCGCGGCGTCGAGGCGGGCGAGGGTGCGCGCGTTGACCGCGAAGATAAGTTCGTCCATGTCGGCGAAAACATTATAGATGGCGCCGAGGGCGCAGCCGGCGGCTTTTGCGAGATCGCGCGCCTTGAGCGCGCCGAGCCCGTTTGCTGCGATCGCGGCCTCTGCCGCTTCGATCAGCCGTTTCCGCAGTTCGGCATGGCGATCGGCGACCATTCGATGTCCTTTGGAGCGTCTGAACGCTGTTCAAAAATTGGATTGAACGATGTTCAAGCGCGTGTTAAGCAAAATGAACGCCGTTCATAGCACGGCGGAGGAAATGCTCAAGAGTTGCGGCTCCGCGCCGCCTTCGCATCGGAGATCTATCCATGCCCCGCGCCCTTCTCGCCTCGAAGCGCTTCGCGCCGCTCTTCTGGTGTCAATTTCTTTCGGCCTTCAACGACAATGTGCTGAAGAACGCCTTGGTGTTCCTGATCCTTTTCGAGATCGGCGGGCAGGGGGCGCAATCGCTCGTCACGCTCGCGGGCGGCGTGCTCATCGCGCCCTTCTTCATTTTTTCAGCCCTCGGCGGAGAACTCGCCGACCGGTTCGACAAGGCGCTCGTCGCGCGCCGACTCAAATTCGTCGAGATCGGGGTCGCGGCGATCGCGGCGGGGGGCTTCATCTGGCATGCGCCGACGCCGCTCTTTTGCGCCTTGTTTCTCTACGGCGCGATCGGCGCGCTATTTGGGCCCATCAAATATGGGATCTTGCCGGATCACTTGCGCCCCGAGGAGTTGCCGGCGGCCAATGCGCTGGTCGAAGGGGCGACCTTTCTCGCGATCCTTTCCGGAACGATCGTCGGCGGGATCGCGATGACCGAAGGCGGCGGCGGCCTTCTCGCGCTCGGCGTCCTCTTTTTCGCCGCGCTCAGCTGGATCGCGAGCCTTTTCATTCCCGCTGCGCCTGCCGCGGCGCCGGATCTCGTCATCGAGCGCAATGTCGTCCGGTCCACCGCGCGCCTCCTCGTAGAACTATGGGCGGATGCAAGGCTGCGCTGGGGCGGTCTCGTCACGAGTCTGTTCTGGCTGATCGGCGCGGTATCCATGTCGCTGCTCGCGCCCTTGGTCACGCTGTCGCTCAATGGCTCCGAGCTTGTCGTGACAGCTTATTTGGCTGTCTTCGCGATCTCCATCGCGATCGGTTCGGGCCTTGCCGCCTTTCTGGTGGACGGCCGGATCAATCTGCTGCCCGCAGCTATCGGGACGGCGATCGCGGGCCTCGCTTCGCTCGATCTTGGTCTCGCGATCGCGGGCCTTCCCGCGACCGAATCGGGCGTGAAACTCTCGCTCGCCGCCTTTTTCGCCCGACCAATCGCTTGGCGTAGCGCCTTCGATCTGGCGATTCTGGCGATCGCTGGGGGCCTGATGATCGTCCCGGCATTTGCGGCGGTTCAATCTTGGGCCGCGCCGGATCGGCGCGCTCGGGTCGTCGCCGCCGTCGGCGTCCTCAACGCGGCCTTCATGCTCGCGGGCGCGATCGTCGTCGCGCTGCTGCAAACCGCCGGCGCGCCGCTCTACGCGCTTTTCATCGGCATGGGCCTTTGCGCTATTCTCGCGGCCTGGGGGATCGTCAAGACTCTGCCGACCAATCCGCTGCGCGATCTCGTCGCTATGCTGTTTCGCATCGCCTATCGCGTCGAGGCCCGCGGACTCGAGAATTTCGCCGAGGCCGGACAAAATCCGATCATCGCCCTCAATCATCAAAGCTTTCTCGACGCGGCGTTGGCCTTCTCCATTCTGCCGCGCGACGCCTTGTTCGCGATCAACACGGACATCGCGACACGCTGGTGGGTGAAGCCGTTTTTCCGCTTTGTCCGGGTCCTCGCGCTCGATCCAACGCGGCCGCTGGGGGCGCGCGATCTGGTCCATGCGGTCAAGGCTGGCGAATCCCTGGTGATATTTCCTGAAGGCCGCATCACCGTCACCGGCGCGCTTATGAAGGTTTATGACGGCGCGGGACTCATCGCCGACAAGTCGGGCGCGGCCATTGTCCCCGTGCGCATCGACGGCCTCGAGTCGACCATTTTTTCGCAGCTCGACAAAGCCAAGGTCCGGCGGCGTTGGTTTCCGAAAGTCACGATCACCGCGCTGCCTCCGACGCGGCTCGAGATCGACCCAGAGCTCAAGGGAAAGGCGCGCAGGCAGGCGGCCGGGGCGGCGCTCTACCAGATCATGTCCGACACGATCTTTCGCACGACGCCGATCGACCGCACGATTTTTGCGGCCGTCGCCGATTCGGCGCGCCGCTGTGGCGCGGGCCGAATCGCCGTCGAGGACCCGGTCGGCGGCGCGCTCAGCGCGCGCAAGCTTCTCATCGGCGCCAATGTCCTTGGCCGCAAGCTTAAGCCGCTCGCCGGGGAAGGCGAGGCGACCGGCGTCATGCTGCCGAGCGCCAACGCCGCGGCCGTGACTTTCCTGGCGGCTTCGTCCGCGGGGCTTGTGCCCGCCATGATCAATTTCACGGCGGGGGCCGGCGCCATTCTCGCCGCCTGCGCCGCGGCGCGGGTCGAAACGATCCTTACTGCGCGCGCCTTTATCGAGAAAGCCAGGCTCGAAAAGCTCGTCGCCGCCCTCGAGCCCAAGGTCAGGATTGTCTATCTCGAGGATGTGCGAGCGGCGGTCTCCGGCATCGACATGGCCAGGGCGTTTATCAGCTGGCGCCGCCCCTTGGCCTGCCGGCGCGCCGACGATGCGGCCGTCATCCTATTCACCTCGGGAACTGAGGGCGCGCCCAAGGGCGTGGCGCTGTCCCACCGCAACATCCTGGCCAATGTCGCGCAGGCGGCCGCGCGGGTGGATTTCAACGGGGCGGACAAGGTGTTCAACGTCCTGCCGGTCTTCCATTCCTTCGGCTTGACGGTGGGTCTCGTCCTGCCGCTCGTCTCTGGCGTTAGGCTCTATCTTTATCCGACGCCGCTCCATTATCGCATCATCCCTGAGCTGGTCTACGAGACCAACGCCACGATCCTCTTTGGGACCAACACCTTCCTGGCGGGCTATGCGCGCTCCGCGAATCCTTACGATTTCCGCTCGCTCCGCTATGTGCTCGCAGGGGCGGAGCCTGTGGCTGAGGCGACGCGGCGAATCTGGATGGACAAGTTCGGCCAACGCATTCTCGAGGGCTATGGCGTGACCGAGACGGCGCCGGCGCTCGCCTTCAACACGCCCATGTTCAACCGGCCGGGAACAGTCGGGCGGCTGATGCCGGGCGTGGAGGCGCGGCTCGAGCCGGCGCCGGGCATCGTCGAGGGCGGCAGGCTATTTGTGCGCGGCCCGAATGTAATGCTCGGTTATCTCAAGGCCGATCAGCCAGGCGTGCTGCAGCCGCCGCCGGACGGCTGGCACGACACGGGCGACATCGTCGTCATCGACGCCGACGGTTTCGTCACGATCAAGGGACGCACCAAGCGATTCGCCAAGGTCGGCGGTGAAATGGTGTCGCTTGCGGCGATCGAGGCGTTGGCGGCGGAGCTATGGCCGGACGCGCAATCGGCCGCGATCGCCGAGCCCGATCCGCGCAAGGGCGAGACAGTGATCCTTCTGACGCGATTCGCCAAGGCGACGCGCGCCGAGTTTCAAGCCTATGCGAAGGCGAAAGGAGCGTCCGAACTCATGTTTCCCGCCGAAGTCATGATCGCGGCGGACCTGCCGCTGCTCGGTTCGGGCAAGGTCGATCTCGTCCAAGCCGGGGCGCTTGTAAAGCGGAGAAGGACGGCGTCCGAAGCAGCATGACGCTTCGGACCCCCTTTTGGGACTCACCCGGTGTTGCGCAAGCCGGCGGCGATGCCATTGATCGAGATGAGAATGCCGCGCAGCGTCTTGTCCCCATGCTCGCCGCTGCGCCACCGTCGGATCAGCTCGACCTGAAGATGGTTGAGCGGCGCGATATAGGGGAAGCGATATTTGATCGACCGCGCCAAGGCCGGATTATCGGCGAGGCGCTCCGTGGTCCCCGTTATGTTGTCGAGAGCCTCGGTGGTGCGTTTCCATTCTTCTTCCAGCGCGCCGAAGATCTTTTGCGCAAGCGCATGGTCGGGAACGAGTTCGGCGTAGCGTTTGGCGAGGACGATGTCGGCCTTGGCGAGCACCATGTCGACATTGGATAGGAGCGTGCGGAAGAATGGCCATTCGTCGTTCATGCGGCGCAACAGGGCCATGCGCGCCTCGGGATCTTCCGCGACGAAGATCGCGACCGCCGATCCGAAGCCGAGCCAGCCGGGCAGGGCGATGCGCGCCTGGCCCCAGGAAAAGCTCCAGGGGATGGCGCGAAGATCCTCGATGCGGCGCGACGATTTACGCGAGGCCGGACGCGAGCCGATGTTCAGCTCGGCGATTTCCGCGATCGGCGTCGCTGCGAAGAAGAAGTCGACGAAGCCGGGACATTCATACACAAGGGCGCGATAGGCGCTCATGCTGGCCTGCGAAAGGCGCGCCGCAGCCTGGAGAAACTCTTCCGGCGCCGCGCTCGACGGGGCGAGAAGGGTAGCCTCCAGCGACGCCGCGACGAAGGCCTCGAGATTGTGTCGGCCGATCTCGGGGTTCGAATATTTGGAGGCGATGACCTCGCCTTGCTCGGTCAGCCTGATCTGGCCGTTCACCGTTTCCGGCGGCTGCGCCAGGATCGCCTGATAGCTCGGGCCGCCGCCGCGCCCGACGGTTCCGCCGCGCCCGTGAAAGAGCCGCAGCGTGACGCCCTCGTGCTCCTTGAAGAATTTCGCGAGAGCGGTCGAGGCGCGGTAGAGTTCCCAATTGCTGGTGAAAAAGCCGCCGTCCTTGTTGCTGTCGGAATAGCCGAGCATGATCTCCTGCTGGGCGCCAGAGGCGCGGATCATATCGGCCACGCCCGGCAGCGCGTAAAAGGCGTGCATGATGCCTTCGGCGTTGCGCAGATCCTCGATCGTCTCGAAGAGCGGAACCACCAACAATTCCGAGGTGCAATCGGCGTCGCCGAGCGCCCCATGGACCATTGCGCATTCCTTGAGCAAGACAAGCGGCTCGAGCAGATCGCTGACTGTCTCGGTGTGGCTGACGATGTAGTGGCGGATCGCCTGCGCGCCGAATTGCTCGCGTAGATCCTTGGCGGTCGCAAAGATCTCGAGCTCTTCCTCAGTGCGGGCGGAATATGTGACGCCAGGCACGCGAAGCGGACGCGGATCCTTGAGAAGATCAAGAAGGACCTGCTGCTTGCGCGTCTCGTCAATGCTCGCGTAATCGGCGGCGACGCGAGCCGTGGCCAGAAGCTCGGTGAGCGTCTCCTCGTGCCGGTCGGAGCTTTGGCGCAGATCGACGGTCGCGAGATGAAAGCCGAACACGTCGACGGCGCGCCGCAGCGGCTTCAGGCGCGCCGGGACGAGGGCCGCGCCATGGTTCGCCGCCAGCGAGTTTTCGATGACGGCGAGATCGGCCTGCAGTTCCTTGGCGTCGCGATAAGGCTCTCCGGGCTTCGCGCCGCGCTTGCCCGCTTCGACGCCCAAGAGCTTCCAAAGAGTGGCCGCGATCCGCGCGTCGACCCCGATCAGCGCGCGCCGATAAGGCTCGTCCTCGCGATGCAGGTTCTCGTCGCCGGACCTATCGGCGAGAGCCTGGAGGTCGGGCGTGCATCCGACGAGCAGGCTCGAAATGGAGAGCTCGCCGCTGAGCTCGCGGATCTCCTGCAAATAGTGACGCAAGGCCGTCTCGCATTGCCGGCGCAGCGCCAAGGAGAGAGTTTGGGCATTGACATTGGGATTGCCGTCGCGATCGCCGCCGATCCATGAGCCCATGCGGAAAAAAGGCGCCACGGTGGAGCCGTCGAGTCTATCCTCGAGTTCTTCGTAAAGGCGGGGGATCTCCTGGAGGAAGGTCGTCTGATAAAAGCCGAGCGCGTTCTCGATTTCGTCGCGCACGCTCAGGCGCTGATAACGCAAAAGCCTCGTCTGCCAAAGTTGCGCGATCCGCGCCCGCAACAGCATCTCGTTCCGCTTTTTCTCGCGTTCCCCGCGCAGGTTTTCGCGCGCGACGAGGAGCTTTGCGATCGAGCGCTCCGCGTCGCGCAGGCTCTTGCGCTGCACCTCAGTCGGATGCGCGGTGAGCACCGGCGAGACCGAGCTGCGCTCGAGCGCGGCGAGGATCGTCTCGCGCTGAATTCCGGCCGCGGCGAGCCGCGTGAAGGTCGAGGCGAGGCTGCCGTCATTGGCGGGCCTTTGGCTTTCTGCTTCATGCGCGGCCCGGCGCCGGATGTGATGCCGATCCTCGGCGATATTGGCGAGATGAGAGAAATAGCTGAACGCGCGAATAACGGACATCGCTTGTTCGGCCGTCAGGCTCTGCACGATCGCGTCGAGCTTCCGGCCGATTTCAGGATCGCCCGCGCGGTCTAAAGCGACGCTGAGGCGGCGGATGCTCTCGATGCGCTCGAAGGCCTCGTCGCCGTCCTGTTCGCGGATCGTGTCGCCGAGCAATTGGCCGAGGAATCGAACATCGTCCATAAGCGGCTGTTCCGTCATGGGACCGCCGTTCGGCGACATGGATCCAAGCGTCTTCGTCATTCAGCCCCCATTGCGGCTCGCGGCCCAAAAGAGCGGCTTCCGACCAAATCGAATAATCTGATCGAAAAGTCGCCCAAATTTCACAAACTCAAGCCCATTTTCGCGGGTCGGATCGACTTGATCCGACCGAAATAGGCTCTTGACGCGCACTCGCCGAGCTTTCTGGCCGGGCTACGCTTTCCCCGTTTTTAGAGCAATGGGAGAAAAGGCGCCAGATTTGGGACGCGCGCGCCGCGACCTCGTCTCATTATGGCGACAAGGCGCGTCTCGAAGGAGACATCATCAGCTTGTAAGCGAAGTCGAAAGAAGGCAGCATGTACGGAGCCCGTCCAGGCTTCGGAGGATTTCCCGTGTCGAGCGGATCAAATAAAAGCGCTGGGCTGTGGATGGCCGCGTCTTTTTCCGCGACGCTGGCCGCGACCCTGATCGTCCTCGCTTTTGTCGGATCTGATGAAAAAGGCGCGATCGCGGCTTTGCGGCTTTCGGCGCGCATATCGTTTCTTTTGTTTTGGATCGCCTATGCGGGCGGCGCGACGGCGAAGCTTTTCGGGCCGGCTTTCGCCTTCCTGGGGCGTCGCGGCCGTGAATTCGGCCTCGCTTTCGCCTCCGCCCAACTCGTCCATGTCGGGGCGATCGCCTGGCTCTTTCACGTCTCCGCGGACCCGCCCCGCTTCACCGATGGGATCATCCTGGCCGAAAGCATTGGAATCCTATGGATCTACGCGATAGCCGCTTTGTCGACGGAGCGCCTGAGCCTTGCGCTCGGGGCTCGCGGACGGCGGCTGTTTTTTTCGGCCGGGCTCAATTATGTCGCCATTCTTTTCTTCATCAATTTTGTCGTGCTGCCGATCCGCGCCGGCTCGCTGCATGCGAGCCAAATTCTATCCTATCTTCCCTTCGCCCTTCTCTCCATAGCGGGGCCGCTCTTGTGGTGGGCGGCGTTCTTGCAGTCGTCGAGGCGCGGGGGAAGGGCGGCGTCCATTTAGGCGAAATCCCTGGATCGGCCGTTAGGGAGCGATCAAGAAGACGCGCTCCCAACGACGGTTTCGCGCAATTCGGCTCGTCATGCCGATCGGCGCGGCCGGCAACATGGAAGTCTAAAAGGAGCTGAAATGGATGTTCGCTCTCCCGAGGTCGCGCGCGCCGACATGCCGAGCCCTTGGTTCGCAGCGGCGCGGCGTCCCGCCGACGGTCCCCCCGGTGACGGCCCTTTTGCGCCGACGGCTTTCCCGGCGCTGGAATTCTGGGCGATGCAGAGGCGGGCCTATTTCTCGTTCTTGAATTCATTCTATGCGTTTTTCGGCGCGTCCTCCCTGTTTTGGGGAATGTCTTGGAGCATGACGGTTTCCATCAGCCGGAGCGGCCAAGGCTATGGCGTATTTGGTTCGAGGCGATCGCAAACCGTGAGCGTGGTCGCGACGACCTCGGTTCGACGCGGCCGAGATTCGGTGCGCATCGATGAGGACGCGCGTTGCGTCGCCATGGATGAACCTAGCCGCCAAACGAGCTTGATCGAGGGGGCCGCCCTTGAGCCCACGCCGAGCGCGGCGATGAGCAAGGCCGATTTGATCGCGGAATGGGATCTCTGGCGGCTCGGCGCCTCGGACCCTCGGCTTTGATCGCGGCGGGGCGAGGAACGCGTCTCCTCATTCTCGGCGCGAAGATCGCCGTCAGTTCGCCCCTAGTGGGAGGCGGCTCGGCGATCAGGCGACGAGCATAGGCGCAGGGCCGGCGCCTTGCTCATCTTGGTCGAGCCCGAAGCGCGCGACCTCGCCCACGAGCGAGGCGTGAATTTTACGCTCCGTCGCCATCGTATAGACGCCGCGCATGAGGGCGTCGACGGCGCGGCAAGCGTGCGCGTCTGGTTCGGCTCCTGTGGCGGCGCCCGTGGCAATGGCGAAGGCCCTGAGCGCTTCGGCCGACTCGCTTATGAGCAAGCTGGTCTCCGCCAAGCTCGAGATGCCGCGCTCCGCCTTGTGAAGCATGTCAGCGAAGGCCACCCCGTCATTCACCAGGCGCGAAAGCGCCTCGGTGAGGCGCAGGTCGCTTTCGTCGAGCTGATCCATGGCGCTGCGCAGGGAATGCTCAGCCCCTTCGATCCGGCCGGCGCTGCGCATGTCCTTCCGGCCCACGCCGGCCGTCGCCTGGATCAGCGCGACAATCGGCGTCAAAGCTCTCGCGTCGTCCGAGACGCGCTTCGCGACGTCTTTCAACTCCTGGGCGATGACGACAAGTCCGCGGCCTTCCGCCCCCAAGCGGCTCGCCTTGAGGCCGGCGTTGATACCGATCCGAATGATCTCGAAAATGATCGTATTCAAATCGCTCACGGTCTCTTGGAATTGCTCGAGCATGAGGTCCAGGGCCGAGGTCACGCGTTCGACCAGAGCGTGGGCGCTTTCACATTTGCGGATCAGGGTCAGCGCCTCTGAAAGCTTGGCGCGGAGGGCGTCGAGAAAGGATGCGCCGTTCTTCGTCTGCGCGCCAAATAGGTTGCGGCCGAGATCGGTCAACTGGGTCGTATCGTCGCCGAGCCGTCTGAGCGCATCTGCAATATCGGCGAGATCTCGGCCGAGATCCTCGGCGGCCGCGTCGAGCTGCGCGGCCTGCAGCCGGCATAGGAGATCGAGGACCGGCCAGTCGTCGTCGTTTTCGTCTGCGATCTCCGCTCGCATTCGCTCCGCCGTCGCGATGGCGTAGCCGACATGCTCCAGCCGTTGTCGGGCGGCATCGCCGCCTTGCAGCGAGGTGATGGCGGCGCCGACCGATTGCGCCAATTTCCGCGAATGCGCCGCAGCCTCGTCGGCCAGGCCGCCGCTGCGTCCCCGTTTCTCCTGGATCGCGGCGAAAATCTCGGTCAGCTCTCGCGACAGGCTCGCAAGCTGCGCGCGATATTGGCGCTCGAAGTCGGATTGCGCCTTCATGGCGGACCGCAATAGCGCCGCGAGCTCCGTTTGGTGGCGCGCGCAGGACGTGATCGAGTCCTGAGCGTTCCGCGTGAACTGCAGGATTTCGCTCGTGAAATCGGCGAAGCCTTCCGGCGCGGCCCGCACCGCCGCCGCTTCGATGCGCGCCGCGCGCGCCAGAACCGTCATCATCCGCATATTCTCGAGGAGGCGGATCAAGAAGGACGAGGCGTCCATATTATGCTTCGAAAGGCTTTGGAGCATGGCGGTTTCGGCGGGAAGCGAGTCGCTGAGCGCGCGCAATTCATGGGCGAGATCGGCGAGCGCCTGGGTCGACTTCTGCATGCCGCCGGCCGAGAGCTCGGTCGAAAGGCCGATCATAGCCGCATTCAGGCTTTCGAAGATGTCCATGCCGCGCCCGAGCCTTTCGCCGGCCCGGGCGAAGGCGTGGTCGATTTCGGCCGCGCTTTTCGGCAGCGTCGCAGCCACTTGTTCGAGAATGTCGTGAAAGTCGGCGTGGTTCATGGACGTTCAAGCCACTGCGGCGGCGAGCCGCGCGCTCGGCCAGCCTATGATCAAGGAGGGGATCTTGCCGAGCGGGAGGGTCATTTCAGCCGCGCCGAGCTGAATGGCCTCGCGGGGCATTCCGAAGACGACGCAGCTTTCCTCGTCTTGAGCGACCGTGCGCGCGCCGGCGTTGCGCATCTCGAGAAGGCCTTTCGCTCCATCGTCGCCCATGCCGGTCATGATGATGCCGAGAGCATTGGCGCCGGCGTTCTGGGCGGCGGAGCGAAACAGAACGTCGACGGAGGGCCGGTGACGCGACACCGGCGGTCCATCCTTGATGGCGACGGTGTGTAATGGGCGCCGGTCCGCTGGAGCAGCAGGTGGCGGCCGCCGGGCGCGATGAGGACGCCGCCGGCGAGGACTGGGTCGCCGTCTTCCGCCTCCTTCACATTGACTGCGCAAAGCCCATCGAGGCGGCGGGCGAAGGCCGCGGTGAATTTTTCCGGCATATGCTGCACAATGACGACGCCGGGCGCGTCCGCTGGCAGGACTTCGAGGATCTCGCGGAGGGTCTCCGTTCCTCCGGTCGAGACGCCGATGCAGACGATGCGGTCGGTCGCGGCCTTCAGCCGTCCGGCGACAGGGGGCGGCAGGATCACGTCGGCGGTCAACTTTCGGTCGACCTGAATCGGACGCGGCCGCGCGCCGCGCAGCCTGGCTTGCGCCGCCGCCTTGACCGAGTCGCGCATGCGGGTCGCCGATTCCTGCAGATATTGGCGCGTGTCGATGCGCGGCTTCGGCACGACGTCGACGGCGCCGGCTTCGAGCGCGTCGAATAGGGCTTTCGATCCGTCTTCGGTCAATGTCGAGCAGATGATCACTGGGATCGGGCGTTGCGACATGATCTTGCGTAGAAACGTGACCCCGTCCATGCGCGGCATTTCGACGTCCAGGATCATGACGTCGGGGAGTTCTTCCTGCAGGCGCCGGGCGGCGGCGAAAGGGTCCGCAGCCGCGCCGGTCACGACGATGCCGGGATCTTCGTTCAGAATAGACGTCAGGATCTGCCGCACCGACGCTGAATCGTCAACGATGAGGACGCGAATGGGTTTGCCGCTCACGGGATTAAACTCCGCTCATGCCTGGAACACTGTAGGAAGGACCTGCGTCAGACCGGCCCGCGCGCCGCCAGCCATTGATTCCGAATGCCCGACGAATATGTAGCCGCCGGGCCGAAGGTGGTTGCAGAGCCTGTCCAGAACCTGCTTTTGCGTCGCCTTATCGAAATAGATCAGGACGTTGCGGCAAAAAATGACGTCGACATCCTGGTCGACTGGATAATGCGGGTCCATGAGGTTCAGCTGCTCGAACCGCGTGAGTCGGCGAAGTTCCGGCGCGATCCGCACTTCGGGGCGCGCCGAATCCCGCGCCGGCATGATGTAGCGAAGAGCCATGTCGGCCGGCACCGGAGCGACCATGTCCTTCGTGTAGACGCCGCGCCTCGCGTGGGTCAGGACGTCTGTGGAGACCTCGGTGCCGAGAATCGAAAATGTGAAGCGTGGTCCGGCGTCGGCCATGTCCTGCAGCACCATTGCGAGCGTGTAGGCTTCCGCGCCGATCGAGGCGGCCGCGCTCCAGACTTTCAGTCGCGCCGGGCGTCGACCATTTTGGGCGAGGAGCGCGGGAACGGCGACCTCGCGCAGAAACTCGAAATGGTCGGGCTCGCGGAAAAAATCGGTCTTGTTTGTCGTGACGCAGTCGATGATGTGAACGAGCTCCTCTTCGAGCCTGCCGCGCTCGAAGAGAAGGCTGGCATAATCGTTCAGCCCGGCGAGTCCGAGCGCCCGGACGCGCTTGCGCAGGCGTCCTTCGACCATGGTTTGCTTTGTCGGCGGCAGGCAGATCCCAGTCTGCTTCTGCACGATCTCGGCGATGGATCGGTAGTGGCGATCGGTCAGGCGTTCGGCGGCGAAGCGGGCGGGTTGAGCGAGCTCCGACATCGCGCTCAAGCCACATCCGCCAGCGTGGCGGCGGCGACGCCGAGCAGGGCGTCCTGGTCGGAGGCCATGAGGCGCCCGAGATCGAAGATGATGATGAAGCTCTCGCCCTTGCGCCCGATGCCGGCGATATATTTTGCGCGCCAGCGACCGCCGACGTCAGGCGCCGGTTCGGTCTGATCCTGGTCGACGCTTGCCACTTCGAGCACACGGTCGGCGATGAAGCCGACCCCGATCGTGCGGCCGTCGAGCGGCACGTCGAGGATGACGATGCGGGTCGATGGCGTCGGCTCGACCGGGGGCAGGCCGAGCTTGATGCGTAGGTCGACGATCGGATATCCGGCGCCGCGCACGTCGATCATGCCGACGAGGAAGGGCGGGGCTTGCGGCAGTTTCGAAATAGGCCGCATGTCCAAGATCTCTCGCACGTTGCGTATGTCGATGCCGAAAGTCTCCTGGTCGAGTCCGAGCGTGAGATATTGGACTGTTTCGGTCATGTGCGTCTCCCGAAGGAACAACTTGCATGGTCGTCGCGCGGCGGCTTGGCGCGCTGCACCGGCGCCTTATCCGGCGCGGCGAAACTCGCCGTCGTCATGGTCGTCGCGCGCATTCAATTCGAAGGCGAAGCCGCCCTTTGCGGCGCGCGCCGGCGCTGCGGCCTGCGCCTTCTTCTTGGCGCCTGTGGGCCGCGCCATGGCGGCGGCCGTCGCCCGCAGTTGGCTCAAGGAGCGATCGAGGGCGGCGTCCGACTGCGCGCCATGCGCGTCGATGCGGAAATAGGCGATGGTGGATTGAAGCTGCTCGGCCTGGCTCGCCAATTCCTCGGAGGTCGCCGACACCTGCTCCGAGGCGCTGGCGTTCTGCTGGGTCACCTTGTCGAGCTGTTGGATCGCCTGGTTGATCTGCGAGGAGCCTACGTCCTGCTCGCGGCAGGCGGCGGTGATCTCTTCGACGAGCTCGGCGGTCTTCTTGATGTCGGGCACCAGCTTCGCCAACATGGCGCCGGCGTCCTGCGCCGTCTTGACCGTGTTCGAGGACAAGGCGCTGATCTCGGCGGCGGCGGACTGGCTGCGCTCGGCGAGCTTGCGCACTTCGGAGGCGACCACCGCGAAGCCTCGGCCGTGCTCGCCGGCGCGGGCCGCCTCGACCGCCGCGTTGAGCGCGAGAAGATCGGTTTGGCGGGCGATTTCCTGCACGATGGTGATTTTCTCGGCGATGGTCCGCATGGCGTCGACCGCGCGTCCGACCGCGGCGCCGCTCGCCTCGGCGTCCTTGGCCGATTGGCGGGCGATGGCCTCGGTCTGGCCGGCGTTGTCGGCGTTCTGCTTCACATTCGCCGCCATCTCCTCCATCGAGGCCGAGGCCTCTTCCGCCGAGGAGGCCTGTTCCGTCGCCCCTTGCGAAAGCTGCTCCGCGCTCGCCGATAATTCCTGGCTGCCGGCCGATACATTCTGCGCCGCAGAAATCGCATCCGCGACGATCGCGCGGAGCTTCTCCACCATCCGCTCCAGCGCGAGGCCGAGCCGATCCTTGTCGGACAGCCGCTTAGCGGCGACGGTCAGATTGCCGGCGGCGATTTCATCGGCGACCGCCGCCGTGGCGCTGAGATTGGCGGTCATCTGGTTCAGCGACTTGATGAGATCGCTGATCTCGTCGTCGCTGGTGATCTTGATGGTCTGATCGAGATCGCCGATCGCGACCGCATCGGCCAGAGAGGCGGCGCGGCTGATGCCGCGGCTGATGCTGAGCGAGATCCACACGGCGGCGGCGATCGCGATGGCGACGGAAGCGGCGACAATTCCGAGCAGCAGGCTCTTGGCGAAAGCCGCTTCGTTTTCGGCCATTGCGGCGAAAGCCTGCATGCGCTTGTTCACGAATGTCGAGAAGGCGTCGAGCGCATCCAGGGCCTCGCTCGTCGCCTTGCGCCCATCGCCGATGCTAAGCGTCGTGGCCTTGATGTTGCCGGCCTCTTGGACGATGTCAGCGACCCGCGCCGCGAGCGCAGACAGCCGCTCGAATTGCGCGTCGAAGGAGGTGGGCGACAGGCCCAACATGGTCGCCGCCGAGGTGACTTTCGCGACCTCCTCCTTGGCCGCCGCGAATTCGGCGGTCGCCGCCTTATGCGCTGAGTCGAGGCTTTCGAGCGTGGAGGCCGAAAATGTCTCCGCCAACATGCGGCCTGCGCGCGCGATGGTGAATTGCGCGGATTTCAGCAGCAGCGCGGCTTGCGCGCTCTTGGCGGAGAACGGCGCCTTGGCCGCCTCGGCAGCGAGGGCCTCCGCGGCGGCGTTGAAATCATGGACGGCTTTAGGCCCTTCGGCCGCCCACAGCTCGGCCCCGCGCGCATTGGAATTCATTTTCCCGAATTTGATGATCTGATCGCTAAGATCGGCGGCCTTGGCCAGCTTGTCGCCGGCCTGCTGCAGCAGCGCCCTGCCTTCCGCGGTTTTCGACGAGGCCACGAGCGCGTCCCTCAGCGTTGCCGCCTTGGCTCGGGCGTCGAAGATGATCCTGGCGAAGCCGTCAATCTCGGCGTCCGTCGTTGCGAGGATCGCGTTTTTTTCCATCCGAGATTGCATTTGAAGCGCATTTTGCAATTCGCCCGCCTTGGCGATTCGCTCGGCCTGGGCGACGAGCTCCTGTTCGCTATCGGCGAGCGTGTTGAGCTTCATGTAGGCGAGGCCGCCAGCGGCGGCGGACAGAATGATGATGACGCCGAAGGCGCCGGCGAGTTTTGCTTTGACTGTGACTCTCATGATCTGCTCCAGGGCGGGCGCGCGGCGGCGCGGCGATTAATTCAGGATGCGCTCCAGGTCGGGAACGGTGACGAATTCCTCGTTCCACTTCGCGATGAAGCGGACGAATTCCGGGCGCACCCGCATGCCCACGCGGGGCGTCGGTTGGGCATTGGCGCAAGAGAGCTCGGTGACTTCATAGACCTTGTCGGCGATGATCCCGACGGTCACCGGCTCGCCGTCGAGCGCGATCTCAAGAACGATGATTCGCGTGTCGGCTGTGTTCTCGCGTTGGGCCATGCCGAAACGCACCCGAAGGTCCGCGAGCGGGATCACATTGCCGCGCACATTGACGATGCGCGCAAGATAGGCGGGGGCGCCTGCGACCCTGGTCGCCGGGATCGGATCGATGATCTCGCGTACGAGACTCGCATCCAGCGCGAATATTTCATCGCCGAGCCCCAGCATGACCACCTGCAGGGCGGCGGAAGAATTCATCGGCATGTCAGGCGGCCTCCGAGAGATTGGCGTCGGCCTGAGACTGGCCCATTGATAGGAGCTGCGCGACGTCCAGGATCAAGGCGGCTCCACCGTCTCCGAGAATCGTCGCCCCGGAGAACATCGCCACATTGGCGTGCAGCTTCGACAGGGATTTGATCACGGTCTGATGGCTGCCGATGATTTGATCGACGACGAGGCCGAGGCGCATGTCTCCGGTCGACGTGACGATGACCTTCTGATGGCGGTCAGGCTCTCCGTCGGCTCGAAACATATCGCGCAGTCGAATGTAGGGAACGAGCTCACCGCGGATGTTGAGAAAGCTGCGTTCGCGGCTCGCCTCCTGGTCCGCGTGGGAAAGCTCGACGCATTCCTCGACCGCGGCGAGCGGGATGACATAGCGTTCGGCGCCGACGCGCACGAGCAGGCCTTCGATGATGGCGAGGGTCAACGGCAAGCGAAGCGTTATGCGCGCGCCCTCGCCGGCCTTTGTCGAGATGTCGATCGAGCCGCGCATCGACTCGATCGTTTGCTTGACCACGTCCATTCCGACGCCGCGGCCGGACAGGGCCGAAATCGACTTCGCCGTGGAAAAGCCAGGATGAAACAGGAATTGATGGATCTCCTGCTCGCTCAGCGCCGCGCCAGGCGCGACGAGGCCTTGCTCCTCCGCCTTGGCGCGGATTCGCGCCGTGTCGAGGCCGGCGCCATTATCGCTGACGCAGATGAAAACCTGCGCGCCGACGTGAGAGGCGCTGAGCTCGATCCGTCCTTGCGCCGGCTTGCCCGAGGCGGCGCGGCGCGCAGGTTCTTCGATTCCATGATCGATCGCGTTGCGAATGAGATGCACCAGCGGATCGGCGAGGCGCTCGATCACGGTCTTGTCGAGTTCAGTCTCCTCTCCGAGCGCGACGAACTCGACCGGCTTGCCGAGATCGCGGGATAGGTCATGCACGAGCCGCCGGAACCGCCCGAACAACGAACCTATCGGCACCATGCGCGCGCCCATGGTCGTGTCGCGGAGCGCGGCGGCGAGCCGCTCGATTTCTTCGGCGATCGCCTTGGTCGCGAGGTCCGCGCTCGACGCCGCAATCTGGCTGAGGCGCGCCTGCGCGATGACGAGCTCGCCGACCCGATCCATGAGTTGATCGAGCCGTTCGGCTGACACGCGCATGGTCTGCGCGCTCTTGTCTTCGGCCCGCCTGGAGGCTTGCCGTCTTTCGGCGCCGTCGCGCCGATGCTCGTCTGAGGCAAGAGTAGCGCTTTCCGGCCCGACGGCGGCGGTCGCGACATGCGCCCGCGCGGTCTCTCCCGCGACATGCGGCGCTGAGTCCAAGGTCAGTTCTTGCGGGGGCGCTTCGACGCTCGCGCGAGTCGATTCGCGTCCCTCAACGACCGGCGCCAATTGAAGGGTCATCTCGTCGCGGACGAAAATGAAAATGTCCTCTATGGCTTCGGCGGCGCATTCACTGGCGAGCTCGACGCGCCATTTGAGAAAAAGCGTCTCGGGATCGAGCGCGGGCAGGTCGGGGAGGTCGTCAAGGATCGGCGTCGCTACGCAGGCGCCGAGTTCGCGCAGCTCATCGAGCATGGCGAGCGGATTTGCGCCGTTTCGCAAAGAGCTCGCCGCGAAGGCGATGTCGATCGACCACCCGCGCGACGTCGCCACGGGCGCGGAGCCGTTTTGCTCGATTTGGACGATGTCGGTCCGATCCGCCTCGATCGCCTGCTTGAGATCGGCGAGGATCGAGGCGCCGATGATCGCGTCGGTCGAATCCGGATTCTTGATCAGGGCGCGGATGTAATCCTTTGCCGTCAGCGCCACGGCGACGAGATCGGCGCTCGGCTGCGCCGTTCCCTTGCGCAGCTTGTCAAAGGCCGATTCGAAATCATGGGTGAAGGCGGCGACCTGGTCGAAGCCGAACATCGCGCCGGACCCTTTGATCGTATGCAGGGCGCGGAAGGCCGTGTCGATGAGGTCGCGGTTTTGCGGCGCCTTTTCGAGGTCCAGGAGAGCAGCTTCGAGCGCGTCGAGAAGGTCGGCGGCCTCTTGCCGAAATGCGTCTATGAGTTCCGCGTTATCCGTCATTTGCGCGCCAGTTTGTTCACGATTGCGATGAGCTGCTCGGCCTTGAAGGGCTTCGTGAGCCAGCCCGTGGCTCCCGCCGCCTTCGCCTCCTGTTTGATGGAATCGTCGGATTCGGTCGAAAGAAAAACGATCGGCACGCCAACCAAGGATGGGACGCCGCGCAGGCCTTTGATCATCGCCATGCCGTTCATCCCCGGCATGTTCAGATCCGTGATGACCATGTCGATCGGTTGCGACTTGGCCTTCGCCAGACCTTCCGCGCCGTCGGCGGCCTCGACGACAACATGCCCGGCGGGCCCGAGCGCCAATCTGATCATCGTCCGAATGCTGGGAGAATCGTCGACTGTGAGAATTGTTGGCATCGGCGCCTTTCCTTTAGCAAATTTGTCCAGCGGCGAGATCGAGCTGAAATCCCGCGCGCGCCACGGCGGCGCGCAATGGATGGGCTGGATTGACGATTTCGAAATGGAGGCCGCGGCTGTGGAATGTTCTCTGACTAGCGACGAGAAGCTGAATGAGGCTGATGTCGGCCTGTTCCACGCCGCTGCAGTCGACAGTTGCATGTTCGCCTCTGTCGAAGACTTCGCGAATTGTCACAACAATTCGTCGCGCATTTTTGATGCTGCAGTCTTCCTTCAGAATAACGATTGATTTCGTTGACATCGACGAACCCATGGGCAACTCGGCCGACTCGGTCGAACGCCGAGCAGACGAATAGTGCCGACGACCGATAAATTGTCGGTTTGAGGGGATGTTCGAATGCTATGCAATTTGGGGATAGAGCCAGTAGAGATGAGGCGGGGCGACGGCCAAGCGTTATGGGATCGGGCGGCGGGTCGTCGCCAGCCGCAACAGGCGTGATTCCGAGCGTCGATCTCATCTGACCGACGCCGCCTGCAATGCTCATGATTGGCTGGAGGGTTTTTCGCCTAGGCAAATCGACTTTGATTCGCACTCGACCACGCGTTTGCGCCGTAGGGTTAGGCGCGCGGCGCGTCGCCTGTTGCGAAGCCGTTCAACGCCGGCGCATTTGGCGAAACCTCATCAGATCGGTTTCGTTGGCGCCAATAGCCCGATCGCCAAATATCAGGAACTCGGAACCAGCAAGATCCCGCCGCGGCCTTTTCTCCACGGCGCTGTCCCCGCCAAGGGCGAGGAAGTCGCCGAGGTTTTCGGTCATTCGATCAAGACGGCAATCGAGGCCAAATGATCCAAAGCTTGATCAATATCGCTTATGCGTTCCGTAACCTCTCCGTCGCGGCTTGGCGGCTGGCGCGGTTCAAGCTGCAACATAGGGGCGGCCAATGACGGTCGAAGCATTTGCGTCGGACGGCATTTGGAGCCTTGCTTCGAACCCGCCGCCTCGTCACCCGCTACGGGAAACTCAAATTCGGACCGTAGAGCCTTTGACGCCGCAATTCAACTCGGAACTCCGGCGATCTGACTATCGAGAATTCAACGCCTGCCGCAGGGCTTGCGAGGCGTATCTTGCCGACCTTCGGCGCGAGGGAAAGCCTCTGGCGAGCCTGCAATTCGTGGAGCGGTATTAGGGCCGTGGCGGTCCGACCAGTCATCCGATGATCATAAGTCCGAGGAGAAAGGCCAGTCCTTCCCGAATCACGCGCGCCGCCTGACCGCCCGGGAGCAGGCGACGCTCACGCCAAGTAGTCGCAGTATGAGGCCCGCCGCAACAGGAAACTCAAAGCCGGGGTGGTGCGGCCGGTTACATATTGGGGATCGAGACGCAACCAATGTCCCGCCTCGATGGTTGGTAAATGGCGCATGAGAAAGTAAGGGACACTTCTTGGCCATTCGCGCTTCGCGTCGCTCTGCTTGGGCTGCTTTGTCTGCAGGCAGCAGACTGGCGCCATAACCGGTCCTGCGGCGGCAAACGTCGAACCGAGCCATTCCGAGCATCTCGTGCACGAGCTTAAGTAGGCTCTGATCTTGCTGAAAAGCCATCTATCCAAAGGGTTGGACATCATGGATACCCAGACGATTCTCATCATTATCCTTATTATTCTCGTCCTTGGCGGAGGCGGCTGGTACGGGCGGGGACGCTGGTTTTAGGCGGCAGGCGGGGCACCCGTCGCGGATCATGTTGGAATTTAATGACGCGCGACCTTGATCCGCATAATGTGATTGCCGTCTTTTTGTTCAAGAACGCGCCAAGCGCCAGCCAGGCGCAAGGCCCAGCGGCTAAGTCGATTATGCCAAGGTTCACTTGCTTGGCGTATCGGGCGTTTCAATCCCCCGGCGTGTGCCGCGCGCTAGGGGCTTTTTATCGTCGCGGGCGCCGGAGAAGAAATCTACATCGGGCGGAACCGACGACGCTCGAGCGGTCGCAGCAAATCGCGGAATGGGTGAGGCTAACGGATAGACTGTCGGCGCAAGTTGCGCCACCTATTGGCGGTGTGCAGCTAGCTCGGCAGCTGGATCGACATTCAGTCAGATAACTTGAACGAAAATCCGTAGCCTTTCGTAATCCATCCACTCCAGTGTCGAGATCTCGCCCGGCTTCCTGGCGAAAGAATCAACTGGAAAGATTCGACATGTCGATTTCTGCAATCAACACGACGTCGCAACAGCATTATACGGCGCCGACGCAGACAGTGTCCCCCAATGCCAAAGCCGCCGACGGCGATTACAAGACATCGGGCGCTGGGCGGGTCAAGGACGCAGACGGAGATTACAAACCCGTCGCCTCCGCTTCTGCCCCTAAGATTTCGAGCAGCGCGGTCCAGCAGGCGCTGACCAATCTCAAAACCGGCGGCTAAAAGATCGCGAGACGAGCTTCAAATATATTCTGGCGCTCCGAGGGTCGTCTCGCTTCTTGTTTCTTTGCTTCACTTCGAGGTGACGTAGAGTCGCTGACTCGGCGACTCTACTTGGATCGTATCCGCAAGCATATCGTGGCGTCGGCCAGACAATCGATTAGCCTTCCTGCCATGTCCCGCTATCTCGGACCACCTATGTCCTTCGGAAACTGCGCGCGCTCGGCGTGCGATCGATCGCGGCGGAATGCGCTTGTGGACACGCCGGGCGTGCGGACGTGTCGACGCTCCCTGACGGCCTACCGGTTTCTCGGACGCGGGAGCAGCTCAAATGCTCGGCCTTCGGCGCCCGGCCCATAGACGTGGGGCCGAACTGGCTTGAGCATCGGGCGCAAGGGGCGGCGAGGGCCCGATGACCAAATAAGCGACAGATTATTGCGAGCTTGTGAATAGCGTGGAGCCTAGAAAGCTTCCTGTTGCCTCGATGGACTTTCCGGCGTTCTGGCTATCGGGGTACGCAACATAGGCCTTTGATTTTATTGGTACCGCCACCCCGGCTCGAACGGGGGACCTCTAGATCCACAATCTGAATTTATATTATTTCCATTAATTTACGCAAATTTATGTATATTCCTAATTACTTGAAATTAAGAGGATAACAGATCTATAGTCATTTCCACTAATTTCCACGATTTCTTTTTCGGTGGCTATCCGGTGGCGACAAAATCCCAACGGCTTACGAAGCGGATGGTTGATCAGCTCGCGCCGCGCGAACGGCCGTTTATCTTTTTCGATTCCGACGTGAAAGGGTTTGGCTGTCGAGTGATGCCTTCCGGCGTCAAATCGTTCCTCATCGAGTACAGACCGGGCGCTGGCGGTCGAGGCGTCGCAAAGCGCCGACTCACTCTTGGCCGCTACGGCGCCATGACTGTAGAGCAAGCCAGACAAGCCGCGCTGACGGCTTTGGCGCATGTTCGTTTGGGCGTCGATCCTCAATGCGACAAGATCGCCCGGCGGGCTTCCCCGACTATTGCCGAATTGATCGACGTCTTCGATCGCGAGCATGTCGCTGTAAAATTGAAGGTGGGAACGGCTGTCGGCTATCGAATCGCCTTGGCCAAACTCCGCGCGGCGCATGGCGGCGTCAAGGCTCCGCAGCTTTCGCGCAGCCAGGTCGCCACCATGCACGCGCATTTGGGAGCCAATCCGATCGCCGCCAATCGTTTTGTCGCAATCGTTTCGAAGCTCTTTTCATGGGCAATCGATCGTGGATTGTTGCCGGAGACGCACGCCAATCCGGCGGCACGGATCGAACATTTCAAGGAGCGCTCGCGTGAGCGCTTTTTGAAGCCCGACGAGCTCGCCCGGCTCGGCGAGGCTTTGCGTCTAGCCGAGACCGAAGGCTTGCCCTATGCGGTCGACGAGAGCGGCCCGAATGCGAAGCACGCTGCGAAGCTGGAAAATCGACGCGTCATGGTCGACCCCTTTTCCATCGCGGCGATTAGGCTTTTGATACTGACAGGCGCCCGCCTTCGCGAGATTCTCAATGCGCGTTGGAGCGACGTCGACGCCGCGCGTGGAACTCTTTTTCTGCCCGATTCGAAAACGGGCGCGAAGCCGATCTTTCTTAATACGGCGGCGTTCGACGTCCTCAACGATTTGCCTCGCCTCGTCGACAATCCGCACCTCATCGCCGGCGCCAAGCCTGGCCTGCCGCGAACGGATCTGAAAAAGCCTTGGGCGGCCGTGACGCGCGCCGCGGGGCTCGAGGGCCTGCGGATTCATGATCTCCGGCATTCGTTCGCGAGCGTGGGCGCGGGCGCATCCATGGGTTTGCCGATCATTGGAAAGTTGCTCGGGCATACGCAGGCGGCGACGACGCAGCGCTATGCGCATCTCGACGCCGATCCTCTGCGCCGCGCGGCCGACGCGATCGGGGAGACGATCTCGGCGGCGATGGATGGTAAGGGCGTGGTCCGCGGATGACGGCGGTTCGCCCTGCCGCGTCGCTCGAGGAAATCATCATTGCGCTCGCCGGCGGCCAGGCGTCGCGGCAATTGCAGAAAGACGCCGCCTACGTGATCCCTGATCTATGGCGTGGTCGCCTCCCGCGCGGCGTAGCATTCAATCGGCGAGGTCGACCTGCGGGGGAGCTGCCATGGTATTCAAAAGAAAAATATGAGCGGCCTGAAATTGACGAAGGCTGGCCAAGTGAAGATTTGGTCGCAGAGTTGAGTATAGGTGAGACGAGTGCGGAAACGCAGCGACTTGCTGCCTATCGTATGATCGACGCTATTCATGAGTTCCGCATTCACTTGCTAAGGGGCAAGAGACTTTACCAGCGGGCTGGCGATCTGATTAAGAAGCCGTCCCTTTGGGGCGCGTATGAAGGCGTTCTTTTTATCGCTGATGAACTCTTCACACAAGGGCATCGAAAGCCGATCGAGGCCGCGATGGTTGAAGCGGCGGATTTCGACAAATGTGGAATTGACAGGATCAGACGCGATTGTGCGTCCGGATTTGCCGAAATGCTTGGTCCGGCTGAGGCGTTCGCCGATAGCGTCGACGGTCTCTTGGCCACGCATTCTATCCTCGATGCCTTAGTGATCGCGTCAAAAAAAACTCGCTTCAACTGTTGGACGCCGTTCATGTTGCGGATTTTGTACCGCCGGGTGCGAGAAGGCCGCGCCGGATAGAAATGACGGCGCGATTGATCGACAACCAAAATTGAGCCGTGTGGCCGCCGAGCGCCGAACAATTAAATCGGGGCATTTTGCGCAAGACAACCAAAGAAGCATGCATAAAATTTCTTGCTGTTCCCGGCTTTATCCGGGTGTTTCGAAGGGAACGGCGACATGCAGCCCGCACAATTTCTCCGCCGTAAAGCGGCCGCGCAATATCTTCGCGAAAAATTTGGATTCGGATCTGAGCGGTCTCTCGCCAAATACGCGGTAGTAGGTGGCGGGCCGCCTTTCCGAAAGGCCGGGGAATCGATCGTCCTCTAT
Organism: Methylocapsa acidiphila B2; assembly: GCF_000427445.1. Lineage (GTDB taxonomy): Bacteria > Pseudomonadota > Alphaproteobacteria > Rhizobiales > Beijerinckiaceae > Methylocapsa > Methylocapsa acidiphila. Next base: position 1,908,545 of record NZ_KE386496.1, on the reverse strand, counting down.
GAGCCGTCGGCGCTTGATGCCTGGGCTCTAAACCAGATCGGTGAGGCCCAGACCTCCACAAGCGCAGGCGCATCGCCTAATGCGGCTTCGCGAAGCGGCGCCCAACGCGGCCGCCCGCCGAAGGCCGCCGCTGTTTCCCGTAGAGTTGGCTAACGCATGGAAAGCTCGGACGACAAAAAGCCCGAAGTCGATGTCCAGGTACTCGAGGGCGCAAATTTTTCGGAAGGCGAAGAAATATTAGCCTTGCCGGGAGATAAAATCATCCTTCAACATATATATAACGCTGAGATCTTGGCTCGGCCGAAAAAAAGCCGAGATCGGCCGCCGGGCGGACCTCCCGGTGATCCACCTAGCGGCCCTCCCGGCGGTGGCGCATCATCGGACGGTGGACGACCTTGTGTCGACGTCGTCCGCGGCGAGCAGGGACGGATTTTGCGCGAGGTGGAATCTCATCTCGCGGCGCGTGCGGCGCTATTCGAACGCGGCGGAATCTTGGTGCGGCCCGAGCTCGCCACGGTCCAATTTGCGGGCGGCAGCGAAGGGCGTGCCCCTGCCTTACATGGGCAGGAGGTCCGCGCCATCATGAGGGTCTGCGCCGAGCATATTCAATTTCGAAAATTCAATATCCGCGAACGGCAATGGCGTCTCGACAATGTGCCGAAAGAGCTGCCATCAATGATCGCCGGAGGGGCTGGTCATTGGCCATTCGAGCACATAATCGGCGTGGTCTCATGCCCAACCGCACGCCGAGACGGGTCTATTCTGTCCGCGCCAGGCTTTGACGCAAAATCGGGGTTCTACTCGTTCTGGGCGGGCGGCGACATCAAGATTCCAGATAAGCCGACGCGGGCCGACGCCGAGGCAGCGTTGGAAGATATCGGGTTTTTGATTTCCGAATTTCCTTTCGTCGATAGCGTCTCGCACGCCGGCGCGCTGTCAGCTTTGATAACCAGCGTCGTCCGGCCGGCTCTCCGCTGCGCGCCCTTCCATGCGATCAGCGCGCCCTCGGCGGGAACTGGAAAGTCATTTTTGGTCGATCTTTTCGCTATGCTCGCGACGGGTAGGCGCTGTCCTGTCCAGTCCGTGAGCGCGGATGATCTTGAAACTGAAAAACAGATTGTTGGGGCGTTGCTTGCAGGCTATTCGATCATAAATCTAGACAATGTAAATCGCGAAATACAGTCAAATTTGCTTTGTCAGGCGATCGAGCGGCCAATTATACAACTGAGGGCGCTCGGGGCATCTACTATTATAGAGATCGAGAATACAAGCACATTTTTTGCGACAGGCAACGCGCTTTCTGTCTCTGGTGACCTTGTCCGAAGGACATTGCTGATAAAGCTCGACCCTGGAATAGAGCGGCCGGAATCGCGGGAGTTCAGCTTTGACCCCGTTGCTCTCGTTGCTGCGGAGCGCGCGCGATACCTCCGAGCGGTTCTCGTGATCGTGAAAGGCTACCTCGCTTCCAGCGATAGACTCGATCTCCCGCCGCTCGCCTCTTTCGCCGATTGGAGCCGCATGGTGCGGGAGCCACTCGTTTGGCTGGGTGTGGCGGATCCGGCGGGTTTAATCGAGACGGCACGTGAAGGCGATTCGGCGCTTCAAGCTCTTCGCGCCGTCCTGGCCTATCTGGAGCAAGCCTTCGGCCCGGAGCAATTCAGCGTCGGCGACGTGATCGGGCTGATTTCGCATGCGGATAACGAACCCGCGCTCTGGGGCAAGCGTCCGGCGCTCTCCGAAGAAGATCGCGGCGAATTCAGGGAACTGTTGCTCAACGTCGCGGGGCGCTCGGGGAATGTCAACGGCCGGAGGTTGAGCATCTGGCTCACGCGATCCGAGGGACGAATCATCGGGGGGCGCAAGCTTGAAAAGGGCGAGCGCGACAATCACGCCAAGGTCTTTCGCTGGCGCATCGCCAAGGCCTGATCTGCGGTCAATGCGGGTCAAATGACCTTGTTTCCATAGACGCGTGAGAATTTAGCAAAAGCTAAGGTATAGATATGCGAAAATATATAAGGGGTGTTGGAAAAAGGCCATTTGCTCCGCATTGCCCGCAGTTTTCGCCAAAGCGACAAAGGCCGAAGCCTGCGCCAAAGCCGAAGCCGCATAAGCCGACGCTCGCGGAGCGGGCATGGCGAAACCTGTTGCGGGCAGGGCTCCGTGAATTGGCTAGATGCGGCGCAACGCCTCTACGAGGCGAGCGGACTGGCCGGGCTGCGGATCGGGTTCACCTAATTTTCCAGATCGATGGCCGGCGGGCTCTGGTTGTCGCGTCAGACGCCGGTTATGGCGAGACCCTGCTCTGCGTGTCGATCGGGCCTATCGCAAGGTTTGCGGACTGTTGGAACGGCGGCCGTCATGCGGGTCGCGACGCCTTCGCCTCGGGTTGGGTGCGAGTCGCACGCGGCGAGATCGGCGGCGGCGGACGAATCGTCGGGGCGTTCTATTGCCGTGCGGTGTTGCTTCGGGAGATCGCCGGGCTCGACGAGGGGTAGGGGGTTTGATTTCCCGGCCGGCCGGTCCGCTGCAACCGGATTTTCCCCCACGCGCAGGTTTTTTTTCGGCGGCCATAAATCATGGCACTGATGGCACTGTTTTGGCACTCCAAAATATTCGGTAAAACGAACATGAAAGCCAAAAAACAATCCTTTCCTTCCTTCGAGCCTGTCCCGTCTCTGCGCCTCGCGGTCGCCGACTGGCCGGCTCTCGCAGATACTGTATCTGCGTTGACCGTCGTGCGCGACGGAGGCCTTCCCAACGAAGCGCAGCGCCGCCGTCTCCGCGCGGTGATTTACATGCTCGAGCCCGATTTATGGTATCAGGATCGCGACGCGCTGATCGGCAAGGTGTCCGGCTTCTACGGGGGCTTCATGTCGACGCAGGCCGAAGAGCTGGAAAAGGATCTACATCGGCCCTCTCGCGCACGCTCCGATCGCCCGCGTTTCGCTATGTTGCTTGAACTGCGCTGGATGATGGGCGGTAGGATTCTTAAGAAGGATTCTCTACGCCGGATCATCAGCGAGCAGGCGCGGTTTCCCGCGTCCCTCCGAGATTCTGCCGTAGGTGAGAATTGAGCACAGACCCCCCTGTGCATGCTCAGCAGCGAATGCTTTCATCGCCGGCATGGCAAAAGTCGTCGAATCTCTTCTGAACCATTTCAAGGATGCCTCGCTCAATATCGAGGCGCAGCTCGCCGAGGTGTCGGCGGCGATCGGGCGCCTTGAGGCCGCGGAATTCGAGGCGCGGCGCGAACTCGCCACGGTCGCGAACGAGCGAGAATCGTTGCTTGACCGAGACGATGTATTCGATGCTGATTTCGTAGAGTTAAACTTGCGCCGCGATCGTGCGCAGCTCGCAATCGATCGGGCCCTCAAGGCGATCCCGCGCCTGCGCCTCCGGGAGCGCCGATTAACGGACGAGGTTCATACGGCCCGCGCCGAGGCGGGGCGCGCGGAGCTTCGCGCCGCCGCCGCTAAAATCGAAAGCGCCACGGGCTTCCTTTTTCAAGCCAACGCCGACGCCAGGGCGATTTACGAACGCGTCGCAGCTTCGCTTCCCAGTCCGGGCAAATTCGGGCTCGAGCGCGTCGAATTTCAGAACACCGCGACGGAGGCGGGCCTCGAAACTTGGCGCAGCTTCATCGCCCTCAACGTCGCGCCGCGGCCGGCGGCAGCGGCTCAGCCGGCGCCGAAACTCGCCGGCCCTGATCCGCGCCAAGCGCCCGCGCCAACGCCTGACGTAAATGGCCGGGTGAAGATTTTCCTACTCACGCGGCGCGGCGCGAATCAGGCCGGCGATACGATTCTTCTTGCAGCCGCTGAGGCCGAAAAATTGGTTCGCGCCGGCGGCGCTGAATTCGTCGACGCGCCAGCGGGTGAGGCCAGTGAATGAACAAGCGTACTTTCACCGCGCCGATTGTGAAGGCCGCAGGACTCGGTCCGCGCGAGATCGTCGCAATCGCTTCGGATGCGACTTTGGATCGCCAAGGCGATATCCTCGAGCCGCTCGGCTGCGTCGTCGAATCGGCGGATAGCGTGGTCCCCTTCCTGTTCGGGCATGACCCGATGCAGCCGCTCGGGAGTGCGAAGCTCAGCGTCAGCGCCGCCAACGTCAAGGCTCACATCACTTTTGCGCCTGAGGGCGTTTCGGCGAAAGGCGATGAGATTTGCGCGCTCTTCAAGTCAGGTCACTTACGCGGAGTTTCGGTTGGCTTTATGGCTCTCGATCCTCCGGAGCCGATAAAGGGCGGCGGCTTCCGGTTCAAGCGCTGGACGCCTCTCGAGCTAAGTGGGGTCGCCATCCCCGCCAATCCCAGCGCCCTGGTCATTGCAAAGTCATTGTCTGAACAGGATCCTCCCATGCCCTACGCCGCGCCGATTGCCCGCGATCCTTATAATGATCCCGCCGCTGCGCTCGGCGGCTATGTGCGCCTTGTCGCGTCGACCGCACATGAACGCGACAGCTCGAGAAAAATCGAGATCGCTGAGAAAAGCTTCGGCGAACGCCATTTCATCCCGAAAACTTTCGCAAAGGCTTTATCGTCTAACTACGGCGCTTCCGGTGCCTTTTTGATCCCCGATGATTTCGCCGCCGACTATATGATTCCGCTTCTGTTGCCGAGAACTGTGATGCGCCGGGCCGGCGCCCAGGTCGTTAACCTTCCTCGCGGCAATTTATCCATCCCGACCATTATGGCCGGCGCATCGACGGCTTGGCTCTCGCAAAGCAATGTCGTTATTCCGCAATCGCAACCCGCCTTCGGGCAAATCCGCGCGGCTGCGAACCGGCTCGTTGCGCTGATCCCCCTTAGTGGCGATTTTTTGAGATTTGCCGGGCCGGGCACGGATAAGATCATCGGCACCCATCTAGCGGCCGAGATCGCATGGGCAGAGGACAGTTCCTACATTCGATCCGATGGCATGCAATCTCAACCGCGCGGCCTGCGCTCCTTCGCGATAGGTTCTAGCCAGGTCGTCACCTCAAATCCCTCGGTGAGCACGACCTCGATCTTAAGCGAGTTCGCGGCGGCCGCGCAATTTTTGCTTACCGCAAACGTGCCGATGATTAAGCCAACTTGGGCTTTCAATCCGGCGACGGAATTGTTTCTTCGCACCTGGCTCGATACGTCCGGCTATCCGGTGTTTGGACGCGAAATGGCGGGGGGGACGCTGCTTGGCTTTCCGTTCTTCTCGACCACGACTATTCCCACAAATCTCACTGTTGGTTCGACTTCGAACACGACCGAAATCTATATTTGCGACGCCGATACGGCCATCATTTTTGAAGGCCCGCAATTTGAGCTTGCGCTTGCCCAAAACGGCTTGTGGACAGATAGCGGAGGAACGCATTCGGCCTTTGCGGAGGACGCGCTCCTCCTGCGTTGTGTTGCCGGGAGAGACTTCGCCCTCAAGTTTCGCCTCGCCGCCGCGATGATCCAGGGCGCGACCTATCATCTATGATCTGAGGTTTATAAGAATGCCAACCACACAAGCACAACAGGCGCGGATCGACGCGTTGACGGCAAGACGCAAGGAGAAGGCGTCGCGGCTCGACTATCTTGCCGGCCGCTCGACGCTCACGGCGGCGGAGTCGAAAAGCTACGACTTTATCGACAAAGAAATCGACGACATCAACGCCGATATTGCCGCGCTCAGGGCCGGCCGGACCGTCTACGCTCAGGCCCAGGACGATCCCTTTACGTCGGACGCCGCGGCCCAGCAGCGCGGCCTCGGCTCGAGCAAGGGTCTCGTCGTCGGCGCCATGGTTCGCGCCGCGGCCGCAGCGGGCGGCTCGCACGTCGCGTTAAAGGGGCACGTCAAATCGCTCTACGGCGAACGGCATCCGGTGCGCGAGGCCGTCAACAAGGCGTTGATCGCAGGCATTGGTTCATCGGGGGGCTTTCTTGTCCCGCCGGAGCAGGCTACGGAAATCGTCGATTTCCTCTATCCGAAGATCGCGGTTCGAGCGGCTGAGCCGCTCACCATTTCTATGCCGCATGGAACGCTCACTTTGCCGATCCAGACCTCAGTCGCGGCGGCGACGTACCAAGGCGAGCGCGGCGCGATCGCCGAGTCTCAACCTTCGTTTGGTCAGATCATCGGCCAATACAAAAAATTGACCGGAATGGTCCGCCTAAGCAATGACCTGCTTAGGTATGGCGACGACCCCGGCATCGATGCGATGGTGCGCAATGACCTAATTCGTGTACTGGCGCTAAAGCAGGATTATCACTTCATTGTTGGCGACGGCACGCAAGACACACCTCGTGGCTTCCTCAGCTTCGCCAATCAATGGGCCATGCTCACGGGCGGGTCGGCCGGGCTTTGGTCCTCCAGCGCCAATTCCACTGCGGCGGTTGGTGGAAACTTCATCACGTCGGCGGGAAACTATACGCTCTCGACTATCCTCGCCGAATTGTACGGGCTAATCGCCAAGCTCGAAATCGCCAATGTGCCCAATGATCGCCGCGCTTTCTTTATGCACGGCCGCACTCTGGTTGGTCTTGCGCAGCTCTACAATTCGATCGCCTTGCCGATGTTTCCAGATCTGCTTCGCACGCGGAAAATTTGGGGCATCCCCGTCTACGTGTCTAATCAGATCCCGATTAACATCTGGGATGCGGCCGGAATGAATAAGGATTGCTCCTTCGTCATTCTCGCCGAGATGACGGAAGCGATCGTTCTCGATTCGATGGAGCTCGAGCTCGCGGCCTCGAGGGAAGGCTCAATATACGATTCGCAAGGAAATCTGCACTCTCTTTTCGTAGAGGATTCTACCGCGATCCGGGCTATCCAGGCGCATGATTTCCAGATGCGCCATCCGGCGGCTGTTGCTGTCGCGCAGCTCGTGCGTTGGGCGCCGTCGCTGCAATAGTTCAATAGTTATTGAGGGGCGTGATCCCGACGCGCCGCCTCGATAACTGCCGGCTTGCGACATGCGGCCGGCGGAGGAGCGCCGCGAGAGAGTTAGTGGCTCTGTCGCTCTCGCGGCGCTTTCTTCTGGGAGGCAGGATATGTTGAAGGACGCTCGCGACGATACGACCTCGCAGGCTATGGCGCGGGCAGCCGCAACTTGGGCCGACGGCAAACGACGTCTTGCCGATCTGCGACGCGATCATGATCGCCAGGCGAAGCAGAAATTTAAGATCGCCTATCAACAGACGCGTCCGCGCGATCGCCGCGCGTGGCCATAGAGGAGAAAATCATATGAGCATTGAAATTAAAGTTGGGCCGTCAACTTGGACCATTAGGCCTCTCACGTTGCGTCAACTCATCAGTGTAGAGAAGGTCCTCAAGAACGATGACCCGCCGGCGCAAAAAAGCATCGGCGTCTTACGGGCGGCTCTCGCGCGAGATCACATCGAAAACATCATGGATTTCGATGGGCTTGAAGGATCGTTCACGGAACTTGACGCGGCGGCGACAGCAATTCTCACGCTGGGCGGCTTTCTCAAGCCAAACGTTACGAACGAAGCGGATCATTAAAAATGGCGAATGGCGTCGACATCAAATTTGGCGCGGATATTGCCGGCGTCGTTGCCGCGACCGCCCAGCTACAGACCAATATTTCACGGTTTTCCTCTGCGTCGAGTGTCAACGTCCTTGCGCTGAACAATACATTTGCGCGGCTCGATGATTCGATTTCGAAACTGGCTTCGGTTAAGGTCGAACCGGATCAGCACGGTCTTCGTGATTTTGCGGTAACAGCCGCCGCCACGACAATCGCGCTTCGTGGCGTCATTGATGCGACCAGCTCGATCGGCGGCGGCGTCGGCTCGGCTTTTGGATCTATTGCATCCGGGATTGGAAGTGCAGCAGCCGCAGCGAGGAGTGGCGTTTCGAGCATTCAGGCTTATATCGCGGCCATTAATTCCGGCGCGAGTGGGGTTGATCGTTGGATCAGTTCGGCGGAGCGATGGCGCGCGGGGATTGATCAAAGCAGAAGCGCGATGATCGCGGCGGTTTCCACGCAGGCGGCATTTGCCGGGAACCTGACGGCGGTCGAGCAGGCCTATAATTACGCTGGCCAGGGTACGGCGCGATGGTTGGCTAAGTTCCAGCAAATCCCGGACGTTTCGGCGCAGACCGCCGCGGCCATGCAGGCGCAGATCACCTCAATTCACAATTATTCAGTTGAGCTTGAGTCGCTGCTTATCGATGTTCTGCCGGCCTTCGCCAAGGCTTCCGGGGAAAAGTTGCCTGAAGCCTGGAGCAGGCTTGCAAAAGCACTTGATGATCCGCTTATGAAGGTCAAACAGATCGCGGCGGAAATGCCGAATGTGACCGCGGCTGAGCTGGCTAATGCCGATGCTGCGGCGCGAAGCGGCAATCAAATGACAGCTATCGGCGCAATTTTGGGGATGTTGGTTGAAAGGTGGGGAAGGGCTGGCACTGCCGTCGGTGGGTTAGCCGCCAAAGTGCGTGATCTTATTGAGACAATTGGCCAAGCGGCGGCAGCGGAGGGCGGTCTCGACATCGCTGCGGACATTACAGCTTCAAAACTTGAACGTGAAACAGAGTTGATCGGTAAGGTCGTCGAAGGATGGAATGCTCGAAAAGCAGCGATCGGCGCAACGCCCTTAACGCCAGAGCAGATCAAGCTTCAATCCGACAAGGTGACGGGCGAAGCTAATCCGATTTCGACGCAGATGGATGCGCTCCAAGGGAAGATCGATGCGGTTCAGCGCCGGATCGAAGGGCTGAATAGCGATTGGCAGAGCTTCACCACATCGCCGGATGGTTCGACCTGGAACGCCGACATGGAGAAGGCGACGACGACGCTCGCCAAGCTCCGGCAAGAAATGACGGGTCTCAAGGCGCAAGCTGCGGGCGGAACGCCGACGCAACTCGCGGACCTTGCCAGCGCGCAGAAAGACATTCAGGGCGGCGAAGATCAATTGCGGACGGCTCGCGCCACGCTCGCCGCGCTTCGTGAGCAACAGGCCGCCGCAACTGATCTCGCGACCAAAACCCAGCTCGGGACGGAAGCTGCTCGGCAGGAATTGCGTGTCCGGCAACAGGAACTCGACCTGGTAAGGTCACAGAACGCCTTGATCAAGGCGAAGAGCGGCGACACGGACGCCAAGGCAGCCCTGACTGAGGCCAGGGCCAATCAGACCGCAATTAATCAGGTCTATGCCCAAGGAACGCAAGCGCGGATCGATGCTGAAACGCGCGTCAGGACGGCGCAAGCCGCAGCCGATCGGCAGGGGCAGCAGGATGCGGCGGCGACCGCGCAATCGCAATATCAGATCGCCTTGAACGGCTTCGCTTTGCGGGAGGCGCTGATCAAAGCCGAGGCCGCTCAGCATAAGATCTCCGTTCAGCAGGAGACCCAACAGCTTGAAACCGTGGCCTCGGATCGAGCCGCGCGCGAGACGCAGCTGCAAGACAAATTGATGCAGATCTGGGGTGAAGGCACAAACGCATATCGCAATGCGGAATTGAAAAAAACTGAGATCGCGAGTGAAGAGGCCGCGCGTAGGGCTAAGATCGAAGAAGAGAACGCCAAGAAGGCGCAGCAGCCTTTTGATCAGGGCTGGAGCGCGGTCACGGGCCAGCTCAATTCGGCGATCACGTCGGCGCTCATTCAGGGCAACAGGAGCGCCGGCCGACAATTCGCGGTCCAGCTTGCCGAGGATGTCGGGAATTCCTTGCTGACTTCGATGGAGAACGCCATCAAGACAGCGCTCCAGAATTCGGCGATCGGATCGTTGCTCGGCGGCGCCGGCGGTGGGGGCGGCGGTAGCGGCATATTCGGCTCGATCTTACACGCGATCGGTATTCCTGGCTTCGCCACCGGCGCTTGGGAACTCCCCGGCGACATGATCGCGCAGGTCCATCAGGGCGAGATGATCGTGCCAGCCGGCCCGGCCGCGGCGCTACGCGGCGCGCTTTCAGGAGGCGGTGCGGCCCAGCCGCAGGGCGGCCATACCTTCAACATCGCGGTCAATTACAGCGCTGAGAAGGGCACCACGCTCGACAAACTTCGTCAGCACTCGCGTGAGATTGCGAAAATGCTGCAGACGGAGCTGCGCTACAATCCGTCTTTGCGGCCTGACTTCTAGGCCGGCTCGCGATATTTTGACGGCGCGGCAATCTCATGCCGAACTCGCGGGGAGTCTCGATCCAGTCGTTATCCGAAGCAGAAAAAGTTTGAGGGCCACCGGTGCATGGAGTGCCTGTAACGCTGATGCTCAGTCGCCGTGATGGGCCCGCCAATCGACGGCGAGCGCCACGGCCCAGCCGACGGCGAGAAGCGCGAGCGGCGCGACGAAAAAGCCGATGAGTTGAAGCTCGGTCATGGCTTTAAGTTCCGAAGGACATATCTCGCGGCAAAATGTAGGCCTATCCCGGCGAAAAGCCAAATTGTGACGCCGGCGAGAAGCAGGGCGCCGTTGGCCGGCGCGCTCGCGACGCCATAGAATGCCGCGGCGAGCGGCGCTATGACCCCGGCGGCCGATGCCGCGCCAGCCAAGGCATTAAGCCAGGCTGCCGTCAGCTTGGTTCGTTCATTGTGGATCAAGCTCACTTTGCGCCCTTCCTCAGCCGCACACCTGCGCCGCCTCTGTGGTCCGCAGAGCGTTCATCCAGTCGAGTCGGAGCGGGCGCCGCGGCCGAGGATAACGGCTTCATCCAGCACGCCGCTATTTTCCGCGTCGAAAACCGCTTCCTTGAGCATGTCGACAAGATCCGACGGGCCTTCTTCCGCCTCGACCGTGAACGCGATCGGCTCGGCCGTCATTGTTTCGGGGACGCCGGCTTCGTCGTAGAAAATCTCATGGAGCCCGAAGCCCCGCCCGTCCGCATAGCGGACAATCCTATAATTCCAGCTTCTCACGTTGTGTTTTTCCTCAGCCGCACGCCGGCGCCGCCGCCATTCTCGGCAATGAACTCGACGCCGGCGGACTCAAGGGCAGTGCGGATAGTTGAAAGGGTTTCCGCGGAAACTGCGCGGCGTTGGCGTTCTAAATCCACGATCGTCGAGAGGCCGAGGCCCGCGGCTTCGGCCAGCTTGGGTTGTGTCCAGTCGAGCAGAGCGCGGGCCGCGCGGCATTGGGAAGGTATCATTTCAACATTTTCTATTGACGGAATAACTCCGCGGATGGTATCAACATAAACTGTTGATTACAACCATTCGTGGAGCTTTCTAATGCAGGACGTCACCATTCCAGTAAGTAATCCCGGCTCGCCGAATCGCCGTCGTTTCATCGCCGCCGGATCGGCCGGCGCCGCCTTCGGAGCTTTGGCCATAGCGGCGGGAAAAGCGACCATTCCCGCAGATGCGGAACTGCTGGCCCTTGGAGCCGTGCTTGAGAAGGGCTGGAAGCGAGAGAAGGCCTGCTTTGACGGGAGCGATAATCTACTCGTGACCGAAGAGGTTTTCGAGAAGATCTCGTCCGAGAATTCGGAGATCGTCGATCAAATTATTGAATTGCGTGCCGAGACCTTGGCTGGTCTGAAGGTGAAGGCGCGTGCGTTCCTTTGGTGTCGCGCGGATGAAATTGTTAGCGATGATGTTTTTAAGGATGATCATTGGCCACTGACGCGCGACATGTTCGGCGCTGCTCGTCTGCTCCAAGATCTTCTCGCGATCTGAAAACCACGAGTTTCCCCACCGCCAATGGGGGATGAAAGCGGCCGCGAGCTGGGTTGCCTCCGACCGACGTTTGCGGCGGCGCGGCGTTACTCGCTAAGCCCTCTTTACTGGGCGTTTGGATCAAGCGCGATTCGCCGGAACAGCGAGCCTGGGAAGTTGCTTGGCGGGCGACGAAGGGGATGCCGCTGCTGGTCGATCGCGATGGAGGTCGGCGGTTTCCTGGCGAATGGCCGCCGGACCATGCAGGCGCTTGAAGACGGCTCGCGTGGCTATCCGGTGGCGACAAACTTATTTTTGGAGGTGAAAAGCCGCTCGGATTATCTAGTAAGCCATTGATTTTATTGGTACCGCCACCCCGGCTCGAACGGGGGACCTCTAGATCCACAATCTAGCGCTCTAACCAACTGAGCTATGGCGGCGCGGCCTATTTTCAGCGCGGGACCCTAAGAGGAACGTTTCCGGATTGCAAGGGCCGGATTGCAAGGGTTTGGCGGCGGCCCGCCGCGGGCAATGAATTTCGCCACCTTCGATCTCGGACGCGCAAGGTCCCGCGCGCCGGCAAACTGAGGCTTCGTCGTTGATTTGGCGAGGCATGAGGCGCATAATATAAAAATTAAACTTTTTGCGTGCGGTCGCGGCGTGGACTCGATTCTTTTTACGCTTCTCGAACGCAGCCGCGACGACGCTTGGCTCGGGGACGTGGCCTATTGGAGCCATTTTTGGAATCTCGTTTCGAGGCCGATTTGAACGAGGAAGACGTCGCCAGGGTCCTGCGGGATCTGCCGTTGAGCCTAGGCGCGGATGGGCTCGTCGTCCTTGAGAGCGCGCAATCGCGGCAGGCTATTTTCGCCGGCCGATCCCTCATGCGCCTCTTCGGTGCGAGCTGCCTCGAGGATCTGTCGGATCGGCTTTTTTCTGCGGACGATCCCGGCGCGAGGCGTCTCGCCCATCTCGCGCGCGCCTTGCCGATCGATGGCGGCCCCTCGGTCGAAAGGCTGCGCTTCGTCCTGCCTCCAGCGACGCGAAGCGTCACGCTTATATGTCGCCGGATGTCCCGTGAGGACGGGTCTACTCTATTCGCCGCCGCGGCCTTGGATCTTCTTGATAGACCGGACGACGCCGCGCGCGAGGATTTCCGCATTGGAGCGGAGGCTGGCGCAAGAACGCTTTCCCAAGCGGGCGAAGACGGGGACCAGCGCCCGTCGGCGAATAAAGGCGACATCAGCGCCGTTCGATTTGTCTGGCGCACCGACGCCGAGGATCGAATCGTCGCGGTCACGCCGCAACTCGGCGAGGTCGTGGGCGCGACGGCAGGGAATCTGGTCGGCCAGAATTGGGTCGATCTCGTGCGCGGCCTCGACGCTCGTCAGGGACCGCGGGTCGCGGATTTGATGGCGCGGCGAGAGCCATGGAGCGGCGTCGAAGTTTTATGGCCGATCGATGGCGCGGACGCGGCGGTTCGGATTAGTTTCGGCGCGGCGCCGACCTATGACCGGGATCGATGCTTTGTCGGCTATCGCGGTTTCGGCGTGATTCATATCGACCGAACGCAACTGGACCAGTCGTCACGTTCAGGCGCGCGGCCAAGCGAGCGCGTCCGCGAGCAAGCGCAGGATCCTGTCTCGGTTCCGGCAAGTCCGATCGTGAAAGAGCGGCGACCCGCTTTCCCGACGGCGGAGGCGATCAATGTGATCCCGCTTCGCCCCTCTCCCGCATCGGACGAAGCTGCGAAAAGCGCATCGAGCCCGATGCGGGCCGCGACGGGCGGCCGACGGGGGCCGGATCTGACCTCGGATGAGCGCGACGCCTTCGACGCCATCGCAAGCATGCTCGGCTCCAGATTAGCCGCGGCAGCGCGCGAGACGAGCGGCTCGGGCGATTCGCCGGCCGAAGCGGTCCCGCATGGAATCGACGCGGCTCGGACGCGATTGGGCCTTGCCGCGGCTCAAAAGCCGGACGCGAAAACGCCCCAGTCCGGCGGCGGGCAAGCCGCTTGGTTCGACCAGCTCTCGATGGGCGTTCTGATATGCCGCGACGAAGCGCCTGTCTTCGCCAACCGATTTTTGTTGAACCTGGTCGGTTGCGCCAGCCTCGAAGCGGCGCTCGAGGCCCGCGTCTTCGCGTCCGTCGCCCGCCTGGACGCGAATAGCGACGGCGAACTCGTAGAGCTGCGCGGGCCGGCTGGCGGCAACGCGGCGATGCGCGCGCGTCGCGAGGCGATCGAATGGGATGGACGAGAGGCCGAATTGGTCAGTCTCCTGCCCAGTCCCGTCGCCGACATCGATGGGGAGCGGCGGCGTTACAAGAGCGAGGCGCGGGAGCTCAGCGCCATTTTGGACACGGTCATGGACGGCGTCCTGACCTTCGATTCGCAAGGGCGCATACTCGCCCTGAACCGGTCCGGCGAGGCTTTGTTCGGCTATGACGAGGCCGATATTATCGGCCAGCCTTTCATGACGCTGATCGCGCCCGAAAGCCGGGCCTGCGTCGACGATTATTTCGAGGGCGTCAAATCGGGCGGCGTCGCCAGCCTGCTCAATGACGGGCGCGAGGTCATGGGCCTCGCCCGCAGAGGCGGCGTGATCCCGATATTCATGACGCTCGGCCGAATTAGCATCGGCGCCGCGCCGGGCGGCGGCGCGCGCGATCTCGAGACCCGCTTTTGCGCGCTTTTGCGCGACGTTACCCATTGGAAGAAAGTTGAGCGGGAGCTCGATGAGGCGCGCAAGGAAGCCGAACGGGCGAGCGCGCTGAAATCAGAATTCCTCGCCAGGGTCAGCCACGAGATTCGCACGCCGCTCAATGCGATTATCGGCTTCGCCGAAGTCATCATGGACGAGCGTTTCGGTCCAGTCGGCAATGAGCGCTACAAGGAATATCTCAAGGATATTCATAATTCCGGCGCGCTCGTCATGAGCCTCGTCAACGATCTTCTGGACTTGTCGAAGATCGAGGCCGGCAAGATGGATCTCGATTTTCGTGAGGTCGACGCCAATCGCATCATCTCGCAATGCGTCTCCATCATGCAGCCGCAGGCGAGCCGCGCGCGCGTCGTCATCAGGCTGTCGCTCGCGCCCGGCTTGCCGCATCTTTTCGCCGATGAACGCTCGCTCCGACAGATCGTGCTGAATCTCCTCTCCAATGCGGTGAAGTTCAATCAGCCGGGCGGCCAGGTGATCGTCACGACCGCGCTGAGCGACGCCGGCCATGTCTCACTGCGCGTCCGCGACACAGGCGTCGGGATGTCGGAGGCCGATATTGAGATCGCTCTCGAGCCCTTCCGCCAGCTCGCCGTGTCGCGCCCGACGGGGGGCACGGGGCTCGGCCTTCCCCTGACCAAGGCCCTTGTCGAGGCCAATCGGGCTTTTTTCTCGATCAAGAGCAAAAAGGACGAAGGAACCTTGGTCGAGATCGCCTTTCCCTCGGCTCGCGTCCTCGCCAACTGAGCTTCGCGCTTCCAAACAAAACCACTGGCTTTTCAGGGCGATCGATGCGCTCGAGCCGAGAACTCGGGGCGCGTCGCGGGGGTTGTTTCGAGCGCTCGGCGCGCCTTCAGATTTCAATTTGATTTCTGGCGATGTCCGAGCGACCGGCGGACCGCTTTCTCGCCTCTTTCGACGCCGCTTGAAACAATGCCGTCGGCGCCTTAGATGAGCCTGGTTGATATTTCGATACTTGTCGAAATATCAAATCATCGTGAATTTGCGGAGTTACCAGACATGGCAAAATTATCGGGCAAGACAGCGGTGGTCACAGGCGCTTCGAAAGGGATTGGCGCTGGAATCGCCAGGGAATTCGCGGCCCAGGGCGCGGCTGTCGTTGTGAATTACGCCTCCGACAAGCAAGGCGCGGAAAAAGTTGTCGCGGAGATCAAGGGCAAGGGCGGACAGGCGATCGCCGTTCAGGGCGACGTCGCCAAGCTCGGCGACGTGAAGAGAATTTTCGCCGAGGCGAAGCAAGCCTTCGGGCGGCTGGACATACTTGTGAACAATGCCGGCGTTTACAAGTTTTTGCCGCTCGACGCGGTGACCGAGGAAGAGTTTCATCGGGAATTCAACATCAACGTACTCGGCTTGCTGCTTGCGACGCAGGAGGCCGCCCGCCAGTTCGGTCCCGAGGGCGGCAGCGTCATCAACATTGGCTCCGTGGCGAGCACGATCAATCCGCCTGAATCGGTCATCTACACAGCGACCAAGCACGCCGTGAACGGCGTGACCCGCGTACTCGCCAAGGAACTCGGGCCGAAGAAAATCAGGGTGAACTCGATCAATCCGGGGCTGGTCGCGACCGAAGGAACAGACGCCATGGGCATTGTCGGAAGCGAGGCCGAAAAGGCCATGGTCGGGATGACGCCGCTCGGGCGCGTCGGCTTGCCGGCGGACATATCGCCGGCGGTTGTCTTCCTCGCCTCGGATGAGGCCGCATGGGTGACTGGCGAGACGCTGGCCGTCTCCGGCGGCTTGCGCTAAGACGCAGTCGGGCCGGACGAATGCCTGAGGCCGGCTCGCGCGAGGAGGCGCGAGGTCGGCAAAGCGCTTTTGCGCAAAGGTTGGCGAATGTCTGGCTCGATCGGCAAGACCCTGACGGAGGATCAGTTTCTCCTTATTGCTCGGGCCTTGGCCGATAGGCGCCGTTATGAAATTCTGCAGCGTCTCGGCAAACGCCGGGACGCCGTTCCTTGCGTCGCGATGCGCGACTGCTTCTCAATTAGTCCAGCCACCCTGTCTCATCATATGCGCGAGCTCGAACTCGCTGGATTGGTCGAGGTTTTCCGTGAGGGCAAATTCGCGAGCTACGCGTTGCGGCGGGACGTGATCGACGCATTCTTGCGGCGCCTGAAGGAGGATTTCTCCTAGAGCGGGATGCGAAAAAGGGAAAACCGGTTTTTCGCGGAAAATCCTGCTCTCACGTTCAAGATTGATGGCATTTCAGGGTTGCGGCTGACCCGCGCCGCAAAAATCAGTCGCGGAACATTCGGGCAACGGCGTCGTTCCTTTCGCGTCTAAACGAAAAGAGAGCGAGAGACCGATGACCAATGAAGCTAAGGCGAAATCGAAAGAGAAACTGGCGCGAGCGTTGAGCGACGAGCTCGACGACGCCCTCTTGGATACTTTCCCGGCTAGCGATCCGGTCTCGATGACGCAACCGAGCGGGAAAGTCGGGCGGCCGAATCATGCCCGCCCGAAGAGGCAGGGCGGAGCTGACAAGGCCGCGAACTGAGCGGGACGGCGTTTTTTGCGCATAGGCGCATCCGAGGCGCGGGTTTTGATCTCAGCCTCCGGTTTCGCCGCCTCCGACAAAAGCGAGATGATTGGACGGTCTTCAAGGCTGGGGGGCGCCGATCCGACGCGCTTGAGCGCCATCTTGAACATATCAAGAACATACGACCCTCGCCAGGGCCGGGGCGCCCCCTGTAGCTCCGCAATTCACATTGACCCCCATATTATCCCATGCTATCCCAAATCATCCCGTTGCGTTCTTGTTCGTCGGTCTGCGCCGCCTTTGCGTGGGGTCTGGATCGGCCGATGGCGCAACGCGCCGGGTTCGGGGTGGGGGAGTGGACGGATATCGCTCGAACTACACCAACCGGCTCGACGCCAAGGGACGCGTGTCGATTCCAGCGCCATTTCGGGCCGTGCTGGCGCGTGACGGTTTCGAGGGGCTTTACGTTCATCCCTCGATCGATCAGGAGGCGCTCGATTGCGGCGGTCACGCCATATTGCGGGAAATCGACGAGCTTCTCGGCCGGCTTTCCCCTTATTCGGAAGAGCGCGATCTGTTTTCGACCGCGCTCATCGGCACGAGCGAAATATTGAAAGTCGATTCGGAAGGGCGCGTGATCCTGACCGAAAGTCTAAAATCCTACGCCCAAATAGGGACGGAAGTGACTTTCGTGGGACACGGGCACAAGTTTCAGCTCTGGGAGCCGGGCCGTTTTCAGGCGCATCTGGACGAGGCCAGAAACCGGGTGCGCGAATTACGAAAACAGCTCAGCGCCAGACACGCGGCGCCGGATTTGGCGCCGCGACCGCATGGAGCACGGGAATGACGTCGGGCCGCGGCGAAGAGGAAGACCTCGCCGCTGGCGGACCGGCCCGACACGTTCCCGTGCTTCGTGAGGACGCCATGCGCGCGCTCGACCCGCGCGAGGATGGTCTTTATCTCGATGCGACCTTCGGGGCTGGCGGCTACGCGCGCGCGATCCTGTCGAAGCCCCGAACAAGGGTTCTGGCGTTGGACCGAGATCCCAACGCGATCCGCGAGGGCGCCGAACTCGTGCGGCGCGCCCAAGGGCGCCTTATCTTGGCGCAAGAGCGGTTCTCTTGCCTCGGCCAGGCGGCGAAGCGGATTGGGCTCGCCGATTTCGACGCCATCGTGTTCGACATCGGCGTGTCTTCCATGCAGCTCGACAATGCCGAGCGCGGCTTTTCCTTTCGCGCCGAAGGCCCGCTCGACATGCGCATGGCCTGCTCGGGCCCGAGCGCAGCCGATCTTGTCAATGCCGCGGACGAGGAAACGCTGGCGAATATTTTTTATTATTTCGGCGAGGAGCGGGCCTCGCGCCGCATTGCGCGGGCGATCGTCGTCGATCGCGCCAAAGCGCCCTTTTTGACGACCGCCGCACTCGCCTCGATGATTGCCCGGGTCGCTCCGGCCAAGCCGGGAGACGTGCATCCAGCGACGCGCGCCTTTCAGGCGCTCAGAATTGCGGTCAATGATGAACTCGGGGAACTCGTGCACGCGCTTGTCGCGGCGGAAGCTCTGTTGAAGCCGGGCGGCCGCCTCGTCGTCGTGACCTTTCATTCGCTCGAGGACAGAATCGTCAAGCAATTCTTCGCGGCGCGCTCGGGGCGCGGGCAAACGGCGTCGCGACGCTTGCCGGGCGAAGCCGCGCCGCCCGAGCCGACTTTCTTCTTGCCCGGCAAGCAGCCGATCGCTCCGTCCGAGGCCGAAATCGACGCCAATCCGAGGGCGCGCTCGGCCAAGCTCAGATATGGCGTGCGTACCCGCGCGGACGCTCGCGCCCTCGACGAGAAATTGCTGGCTCTGGCGCAGCTGCCGCAGGCCAAGGCTGGAGGGCGTTGACATGGTGCGGATTTTAAATCTTCTCGCGGTCGTGGCCCTCATCGGCTCCGCCATCTACGCCTATTCGATCAAATATGAGACGATCTATCACGCCGAGAGGATTGTTAAGCTGAAGCATGAGATCAAGGCCGAGCAGGACCAGATCGGGATGCTGCGCGCCGAATGGGCGCATTTGACTAGGCCGGAGCGAATCCAGGCGCTCGCCGACAAGCTTCTCGACCTGCAGCCCGTCGCCCTGACCCAAATCGTCGGCGCGGACGCATTGCCGTCCAAGGCGCAGAAAATCGACTCCATCGGGCGCAAGATGGAGCTGCTCGGCTTGACCGAGCCGACCAATACGCCGCGCATCGGCGCTGGGGCGCCGGCGACGCCCGCCATGTCCCCGCGCTGACGATCGGGAATCGAGATGAGCGATCGGTTCGACCCATTGGCGAGGAAGGGAGAGCAAGGCCCGCCCGGCCGCCCGAAACGGTCCTTCGCGGGCTGGCTCAAAGCGGCGCTCGGCGACCTGTTTTCGACCAAGCTCGACAAAAGCAGGCCCCGTATTTTCCTCGTCGCCTGCGTTTTTCTGGCCGTCTATGGGATCATTGGCGGCAGACTCATACTTTTCGGCCTAAAGCCGGAACAGCCTCAAGGGGGCAAGCGCTCGGGCTCCGATGTGATTGCGGCCGCGCGGCCGGACATTCTCGACCGCAATGGCGAGGTTCTCGCCACTGACGTCAAGGTCATGTCGGTGTTCGCCGAGCCGAGGCGCATTATCGACAAGGATGAGGCGGTTGAGCTTCTCACGGCGGTCCTGCCCGATGTCGACGCGCGTGAATTGCGGACGAGATTGGGCTCGCGCAAGGGGTTTATCTGGGTCAAGCGCGCGGTCACGCCGAAGCAGCAGCAGGAAGTCTATAGGCTCGGCCTTCCGGGCGTCGGCTTCCTCCCCGAGAATAAGCGGATCTATCCGAACGGCCCGCTTGCCGCGCATGTCTTAGGCTTCGCCAATCTCGACGGCGTCGGCATTTCCGGGCTGGAGAAATATATCGACGGTCAAGGCCTGGCCGATCTTCACGGCGCGGGATTCAGCCTGACACCGGACAATTTGAAGCCGATCACGACCTCTCTCGATCTCAAGGCGACCTATGCGGTTCGCGACGAGCTCGCCAAAGGCATCGCCAAGTTCAGGGCGAAAGCCGGCGCGGCGACCATTCTCGACGTCGACACCGGCGAGGTCGTCGCCATGGCGTCGCTGCCGGATTACGATCCGAACACGCCGGCAGACGCGCTCGATCCCAATCATATCAACCGACTTTCCGTTGGCGTTTATGAGATGGGCTCGACCTTTAAGGCGATCTCCATCGCGATGGCGCTCGATCTCGGCAAGGTCAATCTTCATTCGCGGATCGACGCGCGGGACTCACTGCGCCACGGCCGCTTCACGATCCATGATTATCACGCCCAGCACCGGGTGCTGAGCGTGCCGGAGGTCTTCACCTATTCCTCCAACATCGGCGTCGCCCGCATGGCGCTGATGGTCGGAGTCGAAGGCCACAAGGCGTTCTTGCGCAAGATGGGGCAACTCACGCGCTTGCGCACCGAATTGCCGGAAACGGCCGATCCGCTCGTTCCGAGAAACTGGGGCGAGCTCAACACAATGACCATAGCCTTCGGCCAGGGCCTCAATGTCGCCCCATTGCAGGCGGTGATGGCTGTGGGGGCGCTCGTCAACGGCGGCCTCTTGATGGCGCCGACCTTTCTGAAGCGCGGCGAGGCCGAGGCGAAGCAGGTCGCGGTCCGCGTGGTCAAGCCTGAGACGTCGGAATCGATGCGCTATCTCATGCGCCTCAACGCCGAGATCGGAACCGCGAAGATCGCCGACATCAAAGGCTATTTCGTCGGCGGAAAGACGGGCACGGCCGATAAGATCGTGCATGGCCACTACGCGACGGACAAGGTGTTCACGACGTTCATGGCGATCCTGCCGTCAGATAAGCCGAAATACCTCTACCTCACCCTGCTCGACGAGCCGCAGGGCCTGCCCGAGGACGGCTATTATCATACGGCTGCTCATAACGCGGGCTCGGTCACCGGCAAGATTATCGAGCGGACCGGGCCCTTGCTCGGCATTCCGCCGCGCATCGAATTGCCGACCCAGCCCTTTCCGCTTCTCGCGAAGCTCGGCTATGGCATAGCCAACACGCCGGCTAGCGGCGGAGGCGGGCATTGATGCGGCTCGCCGAGCTCTTCCCGAACGTCGAGCTGCCGGAGCCGTTGCGCGGGCGCGCGGTCGCAGACATCGCCTTCGACAGCCGCAATGTGGTCGAAGGCGGCGTGTTTTTCGCCGTGCCCGGAGTTAAAGCGGACGGCCTCGCCTTCGCCGGGGAGGCGGCGCGGCGGGGCGCCGTCGTCATCGTAGCCGAGCGCACGCCGGAAACGCCGATCGGCGATGCGGCCTTCATCAAGGTCGAGGACGCGCGCGCCGCCTTGGCGCAAGCCGCGGCGCTCCTCTATCCGCGCCAGCCCGAGACAATCGTTGCGATCACGGGTACGAGCGGCAAAACGTCGGTGGCCTCCTTCGCGCGCCAGATCTGGGCGACGCTCGGCGTCGGCGCGGCGTCGCTCGGCACGCTTGGCCTGGCCGCGCCTTCTGGCGCCGTCTATGGCGCCTTGACCACGCCGGACCCGATCACGCTGCATAAGACGCTCGACGCGCTCGCGCGCGACGGGGTCACGCATCTCGCGCTGGAAGCCTCCTCGCATGGGATCGAGCAGCGCCGTCTCGACGGCGTCCGCATTGCGGCGGCAGGCTTCACCAATCTTTCGCGCGACCATCTCGACTATCATGCGACGCTCGAGGATTATCTCGCGGCCAAGCTCCGGCTCTTCGAGGCGTTGCTGCGTCCGGGTCAGACGGCCGTCGTCGACGCCGACAGCGATGTCGCGGACAAGGTCATGGCCGCCTGCGAGAGACGTGGCCTGCGTCTCTTTTCGGTCGGGAGGAAAGGCGAGGCGCTGCGTCTCATCGAAGCCGAGGCCGAAAATTTTTCAACGCGGCTGCGTTTCGCGTATGGCGGCGGGGAGGTCATGGTTCGACTGCCCCTCGCCGGGGCTTTTCAGGCCTCGAACGCGCTTGTCGCCGCCGGGCTTTGCATCGCGAGCGGAAGCCCGCCGGAGTCGGTTTTCGCCGCGCTGGAGCGGCTCGAAGGGGCGCTGGGCCGGCTCGAGCTCGTCGGCCGCCGCAACGGCGCTCCGGTCTTTGTCGATTACGCGCATAAGCCCGACGCGCTCGACAAGGTCTTGAGCGCGCTGCGGCCTTTTGTGACAAAGACGCTCGTCGTGGTCTTCGGCTGCGGCGGCGATCGCGACGCGGGCAAAAGGCCCATCATGGGCGAGGTCGCCGCGCGGCTCGCCGATCGCGTCATCGTCACCGACGACAATCCGCGCAGCGAGGACCCAGCGGCGATTCGCAAAGCGATCCTCGCCGGCGCGGGGAATAGGGAAAATGTCCAGGAGATCGCCGACCGAGCTGCGGCGATTTCGCAGGCGATCGCGCTGCTCGAGCCCGGCGACGGTCTCGTCATCGCCGGCAAAGGCCATGAAACCGGCCAAATCATTGGCGACAGGACGCTTCCTTTCTCCGATTCCGATTGCGCGCGAGCGGCATTGAAGGAATTTGCCGCATGACCGACGGTGCCTCGAACGAGGCTTTATGGACCGGGCTCGGACTCGTCGCCCCCCTCGCGGCGCGGGTCAGCGGCGGCATGCCGAAACGCGGTGCGACCGGCATATCCATCGACACCCGCAGCCTCCGCGAGGACGAGCTTTTTTTCGCGATCAAGGGCGAGAACAGCGACGGCCATGACCATGTCGCGGCGGCTTTCGACAAAGGGGCGCTTGCGGCGGTCGTCGACGAGGCCCATGCCGACGCGCTCGCAGGGCAGGGCTCGCTTTTTGTCGTGCGCGACGTTCTGCGCGCCCTCGAAGGCCTCGGCGTCGCCGCCCGGGACCGCACCGCCGCGCGCATTATCGCCGTGACCGGATCCGTCGGGAAGACCTCGACCAAGGAGGCCTTGCGCGTCGCGCTCGCCCCGGGCGGCGCCGTGCATGCGTCGGTCGCGTCCTACAATAATCATTTTGGCGTTCCGCTGACGCTCGCGCGCATGCCGAAGCAGAGCCGGTTCGGCGTTTTCGAGATCGGCATGAACCACAAGGGCGAGATTGCGCCGCTCGTCGCCATGGTTCGCCCGCATGTCGCGATCGTCACGACCATCGCGCCGGTCCATCTCGAGAATTTCGCGAATCTCGACGAGATCGCCGACGCCAAGGCGGAGATTTTCTCAGGCCTCGCGCCAGGCGGGGTCGTGATCCTCCATCGCGACATCGCACAGTATGACCGGCTTCTCGCGCAAGCGGAGGCCTCGGCCGCCGGCTATGTCGCGAGCTTCGGCGAACATGAAAAAGCGGACGCCAGGCTCGTGAATGTCGCGCTCGCGGCGGATCATTCCGTGATCGAGGCGGAGATTTGCGGCCGAGCGCTGACCTATCGGCTCGGCGCGCCTGGGCGCCATCTCGCGCTGAACTCGCTCGCCGTGCTTCTCGCCGCTAAGGCGGTCGGGGTCGATCTCGACGCGGCTGCGGCTGCGCTTGCTTCCTTTGCCGCGGGGGCCGGGCGGGGCCAGCAGCTGACCCTCGAGGCGAAAGGCGGCGCCTTCACCTTGATCGACGAGAGCTATAACGCCAATCCGGCCTCGATGCGCGCGGCTTTCGCGCTCGCCGGGGCCTTGCCCGCGTCGGAGACGGGCCGGCGGATCGCGATCCTGGGCGACATGCTCGAGCTGGGGCGGGAAGAAGCCTCCATGCACGCCGGGCTCGCACGCGACATCGAAGCCAATCACATCGATCTTGTCTATGCGGCGGGTCCTTTAATGAAACATTTGTTCCTGGCGCTGCCCGGACAATTTCAAGGCGCCTGGCGTGAAAGCGCGAGCGAGCTTTTGCCCATCGCCTGCGCGGCCATTCGCGGCGGCGACGTGGTCGTCGTCAAGGGCTCGAACGGAAGCCAGATGAGCGCAATCGTCGCGGCGTTGAAGCAGGGTCCATTCACGCCCGGAGCGGCGCAAGCAGGGCGGGAAAACTGACATGCTGACCTGGCTCGCTGAATTTTCGAGCGTCTTCGGGCCGCTCAACCTCTTTCGCTACATCACCTTCCGCACCGGCGGGGCGACCGCCACGGCGCTGTTCTTCGTGTTCTTCTTCGGGCCGAGGGTCATCGCCGCGCTACGCCTCAAGCAGGGCAAGGGCCAGCCGATCCGCGACGATGGGCCTCAGTCGCATCTGCTCACCAAAAAGGGCACGCCGACCATGGGCGGCCTGATGATCCTCTCGGGCCTCATCGTCTCGACCCTGCTTTGGGCCAATCTCCGCAATCATTATGTATGGATCGTCCTCCTGGTCATGATCGGCTTCGGCCTGATCGGCTTCTACGACGACTTCCTGAAAGTGACGAAGCAGACGCATAAGGGCTTCTCTGGGCGGCTGCGGCTCGGCCTCGAGGCGGCGATCGCCGTGATCGCTTGCTATGCGATGATCAAATATGGAACGCCGCACACGACCGCGCTCGCCTTTCCCGCCGTCAACGGCTTTGTCGCCGATCTCGGCCTGTTCTTTCTCATCTTCGGGCCTTTCGTCATCGTCGCCGCCGGCAACGCCGTCAATCTCACCGACGGGCTCGACGGCCTCGCCATCGTGCCGGTCATGATCGCCTCGGGGACGTTCGGAATCATCGCCTATCTCGCCGGCAATGCGATCTTCTCGACCTATCTCGGGATCAATTTCGTCCCCGGCGCGGGCGAGCTCGCGATTGTCTGCGGCGGCCTGATCGGAGCGGGGCTCGGCTTTCTCTGGTTCAACGCGCCTCCGGCGCAAATCTTCATGGGCGACACAGGCTCGCTCGCGCTCGGCGGCCTGCTCGGCACGATCGCGGTCGCGGTGAAGCATGAGATCGTCCTCATCATCGTCGGCGGACTGTTCGTGGTCGAGACCCTTTCGGTCGTGATTCAAGTGGCTTCGTTCAAGCTGACCGGCAAGCGCGTCTTCAAGATGGCGCCCATTCATCATCACTTTGAGCAGCTTGGCTGGTCCGAGCCTCAAGTCGTGGTCCGATTTTGGATCATCGCTTTCGTCCTGGCGCTGATCGGCCTTTCCACCCTGAAGCTGAGGTGACGATGACGCCGGTCACCGCCTATAAGGACAAGCATGTCGCCGTTTTCGGCCTCGGCGGCTCCGGATTCGTCACCGCGCAGGCCTTGGTCGCCGGCGGCGCCCGGGTCATCGTCTGGGACGATAATGAGCACGCGCGGGAAAAAGCGCGGGCGGCCGGGCTCCGGATCGAAAATCTGGCGAGCGCCGATTGGAGCGGCCTCGACTCGTTGATCTTATCGCCCGGCGTTCCTCTCACCCATCCGGCGCCGCATTGGACCGTCTTGAAGGCGAAGGCCGCCGGGGTCGAGATCATCGGCGACATCGAGCTTTTTTGCCGGGAGCGGCGCAAGATCGCGCCCAAATCTCCCTTCGTGGCCATCACCGGCACCAATGGGAAATCGACGACCACCGCGCTCGTCGCGCATCTTTTCCGCAGCTTTGGCTATGAGGTCGCGGTCGGCGGCAATATAGGCACGCCGATCCTGGCGCTTTCCCCGCCGGCGCCGGACCGCGTCCATGTGGTCGAGTGCTCCTCCTTCCAGATCGATCTCGCGCCGACGCTCGATCCGACGGTCGGCATATTGCTGAACGTCACGCCGGACCATCTCGATCGGCACGGGACGATTGAAAATTACGCCGCGATCAAGGCGCGGCTTGTGCGTCAGGCCGATCAGGCCGTCATCGGCGCCGACGATCGCTTCACCCGTGCGATCGCCGACGATTTGCGCGCGGCCGGCCTGCGGCCGACCCTCGTCTCCGTCGAAAGTCCCACCATCGAGAACGGCGTCGTCCTCGACGGCGCGCATCTCGTGCGCCGCGCCGAGGGACGCTCGAGCGATATCGCCGATCTCGCGGGAATCGCTTCGTTGCGCGGCGCGCATAACGGCCAGAACGCCGCGGCGGCGGTCGCCGCTCTCGGCCCGCTCGGCTTCGAGCTCGAGCGCGTGGCGAAAGGTCTGCGGAGCTTTCCAGGCCTCGCCCATCGCCTGGAGGAGGTCGGACGCAAAGGCCGCGTTCTCTTCGTCAATGATTCCAAGGCGACCAACGCCGACGCCGCCGAGAAAGCGCTTTTGTCTTTCGATAAAGTCTTCTGGATTCTGGGTGGTCGGGCGAAGCAAGGCGGCATAGAGGCGCTACGGCCCTTGTTCCCGAAAGTCGTCAAGGCCTATCTCATCGGCGAGGCCAGCGAGGCCTTCGCGAAGACGATCGGCGACGCTTTTCCATTCGAGCTTTGCGGCGCGCTCGAGACCGCGGTTCCGCGCGCTTCGGCCGACGCCGAGGCGAGCGCGCTCGCGGAACCCGTGGTCCTGTTATCGCCTGCCTGCGCCTCCTTCGATCAATTTTCCGATTTCGAGAAGCGCGGCGACCGGTTTCGCGAGATCGCGAAAGCGATCATCAGCGCGCCGACGGGGACATGACGTCATGATCGTTCGGTCAACGCTGGAGGCGGCGGTCGGAGCCGACCCGGTCAAGCCGTTGATCAGCCATCAGCCGCCGCCCGGCCGCAATTCGACGATCGCGAGATGCTCTGCCGACGCCTCTGAACTTCGGCGACGCAGGCCGGCGGTATCGGATTCCGCAGCCGTCACGCTCTATCGAGCAGAATTCCTTTGAGCAGGCGGAAAATATGCGCCTTTGTCCAAATGTCAGCTGCGGCGAAGCTGGGGCGGGCTTGCATGGCGCGCCAATAGCGCTCGAGCGCCGGACGCCTCGACAATTCCGCGCCGAGGCCGATGAACGCGATGCGCGCGAGGAACACGGTCAGCACCGCGTCCGCGACGCCATAGGCGGGCGGCGTCAGAGTCGCGCGGCCGTCTCCGAGGGCGCGCTCCATCCGGTCCAAAATGTCGATCGCCTGGGCGCGACGGCGGTCCGCGAGCTGCTCCGCCGCCGCAGGACTGAAGATGCGGAGCCGCTCGGCGAAGACCTTCGCCCGCGCCTGATAGAGCGGCGCGAGATCGGGATTCTGGACGGCGCGCTCCAGCAATCGTCGATGGCTCCTCGCCAGCACTTTCGGGATCATGAGCCGCGCCAGGGGATTGCGGGCGAGAAAGGTTCCGAAGGTCAGCTCTTCGATCGGGAGGGCGTAATGGAGATCGAGCCAAGATTTGGCGTCCGCGCTCAACGTCGCCTCGCTGACGCCGAACGCATATTCGGCGATGTCGCGGCTTTGATCGAGAACACGGTCCGCCAGCACAAGGGTCGGCACGGTCATGTTCGGATTGAGCCGGACATAGTCGGGCTGTTCTTGGTTGAGCCTGAAATGGATGTCTACGAAGACGGGCTCATAGGCGACGCCCCCCTCGGCGAGCGCGAGCCGCGCGATCATCGAATAATAGGAGGGAGGCGCATGATATAGGTGCGGCTTTGCGCCTATGGTTTCGCTGGGCTTCGTCACTGTGGTTCCTTTGTATAAAGAGGAATCATTAACCAAAACTCGACAACATTGCTCATATTGGATCTAAAAGGAGGCCGCATGGCTTCGCGCGCGGAACGTACGGCCTTGGCCAATTGGTGGTGGACGATCGATCGATGGATGCTCGCCGCCATCGGGTCGCTGATTGTCCTTGGGCTCGTGCTCACTATGGCGGGCAGCCCGCCGGTCGCCGAGCGCCTCGGCTTGCCGTCTTTCCATTTCGTGCATCGCCAGGCGCTTTATCTCGCGCCGGCGATCGTCGTGCTCTTCGCCACATCCTTCCTCACGCCGCGTCAGGTGCGGCGGACGGCGCTCATCGTCTTTCTCGTATCTATGGCGCTCATCCTCACTGCGCTGGTTTTCGGTCATGAGGTCAAAGGCTCCAAGCGCTGGATCCTCGGCATCCAGCCTTCGGAATTCCTCAAGCCAGCCTTCGTCATTCTCGTCTCCTGGGCTTTCGCCGAAGGCGGCAAGCGGCGCGACGTCCCGGCCAATCTGATCGCGCTGTTCCTGCTGCCGGCGACGATCGTTCCCCTGATCTTGCAGCCGGACTTCGGCCAGACGATGCTCATTTCGCTGGTCTGGGCGGCGCTCTTCTTCATGGCCGGGCTGCATTGGTTCTGGGTCGTGGGCATCGGCGGAGCCGGCGTCAGCGGCGCCTTGCTCGCCTATAAATTCGTGCCGCATGTGCGCGCGCGCGTGCTTAAATTCATCGACCCGGCCTCCGGCGGCGGGATCGTCGACACGTTTCAGGTGGATACGGCGCTCGATAGTTTCCTGGCCGGCGGATGGTTCGGCAAAGGCCCCGGCGAAGGCACGGTCAAGCGCATCCTTCCCGACGCCCATACGGATTTCATTTTCGCCGTCACCGGAGAAGAGTTCGGCATTATCGCCTGCCTCGTGCTCGTCGGCATTTTCACCTTCATCGCGCTGCGCGGCCTGTTGATGGCGGCGCGCAACGAGGATCCGTTCTGCCGCTTCGCCGCGGCCGGCCTCGTCATGCTGTTCGCCATTCAGAGCGCCATAAATATGGCGGTGAATCTACACCTGATGCCGGCCAAGGGCATGACCTTGCCCTTCATCTCCTATGGCGGCTCGTCCCTCGTCTCCCTGGCGCTCGCGATCGGATTCCTGATCGCCGTCACGCGCAAGCGTCCCGGCTCGGAGATCCTCGCCAATTCTCATTCGCTGAGCTACTCGCATGGTTGATGATCGTCCGGTCGTGGTTGCGGCGGGAGGCACGGGCGGGCATTTGTTCCCGGCCGAGGCCTTGAGCAATGCGCTCGCCGCGCGCGGCGTCGCCGTTGAGCTCGTCACCGACGCGCGCGCAACGAAATATGGCGCGGCCTTTCCCGCCCGCGCCATCCATCAGATCGCCGCGGCGACGCCGCGCGGCGGCTCGCTTCAAGCCCGCATCGGCGCGGTTCTCACGCTGGCGCGGGGGACTCTTGAAGCGCGCCGTCTTTTCAAGAAGATCCGGCCCCGGGCCTTCGTGGGCTTCGGCGGCTATCCGACCGTGTCGCCGGCGCTCGCCGCCTCCTGGCTCAGGGTGCCGACGATCCTGCACGAGGGCAACGCCGTCATCGGCAAGGCGAACCATTTTCTCGCCGACCGCGTGGACGCCATCGCCAAGGGATTCGACGCGCTCGGCGGGGTCAGCGCGAAAATCGGCGCCAAGACGCATCGGACCGGCAATCCGGTCCGGCCTATGGTGATCGAAGCCGCGAAAATCGCCTTTCCCGATTTCGCCGACGGCAAGCTGCGGCTCCTCGTCACCGGCGGCTCACAGGGCGCGCGCATCATGTCCGACGTGGTTCCGGCCGCGGTCGCGCTCATGCCGGAGGAGGAACGGCGAAGGCTCGTCATCGTCCAGCAGGCGCGTCCCGAAGACATCGCGAGAGTCGAGGAGACCTATCTCCGGCTCGGTCTCGAGGCCGAGGTCGCCGCCTTTTTCGCGGACCTGCCGATGCGCATCGCCAAAGCGCATCTCGTCGTCGCGCGGGCGGGCGCCTCGACCGTCTCCGAGCTCGCGGTCATCGGGCGCCCCGCGATTCTCGTTCCTCTCCCACATGCGCTCGACCAGGATCAGGCTGCGAACGCCGCGCAATTCGCGGCGACGGGCGCGGCGATCGTCGTGGACCAGAGCGCATTTTCGCCGCAATGGCTGGCGACTTCTTTGCTCGAAGCGCAGGCCGACCTGCCGGACCTCGCCCGCCGCGCCGCCGCGGCGAAGCAGGTGGGCGTCGCCGACGCCGCCGAACGGCTCGCCGATCTCGTGTTGAGCCTCGCATCCCGCTCCAAGGACAAACCATGAAGCTGCCGCATGAATTAGGTCCCATCCATTTCATCGGCATTGGCGGCATCGGCATGTCCGGCATCGCCGAGGTCCTGCTCAATCTCGGCTATCGCATCCAGGGGTCAGACGCCGCCGAGAACGCCAATGTCTTGCGCCTGCGCGCCAAGGGCGCGCTGGTCCATATCGGCCATCGAGCCGAGAATCTCGAAGCGGCGGAAGTGGTCGTGGTCTCGACCGCGATCAAGCGCGACAACCCGGAGCTCGTTCTCGCGCGCGAGAAACGCTTGCCCGTCGTGCGGCGCGCCGAGATGCTTGCCGAGTTGATGCGGCTCAAGCAATGCGTCGCCATCGCCGGCACCCATGGCAAGACGACGACGACCTCGCTCGTCGCCACGCTGCTCGAGGCGGGCAAGTTCGATCCGACCGTGATCAATGGCGGGATCATCAACGCCTATGGCACCAACGCGCGGCTCGGCGCCGGCGATTGGATGGTCGTCGAGGCCGATGAAAGCGACGGCACCTTCCTGAAGCTTCCAGCCGACGTCGCGGTCGTCACCAATATCGATCCCGAGCATCTCGATCATTTCAAGACCTTCGACGCCATCAAGGCGGCCTTTCGCGCCTTTGTCGAGAACATCCCCTTCTACGGCTTCGCGGTGATGTGCCTCGATCATCCAACCGTGCAGGAGCTCGTCGGCCAGATCGAGGACCGGCGCGTCGTCACCTATGGCGAAAATCCTCAGGCCGACGTTCGGCTGGCCGACATCGACCTCGCCAATGGCGTCTCGCGCTTCACCGTCGTCATTCGAGACCGTAAGACGGGGCGCGAAACCACGCTCGAAAACATCGTCATGCCCATGCCCGGGCGCCACAACGCGCTGAACGCCACGGCGGCGCTCGCCGTGGCGCATCAGCTCGGCATGAGCGGCGACCAGATCCGCGCCGCGCTCGCCGGCTTCGGCGGGGTGAAGCGGCGCTTCACCAAGACCGGCGAATGGAATGGCGCGCTCATCTTCGACGATTACGGCCATCATCCCGTCGAGATCGCCGCCGTCCTGCGCGCCGCGCGCGCCTCGACCAAGAACCAGGTCATCGCCATCGTGCAGCCGCATCGCTACACGCGGCTGCATTCGCTCTTCAATGATTTCGCGAGCTGCTTCAACGACGCCGATGTGGTGATCGTCGCTGATGTCTACGCGGCCGGCGAGGCGCCGATCGAGGGCGCCGACCGCGACGGGCTCGTCACCGCCCTGAAGGCGCATGGCCATCGCCAAGCCTTGCCGTTGAAGCGGCCGGAGGATTTGCCGGAGCTCATTCGCGGCCTCGCCAAGCCAGGCGATTATGTCGTCTTTCTCGGCGCCGGCAACATCACCCAATGGGCCTATGCCCTGCCAGGCCAGCTCGCGGCGGGAGACGAAGGGTGACGCGCGAGGGACCCCTCGCCGCGGAGGACGCTGCGGGGCTCGGGTCTCGCGGCGATCTCGTGCGGGAATTGCGCGAAAAAGCGCCGGGGCTGCGCGGGGCGCTCGCGGGCGAGGCGCCGCTCGCCCCGTTGTCCTATTTCAAAACCGGCGGTCCCGCGCAGGCTTTGTTCGAGCCGGCGGACGAAGAGGATCTCGCCTATTTTCTCTCTCGTCTCGATCCCGAGATTCCCGTTCTGGCGCTCGGGCTCGGCTCCAATCTTCTCGCCCGCGACGGCGGCGTCGCGGGCGTCGTCATCCGCCTCGGCAAGCCGTTCCAGAAGATTTCGGTCGACGGCCTTTCGCTGATCGCCGGGGCGGGCGCCGCGGATGTGAAGCTCGCCTCCGCCGCCGCCAAGGCCGGCGTCGCGGGGCTTGCATTTCTGCGCGGCATTCCGGGCTCGATCGGCGGCGCGCTGCGCATGAACGCCGGGTCCTATGGCGCCGAGATCAAGGATGTCTTCGTCTCCTGCCGTGGCGTCGACCGCGCTGGCGCCATTCACGTCTTTTCCAATGCCGAGATGGGATTTTCCTATCGCCATTGCGGCGTCGCGCCGGACATTATCTTCACCGAGGCGACATTCGCGGGCGCCGCCGGCGAGCCGGAGAAAATCCTCGCCGAAATGGCCGAGATCACAAAAGCCCGCGCGGCGAGCCAGCCGGTCAACACGCGCACTGGGGGATCGACCTTCAAGAACCCGCCGGGCCAAAAGGCCTGGGAGTTGATCGACAAGGCGGGCTGCCGGGGCCTCGTTCTCGGCGACGCGCAGGTCTCGGAGCTTCATTGCAATTTTCTGGTCAATCGCGGCGCGGCGAGCGCGGCTGATCTCGAGGCCTTAGGCGAGCTCGTTCGCGCCCGCGTGCTCGAGACGAGCGGCGTGACGCTCGAATGGGAAATTTTGCGGGTGGGGCGGCCATGACGTCCAGGCTGCGCCTAATTAAACCCCTCATCCTGAGGAGCGCGCAGATGGCGCCTCGAAGGATGAGAGCGCCGCAACGTTTCACATGAAACCTTTTGGTAAGATTCCCTTAAATTTCCTTACAAGCAAAGCCGGATATTCCACATGACCAAACATGTCGCGGTGCTCATGGGCGGGCTTTCGGCGGAGCGCGACGTGTCGCTGCGCTCGGGCGAGGCCTGCGCCAAGGCGCTTGAGGCCGAGGGCTTTCGCGTCACCCGGCTTGACGTCGATCGCCGCGTCGCCGAGACGCTGGCGATCCTGCGTCCCGACGTCGCCTTCAACGCGCTGCATGGCCGCTTCGGCGAGGATGGGATCATCCAGGGCATTCTCGAATTGCTGCAGATCCCCTACACCCATTCCGGCGTGCTCGCCTCCGCGCTCGCCATGCGCAAGGACCGCGCGAAGGATGTTCTGCGCGCGGCGGGCGTTCCGGTCGCCAAGGGCGCGACGATTGATAGGCTCGTCGCGGCCAAGACTCATGTCCTGCCGCCGCCCTATGTGGTGAAGCCCGTCGCCGAAGGCTCCTCATTCGGCGTGATCATCGTGCGAAAGGATCAGGCCCATCCGCCCCAAGAGTTAACGCGCGAGGATTGGTCCTTCGGCGAGCAAGTCCTGGTCGAAAGCTTCGTCGCCGGGCGGGAGCTCACCTGCGCCGTCATCGGCGATAAGGCTCATGCCGTCATCGAGATCCTCGCGGCGGACGGCGGATGGTACGATTATGACGCAAAATACGCCCCGGGCGGCTCGATTCACGTCCTGCCCGCAAATCTTAAAGGAAATATTTACCAAACTGTTCAAGAGTTGGCGCTAGTGGCGCATAGGGCGCTCGGCTGTCGCGGCGTGAGCCGGACCGACTTCCGTTACGACGATTCCCCAGATGGAACGGGCGATCTCGTCGTGTTGGAAGTTAACAGCCAGCCCGGCATGACCGAGACCTCCCTCGTGCCCGAAATCGCCGCTTATGCGGGCATGTCATTCGGTGAGCTTGTTCGATGGATGGTCGAAGACGCCTCTTGCGATCGGTGAAGACGATGGACATCGGCTTTGCTCCGGCGCGATTTGCTTACGCGGGGGCGATCGCCCTGCGCGAGCCCGAGGCGCCGAAGGTCGCGGCGCGCATTCGCGCGCGGAAATCGAAGCCGGGTTTGCGCAACAGGCTCCTCGAGCGCCTGGCCGGTCCAGGCACGGGGATCACCTTCGCGGCCGTCCTGTTTCTCGCGACCGGCGCCTATGGCTTTGTGAAGGGCGGTCATTACGAGGCCTTCAAGGCCGAGCATGGCGCTCCGGCCGACATTATGGCGAAGGTTTTCGGCTTTGGCATCGACGCGGTGACGATCGCGGGCCAAAGCGAGCTGCGTGAAGCGGAAATCCTCGCGACAGCGGACATAGGCCCGCGCAATTCGCTGGCCTTTCTCGACGTCGCGCGGGTCAGGGACAGGCTGCGCGAGCTTCCGCTCATCAAGGATGTGAGCGTCACCAAGCTTTATCCCAATCGCCTCCTGATCGAGATCGAGGAGCGCCAGCCCTCCGCGCTGTGGCAAAAGGACGGCCATGTCCAGATCGTCGCGGCCGACGGCATGCCGCTCGACGCCATGCGCGACCAGCGCTTCATTCATTTGCCTCTCGTCGTCGGCGCCGGCGCCAATGCGCGGCTCGCCGAATATCTGGCGCTGCTCGCCGCGGCCGGCGATCTGCGCGAAAGAATCCGCGCCGGCATGCTCGTCGCGGAGCGGCGCTGGACCTTGAAGACCACCGATGGCGTCGACATTCTCTTGCCCGAGCGCGACCCGGCGCAGGCGCTCGCCGCTCTCGTTCAGCTTCAACGCGACTCGCATATCCTCGATAAGGACATTCTCTCGCTCGACTTGCGCCAGGCTGGACGCGTCGTCGCGCGCTTGACCGAAGACGGCGCGGCGGCGCGCGCCGAACTGACGGCCCGCAAACCGAAAGCGAAAGGCGGCCAGACATGATCTCGCAACCGCCTCGCCTTCGTCCCCTGCCGGCGCGCAAAAGCGCGATCCTCTCGGTGCTCGACATCGGGACCTCGAAGATCGTCTGCCTGATCGCGCGGCTCAACCCCTCGGCGCCGTCCGATGCGCTGCGCGGACGCACCCACCGCTGCCGGATTCTCGGGATCGGGCACCAACGCTCACGCGGCATCAAGAGCGGCGTCGTGGTCGACATGGACGCGCTTGAAGGCGCGATCAGGCTCGCCGTCGACGCGGCCGAGCGCATGGCGGGCGTGCAGGTCGAAAGCGTGATCGTCAACGCCACCGGCGGCCGGTTGTCGTCCGATCTTCTCGACGCGCGCGTGCCCATGGCGGGCCGCGCCGTGACCGACGCCGACGTCCATCGCGTGCTCGAGGCTTGCGCATCGCGCGGCGGGCGCCAGGGCCGGGCGGCGCTGCACAGATTGCCGATCGGCTTCTCGCTCGGCGAAACGCGCCAGATTCGCGACCCGCGCGGCATGATCGGCGACGAGCTTGGCGCCGACATGCACTTGCTGAGCTGCGACGCGGCCGTCGCCCGCAATCTCATGCTGGCGGTCGAGCGCTGCCATTTGGGAGTCGACGCGCTCGTGGCGACGCCTTATGCGGCTGGGCTCGCGACGCTCGCCGACGATGAGGCGGAGCTCGGCGCGGCCTTGATCGACATCGGCGCCGGCACGACGTCGATCAGCATATTCTCCGGCGGCAATCTCACCCATGTCGATGCGTTCGCCGTCGGCGGAAATCATGTGACCACTGACGTCGCGCGCGGGCTCAGCATACGCGTCGCAGACGCGGAGCGGCTAAAGACTCTCTACGGCGCCTGCCTGCCCTCGGCCTCGGACGAGCGGGAGACGATTTCCGTGGTTCAGGTCGGCGAGGACGGCGAACATCCGGGACATTTGCCGAAGGCGCATCTGATCCGAATCATCAAGCCGCGCGCCGAGGAGATTCTGGAGATCGTGCGCGATCGTCTGAAAAATGCCGGATTGCCGACTCACGCCGGACGCCGACTCGTGTTGACCGGCGGCGGAAGCCAACTCACCGGCATGCAGGACGCGGCCAAGCGCATCATCTCCGGCCAGGTTCGGATGGGGCGGCCGCTCGGCGTGCAAGGCTTGCCTGAATCGGCGAAAAGCCCGGCTTTTTCGGCGGCGGTCGGGCTTCTCATCTACCCACAGGTAAGCGGCGGCGAACATTTCCGGTCCTCGGGCCGGGCCGCTGCGCCGGCTACCGAAGCGAGCGGCTACATTGGACGAGTCGGACAATGGCTCAAGAATAGCTTTTAACTGTTGACGACGTGAAGGAGGGGTGGCGGACCCCTTCATTTTCGTCGTCATCTTCGTTGAAAATAACAAGATGTGAACCCTGGGCGACCCTGACCGGCGCTCCAACGTCGAGAGGCCAGACGATGACGATCAATCTCAAAGCTCCGGAGCTCCGGGAGCTAAAGCCGCGCATCATGGTATGCGGCACGGGCGGCGCGGGCGGCAACGCCGTCAACAATATGATCGTATCCGGTCTGGTCGGCGTCGATTTCATCGTGGCCAACACCGACGCCCAGGCGCTCACTTCGTCGCGGGCCGAGCGAATCATCCAGATGGGACTGCAGGTGACCGAAGGATTGGGCGCCGGGTCGCAGCCGGAAGTGGGGCGCGCGGCGGCCGAGGAGGCGATCGAGGAGATCCGCGATCACCTCGCCGGGGCGCATATGGTCTTCGTCACCGCCGGCATGGGCGGCGGCACGGGCACCGGGGCGGCACCGGTCATCGCCCGCTGCGCCCGCGACATGGGCATTTTGACCGTTGGCGTGGTGACCAAGCCCTTCCAGTTTGAAGGCGCGCGGCGGATGCGGGTCGCCGAGGCCGGCATCACCGAATTGCAAAAAGCGGTCGACACGCTGATCATCATCCCGAACCAGAATCTGTTCCGCATCGCCAATGAGAAGACCACATTCGCCGACGCTTTCGCGATGGCGGATCAGGTTCTCTACTCCGGCGTCGCCTGCATCACCGATCTGATGGTGAAGGAAGGCCTCATCAATCTCGATTTCGCCGATGTCCGCGCCATCATGCGCGAGATGGGCAAAGCGATGATGGGCACGGGCGAGGCGACCGGCGACCGCCGGGCCATCCTTGCCGCCGAAGCCGCGATCGCCAATCCGCTGCTCGACGAAGTCTCCATGAAGGGCGCGCGCGGACTCCTCATCTCGATCACCGGCGGCAACGATCTGACCCTTTACGAAGTCGATGAAGCGGCGGGCCGGATCCGCCAGGAGGTCGACGAGGACGCCAACATCATTCTCGGCGCGACCTTCGATCAAAGCCTCGACGGCATCGTCCGCGTGTCGGTGGTCGCGACCGGAATCGACCATCCCGTGGACGCCTATGAGCTGAACGCCGCCGAAACGCGCATCACCGAGGTGGCGAACCGCTTGCGGGCGCAAACCGCCGCGCGGTCAGGCGAAGGCGCGCATCCGCTGCAGGCGCAGCATCCGGTTCCCTCGATCGAGACCCATGCCGCGGCGCGGCGGGACTCGCTTCTGAACGAGGAGCGCATTGCGCCCGCACAGCAGCCGAATTTCGGCCCCGGGCCAAACGGGCCGCAACACGCCGTCTATCTCCAGGAGCCGGCGCCCCAAGCGCATCATTTCGGCAATCCGCAGCAAAATCGCGACTATGACGACCATTTCGAATCCGGTCCCTTCATCCCGAGCGCGCCAGATTCTCCGGTGATCCGGCAGCAGAGAATGCCGCAGATCGACGATTTGCCGTTGCCCGGCCAAAATCAAATGCGCGCGCATCGCGGCGAGATGCAGGCGCAGCCGCATCCCGAGGTCAAGCGCCGCTCGCTGCTCGAACGACTGGCCTCCTTCGGCGCCGGTCGGGCCGAAGAGTCAGGCGCCCCGGCTTCTCACGAGAGGCCCGCGCCGCAGGCGCGGCCGCAGCTTCAAGCGCAGCCCGCGCCGGCGCAGCGGCCGTCGGCTCCCAACGCCGTTCACGCCGAATATGCCGGCAAGCGGGCCCATCCGCCGGCGCCGCAGAGGGCTCCGCAGCCGCAATATGATCAGCAGGGCCGCGGGCATTATCAGCAGCGTTCGAGCGAGGAGGATCAGCTCGAGATTCCGGCCTTCCTTCGTCGTCAGTCGAGCTAAGGACGAAAAGCGCTTTCAGAAAAGAGGGGTGCCAGCTTTCGGCCGGCGTCCCGCTCGCGATCGTCGAGCCGGCCGGGGAGACGCAGGCCGCGGCCGCCGCCATCGAATTTCGACCCTTGATGGCCGCCGCCACACTAATGCCGTTTAGTCGCCGCACCTAACGAGGGCGAAGCTGGCGGAATGGCGCTGGTTGGGTTAGGAAGCTTTCGGGCCGATTGGCTTTTTGGCGATGATCGAGCGAAACGCATGAATGACGCGTCAAACATGATCGAGCGGCGGGCGACGGTTCTGCCCCGCGCGGCGGCTCGCGGCTTCCGGCTGGCGGCGGCGGGGGCTTTGGCCCTGTCGGCCTCGGCCTGTTCGTCGGCCGATTCGTTCAACCCTTTGAATATTTTCGGCGGCGAGAAATATAAGACCGAGATCGTTCCCGACGTCCCTGCGGACGACCTTTACAATCAGGGCCTCGCTCGTCTGCAGAAGAAGGACTATGCGGCGGCGGCGAAGAAATTCGCCGATTTGGATAAGCAATATCCCTATTCGCAATGGCAGAGGAAAGGTCTGATGATGACCACCTTCAGCCAATATCAAGCCGGAAGCTATGACGACGCGATCGCGTCCGCCAAGCGCTATATTCAGCTTTATCCTTCGTCGCCGGACATCTCCTACGCCTATTATCTCGAGGCCATGTCCTATTATAATCAGATCCCGGAAATCAGCCGCGATCAGGACCGGGCCGCGAAGGCCGCCGAATTATTCGCTTTGATCCTCGAAAAATATCCGAAATCGGAATATGCGGAAGATGCGCGCTACAAGCTGCAAGTCGCGCGCGATCAGCTCGCCGGGAAGGAAATGCTGGTCGGGCGCTATTATCTTAACCAGCATAATTACGCTGCGGCCATCAATCGCTTCCGCGAGGTTCTCGCGAAATATCAAACGACCCGCCACACCGAGGAAGCCTTGATGCGGCTGACCGAGGCCTATTTGGCCCTCGGCATCACCAATGAGGCGCAGACGGCCGCCGCCGTGCTCGGTCATAATTTCCCGGACTCGGTCTGGTACAAGGACGCCTATGCGCGCCTCCAGAGCGACGGGTTAGAGCCGCACGAGGACCAGGGCTCCTGGATCTCCAAGGCGTTTCATAAAATGGGTCTCGGCTAGACGCGGCTTTCGCGGGCCGACCGGGGGGAGAGTTCGACCCCATGCTCGTTCAGCTCTCCATCCGCGACATCGTTCTCATCGACAGGCTCGATCTCGAGCTCGGCTCGGGGCTCACCGTGCTGACCGGCGAGACCGGCGCCGGCAAATCGATCCTGCTTGACGCCTTTTCCCTTACGCTCGGCGCGCGCGGCGACGGCGCGCTGGTGCGACATGGCGAGGCGCAAGGCCAGGTGACGGCGGTCTTCGAGCTCGACGCGCGCCATCCGG
The DNA here is from genome assembly GCF_000427445.1 of Methylocapsa acidiphila B2. Lineage (GTDB taxonomy): Bacteria > Pseudomonadota > Alphaproteobacteria > Rhizobiales > Beijerinckiaceae > Methylocapsa > Methylocapsa acidiphila. Next base: position 1,869,971 of record NZ_KE386496.1, on the reverse strand, counting down.
CGATCGCCGCGGCGAAAGCCCAAGACATCGAGGTTGATGGCGGCCTGATTCTGCGCCGGGTTCAGCTCGCGGACGGCCGCACCCGGGCCTTCGTCAATGATCAGCGGGTCACGACCCAGGCGCTCAAGGCGATCGCCCGCGAGCTCGTCGAAATTCATGGGCAGCATGACGATCGCGCGCTCGTCAATGCGAGCACCCATCGGCAGCTGGTCGACGCCTATGGCGGGCTCGGTCCGCAATGCGCCGCCGTTCGCGCCGCACATGCGCGGCTGGGCGAGGCGAAATCCGAAAGCCTCAGAGAACAGGCGCGCGTCGAAAAAGTGCGCGTCGAGGCGGATTATCTTCGCCATGCCTTCGCCGAGCTAGACAGGCTCTCGCCGCAACCGGGCGAGGAAGAGGCTTTGGCGCAACGACGCTCGGCTATGATGCAGGCCGAAAAGGTGACGGCCGAGCTGCGCGACGTGCATGAGATGCTTTCCGGCGGCGGATCGCCTCTTGCGAGCCTCTCCTCGGCGCTGCGACGGCTCGAGCGTCGGCGAGAGCTGGCGCCGGGCCTCGTCGCGCCGGCTGCGCAAGCCCTCGACGCCGCTTTGACGGCGCTCGATCTCGCGGCCCAGACGCTCGAGCAAGCGCTGCGCGACGCTGATTACGATCCGCGCGAGTTGGAGCAGGCCGAGGAACGGCTTTTCGCCTTGCGCGCGGCCGGCCGTAAATTTTCGGTTCCGGTCGAGGCCTTGGCGGAGCTTGCCGCAAATTTTTCCGCGAGCCTGGCCGATCTCGACGCCGGCGAAGCCAGACTTCTCCAGCTCCAGGAGGCAGTCAAGACCGCGGAAGCAGACTATGAGGCCGCCGCCCGGATCTTGTCGGAGGCGCGAAAGAAATCCGCCGGCGCGCTCGACCGCGCCGTAAACGCCGAGCTCGCCCCGTTGAAGCTCGAAGGCGCGCAGTTCTCGACGGAGATCGGCGTCGAGCCCGCCGGAGCGGAAGGGCGCGACCAGATCGAGTTCTGGGTGCGGACCAATCCGGGAACGAGGCCGGGTCCTCTGATGAAAGTCGCATCGGGGGGCGAACTCGCGCGTTTCATGCTGGCGCTCAAGGTGGTGCTCGCGGACAAGGGCTCCGCCCCGACGCTCGTGTTTGACGAGATCGACACCGGCGTCGGCGGCGCCGTGGCCGATGCGATCGGGCACAGACTGGAGCGGCTCGCATCGCGCGTGCAGGTGCTGGCGGTGACCCATGCGCCGCAAGTCGCTGCCCGCGCGGAGGGTCATTTCCGCATCGCCAAGGATCAGACCGAGCGCGGGCGTCGGGTCGCAACGCGGGTGACTGATCTCAGCAAGGACGCGCGGCGCGAGGAAATCGCGCGCATGCTCGCCGGCGCCACGGTCACCGACGAGGCGAGGGCGGCGGCGACGCGTCTGATAAAAGAGACGCGGTGAAACGCTTTTGCTTCGTCCTATTGCGCCGGCTAGCCGTGATGATGCGCGTAATGCCGACGTTTATGGTGATGACGGAGACCCCAGCTGTTGGCGATTCCCGGGCCGGCCGTATAGCCGATGACGCCGCCGGCGACCAGACCGATTGGGCCGCCGACCACGGCGCCCGCGAGCGCTCCCATCGCGCCGTCGCCGAGACGCTCCTGCGCGGATGCGACGGCGGAGATGCACGAGAAGCTGATGATCGCAATCATGATTGCAAGCGCGCGTTTCAACTCGAATCTCCCTCCTGTCCGACGCGTCTGGAGCGTCTTGAACCGCTCATGGCGCGAAGATGTGGAAAGATCGCGTTGATTCGAGGGCGGGCGCGGAACCATCCGGCGGATCTCGTGCCGCAACGCAGGCGACCAAATTCGCGCCGGCTCGATCGAAACTGAAATTTTGAATCGCCGCGTCGTCCGATGGGGACGCGGGTCAGGGCGATTGGATCGGCTTGACGTCCATCTGCTCGACTTCATAGGGCGAGTCGTCTTCCGGCTCGGACTTTACAAAATAGACGGAGCCGAATTTCCAAATAATCGCGCCGATAATCAGGACAGCGAAAAAGATGACTTTCTGCTTCAACGACATCTTGGCCGATGCGTTCATAATCAACCTCGTGCTTGACTTGAGCGGCGCTCGAAAAAGGCGATAGGCCTTTGCGATCGGGCCAGCTTCAAGTCCTTGATTTAGATCGACTTCCTGGAGCATGCTTCAGATCAGACGGCCCCGTCCAATCGAGACGCGCGCAAGGACGAGCGTCTTGCCTGTCCATCGCTCAATGTCCCAATATCGGTTGGCCCGCGTTTCGTCCAGAGCGCTGCGCAAAGAGGGCGACCCGCCGCGCTGCGTCGGCTTGCATCGCCTCGAACGCAAAAAAGCGGCGCCGCCGACATTCAGTCGGATCCGGCGCCGCCCTGGATCAAAATTAGGTACGTGCTAAAATTTTTGGATTAAGATCTGCGTGCTGAAGTGTTTGCACAATAGGTGCGTCGCTTTCATCAATATGTGCGCTGGCGCACATCGCGAATGGTCTGACCGGTTCATTGTTGCTAGATGCGCTGGCGCGCATCGCATTTTTGTCTGCGAGCGTGCCCAGGGCGCACAGGCCAGTCTCAGCGTAATAGGGGCAGGGGTCGTTCGCATCGCCTGCGGGCGGTTTCCGATCATTCGACGAGGGTTCGAACGAACCCATCTCCGGGGCGGAGCGAACGCCCTTCCAGCCTTCCCGATCATGGGCCGCGGCCGAGCCAGCCGCCGTTTCCGATCGTTCGCGGCGGTAGTTCGGCGCGGGTTTCGAAAACGCATCTATTGGAATCGCGCGATCGAGCCTTATGTCTCGTCTCGGCTTGCGCGGCGAGCGCCCAAGAGGCCGGGCAGGCACTCGAAACGTCCCGAAACCCGCCCATTCGCGCCTGCATCCACTTCTCGATCGAACCCATCCGCGATCGTCCAAAATGGACTATCATGACGGCGCCCGGCCTCAGCGGAGCGTGAGATGAAAATTTCCTTGATCCAGATGAATTCGATCAACGACAAGCCGGCGAATATCGCCGCCGCGACCAGGCTGATCGAGCAGGCCGTCGCCGAGGAGCGGCCGGACTGGATCGGGCTGCCAGAATGTTTCGACTTCATCGGCGGTCGTCGCGCCGACAAGGAAGCGGCCGCCGAGCGGCTGCCCGAGGGGCCCGCCTATCGCGCCATGCAGGAACTCGCGCGTCGCCATCGCGTCTTCATCCATGCCGGATCGATCCTGGAAAAGGCCGAAGGCGAGGAGCGGCTGCGCAACACGACCGTTGTCTTCGACCGCGACGGCGCCGAGATCGCGCGCTATCGCAAGATCCATATGTTCGACATTACCGCCCCCGACGGGACCGAATATCGCGAGAGCGCGGCCTTCGCACCGGGCGAGGCGGTCGCGGTCTATCCCTGCGAGGACATGATCGTCGGCTGCTCCATTTGCTACGACATCAGATTTCCCGACTTGTTTCAGGTTCTCGTCGCCAAAGGCGCGGAAATGATCGTGCTTCCCGCCGCCTTCACCCAGCAAACCGGGAAGGATCATTGGGAGGTTCTATGCCGCGCCCGCGCGATCGAGACGCAAACCTATTTTTGCGCCCCCGCCCAAACAGGCGCGCATAAGATCGGCGACGAGACGCGCCATTCCTACGGCCATTCCCTTGTCGTCGACCCCTGGGGCCATGTCGTCGCCAAAGCCTCGGACGGCGCGGGCGTCGTCTCGACGCGGATCGATCTCGATCGGGTCAAGACGGTGCGGCGGCAAATTCCGGTTGCGCAGCACAAAGTTCCTTTGGCGCGCGTCTGAGGCCTTGTCTGATGCGCGCAACGGGGAGTTTCAGCACCGCGGCTCGGCTCGTTCTCCTTCTTTTGCCCGCTTGGCTTGTCGCGAGTCAGTTTGACGAATTACGGGCGGAAATGATTTGGCGGCGCGGCGCGCTCGCCGATCCTGGATCGCTCGATCCGCATAAGGGGACCAAGGTTATCGAGAGCGATGTTCTCGATGAGCTCTTCGAGGGGCTCGTCACCCGCGACGCGCGGGGGGCGATCGTTCCGGGCGTCGCGCGAAGCTGGACCGAAAGCGCCGACGGCGCCATTTACACGTTTCACCTTCGCGAGGATGCGAGATGGTCGAATGGCGACAAGGTCGTCGCGGAGGATTTCGTCTACGCCTTCCGCCGGCTGATGGCGCCCGCGACAGGCGCGCCCTACGCCAATATTCTCTACACGTTGAAGAACGCCGAAAAAATCAACAAGGGTCGATTGCCGGTGGAGAGCCTCGGCGCGCGGGCCCTGGGAGAAGCCACGCTCGAAATCACGCTTGAGCGGCCGGCGCGCTATTTCATCGATCAACTCGCCCATATGACCGCTCTGCCTTTGCATCGCGCCTCGGTCGAGGCCTATGGCGCGGATTTCGTGCGGCCGGCCCATATCGTGACGAATGGTCCTTTCAGGCTGAAGGCGTTCACACCGAACGACCAGCTCGTCCTCGCCAAAAACCCCTATTTTCACGATGCGGCGCAAGTCGCGCTCGACGGCGAGATCTTTATACCCATTGAAGACCGCGCCGCCGGCCTGCGTCGTTTCATGGCGGGCGAGATCTATTCCTATGACGATGTCCCGGCCGAGCAGCTGGCTTTCGTACGGGCGCATTTGGGAGCGCAACTGCGGATCGCGCCGAGCCTCGCCAGCTATTTTTACGTTTTCGACACGCGCCGCGAACCCTTCAATGATCGAAGGGTTCGCCAAGCCCTCTCGATGGCCGTCGATCGCGAGTTTCTCGCAGAAAAAATTTGGCGCGGCGCGATGGAGCCCGCCTATGGCTTCGTGCCGCCGGGCATTTCGAGCTACGGTCCGCCCTGTGCCGTCGCCTGGAAAAGCACGAGCCTTTTCGATCGTGAGGATGAGGCCAAACGTCTGCTGCGCGAGGCGGGCTTCGGCGAAGGCGGACGAAAGCTCGAGGTCGAGATCCGCTTCAACAATTCGGAAAATCATCGTGCGACGGCTGTCGCGATCGCCGATATGTGGAAAACGCTTGGTGTCGAGACTAGGCTTCTCGGAACCGACGCCGCAAGCCATTACGCGTTTATGCGCGAGAAGGGCGCGTTCGACGTCGCGCGGTCGGGTTGGTTCGCCGATTATCCTGACGCGCAGAATTTTCTCTTTCTCGCCGAGAGCGACAATAAGAGCCTTAATTCGTCGAATTTTTCCAACGCAGCCTATGACGCGCTGATGCGCGAGGCGACGACGGAGCCCTCGCCGGAGCGCCGCCGGCGCTTTCTGCGCGAGGCCGAGGCCCTGCTGCTCGACGAACAGCCTTATCTCGTTCTCCTGACCTATAAATCCGCGTATCTCGTCTCGACGAAATTGCGCGGCTGGGAGCCGAATGCGCTCGCCGCCCATTATGGCCGTTATGTCTCGATCGCGCCGGATTGAGCGCCGAGGCCGGCTTCGATCCCCGTGGCCAGCGACCGTGTGTCACAATTGACATAGAGGCATGACAAGAGCACGTTAACGTTGCTTTCGCCGTTAATGGGAACGGCGATCGACAAAGAAAGGTCTCGTCAGGAACGCGTCTACGTCACGTCAATCTCCAACGTCACGTCAAGCGAGGAGCCATGACTCCACCTGGTCGGATTATTTGACCCTGAGGCGACAGGGTCACGACGTCGCCAAGGCCTGAAGGCTAGGCCTCATCGGTAGCGTCGGACAAGCCAAATCTTCAAATTGGAGCGTTCGCTAAGGCGGGCGTCTCCTTCAGACGACATCATCTGCAACAGTACAGATCGCTTCGGAACGCCGAAGCAGGGCCCCGCTGCCGCTCCAAAGCGCCGGGGTCCTTCGCGCATCTTGAGCGCGTTCCGATCGGCGGATCGCCGGATCGAGATTAACTCCGCCGTAAAGCCGATCGCGCCTTATCGATTTTGCCCCGGCACCCATAAAATATCGCCTTCTCCCTTGCGATTGACGTGGCGCGCGGCGACGAACAAAAAGTCGGACAGGCGATTGACATACTTGAGCGCGGGCTCGCCGACGATCTCGCCGGGGCATTGCGCGAGGGAGACGATCCGCCGCTCTGCGCGTCGCGCGATCGCGCGGGCGAGATGAAGCGCCGCCGCCGCAGGGGAGCCGCCCGGCAGCACAAAAGACAAGAGAGGCGTGAGATCGGCATTCAATTCGTCGATCTCACGTTCGAGCCGATCGACCTGCGATTGGACGATGCGCAAAGGCTCGCGACCCGGAGCAGCGTCCGACGAGGGGACGCAAAGGTCGGCGCCGAGATCGAAGAGATCATTCTGCACGCAGAGCAGCATAGCGTCGACCCGGGCGCATTCGGGGTCCATCGTGGTCGAGACGCGGGCGAGGCCGATGGCCGAATTGGTTTCGTCGACCGCGCCATAGGCTTCGACCCGGAGATCGTTTTTCAGGCGGCGTTCGCCGGTGCCGAGCGCGGTCGCGCCTTTGTCGCCGGTCCGCGTGTAGATCTTGTTCAAGACGACCATGGCTGTTCCGCTGTCTTGGAGATTCCCGACTGGATTTTCTCAATCGTGCGCCGGCGAGCCTGCGGTGCGCCGAGCCGAAACGGTGCCGTCGCGCGGGTTCGAGCAGTCGTTAAGGGCCGGCTCTGAATTTCAGCCGCGCAGCCAGAGGACTCCCATGATGAGGACGATGGCGAAAAATTGAAGTCCGATCCGCCAACGCATGAAGAGCTGCGACCGGTTCGCGGGACCGCCGCGCAACGTGTTGTAGAGGCCCAGCAGAAGCACGACGACCACGGCGCCCAGAGAGGTCGCGACGAGAAGATTGCAAGCTAATCTCATAAAGGGCTGTTCCTCTAGAAAGCTGTGGCGCGGCGAGATCGTGATCAAATCTCGCCATTAGGCGCGCGACGCCGCAGCGGGCGCGATCGATAACGGCATGTTCCGAAAAAACTGATCGATTTTTTCGATTGGAACATGGTCCAACTCTTTGATCCGGAGCGCGTTCTTCTCGATTGGAAGATTTCGTCCAATTGGAGCGCGCTCGAGGGTCAATATCGCCGCAGAAGGCGCTCCAGATAATCGAGCTCCTCTTGCGGACGCGCGGGCTCCCCTAGGCGACGGCGCAATTCCTCGAGGACGCGCTGGGCGCGTTGCGCCGCGGGCGCCCCCATGGGATCGAACCGAGCGCGCGGATTGAATACCCGATCGCCGCTCGTCGGCCGCCCCAGCGGGTCTGAGTCCTCCTGGCCGAAACGGCCGTTCCCCCCTTGGCCTTCCTCGCCTTCGCCATCGCCGTCTTGCGCCTCGCCCGAAGCGCCGCCCTCACCTTGCTGTCGCATGGCGTCGGCGAGCTTTTGCGCGCCTTCGCGCAAGGCGTCGACGGCGCGCCCCTGCGCCTCGACCGCTTCCTCGCCGCTCCGCGCGCCTTGGCCCAGCGCCTTCGCGGCGTCATTCATCGCGTCCTGCGCCTCGTCGAGATCCTTTTCGTCCTGGCCCAACTGCCGCAGCCGCTGCTCGAGTTTGTCGAGACGCTCGCGTAGCGCCTGTTGGCGCTTGGCGAGCTCGCCCGCCTTGGCGTCGCTCTGCGGCGATGATTTCTTGGGCGCGGCGTTTCGCTGGTCCGCCTCGTCGCCGTCGTCGGCGCGATCGCCTGATCCGAATTGGCCGGACAGGCCCATTTGCTCTTGCTGGCGCCTTTGCCTCCGCCTGTCTTCCTCGCCGTTCTGATAGGTCTCGTCGCGCAAATCCTGCTGGTCGCGGCTCATCTCGCCAAGCTCGTCGAGCGCGCGGCTCATTTCCCGCGTCCGCGGATCGGCCTTGTGCGGCCGCGCCGCCTGCAGATTTTCGAGAATATTTTGCAGCTGCTCCAGCATTTTCCGGGCGTCGGCAAGGTCGCCGGAGCGCGCCATTTGCTCCATCTTGTCGAGCATGGCCTGCAATTGCTTCGGATTGATCGTCCGACCAGCCTCGCCGCCGCGATCGTTCCGGTCCGCCTGCTCCTGCCTCCGTCCTGCGAGCTCGCTGAGGAACTTGTCCATAGCGGCGCGGAGATTTTCGCTGAGCTTGCGAATCTCCTCCTCGGGCGCCTCGCGCTCCAGGGCCTCGCGCAGGCTTTGTTCGGCCGCGCGAAGATCGCGCTCGGCGTCGGAGAGATCGCCGTTTTCGATGCGCAGCGCCATCTCCCAGAGGAAATCCGCGACCGCGACGAGATCCGCGTCATTGCCGGAAGTTTGCAGCCGAGTCAGCGCCGTCCGCAATCCGAGATAGATGCTAGCGCTCGTGCCGAAGGCCTCCGGCGCGATCATCAGCCCTTCGAGCGCGTTTTCGACCCTCGCCTTGTCGTCCGGCGCGAGAACGAGGTTGCGGCGCTGTTCCGCGAGCGCGCGGGCGAGAGGCTTCACAAAAGGCTTTTGCGGAAGGACGATTTCGATCGGCTGAGCCTTGCCTTCATTGCCGCCTTCGTCGTGGGCGATCAGGGTCATCTCGACCTGCGCGCCGGCCCAGGGATGCTCGGAGAGATCAGCCGTGGTTTCGGCTTCGCCGCCGGACTGGGGCCCCGGCGGCAGCGTGAGCGAAATACGCGGCGGATCGACGAGGGAGCGCGTCGCCGGCCGTCCGCCCGGCAGGGTCGGATGGGCGAATCCGGCCTCGGCGTTGACGACGCCATAATCGTCGGCGAGCTGGTAGGCGAGCGTCAGCGAACCCCGCGCATTGGTCCGGGGGACGTCGGTGAGGGCGATGGTCGGCGGCTGGTCGGGGATTGCGATCAGATCGAAGGCGCGGGTGCGCCCGTCGGGCAGGCCGAGCGTAAGGTGGGCGTCGCCGCGCAGGACAAGCCGCGTCGCCGCGCCGCTTCTTGCCGCCGGAGGAGAGGGCGGCGGTACGGCAGTGTCGGCTTTATCCTTCTCCGGCGCGGCGAGCGCGCCTTTTATTTCTAGCCTCGGCGCGCCGCCCGATGCACTGACAATGACGAGAGAGCCGGCCGGCGCCTCGACTTTCTGGGCAGCCTCTGCCCGAGCGGCGCCGAGATCGAGAATGATCGGCGTCTTGCCTGTATAGGCGGGTGGATCGATCCAGGCGTCGAGACGCGCGCCCGGACGCGACATGCCCTCGAAGCGCCACTCAAAAGCGGCGGCGAGCCTAGCGTATCTTTCCGGGCCCGCGACGAAGGCCATGGCGACCAAGCTCGCGAGTATGGCGGCGCGCAAGGCGTAGCGATCGAGATCGACCAGACGCGGCGAGGGCGCGCCGGTTCTAAGCAAGCCGAGCTTTTGCTCCGCGCGGCGCTGGTGGAGGCCCCACAAGGCGCGGGTCGCTGCGTCGTCCTCGCCATTGCCGAGCCGGTCCTCGAGGACGCGGGCGGGACCATGGGCGAAGCCCGAGACTCGGTCGATCCGCGCCAGAGCCTCGGCGCGCGAGGGAAAGCGGAACTTGCGCAAGGAAAGGAGGGAAACGAGCAATCCGAGGCCGAAGAGACCGACGCCGAGGCTTCGCTCGAGGCTCGGAGCTCCGAGCCAAATCCCGGTCCAGGATACGCAAATGAACAGGCCGATCACGAGAAGAGGCGGCGTGACGAGACGCCAGACGCGCTCCAGCAAAAGGACGAGGCGGCCCCTCGCCGCGAGGCGATCGAGACGTCGTCTTGCGGGACCCTGAGGCGAGGCCTCGGACCGCGATGAAAGTGGCTGTTCCAACGCCAGCTGACTTATCTCCTCAGACCTGGCCGCGGCGACAAAGCGGAAAAGCTAGCACTTTAACGGCAGAGCGCCAGAGAATGGCGCAGATTATTTAGTCCAACCAAGCCGGAATTCTGTCGAGTCCGATCAATTCCTCGTATGTTTTGCGCGGGCGCACGACGGCCGCCCGCGCTCCGCTGACGAGAACCTCGGGAACGAGCAGCCGTGAATTATAGGTCCCGGCTTGGACCGCGCCATAGGCGCCGGCGGACATGACCGCCAGAAGATCGCCCGGCGAAGGCTCCGGCAGCTTGCGCCCAAGCGCGAGGAAATCGCCGGTCTCGCAGACGGGACCGACGACGTCGGCAACGATCTCTGGCGTTCCCGGAGGCGCGGCGCGGACGGATTCGACGTCGTGATGCGCTTCGTAAAGGGTCGGGCGGACCAGATCGTTCATCGCCGCGTCGACGATCACGAAGGTCTTGGCTTCGCCGCGCTTCACGAAAATGACGCGGGTCACGAGAACCCCGGCATTGCCGACGATGAGCCGGCCGGGCTCGAAAATCAGTCGGCAGCCGAGATTGCCGAGCCTTGCCTTGACGATGGCTGCATAGCGGTCGGGATGATAGGTTTCCGGGTCGTCCCGGTCGCTATAGGGAATGCCGAGGCCGCCGCCAAGGTCGACATGCGAAATCGCGCGTCCGTCGGCGCGTAGCTCGCGCACGAGATCGGCGACGAGGCTGAAAGCGTCGTCGAAGGGGGCGAGATCGGTGATTTGCGAGCCGATGTGGAGATCGACGCCGGCGACCTCCAGTCCCGGCAGCGCCGCCGCCTCGGCAAAAACCTTCCGCGCGCGGCTCACGGGAATGCCGAACTTATTCTCCGCCTTTCCTGTCGAGATCTTGGCGTGGGTCTTCGCGTCGACGTCGGGATTGAGGCGGATTGCGACCGGGGCGACCACGCCTTTGCCGGCCGCGACGCTCGATAGAGCGTGAAGCTCCGGTTCCGATTCGACGTTGAAGCAGAAAATGCCGCGATCGAGCGCGAAGGCCATTTCCCCTTGGGTCTTGCCGACTCCGGAAAATGTGATCTTGCCGGGGTCCGCGCCCGCCGCGAGCGCGCGCCGCAGCTCGCCCTCCGACACAACGTCCATGCCGGCGCCGCGCCGCGCCAATGCGGTGAGGACCGCCTGATTGGAATTGGCCTTGACGGCGTAGCAGACGAGCGAATCGAGGCTGGCAAAAGCGGATTTGAAGACGTCGTAATGGCGGGCGATCGTCGCCAGCGAATAGCAATAGAAAGGCGTGCCGACCTCGGCGGCGAGAGCGGCGAGATCGACGTCTTCGGCGTGCAGCACGCCGTTCTTCATTTCAAAATGGTGCATGGAGTTGGCGGCGCGTCAGAGCAGGGGATCGAGGAAGAAGGGTTTCGGCGGGACCGTCGCGCGTGGAGGAAGGGCCTTTGCAGGCTCTGTCTTGCCCTCAGCTTGGGCTTCAGCGGCCACGGCGGGGTTCGGCGCCGACGGGTCGGGCGAATTTTTAGGCCCTTGGACCGCGTCCGGCGTGCCGGTCAAAGGCGCGTTCGAGGCCGCCGCTCCCGGGGGAGGCTCGAGCGGCCCGCGCCGCCCGCAGCCGCTGAGGCAGAGCGCGCAAAGGGCTAGCGCGCCAAGAATAGGCAGGGCGCCGAAATTTGGGCGAACAAAAAACATCGCGAAGGGGCTCCCGGATGGAACGCCACTATAGACGAGGTTTTGGCCCAAGCGAATTTTTTGATCGGAGCAGCGACCGCGCCGGCGCAAAGGGCAGGAGTCCGACGGTCACATGCCCCAGCGGCGAACGAACCAGCTTTTGACGAGATGGGTCAGCACCGCATAGCTCAGGAGAAAGCTTGCGACGATCGGCCAATAGAGCGGCGGCAAGGGCGTGAACTTCAGGGCGTCCGCGACGATCGGCACATAGGGCAGTGAGATGCTGATCGCGCAGATGAGGACAGTCGTCGCGATCAGGGCCGGGCTTGCATGGCTTTGAAAAAATGGGATCTTCGCGGTGCGGATGATGTGAATGATGAGCGTCTGGGTCAGAATAGATTCGACGAACCAGCCGGTCTGGAAGAGCGTCGGATTGGTCCAGGCGTTGAACACATAAAGCATGGTGAAAAAGGTCGCGTAATCGAAGATCGAGCTGATCGGCCCGATGAAGATCATGAATTTGAAAATATTGCCGATGTCCCATTTGCGCGGGACCTCGAGATAGTCCTCGTCGACATTGTCCGTCGGGATAGTGGTCTGCGAGAAATCATAGAGCAGGTTGTTGGTGAGCACCTGGATCGGCAGCATCGGCAGGAAGGGCAGGAAGATGCTGGCGCCGAGCACGCTGAACATATTGCCGAAATTCGAGCTCGCGCCCATCTTGATGTATTTCGTGATGTTGCCGAAGACCTTGCGGCCCTCGATCACGCCTTCCTGCAACACCATCAGGCTCTTCTCGAGCAGGATGATGTCGGCGGATTCCTTGGCGATGTCGACCGCCGTGTCGACTGAAATGCCGACATCGGCGGATTTGAGCGCGGGACTGTCGTTGATGCCGTCGCCGAGGAAGCCGACCACATGGCCCCTGGCGTGAAGCGCGCCGATCACGCGCGCCTTCTGGGTCGGCGAGAGCTTGGCGAAGACGGTGACGGAAGAGGCGAGATCGGCCAATGCCGCGTCGTCCATCTTCTCGATCTCTGGCCCGAGCGCGATGCGATCGACCGCGAGGCCGACCTCGTGGCAGATCTTGCGGGTGACGATTTCATTGTCGCCGGTCAGGATCTTGACCGCGACGCCAGATTGCTCGAGCGCGGCGATCGCCGCTCCGGCGCTCTCCTTCGGCGGATCGAGAAAGGCGATGAAGCCGAGCAGGGTCAGGTCGCGTTCATCCTCGACCGAATAGGCCTTCTGCTTGAGATCGGTGAGCTCCTTGTAGGCGATGGCGACGACGCGGAAACCATCCTCGTTGAGCTTGCGCGTCTGATCCTGCACGCTCGCGAGATGAGAGGCGTCGAGGGTTCCGCTTTCATTGTCGATCTCGTAAAATTTGCTGGCAGCGAAAACTTCCTCCACCGCGCCCTTGCAGATCAGCACATGGGTCCCGTCTTCCCTGGATAGGATGACGGAAAGCCGCCGGCGCACGAAGTCGAAGGGGATTTCGTCGATATTCTCGTAGCGATGATGCAAATGAAGGTTCTTGCCGAGCTCGATATGCTCGAGGACCGCGAGGTCGAGCAGGTTCTTCAACCCGGATTGATAATGGCTGTTCAGATAGGCGTATTCCAGCACGCGCTCGCTGTCGTCGCCGCGAATGTCGAGATTGAGCTTCAAGATAATTTTATCTTGCGTGAGCGTGCCGGTCTTGTCGGTGCAGAGGACATTCATTGCGCCGAAATTTTGGATCGCGTTGAGTCGCTTCACAATCACCTGTTTTTTCGCCATCGCCATCGCGCCTTTGGCGAGATTGACGGTGACGATCATCGGCAGCATTTCCGGCGTCAGGCCGACCGCGACGGCGACGGCAAACAATAGAGCTTCGAGCCAATCGCCCTTGGTGAAGCCATTGATTAGGAACACCGCCGGAACCATCACGGCCATGAACTGGATCATCAGCCAAGTGAAGCGGTTGACGCCTTTGTCGAAGCTCGTCAGCTCGCGCCGTCCGGCGATCTGATCTGCAAGCTGGCCGAAATAAGTTTTCACCCCTGTATGGACAATTGCGCCGGTCCCAAATCCGCTGACCACGCTGCCGCCCATGAAGCAGATATTGGGAAGGTCGAAGGGGTCGGTGATGGCGCCGTCCGCTGGCCCCGGCGATTTTTCCGAGGGCATGGCCTCGCCGGTGAGGGCCGACTCATTGATGAACAGATCCTTGGCGCTGAGGAGCCTCAGATCGGCGGGAATCATGTCGCCGGCAGAAAGGCGCACGATGTCGCCCGGAACGAGCTGCTCCATCGGAATGTCAACGAAGCCGTTGGATGAATCGTCGGCTTGGGCCAAGGCGAGGCCCCGGCGCTTGACGCTGGCCGCGGTCTTGACCATGGCGCGAAGCTTGGCTGCGGCGTCATTGGAGCGATGTTCCTGGACGAAGGCCGTCGCGATGGCGAGGACGACCATGATCGCGATCACGACGGACGCGCGCATGTCGCCGAGAAAATAGGAAATCGCCGCGAGGCTCAGCAGCAGGGCGTTCAAGGGATTCTTGGCCCGTCCCCATAATTCCCGCAGGATGCTCGGCCGCCCTTCGCGGGTCACGAGATTGGGGCCGGCTGCGGCGAGCCTTGTCGCCGCTTCGGAGGGCTCGAGCCCCTCGGGCGCGGTCCGAAGCAGAGGCCAAAGCTCGGCTTCCTCCGCTCGGCTCACCGCGAGGATCTCGTCCGAGAGGATGATATTGGCGCCATGCGTCTTGAGATGGAGCGCGGGCTTCGGATGGCGAAAACTCAGCCGGTCGAGAAGCGTCGAGCCGTTCATGCGAGCTGCCTTTTCGGTCTGCAATCAAAGTCGCGCCGCGAAGTCGCTGCGGCGTTCGAGATCTTGCCGACTTATTGCGACAAGGAGATGCTTTAGATCAAACAGGGTTCGGCGGCGTTGCGAAGGCTGGTGATTGCCTCCAAAAACGAAATCAGCGCTCGCCGGCTCTCCGGCCAAAATCGGGCGCGGCGGTTTCCTGGCCCTGCTCGATGATGCCGCGCCGGATCGCCCGCGTCCGGGTGAAGAGATCGGACAGGCCTTGCCCGTCGCCGCGCCGGATCATGCGCTGGAGCGCAGTCAGATCCTCGGTGAAGCGGCCGAGCATTTCGAGCACGGCCTCCTTGTTGTTGAGGAAAATATCGCGCCACATGATCGGGTCGGAGGCCGCGATGCGGGTGAAGTCGCGAAATCCGCCGGCCGAGAATTTGATGACCTCCGATCGCGTCACTTCCTCGAGATCGGCGGCGGTCCCGACAATGTTATAGGCGATGAGATGCGGCACATGGCTCGTGATTGCGAGCACCAGATCATGATGCGCCGGCTGCATGATCTCGACATTGGCGCCGGCCGCGCGCCAAAACGCTGAGAGCCGCTCCACGGCTTTCGGATCCGCGCCGTCCGGCGGCGTGAGGATGCACCAGCGATTGAGGAAAAGCGTCGCGAACCCGGCTTCCGGCCCCGAATATTCGGTGCCCGCTACCGGATGGGCCGGGACGAAATGAACCCCGGCCGGCAGATGCGGCGCGACCGCCGATATGATCGAGGCCTTGACCGAGCCGACGTCGGACAGAATGGCCCCCGGCGCGAGATATGGGCCGATCTCCTGCGCGATCGTTCCCATCGCGCCGACAGGCGCGCAAAGGATGACGAGATCGGCGCCCGCGACCGCCGCTGCGGCCGTCTCCGCGACTTTGTCCGCGATCGCGAGTTCGGCGGTCTTGGCGCGAACCTCTCCCGAAGCGTCCGCGGCGACGATCGTGCGGGCGAGCCCTTTGCTGCGGGCGACCCGCGCGAGCGACGAGCCGATGAGCCCAATGCCGATCAGCGCGAGCCGTTCGAAGAGCGGCTCGTTCAGCGGCGCTCCGAGGCGGTCAGGCACGCGCCGCGCTCGTAGGCTTGAGGAAATCACGCAGCGCCTCGACGACCAGGCGATTGGCCTCGTCCGAGCCGACGGTGAGGCGCAGGCAATGCGGCAGGCCATAGGCGGCGACCGCACGCAAGATGAGGCCTCGACTCGTCAGAAAATGATCCGCGGCCGCCGCCTCCTGCGCATCCTTGAAATGCAGCAGCAGAAAATTGGCGACGCTCGGCGTTGTCTCAAGTCCAAGCGCGCCGAGTTCCGCCGCAAGCCAATCGAGCCAGCTTTTGTTGTGGGCGACCGCCTTGTCGATATGGCCTTGGTCCTGCAGCGAGGCGATCCCCGCGGCCATTGCCGCGCCATTGGTGTTGAACGGCGGGCGGATGCGATTGATTGCATCCGCAACCGCGAGCGGAGCGTAACACCAGCCGAGGCGGAGGCCCGCGAGGCCGTGGATCTTCGAGAATGTGCGGGTCATCACCACATTCTCGCTCGGGCCGACGAGCTCGACGCCGGCTGAATAATCTCGGGCGGTCACATATTCCGCATAAGCCGCGTCGAGAACGAGAATGACATGGGCGGGCAGGCGCGCGGCCAGCCGCTCGATCTCGGCGACCGGCAGATAGGTCCCAGTCGGATTGTTCGGATTGGCGATGAAGACCATTTTGGTCTTCGGGCCGACCTTTGCGAGGATCGCGTCGACATTCGCCGTGTGGTTCTTCTCCGCCGCGACCACGGGCGTTCCACCGGCGGCGAGAATGGCGATTTTATAGACCAGAAAGCCGTGCTCGGTGAAAACGCCTTCGTCGCCGGGCTCGAGATAGGCGGCGGCGAGGAGATGAATGAGTTCGTCCGATCCGGCCCCGCAGATGATCCGCGCCGGATCGAGATCAAAACTCTCCCCGATGGCCGTCCGCAAGGCTTTCGCGGCCCCGTCGGGATAGGCGTCGAGATGGTCGGCATAGGCGCGTACGGCTTCTTGCGCGCGCGGCGAAGGGCCGAGCGGCGTCTCGTTCGACGAGAGCTTGAAGATCCTGGGGACACCCGGCGCCGCGCTTTTGCCCGGAACATAAGGGTCGATGCGGAAAACGCCCTCCCGCGGGCGCGGGGTTATAGGCTCGATGTCGGTCACGGCGGTTCTCGTCACCAAAGACAACTCCAAAATTTCAACATTGCTTAGAGCATATCGGCGAAAAAGTTGATCGGCATTTTCGCTTTCGACTCGGCGCCGCCTCCGTTCAACCCGTTGATTTCGGGAGTTTGTTTTTGGCTGCGGATCAGCGGCGCCTCAGGCGGCCTCGTCTTGCGTTTCCGGTCGCTGCGCCGAGGAAAAATCGAATCGCGCGGCATGGCTGCCGATCTCAGCGATCCTCGGCTCCACCGCCCCGGCTTGGATCAAGGCCTCGCGCAGCTGTTCGGGTCCGACCGCCCCGCTCGCCGCGACCATCAAAGACAGCCCAAATCCGTCGGCGGCGCTGTCGAGGATCTCCGCTCCAAGCGCGGCGAGGCGCGTCGGCCCCTCGTCGAGCCAGCGCTCGAGCGCGATGGAATAGACGACCACATCGCGCGCCGCCGCTTCCGCCAGGGGTTGAGCAATGACGAAAAGCGGCGTCCCGGCAGGGTGGTCCGGGCGCTCGACGAACGGAAGCCGCGCGATGACCTTTGGCGCGCCCGGCCCGATAAGGCCGCGCCACCAAGGGCCGGAGGCTGCGCCGCCCTTGACCGGCGCCAGGCCGAGGTCGCCGTTCGATTTCGCGACCGCGTCGATCACCGCGCTTGCGCCTTGATGGACCACATAGGGGACGGTGAAGCCGAAATGAAACCGGCAGCAGTCGCGCATCGCCGCGTCGCCGGCGGAAATATCGGCGTGAACGCTGTAATTCGCCTGAACATAGGTGAAGGTCGAAATGATGATCCGCCAGATGCTTTCGACCGTGTCGAGCGGGAGCAGCCCCTCGTGCCGGGAGGCGAGCGTGCGCATCATGTCAGCTTCCCGCCCCGGCCGGAAGGCCGAGCCGCCGCCCTGCCGGGCCTTGGCTTCGATCAGGCGATGGATGATCTCGCCGCGCTCCATGAGGAGCTTATGCAGATCGGCGTCGATCCGGTCGATCTCGACCCTGAGATCGGCCAGCGTCTCCTGACAGGATGGTTGAGGCATGGTCGCGCCAGCTCGCAAGGATTTTTAATCAGTCTTAGGCCATATTCGCGCGAAGCGGGACCTGCTTCGCGCCGGAAAATCATGAGGATCGCTCGTCGAAAACGCCGAGCTCCAAAATATTCCAGAGGATGATCCCGACGAGCAGCAGATCTATGCCCGCCACGTAAAAATAGGGGACGTCCTCTGCGACCCGCGGTTGCAGCCAATGGACGGCGCCGCTGAAGAGCGCGAACAAAGGCAGGAGGCCCGCGAGGCCCGAGGGCCAGCCGCGGTCGCGCCAGCGCTTGGCGCTCAAATTATAATGGCAAATCGCGATCAGGAGGACGGCGAAGGCGTAGAATACGAGATAGACGAAGGCGGCGATGGTCGCCCAGGCAAAGAAGGGCGAAGAGGCGAGATCGCGGTGGGTCAGCGGCTCCAGCGGAATCCAGATCGCCGTGAGGACAGCTAGAACAGCCAGAAGCAATCCCGTGCCGCGCCGCCAGGTCTTCGCGTCGATGCGCCCGTCATCGGTGCGGAACAGGAAGCGGGCGTGGCCGTCGGCCAGGAACGGAGCCATCAATCCCTCAAAAGCTCGTTGATCGCGGTCTTGGAGCGCGTCTGGGCGTCGACCGTCTTCACGATCACCGCGCAATAAAGCGAGGGGCCTTGCGAGCCGTCCGGCAGGGGTTTGCCCGGCAAATTGCCCGAGACCACGACGGAATAAGGCGGGACATAGCCGACATGGATCTTGCCGGTCCCGCGGTCGATGATCTTGGTCGAGGCCGAGATGAACGTGCCCATCGCGATCACCGCCCCCTGGCCGACGATCACGCCTTCGACGACCTCAGAGCGCGCGCCGATGAAGCAATCGTCCTCGATAATGGTCGGATTGGCCTGCAGCGGCTCCAGAACCCCGCCGATGCCGACGCCGCCCGAGAGGTGGACGTTCTTGCCAATCTGGGCGCAGGAGCCGACGGTCGCCCAAGTGTCGACCATGGTGCCTGTATCGACATAAGCGCCGAGATTGACGAAGGAGGGCATCAGCACGACGCCCGGCGCGATATAGGCCGAGCGGCGCACGATGCAATTGGGAACGGAGCGGAAGCCCGCCTCGGCATGCTCTTTTTCCCCCCAGCCGGCGAATTTGGAAGGCACCTTGTCCCACCAGAAAGCGCCGCCCGGGCCGCCCGAGATCGGCGCCATGTCGTTCAGGCGAAAGGACAAAAGGACGGCCTTCTTGAGCCATTGATTGACTTTCCAGGAGGCCGGCCCCTCGGCGCCCGGAATTTTCTCGGCGACGCGAAGCTTGCCGGCGTCGAGCAGATGAAGCGTCGCGTCGACCGCCTTGCGGATGTCGCCCTGGGTCTGCGCATTGACGTTGATGCGATCCTCGAAGGCGGCGTCGACGATCGTTTCGAGTGCGGTATGCGGCATGTTTCGCTCTTTCGTCTTAATTCTCTTCGATGCTGCGGAGGCTCGCGCGTCAGGGGGTACGAGCTTCGGGCGGCGGAATCAACTGGCCGTCGAGAAAGCCGAGCACCGCATAATTTGGGCGGGGTAGGCGGCGCGCGACCGGTCCAGGAACCTGGGTCCGACTGCTGAGCTTCGTTATCCAGTCTCTCGCAGCCTCTGGACTCGGTCGCGCCGTGTCGTCATCGGCCGCTATGGGCTTACGACCGTTGAGGAACTCCGCATCCTCGCACATGAGAAACGCATCGCCCCATCGAAGAGCCTCGCCCGGCTCGCCGAGGAGGCAAGGCGGCTGGGCTCCTAATCGTCGCCGAGACCTGCGACTGGCAGGCCTTGGAGGCCGAGGCAGGAAAGATCCTTGGCCGTCGCCGACGCGCCATCGCGGCTTCCGAGCTAGCGATGGATCGCAGCCGGAGGGAATCGGCTGCTGAGGCCCGCATCCGCCGACCCCTCGCAGCGCCTCGGCCGATATGAGGCGACCGGACCCTTAATCGACCCTCAACTTCTTAACAGCCTCGCAGGCTTCGATCACGAAAAGCGACGCTGACTTCCGTTCAAATGCCGGATCGGGCGACGCTGTCCGAAGCCTCCTTGACAGCTTGTGCTGCCGGGATCGCGCGCTTCGACTCCGCAATCCTGACGATGTCGCCCGGGATGATCGATTCCTGCGGACTGTCGATGATTTGGTCGGACGCGGACAGGCCGCCTATGACCTCGACGTCATTGCCTAGATTGCGGCCAATGCGTATTTTCTTCGACATAACTTTCCCGTCCGCGCTGACCGTCGCCACAGACATGCCATCAGGGCTGAAGACCAGAGCAGTGGCGGGTATGAGCAGCGTGCTCGGATCGGACGGAATGTGAAAATGAACCTCGGCAAATGCGCCGGGCCATAGCCTGCCGTTGGGATTGTCAGCCTGTAGTTCGACCAGCCCCGTACGGGAATTCTCCGAGATTGAATTCGACGTAGAGGTCAAAGTCGCCTCGAATGTTTCGTCGCTCCCCGGCAGTTCCAGCACAGCCCGTAGACCGGGTTTCATTTCGCGGAGATAGGCCTGCGGAACGTTGACATAAATCCGGACGCGGTGGATGTCCGAGACTTGAAACAAGGCTTTGCCGATTGTGCCGCCCGCGCTGACGAGATCGCCGATATCGACGGACCGCGCCGTGACAATCCCGTCGAAAGGCGCCGTGAGCGCTTTGAACGAGGTCAATGCTTCGAGACGAGCGACATTGGCCTCAGCCGCTGCGACGGCGGCAGCTTTGGATACGGCGTCGCCGTCCTTCTCGTCCTTCGCCTGTTGTGAAACGATGCTTTTCGCCGCAAGACTTTTCCACCGCTCCAACGTCACCTGAGCGAGCTTTTCATTTGCCCGAGCGCTCGCTAGGTCGGCGCGCGCCTGCGCGAGTTGTTGATCGAGCTCGGGAGAGTCAATCGTGGCGAGCACTTGGCCCTTTTTTACATGGGTCCCAATATCTTGGAACCAATCTGTCACATAGCCGCTCGCGCGCGCATAGATGGCTCCTGTGTTGAAGGCGCTTACATCGCCGGGGAGAACAAGTTGCTGTTCGCTCGGTCCGTGCGCCGGCTGCACGAGTCGGACCGTGGGAATCGCTTGTTCATTGGTCAGGGCGATAAGCTCCTGTTTGCTCCTTGCGCGATCGACGATGCCAGATATCGCAAGCCCCAGCGCCGCAACCCCAATGACGGAGCTGATGAGAAGGACACGCCGGCGTGTTGCGGTTGGATTGGGTTTGGACGTCATCATCTCCACATTTCAGGCTTGGGAAGGTCTATCAGAAAGCCGCGCGCCCGCGTCATGGGCCTCGCTTCGCTTCCGTCCATGCACTATGCTGAATAATGTCGGCACCAAGAACAAAGTGGCGCAAGTGGCGAAAATCAGGCCGCCGATAACGGCCCGACCAAGCGGCGCGTTCTGCCCTTGTTCGATAGCCATAGGCCCCATGCCGATGATCATGGCGAGAGCGGTCATGACCACGGGCCGAAAGCGCGTGCTCCCCGCTGCAAGCGCAGCGGTCCTTGCATTTTTTCCATCGGCAAGCTGTTCCCGGGCGAAACTGATGACGAGGATGCTGTTCGCCGTTGCGACGCCCATGCACATGATCGCCCCAGTTAGCGCGGGCACCGATAAATTTGTATGCGTCAAGAACAGCATCCACACGATTCCCGCGAGAGCTGTCGGCAGCGCTATTACAATTATAAATGGGTCGAACCAGGATTGGAAGTTGACGACGATCAGGAGGTAGATCAGCACAATGGCGAAAGCTAAGCCGAAATAGAGCTGCTGATAGGCGCTGGTCATGGTGACCACCTGCCCGCGAATCACCGCGGTCGCTCCCTTCGGCAGATCCGCCTGCGCCGCGTCGATGATTATTTGAATATCGGCGGCGACGGCGCCTAGATCTCGTCTTTGCGTCGTCGCGTAAATGTTGATCGTCGGCCGAATATTATAGTGGGACACGATCGCATCGGCGGGTTCGGGCGATATTGTCGAGACGCCGCCGAGAAGCTGTGTTGATGAACCGGCGGCCACGGGAATATTCTTCAAAGCGTCGAGCGCGTCCATGTCATATTGCGGCGTCTGGATCGAAACCGGGTAGGACACCCCGCTTTTCGGGTTCAGCCAATAGGCCGGCGTTGTTTGGGTGCTGCCTGCGAGCGTGTCTTGAATGCTTGTAGCGGCGTCGCGCTCGGTGAGCCCCACCAGGCCTGCAAGCGAGCGATTAAAGTCGATTTTCAAGGCGGGCGCCCCGAATGCCTCCTGAATGCGTGCGTCTGCAATGCCGGGAACATGGCGAATCTTGGCGAGCAATTTATTGGCGAAGGCTCGGTCGGCGTTTTGATCGACCCCGGCGATCTGAAGGTCGATGGGCGCCGGCGCCCCGAAATTCAGGATTTGGCTCACGATATCCGCGGGTAGAAATGAGAATGTCGTCCCCGGAAAATCCTTTGGCAATTTGCCCCGTAGGACTTCGACATAATGGCTTGTGGGCGTCGGCCCCTCTTTCAGAGAGATCAACATATCCGCGTCCTCGACGCCAATCGTCCCGGAGTTTCCATAGGAAAGATTGATCCCGCTGATAGGCATCCCGATGTTATTGACGACGCTCGTCAGTTCGCTCGCGGAGATGATGGCGCGGATCTCTTGCTCGACCTGACTAGCTAGACGCGTCGTCTCCTCAATTCTTGTTCCGATCTGCCCGCGAAGATGAATTCTGATTGCGCGACCGTCTATATCCGGAAAGAAGGTCTGGCCCAGAAAAGGCGCGAGGCTGAACGAAAGAACAGTCACGCCGACGAATCCCCCAACGAGCCGCCAACGGCAATTGATCGCGGCCTCCAAAAGATCGACATATGCGTCGCGAACTCTGGAGAAATAAGACTCGAAGCCCGTCTGGAAGCGCGAGAAGAAGCCTCCAATTTGCGGCGGCCCATCGGGCGCTTCACCTGCCCCGTGAGCATGGTGAACGTGGGGACGAAGGAGATATTTGGCCATTGTTGGCACAAGCGTGCGGGACAGGATGTAGGACGCGATCATCGCGAAGACGACGGCTTCGGCGAGCGGGCAAAAGAGAAAGCCGGCGACGCCGCCAAGTCCAAACATCGGCACGAAAGCGATGCAGATGCAAAGCAGCGACACAGTGGCCGGCACAACGATTTGTTCTGCGCCATGGAGAATCGCCGTTTCCACTGGCTTGCCATGTTCAAGGTGCCAGTTGATGTTTTCGATCGTCACTGTCGCCTCGTCGACCAGGATGCCGACGGCGAGCGCGAGGCCGCCGAGCGTCATAACGTTGATTGTCTGCCCCAAGGTCGAAAGAACGGTTAGCGAAGCAAGCACAGAAAGAGGAATCGATACAGTTGTTATAAGCGTCGAACGCCAACTTCCAAGAAAAAGGAGGATCATTAGGCCAGTCAACGCCGCCGCGATCACGCCTTCGCGGACGACGCTGGCGACCGAGGAATTGACGAAGTCGGACTGATCGCCGACAAGTTTCAGATCCACGCCCGGCGGAAGCGTCGCCGCTATGGTCGGCAAGCGTTTCTTCACGCCCTCGATAACGTCCAGAGTCGATGCGGATCCGGCTTTCATCACCGTCATCAACACGCCTTTGCGTCCGTCCAACTGGACGACGTTTGTTTGCGGCGGGCTTCCATCATGCACAAAGCCGACATCGCGCATGTAAACGACGGCGCCATTGACGACTTTGATCGGCATATTATTGAAATCACGAATGCGCTTTGGCGAATCGTTTAAATTTATTGTGTACTCAAACTTGCCGATTTTCTCGGTGCCCACAGGCGTGATCTGATTTTGCGCGGAAAGGGCGTTGACCACGTCCTGCGCCGATAGACCATAGGAATGCAATGCGCGCTGATCGAGATCCAGTTGAACCTGCCGCATCATGCCGCCGTAGGGTGACGGGACCGCGGCGCCGGCGACTGTCGCGAGGTTCGGCCGGATGAAATTGCTCGCCAGATCATTGAGCTTTGTCTGGGAAAGCGTGTCGCTCGAAAGAGCCAGCTGGATAATTGGGACGCTTGATGCGTTGTAGCTCAGGATTTGCGGCGGAGTGACGCCTGGCGGAAGCGTTTTCAGAACCGTTTGCGATATGGCGGTCACCTGAGCCTGGGCCGCATTGATGTTCACGGTGGGTTGAAAGAAGATCTTCACAATGCCGTAGCCGGCCAGCGATTGGGATTCGATATGTTCGATATCATTGACCGTCGCAGTCAGGGCGCGCTCATAGAAATAGACGATCCGGCCCGACATGTCGTCTGGAGGCAGTCCATTGTAGCTCCAAATCACGCTGATTACCGGTATGCCAATATTCGGAAAAATATCAGTCGGCGTGCGAATCGCGGAGAGCGATCCAAAAATTAGAATAAGGATCGCAAGAACGAAGAACGTGTAGGGGCGTCGAAGCGCTAACGCCACAATGTTCGGCATAAGCAACGGCCTTAAATGCGTGTGGTTCGCCCTGAGATGCGGCGCTAGGTAATATATGTCCCATGGGCGCCGGTGATCGCCGACCGCGCCAGATCGTTGAATACAGCAAAAGCCGCGCAGAGAATATTATAAAAAGTTTTATGTAAATGGCGTACGCTCGCCAGACGTCGCGACACTATTGTGCCCTACTTATTAACCAAGGTCATACAGAGGTTATGTGCGACGACAATGCGGCAGCGTTGACGACAGAATTGACCGATTTTGTCGTAAGGGTGCAAAATTAAGGGCGCTCGGCGACGTGAGATATTAAAAGGCGAGCCCGGATTATTGCTTTCGGCTCGAAAAGCGGCCCCGGCGAGATCGCCGATCGCGTTCGACCGGTTTACGCAAAGGTCGCGCTCTGTACTAGGCCGGAATTTCTCGATCGCTCTGTTCAATCACTGTGATGCCGGCTCGGCGTCGGAGCTCCGAGAGACTGCCCGATTTGCGTTTAATTTCACGAAGAGCTTGACTGGGCCTCAACTCGCCGTGAACTTGACCGCGTTATCGATGCGTTCGCCGCCGATTTGTTCAAGAGGTCGAAATCGTCGCCGACCAGAGGCGGCCAGATGCTTGCTGTGCGTCCTCTGCGGCCAGGCCGGCTCATCCCATTGAGCTTTTGTGGACCGCCGCCAACATGTTTAGTCTTGGTGCGCGATGGATTGGGGTTGAATGGCGCGGGTTTCCTGATGTATCGCAAGCGTAGGGCAGGACGTCCTTAACGCTACCGGTTGGAACTAGACAATCCCCAGCGAAGCTGAGCTCTCTGGGAGCATTCTAACCCACAAGGCGTTCCATTGAGCGACCGTATGAAATCGGACGTGCTATCATAGCCGCCGTCGGGTCCTTGATAATTGTCGGGCGGCGCTACCGGCATCGCCGGGGGCGTTTGGAACATGTTAGCGTAATCCTTCGGCCCCGCGATCGCGGGAGAGTGGACAAAGCTGAATATCATAACGGCAAGAGCCAAAGAGGGAGATAGGACCTTTTTCATGGTAAAATTTCCCATGTCGAATCACGACGTCGCAGCTTCTCGGCTTGCGCCTCATTACAATTTTGCATCGGAGCGCAAGTTCCGACCCACAATTTAAATATTGAGTTAGTTTTGGTCTATCCGTTGATCAATTGCGCCTATGGCGACGATCATGGTCAATTGCACGCATTTCCCGCCTCGCCTGCGAGGGTTTTGTCGGCGCTCTATGCATTAAGGTCGAGCTAGCCATGCCTATGGGCGAGCCAGATTGTCAAGCCACTTGCATAGCGGCCGGCTTTACCCGAACAATGCGGTTGTATGGTTTCATTCTAGACCGGTTTCCAGCCAAATGGCTCATTCATTCGACGGGAAGTCGCTCGAACTGCGTGCTCTTGAAATCATAGTTCTCCTTTCAGCCGGCCCTTTGACGAAAATTGACCACGCTAATAAATTTCCAGCGTGGTCAAGTTTCAGCGCCTTACGTAGGAGCATCGCTACTGAAAGGGGTAGTAGCGGATGCTCGTCATAATTGTGCTTTCGTTTGCTTTTGGAGAATAGACGGCGTGCTGCTGCGCGAGCGTTTGCCCCAGTCCTGACACGAGTGCTCCCGTGTACTGCGTCGTAAACACATCGCGCTGCGTAAATGAGTATTGCAGACCGACGCGCACTTCGCCAAACGCTCCTTTGTAGACCTTATCCCACAAGCCGCCGGTAACCTGCCAAAGGCTTTGCGTCTGACCCGAGCACGTCGACGACGGCGCATTGACGATACCGCAGCCGGAATTCAATGCGTTTGGGGTCCCATACCCAAAATAGATTGGCCCGGCGGACGTGTACCCGACTATGCTATAGGCTGGATTCTCTTTCTCCATCCCGGCGAACAAATAAAGATCGAACGCTGGAGTCGCATGCAAAGTGAAACCACCCATTCCCATCACTTCGCCGATCGGCCGCAACGATCCGTTCCAATTTATTGTTGAATCGGGGAGAAGGCCTGCGCCGTACCGGCCGATTCCGCGTCCCACCATGGCGCTTCCCTGGAAGTCGAGCATCTTTGGGATGATCGGCACGATCACGCCGCCGCCGAAGCCATATCCCGCAGTGTCATGCGTGGATATGCTTCCTGGAAGCGAGACGCCGCCGACGGCTGCCGCGGAAGCGTCGTATAGATCCTTGTAGAGAGCCATGGCCTCCAGATGGATATCGCGGTCGCCCAAATCCGCCTCGTAGGCGACTTTGCCGATCACGTCTGGCGCGTGGTTTAACGAATAGGGCTGACCATATTGGCTGAAGCCCGCGCCGCTGCCGGTCGCGGCGCATATGGCGTTGACATACGATGAAACGGGGACGGTGATTGGCGAGGCTCCTGCGCCAAGGGTCGCCGCGGTGCCCTGGCACGCCGCGGTCGCTCCCCCCGGGAATGTCGTCGCGGCCTCTTCGGCGGCGATCGAAATCCACAATTTTCGGTCGAAGTCTTTTGTGAGACGGACGCCGGCCTGTCGCGCGAAAATAAAGCCGGGGAGGAACTGGCCGTCGATCGTGGGTGGAGGAACCTCATTGCGCGGCGTAATTCCATGGCTATTGAGCGTCGTTAATCACCACATTTGGCCGGCCATCATGTGCAGACCGTAGTCGTTCCAATCGAGCGCTGCATAGAGTTGACGAACACGGGGAGCATAACCGTTTGTGTCTGTTGCATTGGACGGCGTACCGGCGCCCAGAAAGTCAAATTCAGAATAGCCAGACACCAAGGTTGTCGGCGTGATGACGCCTTCGGCCAATAGCGAAAGGCGGCTCTGACGTCCGGTCATCCTATACTCGTTTGTGTGCGAGATGGGATTATTGCCCAGTGGAATGCTTGCCCATGCGCTATTGATGTCCGAATTCGTCGTCCGAGACCGAAACACGCTTTCGCCGGCCATAAAGCCGCCTGGCGTGAGGACGACGCCGCCGAACACGAGCTTCTTATCTGCAGTGACAAAGGCTGGAGTCGCTCCGTCGGGGATTGCTGGCGCTGACGGCGGCGGAACATAAGCGGGCGCCGAGGCGGTTTGGCGTTTGGGCTGATCGGCGACCTGGCGAACCTGCTCTCGCGTGCGTCGCGTATCGGCGCGCATGTTGCTTATTTCAGCTTTCATCTCGCGATTCTCCGCCTTCAGCGCTGCGAGTTCCGCAGCGAGTTCCGCCAAGGTGGGTTCTGCGCGTAGCGCTGCTGGCGAGCAGGTCATCAAAAGACTAGCCGTGAGGCCCAACGGCAAATAATGAGTGAGCGATTTGGGGTTACGGCGAGTTATAGGCGGCATGGCTCTCTCTCGTTCAAATGGCGATGTCACGATAGCCTCCAATGTAGCGGCGCAATCCTGCGCTCGGCCGGATGGTTGTTTTCCTATATGCGATATACATGGCGGTCAGGTTCAGCGTTGTTTGGACGCCATCCTCTTGACGCCCGGTTTCCGATCGACGCGATGTGCGAGCGACGGCGTCCTCAAAGAGTAAGCATCTTCGTCACGCCGCTATGCTCCGTGCGCGACGGAACTAGCGCGTCTTCTGATGATTGTGATTTGCATTCGGAGTCATGCGCGACGTGTTGCATACAACATGGCGCACAGCGGACGTGTTTCTCTCATCGAGTGATAAGATATAAATAATACGATACGGCTTGTGACAAGTGGCGGCGGGCTGTCAGGTCAACGTTTGACGATGCAGTGTCGATTATGTCACGAAAAATAAATTTATATTTATGTATTTAGGGACGTAAGGCCTGCAAAGTCGCCTATATACCGTCGCGAGTATGTGGCGTCTCGCAATTGAGGCGAGGACACGCATCGACAAGCGCCATGAACGCGATGGAGCTAAGCATTTGTTCAAAGCTGGTCGGATGAGCCGACTCGGTCGTGAGGTCGAAGGCCGGAAGGTCCGCAGGACCAAGGCGGCCTATGCATCACTTGTTGGCTAGTAAGAAGGGTTGCCGGGGCCTTCGGGATGGGCTGGATCTGCTCCTAAGCCCATTCTGCCTCTTGTGCCCGACTCGTCGAAGGCTTTGCGATCGCAATCGTCGAGCGAATAGCAAGGACGTAGGTGCGGGGGAAGGTCATACTGCGGATAGGCGTGCGCTGGCTGCGCCGCAGGACATTTGCTGCGACAAGCGCTGGCGGCCTCTGCTGGCGCCAGAATAATAAGGCCGACTAGCGTGGCGACTTTCGCGGTCGTCAGCATAGCGTGGCCGCGCGCGCGGTAGCAGTTGCCTTGAAACGACAGCTGCGCAATCATGGGATTGCTCCCGCCGCAGGATTCTTTCCCTGGAGCATGGCCCCGAGACTCCCGCTGACCATCTCGGGATTTGCGATATAGCCGTATTGGACAGTAAAGTCGGGGATGCGTGGCGCCGGACTGGGCATTGGTCCGAGGTAAGCGTGCCAGCCCCTCATTCTGAGCGCGCGGCTCATTTGTGTTGAGCAATTTTTGACGCTTGGAGCATGCAGAGCGCTCGCCATGCCGACATTAGCCGCGGACATCACGAGGAAAACTGCAAGGAGAAGGATTTCCGCCGCTTTGCTCATCATCGCGCTCTCCATACGTTTGGAGATTGCCGGGATTCGCTGAACTGACCGAGTCGCTGGTGGAAGACGATCGACGGCGGCTTCCGCCTCCGTCGCTTATTTATGGACTGTCGGTTCGACCGGCAGGTCGTCTCGTAGCTGTCGAAACAGATGCTTTGGTTACTGCAGGCGACAGGCAACGGCTTAACTTAATAGGATGGGTCGCCGGGTCCTTCGGGATGCATGGGGGAGGCGCCCAGACCTTCCCGACCGCGCGTTCCGGAATGATCGAAACGCGCCCGGTCCCAGCGCGAAACAGCCAGGTTTTGGCTTTCGGCTGCGCTAGGACGTTGATATTGAGTCGGATAGGCAGATTGCGATTGATGATCTTGCGCCGAGACCGTCCCGATAGATGCGATCAAAACCGCGACGGTAAGCCCAATTTTCTGCATCCTATGGCTGATGACGACATTGCGGATCGAGCTAGACATAGGCAGCTCCTATTCTTGGCGAGATATCGAACTATTTGTATGCTGTTGCATATGCCAATAATATATGAGCTTTAAAGGCGTGGGGGTATGCTTTTTATTTAAAATATGTTTCATATCGGCGAGTTTATAAAAATTGCTTTATGTAAAATGCTAACGTCTACGCCAAGAGCAACAATTGATAGTACATATAGTTGGAGCTGTGATGTGCACGACGCCTTGCGAGAGCATCATAGACCTCTTCGGAGTTTGAGAGATGCATTTTTGATTGGATGAAGGGATTTAAACAGAGAGAGGCGAAGTGTTAGATAGACAATACAACTTGGCTTAATGTCACTCTTGGCGTGTGTCGTCTAAAGGCTGAAAGTCAGCTCATTTGACGTGATGAGATCTCGAAAACAGAGCCCGGATTATTATCCTCGACGTGAAGATCGAGCCCATGCAGATGGGTGATCGTAGACGCCATACTCAAGCCAAGACCGGTGCCGGCAATGTGTCGGCATTTCTCTGATCGGTAGAAGCGCTTAAATATTTCGGCTCGTTCGTTCGGCGGGATCCCGGGCCCCGTGTCAGAGACGCGAATTAAAGGTCCGTCGTCGGCCATTTTCACCGTGACTTTGACCGCGCCGCCTCTGGGCGTAAACTTGATGGCGTTATCGATAAGGTTCGCGACCGCTTCCATCAAAAGGTCGAAATCGCCGAAGAATGGAACCGTCGTTGGCGCCTCTAGAGTAAAGCCAATCGATTTGGCCTCAGCAAAAGGAGCGTAGAGTTCGAAGGCGTTCCTACAAATTTCGTCGAGTTCGATATGCGTGAATTCGCTGCGCCGACGCCCGAATTCAATCTCTGAGATTCGTAGAAGAGCCGTGACAGTCGTCATCGCGCGGTCCAGCTCCACCAGCGCTCGTTTTGCGGCGATGCGTACGTCCTGCTCGGAATTTCCTGCAAGACCTCGCTCCAACTGGGCTTGCATGACAGCTAGAGGCGTGCGTAGGTCATGAGCTATGTTGTCGCCGACGCTTTTGATCTGGCCAAGCAGTCGGACTATCTCGTCGAGCATGAGATTGACGGCGCCTGCTACAAATTCAATGTCGTCCATCTTGCCGCGGGTTGGGAGCCGCTCGTTCAGATCCCCCTGCATTATGCGCATGATCGTTTGGTTGATTGCTTTCAGCCGTCGCGCACTGCGCAAGCTGAATATCACCCCCGTAAAGAGCGCCAGAATAATTGTCGGCGCGACGCCGAGCAGGAGCGCTTCGCCGACTAGTTGCCTTAAGGCAAAAACTTCGTAGAGGCTGCGACCGAGGAGGACGATGCCGCCATCCGCGCGTCGGCCGGCGACGAGTAGGGCCGGTTCCGTTCCCGCATCCATTTGCCTAAGCGGCAGCACCTCCATCGAATGCGCTGCGCCATCTATAGGAAGCCCCTTCGGCAAGGCGGCGACGTTGCCGGTCACCACTTTCCCATCTTTGTCGAAAAACCCAGCGTAATCGAGTCGGCGCAAGTCGCTCGTCAGCCGCAAGTCGATCTCGCGCTTGACCCGATCTTCGGGGTCGCTGATGGCCTTGGTGATTTCGTCAACCAGCCGGACTTCCACCCGCTTGACGTCAAATGTCGCTACTCGCCAGTAGATGAACAAGAACACCACGGAGGTAGCGGCCGTCACGGCGAGCGCAAACAGGACAGCCAGACGGAAAGTCCCGGCCTTGAAAAGCTCAGTCATTCACGTCAAGCACAAAGCCAGCGCTGCGGATGCGTCGAATGAGCGGCGCTTCGCCGGGTTCATCCACTTTGCGCCGCAATTTCCCGATGTGCACATCGACCAAATTCGTCTGTGGCGCGGAGCGAAAGCGCCAGACGTCCTCGAGGATCATGGTGCGGGTTATCGTCTGCCCGGGATGGCGCATAAGATATTCCAATAGCTTGAACTCAGCGGGCAACAGGTCGAGAACGCGCTGCCCGCGGGATGCTTTGCGCTCGAGGAGATCCATCTCGAGCGGACCGACTCTCAAGCTCGTGGCGCGCGCGTCGCTCGACCGGCGCAGGAGGGCTTCGACGCGCGCCGCGAGCTCTTCCATGACGAAAGGCTTGGTGAGATAGTCGTCGCCGCCTGCCTTAAGCCCGCGGATCCTTTCGTCGACGCCGGCGAGAGCGCTAATCACAAGCACCGGAATCCGAATGCATTCGCTTCGCAATGTGTCGATCATGGACAAGCTATCCGCCCCGGACAGCATTCTGTCGAGGATCAGGAGCGCGGCCGGTTCGGAGCGAATCGCCTCGAGCCCGGCTTCCTCGGTCGCTGCTATGCGCACGAGGTAGCCGAGGCTCTTCAGCTCCGCTGCGATTTCCCAAGCCATCTTAGTCTCATCTTCGACGAGGAGCAGACGCGGATGTTCAATCGAATTCGCAGCTGACATTTTTTTGGGTCCTAAAATTTCAATTGCTGCTTGGCGCCGTCATCGGCGTCCTAAAATGGGTAATATCGAAGGCTGGTCAAGAACGCGCTGTCTTCCGTCTTCGCCGCGCCGCCGATGCCGGCGAAGGAATATTTCTGCGTGAAGGAATATTGGAGACCGGCGCGCAAGCTGCCGAAGGGGCCATCATAGAGCTTATCCCAGAAACCAGCCGTGAATTGCCGGATCAATTTAATGTTGCCGGTGCAAGTGGGCGTGACGGCGGTTGTCGTAGCCGCTTCGGTGCTGCAGCCCAAGTTATTGTACAGAGGATTGCCATTGCCATAGACGGACACGACCCCGGTCGAGCTCACGAGGTTGGAGTAGCTCGGCTTCTGGAATTCCTCGCCGGCATAGGTATAGATGTCCAGCTGCGGCAGCGCATGCCAGACGGCCCCGGCGAGCAGCATGGTTTCCGGCAAGGGAGAGATTGTTCCATTCCAATTGAAGCTGACGTCGGGGAGTTGCGCGCTGCCGTAACGGCCGATGCCGCGCCCGGTCATGCCCGAGAACTGAAGGTCAAGCGTTTTCGGCACCACGGGCACGAGGATCGAACCCCCGACGCCCCAGCCGGCGACATCCTGATTGTTGTTGTATACTTGACTATAGAAGTCGCGGAAGATGCCGAAGCCTTCCATATGGATGCTGCGGTCGCCGAGATTCGGGTCCCAGGCGAGTTTGCCGATGACATCCGGGACGTGATTGAGCGAGAGCGTATTGACCGAGTTGAACAAGCCGCCGCCGACGGAGGGAGCGTTATAAGTCAGGGACGAAGGCAACACGCCTGCGACATAGGGCGACACCGTCGTACAATTGTTTGTTACGACGGCGCCGGATGTGGTTGATGAGCAGCCGAAAGTCGTCTGGGGGTTTTCCACCGAAATGCCGGCCCAGAAGGTTTGGTCGAAATCCTTCACGAGCCGGATCTGCGGCTGGCGCGCCCATGCGAACCCCGGCACGTATTGCGCGTCGATCGACAGCGGAATATCTTCCTTCCGAGGGATAATGCCCTTGCTATTCATGGTCAACAAGGACCAGGTTTGACCGGCGAGAAGATGAGCGCCGAAATAATCTTCATCGGCTGTCGCGTAGAGGTGCCGAATCCGCAGATTGAACGAATTGCTTTCGTTCGAATTGGCGGTTTGAGCGGCGCCGAGGAAGTCGAACTCGCCATAGCCGGCGAGATGCAGCGTCGGCGAGACATTGCCTTGGACGAGCAGTGAAGCCCGGCTTTGGCGGGCGCTGAAGCGGAACTCGTTGGAATAGCCGACGCGGTTATTGTAGTAGGGAATATTCTGATAGGGCGTGCCGATGTCGGCGCCGACGAAGCGGTTGCGGAAGACGCTTTCTAGCGCCAGGAACCCGCCAGGCGTGATGCTGACGCCATTTATATAAAGACTTGGCGATCCCACCTCCGGCAGGCCGCGCACGGCCGATTGCGTCGCGGTAAGGCCCTGCTGCGGAGCGCCGCCGAGCGGCGCGATCGCCACGCCGATGTTTCCGTACGGCGACCCAGGCGGCGGCGCTTGCGGAGCGGGTTGCGCCGCGACGGCGCGGATCTGAACCTGGGTTTCTTTCTGTTTGCGCGCTTGCTCGCTGACCTTCTCTTCGAGCTTTCGCAGCTGCGCCTTAAGCAGGCGAATTTCGTCGGCCGTATCATCCGCTCGCGCAGGACCGTGGAAGATGAACAAAGCGCTCATGGCAGTCGCCATCAAGGCTGCTTTGTAATGTTGCGACATCATGGGTGGCTCCCCTTTTTTGATTGGTCATAAAGAGCAACACGTCGAACGACTCTAGCTATATGACAGATATATTACATAGCTATATTTCTTGTGCATCTCTAGTGACCTACGATGTAGCTATAAAAATAAGTTGTCGCCCACAACTGAATGATTCAATGCTAACATATATTCATATTGTATGTGTCTACTAAGTCACATTATAACACCATAACCCGTATAATTTGCCTGGAACTGTGGCCGTTTGACGTATTTAGCGCGATTTGTTCTGCAGTACTCTAAAATATATTTTATAAAAGTAATTTTATAAAAGGTCGTTGCTTGCGCGATTGTCGTCGCGGGCTGCTTGAAGCGATGCCTAAGAGGCCGTGCGAGAATGCTCGACGTGTCAATCGGCTTGGAATTTTGGGTCTGACGCAAATTTGATGATGGCTGTTTCAATCTGCGCCGATCAGGCGCGCCTGGAGAAGATCGATCTTTGCGCGTCCATACATCTGTCGCTTAACGAGCTTGAGTTTAGTGACCTGGCCTTCGGTCTGGCCGTTTGACCAGGTTGACGAGATGGCGGCGCGGACAGCTAGCTCGTCGCGCGCGATGCCGTTGGCGAATGAAGCGACAAGGCTGTCTCGCGCTCGTTCGATCCAGGGTGTGAGAACTGCAGTCCCGTTTTGTCGAAGCATCCTGTGAAAGGCGTCAATAATCTCGCGTGCCTGGACGAGCGCGGGCACACCGCTTTCGATTGCGGCAATGACGACTGTTTCCGCCTTCGACAACGCATCGCGGCCAGAAGTCATCAGTCGCGCGATCGTTCGCGCTGACGGCAAGCGCTGCAGACTTTCGATGTTGGCTTTCTCCGACCTGCGCCGGCGTGTCGCCCATTCGCAGACGATGCGCGCCGAGCCGCGATATCCTTCTGATCGAAGTCGCCGCCACAGATCCGAGGCGTTGTGTTTGCCGGTCGTCCACTGAGCGTCCAGCCACGGCAAGTACGGATCGAGCGAGCTCTGGCGTGGCCTGAATACGTCCGACCGTTCGCCGCGGACGACGCGGCGGATCGTCTGCCGATGATAGCCCGTCTGACGGGCGATCTTCTTGAGCGGCATGCCGCTTGCCGAGAGCGCCAGAATGGCTGCGTTGGTCTCCTCGCGACGTAGATAACCTTCGTACTGGATCCGCTCGGCGCAGGTCAGGAGCTCGGGATTGATCGTGGTCGCGCCAATGACGCTGCGGATCTCGCGCATAGATTTGCGAACGGCTGCGAGGAAGCCCTGACTGGCGTTGGACATCAGATGCCAACGGTCGGCGACCTGAATGGCGTTGGGCAACGCCTTGGCGACAGCTTCGCCATACCCGCCGCCGCGATCACGCGCCACGATGGCGATCCCGGAGTGGTCGGCAAGCCAGGCTTCGGCCGTCGCCTGCTCGCGATCCGGCAGGAGGATAACCGGACGGCGCCTCTCAAGATCGCACACGATGGTTCCGTAGCGATGATTCCGCCGCCACGCCCAATCGTCGATGCCGATGACGCTCAACGGCTCCACGGGAACACGCGCGCGGCGCCGGACTACCCGCAGCAGCGTGTCGTTGCTGACCGGCATGACGAGACGCTTGGCGAAACTGGCCGCTGGTCGGCCGCCGAGCGCCAGTCCCAGATGATGGACAAGGCAATCGAGCCGTCCAGTGCGCCGCGCTCCTGGAGCCAGCACATCGTCCGGAAACCGCTCTGCAAATATCTGCCGTCCACAGAGCGCCGTGGCGCACCGGAACCGCCGCGCTATGATTGTCAGCCGCATGCGGCGACCGCAGAGCGGCAGATCCATCGCCGACCGCCGATAGCGGCTGTGAACGCGCCGGGACGGCTTATTGCAAGACGGACAGATGCTGCCGACGCTCTCGTGCTTCACGACAACGGTGGTCTGGCCCGGTTCGCAGAGAATGTCCTGCACGACAAAGCCATTGGGAAGGAAGGAACCGGCGCGAAAAGTTAGCATGTGGTGATTCCCCAGCGGAATCACCGCAATCGGCGCCTCAACTGCATCAAATGTGAGTCAGACCCCAAAATTGCCCCCCTTTTCCGATCGTAGAGCGCAGCGATAGCGCTCCCCTGGCGAAGCTGGTCGGGGTTGCGCAGCGGGGGCGAGCGCGGATCGGTTCGCGGTTTGATCGGGGACCGGTCAGACCCGGTTTTTGAAACGCCAACTTTCGTTGCCAGTCTCGACGATGTCGCAGTGGTGCGTTAGGCGATCGAGCAAGGCGCTGGTCATTTTCGCGTCGCCGCAGACGCTGGGCCATTCGCCGAAGGCCAGATTGGTCGTGACGATGATCGAGGTTCGTTCGTAGAGCCGACTGATGAGATGGAAGAGCAACTGCCCGCCTGATTGAGCGAAGGGCAGATAGCCGAGTTCATCGAAGACGACGAAGTCCATTCGGGTGAGATATTCCGCGAAGCGTCCCTGGCGGCCGGCCCGCGCCTCGGTTTCGAGGCGAGTGACGAGTTCGACGGTGTTGAAAAATCGGCCACGCTTTCCGGCGCGAATGCAATTTCCGGCGATCGCTATGGCGAGATGCGTCTTGCCGGTTCCCGTTCCGCCGACCAGCACGCAATTGCGCTGTTGGACGAGGCAGCCGCCGCCCGCGAGATCGCGCGCCAGGCCTTCGTTGATCGGCGTGTCGCCGAACTCGTAGTCGTCGATGTCCTTGGCCAGCGGGAGTTTGGCGATCGTCATCTGATATTTGATGGAGCGCGCGTGCTTTTCGGCGATTTCCGCCTGGAGAAGATCGCCGACGATTCGCGGCGGCTCATGCTGCCTCTTGATGCCGGTCGACATTACCTCGTCGTAGGCCGACCTCATGCCGAAGAGCTTGAGTTCTCCCATGAGCTCAAAGAGCTGCGTGCGTTCCATCAAGCCGTTCTCGTCAACTGATCGTAGCGGGCACAGTCGGCGAGCGGCATGTGCCGCAGTTTCAGCGCCTCGGGCGTGTGGATCGCTGGCGGCGGCGGGGGCTCGCGGCGGACGATGGGAGCTCTCGCGAGTTACTTTTGCGCCAAGCCGACCTATCGGCCGACATGCTGAATGAGCATTTCGGCATTGTATAGCTGCTGTGGTGCCGGCGAAGTTGCGAACCGACGGACGGGGGCACCGGTAATATGATCAATTGCGAAAAGCGGCACACAACCTTTGGCGCCGGCCCGGTGCGCTCGTCGGCCGCGTGGCAATTAACATGACGTCACCACAATCCACTACCGCAGAAGAATTTTCACCGGACTGCTAAGTTTTCACTTCCGTATAAATTCCCCTATCAAGGGTTATGTGAAGATTTCTCATCGTTTTGCTCGGATCAAAGGAAAGTTTTTCATATTCCGCCTGAACACGCGGCATAGAGCGTTCTAAGTCTTCTCGAGTTTCCCATGTCACAATCGTGATGTAAGTCGACTCTTCTTTATAGTCTATCTGTTCGTAGGCCCTGTCAGTGACAAATCCGGCCTGCTGCCCAATAATTTGCATGCTCAATTTTATTCTGCTCCTAAAACCTTGCATGGCCGCTTTAGGAACAATGAACCTGTCAATGATGACGTGTTCCTCTGCCTTGCTTTCCACTGTAAACTTCCCCTTCAAATTTCCAGAGTTCTCATTGACGACGCCGCTTCACGAGTTGGCGATTGTCACCGCGCGATCGATGTGTTCGTCGTTCGTCAGCTGATCGACGCAGAATTGCGCCACGTCGGGCCGGGAGATCTTGTGGGCGGTGTCGTGTCCCTGAAACACCTTTACGTTTCCGGTGGCGGCGTCATCGGTGAGCATCGCGGGGCGGACGATTACGAAGGCAATGCCGCTCGCGCGGACGACTGCTTCCATTGCAGCCTTGTCTTCAGTCGAGCCGTGCAGCCACGTCGGCACAATCACGTGCTCGACGAACCAACCCACCTGGTCGGCCGAGTCGCCGACTCCGAACGAGCTGATGACGATGACGCGCTTCACACCGTTTGCCTTCATCGCTGCGACGACGGCGCCGGCGACGCTGCGCTCGAGCGTCGTCTTGCGGTAGGGCGTCTTCCCGCCGATCGTGTCGATCACGGCATCCTGTCCGGCCATCGCTTTGTCCACGCTCGCCTGATCGGTCGCATCCCCCGCGACGACGCGGACGTTCGCGGGTGCGCGATACGTCGTTGCATCGCGAACGAACGCGGTCACGACATGCCCGGCCGCCACGGCCCGCTCGACGACGATCGCCCCGGTCTTGCCGGCCGCGCCAATGATCAAAACGTTCATAGTGTTTCCTTTTGTGGAGAGAGCAGCAACAACGCAGCTCGCCAACGTGTCAGTTCCGGGTCGAAGGTTAGCTCAGGAGCGGAGGCCTAATTATTCCCCGCCGTCGACGGCGAGGGTGCTACCCGTCACGAACGATGCGTCCTCGGACGCAAGGAACGCGACAGCGCCAGCGATCTCCTCGGGGCGGCCCATTCGCTGCAGAGCGGAGCCGGCCTTCATCAGGACCTCAATCGGCGCCCCTTCCAGGGCCGGTCGGACGTAGAGCTTGCCCGTCTCTTTCGCCATGTCCGTATCTGTGCCGCCCGGCGCCACAGCGTTGATGTTGATCCCGTGCAAGCCGAGTTCCGGCGCCAGGTTGAGAACCATCGCGGAAACCGCGGCTTTGCTCGCGGCGTAGAGCGTATGATGGAAGACCGAATGACGAGCGCTGATCGACGAGGTCAGCACCACGCGGCCGCCTGCCGTCATATGAGGGACGGCCGCCTGGGTGACGAAGAGTTGCCCGGCGACATTCAGTGAGAATACCCCCGAAAAGTCCTCTTCGGTGATGTCTTCCAATTTTCCGAAGTGATCGATTCCGGCTTTGCTCACCAGGATTTCAATGCGACCGAACGCCTGTATGACGTGATCAATATGCGCTCGTCGCTCCGCCGCTTTGCTCACGTCCGCCCTAAACGCGGTAGCGCTGAGTCCTTGCTCGCTCAGCTCTGAGACGAGAGCATCAGCCGCCGGCGCGCCATGAGCGTAGTTGACGACAACCGTCGCGCCCTCACGTGCGAGCCGAGTGGCGACAGCCTTACCGATGCCTTTGCTTGCCCCGGTAATGACTGCAATCTTGTGGTCGAAACGCATATCCAGATCGCCTGTTGGGCCGCCGGCTGGCGAACCTGGAAAGCGGTCTTCCCCAGGCCCGGATATTCACATCTTGGGTTTTAGTCCTTGAGGGTGCCCCCGAATTTCTCGGGGACCCGGTCGGCCTGTTCGGCACCGGTCCGGATCAGGTCGAGGATCGCTTCCGCCACCCGTTCCGGCTTGTCAGGCTTCGGCGCGTGGCTGGCTTCCAGATCTGACGCCATTTCATGACCTGTCTGCAGCGATTTCAGGAACTCGGTCGCGGTGATGAACGGATACATCGTGGAGACGACGATGCCGATGCTCACCAGTTCGGTCCGAGCCACGGCCGAAAGCTTCGCCAGCGCAGCTTTGGAGGAGCCGTAGGCGCCTGACCCGGGCAGCGCCCCGAAAATGATGCCGGAGCTGACGTTGACGATGCTGCCTGCCCCCTGTTGGCGCATAAACGGAAGCACGGCCTGCATCATGAGCAACGGCGCCACGACGTTGAGATTCAGGATGGCGCGGAAACCCTCAGGGTCGATCTCGCCGATTGGGCTCCCGGCGCCTTGGCCGGCATTGTTCACCAGCACGTCGATGCGCCCGAACCGGTCCATGGCCGCTTTCACAGCCGTCGCGATCTGCTCCGAATCGGTGACGTCGCAGCGGACCGGAAGAGCCTCGCCCAGCTCCTCCGCGAGTTGGCGGAGACGATCCTCCCGGCGCGCGAGCAGTACGACCTTCGCGCCGGCGCGCGATGCGGACCGCGCTGTGGCCGCCCCGATGCCTGACGATGCGCCGGTGACGAGCACCACAGCGTTGTTGATATCCATCGAGAAGGTTTCCTAGTTGGTCCGATCGGCAGTATGCTATCATAAAATAGCTATCGTACAATAGCTATTATTTGAGAAGGAATGGAGCGCCCGTGAACGACGACACCGCCAGCCTTTCCGATCTCGCGGAGCTGATCCTTGCCGTCGGGCGACTGATCCAGCCAGGCGATCAGGCGATTGGGACATGCACGCCCATCGAGAGCAGCGTCATGCGATTTATCAGTCGCAACCCCGGCGCCTCCGCCCGCGCGGCGGCTGAAGCCACGCTCCTGACGTCCAGCAATTTCAGCAGGATCCTGCGCGGCCTTGAGGAGAAGGGGCTGGTAAGCCGCGAGCCTGACGCCAACGATGCGCGCCGGGTAAGCCTCTATCCGACGGCCCTTGCAGGCGAGAGCCGTCGGCGGCTCGGCGAGGAATGGCATCGATTATTGCGAGGAATTGAGGACGACCCTGGCAAGATCAATCACCTCACCTCGACATTACGGCGCATCGAAAGCGAACTTGTCTCGCGTCGGCGGCGAGAGAGCGCCGGGCGGCTTGCTCAAGAATAGTCACTTTTCGCTTGCGATGCGTGTCTACATGGCCAGCCTGACTATGGGCCGCGCGCTTCCGCCTAATCCTTACTAGAGGTGGCGCGCCCGGACACGCTTCGAACGTGTGGCCTCCACCTTCGTAGGGTAACTGTCCATCTATGCAGCCAGACGGGACTGGCCCTCTCAACCAATCGAAAGAATCAGGTGTTGCGGGCCGCGCAACTGTCCTCTCGGTGGTAGATGCAACGACCAGGATCGGTCTCTGACGACCATTCTGTTGTGGGGGCAGGATTTGAACTTGCCCAGCGAGCGTCTAATACCGGATCGGGAACCGCCTCGGCGGCAGCAAGGCGGTAGTTTCTGCCATCCAAGTGGCCTTGAAACCGGCCTCATAGGCGCGCCAGAGCACGCTCAAGCCGCACCCAGCTTTCGCGGAGCTGCTTACATTTTTCTGACAATCAGAATGTAAGCGCAAAAAGCGAAGGGCCGCCTCGCGGCGGCCCGTCATAACGCTCTGATTTCCCTAAGGAAATTTGGAGCGGGCGAAGGGATTCGAACCCTCGACCCCAACCTTGGCAAGGTTGTGCTCTACCCCTGAGCTACACCCGCATCCGATCCGACGGCGACGCCGTTGGTTCGGGCTATATGGCGCAAAGGCTCGGCGAATGCAACAGCCCGCTTTCAAGAAGCTCAGCCGAGCGGAAGCCCCAGCCTCCACGACGATTCGGGGCAGGCTTTTCTTCGAGAGGCTTTCGCCGGCTCGAGCGCAATTCCCGATTCGCAGCGAAATGGGTTTATTGGCGCAAGGCTGAAATTCCTTCTTGAACGCGCGGCGGACGGCGAATTCTAAAGAGTTGACGTGGATGCGAGATGTCGCTAATGAAATCCCTTCAGCCTGAAACTATTTTATCCGGGGGCTTTTCGGCCCCGCGGATTTATTTTGTCAGGGGCTTCGCGAGGGCCGGCCTCCACCGGACGCGGAGAGGGCATCCGCCATGCTCAGCATGGCCGACATGGAGCGAACTTTTGGCTCGTATTGCTGGCGTCAATCTGCCGACGAACAAGCGCGTGATCATCGCGCTTCAATATATTCACGGAATCGGTCCGAAAAAGGCCGAGGAAATCTGCGCTAAGGTGAGCATACCCTCCGAGCGCCGTGTCGCCGAATTGACCGACGCGGAAGTCTTGCAGATTCGCGAGACGATCGACCGGGATTATCTCGTCGAGGGCGATCTGCGTCGCGAAGT
Source organism: Methylocapsa acidiphila B2 (assembly GCF_000427445.1). Classification (GTDB taxonomy): domain Bacteria; phylum Pseudomonadota; class Alphaproteobacteria; order Rhizobiales; family Beijerinckiaceae; genus Methylocapsa; species Methylocapsa acidiphila. The sequence goes on along the minus strand of NZ_KE386496.1, from coordinate 1,829,215 downwards.
CGCGATCAATATCAAGCGCCTGATGGATCTCGGCTGCTACCGCGGCCTTCGGCATCGGCGCCAGTTGCCGGTCCGCGGCCAGCGCACCCATACCAATGCGCGCACCCGTAAAGGCAAGGCCAAGCCGATCGCCGGCAAGAAAAAATAATCGGAAGCGTCTGTCGCGGGCGTCGGCGGCCGATTCGTGGCTGGCTCACGCCTTGGATCGAAGTTTACGAGCGGCCGGGCAGAAAATCCGGTCCTATTTCAATTCATATCCCGAGCGCCTGGCATTACGGGCGCGCCTGAAGGAAAGACACTATGGCAAAAGAAGCCACCCGCGTTCGCCGCCGCGAGCGCAAGAATATCGCATCCGGCGTCGCGCATGTGAATTCGACGTTCAACAATACGATGATCACCATCACTGACGCTCAAGGCAACACGATTTCCTGGTCCTCGGCCGGGACCATGGGGTTCAAGGGCTCGCGCAAGTCGACGCCTTACGCCGCGCAGATGGCCGCCGAGGACTGCGCCAGAAAAGCCGCCGAGCATGGGATGCGCACGCTAGAGGTCGAGGTGTCGGGGCCGGGCTCCGGTCGCGAATCGGCGTTGCGCGCCCTGCAGGCCGCCGGCTTCACCGTAACTTCGATCCGCGACGTCACGCCGATTCCGCATAACGGCTGTCGGCCGCGCAAGCGCCGGCGCGTGTGAGTTTGCTGGCTGCGTCGTTTCGAAATGCGCTTTGAGTACGTTCCGAAAAAGTTGATCGACTTTTTCGATCTGAACATGCTCCAACTTATTGATCTGGAGCGCGTTCTTATCGACTGGACGATGCCATCCAGTCGGAACGCGCTCTAAGCACCTATCTATAGACCCGCATGATTGGGCAGGCGCCGTTTCGGCGCCTTCGCATTTGGGAAAGGCGCCATCGTGATTCAAAAGAACTGGCAGGAGCTCATCAAGCCGAACAAGCTCGAAGTCGTTCCCGGTGACGATCCGAAGCGTTTCGCGACCATCATCGCGGAGCCGCTCGAGCGCGGTTTTGGCCTTACGCTGGGAAACTCCCTGCGCCGCATTCTTCTTTCGTCGCTGCAAGGCGCGGCGATCACCTCCGTCCATATCGACGGCGTTCTCCATGAATTTTCGTCGATCCCCGGCGTGCGCGAGGACGTGACCGATATTGTCCTTAATATCAAGGACATTGCGATCAAGATGCCGGGCGACGGCCCGAAGCGCATGGTCTTGAAGAAGCAGGGGCCCGGCAAGGTCACCGCTGGCGACATCGGGACGGTCGGCGATATTTCCATCCTGAACCCGGGCCTCGTGATCTGCACGCTCGACGAGGGCGCCGAGATCCGCATGGAGTTCACCGTGAGTTCCGGCAAGGGCTATGTCGCGGCGGACCGCAACCGGGCCGAGGATGCGCCCATTGGCCTCATTCCGATCGACAGCCTCTATTCGCCGGTCAAGAAGGTCAGCTACCGCGTGGAGAATACGCGCGAGGGTCAAATTCTCGATTATGACAAGCTTACGCTCCAGATCGAGACCAACGGGTCGCTGAGCCCCGAGGACGCAGTCGCTTTTTCCGCCCGCATCCTCCAGGATCAGCTCAACGTCTTCGTCAATTTCGAGGAGCCGCGGCGTGTCGAGACGACGCCGTCGATCCCGGAACTCGCCTTCAATCCGGCGCTGCTCAAGAAGGTCGACGAGCTCGAATTGTCTGTGCGCTCGGCCAATTGCCTGAAGAACGACAATATCGTTTACATCGGCGACCTCATCCAAAAGAGCGAAGCGGAAATGCTGAGGACGCCGAACTTCGGCCGCAAGTCGTTGAATGAGATCAAGGAAGTCCTGGCCCAGATGGGCTTGCACCTCGGCATGGAAGTCACCGGCTGGCCGCCGGAGAATATCGACGAGCTCGCCAAGAGGTTCGAAGAGCACTACTAAAATTTAAACAGATACCGGCCGGCCCTGATCCTGCGCAAAGCAGGGCGGGGCGCGGCTGGAGCGGCCGTACCGTGGCGCGGCGGCCGCCAGATAACGGAGAGAGCCATGTATCACGGACACGCCAAGCGCCGCTTCGGCCGCACCCACGAGCACCGCAAGGCGATGTTCGCGAATCTCTGCCAGGCGCTCATCAAGCACGAGCAGATCGTCACGACCCTCCCCAAAGCGAAGGACCTTCGTCCGATCGTCGAGAAGCTCGTCACCCTCGGCAAGCGCGGCGACCTCCACGCGCGCCGGCAGGCGATCGCCCAGATCAAGGATGTCGCGCTCGTCGGCAAGTTGTTCGAGGTTCTCGCCGCGCGCTACAAGGATCGTCACGGCGGCTACACGCGCGTGTTGAAGGCCGGTTTCCGCTACGGGGACAATGCGGCTATGGCCGTGATCGAGTTCGTCGACCGAGACGTCAACGCCAAGGGCAAGGATTCAGGTCCGGTCCAGGTCGCCGAAGACGAGGCTGCTTAGGGCAAGCTCAGATCGCAATGATCCCATCGGCGAGATGAGTTGGGGAATATCTGAGCTCGAGAGCTTATAAGGAGCGGCGTCAGAAGAATCCGGGCTGATTTCCGCCTGTCCGCCGCTCTTAATTATTATTTGAGAATTGATCGCCGTCATGATTTCGGCTCAAATCCAACGGAAATGCTGATGGCGATCTTGAGCGGGCGTCTCAATCGGCTCCCCCGACAGCCGGAGCGTTTGCGAGTGGAGAAGCCGGGACGATTCCCGCGAGAATGCTCTAGCCCGGCTGGGTGAAACCGGAGGGTCCGGAGCGTCCATGACAGCCATGCGTAATTGGGGTTCCATCCCCGTCGTCGCGCGCCTCGCGACTTTTCTGGCGTTTGTCGCCGCGTTCTCGCCCGCCTTGCGCGCAGAACCTTTGCGGCTAGCGCCGGAGGCGGCGTCGGATCTCATTCTTTCCTTCGCTTCGGTCGTGAAAAAGGCGCAGCCGGCGGTCGTCAATGTTTACGCCTCGCGCATCGACCGGCGCCCGCGCAATCCGCTTTTCGACGATCCTGTCTTCCGCCGCTTCTTCGGCGACGGAGGCAATGCGCGGCCGGGCGGTCCCACGGCGCAATCATTGGGGTCGGGCGTTCTCGTCGATCCCTCTGGGCTCGTCGTCACCAATTATCATGTCATCGAAGGCATGACCAATGTGAAGGTCGCGCTTTTTGACAAGCGCGAATTCGACGCCGAGATCATGTTGCGCGACCAAAGGACGGATCTCGCGGTCCTGCGCCTTAAGGGCGGCAAGAATTTTCCGGTGATGGACCTTGGCGATTCCGACGCGCTCGAGGTGGGCGACATCGTCCTCGCCATAGGCAATCCGTTCGGCGTCGGTCAGACGGTCACGCAAGGGATCATTTCAGCTTTGGCGCGGACCCAGGTCGGCATTTCCGACTATGGCTTCTTCATTCAGACCGACGCCGCGATCAATCCCGGCAATTCCGGCGGCGCCCTCGTCGATATGAAGGCGCGGCTCGCCGGCATTAATTCGGCGATCTTCTCACAGACAGGAAGCTCGGTGGGGATCGGATTCGCCATTCCGGTCAATATGGTCAAGATCGTCGTCGCGGCCGCCAAGGGCGGCGGGCGCCAGGTGCGGCGGCCCTGGCTCGGCGCGAGCCTGCAGGCCGTTTCGCGGGAGATCGCCGATTCGCTCGGGCTCGACAGGCCCTCGGGAGTCCTCGTCGCGGACATCGCCTCCGGCGGCCCCGCGGCCGAGGCGGGCTTGAAGCGCGGCGATCTCATCGTCACGATCGACGGCCAAACCGTCGATGATCCGGAAAGCCTCGGCTATCGCTTGGGAACGAAGCCGCTGGGCGGGACCGCGGCGCTGACCTTCATGCGCAACGGGCGTTCGGCGCCCGCGTCGATCAAGCTCGTGCCGGCGCCTGAAACGCCCGCGCGCGAACCGGTCAAGCCGCAGGGAAACACGCCCTTTTCCGGCGTGACCGTGATCAATCTTTCCCCCGCGGTCGTCGAGGAATTGTCGCTCCATGGCGTCAGCGAGGGCGTCGTGATCAGCGAAGTCGAGGAAGGCTCGACCGCCGCCGCGGTCAATTTCCAAAAGGGGGACGTGATCCTTTCGGTCAATGACGCCAGGATCGCGACAACGAAAGATCTGGAACGGGCCGCGAGCGGCAAGCACCCCTATTGGAAATTGACGATCGGGCGCGGCGGCGAGGTCATCACCACGGTGATTGGCGGCTGAGCTGGACGCCGAGCCCCGCGCGGGACAGATTTGATGTCGACATGACCGATCTCTTCGCCGCCGCGGGTCTCGAGAAGCAAGCGCCGCATCCGCTTGCCGACCGCCTGCGTCCGAAGAGCCTCGCCGAAGTGATGGGCCAAGACCATCTTCTCGGGCCCGATGGCGCCTTGACCCGGCGGATCGCCTCCGGGGCCCTTGGCAGTCTGATCTTCTGGGGGCCGCCGGGCACCGGAAAGACGACCGTCGCGCGCCTGCTCGCGCATGAGACGAATTTCGCCTTCGTGCAGATCTCGGCGATTTTTTCCGGCGTCAACGATCTCAAGAAAATCTTCGAGGAGGCGCGGGGGCGGCGGGCGACCGGGCGCGGCACTTTGCTCTTCGTCGACGAGGTCCATCGCTTCAACCGCGCCCAGCAGGACAGTTTTCTGCCGGTCATGGAAGACGGCTCGGTAACGCTGATTGGGGCGACCACGGAGAATCCGAGCTTTGAGCTCAACGCCGCGCTGCTCTCCCGCGCGAGCGTCCTGATCTTCAAGCCTCTCGACGAAGCCGCGATCGAGAAAATGCTCGCCCGCGCCGAAGCGGTCGAGGGCAAGCCTCTGCCGCTCGACGAAGGCGCCCGCTCCGCCTTGATTCGCATGGCCGATGGCGACGGGCGCGCCGCCCTGACGCTCGCCGAGGAGATTTGGCGCGCCGCCGCGCCGGGAGAGATCTGCGATTCGGCGGTGCTCGCATCCATCGTGCAGCGCCGCGCGCCGATCTACGATAAAGCGCAGGAAGGCCACTACAATCTCATCAGCGCGCTGCATAAATCCGTGCGAGGCTCGGACCCGGACGCCGCGCTTTATTATTTCGCGCGCATGTTGGACGCCGGCGAAGATCCCTTGTTCCTGGCGCGGCGGATCGTGCGCATGGCCGTCGAGGACATCGGCCTTGCCGATCCGCAGGCGCTCGTCGTCGCCAATGCGGCCAAGGACGCCTATGATTTTCTCGGCTCGCCGGAGGGCGAGCTCGCAATCGCCAACGCCGTGATCTATGTCGCGACCGCGCCGAAATCCAACGCCGCCTATGTCGCCTTCAAGAGCGCGACGCGGCTCGCCAAGGAGCATGGCTCCCTGCCGCCGCCCAAGATCATCCTCAACGCGCCGACGAAGCTCATGAAGAGCGAAGGCTATGGCCAAGGCTACGCCTATGACCATGACCAGCCTGATGCATTCTCCGGCCAGGATTATTGGCCGGACGCGCTCGGGCGCAAGAAGCTCTACGAGCCGACCTCGCGCGGTTTCGAGCGCGATCTCCGCGAGCGGCTCGCCTATTGGGCCAAGCTGCGCAAGGCGAGGAAGGAATCCGGCGGCGAAGGACGCTGATCGGTGCCCGGTTGTCGGGCGATGTCATGCTCTTGCGGTCCGTCGGAGCCGGAGGCGGGCAGCGCCTCGGTTTGAATTTCGGCTTTCGACCGAGGTCGTGTAAAAACGCGGTGTGTTCGCCGGCGATTATGACGGGCCGGACTTTCCGGTAATTGAAGGCAGACCGATTGAACCGAGCGATTACGCCCGCATCGCCTCAAGCAGCGGTCCGACGCCGAAGATCCGGATCATCTTTTTATGTTATACGCCAGAATGTGAAAGCTCATCTCAGTTCGCACCTTTTCGAGGGTCTTGGTGAGGAAGTGCGCGCTTCCCATCCATGATTTCAGGGTGCCGAAGGGGTGCTCGACGGTCTGCCTGCGGATCAGCATGGCGTCTGGCCGATGTTCAAGGCGGGCTTGCATTTTTTCGAGGACGCCTTCGTGACGCCAGCGCTTGAGCCTTTTGAGTTTGTCCGGCGTGCACTTCGGCTTGAGGGAGCAAGTGAAGCACGCGGTCAGATGACGGTAATGGTCGATGTCGTTCTTTCGATCTGATCGCACGATCCCCTTGGTCAGTGTTTGTCCTGCCGGGCAGATGTAGTGATCCTTCTCAGCATCGTAGGTGAAGACATGGCGGGAGAAGAAACCACCTTCGCTCGTCCACTCGGTCTTGGGAACGCAGGGGAGAACGCCAGTTCCCTCACACGCCAGAACCTGCTCGCCGTTGAAATAGCCGCGATCGGCCAGCGCCGTGACCTCCTCGCAGCCCATCGCTTCCTGCGCCTTGAGCGCCATGGGCGCGAGCTGGGTTCTGTCGTGGCCCAGGTTGATCACCTCGTGCGCGACGATCAGATGATGCTCCGCATCGACCGCGGTCTGCACGTTGTAGCCGACCACGCCTGTGCCCCGGCCGCTTGTAGCCATTGAACGGGCGTCGGGATCGGTCAGCGACACCTGTTTGTCAGGCGCATCCTGAACCTGTTGCTCCATCGCCTTGAGAGCCTGCATCTGCCGCCGCAGGCCGGCGATCTTGTCTTTGATGCGGCGGGTCTTGGCTTCGGCGATGTCGCTCTCTTCGCGGTCAGCTCGATCGAGGGTCGTCAGATAGCGTGCGATGCTGGCGTCCACCTGCTCCATGCGCTTGGCGACCTTCGTCAGCGTGAAGTTCTTGTCTCGGTTGTTGACCGCTTTGAACTTGCTGCCGTCGATCGCCACGATCGCCTTGGTGAACAGGTTAAGCCGGCGGCAAAGCTCGATGAACTGACCGCACGCCGCTCTGATGGCTGGACCATTGTCGCGACGGAAGTTGGCGATGGTCTTGAAGTCCGGCGCCAAGCGTCCGGTGAGCCACATCAGCTCGATATTGCGCCGGGCCTCCCGTTCAAGGCGGCGGCTGGACTGGATCCGATTGAGATAGCCGTAGAGGTAGATCTTCAACAGCGTCGACGGATGATAGGCGGGCCGACCCGTCGCCGCCGGGCGAACGCCCTCGAAGCCAATCGCCCCGAGATCAAGCTCTTCAATGAAGACTTCGACCACCCGAACAGGGTTGTCCTCGGTCACGTAATCGTCGAGGGTCTCCGGCAATAAAAACGACTGCCGTCGGTCTTCACCTTCGACGAAACGCCCCATGACCCGCCCTCCGATGTCGAGCCGATTCAAGCAAATTCGAAAGCCTTTTTACACAGTCTGGACCCGAAGCAGCCATGCGAAGGAAGCGTAACAGCCCCCTAAGAGCGCGCAGTCAGAAGAACATTCCTAAATTTTGGCGCGTGTTAGCGTCTTGTCGAGGAGTTCTCGAATCTCGCATAGCGAATCAGGCTGCGGCCTTTGATCAGGCTCGAACACATCTTTGCTATTATCGGCCATCAAATCAGCCCTGGCCGAGGCCTCGATCAGTAGACGAGTGACGTCGCTGACAAGAGAAGTTTCATTTACTGCTCCTGCCCTCGCTGCCCACGATTCAATGGCATCCCTCGTCATTCCGGCAAGAGGCGTGGACCGCCCGAATTTTGCGTTCACCCTTGTTAAGAAGTCGCGTTCGAGAGTGATCCGCGTCTCAAAGCGGGTTCGTCTAGTGCTACCGTCCACGTCAAGCATTCCTCTCCAGTTTCAAGTATAATTTGTTGATCCAGGGTTCGAGGCGTTCAACGAGAGCTAATACGAAGGGGCCATCCACTTCTAGAGGTGGATCCTCTCCACGCTGCCCCGCCATACGGCAATGCATGGCGCATTCAAACTCACTTTTCGAAACAGGACATGGCTCAAAAGTTTCAAGGTTGAAGGGAGAGTAGCGAGAAAAGTCCGGGACATCACATAAAATCCAGGACGCAGCCATGGCTATATTTCGAAGGCATACATAAATTAAACCCAACTCATAGACAGCGTTTCCATTGTTTAATTTGACCTGCGACGGAATGGCGGCCAGCACTTTCCGAAATGACAAAATATCGGCCAAGCATTCTTTATAAGCTGCTGGCACACCTAGTCTTGCAAGGAATTCGCAGGGATCATAGATTGGGATCGTTTCTTTATGAAGATGCCAAGCGAACAACTCGCCATTCTCGAACATTTCACGCAGGCGGTTGGTCCCATACCAAGAGATCGAAAGTTTTAGAGGCGCAAATCTGACCGGGATAAAGAAAGGCAACCACATCCTCCGCGACTTTTCCACCGCCATCCCTGACAACGGCTAATACGTCGAGATCACTCGATGCGTCTTGTTGTCCACGCCCGACCGATCCAAAAATATAAGCAGCAATCAACTCACCCGATTTCATCGGTGGGATATCGACTTGTAAAGCACTGATATGAATAACCCAATGTATACGAATCTCATGACAACAACTAAGTAGTCAACTATTATATAGCCGCTGAAGTTTTTGTCGGGAGACATATCGAGGAAGAGCCGAATAATGTATTCAAATTCCCTTAACCCTTGCAAGCTTTCGCCCCACCCAACCCTCGGCATCACGCTCCAAAAGTTGACCAAGGAATAGATACTGAGCAGCATAAAGCAACTTATAAGCAACCTCCATGGCTTTTCACCGTGTCCCCAAATCAGGCCTCCAATTTCTAACCAAATAAGCTTAATGCTGGCTTCAAATTTAGAAATAAATGTTGAGTACTTATTGAGGTAATACGTGTCGAAGCCGGTTATAGCGTATTTATAATGGCGTTTTGTGGCCTCAATTTCTTGAAGAACTAACAAACTTTGGCTGGCATAGTCGCCGACCTCGACTGCATTCGCTTTTAAATTTTGTAGTGCCTCCCGACGGATATTTGGCTCTGATGGCAGGGCGGCCATCAGTTCGCGCACGTCTATAAGGCATCTTTGGAAGCGAGCGAATTTTAAGTCACATTTGTAAAAGTTAGCGCCCTTGAGATTGCAATCCATAAACCGCGCGCCAATGAAGCGGCAGTTCGTGAACTTGGCATCCCTGAAGTAGGCTCTTTCGAAATTTGAATAGCTGAAGTCACAATTCTCAAACTCTGCTCCTAGGGCGTTGAAGTCCTTGAAGTCGGAATTTTTCCAGTTCTCTGAACAAAATTTCTTATGTGAAAAAGCAAGTCGCGCAATGCGAGGGATCGAGGGCTGCATCGGTGATGTCGAGTGGACGAGCTCGGTCGATTGCGGCCTCTTCGTTGGTAACTCGCTCATTCCAGATCCGCATTAGTTTCGTTGAAGTCGGACCTATCGAATTTAGGCTGTTTCTTCTAGGCGGGAAAGAACGAATATGGGATTTTTAGAACGTCTACTAATGGCGCTCTAGCATCATTCAGGCGACTTGAGTGAATGGGGGCTGTCCGCCCATCATGGAAGTACAAACTGAGGCGCCACCCGGCGGCGGAGAGCCGTGATTTTGTCTCAGGTCACCTCAAACCACGTCGTCATACCGGTCGCTTGCCGCTCGGCCATGAGGCATTCGATCGCCCATTTGCCGGGATTGTCTGCGACAAAGGCCACATGCTTGGTCTTGCCTTCGGGCACGAGCACGGCGTCGCGCCAATAGGGCTCCCAACCGTCGTCCAGATCATGCAGCAGCCGCATGGCGTGGCCATGGACATGGATCTGCTGGACGAAGCCGGTGTGGTTGACGAGGCCCAGGGTCACGGGCGTCCCGCGCTTGACCGAAAACAGCGGCTTTGGCCCAAACCCTTCGAGAGCGACGCCATTCAGCTTCCAATAGAGCGGTCGGCCCGACGGCCCGTTGGTCGCGGCCTGACCCGATTGGCCGATGGGTTCGATCACTATGTCGATCTTGCGGGCGCTTTGCAGCTTGATCGCCGCCGGCAGGAGCGGGTTCAGATCGAGCGAGGCGATCGGCGGCAAGGGCGGGCGGGCCTCGCCTTCGGTCTTGAAGGACGCGAGCGTCCGGTCCGGCTCGCCGTCGCCGCGAAGGATGAGAAGCGCCTCGGCGGCTTTCTCGGCCGGCACATCGAGCATGACGTCGAAACGCGCGCCGGGTCCGATCGGGATCGTCTGCCGGACAGGCTCGAAGGCCTCGCAAGGTTGGCCGTCAATCGCCAGGATTATGGGCTTCGCGCTGCTGAAGGAGACAATCATGATTCGGGCGATGGCCGCGTTCAAGATCCGCAGGCGCAGGCGCGACGATGGCGGCAGAGTCTCGGCGATTGGAGCCGCTTGCGCGTTGACGGTGAGGAGCGGTCCGATGCGCCCGAGCCCTTGAGCGTTCGCGGGCGAGCCGAAATCATCGACCATCGCGGCGTTTTCGTCGAGCTTCCAATCGTCCAAGACCAGAAGCATGTCGCGGTCGGCGTGGGGCAGCGCGGGCTCGTCCACGATCAGCACGCCATAGAGGCCGCGACCGAGTTGCTCCGCCTGATGGGGCAGAAAATGCGGATGGTACCAATAGAGCCCGCTGTCGGGCGGCGTGAAGCGGTACTCGAAGGCGCCGCCGGGCGGAACCGGGCTTTGGGTGAGGCCTGCGACGCCATCCATCGCATTGGCGATCCGCACGCCATGCCAGCAAAGGCTCGTCGGCTGGGCCAGCTTGTTGATCAGCCTGACCTTGACCTCCTGGCCTTTCTTGACGCGCAGAAGCGGCCCGGGCGTCTGGCCGTCATAGCCCCAGATGGGCGTTTCGGGCGCAGGTTGTTCGACCAGGCGCAGCGCGCCCTCGCGCGCTTCGAGAAGGCGGAAGCCGTCGTCCTGAACCGGCGCCGCTTCGCCGCGAGCGGGCAGGGCGACAAACGTCGCGCCGAGCGCGGAGCCGAGGAAGCCGCGGCGCGTGACGATGGGATCGAAGGGCGGCGGGGCTTCGTTCATTCCTCTGAGGAATCCTCGGACGCGGGCGCGCCTTTATCGAACGGGAGTCATGTCGCGGGCCGGGCTTTATCAATGTCCGCGACCGCCTTGGCAAGACGCGGGGTCAGCGCGCTGTAGTCGTTATTGAAATTATATGCCATCGCTGATCCCGTTTTTTGACGTCGCGGCGACGCCGGGCGGAACCAGGCGCCCCTGCGCGGCGCGCTCAAACATGGAAGCTCGGCGCCTTCTACGGCGCTTTCGTCCGCCTGCTTTGAGCGCGCGCCGCGCAGACAGTTGGGGCGATGTGGGCATATTTTTGGACGGGTTGCATGACGCAATTTGGCTTTGTCGGCATATTTCTTTTGATCGTTCTCGTTGGCCTGACGATCAGGCCCCTCGGCGGGTACATGGCCTGGATTTTCGCGGGCGGCCATGAGCGGATCTGGGTTTTGCGCCTTTGCGAGCGCGGCTTGTTGCGTCTGTCCGGCGTCGATCCGAAGAGCGAGCAGACCTGGCTCGACTACGCCGGGGCGATCGTCATGTTCAATCTCGTCGGCGTCGCTCTTCTCTTCGCGATCGTCCGCCTGCAGGATTTGCTGCCCTACAATCCGCAGCATTTCGGGCCCATGGCGCCGGATCTCGCCGTCAACACAGCCGTGAGCTTCGTCACCAACGCGAGCTGGCAATCTTACAGCGGAGAGACGACGCTTAGTTATCTCAGCCAGATGATTGGCATAACCGTCCAATCCTTTCTTTCGGCCGCGACGGGCATGGCGGTCGCGCTCGCGATGGTGCGGGGCTTCGCCCGTCAGAACGCGGCGAGCCTCGGCAACGCCTGGGTCGATCTGACCCGAGCGACGCTTTATGTCTTGCTTCCGATTTCCGTGCTCGGCGCTTTGTTTCTGGCTTGGCAGGGCGTCCCGCAGACGCTCGGCGGCCCGGTTGGGGCGGCGGCGCTCGACGGCGCGACGCAGATGATCGCGCGCGGGCCCGTCGCTTCGCAGGAGGCGGTCAAGCTGATGAGCGGCGACGGCGGCGGCTTCTTCAACGCCAATTCGGCGCATCCTTTCGAAAACCCGACCGCGCTCGCCAACTTGTTCGAAATGGCGTTGATCGTCCTGATAGGCGCCGCTTTGACCAATGTCTTCGGCCGGATGGTCGGAGACGAGCGGCAAGGCTGGGTCTTGCTCGGCGCAATGATGGCGCTGTTCGCTCTTGGGCTCGGCGTCGTCTATTGGGCCGAGGCGTCGGGCAATCCGCATTTCGCGGCGTTGGGCGTCGACCAGGCGGCTGGGCCGCTGCAGGCCGGCGGCAATATGGAAGGCAAGGAGGTGCGTTTCGGCGTCGCGGGCTCGGCGCTGTTCGCCAATGTCGCCACGGCGACTTCGGATGGCGCGGTGAACGCCATGCACGACAGCTTCACGGCGCTCGGCGGCGGCATGCTCTTGGCCAATATGATGATGGACGAGGTGATCATCGGCGCTCCGGGCTCCGGCCTGTTCGGAATGCTGCTGTACGCCATCGTCTCGGTTTTCATCGCCGGCCTCATGGTCGGGCGCACCCCGGAATATCTCGGCAAGAAGATTCAGGCGGACGAGGTGAAAATGGCCGTGCTTGCTTTGCTCGTCGTTCCGGCGACGGTGCTTTTGCTGAACGCCGTCGCCGCCTCCCTTCCTGAGGGGCGGGCCGGCCCCTTGAATGCAGGCCCGCATGGATTTTCGGAATTGCTGTACGCCTATACGTCCGCCGCCGCGACCAATGGCAGCGCCTTCGCCGGATTGAGCGCGAACACGCCGTTTTTCAATTTGACCCTGACTGTTGCGATGCTGTGCGGACGTTTTCTCGTCATTTTGCCCGTACTCGCCATTGCGGGCTCGCTTGTCGCCAAGCACAAGGTTCCCGCCTCCGCCGGCACCTTGCCGACGAATGGAACGCAATTCCTGTTTCTGATTGTGGGCGCGGTCCTGATTCTCGGCGCCCTCACATTCCTCCCCGCGCTCGCACTCGGGCCGCTCGCCGAGCATTTCTCGGGCGCCAGCCTCTATTGATCGGCGGCTCGCCCTTGCGGGCTCCGCATCGTCGAGAGGCGCCACTTTTTTGCTGCATCCGGCAAAGGCGGTTGCTATAGAGCCCAATGGAAAGTGGGATGATAGAGAGCGATCGCCTTGGAAAAGGCGGAACGCGGGCGTGGCGGAACTGGTAGACGCGCCGGATTTAGGTTCCGGTGGTGAAAATCGTGGGGGTTCGAGTCCCTCCGCCCGCACCAGCCCGCAATGTTCTTTGCGCGCTCGCGTTCGACCCCGCCGGCTTCGGAGCCGGGGCCCGCCGAGCCATCAACCCAATACGATGAAAGTTTGAAAAGGTTTTAGCTCAAATGCAAGTCACTGAAACCCTGGCGCAGGGCCTCAAGCGTGAATTCAAGGTTGTGCTTCCGGCCGCTGATCTCGCGACTCGCCTGGAAGGGCAGCTCGTCGAGGTGCAAGCCAAAGCGCGAATCAATGGATTCCGTCCGGGCAAAGTGCCGGTGGCGCATTTGAAGCGCCTTTACGGGCGCTCGATCATGACCGACGTCGTCCAAGAGGCGGTCAATGAAGCGCATCGCAAGATCGTCGAAGACAATGCGTTTCGCCTCGCGCTCGAGCCGAAGATCGATTTTGCCGGCGACAAGGAGGTCCTCGAGAAGGCTTTTGAGGCGCAGGCCGATTTCGCCTTCACTGTCGCGCTCGAGATTCTGCCGAAGATCGAGGTCGGCGCCTTCGAGGACATAGAGATCGAGCGGCTCGTCGCCGATGTCGACGACGCCCAGATCGACGACGTTTTGAATAAGCTCGCCGATCAGAACCGCGCGTATCTTCCCAAGGAGGGCGACGCGGCGAGCGCCGAAAAAGGCGACAAGGTCACGCTGGATTTCCTCGGCAAGATCGACGGCGAGCCTTTTGAGGGCGGAGCGGGCGAGGATGTCGAGATCGTGCTCGGGTCGGGCCGTTTCATTCCGGGCTTCGAGGAGCAGGTCGAAGGGCTCAAGATCGGCGAGAGCCGCACCATTTCCTTGAGTTTTCCAGAAGATTACTCGGCGCCTGAGCTCGCGGGGAAAGCCGCGACTTTCGACGTCACGCTCAAGGCCGCCGCCGCGCCGGGCGAGATCGCGATCGACGACGAACTCGCCAAGGCTTTCGGCCTCGAGGATCTCGCCAAGTTGAAGGAATCGATCCGCGCCAATATCGAGCGCGACTATGCGTCGGCGTCGCGGCGCAAATGGAAGCGGGCGTTGCTCGACGCGTTGGACAAGAAATATGCGTTCGAGTTGCCCGAGGGACTGGTCGCGCAAGAGTTCGCGACGGTCTGGCGGAACGTCGAGGCCGAGCAGAAACGCAGCGGGCGCAGCTTCGAGGACGAAGGCACGACCGAGGAGGCGGCGCGGGCGGATTATCAGACCATCGCGGAGCGTCGGGTGCGGCTCGGTCTTCTCCTCGCGGAGATCGGCGAGAAGGCCGGCGTGAAGGTTTCCGATGAAGAGGTCAATCAAGCCCTGATCGAGCGGGCGCGCTCATTCCCCGGGCAGGAAAAGATCGTCTGGGACTATTACCAGAAGAATCCTCAGGCCATGGCCGAGATCCGGGCTCCGCTCTTTGAGGAAAAAGTCGTCGATCATATCGCCGGCCTCATCAAAGTGACCGACAGGAAGGCCCCGAAGGAGGAGCTTCTGAAGGTCGAGGACGACGAGGACGAGGATAAAGCGGAAGCCTCGCCGGCGTGACGGCGCTCCCGCGGGCGTGAATTTGCCCGCCGCCGACAGGCCGTCATGAACGGCGCAGGCGGGTCATTGCGAACGCGGCGGGAGCCATTATCTTTCGCTCACGAGGGTCGCCTGGGCTTCTCGCAGCCGGCCTGCTTTTTGCGACGAACCCGCTTTTCGACAAGGAAAATCCGATATGCGCGACCGCGATCCTCTTGAAATTTACGCCAATTACCTCATCCCGCAGGTGATCGAGAATACGAGCCGGGGTGAGCGCGGGTTCGACATTTATTCCCGCCTGCTGCGCGAGCGCATCATTTTCCTGACGGGTCCTGTCGAGGATCACATGGCCTCGGTGATCATCGCCGAGCTTCTCTTCCTCGAGGCGGAGAACCCGAAGAAGGAAATCAATATGTACATTAATTCGCCGGGCGGCGTCGTGACGGCGGGCTTGGCGATCTATGACACGATGCAATTCATCAAGCCCAAGGTCTGGACCGTGTGCGTCGGCCAGGCGGCGTCCATGGGCTCCCTTCTTCTTTGCGCCGGCGAGGCGAACAGCCGTTTCGCTCTGCCCAACGCCCGGATCATGGTGCATCAGCCGTCGGGCGGCTTCCAAGGCCAAGCTTCGGATATCCTCCGCCATGCCGAGGACATTATGAAGGTCAAGAAGCGGCTGAACCAAATCTACGTCAAGCATACCGGCCGAGATTACGAGACGATCGAGAACACGCTCGACCGCGACCATTTCATGTCGGCCGAAGAGGCAAAGGAATTCGGCATCGTCGACCATGTTTGGTTCAAGCGGCCGGACGATACGCCAGCGACGGAAACCAAGTGACCCCGGGGCGCCGAACGGCGCCGTTTTTTTAGTCACTAGGAATTACGCAAGGTCTCAGATAGCGAGCCCAGCCGTGGGCTATGGCTCACGGCTTTCTCCCCATCCACAGCGAGCGAGGCGGCCGCCCCCTCAAGAGGGGGTGGCCAAAGAGGCCGGATGAGCCGAGGCGAACGCCGCCCGGGCCGGGTCTGGTCTCGCGGCCGCGAAACGGCGAGCGCCGCCGCCTCTCCGCGGAAGCGGATCTCTTGTTCGGCGGTGCGGCGCTCTTGCCTGTGGCGCACCTCTTGCTTAAGTGAGTGTCCGCGGCGTCGCAATGAAACCGTTACGGCTGTGAAATCGTAACGTTAATATGTTGCGGGGCCATGACCGAGTCAGATTGAACGCCCCTGTCGCTGCGTCAGGGCCTTGCTTCGGCGGCGCGAACATGGTTGCATTTCGCTATTCGGGCGCAGTTTTCAGGGAGAACAGGGCCGAAGAACAGACATAAGCTGGCTCGTGTGCGAATGCGCCAGCGCGCGTGGTTAAAGAATCGTCATGATTCTCGAGGCCGCCGAAAACTCAGCGTGACCGAGGTTCGCACATAATCGCGGTCGTTACGGAGACTAACCATGACCAAGGTCGGCGGCGGTGACGCGAAAAACACGCTCTATTGCTCGTTCTGCGGAAAGAGCCAGCATGAGGTCCGCAAGCTGATTGCCGGCCCCACGGTTTTCATCTGCGACGAATGCGTGGAACTATGCATGGACATCATCCGGGAGGAGAACAAATCCTCCCTGGTTAAGAGCCGCGACGGAATCCCGACGCCGAAAGAAATCTGCAAGGTTTTGGACGATTACGTGATCGGCCAGCCGCAAGCCAAGCGGGTGCTCTCGGTCGCCGTGCATAATCATTACAAGCGGCTCAATCATGCGACCAAGCATAATGACGTCGAGCTCGCGAAATCGAATATTCTCCTGATCGGCCCGACGGGCTCGGGCAAGACTTTGCTCGCCCAGACTCTGGCCCGCATCCTCGACGTGCCCTTCACGATGGCCGACGCGACGACGCTCACCGAAGCGGGCTATGTCGGCGAAGACGTCGAAAATATCATCCTGAAGCTGCTCCAAGCCTCCGATTACAATGTCGAGCGGGCGCAGCGCGGGATCGTCTATATCGACGAGATCGATAAGATTTCCAGAAAGTCGGACAATCCGTCCATCACGCGCGACGTGTCGGGCGAGGGCGTTCAGCAGGCGCTTTTGAAGATCATGGAGGGCACCGTGGCCTCGGTGCCGCCGCAGGGCGGGCGCAAGCATCCCCAGCAAGAGTTCCTCCAGGTCGATACGACCAATATTCTCTTCATCTGCGGCGGAGCTTTCGCGGGGCTTGAGAAGATCATCTCGACTCGCGGCAAGACCACCTCCATCGGTTTCAGCGCGACGGTGCAGGCGCCGGACGAGCGTCGGACCGGCGAGATCTTCCGCAAGGTCGAGCCCGAGGACCTTTTGAAGTTCGGCCTCATTCCGGAATTTGTCGGACGCCTGCCGGTCATCGCGACGCTGGAGGATCTCGACGAAGAGGCGCTGAAGAAGATCCTGACCGAGCCGAAGAACGCCTTGGTGAAGCAATATCAGCGTCTGTTCGAGATGGAGAACACGGAGCTCACCTTCCAGGACGAAGCGCTCAATGTGGTCGCCAAGAAGGCGATCGAGCGGCGCACCGGCGCGCGTGGGTTGCGCTCCATCATGGAAGGCATTCTGCTCGACACTATGTTCGATCTTCCCGGCCTCGACAGCGTCGAGCAGGTTGTCATCGGTCCCGATGTTGTCGAAGGCAAGTCGCGCCCGCTCTACATCTACGCCGACCGCAACGAGAAAAGCGGCACCAGCGCGTGACGTGATTCCTGCGCGACGCGAATTCGCGTCGCGCAGGGAAGGCTACACGGACTT
Organism: Methylocapsa acidiphila B2; assembly: GCF_000427445.1. Lineage (GTDB taxonomy): Bacteria > Pseudomonadota > Alphaproteobacteria > Rhizobiales > Beijerinckiaceae > Methylocapsa > Methylocapsa acidiphila. The sequence continues at coordinate 1,811,895 of NZ_KE386496.1, read as the reverse complement.
GTGGGCCTTTCTTCAGCGAGTTGTCGTCTGCTGCGACCTGTTGGACCAGGTGCTTGAAAGGGCCGGAGTAGATCTCCATCTTGACGAGTGGAAACAGCGTAAAGCCAAAGAAATGCCTCCCTGCGCCCGGCGCGCGCCGCAAATTTTTCAAGCGCGGCGATTCTTCACCAGCGACCAGTGCGCAACAGATCGAAACGCGTTTCGAGATAGGACGATAAAATGACCCAGAAGCGTGAGCCTGTTCTTCCCGGCGCGATCGATAGCTACCCCGTTCTTCCGCTGCGCGACATCGTTGTTTTCCCGCATATGATCGTGCCGCTTTTTGTCGGTCGGGAAAAATCGATTCGCGCGCTCGAAGAAGTCATGAAGGCGGATAAGCTCATCCTCCTCGCGACTCAAATCAACGCGTCCGATGAAGACCCGGCGACCGGCGCCATCTTCACCACCGGCACGCTCGCCTCGGTGCTGCAGCTTCTGAAGCTCCCCGACGGAACCGTCAAAGTTCTCGTGGAGGGACAGGTCCGCGCCAAGGTGCATGGCTATGTCCGCACCGACGACTTTTACGAAGCCGAGGCCGAAGCCATCGCCGACGAGCCGATGGACAAGGTCGAGGTGGAGGCGCTCGCGCGCTCCGTCGTCGCCGAGTTCGAGGGCTATGTGAAGCTCAACAAGAAGATCTCGCCGGAGGTGGTCGCCGCCGTCACGCAGATTGACGATTACGCCAAGCTCGCCGACACCGTCGCCTCGCATCTCGCCGTCAAGATCGCCGACAAGCAGGGCGTGCTCGAGACCTTCTCGGTCGCCAAGCGGCTCGAAAAATGCCTCGCGCTCATGGAGAGCGAAATCTCGGTCTTGCAGGTCGAGAAGCGCATCCGCACGCGGGTCAAGCGCCAGATGGAGAAGACCCAGCGCGAGTATTATCTCAACGAGCAGATGAAGGCGATCCAGAAGGAGCTCGGCGACGAGGACGGCAAGGACGATCTCGCGGAGATCGACGAGCGCATCAAATCGACCAAGCTCTCCAAGGAGGCGCGCGACAAAGCGACGGCCGAACTGAAGAAGCTGCGCCAGATGTCGCCGATGTCGGCGGAAGCCACGGTCGTGCGCAACTATCTCGACTGGCTGTTGTCAATCCCGTGGAACAAGCGCTCGAAGGTCAAGAAGGACCTGCATATCGCCGAGGACGTGCTCGACAGCGAGCATTTCGGGCTCGACAAGGTCAAGGAGCGGATCCTCGAATATCTCGCCGTGCAGAGCCGCGCGAACAAGCTGACCGGTCCGATTCTTTGCCTCGTCGGCCCGCCAGGCGTCGGCAAGACCTCGCTCGGCAAGTCAATCGCCAAGGCGACGGGTCGCGAATTCGTCCGCATGTCGCTCGGCGGCGTGCGCGACGAGGCTGAAATTCGCGGCCACCGGCGCACCTATATCGGCTCCATGCCGGGCAAGATCATTCAGTCGATGCGCAAGGCGAAAAGCTCAAACCCGCTTTTCCTTCTCGACGAGATCGACAAAATGGGAATGGACTTCCGCGGCGATCCGTCGTCGGCCTTGCTCGAGGTTCTCGATCCCGAGCAGAACCAGTCGTTCAACGATCATTACCTCGAGGTCGACTATGATCTTTCGAACGTGATGTTCGTGACCACGGCGAATACGCTGAACATCCCGGCGCCTCTCATGGACCGCATGGAGATCATCCGCATCGCCGGCTACACCGAGGATGAGAAGGTGGAGATCGCGCGGCGCCATTTGATCCCGGCGGCGCTCAAGAAGCATGGTCTCGCGACGAAGGAATGGTCGATCGACGACGCGGGCCTTGTCACCATGATCAGGCGCTACACGCGGGAAGCCGGCGTCCGCAATCTCGAACGCGAGTTGTCAAAGCTGGCGCGTAAGGCGGTGAAGCAGATTCTGACCGACAAGGCCACGGAGGTCGCAGTCACTGACGCCAATCTGGCCGATTACCTCGGCGTGCCGAAATATCGCTACGGCGAGGCGGAGACGGAAGATCAGGTCGGCGTCGTCACTGGTCTCGCGTGGACCGAGGTCGGCGGCGAGTTGCTCACGATTGAAGGCGTGATGATGCCGGGCAAAGGCCGCATGACGGTCACCGGAAATCTGCGCGACGTCATGAAGGAATCGATTTCCGCAGCGGCCTCCTATGTTCGCTCGCGGGCGGTTGATTTCGGCATCGAGCCGCCTGTCTTCGATCGGCGCGACATCCATGTCCACGTTCCGGAAGGGGCCACGCCCAAGGACGGGCCGTCGGCGGGCGTCGCCATGGCCACCGCCATCGTGTCCATAATGACCGGCATCCCGATCCGCCGCGACATCGCCATGACCGGCGAGATCACCTTGCGAGGCCGGGTCCTGCCAATCGGTGGGCTCAAGGAAAAATTGCTCGCCGCCTTGCGCGGAGGCCTGAAGAAGGTCCTCATTCCAGAGGAGAACGCCAAGGATCTGGCCGATATTCCGAACTCGGTGAAAAACGCGCTCGAGATCGTGCCTGTGGGTCGCATGGATGAAGTGCTGCGGCATGCGCTGGTGCGTCAGCCGACCCCCATCGTTTGGGAGGAGGACGCCAAGACAGTCGGGCCGCTGGCTTCGGACGAAGACGCATCAGGCGCGATCGCTCACTGATCCGAATGGCTCGGCGCGCCGTTTCGCGCCGAGCGTCTGCCGGGCGCGGAAATATCAATAGCGCGAAAATCGAAAAGGCCGCGGGCGTCAATCCCGCGGCCTTTTCATTTGCTTAATCCGGCTTTGCAGCTCAGACCGCGCGGCGATCGGCGAATTGGCCAGCCTTGCGATAGCGGTAGAGATAGCTCGGCACGAAGGCTTCGAAAGATTCGGGCGCGAGGCCGAGCCCCTGCAAGGTCCGTCCCTCGTCGATCGCTTCCTTCGAGACGACATTGTCCGACTGCAGAAGCGCGATCTGGTCCCCTGTGATCGTGAGGAAATCGGGGAATAGACCGAGCGACGCCTTCTTTGCGAACTCGGTCACGCCGGCGATCATTTTGGCTTCCGTAACGGGAACCGAAACGAGCCAGCGCTTGCGTTCCGTCACGCTCAAGACGAACTCGATGATCCGTCGCAGGGTGGCGATGTCCGGCCCCCCGAGCTCATAGGTGGTCCGGGGCTCCGCCTTGCCATCGACCGCGAGCGCCACGGCCTCGGCGACGTCGCCGACGAAGACCGGCTGAAGTTTGGTCGCGCCGCCGCCGATCAGGGGAAGCGCCGGCAGGAAGCGCGCCATGGTCGCGAAACGGTTGAAAAAATCATCCTCCGGGCCAAACACGACCGAAGGCCGCAAGATTACCGCCTTGGGGCGGAAGATCCGCACGGCTTGCTCGCCGAGCCCTTTGCTGCGCGCATATTCGGAGGCGGCGTCGGGATCGGCGCCGATCGCCGACACATGCACGAAGGTCTCGATGCCGGCGTCTTCCGACAATTTGGCGATCGCCTGGGCGCCGAGATTATGAACCGCGTCGAAGCGTTGCGCTCCGGCTTCGCTCAGGACGCCGACCAGGTTGACGACAGCTTCAGCGTCGCGCAAGGCGTGGACGATGGAGTCCGGATAGCGCAAATTAGCCTGAACGGCATGGATCTGGCCGACCTTGCCGGAGGGCTGAAGATGAAACGCGAGATCCGGCCGGCGCGAGGCGACCCGAACGCGCCAGCCGCGCCGCGCCAGAGCGCGAACGACATGCCGGCCGAGGAAGCCCGAACCGCCGAATACGGTTACGAGCCGGCCTTGTTTCACCAATTCATCCGCCATGGTCGATCGCCTCGGAGCAAAGCTGCGTTCGCGCGTTTTCTAGGCCGCGAAAACGCGTCTGTACAGAGCACTCGTCGGACGAAAATATATCAAATCGGCGAAGCGGCCGGGGACCTGCGCGAGAGCCGCCGATCGTCGACTTCAATCGCAGTCTAAAGTCCGGCTCGCGAGACGGCAGGCCGCGAGCGGTTGGCCATGCGCGTCATAGGCGGTGAGCGACCATCGCTCGCCGGACGCATGCGTGAGTTCGCGCGTCAGCATGGCGAAGCCGAACCTGCCCGGCGCGCCGCGCCCGGTCCGTACTTTCACGCCATCAATGGAGGCGCCGTCGAGACGCTCCGGCGCATGCTCGAGGAGATTGTCGCCGCCATTGCCGACGATGATCTGCACCGGGAGATCGTCGGCGTAGCTCAAGACCTGAAATGTATGATCATGGCCGGACAGAAGCGCGTGCACATTGGCGGTGATCGCGTTTCGCGCGGCGAGGGCGAGCGTCTTGTTGTCGCCGGGCTCGTCGTCTTCCGTTAGTGATCCCCTGGCCCAGATCGGCTTGTGGAAGGCGAGCCAGACGGGGCCAGGGCCGGCGAATTGCGCCGCCGCGAATTGCCGTCGGAACCGTTCCGCCTGCGCCGCGTCGGCATGGAAGTCGTCGGCTTCCGAAACGTCGAAGACGAGCAGTGAGACCCCGCCGAGATCGACGAAATAGGGCGGCTCCGAGCCGGGGCAGGCCTCTCCCGCCTGAGCCGGAAAAGGATCGACCAGAAAGCCCCAGCCCTTGCCGCCGCGGGCGCAGATCTCGTGGTTGCCGCGGACGAAAATGAATGGCGCTGTTCCGAGCAGGCTTTCCGCCGGCTTGAAGAAATCGGCTTCCCAGGTCTCCCATGCATCGCCGAAAGGGGAGCCCGCGCAGCCTTTGCGCTCCGGGGGGCAGGCGGTTTCGCGATAAAGCAAATCGCCGAGATGCAAGACCAGATCCGGCTTCAGATCCGCCGCGACATCGGCGACGAGCCGGAACGGCCAGGCCGAAATATCGTTGCAATCCTGAACTTTATCCTTCTTCAGGCGGCATCCGGTGTCGCCGATCAGCAGAATTCGATCGACCCTCGGTTTCGGCAAAGGCAGGGGAATCTGATCGATGCTGATCTCGGCGGCGCCTCTTGGAATCGGGATGGCGCAGACCCGCAGCGGAAAGCGTTCGCGTGGAGCGCTGCTTTCAGCCATTGGCTTGGGCCGCCCGTCAATCTTTGCGACGGGACAGATCGGCTCTTGCGTGAGCGCGCGGGCCTCCGCGCCGCCGGGGACCTGCTGAACCCAGCGATAAAGGGCATGGGCTCGCGCCGGACTCGGCGCTACGACCGCCGCGCTGGCTGCGAGACAAAAAATTTGAAGCCCGAAGATAAATCGGCATGCGGCGAGCGGCATTGGGCGGTTCTCTGGCGGAGGCGCAGCGGGCGGAAGGCGCGAGCGGGCCTTTCTCTTCGGCGCGACGCTTGCGCTTTGCAATCATAATCGCGCCAATGGGCTTGGCTCGACGCGCATATCGAGCGAGGGGCGATTTTCGCGCGCTTCATCATTGACAAGATGGAAGCCCGCCACGTATCAGGACGCTATGCCCTGGTGGCGGAATTGGTAGACGCGCTGGTTTCAGGTACCAGTGGTGAAAGCCGTGGAGGTTCGAGTCCTCTCCAGGGCACCATCGCCTTTCGCTTTATGGCGTTGTTTCAGGCGAGCGGTCCAGCCTTATCCCCGAATCGAGTCGGGTGAGACGGTAGCTATGGCGCTTCTTGCCGGCTGATTTTGGCTTTATCCTGCCTGGACGCTCCCAGATTGACTGATAGAGCCGTTCAGGGGCCGTCGCCCATGCGGTCATCAAGAAGCTGATTGAACATTTTCGAATGCTTCATCGCCGTCAGGAAGCACACTGAACTCGGCTGTCGTCGAGGTCAGATCTTTCAAAGCCGGCTTGAAAGGCCGTCTCGCAAATCGGGAGGGAGTCTGCGCTGGGGTTCGCCGCGTCCCTCCAGACGCCATTTCAAATGAAATGGCTCCTCGGGAGGCGGCGAGCGGAGTTTTCGAGCTTTTATAGCTTATGGTAGAAAAGCCAAAGAACCAGCATCACCAGCCCGGTCATGATAAACGAGAAGATGTCGGGCCATTTCATGCTTAGATCCTCGTTGAGAGAACTGGCGGGATAGCAGGTGGTACGTAAAGCGAGGCGTTTTTGTTCTTTTTGCCTGTGTCGACGACCTAGCGCGGGCAGCGCCGGCGGTGGGGTGGTTGTGATCCGCTGTTAAGCGGCTCAACGATCGTCGTTTTCATTGCGTTCATTTTTTCTCTGTATTCAGGCAGCGTGCAATCGGCCAGCTGCCTCTGACAACGTCTTTTAGGCCGATCTGCGAAGCGTTTCGTTCGGCTTCGACCGCCTTCAGCGATCCTTCTGGGCTTCGCGGGCGTGGGTTCGATTTATATTTACCAGATTTTTGAGACGCCAAACCGATTACAGGAGAGTCAAATGAAGTTGCGCCCGTTTATCTTCGTCCTGTGCCTCCTGTTCGCGGGACGCGCCTCTGCGGCTGAGATTCTCGACTTGAACACCGTCAAATGCAAAGAATGGCTCGACAGCAGCAAGGAAAATATCGGCTACACGATCGCATGGCTCGACGGATATTACATGGATGAGGACGCTTCTCCGATCATCAACTTCGATAAGATGAAGGAGAACGCGGGAAAGCTCGCCGGTTATTGCGCCGCCAATCCAGCGGTGGGCCTCGGAACCGCCGCCGAGGAATTGTTCGGTGAATAGACCTGCGCTAGAAGCAGCGTCCATGAAAAGAAAAATTCAGGCTGGCCGCGCGCAATGACGATTCGTCTCCACCACGGGGATCTGCCGGACGACGCCCAGTTCGGCGACAGCGTCGCAATCGACACGGAGACGCTCGGCCTCGTGCCGCATCGCGATCGGCTGTGCCTGGTTCAGCTCTCGCGCGGCGACGGGACGGCCGACATTGTCCAAATCGCCGCCGGACAGGCGCGCGCGCCAAATCTCGAGCGGCTCCTGGCTGATCCCGCGATCACGAAAATGTTTCATTTCGCGCGTTTCGACATTGCCGTGCTTTACAAGACCTTCGGCGTGATGGCCGAGCCGCTTTATTGCACCAAGATCGCCTCGAAACTCGTGCGGACCTATACCGATCGGCACGGCCTCAAGGACCTTGCCCGCGAGCTTCTCGGCGTGGATCTCTCCAAACAGCAGCAATCCTCCGATTGGGGCGCAGCGGCCCTGACTGAGGCGCAGATCGCCTATGCCGCGTCGGACGTGCTGCATTTGCATGCGCTACGCGATCGGCTTGAAGCTATGTTGAAGCGGGAAGGCCGCCAGGATCTCGCCGATGCTTGCTTCCGGTTCTTGCCGGCCCGCGCGCGGCTCGATTTGCTCGGATGGGCCGATGCGGACATATTCTCGCATCAATAGACTTCCAGCGGCTTTGGCCCGCCTTGACTTCGCCTTGCTTGCTTGCTGTTTGATCGGCGCCTTCCGCACTTGGCGCCTATTCTCGTTGCGGATGGGAGTTTGCGTGCGAAAAGCCGATTGACGTCATGACGAAAATGTCCGACCGGGCGGAATGGCCGTCCGACAGCCCAAGAGGCCGTCCGACTGTCCCGCCGCATGGCAGGCCGAGCGACCGGATCGATTTGACGACTCCGGTTTGGCGCGGCGCTTTCAAGGCGGCCGGAAAGCATAGCGCGCGGGTGCGCGTGCTGCGCTGGGGGCTGGCCGGCGGCGCGGCCTGCGCGATCGCCGTTATTCTGATCCTTGCCCTGTTCGATCCGTTTCGCCGCCTGCCGCGAAATATTTCGATCGGCGAGGTCTCGGTCCAAGGCACGCGGATCACTGTGGCGACGCCGAAAATCACCGGCGTTCAGGCCGACGGCCGTCCCTATGAGGTCAAGGCCGGCTCCGGCGTCCAGGACACGACGACGCCGAGCATATTGGAGCTTTTGGACATAGACGCCCAGATCGGGATGCTGGACGCCTCGACCGTGTTGGTGACCGCCTCCCACGGCGTCTATGACGGATCCCAGCAAAAAATGGTGCTTCAGGGCGAAGTCAGAATTTGGAACAAGATCGGCTATGACATTCGCGCGACGAAAACGACGATCGACTTTCAAAGCGGCGCGCTGGGCTCGAATGAGCCTGTGAACGTCATCCTCGACGGGGGGATGGTGTCGGCGAACCAAATGGACATTCAGGACAATGGCCATAAGATCTCATTCGAGGGCGCGGTCAAATCCATCTTCGATCAGGCCTCCGCCAACGCCCGGTCCGAGGATGCGGCGCTGGACAATTAGAGATGATCCAGGCGCGCTGGCTCCTTTTCTCCCCGCCCGGGCCCGCCGTGCGGGTTCTAGCAGCCGCGATGTTTTGCGCCGCGGCGAATTTGACGACGCTTCCCGCGCTGGCGCAGAAATCGAGTTCGGGCGCGATCCTGCCTGGCGGCAATAGCAAGGAGCCGATCAATATCGACGCGGGCAAGCTGGATTATTTCGATAAGGAGCAAAAGCTCATCTACAGCGGCAATGTGGTCGCGACGCAAGGGGAAAGCCGGCTGAAGGCTGTGACCCTCGTCATTTTCCTGACGCCGAAACCGGTGGGCGAGGCTGCGGGAGCGCCGTCTTCCTCGAGTCAGGTGCGGCGTATGGAAGCGACAGGGCCTGTCACAATTACGTCAAAGGATCAGATCGGCACGGGCGACAACGGCGTCTACGAAAAATCGGACAATAAAGTTTATTTGACCGGCAATGTGACCCTGACCCAAGGGGCGAATGTCACCAAAGGCGACAAATTGGTCTACGATCTCAATACGAGCCAAGCGGTCGTGATCGGCCGGGTCCGAAGCATGTTTCTCCCGAGCGGATCCGACGATAGCCGCAAGAAGCCAGCGAAAACCGATTGAGAAGGCGAGTAAGGACGCGCATTACGCGGATCCAACCTGTCGGTCCGCCCGAAGTGTAGCAGCGGAGGGCGTCGGGATCGGGCGTGCGAAAATCTTAGACCTTTTACCGCTCCTATGGCAAAAGCCGGCGTGACGTCGAGGCCGCGCCGGCAGGCGTCGGGGCTCAACGGACGCGATCCCTCTCAGGTCCATGTGGAGGGCGCGCGGCGGCCTTCTATGAAGGGGACGGTCTCGAATTGCGTTGGCGCTCCGTTCGGTCTCGGTTTTCTCGCTTGATCCGGCTGCGCGGCCTCATCGGCGGACGCGGGCGTCGCTTGCTTGCGGCGGATGGCGTCGGCGGTTGGCTCATGGAAGAGGACTCGACCGTCGAATTGTCCGAGGATTGGCGCGAACCGCCGCAGCCCAACGGTCAGGCGTCAGACCCGCCTCATCCCTCCGGGCGCGCCCGCGCGCCTGACCCGAGCAAGGTCGGGACTCTCACCATCCATCATCTGCGCAAAGCCTATAAGGCGCGTCGGGTCGTCGAGGACGTGAGCATGTTCGTCCGACGCGGCGAGGCGGTGGGCCTCCTCGGCCCCAATGGGGCAGGCAAGACGACGCTATTCTATATGATCACCGGCCTGATCCGGCCGGACGGCGGAACCATTGAGCTCGACGGCCATGACGTAACGCGGCTTCCAATGTATCGGCGCGCCCGCCTGGGCATCGGCTATCTGCCGCAGGAAGCGTCGATCTTCAGAGGCCTCAGCGTCGAAGAAAATATCATGGCGGTCCTCGAGATCACCCAGCCGGACAGGCGCAAGCGCGCGATGGAGCTCGACGCCTTGCTCGAGGAATTCGCCATCACGCGGTTGCGCAAGACGCCGTCGATCGCGCTTTCGGGGGGCGAGCGCCGCCGGTGCGAAATCGCGCGCGCCTTGGCCGGTCGGCCGTCCTTCATGCTGCTCGACGAGCCGTTCGCCGGCGTCGACCCGATCGCCATCGGCGACATTCAGTCGCTGGTCCAACATTTGAAGCAGCGCGGCATCGGCGTCCTGATCACGGATCATAACGTGCGCGAGACCCTCGGCCTGATCGACCGCGCCTATATCATCCATGCGGGGCACGTCCTGACCGAAGGCGCGCCTGCAGACATTGTCGATGATCCCGGCGTCCGCCGCTTTTATCTCGGCGAGGGCTTTCGCCTTTGATCGGGCGCCTTTTTGGCGCGCCTTTGCGGATGATGATTTCCCGATTTACGAAAAGTTTCGAATTAGGATTGCATTTGCCGGCTACATGCGCATAATTTCTGCTATAAGCAAAAAGTGGGCCGGCATAATTGTCGGCTTGCCGACTTCCCGCTTCAGAGTCGACTTAGAGAAAAATGGCGCTTTCGACGAAGCTTATCATGCGCCAGGGCCAGTCCTTGGTGATGACGCCGCAGCTCTTGCAGGCGATCAAGCTGTTGCAATTCTCCAATCTCGAGCTCACCGCCTTCGTCCAGGACGAGCTTGAGCGCAATCCTCTGCTCGAACGGGCCGAGGACACGCCTGATCCGCGCGAGACTATGACGAATTTTGATGATCGGGCCGAGCCCGTCGCAGCCGCCGCCCAGGATTTCAACGAGGCGAGCGAAGCCGAGTGGAGTTCGGATGCTTTCGCAACCGACCGCGGTGCGCTCGAGGCCAGTCTCGGCACGGAATTGTCGAACGCCTTCGATGACGATCGCGCCGCGACGCCCGGCGAATATAAGGAAAGCTTCGACGCATCCGGCCTTTCGGCGACTTCATGGACGGGGTCGTCGGGCTCCAGCGGCGACGGCGAGGCCGCCAATCTGGAAGCCTATGTCGCGGCGGAAACCAATCTCAAGGATCATCTCGAAAGGCAACTCGCCTTCGCGACGCCCGATCCGGTTGACCGCATGATCGGGCAAGTCCTGATCGACGCGATCGACGACGCCGGCTATTTGTCCGATTCAGTCCTCGACATCGCCGCGCGGCTGCATACGCCGGTGGATCGGGTCGAGCGCGTTTTGTCGATCATTCACGGGTTCGATCCGTCAGGCATTGGCGCGCGGGATCTCGCCGAATGCCTCGCCATCCAGTTGCGCGAGAAGGATCGGTTCGATCCGGCCATGAAGGCGCTTGTCGCCAATCTCGCCTTGGTGGCGAAACGCGATTTCGCGGCGCTGCGTAAAATCTGCGGCGTCGACGAGGAGGACATCCTCGACATGTTGGCCGAGATCAAGCGGCTTGATCCGAAGCCCGGCCGCGCGTTCGGCGGCGGCTCGATCCAGCCCTTGGTGCCGGACGTGATCGTGCGGCCCTTGCCCGACGGCTCGTGGCATGTGGAGCTCAACACGGACGTGCTCCCGCGCGTCCTCGTCAATCACTCCTATGCGACGCGGATCACCAAGGCCAAGTCGAGCGAGGCCGACCGGACCTTCATGTCGACTTGCCTGCAGACCGCGAACTGGCTGACCAAGAGCCTGGAGCAGAGGGCGCGGACGATCCTCAAAGTGTCGAGCGAGATCGTTCGCCAGCAGGAGGCTTTCTTCGTGCAGGGCGTCGAGCATTTGCGGCCGCTCAACCTCAAAACGATCGCGGAAGCGATCGGGATGCATGAATCGACCGTCTCGCGCGTGACCTCGAACAAGTATATGTCGACGCCGCGCGGCCTTTTCGAGCTGAAATATTTCTTCACGGCCTCGATCGCCTCGCAAGACGGCGGCGACGCGCATTCGGCCGAATCGGTGCGCTTCCGAATCAGGCAGATGATCGATCAGGAGAGCGCGGCCGAGATTTTGTCCGACGACGCGATCGTCGCTAAGCTCAAAGCGGCCAATATCAATATCGCCCGGCGGACGGTCGCGAAATATCGCGAGAGCCTGAAGATTCCATCCTCGGTCGAGCGGCGGCGCGCGAAAGCGTAATCGCGCGGCGCTAGGCCCGTGTTTCGTCAGTAATAGGGCCGACGGACGACCACGCCCCGGTGATAGGGCCTATAGACCGGCCGACGGGTGACGACCGCGCCGCGAGGCCCGGCGCAGCCCGCGCGATAGACGCCCCGGGCGCAGACGACGGCGTTCGCGTCGCTTGTCGACGCGAATTCGGCTCCGATCGCGACCAGGGCGGCCAATGACGCCATCATTGCAAGCTTCTTCATCCCTGTGTTTCCTCCTCATTGCTCGGCGTCGGCGTCGCTTGATGGCGGCATCAAGCCCGACGCCTAATCTGTCGATGCGCCGATAACATGCGTCCGCCGAGGTCGGCGCGGATGCTGGGCTTAAGGCGCGCTCTTGAGTTCGGCGATCCGCAGCGGAACAGGCGGATGAGAATAATAGAAAAGCGCGTAGCCCCTGTCCGGCGTCAAGGTCGCGAGATTGTCGCGCGACAGCTTGGTGAGTGCGCTGATCATGGGCTGGGCGCCGACCATCTTTCGCGCAAATCCGTCGGCTTGAAATTCGGCGCGGCGTGAGAGCCAGCTCGTTAGGGGCGAGAGCAGGTGCAACACGGACCCCGACGCGGTCAGCAGGATCACAAGGACGAGGCCAGGATCGCGGGGCAGGCCGAATTGGCTCGCGAGCCCCTCCGCCGCAAAGGCCCAATGAAGAACGATGAATCCAAGGAAGGCGAGGGCCGCCGTTTGGGCGATGCGTTGCCAGATGTGGCCGAATTTAAAATGGCCAAGCTCATGCGCCAAAATGGACTCGATTTCCTCCGGCGTGTGCTTTTCCAGAAGCGTGTCGAAAAAGACGATGCGCTTGCCCTTGCCGAAGCCGGAAAAATAGGCGTTGCCATGTGTCGAGCGCTTTGAGGCGTCCATGACGAACAGGCCCCTGGACTCGAAGCCGCATTTGTCGAGAAGGGCTTCGATGCGCGCTTTCATCGGCCCGTCGCCCATCGGGGTGAATTTATTGAACAGAGGCGCGATGACGGTCGGATAGAGAACGGTCATGGCGATCATGATCGCCATCAGGCCGGCCCAGCCGAAGAGCCACCAGAGATTGGGCAGGACGCTAAGGAGCGCGAACAACCCGTAAAGCAGGGGAACTGCGAGCAGAATCTGCAGCGCCGCGCTTTTCGCCTGATCGAGGATAAACATCCTGGGGGTGGTGCGGTTGAAGCCGAAGCCGGCCTCGAGCCAAAAGGTGCGGAAAATCGTGAAGGGCAGATCGAGCAAATATCCGACCGCGGCGACGCTGACGACAAGGGCGACGCTGAGGGTCAGGCCGGGCGCGATGAATCGCGCGAGAAGCGCATAGGTCGGAGCGAGCAGAACCGCGAGCCAAAGAATGGAGACGCCAGTGTCGAAAATGGTCTCGACGATGCTGAGCCTGGCGCGCGCGACCGTGTAATCAGCTGCGCGCTGATGCTCCGCCAAGCTGACTTGGCCCGTGAATTCCGGCGGCACATTCGCTCGATGGACGACAGCGGATTGGGCCTGTCGACGCGTCAAATAGACGCCGAGCGCGCTGGAAAGGACGATGGCGAAATAAATCGTTGCGGCGATCAGGCTCATGAGCCGGCTCCGAAATGGACGACTCGGCCGATATAGGCTTGCGCCGTTCGCTTTACGAGTCGAAGGCGCCAGCTGAAGGCGAAGGGGCCGCTGACGCGCCCTTACGCTCTTATGGTCCTAGGCGCTCGCCGCCTGCTTCTTGGCGATCTCGCGCTTGATGGAAAGCGCGCCAGACGAAAGTTCGGCGTCGCTGGCCTTGGCGAGAAAAGCGTCGAGGCCGCCGCGATGCTCGACCGAACGCAACGCCGCTGCCGAGACGCGGAAACGGAGCTTTCGCTGCAGGACGTCCGAGATCAAGGTGACATTGCAGAGGTTCGGCAGGAAGCGCGTCCGCGTCTTGTGGTTCGAATGGCTGACCAGATTGCCGGTCTGGACGGCCTTGCCGGTCAGTTCGCAACGGCGGGACATGGGTTTTCCTTTGCAATCCAAAATAAAGAGCGTGTCGCCGACAGGACGCCCCGGCGAAGCTCGCGCCCCGCTACCCGCCCTTGCCGGCCGTTTGGAAAGTCAGCCTGATAGTCGAGCGAGGCCGCCGCGTCAAGATTGGGCGCGGGCCTGTTGACACATTAACGAGACTATTAGGTACGGTTGACAGGCGCGGCGGAGCTTGCGATATAGAAAGTGGACGCGCAAAATCCACAGCCCGGTTGGTAGTCCGGGTGGCCTTTTGCGCTCGTTCAGGCTGCTTTGCGCGCTCAAATCGGGCGAGCCAGCTTCCAGCGCGTCCTTTCCATCAACAGGAAAGGTGCGTCCATGAAGCTGAATCATGTCAATCTCCCTAGTATCGACGTTCCGGCCGACCGGGCCATGTTCGAACGCTATTTCGGCCTTCGCTGCCTCATCGCGCGCGGCGCGGGAATGGTCGTGATGGAAGACGACGACGGCGTTGTGCTTGTCCTCAGCAACCTCCCTCGCAAGCGCGGAAGCTTCGCTTATCCCGAAGATTCCGACGTGCTTCACATCGGTTTCATCCAAGAGACGCGTGAAGCCGTCGACGCCATGCACATCCGCCTCGTCGCCGACGGCTGGGACGCGCCGGCGCCGCGCGATTACCACGGCGCCTGGACCTTTTATTTCAAGGCGAAGGGCGGCTATTTCATCGAGGTGACTACGCCGACGCCGGTCGATCGAGAGGGAGAGCGCAGGCGAGCGGCGTGACGCAGCGCTTTGGCGAGCAGCAGGCGCGCGGCGAAGTTGAAATAATGGCGCGCGCGTTCTTTAACCGTCAGGCGCGTCACGTTCAAGGCGCGGCGCTCACGAAAAAAGACGCGCTGGCGCGTCCATGTCTTCGGCGGAGTCGTATGAACGGCGAGTATCGCCGTTCATATGCAGCTATGGGGCTGCGATACGATCGTTGAAAGCACGAATATTAGCCGATTCAGCGAAGCCTTCGTCCAGGGATTAGGAGATCGCCCGATTTTCGTCTTGCGGGCGATCATCTGACGAATGTCGATTGACGTAAAGCAATGCGCGCTATGTCTGGAGCGCGCAAGAATCTCGGCGACCGGCGGTCCGCGAAGAGCGAAAATTTTTTGCGCCGGCGCCGGGCGAAGCCGCATGGAGGTTGGCATGACGTCACGCTTAGGCAAGGCGCTCTTTCTCTTGGTCTCGGCGCTCGCGCTGCCGTCTTTGCTCGATCATGCGGCGCGGGCTTGCTCGCGCGTGGCGTGGAAGACCGATAGCCAAGGCGTCTTCGCCGGCCGCTCGATGGATTGGGACGAACTCATCGATCCAAAGCTCGCCATTTATCCGCGCGGGCTTGCGATGGAGGGCGGCGTCGATCGTCCGGTGAAATGGTCGTCGCGCTTCGGCAGTCTCATCGTCCTTGGCGTCAATTATGGCGACGCCGCGCTCGACGGCATGAACGAGAAGGGGCTGACCGGACACGTGCTTTATCTGCAGGCGACCCAATATGAGACGCGCGATCAGCGCCCCGGCGTCTCCTACACGATGATGCTTCGATATTTGCTCGACAATAGCGCCACGGTCGCCGAGGCGCTGAAAGCGCTCGAGGCCGTCCAGGTGGTTCCGATTCCCTTGCACGGCAAGCTTCTTGGCACGCATATCGCGCTCGAGGACCCGAGCGGCGATTCCGCCATCATCGAGTTCGTCAAGGGCAAGTTGGTCGTGCATCATGGCCCGCAATACCAGGTGATGACGAACGACCCGCCCTATGAGCTCGCCATGAAGAAGCTCAAGCAATACGAGACCTTTGGCGGCAAGAAGCCGATTCCGGGCAATATCGAATCGATCCAGCGCTTCGTGAGAGCCCAATATTTCCTGAAATATCTGCCTCAGCCCAAGGACCCGGAGCAGGGCGCCGCGTTCATGTTCCAGATCATCCACAATGTCGCCGTGCCCTTTGGCGCGCCTTATGACGGCGGCTTGGGCGGAACCTATCCGACCTGGTGGATCTCGGCGGCCGACCTGACCAACGAGGTCTATTATTTCGGCTTGACCCAGAATCCGAACGTCATCTGGGCCGATTTGAAGAGCCTGGACTTCTCGAGCGGGCGGCCGGTCCTTGTGCTCGACCCGAAAAATCCTGCCCTTGTGGGAAACGTCGGGCGCGGATTTCAGCCGGAGGCGGGCAAGCAACCGCATTGAAGGCATCCACCCGCGGAAGCCTTTGACGCGGCCGGCGGTCACGGCGATCTTCCGCGGCGCTTTTAAGGTTAAAGCCCCGTTAACCGCGCATTGCTAGCTTCAGCTTTATTCGGCGCGACGCGGCGGGATTTGATGCGGACGACCTCCACTTTCACCGTTTTCGACCATATTCCCGAGTCGTTGCGCATCTTCGTCGCGCGCCGGGGCGCGGAGATTGCCGGCCTCGGCCTGATCGGGGTCGCCGCTGCGACCGCCCTGGCCCTGATGACCTGGTCGGTCACCGACCCGAGCTTCAATCATGCGACCGCCGGACCGGTGCGGAATCTGCTCGGCGCGCCGGGCGCAGCCGTCGCCGATTTGATCATGCAGATGCTCGGTCTCGCCGCGATCGCGCTTCTGCTTCCGCTCGGGCTTTGGGGATATCGGCTTTTGACCGCCCGGCGCCTCGAAAGGGTGAAGACGAGAGCGGTCTTGTGGCTCGCCGGCGGCGTCTTTTCGGCAGGGCTCGCCTCATTGCTTCCGGTCACCGCGAAATGGCCCTTGCCGACGGGCCTAGGCGGGGTTGTCGGCGACGCCATTCTCTTCATCCCCAACCGGCTTTTCGCGCATTTCGGCGCCGGCATGCTCGTCGTCGCGGGATGCTTGGCGGCCGCGGCGATCCTCTCGCTGTCGGCTTGCGTCGGCCTTCGCAATTATGCCGATTCCGATCTCGACGAGGATGACGACGATATCGACGAGCCGAAGCCGCGGCGCAGCGCGCGCGCCATGTCGGAAGACGAGGACGCGGCGGGGGAGCCGGGCCTCGCGCTCGTCTCGATCGGCGCTTTGATCCATGCCGGCCTCACGCTCAAGGGAGCCTTCGCGCGCGGATTGGCGCGTTGGCGAGCGCAGCGGGAAAGTCGGGCGCAGACCGTATGGGGCCGGCCGGCCGAGCGCAGCGAAAGCGGCTTCGATCGGCCGATCGATCTCGCCGTCGAGCCGTTGCAATGGCCGGAACCCCTGCCTGTCGAGCCAGCTTTCGACGCTGTGGCCTATGCGCCGCCTTCCGCCCGCGCCGCCGCGAGGGAGTCGGGAGGCGAGCTCTTCGCCGAACCGGGGCTCGATCGCGGCCCCAGTCGCAGGGTCATCGGGCCGGCGCCTGCGCCGGTCAAGCCCGGCCAGCGCGCGATCAAGGAGGCGCGGCGCGGCACCTTCGACCGCGCGGCGCGGCAGGATTATCTCGCGCCGCCGCTCAACATGCTCGCCGAGCCGAAAAAGCCGATCGCGAACAAGGTTTCCGAGGACGCGCTCAGCCAGAACGCGCGATTGCTCGAAGGCGTGCTCGAGGATTTCGGCGTCAAGGGCGAAATCATCAATGTTCGGCCGGGGCCGGTCGTCACGCTTTACGAACTCGAGCCGGCGCCCGGCATCAAATCGTCGCGCGTCATCGGGCTCGCCGACGACATCGCCCGCTCCATGTCGGCGATCTCGGCGCGCGTCGCCGTCGTCCAGGGACGTAATGCGATCGGCATCGAGCTGCCGAACCAGCGCCGCGAGACGGTGTTCTTGCGCGAATTGCTCGGCTCGGAGGATTTCGAGCAGTCGAAACATAGGCTGGCGATCGCGCTCGGCAAGACGATCGGCGGCGAGCCGATCATCGTCGATCTCGCCCGCATGCCGCATCTTCTCGTGGCCGGCACCACCGGCTCGGGCAAGTCCGTCGCCATCAACACCATGATCCTGTCGCTGCTCTACCGGCTTCGGCCGGAGGAGTGCCGCCTGATCATGGTCGATCCGAAAATGCTCGAGCTTTCCGTCTATGACGGCATCCCGCATCTGCTGACGCCGGTCGTCACCGACCCGAAGAAAGCCGTCGTGGCGCTGAAATGGGCGGTCCGCGAGATGGAGGACCGCTACAAGAAGATGTCCAAGGTCGGGGTCCGCAACATCGAGGGCTTTAACGCGCGCGTCACGGAAGCTGCCGCGAAGGGCGAGACCATCATGCGGACGGTCCAGACGGGCTATGACCGCGAGACCGGCGAGGCCATCTACGAGCACGAGGCGATGGAGCTTTCGGTCCTGCCTTTCATCGTCGTGATCGTCGACGAAATGGCCGATCTGATGATGGTCGCCGGCAAGGACATCGAGGGCGCCATCCAGCGCCTCGCCCAAATGGCGCGCGCCGCCGGCATTCACCTCATCATGGCGACGCAAAGGCCCTCGGTCGATGTCATCACCGGCACGATCAAGGCGAATTTTCCGACCCGCATCTCGTTCCAGGTCACTTCTAAGATCGACAGCCGGACGATTCTCGGGGAGCAGGGCGCCGAGCAGCTTCTCGGCCAAGGCGACATGCTCTACATGGCGGGCGGCGGGCGCATCTCGCGCGTCCATGGCCCCTTCGTCGCCGACGGCGAGGTCGAGAAGGTCGTCGCCCATTTGAAGGCGCAAGGTCAGCCCGACTATCTCGACGCGATCACCGAGGAGGAGCCGGGCGAGAGCGACGAGGGCGAGGCGGCCGCGCCGGGAAGCATGGACGCCGAAGAAGCCGGCGATCTTTACGATCGCGCCGTGAATATCGTCCTGCGCGATCGCAAATGCTCGACGAGCTATATTCAGCGCCGCCTGTCGGTCGGCTATAATAAGGCGGCCTCGCTGGTCGAACGAATGGAGCAGGAGGGGGTCGTCAGCGCCCCGAATCATTCCGGCAAGCGCACGATCCTGGTCGGCGGCGGCGTTGATCGCGGCGCCTTCGACCTCGCCTCCGGCGAATAAGCGCGAGACATGGCCGCGTTCGGGCGCGACGATGCGCCTATTTGCCCAGGCCGCGCCGGAACAGTAGGATCAAGGCCGCTCGATTGACGCAAGACAGGATTTTTCAAACGTGATTTCAGCAAGCGACGCAAGCGGCTCCTTGCCTTTGTGGCTGCCTCTTTCGGTTCTGGCTTGGCTCGCCCAAATGGCGGCCTATCACGGCGTCGGGCTCTGGCTCGAATGGTGCGACCGGACCAAAAAATTCCGCGCCTGCAAAGTCCGCGACGTCGATCGCCTGAGCTATGGCGCGCTTTTGCCGCGCGTGCTCGTCAATCAGGTCTTCGTCTTGCTGCCGGCCATGGTCGCGGCGCAATATTTCGGACTCGCTTTCGTCGGCGCGCCGCATATGAGCCTGTGGCATTTTCTCGCCGCCTTCCTGCTCATGGGCGTCGGGCATGACGTCGTCCAATATGTCGCCCATCGCGTCATCTTGCATAGGCCGAGCCTTTTTCGAACGCTCGGGCACAGCCTGCACCATTCGACAGGCGCCAGCAAAGGCGTCAGCGCCTGCTACATGACCTCGGCCGATTTCTTCCTCGAGATCGTCCTTCCCTATTTGATCCCGTTGATTCTGGTCGGGGCCGGGGCCGATATTTCCTTCCATATGATCGTTGCGGCCCTCGGCGCGATCGGCGGGCTTTACGAGCATTCCGGCTATGATTTCTCCCTCGCCCTGCCGCGAAAGGGCCTGACCGGCGTCAGGCTGCGCCTGATGAACGCGCTCGCCGCCTTGGCCTCGAGCAAGGCCCATGGCGAGCATCACTGCCGTGGCAATGTCAGCTTCAGCGACGGCTTCGGCAGCCCCGGCATTTGCGATACGGTCTTTTCGACCCGCTGGGACAAGGTAGGCGCGCAAAGCGAGCCTCACCCGGCGGAGGCCTGAGCGACCGCCGGCGCCCGGTTTAGGGATTGGCGGCCGCGCCGACGGTCCCTTCAAAGAGCTTTTCGCCGGTCTTCACCGCGCTGACTGAAATCATATCCTCCTTGGAGCCTCCTTCGGCGATTGCCCGCCGGGCGACATGCTTGATCGCGCTGCGGGCCTCCTTCTCGGACGGCCAATTGCGCTCCTCGCGATATTTTCGCGCTGGAATTTCATAGAGATAATAGGGCATGGCTCGTCTCTCCAGGCGGCGCCGGCCTGTGAGCAATGCAAATCCAGTTCCGCATAAGCAGAACCGCCGGGGCGGAACCATAAATGCCGTCATTTCCCGAGGCGACGGACCTAAAATATTTGCGCGTCGATTGAAACAGGACGCAATTCCGGCGGATCGTGGGAAGATTGCGCCAAAGCTCTGCGCGCGGCGGTTTCAAAATCCTCTCCGATCCTTTACGCTTAGAAATTGAGCAGAAAGGGCGCTGGTCAGCCAGAGCTCGCGGAGATTGGCCGCGTCGAGTCGCGTCCAGGGGTCCAGGCGAGATTTTTGCACCTGCGCCGTGAGGCCAAGAGTTTTGCGTAAAGGGTGGGCATGGCGGAGGAAACCAGGCGCGCGGCGACCATTGGCGTGGTCACCGTGTCGGACCGAGCCAGCGTCGGCCTCTACGAGGACGAAAGCGGGCCGGCGATCATCGCCTATCTGACCCGCATCCTGACGAGCCCGTTTCATATCGTCCGCCGGATCATCCCGGACGGGTTCGACTCCGTGCGGGACGCCTTGATCGACCTCGCTGACAACGCGCATTGCGATTTGATCCTGACGACCGGCGGCACGGGGCCTGCTCCGCGCGATCAGACGCCCGAGGCCACGCTCGCCGCCGCTCCGCGCGAGCTGCCGGGATTCGGCGAGCTCATGCGGCAGGAAAGCCTGAAGCAAGTTCCGACAGCGATCCTGTCGCGTCAGATCGCGGCGCATCGCGGCGCCTGCCTCGTCATTAATTTGCCGGGAAAGCCTGCTTCGATCGAAACTTGCCTCAACGCCGTTTTTCCGGCGACGCCTTATTGTCTCGACCTCATCGGCGCCGCCTATCTCGAGACGGATGCGGCGATCCTGAAATCGTTCCGGCCGAAGCAGCAATAGATGATTGGCGCGACCGACACGATGACGAAGGAGCTGACCGCCGCCGAGCGCTTCACGGCGCTTGTTTCCGATTACCAGCCGCTGCCTGGAATTCCCGACGAGTTCATCGGCGCCGACGGCCGCCCCCGCGCGCATTGGCTGCGCTATCTCGATTTCCTCACCGATCTCGGCGCGGACGACATCGGCCGCCGCTTCGCCGCCGCCGACCGCCATATTCGCGATTCCGGGGTCTCCTATCGGATCTACGGCGATTCGAACGAAAGGGCCTGGCCGCTCTCCCATGTCCCGCTGTTGATCGAGGCCGGCGATTGGCGCGAAATCGCCGAGGGCGTCGAGCAGCGAGCCGAGCTGATGGAGGAAATTCTCGCCGATATTTACGGCGAGGGGCGGCTCTTCGCGGCTGGAGACCTGCCCGCCGCCGCCGTCACCGGCTGCCCCGATTTTCTTCATCCGCTGCATGGCGTGAAGCCGCCGGGCGGCAAGTTCCTGCATATTTACGCGGCGGACATCGGCCGCGGTCCGGACGGCCGCTGGTGGGTGCTCGGCGACCGGGCCCAGGCCCCCTCCGGCGCGGGCTATGCGCTGGTCAATCGCCTCGTTCTCTCGCGCGCCTTTCCGGCCCTTTATCGGGACATGTATGTCGAGCGCCTGGCACCTTTCTTCCAGGCGTTCAAGCTCGGCCTGACCTCGATGGCGCAGCGCTCCGACCCGCGCATCTGCCTGCTGACGCCGGGCCCGTTCAACGAGACCTATTTCGAGCAGGCCTATCTCGCCCGCTATCTCGGCTTTCTGCTGGTCGAGGGCGGCGATCTCACCATGCGCGACGGCAAGGTTCACGTCCGCACCATAGCGGGGCTGAAGCGTGCTGACGTCATCTGGCGGCGCATCGACAGCGATTTCGCCGATCCGCTCGAGCTCAACGCCCGCTCCCATCTCGGCGTGCCGGGCCTCGTCGACGCCTTGCGCGAGGGCGGGGTCGTCCTCGCCAACGCCTTGGGCTCGGGCGTCCTAGAGGCGCCGGTCATGATGAGCTTCATGCCGAAGCTCTGCCGCAAATTGCTCGGCGAGGACCTCCGCCTGCCGAATATCGCGACGTGGTGGTGCGGGCAGCAGCAGGAGCGCCGCTCGGTCATCGGCGACATCGAGGAGCTCGCCATCGCCGGCGCCTTCGGCAATCCGGTCCTGCGCTTTCCGCGCAATCAGCCGGTCATTGGCGCGGCGCTCACGCCGGAGGACCGGCGCAGGCTCGTCGCCGCCATCGACGAGCGCGGCGTCGACTTCGTCGGCCAGGAGGTCGTCAATCTTTCGACCACGCCGGTCTGGCGCGACGGAAGGCTCATTCCCCGGCCCTTCGTTCTGCGCGTCTATGCGGCGCGCACGCCCAATGGCTGGAAAATCATGCCCGGCGGCTTCTGCCGCATCTCCGACCGCGCCGACGCCCGCGCCGTCTCTATGGGCGAGGGCGTGCAATCGGCCGACGTCTGGGTGCTCGCCGACAAGCCGGTCGAGATGGTCACTTTGCTGCCGACCGACGAGACGGTCCGCATCCGCCGGATCATGGGCAATTTGCCGAGCCGCGCCGCCGACAATCTCTTCTGGCTCGGCCGCTATCTCGAGCGCGCCGAAGCGACCTTGCGCGTGATCCGCTGCCTCGCTGGCCGCATGATCGACGCGGATGCGCAAACCCCGACTTCGGGATGGACGGTTGCGAAGCTCGCGAGCCTGCTCGTGACCTGGCACGCCGCGCCCGGCGCCTCGGCTTCCGATCCGATGAAACTGACCGCGCTCGCTCTCCATGGCGAGAAGGATTACGGCTCGGCTTTGTCGCTCGTGCGCGACGCCCGCCGCGCCGCTTCCTTCATTCGCGAGCGCCTCTCGCCCGACGCCTGGCGGCTGATCGGCGACGTCAATCGCGCCTTGGAAACCAATGGCAAGGGCATGCTCACGGAGGCCGAGGCCTTCGAGCATGCCGACGCCGCCTTGCGCACGATCGCGGGCATCTCCGGCCTCGCCCAGGAAAACATGAACCGCGGCGCCGGCTGGCGTCTGTTCGACGCCGGGCGGCGCGTCGAGCGCGGCATCAACGCCTGCCGCTTCGCCCGCCATTTCGCCAACAAGGACGCGCCCGCCGACGATCTCGACGTGCTGCTCGACCTCATCGATTCGCAGATCACCTATCGCTCGCGCTATTTGATGGGCGTGACGCTCAGCACGGTGCGCGACATGGTCGTGCTCGATCCGTTCAACCCGCGCTCCGTCGCCTTTCAGGTCGAGCGGCTCGACGAGCATTTGGAGAACCTGCCGCTGCTCAGCGACGACGGCATGCTCGAAGCGCCGAAGCGCCTCGTCGTCAAGCTCGGCGCCGAGATCGCGACGGCGGTCGCGGCCAAGCTCACCAATGAGGAAATCCTCGATTTCGAGAAAAGCCTTCTGAATCTAGCCGAAGCGATCGCCGCGCGCTATTTTCTGCAAGGCCCCAATGTCGCGCGGGCCGATAAATCGAGCGGGCTCGCGTGATCTACGACATTCGCCATGTGACCACCTATGAATATGGCTCGACGGTCACCTATTCGCATTGCTCCTTGCGGCTCCTGCCGAACGATTCGCCTGGGCAGAAAGTGCTTTCGAGCGAACTCAGCATCGATCCCGCGCCGGCGCAGATCACCGAGCGGACCTGCTTCTTCGGCAATCGCGTGAGCGCGCTCACGATTACGACCGCCCATCGCGAGTTGATCGTCGAGGTGCGCACCGCGATCGACGTCGATCGCCCGCGTCCGCCGCTCGCCGCCGCGACCGAGGCCTATGACGTCGTGCGCGAGCAGGCCTTCGACACGGTCTCGATCGATAAGGATTCTCCCGCGCATTTCCTGCATCCGAGCCGGTTCGCGCCACGCTTTCAGCCGGCGGCCGATTATGCGCGTGCGAGTTTCTCGCGCGGGCGCCCGATCCTCGAGGGGGCGATCGAGCTGATGCAGCGGATCAAGGCCGATTTCAAATATGACACCAAGGCCACCGTGGTCTCGACGCCGATCTCAGAGGCTTTCGAGAAGCGGCGCGGCGTGTGCCAGGACTTCGCCCATATCATGATCGCGGGCCTGCGCGGCCTCGGCCTGCCCGCCGCCTATGTCAGCGGCTATATCCGCACCATTCCGGCGCCGGGCAAAAAGCGCCTCGAAGGCGCCGACGCCATGCACGCCTGGGTCGAGGTGTGGTGCGGCGAGGATTGTGGCTGGGTCGGACTCGATCCAACCAACAATATGATGATCGGCAATGACCACATCATCCTCGCGAAAGGCCGCGACTACGCCGACATTTCCCCCGTGGCCGGGATCATCCTGGGCTCGCGCGAGCAGGATGTGGACGTGCAGGTCGATGTGGTGCCGCGGGAGCCTGCGGCGGCGTAGGGGAGGGAGGCGGTCTGAGCGCTGGCGTAAGTTCCCTAATGGGCCTTATGCGACCGATTGATATTATCATCAACGACGCATTGGCTTTGTTGCATTCGTTGGCGGCGTGCAGTGAGATCGATGGGGCTTCGCCGAGGTCTCTGCCATGTCCGATTTGACGACCAGCGCCATCTTGAAGATTGCCCGTGCCATGCCCATTTATTGGTAATCCTAGATTTCATTACCAAAAAATACATTGTGTCATCATGATAGCGCATCAAATCGATCCGATGGATGTCCAAGAGATTAAGCGAATCATCGAAGCTCTTTTCGTAACTAGCGCCTCCAACAGCGACCGAACGCGCCGCCCTATACTCAAGCCAGAAGAAGCCGCTGCTATAGTTGATAAAGTGATTAGTGATCTCGGAAGAAGAGGCTACTTTATCGGGAAACCAAGGTAAAACAATAGGGGCAGGATCAACACCGGGCCTTTTCATCTGCGGTGTTGTCTGAGTAATTATTAAGCCCCGGTCATAATTGGCCGGGGCTTTTTTGGTGCGTTAATCAAGAAAAACGCACAGCCTCTAAATCACTGTGCCGCGTTCCGTATTGGGGCTTGTGCGATGCTTAAGACAGCCCTACCGTGCAGTAGTGCGCCTTCCACCTATAGAATTTCTCAGCTTGGCCGAGATCGCACGAGAGAAACAAGAACTACGCTAGGCGAATTCCAGAAACGCTAAATAACAATATAGGTAACATATGAGAGTTGCAATAACACTTCTATGTTACGTTGTCATGGCAACTATCGCTACGACTAACGCAAATGAACAGGATCATTTGCCACTCAGAGTTGAAAAATCTACGAACCAATTTGGAGTAGAGGAAATCAAAATTACATCAGTTGCTGACTTAATTAATATAAGCTCCTTCAAAGTAAATCGTGGAAATTGCGAATTATCTGAATTCGCATGGGTTACACCGCTGTGTAAAACTGGTGACATTCCGGAAATTGACAAATGTGCAACCTTAGAAAATGGCTTAATAGGGAAACCTAGAACATCGATTCCTCTAAAATTTGGACGGTCGTGGTCGCTGTTCTTCGATAACTGTAATGTTATTGAGGTAGAAATTGAAACAGATCAAGGGGCAGAATTATATAGTTGGTCTCAATAGCTTTCAGCGGCTGACGAGCGCGATTGGCTGGGGACGCTGGGCGTCCCCATATCTAGGCACACTGGACCTTCATGCGCCGCTATGCACCGACCGAGGACTGTTAAATCCGCCGTCACCAATTGCGGCGCTTCACATGCCCGCAACCAGCGGTGCATAATTCAAGAATTATGCACCGCACGAAAACGGCTCGAAAATGGCAAGTTTGAGGGAAGCGCCGAACCCACTGTGACTATACGTAAGCCGGTCAGCAAGCTGGACGCCCGCCAGGTTAATCCAAAATTCGGACAGCTTAAGCCCGCAGTTTCATTTGCGATGCTTTCTGTGTGGATGGCCTTTCTTCTCAAAAGGACTCCCATAATAGTCGTTTCGCACATATACAAAAGAATCTCCTGGTCCCCGTAAATTTGTAAGTCTGGAATGATGCGTCATGTCGCAACTTCCGGGGCCATTTCCCTGATACCAATCCGATCCGTCAAAACAGTATCTTCTTCCAGCATCGCCATTGTCAGGGTTAGATACGACTACCGAATTACTTCCAACATAAATTGCCCGGCGTCGTCCAGCAGGTCGTCCAATTGATTCAGCGAGTGGTGCGGCAACAATGATATTGCCGTTTGGCTCAATGCCGTAAAGAAGCATTTTTGTAAAACAAAATCCAGTGCATGGATAGGCGCCGTACGCGATGGCAACAACACTGTCTGCGGCCACTGGAATACCAACCGGCCCCCCGTCGTTAATGTTGTCAGCATAATTTTTATTATTCTTATGAATTACAGCAGTTGCACAATTATTGCCTCCGTAATTACGCACTTCAGTCGAAATCCCTGTGCTGCCGCTTCCTGCATGACAAGATCGTGCAGCCACCCACCAATTAGTCGATGGTGGATAGTCTGGAACTGGGGTTATCTGTTGCGTAAATTGTTCTAAAAATGGAGCGCGGCTTGGTTGTTCAGCCAATGCATGAGAGGTGCCGTATCCTAGCCATAAGATACCAATCGCAACGCGTTTCATAATCCCCCCCTTTAACCGGCATTCCCCAAATTCAGTTGATCTGGTGAGAAGGGTGTAACTTGCGCTTTTACGCACGCCCATGCAATAACGCCCCCTGGACACGCTGCAAAATGGAGGGAATGCGTGCTCTATTAGTAGCCTTCTTGGCGGTTGGCTGAATGTTGGTTCTGGAGTCTCCTACCTGCGCTCAATATTTCGCCGTGGCTCATTATTTTTGCGCCGTATATGCCGATGATGGGTCAGATCGCGCTTATTGCGAGGTCGAGGCGACCTCAAATCGAACTTGCGATGAAGCGGTCAGAGAAGCCCTAGATTGGCGTCGATGTGTGCGTAAATCAAGAATTATGCACCGATGCCGAATAGGCGAATATTCAATCACTTAGGCTGTGCAGATATTAGGTGCGAATCTCAGACCTGGATTACTCAGTGAATCGATCGCCCCGAAAGACGGTAGACCCTCCCTCGGATACAGTCGGAGTCCGTCATTCATCTCATGGTTGGCATGATAGGCGAGGCGGATTCAACCTGTCAAGGATGCGGAGCACCGGCTGTGCCGGCGCGAGCAAAGCTCGCGTCCTTGACAGGGTTGATCCGCTCGCCAAACTCGCCGCCAAGAGATGAAGGGCGATCTGCGATTGCAAGCAGGCGCTTGCCTCATGGTTCGGGACGCGCCTCTCGCAAGGCGCTCAAATACTCCGCCAAGGTCCGGTCCAGCCGCTCGTGCATGAACGTTTTGAACGGGCGCAAATCCTCGGCGAGCGAGCCCCGCTCCAGTGTGTCGAGATAGCCTTTGCGAGCTTCGGGACGCACGGCGACAGGCAGGTAGCCGCCGCGACCGAGGCCTATGACGTCGTGCGCGCGCAGGCCTTCGACACGGTCTCGATCGATAAGGATTCGTCCGCGCATTTCCTGCATCCGAGCCGGTTCGCGCCACGCTTTCAGCCGGCGGCCGATTATGCGCGTGCGAGTTTGTCCCGTGGGCGCCCGATCCTCGAGGGGGCGATCGAGCTGATGCAGCGGATCAAGGCCGACTTCAAATATGACGCCAAGGCCACCGTGGTCTCGACGCCGATTTGGCCCTATGCGCCTGACGCGCCCGATGAGTTCGTCGATGTGGTGCTAGCGGAGGTCGTCGACGCGACGCTCGTGGTGGCGCTTGCGTTCGCAGCCTCGGCAAAATGATGATGGTGATGATGCGGCTGCGTTGCGCTGGTTGTATTGGTGGAGCTTGCGCCCGCTGAGTCGCTTGTCGTCGAATCCGACTGACCACTTTGGCTCAACTGTGACTGAATGTCCTGGGTCAGGGCCTGCGCGGCTTGCTGCGCCCCAGCGGTGTCGCCGGATTGAGCATCGGAAATCAACGTCTGCACATCGTTCATGATTGAATTTGATCCGGATGTCGAAGATGCCTGCGACGATGACCAGGGGTCGCTGCTCCCGCCGTCGCCGCTGTATGCAGCGAAGGCCGCCTGCTGGTCGGTTTGAATTTGCTTGAGGGCGGATTGGGCATCGCTAAGGTTGCCGGATTGCACGGCGGTCATCAGATTCGTCAGATCGGTCCGTATCGTCGCGCCGACCGAGCTCGCGCCCGAAGTCGGAGCGGTAGCCCCCGACGTCCCATCAATTTTTTGCGAATCCTGCTGGATGGTGGCTAGGCTCTGCTGCGCCGCGGTCATATTCCCGGACGCAACCGCCTGTTCCATCGCCTGCATCGCCTGCTGGCGCTGCTTAAAAAGATCCATGATTGACGAGTTCGCGCCCGATCCAGAAATAGCCATCGACATCGAAACACCTCATATAAAATGAGCGACAGCAAACGGTCGCCCCTCTTGCAAATACATGGCGCGGAGCGCTTGCCCGACGCTGACTTCTGGCAATCAGCGGTCGACCCTTGGATAAGGCATGCTTCCAAAATTGCTCTGGCTGGGCTGGTGGACCCTGGCGAGCCCCAGTATCTACCCATTTGCATATGAATATTGCGCGCGGCAGATTGCCAAAGTCCTCGATTCGAGCGACGTGCGGCGGAAGCTCGCGCTCTATTGCAGCAACATGGGGCGACCCTCGCTTGATCCCGAGCTTATGATCCGCATGCCGCTGGTCGGCTACCTCTATGGCGTCCGATCCGAACGGCGGCTGGTCGAGGAAGTCTATCTCAATCTAGCTTATCGCTGGTTTCGTAGCCTTCGTCCGCCTGGCAAGCCTGCGGTCTTTACATCGGCCATGCGAACGCGCCCTCAACCGATCAGGCGGAAGCGATAGGCCAGGAGGCGCTTGCCGAACACATTGAAGCTCAAGCCCGCTATGACCAAAAGCGCGCCGGCGAATTCGATAGGGCGGAGCGGCTCGGCGAAAATCAGCCATCCGCACGTCATGCCGACGACGGGGATAAGCAGCGCGAAAGGGGCGACTTCAGCGGCAGGATAATGCGCCAAGAGCCTGCTCCACAGGCCAAAGCCCAGAATCGTGCCGCCATAGGCGAGCCCTGCCACGCAAAGCGCAAGCGTCCAACTGGGATGCGAAAGCGCCTCGAACGTTCGCGTCCCATCAAGGGAGATCGAGAGCGCCAGCAGCGGCAAAGGCGCGGCGAGGCTCGACCAGATCGTGAAGGCGAACATGTCGACGCGGCCGGCGAGCTTGCCGACGATATTGCCGCAGCCCCAGCAGATCGCCGCCGCGATCACCAGCAGGAAAGGCCAAAGGCTCGCCCCGCCGAGCCGCGCGGAGCCGATGACGAGAATGCCGGCGAGGGCCAGGCTCGCGGCGGCGATTTGAACCCCGCTCGGCCTTTCGCCCAAAAGGACCCAGGCCAGAGCGATCGTCACGAAGGCTTGCAGCTGGACGACCAGCGCCGCCAGTCCGACCGGCATCCCGCGCCCAATCGCAAAAAAAAGCAGGCCGAATTGGCCGACCCCGATCAAAAGCCCATAGAGTGCGACGAGCCGGACCGGCGCCGGCGGGGCGGCCACGAAAAAGATTGCGGGGACGGCGGCGAAGGTGAAGCGCAGCGCTGTCAGCAGCAGGGGCGGCGCCTCGCGGACGCCGATCTTGATGCCGATAAAGGCGAGGCCCAGAGCAAGCGCGGCGACAAGGGCCGACAGCGTGTCGCGAGGTTTCATTGTGACGTCGCCCTATCGATAGGCCCTCTCCGGCGCAGCTGAATGTGACGAAGCATGCGTCATCCGCCTATGTGCGCCGCGCAGCCTCGACCTCGGCCGCTTTAACGAATCCTTTACCTCAAGTTGGGATTCCTTGCGCCCACGGCTTTCTGAACGTCGAAGGGTTGGCGCGGGTCCCGCTCGAAAAAGTCGAGCGACTTTATTCGGGACATGCTCAGCCTCAAACATCCCGCAGAGTCCCCTTCCTCACGAGCGCGACGCTGAATGATCACCCTGTATCATCATCCGCTCTGCCCGCATTCGCGTTTCGTCCGGCTGCTTTTGGGGGAATATGGCATCACGCCCGAGCTCATCGAGGAAAAGACCTATGAGCGCCGGCGCGAATTCTTGATCCTCGATCCGGCGGGCCAGACGCCGGTTCTGGTAGAGCAGGGCGGCATTGTGGTGCCGGGGGCCGGGACCATCGCCGAATATTTCGATGAGACGCGCGGCCTCGCTTTGGGTCGCCACAGGCTTCTGCCGGAGGACCCCGCCTCGCGGGTGGAAGTGCGCCGGCTGTTCGATTGGTTTTCCCAAAAATTCTTCCGCGAAGTCACCGATTGGCTCGTCACCGAAAAGGTCTATAAGCGTTTCATGCCGCGCGAACGCGGCGGCGGCGCGCCGGAAATGGAGCTGGTGCGCGCGGCGCGGTCCAATATCCGCACCCATCTGCGCTATATCGGCTATCTGGCGGGCGGCCGGAAATGGCTGGCCGGCGAGCAATTGTCGCACGCGGATCTCGCCGCCGCCGCGCAGCTCTCCTGCGTCGATTTTCTGGGCGATGTGCCATGGGACGAGAACGAAGCGGCGAAGCACTGGTACGCCAGGGTGAAGTCGCGCCCGGCCTTCCGCTCCCTGCTCGCCGACCGGCTGCCGGGCCTCGCCCCGACGGCGGTCTATGCGGATCTCGATTTCTGACCTCGGCCTTCGCGGAAGAGATCCGCGCGAAAGCCGAGGGGCTCGGCTTCGATGTTTGCAGAATCACGCATCCGGGCGCCATTCCTGAGGCGCCTCAGCGCCTCGCGGCCTGGCTTCAGTCCGGCGCGGCCGGCGATATGGATTGGATGGAGGAGACGCAGGAGCGCCGCAGCGATCCGCGCAAGCTCTGGCCGGAGGTTCAGAGCATCCTCATGCTCGGCATGAATTACGGCCCGCCGGGCGATTCCTTGGCGACGCTCGCGCAACAATCAGCCGGCAATATCTCCGTTTACGCGCGCGGCCGCGATTATCATGATTTGATCAAGGGCCGGCTCAAGTTGCTCGCCAGCTGGCTCGTCGCCGCGGCGCAAGGAGCCGGCATGGCGGCGGACCTCAAAGTCTTCGTCGATACGGCGCCGGTCATGGAAAAGCCTTTGGCGCAGGCGGCGGGGCTCGGCTGGCAGGGCAAGCACACGAATCTCGTCTCGCGCGATTTCGGCTCCTGGCTCTTTCTCGGCTCGATCTTCACGACCCTGAAGCTCGCGCCGGACGCGCCCGAGCGCGATCATTGCGGCAGCTGCCGCGCCTGCCTCGACATATGTCCGACCAAGGCCTTTCCGCGGCCCTATGCGCTCGATGCGCGCCGTTGCATTTCCTATCTGACGATCGAGCACAAAGGCCATATCGCGCCGGAGCTGCGGCCGCTCGTCGGCAATCGGATCTATGGCTGCGACGATTGTCTCGCGGTCTGCCCCTGGAACAAATATGCGGCCGCAGCCAGAGAGGCGAAGCTTCAGCCGCGCGAGGATCTTCTCGCCCCGCCGCTCGCCGATTTGCTTCGCCTTGACGACGCCGCTTTTCGGCGGTTCTTTGCCGGCGAGCCCATCAAGCGGCTGGGCTCCGCCCGATTTGCGCGCAATCTCCTGATCGCCGCCGGCAATTCCGGCGACGCGGCGCTTCTCCCCTTGGTCGAGGGCCGGCTCGGCGACGCCTCGCCGCTCGTGCGCGCCATGGCGGTCTGGGCGCTCGCGCGGCTCGCGTCGCGCAGCAGGTTGAGCGAGATCGCGCTGCGTTGGCGCGCGGGTGAGAAGGACCCGGCGGTGGAAGCGGAATGGGCGGCCGCGCTCGACGGCGTGGATGTCGCCAAGGAAAGTCGGCTGTCATGAAGCTTTTCGCCTTTGGCCTCGGCTATTGCGCGCGCCATTTCCTCACCCGCTTCGGCTCTTCCTTCGACGAGGTCAGCGGCACGGTCCGCAGCGCCGAAAAGGCGCGGACGCTCGCGGAGGAGAATATCGAGGCGCTCCTCTTCGGCCCTCAAGGCGCCGATCCAGCCATCGACCAGCGCGTCGCCGCCGCCGACGTTCTCCTTGTGTCGGCGCCGCCGGAGGTCTCGGTCGATCCCGTCCTGTCGCGCTTCGGCAAGAAGATCGCGGCGCTGCGGCGGCCGCAGACGATCGTCTATCTTTCGACCATCGGCGTCTATGGCGATCGGGGCGGCGAATGGGTCGATGAGACCAGCGCGCCGATGCCGACCTCCCCGCGTTCGCAAGCGAGGCTTCAAGCCGAGAAATCCTGGATGGCGATCGGCAAGAGCCCCGACAAGAAGGTCCGCATCCTGCGTCTCGCTGGCATCTATGGGCCGGGGCGCAATGCGCTTGCGGGCCTCAAGGCCGGGACCGCCCGCCGACTGGTTAAGGCGGACCAGGTCTTCAACCGAATTCACGTCGAGGATGTGAGCCGAGCCATAGCCCACGCCTTGATTTACGAAGGGCCCGACGCCGTCTTCAATGTGAGCGATGACGCGCCCGCGCCGCCGCAGGATGTCGTCACCTTCGCGGCCATGCTGATGGGGATCGAGCCGCCGCCCGAGCAGGATGTCGCGACGGCGGAGATGACGCCTCTCACCCGCAGCTTCTATGCGGAGAATAAAAGGGCCGCGAACCGGAAGCTGAAGGAAGAACTGGGCGTCGAGCTCGCCTATCCGACCTATCGCGTCGGACTTGAGGCGCTCTGGGAGGCGGGGGAAGGGCGGGAGTGAGGCAGGATCGCGCCTCTTTCGGCGCGGCCTCCGCCTGCAGAGGTTGCTTCTTTTGTGAATAGCTCGCTGTAAGGTTGCATGAAACTTTGCTAAGGTCTCGCCATGCGTGACCGAGCCGATTCAACCTCGCTCAATTGGGACGATCTCCGCTATTTCGCCGCGCTGGCGCGGCATGGCAGCCTGTCGGCGGTGTCCCGCGCCTTACGCGTCAACCACGCCACGGTTGCGCGCCACATCGCCAATCTGGAGCGAACGCTGAAGCTGAGCCTGTTCGAGCGGCGCGCCGACGGCTATATCCTGACCTCGGACGGCCGCGCGGCGCTCGAGGCCGCGAATGTCATGGACGATGCGGCGGCGGCGGTCTTGCGGCGGGTCGGCCGAAGCGCCGAGGTCAGCGGTTGCGTGCGTCTGACTCTGTCGCGGGTCCTCGCCGATGGATTTCTCGTCGATCGGCTCGGCGACGTCCGCGAGCGCCATCCCTCGCTGGACCTGGAGATCATCATCGAGTCCAAGGTCCTGAATCTGGCGAAACGGGAAGCTGACGTCGCCTTGCGCTTCGTCCGTCCGGCAGATGGCGGCCTTATCGCGCAGCGCGTGGCCTCCGCCGGCTTTGCGTTTTATGCTTCGCCGCAATATCGGGAGCGCCTCGCCGCGGGCGAGCCGCCGTCCCTCATCGGCTACGACGAGGAAAGCGGCTTCTCCGCCGAGGCGGCATGGATGGCGCGCCGCTTCGGAGACGCTCGATTTTCATTTCGGAGCAATAGCCAAGCCTCGCAGGCCGCCGCCGCGCGCGCTGGCTTCGGCGTCGCTCTTCTCCCCCGCTATTTGGCGAGCGGAGACGCGAGCCTCGTCGAATTTCCCTTCGGCGAGCTGCCCGTCGCGCATGACATCTGGCTGCTGATCCGCTCTGATCTGGCGAAGGTTCCGCGGGTGAAAGCGGTGTCCGAGTTCATTGTCGATTTATTCTCGCGCGAGGCGAAGCTCTTCGCTGGCGGCTGATCTGCGATTTTGGTTCAGCCTGGCGCTTTTTTTCTGAACATATTGGCGAGATTGTCCCAGAGCTCGAT